>JAXGMA010000001.1:0-2474581 GCA_040768905.1 Christensenellales bacterium
TTGACGTCGTTGTCGGCGCAGGTGTTGGAGCGGGTGTTGGCGTTACCAAAGGCTTCGATGTCGGCTTCGGTGTGACCATGGGCTTTGGTGTTGGTAATGCTGCTGGCTTTAACGTCGGTGCAGATGTGGGCTTATGTGCTGGCATGCCCGTTGCCTCTGAGACAGATGGTGTGGCTGCGGAATTATCTGCAGGTGGTGTATTCAAGGGCGTTTCCTTTGGAGCGGGGATGCTCTTTGCGGCCGCCATTTCATATGCTGTATCCTCGGCATTTTCCTCATCAATTCCAGCCATAAAGGGTGTTGATAGCGGCGCGTGGTATATGAGAGCTGATTGAGATGTTATAGCTGGCACAATGAGAAGCCCGAAAAGCACGGCGGCGATGACGGCAACCCCAAAACCTGCATACAAAAACAGATTCCGGTCTATTAGCTGTCGCATGCCTGATTCTCTGGGTTTAGCGGACTTGGCCTCTGCTCTTTTTAAGCTGCGGCTTGTTTTTTTTGCGTCCGACATGAAGCTTGATTTTTGAGACTGTCGCGATCGGTATTCTTGTTGATCGGGATATTGTTTTTCCTCGCGATGCTTCGTTAAAGAAGACTGTGTGGGTGCCGCTTGAACACACTGCTCTTCGTCCTGTTTGGATACTGTGGTACCGTTAGGGGAAGCATGAATATGCTGTCTATACTCAAAAGATTTTTGGATAGCGGTGTGTTTGGCTGAAACGGCGATTTCCGACGGCTTTTTTGGAACTTTTGCGTTCATATCTGCGGAAGCAACGGGCTTAGCCAGATCATGCCGTTTAATCTTCAAAGGTCTGCGCTCTAATTTATCATTGAGGTCTGGATTCGGTTTTCTAAACATCGAGCACACTCCTTTTGTTGTGGCGTTATCGTGCATACCAAGCATACTCGAAATATAACGAAAAGTCAAACATTCGTAACAAATACGTAATAATTACCATAATCTCATGAGCACCAGCGGCATAAACCGTGCTGCTTGTCCGTGCCAGATTTCGGAAATAAAGGGCCATTGCGCCGCTGGCCGCGCGATGAATAGTACAAGATGTTCGTTGGTTATGGCAGATTTAAAGTAGCACTTTTTTATATGACAGTCACCTTTGACAAATCAGCGCCATTGGCTTTCAAAACGACATAGGTCAGCTTATCCATGGATGCGCCGTCAAAGCATGATTTCCGGAGGCACTTTTTGGCCACATGTCGAAATGAAACGCCTTGCAAAACTGCGTTTTTAAACGACGCGCCTTCAAGCCCTGCCATATTGAGCCGTACGCCGCTTAAACGCTGCCCGTCAAAGCACACACCGCGCAGATCCGAACAATGAAAATCCGTGCTTTCAAACACACAGCTTTCAAACACCGTAGATTTCAGATCAGCCTTGGATATTTTTGTTTTTATCAGATTGGCGCCGGAAAATTTCGCGCCGCACAAATCGGAGCAGTTCAGATCAGCTTCTTTAAGATTGCAATCAATAAAGCTCGCGTCACCCAGCGCTGCCATTGAGAGTTTAGCACCTTTTATCCGTATGCCCTCTTAATAAATCAGAGGATAATGTGTTATCGCCCATGAGATCACCTCCGCAACTACACAATACATCAAAGTACTATGACTGTCATGGAACTATGATAAAAAAGTAAATTTTGAGAAAAAAAGGGGTCGTTAGCTTAACGAAAAGTGCAAAGTATGATATATTAATGAAAAACATTCTTGATTGTATGCAAAGAATATTAACAATACAGGCGGTGTGGCTATGGCTGAAAATGATACATCAGTATTTGCAGAGCATGCAAATAAAGCCTCCCTGACGGCGGAATCCGTGCTTGTCTACTGGTCAAAAACATACAATACAAAGGGGAAGCCGGACTGGTCTCATATTTACCCTTTTTACCACCCAAACATTGTATTTCAGGATTCCATTCAAAGGCTGCAAGGCATCGAAAGCTTTATGGCCATGTGCAATCGGCTGACAAAAAGATGCAGGCAATTGCAGATGGACATCTGTAATATAGCTCAAAATTCAAACATTATTATGATGGACTGGATCATGACGATGTCGTTTCGAAAATCGCCCAGCACGCCGATATATGGATGCACGCGGCTCACATTGCACGAAGACGGCAGGATCATTGAACAAAGAGACTACTATGACCTATGGGGAGATATCTATAACGGCATTCCCGGTTTCCGAAAGCTGTATCGATGGTTCATGCGTAAGTTTTTCGGCTGAAGAGGAGTATCAGATGAAGAAGTTTGGGTTGCCGGATGAGCTAAAATTTATAGAAAACAGAAAAGCGGTACAAAGAAACAGCAGCGCCTCCATGGCAGGCAAAGTCTGCGTGGTCACCGGCGCAACTTCAGGGGTCGGGCTGGAGGCTGTCAAGCGGCTGGCGCAGGGCGGTGCGCATATTGTCATGGTGTGCCGCAATGCGCAAAAGGCGCAGCAAACCAAAACAGATATCACAAGCGAATGGAAAGTGACGGTCGATATCATTATTGCAGATTTCTGCTTACTGACAGAAGTGCGCTCGGCGGCTGACTTGATACTGGCGCGCTATCCAAGGATCGATGTGCTGATCAATTGCGCCGGCATGCATTCTACAAAGCGTACCTATACACAGGAAGGTTATGAGAGCGTGTTTTGTGTCAATCACCTTTTGGCCTTTTTGCTGACCCATTTGCTTCTTGAGAGGATCAAAGAAAGCGCACCAGCGCGCATCATCCAAATCAATTCGGAGGGGCACCGTTTTGGCGGGCTTGACCCGAATGATGTCAACTGGAAAAGACGCCATTATACTGGATTAAAAGGGTACGGTGCGTCAAAAACAGCGCAGCTCTTAACAGTATGGGAATTGGATGAACAGTTAAAGGATACAGGCGTGACTGTCAATGCCATGCATCCCGGAGACGTGAAAACGAATATCGGCAACAACAACGGACGGCTGTACCGCTTTTTTTCGCGCCATGTGACCAGCCGTTTTCTCAAAGACCCGAAGATATCAGGGGAAGCCATTTATTTTCTGGCTGCGGATCCCGATATGCAGGATATAAGCGGCAAGTTCTTTCACCTGACCATAGAAGAAAAACCGGCCAGGCATGCGCTGGATAAAGACATGGGGAAACGCATATGCACTCTTAGCAAGCAGATGACGGGCTTGGCCGAATAGGTCATCGTTTTAGTTTCTTTTCTGCACTATCAGCTGCCAGCTTGCCTGTCAAAATAGATATGGGCAGACCGGACGGGCTAAAAGTCCACTGACCGGCTTGCAAAATATCAGGAAAAGGCGTGCGCACGGAATGGGCGACTTTTGGGAGGTTTTTGACAACGGGCACGTTGTTTTTTGTAAAAGCCCACCCGGTGATAGCGCCTTCTGAATTGCCTGTTATCTTTTCTAAGGTCAAAGGCGTTGATGAAAAACTCTCTTCCACCTTTGTTTTCAAATCAGGGAAAATAGAAGAGCTTAAGACGCTTATAATTTTTTGTGCACTTGTTTCTTTAAATTCCTCATACCAGCCCATATCAAAAATATGCTTCACCAGTGAATACTCAAACAAAGTGCTGATGATCAATCCGGTCTTGCCCGGCGGGGCCAGGCTCTCATCGCGCATTACGGGGAATGATATTTCGTAGGTGGTCAATTCATAGAATTGATCGAGCCACTCTATGACCGTCTGCTTATCAGCCGTCAATGCGCCTTGGTGTCCTTGCCCGGTTTTAAGGCTGTTAAGATCGATATTGATCAAACCTTTTTTTAACGGCGTGTAGAAAAAATGCGCGCCGCAAATGTTTTCAAAATAGCTCTTATCTATGCCCGCAGTCAGATACAGCGTGAAAACAGAGTCACCGCCGGTTTTATCGGATATCCTGTTTTTCTGCTTCAATATATTCTGCCTGGTTTTTTTACTGGCGAGAGCATCAACATCTGCTATTTTGTACAGCGTTTTAAGGTCAGCCGCCCAGATCAATTTTCTGTAGCCGATTATATTGCCGTTTGTATCTGCCGCCTGCCGTTTTTGCGGGTCAACACTGATGATCTGCGTTTTCCTGCGTATTTCGCCGCCTCGGTCAATGATGTATTTTTCCAGTTTATCGATGATCGAACCTATGCCGCCTCGCGGATACTGGTAATCAAGATACAGGCTGAAATAACTCAAAGCAAAAAATGCCGGTGTCTTTTTGAAAAAGTGCTGCGCGATCATATCGATAAGAGTTTTATTGGCTGTCAGTTTATTCAGATACTCATCAATGGGCGTATCGAGTTTTTGAATTTTTCTTATGGTGAATATATATTTAAACAGCCAGGGCAGAATTGTCTTATACAAATACTGCTTGTCCTTTTTCAGATCCAAAAACAGCGGGTTGTCAATGCCGTAAAGAACGTCCATATAGCCCATGACGCGTTTGATGTCCAAAATAATTTTTTCGATATCATCAGAACTTTGAGGAAACTGTTTGTTTAGCAACGCCTGATAATCATACAAACTCTCATCAGAAACAAGATTGACCACTTGTTTTTCTATTCCGATGGAAACATTGTTTTTGATAAAGTCAATGTCTATGCCAAGCTGCCGCAGCATCGGAAGCACGATCCCCGAATTTTCTATGGCCCTTATGCCGCCGTCGAAGAAAAATCCTTTGTAATCGAATGAGTTTAAAAGCCCGCCCAGTTTTTCTTCTTTTTCGCATAACACGACGCTGCGGCCTGCTTTGCACAAATACGCTGCCGCTGTCAGCCCCGCTATTCCGCCGCCGGTGATTATCGCATCATAGACCATTTGTGTGCTCCCCGTTACAAACATATCTGTCGGTTAATTATTTAGCGTTTAATAAATTTCGAACCGGCTAAAAGGACGATTAAAGGCAACAATATGACACAATAATTTATAAAAATTATATAGGCTGAATAAGGCGCTGTCAATCTGTTATAGTGCAGCAAACGGCCTGCGTCTGAGGGGGCTCGGCAAACTGGCTGAAAAAACCAGCAAGTTGTTTCTGCAAAAAAAGTTTAATGATATGTATCCGCTGATTTGATGCGCAAAGAATAAGGCGCAAGGCGTGACATAATCCCGCAAACAAGGAATATACATGATAGGACAATTATTTTTTTAAGGAGGAGAACTATGGGACATTGCCCCAACGGTTTTTTTTGTTATACCATTAAAAAAGGAGAAACGCCTGAAGCGATATCAAAAAAGCATAAAATCGGCCTTGATGCTTTGCTTGCGGCGAACCCTTATCTTGATCCAGCTAATCATATTGCGGGGCAAACCATCGTGATCCCCCCTTGTGCGCAGAGCCAACTGCAAAGTTATACGCTTGGCGAAGACGAGGGGCTTTTTGATGTGCTGCGCAAATTCAGCATGGATCTTAAAATGTTTTGTACGCTCAATCCAGGCTTGAACCCGCTTGCGCTCAAAGGCGGGCAGCGTGTAAACATTTGGAATCCGGATGAAAATGGGAAATGCTGGGATACGGTGCGTCAGGGAGAGGATATCGTCAAAACGGCTAAACGGCACGGAGTAAGGCCGATCGTACTGCTGGGCGCCAATGAAAACCTGCGGCCATCAGATTTTGTGCCGGGAATAAAGATAAAGATTCCTCTCATACAGAGTTGACGCAGCAGGACAAAATACTGTAAAATGTTTGAAAGAAAAGCGGAAACATTGGCAGCTGCTAAAAATGATTTGGGGGACTTGATTGAACATGATACTGATCAACGAGAATTACGCAAGACTTAGAGGGAGTTATCTGTTTTCTGAAATGGCCAAAAGAATCAACGCCCACGGCGGCGATGTGATCAGGCTTGGCATCGGTGATGTGACATGCCCGCTGCCGCCAGCGGTCATCGAGGCGATGAAAAAGGCTGTCGATGACATGGGCTCGGCCGACGGCTTTCACGGCTACGGCCCGGAGCAAGGTTACGCATGGCTCAGAGAAGCCATTGCACAAAACGATTACGCGGGGCTTGGCATCAGCGCGGATGAGGTTTTTGTTTCGGACGGCGCAAAATGCGACACAGGCAATATACAGGAGCTTTTTTCCCATCTGAGCAGCATCGCCGTGCTGGACCCGGTGTATCCCGTGTATGTGGATACCAATGTAATGGCAGGGCGTTCGGGTAAGTTCAACGAAGAGAAGAACAGCTACAAAGACATCGTTTATCTTCCGTGCAACGCGCAGAACGGCTTTAAGCCCAAACTGCCGGACAAGCCCGTCGACATCATATACCTTTGCTATCCCAATAACCCCACCGGTACAGTTTTAACAAAGGAAGAGCTCAAAACCTGGGTCAATTACGCCAAAAGGGAGAACGCGTTGATCCTTTTTGACGCAGCTTATGAGGCGTTTGTCCGTGAGGAAGGCATTCCGCGCAGTATATACGAAATTCCCGGGGCAAAGCAGGTCGCCATCGAGTTTCGCAGTTTTTCCAAAACAGCGGGTTTTACGGGTACGCGTTGTGCGTTTACAGTGATCCCCAAAGAACTCAACGGTTATGACAAGGACGGCAATATATATTCCATCAAAGAGCTTTGGAACCGCCGCCAGACCACCAAGTTCAACGGTGTGCCTTATATCACGCAGAAAGGCGCGCTGGCGTGTTATTCGCAAGAAGGCAGAGAGCAGATTAAAGACACGATTGATTTTTATCTTGGCAATGCGCATAGGATCAGAGAAGGCTTAAAAAGTCTCGGTATAGACTGCTGGGGCGGCGTCAATTCGCCCTACATTTGGCTCAAAACGCCGGGCGGCATACCGTCCTGGGATTTTTTCGACAGGCTGCTCGATGCGGGTGTGGCGGGCACACCGGGCGCAGGCTTTGGCAGCGCGGGGGAGGGCTATTTCCGGCTGACCGCGTTCAACACGCGTGAGAATACGGAAAAAGCCATGGAGCGTTTCGCGAAGCTCGAAATATAAATCAAGGGCTCAAACGGGGGCGTGCCTTCAAACGGCGCGCTCTTTTATTTGAAACGGCAAAGGGTGCGTGATAGAATAAGGAAATAAGATTGGGGAGGCGGTTATGAAGCTTCTGCACACATCAGACTGGCATATCGGGCACACGCTATATGCAAAGAAACGATACGATGAGCATGAAAAGTTTTTAAGCTGGCTTGTAGAGACAATCTGCCGACGAGACATCGACGCGCTGATCGTTGCCGGAGATGTTTTTGATACCGGGGCGCCCGGCGGAGCTGCGCAGCGCCTCTATTACGGTTTTTTGACTTCGTTGCTTGGGACATGCTGCAAAACCGTCATCATCATTGCAGGAAACCATGATTCTCCGGCGCTGATCGAAGCTCCCGCGGGCGTGCTTGAGCATCTTGATATCCATACGGTTGGGCTGCCGTCCGCACCGCAAAGGCATGTGATAAAGCTTAAAGATAAAGACGGCAACACAGCGGCTCTCTGCTGTGCCGTGCCGTATCTGCGCAAGAACGAGATGGTGCGCCTGTCTGACGATGCGCTGACAAGTGATGAAATGATCGCTCTTGAAACCGCGCGGTTCTACCGGGAGACGGCAGACGAGGCGCTCAGGCTTAAAAAAGAATGCGGTGAAGTGCCCATCGTGGCAACGGGCCATCTTTTTGCAGCGGGCGCGCTGCGCACCGAAGGAGACGGCGTGCGGGAGCTTTATGTGGGCAGCCTCGGGCAGGTGGCCGCCGACATTTTCCCCAAAGCATTTGATTATATCGCATTGGGGCACATACACGGCGCGCAGGTTGTGGCGAACCAGCCGCATATCCGCTATTGCGGAAGCCCGCTTCCCATGAGCTTTGCGGAAACCGGCCGTGAAAAATATGTGATCGAAGCGGAACTTGACGGCAGCGGCTTGAACATACAGCCAATCGCGGTGCCTGTTTTCCAAACGCTTCACAGGATCAGCGGATCGCGCGAGCAGATCATGGCACAGCTTGCGGCCATAGCCGGCGAGGATGTTTGGATCGAAGTCACATACACGGATACGACACCGTGCCCGTTTCTTTCGGCGGATGTTTTCAATGCAGTCAAAGGCGGCTTGGCACAGGTGCTTTCGATTCGCAACGCGGCGGCGGTCAGCGAAATGCTTTCTGATGCCGGCAACGAAACGCTTGAAAGCCTGTCAGTGCAGGAAGTGTTCCTGCGTTGCCTTAATTCGGCCGCATTCAGCGATGAAGAACGGCAGGCACTTATATCCTGCTTTGACGAAGCCGTACGCATGCTGGAGGATGAAGAATCATGCGCATAGAAAAAGCGGTGATAGAAAATATCAATTCTCTGGCGGGACGGTTTGAGATCGATCTTTGTGACCCCGCATATGCAGGCGGCCTTTTTGCCATCGTGGGGCCGTCAGGCGCGGGCAAGACCACGGTGCTGGATGCCTTATGCCTTGCGCTTTACGGCAAAACGCCGCGGGTCAGTTCAATCAGCGACATGCAGGACGAACTCATGAACAAAAATGCGCAGTACTGCCTTGCCGAAACGGTGTTTACCGCGCGCGGCAAGCGTTACAAAGCCGTGTTCGTGCATGAACGCAGTAAAGGAAGCAAGCCCTATCGCGCAGCCAAACGCGAGCTATATGAGCAGAAAGCTGACGGCTGGCACGTTCTGGCGGCACGCATTCGCGAAATGGATGAAATGATCGTGGAAATAACCGGACTGGATTTTTCACGTTTCACGCGTTCCATCATGCTTGCCCAGTTCCGCTTCGCTGAATTTTTGCAGGCGGATTCCACAGCGCGTGCGGAGATACTTGAAAAGATCACCGAAATGGACATTTACCGCCGTATTTCGGCAGCGGTTTACAGAAAGACAAAACTTTTCGAACAGGAACTCAAGATACTTGGTACGCGCATGGGGGAAGTCAAGCTGATAAGTTCTGAGCAGGAAAAACTGCTTGAAGATGAACAGCGGCAGCTTGTCCTGCTGGCAGAAAATCATACTGCGCTCGGTGCGTCTTTGCGCAGCTGCGAAAGTAAAGCGGCAGCGCTTGCAGCCCTGAAAGAAAAGCATTTGCAGTACAGTCAGGCGCAGCTCGTTTTGGATGAGGCCGTCAAAACTGCGCAGGAGAAACAAAAAGAGGCTGCGCAGTTGTTTGAAAAGCAACAGGGAGTGCAGGATAGGACAGCAATACTTCTCAAACAGGTGCGCGCGCTCGATTTGAAGATACAAGCACAGGATCGGGAAATAGCGCGTATGGACCTAGAGTGTGACGAAGAGAAAAAACAGATCCGTGAAAATAAGAGCCGCATTCTTGACATTTTTAAAAAACATTTCCCTCAGGCGCCTGCCGATGAATACAAAATGCTGTATGAATCTGCCGGGCTGGGTGAGAAGCTCAAGCAAAACGCAAAGATTGAGCTTGAGCAGGCCAAAGCGCAGGCGCAAGCCATTCGCCTTGAAACAGACAGCACGCTGATGCAAAAAGAGCAAGCATACTGGCAGCAGCGCACGGCCGCATTGCGCGTGGCCGTCCCCTTGTATGAGGCCACACAGGCACTTGAAAATATGCATAGCGAAATCGGCAAGCTTAAGGAGATGCACAAGCAGCTTATGGCGCAGTCCGCCGCGGCAGACAAGGAAGCGGGCATGGCGAAGCAAAGCTATGAACACGCATTGCTGGACAGCCGGTTGGCCGAGGAACGGAAAGACTTAAAAGACGGCCAGCCCTGCCCGCTTTGCGGTGCACAGCACCATCCGTATGCGGATAAAACGCAATCGGACAGCACATTTATCGAAGCTAGGAACACGTACGATGCGGCTTGCGGGCGCCAGCAGCACTTGCGCAGCTGTATCATTGAGGCTCAGACGCGCATCGACGATCTGCAAAAGAGGATCGATGAGAAAACGCAGGCCGTAAAGATACAAAACGCAGCGCTTGAAAAACTTGGAGGCGCAGGGCAGACGCAGGCTGGCTCTTTTGACAAGGCGCTCGAAGAAGCCGAAAACATATTGAGCAAATACAGCGCATTGCAGTTAAGGCTTCGCAAAGCAGCGGAAAAAGAGGCGGCAGCGCTGGCGCGGTTCTCCAGTGTGGACAAGGACGCAGAAGTTATTGAAATGCACAGAAAGATGGCAGAGAACATTGCGGTGCGTTTACAAAGCCGGGAACAAGAACGGTTGGCTGCGGCGAAAAGTTGCGAGGCGCTCAGAGAAGAGCGGCACACGCTTTTCGAGAATAAAGACGCAGATGCTGAGGAAGAGACTGTTCTTGCCCGTTTAAAGCAGGCACAGGCCAATATGGAAGCGGGACGCGAAGCCGCGGAGCAGGCACGGCGTGAGGCAGATAAAAACCTTGCGTCCATGGCGCGCACAAAGAGCGACGCAGACGAGCAACAGGCACAGCTCGAAAACGCTTATGCTGCGGTGTGCAGTGAGACCGAAGCGGTGCGCTTTGACTCAGATGATGAGGATATTAGCAGCAAGCTTGCGTCTTTTATGGATACGGCGCAGCGGCTTGGCGCACAGCCGCAGCCAACCGCGCTGAATGCAGCCGCAAAGGCGCTTGCACAGCTTGTTTTGGCAGAGGAGGCGCGCCGTGCTGTCATCGGGCAGATACTCAAAACCAACGCGCAAAGCAGGCAAGCGTTAAAGGCGATGAAAAAAGAAGTGGCCGAGAAAAAGCAGAGTCTCAATAAGTGGGAAAAGCTCAACGCGCTTATCGGTTCGGCGGACGGCGCGAAGTTCAGCCGCATGGCGCAGAGCATTACGTTCGATGCGCTTTTGGCTCAGGCCAATATGGTGCTCAGGCGATTAAGCGACAGGTATTTACTTGTGCGCGACAAAACAAACTCGCAAAAGCCGCTTGAGCTGGCGGTCGCAGACACTTATCAGGCGGGGGAAATTCGCCCGGTCGTCAACCTATCAGGCGGGGAGAGCTTTATCGTGTCTCTCGCGCTTGCGCTCGGGCTGTCCGAGATGTCCGCAGGCGCTGCGCGGATAGACTCGCTGTTTATCGACGAAGGCTTTGCCTCGCTCGATGAAGCTTATATGGAGGCTGCGCTGCAGACGCTTTGCGCACTCGGCGCACGCGAGGGCAAACTCATCGGCGTGATTTCCCATGTGGAGGCGCTCAAAGAACGTATTGATGTACAGATAGAATTAAGGCGTCTGTCAGGCGGCAGGGCAACCCTGCATGGCCCGGGCGTGACTGCTAAGCCGGGATGATATGGCGGAGGGGCGGCGCAACCCGGCGTTGGTGAGCCGGCAAAAGACAATCATATTGACAAACGGAATATTCTTGATTATTGTTTAATTAATAGAAAAAAGCATGGGGAAGCCTTTATTTTATGAGAATTGCCGGGCTTACCTACGCCCGGGCGCTGATGCCCCTGGCATAAGCACTGATTGAACAAAAGCCAAGCCATCGTCACAAGCCGGCGGCATCCGGCGCTTTTATCCTTCTTTGACCGGAGGCAAAACATGGTGCACAAAAGAATCATTTTTATTTTGATCGCCGCAATGCTGTCGCTTTTACTGGCGGCCGGTGCGGTTGCGCCTGTGCCGGTTGCTGCATCTGAGCTGCTGCCTGAGACTGTTTCAAAGGCAGCTGCTGTACCCGAACCGATTTTGGCGCCTGTGGCTTTATCCGTTGCGCTGGCCGAGCCGGAGCCTGTCTATGCAGCGCTGACAGATCCCTACTTTGCGAATGAGGGCATACAGGAAGTTATCGAGGACGCCAAAAACGGTTACTGGCTGTACCGGTCTTCTGAGCTTTTTGTTGAAATAAACCGCGTGCATATCGAAAAAGGGCCAAAGACGTATTTTGTTGCCGAAGTGCGGACAAAGCAGGGCGGGGCGGAGCGCGCCGGGTTCGGCAATCCAAAAAAACCGGGAAGGGGTGCGCTGCCATTATACAAGATCGCCAGAAACTATAACGCGGTGATCGCGGTGAACGGCGATTACATGAACAGGGCTGATAAAAACAGAAAAGGCATCATCATTCGTGATGGTAAGCTGTATCTTAACAACAAAAAGGGCGACACGCTCGCGTTTTATCCGGACGGCTCGTTGCGCGTTTTCAAACCGGGGGAAACCACGGCAGCGAGGCTGCTCGAAGACGGTGTTGTCAACACGTTTTCTTTCGGGCCGACGCTGGTCAAAGGCGGAGTGATCCAGCCAAACCTGCATAAAGTGCGGCTTAAGGGCAGAAACCCGCGCACCGCTGTGGGCATGGTGGAGCCGAACCATTACATACTCGTGGTGGCGGACGGAAGGCAGAAGAAATACAGCGTGGGCTTAACGATGGTGGAGCTTGCGGATGTTTTTGCGCAGCATGGGTGTGAGGTGGCTTACAATCTTGACGGCGGCAGATCGGCCACGATGAGCTTTATGGGCTCAAACATCAGCCGGTACGGCGGCTCGCTGACCGGCCAGCGCAAAGTGCCCGACGCGCTGATGTTCGGTTTCTGCGATCTTGCGGGATAACAAGAGCATCAAGGCATGTTTAGATCTTAGCTTAAAAGCCATCAATCGGCGTTTTCCCAATCAAAAAACTTGCCAATCGGCGCATAAAAGCATATAATCAACTCCGCTGTGACTTTTTTATCGGACGGAGAATATGATGTACAAAAATATCAGAAACATTGCCATTGTGGCGCACGTTGACCACGGCAAAACGACACTTGTCGATCAGATGCTTAAGCAAACGGGCATATTCCGAAGCAACGAGGCAGTGCGCGAACGCGTGATGGACTCGCAGGACTTAGAGCAGGAACGCGGCATCACCATACTTGCCAAGAACACCGCTATCATATACAAAGAGACAAAGATCAACATCGTGGATACGCCGGGCCACGCGGACTTCGGCGGAGAGGTGGAGCGCGTGCTGACCATGGTCGACGGCGTGCTGCTGCTTGTTGACGCTTTTGAAGGCTGCATGCCGCAGACGCGTTTTGTGCTTAAAAAGGCACTGGCGCTCGGTAAACACGTGATCGCGGTGGTCAATAAGGTGGACAGGCCGGGCGCACGCCCCGAGGCGGTGCTTGACGGCATCATCGATCTTTTTATCGAACTTGGCGCATCTGAAGATCAGCTCGACTTCCCCGTGGTGTATGCTTCCGCGAAGGACGGCACTGCATCTTATAAAGCGGACGATATGGGCGGCGATATCATGACTCTCTTAGATGCCATCATTGCGCACGTACCAGCGCCGGAGGGTGAGCCGGACGGGCCTTTGCAGATGCTTGTGTCGAGCATCGATTACGATGATTATCTGGGGCGCATAGCAATTGGGCGTATTGCGCGCGGTTCTGCGGAAAAAAATATGGCTGCGGCGCTTTGCCGCAACGACGGTACGGCGCAGCCAGTGAAGATCACGCGGCTCTATGAGTTTGCGGGGCTCAAGCGCAACGAAACGCAGCAGGCGCATTGCGGCGATATCGTGGCCATCGCGGGGCTGCCGGATGTCAATATCGGAGAGACGGTGTGCGACGCAGAGCATATCGAGCAGCTGCCGTTTGTCGAGATAGACGAACCCACGGTTTCCATGAATTTCATTGTCAACAACAGCCCGTTTGCGGGCAGAGAAGGCAAATATGTGACGTCGCGCAATCTGCGTGAGCGGCTTTTCAAGGAGCTTGAGACCAATCTGAGCCTCAAAGTGGAGGAAACAGAGACGACCGACGCGTTCAAGGTATCAGGGCGCGGCGAGCTGCACCTTTCCATACTGATAGAGACCATGCGCCGCGAGGGCTATGAGTTTTCGGTGTCACGGCCGCGCGTGATCACAAAGCAGGAAAACGGCCACACGCTTGAGCCTTATGAGCTGCTGATGATCGACGTGCCGGGCGATTATGCAGGAGCGGTCATCGAAAAGCTGGGACAGCGCAGGGCGGAGATCGTGGATATGTCCACGGAGGGCGGCGTCACGCGGATATGCTTTGACATTCCGGCGCGCGGGCTCATTGGATACCGCAGCGAGTTTATGACCGATACAAAGGGCAACGGCATATTGAACCATATATTCAACGGCTTTAAAGAATGGGCCGGAGAGATCGCTGAAAGGCAGCGCGGCTCGCTCGTCGTGCATGAGCAGGGAGAAACAACGGCCTACGGGCTTTTTAACGCGCAGGAGCGCGGGCGGCTTTTCATCGGCCCCGGCGTACAGGTGTATGCGGGCATGGTGGCCGGCGAGAACGCGCGCCAGGAAGACATCGTCATCAACGTGTGCAGGAAAAAGCAGCTGACCAACACGCGCGCATCGGGCGCGGACGAGGCGCTGCGCCTAACGCCGCCTGTGGCTTTGAGCCTTGAACAGTCACTCGAGTTTATCGCGGACGACGAACTGGTGGAGATCACCCCGAAGAGCATAAGGCTGCGCAAGGCCGTGCTCGATAAGGGAGACAGAGCGCGCGCGCAGAAAGCGGGCTGAGGGGCTTGCTGGTTCTATGGAGTTATGGCATTAAGCCGGCGCTGCACGCGGGGACGCTGTCACCGTACCCCTGCCGAAGGGGCGCGCCGCTTTGGAAACCCACGCAAGAAGGCTGCGCATTTTCGGGGGGATCATGTTATTCATGCTCAAGGCTTTTCCTGCTTTATATCCTGTGCTTCCATTTCAAGCATCAACGCATCAATTTTTCTGCACTGCCTCATGATCTTATAAGTATCACACAACGGCGTTCCATTGCTCAACGCCTCATCAACCAGCATATCAAGTTTGTTTTGTTCATATTGAAGCTTAGGCCTGTTCATTTTCATAAAACCTCCAGATAAACCAATGGTTTAAAACATTATACGCCAATAGCTGAATAAATGCAAGCCAATGGTTGATGTATTACTACAACCGACAAGAGTATTATAAGCATATGAGAGATTATGAATTGTTAAAGCAAATAGGCCGGAGGGTGCGTCTGCAGCGCGAGTTCCTAGGGTATACGCGCGACCATTTAGCGGAGCTTCTGGGCGTATCCGTGAATTTCTGTTCGGACATAGAGCTTGGTAAAAAGGGCATGTCTCTGGGGACATTGGTCAAAATGGCGGAAGCGCTGCATGTATCCACCGACTTTATCGTTTTGGGCAAGCTGCGTTCAAACGACAGCCGGTCCATCACTGCGCTTCTCGAAAGCTGCGATGAATCCAAACAAAAGTATCTTGAGGAAATCATCAAAAACTTCATACATGCAACTGAATAAGGTTTGTTTTACATAGGAATTGGATTTTTTCAAGGGCTTTTTTTGTGGGCTCTTCTGGCATAGGCCGTCAGAGCACTGTCGTCAAGGCCGTGAGGGTGCTGCCCTCACAATCCCGCCAAAGGGGCGCGCCCCTTTAAGCGGAGGTCTGGAGGCAGAGCCTCCAACCCATAGGCCGCTACTTCAAGGCCGCATTTTTGCCGCGCCAAAAGCGCGCGAACCGGCTTCGCCCCGGCATGGCATTCCATGTGTCAGAGTAAAAAGCGTCGATCAATGCCTGCTCCTGCAAGGCCGCGCGTGCCGAAAATTCCGCAAGAACAGCATCGGCAGGCCTGCTGTCAGCAAACAAACGTGATTCTTCCTCCAGCCATGCGGCTTCCAGCGCATCGCGCTGCCTACGCAAAGCGGCAATATCAACTTGCCCGGCAAGCACCGCGCGGTGCAGATGCTCACGGCGCAGCCAGTAAGTTTTGCCCTGCGTCTCATCATCAAACACGGGCGGGGCTGTACTGATACCGAAAAACACGGGCTTGAAAGCAGCCATGCACGGCGTGGATGCGCCTGTGATCCAAACGGTCGGCGGCATGTTTGCGCGCAAAACAGCCACAAAACTGCCGGTCGTGTGGTCGCCTATCAAACCGCCCGCATGCATACAGACGCTGCCTACGCTGCCGCGCGAAAATTCAAGGCCGTTCAAACTGGGTGCGTGCGTGCGCAAGGCGCGCATCATATCCGCCGCGTCAGTACCAGCGCGATCCACGGCGCAGAGCGACTGCGCACGCCGGTGCTTGCCGCGTGCAAAATGTGAAAAGAAAGGTTCGGTGAATGTGCGCGCGAAATCGCCGCCTTCGCGTATACCTCGCCGCAGTGTGTGTTCGGTGTGTATGGAAAGCCTGTTGGAGATCGCGGCCCTGTGCCTGACTTTATAGGCGGCATAATTTTTACCTGCGGTCTCAAGCACATAAGCGGTTTGAGGATCCGCGATCAGAAAGCTGTTGTCGTAGCGAAAATCCTTGGCATACCCGCAGTTGCCGCCCTGCCCGTAGGTTTCGAGCAACTCCGTGATAAGGGCAAGCGCGGATTCTGCGCTGTCAGAGCGCTCAAGCGCGAGGCGCAGCAGATCCATGCCCGTCAAAGCATCGCCGCCCTGTTTTATTTTTGTAAATACCGCCTCGTTGCCTATGGCGACGCCGTATTCATTGATGCCCATCTCCGCGCCCCAGATCCAATCGGGCTTCAACAGCAGCACGGCGTTGGTGCGCTCTGCCTGCGGTATGCTTAAGTAGGTGCACCGCAGCTGTGCGCCTGCGCCAAATTGCCGCGCCGGCACGAACAGGACAACGTGCGGTTCGTTGGGATCGCGGTCGCTGTTTTTGGCAAAAAGCATTTGCGATGTTTTGGAACGGTCAGGCGTCACGCAGATGGTATCACACATGGGCGTTCTCCTTTCGGGGAACCGGGGTGGTGGAAACAGTTTGGATGATCTGATCTGTTTTTGATATCATTTATATCATATTGTAGGCGGCTTTTCAATACAGGGCGTTGCCTTAAGGCTCTGCAAAGCAGCGGCTGCAAGGGGTATAGCCCTCCTGCTCTGCCTGGACGGGCGTGATGGCGATCGGGGGGACGATTACATAAGAGCAACCGGGCTTATGATATTTTTTACCCGACGGTGTCACAAAAACCAGTCCCTCTTGCTCCGCAAGTGCCGCGTAATCGACAGAACGCGCGGGTGCCGGCTCACCGCGCACCACAATGCCGCCCTGTGATACAGTGTCAGGGACGCAGGCGGACAGGATCAGGACAAACAGCAGACTGCCGACAGTAAAAAAACGCTTCACCATTAAAATAATAAAAATAAACATATTTAACAAATATTATAAAACATCGCTGCATCAAAGACAAGTGTGCGAAAAACTTTGCCTATGATCCTCCTAAGGGCTATAATAGAAGCAGAAAACGCACATGGAGGGGGGCAGCAAAATGGAGAGTGTTTTCAACATGTTTCCGTTTTATTCGGATATGGCTGAAGCAGACAAAAAGCTTTTGCGGGACAGCGTTTTGAGGAAAGATCTTGAAAAGGGACAGATCATGATGGGTGACCACAACCGCTGTATCGGCATACCCATGGTGGTCAAAGGCCAGCTGCGTCTTTTCCGGCTTTCTGAAAAAGGGCGGGAGATGACATTGTACCGCATAAGAGCCGGGGAACTGTGCATACTTGCGAGCGTTTGCACGATGGGCAGCGTCGAATATGATTTTTCAGTTGAGGCAGAGAAAAACAGCGTGCTTGCCATCATTCCGGCCGATACATTCACAGAGCTGCTTTACCGCAGCCAGCCTTTTAAAGCTTATGTGTTTAATGCATTGGCGCAAAAGCTGATACTTTCAATAGAGACCATTGAAATGCTGATATTCAACAGCATTGAGGAGCGCATCATGGCGTATTTGCAGAGCCATGCCAATGCAGCCGGCGAAGTGAAGATCACGCATGAAAAAATGGCGGTTGAGCTTGGGTCTTCAAGGGAAGTGATCACGCGCCAACTTAAAAAAATGGCGGAGAAAGAACTCATAGCGCTGAAAAGAGGCTGCATCAAACTTATGATTATTTGTCATTAAGTAACTATGTCACAGATTTTTTTTTTGTTGTCATGTATTCTTAGTATAAGAAAAAAAGAATAATACTAGTAGTGATAACTACCGGGAAAGGGTGAGAATGATGGCAAAGAACATAACCAAGGAAAACTTCAAGCAGGAAGTGATGGATTCGGATAAACCGGTGCTGATTGATTTTTGGGCTGACTGGTGTGCGCCTTGCCGCATGCTGGGACCTTCCATAGACCAATTGAGCGAACAATACAAGGATAAAGCGGTGATTGCCAAGATCAACATAGACCAGCAGCGCGAGCTTGCACAGCAGTTTGGCGTGATGAGCATTCCAAGTGTATTTGTGCTTAAGAACGGGAAAGTCATTGACAGTGCTGTGGGCGTACGTCCTAAAAAATACTACGAAGATGTACTTGAAAAGGCGATGGCTCTTTAATAGCTCAAAAGGGCAGATGGGGAGATGTGACAAACGAAAAAGCAGGCCTTCTTGGCCTGCTTTTTCGTTTGTCTTTGGAGCGGAAGGCGCATTTGAACTTGAGACGCTTTTGTATCAAGTGTATAATAAGAATACGCTGCTGCGGCCGGGGAGCCAAAATCGAACTTCATCAGCGCTGCTTTAGGAACTCAACAACATTTGCGGAGGCAAAATAATGAAAATCGTGATACTAGACGGACATTCGGTCAACCCGGGAGATCTTTCCTTCGAGCAGTTTGAGCAGTTCGGGGATTTAACGGTTTATAAACGCACCGCCCCGCATGAGGTGATCGAAAGAGTCCGCGGTGCGCAGATCGTGCTGACAAACAAATCGCGGATGTCAAGAGATGCCTTTGAAGCCGCGCCGGGCATCAAATGGGTGGGCGTACTTGCCACGGGTTACGATGTGGTCGACATAGACGCGGCGCGTGAAAAAGGGATTCCGGTCTGCAATGTGGCTGACTATGCGACGGCGGGCGTATCAGAGATGGTATTTGCGCTGCTGCTTGAATTGTGCCGGCATGTGGGGCAGCACTCGGAAGCGGTCAAAAAAGGCCAATGGGCGGCGTCTCATGATTTTTGTTTCTGGAACCATCAGCAGACAGAGATTTGCGGCAAGACTCTCGGGCTCATAGGGCTTGGGAATATCGGCTGCAGGACGGCGCAGATCGCACAGGCCTTTGGGATGAAAGTGCTGGCGGTCAGCGGAAGCCGCAGACTGAAGGAAACGGACACCCTTCGCTATGTCAGCCAAGATGAGCTTTTCGCCCGATCGGATGTGATCAGCCTGCACTGCCCTTTGACAGAGCAAACGCGCGGCATGATAGACAAAAACGCCATAGAGCAGATGAAAGACGGTGTCCTGTTTATCAATACGGCGCGGGGCGCCCTGGTGGACGAACAGGTGCTTTTTGATGCGCTAGAAAGCGGCAAGGTGGGCGGCGCGGCCTGCGATGTGGTTTCCAAAGAACCAATACGCACGGACAATCCGCTTCTGCGGGCAAAAAACATGATCATCACGCCGCATATCGCGTGGGCATCAAAGGAGTCTCGCCAGCGCCTGATTGACAGAGCGGCTGCAAACCTTGCGGCGTTTCTTGACGGGCGCACAGAGTGCGCGGTAAATATGGATTGACCGACAGCAGGTTTTATGAAGACGGTTCATTCTGCAAAAGCGATTTGACCCACTCTTCGTTTTCCTTGAGGGCGCATCCGCCCCGGCTGTCCGAGAGCATGTTGTGATTCTCGCGGATTTTTTGCAGCAGCGGAGAGGCGAGCGCTTGTTTAAGCGGCATTTTGGCAGCACTCGCATCCGAGTACGGCGCAAACGGGCAGGCTTCAAGCGCGCCGCCAGCACTGATGTGCAGAAAACCGCGCGACGAAGCCAGACAGCCGCCGTAGGGCTCTTCATTACCAGGCAGCGAAACCACGAGCATGTTGTGCTTTTCATAAAGCGCTTTTTCATTTTCTCGCAGATGTTGCTTTTGTGCGCCGGTGAGGCACAGTGCCGTATCTTTGGCGCCGCAGGGCACATATTCTATGAGAAACGCCACGCGGCAGCCAATAGCCTGCATGGTGTCAAGAAATCCGGAATGGATGATCTCGTCGTAATTTTTGCTGGTCAGCGTGACGGACACGCCAAAGAGGCGCTTTTTGTTAGCAAGGCTGCGCATGGTTTCTGTGACAGTATCGTATAGGCCTGCACCCCGCCTCTCGTCCGTACGCTCTCTGCCGCCTTCCAGACTAAAAACCGGGATCAGGTTTTTGATTTTTCCGGCCGCTCGTGCTGTTTCACCGCGCAGCAGCAGTCCGTTGGTGAACATCACAAAAGGCAGCCCGGGGTGTTTCCTGGGCAGATGAAGCAACCCCGGTTTTAAAAGAGGCTCACCGCCAGCGATCATCACGACCGCGACGCCAAGATCCGCAGCTTCGCTGACAATGCGTGCAAGCTGCTGTGTATCAAGCTCGGCAGATTTATGACGCTGCTGGCTGCATGCGTAGCAGCCGGTGCATTTTAAGTTGCAGTCGTTGGTGACGCTCAATATCAGCACCGGCGGCACGACGATCCCTTCTTTTTCAGCAAGCACCGTACGGATTTTTGCCGCCTTGCGGATATGCGCTGCAATACGCGTAAACGCAGGCAGATAAGCGCTGCGCTTTTTAAGGAAGCGTTTGTTTATAGCCAGCGCGTCGTCCAGCGTTTTATTGAAAAGCAGTGTACCCGTATCCATCAAATGCCTCCTCGGATCTTGCCGCGACATAGCCCCAACGCCCTATGCGGTTCTTTGACTCTAACTGACCGCATGTTCATTGAAAGATGCTGTGGCCGGCATGGCCGACTGCCATATTATAAACCATATATATGAAATATGCCATGACATTTGCACAGCTTTGAAAAAAATTGCCAACGATACAATAAAACGCTGTAAGCTTTGTCTATGATAGAAAAAACAAAGGAAGATGCTCAACAGGAGCATACCTACTCTGCATTGTTTTTGATGCGGGGGCTGCTGTATAATCATAGCTAGACAAGGAGGTGTTGTGATGATGAACATTGCACTTATTTATGCGACAAAAACGGGCCATTCCAGAAAAATCGCACAGGCGGCTGCGGCGGCGCTTGGCGTAAAGGCTTTGGATTTAAGGACAAATCCAAAAATTGGGGATGTGGATCAGCTTTTCGTGGTCGGGGGCATATACGGCGGCGTGAGTGCGCCGGAGCTTCTCGAATATGTGCGCGGGCTTGAAAAAGGGCAGGTCAAGCGTGCGGCTATCATGACGTCGTCGGTATCGCAGAGCGCAAGACAAACAGACTTAAGAGCCGCACTTTTAGCCAAAGGCATCGATGTGATGGAAGAGGAATTCAAATGCCGCGGCGCTTTTTTGTTTATCGGCATAGGTCGCCCCAATGCCGAGGATCTTAACAGCGCAGCAGCTTTTGCTGCTAAGCATGCCCAAAAGGCAGGCAGCAAGTGAATTCAAAACGCCCCGAAAAAGAATATTTATAAAATTTATGTGTATTTTATGCGAATATTTAGTATAATTATACGTAAAACAATGCGAAATAAAGGGAGACAGGTTTGAAGGGCAACCAGCGTCAGGAGGCATTAAACAAGGAACTTATCAATTATAACCCGAAACGATGGCGTTTCAACATGCCGTTCAAAGACTACAGATTTAAGATCGAAGATACTGTCCCTGCGCTGTCAGGGGCGATCGGGAAGGTATCTCTTGTTGCCGCATTTGCGATGGCGTGGGCAGCCGGCCTAAGCATTGCAGATCCAACTTTTGTTGCAGAGAACGTGCGGCTCGAGATCGTCATAGCCGGGTTGTTCACTGTTCTTTTCTGCGGTTTCTTTAACCCATATGCGGGGCCGCCGGGAACACTCGCCCCGCTGATTCCCGTGGTATCCGTGATGGCGCTGGCTGGGGTGCACCCTCTTCCGCTGGGGATCCTCATTGGTGCCATTGGTCTGCTTATTTCTCTGTTTAAGTTTTTTTGCAGGCTGATCAGGGTCAACGGCGAAGGAACAAAAGGCGGTATCATCCTTCTTTTTGGTATCCTTGGCATCATAAGTTCTTTGGAAGGCTTACAAAACTGGGCTGCCGAAGCGCAAGCGGCTTCGTTGTTTGTGCTGCTTCTTGTTGCGGGAATCGCGCTCTATTTGCTGCTGACAAGGTTGGGTTTAAAATGGCTCGTGATCCCTGCCTGTGCAGTTTTGGCTCTTTTGCTTGCTGCCGCATTTGGATTGTTCCCTTTTTTCAAGACCGAGCCCGGGCTGCCAATATTGAGCCCGGATGTCTGGTGGAATCAAAAGTGGGGCATAGGGTTTGGGCTCAATATGCAAAACTTCATCAAAGCCGTTCCTTATGCGCTGCTCGCGGTGGTGTTGTGGCCGATGGACGCACTCGCGATCACGACCATACAGGAAAAATGTTACCCGCCCGAAGCTAAAAATGCCGTAATATGTTTGGATTCCACTTATACGATCGTATCACTGAGAAACATCGTGGGTACTGTTCTTGGCGGCAGCCAGATCGCTGCGGTTTGGAGAAGTTTTATGATACCGCTTGGCATCGTCAAAAGGCCGGTCGGCGCAAGCGCTTTGATGCTCGGCTTGCTCGGCATAGCGTTTGGCCTGTTTGGTTTTCCCATTGATGTGGCCATCTTCCCGCCGCTGCTGTGGCTTGTGCTGATCTTCGGCGTCTATGTCCCGCTCATCGAGGTGGGGCTCTCCACGATAAAAACGCCTGCATCAGCGCAGACCGCGGCCATCTGCGTGATCGGCGGCGTTGCCATCAATCCGGTGGTAGGCTGGATCTTTGCAGTCCTTGCTGAAAATTTCGGCATCATCAGGGATCCCGGGGGCAGCAGGCAAATATCCAAAAACGATAAGCTGATCACAGGGGTTTTGGCCGTTGCTGTGATCATGGCTTTTATTTTCTCAAATCCGGCTTAAACATCAGGTTGTGTTCCTTGTGATTTGATACTTAAGGTGTGTTAAAACAGCCCATATTTTCAAAGAAATGCGCGCGCGGCCGCATAAAGAAAACCGCCCTGGCTGCTGCCTTGGCGGTTTGATGCATGATATCTGCTTTATGCCAGCCTTTGTTTAAACTCGCTGATCAGAGCGGGCACGACCTGAAGCACATCGCCGACGATACCGAAATTGGCGACTTTGAATATCGGTGCGTCCGGATTTTTGTTGATGGCAATAATGGTATCTGACGATGACATCCCCGCAAGATGCTGAACCGCACCTGATATGCCGCATGCAAAATACACTTTCGGGCCGACTGTTTTCCCGGTCTGGCCTACCTGATGACAGTATGCGATCCATCCCGCATCGACCGCCGCGCGCGAAGCGCCGACAGCGCCGCCGAGTGTTTTAGCAAGTTCTTCGAGCAAGCTAAAATACTTAGGATCCCCGATGCCTCTGCCGCCGGAAACGATGATATCGGCTTCGGTGAGGTTGACCATCGTGGTAAGATTTGAGACAACCTCGACGACTTTGGTTCTTAAGTTTTCCGGTATGCTGACATCCGGACGAATGATTTCACCTGTTCTTGAAGAGTCGGGATCAAGCGCCTTCATCACTTTCGGACGCACGGTGGACATCTGCGGCCTGTGGTTGGGGCAGATGATCGTCGCCATCAGATTGCCGCCGAAAGCCGGCCTTGTCTGAAGCAGAATCTTTTTCTTAGGATCAATATCAAGCTTGGTGCAGTCCGCAGTCAGCCCTGTGTTGATCCGCGATGAGACTCTTGGGCCAAGTGAGCGGCCGCAGGTCGTCGCGCCCATCAGCACGATCTCAGGCTTGTACTTTTTGATCAGCTGCACAAAAATATCGGCATATGATTCATCGTTGAAATAGGACAACGAGGGATGGTCGACCATGTACACGCTGTCCGCACCGTGGGCGATCAGCAGCTTTGCCGCATTCTCTATGTTTTCTCCGATAAGCACTGCGGACAAAGAGACTTTAAGCTGGTCGGCCAGTTTTCTGCCTTCTCCCAAAAGCTCAAGAGCCACCCCTGCAGGGGTTCCGTTGTGCTGCTCACCAAAAACCCAGACGCCTTTGTAGGCGCTTAAGTCGACAGAGCTTCCTGTTTCGTCTTTTTGAAAATCGATCGCATCAAATTTGCATGATGATACGCAGGCACCGCATAGCGTACACGTATCAAGTATCTGTGCTTTCTTTTGTTCGACAACAATAGCGTTAAAAGGGCAAGCCCCGATGCAGAGCTTGCAGCCCACGCATTTATCAATCAATATCTTAATATCTGCCATTTTGTAACCTCCGTTGCGCGCTTTTTATACGCTTGTTTCAAACTGCATGGCCATCAGCATTTCTGCGAGCCGCTTGGCCTGCTCGTCGGGTTCGCCCGCGATCATTTCGCTTTTTACGTCATGCACGGGCACAAACGTGCTTATGACCTGCGTGGGGGAACCTTTTAAACCGCACAGCTCTGGGTCTGCGCCGATATCCTGTGCGGTCCACACATCGACAGCCGCTTTCTTGGCGCGCATCATGCCTTTTAGTGAAGGCAGCCGCGGCTCGTTGATTTCTTTCACGACAGTGATCACGGCGGGAAGTGTCATCTCGATGACTTCGTAGCCGTCTTCAGTCATTCTCTGGCACCGTATATAGCCCGGTTTTATTTCTTCAATCTTGCGCACGTAGGTGGTGTGCGGAATCCCGAGTTTTTCGGCAACACTCGGGCCGACCTGTGCGGTATCCCCGTCGGTAGCCTGTTTGCCGCATATAATAAGATCATAATCGCCTATTCTTTTGATGCCCATGGACAGCGCATAAGCCGTTGCGAGAGAATCAGCGCCAGCAAAGGCCCTGTCACTCAAAAGAACGGCATCGTCAACACCGAGAGCGATGGCTTCTTTGAGCAATTCAGCAACTGAAGGGATGCCCATGGACATCGCAGTGACCTTGCCTTGCGTCTGTTCTTTTAAGCGTATACCCTCTTCGATCGCATAAGTATCAAACGGGTTGATGATGGCCTCTACACCTTCGCGGATGATGGTGTTGGTTTCCTTATTCATTTTGACTTCGTTCGTGCCGGGCACTTGCTTGACACATACGATGATGTTCAATGTGTTCACTCCTTATTCTATGGTTATGTTTCAGCCAAATAACAGCTCCAATAGTTTTACTGGAGCTGTCAGGCTCACCTGTATTCTCAGCGGTATTCTTTTATCAGTTCATGAGCGATGATGTTTCTTTGTATCTGATTTGTTCCCTCATAAATCTGTGTGATCTTGGCGTCCCTCATCATTTTTTCCACGGGATACTCTTTCATGTATCCGTATCCGCCGAGCACCTGCACGGCATCGGTCGTGACTTTCATTGCCGTATCTGAGGCAATCACTTTGCACATGGCGGATTCTTTGGAGATGTTTTTGGCGCCGGAATCGATGAACCTGCAGGTCTGATACACGAGTGCGCGCGAAGCTTCCACCTGTATGGCCATATCGGCCAGAATATGCTGAATAGCCTGAAAAGATGAAATGGGAGAGCCAAACTGCACGCGCTCTCTTGAGTATTTCGCAGCGGCATCCATGGCGCCCTGAGCAATGCCGACAGCCTGTGCTGCCACGCCGGGGCGCGTTCTGTCAAGTGTTTTCATCGCGACAACAAACCCCATGCCCTCTTTGTACAGCAGGTTTTCTTTCGGGATGCGGCAGTCTTCAAAAACCAGCTCGACCGTGGCCGAAGCCCTGATGCCCATTTTGTTTTCTTTTTTGCCGAATGAAAAGCCCGGCGTTCCTTTTTCCACGATAAAGGCGGAATAGCCTCTCGGGCCGAGCGTTTTGTCGGTCAAAGCGATGACGGAGTACACATCGGCCTCTCCGCCGTTTGTGATCCACTGTTTTGTGCCGTTGAGCACATAATCATCCCCGTCGGGAACGGCTGTGGTTTGAATGCCGGCGGCATCGCTGCCCGCATTCGCTTCGGTAAGCCCGAACGCTGCAAGCTTTTTGCCTGAGGCGATATCCGGCAGGTATTTTTTCTTTTGCTCGTCACTGCCGAAAAGCAGTATGGGGAAGGTGCCAAGGCCGGTCCCGGCAAAGCTTAGCGCAATGCCGCCGCAGGCACGGCTTAATTGCTCGACAACCAGCGCCATCTCAAAGATGCCGCCGCCCAAACCGCCGTATTCTTCGGGTATATACACGCCGCAAAGGTCTGAATCAGCGAGGATTTTAACGATGTCATGCGGAAACTTTCCTTCTTCATCATATTCAAGGGCTACAGGGGCAATTTTTTCGTCCGCAATCTTGGCAGCGAGCTCCTGAATCATTTGCTGCTCGTCGGTCAGAAAATAGTTCATCTCGTGTTCTCCTTAAGATAATAAAAAATAGATGATACCAGAATAAAACCCATCCTTTTATTCATTAGCATTGCTAACATAGTATAATATAGAATGCTTTTCAATGCAACAATCAAAGAAACATCAATAAGTGACAAATATTTTGACTTTTTTAGAAATCTGATATATTGATATGTAAATGATGTTCAGCCTGGGTTTTTGAAACTACGCGGAAGATGATCAGCCAAGTATAATAAAATGAGATGACAGAGCGGTGGAATCGGCATGAAGAAGGTTTTGATTATTGGAGCCGGCATTGCAGGCTTAACGTGCGGCATCTATACAAAAATGAACGGTTTTGATGTACAGATATATGAAATGCATAATGTGCCGGGCGGAGAATGCACGGGATGGGACAGGGGAGACTATCATTTTGACGGGTGTATCCACTGGCTTGTGGGTTCACGGCCGGATACCGATCTGCATAAGCTTTGGAAAACGACGGGCGCACTGAATGAGGACACCCAAATCATCAACCACGAGGCCTTTGGCGTGTACGAGGAGGACGGACGTTCTGTCAGCGTCTATACCCATGCCGATAAGCTGCAAAGGCATCTGCTGGAACTGGCTCCAAAAGATGCACAAGAAATAAGAAGGCTGTGCAAGGCTATAAAAGCGCTTGGGGGCTTTGGCATGCCGGGTGCCGCCGCCGCCGGGCGTTTCGCTGCACACAGGCTGTGTATCAGGGAAGGCGTTGCATTCAGAAAAGAATAAAACCTGTACAACGGCAAAGAGTTTTGCCAAAACCGGCAAGACAAACGCGGCACAAAACTTTTTACGCCCGCGAAATTATTGACGGTTGATTTTTTTATATGATGTGTTATAATCAGTTTTGCGACTTTGCGCGCCGGCTGTCAAAGTGCATCCGGCCACTGAAAAAGAGGTGAAAAAGATGAAAAAGGGCATACACCCAGAGTATTTCGACTGCACAGTGACATGCGCCTGCGGCGCTTCGTTTCACACAGGCTCAGTCAGAGAGAATATGAAGATAGAAATCTGCTCGCAATGCCACCCGTTCTTCACGGGCAAGCAGAAGCTTGTCGATACGGGAGGCCGCGTCGACAGGTTCAATAAAAGATACGGCATCAAATAAACAAGGATTATCAGTGCCTGTTTAAGGCCAAAGATATCCAGTGCGGTTTTTTGAGCAGACCGGCCTTTCGGTCTGTTTTGCTTTGTGCAAAAAACACAAGGCCGCAAGGGGTGATTTTCTTCGTGTGATGGTGTATAATTGCAGCACGCATAAAAGAAAGAGGCAATGAATGAAAAAATGCAATATTGGCGGCCAGGGTGTTCTTGAAGGCGTGATGATGCGCGCCCCCTCCATGAGCGGCCTTGCCGTGAGGAAAACAACGGGGCACATCGTTTTTAAAAAACAAAGTGTTTCGTCGCTGACGAAGAAAAACAAATTTTTCGGGCTGCCGATAGTCCGAGGCGTCGTGTCATTTGTGGAAATGCTTAGTTTCGGCGTGAAGACCATCAGCCAATCAGCCAAGCTCTATGACGACATGGCTGATACCGAGCCGACCAGATTGGAAAAGTATATCGCCAAAAAATCAGGCAAGGATGCCATGGACATAGCGATGGTCATTGCTGTACTGGCCTCTATCGGGCTGGCTGTGGGCATTTTCTTTATTCTGCCGAGTGTACTCACCAGCCTGGTGCTCCAAAAAGGCACGCCGTCTTTTCTTATGAATCTGGCAGAGGGCGGCTTTCGGCTCTTGCTTTTTTTCCTTTATGTTTTTGGCATTTCGTTCATCAAAGATATCCGCCGCGTTTTCATGTACCACGGCGCCGAACACAAGACCATCAACTGTTATGAACATGAACAGCCGCTCACAGTGGAGAATATCCAAAAATACAAAACGCTGCACCCGCGCTGCGGCACGAGCTATCTGCTGCTGGTGATGGTGATTTCCATATTGCTGTTTTCGCTTCTCGGATGGAGCCCGGCTTGGTACCTGCGCATCGGCCTTCGGCTGTTGATGCTTCCCTTTGTGGCGGGCATCGCCTATGAATTTCTCAAATTCGCCGCCAAAAGCGATGTGCTGTTTTTCCGCATCATACGATGGCCGGGGCTGATGCTTCAGAAGCTGACAACAGCGCAGCCGGATGACAGCATGGTGGAGGTGGCGATCGTGGCTTTCAAGGCGGCCATGGACGAGACGAGCGAAGAGGAGCTCTCTTCGCTGGCACAGGGATTTTACCGTGAGCCGCAGAAAAAGAAGGTAAAAGCCGAGGCTGCCGCCAACGAAGCGGCGCAATAAGCAGGTGTCGGCGGCGTTGTTTTTACGTATCAAAAAGATGCTTGCGGATGTGCCGGAGCCGGATGCAAAAGCACGTGTGATCGTTGCGCACGGTCTGGGCATTGGGTTAGCGGATGTGTTTTTATGTGCAGATGCAAATGCGGACGCAGCGGCGCGGACAGAAGAAATGGCACTGCGATGTGCGGCTGGAGAGCCTTTGGAGCATGTGACCGGGAAGGCATATTTTCGGCATTGCGCGCTTACAGTCACGCCTGATGTGCTGATACCGCGCCACGAGACCGAACTTGTCGCAGAGCATGCCATTGGCCTGATACGCAAAAACGGATATAGAAGCGCGCTTGACCTGTGCACGGGCAGCGGCTGTATCGCTATTGCGCTTGCGACTGAAACGCAAGCACAAATTGACGCATGCGACATAAGCGAAGCGGCGCTAAAAATCGCGCAGTGCAACGCAGAGTCTAACGGCGCAAAGATCCGTTTTTTTATCAGCGACATGCTTTGCGATGCAGACGGCAGATACGATATCATCGTCAGCAATCCGCCTTATGTGAGCGAGACCGAATACGCGCAGCTCGATAAAAGCGTGCGCCTGTATGAGCCGCGTACGGCGCTTTTGGCGGGAGACGGGCTCTTATTTTACCGTACTATCGCGGCGCAGGCGGGAGACAGGCTGATAAAGGGCGGTGCGCTTGTGCTGGAGATCGGCGCACACCAGGCCGAAAGCGTCAAAGCGCTGCTCAAAGACGGCGGCCTGCATGAGATCAGCGTTTACAAGGATTATTCCGGGCGTGACCGTATAGTCACAGCCCAGATTTAACGGGGAATAGCAATGACAGACAAACTTGATGCCATAAAAAGAAGATATTCGGATCTTGAAGCGGAGCTCTCCAAAAGCGATGTGATGCAGAATCAGGAGCAATACACCAAGCTTGCGCGCGAACACGCCGGCTTAAGCGAGATCGTCACTAAGTATGAGCAGTTTCTGGACAACCGCGCGCAGATCGCTGATCTGGAGCTGATGGCGGATGACAGCGATGCGGAGATAGCCGCGATGGCGCAGGAAGAGCTCGGGCAGAGAAGGCAGCAGGACAGGCAGCTGACCGAAGAGTTAAAGTTGCTGCTTGTGCCCAAAGACCCCAATGACGATAAAAACGTGGTGCTGGAGATCCGCGCAGGCACGGGCGGAGACGAAGCGGCGCTCTTCGGAGCCAGCCTCTGGCGCATGTACACGCGCTACGCTGAACGCACCGGCTTTGCCATCGAGCGGCTTTCAAGCAACATCACGGAACTCGGCGGTGTGAAAGAACTGACGCTGCTGATATCAGGACGCGGCGCATACGCGCGCTTAAAGTATGAAAGCGGCGTACACCGCGTGCAGCGCGTGCCCGAGACGGAATCGCAGGGGCGCATACACACGTCAGCGGCTACGGTGGCTGTGCTGCCCGAGGCGGAGGATGTGGATATCACCATCAATCCTGCGGATCTGCGTATCGACGTCTACCGTTCTTCGGGAAACGGCGGGCAAAGCGTCAATACCACTGATTCAGCGGTGCGTATCACGCATGAGCCAAGCGGCCTTGTGGTGACGTGCCAGGATGAAAAATCACAGCTTAAAAACAAAGAAAAAGCCATGAAGGTTTTAAAGGCGCGGCTTTATGATATGGCCAAAAGGGAACAGGAGGCGGAGCTCTCACAAAGCCGCAAGAGTCAGGTAGGCTCGGGCGATCGGAGCGAGCGCATACGTACCTACAACTTCCCGCAGGGGCGCGTCACTGACCACCGCATCTCTCTCACGCTGTATAAACTTGAGCAGTTTTTAGACGGAGATATGGACGAGATGATCGATGCGCTCATACTTGATGATAAGACGCGCGCACTATCCGCGCAGGATTAAAAATCAGATCGCGTTTAAAAACATCATGGGATCAGGAGGTAAAGCATGAAACGGTCTATGGTCAACAAGCTGCTGGAAGACGCCAAACAACTGCTTTCCGGCATCGGTTTTGCGCTGCCCGAATTTGCATATTGGGGCCTTTCGGAGTGGGAGCAGGCGGATACCGAGACGATTCAAAAGACCATGCTTGGCTGGGATGTGACCGATTTTGGTTGCGATGATTTTTACAGCATGGGCGCTGTGCTTTTCACGATCCGCAACGGCGAACTCAAAAGTGCTCTTGGCACGCCGTACGCTGAAAAGATCATTATCATCCCTGATGGGGGCAGGCTGCCGCTGCATTGCCACAAGACAAAAACGGAAGACATCATCAACCGCGGAGGCGGCACGTTTTGGATACAGCTGTACCTTTCCAAAAACGACGGGCAGGTTGACCGGGAAAGCGAAGTGGCGGTTTTCTGTGACGGCATCAAGAAGACATTTGGGCCGGGAGAGAGAATAGAGATATCAAAAGGCAACTCCATCACGCTGACGCCCGGGCTGTATCATGTCTTTGGCGCCAGCAACGGCGATACGGTCGTGGGGGAGGTATCATCAGTCAACGACGATATCACGGATAACTATTTTGCAGAGACGGTGAGCAGGTTTTCGTCCATCGAAGAGGACGAACCGGTACTCCATCCTTTGTGCAATGAGTATGAAAGGCTTTTCGGAAATTGACACGATGCCGAAAAGAGCAACGCATCACAGCCCGCTGATGTTTTCGGGCGGCCAGATGATAAAAAGCGCTTTGCCGAGTATGCGTTTATACGGAAGAGGGCCGATATCGGGTCTGCGTGAGTCCATAGAGTAGTTACGGTTGTCCCCCATCACGAATACGCAGTTTTCGGGAACGACCGTAGCCGAAAAATCCTCGTTATGCGCTGTACGGCTGCCAAAATAGGCGTATTCCTGATGGTCGGGTTCTCCGTTGACATAGAGCACGCCGTCAGTGATCTCGATCTGATCGCCTTGCGTGCCGATCACGCGTTTGACATAAGTGTGAGGCTGATCGGGATAGGTGCATATGATCACATCGCCAAACTCAGGTTCGCGGAACCAGTAAGTCACGCGCTCCATAAACACGTATTCGTTGTCGTGCAGCGTCTGGTTCATGGAATCGCCTTCGACACGGATAAACTCAAATACGAAGAAGCGCAAAGCAAGCGCAATGATGAGCGCGGCAAGCAGCGAGAATATCCAGCTGCGCGTTTCTTTTTTATTGTTTTCGGCCTTGCGTTTCATGCGGGACGCTCTGCCGCCCTTTTTATAGCTGTAATTCTCATGCATCAGGCAACACCTTCTTAAGCCGTTTGATAAAAACATCGGCAGGCAGCATCACGATGTGCGCACACCCAAGGCACTTGATTTTGACATCCATGCCCACGCGTATGATCCGCCATCTGTTTTCACCGCAGGGATGCGGTTTTTTAAGCTGGACGGTATTGCCGAGCGCGTATTCCACCAAAACCTCCGTTCATCCGCTGACCATCACACGGTGCGGATAAGGAATGGAAACGCCTTTCTTATCGAACGCCTCCTTGACGGCACGCCTTAGCGCACGTTCCGTCTCCCAATGGGTGAGCGGTTTGACGCGCACGACCATGCGCAGCACCATTTCCGATTCACCAAACTCTATTATACCGAGAACACGCGGTTCTTCAAGTATATTTTCATGGGCAGCCATATAATCCTGCCCTGCAGCCAGCATGATGGCGCTTGCCTTCTCGATATCGGTCTCAAAGGATACGGGCATATCGATGACGGCAAGATGGTCAGACCTCGAATGATTGATGACCTTGCTTATGCTTCCGTTGGGGATGATCACCGTTTCTCCTGAAAATTTGGTGAAGCTTGTGGTGCGCAGCGTCACGGCAGAGATCGTGCCTTTTTCGCCGTCTATTTCGATATATTCACCGACTGCAAATTGGTTTTCGAACAGCATGAACATGCCGGATACCACATCTTTGACGAGGCTTTGCGCCCCGAGCGCTATAACGATGCCGCCGATCCCGGCCGCAGCAAGCATAGAACTCACGGCTGCGCCGAGGCCGAGTACGCCGAGGATCGCCATTGCAGCAAAAAAGTAAACCGCGTATTTGACAGCGGAGTCGGAGACAGTTTTTATGGTTTGTGCTTTTTCAGAAAGCGTGGAGAGCGGTTTGCGCCGTGCACGGGCATGAAGCACTCTGCGGATAACGCGCCTCAGAACAAAAATGGCGATGCGGGCAAGCACGATGATCCCAATGATCTTGATCAGAGACAGAAGAATGATATCCGCGTTTTTTCCCATATCTTGCATCAATGCGGTGATGCTGTCCCATACGTTGACAAAAAAACCTTCCATGTCTGTAGCCTCCCAAATATGATCTGGCATCATTATAGCAAATCACGGAAAATCATGCCAACGGGGGACAGGGTATGTTTGTGTATTATTGCAAAGCCTGTTTTTTTCTTGTGTATTTCAAAGAGCTTAAGAGATGATTTGTATCTTAAAGTACGGCTTTTTATTGATATTGGATGAATGTTTGGAGTATAATGCAATGATAAACGCGATGAAAACAAAAATAGATTTTAAGCAGGGGCAGTTCAAGCAATTTTTAAAAGAGGTGTGTATGATCAGACTGCAGCAATACAAAGGCAAAAGCGTTCATTTTATCGGTATAGGCGGATGCAGCATGAGCGGGCTTGCCGTGATACTCAAAGATCTTGGGTGTTTTCCGAAAGGATCAGATATCAACGAATCGGTGTTTACCGCAAAACTTGCAAAGACCCAGATCCCTTATGTGATCGGGCACAGCGAGGAGAACATCGGCGATGCGGCGTTGGTCGTCTACTCTGCAGCCATACACCCGGGCAATCCCGAATACGACGCAGCGAAGCGGCGCGGGCTGCCCATGCTCGAACGCAGCGAGCTCTTAGGCCTAATCAGCCGGCAGTATGAAAACGTGGTGGGCATTGCAGGCTGTCACGGTAAAACGACGATCACCTCCATGTGTGCGCTGATACTGCGCGAATGCGGCGTGAATCTAACGGTACATATCGGGGGCATGGTGGATTTTCTCGGCGGAGGCGTGCAAGTCGGCGATTATCCTGCGTTCCTGACGGAAGCCTGCGAATACGTGCGCAGTTTTTTGCAGCTTGCGCCGACGCATACGCTGATCAACAACATCGATGACGATCATCTTGACTGTTACAAGGATATAGATGAAATATTTGCCGCTTTTAAAGAATACGCCGCACTGCTGCCCTTAAGCGGCTTGTTGTTTGCCAACGTGCATGATCCGCTTGTCATGCGGCTTGCGTCCGAATCCGGCCGGAAAACCGTGACATTCGGTTTTGAAAATGCAGATTATACCGCAGTCGATGAAAAATATGACGCGCTGGGATGCCCTGAATTCACCGTATGCACACCGAAGGGCACGGCGGCTGCCAAGCTCGGCGTCGTCGGGCGGCATAACATGGCCAACGCACTCGCGGCAATCGCGGTGTGCTGCGAAGTTTTCGGCGTCAGCCCGAAAGATGCGGCGCGCGCACTTGCAGATTACCATCTTGTGGGGCGGCGCTTTGAGATGATGGGGGAGAAAAACGGCATCAAAGTGATACACGACTACGCGCACCACCCAAGCGAGATCGCAGCCTGCCTTGAGGCGGCATCGCGTTATCCGCATAAAAAACTCTGGGCGGTTTTCCAGTGCAATTCCTATACGCGTGCAAAAACACTAAAAGACAAATATGCGACGTGCTTTGGCTACGCCGACGCTGTGATCGTGCCGGATATTTACCCGGGGCGCGATATCGACCGAGGCGAGATCCACGCGCGTGATCTGGTGGCTGCTATTGGCAGGTACGCCACGTGTGTGTATATACCTACATTTGAAGAAATCAGCGATTATCTTGACAAACATGCTGCACCGGGCGACGTGGTCGTCACTTTAGGTTCGGGCAGCGTAGGGAAAGAGACAAGCAAGCTTTTGTAAGGATAGCAGAGGGGTCTGTCTTGTTGACGCTGGAGGATAAGATGCAAAAGATCAGGATCGGGATCGCAGGTTACGGCAATTTGGGCAAAAGCTTGGAGCTGGCATTGGCCCAAAACCCTGACATGCAGCTAGCGGCGGGATCCCAACCTACCGAAATAATTCCTAACTTACCGTTTTGTTTTTCTGCATTGTCAACAGCGGCAAAATGATCCGGAATGCTCGAATGATTGTCATAGCTGTCTATTATGTGGAACACCGTCCATTTTGTTTCCAAGCAAGAGTTCGCAGAAAAACACAAGGGTTACCCGCACGGAGGCTTCGTTTTTCGAAGCGGCACCACGGCAAACGGACAGAAAAAGCATGTCATTGAGTATTCTTTAAAGCTTGACCCCAATCCAGAATTTACGGCAAGCGTGATGGTGGCTTATGCAAGGGGGCTTGCCAGCCAAGGGTGCACATGTCTGACCGTCTTTGACATCCCTCCCGCAATGCTTTCGGTTAAGAAACCTGAACAGATCAGAAGAGAACTGCTTTGATAACGTCAAAAATTATCTGAGCATCTTTGCAAACTCTGTTTCACTCATCACCGCGATATCGAGCGCGCGTGCTTTTTCAAGCTTGCTGCCTGCGTTCTCGCCTGCGATGACCAAATCCGTCTTCTTGCTGACAGATGAGACGACTTCTCCACCGGCTGCGCCGATAAGCTCCTCTGCTTCTTTGCGCGTGTAGCGCTCAAGAGTGCCTGTAAGCACCACTTTTTTGCCCGATAACGGGGTCACGTAGGCATTGGCTTTTTTATGCACGGGCGCAACACCTGCCTCGAAAAGCCGGGCGATAACGGCGCGTGCGCGGCTGTCGGCAAAAAACTCAATGATGTTTTGTGCGAGCGTTTCGCCGACACCGTCGATGGCAACAAGGCTGCCAAAATCAGCAGCCTTAAGCGCGCCAAAGGTCTCAAACGTGTTTGCAAGGTCTTTGGCCGTTTTTGCGCCGATGCCCGGAATGCCGAGAGCGTAGATAAAAGCAGAAAGCGGGCGCGTCTTGCTGGCGTCAATGGCTTTTTTAAGGTTTTGAGCTTTTTTGTCCCCAAAGCGATCCAGATCCTTGATTTTTTCAAAATCAAGATAGTAGAGATCAGACACATCGTTCAAAGACAAAAAGTCGTAGAATGCTTCGGCGGTTTTGTTTGAAAATGTCTCAATATTCATGGCATCGCGCGAGGCAAAATGCACAATGGCGCGTGTCAGCTGGGGCCGGCAGACAAGCGCGTTTTTGCAGAAAAGGTGCGCGCCCTCTTCCGTGACGGGCGAACCGCACGCCGGGCAGTTTTCTGGAATGGGGATATCCTTTGCATCCGGCCCGCATTCTGCGACGCCAAGAACCTCGGGGATCACATCACCGGATCGGCGGATGAACACGCGGCAGCCGGTTTTGAGTTTTTTGCGTGCGATGTCACCCGCATTGTTCAGCGTCGCTTTGCTCACGGTGGCGCCGCCGATATCGACAGGCTCTAAAATCGCGGCCGGCGTCAATTTGCCTGTACGCCCCACCTGCCAGATGACATCGCGCAGCAGCGTGGTTGTCTCGTCCGCAGCAAATTTATACGCCACCGCCCAGCGCGGAAATTTTTGCGTAAAACCGAGCTGTTGGCGTACGGCAAAACTGTCAATTTTGATGACCACGCCGTCGATGAGGTAATCAAGCGAAGAGCGGTTTTGTTCCGCTTCGTTGACCTTTTGCATGACTTCGGCCAGATTGTGTGCGGTGCGGCAATAGTCGCTTAAGGGGAAACGGTTTTCGTGCAGGAATTTGCGCATCTGCGTGTGTGTTTCAAAAGGTTCGCCGTCTTTATAACCTACGCTGTAACAAAGCAGGCTCAGATTACGCTTTGCGGTTTGTGCGGGATCAAGATTACGCAGAGCGCCCGCCGCTGCATTGCGTGCATTTTTGAGCGGTTCCTGCGCTGTGTCGTTGTATCTTTTGAGCGCGGAAAGCCGCATGAGCCCTTCGCCCTGCACCTCAAGAAGCCCTTTATAGCTTATTGATAAAGGAACGCTTCTGATGGTCTTGACCTGTTTGGTGATCACTTCGCCCACACTGCCGTCACCGCGCGTGGCTGCAGAAACAAGCATGCCTTTGTCATAACGCAGGTTGATGGTGAGCCCGTCGTATTTGTATTCGACGGCATATTCAAAAGGGCCTCTTGAGAATTTGCGCGCACGTGCTTCCCATGCTAAAAGCTCCTCCTCATTGCGCACCTTATCAAGGCTGTAGAGCGGCGAGAGGTGCGTCTGCTTCTCAAAGCCCGAAAGCACCGCGCCGCCGATGCGCTGCGTGGGTGAGTCCGGCCTTTCATAACCTGTTTCCGTCTCCAGCCGCAAAAGTTCGTCATAAAGCGCGTCGTACTCAGCGTCACTGACGGTGGGGTCGTCAAGTGTGTAATACCTGTAAATATGTTCTGTAAGATGGTCAATGAGCACATCTATTCTCTTCTTTTTATCCATTTGCGTATCCTTATACGATTTTGAGCGGTGCAAAAGCCACAAACATTTTTTTCTCTCCGGCCGTGTCAAAACGCACCACGGCGATCTTTTCTTCCCCCTCGCCGTTGGTCGAAATGACAGTGCCGTTTCCGAACTTAGGATGGGCCACGGTGACACCTTTGATGAAGGCTTCCGGTGTATGCTGCGCTTTTTTGGCAACGGGTGCAGTGGCGGCCATCGTGACCTTCCCGACAGCGAACGAATGCGGGCTTTGGCTTGCAGGCTCTTGTGAGGAAAAAGCCGTGTTTCTTTTAACGGCTGCAGGTTCAATGCAGCCCGGAGGGATCTCGTCCAAAAAGCGAGAGCGCTTGCCTGCCACGCGCTGGAAACCGCCTGCTGTATGGATAAAACGCGCCCGGCTCCATGTCAGGTACAGCCTTTTTTTGGCGCGCGTCATGCCGACGTAACAGAGCCGCCGCTCCTCCTCGACGTTGCCTTCCGCAAGGCTGAATTGGTGGGGCAGAAGCCCTTCCTCAAGGCCCGCAATAAAAACGATAGGAAACTCGAGCCCCTTGGCATTGTGCAGCGTCATGAGCGCGATCTTGCCTTCATCCTCATCCGCGGTATCCATATCGGAGATCAGTGCGCTGCGTTCCAAAAACGCCTCAAGCGTGTGGGGCGGCGGTGTATCCCGCATATAATCAGCGACGCTTTTATAAAACTCTTCGATATTGAGAAGGCGCATGCGCCCTTCGGCCGTGGTGTCGCGCAGCATAGCTCCGCGCAGCCCGGAATCTTCAAAAACCTGCTCTATCGTCTCAAGCAGCGTTTGGCTCTTCATCTTCTTGCGTATACGGCTGAGCATGTCCGCAAAACTGCGCAGCGAATCATGCGCTTTGCCGGAGAGTATGCCGTTTGATGCGCGGCACACTTCAAGTAACGGGACGCGGCGTGACTGTGCTTCTGCGGCCAGTTTTTGCAGCGAGACTTCTCCGATGCCGCGGCGCGGCGCACACACGGCGCGCAAAAAGCAAAGGTCAGCGCTGGGGTTGCACAGCAGGTTGAGATAGGCAAGAAGGTCTTTGATCTCCCTGCGCTCATAAAAACTTTGCCCGCCGTATATGGCATACGGAACGCCGCGCTCTTTGAGCTTATTTTCTATCACGCGCGACTGGCTGTTGACGCGGTATAATACCGCGATATCGTCCGCACTGTATTTGCCTTCGAAAATCAGGCTGGCCGCCTTTTCCGCGATAAACTGCGCTTCCTCAAGGTCGCTCTCCGCCTCAAATTCGAGAGGCTTTTGGCCCGCAGTCACTGCTGACCACAGCTCCTTGCCCATACGGGCGCTGTTGCGGCGGATCACGCCGCCCGCCGCGTCGAGGATACCCTGGTGCGAGCGGTAATTCTGCTCAAGCCGTATCACCTGCGCGCCCGGGAAATCCTTCTCGAAGCCAAGAATGTTGGAAATATCGGCGCCGCGCCAACCGTAGATGGACTGATCATCATCGCCCACCACGAAAATATTGCCGCGCGGCATGGCGAGCAGGCGCACGATGCGGTACTGCACGGTGTTGGTGTCCTGGTATTCGTCCACCATGATGTAGGAAAAACGCTGCCTGTATTTTTGAAGAACAGCCGGATGTTCATCAAACAGCTGCAGGGTTTTGAGGAGCAGATCGTCAAAATCCATGGCGCTCTGTGCGCGCAGCTCCTGTTCATAGCGGGTATAGACCCGTGAAGCAGCCCTGATGGTATCGCCTTCTCCGTATGTTTTTGCGAACTGCTTTGGAAGGATGCCGTCATTCTTGGCGCGACTGATCATCGCGCGCACAGTGCGCGGCTCCGCAACATCTTTGGCAATGTCAAGTTGTTTTAGGATGTCTTTGACCACGGTCAGAGAATCGCCGGAATCGTAAATGGTGAAACCCGGAACGTAGCCGATATGTGCCCCTTCTATGCGCAGCAGACGTGCGCACATGGCATGAAATGTGCTGATCCACATATCGCCTGCATTTGGCACAAGTGCCGAGATGCGTTCTTTCATTTCGGCCGCGGCTTTGTTGGTGAATGTCAGCGCAAGTATATGATACGGTGCGATACCGGAATTAACAAGATGCGCGGCGCGCATGGTGAGCACGCGCGTCTTGCCGGAACCTGCTCCTGCGAGCACCAGCACCGCTCCCTCTGCGGCCAGCACGGCTTTGCGCTGGTTGTCGTTCAAATTGCTTAGATCCATCCGTCCTCCCTAAAGCCGTCCGATAATTGTTTTATAACCGCCTGTTCCGTAAACGAGGCAGCGGTTCACGCGGCTGATCGTGGCTGTGCTTGCGCCTGTCTGAGCAGAAATATCATGGCAGGTATGCCCGTCTTTGAGAAGCTGCGCGACCTTGAAACGCTGCGACATCGATTTGAGTTCGGATATCGTGCACAGGTCTTCAAAAAACATATAGCATTCCTCGGCGGTCTTGAGCTTGAGTATGGCTTCAAACAGCTTATCGAGTTCTGCGGATCTAAGCTTTGATTCGTACATGGCATATTCCTCCGTCATCTGCTGCGTCTGCATCGGCAGTATAAACTGCCGTCATTTCAGTACAGATACGATTATATTCTACCACAACCAAAGCCGCTCACCAAGATGCTCTTGCTGGCCGCAGCTTTACTTTTAGGCGCTTATTCGTACGCATTTTTGACAACGAGGCGAATTTGGTGTATAATAACGCAAAATTATCCGAAAGGTGCGTTTTAGTGAGAAGGCTTTTTTGTATTGTCGTAGCGATTGCTGCAGCCGCAGCTCTTTTTGTTCCAACGGCAACAGCGAAGGCCATGCCGTACTTTGAAGATGCCACCGTCATTGGGGATGAAGTCAATATGCGCATGCGCCCGACCACGGAATCTCCCGTCATCATGAAGCTTGCGCAGGGAGACCGGATCGGCGTGTTCTGTGAAGAAACCGAAGGCTGGTACCGGATCATTTATGGTAATTACCGCGGATATATCAGCGCAGATTATGTATTTTTGCCGTCAAGAGACCAGCTTATCGGGCATGTGCTGCAGGCGGGGCTCAACGTGCGGCAAAATCCCGGCTCATACAGCGGCGTTGTGGGGACGCTCAACGAAGGTACGGGCGTGACCATCACCAACATTTCGGGCGAGTGGTATTATATCGAAGCCGATACGCTCGAGGAACTCGAAGAAGCGGATGAGGCGCAGTCGGAAGAAGCTGTTTTGGACGAGGATGAGGATGCTGAAGGCGACTTGGCAATTCTGCGGGGATACGTGCACAGGGATTTTGTGGAACTGAGCTCTGCGAAGACGGCCAGCACGCTATTAAAGCCCGGCATGTCGGGCGCTTTGGTGCGCAATGTGCAGCAGAACCTGCGTAAGCGCGGTTTTCTTATGGCTTCTGCCACGGGCTTTTACGGTGAGATGACGGAAAGCGCCGTCAAGGAGTTTCAGAAAAAAGCGGGAATCAAAGACGACGGCATCATCGGCCAAAGAACATATGAGATCCTGTTCAGCGATGCTGATATTTCAGTGACCCGGGCAGAACGCCACGGTATCCGCGGCCCGATAAGAATGACCGAATGGAACTCGGTCAAGAATGTATTCACCAGAGGCAGCCGGGCGGTGGTGACGGATGTGCGGTCAGGGCGCAAGTTTACCGTCAGGCGTCACGGCGGAACGCTTCACGCCGATGTGGAGCCGGCAAGCGCCGATGATACAGCGACCATGAAAAGAATCATTGGCGGAAGCTGGTCGTGGAGCCGCAGGCCGATATGGGTGACTGTCGGCAGCAGGACGTATGCCGCGTCGATGAACGGCATGCCGCACGGAGGCGCCAGCATCGGCGGTAACAATTTCAACGGCCATTTTTGCATCCATTTTAAGGATTCAAGAACGCACACCGGCAACGCCCAGTGCAGGATGCACCAGGCTGCTGTCAGATACGCTTTTGAAAAAGGCCAATAAATGAATTAAAAATGCCTTTTTCTGCTGCAGTATGGCTGGATGAGGCATTTTTTGTTTTGCCGAAAAGATAAAAAGGCTGCGTATTTTTAAGGGCTGAGCCAAGACTTTTGCTTTTGACAGGAGATTGCAGCGGGTGTATAATTGCAAAAAAAAGCTGAAAGGTATGGAAGATGAAAAAGGGCATTGGCTTGTTTCTTGTGATCGCAGCTGTCATGGCGCTTATTTTTCCTTTACATTCAGCGAAAGCCATGCCTTATTTTGAAGATGCCACTATCATCGGGGATGAAGTCAATATGCGCATGCGCCCGACAACGGATGCTCCTATAATTATGACGCTTATGCAGGGAGATCGGATCGGCGTGTTCTGTGAAGAGACAGAGGGCTGGTACCGGATCATTTATGGAAATTACCGCGGCTATATCAGCGAAGATTTTGTGTTTTTGCCGTCGACTGACCATATGGTCGGCAATGTCAAAGAAGACGGCCTTAAAGTTCGCCAGAATCCCGGCGGTTACAGCCATGTTGTCGCGACGCTCAGCGAAGGTACAGGGCTTAACATTACAAACATTTCAGGCGAATGGTATTATATAGAAGTGCCTGCTTTATCTGAAGAGCAAGAGGCGCTCACCGGCTATGTACACAGAGATTTAATAGAATTGAGCAAAGCCCAAACGCCAAGCATGCTATTAAAACCCGGGATGTCGGGCGCACAGGTCAGAAATATTCAGCAGAAATTGAGGGAGCGCGGCTTTTTGCTGGCGACGGCCACGGGGTTTTTCGGAGACGCCACGGAAGGGGCCGTCAAAGCATTTCAAAAAAAGGCAGGCCTCAAAGCTGACGGCGTTGTCGGGCAGAAAACGTATGAGATACTGTTCAGCGATAAAGAAATTTCGATTACCAAGGCCGAGTTATACGGCATTCGCGGTGAGGTCAAGCTGTCTTCGTGGGGCAATATCAAAACCGTGTTCACTCGAGGAAGCAAAGCACTTGTGACGGACGTTCGGACAGGCCGAAAGTTCTATGTCAAGCGGTTCGGCGGCACTTACCATGCCGATGTGGAACCGCTGACCAAAGAAGACACAGCAGCTGCGCTCAAAAACTACCGAGGCGGATATTCCTGGGATCGCCGTGCGATATGGGTGACGGTCGGCAGTGTGACATATGCGGCATCAATGAATTTTTATCCGCACGGTGATTATGCGATTAAAGACAACAATTTCCCCGCGCATTTCTGTATTCATTTTAAAGATTCCACGCTGCATCTATCCGGCACATCGCGCGCGGGCTCGGTATGCCCGATTCATCAGGCATGTGTGAAATATGCCTACGACAAAGCGCGATGATAAAAGCAAGCCCGCCTTCTCTTTTTGGCGCCGTGCTGCGCAGGAGAAGGTTTTTTGTTTTTATGAACTGGTTTTGTTTTATGATGGCTGTGTATATTCGGCAGGTTTGTCTGCATAGTTATATCCGTATGTATGTTTTCGGAGGAACACAATGAAAAAAACGTATGCAATATTGCTGGCCCTAACAGTAGGGGTCGTCTCCTCGCTGGTCACGCTGTATGCCACGATGCCGCCGTCGGGAGAACTCTCTCTGGCAGAGTTTGCGCACACGCAGGAGCTGATTGAAAGTTTTTATCTGCGCGATTATGATACAGAAGAAATCCAGTATGCCGGCCTTAAGGCCATGGTGGCGGCGCTTGGCGATCCGTACAGTGTGTACTACACACCCGAAGAGTTCGAAACATTCACCCAGGATTCATCGGGAGAATACTATGGCGTGGGAATGGGTATAAGCATAGATGAGGTGACCGGGCTCACAGTGGTCACACACTTTCTTGAAGATTCAGCGGCTAAGGAAGCCGGTATCGAGACAGGAGACTTGATCGTGTCGATAGACGGCGAGGATGTCACCAAAAAAACGCTTCAGGAAATACGGATCATGTGTATCGGCGAGGATGGTACGCGCATTACCATCGGGGTCAAACGCGGCGAGCAGGTGCTTGAGTTCACCATGACGCGAAGGTCGGTCTCACTTGATATGGTGGAATTTGTCATGCTGCAAGGCAGCAGAATCGGGCATATGCGTATCAAGCAGTTCAGCGGCAACTGCGTGGAGCTTTTTCATGAGGGCATGGAATATTTTAAAAAACAGGGCGCGGAAGGCATCGTGTTTGATCTGCGCAACAACCCGGGCGGTTATCTTGAAACGGTGGTGAACATACTTGACGAACTGCTGCCTGAGGGCACCGTTGTTTACACAAAGGACAAACGCGGCAACGAAGAGACGTGGTCGAGCAGCGAAGGGCACACAAACATTCCCATGGTCGTTCTTGTCAATGAGCATTCGGCATCAGCTTCAGAAATCTTCGCCGGTGCGATACAGGATTACGGCATCGGAGAGATCGTAGGCACGCGCACATACGGAAAAGGGGTTGTTCAGGTGGTGCTGCCCATTGCATCGACGGGAGGCGCCCTCAAAATCACGGCATCTGAGTATTTTACGCCCAAAGGGCGCAGTATTGACGGTAACGGGATCTATCCGGATCACTTTGTGGAGCCTGCACAGCAGGGCGATATACAACTTGAAAAGGGTTCAGAGGTGCTATTATCGCTGATAAGCAGAAGGTAGCCCTTGAACGATGGCGCTTTGGCTGTTACAATGATTCTGCTTGCAGTATAAATTGTCAGACAAAGGAGAAAAGGATGCTTGATGTCATTATCGTCGGTGCAGGCGTTGCAGGGCTGACAGCCGGCTTGTATGCGGCAAGAGCAGGAATGTCTGCGCTGATTTTAGAGCGCATTTTCCCCGGGGGGCAGATCGCGCGTGCACATATCGTTGAGAATTATCCCGGGTCTCCAGAACCAAGCAGCGGCCTTGATCTGGCAATGCGGTTTAAAGAGCATGCGGAGAAACATGGTGCGTTGATAGAAACCGCGGAAGTGACGGGGTTTGATCTTGAGGGTGCTGTTAAAAAAGTGGTGAGCGCCGATAAAATATATAAAGCAAGATCCGTCGTGCTGGCGATGGGCGCCTCATACAGATCGCTCGGGCTCCCGAAAGAAAAGAAGCTGGTGGGCGCGGGCGTGTCATACTGTGCCACATGTGACGGTGCGTTTTTCCGGGGAAAAGATGTGGTCGTCATTGGCGGCGGCGATACGGCTGTGGAAGATGCACTCTATCTGACCAGCCTTGCGTCGCGCGTTTATCTGGTGCACAGGCGTGATGAACTCAGGGCGCAGCATGCGCTCCAAAAAGCAGCGATGAAATCGGGGCTAATCGAGTTTATTTGGGACAGCGAAGTGACTGAGATACTCGGCAGCACGCTTGTCGAGGGGGTGCGTATACGCAATAAAAAGACGCAAGAAGAAAAAACCGTGTCCGTTTCGGGCGTGTTTATTGCCGTGGGGATCATACCGCACACAGACGAGGTCAAAGGGACGGTAGAAACGGATGAGGCCGGTTATATAAAAACGGATATTTGGATGCGGACAAACCTGCCTGGCGTTTTTGCGGCGGGAGACATCGTGGCGAAACCGTTAAAGCAGCTTGTCACGGCGGCAGCGGACGGCGCAACGGCTATTTACGGCGCGCAGCACTACATCCGAGAAAACGAAGTTTAGGCCGATCCAAAGATGGGTCTTGTGCGGATGATCATGCGATCCGCACCGTGGAGGAAATATGGGAACACTTTTTGGAACTGACGGTGTACGCGGCATCGCCGGAGAGAAACTATCCTGCGAACTCGCTTTTAAACTTGGGCAGGCAGGTGCGCATGTGTTGATGGGTAAAGTCCACAAAGCGCGTATACTGATCGGCAGAGACACGCGTATTTCGGGTTATATGCTCGAATCGGCTCTTGTCGCGGGCATCTGCTCTGTCGGCGCGGAAGCGGTGGTCACGGATGTGATCCCCACTTCGGGCATTGCATTCTTAACGCGGGATTATGCCGCTGACGCCGGTGTTGTCATTTCCGCATCGCACAACGATTCTCAATACAACGGCATCAAATTCTTCGGCCCTGAGGGCAAAAAATTGCCTGATGAGGTCGAAGAACGCATAGAACACATCATTCTGAACAACAGCGAGGCCATTGACCTGAAAACCGGAACGGCTGTGGGGCGGCGCGTGCAGGCGGTCAATGCTACGGCTGAGTATAAAGAATTTTTGTTGTCAACGACTGACACCAGCCTGCGCGGGCTCAAGATCGTGCTGGACTGCGCGCACGGTGCGGCTTCCGTGGTCGGGCCGCGGGCGTTTACCGAACTCGGCGCCGACGTGGTGCCCTATTACAACACACCGGACGGCACAAACATCAACGACCACTGCGGCTCCACGTATCCACAGAAGTTAAGGCAGCTGGTATCAGAACTCGGCGCGGATATGGGGTTTGCTTTTGACGGAGATGCCGACAGGCTGATCGCAGTTGATGAGCACGGTGTCATCGTGGACGGAGATCAGATCATGGCGATCTGTGCGATAGATTATAAACAGCAGGGGCTGCTCAATAAGGATACGCTTGTCTGCACGGTGATGAGCAATCTGGGGCTTGATATCGCCATGAAAAAGCACGGTATCAAGATCGTCAAGACACGCGTGGGAGACCGCCATGTGCTTGAAGAGATGCTTAAAGATGGTTACAACCTGGGCGGTGAGCAATCCGGCCATATCATCTTTTTGGATCACAACACGACCGGAGACGGCATTCTGACTGGTATCCAGCTGGCATCCATTGTACTGCGAAGCGGAAAGCCTTTATCCAAGCTCGCCGATATGGTGACGATACTGCCGCAGGTACTTGTAAATGCGCGTGTTAAGGATGAACATAAAGACAACATCATGGAAGATGAACAGGTCAAAAAGCACATCAACCAGCTTGAAAAACAGTATCGCGGAAACGGGCGCGTGCTCATCCGGCCTTCGGGCACAGAGCCGCTTGTGCGCGTGATGATTGAAGGACAAGACAAAAAAGAGATCGAACGCCAGGCCGTTGAGATGGTCAAGCTCATCGAAAGCCGCCTCGCGTAACGGTATTAATAATAAACAGATGTTGAGACACCATCATAGGGGAGGCCTATAATATGTGCGGGATCGTGGGCTATGTGGGCGGCAAGGAAGTTGTACCTGTGCTTCTTGGGGGTTTGGAAAGGCTCGAATACAGAGGATATGACAGTGCGGGCGTGGCCATCGTTTCAGACGGCAGCCTTATCATACGCAAAACAAAAGGACGACTTCAGGCACTTTGCGATATGCTGTGCGGGTGCAGTTTATCCGGAACCGTCGGGATCGGGCATACGCGCTGGGCAACGCACGGAGAGCCTTCATTTGAAAACTCTCACCCGCATACCAACTGCGCGGGTGACATAGCCATTGTGCATAACGGCATCATAGAGAATTATGTCAAACTCAAAAAATGGCTCGCAGAGGAAGGGGCTGTCTTTGTTTCCGAGACGGATACAGAGGTTGCCGCCCATTTGATCAACTATTTTTACAAAGGCGATCTGCTTGAAGCTGTGACCCTGGCGGTGGCGCGCCTGGAAGGCTCATATGCGCTCGGCGTGGTTTCGGAAAGGCACCCAGATATCGTCATTGCCACGCGCAAGGACAGCCCGCTGATCGTTGGGCTGGGGCAGGGGGAAAATTTCATTGCGTCTGATATCCCTGCGCTGCTTGAATATACGCGTGACGTCATCTTTTTGGAGGACAAAGAGATCGCCGTGCTGACGAAGGATGCTGTGGACATTACTGATGAATACGGCAAGCCTGTAAACCGTGAGAGTTATCATGTCAGCTGGGATGCCGCCCAGGCTGAAAAGGGCGGGCATGCGCATTTTATGATCAAAGAGATTCACGAAGAACCGCGCGCTCTGGCAGACACCATTTTTCCAAGGATCATCAACAGAAGCATCAATCTTGAGGAGTGCGGAATCAGCGAAGAGTTTTTTCGCGGCATGCAAAAGGTCAACATCATCGCATGCGGTACGGCGTTCCATGCGAGCGTGCTGGGCAAATACCTGATCGAGGATTTGGCGCGCATATCCGTAGAAGTTGAGATCGCGTCTGAATTCCGCTACAGAAAGCCCATCATAATAAGCGGGCAGCTGGTGATCATCGTCAGCCAGTCGGGCGAAACGGCGGACACGCTTGCGGCGTTGCGTGAAGCGAGGAGGCATGGCGCAAAGATATTGGCAATCGTCAATGTGGTGGGCTCTACGATCGCCAGAGAGGCCGATGCGGTGCTTTATACCCATGCCGGGCCGGAGATCGCGGTGGCATCCACCAAGGCTTACAGCACGCAGCTTGCGGCTCTTTACCTGATCGCGCTTAAGCTTGCACATTTGACAGGGCAATTGGATGAGCAGACCTATGCGCATTATGTAGAAACGCTGCAAAGCCTGCCCGGGCTGATAGAGCGGATACTTCAAAACAAGCAGCAGCTCGCACGGCTTGCAAGCCGCCAGTTTTCCCAAAACAGCGTGTTTTTTATCGGGAGGGGGCTTGATTATGTGCTTTCCCTGGAAGCCTCTTTAAAGCTTAAAGAAATCTCTTATATCCACTCGGAAGGTTACGCAGCGGGAGAGCTCAAGCACGGCACCATTGCGCTCATCGAGCCGGGCACGCTGGTCGTGGCGCTGGTTACGCAGCGCGCGCTGCTGGCAAAGACGGTGAGCAACATCAAGGAGGTCAAGGCGCGCGGCGCACATGTGCTGGCGGTATGTTTTGAGGGCAGCGAGCTGCCGGAAGGCATTGCAGACGAGGTGATCGCCCTGCCGGATACTGATGATCTTTTCGCGCCTATACTTGCGGTGTTGCCGATGCAGCTTTTTGCCTATTTTATGGCGGTGGAAAAGGGCTGCGATGTCGATAAACCGCGAAATCTGGCGAAAAGCGTGACTGTAGAATAATATTTGCGGAAAAATAGACTAATTGGCTTGCGAATGATCAAGGTGTTGATATAATATATTATATAGATAAACATAGCTTACATTATTCTTAATAATCAGGAGGGTTTGCTCAATGACTCCGTATAAAAACTTTATTTCTTCTGCGCAGACGTTTTTTAGCACCAACGCTTTTCTTAAGTTTTTACTGACCGCGCAAATCTTTATTTTTGCTTTTGGCAGCTTATTTTTTCTACTGGGACTTTTTATTTTGCAGGTTTATGAAGCATTTATATGTATAGGGAGTATACTTATATGGGCTGGCTTGCTGCTGTCCATCATCAAAAATGACATGCTCACGATTGTCATAGCGAGCGGTACGATCGCATTGGGAAGCCTTGTGGGCTGGATCATCAGCCTTGCGGGGAGTGCATACTACGGGTATTCAGTCGGCGGCGTTTTTATGTTTACGCCGTTTTTCTATTTCCTTGCTTTTGGTGCCGTCACGATAGTTGTCGCCATAAAGTCCGAGAAATTCAGGGGCATGCGCGCGGCTTCGGCAGTCAAAACGATGGGCGTGGCATGCCAAAACTGTGGCGCTGTCGTACCTGCCAACGCTGCATTTTGCCCGAACTGCGGCGCAAAGAAACCTGAGCCGCAATACGCGCCGCCACAGCAGGCCTATGCACCGCCTCCACCGTCTGCTCAACCGGCCTATGCGCCGCCGCCTGTACAGCCAGCGGAGCCGGCACAGCCGGCGCCCGAGCCAGAACAGCCAGAAAAGCCGGAAGGCAAGAAGTGCTTAAACTGCGGTATGGAGCTGCCTTTGGACGCTGCATTCTGCGGAAAGTGCGGGAGCAAACAATAAATGTGAGAAAAAAGAGCTGTTCATAAAGAGAGCAGCTCTTTTTGATGGGGGCATGGAAGCGATTAAGCCTTATGCGCCGCTTTGAGCATCATGCTGAGTGCGTGCATCATAGCCATGTGGCGGATGGTACCGCGCTCGTCATCAAAACCGCGCGCCAGAAAAAGCTGCTTTGTTTCACTGTGGTCTTTACTGCTGACAGAGATGAAAACAAGGCCCACGGGCTTATCTTCCGTCCCGCCGTCAGGGCCGGCAATACCTGTGATGCCGGCGCCGATATCCGTACCGCAAACCGCACGTATGCGCTCAGCCATCTCCTGCGCCGTTTCCTTGGAAATGGCGCCGTACTGTGAAAGCGTTTCGGCGCGCACACCTAAAAGATGCTGCTTAAGTTCATCTGAATAGGCACAGATGCCGCCGGCGAACACGGCTGAAGCGCCAGGGATATCTGTGATGGCGGCAGAGACATTGCCTCCGGTGCAGCTTTCGGCAACGGCTGCCGTAAGATTTTTGCTTTTGAGAGCCTGTACCAGCGCGTTTTGAAGGCTACCCACATCAACGCCGTACACTGCGCTGCCAAGCTGCTTGATGACATCTGCAATGACCGGATCGATAAGCGCATCCGCAGCATCGGCATCCGCCGCTTTTGCGCTGACGCGCACCTTGACTTCTCCTCTGGCGGCGTAAGGCGCTACTGTCGGGTTTTGAGACGTTGTCATTAAAGAACGCAGCCTGTCCTCCACAAGCGATTCTCCCAAATTGAAAATATGAACCGTTTTGGAGCGGATGACAGAATCCGTTTTTTGCTGCAGGAACGGTGAGACATGTCTTATAAACATGGGCTCCATTTCGGACGGCGGGCCTGGCAGCATGATGATGTATTTGCCCTGATGGCAGACAGCCATACCTGGCGCTGAGCCGGTGCCGTTCTGAAAGACTGTTGCACCGCAAGGCACATCGGCCTGAAGCAGATTATTGGGCGTCATCACGATGCCGCGATGGGCAAAGAAGGTCTCGATCCTTTTTACGGAGTCTGCATGGCGCTCGAGTTTAAGTCCGAACATCGAAGCAACGGTTTGTTTGGTGATGTCATCATAAGTGGGGCCGAGCCCGCCCGTGGTCATGACGATATCCGCCCTTAAAAGCGCAAGCTCAAGGCTGCCTTTGAGCCGGTCTGCATTGTCGCCCACCACAGACTGGTGGAAAACATTGATGCCGAGCGCGGCCAGCTCACGTGCCAGAAAGGCGCTGTTGGTGTTTACGATGTCACCGAGCAGAAGCTCAGTGCCGATGCTTATAATTTCTGCGTTCATAAATGATCCTCGTTTTCTCATGATTTAAGCAATTATATCATGGCATCTGGCAGCTTAACAGCCTGCTCACAAAGTAAAAGTTTTTTTAACAATCGACTTCGGTACGGCTTTGTGCCGCCTGTAAACTTGTCTTTACGTGTCGTTTTGTTGTATAATCAAAATGTTTTATTGTGTGGTGAAAATGTCGGGAAGGGCAAGTATGCGGAAAAAAAGATACTATGCAAGAAGAAGAAGAGGGCGAAGACGCGCAAGGATGCGCTTCTTTGTGATTACCGGCGTACTCATCGCAGCGCTTGCGGCGGGTATTTTTCTTATCGTCAATGCAATCAATGGTGAACCAGGGGACCCGACACTGCAGCGCGATACGGCGCAGATGCTGCCGCCGGACCCCACGGTCAGGCTGCCTGATGCCGAAGAGGAAACGATTGGGGCAGTAAACGCAGCCGATCTAAGTGCAGACATTGCGCCATACGCGACGGAGAATACCGATCCGTTAAGGTTTGGCTTCCAGACAGACATCATGGCCGGCGACGAGATTATCAGTTCTTATTCATCAAGCGAGACCATCACCTTTGGCCCCGGCAGTGCGTACACGGAGCTTGAGGGCATCATTACATACCGCGGAAACAACTACCGCGATATGCCGGGTTACGGCACGGCGACAGTTGAGCAAGGGGCGCTAGAGCTTATTATCACCAAGAATGCGGGCTCCATTGGAAGACTGGGCGGCAGTACGGCAACAGGGCAGCCTCTTGTTGTCAAATGGCCTGCAAAGCTGCGCGAAAATATGACGTCGCTTTACGAACAGTATCGTACAAAAGAAGGTTTCACCGAGGTGATTTATCCTTCCCTCAACGGCGATATTTACTTCATGGAGCTTATGACAGGCGATAAAACCCGCGATCAGATCAAAACGCGCGCGCCTGTCAAAGGCACGGCAAGCCTTGATCCGCGCGGCTATCCCATACTTTATGTCGGACAGGGCATACAGGCTGACGGCAGTGACAAAAGCACGAAAGATATTTACATGCGTGCGTACAGCATGACAGACAATTCGCTGCTCATGAAATTTGGCTATGAGACGGCGGACCCGTTTGCACACAGGAACTGGCAGGCTTATGACTCAAGCCCTCTTATCGATGCGTATTCCGATTCACTGATCGTGCCGGGTGAAAACGGCATCATTTATGTCTGCAAGCTCAATACGGCTTATGATCCTGAAACCGGCATCGTATCCATGGATATGGATCCGGTAAAAGTCAAGTACCGCTACACATCGCCGCGCAACGAATCTGCCAGCGCGAATGGACGCTGGGGAACGCCAAGCTCGGCTGTGGCCTGGCGCGACAATCTGATATTCACGGACAATGCAGGCATGCTCCAGTGCATCAACCTTAATACGATGGAGCTTGTGTATGTCAATGACCTTGGGGATGACAGTGATGCCACCATGGTGCTGGAGGAGGATCCGTCTGCAGACACGTTTTATCTTTATGCGGGCTGTGAGTATGACAAACTCGTGCGGCCTCTCGGAGAGAGCGGCCCGGCTTATGCGCGTAAAATCAACGGCCTTAACGGCGAGATCATATGGGAAAAAGAATTCAGCGTGAAGTCGGACAGCAAAGCCGACGGCGGCATTGTGGCCGCACCTGTGCTCGGGCGTGCGGGTACAAACATGGACGGGCTGATCGTGTATACCGTCACGCAGGAGATAAAGGACAGCGCGGCAACAAGCAGGCTTGTAGCCCTCGATAAAAATTCGGGCGCACAGATCTGGGAATATGACATGGAGACGTCCGGATGGTCTCCTTCTGCCCCTGTTTCAATTTATACGCAGGACGGCAAGGGCTATATCGTCCAGTGTGACAGTGCGGGCGATGTGGCACTGATAGACGGAGCAACGGGTGCAGAAGTTGCACGCTTGAATGTCGGCGACCCCATCGAAGCCACGCCTGCGGTATACGGCAATACGATTGTTGTGGGTTCGGCAAAAGCGCGCATATTTTTTATCAGAATAAAATAACAGCTCAATCTATATGAAGCAAATGCATGAAAACCGCTGTGAGCAAAAGCGGTTTTTTCTTGGCTTCAGACATCTTTTTTTCTTGTATTAAAATGAAAAAGGTGTATAATAAAACGCGTGCGATTTTTTAAGACAACAGGAGGCGAAGCTTGATGAACAGCGAACAGGAGAAGGTCATCAAAAAGCTTGTGAAAGTGGAAAAGGGGTTGCTCAACGGTGCTTCATTGACATTTGCGGTCGACAACCTCGTGGAGACCATGAGCAAGGATGAAGGCATTAAGTTTGTGAAGGCGATACAAAGCCTGATAACCGATGATCTGCTTGTCAGCCATTCGGAGAGGGCGACACAAAACAACATTCCCTTTTGGCTCGAGTTCACCAAACAGGGACGCGAATACTGCAAGCGCATAAGTTAAATAAAGAGCGCCGTACTGGCGCTCTTTTTTAGTTTCATCAAGCTTTTTTTATATCCCCGCCATAAACTCTCTAAACTGCGCGAAAGCGATCCCGGGCTCTTCGAGTGAAAGATCCCAGCGTTTGACCCACTCTAAAGAATAATAGCCTGTGTAGCCGGCCTGCTCCAGCAGCCGCACTGTCTCTTTGACGGGCAGATCCCCAGCTCCCACCATCTTATAGTCGATCTCTTTGCCTTTTTGCACTGAATCTTTGATATGCACATGTTTGATATAAGGGCCGATATTATCGATAGTGTATGCCGGTTCTTCTCCGAAGAAACGGTAAGGGTGGTGGATATCATAGAGAATGCCGACATTTGCATCACCGAAATCGCGGAACACGGCCCCGAGTGTTTTTGTTTTGGCAAAAAACCCGTTTGTCTCGATAAGCGGCATCACGCCTTTGTCTTTGGCGTAAGCGCCGACTTCGAGTAGATTGGCCGATACGGCTTTGAGGCTGATATCGCTTAAAGGCGCAGGCGAAGCATCACCAAGCAAACGGATATACGGGGCGCCTATAGCGCTTGCGGTATCCACATACATTTTGGCTTTAAGCACGTCACCATCAAGATTGAGATTGCAGGCTGATGTCAGACAGGGGATCTCAAGAGACAGCCGCGCAAGGCTTTCCTTGGTGTTGTCGATATGCGCCTTGTCAAACTGCGCGATAGCGGGCGTAAAAAGCTCGCGCTGAATACCGCGTATTTCGATACCGTTATAGCCAAGGTCTGAAGCCACAGAAATGATTTCTGAAAAAGACCATTCCGGGCATCCGAGAGTGGAAAAACAAATTTTCATAAGCTGCCTCCTGTGCCTGCCTTCAAAATGTTTGTATATTAATATGATTATATGACAGATGGTTGAATTTGAAAATCACAAGCATCTACATATCCATCACGGCTTTGAAATCTTCAAGGGCTGCCGCAAAAGCCTTCATCGCACCATCGACAGGCGTGCCGCTTAGAAGATCGACACCTGCTTTTTTAAGCAGAGCCAGCGGATAATCGCTGCCGCCGCTCTTTAAAAACGCAAGATAAGCCTCGAGAACACCCGGGCGGCTCTTATAAATACCGTCCGCGATCATGACCGCAGCCGAAAAGCCCGTCGCATATTTATAGACATAAAACGAGTTGTAAAAGTGCGGGATGCGCGCCCATTCTATGGAGATGGTATCGCATGTTTTGATACCTTCGCCGTAATAGAGGCGATTCAAGGCAGCGTACTCTTTTGAAAGCGCCTCATGTGTGAGCGGTTCACCGGCTTCGCACATGGCATGGGAGATGCGTTCGAACTCTGCGAACATGGTCTGGCGGAGCACTGTGGTGCGAAACTGGTCGAGATAATGGTTGAGCACATATTTTTTGAGAACTTCATTGCCGTGTTCAAGAAGATGATGCGTGAGCAGCATCTCATTGACAGTGGACGCCACTTCAGCCACGAAAATGGTATAAGAGGCGAGCGAATAAGGCTGTGCCTCATCTGAGTAATAAGAGTGCAGTGCATGGCCAAGCTCATGCGCGATCGTGTAGACACTGTCAAGATCGCTGCGGTGGTTCAATAGCACATAGGGGTGAGTGCCGTATGCGCCCCACGAATACGCCCCGCTTGTCTTGCCCTTGGTCTCATACACATCGACCCAACGTTCCGAATGGGCGCGCTTTATAAGGCTTAAATAATCATTGCCCATGGGGGAGAGCGCGTCGGCCACAGTCTCCATCGCCTGCTCGTAGCTGTACTTTTCGCCAGTGTCTTCCACAAGTGGCACATACACATCATACATCGCGATGTCATCAAGCCTAAGAATGCGCCGGCGCGTGTCGATATAATCATACATCACGGGCAGGTTGTTATGAATGCCGTCGATAAGCCCGTCGTAGAGAGACACGGGCACATTGTCAGAAAACAGCGCCTTTTCAAGTGCGCTGCCGTAGCCGCGCACCTTTGCATAATAGACGTCCTTTTTCACACTGGTCGAATAGGCTGAGGCAATGGTGTTGATGACGCCGGAAAATGCGCTGTAATATGTCTCAAAAGCATTTTTTCGCACAGGCCTGTCTTTGCTTTGCATCAGCTCAATGAAACGCGCATGGGAGAGCTGCACCTTGCCTTGCGGTGTTTCAACAGCCCCGAACTTAAGATCGGCATTGTTGAGCATGGTGAAGATGTCTCGCGCGCCAGAAGCAAAATCTGCGCTCATCGAGAGCAGCTTTTCCTCCTTGTCGCTTAAGACATGCTTCTTCTGGCGAATGATATCGCGTATCATAAAAGCATATGGGGCAAGCGCCGTCTCGTCCGCAAGATAGCGCTCAAGCGTTTGCGCATCCTTTTCGAGCAGCGCAGGCGCTACGAAAGATGTTTCGCTCGATACTTTGACGTAAAGCGTCATTGCACGGTCGGTCATCGCCTGGTAATGTCCGTTGGCGTTGTCCTCATCGCGGCGCATCTTGGCGTAAACATAGAGCCGCTCGCAAAGCAGCGAAACGTCGTCGATTCTCTCAAGCGCGGAGGCAAGGCTCCCTGCGCTGTCTGCAAAGTCCTCTTTGAGCGCTGAAAGAGTAGGTATGATGTCGCAAAGCTTTGCATAATCGCGTTCCCACTCGTCTTCATCGGGGTAGATATCTTCAAGCTTCCATTTGTATTTTTCATCGATGTCGCTGCGTTTCATGCCGTCCTCCGATTGCTTTTTGTTACTATATCATTATGCCCCTAAACCGCGGCTAAAACCGGACATCCCTGCCTTTGAACAGGATCTTCTGAGAAAAGCGCGCATCCATCAGGCGCGAGTGGATGCGTTCGCCGTAGCGCAGGTTCAGATCGTCGAGCTTTAAGTTGGTCACGATGATCGTATGCCGCCCGAGCGCGAGGCGCTCATTGAGAAGGTCAAAAAAATACTCGACCGTGACGTTTTTAGTCATGGGCTCGGTGCCAAGGTCGTCGATGATCAGCAGCGGCACATCAAAAAGAGGGTCTAAGTCCACATCCTCGCCGAGACGGTGCGCGTGGAACATGGAGAACAGGCGGTAAGCCGTATATAGCGCAGCGGTGTGCCCGCGCTCGATCACGCGCCGCATGATGCATTTTGAGACAAAGGTTTTGCCAAGCCCTATCCCGCCGGACAACACAAGAACTGCTGCGCAATCAGGGAAAGAGTCTGCATAGCGTTCAGTAATGATTTTGCATTTTTGCATAGCGTCCCGCTGAGACCTGCCGTTTTCAAGCGGTGCATCATCAAAGATATCAAGACGGTAAAGTTCGAAGCTTGTGTCGTTGTCTGTCAGCCGCGCTGTGTCAAGCTTATCTTCAAGCAGCTTTTTTTTGAAGCACGCACAGTGAGTGGCATCAGGTAACAGTCCCGTGTCTTGGCATTCCGCGCAGGTAAACGCCGGGTCAAGATACGCAGCGTCAAAACCGGCGGAGGCCAGCAGCTGTTTTTCCTTGCTGCGCAGCGAAGCGATCTTCTTTTCATCGGCAGATTCACCTGAAATGGCCAGACGCAACCTGTCGGTCAGCAATCTGCCAAGTTCATTGTGCAACTCTTTGATCTGCGGCACAAGGGCATACACCTTTTTCTTCCGCCGCACAAGCTCCATTTCGTTTTGGCGGCGGGTCTGCTCATAGCCTGCCAGCACTTCTGATACGCCCAAGATTTATTATGCTCCTTCGTCATCAAAAAGATTGATTGCCAGATGGTCATAGTTTTCGACCGGCCGCTCATAGGAAGCGCGGGTTAAGTTTTTCCCTGAGCTGTCCCCGGCGTGTTTTTTGGTTTCACGCTGCGCATCCGCAAGCGTTTTGATGCCCGCTTCGTGCCAGTTGGAAAGTATGGTATTCAGATACCGGTATGGGTTGTCGGACAGTGTGCTGATCTCTGCGGCGAGCAGTATGGCGTCGTGCCCGATGCCCCATGTTTCGTGCCAGCGGTCATAAATTTTGCGGTGCGCTTCCGTGGGCGTTTTGGCGATACCGGCGGTTTCAAAAACCATGGCAATGCGGCTGTCAAGCGACCGTTGCCCTGTGACATACTTCCGCGCCTGCGCTGCCGTGGTGATGTGGTTATTAAACCAATCCGTCAGTATGCGGTCAACCGCCGCAAACGAGTTTTTGCCGCGTACATCTGCCTGTTTTGCCGCCAAAACAATCAAAGACGAAGAAAAGCCGTATACACTTGACCACTTGTGAAAAAGGCTCTCCTGTTCAAAAGTGGGTCTAAGGCTGGCTGCGCCGAGAATATGCAGAATATCTTTGATGGCGGCGGCAGTGTCTTCGCTGTGCATATGCGCTTCTGTGATGGTGCGCGACGTGACAAGGCCCCGTGCTTGCAGCCGCTGCAGTATTTTGTCTAGGTATTTAAAGCTTGGCTCGCGCGCGGCTGTGGTCTGGGCACAGGCAGTGAGTATGGCATCAAGCGTAAAGCCCCATGAGCCTGTCCATTTTTCAAACAAAGCGGTCTCGTCCTGTGTGGGCATGCGGCCTGAGAGCCCAAGCTGTTTTAAAACACGCGTTAAGCCCATGGCTGCAGCCTTCCCCGCTGCGATGCGCTCGCGAGCCTTTTCTTCAGTGGTGATGTTCTCTTCTTCTGCCCAGGCTTGCGCCACTTTGTCCATATATGCCAGAGACACACGGCGTCCTTTTTGCATGATGCAGTATTCCACCAACGCGAGCACGACCTTTTTGTCAAGGCCAAACGTATCGGTATAATCATAAATCCGAAGATAGTCGTGCGGGGAAAGCTGGCGTGTGCCAAACAGGCTTTGCAGCATCTGGTTGAACGCGCGTTCGGTATAAAGCTCATCTTCCGCTGCAGAATGCGGCTCAAAATCACCAAATTCAAGGCTGATGGTCTTACCGTTGTCTATGCGAGCCAATCCTTTTTTCTGCCAGTATTCAAAGATATCTATAAAATCATTCTGTTTAAGCCCAAGGTGTGCGCAGAGCATGTCAAAATCAACGGTGCCGTCTTTTGAGGCGTGTTTGAGGGCAAACAAATAAGCCGCGGTATGTTTTTCGGGTGCACCTGCACAGCAATCGATAAAACGGTTGGGCACTAGCGTGCTGTCTTGATGGCTTTTTAACTTGAGTTGCAAAAGGCGCCTCCTTTAATTTTTGCACGAGAAGACGATCTTTTTTACGTCTGATGATAGTATACGACAGCCTTGCGCCACGGTCAAATGATGAGCGAAAAAAAAAGCAGATTGGCAGACAGTTTTTTTATATTGATACACCGGAGAGAACCTGTTATACTCTATAACTGGAGTAAACCACAATGGAGGAATGCGCCCGTTTTTGCGCATGAGAGACAATGAAAGAAAAACTGGTGATAAGAGGCGGCATCCCCTTGAAAGGAACTGTCACGGTGAGCGGCGCGAAGAATGCCGCCGTGGCCATATTGCCTGCTACTATACTTTGTGCGGGCAGATGTGAGATTGACAACCTGCCCAATATCGATGATGTCCGTTTGCTGTCATACCTGCTGGCGCACATGGGAGCGGGTACTTCTCTTGATAAAACAAAAATAACCATTGATACGCAGGGTGTCAATACATATGTGATCGATAACGAAGCAGTCAAACTGATGCGCGCATCTTATTACTTTATGGGTGCGTTGCTCGGGCGGTTTGGAAAAGCAGAGGTCAGCTTGCCGGGCGGCTGTGCCATCGGGCTTCGGCCTATCGATCAGCACATCAAGGGGATGGAGGCTTTGGGAGCCGTTGTCAAAACGGAATACGGCATGCTCAAAGCATATGCGCCGGACGGGCTAACCGGCAATGATATTTTCCTTGATATCGTATCCGTCGGGGCAACCATCAATATCATGCTCGCGGCCGTGTGCGCGCGCGGCAAAACCACGATCGTCAATGCCGCTAAAGAGCCGCATGTGGTGGATGTGGCCAATTTTCTCAACCGCATGGGCGCAAGGGTGAAAGGCGCGGGCACTGATATCGTGCGCATCACGGGCGTTGAAAAACTGCACGGAGGCTCATATTCAATCATACCCGATCAGATAGAGACGGGCACGCTGATGATAGCCGCCGCCGCAACGCGCGGCGAGCTGACGATCAAAAATGTAATCCCGACGCATATGGAAGCGCTGTCCGCCAAGCTCATGGAGATGGGCGTGACAGTAGAAGAACAGGATGACGCGCTGCGTGTGACATGCAGCCGCCGTCCGAAGCACGTCAACATCAAAACGCTGCCGTATCCAGGTTTTCCGACTGATTTACAGCAGCCGACGACCGTGCTGCTGAGCACAGCGCAGGGTGCAAGCATCATCGTTGAAAACATCTTCGAATCGCGCTTTAAGCATATCAATGAGATACGCAGGATGGGCGCAAACGTGGAGATAGACGGGCGCGTCTGCGTCGTTGAGGGCGTCGAAAAGCTCACGGGTGCACCGGTGCGTGCCACGGACCTGAGGGCAGGCGCTGCGCTGATCGTTGCCGGGCTGATGGCAGACGGCGTCACAGAAATAACCGGCGTAAAGTATATTGACCGGGGTTACGATCACATCGAGGACAAATTAAAGACAGTGGGTGCGGATATACACCGCGAGAAGGTTGTTGAGTTCGAGGATCTGGACTTAACGTTCTGATCCGAAACTTCTGACATAAAAAGCAGGCGGAATACAGGTTTCCTGTATTTCCGCCAATAGTAGGGGTATTGGGGACATTTTGGGGTTACAATGGCAACTATTTTGCCAGTTCTATACTGATAGACACCTTATCATGGTTTTCCTGTGCCAGATAACTGACTTTCACACCCGACTTTTTTATGCGTGACAACGCTTTTTTTATTGTATTGATATAGATGCGGTAGTCACGCATGATACAGACAACGTTTTGTCTTCCAAGGCCAGCCGGCACCTCGCCGTACAGTTTTGCAAGCATCTTTTCTACAATCTCTTCCGTTGTTTTAACGGAAAGATTTCTCTGCGCGATATCCTTGATCAGTTTTTTCTGTGCTTCTTCGTTATGCAGCCGTAGCAATGCGCGCGCGTGCCTTTCGGTAAGCTTATGGCTTAATATCAGTTCTTTCACAGTCAACGGCAGCTTTAAAATGCGCATCTTGTTGGCAACTGTGCTCTGGTTTTTACCGAGCCGCCGTGCAAGTTCTTCCTGCGTGAGGCCGTGTTCTTTCATCAGGCATAAAAAGGCTTCCGCTTCTTCAAAAAAATGCAGATTTTCGCGCTGTAGATTCTCGATCAGGGCGATCATTGCGCTGTCTTCATCGACTGCTGGCTGCACAAAAGCTTTGATATGCGTAAAACCCGCCTTGCAGACTGCGCGCCACCGGCGTTCGCCTGCGATGATCTCATAATAGCTGTGGCTTGATTTTCTGACAGTGATCGGCTGCAACAGTCCGTATTGCTTGATGGAATGTGCGAGCTCCTGCAGACTTTCCTCGGTGAATACGCGCCGGGGCTGGTACGGGTTCGGCCGAATATAGTCTACAGCAATGATTTCGAGTATGTTGTCAGCACTCTTGTCCATGCTGAATTTGCACAGGCTGTCAGCTGACTTCTGTAACTTCAACACTATTAAAACACTCCTTTACATATGCGCATTGCGCAAAAAACAAAAAACTTCATAAAAAACGGCATTGACCTATCACATCACAAGTTTGATTATTTGTTATGCAATACCGGTTAATGCACATTTCGGTATAAAAAGAAAGAGTCCTTTACGAACGGCAATAGTTCTTATATAACGACATAAATAGTGAAAAAATGATGCAGATTTGATGGTTGCCTGTCGAAAATGCGATAGCAGCTACTTGTGATATGTGCGGCCGGCGGCGATCATAAAACTGCGGTAAAGCTGTTCTAACACGACGATGCGGAACAGCTGATGCGGCATCGTCATCGCAGAGAATGAGATGGTTTTGTAAGCCCCGTGCAAAAAGCATTCTGAAAGGCCGTGCGAGCCCCCGATGGCAAACGAAACATCGTCCATTCCGGTAAGCTTGCCGACCAGGGCAGAGAACTGTTCGGAGGTATATGTCTCGCCTTCCGGAGAAAATGCGATAAGGAGACCTTTGCATGATGAAATGAGCGAAGCGCTTTCCTCTTCGCGCGCTTTTTCTATCAGTGCTGAAGATGCATTTTTGGGGAGCGCAGCTTCTTTCTTTTCGACAATTTTCAGTCGGCAAAAAGCCGACAGGCGTTTTTGGTATTCAGCCTGTGCCTGCTGCCACCAGCGTTCTTTTAAGCTCCCGATACAGACAATAAGGATATTGGGCATCATGACACCTTCATTTAATTCGGAATACGCCCGTGACCCTGTCGCGGAACGCGAGCCCCAGATTAAAGCCCTGCCCCGGTGTGATCCCCTGCGATACAAGCCTGTCCGTGACAGTCCGGAAGGCGAGCTGCTCTGAATTGTTTTCCTGGCTCAAGTGCCCGAGCAGCACCGAGGATACGCCTGCGCAGGCGAGCCGTAAAGCCGCTTCAGCCGCATCATCATTGGAAAGATGCCCTTTGCGTGACCTGATACGCTGTTTTAAGGCCTGCGGATAGCGCCCGGAAGAGAGCATGGCAGAATCATGGTTGGCTTCAAGCAGCACAAGGTCGCAGCTGTGCAGAAACACTTCGATTTTCTTGGGGAAATAGCCAAGATCGGTCGCGACGGCAACCTTGCGCGTGCCGCAGGAAACACAGTAACCCACAGGATCGGCTGCGTCATGCGGTATGTCGAAGGGCTCGATGAGAAGGTCGTTGATATAAAACCCCGTTTTCGCAATGACGCGCATATGGCGGCTCTGAATGCTGCCCAACATCTGCCCGCCTGCCGCAAAGGTGTCAGCTGTGGCGTAAACAGGAATACCATGCCTGCGGGAAAGGATGCCGACGCCCTTTGTATGGTCGGAGTGTTCATGTGTGAGAAGTATGCCTTTTATTTGGCTGATATCCTCGCCGAGGGTGAAAAGCGCCTCCTCAAGACGGCGCCCGGAAACGCCAGCATCAATGAGTATCTTTGTGGTGCCTGAGCTGATCAGTATGGCGTTGCCGGAAGACCCCGAGAAAAGCGGGGACAAAGATAATGTCATGCTGTATATCCTTTCTTGTTCACTATTATAACACAGCGCCGCTGAAGCAGGCTATGTGTATATTGAAAAAAGGGCTCAAGCTGTGGTATATTTAGCCTGAGTTAAGCTTTGCCATTGACTTAAAGCTAAAGGGGCGTTTTGAATCATGAAAAAGTCGTGCGTGCAGGTGTATACGGGAGACGGAAAAGGAAAAACGAGCGCGGCTGTTGGGCTGGCGGTACGCGCGGCCGGCCGGGGGTTTTGTGTGAAATTCGTGCAGTTTCTCAAAGGGCGTGACACGGGTGAACTGCATGTATTAAAGGATTTAAGAAATATCGATTTTATCCGCGCAGCCAGCTGTGAGAAGTTTTTCAACCAGCTGTCCGGTGAAGAAAAAGAGCAGATGCGCACAGATGCCGGGCTGATGATCGAAAGGATCAAAGGCTGGCTTGACACGGCGGATATGCTTGTGCTCGATGAAGCGATGGCGGCCATCCACTGCGGGATACTCAAGCTTGATGAGGTTCTTTGGATCATGGCGCACCGCGGAGGGACCGAGGTGGTGCTCACTGGGCGGGGCGCACCGGAAAAAATTATCGAACAGGCGGATCTTGTAACGGAAATGCGCCCGATCAAGCATTACTATGATGCAGGGCTCAAGGCGCGGGCAGGCATAGAATACTGACCCCGTATGATGAGCCGGTTAAATCTTGCGAGGTATTTCAATTTGATTATCGATTCATGCGGGGAGCCGACACAAAACGACAAAAAACAATCTTTGACAAAATACGGGCGCGTTATATAATATGAAGTAGCAGGAGCTATCAGCCGTGGACAAAGGAAACATTGATCGGCACAATCATGCCGGATCAGCGAAAAGTTATTCGTCATGTTAGGCGGAATCGAATGGATCAGCGATTCCAAACACAAGTTTTGAAAGAGGAGCGAAAATGGGAAACTCAATCAACGATATTATGCTTGAAGATTTCCAAAATGTCGTGAGCGAGCTTTTGATAAGAAACAGAAGTGTGCTTGACATTTCCAGTAAGATTCAAACCAGCACGGGGCGTGTCAACCGTGCCGTCGTCAAGGCGGTAACACATTGCGGCTGTATTGAAATACACGCCAAGAAACAGGAGTTTCCCAGCGAAGCCAGCATCAAAAACATAAGCGGTCTTATTTCAACGCATTTGAAAGGCAAGCTTTGCCCTGAATGCCGCCGAACGATCGAAAAAGAAATTGGCGGTGCGCTCTTTTATCTTGCTGCCATGTGCAACACGCTTGGCATCAGCCTTTATGATGTTGTTCTGAGCGAAAAAGAAACACTCGGAACGCTTGGAAGCTACAGCCTTCGGTAAAGGCCAAAGGTTATCAGCCGGCGGTGCGCACTGCCGGTTTTTATTTCTTTATTGCCGCACATACTAAGGCGCAAAAACTGCAGAAAACTTGCAATCTATATAATTTACAGATATGCTTTTTTTATGTTGACAAGGCATTTGCGTTATAGTAATATGTTATATTGCATTAACGTGCTTTATAATCGGGGAGGTTTCTCGTTTTGTTGCCCGCAAGCGCGCTTTTTTAAGTCTTTTTGAAGGCAAACGGATCACCGGCCATATCCGTTTTTTCGACCCGCGCGGCTTGTAAAACGGCAGTATATATCTTCTGCTTTGGGGAATAATCAGCGGGTGTCTCTATCTTGAAAATGTCATATCTTAATATACACAGGCAGGAGAGTGGAATAATAACTTATGGTGCATGAAGTCAAAATCGGAAAACGCGACAGGATGAGTTTCTCAAAGATTGCTGAAGTGCTTGATATGCCGGATCTAATAGAAATTCAGAAAAACTCTTATGATTCATTTCTAAAATTTGGACTGCGCGAGGTTTTGAGTGATATTTCACCTATCACCGATTATTCAGAAAACCTGATCCTTGAGTTCGTTGATTACTATATTGAAAACAAACCCAAGTACAGCGTCGAAGACTGTAAGGAGAGAGATGTCAACTATGCGGCTCCTTTGAAAGTCGTGATGCGCCTTATCAACAAAGAGACGGGAGAGATGAAGGAGCAGGAGGTCTTCATGGGGGATTTCCCTTTGATGACTGAAAAGGGCACCTTTATCATCAACGGCGCCGAACGTGTCATCGTCAGCCAGCTTGTCCGCTCGCCCGGCGTCTATTTTGATGTGGCTATTGACAAATCGGGTAAAAAACTGTATTCCGCGACCGTGATTCCCAACCGCGGCGCTTGGCTTGAATACGAGACCGATTCAAACGACTGCTACTGGGTGCGTGTGGACAGAACGCGTAAACTGCCAATGACTGTATTGATGCGCGCTATGGGCTGCGGAACAAACAATGAAATCACACAGCTTTTCGGCGATGAGGATTTTCTTGCCGCGACGCTCAAGAAGGACAGCGGGCAAAGCGCGGAAGACGGGCTCATCGAAATATACCGTAGGCTGCGCCCGGGCGAGCCGCCGACTGTTGAAAGTGCGCGTATGCTTATCGACTCGCTGTTTTTTGATCAGAGAAGATATGACCTTGCGCGTGTCGGCCGCTACAAATACAATAAAAAGCTCTCTGTTGCCACGCGCATAGAAGGGCAAAAGTGTGCCGAGAATATCGTAACGGAAGATGGCGAGCTGCTTGCGCAAAAAGATGAGATCATCACACGCGAAGTGGCTGAGCAGATAGAAAACGCCGGGATCAACTGTTTAAAGCTGCTGATCGGCGAAGCCGAAGTCAAAGTGCTCGGAAACAATTTTGTGCGTATCGACAGCTATCTGAAATTTGACCCTCTCAGCGTGGGTATCAACGAAAAGGTGCATTTTCCGACCTTTAAGGCCATTGTGGCGGAATGCGGCTCCGATGAAAAGGAACTCAAAAAACAGCTGCAGGATAATATTGATAAATTGATCCCAAAACATATCATCGTTGACGATATTATGGCTTCGATGAGCTACCTTTTGGGCTTAAAGTACGGCCTTGGCAAGACGGATGATATCGACCACCTTGGCAACAGGCGGCTTCGGAGCGTTGGCGAGCTGCTCCAGAACCAGATCCGCGTCGGGCTTTCAAGGCTTGAACGTGTGGTGCGTGAGCGCATGTCCGTGCAGGACATGGACGTGGCGACGCCTTCCAACCTGATCAACATCCGGCCCGTGACAGCCGCTATAAAAGAATTTTTCGGAAGCTCACAGCTTTCTCAGTTTATGGACCAGACCAACCCGCTTGCGGAACTGACGCACAAGAGGCGCTTGTCCGCGCTGGGGCCGGGAGGGCTCAACCGCGAACGTGCTTCGTTTGACGTGCGCGATGTTCACCATACGCACTACGGGCGTATGTGTCCGATAGAGACACCTGAAGGCCCGAACATCGGCCTGATCGGCTCGCTCTCTACGTATGCGCGCATCAATGAGTATGGATTTATCGAATCTCCGTACCGTGTGATCGATAAAAAGAAAAAGCTGATCACGGGCGAGGTTGTGTACCTGACCGCCGACGAAGAGGATAAATATGTTGTGGCACAGGCCAACGAGCCTATCGGAAAGGATGGCTTTTTTGCGCGTTCGCGCGTCATGTCCCGCCGCCACGAAGAGATCGTTGAGGTTTCGCGCGACGAAGTTGACTTAATGGACGTATCTCCCAAACAGCTCGTTTCGGTCGCGACGGCTTTGATACCTTTCTTGGAAAATGATGACGCCAACCGTGCGCTCATGGGCTCGAATATGCAAAGGCAGGCCGTGCCGCTGACCGTATCCGAAGCACCGCTTATCGGCACAGGTATGGAATACAAAGCGGCGAAGGATTCCGGGGCAGTCCTGCTTGCGCAGGAAGACGGCGTCGTCAAGAACGTTTCGGCAGAAAACATCCGCGTACAGGAAGCGGGCGGTAAAACGCGAGAATACAAACTCGTTAAATTTACGCGCTCGAACCAGGGCACATGCATCAACCAGCACCCCATCGTCAGCACAGGAGATAAAATCAATAAAGGCGATGTGATCGCTGACGGGCCGTCCACAGAAACGGGAGAGCTTGCGCTCGGGCGCAATGTGCTGGTGGGCTTCATGACCTGGGAAGGTTACAACTACGAGGATGCTATACTCATCAGCGAAAGGCTTGTGCGCGATGATGTTTTTACATCCATACATATCGAAGGCTACGAGTCAGAGGCCAGAGACACTAAGCTTGGCCCCGAAGAGATCACGCGTGATATACCCAACGTGGGCGAGGAAGCGCTGAAAAACCTGGATGAACGCGGGATCATACGAATCGGCGCAGAGGTGCGTGCCGGTGACATACTCGTCGGCAAGGTGACGCCCAAAGGCGAAACGGAACTGACGGCTGAGGAAAGGCTGCTGCGCGCCATATTCGGAGAAAAAGCCAGAGAGGTGCGCGACACATCCTTGCGTGTGCCGCATGGAGAAGAGGGCATCGTTGTCGACATCAAGGTGTTCACCAGAGAAAACAAAGATGAGCTGACAGCCGGCGTCAATAAGCTTGTGCGCTGCTACATTGCGCAGAAGCGTAAAATATCCGTCGGTGACAAGATCGCAGGGCGTCACGGCAACAAGGGCGTTATTTCGCGCATACTGCCGATAGAGGATATGCCTTTTATGCCCGACGGCACGCCGCTTGATATCGTGCTTAATCCGCTCGGCGTTCCTTCCCGTATGAACATCGGGCAGGTGCTTGAAGTACACCTTGGCTATGTGGCCAAAGTGCTCGGATGGCGTATTGCCACGCCCGTTTTTGACGGCGCAACAGAAGACGATATCATCGGGCTTTTTGAAAAAATTAGCTATGAAGCAGACGGCAAAACCGTGCTGTATGACGGGCGCAGCGGCGAACCGTTTGAAAACCGTGTGACCGTCGGTTACATGTATATATTGAAGCTGCACCACCTTGTTGACGACAAGATCCATGCGCGCTCCACCGGCCCTTATTCGCTGGTCACGCAGCAGCCGCTTGGCGGCAAGGCGCAGTTCGGCGGGCAGCGCTTCGGCGAGATGGAAGTGTGGGCGCTGGAAGCATACGGCGCAGCCAACACATTACAGGAGATACTGACCGTCAAATCCGACGATGTGGTGGGGCGGGTCAAAACATACGAAGCCATCGTCAAAGGTGAAAACATCCCCGAGCCGGGCGTGCCTGAATCGTTCAAGGTTCTTATCAAGGAAATGCAGTCCTTGGCGCTTGATGTCAAAGTCCTGGGCGATATCGGCGAAGAGATCGCACTCAAGGAGAGCGCGGATGATGACATCACCGGCCTTGAAGTTAATATTGAAGGCGCGGAAGTCGATATCACGGAGGCAAAACCGGGCAAGGCCCAAGATGATGACTTTTCTGATATCAGCTTTGATGAACTCGACGTGCCGGATATCGATCTTGATGATATCGATCTCGATGACAGCCTCTCTGACGACGACGATGATGATGACGAAGATTCGGACGATATGCTTGATGATGATATTGACGGTGACATTGACGAAGAAGATATCGAAGATGATGAACACGATACATATGAGGATGCACCTGACTTAAAGAAGATGAAAAAGCAACCGTTTGATGATATTGAAATTGAGTCTCTTGAGGGACTGATTGACAAGGACGATCTTTTTGACGATGATGATTTTGATGATAAAGATTAGAAATAACTCATAAAGTTTTTGCATATACGAGAGGAGAGAAATCACTTGTTTGAAATAGGCAGTTTTGATTCCATCCAGATCGGATTGGCTTCTCCCGAACAAATAAGGGAATGGTCAAGAGGCGAGGTCAAAAAGCCCGAAACAATCAATTACCGAACACTTAAACCAGAGAAAGACGGCCTTTTTTGCGAGCGTATTTTTGGTCCGACGAAAGACTGGGAATGCCATTGCGGGCGGTATAAGCGTGTACGGTATAAAGGCATTATTTGTGACAAATGCGGCGTAGAGGTGACGCGCGCGAAGGTGCGGCGTGAGCGTATGGGGCATATTGAGCTCGCAGCGCCCGTTTCGCATATCTGGTACTTCAAGGGCATACCGTCAAGGATGGGTTTGCTGCTCGACATGTCTCCGCGCGATCTGGAAAAGGTGCTTTATTTTGCTTCATTTGTGATCACAGATCCCGGAAACACGCCGCTTGAATACAAGCAGCTCTTGAATGACAAAGAGCTGCGTGAAACACAGGAAAAATACGGCGAGGATGCGTTCACCGCCAAGATGGGCGCAGAGGGCATCAAGGAACTTTTGCGCGGGATCGATCTTGCAAAATCATCACGCGAGCTTAAAAAAGAGCTCGAAAGCTGTTCAGGGCAAAAGCGTGTGCGCGCCATAAAGAGGCTCGAAGTCATAGAGGCTTTTCGCCAGTCGGGAAACAAGCCTGAGTGGATCATACTCGACTGCATACCCATCATACCTCCTGAACTGCGTCCGATGGTGCAGCTTGACGGGGGACGGTTTGCAACCAGCGATCTTAATGATCTTTACCGCCGCGTGATCAACCGCAACAACCGCTTAAACAGGCTGCTTTCTTTGCGTGCGCCTGACATCATCGTGCGCAACGAAAAACGTATGCTGCAGGAAGCTGTGGATGCGCTTATCGACAACGGCCGCAGAGGAAGGCCGGTCACAGGCCCGGGCAACAGGCCGCTCAAATCTCTTTCGGATATGCTGCGCGGCAAGCAGGGGCGTTTCCGCCAAAACCTTTTGGGCAAACGCGTCGATTACTCGGGCAGAAGCGTTATCGTCGTGGGGCCGGATCTGAAAATGTACCAGTGCGGCTTGCCCAAAGAAATGGCGCTTGAGCTTTTCAAGCCTTTTGTGATGAAGAAACTCGTCGAAGACGGATTGGCGCACAACATAAAAAGCGCGAAACGCATGGTCGAGCGTATACGTCCCGAGGTCTGGGGCGTTCTTGAAACAGTGATCAAGGACCACCCTGTGCTCTTGAACCGCGCACCCACGCTGCACCGCCTTGGCATACAGGCTTTTGAGCCGGTCCTTGTGGAGGGTAAAGCGTTAAGGCTGCATCCTCTTGTCTGCACCGCCTACAATGCTGACTTTGACGGCGACCAGATGGCTGTCCATGTTCCGCTGTCGGTTGAGGCGCAGGCAGAATGCCGTTTTCTGATGCTGGCTGCAAACAACATACTGAAGCCGCAGGACGGCAAACCCGTTGTCAGCCCGACGCAGGACATGGTTATCGGCAGCTATTACTTAACCATTCACCGTGAGGGTGCCAAAGGCGAGGGGGAAACGTTCTCTTCGCCGGAAGAAGCGGTGATTGCATACCACACCTGGCAGGTAGATCTGCAGGCCATGGTCAACGTGCGTATAAACAGGAAAATAGACGGAAAGATGCAAAGCCTGATGCTCAAAACGACACCCGGGCGCATCATTTTTAATGAGGCAATACCGCAGGATCTCGGGTTTGTGGACAGGACACAGCCGGGCAGCGAATTTTTGTTTGAAGTGGATTTTCTCGTAGGCAAGAAACAGCTTGGGAAAATCGTGGATTTCTGCTACCGAAAATACGGAGAGACCACAACATCAGAGATGCTTGATAATATCAAAAGGCTTGGGTTCCATTACTCGACCGTTGGTGCAATCACCATCAGCGTCAGCGACATACAGATACCAGAAGTCAAAGCTGAGTATATTGAAAAGGCCGAAGAAAAGGTCGTTGAGATCGAGAAAAAATTCAAAAGAGGTTATCTGACAAACAAAGAAAGAAAAGAGAATGTCATCAAGGTTTGGGCGGACACCACAACGCGTGTGACGGATGCGCTCATGGAGGGCTTAAGCCCCTTCAACCCGGTGTTCATGATGGCCCATTCAGGCGCGAGAGGCTCAACCAACCAGATACGCCAGCTGGCCGGCATGCGCGGCCTTATGGCAGACCCTTCGGGAGAAATTATCGAGATACCCATCCGCGCGAATTTCCGCGAAGGGCTTACCGTGCTTGAGTTCTTTATTTCTACGCACGGAGCCAGAAAAGGCCTTGCCGATACCGCTCTTCGGACAGCGGATTCAGGATATTTAACGCGGCGCCTTGTGGACGTCAGCCAGGATGTCATCGTCAGAGAACGCGATTGTCTGCGCGAAGGCGATGCACCAAGAGGTGTGTGGGTCGAAGATATCATGGACGGCAAAGAGATCGTTGAGCCGTTTTTGGACAGGGTAGGCGGGCGCTACGCTGCAGCCGAAATCGTGAACCCCAAGACGGGAGAGATTATCGTCCGCACGGATGAGATGATCACTTACGAACACTGCCGCAAAATAGAAGCCGCAGGGCTAAAAGGTGCTTCCATCCGCTCGGTGCTGACATGCAAAACACAGCACGGCGTTTGCGCAAAGTGCTATGGCGCCGATATGTCGTCGGGCAACCTTGTCAGCATCGGCGAGGCAGTCGGCATCATTGCTGCGCAGTCAATAGGAGAACCGGGCACACAGCTGACCATGCGTACGTTCCATACGGGCGGTGTGGCAGGAGAGGACATCACGCACGGCCTGCCGCGTGTCGAGGAGCTTTTCGAAGCAAGAAAACCAAAAGGCCTTGCGGTCATTACCGAAATAGCGGGCACTGTCTCGTTGGGAGACAACCGCAAAAAGCAGGAGATCACCGTAACTGGAGAAGACAGTGCTGCTGAAGTGTATGCGATCCCGTTTGGGTCAAGGCTTAAAGTGACGGATGGCGATGTTGTTGAGGCTGGTGACGAACTGACAGAAGGCTCGATCAACCCCAACGATATACTGAAAATAAAAGGCGCAAAAGGCGTGCAAGCCTATCTGTTAAAAGAAGTGCAGATGGTGTATCGTCTTCAGGGCGTTGAGATATCGGATAAGCACATTGAGGTGATTATCCGCCAGATGCTCAAAAAGTGCAAAATTGAAGAGGCCGGTGATACAGAGCTGCTCCCCGGCTCGCTGGTGGATATTTATCAGTTTGATGCCGAAAACGAGAAAATGCTTCGTGAAGGGAAAAAACCCGCCACTGCAAAACGTGTTTTGCTTGGGATCACAAAGGCGTCGCTTGCGACTGATTCGTTTTTGTCTGCAGCCTCATTTCAGGAAACCACGCGTGTGCTTACCGAGGCCGCCATCAAAGGCAAGTCGGATCCGCTGCTCGGCCTGAAAGAGAACGTGATCATCGGTAAGCTGATTCCCGCCGGTACTGGCATGAAAAGGTATAGAAACATTGATGTCATCAAAAATATACTCAATGAAGATATTGCCTTGGAATTCGGACAAGAAACGCAATACGACGACATGTTGATTGATGACGAATATGACACGGGTGTGGGCGCTGAGCTGATTTAGTCTGAAGAGGGGGGCTTTGACAATGGCGAAAAACGAAAAATGCAACATCTCCGACAGTGAGTTATGCAAATGGCTGGAAAAAGAATGTGCAGATTGCTTTATAAACAGCATGAAAGACAAAAGCGATGCCGAAAACGCGCTTGAAAACTTTAAAGTGACGCTCTCCCTGCTGCCCGAAAACATTGATGACCTTCTGGGCGAGGATTGCTGCTTTTGTGTAGAAGACAAGCAGAAACGCAACGGATACGCCATCATTGACATGGGGCACAGTGAACCCGAAAACAAAAGAGGCATGTTTTTTGGTCTTGGCAAGAAGGTTCGCCAGCGCATTGGATCGCTCATGCCGTTTTCCATATCCATTTGCAGGCGATGCAAGGGCAATTTTAAAAAGCTTGAAGCCATAAAATGGATAGTGCTTGTAATATTCCTCGGGATTGCTGTTGGCTTATGTTTCATACCTGAGATCAATGCTGTTCCTGCATTGCCTTACGGTGTGATATTGATAGGCGGAATCATAGGTTACATTGCCGGCAAGGCACTCTCGCATTCGTTTGTAAACGCCAAGAGCCGACAGACGTATTTCAATGTGTTTGAGATTCCTGTTTGTACACAGCTGCAGGAGAAGGGCTGGTTTACGATTCAGGATAACAACCGTGTGACACATTTCCTGTTTTCTAAAAAGCCGATGATGAAAAAGGTCAGCGAGCTGTGCAATACGGCAAATGAACCGCAGGAACAAATTGCGCATACAACAAACGCGGAGGATTGACAACAGTTTTTTCTGGTGTTAAAATGGCTCTGCTTTGCTTTTTTTGGTGTGCAAATGGAGGTAATGGCAATTGAGTATGGTGCATGAGCTCTCGCTGACCAAAAGGCGGGTCGCAGGCATCAAACAGGTGTTGCGTTTTGCGCGTGCAGGGTTGCTAGAAAAAGTCTACATCGCCAAAGACGCGGATGAGCAGGTCATCAAAAAGGCATTGGATGTATGCATCGAGTATGCGATACCTTTTGACACATCGTATACGATGCATCAGATAGGCAGCGCGTGCGGCCTTGATGTGGGCAGCGCCTGTGCGGGCGTTCTTATAACGAGTTAGAGATCACCCCCTTCATTGGGTTGCGAGGGGTTTATAGTATAGAAATTATTATCTGGAAAGGAGGTAGAAAGCAAAGTATGCCGACAATCAACCAATTGGTCAAACAGGGAAGACAAACAGCTCAGACAAAGAGTAATTCGCCGATCTTAAAGCAAAGCCCTCAGAAGAGAGGTGTTTGCCTGACCGTGAGAACGATGACACCCAAAAAGCCGAATTCGGCTTTGAGAAAAATAGCAAGAGTTCGCCTGGTCAACGGCATGGAAGGTACTGCGTACATTCCGGGCATTGGCCACAATCTTCAGGAGCACTCTGTGGTGCTTATAAGAGGCGGCAGAGTCAAAGATCTGCCGGGCGTGAGATACCATATAGTCAGAGGTGCGCTTGACAGCGCCGGTGTGGCGGGCCGAAAACAGGCTCGTTCGAAATACGGCGCCAAACGGCCGAAGAAGTAAACAAAGGAGGAGTTTTGCATGCCAAGACGCGGAAGCGCACCGAAGCATGACGTTCTGCCGGATCCCATATACAGATCGACCGTGGTCACCAAACTGATCAACCAGGTGATGCTCGATGGGAAGAAGGGGACTGCGCAGAAGATATGTTACGATGCGTTTGATATAATCAAAGACAAACTTGGCCTTGAACCTCTTGAGGTTTTTGAGAAGGCGATGGAAAACATCATGCCGGTTCTTGAGGTTAAGGCAAGACGGGTAGGCGGTGCGACATATCAGGTGCCCATTGAGGTGCGGCCGGAGAGGCGGCAGACGCTGGGTATCAGATGGCTCATCACCAACACTATAAAAAGAAATGAACGCACAATGAAACAAAGGCTTGCGGCCGAGATCATGGATGCATACAACGGCACAGGCGGAAGCGTGAAGAAGCGCGAAGATACGCACAAAATGGCAGAGGCCAACAGGGCGTTTGCGCATTACAGGTGGTAAAATGAAGGAGAAACAAAGTGCCCAGAAAATATCCGCTTGAGAAAACAAGAAATATTGGCATCATGGCGCATATTGACGCGGGCAAAACCACCACGACTGAGCGTGTGCTTTTCTACACGGGTAAGACGTATAAGCTCGGAGAAGTCCATGACGGCGATGCCGTTATGGACTGGATGGAGCAGGAGCAGGAACGTGGCATTACGATCACGTCAGCGGCCACTTCGGCGGAATGGCGCGGCCATGGCATCAACATTATTGACACACCCGGCCACGTTGACTTTACGGTTGAGGTGGAACGCTCACTGCGCGTGCTTGACGGCGCGGTTGCAGTGTTTTGCGCGAAGGGCGGCGTGGAGCCACAGTCAGAGACTGTTTGGCGGCAGGCCACAAAATACCATGTTCCGCGTATCGCGTATGTCAATAAGATGGACATCATGGGTGCAGACTTTTTAAACGTGGTGCAGATGATGCGCGACAGGCTCAAGGCCAACCCTGTGCCTATTCAGCTGCCTATCGGCAAAGAAGAGGATTTTAGGGGCATCATCGATCTAATTGACATGAAGGCGACCATTTTCATGGACGATCTTGGTACGCAGCCGCAGACTGTGCCTATTCCGGATGAAATGCTCTCGCTCGCCGATGAATACCGTGAGAAACTCATTGAGTCGGTCGCGGAACACAACGACAAACTGCTGGAAAAGTATTTTGAAGGTGAGACCATACACCACGGCGAACTGATTGAGGCGATACGCCAGGCCACGATAGCGCTTGATATCGTGCCGGTGACGTGCGGCTCATCTTACCGAAACAAAGGCGTGCAGCCGCTGCTTGACTGTATTGTGGATTTCATGCCTTCGCCGCTTGATGTGCCGTCGATTATCGGTAAAAACCCAAAGGAAGAAGACGAGATGCGCGAAGCGAGCGACAGTGCGCCGTTTGCCGCACTCGCATTCAAGATCATGGCTGATCCGTTTGTGGGAAAGCTGGCGTTTATACGTGTCTATTCGGGCGTTCTCAAGACAGGCAGCTATGTGTACAATTCAACCAAAGAAAAGCGCGAGAGGATCGGCCGTTTGCTGCAGATGCATGCCAATGCGCGTGCGGAGCTCGATGAAGTATACGCAGGCGATATAGCCGCCGTTGTGGGGTTTAAGCAGATCACAACGGGTGATACGCTCTGTGATGACAAACATCCAATTATTCTGGAGATGATGGATTTCCCAGAGCCTGTCATAGAGGTGGCTATTGAGCCAAAAACCAAGGCCGGTCAGGATAAACTCACAATGGCGCTGATGCGTCTTTCGGAGGAAGATCCGACTTTCCGTACATACACCGACCCTGAAACAGGACAGACCATCATTGCCGGGATGGGCGAGCTGCATCTTGAAATTATCGTTGACCGCATGATGCGTGAATACAAGGTGGAAGCCAAGGTGGGCAAACCGCAGGTTTCATATCGTGAAACCGTGCGTAAGGCTGTATCAGCCACGGGGCTTTACAAAAAGCAGACGGGCGGCAGAGGCCAGTACGGCCATGTCGTGATCGACCTTGAGCCGCTTGAACCGGGCAGCGGTTATGAGTTCGTGGACAAGATCGTTGGCGGCGTTGTACCGAAAGAATATATTCCCGCAGTCAATGCAGGAATCACTGAGGCTGCCAAGAACGGCGTGCTTGCAGGCTATGAAGTCATGGACTTTCGGGCGACGCTCGTGGATGGTTCATATCACGAGGTGGACTCGTCCGAAATCGCTTTTAAGGTCGCAGGGTCTATGGCGTTTAAAGAGGCGATGAAAAAGGCGTCTCCCGTGCTGCTTGAGCCCATAATGGCGGTCGAGGTTGTCGTGCCTGATGACTATCTTGGAGACGTGATGGGCAATCTTAATTCAAGGCGCGGGCAGATAGAAGGGACCGAACTAAAAAGCGGGGCGCAGGTGATCCACGCAGCCATACCGCTTTCGGAAATGTTTGGTTATGCGACGGATCTTCGGAACCGTACGCAGGGGCGCGGAACGTTCATGATGCAGTTTTCGCACTACAGCGAAGTGCCAAAGAGCATTGCAGAAAAGGTAACGGGGTAAAACGGCAACGACAGGAAACGGGCAAACGGTGATATCGTCAGTCCCGTTGAAAAAAGTAATAAACAATCAAAAGGACGATGAGGAGGAAATAATAATGGCAAAAGCGAAGTTTGAAAGAAACAAACCGCATGTAAACATTGGAACGATCGGTCACGTTGACCATGGTAAGACGACACTGACGGCAGCTATCACGATGGCGCTTGCACAGCAGGGCAGAGCGAAAGTGATGAAATACGATGAAATCGACAAAGCGCCGGAAGAAAAAGAGAGAGGCATTACGATCAACACATCTCACGTTGAGTATGAGACGGACAACCGCCACTATGCGCACGTGGACTGCCCCGGCCATGCTGACTATGTCAAAAACATGATCACCGGTGCGGCGCAGATGGACGGCGCTATCATCGTTGTGTCTGCAGCAGACGGCCCAATGCCTCAGACGAGAGAGCATATACTGCTTGCGCGTCAGGTGAACGTGCCTTACATTGTTGTCTTTATGAACAAGACTGACCAGGTCGATGATCCTGAGCTTTTAGAACTCGTTGAGATGGAAGTCAGAGATCTGCTTTCCGCATACGAATTCCCGGGTGATGACATCCCTGTGATCAAGGGCAGCGCACTGAAAGCTATGGAAGCTTTGATAGCCGGCAAAGATGCCAAGACGGATCCTGACTGCGCGTGCATATTCGAACTCATGGATGCAGTTGACCAATACGTACCGACGCCGGAGAGAGATTCTGACAAGCCGTTCCTGATGCCTGTTGAAGACGTCTTCTCTATCACAGGCCGCGGCACAGTGGCCACGGGCAGGGTCGAGAGAGGCACCATCAAGGTGCAGGACACTGTTGAGATCGTCGGCATGACGGACGAAACGCGTGAAGTCGTGGTGACGGGCGTGGAGATGTTCAGAAAATTGCTTGATCAGGCCATCGCGGGCGACAATGTCGGCCTGCTGCTCCGCGGCGTACAGAGAGATGAGATCGAGCGCGGCCAGGTGCTTGCGAAGAAGGGCTCCATCAAGCCGCACACACACTTTAACGGCCAGGTCTATGTGCTGAAAAAGGAAGAAGGCGGCCGCCACACCCCGTTCTTCAACGGATACCGTCCGCAGTTCTACTTCAGAACGACCGACGTGACAGGCAGCATCAAGCTTCCTGAGGGCACTGAAATGGTGATGCCCGGCGACAACATTACCATGGAGATCAAACTGATCACGCCTATCGCTATCGAAGAAGGCCTCCGTTTCGCTATCCGCGAAGGCGGCAGAACAGTCGGCAGCGGCGTTGTTACCAACGTTATCGAATAAAACAAGATGCAATCGCCGGTACTGCCCATAAAGCGGTACCGGTTTTTGTTTTGTACAACATTCCGCATCAAATATCGTTTTTCGCCATATACATAGACGACAAGACAAATAGGAGGCGATGGCGATGGAAAAGCGGGAGCTGCCGAGACTTGAAACAAACGGGTTTGTGTCCAACAATTCTTCTGTGTCGCCGACATGGAGACAACGTGCCGCGAAGCTCTTGCGCAAGGCCGTTGACAGCCGTGAACCCAAAGAGGACAATACGGCGCGAAAACACAAGGACGAAATGGACATAGGATATAAAAGACTGCTGGTCAAAACGGGAGTATGTGCGGCGGCTGCGATCGCCATTCTCATCATCAGCAGTTTGGGGACTCCGGCGGCGAATGATATATCACAGGCCGTAAGCCAGAGCGTCAATCACGAATTTGATATTGAAGAGGACATAGGGCGTCTAAAGTTTGTTAAAAACCTGTCGGAAGAAGCAGCAAGCGTGTTCTCGGCGATGCCGGAAGCCGCCGCCGTTTACCCTGCCGAGGGCGAAGTGGTGACACGGTTTGGCGAAGGCGGTTCGCTGGGCGTGCGCATGGCTGCACAATCAAGCGATATTCTTTGTATCGCCAAAGGCACTGTGATATCAGTCGGACAGATAGGCGATGCGGGCTATGTCACGGTGATGCTTGATACGGGGGAGTCAGTGGCTTTTCACAACATCTCGCCTGCTGTCAAAATCAACGATATTGTCTATCCCGGCCAGACAGTCGGCGCTTTGTCGGGAAAGTATTTGTATTTTGAGATGAGGCACGGAGACGATTACATTGACCCCATCGCGTATATTGGGCAGCGTTCTGTGATGGTGGTGCAATAAGGAGATGAAGGCGCCAAGGTTTTTTGGCGGCAGGCTTAAAATCAACCTGCTGATGATTCCAGTCATGATCGGGCTGATTTTGCTGGGCATGGGCGAGATCGTGCTTTATTACATCCCTGTTGTGATCCTGCACGAATGGGCGCATGTGCTCATGGCTGCGGCGCTGGGCATGTCGATCTCAAATATGGAGCTGTTTCCGTTTGGCTGTGCGGCACGCCTGCAATGCTTTGCGGTTTCGCGTTCAAAGGAAATTCTTGTGGCGGCCGCAGGGCCTTTTGCCAATATGGCAGCCGCCTGCGCCGTATTTTTTATAGATAAATACGCCTATCCCATCGTTATAGCGCAAAAGCTCATTGCTGCCAACCTGGCGCTGGCCGCGGTCAACATGCTTCCCGCTCTGCCTCTTGACGGAGGACGCATCACAAGAGCGCTGTTTGCGTCGTTCATGGGTTACAAGCGCGCCACGAAAATCACGGCGGCGGCGGGCATTTTCTTTGCTGCAGTGATCCTTATCGTCGGTGTTTGGGCGGCAATAAACGGCACGCTGAACCCGAGCTTTTTGATCATGGCTTTTTTCCTCTGTCTTGCAGCGGTCAAGGAGCTTAAAAATGCGCCTTTTACGCTGATACGCGATTTTTCGGGAAAGCGAGCTGTGATAGAAAAACGCAAAACACTGCATATCAACAGGTTTGCCGCTTTGCGAAACCAGCAGCTTGGAGACATTATGCGCGAATTCGAAGCGGGAAAATACAACATGGTGACGGTTCTGGGCAACGATTTGCGTGTGACAGGTGAGCTAAGCGAATACCAGATACTTGGAGGCATGATGCAGAAAGGCACGCAGGCGACTTTGGGAAGTGTTTTGAATTCTGGCAAAGACGAGAAAACAGCGAAGTTGTAAGCATACCTAAGGTATGCTAAAATGGTCAAAAGGAGAACAAAAGAGTGCGCATATACTTTTTGCATCACAGTGCCGTCTGCGTGGCCGACGATGATAACCTGCTTATATTTGATCATTATCTGCATAAAGCGGGCGCAGGGATAAAGGACGGCGTTATTGGCAGAAAAGAGATTTTGGCAGCGAAGCGGGTGTATGTGTTCGTTTCGCACGCACATCATGACCACTTTAATCCCCGGATCTTTGACTGGACAGATGCGTATGTGAAATTTATTTTAGATGATACAGTGCCGGAAGAAACAGCTCCCAAGGGCGCGGTATTTATGCACAGAGGCGATGAATTTGATGACGGCCACATCTATGTCCGCGAATTCGGCTCGACCGACTGCGGCGGCAGTTTCTATGTTTCGCTTTGCGGGACAAGCTTTTTCCATGCAGGCGACTTTAACAACTGGCATTGGAAGGACGATGGCAACATACGCTATTCGCGGGTGATGGGCAAGCTTTTTGAGCGAGAACTCAGGCACATCAAACGCCATATCACGCATATCGATTATGCTTTCTTTCCTGTAGACCGCCGTATGGGGAAAGATCATGACGCAGGCGCAGATCGGTTTTTAGAGGTGATGCAGCCGCGAACATTTATTCCGATACATTTTGTGCGGTTTGAGGATACAATAGAATACAGCCACAAACATAAAGACAAAGATACGCGAGTACTGGCCGTGCACAAAAACGGAGAAAGGCTGGTCTGAAAAATGTTTAAGTTGAACCATGTGAATTTTAACGTCTCAGATATACAAAGAAGTATGGCCTTTTATGAAAAAGCTTTTGGGCTCAGAGAAGTTCGGCGTATCACACCGGAAGACGGCGCGTTTTTGATCGTGTTTTTATCCGACGGCGCATCTGATTTTTCTGTTGAACTCACATGGCTGCGCGGAAAACAGGGCAAATATAATCTAGGAGACAACGAAACGCACCTTTGCCTGGCTGCGGATGACTTTGAGGCAGCTTATGCGCTGCACGCAGGGATGGGCGTGATATGTTATGAGAACACCGGGATGGGTGTATATTTCGTGGAAGACCCGGACGGCTACTGGATCGAGATCAAAAAGCAGCGCTGACGGGCGCACACCAAAAATACAGCTTATGGGATTTGGCATGATAGATATTGACAGGCTTGAGGCAATTCTTCCCGGGGTCACCAAGCCCGCCAGATACACAGGCGGAGAACTCGGGGAAATACATAAAAAACTGGGAGGCAACGCAACACGGCTCGCGCTTTGTTTTCCTGATGTCTATGAAGTGGGTATGTCGCACCTTGGAATGGGGCTGCTCTACCATCTGGCTAATACGCTCGATGGCGTTTATGCACAGCGCTGTTTTGCACCGTGGCCGGATATGGAGCAGGCGCTTCGGTGTGCAGGCCTGCCGCTCTATACGCTAGAAACAAAAACTGCACTGTGCGATCTTGACATCGTGGGGTTTTCTCTCTCGTATGAGATGTGTTATACCAACGTGCTGCTGATGCTGGAACTCGGCGGCATCGCACTATTATCAAAAGACAGGGGCGAGGATGCGCCCGTTGTGATAGCAGGCGGTGTTTGCGCGTATAACCCCGAACCTCTGGCTGATTTTATTGATGTCTTTGCCGTGGGCGAAGGCGAAGAGGTGCTTTGCGAACTGTTGGCGCTTTTTAAGGCATGCAAAGCACAGGGGAAAGGCCGCACCGCCTTTATTCGGGAGGCCGCTGGCATTGAAGGTGTCTATGTTCCTGCGCTCTATGATGTTGAATACAAAAAGGACGGCACTTTGGCGGCGGTAACGCCATTGCAGGGCGCACCGCGACGTATCAGAAAGCGGATCATCAGGGATTTTGACAAAGGCTTTTTCCCCAAAAGCCCAATAGTCCCGTACCTTGGTGTGGTGCATGACCGCGTGACTTTGGAATTGATGCGTGGCTGCAGCCGCGGCTGCCGCTTCTGCCAGGCGGGTTTTGTCTGCCGCCCGGTTCGCGAACGCAGCGCCGAGACGCTTATCGAACAGGCGAGAACCTGCCTATTGGCGACGGGGTATGAGGAAATCTCTTTGTGTTCGCTTTCGACAGGTGATTATTCACAAGTGGCACGGCTTGTCTGTACACTGTCCGATACGCTTTTAGGCAGCGGCGTTTCGCTCGCTGTACCTTCGTTGCGTGTGGATTCATACGAAGGCGAATATGCGCAGCGGCTTCGTGAAGTGCGAAACACGGGATTGACTTTCGCGCCGGAGGCGGGCACACAGAAGCTCCGCGACGCCATCAATAAAAACATCTCGGGTGACGATATATACGCAGCCGTCCGGGAGGCTTTTGAAGAGGGCACAAACGGCTTAAAGCTATATTTCATGATGGGTCTCCCCGGCGAAACAGCAGAAGATATTTTGGGTATCGCAGACTTAGCGGCAAACATACGCGCCATTTACTATGAAACACCCAAAGAGAAACGCGGCGGCGGCTTTAGGCTGACGGTCAGCGTATCCTGCTTTGTCCCAAAACCGCATACGCCGTTTCAATGGGAAGCACAGGAAACTGTTGCAAAGCTTGAAGAAAAACAACGGCGTTTAAAGGAAGTTTTAAGGCCGGTAAAAGGCGTCAAATACAACTGGCATGATGCACAGCTTTCAATGCTCGAAGCCGTGTTTGCGCGCGGTGACAGGAGGCTCTCAGCAGCGATTTTGCGTGCGTACCGTGCCGGATGCCGTTTCGACAGCTGGAAAGAGCATTTTGATCATGCCAAATGGCGCAAAGCCTTTGAAGATGCGGGCATTGACCCAAATTTTTATGCGCAGCGCGAAAGGGGCGCCGGTGAACTGCTGCCATGGGATATCATTGATACAGGTGTGTCAAAATCGTATTTATGGCAGGAGAAACAGCGCGCAGAAACGGGCATCGTGACGCCGGACTGCCGTCAAGGCTGCACCGGCTGCGGCCTTACGGAAGCGGGGCTGTGCGAATGAGGGTCGCGCTGGAATTTGCAAAAAAAAATGCAGCAAAGTATATTTCGCACCTTGATGTGCAGCGCGCGTTTTCCCGTGCCATACGGAGAAGCGGGTTGCCGGTCAAGCTCTCCGCCGGGTTTAATCCGCATTATGTGGTCTCGTTTGCGTCCGCGCTTTCGCTTGGGATAGAAAGCGGCTGCGAGTGTGTGGAGGCAGCGCTTCATTGCGAAATGGACAGCCGGGAATTTTTGCAGCGCATAGCACGCGCGCTGCCGCCCGGGCTTGAAGCTCGGCGTGCTGTGAGGCTGCGCGATGACGCACCCAAACTGATGGCGGCGCTTAAAGAAGCCGCTTACACAGCCACGATAAACAAGCTAGGCTTTGATGCCGCTTTGGCGGTTGCGGATATCATGGCCAGCGCGCAAGTGATCGGGATCAAAACAAAAGACGGCAAGCAGATCGATGTAAACATCAGGCCCATGATCATCGCGCTCTGCGCCAACGGCGGACAGGTCGACATGAGGCTCGCGGCTGCGCAATCAGGTTCACTGCGCCCGGATATGGTGCTTGATGCCATAGCGCAAAGAACCGGCAGCTTTGATTACCGTCTGAAAAGAACCGGCTTGTTTGCGCATAAAAACGGCGAGGCAACCGATCTGTTGACAACTTTTATGATGTAAAAAAGCGGGCTTTGCGCCCGTCTTAAATATTTAACCGTTTGGAGATAGGCATGAATAAAAAGATCATTGCTGATATCAATTCTTTTGAAGCCAGGATCGCTCTGTTGGAAAACGACAAACTGGTTGAGATCCATGTGGAGCGGCGGGGCAAAGAGCGGCTTGTCGGCAACATTTACAAAGGCCGCGTGGCCAATGTGCTGCCTGGCATGCAGGCGGCTTTTGTAGACATCGGGCTTGACAGAAACGCATTCCTCTATGCCGGTGATATCCTGGCGGATACATCTGATTTTGAGTTCGGCCAGGCTAAGTCTGAAGCACCCAATTTAAAATGCGGTAAAATCGAAGATATGGTCAAAGAAGGGCAGGAGATCGTCGTGCAGGTGCTAAAGCAGCCCGGAGGCACAAAAGGTGCGCGCATCACCACGCATGTCACGCTACCCGGACGCATGATGGTGCTGATGCCGACGGTGAACCATGTGGGCGTCTCACGACGCATAGAAGACGAAGAAGAGAGGGCACGATTAAAAGAGATCATGGAGGGCATAAAGCCCAATAACATGGGACTGATCGTGCGCACAGCTGCTGTCGGCAAAAATCCTCAAGATTTTGAGAATGAGATCAGCTTTCTTTCAAGGCTGTGGGAGCGCATCATGAGCCGCAGCGAGTATTTGCGTGCGCCGCGGCTGCTGCATGCTGAGGAATCGCTTGTGTTCCGTACAGTCCGCGATCTGTTTACGGCCGATGTCAGTGAATTTGTCATCAACGACCATGAGTATTTTGACAAAGTCGTAGCCGTGGCAGGCATTATTGCGCCCCATCTTAAGGAACGTGTGCGTCTCTACACAGAGGGAATCAACATTTTTGATGATTTTGGCATCCAGGCTCGCATCGACAAGGCGCTGGAAAAAAAGGTGTGGATGAAGAATGGCGCGTATATCATCATCGACGAAACCGAAGCTTTGACCGTTGTTGATGTCAATACAGGCAAATTCGTCGGCGAGAGTAATTTACAGGAGACGATACTTTCGGTCAACATCGAAGCGGCAAAGGAGATTGCGCGCCAGCTTCGGCTCAGGGATATCAGCGGCATCATCATCATTGATTTTATCGATATGGAGGTTGAGGGCAACAAGCCAAAAGTGGTGGAAGCCTTGGAGGAAGCGCTTTTGAGCGACCGCACGAAAACAAACGTACTTGGCATCACAGGACTCGGGCTCGTGGAAATGACACGGAAAAAAGTACGCAAGAAACTATCCGGCCTTGTCAAACGCACGTGTCCTTACTGCGGCGGCAGCGGTCTTGTGGACAGCGAGGAGACGACGGCGATGAACGTGCGCCGGCTGATACTGCGGCAAACCGCCTCTTCTGACATTAAAGAGTACTTGATTGAGGTCAGCCCGCATGTGGCGAAGATCATAGAACAAAAAGACGCGGCCGGAATGCCCATTCTGCCGCGTGTTGAAGGCGTCAAACTCTACATCATGGCAAACGAAGCGATGCACATCGCGGACTACAAGGTTTCTGAGATCGCGTCTCAAAAGGAACGCGAAAAGCTGCTGGGCAAAGCACGCGTGTTTTGTTGACAACAGTATGTGTTTGTGATATTATCTTGAATTGAGCCGCACGAAAATGGTGCTTAAAATCCGCTTTTTGACGGATACCATGACGGCGAGACTGGGAAGAGGAGGTAAGCAGCATGTACGCGATTTTTGAAACTGGCGGAAAGCAGTATAAAGCGGGAAAAGGCGATGTCGTTTTTGTCGAGAAGCTCGATTCCGAGCCGGGAAAGGCAGTCAGCTTTGACGCTTTGGTTGTTTCGGACGGCGACAAGGTGCAGATCGGCACGCCCGTTGTCAAGGGTGTTAAGGTACGCGCCAAGGTGCTCGAACACGGCAAAGAAAAGAAGGTTGTTATCTTTAAGTATAAACCCAAGAGAAACTACCGCAAAAAACAGGGCCACAGGCAGCCGTTCACCAAGATCAAGATAACAAGCATAGCCGTGGCTAAGAAAAATCAGGAAGCAGCAGCAGAATAGCAAAATCCCAGTGAGAAAGGCAGGTTAAGCTATATGGCACATAAAAAAGGTGTAGGCAGTTCCAGAAACGGCAGAGACAGCGAGAGCAAACGGCTCGGCGTCAAGCGCGGCGACGGACAGTTTGTGCTTGCGGGTAATATACTTGTGCGCCAGCGGGGTACGAAGCTATACCCGGGCAACAACGTTGGCATCGGCGGGGACGATACGCTGTTTTCGCTTGTAGATGGCAATGTCAAATTTGAACGCAGAGGACGCGATAAAAAGCAAGTCAGCGTATATCCGAGCTGATAAAAGACTGCTCACAGCAGGCTTTGCCTTGGGGCAGGGCCTGTTTTTTATTGGGTGCAGTTTTAACGCTGGCTTATGGCGCCGTCAAGTGGTAGAATATACTGGCTGACAACAATCAGACTCCAATGGTGACAAGAATAAGAAATGAAATTTACGGAGACCAAAATGAACATTAAGCGCATCAAACGCATTCCGACGGCGCAGGAACTGATGGAACAGATACCGTTCCCGGCACATTTAAAAGCCATCAAGCAAAGTCGCGACGAGCAGATCAAAAATATATTTGATGATAAGGATCAAAGGTTTTTGCTTATTATCGGGCCGTGCAGCGCCGACTGCGAGGGGCCGGTCTGTGAGTATATCGGGAAACTCGCTGCTGTTCAGGAGAAAGTCGAAAAGCAGATACTCATCATACCGCGCATATACACAAACAAGCCGAGGACCACATGCGAAGGTTATAAAGGCATGGTGCACCAGCCGGATCCCGGCAAGGAAACCGACCTTTACGAAGGAATCAAAGCCATTCGCAGGCTGCATATCAAGGCCTTGAGCGAATACCATATGCCGGCGGCCGATGAAATGCTCTATCCGGAAAATTATCTGTATCTCTCTGATGTTTTGGCTTATAACGCTATAGGCGCGCGTTCGGTGGAGAACCAGCAGCATCGGCTCACAGCCAGCGGCGTGAACACGCCCGTGGGCATGAAAAACCCCACGAGCGGTGATCTTTCGGTGATGCTCAACTCCATCAAGGCTGCGCAAATGAGCCATACTTTCATTTACACCGGGCATGAAGTGCAGACAGAGGGCAATCCTTATGCACATGCCATACTGCGGGGCGCGGTGGACTGGGGCGGGCGAAGCATACCAAACTACCACTACGAAGACCTGATACGATTTGCAAAGCAGTATCTTGACCAGCAGCTTTTAAACCCCGCTATCATCATAGATACCAATCATGCCAACTCGATGAAGCAGTATGCCGAACAGCCGCGTATCGTCAGAGAGGTCATGATGAGTACTAAGTATGACGCAACGCTTAAAAAGCTTATCAAAGGCTTTATGATCGAGAGTTACATACAGGAGGGCAGCCAGGGTATCGGAGAGAACATATACGGCAAATCCATCACTGATGCATGCCTTGGATGGGATGACACGGAGAAACTGATATACCGTATCGCAGAGAGCCAGTAAACCTTTTAGGATCTGCCGATGGATCACATATACAAAAACGGCCGGGCAGTCATCTGCGGCCTAAAAGCTTTTTCCTTGGCGCAATGCCTTGACTCGGGTCAGGCGTTTCGCTTCAAACCGCGCGGCAGCGGCTATTTTGGTGTTGCGCTCGGAAAAGAAGTTTACGCAGAACAGAGCGGCGACAGGCTGACTCTTGACGGGATTGAGGAGCAGGACACGCACGCTTTTATCCGGTATTTTGATCTGGAGCGCGACTACGAGGTGCTGCAGCGCGGCTTTTGCGCCGATCCGTTTTTGCGCGAAGGCATCACGTACGCTGGCGGCCTGCGTGTGCTGCGCCAGCCGCTGTTTGAAACACTGATCACATTCATCATTTCCGCGAACAACAACGTAGGACGTATCAAACGGATCATAGATAATATTTGCAGATGTTTTGGCGAACCGCTTTTTGAAAACTTTGATTTTCCGACGCCAAACACGCTCGCGTTGGCGGATGAGCATGCGCTCAAACAATGCGGGGCTGGCTACCGCGCGCGGTACATAAAAGATGCGGCACGCATGGTGGCGAACGGATTCTGCCTTGCGCAAGTTGAACAAATGCCGTTCGGGCAGGCACGGAAAGCCTTGGTTTCTCTGCCCGGTGTGGGCTTAAAGGTGGCTGATTGCGTGGCGCTGTACGGCATGGGGTTTCTGCAGGCTTTCCCGTATGATGTCTGGATGCAGCGTGTGCTTTGCGGGATATACGGTTATACAGGCACGACAGACGCTGCGATGCGCGGCTTTGTTGACCGCACATTCGGCCCGTTTGCAGGCATCGCGCAGCAATACCTTTTCCACTACGCACGTCACCATAAAGACGCAGTCTGTCCCGCACGTCTGAAAAAAAGACAATAAAGGCTTAAGTGACCGCGCTTCTTTTTTTGATCCATATATAAAGGATGCCTGCAACAAACACCATGCCGCCATAGCCCGCAACAGGATACAGGAACCTAACCATATTGGAAAATCCAAGTTGGCTGATAAAAAAAGCGAGACAGCCGGACAGTGCGACCATAAGCTTCTTCGGCAGCCGGGCTGAAATCCTTTGCGTCAACGCAAAAAGATTGCTCACCGCTGTCGAATAGACCATGAAGAGCATCACAATCGCAAACAGGGGCTTTATGACGGGCGATATGCCTTGCGCGATACCGAGCATCGGCACCTCCATGGCGCCTGCATCAAAGATTTGGGACAATATACAAAGGTGAATGGCGGTCATCCCGCTGCCAAGCCCCAAAGCGCCGAGAAGCGCGCCTATAAGCAGTTTCTTTTTGTTGTTTGTGGCTGCCCCCAACGGAGCTAAGATGCCGATCGACACGATGATATTATAAGACGCATAGTTGACTGCTGAGAGCAACCAGTTTGGCGTTGCACCGTCAAACGTTGATGCAGCCTGCATATTTTCACCGGTCACCGGGTTTTGCATCAAACAGGCGATGCACATATAGGAGACGGATACCATCAAAAAGGGAACCGCAAAGCTGATGGCGTTGACAACGCCTTTTGTGCCTGCGGCGGCGGTAAGCATTGTCAGAAAAGCCATGGCAAGCGTACCGTAAAGAGGCGGCAGGCCAAACTGCTCAGAAAATATGGCGCCTGAGCCTGCAATCATGGCTGCGAGCCCACCGAACAGAAATAATGTGGTCACGATATCGAAAAATGAACCGAAAGCTCTGCCGTTGGCATACAAGACGATATCCATGTGCGACCTGGCTTTGAGGCTGCGCCCAAGCATCAGTATGGAGTAACCTATAAAGAAAAAAAGAAACGTCGATACAGCAATGCCGAAAAGGCTGAAGGCACCGTAGGCGACAAAGAAGCGGAGGATCTCCTGCCCGGAGGCAAAACCCGCCCCCACAACAGTCCCGATATAGGCCGCAGCGATCTTGAAGATGCCAAAAGAAGAGCCAGAGTGTTTCATCATTTCACCTTACCCATTCTTATGACCTGATATTGGCTTTTATTTGTAAACGGAAAGCTTAAAATTTGTATAAACCGATACGGTTAAGCTGTTAGCAGGATCAGCGAAAAACAGTTCGCCAAAAAAAGCCTTGAGATTCTATGCGTGATGATGAAAAAGGGCTGTCCGCATTTGCGGACAGCCCTTTGTGTCGGTCGTTTCCAGCCTTATTCGGCCATTTTTTTGTAGTAAGCGTAGCGTTCCTTGGCTTCCTGTTCCGCTGCTGCGAAAAGCTCTTCGGCAGCATCTGGGAACTGTTTTTGCAGCGTTTTGTAACGGATCTCACTGTTAATGAAATCCTGATAGCTGCCGATGGGCTCCTTGCTGTCGAGCGTGAAAGGATTCTTGCCCTGTGCTTTGAGTTCCGGGTTGTACCGGTACAGGTGCCAGTAGCCAGCCTCTACAGCAAACTTCATTTGTGCCTGTGTCTTGCCCATATTGATGCCGTGGTTGATGCAAGGCGCGTATGCGATCACGATCGAAGGGCCTACATATTGTTCCGCTTCAGTCATCGCCTTGATCAGTTGGCTGTGGTTGGCACCCATACAGACCTGCGCCACATAGACATAGCCGTAAGTCATAGAAATAGCGCCAAGGTCTTTTTTCTTTGTGCGTTTGCCTGCCGCAGCGAATTTGGCCACAGATCCTGTGGGCGTTGCCTTGCTGGCCTGTCCTCCGGTGTTAGAATATACTTCGGTGTCAAGAACGAGCACATTGACATCCTCGCCCATCGCAAGAACATGATCGAGGCCGCCGTAGCCGATGTCGTAAGCCCAGCCGTCGCCGCCGATGATCCAGATAGATTTTTTCACGAGCAGGTCTTCGTTGTCCTTGATGAATGTAAGCAGCTCGTTTTGTTTGCCTTTCGCGCCGGCGAGAGCTTTGGGAAGAGCAGCTTTGACCTGGGCTGCGGTTTCTTTGGATTTTTCTCCGTCATTTGCGGTTTCAAGCCAAGCTGCAAGCGCTTCTTTGATTTCTCCGCTTGACAGCTCAACGGCTTCAGATGCCGTTTCTTTGAGCATATTGCGCCGCTGCACTGTGCCAAGATTCATGCCGTAACCAAACTCTGCATTGTCCTCAAACAGCGAGTTTGCCCAAGCGGGGCCATGGCCGGCTTCGTTTTTGGTATACGGGCAGGTGGGCGTATTGCCGCTGTATATCGATGTACAGCCTGTTGCATTGGCGACGATCATGCGGTCTCCAAACAGCTGTGTCAAAAGCTTGATATATGGCGTTTCTCCGCAGCCGCCGCAAGCGCCTGAAAACTCGAAAAGCGGACGTACATACTGTGAGCCGATCACCGTGGATTTGTTGACAGAGATATCGGGCGCGGGCAGCTTTATGGCAAACTCCCAGTTTTCATTCTCTTTTTCGACAAGCTCTGTGAGCGGTTTCATAACAAGAGCTTTTTCTTTCGCAGGACAGACATCGGCGCAGTTGCCGCAGCCCGTGCAATCAAGCGGGGAGATCTGCATTTTGTACTTTAAGCCTGCGACTTCTTTGCCGCGCGCGTCTTTGGTGACATAACCTGCCGGCGCGTCTTTTAAGTCTTCCTCCTTTGCAAGGAACGGGCGGATGACCGCATGCGGGCAGACGAACGAGCATTGGTTGCACATGATACAGTTCTCGGGTATCCATTGCGGCACATTCATCGCTATGCCGCGTTTTTCGAACTGCGTGGTTCCTGTGGGGAAGAAGCCGCGCGGGTCAAAGGCTGAAACGGGCAGCGAGTCACCCTTTTGCTCGATGATGGGGTAGAGTACTTTAGCAAAATACTCACCGGCTTCCGGCGGCGCACACACCAACGGCGCCCCTTCGCTGGTATCAGCCCAGTTTGCGGGGTATTTGATTTCCTCCAGCCCTTCAGCGCCCATATCAATGGCGTCGTTGTTCATTCTGACGATCTTCTCGCCCTTTTTGCCGTAAGTGTATTCGACGGCCTGCTTCATATAGTTGATGGCATCAGCCTCCGGAATGATGCCCGCGACCTTGAAGAACGCGGCTTGCATGACGGTGTTGATACGGCCTCCCATGCCGGCCCTTTCGGCGATGTTTATAGCGTCTATGTTGTAGAATTTTAATTTCTTTCTTGCGATGGTGTTTTTGACTTGTGCGGGGAGCTCTTTTTCCATCTGTTCGGCGCTCCACTGCGAGTTAAGAAGGAAGATACCGCCTTCTTTGGCATCTGAGAGCATATCATAACGTGTCAAATATGACGGGTTATGGCAGGCGATCAGATCCGCAACATCGATAAGATATGTCGATTGTATCGGGCTTTTCCCAAAGCGAAGATGAGACACAGTCAGGCCGCCGGATTTTTTGGAATCATAGTAGAAGAAGCCCTGTGCGTACATGTCCGTATGGTCACCGATGATCTTGATAGAGTTTTTATTGGCGCCGACCGTTCCGTCGCTGCCCAAACCATAAAACTTGCAGCGGTAGGTACCCTCTGGCGCGGTATCGATCTTTTGCGAATAATCAAGGCTCAAATGCGTCACATCATCGTTGATGCCCACTGTAAAGTGGTTTTTCATCTCGCCGGCAAGGTTGTCAAAAACGGCTTTGACCATGGAAGGTGTGAACTCTTTCGACGAGAGGCCGTAACGCCCGCCTATGACCGGAATGCTCCGGCCGGCTTCGGCAAGCACAGTGATAACATCCTGGTAGAGAGGCTCTCCAAGAGCGCCCGGTTCTTTCGTTCTGTCAAGAACGCATATCTTCTTGACGCTGTCCGGCAGCACGGAAAGAAAATGCTTTGCGCTGAAAGGACGGTACAAACGCACTTTGATGACCCCGAGCTTTGCGCCGCGCGCGTTGAGATAATTGATCGTCTCTTCGGCAGCTTCAGCGCCGCTGCCCATCATGATGACGATGTTCTCGGCATCGGGAGCGCCGACATAATCAAACAAGCCGTATTTTCTGCCAACAGCTTTGTAGAATTCGTCCATGACCTGCTCAACGATGGCAGGCGTTTCGTCGTAATACTTATTGGCGGCTTCTTTGTTCTGGAAATAGATATCAGGGTTTTGCGCCGTGCCTTGAAGGTGCGGATGCTCGGGATTCATTGCGCGGGCCCTGAACTCCGCAATGGCCTTTTTATCGGCAAGCTTATCGAGCGTCTCATAATCGACCAGCTCAATTTTTTGCACCTCATGAGATGTCCTAAAGCCGTCAAAGAAGTGAAGAAAAGGCACTTTGGCCTTGAGAGTGGCAAGATGTGCGATGGATGCGATATCAACGACCTCCTGAACACTGCCCGAGGCGATCTGCGCAAAGCCCGTCTGGCGGGTTGACATCACATCGCTTTGGTCTCCGAAGATTGAAAGTGCGTGTGCCGCAAGGCTTCTCGCTGAAACATGAAAAACGCAGGGGAGCAGCTCGCCCGCGATTTTGTACATATTGGGGATCATCAGCAGCAAGCCTTGTGATGCCGTGAACGTTGAAGTAAAAGCGCCGGTCACCAAAGAACCGTGTACCGCGCCTGCTGCGCCGCCTTCGGATTGAAGCTCGGCGATGCGCATTTTCTGGCCGAAAATGTTTTTTCTATCATGAGCAGCCCATTCGTCACAAATTTCTGCCATAGGTGATGATGGTGTGATGGGGTAGATTGCGCCGACGTCTGAAAACGCATATGCCACATGGGCAGCGGCGGTGTTGCCATCGATCGTGTGTTGTGTTGCCATTTTTTCCTCCTTAAAGAAAGTAAAGATACATATTTATAAAACGCAGGTGATAGGAACATGCCTGCGAGCGGTTTATGAATATAATGTGTTCACAACCTACAATATTATATAGTCTTTCGCTTATATGGTCAACTCAAAACGGCTCATAATAAGAACGATTTTGTGAATTTTAGAACAATTTAGCTGCGGCAGAACAAGAACACCGATACCAATCAAAAAATTCAGTAAAGCAGCAAAAGCAATTTGATGACACACCTGACAAAAACCGCAGATAAAACATCAATATTTATCGATCTTACGAGCTGGGCTCTGCAGTGAGTTCTCGTTCGGGCATATGAGATACCATGTTTTCAAGAGCGAGCCCTGCACCTGTTGCCACGGCTTCAAGGGGCTGTTCCGCGCGGCGTACCGGCATACCTGTGGCTTTTGCCACTAAGCGGTTGAATCCATGCAGCAATACGCCGCCTCCGGAAAGCACGATGCCTTCGTTGATGATGTCCGCGGCAAGCTCCGGCGGGGTCTGTTCCAGGACGCTTTTTATGGCATCAATGATGCTTTGAACCGGCTTTAACAGTGCTTCCCTGATGCCTGCTGATTCAACCGAAATAGATTTTGGCAGCCCTGATGAGATGTCACGGCCGCGCACTTCCATTATTTTTTCTTTGCCGGGCTCCACGACGCTGCCGATCGTGATTTTGATCTGTTCCGCTGTGGTTTCACCGATGACCATGCCGTGACGGTTGCGCACATGCTTTAAAACGGCTTCATCCATATGGTTTCCGCCGATGCGCAAAGAGCGAGATGTCACGATGCCGCCAAGAGATATGACTGCGACCTCGCTTGTGCCGCCGCCCACATCTACCACCATGCAGCCTTTGGCCTGATATACATCAAGCCCGGCACCAATGGCGGCCGCCATGGGCTCCTCAAGTAGACAGACATCTCGGGCTCCGGCGGCTTTTGCGGCTTCCTCTACTGCGCGTTTCTCAACTTCAGTGATTCCGCACGGCACGCAGATCACAAGCCGCGGGCTGCGTTTGAATATGCTTTGCGGCAAGGATTTGCGCATAAAGCACTTGAGCATGATCTCTGTCGTGCTAAAATCAGCGATCACGCCGTCCTTCAATGGGCGCACGGCCACGATGCCGCCGGGCGTACGCCCGATCATCCGGCGCGCGTCTTCTCCGACGGCGAGTATCTCGTGCCTGTTGTTTTTCATGGCAACAACCGAGGGCTCACGCAATATGATGCCTTTGCCTCTTAAATAAACAAGCGTATTAACCGTGCCAAGGTCTATTCCGAGGCACGGTGCAAAAAATGAATACATGTACAACCTCCGTATTTGCTGTTGCAATAATTCTTCCTGTATGGGTAGGTTTTTATACATATGTTTTTTTAACTCAGTTGTTTATTCGGTTATTATTATGGAGGTGAATTGCGATCATCAGCCCGGCAGGCTGCACGGATGCCCGATCGCTTTGTTGATCTATAGCGGAGCGGTCAAATGCAGGTTATTTGGCCGAAAATTACGGCTTAAGAAATTAACAAAATAAAACATAATAAAACAAATAAGCACATATCGTTGAGAGTGCGAACGCCTTTGAAGCAGGCTCCGGCATTCATAACATCATGCGGCCTAAGATGATGTCAGGCCAGGATATTGTCTGAAAAAAGCGCTGTTTATGAATGAATATATTGCATCGCTGGTCAAATTACATGCAAATAAACACAAAAGCGGTGAAGATGTATCCGGCGCCGCTATTTTTTTGTCTTGAAGGAAGAAAAAGTGAAATTATGTGCGAAAATGTTTTAAAATGTTATACAACAGGTGCAGCGGCAGGCCCACGACGTTAAAATAACAGCCGCGAAGGCCCGCGATGTGTTTTGCAAAAGCCCCTTGAATGCCGTATGCGCCGGCTTTATCCATAGGTTCGCCTGTTTTAATGTAAGCTGAAATCTCATCGTCCGACATGTGCGCGAACCGCACGCGCGTAGCTGCCGCTGCCGTGCGCATTTTTCCATCGCATATGACGCTCACACCGGTCAAAACGCGGTGCGTACGTCCGGAGAGCTGCCGCAGCATGCGGTGCGCATCCGCTTCGTCAGATGGTTTACCGAGTGATTTTGAACCGAGAAACACAAGCGTATCCGCGCCGATCACGAGCGCATCGGAATGCGCATCCGCCACATCGGCGGCCTTGTCCGCAGCAAGTTTTTTCACCTGCTGCACGGGCATACCGTGCGCTGTTTCGCTGATCTCGCTCGGAATGACTTCAAATTGTGGTATCAAAAAAGCAAGAAGCTCTTTTCTGCGCAGAGAAGCAGACGCGAGTATCACGCGGCGTTCTGCGGTGACAGGCATCTTAAGCCACCGGTTCCTTGCAGACGGCTTTTTCAGGCGAGGCCATCACGATGGTGTTTTTTGGGCAGGCTTCTACGCATTTTCCGCAGCCTGTGCATTTTTCATAATCGATGACGGGCAGATTATTGACCATGGTGATCGCGTTTTCGGGGCATTTCTTTTCGCACAGGGAACAGCCTATGCAGCCCGCTTTGCATACCGATACGACCGCTTTGCCTTTCTGCGTGGTACGGCAGCTCACATACACATTGTGGCTCTTGGGCATGATGGCGATGCCGCCTTTAGGGCAAGCCTCGGCGCATTTTCCGCAGCCCGTACATATGTCTTCATCAATGGTTGCCAGGCCTTTTTCATTGAGATAAATGGCGTCAAATGGGCAGACGTGTGCGCAGGTTAAAAGCCCGACGCAGCCGAAAGAGCAGGCGGATGGCCCCCCGGCGAGCATCGCCGCTGCGCGGCAATCGGAGATACCTGAATATTTGTATTGTGAAATGCAGTTTTCGGAATCACCCCGGCAGAGCACACGCGCCACCTTCTTTTCACCCTGCGTGGCATCAACACCCAGCAGTTTTGCGATTTTAGAAAAGTTGTCGCAAGAGAGCGCGCTGCACATCGAGAGCTCACACTGTCCCTCCACGACAGCTTTTGTAAAGCCGTCGCAGCCCGGATATCCGCAGCCGCCGCAGTTGGCGCCTGGCAGGAGATCACGCACTTTTTCGATGTTTGGGTCAATTTTTACGGCGAGCAGTTTGGAAGCGATAGCCAGCCCAAGGCCGAGAACCAGCCCGAGGCCGCCAAGAGCCGCCACCGGCAAAATCATTTCATTCAGCATAATAAATCCCTCCGTGTCAAACGAGCCCCGCAAAGCCCATAAACGCCATGGCCATAAGCCCTGCGGATATCAGCGCAATGGGGAAGCCTTTTAATGGCTGCGGTATGTCAGCCATCTCAAGCCGCTCGCGGATACCGGCGAACAGCACGATGGCCAGTGTAAAACCAAGAGCCGCACCGATGCCGCCGGTGAGCGTTTGGAGCAGGTCGTATTGTTCGTTGATATTGATGATGGCAACGCCCAAAACCGCACAGTTCGTGGTGATGAGCGGCAGATAAACTCCGAGTGCCTGGTAAAGCGACGGCACCAGCTTTTGCAGCGCCATTTCCACAAGCTGCACAAGTGACGCTATCACCAGTATGAACGCGATCGTCTGCATGTATTCGATACCAAGCGGCACAAGCAGAAAATAATGCACAAGGTATGAGATGACCGAGGCAAGCGCCATGACGAAAGTGACTGCAAACCCCATACCAAGCGCCGTTTCCACCTTTTTGGAGACGCCAAGGAACGGGCAGGTGCCAAGGAACCTTGAGAGAACAAAGTTATTGACAAGTATCGAGCTTAGAAGTATCAGCAATATGCGGGATAATCCGTCCATCAGCGTGCTCCTTTCCTATGCTTCTTCAGCATTGATATTTTATTGATGAGCCCGAGCAGCAGCCCCATCGTGATAAAGCCGCCCGGCGCAAGGATCATGATCAGCGCAGGCTGGAAACTGTCGCCGAAAAGCGTCATTTTGAAGAATGTGCCGTTGCCGAGTATTTCGCGCACTGATGCCACGATGAAAAGAGCGACCGTAAAGCCAAGCCCCATGCCGACGGCATCAAGCAGCGACGAAAAGACGCCGTTTTTGCTTGCGAAAGATTCAGCGCGTGCAAGGATGATGCAGTTGACCACGATCAGCGGTATAAAAATACCGAGTGATTTGTCAAGGTCGGGCACATACGCTTTCAAAAGCAGCTGCACGATAGTCACAAACGATGCGATAACCACAATAAATGCAGGGATACGCACCTTGGGGGGGATAAAATTGCGCAGCAGCGAAACAACGAGGTTAGAGCCGACCAGCACGAACGTGGCCGCAAACCCCATGCCAATGCCGTTGAAGGCCTCAGTTGTGACCGCGAGCGCAGGGCACATACCAAGAACAAGGCGGAATATGGGGTTTTCAGTAAACAGCCCGTTTTTGAGTATGGTTAAGGGTTTTGTTTTCATTGCACACCTCCTGCCGATTGCTTCATATAAGCCGCAACCGTATTGACTGCATCCGTGATGCCGTTGGTGGTGATCGTCGCGCTAGCTATAGCCTGAATATCATTGGCGCCCGACGGCGCGGATTTGACCACATACAAAGGGGTGTCGGTCTGCTTGCCGGTATACTGTGCCTGAAACGCGTCCTCTGCGGCTTTGGCTCCAAGCCCCGGCGTTTCGCTGTGCGCGCCGACGATGACGCCCCTGATCACACCATCCGCGCCAATACCGACCGTTAAATTGAGCCCGGCGTTGTAGCCTTTGGTCACGACGGCCGCAGTGATGCCGATGGGATTTCCGTCTGCATCGAGGGCTGTATGCACCTGCTTGATAATAGAAAATGCGTCGGGTATGGCTTCTGTTTGAGCAACGAAACTCTCAGCTTCCGGGAAGGCCTCAAAACGCGCGATATCTGCTTCGGCCCGCGCCTGCTGTGCGATCGGCTCTTTGGTTATGCTGTATACGAGGCCGAGTACGGCTCCGGCAATCAACGTGATTGCGAGCAGCTTGGCTGCGATAATAATGACATTCTTCATTTGGCGGCACCTCCGAAAAGCTTGGGAGCAAAGGCTCTGTTGAGCAGCGGCACCGCAAGGTTCATCAGCAGTATGGCATAGGAGACGCCTTCAGGCAGGGCGCCCCACAGCCGGATCACGCTGGTCAAAATGCCGCATCCCAAAGCAAAAACGATCTTGCCTTTGGCGGTCATCGGCGAAGTCGTGTAATCCGTGGCCATGAATATGGCGCCGATCATCAGGCCGCCTCCGAGGACATGATAAAGCGCGTCTCCCGTAAACATGCCTGCAGGCCCTGCGATAAAGGTGAAAAGCGCCACAGTCCCGATGTAGACCAACGGCAAGCGCGGGTCGATCACCCGTCGCGCCACAAGGTAAAGCCCGCCGATGATGAGTGCGAGCGCGCTCGTTTCTCCGATACAGCCGCCGATGTTGCCAAGGAACATATCAATATGCGGTGAAAGCGCGTCGCCTGCCTTGAGTGCGGTCAAGGGCGTCGCCGAAGAGACCGCATCTGCAAGCGTGGCGGACGAAGCCGTTATCGTTGTTGCGCTCTCGGGTATTGTCCATGCGGTCATAGCCGTCGGCCACGAGCTCACCAGAAAAACACGTGCAGCCAAAGCGGGATTCAAGAAATTATGCCCGATACCGCCGAAACATTGTTTGACGATACCTATGGCGAAAAATGCGCCGAGGATCGGGATCCACCACGGAACAGACGGCGGCAGATTAAGCCCCAAAAGCAGGCCGGTTAAGGCTGCGCTGCCGTCCCCGACAGTTATATTTCTTTTCATAAGCTTTTGCAGAACCCATTCAGCCAGCATGGCGCTTGCCACACAAATGAGGACGGTTTGGAGCGCACCCAAACCAAAAATAATGACACCGACGATGGTGGCAGGCAAAAGCGCGATAATGACGTCGCGCATGATACGCGAAGTTGTTTCGGATGAGCGTACATGCGGCGAAGAGGACATGATATATTTGTCCATACTAACCTCCATTAAACTAACAACCCGCTTTGCAGCGCATATTGATGATTTGCGCCTTGGCGAGACGGATGCCCTGGGCAAGATGACGGTTGGCAGGGCAAATATATGAACAGCAGCCGCACTCGATGCAGTCGAGCGCGTGCCATTTTTCGGCATCGGCAAAACGGTTGAACTCTGAGTAATCGCTTAAAAGATAAGGCAGCAGGCCGATGGGGCAGACATGCACGCATTTTCCGCAGCGTATACACGGCGAATCCATATTCGGGCGCGCCATGTGTTCGTCAAGCGCAAGGATGCCCGAAGTGCCTTTCATGACAGGGGCGTCAAGGTTGTGTTGTGTGATGCCCATCATCGGGCCTCCGCTGATCACCTTTTCTATCTTGCCTGAAAATCCACCCACCTGCGCGATCACGTGGCGCAAAGGTGTGCCGAGGCGCACGAGCAGATTAGACGGGATACCGACACTGCCCGAGACCGTCACGACACGCTGATAGAGCGGCAGCCCCTTTTGGATGGCCAGGCTTATTTGGTATGCAGTGCCTGCGTTGATGACCACAACGCCCACATCCATGGGCAGCCCGCATGAAGGCACCTGTCTTGAGAGCACAGCGTCGATCAGCTGTTTTTCAGCACCTTGCGGGTATTTGACCTTCAGCGCGGCAACTGTGACAGGCTCGCCGTTTACGGCTTTTTTCATGGCTGCAATGGCATCCGGTTTGTTGCTTTCTATACCGACGATGCCTTTTTCGACGCCGAGTGCCTTCATTGCGGCTTTGAGCCCGAAAACAATTTCCCCGGGATGCTCGATCATGAGCCGATGGTCGGCAGTCAGATAAGGCTCGCATTCCGCACCGTTGACCAAAACTGTGTCGATCTTTTTCTCACATGGGGGTGATAGCTTTACATGTGTCGGAAATGCCGCCCCGCCCATACCGACGATCCCCGCATTCTTGATGGCATCGATGATGTCGGAAGCAGACAGAGCATCAATGCTGCCGGGGCTTTTAAGGCTGCTGTGCATCCTGTCTTCAAAGTCATTGGCGATGACAACAGCCAGAGAGCTATTGCCACACATGTGCGGACGCGGCTCAATAGCAGTGACGGTTCCCGATACGCTTGAATAGCACGGCACGCTGACATAACCGCATGCATCTGCGACCATTTGACCGATTTCGACAGTGTCTCCCACGGAGACAACGGGGGTAGAAGGTGCGCCAATGTGCTGAGAAAGCGGCAGTATGATTTCTTCGGGTGCTTTGCATGGCATGATCTCACGGTTCTCAGTAAGCGGCTTGCCGTGATGCATGCGCTTGAGCGGATGAACACCGCCTTTGAAAGAAAATACGCTGGGCATACATTCTCCTTTTTTATGTATAGTATCCAAAGAGCCATTATAGCATAATCAATTTAAATTGTGTACAATCATAAATAAAAATATTGCAAAAAAAGAATAAGGAAGCAGGCCACGCACTTCATCACACAGCCATATCAATAATTTAACACACAAACCAACCGATGGAAGCAAAGCTCATTAAGAAATGCAGGTAAAAAACAAAAATATTTGGTGTTGTCACAGAGTGGAAACGGTGGTATAATCCTTTGATGTAGCGTCTTTCTTGCTCTGCACAAGCTGATGCAGGGCCAACATCCGCCGATAAGCTCGGCGGAGAGTCCAAAAGGGAGGTAGAATATGAATAAGTACGAGAGCATGTATATTTTGAAGCCGGATCTCGAAGAAGAAGCAAGAAAAGCGATCATTGATAAGTTTTCTGCGCTTGTTACGGACAACGGCGGAAAAGTGGAAAAAGTCGATGAATGGGGCCAGAAAAAACTGGCTTACGAGATCGACTACATCAAAGAAGGCTACTATGTACTCATGACGTTTGAAGCGTTGCCCGAGTTTCCTTTAGAACTTGAACGCAATTACAACATCAACGACAGTGTTATTCGTTTCAATGTGATAAGATTATAAAGGCAGGTTTGCATTATGAACAGAGCCATTATTATCGGTAACTTGACCAAAGATCCTGAAAGCAGGACAACGGCTTCCGGAGTTTCTGTTTGCAGCTTTACGGTTGCGGTCAACAGAGGGTTTGGAGACAAAAAGGATGTTGATTATATCCCCGTTGTTGCGTGGCGCGGGCTTGCAGAAAATTGCGGAAAGTTTCTTGCCAAAGGTCGTAAGGTGGGCGTGTCGGGAAGAATCCAGGTCAGGAATTATGAGACAAGCAACGGTGAGAGACGCTATGTGACCGAGATCATTGCTGACGATGTTGAGTTTCTGACACCGAAAGGCGAAGGCGGGGCAAGGATGCAGGATGTACCGCCGCCCCCGGATGATGCCGGGCTTTTCGGGGACGAGCCCGATGATTTTGAGCCTCTTGATGATGAGCAGATGCCATTCTAACAATAAGGAGGAGAGACCATGAACGACGACAAACCCAAAAAACAGTTTCGCCGCGGAAAACCAAGGCGCAAAATATGTGCGTTTTGTGCAGATAAATCCACAAGCATAGACTATAAAGATATCGTTAAGCTCAAAAAGTTCTTAACTGAGCGCGGAAAGATCCAGCCGAGACGGACATCGGGCGTTTGCGCAAAGCATCAGCGTCTTTTGGCAATGGCCATAAAGCGCGCTCGCGTGATGGCGCTGCTGCCCTACACGCAGGACTGAGTCAAATCGATGAAGCAGCTTTTCAGGAGGCTGCTTTTTCTTTTGTCATAAAGGGAAAGATTTTTTTAAAAGGGAAGCAAAAGCCAAAACCTATCATGTTTCAGGCAAAGCGTTACTGTTAAGCAGCGGCATGTTTTTATATATAGGCAAAAAGCAAAGGCTGTGTTATAATGCTTTTTGCGCGGGTGTAGCTCAATGGCAGAGCTCCAGCTTCCCAAGCTGGCCACGTGGGTTCGATTCCCATCACCCGCTCCAAAAAAACACCTTCCGGCGCAGCCGGGGGGTGTTTTTTTGGAAAAGAACGGAGGAATCGAACACGAGCCTGCCGCCGCCGGGGGCGGATGAAGGCGGGCGAGGCGGCGTGATAGCGACCGAAGGGAGCGGAGCGATTCCCATCACCCGCTCCAGCGTCGGAGCAAAGTTCGCTTTGCTCCGTTTTGCAAGCAGCAAAACTTACGACCGCTTGCTTGCTCCTCCCAAGATTACCACGAAGCCGTGCTTCGCGGGGGCCCCATGACCTGTAACAGTGGGGTGTCTTTTTGGAAAGGAACGAAAGCAACGAACACGAGCCATTTTATTTATTTGATAAGTATCAAATAAATCATCTCTATAACAAACAATCTCCTGCCTTGTTCATTTTATGATTCATTTCCTTAGCATACTTTTATCTCCAATCATATATAATGGATATGCGCGTATCATATTATAATTCATCGAAACTCTTTTTAAGTGAGGGTCGGTTGTATTATGAAAATATTGGTGATAAAATGAATAGTAGAAAAGGATACGGAGCGTTCTGATGAGCAAGGATATAGGTGAAAAAATAAAAAAGATTCGTCATCACAAGCATCTTTCCCAAATTGATCTTGCACAAAAAGCAGGTATTGCACAATCAACGCTTTCATATATTGAAAGCGGCAAAAAGGCGCCACAATTCGATACGCTTTCAGCCATATGCAAAGGGCTCGGCGTCAGCGTGTTTGCATTGCTTTCCCAAGATGCGAAAAAGTCGGAAAAAAAGATGTTTGAGCAGCGCGATGGAGCTGCACTCGCCAATGAAAATTGCATCTCGCTCACTTTTTCACAGGATCTGCCGGCCGATGCCCTTCAGGAACTGCTTGAATTTCAAAAATATATTGATTATAAGTATGGACAGTATATTAAACAAGGGTTTGAATGATCATTTAAGAACGCCAAATAAGGACGCCAAAATTTTTTTCCCGTTCCGGCGCGCAGCTATGACAAGGATAGTGATATGAAGATAATCATATTGGCGGAAAACAGCACGCATACAGGCTCAGCCTTCTTAAAAGAGCATGGACTGAGTATGTATTTTGAGCACGGGGAAAAGCGGATTCTTTTTGATACAGGCGCGTCTGATAAATTCATCTATAACGCTACGCTGTTGGGCATTGATCTTCATAAGGTGGACACATGCATTATCTCCCATCCGCATAATGACCACACAGGCGGGCTTAAGTCTTTTCTTGAGATCAACAGGAACGCACGAGTTGTCATAAAAAGAGCCGCGCAAGGAGACTTTTATACCAAACGCGGGCACAAAATGATTAGAACAGGCCTGGAACCTGGTTTTTTTGATAAGTACGCAGAGAGGATGCATTTTTTTGATGACTTTTTTGAGGTCAAACAAGGCCTATTTGCGGCCGGTATTCATAAGTACCGGCGGCAGCCTCAGTATACCGCGTTGATGTTCGAAAAGCGCGGTGAGTTATTTGTACAGGATGAGCTTGAGCACGAACTGTTTGTTGCGATAAGTACGCAGGAGGGCACGGTGGTCCTGACTGGCTGTGCGCATCACGGCGTGCAAAATGTGCTTTTAACGGCCGAGGAAAAATTCGGACGCATCATAGGCGTGGCTGGAGGCTTTCATCTGGGAGGAACGATACAGGGCAAACGTGTCGTTAAAAAAGAGCCCGAATCTGAGATTCATGCCATTGCACGATTCTTAGAAGACCGTAAGATAAAAAAAGTGTACACCGGCCACTGTACCGGTGAAAACGCTGTCGAGAAGCTTTCTGTGCTCGCACGCGGGCAAAGAATGCGCGTCGGCGACACATTGGAGTTTTAAATGGACAGAATCAAAGATATTCTTGCGGGTATGCAGTTTGAACGCAGACGTCCAGTGACACAGCACTGCCGCACGGCCTATGCAGCCATGCAAAAAGAAGTGGGTGCTGCGTTGAAAACTTTGAACCGGCTGCATCTGCGTCTTTGGCATGCTCAGCAGCGGCGTGATTACCACGCTCTTTCACTCAAGGAAGCGCGCGATACGCTCAAAGAAGTCTGCAGCCGTCTTGATATGTTGTGCGCTGATGAATAAAACAAAACAAAAAAGACCCCGCGCGAGGCCTTTTTGCTGTGTTTCTTAAGGCTGTCAGCCAGGGATAATTGCATCGCTCGGGCAGGTATCTACACATGCGCCGCAGTCAATGCACAGATCCGCATCAATCACATACTTGTCTTCGCCTGCAGAAATTGCCTCGACCGGGCATTCGCTTTCACAAGCACCGCAGGAAATACAATCGTCCGTAATCTTATAAGCCATTACCGCTCACCTCCGTAGTTTGTATACACGCATATTGTAATCATATGTACATAAAAAAGCAAGCAATGTTTGTGAACGTATCCGACAAGCTATGATAAAAAGCAAAGCCTGAGGGCTTTTATTCATCAAGCAAAGTTTTTATCTCGTCATCAAGCACAGAATCGTTTTCCTGCTCTTTTTGCACGGCCTGTCCTTTAAATCTAATCTCTTCAAGCTTGAATGTTTTGATGTCTATGCTTTCATCGGGCAGCGTGATCTTGATGCGCACAGTTTCGGTGATGGCATTGTTATCAAGAACCACGCCTTCGCCGTCTGGAGACTGAACCGTGCTGCCTACGCGCGGCATCCGGCGGCGCGTCTGGCAGTAGTGCTCCTGCTCGTAATTCAGACAGCACATCAGCCGCCCGCACAGCCCGCTTATCTTAGTGGGTGAAAGCGAGAGATTCTGCTCTTTGGCCATTTTGATGGAAACGGGCGAAAAATCACCGAGAAACGATGAACAGCAACAGGGGCGGCCGCAGGGGCCAAGCCCGCCGAGCATTTTGGCTTCGTCCCGAACACCTATCTGCCGCAGCTCGATACGCGTTTTAAACACGCCTGCAAGGTCTTTTACAAGGTCGCGGAAATCCACGTGCCCATCTGCCGTAAAGTAAAAAATGATCTTGGAACCGTCAAAAGTAAACTCCACATCGACAAGCTTCATGTCGATTCCGTGTTTATCTATTTTGGCCTGGCAGGTTTCGAGCGCTTCTTTTTCTTTGCTCTTATAGTCCTCTAGTTTTTTATCGTCTTTGGCAGTGGCACGGCGTATAACGGTTTTCAACGGGGCGACGAGATCTTTCTCAGCGACCTCTTTATCCGTAATTACCACGTCACCGTATTCTAAGCCGCGCGCCGTCTCGACGATGGCATGGTCACCCTCATGAAAGTCAATATCTCCGGGCAGAAAGTAGTACACTTTGCCGACCTGCTTGAATCGCACACCTATGACTTTGACCATTTGTTCTTTTCCTCCAATATACAAAAAAGCATCTTCTCAACGGTCAGGCGGAAGTTGACCGCGAAGAAGAACCGTCTTTCTGTCTCCAGAATGATATTTATCATATTACGAATCGCTGTGCTTGTAAAGACGCCTGCAGCTTCATGAAGGCTGCTAAGCCTGTCTTTGTTGATGACCAGTATAGCGCTTTGCGTTTTTTTCAAGATACGTATATCGCGCATGTACGAAAGCATCACGCATAAAATCTCGGCAGCGTGCTCTTTATTCAATTCAAGATAGTCCGCAAAAGTGCTGATGGCCATGTTCTTTTGCATCAGCAGCTTGTGCAGAAGGCCAAGCGTCTCCTGGCGCCGCGCCAGCAGACCTGCATCGCCGCAGATGCGCTGTGCCTCTTCCGGAAAACCGCCCGAAAGGTCGGCAAGTACCGCAGCAGCCTGTTCATCACAGCCAAGATTTTCGGCAATGATCCTTGTTGCATCGGGTGAGGGTGTCAGCGGAATAACGGCACAACGAGAAGCAATGGTGGGCAGTACGCCGCATACCGAGCGCGCAGACAGCACAAACACTGTGCCCAAAGGCGGCTCTTCGAGCGTTTTGAGCAAGCTGTTCGCTGCCTGCACTGTCATGCCGTCAGCCATAGATATGACCACGGCTTTCCGGCAGCCTTCGTACGGTTTTTCGGCCACGAAAGAGATGGCGCCGCGCAGCTCGTCCACTTTAGGCGCACAAAGCCGCAGTATATCCACATGGCCTTCTTTGACCTTTTTGCAGTCAATGCAGCGGCCGCAGCCGCCATGTGTGCAGAAAAGGTGCTGTAAAAACAAATCTGTGATACGCGCCGCCACGTCCTGTCGGCCGCATACCAGCAAATAAGCGCCCAGTACTTTGCCGTTCTTTGCAGTATCAAAAAGGTTTAGCGGTGCGCTGCCATTCATAGTACACCTGCACGTACAAAAACCGGGGCAAGCTGCTGCTTGATGGTTTCATGTGTTTCAAACTTGGTACCGACAGCTTCGATGCATATGACGTCTTCGCTCCGGCTCAATGCGGTAAACCCTTCAAAAACGCGTTCATGGAAGGAAATATCTTCGCTCTCAAGCCGGTCGCGCACTTTGTTTTCGTTCATACGCGCAAATGCACGTTCAGGCGGAATATTGATAAACACCGTCACATCCGGAAGACAGCCGTCAAGTGCGGGTTCGTTGATGCGCTGCACCAGCTCAGTACCCAAACCGCGCCCATATCCCTGATACGCATATGAGGAGAGGACAAAACGGTCGCAAAGGACCACTTTGCCTTCAGCAAGCGCAGGGCGCACAACTTTTCTGACATGTTCGGCACGTGCCGCTGCGTACAGCAGGGCTTCAGTCACGGCATCCATCTGAGCATTGTCCTTGTCAAGAAGCAGTTCGCGGATCTTTTCGGCGATAGGGCTGCCGCCTGGTTCACGCGTGCGTATGACGCTGGCGCCGTTTTGTTCAAGATACTCGGCCAAAAACCGAAGCTGCGTGGATTTTCCGCAGCCGTCGGGGCCCTCAAACGCGATAAAAAGCCCGTTCATTTTTCTCCTCCCAGCAGGGTGATCAGATCAGCCACGCTGTCCAGCAGAAAATCGCACCCTGAACCTGCAAGCTCGTCATAGCAGCCGTAACCATAGAGCACTGCGGCAGTATCCATACCCACAGCTTTTCCGCCGTCCACATCATGGGCGCGGTCGCCTATCATCACGGCATGGCCCATCTGGCCTTCGAGCCTTTCGACCGCGTATTGCAGGACATGCGTTTTATCGTATACGCCTTTATCATGCCATGCGCCGAATACACCATCAAACAAATCGATAATCTCGAAGTCTTCAAGCATTTTGCGTGCCATGGATTCGCCTTTGCACGTCGCAACATAAAGCTTTGTGCCTGTTTGCCTGACGGCTTTGAGCGCATCTATGATGCCGCGATAGAGCCGGCTCTCATGAACGCCCCTGCTTTGATAGTATTCGCGGAAATAAGCATAGGCTTCGTCGATCTGCTGTGTATCCATCCCGTAAACGTTTGACAGAAGATACTTAACTGGCGGCCCGATGAACTTGAACATTTGCTCTTCGCTCGGGATCTCCACTTCCATCCGTGAAAACATATACCTGACTGCTTTGATGATGCCTTCTCCCGACTCGGCAACCGTGCCGTCAAAATCGAAGAAAGCAGATTCGTAATTGCCAAAAGTCCTATTTGAAAGATTGTAGATCATTGTTTCTCCTTGTATACGTAAATATTATCATCCTCTGTGCCAAAAAGCGAAAAACCCTGACGGCGTGCTTCGATCAAATATCCGGCGATCTCAAACGAGATCAGCTGCCCGCGCTGCACGACAGCCTCGCCGGGCGGATACACGCCTGCGCTGCAAGCCGAGACCATACCGGGAGAGCGCTCGATCCGCACTTTCTCAATTTTACACCAATGGCGTGCATTTTGAAAATACTTTGTGGCCGCAGGCATGCTGTAAGGCGAGAAAAAAATATTTTTTCCGCGTCTGCTGCCAAGGTGCAAAAGAGCCTCATACAGGCGCTCAAAATGCGCAGTTTTATTGCCTGCGGACACCATCAGCAGTATATTTCGCATATCCGCCGCTTCCACATAAATGCCCTGCCGCGCAAGGCTCTCTTTGACCGCGAGGCCGGTATAGCCTGTACCCGAAACATCGAGGACGATCTTTAATGGGTCGCATTCACAGGCCTCTGTTTTGCTAAGATCCGGGCACGTGATACCGGGCAGCGAGTTAGCCATCTCCGCAAACCTTTGGGCTGTGTTGACCACACGGTAAATCTCCTGTTCGCCCTTATCGCGCATATAGGAATAGGCATAATCAAGCGAAGCCAGCAACAGGTAAGAAGGGCTTGTGGTCTGCATACTGAGCAGCGCACGGTGCACATCTTCGCAGCAGACAAGCGCATTTTTGCCAACACATACACAGGCGCACTGGCCCATCGCAGGCAGCGTTTTATGTGCACTTTCCGTCCAGACATCAACACCAGCGAGGGACGGCGCAAGCGGCAGCAGCCCCGAATATGCAAAATGCGCCGCATGTGCCGCATCGGCGATCAGAGGTATGCCCGCCTTGTGCGCGACCTGCGCGATCGCTTTTATATCGCAGCACAACCCGAAATAATTGGGGTATGTGACAAAAACGGCAGCCGCATCCCTATGGGTACGCAAGGCCGCTTTGACATCATCCGCGCTGACAACGGAAGGGTAGTCGCACGGGGGGGTGTCAAGGTATACAGGTGTGATGCCGAAAAGAAAAACCGCATTGCCCGCGCTCAGATGCACGCCGCGCGGGAAAATGACCTTCTTTCCGCGCAGCAGCGAGAGCATAGCGAGAACACCTGCGGTCGAGCCGTTAGTGGTAAAATAAGCGGCATCAGCACCGATATGATCCGCATGGAGTGACTGTGCTTTTTTTATAACGCCTTGAGGGTTGTGCAGATTATCCGCTCCGGGCAGCTCGGTGATGTCGCATTGCAGCATTTGGCCGCAAAAGAACCCGGTATCGCCCTTATGGCCGGGCATGCAAAAATAAGCCTTTGTGTTGCTGCGCACTGACGCGATCGCATCCATGATGGGCGTTTGTCTGTCCATATGCTCACCTCAAAATTAGTTTAATCGCATTGGCTCGATTACACAACCCTTTTAAATAATCAAAGAATATGAGATAATAAGCCATATCATTTAAATGAGGTGTGTTCATGAAAAAGACAGAGCGTGAAAATATGCTGTTGTTTTCCAAAGAACGCGTAAGCGGACTTTACAGATACAGGCTGTATTTTACGCCTCTTTCGTCGCTTCGGGAAGATACGCCCCGCGTTTTCAGGCTGTTGGTCAGAACGCCTTTTTCGTTTAATAAATTTGAGATCGGCCGTGTTTATACACTCGGATACAATAAACTGCATATCCTTTCCTATCAACCCAAAGAAGTATTCAACCTTCAGGAGACGGACTTTTTAAAGCTTATGCAAACGCGCGACTTAAAGTTTATGGATAAAAAAACATCCGCTGCACTGCGCAGTACTGATGAGCCGCATATCCAAAAAGACCGGTATTATACTTTTGAAGAAATGCGCGAAATCATTAACTTCAGACAGGATTTTCTCACATCGGTGGCTGTGGGTGCTTTTTCAGCTGCGATGACAGCAGCTGCGCTGCTCGTGCCTTTTGTTATTTATGCAGCTGCTCTTTTTCTGATTTTTCAAGGGGCTGCGGCGCTCGAAGGCTTTTCCGCCGGCGTGCTTGCGCTGCCCATCATCGGGATCGGCGCGCTTCCGGCCACGCTTTTTCTCATGTCGCTGTTTTTTTCGCTTTGTGAACTTGCGCTGCTGCGCATTGACTTTACGAAGTGGCACCTGCTAAAAAAATATACGCTTGCCTTTGGCGGCATACGCAGAAGCTTTTTCCTTGGGCAGAGCGATATTCGCTACTTGAAAAAGTTTGGGCTCATATCGGCGATTGCGCTGGTGGTGTGTATCATTTTGGCGGTCATCGTTTAGCGTCCCTGCCCTGCGAAATAAATTCCTGCATTTGCGCGTTTAAGCTCAGATACGCGCATTTTTTTCTTCCGTCTTCTGTGTAGGTGATATACACTCCGCCGCTTTTCCGGGAACGGAATGACAGATGCTGCAACCGGGAAGAGGATGGTTTTCTGGTATCCATGGAGACGATATCCAAAAGCTTGATGAGCAGAAGAGTGCGCGGCCGCGCACCTGTATAGCGGTCAACCTTAAGCGTGTCATTCTCGAGCGTATACTCGTATTCAGTCATATAGCGGCGCACGATAAAAACGCCGGCGACGATAAGCACGATGTATTGCGCATACTGCATGAAAGCAGCATTGATGCCAAGTGCGCGCAGAAGATCAGCAATGACAAAAAAGGCCGCTGAAAGCAGTACAACGCCTGCAACCAGTGCCAGAACGATAAGTATCCCCAAAGCAGGTGAAACGCGCTTGCGCTTTAGCCGTTGTTTCATATCCCTTCCTTGCTGATAGATATCTGTCTCTACAAGCTTTATCAAATCCATTATAAGCCATAGGCACAGGCAAGTGCAACATGACGCTTTGCGCCGCGTTGCCTTTTCAAAAACTGCATGCTATACTCGGGTTATCAACAGCAGGTGGTATTTTGATGATCAGAGCAAGCGGGCTGAGCAAAGAATATGGGAAAAATACATATCTGCATCATGTGGAGTTTTCACTCGCGCGCGGTCGTGCGCTGGCTGTCGCCGGCGGCAACGGCGCCGGTAAAACAACGCTTCTTAGCATACTTGCCACGGCGACACGGCCGGACAGCGGCAGCCTTGCTATTGCAGGCCTGGATGCACAGAAACAAACAGCCGCCGTGCGCGGGTTAATTGGTTATGTGCCGCAGGGCCTTGCACTGATGCAGGAGCTTTCCGTTCGTGATAATCTTCATTACTGGATGAAAAAAAAAGACGATAAGATCCTTGGCGCGGTGCTTGATTTGATAGCGCTTTCAAATGTCCAGAAGAAAAAAGTTTCAAAACTTTCGGGCGGAATGCAAAGGCGCTTGAACCTTGGCGCGGCGCTTGTGTTGCGTGCTCCGTTACTCATCCTCGATGAGCCGCTTTCCGGAGTGGATGCGGCCAACTGCCGCCGTATCGTTGCGGGGCTATCGGAGATGAAAAAGCACGGCACGACCATCGTATTTGTCAGCCATGACTTGGAAGAGATCAACCAGCTTGCGGACGAGCTGCTTGTCTTGCGTGACGGCTCAGTATCTTACCACGGCGGCCTGCCTGCGGGCGGTATCGGCAGCCTGGCTGAAAAAATCGGCCGTTATACCAGTTGAAAGGATACTATGATGAAGGCACCGGCAAAGAGCAGCGGCAATAAAAGAACCGCCGGAAAGCTGCGGCTTTGGGTTTGGGTCTGCGCAGTGCTTTTTTTCGCCGGCTTAACATCTACGGCCTTTGCGCTTTGGGGCGGCCATCGCCTCGAAGGCAACGAGGGTGTAAAAGCGCTGTATGAATATGTGCGTTCCTACGATCAAAACAGCAAGGACATCTCGCAGGGAAAACCTGAGGAGCTGATAAAACGCCTACTCGAAGAGCCATTTGAAACAAGCACCGACTTTGAGCTTGAGCAGGAAGACTTAAATATAATGGGGCTGCCGATTCCGCGCCTTTCGGGCAATGTGGAAGCCAAATACGACTTGCAGGATCTGGGGCTCAAAGCCAGGTTCTTTTGGTTCGAATGGGGGCTGTATCTGCTTGGGCATGAATTTGTGATCGATGATCTTGGGAAGCTTCAGGCCGCGGAGCTGCCTGAAGCCGGGCTTGACGCGCAGATGCCGCTTGGCGAACGTGCAGCCAAACTCTTGCCCCGTCTTCCGGATGACGATGCAGCAAAAAAACGTGTGTTTGAAGCTTTGGCGCACAGTGTGCCGGTCAATGCCACGCATACGGAAGAGGCCTTGTTCTACAGCCCGATGGACGGCCGTGATACAGAAACAGAGGCCGTGGTCACGTATCTCGATGCTGCTGCGCTTGAGCGAACGGCGGCCGCTTTGATTGAGCTGATGGAAGAGGACGCAAACTTAAGCGCGGATATTTCGGCTATGTATGCGCCGCTCGCGGCACAGTTTGGAGAAAAAGATGCAGCGGCTGCGTTTGCCAAGCTTGCGCAAGGCGCGCAGTCTGATGCCTATGCTCAATGGACCGTTTACCGGCGTGATGATGTTTATATCGGATACAGCTGCACGGTATCATTTTCCGGCAGGCGGATCGCGTGGTCGGCGTCGGCTGAGTTTAAGGATAAATCGATCTACGAACAGACCATGGTGGAACAGCAGGGAAGCCGGCTGGTTTTTCATTCGGCGATCGATTACGAGATGGGCTCATTGCGCGGCGGTTTTTCGGTGCCCGGCATGTGGCTCGATTATACCGGTACATTCGATATAGACCAATACACAAATGATGCCTATGTGGTCAATTTTGATTTGCTTGTGAGCGGAAACGTATCGGATATCGCACTTGACGGCGCGGCGCTGACACTAAGGTCAGATATCCGCCTGGGCACAGGGCTGGAAACGCTTGAGCAAAGCCGCCGATGGCACGATATATTCGACAAACAGCGGGAGGAGATGCTGCCGGGGGCGTTTTTGCCTTTCGGCCTATTTCAACAATGAAAGTTGACATAAAAAGGCTTTTCCTCGGGAAAACGGCGCTTTTCTTTGCTTTGGCGGTTCCGGTCGTGCTGGCGCTGCTGATCTCGCTGATGGTGGCGCCTTATTTTTATGCGGATGTGCGTACGCAGGGGTTTTCCGTCGCTGTGCTTAATGAAGACGACCACGTACTGACGCGCACGTTATTGCAGGGGCTTGCGGAGAGCAAATCGCTCAGCGGCCTGATACAAACGGAGTATGTGGATAGCCGGGAACAAGGGCTTGAAGCGGTCGAAAAAGGCGCGGCGGCGTTCATACACATCCCCATAGGTCTGCAGCGCACACTGGAGACCGGCGGGCGCATGGATATTTCGTACTATGGCAATCAAAGAATGCCGCTTGAGGATAAATTGCTTTTTGAATCGCTCAGTTCCGGAATATCTTTGGTCAGCCATGCGCAGCACGCTGTCAACGCGTTTTTCTTTGCCGCATGTGCGCAGGGCACCGGGTTTGAAGAAGCTGCAAGTAGTTATAACCGCTTGGCGGGTGTTTTTTTTGTCAATGTGCTGATGCGCGACGCATTGTATGAAGCTGCGGAGGAAACATCGCCGCTTGGCGGGGCTTTGCCCGTAGAATACTACGCAGCAAGCCTGCTTGTGCTGTTCGTTTCACTGGGCAGCCTTCCGATCGCGCGCATCACGGCAAGCGACGGCGGCGGCGGTCTTCTGCATAGGCAGCTGCTTTCGGGACGCACACCGCTTGGGTGCTTTGTATCACGCTGGATAGCAGGCAGCATTTTTTTATTTGTACAGTATACCGTGCTTGCCTTGGCGCTCTTTCTGGTCGCGGGAACGGGTGGGGGCAATGTGCTTCTTCTGCTGGCAGCAGGGTTGCTGCTCTGTGCTTTTTTGAGCCTATGCGGGATGTGCGCCGGCCTTTTCTCCAAAACGGCTGCATCGGCATTAACAACTGTTTTCATCGGCACTCTCGCACTTGGGCTGCTGGGCGGCCTGCTGCTGCCGTCTGCGTACATGCCTTCAATTGTCCGCGATATATCATACTATACGCCGTTTGCGGCAGGTTTAAAGCTATCCATAGCCGGCATGTTTGACAAAAACGCGGGCGGGCTTATAGTGTTTTTTGCGATGATCGGTATTTGCACGGCCGCGCTGCTCTTCGCAGGTTATTGGCGGTTCCAAAGGAGGCTGCGGTGAGGCTGCTTTTACGCACGTTTCAATACAGGCTCAAAATGCTCTGCACCGGCGCTTTCGGTATCCTGTGCTTAACGGTTGCCCTTGGTGTGGCGATGCTGCCTTTTATCGGCCTTATCATGCCGGATGCGCTGATACCTATCGGCTGGATAGACGAGGACAAAACAGACTATTCCCAAAGGCTGCTTGACGGCGTGAATGCGCTTGATGTGGTTTGGGTGCTCCGCGATGATGAAGACACACTGACCGCCAATCTGCAGACAGGCCGGCTTGAAGCGGTATTCGTCGTTAAAAAAGGTTTTGAGGCCGCAATGAAAAGCGGGCGCTATAAAAACACGCTTGTGATGCTGCGTTCGCCGTACAGTACGGCGGCAGGTGTGATATCCGAAAGCGTGGGCAGCGCAGCCATGCAGCTTTGGCTCACATGTTCCGCTGCAAATGAGGCGCGCGCCCTCGGCGGAGAGGCGCTGTATGCACAGGTATTCGAAGATGCCGCGCAAAAAACGGATGACCCGATATTAAGGCTTATGCGCAGCAACGAAGCGGGGCAGATGCAGGAAGCTGCGCCGCTGCTGGATGCGGCAAAAATGTCTCTGCGGCTGCTGGCCGCGGTGGCGGGCTTTTTTATGCTGACAGGCATGACGATGCCGCGCAGGGAAAAAGATTTTTTCTCACGGCTTTACGCGCGCGGCTGCACTGCAGAGAGATACCGCCTGGCTGCTGCCGTTTCAGACGCGGCCTTCATGCTGCCGTGCGTAGCTGTGCCGCTCTTTGCTTTCTGGCTTGCGGGGGAAGCGGTGCTGATATGGCCGTATCTGGCGCTGTTTGCGCTTTATCTTCTTGCTTTCGGCGGTATCGCTGCACTGACTTCGAAACTGCGCGCACAGGCGTCACAGCTGATGCTTATATCTTTTTTGACCATTTCGAATGTGATGATCGGAGGGCTGTTGATGCCGCTGCCGTCCTCGGGTCAGCTTTTTGATGCGCTGGCGCTTTTGCTGCCTGCGCGGTGGCTTTCTTCGGCCGAAGCGTACGGTTTTGCGCAAAGCTTTTTGGGGCTTGGCATCGCGGCTCTTGCTTACAACGTGCTGCCTTTTGTGCTGCGCCGCAGGCGCGTTTGAAGGGCGTCACACCTTATTCCACGAAAACGTGCGGGAAATGCAAATACGGCGGTTATGCTTTTATCAGCATATGCCGCGCGCATGCCCGCAACGCTTCATCGTCAAACGCAAGCTCGAGCAAGCCTGTTTTCGCGCGCTGCATAAGGTACGCATAAGAATACGCGATGGACTCGGCATGGTCGAAAGCGAGCCCGCCGGAATCCGCCGCTTCAATCTGCTGAATCCGCCCATTTTTATAACGCACCAAAGGGCGCAGCACATCTGCACCGCTTAAAGTATATGAAACGATTGTGCTGTCTTTGCTGCGGTCCTCCGAATAGTCCGAAAAAACAAACCATGCGGCTTCGGCAGCGTCATCGCCTGCGGACGGGCTCAGTGGCGTGATATCCGCAATGCCGGTGAAACTTACGGTGATCACGCGCTGGCGCGGGTCACGTTCCGGCTTGCCCAAGCAGAAAACCTGCTCTAAGTAGACGCCGCAGATCCCTGTTTCCTCAAAAAGCTCACGCTGCACTGCGGCTGCCAAGTCTTCTTCTACATCGACAAAACCGCCCGGCAGCGCCCAGCAGCCCTTGTACGGATAATCACGGCGCCGGATAAGAAGTATATTTAAGGCTTTCCGGTCAATGGCGAACAGCGCTGCGTCCGCCGCAACAGCCGGGTTCTTGTATTTGCCGGGGTCAAAGCTTTTCAAAAACTGTTTTTCTTCTTCACATGAAGGAATGTAAGCCATCAAAAGACCACCTTGTCTATCACACCGCCGCCGATGCATTCATCACCCATATAGAGCGCCGCATACTGGCCGGGGGTGACGGCGCGCTGGCGTTCGGCAAATTCAATTTTCGCACTGCCACCTTCCATTGTCACATACGCCTGCTGATCGCTCTGGCGGTATCGCAGCTTGACGGCGCATGCAAACGCATTGGCCGGCGGCGCTGTGGTGATAAAACTGATATCCTCTGCGGTACACGCGCGCGAATAGAGCGCATCGGAGTTGCCCTGATCGACATAAAGCGTGTTTGTCGCGACGTCCTTATCCACTACGAACCACCGCGCGTCGTCAAAGCCTGCGCGGCCGCCTATGCCCAGACCGCGCCGCTGCCCGAGCGTGTAATACATTACGCCCTGATGCCGTCCGAGGGTACGCTCGTCGCGTGTTTTGATGTCTCCGGGCGTGGCGGGCAGGAAGCCTGATAAAAATTCACGGAATTTGCGCTCACCGATAAAGCAGATGCCTGTCGAGTCCTTCTTGCTGGCCACGCGCAGGCCAATCTTTTCTGCGATGGCACGCACCTTATCTTTTTGCATATTTCCCAAAGGAAAAAGCGTGTGGACCAGCTGCGCTTTACGCAGAAGGCACAGAAAATAAGTCTGGTCTTTGGTGCTGTCTGCCGCTTTGAAGAGCCGCCCTTCGCTTGTCCGCGCATAGTGGCCGGTCGCAAGCAAAGATGCGCCTAGTTTAAAAGCATGGTCAAGAAAAGCCGAAAACTTGATCTGCGAGTTGCAGAGCACATCCGGATTGGGCGTTCGCCCGCGGCGGTATTCATCCAGAAAATGCGAAAACACGCGGTCGTAATACTGCTGCTCAAAATTGACAGTGTGGTAAGGGATCCCAAGAGTACCGCAGACGCTTTGGACATCCTCATAGTCCTGCACCGCGCTGCAGCCCTTGCCGTCATCCTGCCAGTTTTTCATAAAGACGCCGAGCACATCGTAACCCTGCTGCTGCAAAAGATAAGCTGCAACGGCAGAATCAACGCCGCCCGACATGCCTAAGACAACGCGCACCTTTTTATTCTCTCTCAAGCCCTATGCCTCCGCCTTTTAGTTATCATAATTATACCGCTTGGCATAAAGAGGCGCAAATATTTGTGCCAAGCTTATTTTTTCTTTTACTTACCTTGAAATTTAATATATAATACCTTATCGTAGGGACATTCAAAGTTTTTTAAATTTTTTTGAGGAGGATTAAGATATGCCACTGGTAACATCGACAGAAATGTTTAAAAAGGCGTATGGCGGCGGATACGCGATCGGCGCATTCAATGTCAACAACATGGAGATCGTTCAGGGAATCACAGAGGCCGCCAAGGAGCTTAAGGCACCGCTGATACTGCAGGTGTCCAAAGGGGCAAGAGCCTATGCCAATCCTATTTATTTGAGAAAGCTTGTCGAAGCTGCGCTCGAAGATACCGGCCTGCCCATCTGTCTGCACCTTGACCACGGAGACACTTTTGAAACATGCAAAGACTGCATTGACAGCGGCTTTACGTCAGTGATGATCGACGGGTCCCACCACTCGTTTGAAGAAAACATCGCGGTGACCAAAAAAGTCGTTGAATACGCGCATGAGAGAGGCGTGGTTGTGGAAGCAGAGCTTGGCCGCCTTGAAGGCGTGGAAGATGACATCAAGGTCTCGGCTGAGGATGCCTCATACACACGCCCCGAAGAAGTTGAGGAATTTGTGAGCCGGACAGGCGTGGATTCGCTTGCCATCGCGATCGGGACAAGCCATGGTGCTTTCAAATTCAAAGGAGAGCCCAAGCTGCGTTTTGATATACTCGAAGAGATCGAAAAGAAGATCCCCGGATTCCCGATCGTACTGCACGGAGCATCTTCGGTCATCCCCGAATTGGTAGACATCATCAACAAGTACGGCGGAGAAATGCCGGGCGCGCAGGGCGTTCCCGAACATATGCTGCGCCAGGCGGCCAGAAGCGCGGTCTGCAAGATCAATATCGACTCAGACCTGCGTCTTGCCATGACGGCGATGATCCGTCAGCACATGGCTGAGAATCCGACGCACTTTGATCCGCGCCAATACTTAAAGCCGGCACGGTCGGCCATCAAAGACCTTGTAAAGCATAAGATAGAGACGGTTCTTGGCTGCGCCGGAAAAGCGTAAGCCCAGCCGCGCTTAGCAAAGAAGCCCGGGATCAGCAAAGATGCCGGGCTTTTTGATTGTACACTTTAGTGTGATTTTGAGCGCAAAGCGGTCAAAATCAAATAAACCCCCGGCTATGCCGGGGGAAGACAGCGAGCTTTAGCTTCAAGCAAATACCTCCTATGTTAAAATGATGAGGTTTGCCGACCGCATCAAAAACAAAGGAGGCAGTCCAATGGACAAGAATAGTCTAGCACATACTATGTGGGAATGTAAGTATCACATTGTGTTTGCGCCGAAATACAGAAGACAAGTCATCTATGGGAAGCTGAAGAAAGACATAGGGAAAATCTTGCGGGAGCTGTGTGACAGAAAGGGGATAGAAATAATCGAAGCAGAGCTATGCCCAGATCATGTACATATGCTAGTGAGAATACCGCCGAAATTGAGCGTATCTCAGGTAATGGGGTATCTGAAAGGAAAAAGCTCACTAATAATATTTGATAGGCATGCGAATCTGAAATACAAATACGGAAGCAGGCATTTTTGGTGTAGAGGATACTACGTAGATACGGTTGGGAAAAATGCGAAAAGGATGCAGGAATATATCCGAAGGCAGCTACAGGAAGACGCCACCGCAGATCAGATAAGCATGAAGGAGTACATTGACCCGTTTACGGGTAAGCCGACGAACAAAGGCAAGTAACAAGACCCTTTAGGGTCGGCCAGAGAATATTATGCGGTTGGCAAACGATTCAATGCGCTTGCAAGCGCAAGCCGGTAACATGCCCTTATAGGGCTAGAGCATACCACCGGCTAAGCCGGTGGTACTGATTTTCAAAAAATCAAAGGGCAAAATCGTGCAGGGCATCTTTGAGCATAGTGCTTTATGCCAAGGCATACTATTTATATGAAGCATCGGTTTGGCTTTGGCGTTTGAAAAAGGGGGCTGCCTCATGGGGCTCGGCATCAACATGCTCGAAGTGTTCATATTTGCACTTGGACTCACGCTTTTGTATTTTACTGGATGGATATTGCTTGTGCCTTTAAGATGCGTGCTTAAGCTTATCGTCAGCAGCCTTCTTGGCGGTGCAGCGCTGCTGGCCGTCAACCTTGTGGGAGGTATTTTTTCGGTGACCATAGCGATCAATCCTTTGAGTGCTTTTGTCGCAGGCTATTTCGGGATCCCCGGTATCATATTGCTTCTTGTGGTCAAACTTATACTGCCGTAACGTTTGATATTCGGCGCAGATCCATATAAAAGAGTCAGCATGTCAAAAGGGGAGAGCCAATGCTTCTTGATCCTATTAAGTTTGCTTTGCGGGGCGTTAAGCATACGTTTCAGACAGAAGGCAATTTTCGTATCATGGCCGTTGTGTTTATACTTGCCGCCGCCGGAGGTGTTGCGTTCGGGCTGACACCCACGGAGTGGGCTTTGGTGATGGTCTGCTCGGGCATTACCTTGGGGGCGGAACTTTTGAATACAGCCGTTGAAGCCGTTGTCGATCTTGTATCGCCAAGGTACCACGCGCGCGCCGCAAAAGCAAAGGATGCGGCATGCGGCGCTTCCTTTATGGCAGCGGTGTTCTCCTCTGCGGTCGGTCTTATTATCTTTGTGCCTTATATAAGGGCGCTGTTTAATCAGTAAACAAAAAACCTCAACGCGTGAGGCCTTGTAAAAAATGCAATTTGACTTTTTCTGTTTAGATCATAAACGGCGCTGCTTTGCTCAGCGGAGCTCCGTGTTTAAACAGCAATGCGGCGTGCAAGGCTCTTGTCAAGCGCAATGCGCGTATCTTTGACGTTAACAATAAGATTGCCGGCACAGCTTGATACAATACTGATCGTCTCGCCTTCAACGAGCCCCAACCGGTTCAAAAAACGGATGGTATCGTCTTTCCCTGTGATTTTCTTGATACAAACCGGCGTACCTTCGTTGACCAGAGACAGCGGCATATGCCAGCCTCCTTTCGAAAAGTATTAGCGTCCTCTAACTAATAAGAGTTTATCACGGCTAACTTAATTCGTCAACAAGTTTTTTGCATTATTTTCAGCAGAGAACCGCAAGTAAAAAAGCGCTGCAGCTGTCCGCAAAGAGGCTCAGCGCGGTTGGTCTTTTGTTTTGGATACTGAATTATTTTTTATTATATCAGATGAAGTCAGCGATGAACAGCAAATGCGCAGTTTTTTGAGCCGATCTGCATGAGCTTAAAATAAGTTTGCAGCAAATGCTGTTTAATCATTTTGGTTGACATTGCTTTGCGCTTTCAATATAATATATCCGTCTTGCACTGGGTCAATGACCATGCTTATGGTTTTTTTAATATGAAAGTGAGATTTGGATACAATGAAAATGACATTACAGCCTAAGAAGAGGCAGCGTAAAAAAGTCCATGGTTTCAGACAAAGGATGAAAACCAAAGCCGGAAGAAATGTTTTGAAACGCAGAAGGGCAAAGGGAAGAAAAACGCTTTCTGCTTAGTACCTTCGCCGGATGCACTCCGGCATTTTTTACAAGGATGCCGCTGCGTGATATGGCGGCAAATGCTGTATATATGGAAGGAACGCATTGAGGCGCGACTATTCGCTCAGACGCAACAAAGAATTTAGATATGTATACAGAAAAGGCAGGTCCGTTTCGGACAGTTACATGGTGCTGGTATATGTACCCACAAAAACACCGCATTTAAAGGTGGGTTTTTCTGTATCCAAAAAGCTGGGCAACAGCGTGCAGCGCAACAAAATAAAACGAAGGATGAAAGAAGCTTTCTTTTCCATTTTCGACGATGTGTCTCTTAACTGCCTTTTGGTCTTTACACCGAGGGAGAAGGCGAAAGAGCTTAACTACCAGCAGATCGCGATGTCTCTTAACAAACTGCTGAAAAAAGCAGGTCTGATCGTAAAATGAAATACGTTTTTATGGCAATAATATGGTTTTATCGGAAAGCTGTATCCCCCTATACGGCGCGCGCATGCCGGTTTGAGCCTTCCTGCTCTGAGTATGCTGTGCAGGCAATAGACAAACACGGCGCATTTAAAGGCGCAGGACTTGCTGTTTGGCGCGTTATGCGCTGCAATCCCTTCTGCCAAGGCGGGTATGACCCTGTACCGTAAGCCGTATGAGATGATGATGGAGGACAACCCTAATTGGAATTTCTAAGCAATAACTTTATTTCTGATTTTTTTGTATTGGTATTAAAATGGGTTTACGATCTGGTGCAGAATTATTCTGTGGCCATCATCGTGCTCACGGTCGCGATTAGGCTCTTGACGCTTCCTTTGGATTTGCGGCAAAAGAAAAGCGCACGCAAGATGGCGATGGTCCAGCCAAAGGTCGAATCGCTCAAGAAGCGCTATGCCAACAACCCGCAGCTTTTGCAAAAGAAGCAAAAAGAGCTTTTTCATAAAGAAGGCGTCAAACCGCTGGCCGGCTGTCTGCCCATGCTCATCACTCTTCCGATATTCTTTGCGTTTTTCGGTGCGATGCGTGTGCTGGCAGCAGAACAAACGGTCTCATTTGTGCTCAATGCGCACAGCGCCGGTGCGACTGAACTTCCAAGCTGGCTGTGGGTCAATAACTTTTGGCAGCCTGATTCCGGATTTGAACCAATACTGCCGGCAGCAAGCCAGTTTGCGGCCTTCGTACAATCCCACGCCACCTACATCACCCCCCAGTCTTTGCATATGCTCTCAAACGCAGGGCTGCTTGACTTTTCAACGGGAGTGGTGAGCGCCGGCGCCGGATACGAGAGCTTCGCCAGCAATATTATCATGGCAAACGGCCTTGAGGGTTTTGCGAACGGCTGGTTTATTCTGCCCATACTTGCAGGAGCCACGCTGTTCCTTCAGCAAAAGCTGACGATGGGGCAGACGCCGCAGGCAGGAGGCCAGGGCAAGTTTATGCTTTGGTTTTTCCCATTGTTTTCAGTCTATATCTGCGCAACGACAAATGCGGCATTTGCCGTATATTGGTTGTTTGCAAACATCTATGCGCTGATACAATCGCTGATAGTCAACTGGGTGTATAAGAAGCGCGATGAGCGGCAAAAGCAGAACCTTATTGAGGAGACAAACGGATGAAATCTATAGAAAGCAAGGGCAAGACGGTTGACGAGGCAGTATTCAGCGGCCTGCTCAAGATGGACTTATCTATCGATGAGGTTATCATAGACATACTTGACGAAGGCAGCTCGCTTTTCAAAAGTGCGCGTGTGCGGCTGACCGAAAAATCAGCTGAAGATGTGGCGGAGGAAATGAAAGCCCGTGAGGCGCAAACCGCTGAGAACCAGCAGCATAAAGAACATTCTGCCCGCAGCCCCCGCAGAGGTTTTGAAAGCGGGCAAAGGCGCCGCAGCAGTGCCGGTGCGGACAGAGACGGAAGAAACCGCAGGGAACGAAACCAAAAGCGCGAGGAGTTTGCTGAGCCGGAAGCAGATTTTATACCTCAGGAACCGGCAAATGATGCTGAGAGGTTTCTTCTCGGCTTGTTTTCGCATATAGGTATCGGCGTACGCTTAAAGTCGCAAAACGAAGACGGCATCATAAAGATCGAGATGTCGGGACGCGGTATGGGGCTGCTCATTGGGCGCAGAGGTGAAACGCTTGATGCGCTTCAGTATTTGACAAGCCTTGTTGTCAACAGCGGCAAAGAGGATTACACCAAAATCATGCTGGACACGGAAGATTACCGTAAAAAACGCGAAGATACGCTGCGGCAGCTGGCAGCGCGTCTGGCTGATCGGGTCTTAAAAAGCGGAAAACGTGTGGTTCTTGAGCCGATGAACCCTTACGAACGGCGTATACTGCACGCGACGCTTCAGGATTATGAAAAAGTGTATACATACAGCGAGGGAGAGGATCCCTTCAGAAGTGTTGTGGTCGCAGTGCGCGGTGACGAAGAAGAGCAGCCGGAAAACAGCCCGGAGGACAAACAGCCGTAGCAAAACTGGGGCAGCGCCAGCCAGATGCAAAGCCCCGCAGTTCATAAATATAATGATATCCTGCCAAAGAGACGATTTGCTTTGCAGCATGCTGCAGTAAGTCGTTTTTATATTTTCGGCAGGAAAGATGGAAGACAATAGACGGTTCATGCATAATGCTTTCGTTTTTACAGTATATAGAAGCAATATTTAGCGTTTGATAAAAAATTTCGACAAATACTCTTCTTGTTGTCTTTACAATCGTATTTTTTATGTGTTACACTGAACATGCATTTGGTTTCCTCCTTTGTGTTTTGGCTTTGGTATAAAAACCCAAACCAAGCTGCAAAGGAGTTTTTTTCTCAATGAGCCACAACATCTGTTTTAGAAACAAGCGAGGGCTAACAGGCGTTTTTTTGCTTGCTTTTTAGGATGCTGCGTGTTAAAATACCCCTGCTGTAGATTTCTTGGAGGTCACGATGGGCATTGTTGTACTTGTTATTGAAATAGTCCTTATCACTTTTTCGCTTTTTATGATTGCCGTGGTCCTGCTTCAGTCAGGCAAAAGCGCCGGCTTATCGGGTGACATTGCGGGCGGTGCGGAAACGTTTTTGGGCAAAACAAAGGCGAAGAGCTATGAGGGCAAACTCAAGAAGCTGACAAAGGTGGCGGCAGTGGGCATTATGGTGCTTGCTGTTGCGCTCGTGCTTATACAAGCGTACGGACAGGATCTTTTACCGGAAACAAAGGCTCCTGATGTGACGACGGAAGCGGTCATTGATGATGCCGGCGCCGAAGAGGGCGAGCCTGCGCAGAATGCTGCTCAATAGCTGTTATCGTATGGCTATGACGTCTTTCCGGAGTTTATGGGAAGGCGTTTTTTAATGCGGAAAAGCGCACAGGCATTTTCGCTTCTGGCCGGGGGAAAGATAGTATGAGAAGGGATAAGGAATTGGAAATAACGGAATGGATCTTACGGGAGCTTGGCTCCCGTAATAAAAAAACGGACTTTGACATGCTGGCGAGCAGCTTTGGCGGAGACATTTGCGATCTTCGTGATGCTGTGCGCATGCTTACCGCACAAGGCCGCGTGCTGACCTCTGCGAAGGGGAAGCTGTTTTTGCCGGGCACATTCGGGTATTTGACCGGGCGCCTTGATGTAAAACGAGGGGGGTTTGCTTTCCTGCTTCATGAAAACGGCGATGTTTTCGTGTCGGCTGATAATAAGAATGGCGCCATGCACGGCGATCTCGTTGCGGTCAGGCTTATTCAAGAGGGCGAAGCAGACAGACGGCGCGAAGGGGAAGTGAAGGGCATCATTGAGCAAAAGCAGCAAACATTGGTCGGCACGCTCAATGGTCGGCATGTCATACCTGATGATGAGCGCTTAGAGGAATTATTTATCGCCGGGGCAAATATGGGCGGTGCAACAACAGGCCAGAAGGTGGTCGCTGAGATCACCAGCAGGGCAAACGGCGGACAAAGCGCAAAGGGGCGCATCACCGAGGTGCTCGACACGGCAGGCGCTGCAGATGCGGAACTAAAAAGCATCATTCGCCAGCACGGCCTTCCCGATGTCTTCCCGCATGATGTGGAAAGCGAGGCGCTGCGTGTATCAAAAAGGCAGCTTGTTATGCAGGGGCGCGAGGATTTTCGTGAAACGAACATCATCACTATAGACGGTGCGGATGCGAAAGACCTTGACGACGCGGTATCTATCCGCAGGCAAAACGACGGCTATGAGCTGTGCGTGCATATCGCCGACGTGGCGCACTATGTCGCTGAAGGTTCAAAGCTTGACAGAGAAGCGTTCAAACGCGGCACGAGCGTGTACCTTGCGGATACCGTGCTGCCCATGCTGCCAAAAGCGTTGTCTAACGGCGCCTGTTCACTTTCGGAAGGGCAAGAGCGGCTCACGCTTTCATGTATCATGGAGTTAGACGAAAAGGGCAATGTGCTGGATGCGCGCGTCTGCCAGAGTGTGATACGTTCAAAACACAGGATGACATATTCGGATGTTAATAAAATGCTTACAGGCGGCCATGATGCACTCGAGAGAGAATACGCGGACATACTTGGCGATCTTAAGCTGATGGGAGAACTTGCAGCGAAGATGCGCCATTTGCGTGAGGAAAAGGGCAGTATCGATTTTGAAATAGACGAGACCGCATTTTCCTATGACGCGCAAGGTCATGTGATCGGCATAGGTTCGCGTGAGCGCGGCGAGGCCGAAAAGCTTATCGAAGAGTTCATGCTTGCCGCCAATAAGGCGGTTGCGGAGATGTACTTCTGGCGTGAAATACCGTTCGTGTACCGTGTGCATGAGCAGCCCGACGAAGAGAAGATGCGCAGCTTTGCCGCGTTTTACGCCAACTACGGCAAAATGAAAGGCAAGACAGACAGTGTGCATCCCAAAACACTGCAGGGTATTTTAAATGATGTGCGCGGCATGCCGCATGAGAACATTGTAAGCCAGATCATGCTGCGGTCGCTGAAAAAGGCAGAGTATTCGCCCGAGTGCAAGGGGCATTTTGGGCTTGCGTTTGAACACTATTGCCATTTCACATCGCCCATCAGGCGCTATCCTGATCTTGCGGTGCACCGTATTATCAAGAAGGATCTTGAAGGAAAGCTGACCGCCAAAGCTGTTGATGCACTTAATGAGAACATCGCCCAAATCGCGCAGCAATCGAGCCTGCGCGAGCGGGTTGCTTTGGAGGCAGAGCGCGATGTGGATGATGTCAAACGCGCCGAATACATGCACGGAAAAGAAGGACAGGTTTATGAGGGTGTGGTCAGCGGCGTGTCGAGAAATGTCATTTTTGTGCAGCTTGACAATACTGTTGAGGGTGTGATACCATTATCATCCTTGCGGGACGACTACTATGTATATATAGAAAAAATGTACTGCGTTGTTGGCGAGAGGAAGCGAAAAAAGATAAGCCTTGGCGATGCAATGCGGGTGCGTGTGGAAAGCGTCAGCGTCTATCCGCCGAGGGTTGAGTTTGTTCCGGAAGGGTGAGAGAGTGGCTTTGATGGGTGAGAGTGTCAAAGTTCTGATAAAGAACAAAAGAGCGCGGCATGAATATTTTATTGAAGAGACGGTTGAAGCAGGGATTGCGCTCGCAGGCAGCGAAGTTAAATCCATACGCGCCGGCAAGGCCAATATCACGGACGCTTTTGTGCGTATACAAAACGGCGAGGCCTTTATTCAAAGCATGCATATCAGCCCCTATGAAAAAGGCAGCGTGTTTAACCTTGATCCGCTCCGGCCGCGCAAACTGCTTCTGCATAAACGTGAGATTATAAAGCTGCATGCTGTTGTCATGCAAAAGGGCTTAACGCTTGTGCCGCTGGCGGTATATCTGAAAAAAGGTCTGGTGAAGATCGAGGTCGGCGTGGCGCGCGGCAAAAAGCTTTATGATAAACGCCAGAGCATTGCGGAGCGCGAAACAAGGCGCAATATCGACAGAAAAGTCCGCGAGGCGTACAGGAGCAACGGATGAACAGTATATTCGAGATAATTATGCTTTTGTGTTTCGGCGCCGCCTGGCCGCTTTCAATAATAAGGTCAGCAAGGTCTAAAAGCACAAAAGGAAAGAGCTTTTTGTTTTTGGTGGTCATCTTTGCCGGGTATATCTCAGGCATACTCTATAAAGTGTTTTACAGGATGGATTACGTTCTTATACTGTATGCGCTCAATGCTGTTATGGTGGGAACGGATATAGCGCTGTATTTGAGAAACAGAAAGATTGAGAGGGGGCTGCAAACACAAGATTGCAGTTTAGAGCACACTGATTAAGGCCGATACGGACGGCTCATAAGGGGGCGTATATGGCTTTCGACGGGGGTTTGCCGGAATCGGATAAGCGGGTCGCAGTCCCGGAATGCTGCGTTAAAAAGCCGGAAACAAAATTTAGTTGCAGACAGAACACAACTAGCTTACGCTGCTTAATGCAGCGTAATGTCCTGCCGGTGGCTCCCTGAACGCCGGGGCCAGGGCATCATTAACCAGGGGAACCGCCTTTGCAAAGCTTTGAGCTAAGGAGGGGAACATGAAGCTACCGCTCGGCATGACCTGCACATGGGGCGCGCCGTCCGGGAAATCTTAATACCTGTGCTGCACCCGGAGAAAATCTGATTTTGGAACTTTCGGACAGGGGTTCGACTCCCCTCGCCTCCACCAATAAACCGCGTAATGACGCGGTTTTTTAATGCAATCATATCGAAAATAGACAAGAAGTAGACAATTGAGAAATTATGGGTTATAATCAAATCATAGTAGACATTTTTCTGTTTAAGTGAGGTTTTGTATTTATGGCTCATGGTTCACTTTTCCAGCTGGTGAATAAAAAATATCGCGTATGTTTTGAATATGGTTTTGATGAAAATAACAGGCGAATTCGAAAACATAAGACTTTCGACTCCAAGAAAGAGGCGGAGCTTGCTTTATCACGTCATAACGTAGCCATGGAAGATGGTACCGCAGTTCAGCCAAAAGAGGTTACATTAGAAGAATGGATGCAATACTGGTTGAATGAGATGTACGCTCCAAGGGCAGCAGAATCCAGCGTTTACGGTTTTAAAAATATCATTAACCGATATATTATACCGGAAATGGGAAATACCAAATTGCAAAAATTAAAACCAATGATCATTCAAAAATATTATAACTTTTTAATGAATGAAAAGGGCCTTTCTCCCAATACGGTACATAAACACCATGATGTATTGAACGCCGCACTGAATTCAGCCGTTAAACAAGAATACCTGTACCGCAATCCTATGAGCGGTGTGGAACGCCCAAAAAAAATCAATCATGAAGCAAACGTCTATACCGCCGAACAATTACAAATATTATTTGATAGAATAAGAGGCAACAGATTGGAGACAATGGTTAAAATAGCGGCTTATTTAGGCCTAAGGCGCGAAGAAATTTGCGGATTGAAATGGGAGGATGTAGACTTGGATAAGCGTACGATAAAAATTCGCCGGGCGATGACGCAGGTAGGCAGTGAGATTGTTGTAAAAGAGACAAAAACTTATACATCCAACCGGAAACTATATATACCCGATGGGTTATATATAGTTCTTGAAGAAGAGCAGGAAAAGCAGCAAAAAAACAGGGATTTATTAGGTGAGGCTTGGAACGATACGGGATACGTGATCGTTTGGGAGGATGGTCACCCATACCGCCCCAATTATTTATCTGAACTTTTTACAAAATTCCTTAATGATAATGGTTTACCTAAAATCGTGCTGCATGAACTTCGTCATACTTTTGCCAGCCTTTCCAATGAAGCCGGCGTTCAGGAATTTAATATCGGAAAGGCGTTAGGGCATGCAAATGTGAATACGACTAAAAAAATTTATACGCATTTGTTTGATGACAAACATACAGCCGCTGTTGATGCCGTTGCTAATTTGATCGATGGAAAGAAGGAAATCTAATATGCCGAATAAATATGCCAAAATGCAAGAAAAAAGATTATAGGAAGAAACCCGTTTGAATACAAACTGATGAAGAAAACGGCATGCTCGATGAATATCTTAGAAAGTATGCAGAAAATGCATCACAACAAGAAGCAAATCATACCTTGATGACAGAATGAAGTTTTCCGACGAAGAGAAATTAACGGAAGGACAACGTAAAAACCGTATACTAGAAATGGCGCGTGAGTTATGAGATATGATTGGTAGTAAAAGCAACTAAAAAGTAGTTGCAAATTATTTTAAAGGGGCATATAATATGGGTAGAAATGATAAGCTTTTGGAAAGACTAAAAAACAAGCCAAAAGATTTTACTTACGATGAATTAAGGCGTCTTCTTGGAAGCCTGCAATGCATCGAAAACATGGGTGGCAAAACGTCCGGTTCGCGTACCGCATTTATTCACCAGCCGACAAAAGAAATCTTGAGACTGCACCGGCCGCATCCGAGAAATGAGTTGAAGGCTTATCAAATAGATTTGGTTTTAAATTTTCTCAAATCGATTGGAGTGATATAAGTGAAAAACATGATGGAATACAAAGATTATTTCGCACACATTGAGTATAGCGATGAGGACAACTGTTTTTATGGAACAATCGCCGGTATCGCCGATATAATTAGCTTTGAAGGAAATAATACTAAGGAATTAAAAGAAGCCTTTATTGAGGCGGTGGAAGATTATCTTTACATGTGCGAAAGAATGGGGAAGGAACCGCAAAAAGCCTATAAGGGTAGCTTTAATGTACGCATTGATCCCGAACTGCATAAACGTGCAGTTATGATTGCCGCTTCGAATGGTATTTCGTTAAACCAGCTGGTGGAAAAAGCCGTCGAAAGTTATGTAAAATAATCTTTATGGCTAAATAACCTTTGTTTTTCATATTATAAATCATAATTGATCAATTCTATATTGTTATCGAATTATTTCAAGATTATTTGTCAGATTAGGCTCATCTTCCTTAATGTTTTCTTTTTCGGCTTGGGTATCATTGATAATAATTGTTTCAGCAACAATTTGGGCTTTTTCTAATTCTCCGATTACATCGGTGATTGTATTGAAGAGTTTTAAATAAGCTTGCTTATAATCCATAATTTATATCCCCCACCAATTGCACTAATATAAGTGCAATTATAACAGAATTATCCTGTATGCTCAATATAAAAATTGCACTAAATTAAGTGCAGAAGGGCGTGGGATTTTTGAATTATAATTATGACCGGTTGATGGGAGAGAATATTCGGATAATTCGTGAGAAGAAAAATTTAACGCAAGAACAATTAGCCGCAAAATTACAGGTGTCAGGATGTGATATTACCAGAAGTTCTTTGGCCAAAATTGAAGTAGGACAACGCCATATATATTCCTGGGAAATCAAGGCTATAAAAAAAGCATTAGACATTTTGTATGATCAATTATTTGTTTGATAATCGGTATATTAAGTTATAATACTTCTCTCGAGCCATGCTTGAAATTCTTCAAGGCTGATTTCTTGCGCGAGACATTTTTTACGCATTACTTGCGCTTTTTCTCCCCATAAGCTAAATTGCTGTTTTGTGAGTGAACCATAATGCAAGCGAGCGTTTAAACGCTTATACATTTTTTTATATGCTATTTGTGCAGGTTCAGTTTTTATTCTATCCTCATATTTTTTTGAAGCTCCAATTTTTGAACAAGGGCGAGATTCACCAATCATAATGCGGTCACAATATATGCTATCCCTTCTACCGCTTGGTACAAAAAACTCACCACAATGATTACACTTTCTAAGAGGTATATCTAATAGTACCATTTTAATTAACTCATAGCGCATTAAGTCGTTTATATCATTTATTTCAACTACTTCATATAAATGTGTATTTGATTCTGCTATCGAATTTATAATTAAATCTATATTTTCAAATGGAAGGTCAACTTTACCACGAATCCGCATTTTAGTTTTAAATGAAGTTAAAGTATAACTAGTGTTAAGCCTATTTCTATTTTTTTGTATGTTATTTTTAGTATTTTTAATTAAATGATTATTAAATAATTCAAGCAAATAAAGTTTTTGATCGGGTTTTAGTTTTTTTACATCAACATTATTGAAATTATTATAAATGAAGTCAAATTGCTGATATAAAATTTCTCGTTTTTCTTTTATATCTAGTAATACAGCTGTTATCAAAAATTCATAGTAATCTCTCATTTTTTCTATAGTTAAAGGAATAGGATCACCTATAATTCCATCAACCAAATCATTATTATCTTCATCATCATAAATTTCTTTATCTTTAAATATATAATAACCTGGAAAAAAAGGTTTGAATAAATCAACATCAAACATAGTATCGGTTTTTGGAAGTGACAATATTTCAATAGGAGCTATAATAGATTTGTTTTTCCACGCATTAAGCATCGCTTTAATTAATATTTGCGAATGAAAGTGTAAATATGGGCAAAAAGAATCAATTTTTGTTAAAATTCTATTTAAAACATCTATAAACATATTATCATCAATAGCAAATGAGTCTGTGAGATTTAGTTTAGCCAGACTTTGATACTCGTAATTAATAGCCTTCAAATCAAACCATAAGTAATTAGCAAGATGTGTCCCTAGTGGATAAGTACATCCTGTATAATTACCAATATCTCTTTCGTCATAGTAAAGCTCAATGATGTTTTCATTTGTTAACTGAGCAAAAGCCGACAAATAACATCGTTCCCTTCTAGAAAATACATATTATCCAAAATGGATATAGAGATAAGTCATATATTAATGGTACCATATATCTTGACGAGTGTAAATGAACATATTAGTGTATTATTAGATAGGTTATCATTACAAAAAACATTATGGATTAGAAATTGAAAGGAATTAAAAAACGTTATGAGAGAACAGATTTATAATCTGAATGAACTTCCTGTTACATTTCCGCTGAACAAGTTTCTTCCGTACTAGGCATCTCGCGTGCAGGCGCATATGAATTGCTTAACAGCAAAGGGTTTCCAACAATACGGATTGGAAAACGATTAGTAGTCCCCAAAGAACGCTTTATTAAATGGATGGATCAGCAAAGCGGCGGTATTGCATGAATTCAACGCGGCTTGATAATACCAGAATATGGTTATCGAGTAATGAAAAAGCCTTGGTAATAAAACCAGGCTCTTTAACAGATGATCCAATAGCTGGAGCTATTGATATCTTATCTCGAAAATTAAGTATATCAAATGCTCCGCAAAAAAACATTTTAAACGGAGGATGAAAATGAATGATGCTCCAAAGAAACTAAAAATAATCAATATGGCTAATGTCGAGCCGAAACAGGTGATATGGCTATGGTATCCATATATACCATATGGAAAGATAACGATTGTACAAGGCGACCCTGGTGAAGGTAAAACCACTTTTATATTACAGCTTGCAGCTTTACTATCGAAGGCAATAAATTACCATCTGACTCGGAAGAACGTGAACCCATCAACATTATATACCAGACAGCAGAAGATGGCTTGGAAGATACAATCAAACCACGTTTAATACAAGCAGATGCTGATTGTAATAAAATCCTGGTTATTGATGAAAGTGAGGCCGGATTATCCATGTCCGATGTACGTATAGTACAGGCAATAAAAGAAACCAAAGCAAAACTTGTAATTTTAGACCCCATTCAAGCTTATCTGGGAGCAGAAGTGGATATGCACAGGGCAAATGAAATTCGGCCGATTCTTAAACGATTGGGGGCTGTGGCAGAGGATAATAATTGTGCAATCGTGCTTATTGGCCATATGAATAAAGCCTATGGCGCAAAATCCACCTATAGAGGTTTGGGATCAATAGATTTTCAAGCAGCCGCAAGAAGTGTTTTAATTGTTGGAAGAATCAAAGATAATCCTACGATTCGGGTAATTGCTCACGACAAAAGCAGCCTGGCGCCTGAAGGAATGTCAATTGCTTTTGAACTCACCCGCGAGGATGGATTTAAATGGATAGGGCATTATGATATTAGTCCTGAAGAGTTATTAACCGGTACTATTCAGGAAAGCAAGCTTGATAAAGCAGAAACTCTTTTGCAGGGTATTCTTGCTGCCGGAAGAGTATTACAGTGCGATGTTATTACAAAAGCGAATACATTGAGTATTTCAAAGCGAGTATTGGATCAAGCCAAGAAGAACATTGGCGTAAAATCTCTTAAATCCGGGAACAAATGGTATTGGCAGCTATAAAACTTTAATTCAAGGTTGCAAGGTTGCATTGTTTATAAGAACTTGCAATGTTGCAACCTTGAATTTAGAGATTAATACCAGTTTTCCTTCTTCCTTTTCGGCTGGTGATTTAAATACAGCGAATGAGTAAATAAAAATTTATTAATTTCATAACCAAATAATTATATAAAAAAGTGAGGGAACCATATGACCGTAATAAAACTAGGAATCGATAATGGAAACTATAACACCAAATCATCGGAGCGCATGCTCTATGCATCGGGATTCACGATGAGTGACAAAGAGTTCATCACAGATGATATGCAGCTGTTCTATGATGGCAAGTTTTATGCTATTGGCGGAAAGCGTATGAACTTTCAACAGGACAAAACAAAGGAGCTGGATGCCTTCATACTGTCACTGACCGCTATTGCATATGCGATGAAGCGCGCAGATATATCATCCGCAGAAATATTGCTCGGTGTTGGCCTTCCTATCGACACTTATGGAACACAAAAAGAAGCTTTCCGTCAATACTTCCTGCGCGGAAACATCCGGTTTGAATTCGAAGGAGCTTCATACTTTTGCCGCATCATGGACTGTAAGGTGTTCGCCCAGGGGCATGCAGCAGTCTGCAAATACTACCAGCAGCTAAAGGGATACAACAACATAACGCTTGTGGATATTGGCGGGTATACAGTGGACATCCTCACGTTGCATGACTTCAAGGTTGACCGTGGAAGCTGCGTCAGCCTGCGCATGGGCACGATCATACTGTTCAATGCCATACGTGAAGAATTGCAGCAGGAGAATATCATTATTTCCGATACACATATTACAGACGCTATTCAGGGATGTTTGCAGCATGTGGATAAGGACAAAATTCTGATCATTATTGAACGGCGTATGCAACATTATATCAGAGAGCTTCTTAACGCCTTGCGTGAGCGCGGCCTTGATCTCAAACTGCCCATAGTATTTGCTGGTGGTGGTGCAGAGATGTATGGTAACAGGTTGCACAGTGCCGAGGTTTATACAATTGGTATTCTTGACCGATTCGCTAACGCTGAGGGATACAAACTCCTACTGGGTTAACATCATGCGTGAAAGACGATATCTGACATTTGATATAAATAACCCGCGCCATATGGAAGCGCTAAAGCTGTTTTCAGCACAGCCAGATAAAGGGCGCAGTGAATTCGTTATCGATTGTATTCTAAAAACGCAACAGGAAAATCGTTTGGAAGAAGTCATTCGGCATACCATCATAGAATCGTTATCAGGCCTTACAGTAACCGCTCCAGGTAAATTAGATGCTTCATCTGAATTGCAGCCAACAAAGAACATAACTGAATTACCAGAGGCACTTTTATATGCAATGGATGATATATAAACCATAATGGTGCAAATATTACGGTTTTCGTAGGTATATGCACCATAACGGTGCATTTAATTGCAAAAATGCGCTGAAAGAATTAATAACAGGCGTATCGGAAATGGCCAATGAAGAGAGATTTAAAGAAAGATTCTTATAGTAAGAATGGAAGTGTACTCCCTTCCGGCAGCCATGATTGATATTACATGCAGGTATTAAAAATCTCATCTTGAAGAATAAAAACATTCGTCCTGCTGGAAAGGAATATTCTTTTTCCAGTCGGTACATGGCTCCCAAAGGGAGGCCAGCTTCCTGTTTGTAAAGCCACAAGGCTTATAAAACAGAGCTTGGGCAGGAGAGAAACCCTCCTTGCATCCTCCTTTTTGCGCATCTGCAGAGATGCAAAAATTACAAGCCAGTTCAAAGAGGTATAAAATGCAGAGAAACAAATCGAAGATGATAAATTTCAGAGTGACACAAGAAGATTACGAGCGTATTCATAAACAGGCCGAAAAAATAAAGCTGTCTTTAACGGCATATCTGCTGACGATGGCCCTTAAAGGGGAAATTACTGTTATTGAAGGGTTACCGGATATGGCAAAAGAATTGCGCAAAATCGGTGTAAATATTAATCAGTTAACACGTCTATGTCATGAAGGTAAAATAACTTGCCTGGAGTTAAAAGGCGTTACAAGCAAACTGGGGGAAATATGGCGGTTATTAAATTCACTAACTCAAAATTCAGTTTAAGAAATTTAGAAGCATATATTACAAAAGTGGAAAAGACAGATGAGAAACTGGTTTCCGGTAAAGATTGTACTACGATATCGGCGTGTGAAGAAATGATGACAGTAAAAAATATGTTCGGTAAAAATCATGGCCGGCAATATATACATCTGGTACAATCTTTTGATGAAAATGACCCGATAGACCATAGTAAGGCGCATGAACTTGGAATTAAAATGGCGGATTATTTTATCGGGTTTCAAGTACTTGTTGCGACACATAAAGACAAAAAACATATTCATAATCATCTGTTGATTAATTCAGTAAATTTTGAAACAGGTCTGAAGTTTCAGCAAAGTAAAAATGATATGGAGAAGATTAAAGACTTCTCTGATGGTTTGTGCAGGGATGCAGGGTTATCGGTGATAGAACATCGAGGTGGTGGTTATATCAGCCAAGCTGAATATAAGGTTGCTTTGAAGGGCGAAAGCTGGAAGTGGAGGTTAATAAGTACAATTGAAATTGCATTAGAGCAGGCGCAAACAAAAAGCGATTTTATATTTCTAATGCAGCATTTTGGTTATGATGTGAAATGGACCGATAATAGAAAAAACATAACCTTTATAACCCCAGAAGGCTTTAAATGCAGGGACAATAAACTTCATAATAAGAAATATACAAAGAAGGAAATAGAAAATGGATTCATACGAAAACCAGACATCAGTAAGAAGGTTATTGGTGCAATTGAACAAAGCACAGACTTTTCCAGGCCTAAAAGAAGAATTAACAAAGATTATGATCGATCTCGATAAAGATGCTGCACAAATCCACGAGTTAACGAAAACTACAAAGGCAACGGTAGATAGCAGCGCATCGACTTTGCAGGCTTTGAAGATTTCTGTCGCTCAATTAAAAGCTGTAACAGAAAATGCAAATGAATTATATAACCAGATGAAAGGGGCAGATAGGGAAGGAAAGAAAAATATGCGGGGAACATATTTAAAAGGTATTTTTTCAGGTATATTATTAGGTTCGACTTTATGGATGGTGATTTGGGCTATTTGGTTGAAATAAATATTGTTTTCTTAACATATTTAAAAAATTTTCAACCACATCGTAAAGACAAACAAAGAAAAACTTCTTGCCAATAGCTAGACTGTATTGTAGAGAAAGTAACTATATGGTAAAATTCTGTTAAAATAATGTATTACGAAACTTTTTTTGCAACATGTGATTTTGTCTATTATCTACAGCTCGCCAAGCATCTAGATTGTCAATAATGCGAAGTTTGCCAAGCATCTGGGTTAGTCTAACATTGAGCTGCTCGTAACGCAATTTGAGATTTTTGTTGCATCGACCATAGAGCAGGAATTTAAGTAAAACAAAAAAGCATTCGAGCATTTACGCAAGACAGTTAATAATAGTTTTATAAAACAGATAAGAGGTAGAGAAATAAGTAAGTTTAATTATGTGTGTTAAGGGCATAGATCAGCCACGCCGTGGATACCTGCCCGACAACAGTATGGAGTAATATGGAAAATTTGATACGAGAACTTATAGATGTTTTAAGAAATACAAATGGTGGAATAGACTGGGCATCAATAATATCTGCTATATGCTCAGTTATTTCGCTAATCGCAATTATAATATTGTTAAAAGAACGAAGCGAAAAAAAACGACCATATCTTCAAGCTTCGTTTGAATTAATAAGAAGTAGCCTTACCTGTATTGTTATCAGAAATGTAGGTGAAGTTCCAGCAAAACTATTTGGAATTATTTTTAATGATTTTATAAGACAACTACCTCAAAAAGTACAAGAGCGTTTAGGTAATATGTCAAATGCAAATATTTCTATTTATCCGAAGCAGCAATTGATTATATGTTTAGATGTTATTACTGCTGACATTTTGAAATTCACCGATAATAAGCTAAAAATAACATTAAATTATTCGTCTATTGCAAGTAAATACACAAAAAAATATACAGAAGATTCGGAGATAGCTTTTGGAGACTATGCCGGATTTCTTATTTACATATCAGAGACTGATGAACTAAGAAAATCTATCATAGATATAGGAAAATCTCTTGATAAAGCAACAGAGGTATTGGAGACAAATTTCTTCAATTCTACAAAGGATAATAGAATTGAAAACTGCAGCAGTATGGAAGATTCTTATTCGAGAATAATTTCAACAGATAAGTCATTATAGCAATCAGGCGAAGTTTAATTGAGGTTAAAGCGGATTTCTCAAAAGCCAAAAATAGATTTATGCTATTTATGTTTTATACGAGGAGGAGTAATATGGATGGAATGTTGACAGATCAAAGTAGGGTTAAGTCGTTTCTCGAAGCACATCCTGTTCATAATAACTTACTCAAACCATTTAAATTTGGGTTTGATGCAAACTACGCAACAGAGTTTGTGTTTGCCAATACCAATATATATATTTACTTGCTTGAAGCAAATGGTTTCATTAAAGAACAGTTCGGTTTTGAGAAAGAGGTCTTGCTCGCTTATTCGCCATATTCACATATGGAGTCACGTTCGTTACAGGCGCTATATCAAGCTCTTAAAACTTATCCTTACAAAAACAGAATAGATACTTTAAGCTGTTTTTTTGTATCAGCCGATGCAAATATAATAGAGTGGATGCGGAGCAGTTCAATTGATAATGAGATTGCTCAGAATATCATTTGTTTTTCAAAAGATGAGTTATTAAAAAATAAAAACGATTCATGGTATATACGCAATAGGCTTATCAAGGATTGCTTTGCTGCGGATTTATTTGAGTATTCATTACCATTGAGAGAGGATTCTTTCTTTTTTGGTAGACAGCAGTACATTTCTAGAATGTTAGATTCGATAAGACGTTGCGAAAACAGAGGTATCTTTGGCTTGCGAAAAACCGGAAAGACTTCTCTTTTGTTCAAGGTTGAACGAACATTGATGGAACAGAAGATGGGATTCGTGTTGTTTATTGACTGTAAGTCCCCTTCGTACAGGACAAAGCACTGGTATGAGCTACTTGGCGAAATTTGCTCAAAAATAGCAAATATATTAAAGATCGAAAAATACTACTGGAATAAGAACCCAAGTGGAATTTTGGGGGCATTTCGCTATGTCGTACAAGAAGCTAGTAAGAAAGGTATGAAAATTATTCTGTTCTTTGACGAAGTCGAGTATATTTCTTTTAATGCAACGCTTGACGAACATTGGAAAAGAGAATTTATTGATTTTTGGCAAACTATATGGTCAGTTCAAAGTTTATACAGAAACTTAGTATTTATCATCTGTGGAGTGAACGCAAGTTCTGTTGAAAAGGATATGATTGGCACTATACAAAATCCTTTGTTTGGCATAGTGCAATCAGAATATCTAAAAGGGTTCGATATAGATGAAACAAAGTCTATGGTTAAAACTATAGGTAAAAGAATGGGATTAAAGTTTTCATATGATTCTATTGAATACCTTTATAACCAGTACGGTGGTCATCCAATGCTTACGCGAAAAGCGTGTAGTGCTATAAATAGAATATTGACCGAATCAAGACCGATTGAAATTTCTCTACAAAAAATAAGAGAACTTTTGGAAGAAGTTAATTCAGACTTAGTTTATTATTTTCAGCATGTAGTTTCGGAAATACGGATGTTTTATCCCGAGGAATATGAGTTGTTTGAAATGCTTGCTTCGGGTCAAATTGGTGATTTTATGGAGTTTGCGCAGATAAGCGAGTATTCTAAACATTTATACGATTATGGTCTTGTTGTAAAAAACAATAATGTTCCTTCAATAAATATGCCAGTAGCAGGTCGGTATGCTGCTTTGGAACTGGCAAAACGCGAAAAGAGGAACGGACTTTTTAGAACAATTGAAATTTCTAAAAGAAATAGTTGGGTAAGGCAAAGGATAGGTTCAATAATAAGCGACTTGCGCCAACTAGAAATTGTTATAAAATCTCTCGGAAAAGCTAGTCTATTCGGCGTGAATTCTTTTCCAGAAGCCGATAGATTCAGCTCCATAACTGCGGTTACGAATGAAACAGAATTTTTGGAATTTATAAATATATGTAATCGGTGTTTTGTTGAGCCAATTGAAAATTACGGCAAAAGCATAGCTAAAAATCAATATTTTTGGACTGATATAAAGCCAAATTATCCTGCTATCTTCTCTATTCTTGAACGCATTAAAGTATATCGACACTGGAAAGACCATTCGTCACTTAAGCCTGATGTGGCCAAAAAACTTCAAGAGTTTTTGGAAGCCGACACTTACGGAATTAGCATTGAGGAAAAACCGTTTGTTATTCAGCAGAAGTTATTAGATGGTTTTTTCACAAATATACAAGCGGAAATGAGCAATCTTACCTAAATACAAACTTAAAAAGGCTGTTACAGGAACGATTCATTCAGCATTCTCAGAAAATTATAATGAGATGCCACCAGACCTCATAAACACTGGAATACTCGATTTAAATTGTAACGTGGGTCAATTTAGTTAGTAGAAAAAAGCTTTATAGCAATATTGAAAGAGAAAAACATATGCGAAATATTCCAATAAAGCATCATTATACCCCCCGGTTTTATCTTAATGGCTTTTTGGCAAGCAATAATAATATGTTGAGTGTGCTAAATATTAAAACCGGATATTTTTTTTATTCAAAACCAGAAAATGTTGGTTTTCAAAATAATCTTTACAGTATTGAAAAGACAGACAAAATTAATATTGAAATAGATACTTTGGAAAAAACATTTGCAGAAATTGAACGACTCGCTGCCAAGGTAATACGAAATATTGAAAAAGAAAAAGTTCTGCCTAATAATACTGATTTTAACGTATTAATTAATTTTATTGCATTATTAAAATGCAGAGTACCGAAAAAAATTAAGCAATCAGCAGAACCTTTAATAAATTTGTCCAAAATGATTCTTAATATGACGTATTCAAGTAAAGAAAGTTATTATGAAGTGATTAATCAAATGAAATTAGAAGGATTGTATGATGGGAATGTTCTTGAATATGAGCAAATGTTAGATTTTCATAATAGCGATAGATATTGAAATTGATATGGATCAAAACAGCAAACTTAAAACTATTTTAGACCAAATTGATAATCTTATTCCATACCTAGGCTCAAGGAAATGGTCATTAATATTTACAAATGAATCTAATGGTGGTTTTGTTTGCTCTGATAATCCAGTTTCACTTGTATGGATAGATCAACAAATGCAAATAAGTCCGGACTTTTGCAAGCGAGATACTGAAGTAACTGTTCCCCTAACAAACGAAATTGCTCTACTTGGAAAATTGGATGGGCATGAAAAAATACTTACTGCTGATATAAAAGACCTGGCTGAAATAAATGCACGAACAATAATGTATGCTGACAAGTTTGTCTTTTCGGCAAATGATGATTTTTTTTGCATAAGAAAAGATGGAACTATTGGTAAAAGAAATGAATTAGTGAAGGATTTAAGAGAGATGCAAACAGGAGTAAAAAATGATAAATAAAACTACTAAAAATGGAATTGTGTTTTACGATTGAGTAATAGTGAGGGAAACATTGAAAAGGATTGTAACCATTATTATAATATGTTTCATGCTATTGTTGTTTACACCATATGCATATGCACACTCAGGAAGAACAGATTCAAATGGCGGACACAAAGATAATAAAAATAAAAGTGGTTTAGGAAGTTACCATTATCATCATGGCTATGGTCCCCATTTACATCCTGGTGGGGTTTGTCCATATGACTCTTCAATTAATAATGCAGAAGAAAATGTTTTTTCTTTTTCGACAGCGGATAACATGCCTAAATCTTCACCTTCACCGTTACCTTCCCAGAAAACTGAATTAGCTTTGCCAAGTAAAGCTATTTTTCCTAATTCAAGTTCTTCAAGCCAGAATAGCATTGATGGTCAATCAAAACAAAAAGAAGAAACGTCACATTCAAGTGCAATTTTATATATACTTATTGGCATATTTGTTTTACCAACAATGATAGGAGTAATTTCAAATTTAAAAGATAAAATAAAAAGAAAAAAAGGATTAAAAATTAAACAAGAGAGCTTTTATGCTGCTTATTCAGGAAAAACAATAAGAGAAATAGTCAATATTCCATTCGATACTGAAATTGGCGATGATGGCTATCCCAAGATTAAAGGAATAAAAAGTTGGGGAAAAAGATATACAGTTTATGTTTCGCATAACGGTAACCGCTATCATAGCAAAGAATGCAAATGGGGAACTGCTCCAATAAATATTGCTAACATCTTACAAAAAGAGCTTTTACCTTGTTCAGTATGTAAACCAAAGATAGAAGACTTACATTGGTATAAAAAATATCTAGAATTTAAACAGGTAATGAAAGAAGCTTATATTGTGGTGGATTCTATAGATTCTCTAATAATTAATAATAGAAATGATCCCTAGTCTCCTTTTTTGAACTACGTATTACCTATAGACGAAAGGTATCTCTTGCGGAATAATATCCGCAGATAGATAAGCACCTAAGACTAAAACATACACAGCGCTTAAAACTAGTTATTTTGATTAGTTATTTATATTTTGGCAAATGCTTGAATAATTATGTAAAAAATTATATTATAAAGTCACATAATGTATTTGCATTTTTATATCAGCATAGAAGATTTCTGATATATCAACTCAAAAAGCATCAGGTTGGTGAATTATGCTAAGATTTATAATCAGTAGACTAAAAAGTAATAAATACGAAATCGAGTTTTATTGAAGAAGAAAACAACTATTATCGGGAGTAGTAGTATGAACATTAAAGAATTTGAGATAGGAAATAATAGAGTCGCACAAATCCATTCAATTCCTGACGCTGGACTACTAGAGGTTGATGCTGTTGTATCTTCCTGGAAAAATGTATTATCATTTAATGCACAAGATGATAATACTCCTGGATTTCGGCCAGCACAACTCGGAGCACTTTTTTCGATAAAATCTCACTGGATCAATTCTGATGAGCCAGCTACTATTGTTATGCCAACTGGTACGGGTAAAACAGAAACAATGATTGCTACTGTTGTATCAGAAATGATTAAACGCACCTTTATTATTGTTCCAAGTAGCTTGTTGAGGAAACAAACCGCAGAAAAATTTCTGACATTTGGGATTTTACAAAAGGTTGGAATTATTAAGGATAAAGCACTTAAACCAACTGTTACAACACTGCGTACAACACCTAAAGAACTTATTGATTTGCAAGAGATTTTAAATAAATCCAATATTATAATTACTACTATGTCATTATTACAAAGGTTTTCTGACAACTACTTAACAGCAATCAGCGAAATCTGCGATACCTTAATTGTTGACGAAGCGCACCATATTGCGGCGAACACTTGGGCTACTGTAAAGTACAAGTTAAGAAAATTGAAATGCCTACAATTTACTGCAACGCCCTTTAGAAACGATGGAAAAAGGGTTGACGGGAAAATTATATATAATTTTCCGTTAGCGATGGCCCAAAAACAAGGATATTTTCAACAAATTAATTTTCTTCCTATATGGGAGTTTGATGTAGAAAAAGGCGATCTTGCTATCGCAGCAGCTGCAACCAACAAGCTGGATAGCGATTTGAAAGTTGGGTATAATCATGTCATTCTTGTACGTGCTAAAGATAAGTTGTCTGCAAATCGTTTGTACAACACTATATATCGTCCATATTTTGAAAAATATAATCCGGTCTTGATACATAGTGACGTCTCGATAACTGAAAGAGCCTCGGCGATGAAAGCAATTAATAGTGGAAACTCAAGAATAGTGGTTTGTGTGGATATGTTCGGGGAAGGAATTGATGTACCTAGTCTTAAAATAGCAGCTGTGCATGATAAATATAAATCGCTTCCAATAACATTACAATTTATTGGACGTTTTGCAAGATCAAGCGAAGGACTCGGTACAGCGACAGTGATCACCAACATAGCTAATGATGAACTTAATGAATCACTGCGAGAGCTTTACACTCAAGATTCTGACTGGAATGTTATACTTCATATTATGGCTAATCGAGAAATTGATAAGGAACTATCGCTACAAGAGCTTGCTGAAGGCTTTGATGCATCTTCTTTAAGTGGAATAACTATTCAGCAATTGCGTCCCAAAGTGAGTATGGTAGCATACAATACCAATGAAAAAAACTGGCACCCAAATGCTATTTATAAAGTATTCGATCCAGATAAGTGCTTTTTCACTATCAATAACGATAGTAGAATTATAGTAATAATTGAAAAACTTGATTCAAATATTGAATGGACATCTTTCAAAGGCATTAACGATACAAACTGGAATTTGCATCTGGTTTATTGGAATCCCCAAATAAAAATGTTTTTCATAAATAGCACAAACAAGAGTATTTCTGATACTTTAGCCAATGCATTATTTGTTCAGTCTGAAAGAATAAGCGGTGAGAATGTCTTCCGCTGTTTACATGGGATTAAAAGATTGATGCTTGGCACAGTTGGCCTAAAATCTGCAATTGATGGCCCTATTCGGTATAGAATGTTTGCGGGAATTGATATTGCTAACGGGATTACTGAATCACAAAAAGAGACTTCATTTAAATCCAACTTATTTGGAGCTGGATATAGTGGAAACGGTAAAGTAAGTATTGGTTGTTCATATAAAGGGCGCATTTGGTCTAGGTGGGTTGAGAGTATTGATTATTGGATTAACTGGTGCAGTGATATTGCTAAGCGTTTACAAAATGAGGAAATCAATACATCAAAAATATTTGAGGGTGCATTAGTCCCCGAAATTATTAAAGAACGGCCCTCCTCTATTCCTTATGGAATAGAATGGCCTATCGATATGGATTTGATAAATGATAATAGTGTCCTTATAACCCATGGGCTTAACGAATATCCAATTTATTCAATGGATATAAAACTTTCTGATTTTAATGAGACTGGGCCAATACGGTTTTCTGTCGAAAACAATAAAATATCCGAAGAATATGAATTATTTATTTCGAACAGAAAATTTGAGTTTAAAGTTGTAAAGTCAAAAGGATTAATGATAAAGAGAAGCAAACGCGAATACAAAATGACAGAATTCTTTAACGAATTTCCACCCCATATTAAATTCGTTGACCAATCAATGTTAGAAGGAAATCTTCTTGTTAAGATAACTACCACTCCTCCAGTATTTAATGGAGAACGTATACAGGTTTGGGATTGGCATGGTATAGATATTCATAAAGAATCCCAAGGAATCGGGCGAAATAAGGAAAGTATTCAATTTCGTGTTATACAAAACCTTGTTGCCGCAGATCATTTTAGTGTGATTTTTGACGATGACGATGCTGGTGAAATTGCAGATGTTGTAAGCATTAATGATAGTAATGATAAGATATCTATTCAGTTCTATCACTGTAAGTACTCTCATGGAGATAATCCCGGTGCTCGAGTAGCGGATTTGTACGAAGTATGTGGGCAAGCAGAGAAATCAATAAAGTGGTGTCAAGAACCACGCGCAATTATCGACCGCCTCTTGAAACGTGAAGCAGAGCGTGTTCAATCGGGTGGAACACGATTTGAAGTTGGAAGTCCGCGTAAGCTTCAAGAAATAAAAAATAAAATGCGTATTTTTCCAACACATATTGAAATATTCATCGTGCAACCTGGAATTAATTCTATAGCGTTAACAGATGATATGATTCGAATACTTAGCGGAACGGCATCATATTTAATGGACACCTACAGTGTCAATTTACAAGTCATTTGTAGCTAATTATTTTTTAATGTCTTTATATGTGAAATAATAAGCTTTGAACTACGCATTATGTAAAAACGAAAGGCGTTTTGAGCTGCGCCTAAGACTAATTTTGAACAGCATGATAATACCGGAGAATACTTAAAAGAAATTACACAAGGCGGCGCCGATATCGTGATAGATGCTGTAGGCATGGACGGAAAGTTTACGCCACTGGAATACCTTGCTACCGGATTAAAGCTGCAGGGTGGAGCTTTGGGCGGATTCGTAATCGCGAGCCAGGCTGTAAGAAAGGGCGGATTGATACAGGTGACCGGTGTTTACGGCGCCCGTTATAACGGATTCCCGTTTGGAGATATCATGAACCGCAATATTAATCTGAGAACGGGACAAGCTCCTGTTATCCCCTATATGCCAAGGCTTTATCAAATGCTTGCAGAAAATAAGGTTGACCCCAGCGATATCATTACCCATAAACTGCCGTTGAATCAAGCAAAGCACGGATACGAAATTTTTGACACGAAAACAGATGGATGCATCAAGGTTGTCCTCAAACCGGGGACGCACAGACCTTCGTAAAACTTTTAAGGAGTGTTGGAAGAATGGAAAACAGGAAAAGAATAGCACCGCATGAGGCTTTTGAGCTGCACGAAATACTGACGTTTAAAAATGTCTGCTTAACAAAATCTTCGGCCATGGCCGCATTTGTTAAAGATGATGAACTGGCCGAAATAATGCGGCAGGATTTTAATATTTCACGCGGCCAAATAAAAGAAATACGGGATTTTTTACAATCATCCGAACTTGCAGCCCACACGGCTGCCAGAGATGATTCAACATTGAACACAATTAGTTGAAAGAAGGTATAACCATGGGAATAATACAGAACCTGGCAGGTATGGGCGACATGACTGAACAGGTAATCGCAACAGACCTTTTAATCTCTGCAAAAACAGGCGTCAGGAATTATGCGGTTGCTGTCTCAGAAGCGATTACCCCCGAAATTAAAATAATGCTCCGCGGGCACCTGTATGCCTCTATTGATATCCATGAAAAAATAACAAACTATATGGCTAAAAAAGGCTACTATAATGTGCAGGACCCGAATGAACAAATAACGGTTGATTTGAAAGCAGCCGAGACTGCATTAAATATTCAGCAAAATTTATAAACTGTTCGTAATGTGGTTGTGCTAAAAAGTTTTGCATGCTGTTGAAGCGGTTAAAGTCAACCGTGTCCTTTCTAATGATATCCTTCAAGGACAATATAAAAGATTTATGGCTCATTCAGGAAGAAAACAGCCATCCAGCTATAATATCTTCCTTGATCCTCGATAAGGTGCAAACGATAATAAATAGCGTAAAAAAATCGGCTATAAAAGTAATGCAAGTTGTTTTTCAAATAATATTTTCTATTGGCAATACGGCGGGTGTTACGGTTCCAAGTTGTGGCACTTCACCAGTAAATATCGCCGCTTTATCTGCAATGTAATAAAAAACACAAGAAAAAAAATACACTGTTAAACGCTGCTTCCTTCGGAGAAACGCTTCAACGGGCTAACGCACAAGGCTTTCAACCGGGATGTTGGAAACAAGGATCAGATCATTGAGGATTTCGACACGATCATAGAGGCACTTAAAGATACAACAAAAGAGAAATTCCTGGAACTGTCTAACATTAGAGTAATTGAAAATTTGAAACAATTGATGAATTAGTTGCGGTCTTAATTGAAGAAAATTATCTATATGAATAGATTTTTATTTACGTGAAAAAGTATTGACATTTGTTTTTTATTAAAATAGTATATGGAAATATAACATAAGAATAACGAATCAAGGTAACTTAAATTATAAATACGTAAAATAAAATTTACTGGAGCAATATTATGGGTTTTACAATACAAGATATTGCACGAATGGCGAATGTATCGCCTACCACAGTTTCGAGAGTATTAAATAATAAACCTGATGTCAAAAAAGAAACTAAAGAAAAAATAAACGATTTGATAAAAAAGTATAACTATCAACCTGATGTCTTTGCACAGGGAATACATACAAAAAAAAGTAATTGTATTGGTCTTATTATACCTCGTGACCTTGAACCTTTTCTTTCAAATCCGTTTTATTATGAAATGCTTAGAGGTATTTTAACTGAGTTAACAAATAGGGGTTATTTTTTGCAATATTTGCATATACAAAACAAAGAACATTTAGCGAATACATATAGACAAAAAAGAATTGATGGTTATTTATTAATAAGAGCAGGAGAGGTTGATGAGTCTATTATTGATTCATTAATTAATATTGAAGCGCCTATAGTTTCGACCACGGATTTAGTGAGAAATAAAACAATCTGTAGTGTGGATATTAATAATTACCAGGCTGCAAGTGAAGCGATGATACATCTTATTTCTTTAGGGCATCGTAAAATTGCATTGATATTAACAAATGATATCTTACCAAGCAGTCAGGAAAGATTTAAAGCTTATCAAGATATATTAAAATCATTTAATATTCCTTATGATGAGAGTTTAGTTCAAAAAACCGAAACCTCTTTTAAAGGGGGATATGATGCTATGGAAAAGATATTTGAAAAAGAATCAGAATATCCATCGGCTGTATTTGTTAGTGCCGATGTAATGGCTATTGGAGTAATGCATTCAATAAAAAGCAGAGGTAAAAAAATTCCGCAGGATATATCAATAATCGGTTTTGATGGAATTGGTATAGCAGAGTATTTAGACCCGCCGCTTACAACAGTAAGTCAATCATCATTTTTAAAAGGGAAAATAGCTGCACATACATTAATTAACTTAATAGAAAGTGCAAAAAAAAGAGATTCAATAATAATAAATACTAAACTTATAATTCGAAAGTCAACATGTCAATATAATAACAAGATTTAAGATTTGCACACTTGTAGCCTTTGACTTTATACTTTTAAGAAATTAAAAAATAGAATGCCCATCACGACATGAGGCTGCGTTAATGTGCCAAGTTGTTTTTGTATACAAACAAAAAGATACGTAAACCAAGGCTTCGCTTCATTAAATACTTACGTTCTGTTTTTTTCAATTCCGAAGTTATGGCAAATTAAAGTATCAAATATTTTAAATAAATAGGAATTGACAAATAAAAAAAAATACAATACAATTCAAAATATGAAAACGATAACGGTAACGTTTACGATCTGTGATTTAATGACTAATTTGAGAGTGCTATTAAGGGTAAATGGATGTTATCGTTACTTTTATATCAGACTACCAATTTTCTATGTTTTACGATGTTTCTCATTTAGTTTTGCGATAGATCAATAAGAGGTCATTAAGAAGTTAGCATAAAATTGATAATGAAAGAGGAAAATATGGGCGTAAAAATTGCAATTGCACACATGGGAGATAGCCGTGATGATTTTTATGGGAAAAGGAAAGGTTTAGTTGAAGAAGAGATAGAAAAACTTGGCTGGCTGAAAGATAGATTTGAAGTTATAGAATCTGATGTTTTACGGTCGAAATCGGACATTGTGGAATATGCGCATAAAGTAAATACAAATGGAGCCACTTGCTTGATTATCCATATTCCCATCTGGTCAGATCCGATATTTTCTATTATACTTGGCCAGAATATTCAGTTGCCTGTAATTCTTCTGGGAAATAGTCGGCCCGACACATCCAGCTATTTAGGAGTTCTTGGTTCAGGAGGAGCATTAAATCAGGTTGGTTGTTTTCATACAAGAATATTTGACGGCAAAGAACAGGAATCACAGAGAAAGATTTCTGCCTTTATTTTTGCAGCAGCAGCGAGACAACAGCTAAAGGGAAAAACGCTGGGGCTTTTTGGCGGGAGAAGCCTGGGAATGCTTACGACTTGCACTGATGCTGCTCAATGGCAAAAGCTATTTGGTGTGGATATTGAATTTCTGGATCAAATGGAGATCGTCGAAGTCGCTGAAGAAATTCATGAAGAATTAATCGAGCGGCATACCAATTGGCTGCTTGGTAAATTGGCGTCCTGTGAATTTGGCGGAAATTTTACTATGCAGGCCCTAAAACGTCAGGTTAGAGGATATATTGCCGTTAAAAATATAATAAAAGAAAAAGGGATCGATTTTGTTGGTGTAAAATGCCAGTCTGAATTGACTAACGGCTATGCATCTCACTGCCTGGCACATATGCTTTTGAATGGAACCTGGGATGCTGACGGAAAAAAACAACCAGTTGTCCATGCCTGTGAATGTGATGCTGACGGAGCGCTTACGATGCAAATTCTGCAACTGATTTCCGAAGGTAAACCAACGGCACTTCTTGATGTACGTTGGTATGATAAAACGAAAAAGAAATGGATATTTACAAACTGTGGCGCAACATGTTCCTATTTCTTCTCGGACAATCAGGATGAAACCGGACTTTCAAATGTGAAGGCGATGCAGCATGCTTTTGGAGAAGCAGGAGGGGGTGCGTACCAAGGAGTTGTTAAACCCCAGCCGCTAACACTGGCAAGGCTTTGCAGGAAAAACGGTGAATATTGGATGACGATTATTGAGGGTAAAATCGAGGAGTTCGATAAAGATTGTCTTAAATATACTACAGCTTGTTTTCCTCAGGCATTGGTTAACATACCTGTGGGAGAAGAATTCTTGCAGGATTTTGATTCAAACCATCTTCATATGGTTTCAGGTTGTTATGCTCAGGAACTAAAAGAGTTCTGCAGGCAAAGTGGTATAAAATATTCAGAGTTGATCTGATATTACACTAAGAAGGGGGTGTAAGGAATGGAATTGACAAATAGATTAAAAAGGATTAAACAGCGCTTATATGATGAGGAATTCACCAACCCCGGTATATGGTATTTTAAGGATAAAACGATACTCACAAGTGAGGAGATAATAAAGGAGCCGCTTGTTGTAAGAAAAGCTATGGCTTACGAGTATATAGCAAAGAATCTTCCTGTCTATATTAAAGAGGATGAACTCATTGTAGGCAACCCCAATCAAAACAGTGTCGGATTTGGTATGATACTTCCGAACTATGCAACTGAAGAAGAATTGAAAACAGCAAAAAGCTACTCACTCGATATAAATTCCCTATGGGGGCATCATCCACCGGACTGGAACAAGGTCATAACAAAAGGCCTTAAAGGAATTATAGCGGAGATATATGAAGCGATGGAGCTCGAAAGAAGCAAAACTGAGCCTGAACGAAATGTACTCGATGAATATAGGGCGATGATCATTTCACTCAATGCTGTAATATATTTCGCACACAGGCATGCGGATGTTGCACTTAGAGACAGCATGAATGAAAAGGACCCGGCGAGAAAAATAGAATTATACAAAATACATAATATATGCCAAAGGGTTCCGGAGTATCCGGCTGCAACCTACTATGAAGCGCTTCAGTCTTATTGGTTCACATATTGCATCATAAACAGCGGCGGGGAGTTCGTCCCGCTGGCAAACGGTGATCAATTCCTTTATCCTTTTTACAAAAGGGATTTGGAGGAGAAAAGATTCGAAAAAGAGATGGCAATAGATCTGACTGGCTCATTTCTTGCCAAGTGTAATGAAAAGATAATTTTAGATACACGATTGTCGGAAGTACATACAACATTTGGCGTTTTTTCTCAGGGAGTGGTACCTGAGATTAAAAGCAACAGTGAAGAAACAGGCGGTTATGAGACAGGTGGATATGATCAGCGTACATTGAAATGGTGTGAAGAAGAGGATATAAACAGTGATGCCAATTATAATTACGGACAATCCGGAAACGATTGGCTGATGAATCTTATAGTCGGCGGACAGGATAAGGACGGTAACGATTCCACGAATGAATTATCGTATCTGATTATTGATTTAATGAGTGAAATGCAATTGCTGATGCCAACGCTGTCTGTACGAATCCATAATAACTCGCCTGAAGAATTCCTAGATAAAATTGCGGAAGTACTTTTAAAAGGAAAAGGAGAGCCTGCAATATATTTTGATAATAATATTATACCAGGGTTGCTAGATATAGGAATACCACTTGAAGAAGCAAGAAGCTATTCTAATGATGGATGCTGGGAAGTGCTTATCCCCGGTAAAAGTTATTTTAGTCTCGCGCATGTTCAAAATTTGCAGTGTCTTGAATGGGTATTAACGCGGGGGGAGAGCCTGTTAAGAAATAATTTTAAAGAAGGTCTGGATACAGGTGAACCCACTCAATTTAAAGACTGGGAAGAATTTTACCAAGCTTATTTAAAGCAGGTTAAAGCAAAGATTGATTTTCATTGCAGCAAAAGGCTAGAAAATCTGGGGATGTCAAGCATGATAGCTCCCGATCCGTTAATGTCTGCACTTATGGACGATTGTATAAAAAAAGGCAGAGATATGACACAAGATGGCTGCAGATATATTTTTCATATAATCCTTATTACAGGACTTGCGAACACAGTAGATTCATTGGCGGTAATAAAAAAATTAGTTTACGAAGAAAAGTCAGTTGCTATAAGAGACTTGATCCACGCAATAAGAAATAATTGGCAAGGTTATGAACGGCTGAGGGCCAGGGTAATAAACCAGGTACCGAAGTTCGGAAATGATGATGATTATGTTGATGAAATTGCAGTGAGACTAATGAAAGATTTTGAGAACAGAGTAGATGAGTGGAGATGTAAACAAGACAAGGTAATATATCCCTCTGGAATAGGCACTTTTGAAAACTATGCTATTCTTGGAAGGGGGATAGGCGCTTCGCCAGACGGGAGATTGGCAAAGGATGCGCTTGCCCCTAATTATTCTCCATTCTTCGGACGGGATTTTCAGGGACCTACAGCTGTTTTGAAGAGTGTTACCAAACCTGAGTTATTAAATTACTACTGTGGATGCCCGCTGGATATTTCGATTAATGCGGGTGATTTTGCAGGTGAGGTTGGACTGCAAAGACTAAAGGCATTAATAAATACATTTGGCGAACTGGGTGGTCAAATTCTTACGGTGGGTTGCAATAGTATAAAAGAACTAAAGGATGCAAAAGAAAACCCTGAAAAACACAAAAATCTTATGGTTCGAATGGGAGGCCTTTCGGCTTACTTCATAGCAATGCCTCCAGCGCAACAGGACAATATTATCAGAAAGTATGAAAAAGGAGCCAACTAATTATTACTGAGAGGGAAATGATATGAAAGCATTGGTGAAATACGGTAAAGGAATAGAAAACATTGGCATTAAAGATGTCCCTGTACCCGTGCCCAAGCAAGGCGAGGTCAGGATAAAAGTGAATAAGGCAGGAATTTGCGGTACGGATATTCATATTTACAACGACAGGTATGCGATAAATCCGCCTGTAATCTTAGGGCATGAGTTGAGCGGTGTTGTTGATGCTTTAGGTGAAAATGTGAGCGGATTTTGCGCCGGACAAAGAGTTATAAGTGAAACCTATTATTATACCTGCGGAGTATGTAATTACTGTAAAACCGGCAAGCGCAATCTATGCTTAAGCAGGCTCTCTATAGGGAGCCTTGTAAACGGGGCCTTTGCCGAATATGTGGTTGTGCCTGCTCATAATTTACATGTCATACCGGATAATGTAAGCTTTGAGCAAGCAGCCCTAACAGAACCACTTGCTTGTTGCTGCCAAACCGTACTGGAAAAAGCACAACTTATTGCGGGGGAAAATGTTTTACTTACCGGCCCTGGCCCGATAGGTTCATTATGTCTGCAATTAGTAAAACTTGCAGGCTGTAAATGTATTATTGTCGGAACTTCAAGAGGAGAAGAAAGAAGGGAAACGGCAAAAACCTTAGGAGCAGACCTGGTTCTTTGTGCATCGGATGAGGGCTTGCTTGAGACTGTTATTGAAGCATATGACGGTATTGGCCCGGATACTGTTATTGAGTGTTCGGGGTCTGAAGATGCCATTAGACTGGGTATGAATGCCATAAAAAAGGGCGGTCGGTTTGTACAAATGGCTTTTGCTAAAGGTGATATACAAATGAATATAAACCAGGTTGCGCAAAAGGAGATAACCTTGATAGGATCCTTTGCTCAGAAGTGGCAGTGGTGGGAAAAAAGCCTGAGGCTGTTGGCTGATGGTTCAATTAAGGCAAAGCCGGTAATCAGTGGAATATTTCCGTTGGATAAATGGCAAGAGGCATTTAACTCTTGTATTTCAGGTAAAGGATTAAAATATCTCATCGAAATATAACATGTTAAATTCCGTGTAAATGAATTTTATTTGATGATTATTAATATTTTGTACTTAAATGTAAAGAGGGCAGTTGGTTGAATAAATTTAGAAAAATAGAAAATTGGTTAAGGCTGGTTTCTTCAGCTGAGATAATATCAAAAGGTTGTGTGTCAGTAAAGGGATTAACAGAGGCAAGAGAAGTCATTTATCCTGCATCTGTAAAAAGGCATAGGGAGGATTTGTTAGCCTTAGTAAAACTGGATAGCGAGCGTATGCTGGTTGTATTTGGACCCAACCATTGCGGGTTTCTGGGGGAAAGCAGTATAATTGAAGGCGCGGATGTTCATTTTTGTGAGCTCACGCATTACAACGCCGAACTATTGCGCAAACATCTGCCGTATACAGCTCCTTCGACTCTTTCGGATAGAAATGTTACGATAGGATTGGGTGACAGGCTTGGAATAGCAACTCCCGGACACATTCAAGTCATGAAAAAATATAATGTATCTCCAGTATTTGCGCAACAGTCACTAAGAGAATTGGAACTGACAGGCAGCAGTTACAGAGATATGATAGATTCGGCTACATGGGCTGTGTTCCAAGAGGGCTATGAGTTACCATGGGGAGCTGATGGAGACCACCTGAAAACTGTCGAGTGGGTTATTATGGCCCTTGGATATGGGTGTACGATGATAACCGCAGACCTTTCGGACTACATCAAAAATGAATTTGGCTCCATAGAAAAGTCTTGTATCATGGAAAAATATGCAGAACTTGACGAACACTATCGCCAGGTTATGGAAGAGAAATATCTTAACATGAAGTTACATCTGGATACCGGTGATGTTATACAATATACAAAAGAAATGCTTGCACAAATTATTCTGGTTTATAAAGATGCTGTAGAGCATGCATGCAGGTTGTTCAATGCAGGTATTAAAATAAGAAGCGAATTTGACTTTGAGATCTCGGTGGATGAAACAGAAACGCCTACACTGCCTCAAGCTCATATTTTTGTTGCTTTAGAAGCAAAGGAAAAGGGAGTGAAGTTCTCATCTCTGGCACCGCGGTTTATCGGTGAGTTTCAAAAAGGAATTGATTACATTGGTGATGCAGAGGCTTTTAAAGCTTCCTTTAGAATACATGCGGCAATAGCACGCAAACTCGGCTATCGAATTTCTATCCATTCAGGCAGCGATAAGTTTGCTATTTTTCCTGTGGTTGGTGAACTTACAGGTAAAAGGTTTCATCTGAAAACATCCGGGACAAACTGGCTGGAGGCATTAAAAATCATTTCGGAAAAGGAGCCCTTGTTTTTCCGCAGGCTGTATAAGCATGCACTAAAATCATTTTCTATAGCAAGATCTTACTATCATGTCACACCAAATTTCGACAAACTAATGAATATAGAATTAATTGATGATAGCCAATTGGAAGATTGTCTAATGAATCCTGATAGCAGGCAAGTGCTGCATATAGCGTATGGTGAGATTCTAAAAGACAATAAATTGAAGGATGAGATATATACTGTTTTGGGAAAACATATGAAAGATTACTGGAGTTCTCTTGAAAATCATATTGGAAAACACCTGGACTTATTGGGTTGTGACTTAAAAAGTGATCTGTGATTTTAATTTGAAAAGAGAAATAAATTAGCAAAAAGAATGGTTAAACACTTTTTAATATATACAAATAATTCAGTACCATGGTTTGGTTTGCGTTATTAATTGATTTTAGGGTTAAACATTTAGAATTTGAAATTAATAAAAGGTGAGGGAGATTAAAATGAAAGCATTAGTAAAAAGTGGCTTAACAGCTGCCGGTGTTGATATAAAAGAGATTGACAAGCCTGTGCCTAAGCGCGGTGAGCTGCTTGTTAAAATAATGGCTGCTGGCATATGCGGTACGGATTTACATATTATGCATGACAAATATCCTTGTAAGATGCCTGTTGTTTTGGGTCATGAATTTACAGGGGCTATTGAGAAAATAGGTGATGAGGTTGAGGGATTTTTTATTGGAGACCAGATCATCGCCAGCACCGCTGCATATACATGTGAAAATTGCGATTACTGCAGAATTGGGTTAAGAATGCTGTGCAATGAAAGACGATCAATTGGTTCAGGGATTAATGGTACAATGGCGGAATATATGACGATTCCGGCAAAGCTTTCATATAAAGTACCGGATAATATTAAAGGAAGCAAAATTATTGCAATTGCTGAACCCATGGCATGTGTTGTTCATTCTGTAATCGAGCAATCATATATTCGTGCGGGAGATGTTGTATTGGTTTCAGGTCCAGGGACGAGCCTGTTCAAAATTTTCTGTAAATAGCCTTCTGTGATAGAATAAACACAGGAGGCTATTTGATATGGGTAGACCAAGAAAACTAAGCATGAGCGAAGGAAAACGGAACATCATTGCGCAGCTTCTGGAGGAATACGACATACAGTCAGCGCAGGATATCGAGACGGCGTTGCGCGATTTACTGGGAGGCACTATTCAAAACATGCTCGAGAGCGAGCTTGAAACACAAATGGAGCAGTCAAAGCACCAAGACCCGGATTATACGGATTCTCGCAACGGGTATAAGCCAAAGACGCTTAAGAGCAACTACGGAGCTGTGCCAATTCAGGTTCCGCAGGACAGGAACAGCGATTTTGACCCAAAACTCGTGCCCAAGTACAGCCGCGATATCTCAGCCATTGAAGGCAAAATCATCAGCATGTACGCAAGGGGTATGAGCACACGACAGATATCCGACCAGATTGAAGAAATTTACGGTTTTGAGGTCAGCGAAGGTCTTGTCACAAGCATCACCAATAAGTTGATGCCTGAAATTGAAGCATGGCAGAAACGGTCATTGAGCGCTGTCTACCCCATTATGTTTATCGACGCTATTGTGTTCAATGTGCGGGATAATGGTGTCATCAAAAAGCAGGCCGCATATGTGATACTCGGCATCAGCGAAGAAGGTCACAAAGAAGTTTTGACAATTTCTATCGGTGAAAACGAAAGCAGCAAGTATTGGCTTTCTGTGCTCAATGAGCTTAAAAACCGCGGTGTAGCTGACATTTTTGTGCTTTGTGCCGATGGTTTATCTGGAATCAAAGAGGCGATTGAAGCCGCATATCCGCAAACAGAATACCAGCGTTGCATCGTGCACGTGGTGCGCAATACGCTCAAATATGTGGCTGACAAGGACAAGAAGGAGTTTGCCACCGATTTAAAGACTATTTACCATTCGCCCAACGAACAGCAGGGGCACGCACAAATGTTGGCTGTGACGGGAAAATGGGAGAAGAAATATCCAAACGCCATGAAGCGCTGGGCTGACAACTGGAACGTCATCAGTCCTATGTTTAAGTTCTCCGCGCAGGTACGCAAGGTTATCTACACCACTAACGCCATCGAGAGCTTAAACAGCGGCTACAGGCGTCTGAACCGCCAGAGGAGCGTTTTCCCGAGTAGCAACTCGTTGCTCAAAGCACTGTATCTGGCCACATTCGAGTTAACCAAAAAGTGGACTGGCACTCTTAGAAACTGGCGGCCTGTCCACTGTGAAATGGACATCATGTATCCCGGTAGACTGAGCTAAATAACCCCGCCAGCCTTGACACGGCTCATCTTAAATGCTATTTTCAAATCAGCCGACGGTGATGGAAACAGAGACTTTGGTTTCTTCGGCGGCAAGAGCAGCATAGCATTTGCTCTTGAGCCGAGTCAAGGCCAAGCCGCCTAACGGCGGTGACGGCTCCGGTGCCTCTGGCTCCGGAAACACTATTTGCTATCGTCACAGAAGCGCTTTTACAGAAAATAATTCACAGAGCCGAGAGCAATTTCTGCTCTTTTATTTTATAGACAAGTTGCGTTAGCCTTGGGACGCCTTGGAGGAGCCTTGATTAAAGTCCTAACTCTTCGTTAACAAGAATTACTGTAATTTTAAGTCCATACGGTTGCTTTCTATGAATTGTCATAACACTGCATATACATTCGGGGGACAAACAATCTTCACATTTTCCCGTAATGGTGCAAGGAGTTTTCCGATTATATCTTTTCGCATTATTAACCGCAGCGGTATTCCGCGCTCGGTTTATTGCCTCTTCAAGCGATTCAGCAATTTTATTCTTTCCTATAACATAGATAACCTGTTTCGGTCCATAGCATGTTGCGGCGATACGGTTCCCCGTACCATCAATATTGACTATCTGACCATCATAAGAAACTGCGTTAGCAGATGTAAGATATATATCTGCTAACAGAGCTTTCTTCGTTTCATCCTCTGTGCTACCGGGGGCATGTTGATATATAGTGGAAATTTGTTTTGCCCAAATCTCTTTAATGCCCAAGGAATCTAAAGTTAATGAATTCCCCATCCCGACAATCATATCGTTATTCACAGGGAACGTTTTCAGATTGAAGTTTACGACTTCTTGTTTATCGTTGCATACAACTGCATTAAACTCCCTTTTATTAAAATTTTTTCTGAGGGTATCTAAATTAAAATTCATACTATCTCTGCCTCGTCTTTCCTTTCAAAAGATTAATCGTGCTCAATATACCGTATTGCCCAAATAAGCATTATATAAATAATCAGCTTGTGAGATTTTTCAATAAAAGAAACAACCAAGAGTTCATTCTTCATTAGCATAAAAATACTATATTTAATTATTGAGTGCAACATTTGGTACAACACTACGGGCAACACGATATACATCAGATTGTTTTAAAACATGACAAATCATCATAAAAATTTAAAACACATCTGAAAGCAGCTTCCATTTATCACTCTTTATGTCTTCGCTATATTCATCATACATATACAAAGCTCAAAGCTTTGCTTATCCTCACGAACAAATCCGCCCTTCAAACCGTATTTATTAAGGTATGTTTTCAACTCTTCAAACTTTGCGAGGCGAGAATATATCTATATCCTCACTTTTGCCTGTGCGGTCAAAGCCGCCTTTTGTTTCAATAATCCAAATTTCACCACTCTTACTTATGACATAATCTGGATAGAATGATTTTTGTTTCTCAAAACTATCTTCATATACAATGGATAAATATTCTGCTCCTTTGTCTCCGTTCTTGTAAATCCACTCAATAGCTGGGCAGGTTTCACAGAACTTTTCAAATTTCTTTTCAGATGCGGAACGTACTTCAGCAGAAGATAGATATCCGCGGTAGACATTCTTTGCCATTTCCGTTTGAGCCTTTTGCTATGTCCACACCCTAGCCGTGTTTGCATTTGTTCCGTGTGTTGGGGGTGAATACACTGTTCATTTGTCGTTTGAGTTTATATATTGACGAAACATGACGATAAGTGTAAAATATACCTAACTAAAAGTCGTTAGGAAGGGTGCTGGGATTGGATAAAAAGCAGGAAATTATTGAAGCTGCGTTTGAACTGTTTTCTATAAAAGGTGACCACTTCTCTGTATCCGAACTAGCCCGTGCTGTGGGAATCAAAGCCCCTTCGCTATACAGCCATTTTGAAAGTAAAGATCAGATCATAGAGATCATGATTCGTCAGGAAATCCAGAGGTATTACGAGTACTTAGAACAAGAGATTCTGGTAGCAGACAAACTGAGTTGTAAGGAAGCAATGCAAAGACTCTTTGATTTCGCAATGGAGTATTTCGGCGAAAACAAAAGGCTGAGGGTTTGGCGGGCATTGCCATTGATCTCAAATGAAGAGCATAAAAGCATCTTCCGAGATCTGATCGAGGATCAGGATAAGCTATATATTCAACGGATGAGAAAATGCTTCCAAAAAGGTCTCGATAACGGAGAAATATGTGCGGATGTCTCTGAAAGCGCGTTGCATTTGTACTTCACGATGATTCAAGGCGTTCTAGATATTATGTTGCTGCGCCCGGTTTATCCCCAAAAAACCGGATTTGCCTATAAAGTATTTGAGGCGTATTGGAATGGTATTTGTGCGATGCACCCTGAACAGAAAGGCGCAAAATGAGCATTGGCTATGCATGTATTGCAGTCGCCGTCCATGGTAGCGAGATGAAAAGTTGCACACTCAAGAATGCAAATGAAGAGCGGCTTTTGTCGTTGATTGGTCACAACCTGTTTGCGCTGGAAACCGTGATCGACGACAATGTGCTCAATGGCATAAAGCTATTTCGCATCTCATCTGACTTGATCCCTTTTGGGTCAAACGTTGCGGCAGACATACCTTGGCACGAGCGCTTTTCTGGAGAGTTATCGAGTATCGGACAGAAGATTATCGATACGGGCATGCGTGTGTCCATGCATCCAGGACAATATACCGTCCTCAATTCGCAGAACAACGCTGTCGTTGAGCGGGCAATCAAGGACCTCGACTATCACGCAAAGTTGCTGGACGCGCTGGCTTGGCCCCGAACACAAACTGGTGCTTCATGTAGGCGGCGTTTATGGGAATAAAAGCCAGGCATTCAAAAGATTCCTGGCGCATTACAGGCATCTGGAGCCTTCCGTGCAAAATCGGCTGGTTTTGGAAAATGACGATGCGATGTATAACATAACCGATGTACTCGAAGCGTCTCCGGCTGTCGATATCCCCGTTGTTTATGACAACTTGCACAACGCCGCTAATCCGGCAGATCACGCGACGTGCGATCTTGATTGGATAAAGCTTTGTGCCGCAACCTGAAAGAGGGGTGATGGCTTACAGAAGGTTCATTATTCCCAGCAGAATCCCGCCAAAAAAACAGGGGCGGATTCCGAGACCATCGAGCTGGATAAGTTTCTGGATTTTTATCGCCGGTTATCAGGAATGGACGTCGATATTATGTTGGAGGTGAAGGATAAAAACATATCCGCTTTGAAATGTATCAACTCTGTCTCGAATCAGGGGATTGGCGCGCTGGAACGAGAGTGGGCGAGGTATAAATACAGCATTCTTGAGCGCTCTCCTGCTGAGTACGACCGTATTCGCGCACTCTTAACGGACAAGAACACCTATCCGGCTTTGGAGATGTACCGTTTGATTGAAGAGGCGTACCGTACACCCATTCACAGAGGAAATGCAGTGAATGCTGTCCAGCATGTTTGGGGGTATTTCAAAAACAATGCCACGAAAGCTGAAAAAAGCCGATTCGACCGACTACTGTCGAATTACCTTTCGGACGATGCAAGCTTAACATCGTTTAAGAACTGTCTTCATAGGATCGCAAGGAAATACAATGAGGAGTATCTTCTCAATGGGTATTATTTCTACAAATAAAGAGGAGGAATTGTTATGAAAAGCAAAAAAAACGTCGGGTTGAAAATCATCGTCGCGGTTACCTTTGTCGCAATGGTTGTCGTGAATGCGCTGGCGAACATATTGCCAATCAATGGGATTAACACAGGCGCAGTTTCCGATTCGTATCCAAACCTATTTGCACCGGCAGGGTTGACTTTCTCTATCTGGGGTGTGATTTACGCATTGCTGGCAGTACATGTGCTGTTTCAGCTTGGACTGTTCCGAGGAAAGAATGCCGATGTCAATCTGATATCACTTAAAAAAACAGCAATCGTGTTCTCGATCTCATCTTTGGTCAACACCGTATGGATATTTTCTTGGCACTATAAGATCATCCCTTTATCGATGGTGCTTATGGCTTGTTTGCTCGTCTGTCTAATTCTAATCGTATCTTCGCTGAAATCGCAAAGCTTGACCACAAGGGAAAAGTTACTGCACCGCTTGCCGTTCAGCGTCTACTTTGGCTGGATCACCGTTGCGACGATAGCAAATGCCACAACACTACTTGTGGATCTTGGTTGGAACGGCTTCGGCTTGCCGGGACCGACATGGACGGTCATTATGCTGGCAGCAGGCACTTTGATTGGCACTGTCACTGCACTTCGGTTTAAGGACATCGCTTATGGACTTGTCCTCATCTGGGCGTATGTTGGTATATTGATTAAGCACACTTCAGCTGACGGATTTTCTAGCCAATACACCGATGTGATCATTGCAGTCGTGACCTGCGTTGCCATTTTCGCCGCAACGGTGATATACAATGCATTGTCACGAAAACGCAGACAAGAAGTGCAAAAGTAACGCATGTACGGAGGGATGCGATTGAAATACGATGCAATCATTATTGGCGGAGGCCTTTCGGGGCTCACTGCGGCCAGTCTGCTGGCTAAACGTGGCTTGACTGTTGCCGTGGTTGAGAAATCATATAATCCGGGCGGTTCATGCGGCATATTCCGGCGCGGAGATGTAACGTTTGATCAAGGCTCCGCCATGTTGTATGGCTTCGGCGAAAACGGCTTTAACGCGCACCGCTTTGTTTTTAATTGTCTGGAAGAGCCGATTGATGTTATTCGCCACGACCTTTTGTACTGCGTGAACTTCAAAGGTAGAAGAATACGCTTCTGGGCAGACATTGAGAAGTTTGCGGACGAGCTTTCGGAAGTGTTTCCGGGCGAAAAAAATAATATCCATCGATTCTATCGCGATATGCTGACGATGTACCGCCATGTAATGGTGGAATCACCCAGTTACACCACAGCCGATGAATCCGAGAGCAAAATAGCACTAAAAAGCATGCTGAAGCATCCGATATCCTATATCCGCTTTCTAAGCTTTCTTAACAAGAGTGCAAAGAGCCTGTTGGAAAAGTATTTCACGGATCCGGAGATATTCAAGTTCTTTGACAAATTGACATCCACGTATTGCTATGCGACGGTAGAAGAAGCTCCTGCGGTACTGGCGGCGGTGATGTTTGTCGACAACCATGTGGGTGGCAGCTACTACCCGGCCGGCTCCACCTTGTTTGTACCGGGTAAGCTGGAAAAAGTTATTGAAGAGCATGGCGGCGATATGATTCTGCAACGCGAAGCAGTTTCCATTGTGTTCGAGGATGGCAAGCCTACAGGCGTTAAACTGGACGACGGGCAGGTACTCTTAGCGGCAAACCTCATCTATTCCGGCACGGTCTGGAACCTATACGGCAAACTGATCGACTCAAAGCATTCAACAAAACATCAAAGGGAGTGGGCGAAGAAGCAAGTGCCTACCTATCCCAGCGTCGTGCTATACGCAGAGGTGGACAAAGGTACAATTCCCGATGATACCGCGCCTATAGAGATGCTGGTAGGCAATCCGGACATGCTCGATGAAAGCGAAGTGACCGCATACATACTCAGTATCGGCGACAAAACACTGTGTAAAGAGGACGAGCACACCGTTGTGGCCATAGGCCCCACCTTTGAAAGCTGGGATTTTTCAGACGAAGCAAAGTATCAGAGAAAGAAGCAAAAAGAACAGGAACGTCTGACCAACGTACTGGAAAAGCGGTTCCCCGGTTTTAAAAAGGCTGTGCGGTATGCCGAGGTGGCAACGCCAAGAACGATTGAACGGTACACAATGAAAAATGGTGGTGCAGTGGCAGGCCCCAAACAGATGCTGGGGCAACATATGATCCTCCGCCTGCATACGCGTACGCAATGGGATAACCTCTTTTGCTGCGGCGAGTCCACGGTTATGGGAACAGGAACGCCCACAGTGACGATCTCCGGTCTTTCTGCCGCCAACGCCCTGCTTAAAAAGCTGGAAAAAGAACCGTATATCTATCAATCCAACATGAAGAACTTCGTCCGCATTGTTGAAAAGCCCTTTACCGCAGACCGCCTCTATGATGGGTACGACGAAGCAGTGCGCGCAGTAATGTGCAAAGCCATGCGGTGTAGGCTGTGCGAGCACCCCACCTGCTCAACTGAAGCAGATATACGCGGCATCATGCGTCGTGTGGCTGTTGGGAATTTTGTTGGCGCCAAAAAGTGTTGGCTTAAGAAGCAGGTTGATTTGGATTTGCTGGAAAAGTTCGAGGCGGATTGTATCTGTATGGCCGTTAAAAATGACGCAGTAGAAATTCGGGAGGTTATTCATTATTTGAGCGGGGTGAATCTGTGAACAAAGAATACGATGCAATCGTGGTAGGCGGCGGACTTGCAGGGCTAACAAGCGCGGCGTATCTCTGCCGATATGGATACCGTACGCTGCTGTTGGAGAAATCGCATAAGACAGGCGGCCTGGTGAACACTTTTTGGCATCAGGGTTATGCTTTTGACGCTGGTATCCGTGCTTTTGAGAATTCCGGCATTTTATTCCCCATGATCAAAAGCTTGGGACTGGAATAGAAATTTGAGCCAAATATGGTATCTATAGGTATTGGAGATCGATTGGAGTTGTCAACTTTTCTGTACACCCAGCTATAGCAAAGCATCTTCTTACTATTCAAATGATCCCGTCGGTAGTTTTTACAGAGCAGGCCTTGCGGCTTGTGTCAAGGTCTAGCGCCCCCTTTACGCAAGCAGCTAGACCTGCTATTTTTGTACACTTTAGTGTGATTTTGAGCGCAAAGCGGTCAAAATCAAATAAACCCCCGGCTATGCCGGGGGAAGACAGCGAGCTTTAGCTTCAAGCAAATACCTCCTATGTTAAAATGATGAGGTTTGCCGACCGCATCAAAAACAAAGGAGGCAGTCCAATGGACAAGAATAGTCTAGCACATACTATGTGGGAATGTAAGTATCACATTGTGTTTGCGCCGAAATACAGAAGACAAGTCATCTATGGGAAGCTGAAGAAAGACATAGGGAAAATCTTGCGGGAGCTGTGTGACAGAAAGGGGATAGAAATAATCGAAGCAGAGCTATGCCCAGATCATGTACATATGCTAGTGAGAATACCGCCGAAATTGAGCGTATCTCAGGTAATGGGGTATCTGAAAGGAAAAAGCTCACTAATAATATTTGATAGGCATGCGAATCTGAAATACAAATACGGAAGCAGGCATTTTTGGTGTAGAGGATACTACGTAGATACGGTTGGGAAAAATGCGAAAAGGATGCAGGAATATATCCGAAGGCAGCTACAGGAAGACGCCACCGCAGATCAGATAAGCATGAAGGAGTACATTGACCCGTTTACGGGTAAGCCGACGAACAAAGGCAAGTAACAAGACCCTTTAGGGTCGGCCAGAGAATATTATGCGGTTGGCAAACGATTCAATGCGCTTGCAAGCGCAAGCCGGTAACATGCCCTTATAGGGCTAGAGCATACCACCGGCTAAGCCGGTGGTACTGATTATATGCCGACGAGAGCGTTAGAATAATGATTCCAGAGGTATAAAAAAACTCTATGCAGCCTGTTCTTGCGAGTCGTATGCAGCTCGTTTTTTCAGCGGAGACATACTGTTTTCATTAGCGGAATATAGCCGATCTCTGTTATACTCACATTCAACCCATCGAAATATCTGTCGCTTGACTTCTTCCCGCGTTAGTCTCGACACAGGAATCCTGTAAATCAGTTCTTTCTTCAATGTTGCAAAGAACGACTCCATCCTAGCGTTATCATAGCAATTGCCGGTACGTCCCATGCTTTGTCTGATTTTGTAGCCATCCAATAACCATCTATATTTAAGGCTGGTCTACTGGCTGCCACGACCAGAATGAAATATTAGATCTTTGTCTTTTCCAAATCGGCGGACGGCTTCTTTTAGTGAGGAAGAGCACAGGCTTGCGCGTTTATGATTTTCCATTGATAGCCCCACTATAGCCCCATCAAAGCAGTCAAACACACCTGATATGTAGAGCTTACCATTCTTACACGATATTTCAGTGATATCACCCAGCCATTTTCTGTTTGGATGCTCAGCCGTAAAATCGCGTTGTATCAGGTCTTCGCTTACCTGGTCAGCACGATTTTGTTGTGTAATACCCCGAGGCAGTTAAATCATATGTGTTTAGATAATGAAGATAAACAGACGATGTCAATGATACTAAGCAGAAAAAGTATACGTAGATACGCGAAACGCAGCATTTGCGATGAACAAGTTATGAAGATTCTTCAAGCGGGAATGAGCGCACCATCAGCATTCAACCGCCGTCCCTGGTGTTTCGTCATCATGAATGATGAAGAGCTGCTTAAAAAAATTCCTGCATTTCATGAGTATGCTGGTATGCTCAACGAAGCGCCTGTGGCGATAGTTGTCTGCGGAGATACGAGTAAAACCGAGAGAAAAGAAGAATGGATAATGGACTGTTCTGCAGCCGCAGAAAACATGCTCCTTGCAGCGCATGAAATTGGTTTGGGAAGCGTATGGGTGGGAATTTTTCCTTTTGAGAAACGGATAAGCAAATTAAGAGACCTGATAAGAATACCTAATGAAATCATACCATTGTGTATTTTACCGATTGGTTATCCTGCAGAGTCAAAAAAGATAGAAATACGGTATGATTCAACAAAAATCCATTATAACCATTGGGAATAGAGAGCTATATTTAGATAAACAATTAATGTTTATCTATGAATAAAAGGAGGTAAACAAGGTGAAAAGGTTCAAAAAGGGATTGATTTTGGTTCTATGTTTGACGATGGCTGCGCTGATGTTTGTTGGTTGTGTGCCAAAAGATGCAACTGGAACCTCAGAAGAACCAGCGTCAGAAGAACCAGCGACAGTTGATTCTAACAATACTGATGAGGTTTCATCTGAGTCTACAGATGCACTTGTGACAGCCGCTAAAGAGGAACTGTATTCTCTTCTGCCGAAGATTGCGCTGGTTGGAGTAAGAGATGATTCTTCTTTAGAATCCAGGGCCGATATTGACAAAGCATGGCCAAAAAAACTTGCAACCCCGAATACTCTTGTCATTGGATGGTCTGAAGTCGCAATGGCAAACCCGTGGTTCGTTGCAGTCAAAGATTCTGCTATTGCGACCGCTGAAGCCAAAGGTTATACTATTAACTTTTTGGTAGCTGAAGGCGATGCTGTAAGCCAAAGCCAGCATATTGACACATTTATTACGCAGGGCGTTGATGTCATCGTTATTGATCCGGTGGATACCACTGCTGTTATCCTGGATATCAAACGTGCTGTAGATGCAGGGATTCCTGTGGTTTGCGTGGGAGCAGCGCCTTCAGGAGAAGCCCCGATTCTTACAACGATCAGTGATAATGCTTATCAAGTTGGTTATGGTGCCGGTGAATATGCGGGAGGCACCTTTGACAAGGACGAGCCAATAAGTATTGGTGCCATACCTGGCGCTTTGGGCAACACCACAGCTGAGAGCAGAACTCATGGTATGGTCGGCGGAGTCATTGCAGCTAGGCAAAAAGCTCAAGGCAAGTTCATATGCAAGGAAGATGCGATATTGAAAGGCTTTAAGCTTTGGGAAGATGCAAAGAAGAATGGCTCTGCCAAGAACGAGGAGCTGAATGTGGCTATCTTGAATATTTTTGAAGGCGGATGGAGTCAGGAAGGTGGATTAGCCGCTGCAGAGCCAATGTTGGCCGCTGTAGGCAGTAAGTTAAACCTCATGATTGCTGATAACGAATTCATGTGTTTTGGTATCTTAAAGGCAGTAGAAGCGGCTGGGCTTACTGACCAGATAAAAGTCGGCGCGCCGTCAGATGGATTTAACGATGCCCTTAGAATGATCGATGATGGCACATTGCTGGTGTCAGGATCCTGGAACGGCGATCAGCAGGGGGCCCATGCGATTGAGTTCCTGGAAGCGATTTTCTTTGAAGGAAAAGACCCCAGCAACTTACCGCTTGGCTCATTTTTCCCGCCGTTAACGTTTACAAAGGAAAATGCAGCTCAGTATATAAACCCGGATCCTAATGCGAACTTCTTCGCTGTGCCGGAGTTTGTATTCCCGGCCTCGATTGATGAGCTGAAAGCCAACTAAAAGTAAGATAAAGAAAACTACTGCCGGGAGCCTCTGGGAGCAGAGGCTCCCGTATAGTATTATGATAGTCAGACGTTCAGACATATTTGTCGGGGTGTTATCATGATTGATGAGAACGGTTCTACAGTAATAATGAAGAATATTACAAAAAACTTTGGAGGTGTAAAAGCGCTTGACGATGTAGATTTCAAGGCGCGTTCGGGTGAGATCCATGCATTAATGGGTGAAAATGGAGCGGGGAAATCCACATTAATTAAAGTGCTTTCAGGGGCATATGGAAAGGATCATGGAGAAGTTTACATTGATTCGAAAAGATCAGATATTATAAATACAAAGAGCGCACATGAAAAGGGAGTCTCTGTAATTTATCAGGAATTTGCACTGGCTCCAGATCTTACTGTCGCGGAGAATATCTATATTGACAAGCTGGGTAACAAAAATGGAATTATCAGCTGGAAATCGCTGAAGAGCAAAGCTGAAAGCCTGCTGCAAAGGATTGGCTTCTCGGAAATTGACGTATTGAAACCTGTATCAGAGCTTTCTGTTGCCTATCAGCAGGTTGTTGAAATATGCAAAGCGCTTACAAGAGAAGCGAAGGTACTCGTTCTTGATGAACCAACGGCTGTTCTGACAAAAAGGGAAATTGATAAGCTATTTGAGATATTACATGAACTCAAAACAAAGGGTGTTTGCATTATATATATCTCTCATCGGATCGAAGAGATATTTAAAATTTGTGACAGGATAACCGTATTAAAAGATGGTAAAAAAGTTAATACCGTTAATGTCAGCGATGTGAACGAAGAACAACTCGTGCGGATGATGATTGGGCATGATATGAAAGACTTTTTCCCGCCGCGGCAAACTGATATTGGAGAAGTGATTTTTCAGGTCAATCATTTAAACTACGGGTTGATGGTTAGAGATGTTTCTTTTTGTGTTAGAAAAGGCGAAGTTTTGGGACTAAGCGGCCTTGTGGGATCGGGGCGAACTGAAACGTTTAGGGCGATATTCGGCGCCGTAAAAAAGGATTCTGGAGAAATACTAGTTGAAAATAAAAAAATTACCATAAATTCACCGAAAGATGGCGTGGGTTGTGGATTGGGAATGCTGCCAGAGGATCGTAAGCAGCACGGTGTATTGCTGGATATGCCCATAAAGATAAACGGAACGTTGACGATTATTAAAAGAATAAAGAAGGCGTTTGGAAGGATAGATAAAGTCAGGGAAGAAAGCATTGTCAATGATCTGGCAAACCGGTTACATGCGAAGATTGCATCTTTAAATGATCATGTTGATTCTCTTTCAGGGGGCAATCAACAAAAAATTGCTTTGATGAAGTGGATTGCTTCAAACTCAAGAGTGCTGCTCTTGGATGAGCCGACTCGCGGCGTTGATGTTGGGGCTAAAGTAGAGATATATAAAATTATCAACGAGCTTGCAGCACAGGGCATTGGTATTATTATTATTTCATCAGAAATGCCTGAAATTATTGGCATGTCTGACAGGGTCATAGTGATGCGTAATGGATCGATAGCGGGCGAGTTAAACAAACACGAAATCAATGAAATGAACCTGATAAAACTCGCGATGGGGGTTTAGCAACATGAATGTGAATAGCAAATTGAAAAAAATACTTAAGGATTATAATGTTACATTGGTTTTGATATTTGCAGTTATTGTGTCGGCATTGTTATCAGATGTGTTTTTAAAATGGACAAACATTACGAATATCTTAAGGCAGCTCACTCCTTTAATACTGGTCAGCATTGGGATGATCACAGTGGTTCTTACGGGAGGCATTGACTTATCTGTCGGTTCGACAGTAGCGGTCGCAAGCGTAACCTGCTCGATTCTCGTTGCCCAGACATTTGTGCAAATGGAGAGCTGGGGATTAATTTTGGCAATACTTATCTCTTTAGTTGCGGGTATAGTTTTTGGCAGCATAACAGCCATGCTCGTTGCTGTTTTCAATGTTGCTCCTTTTGTCGCATCTTTGGCTATGATGACGATAGGACGAGGACTGGCCTATGTGATTACCAATGGCGAGCCGGTACGTCTGGATCCCAGCCTGCCGACAAATAATGCGCTGATTGGGTTTGGTAGCGATAAAATCCCGGGCATAGAACTTCCATGGCCTATACTTGTAGGTTTGGCGGTCACTTTGCTGTTCTGGTATATTTTCAGGTATACTAGTTTTGGGAGACTAACAATTGCCACGGGCAGTAATGAAAATGCCGTTAAGCTATCCGGAATTCAGGTTGCAAAATATAAGTTCGTCGCTTATCAGATATCAGGGTTGCTGTGTGCATTTGCGGGAATCATCATCACGGCGCGGTCTGGTGTGGCGGTACCCAAAACAGGTGAGGGCCTAGAACTTGATGCGCTGGCTGCCTGTGTAATTGGCGGCGCGAGCTTGAGCGGCGGAAAAGGGAAGATAATCAATACTGTAGTCGGCGTATTAGTACTTGGTCTAATTGGTAATATAATGAACCTCATTAGCGTTCCGGTGTATCCGCAGCAAATCATTAAAGGTGTTATTATCATCATCGCTGTGTTGTCAAGGGGAATAAAAAAATCAGGCTATTAGGATAATTATTAAAGTCAAAGAACGCATCAAAGAAAGAAAGCGCTGATTAATGCGGCACTACCCGCTGCTGTGTCGCTGGAGCAAATCGTGCAAAGCATACAAAAAATCGTTGCTCTTTCAGGCGAAAATTCGGCAGCCTCCAACGAGCAGGCCTCAGGAATCACACAAATAGACAGCGGTATTGAGCAGCTTTCCGCGGTCGTGCAAAGCAGTTCAGCCATTGCACAGCAGGCAAACTTCATCAGAAGAGCTTGCCGCCCAGGCAGATCATTTCATAGAAATGGTGCAGGTTTAAGCTCGGGCAAGATGATGCGCTTGCAGCCGAATCTGAAGCTGCCGAGGCAGAAACAGAAGAAATAGAAACCAACGAAAGCGCAGAGCTTGAAACCTTACAGCTTGGAACTGAAGAATGCAAGAACATTGAGCCAAAACCGCAGCGACTGAACTCGCAGAGCCCGAGTTCATAGAGCCCGAATTCACAGAGCCTGCAACGGCAAAACCGGAAAGCGAAAAACCTGTAAAGAGGAAATAAGAAGCAAAAAAGAAACACTCTGAGCCGCCTGGGAATAATGAGACTTGAAACGAGAAGAGAAATAGAGCGGGGCTTGCCAAGTCAGGAAGGCACGAGTTTAAAAAAGTATACATGACGAATTATATATTATGTTAGTTATACTCCACTCATGATAATCGTACACTCGAAATGGAAGTATTATTATACTGCATTTTCTGAAAGCAATGATTTCCCATCAACACTTGAGGCTTTGAAAAAAGGCGCTGAGGCTGGCTGGCGTCCACAAAGGATACGGTGGCAAGAATTGGTTGGGCAAGTCGGCTCGGTGAACGCTCGCGCGGTGTGCTTGATGCAGGTGCAACGAGTTGCTTCCTGATACTGACCTCAATGGTTGATACCATTATTGAATTGATTAAAAGGGGGTCTGTGTGATGATTTCGGAGCTAAGCAGTAAAGGAGTCGACAATTCAAGACCGTTTCAGCTTAGATTGATTTTATTGAATGTTTTTGGGACTGCTTTGCCCACTCTAAGTATTTGTGAAGAAGAGTCAGAGTAAAAAAAAATTATGGTTGCAACGGATTTTCCGCATGAATTGGTACTTTTTTGGATGGCTATCAAGGACCAGGCGCTTACCTTTTTTTCCTGTAATATTTGGATGTAGCGTAATGAAACGGATAAGATTTTGGGTGCACACTTAGTCTCTTGAATCAATGATTTGTAATTGTATCCATTATAAATATAATACGAAACCTATTAGCTAAAGATCATTCTTGTCAACAATCACGGGCATCTGTGGATGCTGGAATCGGCGATTCAGGAATTTTTCAAAAGATTCCAGTTGCCGGGTTTTGCGAGTGTTGTGGAATGGCACCGTTCAGTCAGAGAGTTTTGGTATCCGACAGACAGGGATGACTCATTGAGTACACATTTTGTTCATGCAGATGAGGCGGAAACGGCAGTGGCTATTTCTTGTTCCCTGATATGGTAGATATGTCTGTATGCGTGGGCTCCCTGGCGGCCTCTATCGCGTTGTACGAAATATTCCGGCGCATAGCCGCTGCAAGATCCATTCTTGGCATAAAAGAAAAAAATACACAAAAGATTTAAGCGGTTGTCTCACTCGGTATAGGCCAATCAGTGCCGTTTTGTATTGACAGGAATGCTCAAAACCTCTTATAATTTATGAGCATGTTTATATTAATGTATCTAAATATGGTTTAATAGGCCTTCCTGCATAGAAAGCAAAAGCTTTTAAGAGGGACAAAATCACAACTGGCAGATGCAGCGCTCGAACGGAGGATCAAAATGTTTAAAAGCGATCAATCAGAAAGCCCCGTTAAAGGCGCGTATACATGCGTGATCAAAACATTGATTGATCTCGTTTTCATCGCTTTTTGCACAGGGCTTTCAATGTTTTATCTTTTTATCAGCAATCTCACAGAACTCCCTTTCGGAGAAATCGTTTTGCCGCTTCTGGTCTTATCAGCTATCGGCTGGCTTTTATACCTCATACTGCGGATCACCCTCAAAGCATCACGGAAAGCTGCCCTGCTCTCCGGTATTGTCATGGCTATTATGGCAAACGCCGGCATGCTGGTAGCTGCGCTGGGGTACGCCGCTGTCCTGTTGATCAGCGCTGCAGTGGTGGCGGCCAGCTTTTTTGTTATTATCCGATTCGTCGGTGAAAGCACCGCTGGAAAGATAGAATTCATCGTGGCCGGCGTCGCTGCCGCTCTGATCGTTTTTAACATCGCCGTTTCGGTTCCTCAGTTTATCGAAAATCATCGTCTTTCGCAAACAGCGGCAGCCAAAGCAGCTTCGCTTGAAGAGATCGAAATACCTACGGAAGCTGCAGAGCTTCCGAACTTTTATATCTTCGTTTTCGATGAACTTGCCGGCACGCAATGCATGCAGGAGGTTTTCGGATACGACAACACCGGATTCTACGATGAGATGCGCGCGCTTGGATTCACCATTTCCGATGAAAGCACCAACAATAAACAGTTCACCATGGAAAGCCTTTCCGGCATGTTCAATTTTGACTATGCTTTTGACTACGACACGGACGGTTATTTTGCCTGCCGAGAACAGTTCCGGAATGCAAGGTTTTTTACTCTCATGGAACAAATGGGTTATCACTTATATGAAACGGAGGTCAACGGTTTTCTCGATTTTGAGCCGCGTTTCCAATACGGCAGGAGCAAGGAATACCGGGTGACCGAGGATGGCAGAACCACACTCGAAGTGATCCTCGACCGGACTCTTTTTGCGCCCCTGATTGATGCGCTTGGAATATTACCCTCTAATTACGATCTTTTCGACGAGATACTGACCCACTATACGCTTCCCGAAAGCTATGGTTTCGAAAATGCCCTGACTTTCAGCTACATCTGTTCGCCGCATGCGCCTTTTATCTACGATATCAACGGAGAGCCTGTGGACGAGGCCAACAGCATGAATTGGTCGGATTCCCGATATTTCCTTGAACAATACGAATATATCTGCGGGCGTATCGTGGAGACGATGGAAGGCGTTATCGAAAACGACCCTGATGCGGTCATCCTCGTTCTTTCGGATCACGGAGTCAAAGCAAACAAAGCCCTTTGGAACGGCCCTGAAACCACTTATGCGCAGTCTGTCGATACTTTTTTTGCCGCCTATACGGGCGGCAGGGACGATCTTGGGGACATTACCGGCCTTGACGGTGCGGATGTCCTCAAATCTGTGCTGAATACGCAGTTTGGTTTTGGATTTGATGTGCCTAAGAAGGTATCCGTTGATACGCAGCCGGCGGCCATGATGTCTCTCACCGAAGCCACATCCGAACCGGAAATTGCAGCCGAACCCAAGCAGGAGCCTTTCGGCAAGCCAAACGTTTATTTCTTCATTGTAGACGAATACAGCTCTTTTGATATGCTTTCCAAGTATTACGGCTATGATGCCAGAGAGTTTAATGATTTTCTTGATATGATGGGGTTTAATATCTCGAGAGAGAGTTACGCCACCGATAACCAGACCACGCATTCCATCTGCGATATGCTCAATCTTGACTATATCTCAAGGCGGTATTCAAAAAGCAAGTGCCTAAAAGCCATTTCCAAGGCCAAGCTGTTCAAGGTCTTTTCTGATCTTGGCTATTCCCAGTTTCAGATGTCGACCAGCAATAAATACTTTAAGGGCAACGTCAGCCTCAAATCAAAGGCCGGGAAAAAGGCTTACCAGGCCATCTTGGCCGGCAGTGAGCCCGCCGTTTATGACAACGCCATATCCGCAGAGGTCTTGGAACTTCTCGAAAGCCAGAGCATGCAATTTTCATCAAATGTGCACACAGAGGCTCTTAATGAATGGGGGTTTTACCCCTCGGATTACATCCGCAGCTCCAAAGAGTACAAGAAACACAAGCTTAGAAATCGTGCGAATAAACGGCTTGCGGTCTTTGACTATTTTGAAAACCCTGCCAATTATGTTTACACCACACCGCGCGTGATATACAGCTATATGTCTGCTTCCCACGTGCCCTTTGTATTCAACGAATATGGCGGCCTGATAAAATCCAGCCACAGCCGCAATTGGAGAGACACAAAAATATACTTGGATCAGTACAAATTCGTCAATAAACATTTCATGGCGAGCTTTTATACAATCATAAAAAATGATCCACAGAGCATCATCATTATGATGTCCGACCACGGCATACGCTACCATGCTGACTGCAGCCAAAAACACAAATTTTATATCACTGATAAGGATTCATGCCGTATCATGAACGCAGTCTATATCAAGGGGCAAAAACATGACATCGAAGGGCTTTCAGGGGTCAATACGCTGCGCTTTATACTCAGTCTCTACGACGGGCTGGATTTTTCCCCGATCAAAGATCCTATTACTTCTGAGTCTCCTGACCGTCTCCGAGGCATTATCCCCAAGCCCCGGTGAGTGCTCCCTAATATTACAATGAGCTTGCTTCATGATGAAGCCATATTAATGGCGATGCCTAAACAAACGCATGAGCAAGTCACCGTCATGTCGTTATGGTCAATGCAGCTGACGGTCTTTGTTGGCTGTTGGCGTAAGCCGCTATCATCTCATTGGATTCAGCGCTTTTAAGACACAAGATAAGTTGTACCAAGCGCACGCTTTCCCTACAATAGCTAAGGAGGAGATAACATGTCACAATTTTTCACTTCGGTTTACCCAAACTCTGTGCATAAGATCGGAGACTGCAGCTTTTTTATTGCCCGCACGACGGACAGCGAGAAGCGGCTTGTGGTCGTCGGAAAAGAAATGTTTAGCGGTTTCCAAGGTGAAGAGATCCGCGTTGACGGAAGATCGGCATTGCTGTGCGAATTGAACACGCATAACGGCTTTTGCTTGATGGAGATTTTCCCGTTTACCAAACCAAAAAGCCACAAGGGTGCTGATTTTACGTTCGGATTTGGTGACAGGCTGGGTATAGCTGCTCCAGGGCATATCGACAGCATCCGAGGCAAAGACCTTTTCCCGATACTCGCACAGCAATCCGTACGCGAGATCACACTGACTGAACGCAGCTTCAAAGAGGTATTGTGTGACGCGGCTTTTTCAGTCTTCCAGGAGGACTGGCAGGAAGGTTACGGCGCTGACGGTGATCACCTTAAAACAGAGGAAGAGATACAAAGTGCGCTTGACTGCGGTTATACAATGATCACGCTGGATTGTTCCCAGCATATCCGTAACGATCTGCATGGCCAAAGCCGTGATTTTATTGATAAACAGTATGAGGATTTGCCGGATTCAATACGAGCCTGCTATGAAACTGCCTACTCGGACAGGACATTTACTGTTGAAGACAACCGTTTGTTTATCAGCAGCGGTGATATAAAATCGATCGTGCTGACTTACCATGAAGCCATCAGCTTTACGGAAGATATCTTCCACCGTATCATCAATACATGCGGAAGGGATATTGATTTTGAGGTGTCGATCGACGAAACATATTGCACGACATCGCCTGAGGCGCACTTTGTAGTCGCTTCTGAGCTCAAAAAGCGCGGAGTTGCGGTGGCGAGCATGGCGCCCCGGTTCAGCGGGGAATTTCAAAAAGGGATCGACTATATCGGAGACACCGCTGTTTTTGAATCGGAATTTAAGGTGCATCAATCAGTTGCGCGGCATTTTGGATATAAGCTGAGCATCCATTCAGGGAGCGACAAATTTAAAGTTTTCGGCATCATCGGCGAGCACACAGGAAGAAAAGTCCATGTGAAGACATCGGGTACAAGCTGGCTGGAAGCCGTCCGCGTGATTGCCTCGCATGCACCCGCGCTTTACCGGGAGATTCACAATTTTGCACTTGAACATTTTCAGGAAGCCAGCGCATATTATCATATCGGCGCAGACCCTGACAGGATCGCTCCTCTTGACAAAGTGCCCAACGGGCAGCTGGCGGATTATTTGGATGACCCCAATGCAAGGCAGGCGCTTCATATCATCTATGGGTTGTTGCTGAGCAAAAAGAATGAGGACGGGACTTATCGGTATAAAAATGAGTTATACCATGTGCTGAGGCAAAACGAAGACGCATACCGGAAGGCGCTCAAAGATCATATCTGGCGTCATCTGGATTCACTTGGCGCAGCTGATCTTCATATGGAACATCAAGAATAAGAAGGAAAATAAAAAGTGCAGCAGGCCATCGTCTCGCAAAGCAGTTGCAGCAAGTGTATAAATCCGCTACAATGAGCGTGGAGGCGATGTTATGTCCCATTTTTTCAGCTACATGGCGCGGATGAAACACATCAAGCGCTGGGGGCTCATGCGCAACACGCGTGAAGAGAATATCCAGGAACACTCGCTGCAGGCGGCAATGATCGCACATGCACTGGCGGTGATCAAAAACAGGCTTTTTAGCGGCAGCGTGGACACCCAGCGCGTCATGGCACTCGCGGTTTACCACGAAGCGGGCGAAGTGATCACAGGAGACCTCGCGACCCCCATCAAGTATTTCAGCCCTGAGATCAAAACAGCCTATAAAGAGATCGAAAGCATTGCGGAACAAAAACTTGTCAGCATGCTGCCCAAAGCGGTAAGGGATGACTTTGAGGCACTCATACTGCACCGTGAACAGGACGCCGAAGCCTACGCGTTGGTCAAAGCGGCGGACAAAATCTGCGCTTATCTGAAATGCGTAGAAGAACTCTCGGCAGGCAACACTGAATTCACCAAAGCCAAAAAAACCATCGAAAAGGCCATCAGCAGGATGGATAGGCCTGAGGTCAAATACTTTATGGCCACTTTCGTGCCGAGTTTTTCACTGACGCTTGACGAGATGGGTTAAGGAGCGGTTTTATGAAAACGGTGCTGGTGACAGGCGCGGCAACGGGCATTGGCAAAGCGACGGCGCAGTTGTTTGCCGCTGAAGGCTGCTGCGTGGCGGTGCATTACCATAAAAGCAAGGACGCTGCAGACGCGCTCTGTGCTGTTATCGCCCAGCAGGGTGGGCGCGCGTTGGCTGTCTGCGCCGATATTTCTTATAACAGCCAGGTGCAGGCCATGGTCGGTAAGGTTCTTGAGGTGTTCGGGCACATTGATGTGCTTGTCAACAATGCAGGAACGGCTCAGCAAAAGCTTTTTTGCGATATAACCGAAGAGGAATGGCGCGCCATGTTTGCGGTCAATGCAGACGGCGTGTTTTACTGCTGCCGGGCTGTGCTGCCCCACATGATCTCGCGCAGGCAGGGCTGCATCGTCAATATTTCCTCCGTCTGGGGCAGTGTAGGCGCGTCTTGCGAGGTGCACTACTCGGCAGCTAAAGCGTCGGTCATCGGTTTGACGCGTGCGCTTGCAAAAGAAACCGGCCAAAGCGGGATACGCGTCAACTGCATCGCGCCCGGCGTGATAGATACGGATATGATAAGCGGGCTTGGCAAAGCGGATAAAACTGAGCTTGCGGCACAGACGCCGCTGGCAAGGCTTGGGACGGCTCTGGATGTCGCTGAAGCGGCCGTCTTTCTCGCATCAGAAAAAGCCGCCTTCATCACCGGGCAGATTCTCGGCGTGGACGGCGGTTTCGGAGTTTGAACATATTCAGTATGGGTATCAGTCTGCGCTTCCGGTGGAAACCAGTTTTTCCAGCTTGTTTTTAACGCGCTGCAGTGCGTTGTCAACGGATTTGACGCTGCGGCAGAGTTCCTCCGCAACTTCAAAATATGATTTGCCCTCTATATATTTTCGCAAAACCTGCATCTCAAGAGGCGAGAGGATCTTGCCCATCTTTGTTTCTATTGAAGAATAGTCTTCGCGACCGATGATGATCTCTTCGGGGTTGGATATTTTTGTGCTTGAGATCACATCAATGAGCATCCTGTCTGATTCCTCATCATAGGCGGGCTTGTTGAGCGATATATATGAATTGAGGGGCCGGTGCTTTTGACGGGTAGCTGTTTTGATAGCGGTGATGATCTGCCGCGTGATACAAAGTTCTGCAAATGCACGGAAAGAAGTCAGTTTGGTCGGCCGGAAATCGCGGACAGCTTTGTATAAGCCGATCATCCCTTCCTGAACGATATCTTCCCTGTCAGCGCCGATAAGGAAATAAGAACGCGCTTTGGCACGTACGAAGTTTTTGTACTTATTGAGCAAAAACTCCATAGCACTGCCGTCAAAACCGCGTGCAAGTTCGGCAACAGCTTCGTCCGTCATATTCTCGTAGCTTGAATAAGTTTCTGTAAGTGATGGGCTTCCCAAAGTTGTCAAGCTTTGCCCTCCTGCACGGTTGCTCATATTTGATTGCCATTTTATTATAACGGTTGTCCCAAAGAGCGTCAAGCGGTGCAGCTTACACCCTGGTGCAGATCAGGTTGTTTTTTCAACAGATATGGCATCCAGATCCAGGCGTTTTTTCAGTGCGCGGCCTTCAAGAGAGCTCTTATGCAGCAGAGAGACATGCTTTTCACGCTCGGTTACGATAAGCTCTTTGAATTCTGTCGGCGTGATACGCTCTGCGCCTGAATAAAAAACTGACAACTGCTCAAGATAATCCCCCGTGACCACCTTCTGAGGCAAGCTGCTTTCCCTGACCAGACGCTGTATATATGTGTCGGCCGTCACTCCGAACGCTGTGAAAACAACTTTGAGCAGCCCGTGCTGCAATTCGCTCGAAGGGCGCTTTGTGCGGTAACCGTCGAAAACCACCGTGATCTGCTCGCCGGTATAGCCCGCATAGTCGTCAAGAACATCCAACAAGCCTTGGCGTGCGTCCTCAAGGTTTTGTGTTTGAGGCCCCCATGCGAATATCACGTTGTATCCGTCTATGATCATACACGCGCGTCCTGCCTTGTTTTTTCGTACATCAGCAGCGCTGCCGCAACAGCGGCGTTGAAAGAGCCGGTCTGCCCCCTCATCGGTATGCGTGCGAGAAAATCGCAGTTCTCACGCACCAGCCGGGAGATGCCCTCGCCTTCCGAACCCACCACGATGGCAATAGCGCCTTTCATGTCTATATCCGCCGCATCCTTGCCCTGTGTATCGGCACCCACTATCCACACGTTTTTGCTCTTGAGCTCATCGATCGCGGCAATCAGGTTGGTGACCTTGGCAACAGGCAGCGTCTCGGCAGCGCCGGAAGAGGCTTTGTATGCCGCCGCAGAAAGTGATGCGCTGCGCCGTTTCCCCAAGATCACGCCGTGCGCACCCAAAACCTCCGCACTGCGTATCACGGAGCCTAAGTTGCCTTCGTCTGTGATGCCGTCGAGCACCACGATAAACGGCGGTTCGCCGCGCTGCTGCGCGAGGCTTAATATTTCGTCAAGGGTGGCATAATCTTTTGCGGCGACCACCGCGACAACACCCTGGTGGTTGGCGGGGCGGCCGTCATGGCCGAACGGCATGGCAAGGCTGTCTAATTTGCGTCTGTCTGCGCGCACGATGGCGATGTGGTTCTGTGCCGCAAGCGCTAAAATTTCACGCACGCTTGGATCGTTAAGTTCCTTGGATGCGATGAGCTTGTCTATAGAGCGGTTCTGGCGTATGGCGGTTTTGACCGCGTTTCTGCCGTAGATGATATCCATTTATTCAGTGCCTTTCACGATTGACTGCTGTTTATTTCGCATTTCACCGATGCGCCCGCAGGTTTTGCTGCCCTCTGCGCATGCGCCGCGCACACAGGCCGGGCCTGCGGCACTAAACAGCGCGGGCGCCGCGCTTGCTGCAAGCTTGAGCATAGACCATGCGAGCTCCCGAATCTCCCACTGGGCGCGGTTGCAGCAGCGCAGAGAGAAAAAGTGAAGCAGTTCACGCGCATTCATGGTCAGCAGCATACGCGTTTCGCACGCGCCGGGCAGCACGAACCGTGCATCTTCATTGGTGTGCTCGATTTTGCCGCCAAGCGCCTGCTGCCATTCATCATACCACTGCTGTATGGTGCGCATCTGTTGTTCGTATTTTGCCACCGCCTCAATGCCAAGCGCGCGGATCGCGGGCGGGACGATGTAGCCAAAGCCCTGCTCTGAATAGCTCACATACCGCTGAGACTGCACCGAAAAGCTGGCGATGCGGTGGCGTGTGATCTGCGCGAGAAGCGTGCGCGAGATGCCTTCGATGCCAAAAGTAAAGCTGGCGTGTTCTATGGTCGAAAGATGCCCAAGGTCAACAATGCGCTCGATGAAACCTTTTGCATTTTCGGGCGAAAGGCCGGCCTCAATATCACCAATGCCCGACGCGCTGTAGCAAAGCTTTGCGCCCATGGCTGCGAGTTTCTCTGCATCAGGCGTATGCGATATGAGCCGCACAAACTGCTTGACTTCAGGCATATGTTTCCTCCCCGAAAAAATGCGAAATGATGGCTTCAAACAGCCTGTCCGTTCGCTTTGTATCGCCTTTGAGATACAGATAGCCTATCACCGCTTCAATAGCCGTTGCGAGCGTATAGTCCTCCCGGCTCGCATTTTTGGGCGGCGCGGATTTGGCGTTGTGCCCAAGTCGGAAGATTTCCGTTTCGCGCTCATTAAGCAGAGGGAGCAAAAGCTGTGCTGCCTGCGCCTGTGACCGTGCGCTGACAACGCCGGAAGCGAGAGAGTGCAGCTGCGTTATGCGCCCCATCTTATTCTTCACAAGATACGCGCGGACATACAGATCAAAAACCGTATCGCCGATATATGCGAGCAGCAGCGGCGAAAGTTCACGTATTTTGTTTTCGCTCAAAGAGCGCAGCGAAACACCGTATTTATCCATCAGACCGATTATAGCACAGAGACAGCCCCTGCAACAATCCGTTCCAATGAAAAAAGGCAAGGGTTTCTTCTCCAAATTGAAAATATACAGCTTAAGATGATGACGCGTGAACGAAGAATAGCAAAAAGCTCATGCGTAAAGAATAACGGCAGAGGTGCATGATGAAAAAAGAAATGAAGCATGCCGCCGTGGGCGCGGTCTCGGGCTTAATCGCAGGGTTATTGGGTTCGGGGGGAGGCATTGCTGTTGTGGAAGGGCTGGAGCGGACAGGGACAGCCGAACGCCGGGCGCATGCGACATCGATCGCCGTGATATTGCCCATTTCCGTCGTTTCAGCAGCGCTTTACGGCTCAGGAGGGCATGTGCCGCTTGTGGACACGCTCTGGCTTTGCGGCGGTGCGGCCTTGGGCGGCCTGCTTGGCGCATTTTTTTTGGGGCGCGTTGCATTACGGCTGCTGAATAATATCTTCACGCTGCTGATGCTCATCTCGGGAATCTGGATGCTGATTTGATATACGCATTGCTGGGCGCCGCTTTCGGCATCGTCGGGGGCATGGGGCTGGGCGGCGGCATCGTGCTGATACCTGCTCTGACACTGCTGATGGGGCAAAGCCAGCACAGCGCGCAGGGCATGACGCTGTTTGCGTATCTGCCGATGGCCGCGCTGGCGCTTATTTCACACATCAGGCAAAAAAACGTACGGTTTAAACCCATGCTGTTTTTGACTCTGTTTGGATGTATCGGCGCCGCAGGTGGCTATTTTGTGGCAGCTGCTATTGACGGCAGTTTGCTGCGCACTGTTTTTGCTGTTTTTCTGATCATTACTGCGCTGCTGCGCCTTTGGCGGTTTGAGCTGCGCGGCAAATTGAGCCAAGCCAGCGGCAGTAAAAAACGCCAATAACCTTTCATTGATGCAGCATAAGAGCCTGAAGCAAACTTTGGCGGTTGACAGCCAAAAACCGCGCGCATATAATTGATTTAAATATACAAAAATGGCTGTGAAGGGAAAGCAGCGTTCCTGCAGACGCGTCAAGAGAGCCGCCGGATGGTGCGAGGCGGACGCGGGCGGAATGTGCCCTCGCCCCGGAGCCGCAGGGCTGAAAACCAAAGTAGGCTTTGACGAGGTGTCCATGCGTTGGTTGGGCACGGGGCAAGCAGCCCCGATTTTGAGCTGGCGGCCAACAAGGCCGCAAGCAGAGTGGTACCGCGAAAGCCTTTCGTCTCTGTAGGGATAAGGGCTTTTTTGTTTCATAAGAGGTCAACATCAAAGTATTGGCCAATAAGGGGGATTTGTATGCCGGAATTCATCAACATGACCATAGGCGACTGGCTCGATGAAAAAGCGCGGGCGTTTCCGGACAGGGAATGCAGCGTGCATCCTTTCGAGGGGCTGCGCTATACCACAGCGCAGTTCGCGGCCGAATGCGACAAAGCGGCGCGGGGGCTGATGGCAATGGGCATCAAAAAGGGAGACCATGTAGCCATCTGGGCGACCAACTACCCGCAGTGGGTCATCACGCAGTTTGCGACAGCCAAGATAGGCGCCGTGTTCGTCACCGTCAACACCAACTACAAAAAATACGAGCTTGAGTATTTGCTCAAGCAGTCGGACGCGGCCATGCTGATTATGATGGGCGGCACGAAAGACAACAGCTATGTGGATCATATCTACGCCGTATGCCCGGAGCTGAAGACCAGCGCGCCCGGTAGGCTGAATTCCGAAAAACTGCCGTTCCTCAAAACCGTCATTTTCCTCGATGAGCAAAAAAAACCGGGCATGTACACCTGGGATGATGTGCTGCGGTTATCCGATAACGTACCGGAAGAGCAGCGCGCCGCATTGCAGGCGTCTCTTGACCCGCACGACGTTATCAACATGCAGTACACATCGGGCACCACCGGTTTCCCCAAGGGCGTGATGCTCACGCATTATAACATCATCAACAATGGCAAGATCATCGGCGAGTCGATGGCTTTTACCGAAAAAGACAGGCTGTGTATCACCGTGCCGCTGTTCCACTGCTTCGGCTGTGTTTTGGGAGTGATGGCTGCCATCACCAACGATACCGCGATGGTGTTCGTTGACCATTTCCATCCCGTCAACGTGCTGCATGTTTTAGATTCCGAGAAGTGCACGGCGTTCCACGGCGTGCCGACGATGTTCATCGCCATGCTTCAGCACCCCGATTTTGAAAAGTACGACTTATCGCATCTGCGCACGGGCATCATGGCTGGTTCGAACTGCCCTGTCGAGGTCATGAAGGCGGCGGCGGAACGCATGAACATGCGCCATATCACCAGCGTATACGGCCAGACCGAATCATCCCCCGGCATCACGCAGTCTACCGTTGACGACCCGCTTGATATCCGCGTCTCCACCGTAGGGCGCGCGTACCCAAATGTTGAAGCCAAGGTCATCGACCCGGAGACGGGCAAAGACGTGCCGCCGAACTCGGTGGGAGAGATCGTGACGCGCGGGTATCATGTGATGAAAGGCTATTACAAGATGCCCGAGGCGACGGCGCAGGTGATCGACCCCGACGGCTGGCTGCACACGGGCGATCTTGGCGTGCGCGACGAAAACGGCTATTACAAGATCACCGGCCGATTGAAGGATATGATCATTCGCGGGGGTGAGAACATTTATCCGCGAGAGATCGAGGAGTTTTTATACACGCATCCTGCGGTGAGCGATGTGCAAGTGGTGGGCGTGGCGGACGAGAAGTACGGCGAAGAGGCTTTGGCGTGCGTTATCAAAAAGCCGGGTGCAGAAGTTACCGAAGGCGAGCTTGCGGCTTTCGTGCGTGACGGCCTTTCCAAGCACAAAACGCCGCGCTATGTCAGGTTTGTCGAATCGTTCCCGATGACGGCGAACGGCAAGATACAAAAGTACAAGCTGCGCGACTGGGGCGAGGAGGTGCTCGGCCTACGCGACAGGTCTGAGGACTAGGGTTTTTTTAAGCTATTCCTTTTTTGCAGGGGCGCTGCCCCCGCACCCCCGCCAAAGGGCATTGCCCTTTGGAAACCCGCGTTATAAAATGCCGCTGAGCGCGGCATTTTGGGTATCATGGGGGGCGCCAAAGTGAGCCCCCAAACCAATCAATAAACAAACTAATATAATTGGCGCTGTTTAGGGTATGCGTGTTTTATCAGCAATTTGTCTACCTTGCGGCTTTGTTTTAAGATGGATTCGCGGTTGAGCGCGAAGGAGCCGTTTTTAATCACTTCATCTACCATACTGCTGAGTTTTGCGTGTTCTCTTAAAAGTGCATTATGATGCTTTTTTCTCATACAACCTCTATGCTTAGCATATTGAGCTAAAAACTATTAAATATACTACATTAAAAACTCATTAATGTCAATTAAAAATTCCTGCATAATAGTAGTTAAGAACTCATAATAACGGAGAGTGCATCATGAAAGATTATGACCGCAAAGCTGTGGGTGAGCGGATCAGGAGGCAAAGAAAAGCGCTTGGGCTTTCGCAAGAGAGTTTTGCCGAGCGCATCGGGCGCGTTCCAAAGTTTTGCGCGGACATAGAACGCGGACAGGCAGGCATGTCCATCAAAACGATGCTGGCTATCTGTACGCTTCTCAAGATGTCCCCGAATGAGCTGCTTTTAGGCAAGAAGGATGAATCATCTTCCGATGAAACAAGACTGATCATCTCGGCGCTTTCTCAATGCACAAGCACGCAGCGAAAAGACGCGTATGCGCTTCTCAAGCTTTTTCTTGTTGCGACAAAAAAATGATATCAACGAGCTTACAAGGGTGCAATGTCAATGGTTTTGAGGCTGTTATGTTTAAAAATAAATATGCTGGCAACAGGAACAATATTTGCGGAATAAAGATTGCATAACTTCGCAAGGCAATGAGCCCGAAGGTATCGCAGCGTGAACTTGCTGACAGACTTCAGATCATTGGGCTGGATATCGACAAAAACGCTGTGCAGCGCATCGAAAGCGGGCATCGTTTTGTGACCGATATTGAGCTTGCTGCGTTTGCGCGCGTTTTTGATGTTTCGGTGGATGCTCTTTTGGACCAGATTATTCAAGGGAATGAAGAATAGTATGTTCAATATTAGTTTAAATGAAAATGCTGGGGCTGCTTATTTAACTGCTTTCGATGCCTTAAAAAAGATATTTGATGGGGAATGCGACTTTAAAAACTACAGATTATATGTATTGAATTTGCATTCTGCTTTAGAGTTATTCTTTAAAACAAAACTGTTTGAATACAATGATTTTATGATATTTAATTTTTCAGATCAGAAGCTAATGAATCTATATAGAAAAGCAATTGAGGCTAATCAAACATTATTTGAATATATTGAATCAACAAAAGACGAAATTCCAAGTACAGTGAGCTTTTTAGATGCAATTAAGAGACTTGCCTATTTTTTAAGAGATGACAAACTATCCAGTATATATATATCTAAGCTAGAAAGATTGAATTCTATAAGAAACAGCATAATACATTTTAAACTTAAATTAGGTGATGATGAATTTATAATATTGAATGATCTTTTCATTTTTTGCTTACCATATTATGAATATTATGTCGGAAAATTAAATGAAATTGATGATAGTATTATAAAAAGAATACTAGATAATAAGATAACAATAAAAAAAGCTGCTATAAATGATCCTTTTAATAAACGTTTGCTTAAAATACTAGATAATTATGGAGGAATAATAGATTGCTTTGACTATAAATCTTTAGCTTCATCAATAATAAAAGAATTCGATTTTGAAATGAATGAAAAAGATAAAATTATTAAAAGGATAAAAATATTTGAAAATCTCGAGTTTTTTGAATGTAATCATTACAATGAAAAAGACTGGGACGTTAGTTGGTTTATTTTAAGTGAAGAATGTAGAAATCTTTTGAATGAGCTCGCTTAGCACTTCCTGCCGCCCTCCCCGTCATAAATCCGGCCGTCCCTTCATATCTATATCGTAAGTGAAAGGGGATGTGTGTATGAATGCGAATGTGGCGGAGAAAAGCGCAAAAAAGCCGGTGCTTGCGGGCATCATCAAGCGCGCGCTCAAGGGCACCTTGGTCTCCATGGTGTTCACCGTCGCGGCCATACTGCTGTTCGCGCTGATCATCAAGGAAACGGGGATCGGCGATAACGTCATTGCGCCGGTCAACCAGATCATCAAGATCGCGGGCATCATGGCGGCGGCGTATTTCGCGGTCAAAGGGATGGCCGAAAAGCAGTGGCTCACGGGCGGGTTTTCGGGCATGATGTTCATACTGCTGAGCTATCTTGTGTTTTCGCTGATAGAGGGTATTTTCGGAAACGTCGCGCTGCTGTTCTCGGATATGCTGATGGGGCTGCTTGTGGGCATGGTGTTCTCCATCATCCTCGCGAACTTCACGCGCATCGGCCGCAAAGCCCCAAAGCCCAAAAAGCGGGGCGCGCCGCTCGGCCGCGCAAAGGCCTAGCAGATATAAAGAGTTGCAAACTGCGCGCCGGTTATTATATAATCGTGGCGTAGTTTGTTTATACTTTTGGAGGGAACATGAAACACTTAAAAACGGTTGTCAAAGGCAGCCTTAAGAACAAGACCGGAAAGACGGGCTGCGGCGAATGCCAGACCTCGTGCCAGTCGGCCTGCAAAACCTCGTGCACGCTTGCGAACCAGCGCTGTGAGAAAAAACAAAGGTAAAGGGCGGCATACGGATACACAAACTGCGGCCTTTGTGTCGCTTTTTTGTTGTATGGGCTTTTTATATATAAGAGAGGGTAACCGGTGATACACACATTTGCATGCGGCGATAAGCGCTTTGTGCTGGATGTCGAAACGGGCAGCGTGCATATGGCCGATGAGGCGGCGTTTGAGGCGCTTTGCGGATTGGAGCGGCTCGAAGCAGCTGGCGGCGACGTGGACGCGGCATTGCGCGGCGGCGGCGCCATGATGGATGAAATCCGCGCCTTGCGGGAGCAAGGGCTGTTGTTTTCGCAGCCGGAGCAACACGAGAAGGAGCCTTCGGCCATAGTCAAAGCCATGTGCCTGCACCTCGCGCACGACTGCAACCTGCGCTGCGCCTACTGCTTTGCGGATGGCGGCGCGTTTGCCGGACGGCGGGGGCTGATGTCCGCAGAGACGGCGCGGGCAGCCATTGATTTTCTGGTTGGCGTTTCGGGCAGCCGGCGCAATCTTGAGATCGATTTTTTCGGCGGCGAACCGCTGATGAATTTTGATGTACTCAAACAGACGGTGAAATACGCGCGCTCCCTGGAGCGGCGGCACGGCAAGCATTTCCGATTCACCGTGACCACCAACGCCTACCATATGACCGATGAGATGATCAGCTACATCAACGCGCAGATGGACAATGTGGTGGTCAGCATAGACGGGCGGCCGCATGTGCACGATGCCGTGCGCAAAACGGCGGACGGCAGGGGCAGCTACGCGCGCGTGGCGGCAAACGCCAAAAAACTGCTCGGAGCACGTAAGGGCGAATACTATGTGCGCGGCACATTCACGGCGGACAACCTTGATTTTGCGCAGGATGTGCTGCACATTGCGGACATGGGCTATGGCGGCGTGTCGATAGAGCCGGTGGTGACTGCAGCACGAAACGCCATCCGGCAAGAGCATTTGCCTTTGGTTTTTGCGGAGTATGATAATCTTTCGGCTGAATATGTGCGGCGCAGAAAGGGCGGAAACGGTTTTACGTTCTTTCATTTCATGGTGGATCTTGACGCGGGGCCGTGCATGAAAAAACGCGTGCGCGGCTGCGGCGCGGGCACGGAATATGTGGCGGTCGCACCGGCGGGCGGTATTTACCCGTGCCATCAGTTCGTCGGGCGTGAAGAATACTGCATGGGCAGCGTTTTTGCGCAGGGGCTTGATGCAGACATCTCGGCGCAGTTTGAGAGATGCAGCATATACAACATGGAGGACTGTGCGCGCTGCTGGGCAAAGTACTACTGCAGCGGCGGCTGCGCGGCGGCCAACTTTAACACGGGCGGCGATATTTACAGCCCTTATGCCGTGGGCTGCGCCATGCAGAAAAAGAGGCTGGAGATCGCGATAGGCATCGCGGCAGCCGAAAAAACGGAGGAAGCATGATTTATGAGTTTAACGGCATCACGCCGGATATAAGCGCGGGTGCATATGTACACGCCAACGCGGTCGTCATCGGGGATGTGCGCATAGGCAAAGACGCAAACCTGTGGCCGGGCGCTGTGGTGCGCGGCGACATGGCGCGCATCACCATCGGCAAGCGCACAAACGCGCAGGACGGCAGTGTGCTGCACACCGATTACAACATGCCGATGATCGTCGGTGACAATGTGACGATAGGCCACAACGCGGTGCTGCATTCATGCGATATCGGCAGCAACACATTGATAGGCATGGGTGCGGTCGTGCTCAACGCGGCCAATGTGGGTGATAACTGCATCGTGGCGGCAGGCACGCTGATACCCGGCGGCAAGGTGATACCGCCGCGCAGCCTCGTGATGGGCAATCCGTACCGCATCGTGCGGGAGCTGACGGATGAAGAAATCGCAAAAACGATGCAGAACGCGGAAGACTACGTGGCTCTGAGTAAAATGCATATACGCACAAGCGTGATAAAATAGCCCATTTGCCGTTGCTGGTTTTTATGGGCGCAGATTTTTTGCTGAAAAGATGCTGGTCATCAGCCAAAACATGGTGAAGAAGGAGACTTGTTATGAAAACCCCCGCTTTAGAGAGTGTGCCCTGTTAGGGAGGCACGCTTTTAAACAAAGACGCCTCCCAAAAAGGTCAACACACTTTTTAATGGAGGTTTTAAAAAAATGGAGAATGACACACAAGCGCTCGGCCTGACCCTTTCGATGGAAGAGGACGCGCAGCGCGAAGGGTTGGCTTCCGGCCGGGTTTTCGGCCATGCGCACGGTATTTGGCGCGTGATGACGCGGCAGGGAGAGGTTAATTCCCGCGTTTCGGGCCTGCTGCTGCAGCAAGGCTTGTTTCCGGCGGTCGGGGATTTTGTGCAGCTTAAACAGCCCGACGGCATCATTGTGCGCGTGCTCCCAAGGCGCAGCGCATTTGTGCGCCTCTCAAAGGCCAAAGAGCAGGTGATCGCAGCAAACATAGATACAATATTCATATGCATGGCGCTTGATCGGGATTTTAACCTGCGGCGGTTGGAACGCTATCTGGCTGTCGCGTGGAACAGCGGCGCCTTACCCGTTGTGGTTTTGACCAAAGCAGACCTGTGCATGGAAACACAAACCTGCCGCGCTGAAGCCGAGGCGGTGGCGCCGGGTGTCGATATCGTTATCACGCCAAATGAAACGGAAGCCCTGCGGCGTTATTTTTGGCCAGGAAGCACTGCCGCTTTTGTAGGCTCTTCGGGTGTCGGCAAATCAACGCTAATCAACATGCTGGCAGGAAAAGAGATACTGGCCACAAGCGAAACGCGCAGCGACGGCAAGGGCCGTCATACCACGACCGCGCGCTCGCTGATACGTGTGGGCTGCGGCACCGTGATCGACACGCCGGGCATGCGAGAATTGGGCATTGAAAGCGCGGAATTCTCCCAAAGCTTCGCGGATATCGATACGCTGGCCCAAAATTGCAGGTTTGCAGACTGTGCACACAAAGAAGAACCGGGATGCGCGGTGAGGGAGGCCATGCAAAAGGGCTGTTTATCCGAAGAACGGCTTGAAAACTGGTTCAAGCTCAGAAAAGAGGCCGCCTATGTATCGCTGAATGCGCGCCAGATCGAAGCGGCCAAGTATGATGCGATGCTTGGTCCCGGCGGTATAAAGAAAATGAAGCGCATAAAACGCGAGCTACAAAAGCGAAGATAGCGGTTGATTATCTAAAAACGCTGTGCTATAATTCCAAAGGTATCACACACTGCCGCTGATTTTGGCACCCGTGCCCTCACTTGGGTCGTGCGCAAAAGACGATGCGGCAGGAGGAAAAAACGAGGAGGAAATATGTCAGTCATTTCAATGAAGCAGCTTTTGGAAGCGGGTGTTCATTTCGGGCACCAAACAAGGCGCTGGAACCCCAAGATGAAAAAGTACATCTTTACCGAGCGCAACGGCATCTATATCATCGATCTGCAAAAAACGGTCAAAATGGTAGAGCACGCGTATTTTTTTGTACGCGATGCAGTCATGGAAGGTAAGACGGTGCTTTTTGTGGGCACCAAGAAACAGGCTCAGGAATCCATCGAACAGGAAGCGCAGCGCTGCGGTATGTATCATGTCAGCCAGCGGTGGCTCGGCGGCATGCTGACCAACTTCAAAACCATACGCAGCCGTGTCAGAAGGCTTGAGAAGATCGAGAGGATGGAAGAAAGCGGCGAGTTTGCGATGCTGCCCAAAAAGGAAGTCATCAAACTGCGCCACGAGCATGAAAAACTGCAAAGGAATCTTGGCGGCATCCGGGATATGAAAGAGCTTCCCGGGCTGCTGTTTATAGTGGACCCGCGCAAGGAGCGCATCGCGATCGCCGAAGCCAGAACGCTCGGCATACCGATCGTGGGCATCGTGGATACCAACTGCGATCCGGACGAGATCGATTATGTTATCCCCGGCAATGATGATGCGATCCGCGCGGTCAAACTTCTTGCATCTAAAATCGCAGATGCGTGCATCGAAGCACGCCAGGGCGAACAGTTCGCGCCCGAAGCCAGCGAGCCGGCAGCCAGCGAACCGGCAGCCAGCGAACCAGTGGCCGTTGCAAATAAAGAGGGAGAACCTTCTTTGGACGATACTGAAACCGTCCCTGACAATGAAGAGATAGAAGAGGAATAGAACAAGGAGAGTGTTTTCGATATGATTCAAGCGAGTGATGTAAAAGCCTTAAGAGAAAAAACAGGCGCAGGCATGATGGACTGCAAAAAGGCTTTGACCGAAACCAACGGTGATATAGAGGAAGCCATCAAGGTATTGCGTGAAAAGGGTCTCGCTTCGGCCGCCAAAAAAGCAGGGCGCATCGCAGCGGAAGGTATTGTGGACAGCGCGATCACCAGCGGTGGCAAGGTTGGCGTGCTTGTGGAAGTCAACTGTGAGACGGATTTTGTGGCAAAGACACCCGGATACAAGGCCTTTGTGCATGAGGTGGCTGTGCAGACAGCCAATTCAGCGCCAAAAGATGTGGATGCGTTGCTTGCGCAGCCTATGGGCTCGGGAACAGTCAATGATGCAGTCACCGAAAAAATTGCCGAGATCGGCGAAAAAATATCCATCAGGCGTTTTGAGCGCTTTGAGATGGCAGCCGGGGCTGAAGGGCTGATCGAAAGCTATATCCACCTTGGCGGTAAAATCGGTGTACTTGTTGAAGCCGGCAGCGAGACGGCCGAAATAGCGAAAAGCCCTGAGTTTTTAACTTTCGTCAGGGATATTGCCATGCAAATCGCGGCGGCGAACCCTGCATACCTTGAGTCCTCTGATGTGCCGCAGAGCGTGATCGAAGGCGAAAAAGAGATACTGCGTGCACAGGCCATCGCCGAGGGCAAGCCCGAGAACATCGCCCAGAAAATGGTGGAAGGACGCATACAAAAGTATTTCAAGGAAGTCTGCCTTCTTGAGCAGCCGTTTGTCAAAGATCAGGACATCACAATCAAGAAACTCGTTGTGGATAAGAGCGCCGCATTTGGCTGTAAAGTCTCCATAAGGCGGTTTGTCCGGTTTGAGATGGGAGAAGGCCTCGAAAAAAGAGCAGACGATTTTGCGGAAGAGGTCATGAAGCAGACGCAGCAATAATGTGAGCTTGTAAGGGGAGAGCCGCTGGGATGAGCTCTCCCTTTTTCACAAGCCAATCATGCTTATTTGGCTAAGGAGGCGGCTATGCCCAAATACAAACGCATTGTACTCAAAATCAGCGGAGAAGCTCTCGCAGGCAACGGCCAGTCAGGTTTTGATTTTTCAACGATCAACCGTGTGGCCGATCAGGTGATCGAGGTGGCACGGCTGGGTGTGGAAATTGGCATCATCGTGGGCGGCGGAAATATCTGGCGCGGCCGCAGAGGCATCGGTATGGACAGGACCACGGCCGATTATATGGGTATGCTTGCCACAGCCATCAATGCGCTGGCGATGCAGGATGCGCTTGAAAACAAGGGCATGCAGACGCGCGTTTTGACTGCTATAGAAATGCGGCAGATCGCCGAACCTTACATCCGCAGGCGCGCCATGCGGCACCTTGAAAAAGGGCGCGTCGTGATCTTTGCGTGCGGTACTGGCAACCCCTATTTTTCTACCGACACAGCAGCAGCGCTGCGTGCGGCCGAAATAGAGGCAGATCTTATCCTGCTGGCAAAAAACGTAGACGGCGTCTATGACAGCGACCCCAAGGCCAATCCCAACGCCAAAAAGTTCGAGTTTATCAGCTATATGGATGTGATCAACAAAGGGTTGTCGGTGATGGACACCACGGCCATTTCGCTTTGTATGGACAACAGCATACCCATCGTATGTTTCGGCCTTGATGAAAAGAATGGAATCAAACGCGTGGTGATGGGTGAGCATATCGGTACGCGGATCAATTCCAAAGATAACAATAACGACGGGAGGTAGTATTTGATGCGAATTGAGCATGAAGCGCTTGATAATGCAAAAGTCAAGATGGAAAAAACGATATCCGTTTTCAAGAAAGACCTGATGCATATCCGTGCGGGCAGGGCAAATCCGCAGCTGCTGGACGGGATCCTGGTAGACTACTACGGAACGCCGACGCCTCTTGGGCAAGTGGGAAACATTTCGGCGCCTGAACCGCGCATGCTTGTGATATCTCTGTGGGATCCAAAAATGATACCGGACGTGGAAAAAGCGATCCAAAAGTCCAACCTTGGCATCAATCCTGCCAATGACGGTAAGCTGATTCGTCTGGTGGTTCCGGAATTGACAGAGGAACGGCGTGCAGAGCTGGCAAAGACCATCCGCAAAAAGGGCGAGGATGCAAAAGTGGCTGTCCGCTCGATCCGGCGGGATGCCAATGAGGCTTTCAAAAAGAGCAAAAAGGCAAGCGATATCACTGAGGACGATTTTTTAATACTAGAAGATGAGGTCCAAAAGCAGACCAACGAAGCGACCAAGGCAATAGATGAGATCGTCAAAGAAAAAGAAGAGGAAATCATGTCGGTATGATGCCTTGCGTGATCGGCCTTTGTGCAAACGCTGCGCAGGCAGAGCTTGAAAGGCTTGGATTTTCTGTGCGGTGTGTGTTTTATGTGTCGCGCCGCGGCATTTCAGGCGCTGACTCCTCAAGGGTTATACGACAGCGCATGATTGGCAACAATAGTATAGAAATCACTGTGTCTCATTTCAAAACGCAGGCCGGTTAGGGGTGTCGTTTTGGGCATACTATCTGATATCATTTTTGGCAGAAGAGGTAAAACCAAGAACATTAACAGCCGTGTTGAACATGAACGGCTGCCCCGCCATGTCGCCGTTATTATGGACGGCAACGGGCGTTGGGCGCGCCAAAAAGGCCTGCCGCGTTCCGCGGGACATCGCGCAGGCGTGGAACGTGTGCGTACGATCATCAAAATGAGTTCCGATATCGGCATACGCCATTTGACGCTGTTCGCGTTCTCTACGGAAAACTGGAAGCGCCCTGCCGAAGAAGTCGGTGTGCTTATGAAGCTGCTTCTTGAGTATCTCGTGCAGGAGCTTGCAGAGCTGCATCAGAAAAATGTACGTATAAAAACTCTTGGCGATTTATCAAAACTGCCCGCCGCTGTGGCCGCAGAGGTGCACCGTGCTATCGAAACCACGAAAGACAACACAGGGCTTACCGTCAATATGGCGATCAACTACGGTGCGCGGCAGGAGATTTTAGAAGCTGTGAAAAAAGCGATCATTATGGGCCGCGGTGCCAGTGAGATAGATGAGCAATACTTCGCCTCTTTGCTGGAAACGGCAGCGCAGCCGGATCCTGATCTGCTGATTCGCACGAGCGGAGAAATGCGGATCAGTAATTTTCTGCTTTATCAGCTTGCATATGCCGAGCTTTACTTCACGGAAACGCTCTGGCCTGATTTTGACGAAGCACAGTATGATAAGGCGCTTGAATGTTTTGCAAAAAGGAACCGCCGCTATGGCGGTTTGGGAGGTAACTGATTGGCCAAACGGATACTTTATGCGATACCGGCGCTTGCATTACTGTTTACCGTTATTTATCTGCACGGGCTTTATGCAAAGGTCGCCGTGGCACTCACGGCCGTGATTTGCATGCATGAGATCATGCGGGCCTGTGCAGCGGTTGCGCGCCCTTTGCGCGGTATTGGCTTTGCTTATGCCGCTTTGATATACCCCGCATTCGAATTTGCAGGCGGTTTTATGGGCACTGCGCTGCTCACGGTGCTTGGCATGATAGCTGTGCTTATGGCGCTGGTGGTGACAAAAAGAGACGCCGCAGACGGTTTGCTCACAGCCCTGTCCATGATGTACCCGGGGCTGTTTTTTGTGTTTATAATCGCACTGCTTGCATCACCGCCGCCTGATGTATCCCGGTTTTTGCTGATCATTGCGTTTGGCGCGGCGGTTGTGACGGATACCTTTGCTTACTTGACGGGCATATTGTTTGGCAGGCACAAACTTCTGCCTGCGGTCAGCCCTAAAAAAACAGTGGAAGGCGCGGCAGGCGGGCTGCTCTTCGGCGCAGGCGCCGTGACGGTCTTTGGGCTTGTGCTCACTGAACCTTTCGGTGTCCGGCCGATTCCATTGCTGTGGTATGCGCTCTTAGGTGCGGTGCTGAGCATACTGTCGCAATTCGGAGACCTCGCCGCATCATACATAAAACGCAGGTTTGGCATCAAAGATTTTGGAAGGTTGATGGGCGAACACGGGGGCGCGATGGACAGGCTTGACAGTGTGCTTTTTATCTGCCCTGCCGTTTTTGCCTTTTATTTATTGTTTGCAGCGTAAAGGATTATATCACAGATGAAAAAAATCGCCATACTCGGAGCCACCGGTTCAATAGGCCGACAGGCGCTCGACATCATAGAAAAATTTCCGGAAAAGTTTTGTGTGACAGCGCTGACGGCGCACGCAAACGGTGACGAACTGCTGCGGCTTGCAAAAAAGTTTGGTGCGGGTTATATCGGGCTCACAGGATGCGGCGGCAGCAAAGAGTTTGCAAGCAAGGTGCCCGCGCATATCCGCGTTGGTTTCGGGTTGCAGGGGCTCTTGGAATCGTGCAGCGAGGGCAGCCCCGATATCGTGCTTATTGCCGTTGTGGGGATTGCCGGTTTGCCGCCGTTGATCGAATCGCTTGACCGCGGTACAAAAGTTGCGCTTGCCAATAAAGAATCGCTGGTGTGCGGCGGGCACATCGTTCGGCAAAAGCAGGCGGCCTCAAAAGCAGAGATATTTCCGGTGGACAGCGAACTTTGCGCGATTTACCAATGCCTCGGCGGCATGAATACAAAAGGTCTGTCACGTTTGATCCTCACGGCTTCGGGCGGTCCGTTCTTTGACTGGCCTGCAAAGAAGATACAAAACGCGACTGTTGAGCAGGCGCTCCGCCATCCCAACTGGCGCATGGGCAAAAAAATAACGGTGGACTGTGCCACATACATGAACAAGGGGCTTGAGATCATCGAATCGCGCTGGCTTTTTGATGTGCCGCATGAGAAGATCGACGTCGTCGTGCACCGCCAGAGCATCATCCATTCAATGATAGAATACAACGACGGTGCAGTGATCGCGCAGCTTGGGCCGACAGATATGCGGCAGGCGATACAGTATGCGTTCGGGCATCCAAAACGGCTCAGCAGCGTTGTCGGCCGGCTTAATTTCCCCAAAATACGGCAGCTGACTTTTGATGAGCCTGATCTTAAAAAATTCCCGTGTCTTAAGCACGCCAAGGATGCGCTTGCAGCAGGCGGGGCCATGCCGCTGATCATGAACGCCGCAAACGAGGCGGCCGTTGAGCTTTTCCTGGAAAGAAAGATTCCTTTTGGCGGCATTGAAAGGCTTGTTTGCGCTGCGATGGACAGGTTTGCACATTTGAAGGGCGAGACTTTGCTGGAGATCTACAATACAGACAAAGAAGTCAAAAATTACGTTTACAAAAGTTTATAAAAGCTGTACGAATTTTGACGCAGGATCTATGATATAATGAAAATATAGAAAAAGCAGGAGGAGCGGATTGGATACTATTGCGGCAATAATCAGCCTGGTCGGCGCCCTGCTCGTTATTGCCATTATCATTCTGGTGCATGAGCTCGGGCATTTTCTGATCGGGCGCGCATGCAAAATAAAAATCGTTGAATTCGGGATAGGTTTTGGCCCCAAGATCAAAAAATGGGTCAAAAACGGCATCACGTATTCTGTCAGGTGGATACTGCTGGGCGGGTTTACCAAGTTTTACGGCGAAGACCAGGAACTTGGAGATAATCAGGCGTTCAACAATCAGCCTGCGGGGCGTCGCGCGCTCACCATAGCGGCAGGGCCTGTTTTCAATATCGCATTTGCGCTGCTGCTCGTAGTGATCGTGCTGTGCGCGTTTGGCGACTATGCGCCCGTCGTCGGCGAGGTCTGGGAGGACAGCCCAGCACAGGAAGCCGGCCTTCAGCCGGGAGACGTGATACTCTCCATGAACGGCGTGGAGATGGATTTTGCTATGGAGATAGATGGGGCAAAACGCGCAGCGGACAATGTGATAATGCCCATCACAGTGCAGCGCGGCTCAGAAATCCTTTCCTATGAGATCCCTTACCGCTACGTCGAGGAGAGCAACTCATATTTGATCGGGATCGGCATCGGGGGCCAGAGGTTGACATTTAGCATCTTTGAGGCCATTGCGCTTTCGTTCAAGTGGATGTTTCTTGTCGTCAAAGAGACGCTGCTGGCCATCTTTGGGTTATTTGCCGGCAGAGGCACCGAAAATGTGATGGGCGTGGTGGGTATGGTCGACGTCATCGCGACGGCCTTGCGCAGCAGCCTCGAATATGTACTGCGGCTCGGTGTGGCCATCAGCGTGAGCCTTGCCATTTTCAACCTGCTGCCGTTGCCGGCGCTTGACGGCGGGAGGCTCGTTTTCATCGGCATCGAAAAGGTATTCCGTAAGCCTGTGCCGCGCAATGTGGAGGGGATCATACATCTTATCGGCTTTGCGCTGTTCATTGTTTTATTTTTCGTCATATCCTTTGGCGATCTGAAGAAAATTTTTGGCGGCTAGTGCGATGGCAGGGCAAACGCGGCACGTACGTATCGGCAATACTGCGATAGGCGGGGGCAACCCTGTGCTGATACAGTCGATGACGAATACGGACACAGCAGATGTACAGGCCACGCTTTCGCAGATAGAGCGGCTGTGCTCAGCCGGCTGCGAAGCGGTGCGGTGTGCATTTTACAGCAAAGAGTGCGCGCCCGCTTTTAAAGAGATCAAAAAACATATGCGCGTCCCGCTGATCGCGGACGTGCATTTTGATGCTTCTCTGGCTGTACTGGCTATGGAAAACGGTGCAGACAAGGTGCGCGTTAATCCGGGCAACCTGCGCGGGGAATCAGCGCTTGAGACGGTTGTGGCGTGCGCGAAGGCTTGCAGCGCGGCGCTGCGCATCGGCGTGAATGCGGGGTCATTGGAACCGCGGCTGCTTAAAGAGCATGGTGCGCCCACGCCGCAGGCACTTGCGCAAAGCGCAGCTGAAGCAGTGCGCATCGTATATGATATGGGGTTTTATGATGTCGCCGTCTCCATCAAAGCTTCGTCAGTGCCGGTCACCGTGCAGGCCTGCCGGTTGTTTTCTGCGCAAAACGAAGCCCCCATGCACATCGGCATTACCGAGGCGGGCACATATGAAAACGCGATCGTCAAATCGGCAGTGGGGCTGGGCGCGCTGCTGCTTGACGGAATCGGCGATACTGTGCGCGTGTCTATCACGGGAGACCCTGTGCAGGAGGTTGACGCCGCGCGAAGGATATTGCAGAGCGCAGGAGCAAGGAAGTTTTATCCCGAAGTGATCAGCTGCCCGACTTGCGCGCGCACACAGATAGATGTCACAGAGCTTGCACACCGCGTGCAGCAGATACTCAGTGAAAAGCAGAAACCCATTACAGCTGCCGTGATGGGATGTGTCGTCAACGGGCCGGGAGAAGCCAAACATGCAGACATAGGTATTGCGGGCGGCGGCAATAAAGCGGCGCTTTTTGCAAAGGGCACACTTATAGGCACTTATAGTGAGAAGAGCATCTTAGAAGTTTTTTCAAGATATATTGACAGGCATTTTTAAAAGGGGGCAAAGTTGGCTGAGAGCGATTTTGTTGCTGCGCTCAAAAAAAGTGTAGGTGTAGACGACAACTACGGGCTGTGCCTTGAGAAAGTACAGCACGATGTCAAACAAGGCAGATTGCTCATGTATTTTTGCAGCGGCCTGCTGCCTGCCGCAACCTATTTGGCGATTGAAGAATATGTTCGAAAAAATTTGGGCGAAAAAGCCGAGGTCTATTTGCGCTACCGCGACATGGAAGAAAATCAGGCGCTGTTTGCCGATCATATCCGCGAACTTTGCTGTGAGCTCAAAGAAGCAGCAGCGCCTTTTGTTTCGCGCAGCCTCATTAAGCTGAAAGGCCATGCGCTTCACATCGATTTTGCGGACGAGCTGGGTGCTGAGGTATTTACTTCGCTCGGACTCAAGGACTATTTATCAAACTATCTGCCGCGCTGCCTCGGAAGAGAGGCGGCGGTTTTAATAGGACGCTGCGCACAAAGCATGCTGTCGGCTCCGATACGCCCAAAGGCCAAAAAAGGCACGCAGAAGATGCAAAAGGCGGACGCCCCGCCCACGCCGGCTGCGCCCTTTAAAAAGACTGCCGTGAAAAAGAAGGAAGGCGCTTTGATACACGGCAGACGCATGGAGGGCGAGCCCATGCCGATCAGAGACTTAAGCGAGCTGACCGGCTCGTGCGTGATTTGCGGTGCGGTGACGGAGATAAAAACGTTCGACATCAAAAACGAAACACGCGGCGCGCGCTCTATTATCGTTTTCGGCGTGACGGATTATACCTCTACCGTGACATGTAAAGCGTTTGTCAGCCGCGACAAGTGCGCCGGCATTAAGGAGAGGATCACGCGCGCTGAGGCGGTGCGCGTTGCGGGGACAGCTGCGTTTGACAGCTTTTCGCGTGAGCTTTGTATATCGGTCAAGAGCATTGAACAGGCCAAAGCACACAGGCGTACGGATGATGCCAAGATAAAACGCGTGGAACTGCACATGCACACCAACATGAGTGCGCTCGATGCATGCGCGGATGAAAAAGATGCAGTCAGACGCGCTTCGGAATTCGGGCATGATGCGGTAGCCATCACCGATCACGGGGTGGTACAGGCGTTTCCGCGCGCTTTTGATGCGGCAAAGAAATACGGTATCAAGGTCATCTACGGCATGGAAGCGTATATGATCGACGACACGGGCGAAACATACAACGAGGATTTCGCCGATGAGTATATCGTGTTTGACCTTGAGACGACAGGACTTAATCCGAATAAATGCGGCATCACCGAAATAGGCGCGGTACGGCTGAAAAACGGAGATATCGCGGAAACTTTTTCAACATTTGTCAACCCGGGTGAGCCTATCAGTCCGCAGATCACAGACCTAACAGGCATCACGGATGAAATGGTCAAGGATGCGCCACCCATAGGACAGGCATTGGCGCAGTTTTTAGATTTCATCGGCGATACGCCGCTGGCGGCGCATAACGCGCCATTTGATCTGAGCTTTTTAGAAAAGCACGGAGCTGACAACGGTATAAGCTTTGAAAACACATGCCTAGATACGCTTTGGCTCATTAAGCGCATGTTCCCCCGGCAAAAATCATACAGTCTCGGCAAACTTGCCGCGGATTTCGGCATCCCTTTGCGCCATCACCGTGCGCTTGACGATGCGGTCTGTACGGCGGAACTCATGAAACTATGTTTTGAGCAGGCTGAAAAAAAGCAAAGCATCAAGGCGGATGAAAAATCGCTCCCTGTTTACCATGTGATACTGCTGTGCAAAAACGCGGCCGGTCTTCGCAACCTTTATAAACTTGTCACAAAATCACATCTTGAGCATTTTTACCGCCGCCCGCGCGTACCCAAAACGCTGCTGAAAGCCCACCGGGAGGGATTGATCTTAGGATCGGCCTGTGAGCAGGGTGAACTGATTTCTGCGATACTGCGTTATGCGTCCGACGGCGAACTTGCACACGTCGCCGGATTTTACGACTATCTCGAAGTGCAGCCTGACGGCAACAATGCTTTTTTGATACGGGAGGGGCGATTCCAAAACATGGAGGGCGTACGGGATATCACGCGCCGCGTTGTCAGACTTGGGGAAATGCTCGGCAAACCCGTTGCGGCCACATGCGATGTGCATTTCATCGAGCCCCAGCACGAATACTTCCGCCGCATACTCATGCACGGGCAAAAGTTTGCCGATGCGGACAACCAGCCGCCTTTGTATTTACGTACGACTTCTGAAATGCTCGAAGAATTTTCATACCTGGGCGCGGATAAAGCACGCGAGATCGTTATCGACAACACGCGAGCGATCGCGGCACAGATAGAGCAGATCAAGCTGCTGCCGGATGAGCCTGCCATGCCGGAAATAGAAGGGGCGGCGCAGGAACTTGAGGAAATGGCACGCGCGAACGCCTATGCAGTCTACGGAGACCCGCTGCCGCAGGCCGTTAAGAAAAGGCTTGATTATGAGCTTGAATCCATCGTTAAACACGGCTATGGAGAACTCTATTATATCGCCTGCAAACTGGTCAGCCATTCGCTTGAAAACGGGTATCTTGTGGGTTCGCGCGGCTCGGTGGGATCGTCACTTGCGGCTGCCATGGCAGGCATCACGGAAGTCAATCCGCTGCCGCCGCATTATGTCTGCCCTTCATGCCGCCACAGTGATTTTTGCGTTGACTCAGCCGCCTTCGCATGCGGCCCGGATTTACCGGAAAAAAAATGTCCGCAATGCGGCACGGATTATAAAAATGACGGTTACGATATACCTTTCGCCGTGTTTCTTGGTATCAATGCGGACAAGGTGCCGGATATCGACCTTAATTTCTCCGGCGTCTATCAGCCCAAGGCGCACAAGTTTATTCTTGATTTTTTCGGCGAAGACCATGTGTTTAGAGCCGGAACCATCAGCAGCATCAAATCGCAGACGGCATACGGCTTTGTCAAAGCCTATCTTTTAGAGAAAAACATAAACGCAAGCAAGGCGGAGATCGAACGGCTCACGCAGGGCGTCTCTGGTGTCAAGCGCACCACCGGACAGCACCCCGGAGGCCTGGTGATCCTCCCTAAGAGCCGGGATATACACGAGTTTACCCCGCTGCAGTACCCTGCCAACGATTCAAAGGCCAGTGTAACCACGCACTATAATTTCAATTCGCTGCATGACCGCCTCGTCAAGCTCGATATTCTTGGGCATGATGATCCGACAGCGCTGCGCATGCTGCAGGATCTGACGGGGATCGATCCAAAGCAGATCCCGCTTTACGATCCGCAGACCTTATCTTTATTCTCCTCGACCAAAGCGCTCGGCCTTGAACCTGCGCAGATAGGCGGGTGTGAGGTGGGCAGTCTCGGCATACCTGAATTCGGCACCAAGTTTGTGCGGCAGATACTGATGGAAACGAGGCCGACGACTTTGGGCGAACTGATACGCATATGCGGCCTCTCGCACGGTACGGATGTATGGCTCAACAATGCGCAGGATCTGATTCGTGCAGGCACCGCCACACTGCGAGAGGTGATCTGCACGCGGGACGATATCATGAACTATCTGGTGGCCAAGGGCATGGACGCCACAGAAGCTTTCTATATCATGGAATCGGTGCGCAAGGGCAAAGGCCTCAAAAATGAATGGGAAGAAAGCATGCGCGCCGCAGGCGTACCCGAGTGGTTTGTGGATTCATGCAACAAGATCGCGTATATGTTTCCGCGTGCGCACGCGGTGGCTTATGTGATGATGTCGCTGCGCATTGCCTATTTTAAGGTTCATCATCCGCGCGCTTTTTATGCCACATATTTTTCTGTCCGTGCGGACAATCTTGATGCTGAGTATCTGCATTCCGCCGAAACGGTGCGCGGCCGCATTGCACATATAGAGGCACAGGGAAAGGCCGCTTCTGCGCTTGAGCTTGCCCAGCTGACGATACTCGAAGTGGCGCTTGAGATGTTCGGGCGCGGCATCGACTTCCTGCCGCCCCATCTATATCGATCCGCAGCCGCAGACTGCCTCATCGAAGATACAGGTATAAGGCTTCCTTTCACCGCGCTTTCAGGTACGGGCGAGACAGCCGCCAGAGGCATCGTGCACGCCAGAGAGCAGGGTGAATTCCTGTCTGTCGAGGATCTCAAAACGAGGGCGGGAATATCGAGTGCGGTGCTCTCAAAACTCAAAGAGCACGGTTGTATCAACGGGCTGATCGAAAGCAACCAATTGAGTTTGTTTGACTGAGAAAAAGACCCCATCCTTTCATTGCTTCTCATGCATGGATTTTTTTGCCAAAAATACTGTTCATGGTAAACAGCTCAGATTGCTGATGCTAAAAATCAGTTTTATAAAAACAGTATCCCAAGGGCAAAATAGAAAAAAGAGAGGTGATGATCATGAAAATCAAAGATATTATGTCCACGGATATCGCTTGCGTGGGCGAAGATGATTCAGTAGAGCGCGCTGCGCGGCTGATGCAGCAATATGATGTCGGTTCGATCCCTGTCTGCGCACATCAGCACGTTATAGGCATCGTGACAGACAGGGACATTGCGTTAAAATCAGTCGCGGAGGGACAAAATCCTGCGCAGACTGTGCGTGACGTGATGACATACAATCCGGTTACAGGCGATCCGCAAATGGATGTGGATGACGCTGCCAGGCTGATGAGCCAGCACCAAATACGCAGGCTGCCCATTGTTGAGAACAATCAGCTAGTGGGCATCGTGGCCTTAGGCGACATCTCCTTAGAGCCGGGGCTGCAGGAAGAGGCGGAAAACGCGCTGAAAAACATATCCCAGCCGGGCGGAAGCAGTCTGCGATAACAAAAGAGCAGCATACACCCTGCTCTTTTTTTTGGCAAGGATGCATCTTTTGCATTAAAGCGCGTCCTTGCTTTTTTGCATGCAAACTTTACAGCACTCGAAATCCAAGAGTATGTTGTTTAGCTTTTTGGTGTCATCGGTAAAAAACTTGTGTTTTGACCACTCGCCCATAAGATATTGAAACAAAACGGTGTTATTGAAAATAAAATCCTCATTGATACTGTAAAAACACCATTGTGATAATTTTCTGCATACGATCAGGCCGCTGTATCTTAAGCGGTGTAGGTGCTTTGATGCATTGGGCTGTGACATTTTCAACACTTCGCTGATCTGGCATACACAAAGCTCTTGTTTTGACAGCAGGTTCATGATCCGCATTCTTGTTTTGTCTCCAAGCGCCTTGAAGATATCGAAAAGCTCCATCATACTCACCAAATAACATAACGCTCATTTGATTTATACTCTTGTATTTTTAAATTCATGCAAATGATATTGCAAAATGCGTTTGGGGCCAAAAAATCACAATATTCCTTCATGGGCATATAGTAAAGTAAATCGGTAAGGAGGAAAACTCATGGACAATTCGTGTATTTGGATATTACTTCTCTTGTGCCTTTGCGGAAAAGGCTTTGGAGGATGCAGCTGCCCGCCCGGCCAATGCTGTTGTGACAGAGGCGGCGGCGGAATGGATGGCCTGCTGCCCATTTTACTGCTTTGCTGCTGCGGGGGCGGCTTCGGAGCAGGATTCGGACAAAAATGCTGATCTGCACATAACTTAAAAACCACTTATGGATCGCATCCTTAAATCCTTTATTGCAGAATGCCGGCAGACATGGCATTCTGCAGTTATTTTTAAAAAATCACATCGTTTTTGTTTGCTTTCGCTGCACGCCCCATTTGCCGCATCTGTCGCCCCAGTGCGCGACGGGGCAGCCTTCAGAGATGATCTGTATCACTTCGCACATATTGGCGCACCCGCTGCATTCGAAACTGTTCACAGCGTAATCGTATCTGATTCTGCCGAAACCGACAAAACGCGTGGTTTCGCCTGAAGCACATATAGACTCTTTTGCGAGAAGTGCAGCGCCGTATGCACCCATCACATCATAATATTGCGGGATGATCACTTTTTTGGACAGAGCTTTCTCAAATGATGCAACGATGCCCACATTGGCGGCCACACCGCCCTGGAACATCACAGGAGCGTTTATCGCTTTACCCTTGGCGAGGTTGTTTAAAAAATTGCGCACCAGCGCGTCACACAGCCCCGCGATGATGTCTTCATTGCTGTGTCCGGCTTGCTGTTTGCTGATCATGTCGGATTCGGCGAAAACCGCGCAGCGCCCCGCGATCTGCACGGGGAATCTGGAACGCAAAGCATAGCTGCCGAATTCCTCGATCGGGATTTCAAGACGCGAAGCTTGTCTGTCAAGAAAAGAGCCGGTGCCTGCCGCACAGACTGTATTCATTGCAAAATCGCACACCACTCCGCCGCTGATAAGGATGATCTTGGAATCCTGGCCGCCGATCTCAAGGATGGTCTTCACACCCGGAACCATGCGGCAGGCCGCGGCGGCATGCGTGGTGATCTCGTTTTTGATCACATCAGCGCCTGTCAGCACGCCTGCGAGCTGTCTGCCGCTGCCCGTCGTGCCGACACCTGCAATATCTCCCTCAATTTTTTGTGCAAAAACCGAAAGTCCTTTGGCAATGGCGTCGATCGGTCGGCCGCCTGTACGAAGATAAAGCTTATGCGCTACGTTTCCCGTTACATCCATGGCCACAAGATTGGTGCTCACAGAGCCCACATCGATTCCAAGGTAGTATTTATTTTTCATGCGTGCTTTTTTCCCTTGTGCTTTTTTGCTTCGAGCATATCAAGAAAAGCTTCGATACGTGTCAAATATCCGGCTTCGCCCGTGACCTCGTCCACAACCAGCGTCATCACCGGTATGCCCGTCTGTTTCTGGATCGCGGGCAGGACGGCCTTGGTGACAATTTCGGGCATGCACCCCAAAGGGAACACCTGTATCACGCCGTCCGATTTTGCTCTTGCCGCCTGAGCCACATGCGCAATGGTTTCTTTGGCGTGGCCGCCTGCGCCGGCCGGAAGATATTTTCTTGCATCTGATCTGATACGAAGAGAATTGATGCCAAGAGGCTTCAACAAAAGATCCTTGATCCACCAGCTCGGCGTTAACGGACGGCTCGAGCATGCCCCAAGATCCATAAGCTTTTCTTCGATATACAAATTGGAAAACGGTTCTATCATCGTGTAGATCTCACCGACCAGCGTGATGTGGACAGGCCGGCGTGTCGGGTCCATCCTGATGTTCCTTAAGCGATCAAGGCAGGTACGCAATGTATGGCGCATCTCGCCTGGACTGCTTGCGGAAAGGGCATGCGCTTTGGCTTCGGCACGCAGCAGCTTACATTCGCCTCTGCTGACCTCGTAACCTGCGCGCGCATTGGCCGCCGCATCGATTTGGTCGGCAAGTTTTAGTATTTGTATCGCTTTTCGGAGCGCATCAAGTTTTTTTGCCCTGCCTGCGCGGCTGCCTTTTGTGACGCTGCCGATTCTCTGCCAGAATTCTTCTTTGCCGATATCAAACGGTGCATCAAGCACGATCATGTCGGCGGAGTAGCCAAACTTTTTGAGCAGATTCATTTGCAGTTCACAATACTCGCCAAACCGGCAGGGGCCGCAGCTTCCTGTGACAAGGATGGTGTCTGCACCTCTCTCAAGGCAGTCTATATAGTTGCCCATCATGATCTTAAAGGGCAGGCAGATCTCCTCGGGAGATAAATACGCCCCCGTTTTGAGGGTCTTTTTATTGTTTTGCAGCGGCACGACGCAGGGTATTTGCAGTGCATCAAAAAACGCTTTGGCTGCCAGACAGATATTCCCCATGTGCGGGAATGTGACGATCAACCGGCGGCCTCCTTCCCAGCATATCCGCGAACGCTTCTATACGCGTATCAAAGCCTGCTTCACCCGTATGCTCATCTATTTTAAGGATCATCATGGGAAAATCACAAACTGCGTTTCTGATCAGCTCAATAACCACAGAATCCACACCGCACGAAAAAGCGGAGACATAAATGATGCCGTCGATCCTGTTTTTTTTATACAGATGTATGGCACCTCCGTAAAATTGCCGCGCGAAAAACCAGAAGGGCTGCTTGAACAGTGTTTGAACCTGCCTGCTTATACACATAAAAGGCACCGTCTCCGCCGTAACTATTCCAAGGCCGAGCGCATTGAGTTTGCTGATAAGATTCATACTGATAAAACGGTCAAAGAGTATGTAACTGTGACCGATAAGCGCGACGTTATGTGTATATCCGCTTTGGGCAGTCAAAACCTCCTGTGCTCTATGCGCCGATACAGCCTTGTCAAACGCGGCTTTTATTGCATTTCTGTCGGCGCAGACAGCTCTTGCCGCTTTGAGAGCCCATTTGAAAAGATCGGGCAGGGCAAAAGATGTCACGGGCTCTTCGATCAGCGGCGGCAGCTTCTCTATGCTGTTTTTGATCATTTCGTCAAGGCCGCAGAACATGGGGCACAAAAGCTGCCTTTGTTGCACGCTGAGCAGGCGCGGCATAAACAGGCGGTCGCAGCGCGGGGCCAGCCATGCCGCGTGGCCGTGAAAAACCTTGACCGGCAAACAAGCTTCGTCTACGCAAAGCGTTGTGCCTTCCTTAAGTATCTGTTTGTTTGTGTCGGGTGAGACGACCGTTTGCGCGCCCAGTGCTTCAAAAAAGGTTTTGGAAAACACATGGTATTTTGCATACAAAAGACCTTTTGGGATGCCGATTATCATTGCGGTTTTCTCCTTGTCTTTTTCTATCATTGCTTTTTAGTTATAAAAATATTCTTTTAAGTTTGGTATCTTTAAATAGCGGAGCTGGGGTTGTCTCTGCTGCAGCCAAAAAGCCAGTGAATGTAAAAGCCAGATATCAATAACTGCGCTTTTTATGCGCATGTAAATGGCGTTGACTATTTTTTGGTGCACATATATAATGAAATGAGTTTTTCGTTAAAACCAAAGGAGGGGCATCTGCGATATGAGAAAAGGCAACATCGTGACGATCGTTCTACTGTTGCTGTTCGGCGTTATCGTTTTTTTTGGTATGAGCGGCGCCAGTGTCGATATATACAGGATGAGGCCGTGGTATGAGCAAGTCAATGATAACCTTGGGCTTGATCTTAAGGGCGGCGGTTATGCGGTTTATCAGGCTGACCGTGGCGACATGACCTCGGACGAATTTGAAGGAAGATTCTTAACCACAATGAGTGTGCTGCGGGCGCGTCTTGACAACAGGGGCTTTACCGAAGCCAATGTTGTGGCACAGGGGAGCGACCGGATACGTGTGGAAATACCGGGAGAAACACAAAGCGCCAACGAAGTGTTTGAAATGCTCCGCAAACAGGCGGTGCTTGAGTTCAAAGATGCTGCGGGCAAGCTTTGGATCACGGGAGACCTGGTTGATTCTGCGGCGGCGGTGATCAATTCGCAGACAGGCCAGCCTGTTGTGCAGCTTGCATTCAATCCGGAGGGCGCAAGGCTGTTCGGCGAACTGACGACACAAGCCTATAATGATTATACGGCGATAGATATTTTTGTTGACGGTTTTCGGGTGTCATCCGCCACCGTTGACCGCGAATCCGGCCCGATCTTTGGCGGCAACGCGATCATAACGGGCAGTTTCACGCAACAGGCTGCAGAAGACCTTGCCGTGCAGATAGCCTCAGGTGCACTGCCGCTGATGCTGCATGAGATCGAGGCGCTGTCCATCAGCGCCGCGCTTGGCGAGAACGCACTGAGGACAAGCCTTTTTGCCGGGCTTATCGGTATCGGGATACTGTTTTTGTTCATGCTTGTTTATTACCGTTTGCCGGGGCTGCTTGCGTTCATCGCGCTGCTGGTTTACGGTTTTACCATACTGTTTCTGCTTGCGGTCATCGGTGTTCAGCTGACGCTGCCCGGCATCGCGGGCCTGATTCTTGGCATCGGCATGGCCGTTGACGGCAACGTCATTATTTTCGAGCGCTTCAAAGAAGAACTCAGCACCGGGAAAACACTGCGCGCTGCGCTCAATTCCGGCTTCTCCAAGGCGCTGAGCACCATCATCGACTCGAACATCACAACTGTCATCGCTGCCGGTGTTATCGCGATTTTCGGCATCGGCACAGTCAAAGGCTTTGGATACACGCTGATCATCAGTATTTTGACTTCCATGTTTACGGCGCTGGTCGTCACACGGGCACTGCTAAGGCTTGTGATCGCGCTCAAAATCAAGAATCCGAAACTTTATACCATACGAAAACCTGCAGAAGCTTCGGCTTCGAAAGGAGGTGAGTAGCATGCAGTTTATTGGTAAAGCAAGGCGGTTTTCGCTGATTCCAATCACCATTGTGGCTGTGGCCATCGTGGTCGGCATCATCTTCGGCGGGCTGAACCTGGGTATCGACTTTACAGGCGGCAGCATACTCACCGTGGAATTGCACGAAGAATTTGAAATGGAACATGTGAATGCGGCTTTAGAGCAAAACGGCATTGATCCGCGAACGGCGCAGATATTGCGCTCGGAAAACACTAAGGCCGTCATCCGTATGCAGGAGCTGCCGGATGATATGGACAACGCGAGGATACGCGGCGCCATTGTTGAGTATCTGGTACAGACATACCCCGAGGCGACAAGCGATGAGGTGCAAAGCGTCGGCGGGGCAACAACGGGAGAAGTCATCCAGAATGCGTTTTTATCGGTGATCATTGCGTCAGTATTGATGCTGATTTACATCTGGATTCGCTTTGAGTTTTTCTCGGGGCTAGCTGCAGTCGCGGCGCTGCTGCATGATGTTGTGATCATGACGGCAGTGGTTTGTATCGCGCGGATACAGATCAACAGCTCATACATCGCTGCGTGTCTCACCATCGTGGGTTATTCCATCAACGACACCATCGTTGTGTTCGACAGGATCCGCGAAAACAATAAAAAGTATGGCGCAAGCATGCCGCGCGCAAAGGTGGCGGATCTGAGCATCACGGAGACGCTGCCAAGAACGATCAACACCTCGCTGACCACGCTTGTGACGATTCTGGCGGTGTACATATTCGGCGTGCAGTCCATCAAGGAGTTTGCGCTGCCGCTGATCGTCGGACTGGTTTCGGGCACGTATTCATCTATATTTTTGGCCAGCCCGCTGTGGGTCAAGATGCTCGAAGCAAGGCACAAGCACCGCAAAACAAAAATGGCGCAGAAGAACAAAACAGCCAGAAAGTCATAAAAGCCGTGCTGTCCATGTGAAAAAAGCCTTTCCCGGAAAAGGGAGAGGCTTTTACGTATCATAGAAAGGGGGCAGGGAGGCAGATGCTCAAATTTATAAAACGAGAGGGCATGAGCGAGCCGGAGCCTGAGCAAACAACGCTTTTGCAGAAACAAACCGGCCTGTGCGCACAGGCTGCCGGGCTGCTTATCGCACGCGGCATTTCCACACCCGCGCTGGCCAAACGCTTTTTGCATCCCGGCCCCGAGCAGCTGCACGACCCGCTTTTGCTGCCCGATATGGCGGCAGCGGTTGATCGCATCCGAAAAGCCTTGGCACAGCGTGAGAAGATCACGGTGTTTTGTGATTATGATGCTGACGGCACAACAGGGGGCTGCGCGCTCTACCGATATTTGAAAGACAACGGCGCAGAGGCCGCGATAAAGACGCCCAACCGGCACATAGAGGGATACGGACTTAATAAAGTGGCGGTCGAGCAGATCGCGGCAGAAGGAAGCGCCCTGATCATCACGGTGGACTGCGGCATCACAAATATCGCGGAGACGGAATCAGCGCACAGCCTCGGCATGGATGTCATCATCACCGACCACCATGAGTGCGGCGATACGCTTCCCGATACGCCATACATCATCAACGCCAAGCGGAAAGACAGCACATACCCGGATGACCGTCTTGCGGGCTGCGGCGTGGTATTCAAGCTGATACATGCGCTTTCTTCGCTGCCTGTTGCGATGGGCTATATCGATCTTATCGCAATCGGTACGATCACGGATATCGTGCCGCTGCTCGGAGAAAACAGGGTGATTGCACATATGGGGCTTGAAAAGCTGCGCAAAAAACCATCGGCGGGTGTGTCGGCGCTTGCGGAGGCGGCGGGAATCAGCCTTTCCGGCATGACATCTTACGGGGTCAGTTTTTCTCTTGGGCCGCGCATCAATGCAGCCGGCCGCATGGATACTGCGCATCTTGCGATCGACATTTTAAAAGCAGTCAAATCAAGCGCGGCTCTTTGCCAGAATGCACGGGAGTTGTGTGCCCTCAATGATCGGCGCAGGCAAGAGGTTGGTGAGATCATGGCTGATGCGGAGCATATGATCGGAGAACAGGATATTTACAGTGAACCGGTGATCATGCTGGCTTGCCCGGAATGGAATACGGGCGTGATCGGGATCGCGGCCGCAAAGATCGCGGAGAAATATGCGCGCCCGTGTTTGCTGCTGGGCGGGCAAGAGCGTTTGATCGGTTCGGCACGCAGCATTGAGGGCGTGAATATCTATGAAGCGCTCGCAGCTTTCGCGGACAGATATGAAAAGTTCGGCGGGCATGCGCAGGCAGCCGGCCTTACCATCGCACCGGAAATATTGGAGGATCTTCGCCGCGATCTTTGTGAGTATCTGCGCACGCATTATGATGAAAGCGCTTTTGTAGGCAGGCGCGTATATGACATGGCGCTTAAAACAGCGGATGTGTCACAAGCGCTTGTGGATGATATAAACCGGCTTGAGCCTTTCGGGCAGGGCAACGAGAAACCTGCCATTGCAATAAAAAACGCGGTTCTTAAGGTGCCGCGTTTTGTGGGCAGAGAGGACAGCCCGCATTTGAAATTCACAATGGCACAAGGTGATGATATTTGCGGCGCACTTGCCTTTTACTACAAACAGGCGCATGAGCTTGTGCCTGACCGTGCGGATTTCATCTGCGAAGCGAACATGGACAGTTTTTCAGGCAAACCGCAGCTGATCGTGAAGGACATTGTTTTCAGGCACAGCCAGGGGCTCGAGGAAAGCTTTGCCGCAGCCAATGCGCCGTTTCTGCTTCAGGGCTTTTTCGACGAATTGGCGCAGCCGCCAGCAGCTAAAATGCATATGATGACGGCAGAAACCTTCTGCTCTGAGCTTAAAAAAGAGCTGGCAAAAAGCCGGTTTGGCCTGTGCGTTTCGGTCAATACACGTCCCGCGTTTGATTACCTTGTGTCTTTGCCTTTGGTACAGGAAGCGCTTAAAGATGGAAGGCTTGCGCTTTGGGACAAAAAAACATACACGCCAGAAAACTGCATTGCCTGCGGGCAGGCGGCCGGCCATGGGCGCGTCATGCATGTCGGTATGCCGCTTGAGTACGATGCTTTGTGGAACGAAGAAATAAAAGACTGCTACCGCAGCTATGCCATACTTTGCTTTGTATCGCGGGACGAGCTGCTCGCGTATCATAAAAAGCTGCTGCAGCTGCTTGCGCGCAGACCCCGAACTGCCGACGAGCTCGCACGGAAACTGGGGCCCGATAAAGCAAAGGCGGTGTTTGCATTAAGGGTGTTCGGCGATCTTGAGTTGCTAGCCACCGAAAAAAATGGTAGAATAACCGCATTAAAAACCGGACAGAAAAAGGAACTTCGGCAGAGCGCCTGTTACAGAGGTTTTGAGGATCTGATCAATGGATGACATAGAGCGCAGCACCCGTACGCTGACCGAAAAAGTAGAACAAAGATACCTTCCTGATGATCAGGCATATTTTAAGAAGGCTTTTTCGTTTGCGGAAAAAGCGCATGACGGGCAGAGGCGGCTTTCCGGGGAGCCTTTCTTCATGCATCCCTACGAGGTAGCCGGCATACTTGTTGACTTAGGGCTTGACATGACGACCGTCGTTGCGGGGCTGTTTCATGATATCGTGGAAGACACGGGCGTGACCATTAAAGAGATAGAAGCCGAGTTCGGCTCTGAGATCGCGCAGATCGTCGGCGGCGTGACCAAAGTCGGCAAATTCAGTTTTTCTTCCAAAGAAGAGCACCAGGCTGAGTATCTGCGCAAAATGTTTCTGGCGATGGCAAGCGATATCCGTGTGATACTCGTCAAGCTGGCAGACCGGCTGCACAATATGCGCACGCTTGCTTACCAAAGCGAGGACAAGCGCATCGCCAAAGCCAAGGAAACGCTGGAGATCTTTGCGCCGCTCGCGCACAGGCTCGGCATAAACGCCATCAAATGGGAACTTGAAGACTTAGCGCTCAAATACCTTGATAAGAAAGCGTATTTTGAGATCGCCGAGAAGCTGACTGAAACGCGTGCGGAACGCCGTGAGTATATCGCTACGGTCATCGAAGAAATCAGAAAGCATCTCGAAAAGATCCGTGTCGAGGCGGATATTGAAGGACGGCCCAAGCACATTTACAGCATCTATAACAAAATACACAATAAGAAAAGAGCCTTTGAAGAGGTCTATGACCTGATCGCGATCCGTATTGTCGTCAATAATGTGCGTGACTGCTATGCGGTCTTAGGCACGGTGCATACGGTCTGGAAACCTATACCCGGCCGTTTTAAGGATTATATCGCGGTGCCCAAACAGAATATGTACCAATCGATCCACACCACGGTTCTAGGCAGGGACGGACGCCCCTTTGAAGTTCAGATCCGTACGCGTGAAATGCATTCGACGGCAGAGTACGGTATCGCGGCGCACTGGCATTACAAAGAAGGCACATCCCAGGATGATATGGACAAAAAGCTGGCATGGCTGCGCGAGCTGCTTGAATGGCAGACGGATACCAAAGACTCGCGCGAATTCATGGAAACACTCAAGATCGACTTTTTTTCCGACAAAGTCTATGTGTTCACCCCCAAAGGCGATGTCAAAGAGTTCACACTGGGGGCGACGCCTCTTGATTTTGCTTACGGCATACACAGCGAGATTGGTAACAGGTGTATCGGTGCGAAGGTCAACGGCAAGATCGTTCCGCTCACATATGAACTTAAGTCTGGCGATATCGTAGAAATCGTTACATCATCCTCATCCAAAGGCCCCTCGCGTGACTGGCTTAAGATCGTCAAAACGTCTCAGGCCAAAAACCGGATCAGAAACTGGATCAGGAAAGAGTATAAAGAAGAGAACATCGTCAAAGGCCGCGATATGCTCGAAAAGGAAGCAAAACGCCGCGGGTTTGAATTGAAGACACTTTTTAAGCCAGAGTGGCTCAAGGAGATCTATAAGAAATTTACGCTGCAGACGCCTGAGGATATGTATGCGGCCGTGGGGTACGGAGGCATCGCCACAGGGCAGATATTGCATAAGCTGATAGAGGCGTACCGTAAGGAACACAAACCGGTAGAAGAAATACAAACAGGCCAGATAAAAGAGCGCAAGACGGGCGAGGCCAGCGGCATCATCGCGATGGGTTATGATGATATGGTCGTACGGTTTGCCAAATGCTGCAACCCTGTGCCGGGCGATAAGATTGTCGGTTATGTGACACGCGGGCGCGGGGTGTCGGTACACCGCAGCGACTGTTCAAATGTCACGACAGCGGATTTCGAATCCGGCCGCATGATCGAAGTCAAGTGGTCAAAAGAGGACAGCTCAAGCTATAATGTAGAGGTGCAGGTGACCGCGGACGACCGTTCCGGCCTGATTGCCGAGGTTTCCGCAAAACTGTTTGGCATGGGCGTTTCCATCACATCGGTCAATGCGCGTATGGGCAAGAACAAAACAGCGTTCATGGTGTTTGGCTTTGAGATCATGCAGACGGCACAGCTTGATGCCATATTGCGTGCTTTAAAATCCATAGACGGCGTGCGCGAAGCGTTCCGCATACACAAATAGCTTATGATCGCAGTGGTAGAGCGCGTTTTGAGCGCCAGCGTAAAGATTGGAGAAGAGATCACAGGGCAGATCGGGAGCGGCCTGCTTGTCCTTCTGGGCGTAGAGCAGGGAGACACGCCGGACGATCTTAATTATATCGTGCGTAAAACCGCGGGGCTGCGCGTATTTCCGAGCGAGGGGAAAATGTCCCTCAGTATACAGGACACCAAAGGCGCGCTGCTCGTGGTCTCTCAGTTTACATTGCTCGGAGACGTCAGACGCGGCTTTCGTCCTGACTTTTCGCACGCTGCACAGCCGGAGACCGCCAAGAAGATGTACGAGGATTGTATTGCGGCCTTTCGCGCGCTCGGCATAGAAACGCATACAGGGCGGTTCGGCGCATATATGCGCGTCGAGAGAGAAGGCGACGGGCCGGTGACCATTCTGCTTGATTCACGGCGAAGACTTTAACGGAGGAACATAAAATAATGAGGGTGGTACAGATCGCGACGGGGCCGTTGCAGGCCAACGCGTTTGTTGTATATAAGGACGGCGCAGAGCAGGCCTTCGTGATAGACCCGGGCGCGGACTTTGAACGCATCATAGAGCGGCTTGAAACACATGGTATTAAGACCGTGACGCACATTTTATTGACGCACGGCCATTTTGATCATATCGGTGCGGTGGCGCAGCTGAAAGACTATACGGGCGCAAAGGTCTGCATACACTGCCGGGACGCCTCTATGCTGGAAAGCCAACAGGCCAACCTCTCGTTTTTTTCCGGCGCATCGGTTCGTTTGACCAAAGCGGACGTCCTGTTAAAAGGCGGCGAGACGATAAACGCCGCGGGTATTGATGTACAGGTGCTGCATACGCCCGGCCACTCGGGGGGCAGCGTTTGCTATATCGCGGGCGATGCGCTTTTTTCCGGCGATACGCTTTTTTATATGTATTGCGGACGCACCGACTTTCCGGGCAGCAATGCAAGAGAGTACCGGCACTCGCTTCTGCATGTGGTGCGCGGGCTTGACAGAGATTATACCGTGTACACAGGACACGGCATCAAAACCACGCTTTACGCTGAATTCTCAGCCAATCCCTTTTTTAAGCAATGATAGCGCTGCACACCAACATGCCGTCTTTTTTCGGCGATATTTGTGAGGTGGTCCGCCTCTTCATTGACACGCGGCGCATCAAGCAGCTTGATGAGCCTGTCTTGCCTTCGGAAGGGCTAACCGTGCTGCACACGCTGACAGAAACGAACGGGGCATTGATAAGCCTCTCACTTGTCTGTCATCATGGAACATATGTGTCACGAAACAGCTACACATGTGATGTGCCTGAGGGTGCGCTTGCTTATAAACGCGCAGCCAAACGTGCCGTGAAGATCAGCACTTACCGTGCGCTGCTGGCGCACTTTGGAGAAAGGCTGCCATGGGGATCGCTGACGGGCGTGCGGCCGACAAAACTGCTGCGTGACAGCGAGGCTGAGATTGGTGCTGCAGGCGCAAAGGCGCTGTTTCTTGATGAATTCGGCGTCTCGCCGCAAAAGTATGCTTTTGCAAAGGGCATCGTAGAGGCACAAAAGCCTTTTTTGCCCGCCGGAGATGCGGTCGACGTTTATATCGGCATACCGTTCTGTGTCACGCGCTGTGCATACTGTTCATTCGCTTCTTTTTCGCCTGATGTCTTTGCCGATGCGCAGCCAAAATATGTACATGCGCTGCTCAAAGAGATGGAAACCGCTGAGAGCATCATCGGCGCGCGCCGCGTGCGTGCGCTGTATATCGGCGGCGGCACCCCCACAGCTCTGCCGCCGGCGCTTTTAGAACGCGTGCTGCAAAGAGCGGCAGCGATCGCAAAGGGAGCTAAGGAGTTTTCGGTAGAGGCAGGGCGTCCCGATACCATAGATGAGGAAAAATTATCGATCATCAGGGCCTTGGGCGCAGGGCGTATCAGTGTGAATGCGCAAACGCTCTTAAATGAGACGCTTGAGCGCATCGGAAGGAGGCACAGCGCGTCGCAGTTCTTCGATGCGTATGCGCTGGCGGAAAAGGCCGGATTTGAGGCCATCAATGTGGATGTGATCGCGGGGCTTCCTGGCGAAACACAGGCGCAGTTTTGCAGCACACTTAAGCAAACGATCGCACTGAAGCCGCAAAACATCACCGTGCATACGCTTGCAGTCAAACGCGCGTCGGCTTTTGCGGCCAAGAATATGGATGCGTTTCCCACTGATGGGGAGACTGCGAAGGCTGTTGATAAAGCACGGGCAATGCTTGAGAATGCCGGATACCGCGCATACTATATGTACCGCCAAAAGTACATGAAGGGCAGCCTTGAGAATGCAGGGTATATGATTGACAGCAAAGCGTGCCTCTACAACATCGACAATATGGAGGAACAGTGCGACGTTCTTGCTTTCGGTGCCGGTGCTATTTCCAAGCGGATCTTCTCTGGCGGTGCGCGAATCGAGCGGGCGGCCAATGTCAAGGATCTGCGTTTGTATATCGAGAGGCACATTGAGATGGCAGACATGAAACGTACGCTCTTTGAGCTGCCTTTGATCATGACTTAGGCGCACCCAAAAAAGAAGTTGACAGATGGGCGCGGGTAAAATATAATTTTAGCCGTTGACGAAGCGCCCGATTTAGGCAGGTAGAACCATGAAGATAGACATTGCGCAAGCTGTGAAAAGCGAAGGAGAAGCTTTCTCCAAACAGTACAGAGGCGAGTTTGCAGCCATAGAGTTTTTAGGCGAAACCTATGAGTTTCCCGGCGGCACAAGCGTAGAATGCGAGTGGCGCTATGACGGCGAGGGCGTGATCGTGACAGGGCGCTTTGATGCGGACTTAAAAGCCCGGTGCGCCCGGTGCGCGGAAGAATCTGTGTATACACTCGGCTTTGATTTTGCCGAATACTATAAAAAGCAGCCGGAAGAGGGCATGTACGCTTATAACGGCGAAACCATAGACTTATCGCAGATGCTCGAAGACAATGTGGTGATCAATCTGCCGCCGCGGATGCTCTGCGATGAAGGTTGCGAAGGGCTCTGCAGCCGCTGCGGAAAGAGTCTCAACGAAGGCGCATGCAGCTGCACACCTTTGGAAGAAAAAAACAGCCCGTTTTCGAAGCTGGCAGAATTGTATGATGACGAGGAGGTGTAGATAAATGGCGGTACCAAAGAGAAAAACATCCAAACAGCGCAGGAATACAAGGCGTTCAGCAACTTATAAGCTCTCAATGCCCGGCATCGCGGAATGCCCGCAGTGCCATGCCAAAAAGCTGACGCACAGGATTTGCGCGGCATGTGGTTATTATAACGGCAGACAGGTCATAGAAACAGAGAAACCCAATAAAGAAAAATAAGCTAAGGCCTTTTCGGCGACACCAAATCAGGCGGGTGCAATTAAGCTGCCCCCCTTTTTTGTTATATGGACTATACAATGCGATGTAATAAGGTGCGGTTTTGTTTAGAACTTAAGGCATAGAAAAATTGTTGCAAAGGCGTTTTATTTTATATATACTACCCATATAAAAAAGAAACAGCGAGGTATCGGTTTGAAAGTCATTGTCGATGCGATGGGGGGAGACAACGCGCCGCAGGCCATCATTGAAGGCTGCGCCATGGCGTTAAAGCAAATGCCGTCTCTTCACTTAACACTCACCGGCCCAAAAGATATGCTTTCGGCCGAACTTGCAAAATATCAATTTGACAGCTCGCGTATAAATATTGTAGATGCAACAGAAGTTATAGATATGGCTGAGCCGCCTGTCGAAGCGATCCGCCACAAGCGTGATTCCTCGTTGGTCAAAGGGCTGCGCTTGCTTTCCGAAGGAGAAGGCAGCGTGTTTATCACCGCTGGCAGCACAGGCGCCATGATCGCAGGTGCAACGCTGATCGTCAGAAGGCTGCCGGGCGTCAGACGCCCCGCACTTGCGCCGACTTTGCCGTCAAAAACCGGAAGAGTGCTGCTGATCGACGCCGGTGCGAATACCGAATGCCGCCCGTCTTACCTTGCGCAGTTTGCGCTCATGGGCAGCATTTATATGAAAAAGGTCGAAGGTATCGCATCGCCAAGGGTCGGGCTGGTCAGCAACGGTTCGGAGGAAGAAAAGGGAAATGAGCTCACCAAAGAAGCGTTTAAGATGATCCGCCAGATGCCGGTCAATTTTGTCGGCAATGCGGAGGGGCGCGATCTTATTTCGGGCGACTATGATGTCATCGTGTGCGACGGGTTCACTGGCAATGTCGTGCTCAAGTTCTTAGAAGGCGTTGCTGGCGTTTTGTTCAGCATGATTAAGAAAGAGCTGAAGAGCTCGCTGCGCTCAAAAATAGGCGCTGCTCTCGCTATGCCCGCTTTCCGCAGCTTTAAGAAAAGCATGGATTATACGGAATACGGCGGCGCATTGCTTTTGGGCATCAACGGGGGCGTAGTCAAAGCGCACGGATCATCCAATGCCAAAGCGATTTTAAGCACCTTGCGGCAGGCTGCCAGTTTTATTGAAAGCGATGTCGTGGGTGTCATAAGGGAAGAAATCTCAAAGGTTGTACTCAGTGACTAATATTTTGATGCAGGAGGCTCACAATGGTATTTGAAAAAGTAAGAAAGATCTTGTCCGATCAACTGGAGATCGACGAAGAGAATATCACGATGGAATCCGATCTGGTCGAAGACTTGAAGGCGGATTCGCTTGCGATCGTCGAGCTCATCATGGATCTTGAGCAGGAATTTGATCTTGATATTCCTGATGAAGAGCTGCCAAAAGTTGTCACGGTTAAGGACGTTGTGACCTATATAGAAAAAAACGTTGGCGGTTTCTAGGCTGACGCAAAGACTGCCCGGGCCCAAAGCGGCCTGTGCATGGCTTTGTGAGATGGCTGGTGGTGACGGCGCATGGCTGGAATCGACTGCGGTGAATTGGAAAACAGCATAGGTTATTCGTTTCATGATAAAAAGCTTATAAAAAAAGCTTTTATTCATGCATCCGCAGATTTACAGGAAAGTTACGAACGTCTGGAGTTTTTGGGCGATGCGGTTTTAGAGCTCGTGATCAGCGAGCACTTGTTTTTTGAAAAGCCGGATTATACCGAAGGACAGCTTACTAAAAACCGCGCAGCACTTGTCAATGAAGCCGTACTTGTCGATGTGGCGCGCGGGCTTTCTTTGAGTGAGTGCCTGATACTCGGGCGCGGGGAGCGCAACTCGGGCGGCGCGGAGAAGCCTTCAATACTTGCTGATGCTGTAGAGGCGCTCATCGGCGCTGTCTATATAGACGGCGGGTATGCGGCAGCAAAAAGCGTGGTGCACAAGCTGATGGGCGAAAGCATCGAAATGGTGCTTTCGGGCGGCGGTTTCCGCGATTTTAAAACACGGCTTCAGGAATATTATCACAAGCAGGGTATCAGCGACATACGCTATGAGATATACAGACAGGAAGGGCCGCCGCATGACAGGGTTTTTTATGTCAAACTGCTCATCGGTGACGAGGAAATCGCGCAGGGCAAGGGACGGTCGAAAAAGGCCGCCGAGCAAAGGGCAGCCAGACAGGCCTATATGCGCGCAGTAAAATAGGGGGAGAAACATTATGCTGGATTGTCTTAAAGTAAAGACGGCCGACCAAGCGGTATACCGCGCGATGATGGACGAGCTTGACCGTCAGGAAAACAACATTGAGCTGATTGCATCAGAGAACTTTGTATCAGAGGCCGTGATGGATGCCATGGGATCGCATCTGACAAATAAATACGCGGAAGGGTATCCCGGCAAGCGCTATTACGGCGGCTGCGAATTCGTAGACGTTGTCGAGACGCTCGCGATCGAACGTGCCAAAAAACTGTTCGGGGCAGAGTTTGCCAACGTGCAGCCGCACTCTGGCGCCCAAGCCAATACCGCGGTTTATTTTGCCATGCTTGAGCCTGGAGATGTCATTCTCGGTATGAACCTTGCACACGGAGGGCATCTCTCTCACGGAAGCCCGGTCAACATATCGGGAAAGTACTTTACCATCGTACCATACGGAGTAAGCCGTGAAACACAGACAATCGATTATGATGCGCTGCGTGCGCTCGCGCTGCAGCACAGGCCGAAGATGATCGTCGCGGGGGCAAGCGCTTATCCGCGTCAAATAGATTTTGCCAGGTTCCGAAAGATCGCTGATGAATCGGGCGCGCTGCTTATGGTGGACATGGCGCATATCGCCGGCCTCATCGCGGCGGGCGTACACGAAAGCCCGGTGCCGTACGCCGATTTTGTGACAACGACGACGCACAAAACACTGCGCGGCCCGCGCGGCGGCATGATACTCTGCAAGGAAAAATACGGTGCGGCGATCAATAAGGCCATTTTCCCCGGCACGCAGGGCGGCCCTTTGATGCACGTGATCGCGGCTAAGGCGGTGTGCTTTGAGGAGGCTTTTTCGGAAGGCTTCAATGCGTATCAGCACCAGATCGTTGCCAATGCAGCGGCACTTGCCAAGAGCCTTATGGATCGCGGCATAAAGCTGGTTTCCGGAGGCACGGACAACCACCTGATGCTTGTTGACCTGACAGACAAGGACATCACGGGCAAGGAGCTTGAGACGCTGCTCGGGGAGGCAGGCATCACCGTCAACAAAAACGCCATACCTTTTGATACGCGCAGCCCGTTCATTACGAGCGGCATACGCATCGGTACGCCGGCGGTGACGACACGCGGCATGGATCAAGCCGATATGATACAGATAGGCGCATGGATCGCGGACGTGATCGATCGCAGAGAAGCTGCTGCCGCCGATGTATTGGCCAAGGTGCGTGCGCTCTGCGCAAAACGCCCGTTGTACAAAAAATAGCGCATTTGATCATCTTATGAATATACTTGTTATCAATGCGGGCAGCTCGTCAATCAAATACCAATTGTTCGAAATGGACTGCGAGAAACCCCTTTGCAGAGGTATTGTTGAGTGCATCGGCTTTGAAAACGCCATAGTGACGCACCGTTGCAGCAAGGCAGAACCTGTCAAACTTGTCGAACCTATCGCGGACCACGAACAGGCTGTGAGCCTGATCATCCGCATGCTGACGCATCAAAAATATGGCGCTGTCAAAAATATCAGCACCATAGCTGCAGTGGGGCACAGGCTCGCGCATGGCGCTGAAAAACTGTTTGAGCCGGTCATCATTGATGCTTGCACGCTCAAGATGATCAAAAGCAACATCGGGCTTGCACCTATCCATATGCCGCACATGGTTAAGGGGATCGAGATTTTCAGAAAACTCATGCCCGGCACGCCTATGGCTGCAGTTTTCGACACGGCGTTTCATCAGACGATGCCCAAAAAAGCGTACATATACCCCATTCCTTACAGGTACTACAAACAATATGATATCCGGCGTTTTGGTTTCCATGGAACGTCGCATCAGTATGTGTCTTCAAGGGCGGCGCGAATGCTGGAAAAACCCGTTTCAGCCTTAAAAACGATCACCTGCCATCTTGGGAACGGATCAAGCCTTGCCGCTGTGAAACATGGCATTTCCGTCGATACCTCAATGGGATTTACGCCTGTCGCAGGGCTTCCCATGGGAACACGCTGCGGTGATATCGATGTGTCCATCTTTAATTTTTTGATGGAGAAAGAAGGATTGTCCGCGGATGAAGTCAATGACATGCTCAACACGCAATCAGGGCTTATAGGCATATCGGGGGTCTCCAGCGACTTAAGGGAGCTGCTGCAAAAAGCTGATGAGGGCCATGTGCGTGCGGCGCTTGCTATTGATGTGCTTTGTTACAGTGTCAAAAAGCTGATCGGGGCATATGCTGCCGCCATGGGCGGTGTGGATTGCATCGTATTTACGGGCGGCATCGGGGAAAATGCTGCTGTGATACGCCAAAAGTGCTGCGAGGATTTGGAGTTCTTAGGAATACAGATCAGCGCCCAGAAAAACAGCGATACTCAGCACATCCGCATCAGTGACGCTGTCATCTCATCGGACAGTTCGCGCGTCAAAGTCCTTGTTATCCACACGAATGAAGAACTGATGATCGCGAGAGAAACACTCCAGCTGTTAAGCGCGGTAAACGCAAGCGGCCAGGAGCGTTGATATTTGGAGGCAGCAAAATGTATTGTTGTGGATTATGTGCAAAAAAAACACCGTGCAATACCGCAGGACAGGAGAACTTGCCTGCAAACTGCCCGTGCAACGAACCCGATATCAAAGAAAAGAGCAAGGCAGGTTATACCGGAGAGAATGGCAAGATTGCCGATGCGGCAGCCAAGACTGAATATGAGGGTTACTGCAAACGCACAAGACTGGAAGAGATCATGGAATTTGCCGAAAACATGGGATACAGACACGTTGGCATTGCGCATTGCATCGGATTGAAAGCGGAAGCAGGCATTGCGTATAAAATATTTAAAGCCAACGGCTTTGAAGTGGATACAGTCGCCTGCAAGGCCGGAACGTTTTCGAAAAAGGAGCTTGGACATGGAGACTTTCAGATAAACAAAGACTGGGAAGGGGTCTGCAACCCCATTGGACAGGCTTTGTATCTTGAAAAAGCAGGCTGCGAACTTGCTGTCATACTGGGGCTATGCGTGGGCCATGATACACTTTTCATCAAGAATACGAAGCTGCCGGTGACCTATCTGGTCGTCAAAGACAGAGTGCTCGGGCATAATCCTGTGCAGGCGCTCTATCTGTCCGAATCTTATCTGAAAGCAAAGCTTTACCCACCGACGAGACAAAAAGGCAATATCTCAGACTGCCCGACGCAGCCTGCAATCATTCATCCCGACTCTCTGGCAATGACGCACAAAGAACATTGAAAAGTGTGCAGATCTTACGATAAGACAAAAGCGCCTTTGCGGCAAACAGCTTGTTGCCTCCGAAGGCGCCTGTTTCAACCCGTAAATATCTTGACTATAATAATCCGAAGTCGTCTCCAGTTGTCTGCAAAAGGCAAATACGCTCAAACCAATGAGCTCTTGCGAATTGCTATTTGATTTTTTTCAGTTTGCGCAATAACAGCATAACGCCTGTTCCGACAATACCGGCTCCCAGCACACCGATCAGAATACCGCCCCACACAGGAAACCCGTTTGCCTGGGTTTCAGATACAGCGGCCACATCTTGAACAGCTTCTTCGTCAGCAGCCTTAAAAGTGGGCAGCGGGGTCTCCAAGACCACTGCGCTTTCTGAAGGCAAAGCAGAGGGTTCGGCTGAAAGGGTTGTTGTTTTGACACGTGTGTATTCGCGTATATCCACATCGTTGGTGAAGGCCGGTGATGACACGCGGTAATCGATACCCACGCGGTATTGATACACCGTATCAGGCGACAAACCTGTATGCACATACGTTTGCTGGGATTTATCAATATCCGCGAGCTTGTGCAGGCCGCCGTCGTCCTTATAGACCACATATCCTTTGACTGTCCATGTTGCACCGTCTTTTGAACCGTCTTCTCCGGGCTGCCAAGTGAGTGTCACAGAGTCGGCGGCGGGTGTTGCCATAAGTTCTGTGACTGGTTTTAGCTGGCGCAGATAGTATTTTTCCATGCTCACAGTATCCTCAATCAGCTTGCGGTTTTTTGAGCCTGAAGACATATCGATAAAGTTAAACTCCACATTGATAAAATCATAGTCATGGTCATCAAAACTTGAAGGCAGCGAGGTCAAGCGGTTGAACATCACGTCCACCAGATAAAGAGTTGCCGCGTCGCCTATCGATTTAGGGAGCGAGCCCAAACGGTTGTTTTTTGCAGTCAGCGTTTTCAGGCCATAACCTAATCCGGAAGGCAGGTTATACAAGCTGTTGTCTGAGACAGAGAGGTGCAGCAATGCCGGGAGTGTGCATATGGCGGCAGGCAACGATTCTAGTTTGTTCCCTGAAAGATTCAGTCTTTTCAAACCGATCATATTGGCAATATCCGACGACAATGAAGCCAGTTTGTTATCTGATAGATTAAGGTCTTGTAAGGCTGTCAAAGCAAACAGCCAATCTGGCAATTTGCTAATGCCGTTTCCGCTCAAATCCAGCTGTCTCCATGTGCCGCTGGGGTCTGTCATGGTATCTGGCAGTGTCTTGATGCTGTTTTTCGAGAGATCAAGGAATCGCAAATTGGGCGGCAGTTTGCCGGATGGCCATGAAGCAAGACTGCATTTTGAAAGCCTGAGGGTTTGAAGCGCACCCATGCCCGTCATAGACGGCAGATTCGTAAGATCATTTCTTGACAGGCTCAAGTAGGTGATATTCTTGCAGTATTGTACACCCTCAGCGTTTGCAATGCTTTTGTTTTCAAGGTTAACAGAACCGCTCAGCGCAGCCAAATCAGATTGATAAATCTCTTCCGCTGCGGGAACGCCGGTCAGTGTATGCAGTGCAGCCCGAAGGTTGGCATCAGGAATGTTGACGACAAAGTCCAGAGGCGTTATCGGGAACGTCGGTCTTGGTATAGGAATAAGGGTGACCATGGGGGGATGATCGGCATAAACAGTGAAAGGCAAAGAGGACACAGCAAGCACAACAAAGACGACCGTCAGAAAGAAAAACAGCTTTTTCATTGTTAACCCTCCTTAAAAAGAGTTCGTTAAACCGAAGGCAACAAACAGGATCAAGTATCAAGATGCAAAGACACGGAAGAGAGATTGTAACAGAAGAAGCATGAAATCAACTTCATTATACTGCGGACAAATTAAAAATCAAGCGGATTTTTTGTGTGGAAGAAACATGAATAAAAGCACGTTAACAAACAAGTTGTAGGACTTGACGGGCAAGCCAATCACGCCTAAAAACCAAGTTGACAACTAGAAAATAAAAACGGTATTTGCCGTTATATTGACATGCATTCAGCTGTGTATATAATAGCATTACGGCAGAGTCGAAAAATATATCTGCGAAATGCCGAACCAATTGGAGAAAAATATGATGATAAGCGTTCATATCGTCGTCCGCGGCGATGTCCAAGGAGTGGGGTTTCGCTATTTCACCCAAAAAAGCGCACAGCTTTTCGGTATCAACGGCTGGGTTTTGAACAAATCGGACGGCACAGTCGAGATCGATGCTGAAGGCAGCGCAGCAGCGATGGATAATTTCATTGCGGCAATCAAAAAAGGAAACCGTTTTTCCGTCGTTGAAGCGGCGGATACGGAGTTTAAGAAAGAAATCATGCATTACAGGTCTTTTGAGATCATTGACTGACAAAAAGGCTTGATGGAGGAAATGCTATGGACGCAAAGGAAAATATTCTGTGTTCGCTCCGGCAAAAGGGCTTGCGGGTCACCCAGCAGAAGAGCGTAATCATTGATGTGCTTGTCACTCACAGCGACCGGATGCTTTCCGCCAATGATATCGCTGATGCATTGGGCTCGCTTTTGGACAACGCCACAGTTTACCGCAATATGCGCAAATTTTTAGAACTTGGTATCGTGGAATCGATGGTAGACAACAAGGGCGTCCAGCGTTATAAGATCTGTGACGGGACTCATCACCACCACCTTGTATGCACATCATGCGGGCGTATCATCAACTTTCCCTGCGACACGCCGTTCTGGCGTTGTGTTGCTGAGCAGCATGCTTTTAAGGAGTCTTTTCACAGGATAGAGGTTTTCGGTATTTGCGCAAACTGCCGTTAAAAGACAAAATACGCCAAACTATCGTCTTGACAGCGCGTTTTGCGCATGCTAACATTTTTATTGCAAAGCTATTGCAATAAGGAGGAGGCCATGCGAAAATGCGCAGCTGCATTATTGACTGTTTTTATTCTGGCTTCGTTAGCTGCATGCAGCGCCGCTGAAACGGCCGCATCTTTGGAGCCTACAGAAGAAAAGCTCACAGTGGCTGTGGGCATCGCGCCGCACGCTTCTTTTGTGGAGGCCGTAGCCGGCGATCTGGCCAAAGTGGTCACCATGGTGCCGCCGGGCGATAATCCGGAAACCTTTCAGCCTACCATGACCCAAATGCAGGCGCTTTCTGATGCCGCTGTTTATTTCTCACAGGATCTGCCGACAGAGGAAGCCAGTATACTGCCCAAATTGCCCGACTTCAATCAGGATATTGTCGTAGTCGATCTTTTTGCCGCTGTGGCCAAAGAGTATCCTTTGCTGCCCTCAGCGCACAGCCATGGACATGATGATGATGACGATGAAGAATTTTCGCATAAAGAAGAATACGACCACCATCTTTGGCTTTCGCCAAAAAGGGCTGCTGCAATGGTGCAGACAATCGTGGATACGTTGTGCGGGCTTAACGAAGCCAACGCTGAGATTTTCAGGGCCAACGCAAAGCGTTATATCGCAGAGCTTGAAGAACTGGACGCAGAGTTGAAAACAACATTATCAAGCCTTGGGAACAAGAGCTTTATCATCTATCATTCTGCGTATGCTTATTTCGCTGATGATTACGGGCTTGAGATGATAGGTATAGAAATTGAAGGCAAACAGGCCACAGCGGCGGAACTTAAGAAGGTTATTGCGCTTGCGAGGCAGCTTGGCATCAAAACGGTGTTCTACCAGCAGGAATTTGACGGGAATCAGGCGCGCACCATCGCTGAAGAAATCAGCGGGACCGCCATGCAGGCGGCGCCGCTTTCTCCGGACTACACTGGCGCACTGCGAAAATTCGCGGCAGCGCTTACAGGGCAGGCGGAAAATGAATGATGCGGTAACATTTGACAACGTTCGTTATTGTTATGATAATGTCTGTGCACTCGATGATGTGCGTTTGTCCGTGCCGGCCCATGCACTGACAGCACTCGTGGGGCCAAACGGCGGCGGAAAGAGTACATTGATCCGTCTGATGGCAGGTCTGCTGACGCCGGACGCGGGAGTCGTCAGCGGCTGCAGATCTGTCGGTTATGTGTCGCAGCACATTGGTTTTGACAACAGCTTTCCGCTCACGGTGCGCGAACTTGTGCTCATGGGTACGCTTGATCCGAAGCTCAGGGCTTATTACCGCTACACAGCTGAACAGAAAGGGGCTGCGGATGAAGCGATTTGCCGTGTCGGGCTCACTCATGTTGCCGGAAGGGGCATCGAACAGCTTTCCGGCGGCCAGCGCGGGCGTGCGCTGATAGCGCGGGCGCTTGCCTCCAAAGCCGATATCCTCGCGCTTGATGAGCCGGACGCCAGCCTTGACATCGATGCCGCGCGGGAACTGTATGCGCTGCTGCTGACACTCAAAACAGATAAAACCATTGTGATCGCCAGCCATCATGTGGGTGCCGTTCTTGACATTGCCGATTATGCTGCTTATGTCAAGGGAACAGTGTCGTGTTTTCTGTCACCTGACCGGCTCAAAACCAAACTCAAAGGAGGCATGGTGCTGTGATAGAGGCGATTCTTGATTATGCGTTTATGCGCAATGCGCTTTTGGCAGCTGTGCTCGCAAGTATTGCAGGCGGCATAATCGGTACCATTGCAATAGAAAAAAAGCTGATCAGTATGTCCGGCGGAATCGCGCACGCATCCTTTGGCGGGATAGGGCTTGGGTATCTTCTTGGCTTCGAGCCAATCATCGGAGGGCTTGCCTTTGCCGTTGGCATTTCTGCGTTGATCGCTAAAATACCGCCGAACACGCGTATGAAAGCAGACACCATGACGGGTATACTCTGGTCGTTCGGCATGGCACTTGGGATATTGTTCATTGCACTTCGGCCAGGCTATATGCCCGATATGACAAGTTACCTATTCGGAGACATACTCTCTGTGTCCACGCAGTCACTTGTCCTAATGGCGGTTTTTACGGGTGCGCTGGTGCTTGTCTTTACGATGTTTTTCAATCACATGGCGCTGTACCTGTTCGACGAAGAATACGCGGCGGCAGCCGGCATCAAGACGTCTGTGCTCAAATGGGTCACATACATCATCATACCCGTTGGCATCATCGTGCTTCTTCGGATCGTGGGTATATTGCTGACCATCGCCCTCATGACGATACCTGTATCGGTTGCCAAAATGTTCTTCAGGTCTTTCGGGCGCGTCATTATTTTTTCAATTGTATTCAGCCTGTTGTTTTGCCTGGCAGGGCTGACAGTTTCCTATTATATCAACATACCCTCAGGCGTTTGTATCATTGTTTTAAGTACGGCGGTTTATCTTGTGCTGCTGCTTTTGCGCGGCGGCGCATCAAAATGGCTGCACCAGATAAAAAAGCATGCCGAGCCAGCAAAACCAGTCAACCGCTGAGTAGCCGCGAGTTATTCTGGTCAGCCAAATCATTGATATCTGCAGCAGGCCCCGCAGCAGATGTTCCGTTATGGTGTTTGTGATTAGACTTATGGTGGTATGTATAAAAGCAGGATTCATAGATATGAGGTAGATGCGGATTGATCGGTACGAAAGACAGTTTTTTCAATAATGACGCGTTGCTGATCCTTGATGAAGACAGAAAGATCAAGGCCTGCAACAAGGAATTTTTATGTTTGTTTGGCTTTGATGCGCTGCCGGTTGGTGCTTCTTTTGACGCCTTTTTTAATATGGCAAATGGGGCATGGCATAAGCTAGCTTGCTGGCAGCCTTTTGTCTGTGAACAGCGGGAAAGCCGCAAAAAGGTTCATGGAATGATGTTTTGCGAAAAAAACAGGATCCGCATGGTTTTTTCTGTTCTGACGAATGATGAGAGCTTTTATGAAGTCATGCCGGATGCGCAGTTTTCGTCGCTCTTTTCTCAAATGAAAGAAGGCGTGGCCGTACACAGTCTTCATTTTCAAAACGGCAAGGCAGCAGATTATGTGATCGAGCATTTTAACGAAAGCTTTGCAGAGTTATTTGGGATCGACCCTCATATGGCAGCCGGCCAAAAAGCCAGCTGTATTTTTAATACCAAAAAAGCACCTTTTTTAAAAAAGTTTGAAAAAGTTGTCGAGGCAACCAAGCCCACACGATTCGACACGTTCTATGGGGGTTCAGGGAGGCATTATCTTATTTCTGTGACGCCGTTTTCCAAGAACCGCTTCGCAACAGTCGTTTCCGATCTGTCAGAAAGCAGGCACTCGCAGCTGCTGTATAAAGCACTTAATAAGGCCGCGGCTGTCATCTCAAGCAGTTCAGAAACAGATAATGTGTTTGAATCAGCGGCTCAGATACTCAGAGAATACAACTTTGAATGTATGCTCATGCCGATAGAGGACGGAGCGGCTGTCAATAAGACGTATTTAAGTTTTGGAGGGATTAAAACCATTCAGTATCCCGAGCAGATTCCTGCAGTCGATGCTTTTTATTCAAAGGTCATGAGAGACCGGCGCGCCGTATATGTGGAAAGTCTCGACTTGCCCTTATCAATGCTGCCTCAAGGAGTCCGCGGTCATACAAACTGTATCGCTTCGCCGCTTGTTATAGACAACATATTAGCGGGGCTTTTTGTGATCATGTCATGCGGTTTAAAGCAAAGAGATACGGAAGCCGTTACGGCATTTACCAACCAGCTTGCAGCGATTCTGGAAAAAGCCGCGTTGATCAGCAGCCTTAAAAAGCATATTAAAGAGCTTGAGCGCTCCAAACAAGAATACGCCAATGTGGCTGAGAGGCTAAATATGGCATCTCAAGCAAGCCGCGTTGGCATCTGGGATATTGATCTTATAAGAAATGCTGAGTATATGGATAACGCGCTGCAGAAGATATACGGGCTTGAGCCCGGTGAGTTTGACGGCAAAATCTCGTCATGGGAAAAATTTGTCCACCCGGACGATCAGGAACGCGTTGCCAGGGCATATCGTGAAGCAATTTGCAAAGGGCGAGACTATTCGGCAGAGTACCGCATTGTTTTGCAGGACGGCACACTGCGCTATATCAGCAGCATGGGCATCGTGTATCAGGACGACGCAGGGCAGCCGGTTCGTATGGTGGGTACGGATTGGGACATTACAGAACGCAAAAAAACTGAACTGGCCTTGCTGGCAGAAAAAGAGCTTTTAAAAACCACGCTTCAATCCATCGGCGACGGTGTCATGGTGACGGACAGCGAAGGGCGCATCACGCTTGCCAATGCCCAGTTTTCGCGTATCTGCGGAACAGCGCTGGGAGATATTCAAGGAAGCACACTGGGGAAAGTGCTGGAGGGGATTTACAGGCTGGATGGGGGGCTTTGCCGATTGCCTGAAAAAACGCTGCTTACAGGCCGTACGATGAAGGGCACAGACTGCGTGCTGGTACGCAATGACGGCAAAACGGTGCCCGTGGCTTATACTGTGACGCCGATAAGGGACAACGAGGCAGCCATTTGCGGTGCGGTGCTCGTGATGCGCAGTATAGAAGAGGAAAAGAAAAAACAAAAGAAGATTGATTACCTCGTGCATCACGACCCCTTAACGGGCGTTTATAACCGGCGTTATTTTGAATTAATGGTTAAGAAGCTTGATAAAAAGACCAACCTGCCGTTATCGGTGCTCAGCTGCGATGTCAACGGCTTAAAGCTGGCCAATGATGCTTTCGGGCACAGTGCAGGGGACAGGCTCTTAAAGCGAATGGCTTCTATCATGACAAGAATAAGCCGGCCCGGAGATGTTGTAGCACGTGTGGGTGGGGATGAGTTTTTTATACTCATGCCGAATGCGGACAAAGAACAGGCGGCGCTGTTTTGTGACAAGATCAAGACGCTTGCGGCAAAAAAACGGACGGGGCCGATCGAAGATTCTTTATCTGTGGGTTTTGGCACCAAAATGCAACCGGAGGAGAGTATTCATACGGTCATCAACATGGCCGAAAGCGACATGTACCGCAATAAAACAAATGAGAGCCCTAAGATGAGAGACAAATCGATCAAGGGCATACTCAGCACACTTTATGAGAGGTTTCCCGATTTGCCCAATAACGTCAACCGCGTAGGTCATTTGTGCTGCGGTCTTGCCAGACAACTCGGGCTTGGCGAGCGAGAAATAGCTGACATCAGGTTGCTTGCGATGATGCATGAAATAGGCAATATATCTGTTGATCAGAATATACTGAAAAAACCGGGCAAACTGGATCAAGAAGAATGGAAACAGGTCAAGCGCCATCCCGAGGTCGGCTTTCGTATATTGCTCGCTTTTAATGAGACGGCACATCTCGCCGGCAGTGTGCTGTCACATCACGAACGCTATGACGGACACGGTTACCCGAACGGCGTATGCGGTGAACAGATACCTCTGATATCACGGATCGTCGCAGTGGCAGGCGCTTATGATGCCATGACCAATGACCGCCCATACCGCAAAGCGTTTTCTCATGAAATGGCGCTTGAGGAAATTGAAAAAAACAAAGGGGCGCAGTTTGACCCTGTGATCGCAGAGGAATTTTTACGCATGATGGGCAAACAAATCGTGTAACAGTCTGGTCGATAAGATATAATATATGCATAGAAAAAGGCTGCGTTCAGCGGTGAATTTTATATAATCACAGCATCCAGTGGATGGTCAGGAGATACGGAATGAAAACGCCTTCAACACTTGAATGGGACGGCCGGTGCCTTGAACTTCTCGATCAAACACGGCTTCCTGCAGAAACAGCCTACATCGATATCTATACTGCGCAGGCATTAAGGGAGGCGATCATGTCGATGCAGGTGCGTGGCGCGCCTGCGATCGGTGTGGCTGCAGCGTATGGCATGGTGCTCGCAGCCCGCACCATTACAGAAACATCATTCAAAGCGTTTCTGCGCGCGCTTAATAAGGAAGGCGAAATGCTTGCCTCGGCGCGGCCGACTGCGGTCAATCTCTCATGGGCAGTGGGGCGCATGATAGATGCTGCGCGGATGCACGGCAGGATGCCGCAGCTGTTAGAGCGGCTTGAACACGAGGCGGTCACGATACACAAAGAAGACATTCAAAACAACAGGCGCATCGGCGAACTGGCGCTCGGCCTGCTTAAAGACGGATACGGCATACTCACGCACTGCAATGCGGGCATGCTGGCAACGACGCAGTATGGCACTGCGCTTTCCGCGTTTTATCTGGCCCAAGAGCGCGGCATTTCTTTAAAAGCCTATGTTGATGAAACACGGCCGCGTTTCCAGGGCGCTTCGCTCACCGCGTATGAGCTGATGCAGGCAGGCATAGATACAACGCTTATTTGCGACAACATGGCTGCGCTGCTGATGAAGCAGGGCAAAATCAACGCGGTGATGACGGGCTGTGACAGAGTCGCTGCCAATGGCGATGCGGCCAACAAAGTCGGCACTTTCAGCCTCTCGATTGTCGCCAAACATTTCGGCATACCCTTTTATGTGGCTGCGCCCGTAAGCACCATTGACTTGGCGTGCAGCAACGGTTCTCAGATACCCATCGAAGAACGCAGCGGTGAGGAAATCACAAGAATTGGGAAAACCTGCATAGCCCCGGAGGGGGTCAAGACATATAATCCGGCGTTTGATATCACGCCCGCAGAAAACATCACGGCCATCATAACAGAACGCGGTATTGCATGGCCACCGTTCAGAGAATCAATCAAAACGATCGTTTAAGAAGGGCTGTACTTTTTTAGCTGTTTCCCTTGTACCGCCTTTGCTAAATTCTTAAAAGGACTGGGAACAAATATTTTAAATGTGTTGTAATCAACGGCAGCCCTCACAAGGGCAACACATATGAGCTTGCAAAAATCGTGATGAACCGTATGCGTGATTGCGGCGCAACGATCGAAGAGATCCATCTTGGGCAGCACAAGATTCCGTTTTGCAGCGGCTGTTTTTCCTGTTTTGAACGCGGCGAAGATTCCTGCCCTCATCATGATGCGGTCAAGCCCATCGCGCAGGCCATTGAGTCCGCGGATGCTCTTATTGTGCTCACGCCTGCGTACTCGCTGGCGCCTACAGCATTGCTGAAAAACATGATAGATCATCTTTCGTATTATTTTCATCGCCCTCGTTTTTTCGGAAGAAAAGCGCTTGTGTTATCGACAACGGCGGGCGCAGGCGCAAAGGCGTGTACAGGTTACATACGCAATGTGCTTGGGCATTGGGGATTCGGACGTGTGTATAATTATGCGCTGGCATGCTTTGCAGCGCTTGGGTACACGCCCTCAGCCAAGGTGGAAAAAAGACTAAATCATCTCGCCGGCTGTTTTGTGCGGGATATCAAGAGCGGCCGCATTCCAAGAGCGCGGCTCAAACGTGTGATGTATTACAATGCCTGGCGCGCCATGGCGGCTGTCATCCAGAAAGCATTGACGGACACTATTGGCATGACAGCGGGCTTGTACGCACGGCGTTTGCACCGCAGATCAAGCTTGGGTTTATAGGGCGGCTTTTCGGGGCTCTGATGTTCAGGCTGATTAAATTTTCGATGGTTAAATTTTCATAACGGAGCGGCGTCTTGAGCGGCGAATTCAGCCTGTACAATAATATAAATGCATTGCCAAATATTAAAGCATCAAGATATCAAAACCATGATTAACTTTTCCTTTATGCTATGCTATGATGTGAATAAATAAATTATAGGGAGGGGTACTATGACATCAGACCAAATACAGATACTGATTGCGATGTTTGCATACATGGCGATGATGATCGTGATCGGCGCCATGTATGCCAAACGCAACAAGAACGCTGAGGACTACCTTCTTGGAGGCAGAAAGCTTGGGCCCTGGGTCGGCGCGCTGTCTGCTGAAGCCTCGGATATGTCCGGCTGGCTGCTTATGGGCCTGCCGGGGCTGGCGTATCTCACAGGTATCGGGGAGGTGTTCTGGACGGCTCTCGGCCTTGCCGTCGGTACTTATTTAAACTGGTTGTTTGTCGCAAAAAGGCTGCGCAAATACACCAAAGCAGCAGGCAATTCTATCACACTGCCGGATTATTTTTCAAACAGGTTCAGAGACAAACAAAAGATACTGATGAGCCTGTCCGCCGTACTTATACTATTATTCTTTGTCATTTATCTTGGTTCGGGTTTTGCAGCAATGGGCAAACTGTTCCAATCACTGTTCGGCCTTGATTATACGATGATGATGGTCATCAGCGCCGTTGTCATCATTGTCTATTCTGTTGTCGGCGGCTTCCTCGCGGTTTGCACGACAGACTTAATACAGGGCATACTCATGTTTTTTGCGCTGCTTGCCATTGTAGTGCTTGGCTATGTGGCACTGGCAGGAGAAACCATAGCCGCCAACGTCGCGGGCATCAACGGCTTTTTGAGCATTTGGGGCGTCAATGATCCCGCGACCAACACATTTGTACAGTTTAGTGCGCTGGATATCATATCTATACTGGCATGGGGGCTTGGTTATTTCGGTATGCCCCACATCCTGTTAAGATTTATGGCGATCCGCAAAACAGGTCAGATCGCAAAATCACGGCGCATTGCCGTTGTCTGGGTGGTCATCGCACTGGGCGCCGCCGTTCTGATCGGTATCATCGGCCGTGCATTCTTGGGCGATTCTCTGATGAACGGTACCCATGAAACGGTTTTTGCCGCCTTGGCGACCACACTGCTGCCGGCCTTGATCGCGGGCGTACTCATATCCGGTATACTTGCCTCAACCATGAGCACCTCGGACAGCCAGCTGCTGACCGTCGCTTCTGCAATATCGAAGAACTTTTTTCACGGCCTTATCAAGAAGAACGCTTCAGACAAGCAAATACTCGTTATCTCCAAGATCACTGTCATCGTGGCCGCGCTTGTCGGTATTTTGTTTGCGCTTGATGAGAATAGCACAGTGTTTGGTATCGTCGCTTATGCGTGGGCTGGGTTCGGAGCGACTTTCGGGCCGGTCGTCCTGCTCTCGCTGTTCTGGAAGCGCATGAACAAGTGGGGAGCGCTCGCAGGCATGTTGTCCGGCGCTGCAACAGTCATTATTTGGAGAGAGATACTCAAACCGATGGGAGGCGTCTTTGGCATTTATGAGCTGCTGCCTGGATTCATCGTGGCGCTTCTGTTGATTTTTGTTGTCAGTCTGTTGACCAGGCCTCCGTCACAGGAAATCGTGACAGAATTCGAGACAGTCAAAACTGCGGATTTGGATTAACAGCGTTTTTTACTTTAAAGGCCGAAGCGTTCCTGCTTCGGCCTTTGCTTGTACACTTTAGTGTGATTTTGAGCGCAAAGCGGTCAAAATCAAATAAACCCCCGGCTATGCCGGGGGAAGACAGCGAGCTTTAGCTTCAAGCAAATACCTCCTATGTTAAAATGATGAGGTTTGCCGACCGCATCAAAAACAAAGGAGGCAGTCCAATGGACAAGAATAGTCTAGCACATACTATGTGGGAATGTAAGTATCACATTGTGTTTGCGCCGAAATACAGAAGACAAGTCATCTATGGGAAGCTGAAGAAAGACATAGGGAAAATCTTGCGGGAGCTGTGTGACAGAAAGGGGATAGAAATAATCGAAGCAGAGCTATGCCCAGATCATGTACATATGCTAGTGAGAATACCGCCGAAATTGAGCGTATCTCAGGTAATGGGGTATCTGAAAGGAAAAAGCTCACTAATAATATTTGATAGGCATGCGAATCTGAAATACAAATACGGAAGCAGGCATTTTTGGTGTAGAGGATACTACGTAGATACGGTTGGGAAAAATGCGAAAAGGATGCAGGAATATATCCGAAGGCAGCTACAGGAAGACGCCACCGCAGATCAGATAAGCATGAAGGAGTACATTGACCCGTTTACGGGTAAGCCGACGAACAAAGGCAAGTAACAAGACCCTTTAGGGTCGGCCAGAGAATATTATGCGGTTGGCAAACGATTCAATGCGCTTGCAAGCGCAAGCCGGTAACATGCCCTTATAGGGCTAGAGCATACCACCGGCTAAGCCGGTGGTACTGATTATATTGTGCGAAGCTGTGTAATAATGCTTTGAAAGGAAGGGCAGGTGCGCGTGAAAGTCATTTTATACATAGCCGGGCTGGCTTTGGCTGTTGCCTCTTTTGGTTGTTCGGCAAGACTCGACCCGGTTTATGTTGAGGCTTTATTAAACGAGCCTGTTGAAGAAAAAAGCGTGCAGAGCGTGATAACGGCAAGTTATTCTGTCATCAACGCGCAGATACTGCTGCGAACGTCTTCAAAAGAGTCTGTCGTTTATGATGCATCGCCGTATTATGATGAACATTGGTCAGTTTGGGTGGGCGCTCTTGCCGCAGAAGAAGACGGGCTTAGGATATAGTGGAGATGTGCTTGTGATCACCGCAGATTATTACACTGATCATACGGTACAAACACTCCTGATAAGCGTGGATAAGGATCTGAACATCACGATTTTTGATCAAACCATGAAAGAAAAGAGCGGATATAAAAAAACATAAAAAGGGTGCTTATCATGGGGATGCTCCAACGAAAGCCAGGCCCGCCGCACAGTTATTCTCTTACACGTTGTCAGGATGCTGTGATATAATAAAGCAAAAGTCGAAGTTTTCAAAGCAGAAGACAAAAAGAATAATCGCTAGGCACGGGAACACATATGAAGGCAAATAAATTTAACTTTACGACAATCGCTCAGTTGCGGGCAGAATCAGAGCGGCTCGGTATAGATATACCTTTGGATGAAGATGTATCAGTCCTCAAGAGCAAAATCAACGTCAACGGCAAAACGCTGCAGAACCGTATCGTGTTTCAGCCGATGGAAGGCTGCGACGGCAATGCCGACGGAAGCTTGGGTGAACATACCGTAAGAAGGTATGAAAAATTTGCAGGGAGCGGCGCCGCACTTATTTGGTTTGAAGCCGTGGCGGTTGTCAATGAAGGCCGGGCCAACCCAAGACAGCTTATGATCAATCCGTCAAACATGGATGCATTTAAGGCTGCTGCGGAGCTGATCAAAGACACCGGTCTTAAGAAAAACGGCTTTGAACCGGTCGTGATCATGCAGCTGACGCATTCCGGGCGCTATGCAAAGCCGGACGGCCAGCCCCTGCCGGTCGTTGCATACAATTCTCCTTTATTGGAAAAAAACAAACCGATACCAAAGCAACGCATCATCACGGATGCGCAGCTTGAAGCGCTTGAGGACAGTTTCGGCGAAGCAGCGAAATTGGCGCAGGCCTGCGGCTTTGACGGTGTGGACTTAAAAGCATGCCACAGGTATCTCGTGAGCGAACTGCTCTCGGCTTATAAAAGGCCGGGCAAATACGGCGGAGCATTCGAAAACAGGACAAGGTTTTTAAGAAACATCATCAAGGCAGCCAAAGCCAAAACAGATGACGGCTTTATCGTTGCCACACGGCTCAATGTCTATGACGGCTTTGCGTATCCGTATGGGTTTGGCGTCAAAGAAGGCGGCGGCACGCAGATGGATTTGTCGGAGGCTTATAAGCTTGCCGATCAGCTCTTTCAAGAGTCAGGCGTATCGCTTATTAACGTCACGCTTGGCAATCCGTATGTCAATCCGCATGTCAACAGGCCGTCTGACAACTGCGGATACGAAACCGGGGAGCATCCGCTCTGGGGCGTAGAAAGAGCCATAAAGGCGGCCGGTGCGCTGCAAAAAAAGCTCCCGCATATGTCTATCGTTTGCTCGGCGCTCTCATATCTGCGGCAGTTTTCGGTGAATGCGGCGGCGGGTGCCATCAACGCTGGCATGGCAAAACTCGCAGGGTTTGGACGGATGACATTCGCTTACCCGGATTTTGCAAAAGACCTGTTTGAAAAAGGTCAGCTCGATGCCGGAAAATGCTGCATCGCTTGCGGCAATTGCAGCAAACTGATGAGGGCCGGGCAGATAAGCGGGTGCGTGATCAGAGACAAAGAGTATGCAAAAATTTTTAAAGAGAAGGTGCAGAGGTAAATGCAGACCGATAAAAAAGTCGCCGCTGTGACAGGTTCAAGAAGGGGCATTGGCTTTGCCGTCGCGCAAAGGCTGTTGGAACAAGGCTATTTTGTTGTTGTATCCGCCACAGCTGGTGAGATTGATGCGCGCCAAGCTATGGACACACTGCGAAAAATTTCAGAAAACTGTGTGTATATACAATGTGACATATCTGATGAACGGCAGAGAGAAAACTTGATAGAGTCTGTTTCCTCAAAGTGTGGCAGGCTCGATGTGCTGGTGAACAACGCCGGTGTTGCACCGGCCTCCAGGATGGATCTTTTGGAAACTACGCAAGAGAGCTATGACAGAGTGCTGGACACCAACCTGAAAGGTACGTTTTTTATGTGCCAGCTGGCCGCCAATGCTATGATCAAGATGAGAGCCCAAAACTTCACCGGCTTCCTGCCGAGGATCATCAACATCGGCTCCATATCGTCATATGTTTCGTCTGTAAACCGGGGAGAATACTGTATTTCCAAAGCAGGTATTTCCATGGTGACCAAGCTCTTTGCGGACAGGCTTGCAGAATACGGCATACCCGTCTTTGAAGTCAGTCCGGGCATCATCGAAACAGACATGATCAGCAGCGTCAAAGAAAAATATATTGAGGCTGTCCATAAGGGCTTAACACCTATCGGACGCTTAGGGCAGCCCAAGGACATTGCAGACAGTGTGCTCGCATTATGCAGCGGCATGCTTGATTTTGCAACGGGACAAGTGATCAATGCGGACGGCGGATTTCATATCAGAAGGTTGTGAGCGATGCATATCAAAGAGGATGCGGTGCGGATCTGCGGCATCAACATGGCGGTCTATTCGCTCGATACACTTGTTATCGGGACAGGCTGCGCAGGGTACAACGCGGCCGACTGGCTGCATAAGCTTGGCAGGCGAAGCCTTGCCATCATCACTGAAGGCATAGGCATCGGCACATCGAGAAACACAGGCAGTGACAAACAAACCTATTACAAGCTCTCTTTGGGTGCCGATACAAAGGATTCAGTCACGCAGATGGCGCAGGATCTGTTCGACGGCGGCAGTGTCAACGGCGATACGGCTTTGGTTGAAGCTGCCTGTTCAGCAAGGTCTTTTATCAAACTTGCCAATCTCGGCGTGCCTTTTCCCGTCAACGAGTATGGTGAATACATCGGATACCAAACTGATCATGACTTAAGGCAGCGCGCCACCTCCGCCGGACCTTTGACGTCACGGTATATGACCGAGTGTTTGGAAAATGAGGTGGCAAAGAATAATACCAGAGTCTTTGACGGCATGGCTGCAGTCAAACTGATCGTTAAGAACAATAAAATAGCTGGCATTTTGGCCATAGACACTCAAAGCGCGAATGAAGGCAGGGGCTTAACGCTTTTCAATTGCGAGAATGTGGTGCTGGCAACCGGCGGGCCGGCGGGGATCTATGACGATTCTGTATATCCGCTTTGTCACACGGGGATGAGCGGCCTTGCGGTGGAGGCGGGCGCGAAGCTCAACAACCTGCAGGAATGGCAGTACGGGATGGCTGCAAAGAAATTCAGATGGAATGTTTCCGGCACATATCAGCAGGTGATACCCAGATATATTTCTGTCGACAAACGGGGGACTCAAACAGAATTCCTGTATGCATACTTTGATTCTCCTGCACAGGCGCTTGACATGGTGTTTTTGAAAGGATATCAATGGCCGTTTGATGCACAAAAGCTTAAGGGATCTTCAAAAATCGATATCGCCATCCATCATGAAGAAAGAAAGGGCAACAAGGTCTTTCTTGATTTCACGCAAGAGCCTGAGGCGCTTAAAAATGGGTTTGATATCCTTGGAGATGAGGCCTATGCGTATCTGAAAAGATCGGGCGCGCTTGTCAAAACACCGATAAATCGGCTTGAGGTCATGAACAAAAAGGCAATCGGCATTTTTAAGGCAAATGGTATCGATCTTTATAATGAGCCGCTCGAGATATCGGTCTGTGCGCAGCACAACAACGGCGGTGTGGATGTGGACACAAACTGGGAAAGCAGCGTAAGCGGGCTTTATGCCGCGGGCGAAGCGGCAGGCACTTTCGGTGTGTACAGGCCGGGCGGCAGCGCGCTGAACGCCGCGCAGGTGGGCAGTTTAAGATGCGCCGAACATATTGCCGAAAAAAAAGAGACGCTCAAGCCAGTAGATGCATTTATTGATCTGGTCAAAGAGCAGGAGGCGTGCTTTATTTCAATGATTCTCGGTGTTGGATATGGGGGCGAAAACACAACACTGGCGGAACGCGAAAAACTGCAAAAAGAAATGAGCCTACATGCAGGTTTTATTCGGCATTTGCCTTCGCTCAGATCGTTGTATAGAAAACGGGTCAAACAGCAAAAGATCTGCATGGAAGGCAAACATGCAAGTGATGCCAAAGGATTATATCAGTTGTTAAAAAACAGAGATATCCTGCTGACACAGGCTGCCGTATTGAACGCCATGACGCTGGCTGCTGAAAAAACAGGAAGCCGCGGTTCGTGTTTGGTCTATAAAGAAGAAAAAAGGGAACACAAGCAAGAGAACAAAGAATACAGACAAAAGCGTGTGATCACCCGGATGACCGGCGGCAGTATAAAAAGCGGGTTTGTAACTGTCAGAAACATCCCCGAACGGGACACATGGTTTGAGACCGTATGGAACGGGTACCTTGCCAGATCGGAAGCGGAGCACGGCTTACGTCAAAGGGAAAAAGGCGAAGAAAAAGAAGAAGTTATGAAAACATGACCAGATGACTAGCTAAGAAAAGTTGTTTTTTGATGTTACGCTGACTGGTCTCGGTATTGTTTATAGACGTGATCAGTCGCAAACCAGCACCTGGCCAATGTATAATGATCTATTAGACTTTGCAGTTGCTCTGGGAAACTCCAGAGACTTTAAAATCACATACAAAAGGAGAGATGAAAACGAAATGACAAGAGATTTGGATATCGCAAAAACTGCGCTGCTTATCGTTGATATGCAAAACGATTTTGTACGTTGCGGAGGAGCTATGCAGGTTGAGGATGCGCTCAAAACAGTACCGGCCATCAAAAGCCTGCTGGATTTTGCGCGCGCCAAGGACATGCCAGTGATCTATACCAAATTTGTCACGGGTAAAAACAGCTCGTTGCTGTGGAATTGGAGCCCGCAGATCGAACAGGACAATGCGTGCAGGAGATGCTTTGAAAGGCATTACCCGGATATTCAAAAAACACTCAACTGCAGCGATATCATCGATGAGCTGAGTCCACTGCAGAATGAATATGTGATCGAAAAATACTGGTATTCATCTTTCAGGAACACAAGCCTGGTGGACGTTTTGCAAAGTGAAAACTGTGACACCGTCATCGTGACAGGCACTGTGACACAAATATGCGTAGAGGACACGGTTCACGATGCTTTTGCAAATGGTTTTAAGGTCATCGTTGCACAAGACGGCGTGTCCTCGTTTGATGATGAACTGCATCAAGCGACCCTGAAGAACATTGAGATGAAATACGGGTACGTCATGACATCTGAAGAAATAATCAAAAACTTGAAGCGGTAAAAGCCGTATAGAAAAGAGCCAAAGGCATGATGCCTTTGGCTCTTTGTGGTTATTGTTCAAGGCTGCGGCCATTGACCGGGTGCTGGAGGTGTCGGCGGAGCGGCTGGCGGCGGGGGAACCGGCGGCATGGCATTGCTGGGGGGATAGGTTTGCGGAGCAGCTGGCGGCGTGTTTTGGGGCTGTTCTCTTATAAACGCAAACACGCACGCAATGATCAGCAGTATCGAGGCAATAAAGCCAAGCCCGGTAAATACGGACAGCACTGCAGCGATTAGAAGCAGAACACCCGAGGCAATGCGTTTTTTACGGATGATAGCACCGCCGATGATGCCGAGTATGCCGCCGATCAATCCGGCAATACCGGCCAATAACAAGGCGACAAAAGCTGCGCCCAAGCCGGCGCTGACGATGCCGGCAGGGTTGTAGCTGCCCGAGCCGCTTATGTCAAAACCCGAGTCCGGGGCAAAATTAAAATCGTTATCCCAATCACGGTCCCCGCTGCTGTCCCAATCGGTGTCCCAATCGGTGTCCCAGTCAAAATCAGCGCCTGGATCCCAAGGGTCACTCTCAAACTCAAAGGGCGAATCGTAGCCGGGGTAAGACGTGACCGAATTGCTGAATATCCCGAACATCGTGGCGCTGAAAAAGAAAATAAATGCAAAGATGATGGAGAGCGTGCCGCCGATGATGCCCAAAACGAGGCCGGCTGTTTTCATAAAGAATCCTCCTTAATCATTGATCAACATTGATATCGAATTCGAATTCGCGTACAAGATTGTTTTAAAAGCAAGCCGCACGCTTATTATGCCTGCTTATTTGTTTCATCGTCAGGCTGTTGCTTTTTGTTTGCCGTGAACATTTTGATCAGCACGTGGGTGATGGGAATAATGAAGAAAATAAGCCACCCGGGATGCCAAAGCGCGTGGAAAAAACCAAGATAAAGGTAAACGACCACGCAGATTATCGAGACGATGCCCGAGACAGCTCCTGCGACGTCACGCTTTGTGGCTACATCCACGATGGCTGAAACGATGGGGATCGAAAGAAAAATCAGCCAAGTCGGGTGCCAGATGTGCATCGTAAAACCGATAAACAAGAACGCTGCCACAGAAAGAAGAGAAACAAGGCTAATGATAGCATGGCCGACAGGGCTCTTTTTGGGTTTTGCAGACATTATATTCACCTCACATCACAAATATGTTTCAATTATATTCTATTTGTTGTCTGTGTGCAATTTATTTTGTTCTGATTATTGATACTATCATGTCATCTTAGGGCGCGGCTTTCAAAAGTTTTATGTGCAAAAGAAAGCTGGACAGAAGCAGAAAAAAATACCTATAATAGATCAAAAGAGGCTTGCATTTCTATATAAAAAGTATTATGATTAAAAGGTCAAAGAAAGTCAAAGTCACTGAAGGGTCAGTGCCGGCGCATAAGAAAGGGGAGAATGAGCTTTGGAATATAAAGATTATTATGCGATTCTCGGCGTCGAGAAGACGGCGTCGCAGGATGAGATCAAAAAAGCATACAGGAAACTCGCAAAGAAGCACCACCCCGATGTCAACAAAGGGAACAGCGCTTCGGAAGCGAAATTCAAAGATATCAGCGAAGCGTACGAGGTTTTGGGAGACGAAACCAAGCGCAAGAAGTATGATACCTTTGGTTCGCAGACCCATTTTTCAGGCGGGCAGGATTTTGACCCGTCGCAGTTTGGCTTTGACGGCCGTAACGTGCGTTATGAATACGCTGGCGCAGGCGACTACAGCGATTTTTTCAATATGTTTTTTTCGGAAGGCGTTGACCTTTCAGACCTTTTTGGCGGCGCCCGGGGCGGGCGCACTTCCCGAACGTACCAAAGAGGCAGCATGGACGATTTGTTCTCGCAAACAGGAAGGCGCGCAAGCCGCGCGCAACACGGCGCAAACGTTGAGGCGCAAATCAGCATCACGCCCGAAGAGGGTGCAGCTGGCGGCGAGAAGCGGATATCGCTTCAGACGCAGACCGGCACGCGCAGCCTGAATTTCAAGATACCGGCAGGTGTGCGCGACGGCGAAACCATCCGCCTCAAAGGGCAGGGTCACGAGGGCGCGGGCGGCGGCAACACCGGCGACTTGCGATTGACAGTCAAAATGGAGAAAAGCACAAGGTTTGCGTTGGAAGACGACAAGCTCATCACAACTGCCGACGTGACGCCGTGGGACGCGGCGCTCGGCGTCAAGCTTCCCGTTGATACGTTGGACGGGCGCATCATGGTCAACCTGCCTGCCGGTGTGCAGACGGGCAGCCGCATCCGCGTGGCAGGCAAAGGCTATCCGTTCCGCGGTAAGCCGCGCGGTGACCTGATGATCGACGTGCGCATCAAAAACCCGGTGCATTTAAGCGAAAAGCAGCGCAAGCTCTACGAGGAACTGCGCGGATCATCATAATATATTGCAGGGCAGTATAGCAGTGTGATCATAAACTGGATTAAGCATTATTATAAGTTCCTAAGAAAATACCGTTAGGTATTTTCGTTGGGATTCCAAAGGGTGAAACCCTTTAGCGGGAGTTTGAGGGCAGGGACCTCATGAAAAAGGAGGGAGATATATGGAACTTGATAAATTGACTGAAAAAGCTGCGGCGGCCGTGAGCGGCGCGCAGCAGACATGTATAAAAATGGGGCATCAGCAGATCGACGGAGAGCATCTGCACATGGCGCTGCTGACGCAGAGCGACGGCCTGATCCCGAAGCTGCTTTCTTACATGGGCGCGGACACAGCCGGTATTTCGGCCGCGGTCGAAAATGAGCTGCAAAAGCTGCCCAAGGTACAGGGCGCGTCGGCTTCGGTATACGCGTCTCGGCGACTGAGCGAGCTTGTCATCAAAGCGCAGGACGAAGCAAAGCAGTTCAAGGATGAATACACAGGCGTCGAGCATTTGTATATCGCGCTGTTAAAGGAACGCGGCACGCCGTCTGCGGCTGTGTTTGTGCGCTTCGGCATCACGCTTGAAGCCTTCATGGCGGCGCTTTCAAAGGTACGCGGCAACCAGCGCGTCACGTCGCAAAACCCTGAAGAAACGTACGATTCTCTGCAGCGTTTCGGACGCGATCTTGTGGAGCTGGCGCGTCAGGGCAAGATAGACCCCGTGATTGGCCGTGACGGTGAGATCCGCCGCGCCGTGCGTATACTCTCACGCCGCACCAAGAACAACCCCGTGCTCATCGGTGAGCCGGGTGTCGGCAAAACGGCCGTGGTCGAAGGGCTTGCGCAGCGCATTCTCGCGGGCGACGTGCCCGAGGGCTTAAAAGACAAAACGGTGTTCGCGCTGGATCTTGGCGCATTGATCGCGGGCGCGAAATACCGCGGCGAATTTGAAGAGAGGCTTAAAGCTGTGCTCTCGGACGTCAACAAATCTGAGGGGCGCATCATACTGTTCATCGACGAGCTGCACAATATCGTGGGCGCGGGCAAGGCCGAGGGCGCGATGGACGCGGGCAACATCTTAAAGCCCATGCTCGCGCGCGGCGAGCTGCACTGCATCGGCGCAACGACGCTCGACGAATACCGCAAGTACATAGAAAAGGATGCGGCTTTGGAGCGGCGGTTCCAGCCCATACTTGTGGAGCCGCCGTCCGTGGAGGACACTATTTCTATACTGCGCGGATTAAAGGAGCGTTTCGAGATACACCACGGTGTGAAGATCACAGACGGCGCGCTGATCGCCTGCGCGGTACTTTCCGACCGCTATATTTCCGACCGCTTTTTGCCCGACAAGGCGATCGATCTGATGGACGAGGCGGCGGCGATGATACGCACCGAGATCGACAGCATGCCGACCGAACTTGACGAGATATCGCGGCGTGTGATGCAGCTTGAGATCGAGCGGCAGGCGCTGAAAAAAGAGCGCGACGCGGCAAGCAAGGCGCGGCTTGAATCGCTCGAGAAAGAGCTTTCCGTACAAAAAGAGCAGGCCGACAAACTCAAAGCCCAGTGGGAGATGGAAAAAGTGGCGCTCAAGCGCGAGAAAGAATTGATGCAGCAGATTGAGGATGTGCGGCGGCGCATCGATGACGCCAAGCGCAGCTATGATTTGGAGCAGGCGGCGAAGCTTGAGTACGGCGAGCTGCCCGGGCTGCAAAAACAGCTGGAGGACGAACGCTCCCGCAACGCCAAGAATGAAAATGTGCTGCTGAAAGAGGAAGTCACCGACGAGGAGATCGCCGAGATCGTTTCACGCTGGACGGGAATCCCCGTATCGCGTCTGGTGGAGCAGGAGCGCGACAAGCTTTTAAATCTAGAGGCCATACTGCACCGGCGTGTGGTGGGGCAGGACGAGGCAGTGAGCGCCGTCAGTGAGGCGGTTTTGCGTGCGCGCAGCGGCCTGAAAGACCCAAAGCGCCCCATCGGCTCGTTCATTTTCTTGGGGCCCACGGGCGTCGGGAAAACCGAACTTGCGCGGGCGATTTCCGAGGCATTGTTCGACAGCGAGGAAAACATGGTGCGTATAGACATGTCCGAGTATATGGAGAAGCATGCCGTCGCGCGGCTGATCGGCGCGCCGCCCGGATACATCGGTTACGACGAGGGCGGCCAGCTGACCGAGGCTGTGCGGCGCCGGCCCTACAGCGTGATACTCTTCGACGAGATCGAAAAGGCGCATCATGACGTATTCAACGTGCTTTTGCAGCTGCTTGACGACGGGCGGTTGACCGACAGCCAGGGGCGCACGGTGGATTTTAAAAACACCGTGATCATCATGACCAGCAACATAGGCAGCGAGTATCTTTTATCGGGCATTGACGCGGCGGGGGAGCTCAGCGACGAGGCGCGCGACCGTGTGACGTCCGAATTATCGCGCCATTTCCGTCCGGAATTCTTAAACCGCGTGGACGACATCGTGGTGTTTAGGCCGCTCAAAATGGACGACATCATCCGCATCATCGACCTATCCGTCACCGCTTTGCAGCTTCGGTTGCTCGACCGCGACATCACGCTCAAACTCACCGATGCGGCGAAGCGGCTTATAGCAGAAGCTTCATACACGCCCATATACGGGGCGAGGCCAGTCAAGCGTTATCTCCAGAAGGCGATCGAGACGCGGTTGTCCCGCATGCTGGTTTCCGGCGACGTGGCCGACGGCTCTTCCGTGGTGGTGGACGCTGCGGACAGCGAGCTGGTGATCCGCGCTGAGTGAGCGGGAGGTTGAGTTGCTTAAGGTCGTGGGGGCGCTGCCCCCGCACCCCCGCTTCTTTTCTTGAAGAAAAGAAGCAAAAGACGCGTGCCGCGACGCTGCGCGCCGCGGGGGGTGGAGGATTTTGATATAGTTAATATTTGTATACATTAGTTACTAATTGAGATATAATAAATTTATTATATTTATCTTATTCTTTTTGATGGAATGGAGACAATTTATGAATGATCAATTGACGTTTTTTGATATTAGCGAATTTACCGAAGAAATTTTCATTGAGAAATTTGATTCCTCTGAACTTAATAATGAAGACGAAGAAGATATAGCAGAAATAGAGAAACTTGATTTATCTTCTATGGCGATTACTGGAACAGACTGGACAACAGAAACAATAGTTTCTCAAATCAAAAAGGGAAATATTGTTTTAGATCCAGATTTTCAACGTCGTGAAGCATGGACAAATAAAACAAAAAGTAGATTTATTGAATCGCTTTTTTTAGGTTTGCCAATACCTCAAATAATACTAGCTGAGAATAAAGAAAAAAAAGGGAAATTTTTCGTAATTGATGGAAAACAAAGGTTAATAAGTTTAAAACAATTTGTACTTGGAAAGAACGACACCTCTAATAATGATCAATTGCGTCTTTTTGGATTAGATGTAAAGAAACAATTTAATCAATTAACATACGAAGAAATAGAAAATAGTGCATACAGAGACGATATTGATATTTTTAACAATCAACCTATACGTACAGTAGTAGTTAAAAATTGGCCAGCAATTAGTGTGTTATATTTGCTATTCTTAAGGCTTAATACAGGTAGTGTTAGATTGTCACCTCAAGAATTACGTCAAGCACTATACCCTGGAGAGTTTATCAAGTATGTAAATAAGTGTTCAATAAAGAATAAAGAGTTGCAAAAAATGCTTAATATAAGCAAACCAGATTTTCGTATGCGGGATGTTGAAGTTTTAATCAGATATTATGCATTTAAGTATTTTATAAGTTATTATACAGGGAGCATGCAAAAATTTTTGGATGATACTTGTAATAAAATAAACAACGAATGGAATGAAAGACAAGGCTTAATAGAAAAAGACTATAATGAATTCTCGAGAGCTATAAAAATTACAAGAAAAATTTTCGATGCGAATGCCTTTACGAAGTATAAAAATAAAAAATATGAAAATAGATATAACAGGTCTGTAATTGATATAATGCTCTTCTATTTTTCGCAGCCTAAAATTCAAGAAAAAATGATAGGAAAAGAAAAACAAATCAAAAAAGCTTTTGAAGAACTTTGTACTTCCAATACTGATTTTTTAGAGGCTATTGAATTGACAACAAAAAGTGTATTTGCAGTTTCGACTAGGTTTATTACTTGGGGCAAAACACTGGAACAATTACTTCAAATTCCTATTGATACCCCAAAAATAAGTACGGGTAATTAAAATGAATTCTTTCTACTTCGAAGAACTCAAATCAAGAATCAATAAATTAAAAAAAGTATTTTTACCACGTGCTTTATCTCCAACAGGTAAATACAAACCTTCAACTTATGAAAAAGCTCGAGCGTTCAAGACTTTTACGCATACAGAAATTGAAATATATTTGGAAAACATATGCTTTGGCATTGCAAAGAAAGCTTATGATGAATGGCAAAACAGTAAAGTTGTTTCGCTTCCACTGTTAGCGATGTTAGCATATTATTCTGGAAAATTTAGGTCTATTCCTGAATTAAAAAGCGGGAATAATTCTGAGGAAGACTTATCGGAAAAAATACATATAGCTTTCACTGATTATTCGAGTAAAAAAGCCAATAATAATGGGATAAAAGAAAAGGATATTTTACAATTAGTTTTACCTATTGGTGTGCAAACTGAGGACATAAATGATGATTTATTATTATACTTAAACAATTATGGAAGTATACGAGGTGCGGCGGTTCATTCGGTGAGCGCGCTTCACCCAATAACACCAGAAGATGCTCTTGCTTCTACTGATGATTTAATGAAAAAATTATCAGAACTCGATAAAAAATTAATTATTATGTTATAGAATCTATTTTGTTCCCCTCCCTCCGCGCAATAAGCTCCTCCACCTTGCGCCCCTGCTCCTGTACCGCCTCGTCCCGCAGGACAGCGCCCAGCTTTTTCACATCAGCCAAACGGTCGATTTTCCTGCATTGATGCATGATCGCATACGTTTCTTCTATCGGTGTGCCGTCTGCCAAAGCCGCGTCCACAAGGCGGTCTAATTTTTCGCGCTCCTGTTGCAGCGTTTTGGCGATTTCAATTTCCATAATGCCCCCTCTAAATAGTGATATATCACTATTATATCATAAACTTATGAATAGCGGTATATCACTAACAATTTTTGTGAAAGATATTATTCTTTATTAGTGATATAACGTCACAGGAGGTATGACATATGGATACGCGTCAAACTGTCGCCTATCGAATTCGTGAGCTTTGCAGGGAGCGCGGCATTACGCCCAATGCTTTAAGCTATCTTGCCGCAGTTCCCCAATCGACAATCAAAAGCATATTGAACGGAGAAAGCAGGAATCCCGGAATCGTCACTATTAAAAAGCTCTGTGACGGTCTGGATATCAGCGTGCGTGATTTTTTCGATTCTGACCTGTTCCACAATCTCGAGCAGGAGATAAAATAGTTAAGCTTTGGTTGGGCAATCTTATTATCGAAAAGCAGATCAATTAATGTAAACATGTATTGACAACATGACGTAAAAATATTACTATATGAGAAGTAAAGAATAGCACTCCGAGCCTGAAAACCTAATGTAAAGGTGAAAAGCTATGGTAAAAGGCCGTCAGGGGTATACTGGAAACGGTAATACCCTCCCGTTTGGAAAGGAGCAGTATTTACACTTATTTTGTGTGTACAAACTGATCCTTATCAAAGGGGATCAGTTTTTTTGATTGAGGCTGGTGCGGGGATTAAGTGCGTATGCTCATCGAAGGTTTGCATTAAAAAAACCAGACGGCAGGCAAAGCTCAATGAGCAATATTGAGATGACAATATTATTTCAGGAGGATTTATATATGCTGTCGTTACCGAACAAAGCCGAGCGTCCGACCCTATATTTTATAGGCGTGACCACTCAAAAATCGTCTATCATGGAAGTGTTCCCAAAGTGGGCAAAGGCGCTGGGTATCGATGCCGAAATAAAGGGCATCGATATCGCCATTCATGCGGACAAGCAGGATTATATCGATTGCGTGGAATTTATAAAAAACGATCCGCTCTCTGCGGGCGCTTTGGTGACAACGCACAAGCTTGACATTTTCAAAGCCGCCAAACAGCTCTTTGATTATGTCGATCCTTATGCGCAAAAGCTTGAAGAGATCTCCTGCATCTCCAAGAAGGACGGCCAGTTCTGCTGCCACGCGAAAGACCCAATCTCGAGCGGATTGGCGATGTCTGCGTTCGTTCCGGTGAACTTCTGGGAAGAACACGGCGGACAGGTGCTGCTTTTGGGCGCCGGCGGCAGTGCGCTTGCCATGTCGCTGTATTTAACGCACGAGGCATGGCGGCACAATGTCCCGTCAAAGATCATCATTGCGAACCGCTCTGTGCCCAGGCTGCAGGAGGCCGAAAAAAAGCTTGCCGGAGTCAGCAAGAAAACAGTTTTTGAGTTTATACACGGGCCGACGGCACAAGACAATGATAAAATATTGGAAAGCTTAAAGCCTTATTCGCTGATCGTGAATGCGACCGGCCTTGGCAAGGATGCCCCGGGCTCACCGATCACGGATGCAGCTGTTTTTCCGATGAACAGCCTTGCCTGGGAGATCAATTACAGGGGCAAGCTCAACTTCATGCAGCAGGCGAAACGCCAGAAAACAAAAAGAAAGCTGCACGTGGAAGACGGGTGGATCTACTTCATACACGGCTGGACACAGGTGGTGGCCGAAGTGTTCCACACACCGATAACCGGCGATAAATTCAAACGGTGCAACGCCATTGCTATGAGGATGCGCGCTAAGAACTGATAATAAAGCAATGACGGCGCTCAAAGCTGCCCCTGCTTATTATCACCCGTCCGAATAAGAAATATTGCTGGCAAAAGCATCACGCAATCGGGTACAATCAACGTATCAAACAAGGAGGAGATAAAATGAGCGAAACACTCAAAAACCTGATGGAGGCCTTTGCGGGCGAATCACAGGCCAACAGAAAATACACAGCCTATGCAAAGCGTGCCGAAGCAGAGGGCAAAACAAACGCCGCCAAGCTGTTCAGGGCAGCAGCCGATGCCGAAACGCTGCATGCTTTAAAGCACTTTGAAGTGGCAGGCAAAATCGGCGATACCGCGGGGAACTTACAGGATGCCGTTTCCGGTGAGACGCATGAATATAAAGATATGTATCCCGATTTTGTCACAACAGCGCAGGCCGAGGGCAACAAAGCCGCGGTGCGCACATTCACATATGCCATGAAGGCTGAAGAAGTACACGCCAGGCTGTATGCGGAGGCGCTTGAGAATCTCTCAGAGGCCAAAGAGGTGTTCTATTATCTTTGCCCGGTCTGCGGAAACATTGAAAAAGAAAGGCCGGCAGCGTGTGCCATCTGCGGCGCATCGGGTGAAAAGTTCATCAAGTATTAGCGGATCGATCCATCAAGCTGCCTTGTGCGCTTTTGATGACAGCGGGCATAAGCAAGATGGGCGGCGGCTGCCATCAGGGCGGCCGTTTTGCGTGTTGCCCTTTTGCCCATACGCTTAAATTATGATATAATAATAAAAAAAGATATTTTAAAATCCCAAGGCGACTGCGGCGGCAATCGTTCCAATGCGATTAGACTGAACCCAAAAATCTTTTTTCCCGAATGATGCATGCAAAGCCGCATACAATATAAAAAAGGAGTTGAAATATATGTTTAAGCTGGACAAAAGCCCAAAAATGCCGACAGATAGAACAGAGTTCTGTATATCTGCAGAATCGGTGATCACAGGCAGCATACAGACAAAAAGCGATATCAGAGTAGACGGCCAGATCAAAGGTGATCTTGATACATCGGGCAACGTATACGTTGGGAAAACGGCGAAAGTAGACGGTAACATTTCGGGAATGGATATTCACTTGGCAGGTGTCGTAAACGGCCAGATCAACGCAGCCGGAGAGGTGATGCTCTACGCAGACGCCCAGCTTGCCGGTGACATCAAAGCCGCCGGTATCAGGGTGGAAAAAGACACAAGGTATGAGGGAAAGATCTCGATCGGAATGAACGCTCCGATGCAGGCTCCAGATATCGACAAGCAAGAAGAGCAATAGCCGCGCATCCTGGCTGCCAGATGGTTTGTTTTATGCAGTATGGGGAAGCTTTTATCAGCGTATTCTGCTGCGCCCCGGGCTTTTTTGTGGCTCAGGGGCTTTTTCGATTATAGCAGTATTCTGTAGAAAAACAGCGTGTTATAAGATATACTTTTGTATATATTGCGCAAGGAGAGCCCGCATGAAAAAGTTTTGCTACGTATCATATGAGGACAGACAAGACATAAAGACCGAATTCGACGCAAGTACGCTGCTGTGGCAAATCGCGAGGGATTTTGGCGCACATGAAGCCATCTGCGCGCTTGCATCCGGGCACATCGTGTCGCTTTCCGATCCGCCTGAGCACGGTGCAAGCATACGTTTTTTAAAGCCCACAGAGCACGAACAGGCTGCGCGCGTGTATATGCGCGGGATTACGTTCGTCATATACCGCGCTGCAAAAGAGCTCTTTCCGGAAAGGCAGCTGCTTGTGGACCATATGCTGTGCGGCGGCATGTACTGCGAGCTTGGCAAGCTTGGGAAGGCAGACATTGATGCGCTTGAGCAGCGTACAGAAGAACTGATCAAAGAAGACGAGGAATTTGTTTTAAAACTCATGCGTGTCGACGAAGCCAAGGAAATCATGCTGCATGAAGGCCTTTTGGAGAAGGCTGCGCTGCTGGATTTTCGTCCGTTTGATTATTACAGGCTGTATCTGTACGGAGGCCTGCATAATTATTTTCACGGCATTATGCCCAAAAGTGCGGGGTATCTGAGAGAAGCGCATATATACGGTTATGGGGATGGTTTTATCATAAAATACCCAACGCCGTATACAGAAGCGCATACCCCCATCATCAGCCAGCCAAAGTACAGCGAGGTGTTTGCGCAGGCGGAGCGGTGGGCCAAAGAGCTATCCGCATCGTCAGTGGCCGACATCAACAACCTGTTCAGAGGCGGGGTCATTGCAGATTTTATCCGCATCAATGAGGCGCTGCACGAACGTACCATCGCGGAGATTGCCCGGCAGATCGTCTCGAGAAGCGGTGTGCAGGTCGTGCTTGTGGCAGGGCCGTCCTCATCAGGCAAAACGACATTTTCCTCACGGCTTGCGGTGCATTTAAGGGCGCTTGGAAAAAAATGCAGGCCCATATCTGTCGATGACTATTACAAAGATAAAAGCAGTCAGCCAAAGGATGAAAACGGCCAGTATGATTTTGAGGCCCTTGAAGCGCTCGATATCCAGAAGCTGGATGAGGATCTGCTCTTGCTGCTTTCAGGGCAGGAGGCCCAGTTGCCGCGCTATGATTTTATGTTGGGAATGCGGAAAAAAGAAACCACGCCGCTGCGTATAGACGGCGACATCCTGATCATAGAAGGCATACACGGGCTCAACGATGCGCTCACAAAAGACATCGACGGCCGGTATAAATTCAAAATTTTTATTTCCCCGCTGACCACGCTCAATATTGACAGCCACAGCGTTCTGATGCCGGAGGATCTAAGGCTGCTCCGGCGCTTGGTGCGCGACAAACGCACGCGCGGATTTTCGTTTGCCCAGACTATTTCAGTCTGGGACAGTGTACGGCGCGGCGAATACAAATACATCCTGCCGTATCAGGAAACCGCTGACGTGATGTTTAATTCCACACTGCTTTATGAACCGCTCATACTCAAAAAATACGCATACAGCGATCTGCGATGGTTCACGCCCGATATGCCAAACTATCCCGAAGCCCTGGGGCTGCTCAAATTCCTGAATTATTTTTTGAGCCTCGGTGATGAAAGTGCCATACCGCAGGTAAGCATACTGCGTGAATTTATAGGGGAACAAAACGGTTGAATCAAAACTGTATAAATCTGCCCTGTCTTGACCAAAATAGTTACGCAAAGGAGGCAGATGATGAGAAAACTATGGATTTTGGTTGTTGCCTTGATGCTGAGTTTGGCTTTCCTCACAGGATGCGGAGAGAACAAACCGCCTGAGGAAACCGTTGTACCGACAGTGACCACAGTGCCGACGATCACAATGGCGCCGGCCACTCCGACTCCTGACTTAACGCCGCAGGAAACCCCTTCGCCTGAACCTGTCGAAGATGAGGAGGAAGAGGAGGAACCGCCTTTAGAAAGTGAATCTTAAAGCGGCAGCGAGAGACCTTATGCCATGAAAAAGATGTTCTTAAAAGCAGGGCATCTTTTTTATCCCCTATTATGATCCGAAAAAGAGAAGGGTTGGCGCTGCCCCATCATTGGCCGGCAGTGCGCACAGCGCGCTCAGTACATAAAAAATGCGTGTGGCAGCACATTTTTTCTTGCCAGAGCGCTTTTGATTATGTTATAATCCTTTGGTTGATTTAGGGCGGTCCGCTTTCCGCAAAGCGCAGCAAGCGCTGTAAAGACGGTTATGAACGCCTGTATTGGGAGGAGGAATCAGCATGAGCCAGATCATCAAGGCTATTGAGCAGGAACATATGAGAAATGACCTGCCCGAGCTTAAAATCGGCGATCTCGTCAAGGTGTTTGTTAAGGTCATAGAAGGTACAAGAGAACGCCTTCAGGGCTTTGAGGGGTACATCATCGCGCGCAAAGGCGGCGGCCTTAAAGAGACGATCACCGTGCGCCGCGTGTCGTTCGGCATCGGTATAGAACGGACTTTTCCGATCCATTCGCCAAAGATCGCGAGCATCGAAAAAGTGCGCAGCAGCAAGGTGCGGCGCGCCAAGCTTTTCTACCTGCGCGACAGAGCGGGCAAGGCGGCCAAACTCAAGGGAAAAAGATACTAAAAGAGGAAGCCATTGCGGCTTCTTTTCTTTTTATCACAGCAGCGGAGCGTAAGTTCCCCAAAACCGGAGGGGTTTATGGATATTCAATGGTATCCCGGTCACATGGCCAAAACACGGCGGCAGATCGCGGAAAAGCTCAAGCTCATCAGCATTGCCGTGATCGCGGTGGATGCGCGCGCGCCGCAAAGCACGATGAGCCCGGATCTGTTAGAACTGCTTGCGGGAAAAACATGCGTCATACTGCTCAATAAAAGCGATCTTGCGGATGAAGCGCAGACAAAAATATGGGAGGCGTATTACCGCCGTACATACGGGCATGCACTCAGCTTCAGCGCAACCAAAGACAGCTCAAAAAAGCTGTTCTCCTTATTAAACGCTGCTGCGGCGCCCATCAAAAAACGTTTTACGGAGAAAGGCATGCGCAAAACCATACGCGTGCTTGTCGCGGGCGTACCCAACGTGGGCAAATCCGCCATTATCAACCGGCTCAAAGGCAGGAAGAGCGCAAAAGAGGGCGACAAGCCCGGCGTCACGCGCGGATTGCAGTGGGTGCGCTTGTCGGACGACCTTGAGCTGCTCGATTCTCCCGGCTTGCTCTGGCCAAAGATCGAGTCGCAGGATGCAGCGGCAAAGATAGCTGTTTTGGGAAGCTTAAAGCACGAGGTGCTCGACCAGACAGCACTCTCACTCTCACTGATAGGCATGCTGCGCACTGCGGCGCCGGGCGCGATTAGGGCCCGCTATGGTGTCGATACGGGCCAAGAAAACCATACAGTGCTTGAGGAGATCTGTAAGAAAAGAGGTTTTTTACAAAAACAGGGCGAAATAGATACAGAGCGCGGCGCGAAAACGCTGCTTGATGAATTCAAAGGGGGGCGGCTCGGGCGTATCACGCTCGAACGCTGCGGCGAGCATGAAGCATGAGGAAAAAGAACGGCTGCTTGCCATGTGCCGCTATGAGCAGCCGTATTGGGAAAGAGGGCTGTTGGTGGCTGGTATCGACGAAGCCGGCCGGGGGCCGCTTGCCGGGCCTTGTGTGGCGGCTGCCGTGATTTTGCCGCCCGGCTGCCTGATAGCCGGTATCAATGATTCTAAAAAAATTTCCGAAGTGCGGCGCGAGTCACTTTTCGAACAGATCAAGGCGCAGGCAGTCTGTTATGCTGTCGGCATCGCAGATAACCAGCTTATTGACCAGATCAACATATTAAAGGCGGCGCAGCGCGCATTTGCGCAGGCGCTTGACGATCTGTCCCAAAGGCCGGCGTTTGTGTTTTCCGACCGCATCGGCGGTATTGATACCGGATTGCCCTATGAGGAGATCACAGGAGGAGACAGACTGTGTTACAGCGTTGCGGCAGCGTCCATTGTTGCCAAAGTCACGCGGGACCGCATGATGCGCGAATTTGACGCGTTGTACCAGGGCTACGGTTTTGCGAAACACAAAGGCTACGGCACGCGCCAGCACATGCAAGCCATCGCTGCCAAAGGCGTCTGTTCGATCCACCGCACGACGTTTATAAAGCGCCTGTCGGGATGAACATGAGAAAAAAGGGAGACCGCGGCGAAGCGCAGGCGGCGGCCTACCTTGAAAAAGCAGGCTGCACCATACTTGCGAAGAACCACTGTATCCGAGGCGGGGAAGTAGATATCATATTTTCTCAAGATGGTGTCAATGTGTTCTGCGAGGTCAAGCTGCGCACGCAGCAGCTTTTCGGCACGGGCGCGGAGGCGGTCAACACCATCAAGCAAAGGCACATCTGTAAGGCTGCGCTTGACTGGGCATGTAAAAACGAATGCGCCGACAGCCTCATGCGGTTTGATGTGATTGAGATAAACGGAGGGCAAATCAGGCATATTAAAAACGCGTTTGAGTATTTGGAAGAATAAAAAGGGAGAGCCTCACAAAATGCATTAAGCATGCAAAAAAAGTTGATGTCAGCCATTTTTTTGATATAATAGGGAACGAGAACGGCAGGCAAACAGCCTATACTGTTTGAGCCTTTAAGGAGCGACGCAGGAGTTTCATGCGCAGATTTATTTTTTTTGTCATTCCGGCTCTTATACTCATTTTGCTGCCTGTGCAAAACGCTATGGCACAGGAGGCTTTTCGGCCGTCATATGCGACAGGGCCCCAAACAATGTTTGCGACGGTCCTGACGGTTGTTGTTGCTGCGCTTTTTGTTGTGGTTTGTGTGCTGCTCATCATCCGCAAGGGGCGCTTCGAGGAAAGCGGGCGCATCTGGCATGTGTTTTTGCTGGTCATTCTTCTTGCTTTGGCGCTGCGTATCATGGCCGCGCTTGTCTACAAAGGCTTTGAGACAGATATCGCGTGTTTCAAGGGATGGGCGATCGGTGTGCATGAACAAGGATTAGCGGATTTCTACACATCCGGGCTGTTTGCGGATTATCCGCCGGGCTATATGTATGTGCTTGGGCTGCTTGGCTGGCTGCGTGAGGTTTTTTCGATAGAGCCAGCCGGGACACTGTTCACACTGATCATCAAGCTGCCTTCTATTGCCGCCGAAGTATTGACAGCTCTGGTTGTCTATAGGGCCGCATCCCGGGAAATCGGTAAAATGTTCGGCCTGCTCTGCGCGTCATTTTTACTTTTCAATCCTGCGCTTTTCTTTAACAGCAGCGTCTGGGGGCAGATCGATAATTTCTTCATATTGTTTGCCGTGCTCACTTTGTATTATCTTAGAAAAGACAACCCGTATCTTGGCGCGCTGTTTTTTGCTGCCGCGCTGCTCATCAAACCGCAGGCAATCATGCTTGCGCCTGTAATCGGGCTGTGCTACTTATATCCGATATTCAAAAAAGCAAACTTTTGGCGCGGGGCAGCCGGGATTTTTGGAGGCGCGGCCATTGCGGCTGCGGTTTTTACAGCGGGCGTGCTGCCCTTTATGAAAGAAAAAACATTTGCCTATACAGCAGGCTGGATATACGAGCATTACAGAGGCGTTATTGAATCGTATCAGTTTGCATCGGTCAATGCCTTTAATCTTTTTGCACTCACAGGCGGAAACTGGGTGCAAAGCGATCAACCTTTATGGCTGCTCACCTATCAGACCTGGGGCTATATATTTATCGGGCTTAGCTGCGCAGCAGTCATCATACTGCAGTGGCGCGCGCGCGCGCGCAGGCGCACGTTTGATCTGGCGGCCTTCTTGGTGGTGTCAGTATTCATGCTCGCACACTCCATGCATGAACGATATATACTGCCTGCATGTGTTTTTTTGCTTTTTGCGTATGTGTATACGAGAGACAGTACCACCTTGCTGTATGGAGCCGCTTTTTCCGTGACGGCGCTTTTCAACCAAATGGTCGTGCTCTATGCGGACAGCATGCTTGCCCCGCTTATGCCCACGCTTGCGATCGCCGCAGCCAACGTGGCGCTGTATCTTGGTTTTGCGGTGCATATGGCAAAGCGGCTTTTCAGCGGCGCCGTGGTCATAAAAGCGCCTGCGATGGACGGTTGAGCCGATGGAAATTCTGATCAGCGATAAAAGAATCGACTGGGAAAAGCATGCGCGCCGGCGGCTTTTCGACAAGCATGAAAACTTAAGGTTTTCCTGGATTGATTTTGTTGTGATGATGGCCGTCACTCTATTATATGCGGCTGTTGCTTTTTTAAATCTAGGGTCTGCCCAGATACCGGAAACTTTCTATACGCTTGACGGCGACGAGATCATTGTTGAATTTGAAAACACTGCGGACATCCGCTCGATACGATATTTTTCTTCTCTTGGGAAAGGCGCTTTTTCTTTTAATTATTCGGAAGACGGCGAAGGATACACGCAGCTTCAAAAACAGGTGTACGAAACGGATGAAGACGGTGAGCCGCTTGTGTTTTTCGAACCGGTGACCATCGACCATGAGGCAAACAGCATGTATGCCTGGCAGCTTCTTGACGTGGATTTTGCCGCAAGATTTGTATCCATCCGTGTGGAAAAGCCGGGTCTTATGATGCTTGAGATGGGGTTTTGCGATGCACAGGGCTATCCGGTGCCCATCGCCTCTGTCAGAAACACCAACCCGGATGCGCCGCGGGGCAATGCGTCGGCAAATATGTTTGACGAGCAGCACTTCGTGCCGCAGCAAACGTATTATATGGATCAAATGTATTTCGATGAAATCTACCATGCGCGCACGGCCTATGAGCATATCAGCCGCCTTGCGCCTTACGAGATCACGCACCCGCCACTCGGCAAGATCATTATAGGTATCGGTATCCGCATTTTCGGCATGAACCCGTTCGGCTGGCGGGTGATGGGTGCGCTCACGGGCGTGCTGATGCTGCCGCTTATCTATGTGTTTGCACACAGGCTGTTTAAGAAAACTCTTTTTGCATTTATTCCGACCGCGCTTTTCGCGCTTGATTTCATGCACTATACGCAAACGCGCATTGCGACGATAGACAGCTACAGCGTGTTTTTCATCATGCTGATGTATTTGTTTATGTACCTTTATACCGAAACCAATTACAACCGGCAGCCGATTGGCAGATCGCTGCTGCCTCTTGCGATGTGCGGCGTCTCATTCGGGCTCGGCGCTGCCACAAAATGGCTATGCCTGTATGCAGGGGCAGGGCTCGCGCTGCTGTTTTTCATACAGATGGCCAAGCGTTACCGCGAATATGCTTACGCGCGCGAGGCGGTTTTAACGGAAAAGGAGCCTGAGCGCCGCGCGTTCCTTGAAAGCATTACAAAAAGCTATGTACAAAACACATTTGTCACGCTTCTTTGGTGTGTGCTGTTTTTTATCATTGTGCCCCTCATCATTTATCTGCTTTCGTACATTCCGTATACGCTTGTTGCTGAAAGCCCTTATGATTTTTCGGGAATACTGCAGAACCAGGAATATATGTTTGAGTACCACAGCAACCTAAAGACAGCCTCGCCCCACCCTTTTGCATCCGAGTGGTACACCTGGCCGTTTAATTACAGGCCCGTGTTTTTCTATCAGGGGCAGGGTTATCCGCCGCATCTGATGTCGTCCATGTCCACAATGGGCAATCCGGCTGTTTGGTGGGGCGCCTTTTGCACAGTGATCGCGCTCATCGTTTTACGTTTGCGCAAAGGACGGCTTGGGCGGCGCACGTTCTTTGTTTCCGTGGCGGCGCTCTCCCAGTTCCTGCCGTGGGTATTGATACCGCGTGAGACGTACATCTATCATTATTTCGCGACGGTGCCGTTTTTGATACTGTTGATGGGCGTGCTGGCCAAATACCTGATCGAGCGCACAAGGCACGGAAAAAAAGCGGTGTTTATTTTCCTTGGTGTGTGCTTGTTGCTGTTTGTGATGTTTTATCCTGTCACGACGGGAACAGTCACTTCAAGGGCATATTCGGATCATTTCCTGCGCTGGCTTCAAAGCTGGCCGTTCTACTAAAGGAGGGCGCAGTTGTTAGGAAAGCTGTATCAAAAATACAAAAACGGTCTTTTGCATTTTGTTAAATTTCTCACAGTCGGCGCTATTAATTTCTTTTTGGATTTCGGCATACTGACGCTGCTTAATCAGGGATTCGGATGGCCGCTCGTGCCGTCAAATGTCATTTCGTATTCGTGCGGAGTGGTCAACAGCTTTTTCCTCAACCGTTTCTGGACATTCAAGCAAAAGCGCAGGTTCATTTCCCGCTATTTTCTCATTTTTGTATTCGTGAACCTGATTTCTCTCGGCGTCAATACGCTTGCGGTCTATATACTCGGCGGCCTTTACGGACTGCCCAACATCTTTGCGAAGCTGCTTGCCTCAGTCTTTTCGTTTACCGTCAATTTTGCGGGCAACAAGCTGCTTGTCTTCAATCAGCCAGGGCCCCTGCAGGATAAAAAAAAGAATTAAGAGAGGCCAAAAGTGCTGTCCAAAATATCAAGCTACGGATTGCTCGGGCTTTGCGGCTACCCTGTGACCGTGGAGGCCGATATATCTTCCGGCATGCCCTCCTATGAGACGGTCGGCTTGCCGGGCGCTGCCGTGCGCGAGTCGAAGGAACGTGTGCGGAGCGCGATAAAAAATTCAGGCTTTGCATACCCCCAGCAGCGCATCACCATCAACCTTGCGCCGGCAGACCTTAAAAAACAGGGGCCGATCTACGATCTTGCGATCGCGCTTGGGCTGCTGTGTGCAAGCGGCCAGTGCGGCGCGCCGGATGAAAAGAGTATCGTTTTGGGCGAGCTGTCGCTTGACGGGCAGCTGCGCGGCATCGCGGGGGCACTGCCCATGGCCATATCTGCGCTGGAGGCAGGCTTTGACAAGCTTTTTATACCTGCCGATAATGCGGGAGAAACATCGTACCTTCGCGGGATAAAGGTGTATGCGGTCAGCACGCTTGCGCAGCTTGCGGCGCATTTGTCCGGCGGAGACAAAATAGCGCCGTGCGCTCTGAAGCGTTTTGAGCCCCGCAGCGCGGCCTTTTGCGAGGGGGACATGGCGCATATACGCGGCCAGCAGCAGGCGCGGCGTGCATTGGAGATCGCTGCGGCGGGAGGGCATAACATATTGTTTGTCGGGCCTCCCGGCTCGGGGAAAACGATGCTCGCACGTGCTTTGCCGGGAATACTTCCTGATCTTTGCTTCGAAGAATCGATAGAAATATCCAAGATACAATCGGTATGCGGCTTATCATCTGACGGGATCGCCGCGGTGCGCCCTTTCCGCAGCCCGCACCATACGCTTTCGACAGCAGCGCTCACGGGCGGCGGACACCGCGTGCTGCCCGGCGAATTAAGCCTCGCGCACGGCGGCGTGCTTTTTCTCGATGAGCTGCCTGAATTCTCACGCGCTGCGCTTGAATCGCTGCGCCAGCCGCTCGAAGACAGAGAGATCAGCATTGCGCGCGCGAACGCCAAGGTCAAATATCCGGCCAATGTGATGCTGGTGGCGTCCATGAATCCGTGCCCGTGCGGGCATTACGGCAGCGAAAAGCCATGCCGCTGCACGCCTCAGCAGATCGCGCAGTATCTTTCTCGCATCAGCGGGCCGCTGCTTGACCGAATAGACATGCATATCGCCATGGACGCGGTGACATATGGCGAACTGTCAGATGATAAGCCTGCCGAAGCATCGCGCGATATCCGCGTACGCGTCAACGCAGCCCGGCAGCTTCAGCAGAAGCGTTTTGACGGCATCGGCATATACACAAACTCGGGGCTTTCCGGTGAGCTGCTTTCTACCCATTGCCGTCTTGACGCTCAAAGCCGTAAGCTCATGGAAAGTGCATACAATGCTTTTTGCCTAAGCCCGCGCGGCAGGTCGCGTATATTGAAAGTGGCGCGCACGATTGCCGATCTTGCGGGTGCTCAGCAGATCGACCAAAAGCATCTTGCTGAAGCACTCCAATACCGTACGCCTGATAAAAAATATTGGGGATAGTGATGGAAGAGAAAAAATTCTGGATGTGGCTGGCATCCATCCCGGGCATAGGCGCGAAAACCTTTTACCAAATACTCAAAAACTTTGGCAGTGCGGCAGCTTTTTTTGAAGCAGTTTTAGGTGGCTCTGCTTTGCTTGACACCGTGCCTTTAGAGCTGCTTGCATCCGCACGCGCGGCATGTTCGAGAGAGCGCATTGCGGAGATAGTAGGCGGGATGCAAACAAAAGGGGTACATGCGGTGACCCGGCTATGCGCCGAATACCCGCCGCCGCTTGTACGCATCCCCTGGCCTCCGCCCGTGTTGTTTGTAAAGGGGGAGCTTTTTCCTTTTGAACGCGCCATCGGCATCGTGGGCACACGGCGCTGCACGCGCCGCGCCTACGAGCATACGCGCAGCATGGCCTTTGAGCTCGGAATGCCTGTTGTTTCGGGGCTTGCGCGCGGCATAGACACGGCTGCGCATCTTGGGGCTTTGGATGCGAAACAGCAAACTGCCGCCGTTCTCGGATGCGGCGTGGATATCATCTACCCGCCGGAAAATGAGAAAATCTACAATAATATAAGCGAGAGCGGCGCTCTTTTATCCGAGCTGCCTCCGGGCACTGCGCCTTTTGCCACCAACTTCCCTGTGCGCAACCGCATCATCGCGGGGCTTGTGCGCGGCCTGCTCGTCATTGAATCCGAGCTATCAGGCGGCACGGCAATCACTGCATCGCTGGCCTTGGGCTGCGGGCGTGATATTTTTGCGCTGCCCGGAGCGCCGTACCTTCCAGGCAGCGCGCTGTCAAACATGCTGATAAAAAACGGCGCTGTGCCAGTTCGGGACGCCGGAGACATCCGCGCGTACTACGGCGAAGATGCCGTGGGTTCAAAGAACGATGAAGGCAGCAAGACGGCCCCGCTTGATTTTGTCCAAAGCCGGATTTTAGAATTGCTTGAGCGCGAGGACATGGGCGCGGAAACTGTTGCCGCGCAATCGGGTTTTGCTGCTGGGGATGTCAATATCGCGCTGACGATGATGGAACTGGCCGGGCTAATCAAACGGCTGCCCGGCGGCAGATACGGCGTTTGACGGCGCCGGTTTTCAACATGAGCATCGGTGTTTTCCGGATAAAAAGAAATCCAGCTTGCTTTTTTGGAAAACCGCAATTATAATTTGCATTTAAAGGGAACAAAGGTGCAAACACTAAAAAGATAACGCATAGAATAGCCATATGAAGCAGGGCTGCTTATGATGGCTGACTAACAAAGCTTGGAGAACACTATGCAAAAGAGTACTGCGAAGAACAACAAGAAGACAAGAAAAACTGTCAGGAAATATGACCTGGTGATCGTTGAATCGCCAGCTAAGGCAAAGACCATCAGCAAATTTCTTGGTGCGGGCTATAAGGTGCAGGCCAGCGGCGGCCACGTGCGCGACCTGCCAAAAAGCACGCTTGGCGTCGATCTTGAGAATGACTTTGAACCGAGATATATCCAGATAAGAGGCAAAAAAGAAGTCATCAACTCAATGAAAGCCGGTGCTTTGGGCGCGCGCAACATCTATCTGGCGACTGACCCTGACCGCGAAGGCGAGGCCATTTCATGGCATATTGCCAATATGCTCGGCGTTAATGCGCAGGACGTCAGCCGTATTGAGTTCAATGAGATCACAAAAAGCGCGGTGACCAGCGCGATCGCGCATCCGCGCAAGCTAAACCTTGATCTCGTGGATGCCCAGCAGGCGCGCCGTGTGCTTGACCGGCTCGTGGGTTACAAGCTAAGCCCGCTGCTTTGGCGCAAGGTCAAAAAAGGGCTTTCGGCCGGGCGCGTGCAGTCGGTCGCCGTGCGTATTATCTGTGACCGGGAAGAGGAGATATTGGCTTTTGTCCCCGAAGAATATTGGACGATAACTGCCCGGCTCCGTGACGCGGCAGGTACGCAGCAATTTGAGGCCAAATATTACGGCAGCGGCGGCAAAAAGAAGGAACTTAATAGCAAAGAAGATGCGGACACGGTGCTGGCTGATATAAAAGGCAAAGAATTTGTGGTCTCCGAGATAAAAAAGGGCACGAAGCGAAAGAATGCGCCTGCGCCTTTTACCACGAGCTTTCTGCAGCAAGCCGCTTCCAGCTCACTCGGGTTTACCGCCAAGCGCACGATGCTGGTGGCACAGCAGCTCTACGAAGGCGTGGAAATCGGCAAACAGGGTTCAGTCGGTCTGGTCACATATATCCGTACGGATTCAACGCGCGTATCGGAAGAGGCGCTCGCGGCTGTGCGTACGCACATAGAAACGCAATTCGGGCGCGACTACCTTCCGGAAAAACCCAATGTGTTCAAAAAGTCAAGAAAAGCGCAGGATGCGCATGAGGCCATACGCCCTTCGTACCTTGAATTGACGCCGGAATCTTTAAAATCTGCGCTATCGCGAGACCAATACAGATTATACAAACTCATTTACTCGCGTTTTGTGGCAAGCCAGATGAAACCATCGGTTTTTGAGACGATGCAGGTCTTTTTAGATGCGGGGCAATGCAATTTCCGCGCGAGCGGTTCGCACATGGTGTTCAAAGGCTACACTGCCGTTTACAGCAGCGAGGACGATGATACGAAAGACATGCTGCTGCCGCCACTCAAAGAAGGCGAAGTATGCCCGCTTGAATCGATTGATCCCAAACAGAATTTTACGCAGCCGCCGAGCCGCTATACAGAGGCGACGCTGGTGCGTGCGCTGGAGGAAAAAGGCATTGGGCGCCCGAGCACCTATGCGCCCATCATTTCGACCATACAGGAACGCCGCTATATCGTCAAGGACGGCAAGAGCTTAAAACCCACAGAACTTGGCGTGATCGTCAATAACCTGATGAAACAGAATTTTTCGGACATTGTTGACGTGGCGTTCACGGCAGAGTTGGAGAACAAGCTTGACGATATCGAAAACGGCGGAAAGCAATGGAAAAAACTGCTGCGCGATTTTTACGAGCCTTTTGAGCAAACGCTCGATGATGCGGATAAAAATATAGAGCGTATCGAACTGCCCGTCAAAGAAAGCGATGTGAAATGCGAAAAGTGCGGGCGCATGATGGTGTACAAAGACGGCCGCTTCGGGACATTCCTTGCTTGTCCAGGCTATCCTGAATGCCGCAACACCAAGCCGGTTGTCAAATACATCGACACCCCTTGCCCGAAATGCGGCAAAAAAATTGTCGAGAAACGCTCAGTCAAAACGCGCAAGACGTTTTATGGCTGTGAGGGTTATCCCGAATGCGATTTCGTGTCATGGGATATGCCGATAGCCGAAAAATGCGATGCGTGCGGCGGCATGATGGTGCTGCGGCGGATGTCAAGCGGCGGCAGTTATAAAAAATGCGCAAATGCCGAGTGCGCCAGAAACCAGCGCAAGAAGGCCGATGTACAGTAATGTGACCGTCATCGGTGCAGGGCTTGCCGGCTGCGAAGCCGCTTACCAGCTTGCGCGGCGCGGTGTGAAAGTAAAGCTCATCGAGCAAAAGCCAAAGGCGATGACGCCCGCGCACCAAGAACCAGGATTTGCCGAACTCGTGTGCTCGAACTCACTGCGCGCAGACGCGCTCTCAAATGCGGCGGGGCTCCTCAAGCAGGAGATGCGCGAATTGTCGTCTTTGATCATGGAAGCGGCGGACGCCTGCCGCATACCGGCCGGCGGTGCGCTCGCGGTTGACAGGAAAGCATTTTCGGATTATATCACGCAAAAGATCCTGTCCCATCAGAACATTGACGTGGAGTGCGAAAAAGCACAGGCGTTGCCTAAAGAAGGCGCAGTCATCGCTGCGCCGGGGCCGCTTTTAAGCGGCGCACTGGCAGAAAACATAAAAGATACAGTGGGCAGAAAGCTTTTGTCTTTTTTCGACGCGGCGGCACCCATCGTGACGGGAGAGTCGGTCGATACAAAGACGGCCTATTTCGCCTCACGTTACGGCAAGGGCGGTGATGATTATCTTAACTGCCCGATGGATGAGGCACAGTACCGCGCGTTTTATGAGGCGCTGGTGAGCGCGGAAACGGCGCAGTTGCACGGCTTTGAGGCCGATAAGGTGTTTGAGGGCTGCATGCCCATAGAGACCATGGCCAGGCGCGGATTTCAAACGCTGCTTTTCGGGCCGCTTAAGCCCGTCGGGCTGCGTACGCCGGACGGCACAAAGCCGCACGCCGTTGTACAGCTGAGAAGAGAAGACAAACAAGGCCGGCTTTACAACCTTGTAGGGTTCCAGACGCATTTGAAATTTGGCGAGCAGCAGCGTGTGTTCCGGATGATCCCGGGGCTGCAAAACGCGGAGTTTGTGCGTTACGGCGTGATGCACGCAAATGCCTTTATCGCGAGCCCCGGCGTTTTAAGCGCCGATTATGAGCTTAAAAGCCGCCCCGGCCTATTCTTTGCAGGACAGCTAACGGGCGTTGAGGGCTATATTGAAAGCACGGCGAGCGGGCTGGTTGCCGGGCTGTGCGCTGCCTGCGATATACTCGGCAAACCGCGCCCGCATTTCGGCGAGGAAACCGCCACAGGCGCTTTGGGGGCGTATGTATCAGGATACGCCGGCGCTGATTTTCAGCCCATGAACATCAACTTTGGTATCATCAGCCCTCTTCTGACGAATGCAAAAGGCAGGGATAAAAAGGAACTGATTTCAGCGCGTGCACTTGCATCCATAAAACGCATAGCAGAAGATCTGTGAAAACGGGGCGCCCCGAAAGCAGCGGGGCATATAAAAGGAGTATTGATATGATGGAAGGCACAACGATAGTTGCGGTACGGCGTGACGGCAAATGCGCCATCGCGGGAGACGGGCAGGTCACATTTGGGCAGAACACGATCATGAAACATAATGCCAAAAAAGTGCGGCGGCTGTACAGCGATAAAGTCGTGGTCGGTTTTGCGGGCTCTGTGGCGGATTCGTTTACGCTCTCTGAGCGTTTTGAAGCCAAGCTGGAGCAATACAGCGGCAGTTTGCAGCGTGCGGCGGTGGAATTGGCGCAGGAATGGCGCAGCGATAAGGTACTTCGCAAACTCGAAGCTATGCTCATAGCTGCGGACAAAAACGAGCTGCTCATCGTTTCGGGCAGCGGCGAGGTGATACAGCCTGATGACGAAGTGGCGGCCATCGGCTCGGGCGGCAGTTATGCACTCGCGGCGGCCAAGGCACTCAAGGAAAACACGCAGCTTTCCGCGCTCGAGGTCGCAAAGAAGGCGATAGAAATCGCGGGTCAGATCTGCGTATTCACCAACGGCCACATCACGGTCGAGGAGGTTTAGCATGTCGCACCTGACGCCAAAACAGATCGTCGAGGAACTCGATAAATACATCATCGGGCAGGACAAAGCCAAAAAAGCGGTGGCCATCGCGCTTAGGAACCGTTACCGCCGCCAGCGTCTTGAGCAGGAGATGCAGGAGGAGATCACGCCAAAAAACATCATCATGGTGGGGCCGACGGGCGTGGGAAAGACCGAGATCGCAAGGCGGCTTGCCAAGCTGATGAACGCGCCGTTTATCAAGGTCGAGGCCACAAAATTTACCGAAGTCGGTTATGTGGGGCGCGATGTAGAATCCATGGTGCGCGATCTTGTCGAAGCTTCTATACGCATGGTCAAGGCTTCGCGCCGCGAATCGGTGCATGCCAAAGCGCAGCAGATGGCAGAGGAGCGGCTGGTGGATATCCTCGTGCCGCTCGGCAAAAAAGCTGCGCCGCCGCAGAACCCTTTTCAGGCTCTTTTGGGCCAGGGGCAGAATGTGCCGCAGGAATCCGCCGAGGAACGGGATCGCCGCATGACAAAGCGCGAAGAAGTGCTTTCTCTGCTGCGTGCGGGGCGGCTTGAGGAAACAACGATAGAAGTTGAGGTCGAGGACAATGCAACGCTCGGCATAGAGATCGCCGGTATCGGCAGCGATATCAATATCGGGGAGATGTTTTCCGGCATTTTGCCCAAGAAGACTAAGCGCCGCCGTGTGACCGTTGGGGAAGCGCGCAAGATCTTCACCCAGGAAGAAGGGGACAAACTCATTGATATGGATGAAGTCATCAGCACTGCGGTCGAGCGTGCCGAGCAGGACGGCATCATCTTTCTTGACGAGATCGATAAGATTGCGGGAAAAAATATGGGGCAGGGGCCGGATGTTTCGAGGGAAGGCGTTCAGCGCGACATCCTGCCTATCGTGGAAGGTTCGACCGTGGTCACCAAATACGGCCCGGTCAAGACGGATTATATGCTCTTTATCGCAGCTGGCGCGTTTCATGTGGCAAAGATATCCGATCTGATCCCGGAGCTTCAGGGGCGCTTCCCCATCAAGGTGGAGCTGCAAAGCCTCTCGTGTGATGATTTAAAGCTCATTTTGACGCAGCCTAAAAATGCGCTCATCAAGCAGTACAAGGCGCTGCTTGAAGCGGACAACGTACGTCTCAATTTCAAACAGGATGCCATTGACGAAATCGCGCGCTATGCCGTGGTCGTCAATGAGACCGCGGAGAATATCGGCGCGCGGCGGCTGCATACCGTGATAGAAAAGCTGCTGGAAGACATATCGTACAACGCGGGCGGCGGCCATCCGACAGTCGATCTTGACATCGATGCGGCGTACGTCAAAGAGCACCTGAAAGACCAGATCAAAGACAACGACCTGCAAAAACATATTTTATAGAATAGCACCCGTTGGCACAGTGCATAATAATGCTACAAATTTCTTTTTTTGGAGCATGACCATGAAAGCTGTTGTGATGGCGGGCGGTGAGGGCAAGCGCCTTCGGCCGCTGACCTGCGCTGTGCCAAAACCCATGGTGCCTATCCTTGATAAGCCGATGCTCGAATACGCACTCGAGCATCTTTTAAATCACGGCATAAAAGAAGCGGCGCTGACGCTCGGGTATCTTCCCTCCGTGATCACGGACTATTTTGACAAGCACAGGCCGCAAGGGATGGAGCTCACATATTACATCGAAGATCAACCTTTGGGTACGGCCGGCAGCGTAAAAAATGCCCAAAATTTTATTGACGGCCGTTTTGTCATACTCAGCGGAGATGCGCTGACCGACATTGATCTTAAGCATGCTGTCAGTGCGCATGCTCAAAGCGGTGCCAAAGCGACCATCGTGTTAAAGCGCATGGGCAACCCTCAAGGGCTCGGTGTGGTCATCACAGCGCCGGACGGAACAGTGAAGAGATTTGTGGAAAAACCGGGCTGGGAGGACGTTTTTTCGGATGCTGTCAACACGGGGCTGTATATCCTTGAGCCTGAAGTGATAGACTTAATCCCCAAAGGCCAAAAATTTGATTTTGCCAAAGATGTGTTCCCGCTGATGATGAAAAAAGGCATGCGCATTCACGGGCATCTCGCGGACGGCTATTGGTGCGATGTCGGCAGCGTGGAAAGCTATATCCGCTCTCATGAAGATTTGCTTGCCGGCAAAGTCAAGGCGCGCATAAAAGGGCAAAATATCGCGGGCATCTTCGCGGGAGACGGCGTTTTGCTGAGCGATTCTGCGCTGCTGAAGCCGCCCGTTTTTCTGGGCGCAGGTGCGCACATCGGGGATGGCGCTAAGATCGGGCAGTATTCATGTATCGGTGCTGGCGCGCGTGTGTGCGCACATGCAAGCGTTAAGCGCAGTGTGGTCAATAGCGGCGCGCGTGTCGGGCGCCGTGCGAATCTGAGCGGGTGTGTGGTGGCGTCGGGCAGCGCAGCCGGCGAAGGCTGCAGCATATTCGAGGCTGCGGTCGTCGGGGAAAGATGTGCACTCGGAAAAAGCAGCCGTGTCGCGCCGCATGTGCGCATTTGGCCGGAAAAAAGCATTGGGTACGGTGCGTCCGCCAACGAAAACATCATCTTCGGCCACGGTGAACACACAGGGCTGATAACAAGCTCGGGATTCGTCGGAGACCTCGGCGTGGATCTCACAACACTTCGGCTCTCACGCCTTTTAGGCGCCGTTGCGGAGTTTATATCTGGAAAAAGCGTTGCCGTTTGCACAGACGGTTCAGCGGTATGCAGCGCGGCAGGCAAGATGGCTGCAGGGATATTCACATTCAGCGGGGCGGATGTGTTCTCCATGCAAAGTGTGCCGCGTCCTGTACTTGCGCTTGTGTCCTGCGTGATGGATGCAGAACTTTGCGTTGCGCTGCACGCGCACAGCCAAATGCTTTACGCTGACATATTTGAACCCGGCCTTTTTATGCTGGGCAAGGCGGCGCGCAGGGGCATAGAAGACTGCTATTTTTGCCAGGGTGAGAAACTCGCGGACAAAGAGTGCGGAAAAGATACGCAGGTGGGTGCCGCAGAGCAATTCTACATCAATGCCATTACACAAAAAACCGACTGGAGCCGAACGACAGCGGCGCATACACGTGTCGTGTTTTCCGGCATGCGCAGCGTCGACACATTGCTTGCGCGCATCCTTATATCCTGCGGCATCAAACCCGTACACACAAAGGGCGCTGCTATGCAAGAGGCGCTACGCGATGAAGGTGCGGATTTTGGAGTGTGTATGGCCAAAGACGGTACGATCTTATCGCTTATCACGCCCAAGGGCCGCAGGCTTTCCGCTGATGAGTGCCGTTTGGTGCTTTATTATCTTTTGTTCAACAGCTTAAACAAGCAAAACATCAAGCTCCCAAGCAACAGCCTGCGCGGCGCCACTGCACTTGCAGATATTTACGGCATAAGTTATGATTTTACGTCTGAAGAGGAAGCACGAAAAGACCTCTCGTCTGATCAGCGGCGGCTGCTTCATGACGGATTCTTTGGGGTTTGCCGGCTGGCGGAGCATATTGCACGCACGGGAGCCACTTTGGATGAGCTGGCGGCTTTGATATCTTTGCCGCATATCAAAGTGAAGGCAATTGGCTGTGATTACGAGGATATCGGCAGGTTGATCGGGTCAGTCTATGCAATGGGCGGCGCGTGTGCGAATGAAGGCTTAAGGCTCGAGATCAAGGGCGGCAGCAGCTATATCTGCCCGCACGCATCAAGGCCGATGATAATGATCCGCACCGAGGCAGACACAGAGGAGTTTGCTGCGGAGCTTTGTGATATATATACCGGTATCGTTCGCAGCATACTTAATAAACCGCGTCAGGGAAACCCATTAAAATGATTTAAGGCCGCCGGCCGGCGGCCTTTTTTGTACAAAACGTAAAATATTTCTCCGCTTGCCCAAAGACAGCGCGGATGTGGTATAATAAGCCCCAAAGGCGTATTTGCGCTGCGCTCCAATAAAAGAAACCTGGACTTTGTTATGGCAGCGAAAGAGAGGACGCATCAATTTGAATAAAAAAGACAAAACGCAAAACATCCGCATCATTCCGCTTGGCGGCGTGGGCGAAGTGGGCAAAAACATGTGGGTGATAGAATATCAGGATCAGATACTCGTTGTCGACTGCGGTTTTTGCTTTCCGAGAGAAGATATGCTCGGTGTTGATTATGTCATACCCGACATCACATACTTAAAAAAGAACAAAGAGAAAATCAAGGCTGTGCTTATCACGCACGGCCACGAAGACCATATCGGGGGCACGCCTTATCTGCTGCCTGAGATGGAAGCGCCTGTATACGGAACGGATCTGACTCTCGCGCTTATTGAGACCAAGCTTGCCGAACGTAAAATAAACGGCCTGGAATTAAACATGATCAGGCCGAACGATTGCTTTGAAGCCGGTGTGTTTAAAATAGAGGCCATCAGGGTCACGCACAGCATCGATGCAGCATTGGGGTTTGCCATCCATACGCCCGCGGGGACGATCGTGCACACGGGTGATTTCAAAGTGGACTATACGCCCGTTGACGGAAAAGTCATGGATCTTGCGAAGTTTGCACAGCTGGGCAGCAAAGGCGTTCTTGTGATGTTGTCTGACAGCACCAATGCAGAGACCCCGGGCTATACGATGTCGGAAAGCAAGGTCGGCGATACTTTTGAGAGTTATTTTGAGAAAGCCAAGGGACGCATCATCGTTGCCACCTTTGCGTCCAATATCCATCGCCTTCAGCAGGTCATCAGCGCGTCAAAACGTTACGGCCGTAAAGTCTGCTTAACCGGGCGCAGCATGCTCAAGATCGCCAAAGTAGCAAAGCAGCTTGGGTATCTGGAGCTTGACGAGGATATGCTCGTTGAGCCGGAAGAGCTGGAAAAAATGAAAAGCTCAAAGATAGCCATACTGACAACGGGCAGCCAGGGCGAAGCGATGTCCGGCCTTGTGCGTATGGCAGCCGGTGAGCACAAAAAGCTTACCATGATCCCCGGCGATACGGTAATCATTTCTTCAACGCCCATTCCCGGCAATGAGAGATATGTTTCTGATGTTATCAACATGCTCTACCGCAAGGGTGCCAATGTGATCAATGAAGGCGTGGCGGACGTTCATGTTTCAGGCCATGCGTGCGAAGAGGAACTCAAACTCCTTATATCGCTGGTCAGGCCGAAATTCTTTGTGCCGATGCACGGCGAATACCGCCATCTTTACCGGCACGCGGCGCTGGCGGAAAGCCTTGGCATCAAAAACAGCCGCATATTCATTCCGGAGATCGGCAGGGTGATCGAGATCGGCAAAAAGTTCTCCCGCATGGAAGAGTCGGTGCCTTCCGGCAGCGTCATTATCGATGGACTGGGCGTGGGCGATGTGGGCACAGTTGTATTGCGTGACAGGAAGCTTTTGTCGCAGGACGGCCTTTTCATCGTTGTGGTCACTATTTCTGCCGAAACGGGCGAGCTTATTTCAGGCCCGGAGATCATATCGCGCGGTTTTGTGTATATGCGTGAATCCGCGGATTTATTGGAGAACGCACGCAAGATGGTTGTTGATGTGGTGGCAGACTGTGAGCGCAATGCCATTACCGAGTGGACGACGATAAAAGGACGTATCAAAAAAGCGCTGCGCAGTTTCCTTTATGACAGCACAAAGCGCAACCCGATGATACTGCCCGTCATAATAGATATTTGATTCGAACAATAAAAGGAGTGGTTTTTTAAGTGCTGGTATACGATAAAGCGCATGATCTTGCGAACGAACTGAAAAAATGCCCCGAGTTTTTAGAATACGCAAGGCTCAAGGAGGCCGTCACCGCCGACGAGAAAACTAAGGCGCTGCTGGGCGATTATAAAAAACTGCAGCTTGAAGCGCAGGCCGCCTATATCGCGGGCAGTGAGGTTGGCGAGCAGACCATGGAGAAGCTGAAAAAACTTGGCGAACTGCTTGCTTTCAATCATGATGTGACGGCTTTTTTTGCCGCGGAGTACCGTTTTCAGACGCTGATGGGCGACATCTACAAAATTCTCGGTGAGGCATGCGATTTCGGGCTTGACTTGATCACTTAATGGACACAGGGATTGATATGAACAAAGATAAAAACAAATGGATAAATGATTTGGATTCCACAGCTCAGAAGAAGAAGGCTGCCGCCAATGAAAACGAGCACACGAGGTCGTTTGTACTTGAAGGCGGAAGCAAAGAGCCGCTTGAGAAGTGTGAAGAGCGCGGGTCACTCAAAGAGGTGCCTAAAGGTCTGATGGCATGGCGGTTTGCACGTCCGCTGTTCATCCTGCTTATCAGCGTGGTTATTGTGGTGTTTATCGGAACCGCTGTTTACAACCATATCGAACAAAGTTATTTCACCCCGGTTTCGATGCAGCCCGCGCCTGCAAAACGCATTGAAGTCAGGCCTGGCTCATCATTGTCAAGGATCGCCACGCTGCTTTTTGAAGAAGGCATCATCCGCAACAAATTCGTTTTTCAGATGTATGTGGATCTCAACGACATGGCGGCAAAGCTGCAGGCAGGGCGGTATGATCTTTCTCCGAGCATGGACATGGATGAGATCATAGAGATCCTCGCTGCCGGAGACGGCGGCCGCAAGACCGTGAAAATAACGTTCACCGAAGGTTCGACCATTGAAGATATGGCTGCAAAGCTTATGAGCACTGAAATGTTTGATTCTAAAAAACACGCGGAGTTTTTGCGGCTCTGCAACGATCCAAAGGCCTTTGTGGATTATGATTTTATCACGGCGCTTGCGCAGTCAGACAGGCTTGACGGCCGAAAATTTCTGCTGGAAGGTTATCTTTTCCCCGATACATATGAATTCTATATGGATGCGGAGCCGATTGACGTTATCAAAAGACTACTCAACCGATTCGACAATATTTTCACGCTGCAATATGAGGACAGGGCAGAAGAACTTGGGATGAGCATTGACGAAATCATGACACTGGCTTCAATCATCGAATGGGAAGCGCTGCCCAAAGATTTTAAAAAGGTGTCTTCCGTGTTATATAACCGAATAAACGAAAACATGACATTGGGCTCCTGCGCGACGCTGCGGTATATCACCGGAGTCAAAAAGCTGGTCTATACTGCTGAGGAGATGGCGATCGCATCGCCTTATAACACCTATATTGTGGTGGGCCTTCCTGTGGGGCCGGTTGCAAACCCGGGGCAGAAGGCGATAGAAGCGGCGCTTTATCCCGATGAAGAGTTTTTGAGTGAAAAGTATTTGTATTTCTGCAACAAAGACCCCGAAACAGGTGAGCTTGCGTATGCAAAAACGCTCAAAGAGCATGAAAAGAATGTCGCTGCGTATTCGCATCTTTGGTAGCCATGGGCAGGATTGAACTTCTTTCACCGGCAGGCAGCACCGAGAGCCTGCGTGCGGCTGCGGATTTTGGCGCAGACGCCGTATATGCAGCCGGCAAAACGTACGGCCTGCGTGCTTTTGCGGACAACTTTTCGCCGGAAGAGATCAAAAAAGCGGCGGTGTTTTTGCACAGCCGCGGCAAAAAGATCTATATAACACTCAATGCGGTTTTCCATCCGCGTGATTTTGACGGCTTGGATGATTATATAGCCATGCTTTCTGATGCGGGCGTGGATGCGTTTATTGTGACCGACCCGGGTGTGCTGCGCGCCGTCAGGCAGGCTGCGCCCAAGGTTGAGGTGCACATCAGCACACAGGCCAGCACGAGCAATGCACAGAGCGCGCGTTTTTGGCATGACCATGGCGCGAGCCGCGTGATACTGGCGCGCGAGCTTTCGCTCGAAGAGATCGCCGGCATCCGTGCGCAAACTCCGGCAGAGCTTGAGCTTGAAGCTTTTGTGCATGGCGCGATGTGCATCGCGTATTCAGGGCGTTGCCTGCTGAGCAGCGTTTTTACCGGGCGCAGCGGCAACAGCGGCGCTTGTGCCCAACCCTGCCGCTGGGAGTACCATCTTTATGAAAAAGGATACGATGACGAGTATTTTCCGGCCTATGCGGACGAGCGCGGCACCTATGTGTTCAATTCCAAAGATTTGTGCATGATCGCGTATTTGGACGATATGATAAAGGCCGGTATCACGTCGCTGAAAATTGAAGGACGCATGAAATCGGCCTATTATGTGGCGTGTATCACGCATGCGTACAGACAGGCGCTCAAAGACTTAGAGGCAGGCAGGCCTTTTAACTTAAGTCTGCTTGACGAGATAGCCAAAGCCGGCAGCCGCGCTTACACCACCGGTTTTTACTTCGGCAATCCAAGGGAAGCAGGGCAGGATACCGTGCGGGGCCGTGCGGAACGCACGCATGATTTTGTGGGCGTTGTCCTTGCGCCGGAAGATCAGGACAGCTGGACTCTTGTGCAGCAGCGCGGAAAATTTAGCCAAAACGATGTACTTGAAGTGCTGTCGCCCGGGGGGACGCTTACGTTTACCGTCGAAGCCATACGTTCTGTTGAGGGCGAGCTGCGAGATAGCGCGCCGCATCCTAAGGAAGAGGTGTTTGTGCGGGGTGCCCATGGGCTGCATGCGGGCGATATGCTGCGCAAAAAGCGCGAAGACGTGCTTGAGAACGGAGGCGTTCGTGAAACACGATGACTGTATACTTACATTCACAAAGCGTATGTTTGATCCTTTCAAAATCAGCCCTGAGGACATCAATGTCGAGGACATCGCCCATTCGCTTTCGATGACCGTGAGAGCCAACGGACACATCAAACACTTCTATTCAGTCGCGCAGCACGCCATAGACTGCACGCGCGAAGCTGCTGCCAGAGGCTGCAGCCGCCGTGTGCAGCTGGCCTGTTTGCTGCATGATGCGTCCGAATGCTATATTGCGGACATCCCGCGCCCGGTCAAATACCGGCTCTCGGGCTATGCGCAGATAGAGCAAAAAGTCAGCGATACGGTTTTTTTAGCGTGCGGACTGGGTGTGCTCACCAGCGAAGAGCTTGCACAGCTCGTTAAGATCGACGATGCGCTGCTCTATCATGAGTTTTTGGCGCTGGCGGGGTTTGCGCTTTTTGATCAGATGCCAAAGCTCGTATTGCAGCACAGCTTTGCATATGAGGATATAAAAATTGTCAAAGAGCGTTTTTTGCGGATATACAATGCGCTCGCATCCGCCAACACAGAGGTGTCGGAATAGCTCTTTTTGGCGGACTGCCGCCGATTATTGCAACCATTCATAATAAAAAGGAGATACGCAATGCGCAGACACGAGCGGCAAGCTGCAAAGAGTAAGGCGCGTCAGATACTTTCTGAAGGTACTTATGGCGTGTTGTGTGTGGCGGCGGGCGGGGACCCTTACGGTGTGCCGCTCAATTACTGCTATGTATCCGAAGAAAATGCGCTCTTTTTCCATTGCTCGACGGAGGGCAGAAAACTTGATATGATTCGGGAAAACCCGCGTGTCGAGTTTGTGGTGACGGGCAAAGCGCGCATTGCTGCCGAGCGGATGACCACGTATTACGAAAGCACGATGGTGTTTGGTACAGCCCGGTTGGTGACGGATGAAAAAGAGATGAAAAAGCGGCTCGTGCAGCTGTGTAAGCATCTTATCGCAGGATGGGCAAACAACGAAGAGGCTTTTGGCGAGTGCCTGAATGGCGTGGCAGTCCTTCGCTTGGACATCGAAAGCCTCAGCGCCAAGACCAATGCGGAAAGAGCCTGACAAACAAGAGCAACAAATCAATACAACAAAAACAGGGCATGCTTGGCTGATATGCTGTGATTACGGCCAGTAGACCTGTGCGACACTGACAACCTCGCCGCCGCTCACTGTGATATAGTAAAAGTGGTAGTCAACGATATAGCGCCTGTCAATATGGTAGACTGCGTAAAAATCGGCAAGCGTTGCGTTTATTGGTTCGGCTCCCGTGACCATTGTGCCGTCAGGACGGTAAAGCAGCTTAATCTGCACATCGCGCAGATCGATCGTACGCAGCTGAGGGCTGGTGTTCTTCTCAATAAATTCAGAATCGGCAAACTCGCTGACTCGTGCCTGCGCTTCGGCCAGTGTATAGCCCTCTGTATCAACCAGGTAAGCCACCGCTTTTTCTCCCTGGAGCAAGTCGAAATAATCAAAATCGGCAAAGCCGCGCGCAGGGTCGTAAGACACCAGATGGGCATAGCTTGAATACATGCGCGGGCCAGATGACGTGGCGCTTGGTGACGGCGAGGGTTCTTCCGTTGTTTCGGGCGTTTCTTCCGGCTCAAGGCTCGGTTCTGCGCTCGGCAGGGAGGGCGGCTCTTCGGTCTCAAGCGCCGTCGGCTCTGCGCTGGCTGTCTCGGCGGGCGGCGGGGCAATATCATCAGCCGGAACGCGCGTACACGCCCCCATTGCAAGAGCAATCATACACATTAATAATCCAATGATCTTTTTCATTTTTTCCTCCATTTAAGATGCGCCATGGATCTTCGAGCAGTCATCACCAAATGGCTTGATGACAGGAACGGTAGAAACTCTAAAAGTTCGTTTTTTTGTCTGTACAAAGCCCGCCGCGCGGGATGCCGCTTATTGCGCTCCCGATCGCGTAAAGGCTTGAGAGGCACGCATCGGGATAAGCCGATTTGAGACGAAGAAATGCTGCTTATGTGCCTGTTTGGCGCAGCTGTCCGGCAGAACTGATCCCTGCCTTAAAAAGGCGCTTTGCGAGCACAGGCCCGATAACTGGAAGGGCTCATGACTGCTCCATCTTTTTTACCCAGTCTGCCGCACGCTGCAATTCGCCTTTTTTGAGGGGGCCTTCGCTGGCCGTGACAAAATATCCTTGAGGCTCAGCCACCATGACAGCACCCTTCCTGTTTAGTATTTTGTGTATCTTTTCCGCGGCATAGCCAAAGCGTTTGGCCATTTTTTTCAGCAGTGCATTGTCTGTTTCGCTTAAGTCGATGCGTGTGTCAAAAGCTGCTGCACGCACGCCTGCAAGAGCGCCGGCGGGCAGTTTTTTAAGCCATGCTGTAATGGCGGGTGTCGGACGAAATGCGCGTGTGGGGGAGCCGACAATCAGAACATCAAAGTCTATTACGCCTGACAAATCCGCAACACGGCGAAGCGTGGCACCGAGTGTATCGGCTATATGCACAGCCAGCTTCTCAGTGTTGCCAAACACCGAATCATACAAAATGACCGTCCTCATAAACAGCCTCCTCTGCCTTGATAGCTTGATTATAGCGCGATTCCCAAAAAAAACAACTGCTGATGTATATAATCTATAATTATCGGGCAGACTTGATAAAATAGGTGTATTCTAACCTTTTTTTTAATAAAACCGGTATTAAGATAATCATGCAGCCTGTCCGACAGGCACACTATGCACGTGCATTCATATGATATAAATATAACGCCCGCGTGCAGGGTGATATAAGGAGAATCACAATGAGACAGGAAGACTATCCCGATATGGCCACGCTCGGAAAACCGTGTGTGCCGTGGGAACAGGTGATACAAGATGTCATGATCGCGCACGCATATGTGCCATGGCAGAATCTATGCACTTTACAATTGCCGATGAAGGCACTAAAATGCGGAACTGTATTTGCGGAGCTGACAAACCTTTATGGCTTAGGCAGGGAGATGGCAAGATGAACAGAGAAGAAATGCTAAAAGAGCTTACGGCGCTTGATTTTTACACGCTTGACCTGCAGCTCTATTTGGATACCCACCCGAACGACCTAAAGGCGCTGGAGAAATACAATGCAGCTGCAGAAGAAGCGGGTGTCTTAAGGCGTGAGTATGAAAAAATCAACGGGCCGATGTATTCTTTCCGGTCGCAAAGCAGACACCCGTGGCAATGGGCTAATGATCCGTGGCCGTGGCAATATCAATTCAATTTTAAGCTGACGGGAGATGATAGGTAATGTGGATATATGATAAAAAGCTCGAATACCCCGTCAAGATCACAAAGCCGGATCCGCGCATGGCAAAAGTCATTATTTCGCAATACGGCGGGCCGGACGGCGAGCTCGCAGCCTCGATCCGGTATTTAAGCCAGCGTTTTGCTATGGTCACGCCTCAGGCTAAAGCTACACTCAACGATATAGGCACCGAAGAACTGGCGCATCTTGAAATGGTGGGTACGATGGTCAAACAGCTGACTGACAGTGCGAGCATGGAGGAAATTGAAAAAGCAGGCCTTGCACCGTATTATGTGGATCATGACAGGGGAATCTACCCGCAAAGTGCGGCCGGAGCGCCCTTTACAGCTGCATATATTCAGTCGAAAGGCGACCCCATCACAGATCTGTATGAGGACATGGCAGCAGAGCAAAAAGCGCGTTCTACTTATGATTATCTACTGCAATTGGCTGACGATCCGGATGTGATCGCACCGCTCCGGTTTTTGAGAGAAAGGGAAGTGGTTCACTTTCAGCGATTCGGAGAAGCATTGCGCATCGTGCAGGATCATCTTGGAAACAAAAAACGTTTCAGCACAAAACCGCAGCGCTAGGCGATGCAGCTAAGAAGATGAACACAAAAAAAGGCAGGTGATAAGTCATAATTTGAACCTGCCTTTTTTATATGTATCGCCTTAATCTTTTTCCAGCACGTGCTTTGTGGTTACAGGCAGGTATAGGCGCCGTCAACGACGATATCGCTGCCTGAAGTGTAGCCCGATGCATCGGCTGCGAGGTACAAAATAGGCGGGATCAGTTCCTCGGGGTCGCCCATCCTGTGCATGGGAATGAGCGGCATCCAGGCATCTTTGAGTTCTTGCGGTGTGTCAACAGACATAGGCGTTGCAATGTATCCTGGGCTTATGCTGTTCACGCGTATGCCGAACTGCGCCCATTCGGCCGCCAAAGAGCGCGTCATATGTATGATGGCAGCCTTTGAAGAGTTGTAAGAGCACTGCCACTGCGGAATATTCACGATAGAGCCGGACATGGACGCCATGTTGATGATGCTACCGCGGATGCCGTTTTCGATCATGATCTTTCCGGCTGCACGTGCGACGATAAACTCGCCTGTGAGGTTGACATCGATCACCTCGCGAAACTCCGCAACAGTGGCTTCCAGTGTGGTTTGGTGCATACAGATCCCCGCGTTGTTGAAAACAATATCAATAGAGCCCGAACGCTTCATGATATCAGCAAAAGCTGCGTCTACGCTTTCTTCTTTGGTCACATCCGTTGCGATATAATAAGCGCTTCCGCCATCATTGGCGATCATCTGCAGCGTTTCATCGGCTCCGGAACGTGAAAGAATAACGACTTGTGCACCGGCTTTTGCAAGCCCGGCCGCGACTGTTTGGCCTATCCCTCTTCCGCCGCCGGTGACCACGGCAACTTTGCCGTCAAGCCCGAATAGTTTATCAAGATACGACATAACATTCCCCTTTCATTTTGTGTGATTTATTTATTAAGTTCCCCTGTAAGGCAAGATACCCTGCAAGGGTGTTTTATAAAAATGTCATCAACGATATTGTAATGTGCAGAGGTTTCTTTGTCAAAGCCAAAGAGAGCCAAACAATGTGAAAGCGGTTTGCCGTTTTCCGGCTAGGGATGCTATAATACAAAAAAGAGAAGACGACGGAGAAAAGCATGAGATACGAAGGAAATATTTACCGACCGCCAAGTGAAGCCTACAGCTTGATCGTACAGGCTACCGTCGGTTGTTCGCATAACAAATGCAGTTTTTGCAGTATGTACAAAGACAAAAGATTCCGCATAAGAGCCACCAAAGATATTATCGAGGATATTGCGGGTGCTGGTCAGGGTCATGAGCGCGTTTTTCTTGCAGACGGCGATGCGCTGATCATAAAAACTGACGAACTTAAAAAAATACTGGCAGCAATCAAGCAGCATATTCCGCAGTGCCGGCGCGTTGGCATATACGGAACGCCGTACAGCATGATGCAAAAATCAGCCGGCGAACTCAAAGAACTCAAGCAGCTGGGGCTTGGCATAGTGTACACCGGGCTTGAGTCGGGCTGTGACACGCTGCTGAAAAAAGTCAACAAAGGACACAGCGCAGACGAGATCATAAAGGCCTGCAAAAATGTCAAGGACGCAGGAATCGCGCTTTCGGTGACGGCAGTGCTCGGGCTGGCAGGCAAACAAGGATGGGAAAGCCACGCGGTTGGAACCGGCCGCGCACTTTCCGCGATCAAGCCCGAGTATATCGGGCTGCTCACGCTCATGCTCGAGAAAAATACAGAACTGTACAAGGAGTACCGCGAGGGCAAATTCCAATACCCTTCGGAGCAGGAAATTGCGCGCGAGACGCTGGTGATGCTGCAGAACATGGACTGCGAAGGCAGCGTGTTTCGCTGCAATCACGCTTCAAATTATCTGCCGCTCAAAGGGACGCTCAATGCGGATAAAAAAATGCTCTGCGAGGTGCTTGAGCACGCCATAGAGGGAAAAATGGATTTTCGGCCTGAACGCTACAGGCTGCTCTGACAGCGCGGACAACGAAAAGAGGAGGATGTGTATTATGGATCTGTACGACGCCATCTTACAAAGGCACAGCGTGCGTTCGTTTTCAGACAAGCCTGTTGAAAAAGAAAAGTTAGACAGGATACTCGGTGTGGTGGCGCAAGCGCCGACGGCCGTCAACTTTCAGGCCTTCAAAGTGTTTGTGATCCCGACCAAAGGAAAAAAAGATTTGCTGCAGCAGATATACAGGAAGGATTGGTTTTCAGACGCTCCGTATGTGCTGCTTGTCTGCATGCAAAAAGACAAATGCTGGGTCAGGCGAGATGGCAAAAGCTACAGCGATGTTGACGGCGCGATCATCATGGATCACATCATACTGGCGGCGACGGCTGAGGGGCTGGGCACCTGCTGGGTAGGCGCATTCGACGAGGCAGCCGCTATTAAACTGCTGGGTTTGCCGGAAGGCCTTGAGCCTTTGGTCTTCACACCGCTTGGATATGAACAAGATACTGCGCCAAAAAGAAGCAGAAAAAAGGCTGAAGAACTCGTGGTTTATCTGTAGTTCTTGTTTAAAAAAACCCGCCGGGAGATATTCCCCGACGGGTTTTGTGTTAAGACTGCAAGATAAGCGATGGGTTATACCGCCATAAACATGGCTATATCTTCATCTGCTGTTGCTGTGCCTGCTATACCGAAGTTTTCGACCAAAACTTTTGCAACGTTCGGGGATAAAAAGGCCGGCAGCGTGGGGCCAAGATGGATGTTTTTGACGCCGAGATAGAGCAGCGCCAAGAGCACGATCACGGCTTTTTGCTCATACCAGGCGATGTTGTAAGCGATGGGCAGATCGTTGATATCGTCAAGCCCGAACACTTCTTTGAGCTTGAGCGCAACCACAGCGAGCGAGTAAGAGTCGTTGCACTGCCCGGCATCAAGCACCCTTGGGATACCGCCGATATCTCCAAGATCAAGCTTGTTGTATCTGTATTTGGCGCAGCCTGCAGTCAGTATCACGGTATCGCGCGGCAGTTTTTCTGCAAACTCGGTATAGTATTCCCGCGATTTCATTCTGCCGTCACAACCGGCCATCACGAAGAATTTCTTGATGGCGCCTGATTTGACAGCGTCCACGACCTTGTCGGCCAAAGCCATCACTTGGTTATGCGCGAAACCGCCGACGATGCTTCCGCTTTCTATCTGCTCTGGAGCAGGCAGCGTTTTTGCAAGTTCAATGATCTTTGAGAAATCCTTTTTGCCGTTTTCGTCCGCTTCAATGTGTGTGCACCCAGGGAAACCGGCTGCCCCGGTGGTGAAAATCCTTTGCCGGATCTCTTCACTTCTGGGCGGAACGATGCAGTTGGTCGTAAAGAGAATGGGGCCGTGAAAACTCGCGAACTCTGAGGCCTGCTGCCACCACGCATTTCCGTAGTTGCCCGTAAAATGCGCATACTTTTTAAAAGCGGGGTAATAATGCGCAGGCAGCATTTCGCTGTGGGTATACACATCAACGCCTGTGCCGTCCGTTTGCTCGAGCAGCTGCTCCAAATCATTAAGGTCATGGCCTGAAACCAAAATGGCCGGATTGTTCTTCACACCGATGTTCACACTGGTGATTTCCGGATTGCCGTACTTGGAAGTATTGGCTTCATCGAGCAAAGCCATTGCCGTGACACCGAATTGGCCGGTCTTGATCACCAAGGCGACAAGCTCATCTATGGATAACGAATCATCGAGCGTTGATGCTAAGGCCTCGTATATAAAGGCGTAGATGTCCGCGTTCTCTTTTCCAAGATTGAGCGCATGGTGCGTGTAAGCGGCCATGCCCTTGACACCATACACAATAAGCTCTCTTAACGATCTTATGTCTTCATCCTCTGTGGACAGGATACCAACTGTTGCTGCTTTTTTAAGCATGGTTGCCTTATCGTTTACTTCAAACAGGGCGGCGTCGCTCAGCGAAACACCTGTGGCCTGCTTTTTGAGGCTGTTGCGAAGCAAAATGATCTTTTGGATCTGCTGCTCAATAGCGGACTCATCAAAATTGGCATTGGTGATGGTCATAAACAGGCTGTTTAGCACCTCGTGATTGATGGCATCAAGCTCTTTCACGCCGATCTTTGATTTCACAATGATCTCGGATATCCCTTTGCATGCGTATATCAGCAAGTCCTGAAGGTTTGCAACTTCTTCGTTCTTGCCGCACACGCCTTTTGACTCACAGGCCTTACCTTTCGCCGCCTCCTGACATTGATAACAATACATACTCATATCTTAAAAACCTCCGTTTATTAATTTGTCGGTGCCGGTGCTTTGACAACAGTGATCTCCAATACGCCGTCATGGGTATTGGCCACATCCATTCTCGTCTCAGATGGGATCTTCAAAATGGTGCCGGAGTCATATTGGCTTGGCTGTTGCTCATCAAGACCAATCGTCAGCCTGCCTCTCAATACAGTCATATAAACATTTGAATTCGAAAAATGTACTGGTAATCTATCGCCTTTGCTGAGAATCATATGATTGTAGTGGATGTTTTCATCCTGAATGATTTTTTCTATCGTTTTTTGATTGCCAGCCGTCATTTTGAATGTTTGCTCGATCATATTAGATACTCCTTTCTTGTTGTCAGTATGATTATAAACAAGGGTTGGCATGAACGTCTGTTGCAAATGCAACGTTTGTGGCAGAAGATACGGATTTAATTTATGAGCAAGGATCGGTTGACTTAAAGACACAGAAAAAACCCCAGCCATCAGTATGGAAGGAGAATTTTTAAGCCAGCGCTTCTATAACAACTCGTACAATATCTCAAGCACTATATGTGACAAAAAATTATTGATCAGCAGCCTGGTTTTTTTTAGGCGTGCTGTTTTTTCCCTCTTGCGGCACCCTTTTTTGCGGTACTGAATAAACCGAGGAATAGCCTTCAACCTCGGCTTCGGTCAGCGGAGGGGTCGGAACCATACCTGTGCATTCAGTCGCCGATGTGATATCCAGTGACACATAGGTATCTTCCGGTTCGCTTGTTTCTCTTCTTTTTTTATCTTTGTTCATTTTGATCATCTCCGTCATTTTTATTTTAGTCTGCCCGGTAAGCACGTACTGGATACATGAGGGCCCTTGCGCAAAACCTTTGTGCTGCAAAAAGAATAGAGCAAGGACCAGAGTTCAACGCTATCAATCAGACAAAATTTTTTATGAGTGTTCAATCAGCACATTGAGTTTATGGCAGAAAAAAGGCTTTATTTTTATGAAACATGATGTATAATAGCATAGAATTGATACATTCAGGATTTAAGCTATTGATGATCATTTAATTTGCTATTATTAAATTATTTATAAGGAGGAATTATGGATCTAATGATTCTCGCGCCGATCGGCGCAGTGGCATCGCTGTTGTTCGCGGCCATTCTTGCTGTACGCATCAAGAAGTTTTCCACGGGCACAGAGATGATGACTAAGATTGCATTGGCAATCAAGAATGGCGCAAAGGCCTATTTGAAGCGTCAGTACAAGGGTGTCGGCATCTTCTTCGCCGCCATGTTTGTGGTGCTTCTCGTGCTTTCGTTCATCAATCTGATCAACGATTTTGCGCCATTTACATTTTTGATCGGCGGTCTTTGCTCAGGCCTTTCAGGCTTTATCGGCATGAGTATCGCCACATCTTCAAACTCGCGTACGGCGTTTGCCGCCAGCCAGAGCCTCAATAAAGGGCTGCGCGTGGCGTTCTCGTCGGGCGGCGTGATGGGTTTTGTGGTGGTCGGCCTCGGGCTGCTGCCGCTGGCGGTCTTCTATTACGCGCTGACGCTGTTTACCGACCTGGGCATCCAGGAGATATCATCGACGATGCTGACGTTTGGCATGGGCGCGTCCGCGATGGCGTTGTTCGCACGTGTGGGCGGCGGTATTTTTACCAAGGCTGCTGATGTCGGCGCCGATCTCGTCGGCAAAGTGGAAGCAGGGATCCCGGAAGACGATCCGCGCAACCCGGCCGTTATCGCAGACAATGTGGGCGACAACGTGGGTGATGTGGCCGGCATGGGCGCAGACCTGTATGAATCCTACATCGGCGCCATTGTCTCGGCAGGCGCGCTCGGCGTAGCTGCCGCGCTGGGCGGAAATCTGGCTTTCAGCGCGATCGAAGGCATGACCATTCCGATGATCATCGCAGCTCTTGGTATGTTCGCATCCATCATAGGAACATTCTTTGTGCGCACGGGCGAAAAAACCGAGCAAAAGGTACTGCTCTCGGCGCTGCGCAGAGGCGTTTATATCAGTTCTGTGCTGTTTGCCATCGTGGCCTTCGTGCTCGTTTACTTTGTGTTTGATGTCCCTGTCGGCGCGTTCTTCGCGATATTCTCCGGTCTCGTCGCCGGAAACCTGATAGGCCTTTTCACAGAGTACTTTACATCTGATACATACAAACCCACACGCAAAGTGGCGGAGGCGTCTAAGACAGGCCCGGCGACGGTCATCATCGCAGGTTTATCGCTTGGCATGGTATCGACAGTGCTGCCGGTGCTCATCATCGGCGTCAGCGTACTCGTGTCGTTCTTTGTTGCCGGCGGCGGTGCTAGCTTTGAGATGGGGCTTTTCGGAATCGCCCTTTCCGCTGTGGGCATGCTTTCAACGCTGGGCATCACGTTGGCCACAGACGCATACGGCCCGGTGGCTGACAACGCCGGCGGGATCGCTGAGATGAGCCACATGGAACCTGAAGTGCGCAAACGCACCGACGCGCTTGATTCACTGGGCAACACCACAGCCGCAACAGGCAAAGGATTTGCCATCGGCTCGGCCGCTTTGACAGCGCTTGCGCTGATCGCAGCGTTTATCAGCCAGGTTAAGCTGCTCAATCCGGATTTTGTGTTCAATCTTTCCATTATCAATCCGCCGACGCTGGTCGGTTTGTTCATCGGCGCCATGCTGCCGTTCCTTTTTGCTTCGCTCACGATGAGCGCTGTGGGGCGTGCTGCGCAGGGCATCGTTGTTGAGGTGCGCCGTCAGTTCAAGGAGATCGTGGGCCTCATGGAAGGTAAGGCAGAGCCTGATTACGCGAGCTGTGTGGATATCTGCACGCGCTCGGCTCAAAAAGAGATGCTGCTGCCGTCTTTGATCGCCATCATCGCGCCTGTCGTGACGGGCCTGATACTCGGCGTTAACGCTGTGGCAGCCATGCTCGCGGGTGCGACGGTCACCGGCTTCATACTTGCCATCATGATGGCGAACTCGGGAGGCTCGTGGGACAATGCCAAAAAGTATATTGAAGCGGGAAATCTCGGCGGCAAGGGAAGTGCCAACCACAAAGCAACAGTGGTCGGCGATACGGTCGGCGATCCGTTCAAAGATACGTCGGGCCCATCCATCAACATACTGATCAAGCTTTTATCGATGGTCGCGATCGTGTTTGCAGGGCTGATCATGGCCGGCGCATTGATGTAAAACTGAAAGACTGCAATCTTTAATGGCCGTGTGGGGATGAACCTGCACGGCCTTTTTTTTGCCGGCCGGTCAACAATAAAGAAAGAGCCAATAAGCTCAGATTAATTTGGGAAAACTGCCTTGCAAGCCTTTTTTTAAGATGGAAGCAATCCAAAAAAACAACAATATTTTCATAAACGGGTTGACAATTGGCCTGTTTGCCATTTATAATGACTGACATCAAAGGCAGTGACGGAGAACAGTAACGAAAGACCTGCTTTGCAGAGAGCCGCCGGATGGGTGAAAGGCGGCAGGCAGTATTTTGTGAAGCTCGCTCCTAAGCCGCTGTGCCGAATCATGTAGGTACAGACGTTCTGACCCTACGTTACACGGGTACGGGCATCATGTTGTGCCCTGGTAAGCTGGCGGCGTTTGCCGCAAGCAGAGTGGTACCGCGAAGTCTTTCGTCTCTGTAGGGATGAAGGCTTTTTTTGTTTTCAAAATGCTGCAGATTTTTGAACACAGCGGGCCGTATCAGCATGAATTATTTTTTGAAGGAGTGGTCATATGAAAACGATCAAGATCTTTGACACCACGCTGCGCGACGGCGAGCAGTCTCCGGGCTGCAGTATGAATCTGCAGGAAAAAATCGAGGTTGCGCGTCAGCTTGAAAAACTGGGTGTGGACACCATTGAAGCCGGATTCGCCATCGCTTCGCAGGGTGATTTTATGTCAGTCAAAGCCGTTGCTCAAACGGTTAAAAACGCGAGCGTCGCAAGCCTTTCACGGGCGCTGAAAAAGGATATTGACCGTTCGTATGAAGCTGTCAAAGGTGCGCAGGCGCCGCGTATACACACGTTTTTGGCCACATCGCCAATCCACATGGAGTATAAGCTCAAAATGTCGCCCGACGCGGTATATGAACAGGCCGTGGAGATGGTCAAGTATGCAAAAACGCTGTGCAGCGATATCGAGTTTTCCGCTGAAGACGCTTCGCGCAGCGAACCGGAATTTTTATACCGTGTGTTTGAGGGTGTGATCGCGGCAGGCGCAACCTGCATCAATGTGCCCGATACTGTCGGCTATTCGATGCCGGAGGAATTTGGCGCACTGATACAAGGGATCAAACAGAACGTGGCAGGCATTGAAAAGGTGGATCTCTCGGTGCATTGCCACAACGATCTGGGGCTGGGTGTTGCGAACTCGCTGGCAGCCGTACGCGCCGGCGCGACGCAGGTGGAATGTACGGTCAACGGCATAGGTGAGCGCGCCGGGAATGCCGCGCTTGAGGAGATCGTCATGTCGATCGCGACAAGACAGGATTTCTTCGGCCACGTCACGAATATCAAGACAAGGCAGATCTACAATACATCGCGGCTTATATCGACGATCACGGGCGTGATGGTGCAGCCCAACAAAGCCATCGTCGGCGCCAATGCGTTTGCGCATGAAGCGGGCATCCACCAGCACGGCTTGCTTGCCAATAAAAAAACGTATGAGATCATGACGCCTGAATCCATCGGGCTTGCCAAAAATGTCATCGTGCTTGGAAAACATTCGGGCAAGCACGCGTTTGCGGACCGCCTTAAAGAGCTGGGTTACGTGCTTGATGATGCGCACCTTGCCGACTGCTTCGAAAGATTCAAGGAGCTGGCAGACAGAAAGAAAGACGTTTCAGACTTTGACCTGCGGGCGCTTGTGGAAATAGAGCAGTTTGAAATACCTGCAGATTATGAGTTTGACACTTTTGTGATCAACAGCGGCAATAAGATGACCGCGACAGCTGTCGTCAAATTGCAGTACAAAGGCAAGGCGATCGAAGAAGCGGCCACGGGAGACGGGCCGGTTGACGCGGCTTTCAACGCCGTCGAGCGGTGCATAGGCGAGACATTCAAGCTTGAAGATTATGTTGTGCGGTCTGTCACGGGCGGACAGGATGCACAGGGCGAAGTTGTCGTCAAGCTTATAAAGGACGATATAAATGTCAAGGGCAGAGGCCTTAGCACCGACATCGTCGAAGCAAGCGTGCGCGCGTATATCGACGCCATCAACAGATACTATTACCAAAAGAAACTGGAGGGATGAAAAAATTGGGCATGACAATGACGCAAAAAATACTGGCAGACAAGGCTGGATTGGAAAAAGTCCACGCCGGCCAGTTCATTGAGGCCAGCATTGACCTCGCGCTCGGCAACGACATCACGACGCCTGTGGCGATACGTGAGTTCGGGCGGTCCGGCAGAGAAAAAGTATTTGACAAACAAAAAGTGGCCATCGTTCCCGACCATTTTACGCCGAATAAGGACATCAAGGCCGCGGAACAGTGCAAATACATCCGTGATTTTGCGCTTTCGCAGGAACTTGAGAATTACTTTGAAGTGGGGCAGATGGGAATCGAACATTGCCTCATCCCTGAAAAGGGGCTGGCTGTGCCCGGAGATGCCATCATAGGCGCCGATTCGCATACCTGCACATACGGTGCGCTCGGCGCATTCTCGACAGGCGTTGGCAGCACGGATCTTGCAGCGGTGATGGCGCGCGGCAAGTGCTGGTTCAAGGTGCCTGCAGCCATTAAGTTCGCGCTCAGCGGAAAGCTGTCCAAATGGGTTTCGGGCAAAGATCTGATCCTGCACATCATCGGCATGATCGGTGTGGACGGCGCGCTTTACCAGTCCATGGAGTTTGCGGGAGAGGGCGTTGGCGCGCTGACGATGGACGACCGGTTTACGGTCGCCAACATGGCCATTGAGGCGGGCGGCAAAAACGGTATTTTCCCGGTCGACGAGAAGACGATCGACTATGTCAAAACGCATGCAAAAAGGCCGTATAAAGTTTTCAAAGCCGATGAAAACGCGGAGTATGCGCGTGTCATCGATATCGATCTCGCGGCATTGCGGCCGACGGTGGCGTTCCCGCATTTGCCGGAAAACACAAAGACCATCGACGATGTGGGCGATGTGGCTGTAGACCAGGTCGTCATCGGTTCATGCACAAACGGGCGCATGGAAGATTTGAGGATCGCTGCGGGCATACTGCGCGGCCGTAAGGTCAAAAAAGGCGTGCGCGTGATCGTTTTCCCCGGCACGCAGGATATATACCTGCAGGCAGTCAAAGAAGGCCTTGTGACCGATATCGTGGAAGCTGGCGCTGCATTTTCCACGCCCACTTGCGGACCCTGCCTCGGCGGGCATATGGGCATACTCGCAGCGGGTGAACGCTGTGTTTCTACGACAAACCGCAATTTTGTGGGACGCATGGGGCACGTTAAATCCGAAGTATATCTCGCAAGCCCCGCTGTGGCGGCGGCTTCTGCGCTGACGGGGCGTATTGAAGACCCCGCGCACATATAGGGAGGGCACAAGATGAGAAAAGTATATAAATACGGCAACAACGTGGATACGGATGTCATCATACCGGCGAGGTATCTGAATACTTCTGACGACAAAGAGCTTGCCTCCCACTGCATGGAGGACATCGATAAGGATTTTGCGAAAACCGTCAAGGCGGGTGATGTCATCGTGGCGGGCAGCAACTTTGGATGCGGTTCCTCGCGTGAGCATGCACCCATAGCCATCAAGGCTTCGGGCATTTCATGTGTCATCGCGGAGACATTCGCGCGTATCTTTTTTCGAAACGCGATCAATATCGGGCTGCCGATCCTTGAATGCCCCGAAGCTGTGCGCGGCACGCAGGCGGGCGATGAACTCGATGTCGACCTTATAAACGGTACGATACACAACAAAACGAACGGCAAAACGTTCCAGGCTGAGCCGTTTCCGCCTTTCATGCGGCGCATCATTGATGCCGGAGGGCTGATCGGCGCAATATCAAAAGAATAAGACAAAAAAATTTCTTAAGCGGCTTTTAGCAACTAAGGCCGCTTTTTATTTTACCTTTGTTATATGCTTTCCTTGCTGTACATACATATAAAACATGGAACAAAAGATTGAATGGACGGCCGCGCTGGAAAAATACCTGCCTGCCGCCATATACGGCGCTTTGGCTGCCGTCAGACGAAACGTTGCCGCAAACATAGAAGAAATCAGGCTGCGCACAGGGTGCCCGCTGATGGTCTATACCAGTGAGCGGGGATATTGTGTGGATATCAAAGGCGCGCTTTCCGGTACACAGGGTTTGCCGGTATCTGAATTAGACACGGAGCAAACGTTTCGCGCAATCACCGGTCACTCGCCATATGCGCATGAGGATGAGATACGCCAGGGCTTCTTAACGCTTGAAGGCGGCATACGCGCCGGCCTTGCGGGCAGTGCGCTGATCTGTGGCGGCGCCCTGCGCAGCTTTAAAACAATCAGCGGCATAAACTTTCGCATACCGCGGCAGATCACAGGTATCGCGAGCCTCCTTATGCCCTACATATCTGATGGGAAAAACCTCTTTAGCACATTGATCATTTCTCCGCCCAGGCTCGGAAAAACCACGCTGGCCAGAGACATCGCGCGCTGTGCGGGCAGCGGCGCCGGGCTTGCACCCGCACGGGTCACCGTGATAGACGAGCGGCAGGAATTGGCCGCAAGTCTCTATGGGCGCCCGCTTTTTGATGTGGGGCGCGAAACGGATGTGATCTCCGGGGCATATAAGCACGAAGGCATATTTATGGCGCTGCGGTCTCTCTCGCCCGATATCATCGTGACGGATGAAATAGGCAAATCCGAAGATCTCGAAGCGATCAGAGAGGCGGCCAACAGCGGTGTCGTGATGATAGCCACGGCGCACGCGCCTGATTTTAAAAGCCTGCAAAACAGGCTGTTTTTCAAAAGGCTTTGTGAAGAGAGGCTCTTTGATTCTTATGTGGTCTTATCCGCGGCGCTCGGGCGTATCACGGTGGCGCAGATACATGATAATTCGGGTCAGCAGCGCATGGGCATGCCGATGCTGCTTGGCGGCAGGGAGGCCGTATGAAGCTGGTGATGTGTTTAGCCATCATAGTGATCTGCGCAGCCATCGGCAGGCAGCTCGCGAACAAAATGTCGGCACGGCTTGCTTTTTTCCGCGAATACCAGACTGCCGTCACATTTCTTTTCGATAAGGTCGTGGGCTTGGGCTCGGATCTCTATCAGGCCTTGTATGCGTGCAGCAACGAGAATATCAGGCCCTTTTTTCATGCGTGTGCCGAGGCGCTGAAGAAAAATCCGCAGTTGCGCTTAGACACGATCTGGCGGGAGAGCCTTGCAGGCATAAGCGCACAGCTTGCGTGTTTGAATAAGCAGGATATACGTTTTTTACTGGACGGCGGCGAAGCGCTCGAAGCGCTGTGTGCCAACCCGAGCGAAAGGCAGGCGGTCATTTATACAAAAAGGCTGGCTGCACAGCTTGATGCGCTGGAGGCCGAAAAGAAAAAAAAGTGCCGGCTTTTCAACTCGGCTGGGCTGCTTGGCGGCCTGATGATCGCGCTGCTCGTGGTTTGAAGGAGGGAGAGGCTTGGACATTGACCTTATATTTCGGATAGCGGCTATCGGCATACTGATCGCTGTGCTCAACCAGCTGCTCACGCGGGCTGGACGCGAGGAGATCGCCACACTGGCGACAATAGCGGGCCTTATCATCGTGTTGCTCATGGTTGTCGATCTGGTGAGCAATCTGTTTGAAAGCGTCAAACGGATCTTCAACCTATATTGAACATGGAGATCATACGCATTGCGTTTATCGGCATCATTGCCGGTATACTGGTGGTCACTGTCCGTCAAAAGCAGCCTGAGCTTGGCATGCAGGTCGGCATCGTAGCAGGGCTTATCATATTTATCTATGCGATAAGTTATATCGTGACCGCCGTCGATTACGTTAAGAACATCGTAAGCAGTTATCAGATACCGATAGACGGTATTACCGTGGTGCTCAAAATCATAGGCATTGCATATATCTGTGAGTTTGCCGTACATGTACTCAAAGACACAGGAGAACAGGCTCTGGCTGCCAAGGTGGAGATCGCCGGGCGTGTGTTCATCGTCGTGATGTCGCTCCCAGTCTTGAGTTCGTTTATGAATATGGTGATCGGGTTGCTGGGATAAACAGATGAAAAAAACATGGATCGTGCTGCTTTGTGCTTTTTGCCTGCTGATGGCGCCGGGCTCCGTGCGCGCGCAAGATTTTATCGAGTCAGCGGTCGGTGAATCAATCGAAGAAGAAATTGCTGATAACATCGGGCATGCCTTATCTTCTGCCGATCTATATGAGATTGAGTCTTATTACAACGCATATGCAAAGACGCTTGAGCCTTTGACAGGCGGCGCGAGCCTCAATAATTTCATTGAGAAGCTTGCAACGGGCGGTGCAGATTTTGAAATATCAAGCGTGTTCTCCCTCATTTTCGGTGCCTTGTTTAACGGTTTGCAGCAGAGCATGCCGTCGATCGTGCAGATCATCGTGGTGGCGCTTTTGTTTTCAGTCATCACGCATTTTACCCCCAACTTTGGCAGCTCCGGTGTTTCCAAGACTGCGCGGACGGCTCAGTACGTCATCATAGGCACGATGACCATCGGAATTCTCGTGTGCGCTTTTTCCGTCGGCGCGGATGCTATCAACGCCATGACAGGATTTACAGCGGACTTCTTTCCGCTGCTGCTCACGCTTTTGACTGCGCTGGGGGGCATCACATCATCTGCGATATTAAGCCCGGCAGCCGTTTTTTTAACGACCGGCGTATCGCTGTTCTATCAAAACTTTATCATGCCCCTGGTCATTGTACTGACCGTGTTTACGATCATCAATCATTTCTCTGCCAGCGTCAAATTAAACGGCTTCTGCGGGCTGCTCAAAAGCATCATCAAATGGGGAATAGGGATAAGTTTCACAGTATTCGCCGGCATATTCGCGATCCAGGGCCTGCTCGGCTCAACCTTTGACGGGCTGTCGATCAAAGCAGCCAAATTTACGATATCTAAGCTTGTGCCCATTGTCGGCACAATGTTTTCAGAATCTGCTGATGTACTGATATCTTCTGCACTGCTGATCAAAAATGCTGTCGGCATAGCGGGGATCATCATCATTATCGGTGCGGTGATCTCGCCTGTTTGTGCGCTGCTTGGCCATTATTTTTTATTTAAGCTCGCAGGCGCGGTGCTCGAACCCATCGCCGGAGGCAGTATGGGCCGTTTTTCAGAGGATGCCGCCGGGGTACTGCTGTTGCTGTTTGCAGCTGTGGCTGCGGCAGCCGTGATGTTTTTCGTGACGACCGCCGTGATACTTGGCGCCGGAAATTCAAATATCATGCTGAGGTAGTTTTTTATGCAGAGCGTTATATCTATATGGGCGGTTTCTGTAACGGCCGCCATTCTGCTGAGCGCGATCGTATCATCGATGCTGCCTGAAGGCGGAATAAAAAAATATGTCTGTGTGGTGCTTGGTATCGTTGCCACCATCATCATATTAGCTCCTATCGCCCGGCTGCTTTCAGGCGCTGATGTGTTAAGCGAACTTGAAAGTGCACTTGGCAATATACACGAGGGCAAAACGATAAGGCCGGACGGTTCAGCGTATAAGGACTACATTTACCGTTTATACGAGGTATACATAGAAGATGACTCAAATAAATATATAAATAGTGAAAGGGAATAAGCCATGGACACAACGCGTACAGAATCAAAAAAAGCAAGGGGCATACTGCCGCGTTTTTCGGGGCTGGATGTCAAAAAGAAGATACAGTACCTGGCGATCGGCCTGATCATCGTTGTGATCCTTGCTATCTATTTCGCGTCTGCCGGAAAAACACCCGCCCCGCCGACCCGCGATGCGGATGAGGCGGCAGCCGATGTTCAAACACCGGGCATCCAGGATGGCATAGAAGAGAAACTCAAAGCCATACTGTCGCGCATAGAAGGCGCAGGAGAGGTGGAGGTGATGGTGACCTACGAATCAAGCGCGGAGATCGTGCCCGCGGTCAGCATGGATACGCAGACCTCGACGACGACAGATTCGCGCGAAAGCGGCACAAGCACGACCAATTCAGAAAACGTGCAGCGCCAGGTCGTGACGCTTGGCGGCAGCGGCGGGAATGCGGCACTCGTCATCAAGGAAAACAGCCCGACTGTCAGGGGCGTCATCGTGGTGGCCCAGGGGGCAGACGACATTGCCGTCAAACTCAGCTTATTAAAAGCCGTTCAGACTATTTTAAACGTCAGCCCCGATAAGGTTGACGTGTATAGAATGAGAAAATAAAAGGAAGTGAAAGTATAATGAACAAGGGAAATGGAAAAATGAAAAATGGGAAGACTGGAAGGTACCTGCTGCTTGCAGGGCTTGTCGTCATCTTAGCGGGCGTCGGGTATCTCAACTATGCGATCGGTACCGATACGGGCACCCCGCAGGCTGCGGAAACAAGCCCCGAATCAGAGATCGAAGGAGCGCTCTCCATAGATGATCTGGCGGTGATGTCCTCACAAAACTATTTTTACGACTACAAGGCAAACAGGGAAAACGTGCGTGAGACAGAGGTGGCGTATCTTGACAGCATCATAGCCAATGAAAAAAGCGACGCTGAAACGCTAAAAGATGCGCAAAGCCAAAAGACGCAGATCGTCGAGCGTATGGAGTCAGAACTCACGATAGAAGGGCTCTTGATGGCTGCAGGATTCGAAGACGCCATCGTCACCGTCCAGAAGGGATCTGTGAATGTTGTGATCAAGGGCGCGCAGATTTCCAAGGAAGATGCAGCCAAGGTTTTGGAAATCGTACGCGCCGAAACGGGTGAACCCGCACAAAATATCAAGGTGATACTGCAGGGCTGATGCGTTGGACAAAAAGGTTTTAAACATATAGGCTATGCCGATTGTAATTGGCTGCCCTCTCTGTTATAATTTAAGCATTAAATCAAGAGGTGAGTTGTTTGAGTACAAATGAAATGAACATACGGGAAGAGCAAAACGGCAGCGTTTCTTTTGCCAACGATGTTATTGCAACGATCGCCGGGCTTGCCACGATCGAAATTGAGGGCGTGGCGGGCATGAGCGGCGGGTTTTCCGGCGGCCTGGCCGAGCTTCTCGGAAGAAAGAACCTGACAAAGGGCGTGAAGGTCGAGGTCGGAAAAGAAGAATGTGCGATCGATGTCTTTATCGTGGTGGATTATGGCGTGGAGATCCCCAAAATTTCTGCGAAAATCCAGGCAAGCGTCAAAAAGGCCGTTGAGACCATGACAGGGCTTAAGGTCGTCGAAACAAATGTCCACATCCAGGGCGTGCGTATTTTAAAAGAGGATTCAGAAGAAGGCAAACGCGTACATTAAAGATCAATTCGGGGGTACAAAAGATAATGAGATTGATGATCAGACTTTTATTTACGCTTTACATCTTGTTTGTGCTTTTTATTATCGGCGTAGTACTGGGATGCGTATGGGGTTTGATTGATCAAGCACATCCGCAGTTTTGGCTCAAAGCACTCTACGAGGATCCGGCTGTTTTTTGGGCAGTTTCAATCGGAGGTGTTGTGATCGCGATTCTCAGCTTCGTACTGATGTTTTCTGGTTCGCGCAAACGCAAGCCGAAAACGGCCTATGTCAGCACAACGGACAGCGGCATGATAGCGGTCACTTTAAGCGCGCTTGAAGAGATGACAACGCGTTTTATATCCGCCAATGAGGCTGTGCGCAGCGTTAAGGCTTCGGCTTCGGTCAGAGACAGCAAACTGATCATCAGGGCAAACATGACCGTGGCGGAGGACACAAACATACCAGAAGCGCTAAAGGCGCTTCAGGACGGCCTCAAGGCGCATTTGGAGACGCTTTCCGGTATCGAGGTCGGCAGAATACTGCTGCTTGTGGAGAAGACAGCCCAGACAGTAAAGGCGCGTGTTGAATAGTGCAGGATTCCAAGGATTTCTTTGAATTTATCAAAGCAAAAAAAGGATTATTGATCGGAACAGTCGTCGGGCTTTTGGTGGGCGTGCTGATACTCTCCATTGGCTTTTTCAGTACGCTTTTTATTGCTTTTTGTATGGGCTTGGGCGCTTTTTTAGGTACGCGCAACCGTTTCAGAAAAAAATTATTTGAAATTCTGGATAAAATATTGCCAGACATCTTTAAATAACGGAGGGTTCATTGAGCAGAAGATCGGCCAGAGATACCGCGTTTCGCCTGTTCTATGAGTATGCGGTAAACGGAGAGTTCAATCCCGCAACGATGGACGTCATGCGGGATTGTTTTGATAAAGGCATGAATGAAAACGCCTGGGCATACGTGTCACGGCTTATTGAGATACTCAAAGAAAACAATACGGCTGTTGATGGGGTGATTGCCGCACACTCAAAAAAATGGAGCATCACGCACATGGCCAAGGTGGAACTCTCGATACTGCGGCTCGGCATATGCGAGATCCTCTATTGCGATGATATTCACGAGAGCATCACGATCAACGAATGTGTGGAACTGGCGAAAAAGTATGCGTCGGATAAATCGGCAAGCTTTGTCAACGGCATACTCGCCGCTGTTGTGTCTGAGCAAAAAACGGCGCATGAGCTTACCTGACGCATTTTTGGCCCTGGATACCAGCGCATACACCACGTCCGTTGCCGCCATTGCGGACGGGCGTGTGCTGTTTGACGGCAGGATCATGCTTAAGGTTCCTTTCGGCAGCCGGGGGCTTAGGCAGTCAGAGGCCGTCTTTGCCCACATCAAGAACCTTCGGACGCTGTTTTGTGACTGTGAGCTGAAAAAACTTTCTTTGAAGGGCGTGGCCTTCAGCGACAAACCGTGCCCGGCAGAAGGTTCCTATATGCCTGTGTTTTGTGCGGGCGCATCGCATGCGCAAGCCATATCTGCCGCTCTTGGTGTATCACAATTCCCGCTCTCACATCAGCACGGGCATATATACTCCGCTTTTTTGGAGCAGCCAGTGGATGACGGCGAATACGGCGTGTTCCATGTGTCTGGCGGCACGCTCGACCTGCTGCGCGTGGCTATCAAAGAAGGCATCGTGCGCGGCATATCACCCATTGGCGGCAAGCTGGATCTGACATGCGGGCAGCTGATCGACCGGGTGGGCGTTAAGGCAGGCCTGCCGTTCCCATCGGGCGCAGCCATAGAGCAGCTTTATACAAAAGGCAGTGCGCCGCTTGCCGTGCATGTGGACGGGCTTTCTGCCAATCTTTCCGGCGCGGAAACGCAGGCAATGCGCAGGCTTGACGCGGGAGAAGCTGTCGATAACGTATGCAGTGCTGTGATCGACTGTGTGGCTCAGACGCTTGGAAAACTGCTTGATCACGCGGCGGAGCAAACCGGCCTGTGTCAGTATATTTTCACCGGCGGCGTGATGCGCAACGCCGTTATCAGAGAACATATGAAAAACATGTGCGCAAGAGTCGGCATCCGCTGCATCATTGCGCAGAAAAAATATTGCAGCGACAACGCTTGCGGGCTTGCGCTTGCGGCGCAGCGGCTGTTTAGCAAAGGAGACAAGATTTGAAGATCATTGACGGGAAAGCCATTGCGGCTCAGTTAAGAGTAAGGCTCAAAGAAGACGTAACTGCCCTGAAACAAAAAGGCATCATCCCGGGGCTAGCCGTTGTGCTGGTGGGGGACGACCCTGCTTCGGCTGTTTATGTGTGCAACAAAGAACGCGGCTGTGAAGAAATCGGGATACGTTCTAAGGTTTACCGGCTGAGTGCGGACACGACGCAGCAGCAGCTCATAGCGTTGATCCGCACCCTGAATGCTGACAATTCACTGCACGGCATGCTCATACAGCTGCCTTTGCCTGCCCATCTTGATACGCTTGCGGTGCTGCGTGAAGTCAACCCTGACAAAGATGTGGACGGGCTGCATGTGGTGACGGCGGGCAGGCTGCTGGTCGGAGAAAAAGGGTTTATTCCATGCACGCCAAAAGGCATCATACACCTTATAAAATCAACGGGTATCGACATCGCAGGCAAAAGCGCGGTCGTCGTGGGGCGCAGCAATATGGTCGGCAAACCCGTATCGCTTCTGTTGCTGTCTCATAACGCCACAGTGACGATGTGCCATTCTCGCACACAGGATCTTGCACAGGTCTGCGCCGGTGCGGACATCCTCGTCGCGGCGATCGGCCGTCCCGAAATGATCACGGGCGCGTTTATTAAGCCAGGTGCAGTGGTCATTGATGTGGGCACGACAAAAGTTGACGGAAAGCTCAAAGGCGATGTACTCTTCGAGCAGGCCGCAGAAAAGGCCGCGTTTTTAACGCCTGTCCCCGGCGGCGTTGGGCCGATGACCATCACGATGCTGCTCGAAAACACCATCGAGGCTGCAAGGATTTATGGCTGATATTGTATTTACCGTATCCCAGATCAACGAATATTTAAGCCGCAAAATGTTCAGTGATCCGTTTTTGACCCGGATCAAAGTGGTCGGCGAGGTCACCAACTTGAAGCTGTCGTCAGTTGGGCACGCCTTTTTCTCCTTAAAGGATGAGGATGCGCTCATTGGCTGCATCATTTATGACTATCAGGCAGATGAACAATGGGAGATACTAAAAGACGGCGCTTTGGTTGAGATAGGCGGACGCATCACGTTTTACCGCAGATCTGCGGCTGTACAGCTTGTGGTACAAACGGCAGCGCTGCATGGGATCGGGGATTTGTTCGCGCGTCTTGAGAGGACAAAACAAAAGCTTCTCAGCGAAGGCCTGTTTGATGTCCAACACAAAAAACCACTGCCGTATCTTGCACTGCGTATCGGGCTAGTGACGTCATCCTCGGGCGCGGTCATGCATGACATCATCAGTGTGGCGAAGCGGCGGTTTGAAGGCATCCATATCACTGTGTACCCTGTGGCCGTGCAGGGCGCCGAAGCGGCTGCACAGATCTGCCGCGGCATCGCGCATTTCAATGATGCGATGGATATCGACGTGATCATCGTTGCACGCGGGGGAGGGTCGCTTGAAGACCTGTCCGCATTCAACGAGGAAAGCGTTGTGAGGGCGGTGTTCGGTTCGGCCATTCCGGTCGTTTCCGCGGTCGGGCATGAAACAGATTATACGCTGTGCGACTTAGCCGCCGATCTGCGCGCACCCACACCGTCTGCCGCAGCGGAAATGGCCGTGCGTGATAAAAACGAAGTCAAAACCATGCTCGCCGCACACAAAGATGCAATGAAAAATGCGCTGGAAGAGGTGCTTGCGCAGCGCGCGTCGCGTCTTGATGCGCAAAAACTCAGCCTAAGCGTCTATCCCCTGCGCATGAAGCTCTCGCATTCCGGCATGCGCATTGACGCAGATAAAGCGCTGATCAAGAGCGCGCTTGAGACAACGATAAATCAAACAGCCATGCGTATTGAAAAATACCGCGCCCTGCTTGAAAGTTTAAACCCGCGCGGTATACTCGAACGCGGTTACGCTATTGTATACGACAAAAACGGCAATGTCGTTGTGTCTTCAACAAAAGCGGCGGGCAGCATGAGTGTGGAATTCGCCGACGGCCGCGTGGCCGTGGAAAGAAAGGGCTGATTTTTTGGGAGATTTTGAACAGGAACTCAATAAGCTTTCGGAGATCGCGCAGCGCCTGCAATCCGGGCAGGAGGGCATTGAAAAAAGCATGGCGCTTTACACGCAGGGCATAAGCCTTGCGGACGCGCTGCAAAAAAAGCTGGACGCATACAAAACGCAAATAGAAATACTGAAAACCGATGCGGACATCAATGCTTATCCTGATGATCATGAAGATGAATGAGATTGCGCGCCTTGTGCCTTTGATAGAAACGCGCCTTGCTGAGCTGACGGATGAGATCTGTGAACCCGGCATTTTAAAGGACGCGATGAGCTACAGCCTTATTGGCGGCGGCAAGCGGCTTCGGCCTGTGCTTTGCCTGATGTCAGCCGGTATGTACGGCGATGCAAGAAGGGCGCTTGATTATGCCTGCGCCATTGAGATGATTCATACCTACTCGCTGGTCCATGACGACCTGCCCGCGATGGATAACGATACGCTTCGGCGCGGAAAACCGACAAATCATGTGGTTTTCGGCGAAGCGCATGCCATTCTTGCAGGAGACGGGCTGCTGAGCAGCGCTTATGAAGTGATGCTCAAATGCGCTGTTTCCGACAAGGGCAGCGGGCTTTGCCACTTAAAAGCCATGCAGATCATTGCCAATGCCGCGGGCGCTAAAGGCATGATTGCCGGCCAGGTTTCAGATATGGGTTTTGAAGGCGCCGGGCTGGATCTGGATGCGCTGCGCTATATCCACGAGCGAAAAACAGCGGCACTGATACGTGCTTCCGTGATGTCCGGCGCGGCGCTCATGGGTGCGGATGAGCAAGACCTTAAAAGCCTCGGCGTATACGGCGCCTGCATCGGGCTCGTTTTTCAGATCTTGGACGATATACTCGATGTGCAGGGCAGCGGAGAAAAACTCGGTAAAACGACAGGCAAAGACAAACAGAGAGGCAAACTCACATTTGCGAGTGCGTACGGTATCGCCGAATCACGCCATATTGCCCGCGCAAAAACCAAAAAAGCCATTGAAGCGCTGTCGCGTTTTGGCGCCCGCGCGCATGCACTCAAAGATATTGCCCTGGAGCTTATGGAAAGGGAAAAATAACAGCTTATTCATTTGCAGATACAAGTCAATTAAAATGCGCTTGGTTTGGTTGCTCTCACGAAGCGCATTTTTTGATAAAAATATTTAAAATTATTTTGCTTAAATCATCAACAATATACTTTTAAAAGGGCAACAGCGCTGCTCTTGGGCAACATCTCCTTGTGAATAGAACAACAGACTGTACGTGCTTCGTTCAGGTTTTTTTTGTTGTCTGATCTGCCGTATAAAACAAATTTGCATGGCAAAGCTAGTCATATCAAACGCGACTTACAGGGGATATGACATGCTGATTAATAAGGTTGAGATCTGCGGCGTCGACACATCAAAGCTGCCCGTCATGAAGCCCAAACAAATGACAGAGACGATGCTCAGGGTCAAAGCAGGAGACCAGAGCGCGCGCGAGGAATTCATCAAATGCAATCTGAGGCTCGTCCTGAGCGTGATCCAGCGTTTTACGGGACGCAGGGAAAACATGGACGATCTGTTCCAGGTGGGATGCATCGGGCTTATTAAAGCGATAGACAATTTCAATGTCGAACTGGGCGTGCGCTTTTCCACTTATGCCGTGCCCATGATCACGGGGGAGCTGAGGCGTTACCTGCGCGACAACAACAGCATCCGAGTCTCTCGTTCGCTGCGCGACATCGCATATAAAGCTTTGCAGATAAGAAATTTTCTATCCAAGAAGAACAGCGCTGAGCCCAGCGTAGAAGCCATAGCAAAAGAGATGGGCATCCATGTGGAGGATATCGTGTTCGCCCTGGATGCGATACAGGACCCCGTTTCGCTTTACGAGCCTGTGTATCACGATGGTTCGGATGCCATGTTCGTGATGGATCAGCTGGCCGATAAAAGCTGTGCGGATGAAATGTGGCTTGAAGGGCTTGCGCTCAAGGAAGCCATCGATAAATTGAGTGAGCGCGAGAAAAACATCATCACCATGCGATTTTATCAGGGCAAGACGCAAATGGAAGTGGCTGAGGAGATTGGCATATCGCAAGCACAGGTCTCAAGGCTTGAAAAAAACGCTTTAAAAAGCATGAAAAGAAATATTTGATCACAAAAGCTGAAAAGACCTTTGTGTAGAGAAAAGCCACAGGGTCTTTTTTTTGTGATGGATAATATGATGGAACGGGGGTGATTTATATGACGCGGTACTCCAAACTCCGTCAAAAAGAAGTGGTCAACGTTCTTGACGGTGCGCGCCTCGGATATATTTGCGATCTTGTTATAGAGGCAGGCACCGGAAAGGTTTGCGCGATCGTCGTGCCCGGCCCGACACGGCTGTCTTTTCTTTTCAAGGGCGAGCGCGACAGCGTGATCCCGTGGAGCAATATTCGCAAAATCGGCGCAGATGTGGTGCTTGTTGAGATCGACGTCAATTGTGTGCCGAACTATCAGGGCTGACCTTGAGGCCCTGGCTCCGGCATATTGGTAATTCTGCGGTACTGTGCTATAATAAAGCCAACAAATTTTTGGGGGCTAAAATATGAAATGTATTTATTGCGGTCATCTTGAAAGCAAAGTCGTTGATTCGCGGCCGACTGACGAGGGAAGCTCCATAAGACGCCGCAGGGAATGCCTCTCATGCAAGAAGCGGTTTACGACCTACGAGAAGATTGACAGCCTGCCGCTTCTGGTCATCAAGAAAAATGGCGACCGTGTGCCGTTTGATGCAGACAAGATAAAAATGGGCATCATCAAAGCATGCGAAAAACGGCCTGTCCCCATGCATGAAATCGAAGCGCTCGTGGCAAGCGTTGAAAAGAATATATTCAACTCCCTGCGTCAGGAGATCACCACACGCGAGATCGGCGGTCTGGTGATGCGCGGCTTAAAAGAGCTTGATGATGTGGCTTACGTGCGTTTTGCTTCTGTTTACAAGGAATTCAAAGACGTTGATACGTTTATGAAAGAATTACAAAGACTCCTGGAAGAAAAATGAGTATCCAAAAAGGTTTTACACGGCATTCATCAAACGGTGTCAGCTTTTTGACCATACCCTCTTTTGACCGGCTGGGCGGTGTGTGCTGCGCGTTCTCGACACGTATCGGCGGTGTGAGCCCCAAGCCTTATGACAGCCTTAATTTCAGCCGTAAGCGCGAAAACAACCCTCAAAATTTCTCTGAGAATTTAATGCGTTTTGGCGTTGCTGCAGGTTTTGACAGCACACAGGCGGTTGGCATCAACTATGCCCACAGTGCGGCGGTCTTGCGCGTATATACCGGCGAGAAGGGGCGCGGCATCATACGGGAGCCACTGTCTCAAATCTGTGACGGGCTCTGCAGCGATACCAAAGGCCTGCCGCTCGTTTCGTTTCATGCGGATTGTGTGCCGCTATTCTTTTACGACCCTGTTCGGTGCGCCGTGGCTGTTTGCCATGCAGGATGGCGCGGCGTTGCTGAGCATATCACTCAACATGCCGTTCATGCGCTGGCAGACATCGGCTGCAAGGTACAAGATATATATGCGGCAGTCGGCCCTTGCATCAGCGTGAAGCATTTCGAGGTGGGGCACGATGTGTATGAACTTTTCCGCCGAACATTTGGCAACGCAGCTGTACTTTTAAGGGACGGCAGATTTTATGTCGATCTAAACAGCGCCTGCGTGTCTAGTATGCTCCAATCCGGTTTGAAGCCGGCGCACATCACGGACGCAGCGCTTTGCACTTTTGGCGATGCACAGCTGTTTTTCTCACACAGGCGCGACCACGGGCAGACAGGCGCTATGGCAGCCGTTATTGCCCTTTTATAGCGGCATACGTGCACAAACAAAGGTAAATAAAATAAACACTTCGACAATATCCTTGGAAAGTTTGGGCAGTCTTTGCATCCTGAAAGGACAAAAGGGCTTAATTCAGCGCAGAAAATGACGAATAATGTCATAAATGGTTGACAATGCATAGTATAATATGGTAGATTAAGTCGATAATTAGATAAAATTATATGTGAAAAGCAAACCCGAGTGAAAGCCGGGGGCGCAAAGCACGAAATCTAAAGCGACGCCCCAGTGCGCCAGGATTGTTCGGCCGCCTCAGTGATTTTTGAGCGGCTTTTTATTTTTTTATTTAAACCAAAAGATAAATGTACATGGAGGAGCAAGACGATGCAGGCAAAAAGAAAAATGCCGATCGGGCTGGCAGGTTTGCTGACCTTAGGATTGATTGGCGTGTTGTGTTTTCATCCTGCAGCTGCGCAGGCGCAAAGCATCTCGGAAACTTTTTCAACATCAGGCTCATGGAAGGCGCCGGAAGGCGTGACTTTGATCAAAGTCGAGGCCTGGGGCGGCGGCGGCGGTACGGGCGCTCCTGCCAATAACGCAAGAAGAGGCGGCGGCGGCGGCGGTGCCTATTCTGAAAAGGCCTTTTGTGTGACACCGGGCGAAACGTATTCATTTGTTGTCGGGACAGGAGGGGCAGCGACCGGTGGCAATGGAGGAGATACATACTGGGTGGATCCGCAAACGCTGATTGCGAAAGGCGGCTTCGGGGCGTCCGGGAGCAGCGGAGGTGCGGGAGGCGCGGCCTCTGACGCCGAGTACATATCGTACGGCGGCGGCAACGGCGCAAGCAGCACCGGCTCTGCATCGGGCGGGGGGGGCGGCGGTGCCGGCTCATGCGGCGCAGGCATCAATGCCAGCGGATGCACCGGGGGCGGGGCCACGGATGAGCATGGCGGAAAAGGCGGAAATGGCGTCGATTCTGAGGGACGGGGGAAGAACGGCAGCAATTATGGCGGCGGCGGCGGAGGTTCATGGCGTTACGGCGATACAGGAAATGCCGGAACCACGGGCGCTTGCGGGCTCATCAGAATCACATACGTGCTGTCGGCATTGCCGAAAATCACGGCCCATCCCGACAGCCAGGCTATCACCTACGGTGAGAATGCTGAATTTTCAGCAGCTGCGACTGGCAATCCGGTACCTGCCGTGCAATGGCAATTAAACAAAGGAGACGGCTGGAGCGATATTCCCGGCGAGACCAACGCCACACTCAAACTGATCAAGCCCGGCGTTGCGGACAGCGGCAGTTACCGCGCCGTCTTTCGCAATACAGAGGGGTCCGCTTATTCTGATACCGCAGCCCTGATCGTATCAAAAGCCACAGCGCAAGTGACGCTTTATGGCCTCAATCAGACCTTCGACGGCAGTGACAAAGAAGCCGCGGCAGACACCTATCCTGGAGGGCTGTTGGTGGTGTTTTCTTACGATGGCAGCCCTGTTGTGCCCATGGGTGCGGGTACGTATGCGGTGACAGCCAAAATTGTGGATGATAATTATCAGGGAAATGCCACAGGCGATCTTGTCATCAAAAAAGCGGATGCCGATATTCATGTTTCGGGCGTGACGGCGACCTATGACGGCTGCGCGCACGGTGCATGCGGCACGGCAGCCGGCGCGGATGGCAAAGACTTGAGCGGGCTTTTAAGTTTCGGCGCTTTATTTACGGATGCCCCGGGCGGCACCGCCAATTGGCATTTTGCGGGAGATAAAAACCACAACGCGGCCAGCGGCATCGTGGACATCATCATCAAAAAAGCAGATGCCGATATTAGTGTTTCGGGCGTGACGGCGACCTATGACGGCTGCGCGCACGGTGCATGCGGCACGGCAGCCGGCGCGGATGGCAAAGACTTGAGCGGGCTTTTAAGTTTCGGCGCTTTATTTACGGATGCCCCGGGCGGCACCGCCAATTGGCATTTTGCGGGAGATAAAAACCACAACGCGGCCAGCGGCATCGTGGACATCATCATCAAAAAAGCAGATGCCGATATTAGTGTTTCGGGCGTGACGGCGACCTATGACGGCTGCGCGCACGGTGCATGCGGCACGGCAGCGGGTGCGGATGGCAAAGACTTGAGCGGGCTTTTAAGTTTCGGCGCTTTATTTACAGATGCCCCGGGCGGCACCGCCAATTGGCATTTTGCGGGAGATAAAAACCACAACGCGGCCAGCGGCATCGCGGATATCATCATCAAAAAGGCGGATGCCGATATTAGTGTTTCGGGCGTGACGGCGACCTATGACGGCTGCGCGCACGGTGCATGCGGCACGGCAGCGGGTGCGGACGGCAAAGACTTGAGCGGGCTTTTAAGTTTAGGCGCTTTATTTACAGATGCCCCGGGCGGCACCGCCAATTGGCATTTTGCGGGAGATAAAAACCACAACGCGGCCAGCGGCATCGCGGAGGTCATCATCAAAAAGGCGGATGCCGACATAGTGCTGAAGAATCTAAGACAGACGTACGATGGCCAAAAAAAGACTGTGACGGCAGAAACAAACCCGGCAGGGCTGGCAGTTGTATTCACATACGGCGGCAGCGAAACGGCTCCGCGCAGCATCGGCAGATACAGGGTGGTCGGCACGGCAGAGGATAATAACTATCAAGGCAGCGTCACAGGCACCTTAATTATTTTTGATGAGACTGCAACCACATTCACTTTGAGCGTATCGGTCATCGGTCAGGGAACAACCGGACTGAGAACCGGCGTTTATGAGGAGGGGGATGTGATACTGTTAAATGCGCTAAGCGCCGTACCAGCTGAGGGGTTTGAATTTGTCGGCTGGCAGGATGTAAAAGGCCACATGCTCAAATCGGTCACTATAAGCGCGGATACAGAGATATTTGCTGTGTTTAGCAAAGTTATTGACGTGATTCCCATAGAAGATATTCCGGCTGTGGCCAATACGGGCGTCAAAGGTGCTGTTTCAAAAGGTACTGTTCCGGCTTCCAAGCCATGGCCCGCGTCGGCGGACGCAAGTGACGGCTGGCTTTGGTGGCTGTTGCTGGCTGTCCCGTTTGGCCTTGGACTCTGGCTTTTGCTGTTTTTGGCAATAAAGCGCAAAGGTTCTAGCATCGGGATCGAAACTTGACAGCATGCGCGGCTAGATGCTATCTTCAAACACATAAAGGTGATGCTTTTTGTTCGTCTTTATGTGTCCTTGAAACCAGCAAAGGAGACAAATATGCGTCAGCGATACCGAACGCATTAAAAAAGCTATATGGAAAAAGAGTTTTATTTACAGTTTGTTGAGACAGTAAATGAATTCAAGACGATCAAAGCAGAGCATATTCGCAGCATCAGCCTTAAATCAGGAAATTCTTTGCGCCAGACGCAGATCATGCTGCTCGAAAACGGCATCGTGCCTTACAGATATATCGGTAATGTGCGGCTGTTCGGTTTAGACGGCCAGCTTTCGCTTTTAAAAACAGCCATATGCATTGTGGGCTGCGGGGGGCTTGGCGGGTTTATCCTTGAATATTGCGCACGTTTGGGGGTCGGGCGGATCACACTTGCAGACGGCGATATATTTGACGAAAGCAATCTTAATAGGCAGCTGCTGTGCACCGAAGCGGGCATAGGCAAGAGCAAAGCCCAAAGCGGCAGGAAAAGAATCGAAGAGATTAACGCAGCGGTCGAAGTAAAATCCTTCGCCTCGTTCGTAGACAGCGCCAACGCCGCACAGATCCTCGCAGGATCCGACTGTGTGATCGACGCGCTGGACAATATAGAAACAAGGCTGCTTTTGCAGGAAGCGTGCTGCAAGCTTAATATACCCATGATCCACGGCGCCATAGGGAATTCGCAGGTGCAGGTCACGACGGTTCTTCCAGGATGCCATTCTCTAAGCAAACTCTATCCGGCGGAGCCCTGCACGCTGCCCGCGCCAGGCAATCCTGTGATATCGCCTGCTTTATGTGCGGCCTTGCAGGTTGCCGAGTTGGTCAAACTGCGGACACAAAGCCGGGATCTTCTTGAAAACAAACTGCTTTTATACAACTGGCTGAGCAGTGACTTTTCTATACTCAGCATTTAAAAAGCCTGAGATCCGGCAGAAAATCCGCGCCCGGACAAAGAGAAAACGGGCTCCTTCAAAAGGAAACCCGATAACAGTTCTTAGATCGCTTTTTTCTTGCTCCTCTGAATAATGGCTTCCATCGTATCGCGGACATCGCTGTGCATTTTCTGTACGCGTTCACGATCGCTGCCGTGCTCCGCAGGATATGAGGGCTCGCCGATATTGAGCGTCACAAGCGGTTTTTTGCGCATGCGGGATAAAGGCCCCTTTGCCTCGCGGAAGGTGAAAACCATGGGAAGCACCGGCACGCCCGATTTGACGGCAAGATGAAAGGCACCGTTTCGGAACGGCCTTAGCGCATCATGCCACGGCCAGAGCGATGCTTCTGGATAAAAGTGCACGATGCGGCCTTTTTCGAGCTCTGCGCGCATCGATTCCATAAATGCGTGCAGCGCTTTTGGAGATTCGGGAATAGGAACCCCGCCCAGCAGCCGCACGAGCCGGCGTACCACAGGTATTTCCAGATTGCTTTTTAAAGTTGCAAAGAACGGCCTGCGCGGGAACAGAGAACAAGCCACCATGGGAGAATCAAGCACATGAAAATGATTGGTGACGGTCACAGCGCCGCCTTTTAAATATCTTAAGTTCTTTTTTCCCTTTATCGTGAGCCCGAAGAACAAAAGAGAGACGATATCAAGCAGTGGGATCGCGATAATGTAAAACAGGAGCGTCGAGCAAAAACGGAAGAAAATATTGCGGTTTACAAAACGGTATCGCGTATCCACGCGGCAGACATATGGCGTCGGCAGATGGATGGTATGAGAATGGGGGTCTTCAGGGTTAAAGGCGGCTTTGCGCTGCTCAGCGATCACCCCGCGGTAAACGGCTTCTATTTTCTCTATTGATTTACTGATGGCATATTCGCCCGCCAGCGAGAGATAACGTGCACGCATGCGTTCCCTTTGTTCGGGATTTGAGATCCAATAATCGATTTTTTCCGCAAGATCAGCCGCGTTTTTGCTGATGAAAAGGCTGCGTTCATCCAGTGCAAACTGCTTGGCGGCACTTCTGTCCGAATCAGAGATCACGGGAACAAGGCCGCTTGCGATGGCCTCAATGCAGACGATGGACTCTGATTCCGCTTCCGCAGCGTGCACATAGAGGTCGCACTGGTTGTAGATGCGAACGATCTCTTCCTGGCTCACGCATTTGAACACTGGCCAGTTTTTGAGTTTTTTGCCCAAACGTTCAAGACGGCGCAGCAGCGGCCCTTGGCCCAAAAACACAAGCTGAAGATTGTCGGCATATTTGGATTTGAGTGCTGCTTTTATGACCAGATCCTGGCGTTTTTCAGGTGCAAGACGCCCAACCATCAGTATTACGAATTTGTCGTGCCATTCGGGCGGCGGCGCAACATCCAGCGGGCGAAAAGCTTCGTCAACGCCGTTGGAGATGACATGAGAACGTGCCGCATAGCCATTTTTGTGAAGCTGGTCAGAAATAAACGTGGACGGACAGTGGATGTCTCTGATATAACGGTAAAACCGGCGGCGGAACCAGTGATAAAGAAGAAAAGGCAGCCACCTGCCTTTAAAACCGACATTAAAAGACACATTTTCAGGCTGGCAATGGAAAGCGGCCATATGCGGCACGCCGAGTTCGTGCGCGATCTTGCGCGCCTTCATACAAAGCTTGAACGGAAGATACAGATGCACGATATCTGCATCAGCAATGGCTTTTCTTATAACGTCCTCATCGGGCATGCCAAAAACCATGCCGTGGGCCTTAAAGATAGGGTTCAGCAGGCTTTTTCTTGAGCGCACCACGTATTTATCCTCGGCCTTGCAGCCCGTTGAGACGATCCTTACTTCGTGGCCGCGGGCGCGTAAATGGGAAGCGAAGCGTGCAGCAGAAACAGACGTGCCGTTATTGAGGCTGTCATACTGATCCATGACCAATACAATTTTCATTTTTGAATATTAATAAAGGAAGAATAAAGACAATGATAAGGATGATAGCGGTTTCCCCTTTATTAAAAACCCTCCTTTCACGCTTATATTCATACATGAAGTTAGAATCCTATTTACATATTACAACATATTCAGCGATTTGGCAAACGATAACGGCCAGCAATCGCATTGTATAAACAGAATAAAATCTATATCGTTTGGCGGGGATAAATGATACATATGGTCAGCTGTTCAAGCCGAATGTTGTCTTTGCTCCGCCGCTTTTACTATGGAAAAAGCGATAAACATAATAGGGTATTCTTGCAGTGATCAGCGCAAAGATGACCAACAGCGGGAGGTAATACGGCCATGCTATGACGTCTGACGGCAAAGGCAGGGCTGATGTGTACATATAGTTGCTGCCAATAAGTAAATTGAGGGATGCGGTCAACAGCGTCACAGCAATGAGAACTGCGTATGCTTTGCGGATGTTCCTGATATCAGGCGCATAATCAAGATGCGGCAGCATGAGGCAGCAGAAACCGAGCAATGTATGATACATCATACTGTGCATGGTACGGAAATGCCAGACGGGATACTCATACATCGTGGTAAAAGGCAAAAGCAGTGAAAAGAAAAAGCCGAGCGTACCGAACGAAAATGCAAATCGCGCATATAGGTTTGGATCTTGCCCCGTGAGAAAAGCGCCAAAGGAAGCACAAACATCTGAATCCCGCACAGCTCAAGCGGCAGGCTTGTCTTTACATCAAATGAGCCTGTGCTTACCTCCCAGAAAACGCGCAATATATTGAGCAGAACAAGTGATCCGTATACTGCGGCTACCCAAACCAGACGGCTGCCGATGCTCTTTTGACGAACAATACGCAATAATAACCAGATGAACCCGAAAGCAAACAGGATGATGATGATATGCGCCGCAGAATAAGGCGCATACGGGCCGTTTTGCACCAATTCGGGTGAGTCTTTGGGAAGAAAAAACATAGAAAACATAAGATTTCATCCCTCCCTTAAGCCGCTCAAAACGAACATCATATGACATACTTATATAATAGCTGCTTTGCAGGTTTTCGTCAAAAAAAAGCTGCCAAAATATACCCCACCCCTGACTTGAGTTGTTATCAATACAGCGGCCATCACCGCGACAAATTGCACAATTTAGATCCATAGCATTGATGAAAGACAGCCGCCGTGTTATGATAAGCTGAATAAAAGCAGTGATAGAGCAGGTTAGCAAAACGTTATGAATATACTCTTTTTTTTAAAACCAAAGCACGAGATTGCCTGGATTTATGACAACTCAACCATAAAACAAGCTCTGGAGAAAATGAGGCACCATGGCTTCTCAGCGATACCAGTCATTGACCGGGCGGGCAGGTATTCAGGGACTTTGAGTGAAGGGGATCTTTTGTGGGAAGTCCTAGATGGCCCTGCGGACAATCCCGCCAAGGATAAACGCCGTATCAAGGATATTCTCAAAGGCAGACAAAATGCACCTGTCAACGTGAATGAATCTATTGAGGATCTTTTTCTAATGGCTGTGCATCAAAACTTTATTCCTGTTGAAGACGACCGCGGGCTTTTCATCGGCATTGTCACACGCGGCGATATACTGCAATTCTACCATCAAAAAATGCAGCGAGAGCAAAACTGCGACTAGCTGCTCGGCGCTGCCGCACGCACCGCATGGCTTTTCGGCATCATATGTCGGTTAACTTGTTTTTGCGGTGAAGGAAGAATTCCAAACCACGCTGTTTTTTTCATAAAAAGATGTGTGCGATAATCATTTATTATCGGCAAGTTATATTGACAAACCAATACAAAATGTATACAATAATATAAAAATGAATAATAAAAATCTTATTAGTATAATAAAAAGCCGCTGCTTTTCATTATATCTTTTTATCGGAGGTACAGTCATGCCAATTTTTCGCGGAAAAAACTTAACGAACGGCCTTAATACGGTCATCAGTACTGATTTAAACCCCAAAGCCCAAATGGATTTTGAGGTGCTGCTGCTCAACAAGGATGAGAAATTCACCTTAAACGATGAGACGAAGGAGTACGCGATTCTTCTTTTGCAGGGCAAAGCACAGATCCAATGGCAAGATCATAATGAGATCATGCAGAGGGCATCCTGTTTTAGAGACAATCCGGCCTGCCTGCTTGTTCCGGCAAAAGTCGGCGTCGAGATCATCGCCTTTGAAGACAACACGCGTTTTGTGCTGATGTCGACAGAAAACGAAAAACAGTATGCGCCCATATTTTTAAGCGCACAGGATTGCAAGAGTGAGAACAGAGGCGAAGGAACGCTCAATGAGTGCGCAACGCGCGTGGTCAGGAGTTTTATCAGCCGCAGCATGTGCCCGAACACCAACCTCATCATCGGCGAAGTTGTCAACTTTCCGGGGAAATGGTCAAGCTTCCCGCCGCATTCCCATATACACCCGGAGATCTACTACTACAATTTCCTGCCTTCGGAGAACGCCTACGGTATCGCACAGGAAGGCGACAAAGCACATATCATCAAAGACGGAGATGCTCTTTTGGCGCTTGACGGCGATATACACCCCCAGGTTTCAGCGCCGGGATATGCTTTGTTTTATGTTTGGGTCATCAGGGACTCTGACGAAGAACCGCACATCGCGCCGCCGCCTGTAAAAGAGCATGCCTGGACGGTAAAGCCGGGGGTAAAATTTTTTCCCGAGAGCTTTTAGGATTTAATGCAGTCAAAGGCGGTATCGCATGCATAGCCTGTGCACGCTCTGGGTTAGCATGATTTTTTCCATCCGCTTTATAACAAAATAAACAGAATATAAGGAGACAGAGCTATGGCCACAAAACCCTATGAGATTTTATTGGAGCGCGTTAAGAACATGCAGCAAATCGGTCCTTTGAACAAAGCCTATTTGGAAGATTTTCTAAACTATGACCATCCGGGCTGTGTTTTGATGTCCAAATGGTCACAGCCTCCCATTATCGAAAAAGGCAAAGGCAACAGGGTCTGGGACGTTGACGGCAAAGAATACATAGACTGTATTTCGGGCTTTTCCAGCATGAATATCGGGCACGGCGATAAAAGGATCTCAAAAGTGATGGCGGAGCAATACGAAAAGCTAAGTCACTGGTTTGATTTTCCGACGCCGGAAAGAATAAGGCTCATCAAAAGACTGACCGACATAACGCCCGGGGATTTTAAGAAAAAAGTAAGGCTGGCATTAAGCGGCTCGGACGCGGTCGAGCTTGCGATACGCTCGGCGCGCTCCTATACAAAGAAAACGCATATCATCTGTTTTTACGGCGCTTACCACGGGCAGAACGTGGCCACGATGGGCTATACGGGAGCCGGTACGATGCATAAGTGGTATCATCCTGTTCCGTCTGCCGACCATTGTATTGAACGCTTCCCTTATGCATACTGCTACCGCTGCGCGTATGGGAAAGAATACCCGGGTTGCGACTTGCAATGTGTTAAGTCAATTGATATGCTTATGAGTAGTTCCCAGACAGGGATGGGCAGCCCTGCCGCCAATGTCAACAATGTCGCAGCGCTGATCATTGAGCCTATGCAGAGTTCTGCAGGCTATATCATTCCTCCGAGGGAATATCTTGCCGCGCTTGACAAACTGGCGAAAAAATATGGATTTCTTCTTATCTTTGATGAAATACAGACAGGCATGGGGCGGACGGGCAAAATGTTTGCCTGTGAGCATAGCGAAGTCGTGCCGGATATCCTGCTGGTCGGCAAAGCGCTTGGTGCAGGTGTGCCGATGAGCGCAGTCGTGTCACGCGCAGAGATCTTCGATGAAGTCGGACCGGGTTATATCGTAAGCACTTATGCAGGCTATGCGCTAGGATGCGCCGTTGCGAACAAAGTGCTTGATATCATCGAAGAAGACAAGCTTCTGGAAAGATGCGCGAAAACAGGGGCATATCTGCATGACGTTGTCGAAAATTATATGAAAAAGCACCCGATGGTGGGTAGCTATTCCCAATGCGGCGTATACCTGGGCATTGAATATGTGAAAGATGCAGAGACAAAAGAGCCAGCCGCAAAAGAAACAATGGAGCTGATTGACGAAATGAAGCAAGCCGGTTTACTGGCACAGCTCAATGGGTATCACGGGAACAGGATATCCTTCCTGCCCCCGATCAACATTACAGAAAAAGACGTCGATGAGATTTTTGCCATCATGGACAAACTCACCAGCGATATTGAGCAAAAGTACGCTATAAAATAAGGCCGCTGGAAATAATAAAGCAATACCTGTTGAGTGCCTCCTCTTCTATAAGCGGGCATCTGGCAGTTATTGTACAGCAAAATAAACGTCTGGAACAACAAACAACCTGATTAGGGGGGCAGTCTCATGCATAAGTCGATTTTGGCGTATTTGAAGCATATCAGGCCGGGCCCGCATCCGAATGGCAACGCGCTTTTGAAGGAAGGCATTGCCATGGGGCAAAAGATCAAAGCGGGAAAAAGCCGTTTTATCAGAGAGAGCGGGCATGAAACGTACTTGGATTACAGAAAGCAAAAGACATCCGAGGGCAAGATCATCTGGAACATTTTGATGGGCTTATCGACGCTGGAAGAGCAAATCGAAGGTACAAAAAAAATCCATGAATTCTGTCAGCGAACGGGGCTTACACTTGATTCCCTTCAGCCGATCGCGAGCGGTGTGATCGCGCTGCCCAAGGAGTACAGAGAAAAAGCGCCAGCGACAACCAGCTTTGTCATGGATGGCTTTGAAGATTACCGTGCACAGGTTGAAGCTGCGCCGATAGAAGTCATGTTCAACGATTACCATCTGGCTTCGCCCAACGGCCTTGAGATGACGATCAATTCTGTCAAAGCCGGAGCTGCGATGACCGGGGAATTTTCACAGATCATCTGGAGTTATCCCGGCTACGACGACGATATGACGCGTTTTTCGAATATGGTCAGGGCTCTTGGCATACTCTCCACAAAAAACAAAAAAGAAAAGATGGCGGTCAAAACGTATCTTGATGACGGTTTGCCGGGCTATGCGCTTGACTGCATCACCTATGTCGGCTATGCGATGCTCGAACATTATATCTGTTCAACGCTGTGCGGAGTCAGATACATGGTCGCCTACGGCGGTTTGTTGAGCGATATAGACAAGAGGCTGGCGATAGCGATGGCGCTGCATAAAGCTTTGAGTACTGAGGACCAGCAGATACTCCATTATATCAACAACTCGACAAATATGCATTGGGACCATGACATCGAAGGCAATTACGGCACGGCTGCCAGTGAATTTTTATTCGAGATCCTTGTTGAAAAAAGATACAGGATGGGCATGGGCATCAACCCCGTTTCGATAACAGAAAAACTTAGGGTGCCCACTTGCCAGGAGCTCATTAACATCTTTACAGTGGGCAAGCGCGTTGAAGAAAGCGCAGATCACTGGGAAGCCTTCATGGACTTTTCAGTACTTGAGAAGTTAAGAGACGAAATGATAGAAAAGGGCACGGTGTTTTTTAGGAATGTATTGAGCGGTTTGGAGCAAGCGGGTTACGATATAAACGATCCGCTCGAAATGATCCTGGCCATCAGGAACATCAATCCGCTCAAATTTGAGCAGTGTTTTCATCCGACCTCTTTTGAGACCGGCGGTGAAGTCAAGCCTTTTTGCCCGTCTGAGCTTGCCAGCCAGACACTCGAACAAAAAGAACAGATCACCGCGCAATTGAAGGTCGCCGGGCTTGACGCTGCGCTGAAAGGAAAAAGGATCGCCATCGCTTCGGCAGACGCGCATACATACGGCCTGATCCTTGCCGAAGGGGTTTTGAGCGCTGCCGGCGCACAGATCATCAACGGCGGTGTGGACATGGATGCGGCCGACTTGCTTGATCTTGCAGATGAAGAAGGCGTAAAACACATAGGGATAAGCTGCCACAACGGGCAGGCGCTCGATTACGGAAAGCAGATCTTAAGGCTTGCAAAGGACAGAGGAAAAGAGTACTTCATTTTTATGGGCGGGCTTTTAAACGGCTATCTGCCGGGCGGCTCAGAGCCGGTCGACGTATCGCATATTCTGAATGACATGGGTATACTTGCAGACAATGATTTTGCAGTCGTCACATCGATGATAAGTCAAAATTAGCCGGGAGAAAACGTATGCCGTATATTTTGGGAATAGATACCGGAGGGACATACACAGACGGTGTGGTGATAGATGCTTTTTCCAAAAGCATTGTTAAAAAGGCAAAAGCGGAAACGACCAGAAAAGACCTGACAGTCGGGATAGGCCATTGCCTTGACAGCCTCCAATTCGATGATTTTTCCAAAATAAAACTCGTGTGTGTATCCACGACGCTTGCGACAAACGCGATCGTTGAAGGCAGGGGCGGCAGAGCCGGGCTGTTTTTGATCGGCGACCCTCCTGAAGAAAAAATCCCCGCGCATTTTATCAGGCCTTTGAGCGGAAAGCTGGATATCAAGGGAAAGGAAATCCGGCAGATAGACCAGAAAGAAGTGATGCTAGCACTTGAGGATTTAAAGCAGAGCCAAGCAGATGCCATTGCTGTATCTGGTTATGCCAGCGTGCGCAATCCGGCGCAGGAGCTGTATGTCAAGAAGATGATTCAGGACACCTGCAAAATACCTGTCGTGTGTGCGCATGAATTGTCTTCCTCTTTAGGGTTTGCGGACAGAACCGTGACGGCTGTTTTGAACGCGCGGCTCATTCCGATCGTTGAACATCTGATTGGGTCGATCATGAAAATGATAAAAAAGTTCCGTATCGATGCGCGCGTCATGATCGTAAAAGGCGACGGAAGCCTCATGGATCAGGCAATGGCGATGGAAAAACCGATTGAAACGATATTGTCCGGTCCGGCGGCCAGTGTGATCGGCGGGATATTCCTGACCGGCAGCCAAGATGCCATGATCGTGGATATCGGCGGTACGACGACGGATATTGCGACCGTTGAAAACGGAAAAGTCAGGATCAATGACAGCGGCGCGCGCGTTGGCGGCTGGCAGACACAAGTAAGAGCGGCCAGGATAAACACCTTTGGGCTGGGCGGCGACAGCTGCATAAAGATAAAGGAAGGCAATCTCATCATCGGGCCCCGAAAAGTGCGCCCCTTGTGCAGGGCAGGCCAAAAGCACCCGCACCTTTTGTCTGAACTCAAAATGTGTGAAACGCAGGCCGATAAGGACGCGCTGGATCCTGAATGCTATATTTACTTGAACAGCTCAAACAATGACAGCTTAAACGGAGACGAAAAGACAGCGCTTGCGCTTCTGAAAGATGAACCGCACAGCCTTTATTGGCTGGCGAAAAAACTCGGCAAACCCCATGGTGAGCTCGATCTTTCCCGGCTTGTCAGCGCCGGTATCCTTGAAAAAGCTTCCGTGACGCCTACGGATATCTTGCATGAACTGGGCGTGTATAAAAACTTTGACGTACCAACAGCCAAAACAGGGATCAGCATATTGGCTGCAAGGGCAGGGCTTGACAGAAAAGAGTTTGCGGTAAAAGCGTACAACTGTATCATTAAAAAACTGGCGCTTGCATGCTCGCACAGCGCAGAAGATCATAAAAGCCAAAAGAGCAGCGTGTCAGCCCGCTATGATGCAGCGAAAAACAAAGGGGAAAAGAAAATCGACAAGCCCATCATCGCCATCGGCGCGCCTGCAGATGCATGGACCAAAGACGTGTGCAAAAAACTTAATACACAAGTTATCGTTCCGCTGCATGCGGAAGTGGCCAATGCCGTCGGTGCGGCTGTGGGGCAAGTCATGGAAACGGCCAAGGTGCTGATTCGTCCCGGCAGGGAACATATCGGATTCATTATGCATGCGCCCTTTGGGCTTATGGAATTTGACGAACTCAAAGAGGCGGTGGATTATGCTGTCCCTATGATCAAACAATATGTGGCGCAAAAAGCCGCTCAGGCAGGAAGCAGCAATCATGAAGTGGTCTTATCATATTTGGATGTATTCACAGAGGAATCAGCCGATAAAAAAACATACATAGAGACGCAGATCAAAGCAACGGCAGTCGGCAGCCCGGAATGGCATTAAAAAGCATCAGAAATGCCGCTTGAATGATCACAGCTGTTTAGAAGCTGGACATCTATCAATGAATGAAGGGAGAAAAGAGATGGACAAACAGGAGAGGATTCAAAAGGTCAAGCTTGCGTTGCTGTGTATGCAACGGTATCCGTGGGAACAGGGGACGTCTGCTCAGGGGTTTTTAGAACTCGAGGACTATGAAGCGGCTTATTTGCTGGCCAACAACGCGGTGAGCAGACAGTCGAATGAAGGGCGTCTCGGTGCTGCGTTTTATAAGGATGACGTCGCGATTTTCGGTGATGACGTCACGGTGACGGATCCCGCAACCAACGGCGAGGCCGTTTTGTATTTTGCGAAAGAAAAGAACATCGATGCATTTTTTAAGGCCGCAGAAAAACAAAAAAATTGGTTGCTTGAGCTCGCGCCGAGAACCGATACAGGCGTTCTTTGCCATGTGCTCAACAAAAAACAGGTTTGGGTGGATTCCATCTTTATGGCGCTTCCGTTCCTGACGATTATGGGATGCTATGATGAAGCTGTTGCTCAGCTTGAAGGATACAGGCAGATACTGCGGGATCCGGAGACGAAGCTTTTATCGCACATCTGGGACGATGAGGAAAAAGAATTCGCGTGTAAAGATTTTTGGGGCGTTGGCAATGGCTGGGCTTGCGCCGGTATGGCAAAAGTCATCCGCAACCTGCCAGCCGGCATGAGCGAAGAAAGAAACAAGATCATAGGCTATGTTCATGAATTGGTGGATGCGTGCCTTACCTATCAAACGCCAAGCGGGCTGTTTAGAAACATCATTACAGATGAAAACACATTTGAGGAAACGAACCTTGCGCAGATGATCAGCTACACGATTTACTCGGGCGTGGCGGAAGGCTGGATGGACAAGGCGTATATCGCTGTCGCGGATCGGATGAGAGAGCAGGTTTACAGCAAGGTCGACGAGCATGGCTATGTCGACGGCGTGTGCAGTTCTCCGACGTTTGCCGCGCCTGGCAATGCGCCGGAAGGGCAGGCCTTCTTCCTGCTGATGGAAGCTGCACATATAAGGTTTGAAAAAACCGGCGGTAACTAATGTTTGTCTGATGCCCGCAGTGGCTTTCTTTGCATGATAACAGGGACAAAGTTTAATCGCTTTGTCCCTGTTCTTCTATGCGAAAAACCGCTTCTTTATGTGTGACGATGGTGAAAAAGCGTCATTCTCGGGGGACGCTTTTTGCGGGAGCCTGACCGCCATGCTTGCTGAAGATGGCTTGCAACATCTTTTTTCACATTTGACGCTTATATCTCCTGCAGTTTTTTTAAGATCCTTTGAGGCTTTTTATTCTGAATCTCTTAAGCCTCAGCGCGTTGGAAACCACCGAGACTGAACTCAATGCCATAGCGGCGCCCGCAAAGATGGGGTCAAGCAGCGGACCGCCGAAAAGGTAGAACACGCCGGCGGCAAACGGTATGCCCGCGGTGTTGTAGATAAAAGCCCAGAAGAGGTTTTGCTTGATATTGCGCATGGTGGCGCGGCTCAGCGCGATAGCGGCAGGCACTTCACCTAAGTCTCCGCGCATCAGCACGATATCCGCCGATTCGACCGCAACGTCGGTGCCGGTGCCGATCGCCATACCCACATCCGCCGCGACGAGCGCGGGTGCGTCGTTGATGCCGTCCCCAACCATTGCCACTTTTTTGCCGCTTTGCTGCAGCTTTAGAATTTCCTCCGCTTTATCCTGCGGCAGGACCTCCGCCAGCACAGAGCGAATGCCCGCTTCCTTGGCGATGGCATCCGCAGTGTTTTTGTTGTCTCCTGTGATCATCACCACATCCACTTCCATGCGCATCAGCCTTGATACAGCCTCGCGGCTGGTGGGCTTGAGCGCATCCGCCGCAGCCATCAACCCCGCAAGTTGCCCATCCGCCGCGATATACATCAGCGTGCGGCCTTTCGCGGACAGCGTTTGCGCATCGTTTTGCGCAGACCCAGTGTCAATGCCGTTTTCGCTCATCAACTTTAAGTTGCCCGCCAGAACGCGCACGCCATTAACCACCGCATCGATACCGCGCCCGGGCACGGCCTTGAACGTTTTAGGGTCTTCGGGGGATAACCCGCGTGATACGGCGCCTTCCACAATGGCTTGTGCCACAGGGTGTTCCGAGCCCTTTTCGGCAGCAGCGGCCAGCCTCAGGAGCGTTTTTTCGTCAAACGCGCCGTAAGGTGCGATATCGGTCAGCGCCGGCTTGCCTTCGGTTAATGTGCCGGTTTTATCCAGTACTACCGTACGAATGCTGTACGCGGCTTCGAGTGCCTCTCCGCCCTTGATGAGTATGCCAAGCTCGGCACCCTTGCCGGTGCCTACCATGATCGCGGTGGGGGTGGCAAGCCCGAGTGCGCAGGGGCACGCGATGACGAGTACCGTTACGAAGCGCGTGAGGATGAAGTCGAAATCCTTTCCGGCCAGCCCCCAGCCGATACCAGCCAAAATGGCAATGATGATGACGATGGGGACAAAATAGCCCGCGACCTTGTCAGCGATCTGCGCGATGGGGGCCTTGTTGCTCTGGGCATCCTCTACCAGCTTTATGATCTGCGCGAGAGCGGTATCTTCGCCCACCTTGCTGACTTCAAACTTGAGCAGGCCTTCGCCGTTGATGCTGCCCCCGGTGACCGGGCTGCTCGGGTGCTTCTCGACGGGCAGGCTCTCTCCGGTGAGCATGGATTCATCTACTGACGATATGCCGTCTGTCACCACACCGTCCACGGGAATCGACGCGCCGGGGCGCACCAGCACGGTATCCCCGATAACCACATCGTCGATGGAAACCTCAAGTTCGCTGCCGCCCCGCAGCACAGTGGCTGTTTTGGGCGCAAGCCGCATGAGTTTTTTGATGGCATCCGATGTTTTGCCCTTGCTCACGGCCTCGAGATATTTGCCGAGCATCACGAGCGTGAGAACAACGGTCGCGGTCTCAAAATACAGTGAGTCGACATAGTGATGATCGCCGATTGCTATGCGCACTAGAGCAAACACACTGTATAAAAACGCGCTGCCCGTGCCGATGGCAACGAGAGAATCCATATTGGGTGCACGCTTTGCCAGCATTTTGAATCCGATGATATAAAAATGGCTGCCCGCGATCAGTATGGGTATGGTCAGCGCAAGCTGTACCAGCGCGAAGTTGAGCGGAAACATGTGGTGGTCTAAAAACATGGGCAGCGGCAGCCCTAAGAAGGGCAGCATGTGCGACATGCCGATATAAAACTCTGGTACCGCGAAGAGTGCGGCGATGATCACGCGGCTGCGCATACTGCGCAGCATTTTGGCACGCCTTTGCTCCTGCTCATCCCTTCCGGTATCCTCGGTGCGCGGCGTGTAGCCTGCGTCCGAAATGGCCTTCCTTATTTGCGTCGCTGTTACCTCAGCTGCGTCGTATTCGACTGCAGCCTGGTTGGTCGCAATGTTGACCGATGCAGACTTTATGCCCGCCAGATTTTTAAGCGCGCGTTCCACTGCCGCCGAGCAGGAGGCACACGTCATGCCTTCAACGCCCAGCGTCAAGCGCCTTGTATTATCCTCAATGCCATAGCCAGCTTGCGTCACAGCCTTTTTGATCTGCGTGAAATCAAGCCTTTTTTCGTCAAAACGCACGCGCATCTTTTCGGTGGAAATATTGACATCAGCGGACTCGACGCCATCAAGCTTTGAAACCTCTTTTTGAACATGCGCTGCGCACGAAGCGCACGTCATGCCTGTGATGTGATATATCTTCTCCTGCAAACAGATCACTCCTTCTTCATGCTATCCGCAGCAGCTGTGCGGTATGTCTTTGGGCTGTCTTACAGCGGTTCTTGTGGCTGTGTCAGGCTGCATGCCCAGCCAGGGCTGCAGCTCTCCGGCCTGCTCTCTTAAGTGCACGAACTCTATCATATTATCACCCGAATTATCACCCGAAACGTGTTTTTTCTCAATACCATATGCTCAAATGATGAAAGGACCGTGACACCAGGCGGGCGTACTTATTTCAAGCCTGCCGGCGAGCTCAGAGCCAAAAAAAGGTCGATTCACAGGCTCATGCCCGGGATGCGCAAGGGCGGCCGACTGGTTTACGGGTACGCTGACAGCGCCCGTAGAATCATAACGGCTTTCGCAGCTGTATAGAAAAAGCGCTTGTATATCCATGATGTCTGCTTAAATATGGAGCATGAATCCGTTCTCACCCGTTAACTTTTCGCTTTCCAGGACAAGGTCTTCCAGCGTTGTTTTTAACAGGGCTTCTCTTGCAGCGGCATCCAACGCCTTAAATACCAGCATATGCATGGCGCTGTCTATATGAGGCGCTTGTTGTGCCACAGTGTTCTCTGTACTTTCAAAAAGCGAGTTTTCGACGGCTGATAATACATCATACGCGGTGACCTTACGCGGTATTTGCGTCAGCAGGTAACCGCCCTGCGCACCCTTGACGGACGTGACAAGGCCTCCGCGTTTTAACAGAGCAAACACCTGCTCGAGATAAATCTTGGAAATACCAAGCTTTTCCGATATGCTGATCAATGTGATGGGCTCATCTTTCTGGTATTCTTTAGCCATATGTATGACTGATGCCAAGGCATAACGCCCCTTTGCAGAGATTCTCATCACATCAACCTCGTTTTCATACATTCAATATATGCTTTTATCATACTGAACAAGAGGCCTCGCTGTCAATACCTATCAAACATATAAAAATAATATAAAAAACCTTATTGACAAACAAATCAAGGGAGACTATTATAATCATATAAAACATATATGAATTAAAAATAATGAGGAGGCAACGGCCATGGCAAAGATTTATAAAAGCCTGACAGATTTGATTGGCAGGACACCACTGCTTGAGCTTAGTAATTTCGGCAGAGAGCATGGGCTTTCGGCGACGATTATCGGAAAACTTGAGTATTACAATCCGGCAGGCAGCGTGAAGGACAGGATAGCCAAGGCGATGCTCGACGAGGCCGAAAAAAGCGGCAGGCTTAAGCCCGATTCAGTCATCATCGAACCCACCAGCGGCAATACAGGCATAGGCCTTGCTGCCGTTGCGGCATCAAGGGGATACCGTGTGATACTTACCATGCCGGAGACCATGAGCGTAGAGCGCCGCAACCTTTTAAAAGCTTTAGGTGCAGAGCTGGTTTTGACCGAGGGAGATAAGGGCATGAAGGGCGCTATAGCCAAGGCAGATGAACTGGCAAAGGAAATTTCGGGTGCGTTTATTCCGGGTCAGTTTGTCAACCCCGCCAACCCCGCCATACACAAAGCCACAACAGGCCCCGAGATATGGGAGGACACTGAAGGCAAGGTGGACATCTTCGTTTCAGGTGTCGGCACAGGCGGAACCATCACAGGCGCGGGCGAATATTTGAGAAGCAAGAATCCTGATATCAAGATCGTTGCTGTGGAGCCTTATGATTCTCCCGTGCTTTCGGAAGGGCGTTTCGGCCCGCATAAAATCCAGGGTATCGGAGCAGGCTTTGTGCCGGAGGTGCTCAACACCGGCATCTATGACGAGGTCATTACCGTCAAAAACGAGGACGCCTTTGCGGCCGGAAAGGAAATCGCCAAAACGGAAGGGCTGCTGGTGGGCATATCTTCCGGCGCGGCTGTTTGGGCAGCCACTCAGGTCGCCCAACGTAAAGAAAACGCGGGCAAGGCTATCGTGGTGATTTTGCCGGATACCGGCGAACGTTATCTTTCAACAGCGCTCTTTGCGGAATGATCTCTGACCGCAGGAAATTGTTTGATCTGCGGCAGCTTGAAATTCATATTATTCCTATAGTATAATTTAAAACACTAAGAATACAGAGGGTGGTTTTATAATGAAGATTTCGACGCGCGGAAGGTATGCGCTGCGGCTGATGCTGGATCTTGCGATGGCCAAAGAGGGAGAGCTGGTGACAATCAAAAGCATAGCTGCCCGTCAGGAGATCTCGAATAAATATCTTGAGCAGATCATATCCGTCTTAAGCCGCGCAGGTTTTGTGAAAAGCACGCGCGGTTCACAGGGCGGATACAGGCTCGCAAAAGCACCGGCTGACTATACGGTGGGCATGATTTTGCGCACCATTGAGGGCAGCCTTGCACCCGTCGCCTGCATGGAGGATGAGACAAACCAGTGCCCGCGTGCCGATAAGTGCGTGACTCTGGATATATGGAAACAGATCGATAATGCGATCAGCAGCGTTGTTGACCATGTCACGCTCGACGATCTTGTGAAAAAGCAGAAAGATTTAGCACTCAAAAGAGGCGTGGAGTTTTGCATATAATGCTTGAGCATTAATTAATAGTCGAACTGTTCAGTTTGTTTGGAAAATACGGTCTTTAAGGTCAAGATATCATGTGCGCCCAACATATTTGGCCGCTCAAATAAATTTATATGATGTATCAAGGAGGAACTTATATTTATGGCTGGCGAAAGAAAATTAAGGTTTGAGACACTGCAGTTACATGCAGGACAGGAAACGCCCGACCCGGCGACCGACGCGCGGGCCGTACCCATCTATCAAACCACGTCTTACGTGTTTCCCAGCGCCGAATCAGCAGCGGCACGCTTTGCGCTTACAGAAGCAGGCAATATCTACACACGCATCATGAATCCGACGACCGATGTCTTTGAAAAGCGTATCGCGGCGCTTGAGGGCGGCATCGCCGCGCTGGCATTGGCCAGCGGATCGGCAGCCATCACATACGCGATCCAGAACATTGCGCACGCCGGAGATCACATCGTTTCAGCCAAAACGCTTTACGGCGGCACTTACAATCTGTTTGCACACACATTCAAAGAGTTTGGCATTGAGGTGACTTTTGTTGACCCTGACGCACAAGGCAGCTTTGAAGCTGCGATCAAGCCTAATACCAAAGCAGTCTTCATTGAGGGGCTTGGAAACCCGAACTCCAATATTATCGATGTTCAGGCGGTTGCGGATGTGGCGCACGCGCACGGCATACCGTTGATCATCGACAATACGTTCACAACGCCGTACCTTCTTCGGCCAATAGAATACGGCGCAGATATCGTGGTGCACTCTGCCACCAAGTTCATCGGCGGCCATGGGACGTCTATCGGCGGGGTCATCGTTGACAGCGGACAGTTCGATTGGGCGGCTTCCGGCAAATTTCCCGGGTTGTCTGAACCGAGCCCCGGTTATCACGGCGTGAAATTTACAGACGCTGCGGGCGCTCTGGCCTATATCATTAAGGCACGCGTGACGCTGCTGCGCGACACCGGCGCTGCGCTTAGCCCGTTCAACGCTTTCTTGTTCCTGCAAGGGCTCGAAACGCTCTCGCTGCGCGTGGAAAGGCATGTTAAGAATGCACTCAAAGTCGTCGAGTATTTAAACAGTCATCCCAAGGTTGAGAAGGTCAACCATCCGTCGCTGCCGGACAACCCCTACAACGCGCTTTATAAAAAATACTTTCCCAATGGTGCGGGGTCCATATTCACTTTTGAGATCAAAGGCAGTGCCTCTGATGCCAAGACCTTTACAGAGCGGCTCAATATCTTCTCGATGCTTGCCAATGTGGCAGATGTTAAATCGCTCGTGATCCATCCAGCGAGCACCACGCATTCACAGATGAGCGAGCAGGAACTTTTGGGCATAGATATCAAACCCAACACGATGCGCCTTTCCATAGGCACAGAACATATAGACGATATCATCGGCGATCTTGAACAGGCATTTTAATCAAAAAATGATAGAGCGAAAGCGGCAAAAGCTGCTTTTGCTCTATTGTAAACGTTTCTTATAGACAGATAAACGATGACAGACCACGTGCAAGCTGGGAAATAATTATGAGCTTCATTCATGAGAATGTCTCATGTGAGAAAAATAAACTTGTCCCGCTTGTCAGAGCGGCACAAAGGTCTTGATATCTTCTTTGAGTACGTTTCATAAATTGGAAAACCGCGTTATAGCCTTGTTATGTCTGTTTGGATATATCCGTATAGGCTCTTGTTTGTTTCCATTGTTCAAACAATCCTTGCCAACTGATATTTGCATTTTGGGCGGTAGGAAGTAGACGGTCTTGAGCGATAGCCATTTCTGCTTCTGCTATTGTTGCGTAAAAGCCAATGGTTTTAAATAGCTGTTTACCATCTTGCCAGCCTATTGTTAGTCTTGATTGCCACGGACAGCGCCTGTTTCCGGATAGCCTAATAACGCTGCCTGTGCCTTTCGCTCTTCTCATTTATTCAACCTTTTAGCTAAATTATCTCTTTCAGTTTTTACATTTCCGTCAATTTGAATTTTAAATTTTAAAGCGCTTATCTCAATACTTAAAAGTAATGTTTCCGCAGATTCGAGCGTCCCGCTTTCATATAATCCATCAAGTCTGTCATATACATCTTCAAGTATTGCGTATGTGGCAGATTGAGAAGATTCGCCAGATAGATATTTGTCTGCTGCATCAAGAGCTTTTATGCCTAAATCATACGCATCGCTTGGCATATCGGCAGGCTTGCCACAGCCAGTCAAACATATAGCCACAAGCGCCATCATTATCAAGAGCACTCTTTTCATAACCCACACCTCGTTTTTTTGTGGTAAACTGTTTTTATAAAACTAACCAAAGTACGATTTTCAGCACACGCACCGATAGAATAAGAACATATGTTCTTATTCGAGGAGTGCAGTAACATGAAACATTCTATCTTCAACTACCGCACTTCATCCCTGTTGAATCGCCTCATCATTCGGCTATACCTAGAAGCATGTCGATTGCAGCAGCGACCGCCCTATCTTTAGGGTTGTCGGAGTTTTTTAACAGCAGATATTTTTCAGCAAGACGTTTTTCACTTGCCGTTATTGGGGCATCATCGAATCCCATTAAATATGATGGTTTAACGCCGAAGGTGTCGGCCATTTTTTTAATAGCTGGCCGCTTTATGTTTTTAACCATGCCGCTTTCATATTTTTGTATAGCAGATTTTTTTACACCTAATAAACGGCCAAGCTCTTCTTGTGTCATGCCGTGCTGTAATCGAAGTTGTTTGATTCTATCGCTCATATCCATAAAATCATCCTCTTTAGTATCCTAATATTATCATATATCGGTCTAAAATACAATATAATTTAAAATAAGTATCCAAATAATATACAATAGGGGTTGACTTAACACATACGGGTATGTATAACGAGTATATTAATAAGATACTTTCATTCAGGGGGTATTATGCAAAAGCAACTATTGAGGTCAAAAATGGTCGGGGCTTTTTTCTTTCCTGCAATATATACACAATATGCAAATTATTTTTGCACAAAAATAAAAAACCCTTGTAAATGGCTTTACAAAGGGTTTTTCTTGGCGTGCCCGGAGGGATTCGAACCCACGACCTTTTGATTCGTAGTCAAACACTCTATCCGGCTGAGCTACGGGCACATGCTGTTGCTGTTCAACGAGATATAATTCTAATATATCATGTGGTGATTGTCAATAAAGCAAATGGCGGTCCTGCTGTTATTTCTGAAATTGGCTGGCGTTGGATGACACAATGCGAAACAGATATTAAAAATAATTCTTGATAAAGAAGGATTTTTGATGAATCATGTCGAAAGACGCTTCATAATCATTTTTGATAAGGGAGGCAACTTATTATGGTGAACAACAATAAACCAGGTGCTTATAAAGTATTCAACTTGCTGGCATTTGTCGGAATGGTCGTTGTAAATGCGCTGTCAAGCATGCTTCCTATCAATGGCACCACCCCCGGAGCTGTGTCAGATTCTTATCCGAATCTTTTTGCACCGTCCGGCCTGACTTTTTCGATCTGGGGCGTTATCTATCTCTTGCTGGCTGCCTTTATCCTTTATCAGTTTGGTATCTTTAAAGGGAAGAGCGGATACAGTATTGATACGGTTAAAAATGTCAGTGTCTTTTTCATTATTTCTTCTTTGGCAAATATCGCATGGATTTTCAGCTGGCATTACCGTATCATCCCTTTGTCGATGGTATTGATGGTAATAATCTTGTTATGCCTGATACGGATCAATTCCGTGACATACAAAGCACAACTGAGCAAAAAGGATAAGTTTTTCTTAAGGCTGCCGTTTGGCATTTATTTTGGATGGATCACTGTAGCCACAATAGCAAACGCCACGACACTGCTTGTGAGCATCGGCTGGAACGGTTTTGGCATCGCTGAACCTGTATGGATGATCGTCGCGCTGGCTGCCGGCCTGATAATCGGCATATGGACAACGCTCAAGTACAGACATTTTGTTTACGGGCTTGTGTTCTTATGGGCTTATCTTGGCATCCTTCTCAAACACCTTGAGGTGTTCAGCAGCCAGTACACGCAGATCATCATTGCTACTATCGTATCCATGGTGCTTATAGTTGTAGCAGTTGTTATTGCAATTTGCAAATCTTGTTCCCAAAAGTCAGCTTAGGTCTCATTTTTTTCCTCTTGACAAAATGCCGCCGCAGTCTCATGCGCAGCGGCATTTTGTTTTTTGGTCAATATAGGCTTGGCTCAATAAAACAATCTGCGTTTGATTTGTTCCTTAAAATTTTTACGGTGTTCAAGTATGATGGCTGCAACACCAAGAACAGCGCACGGCACCAGCACATAAAAAGACCACCCTGCAAATTTCATGTCAGCGGCATTTAAATAGATCACAACTTCAATCCATACAACCAACAGGCCGCAGGCCATAAGCAGGTATGCTGTTTTCAGAAGCAATCCTGTCGGTTTTTGCCGCGAAAACAACACGATGATCACAGCTGCAAGAACACCTGCAAATGCGACGATGGGAAGCGCTACACCGGCAAACCAATCTCCGCCGCTCATTTTTTCTATCAGCAGCAGATAAAGCAAAACGGCAGTGCAGTCGAAAACCAACCAAACGATTCCCCTGCGCTTTTTCAAAAAAAACGGGAGCACGAAGAAAACAAAGATCAGCACAAGCCCGCCTAACACATAGGCCGACCATGTGATAACGCTGTCCGAGAATACATCATAAAGAAATGTGATTAATATCGGAATCATCAGCAGAAGCGTTGCGAGCGTCGCAAAATACCGCTTGTCCACCTTTTTCACAAGATTGTCAAAATGATGGGAATACGGCCTTTCGCTTGGTTCTTCCCATGGTTTTTTGGGATTGATGACTTCTGTATGACACAGAGGACAATGCTTTTCGCTGTCTGAAAGCTCCACGCCGCAATTTACACAATAAGACATGAGCGGCCTCCTTATCTTTTGATCAAAACCTTTGGTTGCTTTCGATTCTTATTGGTATTCCTTGTTTTACAAGAAAACGGAAAAATTCGCGTTCGACTGCGCTTTCTTTTATGGTCCTTGTAAAATTCAGAATGAGTTTTCCTTGGTAAGAAACAGCACCGCAGACGATCTTATTCCGGGAAAGCGGTCCCAGAATAAAGTCTAAGCGTGTGACATAGCGCGACATTTCTTCAGGCAGTATAACAGCCCCAAGGTTTGAGATACTTGTCGATGATTTTCTGTCGCCAAAACGGTTAAAAGAGTATTTTAAAGCGATGTTTTTGATGAACAGCGGCATGAACCGCACTGCTTTGCGCCGTTCGGAACGCACATTCGTTGATATCTTTGCGCTGAGAAGTTTTTCTGTCACTTCACTTCTCATATAATGATGGACTGCGAAGACCACCTCATCAAAGCTGTATATACCGTATTTTGGATCAATCCCCGGATTCACGATACTGGCAAAATTCCTCATGGTGACCGACGGAAAAAAACGCCTCAGATTGATCGGGATGCCCACCTTCACGGGTTTATACCTTTTTTCATTTTTCGTTGTCTGGCGTTGGATCTTGTCGATCGCCATGATAAGGACGGCAGTCAGATAGTCTGTTAGTGAAACGCGCTTTTCTTTGGCGCGCTCAATGATATCCTGAGCAGGGATGATCCCGGTGATGATATTGACAAAGCCGTCAGGCTCAACCGTCCCGCGGATGTAATAGGCATCGGGCTCGTGGCGCGAACGCGTCACGTTTTTTGCGTATTTGGCATACGCATCCTCCGTTTCACTGTCTGCCGGCGGCTGGCTGCAATCCAGGATCTGGGCGTCTCTTGGAATACTTGCATCGAATTTGAGCCGTAAATACTCGGCCACAAGCGTTTTTAAAAAACATAAACCGCCTGTTCCGTCCGTCAGAACATGAAAGATTTCAACTGCGATTCTTTTGTTATGGTACAGTATCCGGAACATAAAGCCGTTGTTCTCTTTAAAATCCATCGGTGCGCAAGGATGGCTGACATCCTGTTTGACGGGCGGGAACCCTTCATTACGCTCTAAGTAGTGCCAGAAAATGCCGCGCTTGAGCGTAAGCGCAAAGCTGGGAAAACGCGCGAGTACAGACTTTAGTGCAAGAGTCAAAATCGCCGGATCGATATTTTCAATAAGGTTGGCAGACAAGCGGAACAAAGCCTTCCAGTTCCTCCGCATAGCAGCCGGATAGATAAGGGCAGCATTATCAAGCTTCATCCAGTTTTTTTGTTTGGCGTTATGCATGGCCTTGCTCCAGAAACCCCCTTATCTTTTTCAGCGCTGCATTGGCTTCCGGGTTCTTAAAAAGCACATAAACGTGCCAAAGCCCTTCTTCGACAACAAACTCACACTGGCTGCCGCTGAGCTCCAGCCGCCGCGCGAGCATGGCTGCGTCATCCAGAAGCACTTCTTCGCTTCCCGCGAACAATAGTGAAGGCGGAAAACCGCTTAGATCTCCGAACAATGGCGAGACAAGCGGGTCTTTTTCGTTTCCTTTTGCGTAAGCGGCTGCATAGTTGCGCAGTAGTTTTTCCGTCAGCGTCGGGTCTTTCTTTTTATTGGTTTTATGCGACTGGCCGCTGCATGTCAAGTCAGTCCAAGGCGATATGCCGACCAAAGCATGCGGCAAGGGCATAGATTTTTGTTTAAGCAGCAGGCATAGTGCAAAGATCAAGCCGCCGCCTGCAGATTCTCCGACAAATGAAATATCTTTTGGCGCATAGCCATTTTCAAGCAGGTACTCATAGGAAGCCAAGGCATCTTCAAGGGCTGCCGGGTAAGGGTTTTCCGGCGCAAGGCGGTATGCAGCACCTAAAACGCTTTTTCCTGTCTCAGCGGCCAGAACGCTTGCGAAACCGACAGCATATTTGAGATTCCCTGAGACATATCCGCCGCCGTGCATATACAATATGACGCCCTGGCTTTGCTTGACGGATGGCTGTACAAAACACGATTCAAAGCCATCCATTTGGACAGTAGAGACGCTTACTTTTCCCGCCACTGTTCTGGCTTCAAGCTCTCCAAGCTTGTCCTGAAAGAGGCGGATAGTCAAAATGTCCATTTTATTAATGATGGGTTTTAACAGCCGGATTTGCTCACGCGTACAGATGCTGATGAAACTTGGCACATGTTGCTCCTCATAATTATTGCTTTCCTAGTATTAAGTTACATGAATACTGTTTTTTTTTCAATAGCTGGAGGCACTGATATTTTTGATTTCAGTTTGCCGTTTTGGAGAAAGCGCTAAAATTATTGGCGTTGTACGGCAGATACAGCGAGCACCAAACTAAGGTAAAAAACACTGCCGACAAAAAAGCCGAACCAAATTAAAAATTCTTGACAGGCGCGAAGGGACTGTATAGAATATAATCTGCATGTTTTACCGTTCACTAGCCCCGATCGGTCAAATATGCCCGCATTATACAGCAATACACTGGGAGGAAAGAGCCTGATGAAATCATATATGGCAAAACCCGGCTCGGTTGAACGCAAATGGTATCTGGTTGATGCAAACGGCATGGTTTTTGGCCGTCTCGCGAGCCAGGTGGCGTCTATACTGAGAGGGAAGAATAAGCCGGAATTTACACCGCATGTCGATACGGGAGATTATGTCATCATCGTTAATGCAGAAAAGGCCGTTTTTACGGGAAACAAGCTGCAGCAGAAGGTTTATCGCCGGCATTCGGGTTATGTGGGAAGCTTAAAAGAAACAAAATACGAGCATCTGATGCAGCAAAAGCCGGAGTTTGCAATGTACGAAGCTGTTCGGCGCATGTTGCCAAAGAACAAGTTGGGCAGGGAAATGCTTAAAAAGCTGCGTGTCTACAAAGGCAGTGAGCATGAGCATGCCGCACAAAAGCCCGAAGTGATCAAACTTGAAGGCGACAGGAGGGAATAATCGTGGCAAAAATTCAGTTTTTAGGTACAGGCAGAAGAAAGAGTTCAGTGGCGCGCGTTATCATCTCTCCCGGCAACGGTAAAATGGAAATCAATAAACGCCCCATTGAAGAATACTTTGGATATGAAACGCTGCGCATGATGGCGAAATCGCCGCTTGTTTTGACAGAAACGTTGTCAAAGTACGATGTATTTGTAAGCACCAAGGGCGGCGGCTTTACCGGCCAGGCGGGTGCTATACGCCACGGCATTTCAAGGGCGCTGATAAAATCAGAGCCTGAGCTTAGGGCCCTGCTGAAAAAAGCAGGCTTCCTGACAAGAGACGCACGCATGAAGGAAAGAAAAAAGTACGGTCTCAAGGCCGCAAGACGCGCGCCGCAGTTCTCCAAGAGATAGTATCTCTTACGGGTATACCCAATTTGTATGCCCGATTTTATAAAAACGAGCCGCTTCGGGCTCGTTTTTTTGTGAAAAGAAACATGAATAGTGAAGCACAAATTTCTCCCTGCAAGCTTTCGATTTATTCGCTTCTGGAGGAAAAGGGATACTTAAACTGGCTCTAGCGGCTGTTTTGCGGGCCCGTTTAAGACTTTGCCTTCAAGATCAAACCTTGAACCGTGGCATTGGCAGTCAAACGAGCCTGCCTGCGCATTGTATTCAAGCGGGCAGCCCAAATGCGTGCAGCGCGCTTTGAAAACATGCAGCTTCCCGTCTTTGCTCCTTCCAACAGCTGCAGCCTGTCCGTCAAGACGGCATACAGCGCCTTCCCCTTTCCCAACGTCATCCGTGCTGCCCTCCGCCAGGCCCGTATGGCCGGCCACAAAGGTTCGCACAGTACACGCTGTTTGCTCTGCAAAACCTTTGGCAGATGCAGCCGGTGCAACGCGCAGCGGGCTGAAATGTGCGCGGATGTCTGGTTCGATAGTTTCTTTTCCCGAACAGTCGTCAGCGATCATCAAAGCGGCGGCGGCACTGTTCGTCATGCCCCACTTGGCATAGCCTGTTGCTGTATATACCCTGGGGCCTTTTTTGTGCAGACATCCCACATACGGAAGGCCGTCCAGCGTGACACAGTCCTGCGCTGACCAGCCGCAGTAAGCTTTTGCGTCCGGGAAGTTTTTGATCAAGAAACTATTCAGAGGCTCAAGGCCGGTGTCATCGGATTCCTGTCCCGTCTTATGCCCGAAACCGCCGGCAAGCAGCCAGTGCGTGCCTCCGGCATCAAACGCGCGCACCGAATGCTTCGGGCTGCCGGCGCTGACAAACAGGGCCTGAGGCCCGGGTGCATCTTTCTTTGCCGCTATCAGGTAGGATCGCTCCTGATGGATGCGCAGGAAAAAGAGGCCGGGAAACTCCACGAGTGGGTAGCCCGTTGCCAGTACCGCCGTTTTGGCATGCAGGACGCCGCCGGCAGTGATTAGCCTGACGCCGTGCGCATCTCTGTCTAGCTCAAGCACGGCAGAGTGCTCGAATATTTCTGCGCCCTTATCTGCAAGCTTGGCTGCCAGCGCGTATAGGTACTTGAGCGGATGAAACTGCGCCTGGTTTTCCAGAAACAATGCGCACCGCACCGGGAAGGGCAGCTGCGTCTGCGCCGTAAACTTTGATTTGATGCCCAGCCGCTCATAGGCCTTTAGTTCATCAACCACGGCTTGTTCCTCTGTATCGTTGCGGGCATATACACACGCGGGCACGTGCTCAAAACCGCATTCGATATCAAACTCTTCAATGAGTGACTCTATCAGCGAGAGGCCAGCCATGTTGGCTTGTACGTATGCCTGTGCCTTCTCATCCGAGAGACGGCTCAGTGCCGTGCCGTGCTGATATGTGATTTTCGCTGTGGTGCGGCCGCTTGTGCCGCTGCCCAGCGCATCGGCTTCAACCACGCAGACACGCGCACCCGCGCGGCAAAGAAGCAGTGCCGTTGTAAGGCCGGTAAGCCCTCCGCCCGCCACCGCGATGTCGCAGCGGTGCGTACCTGAAAGTTTTGGGAAAACAGGCGGAACAGTGTTTTCCGCCCAGAGAGAAATCTGTTTCATGGTAAAAATCCTTTTTGGTTATTTTGCCGCAGACAGAAAAAAAGATGCGGCAAAAAAACGGCTTATTCGAAGAACATCACAGCCATCCCCAAAAATGCCTGAGCATCAGAAAAAAATTGCGCCATTTTCTGTCGGCTGAACGTTTAAAATTGCCGCGTGAACATGTTCTTTGTGTCGCGCAGGCTCTCTATGGTGTCAAAACCGAGGCGGCGCAGCATCTCCAGCACATAGGTGTTGTTGACAGGCGTCTTATTTTCTGCGAGCGCGGCATAAGCATCCACGTTTTGCGTGCCTTGCTCAGGGCTGATCAGAACGCGCGGGCCGCCTACGCAGCCGCCCTTGCAGCCCATGCCTTCCAGGAAATTGGCATCCGCTTTTTTTGCGATCACCTCGCTGAGCATGGCCTTGCATTCAGCTACGCCGCCTACCTGCCGCGCTTTGAGCGGAAAGCAGCGCTTCGGTGAGATCAGCTCAAGCGTTGAGCGTACGGATTCGCTGACGCCGCCTGTGCGCGCATAGAGCCGCCCCGCCGCGGATGAATGATCCCGCTGGTCTTCTTCGAGCGCTTCCGGACGGATGCCCGCTGCTTCGAAAATGTCTGCCATTTCCTGAAAGGTCAGCACATAATCAACGGCTTCTGCCACATCTTTTTGACGCGCCTCGGCTTTTTTGGCAATACACGGGCCGATAAACACAGTTTTTGCGCCTTCATACAACTGTTTGACAGCGCGTCCGCATGCCACCATGGGAGACACAGACGGCGGCATATGAGGCACAAGCTGGCTGTATACTTTTTCGATCATCGATACCCACATTGGGCAGCAGCAGCTTGTGAGCATAAAATCTTCTTGCTTCTGCACGGCTTTATCAAATTCAAGGGCTTCTTTGAGCGTCAGTATATCAGCGAACAGCGCCACTTCTATCATGCCTGCAAACCCAAGCTTTTTAAGCGCATGGCGCATCCTGCCCGGTGAAAAATCTTTGCCGAACTGGCTTAAATACGCAGGTGCTATCAGCGCATAGACCAAATTGCCGCTGTTTATCAGCTCGAAAACAGGCACGACCTCCTTGATCTCCGCAAGGTTGTGTGTATCGCAGGCTGTGATGCAATCGCCGCAGCCCACACATTTTTGATGATCTATCACGACATTGCCGTCCTTGCCATAAGATATGGCATCAAAGAAGCAGACATTCTGGCAAGGTTTCTCTTCACAGCCGCACGGTCCGAGACGTACCACAGGCGGATAAGATCTTGGATTCAAAAGGCAGTCAAGCGCGTGTTTGTCGGTGTGCGGAGAGGGGAAAAGCGGCGCGATATTGTGTGCTGCCGCCTCCACCGCCTGATGATACAGCTTTTCATAGTGATCCATAGTTTATCCCTTCTAAATAAGGCAGTATGCGCTGCCAGTCTTTGCGGCGCTCGTCAAACGGTACGGTATGCGCGGGGCTGGTGGAGCCAAGCCGTGTAAACGAAAGCCCAGCAAACTCACGGCCTGCATAACGCATAAAAGTATCATAGGCCTTTGCGCCGTTGAAGAATACGTGTGCGATTTTTGTGTGCTCTGCGAAAAACGAGCCAAAATCGTTGACAACCGGGTTTTTGATATGTGCATCAAGGCTGCTTTTTCGCTCGCAGCTTTTTATCACGTCCCAAAGCGCAATGCCGTGTTTGAGCAGCATGTCAAGCCTTGCCTGATAATCCTGCATATAAGGTTCTCTTAGCAGCGCATGCATCAGCTTCCAGAAGGCGTTATGGCGGTGTCCGTAGTACTGCTGCCTGCGCAGAGACTCTTTGCCCGGCATGGAACCGAGTATCAGTATACGGCTTTGTTTATCCGCGACAGGCGGCAGGCAATGAGTGGTCATCTTAGCTTTTCAATCTGATACCGGGTATGCTTTATCAGAGCACTTGCTTCTTCCATATCTTCATCAAACAGTTCGAGGCGAAAATGGCGGATGCCGAGCGCAAACAGTTTGGCGATTGGCGCTTTATAAGGGCGGCTCTCAAATATTCGGCTTTGGCAATTGGCATCGGTCAATACGGGATAGCGGCAGCCTTTTTTATCCTCGATATGATACAGCTTTTTTTGACATGCGCTGCAAGCTGTGCTTCCAAGAGCACCGTGTTTGATGCAATGACGCATGGACATCAGCTCTCTGCGCGCAAAAACAATGGCTTCGACCGCGGGCATGTGTCCGCAGATGTCCCGATATGCCTTGAGCATTTGCGCAGCCTGCTGCGTACTGAGCTCAATAGAGAGCGTGATGCGTTTCGCACCCAACTGAAAAAGCACCCCCAGCGTATAGGCGTTGAGCGCGCTTACCGAGGAGTCTACGGTTAAATCGTTACCGCGGCCATACACATAAAGGCCGCCCGTGTCCGTGACCAGTAAATGCGCGCCGACATAAGTTGCAGGCTCATCAGCCATTCTGTCTGTTTTGAGGCGCAGGCGGGGACAGGCCGTTTTTTGTACAGAATAAAGAGTTTCATCCTCGGTCAGTATATCGCCTGTCGCAAAACTCTCTGCGGCCTCAAGCTGCTGCCTGTTGCGTACCAGAACATGAAGCAGAGCTTCTTTCATATCGCAGGGATGGGCAGTTTGCGGCGGACTTATCTTGCAGACGCGTCGATGCGGCACAGCTGTGCGCAGTGCGGTCAGTCTTGCAACGGCGTCACGGCGCAAGGCATTGACAGCGCTTTTGGCTATGAACACATCTTTATCGGCATCTGCTGCACATGCGCTCAAGACATAAGGTGTGTCGCCCAGCTTTGAGATGCTATCACGGAGGCTTTCTGCAGATACAGCGCTGGTGCGGCTTGGCTGCACCGCCGAGCCCAAAGCACTTACGCTGTGGCCGTCTTCATCCCAAAGGTCAAGCCTGAGCAGTTCGCCCTTTTTGGCGGTCAACCTGCCGTTTACAACGATGCGCCTCTCTGGCAGCTTTTGCAGCCGTTTGATCAGCAGGCTATCAGTTGTTTTTACGACGGTATCTCCGGCGGACGTCCGGGCCTTTGCATGAAGCTCGATCGTTTCTCCCGCTTTTGCCGAGGCAACCAACCGGCCGTCCTTATAGATTTTGTTGCAGATGAAGCCTTCGTCTTCGCGCTCGAATTTGATGCCGTCTCCCTGACAAAGCGGTGCACAGAGCTTAAGGGCGATCCTTTGATCGTTGGTATATGCCACGCGCCCAAGACGCGTTCCGCGGTGATTAGGCCTATCGATGCTCATCAGCGCTTCTCCGCGCACATTTAAAAGATGTGCCTTGGTGAAGCCGCGGTTGAACAGACGGCACAAATCATCGATATCTGCCTCGTTTGTTTTTAGAGGCTCTTTCTTGCGGTATTGCGCAAGCAAGCCGGCATAGATCTTCGTGACCAGCCCCACGTACTCGGGGGTCTTCAAACGGCCTTCGATTTTAAAACAGCTGATGCCCGCGTCAAGCAGCAGGCCGATATCCTCAAAAAGCGCCAGATCCTTCGGGCTGAGAAGATACCCGCCGTGCTTTTCATCTGTCATAATTTCTTCCTCAGACAGCCTGTAGCGCATGCGGCAGCTTTGCGCGCACAAACCGCGATTGCCGCTGCGCTGCTTTGTGAGCGCACTGAAAAAACACTGTCCTGAATAACAGATACACAGTGCACCGTGAATAAACACTTCTTTTTCGATATCGCATTTTAGTGACCTGATTTGGTCCAGAGTCATTTCCCGCGCGAGAACAGCACGCACCGCGCCCTGCTTTTTGGCGAACTCAAGCGCCGCGTCGCTGTGGTTGTGCATCTGCGTACTTGAGTGTATCGCAATATCCGGGAAACAGCTGCGCACAGCAGCGATCATGCCGATATCCTGCATGATCAGCGCATCAGCGCCGGTTTCCATCACATGCCCGGCATGCTGCAGAAACGCTTTTGTCTCATCCTCGTAGACGAGTGTGTTCACTGTGACATAGACTTTCACGCCAAAAGTATGCGCGAAAGCAATAGCTTCTGCCATCTGATCGTATGAAAAATTCTGCGCAGACGCACGCGCTCCAAACGTTTTTCCGCCAAGATAGATGGCATCCGCGCCGTTTCTTACAGCCTGAACCGCAGAAAGCATATCGCCGGCAGGAGCCAGCAGCTCTGTTTGCATCCGTTGCTCCGTTTTCTTTTCAGTATAGCACAGATGAAGCCTCTGATGCATAAAAAAGACCGGCTGACTGCGCCGATCTTCTGTCGCTATTCTTTTATGAAGTGCTGGTTTGCGCCCGGAGTCGGCGGAAACGAATCGCCTTTGTCGAGCGTCACGCCCTGCCTGACCACCTGGCCGCTGTCATTAACGATCTTGTAGTCTCCGCTCTGCGGCGCTTTTTGGCCCGACTTAAATTTCTGCATGTCAGCTCCACCTTTCATTATTATTCAGCCTGAAGATATTTTTTGCCGAACTCCGCAAAATATGTGAAAGGCGTGCGATATAGAACAAAATACCAGTCAAAGCGTTTTTTTAAGAGGCTTTTAAACGCCTTCGGTCCTTTTGCTTTCTATGTTGAGAGCCCGGATCCTAAGCGCAAGAGCCTCGTTCGTCTGCCCGGGCAGGAGGCGCCATCTCCAGTTGCCTCCCAGCGTTCCCGGCGTATTCATCCTTGCTTCACTTCCCAGTTCTAAAAAATCCTGCATCGGAGCAACTGCCGTCTGTGCATCGCTGCAAAACACGGCTTTTATCAATGCGCTGCAGATGCTCTGGCCGTTGTTAAGACCAAGGTAGGATGAGGCAAAGCCTCTTTGGTGTTCTCCTGCATGCTGCCACCAGCCAAAAATCGTGTCGTTATCATGCGTCCCTGTATAGTAAACGGTATTCTCAGTCACGTTGTGAGGCAAATGGGTGTTTTGTTCGTCCGAATCAAAACCAAACGCAAGCACCTTCATCCCCGGGAAACCGCATGCATCAAGTAGCTTTTTCACATCCTGTGTCACCAGCCCGAGGTCTTCTGCCACGATCTCAAGCTTAGGCACAGTGCGCTTTAATGTTTTGAAAAGGCTGCACCCCGGCCCGTCGTGCCAGCTGCCGTTTTTTGCTGTCTGCGCGTCAGCAGGCACTGCGTAATAATGCGCAAAGCCAATAAAGTGATCTATCCGGACGAGGTCAAACAACGCTGCCATGGCATACATGCGCTGCGTCCACCAGGTGTAACCGTGCCGCCTGTGCCATTCCCAATTGTAAAGCGGGTTGCCCCAAAGCTGGCCGTCCTGAGAAAAATAATCCGGCGGAACGCCAGCCACATAAGAAGGCCTTCCGTCCGGCTCAAGTGAAAAAGCCTTGGGCGTTGCCCATGTATCTGCGGAATCCATCGCGACATATATGGGCATATCACCGAATAGGCGTATGCCGCGATCATTGGCATATTTTTTTAATGCGAACCATTGTTTGAAGAACAAAAACTGTACAAATTTATGGAAACAGATCTGATCGATAAGCATATGCGCGTGGTATGCCATTTCTTTGTGCTTGCGCAGCCTGACGCCTTGAGGCCATTCGTGCCACGCGGCGCCGTCAAAGTGTTCTTTCAGTGCTGAAAACAAGGCGTAATCATGCAGCCAGGGGTTGCAGCGATCAAAACGGCGGATGCTTTTCTCAAGGCTGCTATATCCGCGGCTGTACGCCTTGCGGAGCAGCCGGATACGCGTATTGGCAAGCTGCGCATAACCCGTTTTAGCATCAGGGCCGCTATCATCTATTCCCCGCAGATCCTCATATTTAAGCAAACCGTCATGGATGAGCCTATCTGGGTCTATAAAGTTCGGGTTTCCGGCATACATAGAAAAACTTTGGTAAGGAGAATCGCCAAAACCTGTTGGCCCGATGGGCAGAACCTGCCAGATTCCGACCTGCGCCGTTTTCAAAAAATCGACAAAATCATACGCCTCTTTGCCCAACGTGCCGATGCCATACGGCGAGGGCAATGAAGAGATATGCAACAATATCCCGCTTCGCCGTGTACTCTTTTCTGATGGCACCATAAACAACCCCGGTATGATATAAGATATCCGTATCATACAGCAAGATCTGCTCCTGCGCAACAGGGGATGTTTTCTGGCTATTATTGAATATTCAGCATCATTATATGAAAAAGACGCCGCTCAGAGAAACGCAGGCAAATGCCGTTTTGGTTTGACTTGGCCGCACATTATTGATATATTATATAGGCTGTGTACCCGTAGCTCAGCTGGATAGAGCGTTGGACTCCGACTCCAAAGGCCGCAGGTTCAAATCCTGTCGGGTACACCAAAAAAGCCCTTTAGACAGAGGAAAAACTGTTTAAGGGGCTTTTTTATAACCGCTCATGCAATTGATACAACCAGTGCTGTCATTCTTAAAAAAGCTTATTGTGAGGCTGCAGAGAAAACCGTTCTATCGGATCTTGAAAAAGGCTGTTGCATCAGGCTCCGTCCTGTTATCAACATACATATCCACGCTGTATTCACCGTCCGGCCAGAGGCTCTCTATTGTGAGCGTACTGTAAACATAGATGCCGCTTTGTCCCTCATTGTTCATTTCAACTTCATAAATCATTTGATCGTCGGTGATATAATTCCAAACAAACCGTACTTTTGTATCATCGGGTGCATTGTTCAGAATGCCAACGGCTACCAGCTTCGGTGCGTCCTTAGGATATTCTGTGACTTCATCAACAGGTTCTCCGTTCACAACGTCTGATGTCATAAAGGGTGATGTGATGTTTGCGGTGCTGATACTGAATTCAAAATTTGTGCTGTTGGCCGGCAAGGCACAGCCGCCAATAAAGACAAGCAACAGTGCCGCCATAATTATGATATGCTTTTTCATTGCATACAGCCTCCATTTCATGAATAAGGGCACCCCTTGTTTTCTTTATAGCACTGAAAGGGCACCTTGTCAAACGCCGAAAAAACCAAGAACCCTGTGCCGTCTCAACGGGGATATCTATATCATGTGCATACCCAGCCAGCTATGCGTTTTAAATGACAGGCATAGGGGAGAGGCCAAGAACAATACAGTATTTATTGAAAGCCCTGGGGCTTTCGGCCTTCACGGCCCATCGCTTAAGCCGTTTTTTGCTGCTTAGGCCTAAGCTACATCTTCATGGGAATAAGGCCAATATAATCATCGAGCGTTCCATCAGACATACAGCAGTCGATGATTTTCCGGCCGAACGGATCAAGCTCTGCTGTTATAAACTTGGCAAGCTCCACCTTAAAGAAATCCCTCAATATTTCTGCGCCTGCTGTAAATCCTTCATTGCCGACTTCAGGCTGAAGATTTGCTTGTAAAAACCCTCTGGGCAGGAACGTACCGTCAATTTTTATCGAATCGAGTGCATAGCCTAAAAGCGAGCACATAGATTTGACAAGTTGGTCCTCCTTAAACCGTGCGCTGCCGCGGCGCGAAAGATATTCTCTGGCTACCCATTGCGGCATAAAACCGACCCTATACACACCAACATGCTGATTGGGAATCAGGATAAACCTTGTATTTGAAGTATCCATTATTTGCTTAAGCAGCAGGTTGGCTTGTGTGACCTGTTTTCCCTTGGCAAAGGGCCAGTAGGAGCCAGCTCCTTCGCTTGTCATACCAACCGTATCCGTGATGCTCGGGTTGTCGTGGCCTCTTGGGGCGACGAGCCCCCACAGCCACGCAAACGCAGAAAAGGGAAAGCGCCTGTGCCGTTTGCTGTTTACTTATTTCTGCTTATCCGCTTCTTCACAGTTGCCGCAGCCCGGCTTTTGTTTGGCCGTGCAGGCAGCGCACCCGGTGCATCCGCCGTTTTTTTTGCGGCGCCTGCGGGCGAAGAAGATGACTGCGGCAAGCGCTGCGATCACCGCGGCGACAATCACATAATCAACCATGCAAAGGCCTCATTTCTGTATCCCGGCACCGGAAGAACCAAGCGGCTTTGAGCCGGTACCTTTCTTTATCAGCGACACTAAACCGGTCACAAGCACCGCAAGCAGCACTGCGCCGAGAATGTAAACCATGGGGTTTTCGAGCAGCGCGATGGATGTAACGGCCTCCTCGCCCATGGCTTCAAGATCGCCGCTTAAGCGTATGATCTCAGCGTCAGGGAAGAGCAAACGGCCTATCTGGTAAACGCCCAGGGCAAGCACATACGCAAGCCCCGTCTGATAACCGATCGCAATACCCGTCCATTTCCAGCTGCCCATCTCGCGCCGGATCGCGCCGATGGCTGCTATGCACGGTGCAGCAAGCAGTGTGAAGATCATAAACGCGTAGGCGCTGACAGATGTGAACGCAACGCCTACGGGCTCAAGCAGCGCGAATGTGGAGACGACGACCTCCTTTGCAACCAATCCTGTGATCGTGGCGACAGCCTTAGGCCATTCACCAAAGCCTATCGGTGAAAAGACGGGTGCGATCACCCTTCCGACAGAAGCGAGAATGCTCTCGCCGATAGCTTCCTCTCCGACATAGGCTAACGAGAAATCAAAAGACCGCAAAAACCAAATCAGTGCGCTTGCGATGAAGATGACAGTGCCTGCTTTGATAATAAATGATTTGCCTTTTTCCCACATGTGCACCGCCACGCCCTTGACGCGCGGCAGCTTATAGGTGGGCAGCTCCATCACAAATGGCGCGGGCTTGCCGGCAAACAGCCGGGTGCGCTTGAGCACAAGGCCGGAGAGTATCACCATCACGATGCCCACCAGATACATCGACGGGCCGACCCACGAAGCCTCGCGGAATACAAGCGCCACAAACAAGGCAAATACGGGCAGCTTGGCGCCGCATGGGATGAAAGGGGTGAGCATGATGGTCATCTTTCTGTCATTCTCGTTCTCGATGGTGCGTGAGGCCATAATGCCCGGAACGGAGCAGCCCGTTCCGATAAGCATAGGGATAAACGATTTGCCCGAGAGGCCGAAACGGCGGAAGATGCGATCCATGATGAACGCGACACGCGCCATATAGCCGCAGTCCTCAAGAATGGAGATGAAAAGATAGAGTATCATAAGCTGCGGCACAAACACGAGCACCGCGCCCACACCGCCGATGATGCCGTCCACAATAAGGCTCAAAGCCCATTCAGAAGCGCCGAGAGATTCAAGCAGACTTTGTACGCCGCCGCCGGCCCAGGCAATGATCTCTTCTACCCAGCCAATCGTCCAGCCGCCCACTGTCTGTATGGACACAAAATAAATGCCCCACATGATCAGAAAAAATATGGGCAAAGCAAGCAGACGGTTGGTCAGCACTTTGTCAATTTTATCCGATGCGGAGAGTTTCGGGCGCGTTTTCTTTTTGAACAGCCCCGAAAGCAAAGCCGCCACGGTTTCGTAGCGTTCGTTGGTGATGAGGCTTTCGGCATCGTCGTCGAATTGCTGCTCAAGAGCAGCTGTGACGGCTTCGATGCGGCTGCGCAGATCGCCGCCGAGCTTGACTTTTTTAAGAACCTCTTCATCCCGCTCGAAAAGCTTTATAGCCAGCCAGCGCGGCTCATACCCGGCGAGCGCCGTGTCGCTTCCGACAATGTGCGAAATTTTACCGATAGCTTTTTCAATGTCATCAGAGAACAGCAAAGGCGAAGGCTTGCCGGTCATAACTTGTACAGCAGCTTTTTCAGCCAGCGTATCAAGGCCCTGGTTTTTAACGGCAGATATGGGGACAACGGGGCACCCGAGGTTTTTTGCCATGGCTGCGGTGTCTATCACGTCGCCGCGCTTTGTGACGATGTCCATCATATTCAGCGCGACCACTGTGGGAACGCCGAGCTCAAGGACTTGTGTGGTCAAGTAAAGGTTGCGTTCCAGATTCGAGGCATCGACGATATTGATAATGACATCGGGCTTCTCATTAATGATATAATCCCGTGCGATCACTTCCTCAAGAGAATACGGCGATAATGAATAGATACCAGGCAGGTCAACAAGCGTGATATCCCTTTGTTTTCGAAGCCTTCCTTCCTTTTTCTCTACCGTCACGCCCGGCCAGTTTCCGACGTATTGCGTGCTGCCGGTCAGTGCGTTGAACAGCGTTGTCTTTCCGCTGTTGGGGTTGCCCGCCAGCGCGATTTTGATCGACATTTTGACCTCCCTAATGAGTTTGAATTATTAAGATATATAAAAATCATTCCACAATGATCCGCGCAGCGTCATCCTTGCGAATAGAAAGCTCATAGCCTCTGACGGTAATCTCGATGGGATCACCTAGCGGCGCCACTTTGCGCACCAACACCTGCGCACCTTTCGTGATGCCCATATCCATGATCCTGCGCTTGACGGCGCCTTCGCCTTCCAGCTTTTTGACGGTGACAAGTTCTCCGCAGGGTACCTGTACCAATGAAACAGCCATGTCTTTAAAACCTCCCTAAATATACAAATGCACGGCATCAGCAAAAGAGCTCTAAGCAACTGCAAATCTGAGTTGTCTGCGCATTTTGCAGATAATTGTTAGCCTGCGCTAATAAAAAGAGTTTAGCATGGCTAACTCTTGTTGTCAAGAAGCCCTTTTTGGTCCATTCACAAAACAATGCGGTCGTGCCGACGGTTTGGTTGAAGGCAATTTAAATATATACCCATCTATTTATTGAGATAACATCAAATGAACATATCCATGTATAGGGCATATGATAATAAAGAAGGCCGCGTTGCCGGTATCAGCGATTTACAGCAGCGCCCTATAAGCAAGCCAAAGGAGGGACGGCATGGAAGCGGTCATATTATGCGGCGGAAAAGACATTCTGTTGAAAAAGTCCGCCGATCATGTTCCAAACACGCTGTTTGACATAAACGGGAAGCCGGTCATATGGCATGTCATGAGCCAGCTTGGCCGTTACGGTATACGCGACTTTATACTGCCGCTTGGCCGCAAAGGCGGAATGATCCGTGAATACTTCAACAATTACGCCATCAACAATCATGACTACAGGCTTTCTTTGGGGGAGAACCGCATCACTTTTTGCGATAAACCTGAGCAGGACTGGAATCTTGTTTTTGCAGACGCCGGTATAGATGCGCAAACCGGCGCGCTTGTAAAGCGGGCGGAGAAGCACATCACGCAGGAACCTTTTTTGGTGATGTACGGAAACGGCATGTGGAACGTGCGCATCGACAAGCTGCTGGAACATCATGAGAAAATGAAACGCATGGCGACTGCTGCGGGCACAGACTATAAAAGTGATAAAGGGATACTCACTGTCAAGGCGGGCGTTGCGACGGCTTATCTGCAAAAACCTAAAATCAGCCTTATCGTCAACGCGGGGCTGTTTGTTTTCACAAAAGGAGTCTTTCAATACCTCAGTGATGATAAAAACTGTACACTGGAGCCTATGCTGCTCAAAAAACTCACGGCCATTGATGAGCTTGCTGTCTATAAGCACGATGGTTTCTGGATGGAAATAGGCACGGATAAAGACCTTGAGGCCGCACGCCATAACTACCAATTTCTCAATCATAACACGAAGGATGTATAATGGCGGCTCGGCGGCTGCAAACCCGCCGTACATATTTTTGATTTCTGCATATATTGAAACCAGAAAGGTTTTAATGGTGATAAAAAATGAGACACTCTGTGAAGATGCTTCCGGCATCTTTGTTTGGCGTCAGCGACGCGCATTTGGATGCGTCGTCAGATGGCAGAACAAGAACACCATGGAAATCCGATGCGCTTTGCCAGTCTGAAAACGAACCGGAGAATAAAGCCCAAGTTTTAATGAGAGAAAAAAAGGCAGAGGATAGCGCATCCGAGTCTTCTTTGGTGCCTGATACAGAAGACCAAATAAAAGGCATGCCCGAAGAGCATAGAGGCAAGGGAACAGCATGCCCTGTGACAGGTGGCCTGAGGGTAAGCCGATACCGGCCCGCGTTGAATGTTAGTCTCGGAATACACCTTAAAGGCGATATGCTGAAACTGAATTTTGGGGAAGCGCACGGCAGCATTGGCGGGTTTTCTTTATATTGCGGACGACGCACAGGCTGGAAAAGGAGAGGGCTATAAAAGAGAGAGCCTGCGCATCAGTTCAGGCAGGCTTTGCTCGAAATTGATGCCGAATCTTGGGTCAGTGCCTGCATCATGCGTTCGCCGAATGCTCTGCACCGTAAACTCAACCGCTGTTTTCACCGCATCCGCAAGAGGCAGGCCGTGCACAGTTGCCGCAACAAGCACGCTTGCAAAAACGTCCCCAGTTCCGTGGTAGATGCCCTCGATGCGTTCAGAAAAAGCATATTCAAAGATGCCGGTTTGCTGCTCATAAACAGCAGCACCGATATGGCTGTCATCAAAATGTACGCCTGTCAAAACAACGTGCTTTGGCCCTAGCGTACTGAGCCTTATCAGCTGATCCTCCACAAAGGCTTTGCCATAAGGGCCCTTAAGGTACGGTTCATCAAGGAGCAGTGCTGCTTCGGTCATGTTGGGGATGATGATATCGGCCTTGCTGCAAAGCCTGCGCATCGCTTTTGGAAAATCCGGCGGGAATGTGCTATAAAGCTCTCCGTTGTCCGCCATTACGGGATCAACGATAAGAAGTGTCTCAAAAGAGCGCAGCTGCCGAAACACATCGCATACAATATCAACCTGGCCGACAGAGCCAACAAAACCTGTGTAAACAGCATCAAAATGTATCGGCAGCGTCTGCCAGTGCCCTGCAATACCGCCAATTTCGTCAGTTAAATCGCGGTATGTAAAGCCCGAGAAGCCGCCCGTGTGTGTGGAAAGAATGGCAGTAGGGATCACACAAACCTCAATGCCTGCGGCCGAGATGATGGGCAGTGCAACGGTCAGTGAGCATTTGCCGAAACACGATATGTCATGTATGGCGGCGACTCTTTTTTGCATGAAGCATCTCCTTTATTCATCACCATTATATGCGTATTTTGCTTTCGGTACAAGCATACTGCAGGCGAAAGCCATCCTTAGCTTGAAGTTGCGGCGGCGATGATGCTATAATCGGGCAGGCCGGTTTTTATCGGCGGCATAAAACAAGAGGAGCATCTTATGAGCGACATCGCGGCAAGGCTCGCAAAGGAGCTTTCCATCGGGCACGCGCAGGCAAAAAGCGCCGTCACATTGATCGAACAGGGCAACACCGTTCCGTTTATCGCGCGGTACAGAAAGGAAGCCACGGGCGGTCTTGATGATGAGATATTGAGGCGTCTGGAAGACCGTCTTGCGTATTTAAAGAGGCTGCTCAGCCGCAAAGAAGAGGTGATCAGGCTGATAGGCGAGCAGGGCAAAATGACTGACGGCCTTTTCGCCCAGATAAACGCGGCCGAAGGCATCTCAGAGGTGGACGACCTTTATCGTCCGTATCGCCCGAAAAAGCGTACGCGTGCCACTGCGGCGAGGGAAAAGGGCTTAGAGCCGCTTGCCATTTTGATTTACGAGCAGCAAACGCCCGATGCACAGTTAGAAATAAATGCACAAGCCTATATAGGCGAGCAGGTGGAAAACATTGAAGAGGCCATCACCGGTGCGCTTGACATCGTGGCTGAACAGATCGCGGACGATGCAGCATTGCGCGGAAAGCTGCGCACATGGCTGCGCCGCGGCGGTACGATCGTCACAAAAGCGGCGGATAAGCAAACGGGTGTTTATGATATGTATAAGGATTATTCCGAGCCTGTTTCAAAACTCGTGCCGCACAGGGTGCTGGCTATCAACCGCGGTGAGAAACAAAAGGTGTTGAGCGTAAAGCTGGATGCCGATACGCAGGCCGCAACGGACATTGTGCAAAGCGGTGTACTGCGCAGCGGCTGGCAGAGCCGTTATATGGAAACGGCGGCAGAGGACGCATACAAGCGGCTGATATTTCCGTCCATAGAGCGCGAACTGCGAAGCGAGCTCTCCGAAGCTGCCGAAGAACAGGCTATAAAAGTATTTGGGGAGAATTTGAAAAACCTTCTGCTCGCGCCGCCCGTGCGCAAAAAGACGGTTTTGGGGCTTGACCCCGGTTACCGCACGGGCAATAAAGCGGCAGTTGTTGACCCGACTGGCCGCGTGCTCGACACCGCTGTCATATACATGACGCTGGAGCATCATGACACTGAAAAAGCCAAAAAGCAGCTTGCGGCGCTCATTGAAAAGCACGGCGTGGACATCATCGCCATCGGCAACGGCACTGCATCCAAAGAAAGCGAGGCAGTCGTCGCGGAGCTGATCAAGACGATGCCGCGGAGGGTCGTTTATATGATAGTCAGCGAAGCGGGCGCATCGGTGTATTCCGCGTCCGCGCTTGGCACCGAAGAGTTCCCCGATTTTGACGTGGCGCTGAGAAGCGCTGTATCCATCGCGCGCAGGCTGCAGGACCCGCTCGCGGAACTCGTGAAGATTGACCCGAAAGCCATCGGCGTCGGGCAGTATCAGCATGACGTCAATCAAAAGCGGCTTGCACAGATGCTCGGCGGCGTGGTGGAAAGCTGTGTCAACGCGGTCGGCGTCGATTTGAATACAGCCTCGCCGTCGCTGTTAAAATACATCGCAGGCCTAACGCCTGCTGTCGCGCAGGCCATCGTGCGGCAGCGTGAAACTGAAGGGCAATTTACAAGCCGTAAACAGTTAAAAAAAGTGCGCGGGCTTGGCGGCAAGGCGTTTGAACAGTGCGCAGGGTTTTTGCGGATACCCGACGCGGAAAATATACTCGACTCAACTGCAATCCACCCAGAATCTTATGGCGCGGTTCGAAAATTGCTCAAGATCACGGACACACAGCTCAAAACGTTCGATGACCTGGCGCAGCTGCGGCAGAAGCTTTCGGAATGGGATGTCAAAAAGCTCGCCGAAATGGTAGGCGTTGGCGAACCCACGCTTGCCGACATCATAGAGGAGCTTAAAAAACCCGGGCGCGACCCGCGTGAGGCTTTTGAGCAGCCTGTGTTCCGGTCGGACGTCATGCACTTAGAGGACATCAAGGAAGGCATGGTGCTCACAGGAACTGTGCGCAACGTGACCGACTTTGGCGCATTCGTGGATATCGGCGTGCATCAGGACGGGCTCGTGCACATTTCGCAGCTTGCGGATAAGTTCGTCAAGCACCCCATGGATGTCGTGAAAACGGGCGATGTCGTCAAGGTCAGGGTGCTGAGTGTGGACATAAACAAAAAACGCATCGCACTGAGCATGAAAAACGTATCGGAGAAGGGCTGATGGTACTTGCTGTATTTGATTTCGACGGAACGCTGTTCCCCAAAGACACGCTGCCGTTTCTGCTGACGCAGTGGCGCGCACAGAAGCTTTCGCAGCGGAGGCTCTGTGCCGCATACTGTGCTCTTGCAGGTTTGTTCATTCGCTACAAGCTTGGGCTTCACGGCGCGCTTTCCCGTGAGCAGATGCGCAAAACGGCATTGCAGAGATTCACGCGTATTTTTTCCGGGATGACATTTGCACAAGTGGACGCATTTTTCGGGCAGTGCGCTGCGCTTATCGTCAAACAATTGCGCCCCAATGTGTCAGAGCAGCTGCGCAAGGCACAGGCGGAAGGCTGCCATACCGTGCTGTTGTCGGGCGGCTATGAGCGGCTGATGGATCATGTCGGCTGCGCGCTTAAATTCGATACAGTGATCGGCACCGCTCTTTATTTCAAAAATGGCGTGGTGGACGCCTCGCGGCCGCTTGATATTGTCTGCGGAGACCAAAAGGCAGAGCGTCTTCGCGCTGCGTTTGCAAAATATTCGGTAGACTGGGATAAAAGCCGCGCCTATGCGGACAGCCTTTCGGACGTATCAATTCTTAAGATCGTCGGGCATCCAACCGTGGTCAGCCCCGATAAGGGGCTCAAGGCCGTGCTTGAGGAAGAAGGCTGGCCGGTACTCGGCGACTGACTTAAAGCAGCAGCTGCTGCGTAAGCTTACGCCAAACAAAGTTCCAATAGAAGAGCAATTATTTTCTTGTATTTTACGGTTATTGGTATTATATTATTCTTGTAAGCATCAAATTTTTTCATAGACTTACATGACATCTTGAAATCATCGTACGGCGGCAAAAGTATAATGCAATGATTTTTGTGGCGTCAATGTTTTGGTGTTTAAGATTGCGTCTTTTTTAAGATCAGTGGGCTATTATGATGAAAAAATCAAATTGTGAATAAGCGAGGATGTCAGAATGGATAATAAGATAAAGCAATTTGTTATTGCCGCATTGGTTGTGCTCTTAGGCTTGATTGTATTGACAGGCTGTGTGCTCAAGCCGGAAGACAAAAAGGCTGACGGGCAGGTAAAGATGATGCTGGATGCCACAAAAGCTCCGGAAGATATAGGGCAAAGGAGCCTTCTTGGCAATCTTTCCATGCCGCCCGAACAAAACAAAACCGAATGGACTGAAGATGAAAGCAGCGGCGTGCGCACGCTTTCCGCAGGCTATGCCGGGATTTCGCTGCCAGCGCTTCTTGACTTCCTCAAGTCGATTGACAAAGAAAACTGGTATCTTACGGGCAACAATGCCTACAAAGGCAGCCGAAGCCTAGATATCGCTTATGATTTTGAGGCACAAAAACTGCATCTTGATTTTACCATTGACGATAGTAAGCCCGAATGGCCGGAGGTGTTGCCGCAGAACCTGGCTTATTCAATACCTGTGTTCCCATACGGGCAATTTGGCTCTTTTGAAGAACGGGAAATGCCCGAGGCGGAAAAAGCTTTCATGCTGGTTTACAAAGACGTCGCTTTACCTGATGTGATGGCTTATGAGGAAACGCTCATCTCATCGGGCTTTGAACTTGATCAGGAGATAAACGGACAACGGTTTTTCTTAAAGAATACGCTCTTTGCCACGGTATCGCCCAATGCACTCACGGGCGAGGTGGCCATCATACTCGGCAGCTTCAAGGTATCTTATGTGCCCTTGCCCCCCTGGCCGGATCCGCTGCCGGAAAAATACCAGCGCCTTCTGTCGCCCGTAGGGGCGATGTGCAGCGTCACAGCAATAACCGAAGGGTTTGAACTGACAGCAGAGAAAATGATGCTGTCGGAGATGTATGCTTTCTTCACAGCCATACAAGGCTATTACGAATGGGCGGCGATTTCGGAAAGCGGCAGCACACAGCATACCGGCCAGAATTGTGCACTGAAAGTGGTGTCATATAACACGGACGAAAACAGGCTCGTGATGCACCTTCTTGTTGAGGATGCCGAAGCTAATGCCCGCCGGTCAAGAGGCGGCGATGATCCTTTCTATTTTGGCATGACACAAAATACGTATTATGAGCAGCAGGCCATGGATGGTATACTCGATGAGTTCGGGCAAACGGTGGAAATGGCAAGCTGGGAAGAGATTAAAGCTTTGTACGGGGATCGTTTCGCGCAGTTTCTTGATGAGGTCGGCGTGAGGCCCGGTGAAGATGTATGGGTGATCTTCAAAAAAAGCGGCTTTGACGGGCACAGGCACTATTTCCTTGCCCGCATCAGCGGCAGCCCGCGGGAAGACTTTTTGCTCTACGACAAAGTGGGAGATGAGGCCTGGCTTGGTTCATGGTACGGCATCAAGCTGCGCGCCATGGTCAAAATACCCGGCAACAAAACCGGCTGAGCGTTGTTTCCTGCAATTCAAAGATAAATAAACTTCAAAAAGTGATGGTATGACAAGAGCCCCTTACGGGGCTCTTGTCTCTGTGCCAAAAGGCACATGATTGTGCCGTGCACCGTACGGAGCCTGTGACTTGTTCTTGCCTGCAACAAAAAACAATCAAAATACTTCTTGACAATGCGCCTATAATTACCTAAAATGCAGTTAAACAGTAACAATAAGGAACATAAGCAGCTATGGAAAAATATTATACGGTGGATAGAATATCAAAAATACTCAGCATTCATCCGAAAACCATCCAGCGTTATATCAGAGAAGGCAAACTTCGCGCAACGAAAATTGGAAAGAGCTGGCGCATTACAGGCCATGACTTAAGCGCTTTTACAGAGCGTGAAAACAAGGTCGCCGCATCTGATCAAGAGGCAAGAAAACATCCTGTTGATGAAAGAATAAAGGTTTCAGCCGTTGTGGATATTGATGTCTATGATAAGAGCGAAGCGATCCATATCATTGATATGCTGACTGCAGCGTTGAGTTCAAAGCCGCCGGAATTCGGAAATTCGTCGATGCATACTCAGCATATCCTGGAGGAAAACAAAGTGCGTATCACCCTGTGGGGCAGCATAAAATTTATGGAGGTCATGATAAGTTCCATATCCTTATTGAATGATCATGACTAAAGGAGAAGTTCCGATGGCCAAAACTAAAGTTTTCAAAACCGAAGAGAGCAGGGATGCGATCCGTTCCCGCTACAATCAGATACTAAGCACCTTTCCGTTTGACCGGCGTTATGTTGAAACATCATTCGGCAGAACCTTCGTTTTGGAAAGCGGCAAACCTGACGATCCGCCGCTGGTGCTGCTGCATGGTTCGTGCAGCAACAGCGCATTTTGGTATGGCGAGATGAGCGCACTATCGCAAATGCATCATGTGCTGGCGGTAGATATCGTTGGAGAAGCCGGCAACAGCGATGAAAACAGGCTGGATCTCACTTCTGAGGAATACGCAGACTGGCTCAAGCAAGTGTTTGATGCATGTGGGATCAAAAAGGCAGTTGTCATGGGGAATTCGCTTGGCAGTTGGATGGCGCTTAGGTTTGCATGCAAATACGCTGAGTGCGTATCAAAAATGATATTGATGGCTCCGTCCGGCTTATCCGGTCAAAACACCGCACTTCTTGAAAAAGCAAAGCAATCAATGCTTCAGGGTGAGGAGCTAAAGATAGACGATACGATCATGCAAGGGGCAAAACTGCCAAAAGAGGTAGAGGATTTTATCAATTTGATTGCCTCCGGATATAACCCGATGACGGACGAATTACCTGTTTTCAGCGATGAACAGATAAAATCGCTGGCCATGCCGATATTATTCATCGCAGGCAAGAAAGATAATATGGTGGATGCTGTTTCTGCCGCAAAGAGATTGAGTCAGCTTATCCCTGACGCAAAAATCCATCTGGAGGACAGCGGGCACATCATACTCAATTCTTTGGATTTTGCGATCCCGTTTCTTGCGTCGGCAGAATAATATGTCATAAATGACCTGATGTGCCAAGTAAGGCGGTATCAATTATTACCAGTAAATGCACCTCTCTGGCGGCGGCAATTGTTAAACTCTCAACGCAAGAGGAAAATAAAAAAGGCGCCATGCGTATAAGGCGCCTTTTAAATATTGTTTTTTCAGACTTGTGCGAATACGCGCTTGAAGGCTTCCACGGCCGTATCCATCTGCTCACGCGTGTGCGTGGCGGTATAGCTTGTCCGCAGCATGCATTCTCCGTCGGGCGCAGCCGGCGGTATCACCGGGTTGACATATACGCCCTCTTCGAAGAGCATTTTGGTGATGATAAACGTTCTTTGCATGTCGTATGTCATCACGGGTATGATGGCAGTTTCTCCGTCAATGGTGGGTATGCCTGCGGCTTTTAGTTTTGCGCGCATGTAGTTCGAAATATCGATCAGCGCTTTTTGGCGCTCCGGTTCGGCTTTTAGGATACGCACAGACTCAAGCGCGGCAGCAGCATTTGAAGGCGGAAGCGATGCGCTGAAAATAAACGGCCGAGAGCGGTGCTTGATATAATCGATCACATCCTCCTCGCCGGCGATACAGCCGCCAAGAGACGCCAGCGATTTCGAGAACGTTGTCATAATGAGGTCGACCTCATTCTCCAACCCAAAATGCGATGCCGTGCCGCGACCGCAGTCGCCTATCATGCCCACGCCGTGTGCGTCATCTACCATCAGGCGCGCTTTATACTTTTTGGCAAGCTCTACGATTTCGGGGAGTTTGGCAATATCGCCGCTCATGCTGAACACGCCGTCCGTGATAATCAGCTTACCGGCATCCTCAGGCAGCCTTTGAAGACGCTCCTCAAGGCTGTCCATATTGCTGTGCTCATAGCGCAGCACGTTTTTGACGAAACTTAAACGGCAGGCATCGAGTATGCTTGCATGGTTTTCGTCGTCGTTGATGATATAATCATGCCTTCCGACAACTGCTGAAATGGCGCCAAGGTTGGTTTGAAAGCCTGTGCTGAAAGTCAGAGCCGCTTCTTTGTGAAAATAATCTGCAAGCTCTTCCTCCAACTGTTCGTGCAGTACGAGAGTGCCGTTTAAAAAACGCGATCCGGAGCAGCCAGTCCCGAATTTTTCAAGAGCTTCTCTTGCGGCACTGATTGTGCGCGGATCGCTCGTCAAACCCATATAATTATTTGAGCCTATCATGATGATGCGTTTGCCGTCCATGACGACTTCAGTATCCTGCGCGGTGTGCAGCGCATGAAAATAAGGGTATATACCCGCTGCGATAGCATTTTTCGCGTCCATAAAGGTATAACATTTGTTAAACAGATCCACTTTGTCTTCTCCCTCTATTGATTAAAATAGACTTTCCACAATGAGTATACAGATAATTGACCCGTCTAACAAGTTTTTTTATTTTTGTTTGCTGGCATACCGCTAAAATGCATGTCCGAAAGGATGATACCGCGCATCTATTGAAGAAGATAAGAAACACTAGCAGATAAAACAACCTTTTGAAAATTATGACTGCGTTTGTTTCAACAAGAGAAATTTTGTTTATTATTTGTTTGACTAAATATACTATGTTTTTTCGTTCCATGAAATTGTTTTATTTTAGAAGATATCGTTCTTCGGGAGATTGTGATGCCGCTGTTAAAAAAAGGCACGATACGTGCGCTGGTTGTTGCAACAGGTTTATTCAATGCCTATTATATTTGGTGGAGATCGGCTTTTACGCTCAATGAAGCTGCGCTCATCTTTTCCATCGTATTCTTAATCGCCGAGATCCACGGCCTAATCAATTTTTATCTGTTTTCGATGATGACATGGAACACGCAGCCGCGCAAGCGGCCAGCACCGTTTGAAGGCGCAAACGTTGATGTGTTTGTGCCGACATACAATGAGGACATCAAAGTCCTTGAAGCCACGCTGGTAGGCTGCAAAGGCATAAGATACCCCCATACGACATATGTACTTGACGACGGCAACAGGCCGGAAGTCAAAGCGCTTGCGCAGCGAATCGGGTGCGAATATCTTTACCGCACTGAAAACAAGCACGCAAAAGCAGGCAATATAAACGAAGCGCTAAGAAAAACAAAAGGCCAGTTCGTTGTGGTCCTTGATGCCGATATGGTGCCGCAGCCGGATTTTATTGATAAGACAATAGGTTATTTTAAAGATCCAAAAGTGGCTATCGTCCAGCTGCCGCAGGAGTTTTACAATCTTGATTCTGTGCAGCACAGCAAGATGTCCTATCAATGGCATGAACAGCAGCTGTTTTACCATGTGATACAACCGGGCAAAGACAGGATAAACGCGGCTTTCTGGTGCGGCAGCCCTTCCATCATCCGCAGAGATGCCTTGGAAGATATAGGAGGAGTCGCGACACAAAGCGTCACAGAAGATTTTCTGACGTCTATCAGGCTTAACGCCAAGGGCTGGCAAATACGCTATCATAATGAAGTACTGGCATATGGGATAGCGCCCCAGTCGCTTAACGCATTCAATGTGCAGCGGCTTCGCTGGGCGCAGGGCTCAATGAAGATATTTTTCAGCAGCGACAATCCGCTTTTTAAACGCGGACTGACGATCAGGCAGCGGCTGTCGCATTTTGCGGCCATTTTCACGTATTTTGATGCTTATCAAAAGCTCATTTTCATTCTGGCACCGCTGGTGCTGCTGGTTACAGGAATGATGCCTGTAAAGGTGACAAGCGGCTATGAGTTTCTGCTTCATTGGGTGCCGTATATCTTATTAACCACCTTATCAATAAAACTGCTTGGCAGGGGGTATTTCAAGATCTTTGCCGTTGAACAGTACAATATGCTCAAAATGGTGACTTTTATCAAAGCCTCGCTCACGTTTTTTCTGCCGAAAAGGAATATATTCCGCGTGACGCCCAAAACGGTCGAAAAATCGCTGAAGAAACAAGACAGGAGAGAGCTCAAAATTCAGATCGTGATACTTGCAGTGATCGCGCTTTGTGTCATATATGCCGCGGTCAATACCGCGTGGGGCATTGTCCTGACATACAGCAATATCCTTGGCGCATGGGTCGCGATGTTTTGGGCTTGCTTTAACGGTTTTGTGCTGTTTTTTGCTTTGCGAAGCGTGCTGAAAAGAATGTACGATCGGCAGGACTACCGGTTTCCTGTCAAGATGAGAAGCCAGCTTTATATCGGGGGCGCGGCGTATTCATTGACTGTGAGCGACATCTCAAGCGGCGGGCTCAAACTGAGCGGTATCAAGACAAATTTCTTTGAAAAGGAAAAAAGAGCAGATTTGTGTTTGCCTGACGGCAGCACCATAATACCGGGAACTGTCGTTTACAACAGGAAAGAAAAGGACGGGACAAGCAACGTCGGGATACGATTCCTTGATCTTTCTGCCGAACAAAAAGAGAATCTGTACAGTTTTATCTATGTGACGATACCGCGAAAGATGCAGGGTGTAAACCTGACGGAAAAAAGCCCGGTTGCTGAGAACGGTTCTTGCCCGATCGAAGAATCAGAGTTCCAGTTTTCTGTCATTGATTCATAAGAGCTTCAGCAGTTGCCCTCGTACACATAGCGGAGGGATGCGCGTGCCACATCCGCAAGTGCGCAGATGGTGCTTAAGGGCGTCGGGGGCGTGTCCGTCATTTTATGCCTGGGGAAATAGCGCGACACATGAAGCGGAATGTCTTTGCCGACACCGGAAAGCCATCCTGAGAGCCCGCGCATTTCGTCCTCGCTGTCGTTTTCGCCGGGCACGATCAGTGTGGTCACTTCCAAATGGCAGTACTGTGCGGAAAGCTCGATGGTGCGCTTGACGGGCGAAAGGCTGCCGCCAAGCTTTTTGTAAAAACTCTCCGTGAAACCTTTAAGATCGATGTTCATGGCGTCAACAAACGGCAGGAGGGACAAAAGCGGCTCTTCGTTGATATAGCCGTTGGTCACGAGCACCACCTTCTGGCCGTTCTGTTTGAGCAGCTGCGCACAGTCCATCACATATTCATAGCCAATCAGCGGCTCATTATAGGTAAACGCCACGCCAATGCTTTGCGGGCAGTCAAGCGCCTGCTCAAGCAGCGCATCGGGCGAAAGGAAAGAGCTGCCTGCCCGCGGACAGTCCGCCCCGGCGATTTCGTAGTTCTGGCAAAAAGGACAAGAAAGGTTGCATCCGAAGCTGCCGACGGAAAGTATAAAACTGCCGGGAAGAAAACGCCTCAGCGGTTTTTTTTCAATGGGGTCAATGGCCATCGCTGTGATATGGCCGTAGTTTTTGCATATGACCGTACCGCTTCTGTTTTCACGCGCACGGCATAAACCGGTGCGCCCTTCGGCCATCTTACATTGATGCGGGCATATGTCGCACTGTATGCTTTTCAATTTTTACCCCTCCTGCGCTGCGTGACGCACCACTTCAAAGCGCTCCATCTTGTAGCTTTCTTCTTCACCGATATGCGCCTTTTGCAGTGCGATCTTCACCTGCTTTTGCGGCGTATCGATACCCTCAAGATTCGGCAGAAGTAGGCCGCGCCGAAAACCGCTTGTTACGATGACGCCGTAGCGCTTCGTATCAAGCTCATCCAAAGACGAAATGGGTTCGGGCGTTCCAAGAATATCCACGCTGTACACAAGCTCAGGCAGCTCTTGTGCTTCTATCACATCAAAACGCGGGTCTCCCGTGCCCGCACTGACGGCGTTGCGCAGGATCTCCTGTGCGACCGAGGGCTCGACGGGCGAGATGGTGCCGATACAGCCGCGCAGACGTCCGTGCTTTTTGAGTGAAACAAATACGCCCGCACGCGTTTTGCGCATCTCATCGGGCAGGCCTTCGGGCAGCTTGGCATGTTTGCCCGTTTTGACATACGTTTCAAGTGAAAGGCGAGCAAGCCGTACATAGGCGTCTTCGTCATTTTTCAGCTGTGCGAGCTTTTCTTTGTGCGCTTGCTCATAGCGTTCAAGAAAACGCCGGTTTTCGTCAGCGCCGCCCGTTTCAAAGCCGCAGACAGCGTAACCCACGCCGAAAGGCCCTTCATACGAGTAAAAATATGGGGTGACTGCGCGTCCGTCCAGTACACCGGCCAGCTCGATGAAACTGCGCAGGCCGCACTCTGCGGCGGCATCGCAAAAAGATTCGTCAAACTCGAGAAATTGTGCAAAATCACCGCTTTTCATGATCGCTGTGCATTGGGCATCGAACTGCGGGCCTTCCGGGGCATATCCGTAGGGGCCGCTTGCACTGAGCTTATGCGAGAGATCTCCGCTTGCGATGAACACGGCGCGGCGGCCAAGAGCCTTGGACGCTTTGGCGACGCACTGCCCGAATTGGTAATGATCAGCATAGGGCAGTCCGGACAATGATACGCGCACGAGATTGTAGCCCGTATAGTGCTGATCGACAAAATAGAGCGGTACCAGCGTAGCATGGTCAAGCTGCTTGTCTTTTTCCCCAAGCGTACCTGCGCGGATGCCGTCTTCAAAGGCCGTATCGCTGATCTTAGCGACCAGTTCTGGGTCATAGTTTTTCTGCATGCGGACATCATGCGCACCGAAACGGCCAAGGTCTCCGGCTGCGGTTTTGCCCGGTGAAATGTGTATATAGTCTCCGTACATCACCGAGTGCGGCGTTGAAAGAATGATGGTGTCAGGTTTTAATGCCGCGATCCTGCGCGCAACCTTTTCGAGCGCGGCGGAAGTGGCCTTGACCGCCTGCTCCTGTCCTCTGCCGACAGCGGGCACGATGAGCGGCGGGTGCGGCATGATGCATGCGTATTCTATAGCCATATCCATCCCCTCCTTCTGCGCCTATTGTACCACTTTGAGGGCAGGAATAACAGATAACAGGGATTAAAACAGGAAATGAAAGAGCAAAAAGATATTTTTATGATAAGAATTATTGAGCGAGGTTTTTTCTCATATTTGCCTCTGCCCTGCGAATACTAAACACATAAAAATATTGGAGGAAACAGCATGATACGGACTGATCTTGCTATGGAGGCGGCAGGCATAGAACAACAGATACCCGGTGTTGAAGTATTGGGTGACGATGTGGCACAGGGCATTCATCGCGTGCGTGTCACAATATCGTCTCAGGAAGGCGAAAAAGCGCTTGGCAAAAAGATGGGCACGTATGTGACGATAGAGGCGGCGCAGCTCGCGCAGGGCGACGTGACAGTGGATGAGGCATGCGCAAGAACACTGGCGGACGAGATCAAACACATGGCAGGTGACGCTGTCCGCGGACCTGTGCTTGTCGTGGGGCTTGGCAACCGCAGCGTCACGCCGGATGCACTCGGCCCCGCGGTGTGCGACGCTGTTTTTGTCACAAGGCATATGCATGAATACGCACCGGACGAGATCGATGAACGTATCGGGAACGTGAGCGCCATATCGCCGGGCGTGCTGGGCAACACCGGGCTTGAGACAGGCGAGGTCGTCGAAGGCGTGGTCAGCCTGCTAAAGCCCGCGCTCGTTATCGCGGTGGATTCGCTGGCCTCACGCAGCATAGAGCGCGTGCGCACCACGCTGCAGGTGGCTGATACGGGCATTTCGCCCGGTGCGGGCATCGGCAACAAAAGAAAAGCGCTCGACAGGCAGACGCTTGGCGTGCCCGTGCTGGCCGTCGGTGTGCCGCTCGTTGTGTATGCGTCCACCATCGCGCAGGACATTTTGAATGCAGCCTTGGATAAAACGCCCGCCGATATCTCGATAAAGCCCGCATTGCAGCGCATGATATCGTCGATGGCAGATGCACCGGGGGCTGATATGATCGTGACGCCCAAAGAGATCGATAAAGTGGTCAGAGACATTGCGCGGATCATAGCTGATGCGCTCAACCTTGCGCTGCACAGCAACTTGACGCTTGAGGAAACACGGCGTTATATGCACTGAATAACATGCGTATATATCATCACAGCGCTGCATAGCCTTGTCTTAAAGGAGTGCAAATATGATGACATACAGACCATCGCGCCGTGACAGACCAATGAAAAAAAGAGGCTGTATAACAACGGGAACGCCGTACTCTTTTGTGCAGGCAGTCTTGGCGGCCGGCATTGTTTTAGGGTTGATGCTTTCTGCGGTTTTTGCGGCAAACGCGGGGGGGAAGCCTATTCGTATGACTGCCGCCGGCATTTCTAAGCTGCCCGAACGCATCGACGCATCTGGTTACGATGCCATATTCGATGCTGGGGTGATAGACCCGCGGCTGATACTGGGTACAGAGCTGCCCGTGATATATGGCATGGACTTAGAGGAGATCAGCGCGCAAGAACGTATTGAGGCTGATCTGCCGCAGACAGATATTTTCTTTGATGTGCTGCCCGACGATATCAAGCTGGAGATACTGGGGTTCGCAAGCGATGTGCCCAAAGAGTTCATTATTAATAAAAACGGTCCTCAGATACTCATCTACCATACCCACACGCAGGAGGCATACCGCCAGATCATTGGAAAGGAATATGTGGAAGCATCGGCATGGAGAACCGCTGAGATCGGCAGTTCAGTGGTGGCGGTGGGAGCAAGGCTCAAAAAAGAGCTTGAAAGCCACGGCTTTTCCGTGATGCATAACATGACAAACCACGAGCCGCCCAAGCTTGGGACCGCTTATACACGTTCGCTTGAGACTATGAAAAAATACGAGCGGGACAATGCTTCCATCAGCGTTTTTATTGATGTACACCGCGACGCCTACGGAGACATCGCTAAAGGCAGCCAGGATTATGTGACGATAAACGGGCAGCCCTGCGCACGCATCATGTTTGTGGTGGGCACCGGCGAGGCCCATAGCGCAAAACCCAACTATGAGTCCAATTACAAGCTTGCACTCGCTGTGACGAATCAGCTGGAATCGATCAAAAAGGGCTTTACGCGCCCTATCCGCGTTAAAACAGGACGTTATAACCAGCATGTTTCAGATATGTGCCTGTTGGTTGAAGTGGGGCATAACGCCAACTCGCTTGAACAGGCGCTCAATGCCACGCGGTATATAGCGCTTGCGTTGAGCCGCGTTCTCGAGCCGAAAAAAAGTTGAATTCTGCTGCTTTGGTGGAGTATAATTGAACCATCATATATCGGCGGAGAGAGAATGAACAGCAAACCCATCGGTTTTTTTGATTCGGGCGTGGGCGGTATCAGTGTGCTCAAAACCGCCCGTGCGATCATGCCCTTTGAAAACTTCATCTACTACGGAGACGATCTCAACGCACCTTACGGAGAAAAAACAGAAGAGCAGATACAGCGCCTCACATTGGCAGCCGGTGATTTTTTGTACAAAAAAGGTGTCAAGGCCATCGTGATGGCCTGCAACACCGCCACGAGCGCGGCGGTCATCATGATGCGTGAGCGGTACAGCATCCCCGTGATCAGCATGGAGCCTGCGGTAAAGCCCGCACTTTTTGCCAAAGGCCAAATACTCGTGCTCGCAACACCTGCGACTGTCACGCAGGCACGGTATTTGGGGCTGATCGAACGCCTTTGTGCGCAGGATCGGGTGGTAAGCGTCGGGTGCAGCGGGCTTGTCGAGTGCATTGAAAATGGGCGCATGGGCGAGGCAGATGTGCACGCCTGTCTTGGACAGTGTATCCCGGCGATTGGCAGCGGCCAAATCGGTGCCGTGGTGATCGGCTGCACCCACTATTCGTTGGTTGAACCGCATATAAAGAGCTATGTCGATCATGCTTTTGATACAGACTGTGTTGTTTTCGACGGAAGACACGGTACAGCGCGGCGGCTGGAGCAGGTTCTTATTGAACAGGGACTACAGAACGAAGGGCCTGCCCCGGGCAGCGAGGCTTTTTTTTCATCATGCGGAGACAAAAGCATACAAAACTTCGAAGCAGTTTTTCATCATTTTGAGCCATGATGATATTTATGTAAATTGATTGATTCAAACTATATATTGTGTTATTATTTTAGCTCATAACATAATACGGTAGGCAGGAGGCAGAAATGGAATTATCGCAAAACGCGCGTGTGGTGCTCGAGCGCCGTTATCTGAAAAAAGACGAGAACGGTGTTTGCGAGAGCCCGGAGGATATGCTTATGCGCGTGGCACACACGATCGCGGCACAGGACAAACAGTATGGCGGTGATGTGGAAAAAACGGCGAAGGCATTTTTTGATATTATGGACTCTTTGAAATTCATGCCCAATTCGCCCACACTGATGAATGCAGGGCGCGAACTCGGGCAGTTGTCCGCGTGTTTCGTGCTGCCTGTGGAAGACAGCATGGAAGGCATATTCGACAGCTTAAAAAACGCAGCGTTGATACATAAGAGCGGCGGCGGCACGGGTTTTTCTTTCTCGCGTATCCGGCCTTCGGGGGCCAGCGTGCAATCAACGGGTGGCGTGGCGAGCGGGCCCATCAGCTTTATGAAGGTTTTCAATGCGGCCACGGAAGCCGTTAAGCAGGGGGGAACTAGACGCGGAGCCAACATGGGCATCCTGCGCGTCGACCATCCCGATATCTTGGAGTTCATCACCTGTAAAAGTGACCTCTCTGAGCTGACCAATTTTAATATCAGCGTAGGGCTTACTGAAAAGTTTTTAAAAGCCATGCTGGCGGATAAAAAATACGATCTTATTGACCCAGCCACAAGCAAAAAGACGGGCAGCCTCCGCGCCAAACAGGTGTTTGAAACCATTACAGATATGGCATGGCGCACCGGTGAGCCGGGCATCGTGTTTCTTGACCGCATCAACAAGGACAACCCGGTACCGTCGGCGGGCGAGATCGAAAGCACAAATCCATGCGGAGAACAGCCGCTGCTGCCATATGAGAGCTGCAACTTGGGTTCGGTCAATTTGAATGTGTTCGTTGACGGAGGTCAAGTGGATTATGACACACTCGGCGAAACGGTCAGGACGGCGGTGCACTTTCTTGACAATGTCATTGATGCCAACCGCTATCCGCTCGGGATCATTGAAGAGACCACGAAGAAGATGCGCAAGATAGGCCTTGGTGTGATGGGCTTTGCGGACATGCTTTTTAAGCTGGGCATTCCCTACAATTCGCACGAGGCGATAGACTTAGGCCGGCAGATCATGGCGTTTGTGCAGAAAACTGCGCGGGAGGCGTCGGCGGCTTTGGGCGAAGCGCGCGGCAGCTTTGCGCTTTTTGAAAAGAGCGTTTACAAAGAGCAGGGATTCGGCGCCATGCGCAACGCAACGGTAACGACCATCGCGCCGACAGGCACGATTTCCATCATTGCGGGCGTCTCAAGCGGGATAGAGCCGGTTTTCGCCATTTCTTATGTCCGAAACGTGCTTGATAACGACAAGCTTATGGAGGTGCACCCGTATTTTGAACAGACAGCCAAACAGCGCGGTTTTTACTCCAGCGCGCTCATGGAAAAAATCGCTCAGGCCGGTACGCTGCACGGGATAGAGCAAGTGCCAAAAGATGTGCAGCGCGTGTTTGTGACCGCCCATGACATCACGCCTGAATACCATGTCCGCATGCAGAGCGCGTTTCAGCAGGCGACGGACAACGCCGTTTCAAAGACCGTCAACTTTCCCAAAACGGCAACACGGGACGACGTCTCACACGTATACAGGCTTGCATACGAACTCGGTTTAAAGGGCGTGACCATCTATCGTGACGGCAGCCGCAAAGGGCAGGTGCTGAGCGTCGGCAAAGCAGAACTTGCCGAAGAAGGCACAATGATACCGCGCGAACGCCCGGAAATCACAAAAGGGATCACGCAGAAGATCAAAATCGGCTGCGGCAATCTTTATGTTACGGTCAACTACGACACACAGGGCATATGCGAGGTGTTCACCAATGTGGGGCGCGCAGGCGGCTGCCCGTCGCAATCCGAAGCCACAAGCCGGATCGTCTCTATGTCGCTGCGGGCAGGTGTGGATGAACAAAGCATCATCGAACAATTGCGCGGTATACGCTGCCACTCCACGCTCAGGCAGAAGGATCTGAAAGTTTTGTCCTGCCCGGATGCTATAGGGCGTGTGCTCGAACGTGTTGTCAGGATGCGGGGCGGTGAAACGACAGGCAGCAGCCCCGTCTCATACACCAAGTGCCCGGATTGCGCATCGCCGCTCGAACATGAAAGCGGATGTGTTGTCTGCCGGTCATGCGGCTATTCCAAATGCGGCTAAAAGGGCGTGTATGGTCTATTGTGCAGGTACGGCGCCTATATTATATATTTAATATGAAAACGGACGGTCATATTCGGAACAAAGCTTTTGTTTCGCACGTCTTATGATCGAAGCTGTATAAGGATGTTTAAGATGGATTGCAGGGCTGCACAACAAAATATAGATCTATATATTGAGGGTTTGCTTGAGGCCGACGACACGCGGCAGCTTGAGCAGCATCTTGATACTTGTGCCGTTTGCAAAAAAACGCTTGATGAAGCCATAAGGTTAAAACATGCGCTCGGCACGCTGGCTGAAGTAGAACCGCCGCCCGGGCTTGCAGTATCGGCATTAAGAAAAGCAAGACAACGGCCTGTTTATGCTTACGTGACTGCGGCAACGGCTGTGGCTGCTGCCGCGGTCGTTTTGGTGGCCGTATTTGCAACGGGCGGTATGGGCACGGACAGATCCGAAGCGATGCCAAAGGAATCACTGATGTTTTCTGCGGATTCAGCTGCCGAGGAATCACTGACGATGGAAATGGCACCCCGCGAAGAGCCAAGGGATTTTGAGGCTGAGGGCGGCATGGCCGAAGCCTTGCGCGACGAAGCAAAAGCGCCTGCCGATGCCAAGACTGAAGATGAAAGTACCCGCAGTCCGCGGTCTTATGACAGCGAGCCGATTTTTGCCGCTTTTTTTGGGGCGGATTATTTCAAACCGGCTGTATTGCCGGACGGAGCCAGCTTTGAGGCCATCGCAGATACCAGCTCATCTGTCCTGTTCTCATACCGTCTTGCAGGCGGCGAATGGTATTACTTTGAATGGCTTTACAGCGTCCAAGGGGGAGGCGCACAAGGCGAGATTATGCGGGTTTACGGCGGCCTGGAAATGTTCTCTGAAAATAATGGTTATTATGTCTTCACCGACAACACCACGAAGACCGTCTATTGGGAGCAGGAAGCGCAGGTATTTCGCCTGGTCACACCTGCGCCCTTAGACGATATCACGAAATACGCTTCTGCTGTCAGGCAGCAATAAAAAAGCCGGCTTATGCCGGCTTTTTTATCTACTCTTCTTTTTGATGATCATTTTGTTTTTTCTCATCAAGTTCACGCGTCATAGCCGCGATCTGCTGCTCAATGGTCATCGGCCCGTCATACGCATCATCGTCCTCGGTTTCATCAGCCACTTCGCTCTTTTTTTCTTCAGGTTCTTTGGGCTCAGGCAGACGGATGGGCTGCAGCGTGCCTTTTTCTTTGCGCTTGAAATAGCGTATCGCCGGCACGATGATGGCGGCCAGCAACAGCAGCACAAGAGCTGCGATGACCATGATCTCAGCTTGCACGCTCCAGTTTAGCGTATTGAGCATCGAGATCACAAAAAAGATGATGCCTGCAAGTACGCCCACCATTAACGAAAGCGAGAACAGGCCGAGCCTTAGGCGGTATCTGTTTTCAATGGAGCGGCGCCCAAGCATGACCACCAGAAAAACCGCGACAAACACATAATTGAGGATATCACCTTCCGGCACGTCAAAAACTCTGGGAAGATAAATCGCGGCGACGAGTGCGGCGGCTGACAACAAGCCAAACAAGACCTGCAGGATACGAAGCTGCTTATCTGTAAACTTGCGTTTTTCAGCAACTGTAGAATTATCTGTGTTCATTTATACACTCCTTGATATTTTCTTAGGCTATTATGGCACAGTTCTCTTTTGATTTCCACCTTAATCACTAAAAAACCTATTTATTTTTCAATACCTTTCTGTTAGAATAAACGGGAATCATAATTAATCAGTAAAATATCGATAAGAGCTGGTTGGCGAAAAGTTGGAGGAATGGTATGAAATTTTACGGCACGGGAGACATAAGAAACGTGACATTGGTCGGTCATGGCGGCGAAGGAAAGACGACTTTGGCAGAAGCCATGCTTTTCTGCAGCGGGGCGATCGACAGACAGGGCAAAACGGAAGACGGCAACACGGTGATGGACTTTGATCCTGAGGAAATAAAAAGACACATCTCTTTGAGTTCTGCGATAGCTCCTGTTGAATGGAACGGCACAAAGCTCAATATCATAGATACGCCGGGTTATTTTGATTTTATTGGTGATGCAACATCGGGCTACTACCTTGCCGAAAGCGCGCTCATCGTGATTAGCGGGCTTTCCGGATTGAGCGTCGGCGCGGAAAAAGCATGGGATGCCTGCAGCGAAAAGCATCTTCCAAGAGCGTTTTTTATCAACCAGATGGATAAAGAGCATGTTGATTTTGACAAGACAGTTGAAGCGTTAAAAGATAAATACAGCACGCGCATCACGCTGATGCAGCTGCCCATCGGCCAGGGGCTTGAGTTTAAAGGCATTCTCGATGTTGTCGATATGAAGGCTTATGCTTTTGACGGCAAAAAAGTCAAACCCATCGATGTGCCGGCCGACCTGGCGGACAAGGCGGCTCAAATCAGAGAAACAATGATCGAAAATGCCGCTGAAAATGATGAAGCTTTGATGGAAAAGTACTTCGCGGGTGAGGAGCTCACGAAAGAAGATATTATCAAGGGCATTAAAGAAGGTATCGCTTCTGGCAGCGCGGTCCCGGTATTTGTAGGGGCGGCTGCGCCGCATCTTGGGATATCGCTGCTGCTTGACAGCCTTGCCGCGCTCATGCCGTCTCCTGACAAAACGATCAGCACTTCCGGCAAAACCCCGAAAGGCGAAGAAGTCACTTATACAGCGGATGCCAAGCAGCCGTTTGCGGCGCAGGTCTATAAGACCGTGGCAGATCCATTCGTTGGGAAGCTCTCTGTTTTCAAAGTCCTCGGCGGCGAACTTGCTGCCGGCAAGGCCATCAAAAACGGGAACACGGGCAAGGCGGAGAAATTCGGCCAGATATACGTGATGAGCGGCAAAAAGCAGGTCGTCGTCGAAAAACTGACGGCAGGCGATATCGGCGCACTGGCCAAACTGCAGCACACCGAAACCGGAGGAACACTTTGCGACGAACAGAACGTCGTTGTGTTCCCGGATATCGTTTTTCCTGAGCCGTGCATCTCTTTGGCTGTGACGGCCAAAAAACAGGGAGAGGAAGAAAAAGTATTTGCCGGCCTGCACAGGCTTGAAGAGGAAGACCCGACTTTCAAAGTGATCAAGCAGACAGAAACCTCAGATACGCTGGTCAGCGGCCTTGGAGAGCTCCATCTTGAAGTCATCTGCAAAAAGCTGCATAACAAGTTCGGGGTGGAAGCACAGCTTTCCGATCCTCAGATACCATACCGCGAAACCATCAAAAAGAAAGTCAAGGCTCAGGGGCGGCATAAAAAGCAGTCGGGCGGACATGGCCAGTTCGGCGATGTGTGGATAGAGTTTGAGCCGCTTTTCGATTCGGCTGAGCCGTTTGAATTTGTCGATAAGATCGTCGGCGGCGTTGTGCCGCGCCAGTATATACCTGCCGTCGAAAAGGGGTTAAGAGAGAGCCTTGTGCGCGGTGTGCTCGCGGGTTATCCGATGGTCAATATCCGCGCGACGCTTGTGGACGGATCATACCATCCCGTGGATTCTTCGGAAATGGCTTTTAAGGTCGCTGCTAGCCTGGCATATAAGAAAGGCTGCGCAGAGGCCAGCCCGACGCTGCTTGAACCTATCTACAAACTTGTCGTCACCATTCCTGATGAATACATGGGCGATATCATCGGAGACATCAACCGCCGCCGCGGCCGCATACTTGGCATGAACCCCGTCTCGGGCGGCCTTCAGGAAGTTTCGGCTGAAGTGCCGCTGGCTGAAGTATTCAAGTACGCGACTGATCTGCGGTCAATGTCGCAGGCACGCGGCGCGTTTAAGATGACGTTCGAGCGTTATGAAGAACTTCCCGGGAACCTGGCTGAAAAGGTTATCGCGCAGGCTAAAAAGGATGCAGAAGAAGACTAAACACTGTCATCAATGGAGCTGCCCGTGTATTGGGCGGCTCTTTTTTAATTTTCAGTGAAAAATGTCATGCCGGAGAGTAGATTATTGTTGCCAGCCATTGTATAATTAAAAGAAGAAATTAACCAAAAGGAGTGATGCCAGTATGATCCGTTTGATTTATGGCAAGAAAGGCAGCGGAAAATCCAAAAAGCTGCTCAGTATGGCAAACGCAGAGGTCGAAAACGCAAAAGGAAACATCGTCTATCTTGATGACAACAACCGTTGTATGTACGACTTAAAACACCAGATCCGTTTTATCAACACATCTGAATACAGCATCGACACAACTGACAAGCTCTATGGTTTTGTATGCGGCATACTCTCCCGTGATTTCGATATTTCTTCAATTTACATAGATGGCCTTAAAAAAATGGCCAGGTACGACAGCGAAGACTTAAAAACGCTGCTTGAGCGTTTCGACTTTGTCTTCGAAGGCATTGACGCGTATATCGTGGTCAGCGGTGATGATGAAGTCCCCGGCCATCTGAAAGAGTTCATAATGAATTAGAAGAACGATATCTGCGCAGGCGGAGAACAGCCTGCTGCCTGCTGGGCGGCGGTCCCGTTTTGCGCGGTTTTGTTGTGGCAGAGCCGCAACAGGTTTGGCATAAACACGGAGGGATTGGATGAAACTGGTCAGCACAAGAAACAGTTCAGAACGCATAAGCGCATCGGCGGCGATGCTTGCGGGCATGGCACCGGACGGCGGGCTTTATGTGCCCGAAACATTTCCCCAAATACCTGAGCTGAGTGAAAAGGCTGCACTTGATTATCCCGTGCTCAGTGCACGTGTCCTCGGCCTCTTTTTTGATGAAATAGAAGGGCTTGAGGCAATCACAAGAGAAGCTTACAAAAGCTTTGGGCATCCGTCAGTGGCGCCTGTCGTCAAAATGGCATCCGGCGAATACGTGCTTGAGCTCTGGCACGGCCCCACGCTCGCGTTCAAAGACATGGCGCTTTCCGTGCTGCCGCGGCTTATGGCTGCTGCTATGGGAGAAAGTGGAAATTTGCTTATCCTTGTCGCAACATCAGGCGATACCGGAAAGGCGGCGCTGGAAGGGTTTTGCGATGTGCCGCGCACACGTATCGTTGTTTTTTATCCAAATGATGGCGTTTCAAACATGCAGCGTCTGCAAATGGTGACGCAGGAGGGCAGCAATACCCATGTGATGGCGGTGCGCGGCAATTTTGATGATGCGCAGAATGCTGTCAAGGCCATGTTTACCGATGCTGTGTTCAATGCGCAGGCGGCACACAAAGGCTACAGCCTCTCGTCCGCAAACTCCATCAATTTCGGGCGCCTCGCGCCGCAGATCGCGTATTATCTCAGCGCCTATGCCCAGCTTGTTGCGCACGGCGAGATCAATTATGGTGAGCGCATCAATTTTGTTGTTCCCACCGGCAACTTCGGCAATATACTTGCCGCATACTATGCCAAACGCATGGGACTGCCTGTTGCACGCCTCATCTGTGCGTCCAATAAAAACAACATACTGACTGATTTTTTCAAGCAAGGCAGCTACTGCCTTGAAAGGCCGTTTTTCAAGACCATGTCGCCCTCCATGGATATACTGATATCAAGCAATTTGGAGCGCCTTGTTTTCGAGCTTATGGGCCGTGATGCGGCAGCAGTCTCGGCTATGATGCAGCGGCTTAAAGAAGAAGGCCGGTTTGATATACCCAAGGCCATGCAGGCTGCACTTGATGCTGACTTTTACGCGGACTGGTGCGATGAGGACGAGACGGCACAGACAATCCGCCGGACGTTTGAACAAAAAAACTATCTCCCGGATACGCACACTGCCGTGGCCATGGGCGTTTTTGAAAAATATAAAAAGCTTGGGGATCGGACAAAAACAGTGATCGTCTCTACTGCGTCTCCGTATAAGTTCCCCGAAGATGTGCTGTGCTGCCTCGGCGTGCAGGCGGAGGGGCTCACAGGTTTCGACGCAGCGCGGCGCCTTTCCGAGCTGACAGGCTTATCCCTGCCGCTTAAGATTGCCGCGCTGGAAACAAAACCGGTTCGCCACACGGGGGTTTACGAGAAAGACGCGCTGCAAAAAGCTGTACTCGGGGTGATCTAGATTGTACACCGCATGCTTTGAGGTGGTGTTGCATATACCTTGCTCAGGAAGCTTAAAGGAACGGCGCAGCGTCGTACGCAGCTTGAAAGAGCGTATCAGGAACCGCTTCAACGTTTCCGTCATTGAATGCAGCGAGGACAACAAATGGCAAAAGGCGCAGCTTGGGTTCGCGCTTGCCGCTGTCAACGCAAGTGCCGCGCTGCAGTCTAAGCAGGATATCATCGCTTTTATCAGTGAAGATGGCAGAGCAGACATCATCGACACAGTCATATACGGGGAGGACACATGAAACAGACCATATTTTCGGGCGTGCAGCCTTCAGGCGTGCTGACCATCGGCAACTATCTCGGCGCCATAAAAAACTGGGTCAAACTGCAGGACGAATATGACTGCTATTACTGTGTGGTGGACATGCATGCGCTGACGGTACGGCAGAGCGCAGCGGATCTGCGCAAACGCTGTCTCGATACGCTGTCGATGCTGCTTGCTGCCGGCCTGAGCCCGCAGAAAAACACGATCTATTTTCAGTCGCACGTGCCGTGCCATGCTGAACTGATGTGGGTTTTGTCGTGCTATACCTATATCGGAGAGCTCTCGCGCATGACACAGTTCAAAGAAAAGAGCGAGCGCCATGCGGACAACATCAACGCAGGGCTTTATACCTATCCCGTACTGATGGCAGCCGATATACTGCTGTTTGGCACGCACCTTGTGCCCGTGGGCGCGGATCAAAAACAGCATCTTGAGATTACACGCGATATTGCACAGCGTTTTAACAACTTGTACGGCGATGTTTTTACCGTGCCCGAACCGTATATCCCCAAAGCAGGCGCGCGCATCATGAGCCTTTCCGAACCCACCGAGAAGATGAGCAAATCGGATGAGAATGAGAATGCGTATATCTCACTGCTTGATGCGCCTGACGCTGTGCAGCGAAAGATCAAGCGCGCCGTGACAGATTCGGACGGGCAGGTGAGGTTCTCTGAAGACAAGCCGGGCGTCTCTAACCTGATGTCCATATACAGCGCCGTGACAGGAAAAAGCTTTGGTGAGATCGAACGCGAATGCGAAGGCCAGGGCTACGGTGTGCTCAAAGCGCGTGTCGCAGATGCGGTCTGTGAAGAACTTGCGCCTTTGCAGAAACGGTTTGCCCAGGTCCGCAGCGACAAAGCCTATCTGAACGAAGTGATACAGAGCAATGCGGAGCGGGCCTTCACCAACGCTTCAAAGATGCTGCGCAAGGTGTATAAGAAGATCGGCGCCGCGCCCAAAAGCGTTTGATTGTCCAACTCGAGAGGCCAGCTTTTTGAGTAAGAAAAGAGGGCTTGTGTAAAAGCCCCCCCATAACAACATTCGCAGTACACACGGTTTGTGCATATGTTGGTGCTGTCACATCATGACTTTTCAGCTGATGCTTTTTGTGACGCCGGGAAGCGTGCTTAGCACTTCGCAGGACCGCAGCCGCAGCCGGCACCAAAGCCGTCTCCGCAGCAGCAAAGGATAATGAGAATCCATATGATGCAGCTGCACCCGCCGCCAAAGCCCGGGCCGCAGGCATCTCCAGCGCCGCCAAAACCGCCGCAGCAGCAAAGCAGCAGAATAATCAGCCAGCAACAATTGCCGCCAAAACCGCCAAATCCACAATCATACCCCATATATAGCATCCTCCTTGATAGATTAATAGGTATCCCCTAGTTTTAAGGCTCAATCTATACTACGCAGAAGGCCTTTTTTTGGTGCATGTGTGCTTTTTGTACGGTGCAGGTTCCCGCGTTGGAAGCGCTGGGCTTAAACACCGGAGTATACAGTCTCTCTACAGGTTATGCCGGCAATAAAAAGAATCGTCTGATGCGCATAGTACAGCATGAAAAAAAAACGATTTGATACGAGCAATAAAATAAAAAGAAGCAAATTCATACCGTAACAACAATGCAAATATGAAAATATAATATTATAGATATATCTTAATGGAGGGATAAAATTATGTGTTGTTATTGCAACAGGCGTTACCAGCTGTGGCAGCGGCAGCAACAAGACCAGGCTCAGGCTCAAGCGCAGTCGCAGGATGCAGACCAAAACCAGAAGACGGTTTTCAAGGAGATCGGCAATGTGAACATCAATATCGACAACGAGAATATCGCCGTAGCCTTACTGGCTATCCTCGGTTTTTTTACAGGCACACTGGACAGCGCGGGTGTCCAGTCCATCATCAGCAGGTATCTGCCAAGCGCAAAGGCTGCTCAATAACAGTTTGACCACAGTACACTTTAAAAAGAATCATGCTGCACATCAAGGCTGCTGTCTGGTCAGCAGCCTTTACATTTTGAGCTGACCGGTTACTCGGGCAGCGATTTTGGCTCAATGCCGTCTATCCGCGACAGCTCTTTTTCAATACGGCGTGATTTTCTGGATGCATCATCAAGATTGTTCTGCGCGGCACTGAGGCTGCGCTGCGTGCGGTCTATGGCATCGGTGAAGCCTGAAAACGCCTTGCGCGTAGCGTCAAGCAGCTTAAGCACCTCGCCCGACTGTTTTTCGACAGCAAGCGTGCGAAAACCCATCTGCAGACTGGAGAGAAGGGCTGTGAGCGTGGATGGGCCGGCTATCGTGACACGGTATTCGCGTTGGCACACGTCGGAGATGCCGAGCGCAATGGCATCAGCGTAAAGGCCTTCGGTTGGCAGGTACATGATGGCGAAATCCGTTGTTGCAGGAGGCAGAATATATTTTTCGCTGATGCGCTTTGCTTCAAAGATCAGGCTTTTGCCGAGCGCTTTGAGCGCATTTTTTGCAAGTTCGCGGTCGCCGGTGCTTTGCAGCTCCTCCTTGCGGATAAAGTCTTCCATCGGAAATTTTGAGTCAATAGGAAGCAGCATCTTGTCGTCGTTTTGGCCCGGGAGAACGATGGCATATTCCACGTGTTCGCGTCCGGTGCCGATCACAGCGTCTTTGACATACTGAACGGGGGAAAGCATGGCGGAGAGCAGGCTGCCAAGCTGGGCTTCGCCGAAAGTGCCGCGTACCTTCACATTGGAAAGAACACGTTTCAAGTCACCTACGCCCGCTGCAAGAGTACGCACTTCGCCCATGCTCTTGAACACCTGCTCGAGCTGATCGGAGACTTGTTTAAATGAACCCGTCAGCCTTTTTTGCAGCACTTCCGAAAGCTGCTCATCCACTGTTTTACGCATTTGCTCAAGCCGCCGTTCGTTGGCATCCGACATATCTTTTAACTGTCTTTCAACCGCGCAGCGCAAACTTTCCATACTGCCAAGGTTTGCGGCTGCCGTATCCGAAAGGGTTTTAGAAAAACTCTCGCCAAGCATGCCGAACATTTCCACCACTTCACGCCGAAGCCGGTACGCGCTGTCTTCACTTTGCTGTTTCAATTCTCCCACCAGCGTCAATAGCTTGGCCTGCGCGCTGCTTAAGTCTGTCTGTTGTTTTTTCCTTGACAACACGGCAACAAGCACCGCTGCGGACAGAGCAAGGCTTATGCCCGCTGCCGCATAAATGAATGCATCCATACAGTTAATATCCTTCCTTTCCGCATTCAAGTATAACACATATATTCACGTTTTTTGGGACACCAAGCCAAGGAAACTTGGATTTGAAGGAATATATGATTGATTGAGGCTGGTTTTTTCGCCCGGTATTGCGACAAACCTTGGGGTCGCGGTGCAGTAAGTGCGGGGTTTTACCCGAAAGAACAAAAATTCATCCGCAATTCTGCACAGTTTTTGGGTGACATGACCCTCTTGGATTTATTGATAGGCGATAAATATTTGTTGACTTTGGTAAGATATTGTGCTATTCTCTCAAAAAACGGAGGTGCACGATGGGCAATCGCGGTTGGAACATCCCTTTGATCCTCAAAAGGATGATCGAATGTCTGATGATATTGGGTGCGCTGCTTCTCATTGCCTTGCCTTTTTTCTGGTTGTTCGGGCCTGATGGTGTCAGTAATTTTTTTGCAGGCCACTCGAAGGATCACCTGGTGACATTTTTGTTTTTGGAAATAAGCGGCATCATTGGCTGGTTTATATTGTTTTATTTGCGAAAGCTGCTCAAAACGGTGATCATCAGCTCCCCGTTTGAGTACTGCAATGTCATGTATTTGAAATACACCTCTTACCTTTGCGCCCTGGCTGCGCTTATTCTGCTTGTAAAAACTGCCGTGGATTTCTCTCCCATGACGCCGGTCGTTGCAATTCTTGCGATATTATCCAGCCTTTTTTGCCAGACGCTTGCGGCCGTATTTGACAAAGCCATACGGCTCAAGGACGAAAACGACCTGACTATATAGAAAAAGGGAGGCAGACGAGTGGCAATAATTGTAAACGTAGATGTCATGATGGCAAAACGTAAAATTTCGCTCAATGACCTTTCTGAAAAAGTGGGTATCACGAAAGCGAATTTGTCCATATTAAAAACAGGCAAGGCAAAAGCCATTCGCTTTTCCACACTCAATGCGATATGCCAGGAGCTTGATTGCCAGCCTGGAGATATATTAGAATACAGGGAGGACCAGAATGACTGACACGAATTACCTTTATGAGTATTTCTTAAAGAACAGTCCGGCAGCGGATGACCCGGCTGACGAGGATACGGAAAAAGACAGCGAGAATCAGTAAGGGCAAAAGAGGAAGTTCAGTAAAGCAAAGAATAACCTTCTTTGCTTTTTCTTATTCTATTGTAAATTACGAACGGGGATTATTTATAAGGATTTTTATTTTTTTTCTGATGCATTTTATATCTTTTAGCGCCTTTGCATAGGATTCACTGCACGAAGCTTTTTGCGGGGGCATTTGTTTTGACTCATTTTGGGGATTCTTAACGATTTGGAGGGTATCCGATTGACGGAACAGACGCGGTGTGGTATGATAGGAAAAATTGAAAGGGAGTAGCTTCCAAACGATGGTGGCCCGGTTCGTCAGCCCGCTGCATAAAACAGCCGGCCGTGCCGTAATAGCAAGACTTTTAATGCGTTTTTTGCATTAGGAGTTTTTTTAGTTTGAAAGGAATTTGCGGATGGTTTTGACGGTATTGTATTTCGCCCTGGGGTTGGCGCTCATCATCAAGGGTGGCGACTGGTTTGTGGATGCTTCAGTCTGGGTTGCCGAGAGAACGGGCATGCCAAAGATCTTTATCGGCGCAACGGTGGTCTCGCTTGCCACAACGCTTCCTGAGCTTTTTGTATCTGTGACAGCTGTTGCAAAAGGCGCTGTCGGCTTGGGCATCGGCAATGCCATCGGTTCGGTCATCTGCAACACCGGGCTTATTTTGGGCTTGTCCATATTTATCCGGCCGCCGCGGATCGAACGCGCACATTTTATCTTAAAAGCAGGGTTCATGGTGCTCTCGCTTGTTATGCTGCTCGTGTTTTGCCTTGACAGCATCATCAGCATTCCTGAAGCACTTGCGCTGCTGGCGGTATTTTTTATCTTCATATATGTCAGCCTCAAAAGCGCAAGGATGAGCAATGAGCCAACCGAAAAAGTTCAAAAACAGGGCAACACCGCGCTTAATGTGCTCAAGTTCACAGCCGGAGCGGCGGCGATTGTTATCGGTGCGCAGCTGCTTGTAAGCAACGCCGTTATCATCGCTTCGGCTTTGGGCGTTTCAGACGGAATCATCGGTTTAACGGTCATTGCGCTTGGTACCTCGCTGCCTGAGCTGGTGACGACGGTGACGGCACTGCGCAAGAAAGAAAGCGCCATCGGCGTCGGCAATATTTTAGGAGCGAACATCATCAATATCTGCCTTGTGCTCTCCGCAAGCACATTCGTGGCGGGCAGGCTGACGCTTGAGTCGAATTTTCTGCCTGTACTTGCGCGCGTTATGCCGCGAACGCTGTATATAGATATTCCAGTCGCCGCGCTGCTGTTTATGCTGCTGCTTATCCCGCCGCTTATTTTCAGATCAAAACTGAAGCGTTTTCAGGGCGTGTTGATGCTGGGGGTATATGCAGGCTTTATAGCGTTTTTAGCGGTCAACATCTAAGGATCCCATTTCCGCTTAAAAGTACTGATATGATTGCCGGAACCAAAAGCCTCTGTTATAATCAAACGATGAAAACACATGAAGAATTCATGGAACAGGCCATTGTTATGGCACAAAAAGCTGCAAGAAAGGATGAGGTGCCGGTCGGTGCCGTCCTGGTCTGCCGGGGAAGAGTGATCGCACGTGCAGCGAATACTAGGGAGGCCGCAAAAGACCCTCTTTCGCATGCAGAAATACTCACGATAAAAAAGGCAGCGCGGCGTCTTGGCGGATGGAGGCTGCCTGACTGCACCCTTTATGTCACGCTTGAACCCTGCCCTATGTGCGCGGGCGCCATCATCAATGCGCGCATCAGCGATGTGGTTTTTGGCGCTTATGATCCAAAGGGCGGTGCATTCGGGTCGTTATATAATCTGGCTGAAGGGCGGCTCAATCACACCCCGCGCATCGTTGGCGGCATTCTTGAACAGCGCTGCGCAGAACTGCTCAAAACGTATTTCCGTAAAAAAAGGCATACGGTTTAAGCGATCCATAAAAAGCATAATACCGCCTGAGCCTGTTTCACAGACAGGCTTTTTGTTTATTAATAAACAAGAACGAACCTGGAGGGCAGCACGTGCAAACCTATCAAAGCCTGGAACCTCACGATACAAAACTATACGACCCTTTTGAGCCCTTTTTTTGTGAACAGCTGGGCATGTTTGAATCACTGGGGATCGCTGAAGACTGTTGTTTCGTATGGGAAGCAGATCTTAAATCAGGCATGATCGTCAAAACGAATATGGACAATAATACTCAAACCCGAATGCAATACGAGGATTTTTTGCAGAAAATCCGCAACGATGATATTTTGAAACTGGAAACGCAGATCAACGCTGATTTGGGGCAAAGCCGCCGTACAATAGATGTGGACATACATATAAAAGCCAACGGCGCATATCGGCCGCACAGGATCAAGGGTATAATTTTTCACGGCAGCACAGGCTGCTATGCGGCGGGGTATGCGTATGATTTGGAGGCTGCCAGCGCGAAGACCGCCAAGCTTGAATACCTGAAGACTCATGACCTTCTCACAGGTCTTTATAATACGCAGACTCTTGAAGCACAGTTCAAAGAGATATCAAGATATGGTATGTATCCGCAGACCTTGATCGTTGCGCATATAGACTGCTTTAAGGAAATCAACGATGCGCTCGGATACCATGCGGGCAATACGCTTATACAAAACGTGGCAGAAGTGATGCGCGAATGCTTTTTTGATGCAGAGATCGTCGCACGGATAGGAGGCGGAGAGTACTGTGCGGTTTATGCAGGCAAAAGCTTGATAGAAACAGACCATAAGATCAAACATGCGCAGATGGCGCTTCATGGCATGTATCTGAACCTGATCAAAGCGGAAGTCAGCTTTGGATACGCGGCAGCAAACCAGAGCAGTGATTTTTCTGTGCTTTATAAGCAGGCGGCAAAGAAGATCATCCGCAGTAGCAATGCACAAAAGATATTATCCAACAACTCAGTTATAGACAGCATAAATCGCATCATTGAAACCAAGTCGGGTTGGGGCAAAAGGCAAACGAGGCTTTTGAGCCTGTCTGCGCAGATCGCAAATCATCTTGCGTGCAGCGAGGAGTGTATCACAGAGACAAAGGTGCTGGCTAAAATTGCTGATATTGGCCTTGTCGGACTTGAAGACAGGCTGCTTATAAACCGCTTGAAGCTGGGCAGAGAAGAGCTGGCCGAATATCAAAAGCACATTGAGATCGGCCGCGCCATCATCAGCAACACAGACGAGACCGCCGAGTTTGAGGGGCTCTACCTTGACATTTTCAAGCGATATGATGAGTGGAAAGACGCGATCGCCCTGCCAAGCCGCATTATTGCAGCCGTTATAGGCTTTGACGATATGGTCTCTGCAGGCGGTTCTATCTGTTATGATGGCATAAAAAGCAGACTTAATGAAAAACGGTGCAGCGAATACTGCCCCGAAGTTACCGATGCCATACTGTCCGTGGCAGCTAAACACTACATATAACAACTAAGATGACTTTTTGCGGTATTTATTTAAGCTCTTTTTCCGATTTTGATTCGGATTTTTTTTCTTTGACGAAAACTGGCTGCGCGATCTCATGCACCCGGCTTTGCAAGAAGTGTATGCAAAAATGGCCGTTAAAGTTGTTTGATGAGTTATAGTTGGATGAGTGAGGCATGCCGTTCATTGAAGCCGCAAAATAGCGGCCATCGATCTTAACCCATATGGCGCGCCTGTCCCAGGACCATCTTCCGCCGTAAAGTGGCTTGATAACAGCCGCATCGGCGGCGGCAAGAGGCTCGCTGTCGGCATGGTATGAGCCGCTGATACGGCGGGCATTAAAAGTCATGCCCGTTTCGACATCAATGATCAAAGCCTCCTGCAAGCGTGGAAACACCTGCGATCCGCCATCAAACCAGCTTATAAGCTCAACACGGCCGTTCTTATTGCCGCTTTGCAGCTCTGCGGAAGATGTGAATTCAGTGGTTACAACCTCAAGCCGTGGGTCTGACATGCGCGCAGCATCGTCGGACTCGGCGGCAGACACTTCATCGCCGCTGACCGGTGCTAAGTTGAACCAATCGTGTTCATTTCTCATCATTTCTGTCTCTGACAGCATGGCACTGCCGTCTTCGTAGTTTGCTGCTTGCCAAGCAACCAGAATACGCAAATCATCAACGGTATCGCTGAGCTTACTGACCGCAAAGTGCTTACGCCTGCATATGCGCCCATGCCGGCCGCGGCCACAAATAAAAAACCAAAGAGAACATCACATATTTTTTGATACTGATAAAAAGAAGCTTTTTCTTTGAACGGTCGCTGGTCATTGTGATGCAGATCGTTTCAGTCAACGGATTGCCTTTATTTCTCATTATTCTGTTATCCAAAAAAAATGATTCCGGTTTTTAATACCACGTTTAAGCAGTCTTAAACATTGTAATAATTACCAGTCATGCCTTGCCGAAAAACGCCTCTGTGCGCACAAAACTGTCAAACAACTCAGCATGAGCCGCATAATTTTCTTCATAGACTTCAAAAATCAGCGCGCCGTTGTAACCTGCGGTTTCAAGGGCGGTTTTAAAAGCGCTAAAATCCATGCAACCGTCAAACGGCAGTTTGGGAACCACACCGCGGGTACTGTCATACGCATAGTCGCAGATATGGATATTCGCAAGGCGCGAAGCAGCTGGTGCGATAAAAGCTGCAGGGGCATACCCGGCCTGGGCCGCCTGTTTGACATCAAGCGTAAACACAAGGTTGTCGGTTTCAAGATAAGGTGCGATTCTTTCAGGAAAACAAGGCTGGTCATACCAGCAGTAATGGACATTTTCCCAGGCGAGGCGTATACCGTATGCCTTGGCGAGCTCCGCCAACGGGTGAACACGCGCGGCCACCGCTTCAAAATCAAGCAATAATGACTGGGATTTTTTCAAGTGAGCGGGACCGTGAAACACATATATTTCCGCACCCAAGTCCGCACCCGCTTCAAGAACCGATTCAAAAATACCAAGTGCCTCCTGCCTTGCCCTCTCATGCCGCGAAAAAAGCTGGGGTTCAAATGAAAGAGAGTAAGCATGGACAGAAAAGATGTCCACACCGCTGTCAGAAGCCCGGGTTTTGAGCTCGCTGACAAACGGTTTGCGATATTCAGATAAACAGCTGAAAAAGACCTCCAAAGATCTGACGCCCATACTGCCTATCAGGCTGACAGCATCTTCTATGTAGGTATGCGGAAAAAAACAGGCTGTTGACATGCCAAATACCATTTTTGCCCTCCATTTTGCATTATAACAGCTAAAAACAAAAAATAAAACAAGCTGTTTGACACAATTAGCGAAATTCTACAAAGGGAAAACAAATAAATAGCCGAATATTAAAATATATAGATTTTCGGATGTGGGGTCATAGCTATGAAAAAGATATATGTGGTCATAGGAGGCAACGTTGGGGGAGCCAGTGCTGCAGCCCGGCTTAGAAGGCTAGATGAGTTTGCAGAAATCGTTGTTTTTGAAAAGGGCCCGCACGTCTCTTTTTTCAGCAGCGGCCTGCCGTATTACATCGGCGGTGTCATAGAATCACAAGAAACACTTGCGCGCAGTTCTCCTGAGAGTTTCTTTAGTAACCTTGATATTCACGTTAAAACCATGTCCTGCGTCACGGCTATAAACAGGTACGAGAAGTATGTCTCCGTCAGCGATTTGAAAACGGGAAAAACGTATACGCAAAAATATGATAAACTGATCATCGCGACAGGCGCCGCTCCCAAACGAGATGACAATACAAAAGACCTCAACGGCTTTTTTACACTGAAAGATATGGATGACATGGCGGCGATATTCGCCTTTATCGAGCAAAAAAATGTGCGGCGTGTGGCTGTGATCGGAGGCGGCGATATCGGGCTGGCTGTTGCGGAAAATATATCAAGGCGCGGTATCAAGATCTGTATCATTGAAAAACGCTCCCATGCGCTGTCGTCGTTTGACGCGGATATGGCGCAGTTCATCAAAATGGCGCTGGAGAACCATGGCGTTGCGCTTGTCAAAAACTCCACTGCGGCCGCGTTCCATGAGGCTGCCGAAGGCCTGCGCATAGAGCTGGCTGACGGGCGGTTTATTATCGCAGACATGATCGTACAGTGTGCAGGCATGCAGCCGCAGATACAGCTTGCGCAGGAAGCCGGTCTTGGCATCGGCGTCACGGGCGGAATCATCGTTGACGAGCGCCAGCAGACCACAGACAAGGATATTTATGCTGTTGGTGACGTTGTGGAAGTGGAATCACCCTACGGAGGAAAAATACTCATATCACGCGCTTCTCCCGCAACGCGGCAGGGACGAATCGCTGCTGATAATATCTGCGGGATCTGGTCAAAGTACAAATACACGCTCGGCGTGACGATCCTAAAGCTTTTTGACATGTGTTTTGGGTCGGTCGGCCTGACGGAACGGCAGCTTAAGGAACGCGAAATCAAATATGAGAAAATCTATGTTCGTGCGCTTTCGCATGAGGCTTTTTTCCCGGGAACGGACTTTTTGAACATCAAACTCATATTCGACAGGCGCAGCGGCCGGATATACGGCGTACAGATCGCCGGAAGGACAGGTGTTGACAAACGTATCGATGTGTTCTCGACCGCGATGCGCGCAGGGCTGACAGCGGATAAACTTGCTGAGCTTGAGCTGGCTTATGCCCCGCCGTTCGGTGCCGCGCGGGACGCAGTCAATTTAACCGGTTACGCAGCAGCCAATGTGCTTTCGGGACTAAGCCAAGTGATCCACTGGCATGATATTAAGCGCCCGGGCAATGCGGTGCTGCTGGATGTGCGCCCGACTTCTCAGCATGAAGCAGGTACGATTGCCGGCTCGCTCCATATACCACTTGATGAATTGAGGGCACGCTTGGGCGAACTTGACAAAAAGGTGCCGGTTATCGTTTTTTCACAAAGCGGTCACCGTTCATATACGGCAGAACGTATGCTGCGCCAGCATGATTATGAAGTGAAAAACCTGTCAGGCGGTTACTGCCTGTACACGCTTTTCAGCAGGGTGAAATGATATGGATATTACAAGATATGAAGCGATGGCGGCAAAGCTGCGGATACTCGGACATCCTGTTAGGCTGTGTATTGTCAACGGCTTATCAAAAAAGGGCTGCCATGTCAAACAGATCTGCGAGAACCTCGGCATACCCCAGCCCGTTATCTCGCTGCATTTATCAAAACTTAAGGCGGCGGGCATCGTAGCGGGCGAACGCCAGGGCAGCTGCGTCTGTTACCGAGTTGTCGACAGAGCGACGATGCGCCTTATTGAGATGCTGCCTAAATAAAAAAATTGCAGCTCAGGCCGTTTTTTTTCCTCCATGTAAGGCATTCATAGACACCGGAAAATCTGAGACTCACAGAGCAAATCAATAACCTATAGCTACTGCGATCATCAAGAAACCGACAGAGAGAACCATGATCACGAGCTGTATTCCAATGGTGAATTTAAACCACTTGGGGTAACTGACTGTCGTGAGCCCAAGGGCGATCAGCAGCAGAGGGTTGGTGGGGTAGAGCACGTTCAAAAAACCGTCGCCGAGTGCGTAGGCAAACACGCTTGTCTGCCCCGAAACACCTGTCATGGCGGCAAGCGGCACGATCAAAGGCATGATAAGGAACGCTTTGGCGGAAGCTTGCGACACGAAAAATTCAAGCACAAGCACGGCTGCGTAGATGATCAGCACATTGACAAAAGGGCTTGAGCCGGAAACGGCGCGTGAGGCAGCATAAAGAAGCGTGTCCTGGATTCCGCTGTCTGATATGATCGTAGAGACGGCCATTGCCATGGGTATCAGCAGTATACCGGGCGCGATATCCGTGATGCCGCGGAAAAACGTCCGCATGATGCTTTGATAGCCTGCAAGAGCTGCGCCGGCTGTGGACGCTATAATGAAAATCACGGCGATGACGATCATTGAATAATCCGCGACACCCAAAAATGATGCCGAAACGAGAAAAGCAAACATCAACGCCATCAGGATGCCTGTCAGCAGGATGGGCGCTTTTTTGAATTGTGCGGCTTGCGTTATCTGTTCTGGGGACAGGCGGTACTTCTCTCGCCTTGCTGTGTCCGCACCGTAAACAGAAGAAGCCGTAGGGTTTTTGTCGAGCTTTCTGGCATAACGGATCAGAAAAACCAGCAGCACGGCATAAACAGCAATGAAAAAAAAGAGCCGGAGCAGCGTGCCCGAATAGAGCGGCACACCCGCCAGGCTTTGCGCAATACCGATGGAAAACGGGTTATAAAGCGCAGCTGCAAATCCAAAGCCCGCAGACAGAAGGCTTATCCCAAGCCCCATCAGGCTGTCCCAACCCAGCATGAAAGCAAGGCCGACAGCCAGCGGCACAAGCGGAATGATCTCCTCAAGTATGCCGAAAAAAGAGCCTAAAAACATGAATACGAACGAGATAACGGCAATGAGCAGATATTTCTTATGATACATTTTTGCCGCTATTTTTGCGATAACGGCGCGCAGGATGCCGGATTTGTCAAGCAGTGTGAACGCACCGCCTATAAGCAGTATGAAAAGCATAATGCTGATCATTGTGATATTGGGTGAGCCTGCAGGTGCAAAGGCCTTGATGATACTAAAAAGTATATTATATACGGGATATTGGCCCGGCTGCGCTGTTTGAGTGTACGAACCCGGAACAACCGCCGATTTGCCGTATCCGTCTTCAACGCGCTCGTATGAACCGGGAGCGACAAACAGGGTCAGGCAATAAGAAAACACAATGAGCGCAAAAACAATGATGGCCGCCTTGATCAAACTTTTTTTGTTTATCTGAAAGCTCGATGCGTTGCTTTGCATGCTGTTCCGCTCCTGCCTGTCTGTATGGTATAATTATGCGATACAATGAGAACGAATGTCAATACGAAGTCAGCCGGAGGGGCCGAAAATGGGTAAATATCCAAAAAGGGCGCGTACATTGCTGCTGCTTGAATACTTTTCGCGCTGTACGGACGAGCAGAACCCCAAACAGCTCTGTGATATACGCGATTATCTTTTCCAACAGGGCATCGAGGCCGAGCGCAAGGCACTTTATGCCGATATTGCGCTTTTACGTGATCTTGGCTATGATATCGTGAAAACAAATGAGCGAAAAGCCGCTTATTTTCTTGGGCAAAGGCCCCTTGAGATGGCCGAGGCGCAGATATGCGCGAGCGCTGTCTCCGCAGCGCTGTTTGTGACTGAACGAAAATCACGCGAACTGATACGAAAACTAGGGGATCTTTTCGGCAGCGCGCAATCCGCGGAATTCCGCAGCCGCATGGAGATGGCACGCACGCAAAAGACACAAAACGAAGAGATCTATTACAATGTGGACAGGATCGTCCATGCGCAGGCGGCGGGCAAAAAGATATCCTTTTTGTATTTCGAATACATGCCGGACAAAACACAGCGTTTAAAGAAACAGGGGCAGCGTTACTGCGCCAGCCCGTATACGCTGATGTGGTTTGAGGACGCGTATTATCTTATCTGCAATATAGACAAGTATGACAACCTCTCGCATTTTCGCGTGGACAGGATGACCCGCGTCGAGATCGAAGATCAGCCGCTCCGCAGTATCGGCGAGGTATCAGAATACAAAAACTATATCGACTTTGATGAATATCATAAAAGCGTTTTCAGCATGTTTGGCGGGAAACCCCAGAATGTGCGCATCCGCTTTTCCGATGAGCTGGCCACGGCTGTTTTTGACCGCTTCGGGCTGGATGCGGATGTATCCGACATCAAAGACGGCAGTTTTACGGTGTCCGCTAACGTGCGTATAAGCCAAGGATTTATCTCATGGCTGTCGATATTTGGAGATAAAGCAAAAGTGCTTGCCCCTCAAAATCTATGCAGCGATATCCGTGCCTTTATTGACGCGCTTCACCGTGCTTACTGCTAAAGATTATTCTTATTTCTTTTTTTCATACTTTATGACAAATCTCTGCTTCAAAATGCTTGTTTTGGTTTATCAATAATCTATCAACAACCCGCTTTACACCTTTTTGGGAAGCAGTAAGGAGCGTATGCTGTGGAAGTCATCAACCAACAGCCGAAGAAAAAGAGCGAGCAGCAAACGCAGGCGCAGGATATTATTGAACCAATCTCGCGTGATGCATCGTATTCTGTCTTATATCAACAGGACGGCGTGTTTCTGGCAACAATCAAGGAAGAGGGCGAAGGCCTCGCGCTTGACCACCAAGCAACTGCGTACGATTTAAGTCGCCTTGGCATACAAGGGCTCAACATGGACAGTTTAAAGGCTGCTTTGCGGCGGGGTACGGCAAACCAGAAAATAGCCGAACCGCAGGAACAGCAGACGGCAGATTCGGATGTATATGTTGAAGTTTCTTCTGACGGCATGACAGCAGCTTTAACGCTTTTTCCGCCCATGCTTTCCGGACAGACAAAATCGCCCGATGAGGTGCTTGCCCTGATAAGGGAAAAATGGAAGGTTGTTTTCGGTATCAATGAAGAACTGGCGCGCGCTGCTGTGTTAAGCCGCTCTTACAGACGGCCCCATGTGTTTGCATACGGACAGCCTCCTCAAAAAGGCAAGGACGGCGCACTCATTTTCCATTTCAGCACGAACCACAGCATTGCGCCCAAGATACTTGAAGACGGAAGTGCGGACTATAAAAACTTGAACCTGTTTGAGAGCGTTGCGGAAGGCGCGGATGTCGTTTCCTCCATACCTCCCGAGGAGGGCATTCCCGGATACGACGTGACGGGGAAGGAGCTTCCGGCTCAGAAGGGCAAAGAATTCAGACTACCCAAAGGCAAAAACGTCAGGCTTTCGGAAGACGGCGGATCGCTCCAGGCGGCCAAGAGCGGCCGCGTTGACTACATAAACGGCCGCGTTGAGATTTCCGATGTTTTCAAAATCAGCGGAGATGTGGACATGGGCGTCGGCAACGTTTCTTTTGAGGGTGATATCGTTGTCGCGGGCAACGTGATCTCAGGGTTAAAACTAGAAGCCTCAGGCATGATTGAAGTACACGGCTATGTGGAAGGCGCTGAGCTGATTGCAGGCAAGGATATCGTTTTGAGAAACGGTATGCAGGGTATGAGCCAGGGAAGGCTGGAAGCCGGGGGCAATATCCTGGCCCGTTTTATTGAGCGGGCGACAGTTTCCGCAAAGGGCGACGTGATGGCAGACTACATCGTTCAGTGTCTTGTGACCGCCTGTGGTTCAGTGATACTCAAGGGCAAATGGGGCAAGCTGCTCGGGGGTGTTGTGCGCGCAGGAAAAGAGGTAACAGCGCAAATCATTGGCGCTCCGTCGAGTGACCGCACGCAGCTTGAACTTGGTGTTTTGCCTGACGAGCGTGCCAGGTATACGAAACTTGATGCGGAAAAAGGACAGATCAAAGCGCAGCTTAACAGGGTCAATAATATACTCGGGGTCATGCCGCAGGCTGATCTGCCGCCGGAAAAACAGGCGGTACGGCAAAAGCTTGCAGATGCGGCCGCGCAGCTCAATGACCAGTACAGTGCGATATTGATCGAAATCGAAGAATTGCGGCAGCTTTTGAGTACGAACAGCGGCGCACGCATCAATGTGCTCAAGTGCATTTATCCCAACGTGCGCGTACAAATTGATTCCGGCGTGATGACCACCAGTTCTTTGATAGAATTTGCAACTTTCCGCTACAGGGACGGCGAGGTGCATTTCACGGCATGTGAAGTCAAGAAATAACAAAAATAGCTGTGCAGTTTCAGAGAGCACGGCTTTTCTTATTCCCTTTCTTTATAAAAAGAGTATACCTATTGAAACACATCGGTATCAAAGCGATAGCCGTCGCTAAAATCATAGGCGGTGTCCGGCGGTATTTCGCCAAGCAGGCTGTACAATTCAAGATAAAGCGTGACGCTCAGCAGATTTTCTGAGGATGGCTCAGCCGAAGTTTCTTCTGGTTCTTCTTCCAGGGGAGCCGCCGTCTGCGGCGCCAAGTCCGTATCAAAAGCAGCAACAACAAGGCCTGTCACTTTGACAAAGTATTCCCCCTCTGAGAAGGCCGTGAGTATTTTTTTGATACCGTCGTAATCGGCCTTCATGATCACGGTTAAGGGGCAGACATAAAGCTCGCCCAACTGCTGCACTTCGGAGAACAGGTAGGTGATCTTCGTGCCGTATCTGTTGATCGTCTGGTCAAGATAAACCAGCATTGGCGGCTGGTCAAAGCCCTGTGTGATGCTGACGCTCAGCGTCTTGAGCTGATCCGTTTTTTCATTCATTTCATCAATGAGTGCATTTTCAGTGGTTACAAGCTGCCTGTTTGAGAGAATTTGCGCTTCGCTGTCTGCGATGCTTTTATTCAAATCGCTGATATCATCCATATAAGGCTTGTAAAAGAAAAAGTAATAAAGGCAGAAAACCGCAACAATGAGCAGGATAAGTATCAGCATTTTTTCGCGTTTAGAGATACTCATGGCTGTTCCTCCCCGTTATCTTTTCTGACGGCCTCATCAGTTTTCTCCTCTTTGGCCGCAGCGGCCAGAGCCGCGCCGCTTAAGGGTACCGGCAGCGTGGCGGTCAGTGTAAACATGGCTTGTTTCGTCTGGCCGCTCGGTGACGTGCTGTTCGATAAAAAGACATTGGAAAAAGCGCCGGAATTACGGAGCTGCAGCAAAAAGACAGCCAATGTGGTATCATCCGGCGCCGTACCTGAAATACTCAAAACGTTGCCGGAAAATGTCAGCTGGGCAAGCTCTGCGGTGTGGGGCAGCGAACGCTCAATCGCAGAAAGATAGGAAAGTATGTCTGAACGCGATGCGTGAAGCGTTTGCAGGTCGGAAAGCTGGCTGCGAAGCTGAGCGACCTGCCCCATAGTCAGATTCAGGCTTTCCTGTGTGACGGTCGTCATCATAAGCTCCGATTCAAGCGCATAAAGCTTGAGTTTCGCGCTGGAAAGCGAGCGCAAAGGAAGAACAATGCCCGCCAGCAGAATGACGGCAAAGAGGATCGCAAACAATACATAGCTGCGCTTTTTGCCTGAGCCGGCCGCGATCTTGCGGTGTTTTAGCAGATTGATGTCGTTTTTCATTTTTGGTCCTCTCTAAAGGTCGCTGCATAGGCATTGAGCAGAAACGCAAAACCCCGGCTGACTGCTTTTTTATTGGCTGCCGCAAAAAGAGCCGCTGCGTTGCGCACCGGGATCTCAAGGTGTTCCTGCATGTATTCCTCAAGCCCGGGCAAAAGAGCGCCGCCGCCCGCAAGAAACGCAGCTGTGATGGGTGTTTTGTTGCGGCTTTTGTAGTAGTCCAGCACACGGACAACCTCATGGAGCATGGCATCCACTTCATTGACGACAGCAGACTGCATCTGGCTGTTTGGGTGCTGCCCGATCAACAGGTTTGCTTCGCGCTTCGTGGCTTCTGACGCAAGTATATCTTTGCCCGTTTTTTTGGAAATGGCTTCCGTAATGGTCTGGCCGGAACGCCTGATGTTGTTGCTGACATAATAGTCTCCGTTGTGATAGATGCTTACACGTGTCGATTTTGAGCCTATATCGATGATGCAGATGCCGCCTTCACCGGGAATGTTGCCGCACTGCTGATTGTATTTAAGCAGTTTTTCTCTTGCATTTTCGCAAGTATCGACGATGCTGAGGCTCAAACCTGCTTTGGAAAGCACTTTTCTAAAATTGTCGATCATCCGTTTGTGCGCGGTCGAAACAAGCACCTTGTACATTTCGATATCGTCTTCCTTGACCGTGCCGGCAATTTTGTAATCGATATGGTATTTGTCAGGGCTGACAGGAAGATATCCTGACATCTCATTGACGATATTTTGGTACAGTTCTTCTTCAGGCAGTATCGGCAGTGTCAAATGGCGGATGATGATATCGCTTCCGCTTAAAACAAGCGTGCATTTGCCAGACGAATGATGCGATTTTTTCCTCGCTGTCTTCAGTGATTTGATAAGGGCATCGTCGTAGACGATACTTAAGTCTTCAAGGCAGCCTTCGGGCAATTTGTGTACGGCAAATTTCGCTAAGCGTCCGTCAGCTGTTGTCTGCACGATTTTCAAATTCGCGTTGCCGATATCAAGGGCAACCGCTGCTGTAGGTTTAACTGGCAAGTGAAGCCTCCTTAATCATTTGACTATTGCCGCCCGGCAGCTGACACACTCTGGCTCATGATCACGCTTGCATCAATGACCGTTGCGCTGCTCCCTCCGGCACCGGTGAAAAGAAAAGAATTTTTTGGGTTTGACAGTGCGTTATTGACAACGGTCTGAGAATATTCTATGACCAGTGTATCTTGTTTGCTCGTTGTTGCATAGTAGATATTGCCTTTTGCGAACAAAGCACCGCCCACGGAGCAGCCTGCTGTAATAGCCACATCCCCGTAAGAATAAATGATACCGTTGATTGTCCCGTTGCCGAAATTGATCCGCGTGGATGAGTAAATCACGCCTGCGGAGTATACCTGTGATAATGAAATCGTTCCGGCTGCATAAAGACTCCCGGCGTAAGAGGTATTAGTGACTGTGATGTTTCCTCCGGCCATGATCAGGCCGTTGGCTGAAAAGCTTGAAGCAGAGATGCTGCCGTCGCACATAATATCGCCGTGAAATGTGCCGCCAGTGATCGTTAAGTTGCCGCGGCAGTAGAGATTGCCGTAGAAATTGCCGCCTCCGATCGTCAGATTTCCATCAGCATAGATATCAGCGTACACATTGCCGATGCTCGGTATGTTGATATTGCCTTTTCCGTGGACGATTCCTCCGGCAATACCGCTGTTGCTGAGCGAAATATTGACGCCCGGTGCCGTGGTGATATAGATGGTACCGGCTGAGCCAGCCGAATAATTATAATTGTTCTGAGTGATATACACATTGACCGTGGGGAGGACAGGATCAGTATAAGAACTGTAGGACGCGACATCGGAGAGTGCATTGCCGGCCAGCGGATCAATGAGCAGCGAACCGCCCTGGTGCGAAAACCGAGAGTACCAGGGGCTTGCATTGAGCTCGCGCAATTCTCCGGCGATCACATTGCCTGTGACGCTCATCTGGCGGTCGGTATCAAGATCAATGGCGCCGCCGATATAAAGAACAGTGTTCGGGACAAACCATGATCCTGATGTTAAATCCAGCCTTTTGACGATGACATTTCCGTTGACCTTATATTGCGTTCCGTCGGCTGTGGTCGATGTGGCAGAAATAACAAACTCGCCCGCCTGTAAAGATGGATCAAAACTGCCTACTGAAAAGGAAGTGTCTGTGGCTGCGCCGCTGATGGCCGGTTCGATAAACGACTGGCTGGCCAAAGCATTGATATTGGCATAAAAGTTTTGATACAAAGCGTCATATATCGTGCCGCTTGAGTCTGCCATGGCCGCGTAATAGCTGGATACTTCATGTTTGATGTGTTCGATAGCGCTGTTGACGGCCGCTGCTGCCGCATAATAGGCATCGTTGGTCGTGGCGTCCGCCACGTTGCTCTTCAGCGTTCCCATCGAAACGGTGGTGACAGCGAGCCCAAGCACCAGCAAAACAGTTACCGTGAGCAGCGCCATGACAAGCGCGGATCCTTTTTTATTTTTAAACATTCTCATTTGACCACCTGCTTTCGGCGGCTTTTAGCCTGCCAGCGACAAGGACGTTGATAATTCCGCGCCCTTTTCGTTTCTTATGGTGATGTGCAGCAGCTGTGCACTGATACTGGCTTCGAAAAGAGCCATACCTCTAGCTATGACTGCATCATTACGGAGTATCTGATCGCTTTGCAGCTTGTATACGTCACTGCCGATGCTCAACACGTTGTCGATGCACGATATGCTGTCTGCATCTGCAAGGCGAAACCTGTTGGTGATTTCGGAAAGCACCTGCCGCATGTTTTGCTGCTCTTGCGCAGAGGCCGTGTTCATCGTGTACAGAACCAGGCCCTGCCCGAACAATCCGTACATCAAACCCGCCACAACGGCCAGCAGCGCCGCAACGATGACCAGCTCAATAAGGGTCAGCCCTTTTTTATTTGTCCATTTCATGATACATCATTCCTGATGGTGATATAAGCTTCTGACTGTGCAATGGGCGTTGTCGCTGTAAAAGAGTCATAGACACGCGATGTAACGCGGACCAGCGACTTATCGCCTCTGATGACGTCTTTGTGCTTGATGCCCTCGCCGCTTAGCACGATGAAGGCAGCATTGGCGCTTGTGCAGTAAACCACGGCCTTACAGCCGGTACCAAGATTAACTTGCGGTGCGTGGCCCTGCGGCATTTTCATCGCATTGATGACCAACACACAGTTGTTGTACGCGGATGTGCCTGTCAGAGCCAAGTCGTCGCCCGCAAAGCTGTAAAATCCGCCCGATATCTCGATGGAAATCTGTGCGGGGATCGCGTTGTAGAGCTGCCATTTGCCGTCCGGCATCACAGCCAGCATTTTACCGTCTTCGCTAAGCAGCAGATGTGCATACACGCGGGACGATTCAAAAAGGCCGCTGCCTGCCCCGTGAGGCGTCATGGTTGCTGATAAGTAGTAATTGCCTGTTTGCTGCTTCGCTGGCAAATCAGCGAGGGCCTGCGCGTATGATGTGTTGTCAAGCTGTTCAAGATAATCCTGCGCGATATAATTGGCGTTGAGGATGCCCCTCGCGGCAACATCTGTTTTGACTGCCTGCAGATAAATATTGAGCAGCGGAAGTGCGACCACGCTAAAGATAAAAACAGCGAGAACCACTTCGAGCAGCGTGTATCCTCTTTTGTTTTTTATCATCCTATCAACCCCAGGTACCAGTTTATAAGTTCATTCCCGAAGAACACGCTCACGGTGACGCCCAGCGCAAGGAACGGCCCGAAAGGGATGGCATCTCCGCGCTTTTTTTGTTTAGCGGCAATAAGAATGATGCTTAAGATCGCACCCGTAAAAATGCCGATAAAATACGCGGGGATCACAAGGCGCCAGCCTGTGATCAGACCGCAAAAGGCCATCATCTTGATATCACCGCCGCCCATCGCCTCTTTTTTGAAAAGAAGAGCGCCAAGCAGCGCAATGAGTAAAAGAGGCAGAGCGCCTACGAAAAAGCCGATCACGTAACTGTGCCATGGATCGAAAAGTCCTGTTGCCGCTGTTATGGCAAGCTGTATGAAGCCGACCGTGAGCCCGGCAATCACAAGGCCGTTGGGGATTTCCATGTGGCGCATATCAATGACTGCGATGACGATAAGCAGGCTTATCAGCGCTGCATAGACGGGCAGCACGGGAGAAAGGCCGAATCTTAAATAAAGCAGTAAAAACAGTATGCCGGTCAGCGCCTCTATCAAAGGATAAGCGGCAGATATCTTCTGTTTGCAGCCTCTGCATTTACCGCCGAGCCAAACGTAACTCAAAACGGGAACGAGATCGAAAGCGCCAAGCCGCCGCCCGCAAGCCGGACAAGAAGACGGTTTGCGCGCCAGCGAGAGCCCGAGAGGCAGCCTGTAAATGCAGACATTTAAAAAACTGCCGATGATCGTGCCGAATATGAAAATCAGTATACCGATAATAGGTTCCATCTTCATCCCTTGATCCCATTCATGTTATAAACTATATAACACAAAACTCAGCGAAAGAAACAAGTATTATATAACCATGAGTACCAAAAAAAGAAAGGGCGGAAGGCATAGTGCTTTCCGCCGTGTTCTTAAGTGTATAATGGTTATTCCTCGGGTGTGGCAACGCTGGCCTTGGCTGCCGTGGCAACGCTGTCGCTGATTGAGACCCAGCCCCAAGCGGCCACTTCATCCTCTGAAACCACGATCTGAGGCCAGAAGCTTGTGCCTACTGCTGCTTTGGTAGCTGCAAGTTCGCCTTTGGTTGCAATGGCGCTTTCCGGGTTCAAAGCATTGTGTGTATTGATTGCCTGTGCAATCATTCTCGCATTGGCAAGCTGCACATTATCGCGTGCCTCTTGCGACATGTTGCTGAAAACCGGTATAGCGATTGCAGCCAGGATAGCGAGTATAGCGACGACCACAATGAGTTCGATGAGCGTAAAGCCTTTTTTGTTCTTCTGCGCGCGTTTAAACATTTTTTTCTCCTTTCAAGATACATGCATGTGACACCATTTACTGGTGCATCAATAAATAACACCATTTTTATATATTGAAACAGGTATTTTATAACAATATTAATTTTTAACCTACGCTTTGGTATAAAGTCAGCATGGGCAGCAAGACAGACAAAATGATCATCAGCACCATGACGGCGACGATGATAAGCAAAACGGGCTGGATGATAGAGACCAAGCCGGAGATCGCATTGCTGGCTTCTTCCTCAAAATACTCGGCAGTCTTTTCGAGCATTTGGTCAAGCGTGCCCGATTCTTCTCCTATCTTGGTCATCTGAACGAGCAGCGGCGGGAAAACGGCGGCCGCATTGATCGCCATGTGCAAGGTGCGGCCTTTTTTGATCTGCTCCTCAACATCGTTAAGTTTTAATTCCGCCACCCTGTTGGAAACGACTTTGGATGCGATGCGCAGCGACTGCGTGAGAGATATGCCTGTTGCTGTGAGCGTGGAGAGCGTGCGGCTGAATCGCGCTGCGAGAAGTTTTGTCATGGTCTTTTTAAAAAGCGGAAGCTTGAGTTTAAGCTGATCTATCGACAAACGGCCTTTTTCGGTCGATTTATAAAACTTGAACAAAGAAAGAATCAGCAGCAGCGCACCCACGAGAACCATCCACTGCTTCATGATGAAGTCGCTCAAGCCCAGCATCGCGACTGTGATGGCAGGGAGTTTAGCACCGACAGATTCGAAAACCGCCCTGAACTGCGGCACGATGCTGATAAGCAGAAAGACAACCACAAGAACAGCGATGATACTGACGACGATAGGATAAGTCATCGCACTTTTAACCTTTTTGGCCAGTTTATACTCGCGTTCAAAGTGGGTGGCAAGCCGTTCAAGAGACAAATCCAAGGTTCCGCTTATTTCGCCTGCTTCGATCATCTTGACCATCAGGCCGGGCAGCATGCGCTCGTGTGTGGCGAAGGCCTCAGAAAGGCTTCTGCCCCGCTGAAGGTCTTCACCGACATTCTGGATGATCTTTTTAAGTTTGGCGTTTTCCGTTTGCTCCTCAAGCATTGAAAGTGCCTGCACCAGGGGCACGCCGGCCTTCAAGATGCTGGAAAACTGCGTGCAGAAAACGGCAAGGACGCGTTTGGGAAGCTTGGCGGAGCCTATGGTGATATCCGCCGAGCTTTTTGGCTGGATCTCAGCCAGATTCAATAAAAACAGCGATTTTGAGCGCAGGATATGCAGAACCTCCTGTCTGTCCGATGCTGTGATGATACCTTCAACTGTCTGCCCGGCGCGGTTTGATGCCTTGTACATAAATTTAATAGTGATCACCTCTTTTGGACTGCCGTATCAAAGCAGCGTGGAAATATAGTTTTTATCAATTGAATAGGAAATGGCCGTTTCTCTTTTGATCCTGCCGTTTTTGTAAAGCGCTGCGAGCGAATCGTCCATCAGCTGATTGCCGACATGCGCGGATGCCTGCATCGCGGAAACGACCTGATGCACCTTGTTTTCCCTGATCAGGTTGCGGATCGCGTGTGTAGCCACAAGCATCTCTACGGCCGCGACGCGGGTTTTGTCGTCTGTAGAGAGCAGGAGCTGCTGTGAAATGACGGCCACTAGCGTCATCGAAAGCTGCATACGTATCTGCTGCTGCTGATGCGGCGGGAAAACGTCAATCACGCGGTCGATGGTTTTGGCGGCGCCTGTGGTGTGCAGTGTGGAGAACACAAGGTGACCGGTTTCCGCAGCTGTCAAAGCGATGCTGATGGTTTCAAGATCGCGCATTTCACCGATCAGTATGATGTCAGGATCCTGACGCATGGCGGCGCGCAGCGCAGCGGAATAATTGTATGAGTCAACGCCGATCTCGCGCTGGTTAACGATGCATTTATTGTGCTTGTGAAGATATTCGATAGGGTCTTCAAGCGTCAGGATGTGGCCGCTTCGCGTTTTATTGATCAGGTCAATCATTGCCGCGAGCGTTGTGGACTTGCCGCTGCCGGTCGGGCCTGTTACAAGTATAAGCCCTCTGTTGAGCGTGCAAAGCGAACTGACGACCGGAGGAAGCCCAAGTGCATCGATATCCGGCAGTTTGGAGTTAATAAGACGCATCGCAAGCGAAACACTGTGCCTTTGCATGAATGCATTGACACGAAATCGGTATTTGCCGGGTACTGAAACTGAAAAGTCACATTCGCCGTTTTTCTCAAAAGCAGCCCATTGGGTACTGTTCATAAGCTCTTTGGCAATCTGGGACGAGAATTCCGGCGTAACTGTTGTTTCGCTTACAGGCACGAGCCCGCTGCTGACGCGCACAGTCGGAGGGATACCCACAGAAATGTGCAGGTCGGAAGCGCCCATAGCTGCTGTTTTTTCCATGAGGGCTGAGATGTTCATGCGCTGTCTCCTTTGTAAGAATAAGAGGTGTTGATCACTTCCTGTATCGATATGTAGCCTTTTTCCATCAGTGAAATACATTCAGAAGCGATGGTCGTCATGTGTTGGTGTTTGACGGCATGATCCGCAATGGTATCCGGTGTGGCACCGCTCACGATCATATCCCTAATTTCCCTGTCAATGATAAGGATCTCATGAACCGCTACGCGGCCTTTGGAACCTGAGTTGTTGCAGATTGAGCAGCCGCTGCCTTGGTAGACGGGCTTATGATAAGATGGGGGAAGGCCGGCAGCAATCAGCTCAAAGCGGCTCGGCTGGTATTGCGTCTTGCAGTTCTGGCAGATGGTTTTGACAAGCCTTTGCGATAGTATGCCGACTAGCGACGCGGCAAGCATATAAGGAGGAACACCCATGTCGACAAGCCGCGAAATGGTGCCGGCAGCATCGTTGGTGTGTATCGTTGACATCACAAGATGGCCTGTGATCGCGGCACGAATGGCGATCTCCACTGTTTCGCTGTCTCTGATCTCCCCGATCATGATGATGTCCGGATCCTGGCGGAGTATGGAGCGCAGACCCGAAGCGAAGGAGAGCCCAGCCTTGGTATTGACCTGGACCTGGTTGATGCCCGGCATAGAGTATTCAACAGGATCTTCCACCGTGATGATGTTTTTGGTTGAATCATTCACTTCTCCAAGCATGGCATACAGCGTGGTTGATTTGCCGCTGCCTGTCGGCCCTGTGATCAGAATGATACCATGCGGATTTCTCAGCAGCCCGTCAAATTTTTGTATATTCTGGGCAGAGAACCCGAGCCTGTCCTTGGAGACAAAGAAGTTTTCTTTATCGAGCAGACGCATCACGATTTTTTCGCCGTGTACTGTGGGCATTGAAGACATACGGACGTCGATCTCATTGCTCGGTGTTATGATCCGGTATCTTCCGTCCTGCGGCACACGCTTTTCGGCAATATCCATGTTGCCGATGATTTTCAGACGCGTGATCACTGCCGACTGCGCTTTTTTGGGTATCATCAGCGCACCAACGAGCTGGCCGTCGACGCGCATACGCACCCGTACGCTGTTTTCTCCCGGCTCGACGTGGATGTCGCTGGCCTTTGCCTTTGCAGCCTGTTCAAATATCGATGTCACGAGGCGCACGATCGGGGCGTTCGAGATACTCGCAATGTCCGTTTCCGGCGCTGTGTCATCTGAATGGTCATCAGCGAGCTCTTTGATCGCTGTTTCAGCGAATTCATTACCGTAAATCAGGCTGATGGCCGTATCAACGGTATGTTCAGAAGCGATCATGGGGAAGACTTCCATGCCGGAGACCACCCGCGCGTCCTCAATGGCGATAAAATCAACAGGGTCTGCCATCGCGATAAAAAGCTTGCTTCCGTCTGTTCGCACGGGGGCCATCCTGTGCCTTTGCGCCAGCGAGACAGGCATAGTCTTCGAAAGCGACTTGCTTAACTTGATTGTATCTAAGTTGATATAGGGGATGCCAAGCTGGTATTGCATGACCTCCATGAGCTGCTGTTCTGTGATAAACCCCTTGGCTTTGAGTATCTTGCCCAGCCTTTCGCCGGATTGCTTTTGCTCGTTTAAACACACATCAAGCTGCTCGCTTGTGATGATCCCAAGATCTATAAGCATTTCTCCTAGGTATTTATGCCTGATGGCCACTCTGTGTCACCTTCTTACAAGACGTATTGTCACCCAACTATAGATTAATATAAACATCATGCTGTACCTTCAAACATTTATCCGTGTGTCTTATAAGCGGCATAAAGTGTCCGGGAACAGTATTTTTGCTTTACAGAGTTAAGCGTTTTATGTATACTTGAGTACGACATTGATAAAAGGGGTTCGTTATGCAAAAAAAACGTTTGAAGATACTGACCGCCGTCGTTCTCGTATTGTTACTGGCCTTGCTCGCAGCCGGCTGCGGAGCTGCCAGTATCCCAAAGCCCCAGCCCACGCAAGGCGCCAAAACAGTTACGGTGACGGGCAACTGTGATTTGGAGATAGAAGACAACACCATCATCGTATCGGGCGAGACAGATCTTATAGACGGTGCGTTGCTGCATGTGTCTGTCGTTTCTCAGGACGGCATGATCGTTGATTCGGTCAAGCTGACAAAAAGCGGGGATACTGTGGAGCAGCGTTTTATTATAACAGAAGAAAAATACGGTGACAGCGTGAAGACCATCACCGGTTTTATCGTGTGTGCGCCTTCTTTATACGGCGCGCAGCCGCAGGCTGTTTATGACGCTTACGGAAAGAGATTTGAAAACATTCAAGGCGATTTTGTCTGGAACGATAACGGCATCATCGTCCTGTTCGCTTCGGAAACAGTGGAATTTGCACGATGATAGTGATAAAAAACCCCAATGGCCGCGGTAAAAGTATCCGCGGTCTTTTTTATTTTCAACGAAATCACGATGCGCCGTTAAAGCTCTTCTCCCGCAGGCAGAATGCCGCCGTTACGCCAAAGGCCTATCAGAAGATCCACCATGCGCCCGTAGCTTTTCACGCCGTCGCGCTGCTGGTTGGCTTTTAAGAATGCATCGTTGACTTGTGTTGCGGTCTCACTGACCGTGCTTTCATACCGTGCCCAGAAAAGACGATTGTTTTTAAGGTCGCGCTCAAGCCCTGCGGAATACTTATCCCGCAGCTCGAAATACAGGTCGGAGTCTGCGCTGTAAAGCGCGTTCATGGCGCGGATCAACGCCAGCATGGCGCCTGAATACTGTACGGAAACATCATCAGCAAACGTACTTATAAAATATGCAAGGAAATCCGCCTCGTCTTCACGTGCAAAGCCGCGTTGGTGCGCCAACTCATGCAAACATGTCGCAGGAAACAGCAGCATAGGCGCCTTGGCGTTGACGTTGGCCTCTCCGGTAAACGGAAAGTAAACGCCGCTGATATGCGCCCAGGAAAGCCCTTTTGAATAAAGGACCGGTTTGACGCGCCCGTAGCGGCCGCCTATCACAGAAAGCCCCGTTTGCCGCTCAGCTGTATCGTAATACTGCGCCGCACCGCGCATGATGTCATCCCGTGAGAAAGCGGGGGAGAAGATGCCGTTTTTATCTTCGGGTACGTTTGTGCGTAGTGCATTCGCACGGGATATCAGTGCATCGCTCGTGGCATACAGTTCGCTGACAGCCGCGGGTGACGCATCAAGCGAAAGCGTATCGGCAAGAGGCAGCCGCGCATAGTTAAAGCCCCAAAGCAGTGTGAATAAAGCATAGATCATAGACAATATACAAAGAAGGGCTGTTGTGCGGCGAAAGGCCACCTGCCACCACGCATGCTTTGCCAACACGGCGCGGACAATCATAAATATCAAAAACGCAGCTGTGAACAGCACAAAAGCATAAACAAGAAATTCACCGAGAGAGAAAGGCAATAGGCCGGTCAGAGAAGAGATGCCTGAGTTGACAAAAGGAAAAAAGCCGCGGGAATAGACCGATTCGACAAACTCCGGCACGAGGAACGCAAGCCGGAAAAGGGCGTAAAATACCGGCCCGGGCAGCAACCAGAAAAGGCGCTTAAGTTCGGTTTTTGTGTCCCAAGCGGACAAATCGGCAGCCCCCCCTCTTGTGTATTTCAAAGCAGCGATTTTGCGCGCCGGTCGTTTGACGGCGGCGTTTGCAGTTTTATGCGGTGTCATCATTGTACACAACACCGCTCTTTTGAGTCAAATGGTAATTTGCACAGGTTGGTTTTTGACGTTGACAGCAAGCACCACGCCGTATATAATTTTGGCAAATGCAATGACGAAGAGGAGTAGGGCGAGGCGCCGCCAAGAGAGAGGCCTAAATTGCTGAGAGGGCTTTGCGGAGAGTACGCTTAAAAGTCGCTTCGTGAGCACCGGCGGGGATAAGCCGCCGGCGCGGGCCGTGCGTTATTGCGGCATTCAAGAGCGGGCATATAAAGCGCCCGAAACAAGGTGGTACCGCGGTGATTTCCGTCCTTTTACGGGGCGGTTTTTTTAGTTTTTGATGTTTTGACGGAGGAAAATGATATGTGTGCAAAAGAATTGAGCAAAGTGTATGACCCGAAAGAAGCCCAGCAGCGGCTGTATGATGAATGGGAAAGCAGCGGTTATTTCCGCGCGGAGAGAGATGAGACCAAACAGCCGTTTACCATCGTAATCCCTCCGCCCAATATCACGGGGCAGCTGCACATGGGCCATGCGCTCGACAATATGATGCAGGATGCCATCATACGCACAAAACGCATGCAGGGTTTTGCTGCGCTCTGGCTGCCGGGTACCGATCACGCGAGCATCGCCACGGAGGTCAAGATCGTTGAGAAGCTGAGTGAGGAAGGTACATCAAAGGAGCAACTCGGGCGAGAAAAATTCCTTGAGCGCGCATGGGAATGGAAGAAGCAGTACGGCGGGCGCATCGTTGAGCAGCTCAAAAAGCTCGGATCCTCGTGCGATTGGTCGCGGGAGCGTTTCACGATGGACGAGGGCTGTTCAAAAGCCGTCAATGCTTTTTTCATACGGCTTTACCAAAAAGGGCTGATATACAAGGGAGACCGCATCATCAACTGGTGCCCGGACTGCGAAACGGCGCTTTCTGACGCCGAGGTTGAGCATACAGAGCACGATGCACATCTTTGGTATTTCCGCTACCCGGCTCAGGACGGCGGCGAAGGTATCGTGGTGGCGACGACGCGACCGGAGACCATGCTCGGTGACACGGCCGTGGCGGTCAACCCCAAGGACAAACGCTACCGGCACCTCATCGGCAAAAACGTCATATTGCCTATCATGGACAGGCCGATACCCGTCGTGGCGGACGACTATGTGGACATGGCGTTTGGCACCGGCGCGGTCAAAATCACGCCCGCGCATGACCCGAATGATTTTGATGTCGCGGAGAGGCACGGGCTGCCTGTTATACGCGTGCTTGATGACAGCGGTGTCATCAACCCCAGCGGCGGAAAATATGACGGTGTACATAAAGACGAAGCGCGCGGCTTGATCATCAAGGAGATAGAAAGCCTGGGACTGCTAGTCAAAACGGAAGACTACAGACATAACGTGGGGCATTGCTACCGCTGCGACAGCGTGGTGGAGCCTATCGTATCCAAACAATGGTTCGTGGCGATGAAGAGCCTGGCGCAGCCTGCTATAGAAGCCGTGCGTTCGGGCGAGATCAAATTTGTACCCAAACGCAGCGAAAGCGTTTATTTCAACTGGCTCGAAAACATCCGCGACTGGTGCATATCGCGCCAGCTATGGTGGGGACACCGCATACCCGCGTGGTACTGCAATGGCTGCGGAGAAATGGCGGTTGCCGAGAAAGCGCCGGAAAAATGCGCCTGCGGCGGCAGCGCCTTCACACAGGATGAGGACGTGCTCGATACGTGGTTCTCAAGCGGGCTCTGGCCGTTCTCGACGCTCGGCTGGCCGGAGCAGACCGAAGACTTCAAATATTTTTACCCGACAAATGTGCTGGTAACAGGTTATGATATCCTGTTTTTCTGGGTGGCGCGCATGATCATATCCGGATACGAGTGCACGGGGCAAAAACCATTTGAGTATGTGAGCATACACGGCCTTGTGCGCGATGCGCAGGGGCGAAAGATGAGCAAGTCGCTCGGCAACGGGATCGATCCGCTTGAGCTGATCGAACAGTACGGTGCGGATGCGCTCCGCTTCTCGCTGGCGGCGGGCGTACGTATCGGCGGAGACCTGCGTTTTTCTGACGAGAAGGTGCTTGCCGCGCGCAACTTCGCCAACAAGATCTGGAACGCTGCGCGTTTTGTGCTGATGAATACGGGCGGCGATGTCATACCCATCGATGAAGAAAAGCTTGATATTGCGGATAAATGGATACTCTCACGCCTTTCAGCCTTAACTTCAGACATCACGGTGCTGATGGACAAATTCGAGCTGGGCATGGCGGCGCAGAGACTGCATGATTTTCTCTGGAGCGAATACTGCGACTGGTACATTGAAATGGCCAAACCGCGTCTGCTGGGCGGGGATGAGGCCGACAGGCAGACGGCGCTCTGTGTGCTCAACACTGTGCTTTCGGATACATTGAAACTGCTGCATCCGTTCATGCCGTTCATCACCGAAGAGATCTTTATGTCATTGCCGGGTGCGCAAGGCAGCATCATGGTTTCACCCTGGCCGAAGCCGGGCAAATTGTATAAGGCCGAAGAAAAGGCGATGGAAAGCGTGATGGAGCTGATACGCGGCATCCGCAACATTCGAGCCGAGATGAACGTGCCCGCGAACAAACGCGCTGCGCTCAAGATACTTGCTTCCCATGAATCACGCGGTGGTTTTGAGATGTGCGCCAAATATATCGAGCGGTTGGCCTATGCGTCGGGACTTACGTTTATCTCGGACAAAACAGAAATACCGCAGAACGCCGTATCGGTCATAGGATCAGGGGCAGAGGCGTTCATGCCTTTGGGTGAGCTGATAGATATCGGCAAAGAGCTCAACCGGCTTGAAGCGGAGGCACAGCGGCTTGAAGCTGAAATTCGCCGCGCCGAGGGCAAGCTTAGCAATCCAGGTTTTACGCAGAAGGCGCCGGATCACGTGGTAGAGGAAGAGCGCGTCAAGCTCGCGAACTTTAAGGATATGCTCGGCGCTGTGCGGCAGCGCCAGGGCGAGCTTAAGCAATGAAATACATCCATATCGCTGGCACCAACGGCAAAGGCTCGACAGCAGAATACTTATACCGTATCATCATGGCGGCTGGCAAGCGCTGCGGCTGTTTTACCTCACCGCATCTTATATCGCCAAATGAGCGGCTGCGCGCAGACGGATGCTGTATAGAAAAAGGGGAATATGACGCGCTGCTTTCCAAAGTGCGCGAAAAAAAACTGCCTGTCAACGAGACGCTTTTTGCGGCACAGACCGCGGCAGCGCTTGTCTGGTTTGAACGCCTGGGGCTCGAATATGCCGTTTTGGAAACGGGCCTTGGCGGGCGGCTTGACCCGACAAATGTCGTGCAGCCTGTTCTGAGCTTACTGACCACGATAGACTACGACCATACAAATATACTGGGCAAAAAGCTCGAGCAGATCGCTTATGAAAAAAGCGGCATCATCAAAAAGGGCGTGCCCGTCTTAAGCGTGCCTCAGCATCCGGACGTGGCGGCTGTGATCGCCGCACACTGTGAAAAAGCAGATACGCAGCTTGTCACGCTGCCTCATATCAGCATAGTGTCCGCTTCGCTTGAAGGGCTCAAGTTCGTATTTGAGGGACAGGTTTTTGATGTTGTTGCGCTTGGCAGCCATCAGGCGCAGAACGCGGCGCTCGCGCTTTTGGCAGCGCGTCAGCTCGGCATGCCGGATGATGCGATATACAGGGGGCTTGCAGATACGCGGCTTTTCTGCCGTGCACAGTTCATCAAAGGCGGCCCCGATATGCTGCTTGACGGCGCTCATAACAGCGCGGCGGTGGACGCACTGCTCGGGGTGCTTTCTGATTACTTCCGGAGGCGTGAAAAGATCCTGTTGTTTGCGTGCATGGCTGATAAAGACTATGAAGTGATGGCGGATAAGCTTGCGCCGCATTTTACAAAGGTGTTTGTCACACAGGCAGATTATCAGCGCGGCGCGGATGCGGATTCGCTGCAAAAGCTTTTTGCGCAGCATACGGTCTGCGAAGCTGTGCAGGATCCATTGCAGGCGTTTTATGCCGCAAAAAAGGCAGCGGATGAAAAAGATATGCTGCTCGTGGCGGCGGGTTCGTTCTATCTTGTGGGGCGGATACTGCCTTTGGTATCCGGTGCTTAACAAACATATAGTTTTCGCATAGACGCTTGCTTTAAAAATACGGAGGGTCAATTCATGTTTTTGTTTGACAAACGCGAAATATTCAAAGGCTGGGCTTTTGGGGATTTCTGCGGCGTCAGGGACGCCCTTGAGGCGGCGGGTATCGATTACCGGTATAAGATCGGCAGCAATATGGCGGAAGCGAGAGCCGGAAGGATCAGGCCCTGTCCTGGTTCAAGCCAGAGCAAAGATTTTACCGTTTACGTTAAAAAACAGGATTTTGAGCAGGCGCAGTATGTGCTTTCCAAAAGGCGGCAGGCCAAAAGCTAAAAGGAAAAATAGCGATAGTATGTTCGCCTTTCTTCTTGCTAATTAGGCATTCATTGTGTTATAATGGCTGACGGAAGGCAGGGAAAGACATGCCGTACCTCGCGTCTGGTACGGTTTTTTTATAAACAGGGGATAAGAAAAGGAGATTTGTTATGAGGATTGACCATATTGTTTGCTTCAAGTTCAAGGACGGTACAAAGCCGGAAATGATCGAGCGGCATATGCAAAGCTTTGCAGCGCTTAGCGGCATGATTCCCGAAATCGCGGGTTATACGGCAGGGCGTACATGTAAGGTCTCATATGAAAAGACGGCCGATTATGACGTGATGCATTGTGTGAAATTCGCTTCGCAAGAAGCACTGGAAACTTATTTCTTTCATGAGGCGCATCAGGCATTCATTGAAGAAAACAAGGATCTTTGGCAGGATGTGATCGTCATCAACGCTGACATACAATAGCAAGGGGCGAAGCTGTTGGATTTTAAGCTGTATGCCAAATTCAAGCCTGCCGGCAGCCAGCCACAAGCCATTGAAGCGCTGGTATCCGGTATTGAGGCTGGGAAAAAACATCAGGTTTTGCTCGGTGTGACGGGCAGCGGGAAAACTTTCACCGCAGCGGGCGTGATTGCACGGTTAAACCGGCCTACGCTTGTTTTGGCGCACAACAAGACGCTTGCTGCCCAGCTGTGCAGCGAGTTCAAAGAATTTTTCCCCGAAAACGCCGTCGAGTTTTTCGTCAGCTATTATGACTATTACCAGCCTGAGGCCTATGTGCCGGGTAAGGATCTGTATATTGAAAAGGATGCGAGCATCAATGACGAGATAGACAGGCTGCGCCACAGTGCGACCTCGGCGCTGCAGGAAAGGCGCGATGTGATCGTGGTGGCTTCCGTGTCGTGTATCTATTCTATTGGCGACCCGGCTGAATACCGCAATCTGAGCGTGTCGCTGCGTCCCGGCATGAAAATAAAACGCGACGATCTGCTCTCAAGGCTCGTGGACATCAGCTACGCGCGCGGCGACATGGACTTTACGCGCGGGCGTTTCCGTGTGCGCGGCGACACTGTGGAAGTGTTCCCCGCGAGCACGGCGGAAAATGCGGTGCGTATCGAGTTCTTCGGTGACGAGGTGGAGAGGATACTCGAGGTCGATACCGTCACAGGGCGCGCCACGGCCACGCGGCAGCATCTCGCGGTGTTTCCGGCGACGCACTATGCCGTGGAGCGCGAGAACATGCTCGCCCAGCTTGACAACATACGTGACGACTTATCGGCGCAGATAGAAACCCTCAAATCGCAGGGCAAGCTTTTGGAAGCCGAACGGCTCAAACAGCGCACCGTGTATGATATGGAGATGCTGCGCGAACTTGGCTATTGCAGCGGCATCGAGAATTATGCGCGCTATTTTGACGGCCGCAGACCGGGAGACCCGCCATACACGCTGCTTGATTATTTTCCGGACGATTACCTGCTTTTCATCGACGAATCACATGTGATGATGCCGCAGGTGCGCGCGATGTACAAAGGCGATTTCTCCCGCAAGGATATGCTCGTGCAGTATGGTTTCCGCCTTCCTTCCGCTTACGACAACCGGCCGCTTACGTTCGATGAGTTTACGGCGCGGCAAGGGCAGACGGTGTATGTAAGCGCGACGCCCGCCGCCTACGAGCGCGGGCTTGCAGGCAGCGTCGTTGAGCAGATCGTGCGCCCCACAGGGCTTGTTGATCCCGGGATCACCGTGATGCCCGCAAAGGGGCAGGTGGAGCATCTTTTGGGTGAGATTCGCGCGGTGGCAAAAATGGGTTTTCGCACGCTTGTGACCACGCTGACCAAGAAGATGTCTGAACGTCTCACGGATTATTATAAAGAGCTTGGGCTGCGCGTCAAATACATGCACTCGGATATCGATACGCTCGAACGCATGGAGATCATCCGCGGGCTGCGGCTCGGAGAGTTTGACGTGCTCGTGGGCATCAACCTGCTTCGCGAGGGGCTCGATCTGCCCGAAGTCGCGCTGGTCGCCATACTCGATGCCGACAAAGAGGGTTTTTTACGCAACGAGACCTCTCTGATACAAACCATCGGGCGCGCCGCGCGCAATGTGGAGGGGCGCGTACTCATGTACGCGGATATCATGACCGGATCCATGCGCCGCGCGATCGACGAAACGGAACGCCGCCGAGCAATGCAAATCGCATACAACGAAGAACACGGCATCACACCGCAGAGCATCATAAAGGATACGCGCAGCATGATATCGGTCACCAAACCTGTCAAAGAAGACAACAAACTGACGCACGCCGAGGCGCTCAAAAAAGCGGCTATCATCGAAAAGCAGATGCGGCAGGCCGCGATGGAGCTTGAATTCGAGGCGGCCGCCGCGCTCAGGGACGAACTCTTCAGGTTAAAGGAAATCATCAGAAAAGGGAACAAGCCATAACACTTATGGAATTTATCAAAATCAAGGGTGCGCGGGAGCACAATCTCAAAAACATTGATGTAAAGATACCGCGTGACAAACTCGTCGTCATCACTGGGCTTTCAGGCAGCGGCAAATCGTCGCTCGCTTTTGATACCATTTATGCCGAAGGGCAGCGGCGCTATGTGGAATCGCTCTCGGCGTATGCGCGCCAGTTTTTGGGGCAGATGGACAAACCGGATGTGGATTCCATTGACGGCCTCTCGCCCGCCATTTCCATAGACCAGAAAACAACGAGTAAAAATCCGCGCTCGACCGTAGGCACAGTCACGGAGATACACGATTATCTGCGGCTGCTGTTTGCGCGCGCCGGAGAGGTGCATTGCACACAGTGCGGCAAGAAAATTGAGAGACAGACAGTTGACCAGATCGTGGACGATATCGCAAGACGGCCTGAGGGTACGCGGCTGATGATACTCGCGCCCGTGATCAGCGGCCGCAAGGGAGAACACAAAAAAACGTTTGAGGAGCTTTCCAGATCGGGCTACACGCGGGTGATGGTCGACGGCGCGATATACACGCTTGATGAGGAGATCACGCTTGACAAAAATAAAAAGCATACGATCGACGTCGTGATCGACCGCATCGTGCTTTCTGCCGATTCTCAGGCCAGGCTGCATGATTCGGTGGAAACAGGGCTTGCGCGTGGCGAGGGCGTTATCAAGGTGGTTGACTTAAGCGACAACTCAGAGCAGCGGTATTCGCAGAACTATGCATGCATTGACTGCGGCATCAGCATCGAGGAGATTTCTCCGCGCATGTTCTCGTTCAATGCGCCGTACGGCGCCTGCCCGCACTGCCATGGCCTTGGCACGATCATGAAGGTGGATGAAGACATCGTCATACCGGACAAAACAAAATCGCTCGCGCAGGGCGCGGTGCGCGTCATGGGATGGAATTCAGCCGCCATGGACAGCTGGGGTACGCAGTATTTTAAAGGCATGGCCAAACACTTTGGCTTTGATATGGATATGCCTTTTAAAGACCTGAGCAAAGATGTTCAGAGCAAGATACTGTACGGTACCGGCAGCGAGCGTTTTGAGGTGGATTATTCTTCCGAATTCGGACAGGGCACGTTCTACAACAGCTTTGAAGGTATCATACCGAGTATCGAGCGGCGTTATATGCAGACCGAATCCGAAGGCATGAAGGCCGAATATGAAAAATATATGGCCACGCTGCTTTGCCCCGTTTGCGGCGGCACGCGCTATAAACCTGAGCCGCTCGCGGTGCGAATCGGAGGAAAAAACATCGCCGAAGTTTCAGACCTTTCGATCAGCCAAGCGCTTGCGTTTTTCGAGAATTTGAAGCTTACCGAAAAACAGCGACTGATCGCCGACCGGGTTTTAAAAGAGCTCTCCGCCAGGCTTAATTTCCTGCGCAATGTGGGGCTGGTGTATCTGACGCTCTCGCGCGCGGCCGGTACGCTCTCGGGCGGCGAAGCGCAGCGCATACGGCTTGCCACGCAGATAGGCTCCGGGCTGACAGGCGTGTTGTACATACTCGACGAACCGAGCATCGGCCTGCACCAACGCGATAACGGAAGGCTGCTTGCCACCTTAAAGGAGCTTTTGGCGCTTGGCAATACGCTTATTGTGGTCGAGCATGACGAGGAGACCATACGCAGCGCCGATTATGTGATAGACATGGGCCCGGGGGCAGGCGTGCACGGCGGGCGTGTTGTCGCAGCGGGAACGCCATTAGAGATCAGCGCGAATACTGAATCCGTGACGGGGCAGTATCTCTCGGGTGTAAAAAAGATCACGGTACCCAAAAAACGCCGCAAACCCAGGGCATATTTTACGGTGAAAGGCGCATCGGAAAACAATCTTAAGAATCTGGATGCAACTTTTCCGCTGGGCGTCATCACAGCGGTCACTGGGGTATCAGGCAGCGGAAAATCCACGCTGGTCAACGAGATACTCTATAAGGCACTTGCCAAAAGTATTTACGGCGCGAAAGACAAGCCGGGCAGGCATTCAGCCATTGAGGGCGCGGAACAGATCGACAAGGTGATCAGCATCGACCAGAGCCCCATCGGACGCACGCCGCGCTCCAATCCTGCCACATATACCGGCGTTTTTACGCCCATACGCGATATTTTCGCCGCCACAAAGGACGCGCGAGTGCGCGGGTTTAACAAGGGGCGCTTCTCATTCAACGTCAAAGGCGGGCGGTGTGAAGCGTGCAAGGGCGATGGTATCATAAAGATAGAAATGCATTTTCTTCCCGATGTCTATGTGCCGTGCGAGGTCTGCAAAGGCGCGCGTTACAATCGGGAAACGTTGGAAGTCAAATACAAGGGCAAAAGCATACAGCAGGTGCTTGACATGACGGTGGAAGAGGCACTCGGTGTTTTTGAAAGTTTGCCTTCAATACGAAACATACTCCAAGTGCTTTGCGATGTGGGGCTTGGCTATATACGGCTTGGGCAGCCTTCGACAACGCTTTCGGGAGGCGAGGCGCAGCGCGTCAAGCTTGCGACATATCTTTCCAAACGCCAGACAGGAAACACGCTGTTCATACTGGATGAGCCGACGACGGGGCTGCATGCTGCGGATGTGAAAAAGCTTGTGGCCATACTTGCGCGGCTTGCGGACAAGGGCAACTCGGTGATCGTCATTGAACACAATCTCGATGTGATCAAGTGCGCCGATCATTGCATTGACTTAGGCCCCGACGGCGGCGATGGGGGCGGGCGTATCGTGGCGCAGGGCACGCCTGAGCAATTAAGCAAAATTGAAGGCAGCGCAACAGGCATTTATCTGCGCTGTGTTTTGGAGTAATACAGGGTTTTTAACCAGCGAAGAGAGCGGATTGCAGCGGAGGGATATATCCGATGAAAACGAACACGAAGATGTGGGGGAAAGTGGCTGCCGTTGATTTGCTGCTGCTTTGTTTTTCTTTTACCGTATCCTTGACAGGACAGATGTTTCGGGCCATAAAGCAGACTTATTCCTTGAGTCTGACACAGGGCAGCCTGCTGCTCTCGATACAGAGCATTGGGGGCATTGTTTTCGCGATCTTGTGCATCCTTATCATCGATGCCTTCAACAGGGCAAAGACGCTGATTATCATGGGGTTTGCGCTTTGCGGTTTAATGATCGCCGTTGGCGCGATCCCGCCAATCTTCGCCCTTTTTGCCATATTTGCCGTTCTTGGTTTTTCAGGAGCTGCGGTGAACACGCTCACCAATTCAGTGATGTCTGAAACTGTTCCAAATAAAACCGGAAGATATATAAATTTTATGCATTTTATATTCAGCCTCGGTGCACTGACTGCGCCGATACTGTCTCAAGCTCTCTTCGCGGCTTTCGGGCTTTCCGGCGTGTTCCTTTTTTTCGGCGGGTTTGCGCTTTGCTGTACAGCATATGCAGCAGCGGCCTTTTCGGACAGGATGAGGCAAAAACTGATGAGCGGCAGTTTGTCACTGAAACGACGCATGAAAGAAACATGGGCTGTCATAAAAATACCCGGTATGAAACAGGTGTTCTTGATCGCGGTATTTGTTTGCGCGTGGCAGCTCTCGGCCATATATTTTATTTCATCATTCTTCACCGAGATAAAAAACCAGCCGATGGACGGTGCTTTTGCGCTGTCGCTGCTGTTTTTCGGCATGATGCTCTCAAGGCTTGTATATGCCCGCATAGCGGACAGATTTTCCAAAGGATACGTATTAATGCTGACCAATATCGCAGGACTGCTGGCATGGGTTTGTATTTTTCTGGTGCCGGGCATTGCGGAAAAGATGATTTTTCTGGGACTTGCTGCGGTATTATGCGGCAATAACACACCGATAATGTATGCAAGCGCATGCATGACAGCGCCTAAAAACACCGCGGCAGCGTCCGGGATCGCGACTCTTGGATATTATATTGCCCTGCTCACATTCTTGCCTTTTATCGGTTCATTGGGTGATACCTTCGGGTTAGAAAATGTCCTGATCTTTTGTGCCGTGCCTCTGCTGCTGGCCATTCCTGCGGCGTACGCTTTTCACAGAAAGGTCTATGCAAACAAACAAAATTAACCCGTACTCCACTCACCCGGATTGAATCTTTTTAGCTCTTTTTCAGCAAGAGCGTTTTTCAGGCTTTTTTCCCTGGCAGCATGAGCAGCATCGATGTACGCTTTTTGTAATCTGCATAGCCTTGCCTGGTCGCCATAAGGCGTTCTTCCATCATAGGTATGCTGATAAATAAGAACAGCAGCGTCATGAGCACAGGCGCGATGAGCGTCCACCAGCGGTCTGGTGCCACTCCAAGCTGTATGAGATAAATGCCCCACCAGAATGATACTTCTCCTAAGTAATTCGGATGCCGTGAAAACTTCCAAAGCCCGGTTTCAATATGGCGCCCGCTTTCGTTGCTGAACCTAAAACGCCGCATCTGTGCGTCTGAGAATATTTGCAGCAGCACAGCGGCCGCGCACACGGCTGCGCCCAGCGCCGTAACCAGGCTGATCGCGCCAGCCGACAATGCACTGTAATAGGCGGGCACCATGTTGGCGAACACGATCAGAGTCGGCATAAGCATGATGCCGAAAAAGTTGACAAACTGCCAAATTTTCGGATTTTTTTGCTTAAGCATCGTATAACGCCAATCCTGATGCGCCATGCCGCGCCAGCCGATGATCCAATTGAGCGTGAGCCTCAAGCCCCAAAAAAGCAGCACGGCAAGAAGCAGAATGTCACTCGGGCTTGCATAACCTTTGCCCCAAACAAAGCAAATAAAAAGCACCGGCGGCGCAACGCTCCAATAAGGATCATACAAGCTTGAGTTTTTGAAAATCAGGCTCAATACATAAATGACCACAGTGGCTGCAGCATCAGCGCCAAGAAAGCGCCAGATGGGCAAGCCAGGTATGAGCGCATAGACGGCGAGCCCCGCAAAAAATGCAGCCGTATAAGCTGCAAGCACGATCAGTAAAGAAAGCCCCTTCGATAATTTGACCATATGATACCTCACAAAGAATAATGATGATACGTTTATTATACTACACAAAGGGGCCTGCACACATAGTTTTTTGTGGAATAACAGATTCATTCGATACGAAGCCTCGCCCGGCTGGTTTTCGGCTTTGCTTTGTCGCCAAAACCTTTAACAGCACATCAATTCACGCAGTCTCGTTGCATGAATAACGCAGAGCCATCTCCCCAATTCTGTATACCTCACTTAACCAGCGCTTCTCTGGGCCGTAGATTTTGATAAGATATGAGGCACGTATTACAATTCTAATAGTTATTCGTGCAAAGGACCAGAAGGAATAAAGTGATGGCTGATAAAGCAAAAATTAAGAACTCATTAATAGCATACTGGACAGAGCCGACATGTTGGCAGACGAGAAAGAAATCATTGATCTTCCTTTAAAGGAAAAGGTCTCTAAAAATGCAAACAAGGTGCACAAAGAACAGCTTACTTTATGGGAACAGAATGTGATTGGCTGCTTCCGTACCGCGTTGTAGCGATCATTTAAAACTGCCCATGAATTTAAAAAGATCCTCGGGTTTAAAATTTTTCATCGATCCCATCATGCGCATCATATTTTGCATATTGCGGTATTTTTTCTGTTCATCGGGAGGCATAAACAAAGACATGGCTTCAAACATATACTCGGGTGATGAAACATCCATTTGCCGAAGCTTCTCAAAGCGGCGTATCATACGTCCGAAATTCTCCTGCATCCGTGCGGACTGAGAAAGGCCATGCATCATGGCTGCGGTGTCTTTTGAGGCGTAACGTTGCAAAACATCAAGCAGCGCCTGCTGGCGCGACAGGCGTGAAAATGACGAAAGCCCCGTACCGCTGCGTTTTGGCGGTTCAACGGGCGGCTGGCGCCGGTAATGCTCTGTCAGCCGCAGTGTGCAAAATATGCTCTGTATGGCTTTTCTGTCATCATCGCTTACAAAGGGTTCGATACTTTTGAGCATATCCAGCACAGACTCGCGGCTTTGGCCGTCTTTTAGCGTCATCGAGAGCAGAAAGCTCAGCTCGGGAGAGAACGAGGCTTGTTTTGCGAGATCGCCATAATTGTATGTGGGCTCGGGCGGCGCGGTATAACGGTTGCGCGGCTGTGCCGGCGCGGGGCGCGGCCCGAAGGGAAACCTGAGCATATGTGGAGACTCCTTTTTGTTCGTTGCTATATGATATGCTTATGCTGATATTGCTGTGAACAATGCGGCGCATCGCGAATATATATAAACCCTGGGAGGTGGTTTTATGCCAAAAAAGGATTTAAGGCAACTCAAGAAAAAAAAACTTACGGATATAAACAAGGATGAGATCAAAAAAGCGGCTGAAAAGGCCAATATCAATATTGAAGACATCAAGGATGAAAACATTGAGGGCTTTGAAGAAGTCTTGGAGAGATACGGCGGAAAAAGCGAGACCGAGCTGATGGGCGACCTTGAAGAAATGATCAGCAAAGGGCGGCAGGAAGGCACATTCTCCGACGAGATGCTTGAAGCATTTACGCAGAATGTGCTGCCTATGATGGATGAAGAACAGCGCGAAAAGCTCGAAACCATCACGCGTTTGCTGAAAATGAACAAGATTTAGGTTTTATCAGAAAAATTATATATTCGTATGGGATACGGATCAAGTCAGCAGAAAAAAGCACAGCAAAGATTAACTTTGGAGAGTCTCCGTAAATAGAATATATGGTGTGAATTCATTATGCCGTATGGTATAATGCAAAAAGATTACGGAGAGGATGAGTATATGGGCAAAACTGTTGTGCTGACAGGAGGCGGGACGGCTGGTCACGTGACGCCAAACCTTGCAATCATTCCAAAGCTTGAAAAAATGGGATTTCATATCGAATATATAGGGACGAAGACAGGTATCGAAAGAGAAATCATCACGCGGGCAGGTGTGCCGTACCATATCATCAGTGCAGGCAAGCTGCGGCGTTATTTCAGCCTGAAAAATTTTATTGACCCTGTCAAAATCGTAGCCGGCTGCTTAAAAGCAAAAAGCATACTCAAAAAGCTGCGCCCGTCGGCGGTTTTTTCTAAAGGCGGTTTTGTAGGGGTGCCGGTCGTTTTTGCGGCGCATTGCCTGAAAATTCCTGTAGTGCTGCATGAGTCTGACATCACACCGGGCCTTGCCAACAGGCTTTGCATACCGCGCGCAAAAACCGTCTGCGTGTCATTTGAGCCTACGCTGAAATTGATTCCGGACGGAAAAGGCGTGCACACAGGCTTGCCGATACGCGGCAACCTGCTTGAGGGCGACAGGCAAAAAGGGATGGCGCAGAGCGGTTTTTCAGGCAATAAACCTGTGCTCCTTATCATGGGAGGCAGCCTCGGCGCACAGGCGTTAAACGAAGTGCTCGATGCGGTTATGCCTGAGCTGACACGCAAATACGATGTGATACATATCCGCGGCCAGAATAATATGGCGTGCTGTTGTGCACCGACGGGCTGCAAGCCTTTCGGTTATGTGGATGAAGAGCTTGCCGATTTATATGCCGCAGCAGATATCATGCTTTCCCGTGCGGGCGCAACAGCTGTTTTTGAGATACTGGCGCTTGCGCTTCCGGCCTTGCTCGTACCGCTTCCCAGCACATCAAGCCGCGGAGACCAGCTGCAAAATGCGCGTTATTTTAAGGATAATGGTTTTGCCCATGTGCTGCATCAGGAAGACATGACAGAAAAGTCATTGCTTGACGCCATAGATACGCTCTATGCCGATAAGGACACGCTTAAGGACAGAATGAGAAAAGAAAACCGCGCCGACGCTGCCGCCCTGGTGGCAAAGGTGATCGCAGATGCATAAGCAAGGAAAGCTTGATGTGCTCGTGCTCAAGTATATGGCGCAGTCGGGAGCGGAAGCGAAACAGACGCTTGAAGAGATCCTCGCGCAGCCGGACGCCATTTTGAACATATACGGCATGATACAGAGTGAAAACCGCCGCGCAGCGCTCAAAACGCTCGCAGACATCGCGAAAAAGAAGCAGGGCAAGGAGATTCTTATGCCGCTTGTGATCCGCGATGCGGATATGCTGATTGCGATCCCGGATGATAAAGCGCGCAAATCGGCATATAAACTGATCGGGCTTTGTGCGCCTGATACTTGTGCGGACAAGCTTTCCGCCGCGCTGGAAAATGAGAAAACGCGCTATGTGCGCCCGTCCATTATACTGGCACTTGGCAATTCGGCAGATCCTGCGCGTTATCTTGGCAGCTATATGATCGAACCGGGAGAGCAAAAACACTTAGAGCAGGAGAAGCAGGCGCTGAAAAAAGCGCTTGACAAAACAATGACCCAAAAGAGCGGCCTTTCGCCGAAATGGCCCGAGTTTTGCCTGCTGACATACACAAAGCGCGAGGCGCTGGCCTTAGAGCTTGCGGCCAGCCGCTGTGCCTACGAGTTTAAAGAAGGTTTGTTTGAGGTGCGTGCGGAAAAAGCCCGAAATCTGCGCTGTTATTTAGATATGCTTTTCGAAATCGGCGCAGAAGATGATTATGCCGCTGCGGCAAAGATGCTCGATGACATGGGTTGCCGGGGGTACAGCTACCGCATCGAGACAGGCAGCTTAGCCCCGCCAAAACGTTTGAGCGCTATACGCGCATTATCTGCCGGATTAGAAAAACATGGTTACACGGACAACCCCTCCGCATACGCTTTCGAGCTGCGTTTTTGGAAAGGGCGCCTTTGCGCTGTTTTTGAAGACAGCCGCTTTGCGTACCGCAAAGAATCAATAGCCGCCAGCATCAATCCGGTGACTGCGGCTTCAATCATGCGAATGAGCGCACCATACATGCGCGAAGGGGCAGACGTTCTTGATCCTTTTTGCGGCAGCGGGACAATGCTTATTGAGCGGGCATTCCTTATGCATGCCAGCACGCTGACAGGCGTTGATATCTCCGCGCGCGCCATAAAGGCGGCATGTACCAACCGCAGGGCAAGCGGTATGCGCATCTCTCTTTTGCAAAAGGACATTTTAAGCTTTGACGCAGCGCAGTATGATGAGGTGATCGCCAATATGCCTTTCGGCATACGCGTTTTGGCACATTCGGATAATTTAAAGCTTTATTCCGCTTTTTTAAAAAGACTTCCGGGGCTGCTTAAAAAGGGAGGGTATGCGTTTTTGCTCACACAGGAAAAAAAGCTTATGCGCAGCGTTATTGATAGCACACCCTCGCTTAAAATCATAGCCGAAGAAGATTTTGAATCCGGCGGGCTTTGCCCAAGGCTTTATATCATAAAAAAGGAGCAAACAGTATGAGCGATTTAATAAGCTTCGGAGAGCTTCTTATCGATTTCACGCCTGCGGGGGAGAAGGACGGGCGCAAGCTTTTTATGCAGAATGCGGGTGGTGCTGTGGCCAATGTCGCCGTGGGTGTGGCGAGGCTCGGCATATCATCGGCGTATACGGGTATGGTGGGCAACGATGCTTTCGGGCATTACCTCAAAGATGTGCTGATACGATACGGCGTGGATGTATCAAGGCTTATCATGACGGATGACTACAACACCACGCTGGCCATTGTTCACCTTTTTGACAACGGTGACAGGGATTTTACTTTTTACCGCAAGCCTGGGGCAGACATCATGTTCACAGCCGACATGCTGGATGAGCAACAAATAAAGCAGGCGCGCGTGTTTCACTTTGGGTCACTGTCCATGACTGACGAGCCTGCGCGGAGCGCGACGCTGCGTGCTTTGGAAATTGCAAAAAGCGCAGGCGCCACCATATCATACGATCCCAACTACCGCGCGCCGTTATGGCGCAGTAAGCAAGAAGCAAAAGAAAACATGCTGCGAGGGCTTGATTATGCAGATATCTTAAAGATTTCCGACAACGAAGCAGAGTTCATGTTTGGGTCTATGCCGCCAATGGATGCCGCCAAAATGCTCGTCTCAAGAGGCTTAAAGCTGGTGTTTGTCACGATGGGCGCAGAGGGTGCCGTTTACGCAAATACAAAGGGTGCCGGCCACTCAAAAACGTTTGATGCAATAAGGGTTGACGCTACGGGCGCGGGCGACTGTTTTACAGCAGGTGTGCTCTATGGATACTTAAAGAAAGGCAAATCGCTTGAATCGCTGACGCTTGATGATATCAGCGGTTTCGCGCGTTTTGCGAATGCAGCGGCTTCTGTATGCGTTGAGTCCAAAGGCGGCATTCCTTCAATGCCAACTCTGGAGCAGGTCCAAAGCAAGCTGGCGGGCAGATAATGCGTATATCCGTACATTGACAATAAAGGCCTAAAGCTATAATATTTATAAAAAACAAATTTTGCTGAAAGGCGGTTAGAATATGCAGATTCCACACTTGCCGGAAGGGCTCACGTTTGACGATGTGCTTCTTGTGCCGCAGAAAAGCGTCGTTGTGCCGTCGCAGATTTCCGTTAAAACACGGCTGACAAAAACGTTAGGGCTCAACATACCCATCCTGAGCGCGGCGATGGACACTGTTACCGAGGCACGCATGGCGATTGCGCTTGCGCGGGAAGGCGGCGTGGGCATCATACACAAGAACATGTCGATAGAAGACCAGGCATCGAATGTCGATAAGGTCAAAAGAAGCGAGCACGGTGTGATCACCGACCCTTTTTGGCTTGAGCCTGATAATCTGGTCTCAGATGCGAATGCGTTGATGGAGCGTTACCGGATTTCCGGCGTGCCCATCACGCGAGAGGGGAAACTGGTTGGCATACTGACAAACAGGGATCTGCGGTTCGAAACTGACTACACAAAAAAAATCAGCGAAGTTATGACGTCGGAAAACCTTGTAACAGCGCCCATCGGCACCACGTTGGAGCAAGCGCAGGAGATTCTTGGGCGGCATAAAATAGAAAAACTTCCTCTCGTCGATAGTGACGGCATGCTCAAAGGGCTTATCACTATAAAGGATATTGAAAAAACGATACAGTACCCGAATTCAGCCAAAGATCAGAATGGCAGGCTGCTTGTGGGCGCCGCGCTCGGGGCCACTGATGATATGTTGGAACGGGCTGGCGCGCTTTTTGCTGCCAAAGTGGATGTCGTCACGGTGGATACGGCACATGGGCATTCGGCGGCCGTGCTCACTGCGATCGAAAAACTCAAAAAGGCTTATCCGCAGCTTCAGGTCATTGCGGGGAATGTGGCAACCGCAATGGGCACGCATGATCTGATAAAAGCAGGTGCGGACTGCGTCAAGGTTGGTATGGGACCAGGCTCGATCTGCACGACGCGTGTGATCGCAGGTATCGGCGTGCCTCAGTTTACTGCCGTTCTCGAGTGCGCTCAGGCAGCGGCAAAATATGATGTGCCCATCATTGCAGACGGCGGCATCAAGTTCTCGGGAGACATCACCAAGGCGCTTGCGGCCGGTGCCTGTGCGGTGATGATTGGAAGCCTGCTTGCCGGAACCGAAGAAAGCCCGGGGGAATTGGAAATCTATCAGGGACGCAGCTTCAAGGTGTACCGCGGTATGGGCTCATTGGGAGCTATGCAAAAAGGCAGCAAAGACAGGTATTTTCAGGAAAGGGCGGACAAACTGGTTCCCGAAGGTGTGGAGGGGCGTGTGCCGTTCAAGGGATCTTTAAGAGACACCGTGTTTCAGCTTGTGGGCGGTTTAAAATCGGGTATGGGTTACTGCGGTGCTGAAGATCTTTCCGCGCTGCGCAAAAATGCAGAGTTTATACGGATCACCGGCGCAGGCTTGACTGAGAACCATCCGCACGACATTTATATTACAAAAGAAGCACCAAATTATACTGGAAGGTCATAGAATCACGTGAGAGAAAAAATTATCGTACTGGATTTCGGGGGGCAGTACAACCAGCTGATCGCGCGCCGTGTGCGGGATTTGCACGTCTATGCGGAAATACTCCCATATGATACGCCTCTGGAACGTATTATCGAGATGGCCCCCATCGGGATCATCTTTACGGGGGGGCCGAGTAGTGTGACGGATGCGGATGCACCTTGCTGTGACGCCCGTCTTTTTGAAGCCGGCATACCGATCCTCGGCATCTGTTATGGCAGCCAGCTTCTGGGGAGTGCGCTTGGGGGCAGCGTCAAACGTGCGCAAAACCGGGAATACGGAAAGACAAACATCAGCTATGATGTCACATGCCCGTTGTTTGCGGGTATTGAGCAGCAGTCTGTTTGCTGGATGAGCCATACCTATTATGTGGATGCACCGCCGCCGGGCTTTGTTGTTTCGGCCTCCACAAATAGCTGTGAGGTTGCGGCTTTTTCGGACGAAAAAAGAAAACTGTACGGCGTACAATTCCATCCGGAAGTTGTGCACACGCGTTTTGGCAATGAGATACTCAAAAACTTTCTTTACCTCATTTGCGGCGCGAAGGGCGGCTGGACGATGCAGAACTATGTGGAAGCCGCCGTTGAGGATATAAGGCACCGTGTGGGCAGCGGACGTGTGTTGCTCGGGCTTTCGGGCGGGGTGGATTCTTCGGTGGCAGCCGTACTGCTTGATAAGGCGGTGGGCAATCGCCTCACATGCATCTTTGTTGACCACGGGCTGCTGCGCAAGGACGAAGCTAAGCAGGTCAAAGAGGTTTTTGATGATGCCTATGACATGAATCTGATATGTGTGGATGCGTCAGGGCGCTTTCTAGATAAGCTTGCGGGCGTGACAGAACCCGAGAAAAAGCGCAAGATCATCGGCGAGGAGTTTATTCGCGTCTTTGAAGAAGAAGCCGCCAAGATAGGCGCTGTCGATTTTCTCGCGCAGGGCACCATCTATCCGGATGTCATCGAGTCGGGCAATGGCAATGCTGCGGTCATTAAAAGCCACCACAACGTAGGAGGCCTGCCCGATCATGTGGATTTCCGCGAGATCATTGAGCCGCTGCGTGAGCTGTTTAAGGACGAAGTTCGCGTGCTTGGCGAGACGCTCGGCATGCCGCACCATATCGTCTGGCGCCAGCCTTTTCCCGGGCCCGGCCTTGCCATTCGCATCATCGGAGAAGTGACGCGCGAGAAGGTCTGCACTTTGCAGATAGCAGACCATATTTTCCGGGAGGAAATCGCTTTTGCGGGGTTGGATGCGGCTATCTGGCAGTATTTCGCGGTTTTGACCGATATGCGCAGCGTAGGCGTCATGGGCGACGAGCGCACTTATGAGCATACGGTCGCGCTCCGCGCTGTCACGAGCGTTGACGGCATGACCGCCGACTGGGCACAGATTCCGCATGAGGTGCTCGGCAAAGTCTCCTCTCGTATCATCAACGAGGTGGCTGGCATCAACCGTATCGTCTACGACATCACATCAAAACCGCCTGCCACGATCGAGTGGGAATGATTTGAACGGCTGAGAAAAGCCAGTAACCATGCGGCTTTCCGGCTCCTCAAGTAGTCTCGTGGCAACGTTATGGCAACATTGATTGTATTATCCATATAAAAAGAGCTAACTGATTTTGAGTGTCAGTTAGCTCTTTTTTTGTTTGTGCTGCTAGTCATTCGGTGGGTTCAGCGTTTTTCTCTGCTCGACGGGCATCAAGCTCAGCTTTGAGCCGTTCAGCCTCGATGCGTGGGTAGTTATAACGCCAATCATCATATTCCTGTTTGGTGATTTTACCGTGGTTCAACTTCTTGGCTTCATGCGACCAAGCGTTGAACATATCAAACATAGAAAGATAGGTGCTCCCATTGGTTTTATCAAGCGTCAGGCAAAGCTCTCCGTCAATGCTGTTGATTTTGAGGCCGTACAAGTCCTCAAGTGCGAACAGCGTATGCATGAGGCCGATATGGCTGTCGATTTCAGGGACGTCAAGCGCTTTTGGGCTAACATCCATGGCATTGGCCAGATCAGACACAAGCTTTTCCTTCGGCGTTCTTGTACCGGATTCATATTGCGCCATGCGGACATCAGCGGTCTTTTCATCAAAACCAATGGCCATACCCAGGTATTTCTGGGTCATTCCACGTAAGTTGCGAATAAAGCGTATTCTCTCGCCTATCGCCATAATTACCAACTCCTGTTTTTTGATGAGACGAGTGTAACATATATGTTTAAGCGAAGTCAATAAATATTAAACAAAAAAGTTTATTATTCTCCTGAAAACCGCTTGACTTTAACATAATTGCTTAGTATAATAGCGGCAAAACCTAAACAAATAGGTTTAGTACCTTGAAAACTGAATTCGCAGCCGGTCAGATACCGGAAACGCCTACCTTGCTTAGATTGCCTCCCCGGAGGGGCAGTGCGAGGGGGGAATTTCCGAGAAAACGCGCCTTGGTCAAACAAGGCCGGGCGCAGGAACAGGACCGGGATGAAAGCGAAAAAAACTGTTGAGTCCGGAAAGCACTCCGGGACGGGCTTGACAACATTTAATCAATAAGAGGGAGATTTCTAAAAAATTAGCTATTGATAACTACGAAATACCGCTGCAAAAACGGAAGGAGGAACGAACGGTGAGCAATATGTTAATGAGCGTTGATGATGTTGCGAAAGAAATTGGTGTGTCCAAATCCTATGCATACAAGTTGATTCGGAAACTCAATGGAGAGCTGAAAAGTATGGGATATTTTACGGTGTCAGGTAAAGTAAGTAGAAAGTACTTCTTAGAGAAAGTATGTTATGGCGAACATGATAAAACGGAAAGGATGGGATAGGGATGGCGGCATATAAAGAAGCCGATACAAATACATGGCGCGTCATCTATCGGTATACCGACTGGATGGGGGAGCGCAAGCAAACAAGTAAACGAGGGTTCCCAACCAAACGGGATGCGCTCGCTTGGGAACGGGAGCAGCTTCAAAAAACCAAGGCCGATCTGGATATGACCTTTGAGAGCTTTATTCAGACTTATACGGCTGATATGCAAAGTCGCATCAAAGAAAACACATGGGGGACAAAGGAGCACATAATCCGTACCAAATTGCTGCCCTATTTTGGGAAGCGCAAGATGTGCGAAATACAGCCCAAGGAAATTATCTCATGGCAGAATGAGATGATAAATTACAAGGATGCCACTGGCAAAGTTTATTCACCAGTGTATCTGAAAACGCTTCATAACCAGCTTAGCGCCATCTTTAATCATGCGGTGAAGTATTACGGCCTCTCACTCAATCCTGCGGCAAAGGTAGGGAACATGGGAAAGGCAAAAAGCAGGGAGATGCTTTTCTGGACAAAAGACGAATATCAAAAATTTGTGGATGCCATGATGGAAAAGCCTATCTCTTTCTACGCTTTTGAAATGCTCTACTGGTGCGGCATTCGTGAAGGTGAGCTGTTAGCATTGACACCCGCTGATTTCGATTTTATAAGAGGCACAGTTTCCATCACAAAGTCATATCAGCGGCTCAAAGGCAGAGATGTCATTACTGAACCAAAGACTCTAAAGAGCAATCGAGTTATCAAAATGCCACAGTTTCTCTGTGCAGAAATGCAGGACTTTATAAGATCGTTATACGGAATAGAGCAAGACGATCGGATATTCACCATCACAAAACACTACCTGCATCACGAGATGGACAGGGGAGCAAAACAGACGGGAGTAAAGCGTATTCGTATTCATGATTTGCGGCATTCTCACATCTCACTGTTGATTGACATGGGATTTTCAGCTATCGCCATTGCGGATCGCGTCGGACACGAGAGTATTGAAATCACATACAATTATGCTCACTTGTTTCCGTCGAGGCAAACTGAAATGGCGGACAGGCTGGACACTGAACAAGGAGGATTTTGAATATGTCGCTAAAGGTATATGACGGCAAAGGTCGTTGGAGAAACAAAACCGTGGCGTTCCGAATATCGCCTGAGGAGGATGAGCAGCTTGAAACCGCTGTTCGGCTCTCCGGCCTGACCAAGCAGGACTATATCATCCGACGGATACAAAGTCGTGACGTGGTGGTGCAAGGTAATCCCCGAGTGTACAAAGCACTGCGCAATGAACTAGCCGCCGTGCTTACGGAGTTGCAGAGTATTGCCGCGGATCAGCTGGTTGACGATGAACTGCTGGCCACAATCGAGCTGATTGCCATAACCATAAATGGCATGAAGGGAGAGTGTGAATGAGCTTGATTAAAGAAAAAGTGATCGATCCTAATATGTCTGCTGGAACAGACAATGGAAAGTCACTTTCACCCGATAATAAAACAAGTATACTTGAAAAAAAGTCGGAAATCAACGTTGATTCTGATCTGGATGACTGGCAAGAATATTTGCAAATGATCAGTTCGCCGGACTATCTATACACGATATCACTTACAGAGCTGTATGATACAGCGTATCGACCCAAGATTATGGTTGTCGATAATCTTCTTTGCTCTGGAGTGTATCTGTTTGCGGGAACACCAAAGGTGGGCAAATCCTTTTTTATGGCTCAACTTGGGTACCATGTGAGCAGCGGTGTTCCCCTGTGGGAGTATCCTGTTCATAAAGGTACGGTGCTGTATCTTGCCTTGGAAGATGATTACGCAAGGTTGCAAAAACGTCTATCCCGTATGTTTGGTATGGACGGTATTGATAACTTTCACTTTGCAACTCATGCCAAAAACCTGCGGGAAGGTCTGGACGGTCAGTTAAAAAAGTTTATGCGGGAGCATCCCGATACAAAATTGATTATCATCGATACCCTTCAAAGAATCCGTGAGGGCGGCGGCGAGAAATATAGTTACGCCAGCGATTATGAAATCGTAACACGGCTCAAGCAAACGGCAGACCAGTATAACATATGCATCCTTCTAGTCCATCACACGCGAAAGCAAAGTGCGGAGGATTGTTTTGACACCATATCTGGCACCAATGGATTGCTTGGAGCTGCGGATGGCGCTTTCATCATGCTGAAAGAGAAGAGAACGGATAACAAAGCGGTGCTGGATATTGTTGGACGAGATCAACAGGATCAGCGGCTATACCTTCAATTTGACCGTGAGTGCTGCGTATGGCAGCTTACAAAAGCGGAAACGCAATTATGGAACGAATTGCCTGACCCGCTACTGGGGTCTGTTGCAAAATTGCTCACGCCGGAAGCTACTGAATGGGTTGGCAGCGCAACCGAATTGATTGATAGATTGGATGAGATAGATATTCAACCCAACGTATTGACACGAAAATTGAATATTAGTGCGGATAGGCTGTGGAATGAATACGGCATCCGTATAGAGACCAAGCGTACTCACGCCGGAAGGATGGTTAAGCTCAAGCTTGATAGATTGGAGCCGTGACAATCGTGTCGGTCGTGTCGATATTTTTGATAGTGGTGGCAGTATGAAAAAAACCGTCACCATCGTCACGACCGTCACGGGAGAGGGAGGGGATCACTATGTAAAAACAACACGACGGATTTGGATTATAAAAGATAAATAACAGAAAGGATTTACGAGATGGCAGTAATCAAAATTGGAGTCGATAACGGCAACTACAATACAAAATCCTCGGAGCGGATGCTCTACGCCTCGGGGTACACCATGAGCGACAGGGAGTTTATCACCAGCGATATGCAACTGTTTTATGACGGCGCATACTATGCCATCGGTGGCAAACGCATGAACTTTCAACAGGAAAAAACCAAGGAGCAGGACACCTTTATCTTAACTCTTCCGGCTATCGCAAACGCAATTAAAGAGGTGGGCGTATCGTATGCAGATGTATTGCTCGGTGTGGGCTTACCTATCGACATCTATGGGACGCAGAAGGAAGCGTTTCGTCAATACTTCCTGCGGGATGATGTTCGCTTTCGCTTCGAGGACGCGGGTTACCATTGCCGGGTTGTGGACTGTAAGGTGTTCGCGCAGGGACACGCCGCGCTCTGTAAGTATTATCAGCAGCTTAAAGAGTACAACAACATCACACTAGTGGATATCGGTGGGTACACCGTGGATATTCTAACGCTGCACGATTTCAAGGTGGACAGAGGGAGCTGCGCCAGCCTGCGCATGGGTACGATTACGCTGTTTAACGAAGTACGCGGCGAGCTGCAACAGCAAAATATCATATTGTCGGACGCGCTCATCGCTGACGCTATGCAGGGACGTATCCAACACGCTGAAAAAGAAAAAATCCGAGTAATTGTAGAGCGTCAAATGCAGCGGTATGTGAAAGAGTTGCTTAACGCTTTGCGCGAACGCGGACTGGATTTGAAGCTACCTACCGTGTTTGCGGGTGGCGGCGCAGAACTGCTGGGGCATCGTCTTCATTCGCGGGAGGTAAATACCATCGTTATCCTTGATCGTTTCGCTAATGCCGAAGGCTATAAGCTTCTACTAGGGTGAGGATATGCGAGAGAGACGGTATCTGACGTTCGACATGGAAAACCTGCGTCACCGTGAGGCCTTCGACCTTTTCTCAGCACAGTCCGGAAAGCGACGTAGCGAATATGTTGTGGAGTGCATCCTTCAGGCACAGCAGGAAAATCGACTGGAGGAAACAATTCGGAAGGTGTTGACAGAAGCGTTGAAGGATATTTCCTTATCCGCTCTCGTCATGGAGAAAAAAACGACAGATTTACAGATAACGGAGAGCTTATCCGATCTGCCGGACGTGCTGCTGTCCTCTCTGGAAGAAATATGAACCATGATGGTGCATAGATCAATATACAAAGCGGCTGTTTGCACCACTATGGTGCATTTTTATTTTCAGAGTGTTGCGCACATATGCAAAAGTGCTGTTGGGTTGGCGGATACAACGAAGGGAGGCGGTATGTTTTGAAGCCTCGCAGAGCCCCGCGGGAGCGCCCACTGGGCATCTTTCAGCTCGTCTGAAAGTGTCATAGTGGGTAATACACTTCCTTCGGAAGTGTCCGTCTCCCCAGCGCCGTTTGAAAGGAGTTATTGATGTATGTCTAAGGTTGATCGCACAGTTGTTCGCAACAAAGCCTATCCACGCAACAATTTCTCTATTCGGGAGCGCCACAACGAGCGCAAGAACGAGATTTACTCCAATCCCGACATTGTACAGGAAAGAAGTGATCTTAATATTCGCTTCAAAAGCTGCGACGGTACATATTCACAAACTTTTGACCGACTGCTTGAAGAAGGAACGATCAGTACACGGGGCTTAAAGCCAGACGCGGATGTGTTTGCCGAGTTGGTGTTCGATGTAAACACGTCTTATTTTGACGAACACGGCGGATACAATTACGCCAAGCATTTCTTTGCCGAAGCGTACAAGATGGCTGTTCAGGAAGTGGGTGGAGAGCAAAATATCCTGTCAGCGGTCATGCACGCTGACGAGCGCAACAAGAGCTTGTCAGAGGAGCTTAATCGCTATGTTTATCACTATCATCTGCACGTTGTATATGTCCCTGTGGTGGAGAAGGAAATCCGCTGGACAAAGCGCTGTAAGGACAAGACGCTGGTTGGCACGATCAAGGAAGTGATCCATCAGGTCAGCCATTCCAAGAAGTGGGCATCTGTAAAAGCGCTGGATGAGAACGGAGAGCCGATACGGACAGAGGACGGGAAGGCTGTGCTGATTCCGTCCTATTCACTCCTGCAAGATAGGTTTTTTGAGCATATGAAAAACGCCGGGTTCAAGGATTTTGAGCGCGGCGTTCGCGGAAGCACGACGCAGCACCTATCGGTGTTGGATTACAAGATTCAGCAAGACAACGCGAAGCTGACGCGTATCGAGAAGGAGGTAGAGTCTCAGCAAAAGGAGCTGGACACTGTTTCCAAGCAGCTCACCGTAGAGTGGCGGATTGGCAAGACGTTTCAAGAGCTTGATAAACTGGGCCGGAAAAAGATGTTTGGCAAAGTGACACTGGCTGAGAAGGATTTCAAGGAAGTAATATCCCTCGCAAAGGAAGGTGTTTTATCGCGCGGCCAAATTCATACGCTCAAACAGCAGGCGCAGAAAGTAACGGCAAGGGTTTGGGAATTAGAAGATAAGCTGACCACGCTATTTATGAGTACGAGAGATTTCAAGGAAGCTATGAAATTAGCGCCGCAGAGAGTGGAAGCGGTCTTCGCGGAGATATTCTCGCGGGATCGAGAAGAACGTGAAGCAAGGCGCAATATGCGCCATATCGGCAGAAAGCGTGATGAGCGCGAACGATGATTAAAATAAGGCTCGCCATCTTTGGTGAGCCTTACTTTACTATGAGCTATATGCATTTGTTAAATTTAACTATCATTTGTATTGTCTATATTTCGCTAAGGCGATATAATGAGAAAAATATCACATAATCACACTCTCTGTGAGGAAAATCAAAATGGCCGATGCGGTAAAAGCATAACAAATAACCAAATACGATAAAACAGCAAAGGAAGCGCAGACATGATAACTGGCGAATTGAAGAACAAAGTCGATAAACTGTGGGAGATGTTCTGGACAGGAGGACTCACAAACCCTCTGGACGTTATTGAGCAAATTACGTATCTCATGTTTATCCGTGACCTCGACCAGACCGATAACACCCGGCAGAAGGAAAGCGGTATGCTGGGGATTCCATATACCAGCATATTCATAAATAAGGAACATTTGAAATGGTCTATGCTGCGGGACAAACCTGCGGAAACGATGTATCAGACCATGCAGGGCGAAGTGTTTCCGTTTATCAAGGAATTGAACGGCAACAGCGGCACTTATGCCAAGTACATGAGCGATGCAATTTTCAAAGTGCCTACGCCACAGTTGCTGGATAAAATCGTGACAGCATTGGATGAGATGTATGAACTGATTGATAAGCTGCCGGATAAAAAGGACGCGCGTGGCGATTTGTATGAATACATGCTCTCCAAGCTTTCTACGGCGGGTACCAACGGCCAGTTCCGCACACCGAGGCATATCATCCGCATGATGGTGGAGCTGCTCGACTTACAGCCGGACGATATCATTTGTGACCCAGCCTGCGGCACCAGCGGCTTCTTGGTGGCGGCGGGGGAATACCTCAAGGAACACCATCTTGACGAGATTTTTTATAACAAGGATGCCAAAATGCATTACGACAGCACCATGTTCACAGGCTACGACATGGATCGTACCATGCTGCGCATCGGGGCAATGAACATGATGACCCACGGCATCACTAATCCAAATATCATTTACAAAGACAGCCTGTCCGATCAGAACACCGACGCGGGCAAATATACCAAAATACTGACCAATCCGCCGTTTAAGGGCAGCCTGGATTATGACATTGTGTCTACGGACCTCATAAAGGTAACCAAAACAAAAAAGACGGAGCTGCTGTTTCTGGCGCTGTTTTTACGCATGCTGAATAACGGCGGGCGCTGTGCGTCCATCGTACCGGATGGAGTGCTGTTTGGCTCATCCACGGCGCATAAGAGCATACGCAAAGAAATCGTGGAGAACCACCGGCTGGAGGCTATCATATCCATGCCTTCCGGCGTGTTCAAGCCTTATGCCGGCGTGAGCACCGCCGTGATTATCTTCACTAAGACCGGTGCAGGCGGCACCGACAAGGTCTGGTTCTACGACATGCAGAGCGACGGCTATAGCCTCGATGATAAGCGCACGCCGCTGGAGCAAAGCGATATCCCTGATATCATAGCGCGTTTCCATGCGCTGGCGCAGGAAGAAGACCGTGAACGTACCGAGCAGAGCTTTCTTGTACCCAAGGATGAAATCGTGGGTAATGACTACGACCTTTCTATCAACAAGTACAAGCAAAGCGCTTATGCGGAGGAAGATTACCCCCATCCGCTTGAAATTATGTTGGAGATTAACGAACTGGAGATGGAGATCACAGCTGGGCTTGCGGAGCTGGAGGAGTTGCTCCATGAGTAAGTGGGAGATGGTTAGGCTGGGTGATATTGGTGAGTATGCTCCAAAATCTCATATAAAAGCTGGAGAAGGACAAAATAGAGGGAAATACAAATTTTTTACTTCTAGTAATAAACAAAATAAATATTTAGATAAGTTTTTATTTGATTTTCCCTCATTGATTTTCGGGACTGGAGGTAACGCAAGTATACATTATTGTGATACTCCATTTTCGGTTTCTACAGATTGCTTGGTATTCTATACAAATGATCCAACGATAAACCTAAAAACAATATACAGGTATTTAAACGGCAATATTTATTTACTTGAACAAGGCTTCAAAGGTGCAGGCCTTAAACATATATCAAAAAAATACCTATCGAATGAAGTTTTTGTTCCTTTGCCGTCACCATCAGAACAGCAGAAAATTGTCGATATATTTGACTGTGCCGATGACCTCATACAAACGCGCAAGGCTCAGATTGACAAGCTGGATTTGCTGATAAAGTCGCAGTTTATCGAGATGTTTGGTTCTTCAGCAAAAGACTCTGACAGTTGGCCAGAAATGAAGATTAATGATATCTCAAAAGATATGCGCACTGGGCCTTTTGGTAGCGCATTGCTTCATTCTGAATTTGTTGACAATGGTGTCTTTGTACTTGGTATTGACAATGCTGTTGAGAATCACTTTTCTTATAATCGTATGAGGTATATTACTGAAGAAAAATATGAACAATTAAAGCGTTATACTGTTCATTCTGGCGACGTGATTATAACGATTATGGGTACGATTGGTCGTTCGGCAGTTATCCCGGATAATTTTCCAAAAGCAATTAACACCAAACATCTAGCTTGTTTAACTCTTAAGAAAAATAGTGCGAACCCTTATTTTATCTGCTACGCATTACAAGTGCATCCACTTATATTGAAGCAGTTACAATCGCAGTCAAAAGGCGCAATAATGGCTGGTTTAAATCTTAATATCATAAAAAATCTCCGCATGCCAGTACCTCCACTAAAACTTCAAAATAAGTTTGTGGATTTTTTCATCCAGATTAATAGACTAAAAGATTCTTTGCAGCAATCCCATGAAAAGCTTGAACTCAACTACAAATCTTTAACTCAAAAATGCTTTAGGGGGGAGATATTCTGATATGAGAATCAGATGGGATGAACTGATCAAATTGATGACGCCAAAGCTAAGCCGTGAGAACTTTATTGCACAGGTTGTAGAACACGGTTATTTTGCTGAACAGTTTCCCACCTGCTTTTCTTCAAAAATATTCGCACAGAAATTAGACAATTTGCTACCCTGTATTTCATGTTCAAGCAAAAAAGTAAAAAAAGAAGATAAAACTACGCTGCCTACTACACTATCAAGCTATAAAAACGATATATCAAGGCGAATACTTTCGTTGCCTAATCCAAAAGCCTTTTTGCGTCTTGCCGTGCTTATGCAAGAGAATTGGGATGAAATCCAAGAATTTGCCGAGAGTCCTAACTCCCTTTCCCCCATCACCTATATACATAAATATAAGTCAAGTCAAAGAGCTTCCTTAAATAGCGAAAATCTGAGGGAAAGCCAATTCTCTAAAAGTGATTTTGTTGATGGTATAAAAAACTGTATTGAAGCCTCGTTGGGTTACAATTATCGGCTAAAGCTAGACATTTCAAATTGCTATAATTCGATATACACACATTCCGTTGCATGGGCAGTATGCGGTAAAGCTCAAGCAAAGGAATATATGCGTACAAAACAGCCACAAGCCTTACGACCAAAATATGATTTGGCTGATAAATTAGATTCTTTCATGAGATATCAAAAAAACAACGAAACAAATGGAATTTTGGTTGGGCCTTTCACATCTCGAATTTTTTCTGAAATTATCCTTGCTGCAATAGATAAAGCATTGGATGAGGAAGGATATCAGTTTAGAAGGTATGTAGATGATTACAAATTCTATTTTCGTACAGATTCTGAAGCTCAAGCAAATTTACCAAAGATTGAACGCACACTCAACGAATACAACTTAAATATAAACACTGAGAAAATTGAAATTGTCCGTTTTCCTTTTGAGGTGATATCTCAAATAAAAGAGATTTTTGATAGTACTTTTGAAAAGGCAGGTGTATTTGGCGTACTTAACGCCGCCTCTCAGCTATACTCAAATGGAGAAAAGGGAGCCTTTAAATATGTGCTTAAATATATCAAGAACAAAAAACCCACTCTAGATGATTTTACGTTAGTAATTTCCTCGTTAATTAACATTATGATTTTAGAGCCAAAATGCGGAAGACACATTATTTCCTATTTCAAAAAACATATGTATTCTTGGAAAAAGGACATCATTACCGAGCTAATTAATAATGAGTTATCCAATAGCATTAGCAACGAACTACAAGAAGAAGCATTGCTTTTCATGCAAATTATTAAAGAATTAAAGCTCAGCTTATCTGCATGTAATCTTATAGATATTCTCGGTTGTTTAAATGATTTTGCAATAATCGTTGCACTTGATATTTGGAAAAGCAGAAGAAGCTCAGTTATAAGAACCCAAGGTGAAGCAAGAAAAATAAATCAAGCAATTGAACAACTATGCCTTAGTCTTCAAGGAGAACAGTATTCTGGTGCAAGGTGGCTATTGCTATACGAAATAAAGATTCATGGATTGGTACCACTTGGGAAACAACCAACACCAAATGCGGATAGCTTCTTTGATAAAATGTATTATAGCAAAGTCACTTTTTATCAAAGCATCGGTCGCAAACTGTATTATCCAAGGAGGTGAACACTATGCGCACCAATTTCGATTTTTTAACCAAAGATCCGCAGTTTGAACCCTTCGCCGAGGCGGCTGTTTCGGCGGAGCGTGTGCTGCCTATTTCGCCTGCCCTGTGCGCCACCGCGTGCCGTGCGGCGCTGGAGTTTGCCGTCAAATGGGTCTATAGCGTCGATGGTTCCCTCAAAAAGCCATACGAGGACAAGCTAGTTACGTTGGTCGGCACCGAGGATTTCAAAGATTTGCTTCCTGTAGGTATGATGCAAAAGCTGAATTACCTGCGTAAGGTAGGCAATAACGCCACCCATAATGCCAAGGGCGTGAGCCGGGATCAAGCGATACTGGCCTTGCAAAACCTCCACAGCTTTATGGACTTTGTGGCGTATTGCTATGGCGTGGATTATAACGAAGTTTCCTTTGATAGATCGTTGCTGGAGGAAAAACCGGCACCTGTTCCTGTGATACCGCCGGAAATGGAAGAAGTGGATTTCCAGACGCTGCTGGATGAGAACTTCCCCAAGCGCGAGAAGCTTACCGCCAAGCGTGTGGCGCAACTTAAGCAAGGCTATACCGTCAAGCCTATGGATATGACGGAGACGCAGACCCGCAAGGCGTATATCGACGTCATGCTGCAGGACGCCGGCTGGCAGCGCGGCCCCAACTGGGCCGAAGAATATCCCATCGACGAAATGCCCAACAAGTCAGGCAAAGGCGCGGCCGATTATGTGCTGCTGGGCGATAACGGACTGCCGCTGGCAGTCATTGAGGCCAAGCGCACCAGCGTCAATGTGGAAAAAGGGCGTCAGCAGGCAGTGCTGTATGCGGACTTTCTGGAGAAGAAATTTGGACAGCGCCCAATCATCTTTATGACCAATGGCTACGAGACGCGTATCTGGAGTGATAAGTACTATCCTGAGCGGTTGGTATCCGGTATCTATTCCAAACGGGATTTGGAAAAAGACTTTAACATCATGAAAAGCCGTACTGCATTGAATGCGGTGCGGGTCAACGATGACATATCGAACCGATACTATCAGAAAGAAGCCATACAGGCAATATGCGATGCGTTTGACGATCGCAACCGGCGCAAGGCGCTGCTGGTCATGGCCACCGGCAGCGGTAAGACGAGGACGGTCATTTCCCTTGCGGATGTGCTGATTCGGCACGGATGGGTAAAGAATCTGCTGTTTCTCGCCGACCGCAATGCTTTGGTAACACAAGCCAAGCGTGCCTTTCATAACCTGATGCCCAATCTTTCTCTATGCAACCTTACCGAGGGGAAGGAGGAGGCCAGCGCCCGCGCGATATTTTCAACCTACCAAACCATGATGAACTGCATTGATTCTACACGTGATGAGCAGGGGCAGCGGCTGTTTACGCCGGGGCATTTTGACCTGATTATCGTCGATGAGGCGCACCGAAGCATCTATAACAAGTATAAGGACATTTTCACCTACTTTGACGCGCTGCTGGTCGGATTAACCGCGACACCTAAGGATGAAATAGATAAAAACACCTACGGCATTTTTGATCTGGAAAGCGGTGTGCCCACTTATGGATACGAGCTTTCTCAGGCGGTGCAGGACGGGTATCTGGTGGACTTTGTATCCATCGAAACTGAATTAAAATTTATGACTAAGGGCATAGCTTATGCGGAGCTTTCTCCGGAGGAGCAAGAGGAGTATGAAAACACGTTTGCCGATGAGGACGGCAACGTGCCGGAGAACATCGATTCCAGTGCCATAAATGAGTGGATTTTCAATCAAGATACCATCAAAAAGGCGCTGCATATCCTCATGCAGCATGGGCAGCGTGTAGACTTTGGTGAGAAAATCGGTAAGACGATTATCTTCGCCAAGAGTCACAAGCATGCCGAAAAAATAATGAAAGTCTGGGCTCAGGAGTTCTCCGATTACCCGAGCCACTATGCGCGGGTAATCGATAACTATACCAACTACGCCCAAAGCCTGATCGACGATTTTTCTGATAAAAACAAGTTACCGCAGATAGCTATCTCGGTGGACATGCTTGATACCGGTATCGATGTGCCAGAAATCTTAAACCTTGTCTTTTTCAAAAAGGTGATGAGTAGGGGTAAATTCTGGCAAATGATTGGCCGTGGAACGCGCACCTGCGAAAAACTTATCGACGGAGAGGACAAACAGCGGTTTTATATTTTTGACCTGTGCCGAAACTTTGAGTTTTTCCGGCTTCATGCTAAGGGCCGCGAGGCCGGAACGGTGAGCACGTTGCAGGAGCGGATGTTCAATACGAAAGTTGAAATGGTTTACAAACTACAAGAGATCGGGTTTCAGACGGATACGCTAAAAGAGTACCGCAAAGTGCTTGTGCAGGATCTGGCGGCACAAGTGAAGGCGCTGCCAAGGGATAATTTTGCGGTAAAGCAGCATCTCCGTATCATAGATAAATATCAGTCCGAGGATGATTTTGATACCTTGACCTATGAGAACACGCTGCAGATTGCCGAACATATTGCTCCGCTCGTGTTGCCATCGGGCGATGATATTTCAGCGGCTCGGTTTGATATGCTGATCTACCAGATTGAGCTTGCTATGTTGGCTGGGAAAAGCACAAAGCGTGCAAAAAACGATGTGGTTCGCAAAGCGTCTGAGCTATCAAGGTATGGCAACATACCAGCAATCGCGCAGCAGCAGGAGCTCATCGAGCAGATTGTACATAACGGTTTTCTTGAGCGGGCGGGCATTTCGGACTATGAGGATGTCCGTATTAAGCTGAGAGATCTAATTAAGTTTATTCCAGAAGATGAACGTGTGCGATATGACACAAACTTTGCCGACGATATCCTATCCATAGAATGGAATGAGTCTGAGCTTGATAATGATGATTTGGTCAATTACAAGAAAAAAATCAGCTATTATATCCTTCAGCATCAGGATATTACGGCCATTGCAAAGCTTAAAGGTAATAAGCCGTTGACTTCTGAAGATGTACGTTCTCTCGAGCACATCTTATGGAGCGAGCTGGGTACAAAGGAGCAATATGACGCTCAGTATGGGAAGACCCCTCTGGGTGAACTTGTGCGCTCTATTGTGGGGCTCAGTCAGCAGGCCGCCAACGAGGCGTTTTCTCGCTTCCTCAATGATGTTGCGATTGACAGTCAACAGATGTTTTTTGTCCGGCAGGTTGTTAATTATATCGTCAGAAACGGCATGATGAAAGACTTAGCAGTATTACAGGAAAGCCCTTTTACCGATATGGGTAGTATCAGTGAACTATTTGATGATGCGACAATGTTTATGGATTTGCGGACAGTTATTGAAGGGATAAACCGAAATGCCATGGTGGCTTGAGGTAAAAAAGGTTTTGATTTGAACTTTCAAAGGAGGTTCTATGGCTACATATGAAGCGATACAGGAATATGTGAAAAGGAAATACAACGTCAGTATCAAATCATGCTGGATCGCTCACATGAAGGAGGTTTGCGGTTTGGATGTGAAAATGTCTCCCAAACGATATGATGAAAACAAGAGAACCAACCCCTGCCCCGACAGCAAAAAGTACATGATCGAAGACGCGTTCCGGCACTTTGGTATGGTCGGATAGCTCTCGGATAGTTTTCATATTACAGTGGCGCTCTTGATAATATATGATATAATATTGATGCGGTTTTAATGGCATCATGGGCAGTGATGCGGTTTTAATAGCATCATGGGCAGTGATGCGGTTTTAATGGCATCATAGGCAGTGATGCGGTTTTAATGGCATCAAGCAATGGCGCAGGAAAAAACGACAAAGAGAGGAAGATAAAATGTACTGTGCAATTATTGGAGACATAGTTGAATCTAAAAAGATCACAAAAAGAGAAGAAATCCAGAATAAATTGGCTAAGAAGTTAACTCAAATAAATAAGGAAATACCCAATATTGCATCCAACTTTTCGATAACACTCGGAGATGAGTTTCAAGGTCTGTTACAGTCGTGTGATCATGTTATAAAAATAGTAAATGCAGTTAAATTAGAAATGTATCCAATTAAAATTCGTTTTGGAGTAGGTCTAGGGGAAATGAGCACCTCTATAAACAAAGAGCTTCCACTTGGTTCTGACGGTAAAGCATATCATAATGCAAGATCTGCAATAGACGAGATAAAGAAAATCGAAAAACAATATGAGCCACCTGCCATAAATGTAATGATAAAAATACAAAATGAGATTCTACTCAGTGATAGAAAATATATTGATGTAAATTTGCTGAATATCAATTTTAGTGCATGTTCATTTATTGAGAAGTCATGGACTCTAAAGCAAATAGAGGTATTAAAACTAAAGGAGAAAAACCTTACCCAAAGGCAGATTGCTGAAAAGCTAAATATAACTCAATCAAATGTGCAAAGAAGAATAGATGCAGCTGGTTATTATACTTATAACTATTGTTTGAATAATATTCAAATATATTTAAAAGAATTATGGGAGACGATGAATGTATACTAATTTTCTTATGCTTTTACTTATATCACACTTTATAGGGGATTATTATTTGCAGAGTGCAGAACTTGCTGAACTAAAACAAAAAAAGTCTATTTACGTCTTAAAACATGGAATAATATATCCTTTACCATGCTTAATACTGCTAAGTTTAGTTTTTAATGTATCATTATTATTATATTTTGGATTATATTGTGTTTTGCATATAGGAGTGGATCTCCTAAAAAGTTTTGTATTGAAAACGCACAACTCGGATCATAAAAAGAATAAAGCCATTTATGTTATAGATCAATTACTACACATACTTACTATTGTGGTGCTATCAATAATATACTCATCCAATTATGGTGATGTAAAGTTTCTGGGTTTTATTGAATCATGGATAACTATTAACAGCATTAATGCTCACGAGATACTTAGACTAATACTTTTGATAGTAATCATTTTCAAGCCTACCAATATGACTTTCAAAGTGCTATTCGATAACCTAAAAATAAAAAGAGATAATAAGGAAAATACTGATCCTATAAAAAATATGGGCGCAACTATAGGTAATCTGGAAAGAGCGCTTATGATAGTATTGCTAATTCTGCAACAGTATACGGCGATAGGTCTTGTAATTGCTGGGAAATCAATTGCAAGATTTAATAGTAATATTGCAGTCGAATACTTTATAATTGGAACATTTTATAGTATATTAGCCACAATCATACCGTTTACATTATTATGGGCATTATGATAGAGGAGTATATTATGACCAATTATTCCTTTATGAATCAAGAAAGAGGTGCAGTGAGTTTCTAGGCGCCTGAGTACGCCATTGATTTGTAATATCGCATCAACTATTATAAACAAGTTTGGAGGGTTTTAATTTGAATACACACAAGCATAGTGTTATGCTATAATGCAAAAGAAGGTCTTTATTATGAGTTGGTTTCCGGCAACATTCTGGCAACAAAAAATCAGATAGCCAAAAAGCTATGGGTAACTGATACAATACAAATACCACGAGCCATATTACATAAGCAGAAATGTTTAAGTCATGCTCTCAAGGAGCGAGTGGGAATGATTGAACAGATAATATAAATAATATGGATAACACAGAGAAACGCCACGACTATTCGCGGCGTTTTTTGATAAGGCACCTGAAAACCATATCGTCAAATATGCGAAATATTGACAAACTTCGCTTAAACCAATACACTATACACAGATTACCAGTGTGTGGGTATTATATGAAGATATTAGATTTTGTTGATCTCACAAATCTTAATACACGTACTGAGGCAGAGCGGGCAAAGTTGTTGTGTTTTTATCATTATAATGAAACTGACGAACGTCAATTTTCTATGACTTTGATATCTGATCTTATGCAGCAATTTGGTTTTAATATTCCAAATGTTTCACGTCTTAAAGATAAACTCATAAAGGGAAAGGATAAAATATTTCTGCCTATTAAGGGATCCAAAGGTGAGTATAAGTTTATTCCGGCCATATTGCAAGGGCTTGAGAGAGAATATAGTCATGCTTGGAATGATACAGAAACAATTGTGTCGGATAGTGAGTTAATTGAAGAAATAAAGTTTTGTGGAAAGCGCAATTCTACTACGCGGTTAATTCAGCAAATAAATTCTTCATACAAGAATCATTGTTACGATGCTTGCGCAGTACTTATGCGACGGCTGTTTGAGGTAATATTGATCCTTACCTACCAAAATTTGAACATCGATAATGAAATCAAATCAAATGATAAATACATAATGTTAAAAGATATCGTTAAAAATGCAAGACAGAATAAAAAGCTAAAATTAACTCTAATAAAAGATGAGTTTGATAAATTTAGAGATGTCGGGAATTATTCGGCGCATAGCATTGATTATACAGCAGGTAAAAAAGATATTGATGATGTAAAACTTAAATATAGGGTGATGCTTGAAGAGCTATATAACAAAGCGGGGTTGATAGTATGATAGAAGACAAAACGGAAATTCGTGTTAAATTCAAAATAGGTGAAATCGAATTTGAAGCGCAAGGAACGGCTGATTTGGTTGAAAGGGAACGTAGTATCTTTTCTAATACGCTCCTACCATCTGCTGTTGATGCTATTGTACGTACCCGTAGTGTTGCTCAAGCAAACAAATATGTTGAAGCTGTTGAGCAACCTTCGAAGATATTAGCTGAAGAGACAAGTAAGAAGAATGCTATAGATACTATATCTACATCTAAAGAAAACGATTATTCGCGGATGAATCTTGCATCTTACTTAAAGGGTTTTGGTACTTTAACTGAACAAGACTTCACATTGTTTGCAGCCTATTTTGATGAAATGAAAAATGGTACTAAGTATTTTACAATAGAAGATTTGGAAAGATATTATTCTGAGGCACGAAGAACAGTACCATCAAATCCTAGCATGTCGCTTAACCGATTAGCTAAGAAAAGACACATTATGGATGCTGTTGACGTTGAGCAAAAGAAGCCTAAACCATATATAGTATCCAGTGATGGTATAGAATACATAAAAGAATATCAGCCTAAACAAGAGAATGAGAAGAAATCGCCAAAAACACGAAAACCTCGTTTAAAAGTAGAGTCTGCATATTCAGGCCTAAATATTAATGAGTTAAACCTTCAGAATTATCCTGAAGTAAAGTCACTAAAAGTTTTTAAAGAAAAAATGATGATGGTACTATTTATCCTAACTGTTGAAAACAAGGGGGAATGGTTTACGGTAGGGGATATACTTTATCTTATGTCAGATGTTTTTGGTGAACATGTAACAAGAAATATGATAAATGGAGTATTCAAAAGAGATAAATTATGGTTTAAGGCTGAAAACATTGATGGAAATAAAAAAGAAATGAAGCGTAAGTTATTAAATAAAGGTTTTGATTATGCAAAAGCGCTTTTATAACAATGCAAGATAAATAATACCGAACCTCGGCAACATTTTGGCAATAAAAAACCAGATAGCCGAAAAGATATGGATGACGGATACAATACAAATACCACGAGACATAATGCCTAAACAGAAATGTTAAGATTCGCTTCCGAAGAGCGAGTGGATAATATTGATAATAAAAATAATGAGGATATGAAGGAGAAAGTAAGAGTGAGCAAGCTAAATGTTGATCAAAAGACAATTAAAGACTTGCTGACTGATAAATCAGCAAATTTTCTTATTCCTGATTATCAGCGCCCATATGCTTGGGAAGAGGATGAGTGCCAGACGCTTTGGGATGACATATTTAGCTTTGCTTTTCCTGATAATAATAAAGATTCTTTTAAAGCAAGTGACGAATACTTTCTTGGTGCTATCGTTACGTTTAAGAATGATGGAGGACAATCAGAGGTCATAGACGGCCAGCAACGTCTAACGACGATTCTGCTGCTTTTGAGGGCGTTCTACGATAGGTTTAAACGTATGGCTGATCAACCTTCAAAGGATATGAGGAAGAATATTTCACAGTGCATTTGGCGAACCGACGAGTTCGGAAATGCCGATATGGCGAACTTAAAGATTGACTCCGAGGTTGCAACCGATGATGAGAAAGAGGAATTTTTGTCTATCCTAAGAAGCGGGGTGTCTGCGAAGACGGCCAACAGTAAATACGTCAAGAACTATCGCTTCTTCGAAACAAAAATAAATACCTTTGTTGATGAGTATCCGTCATATTTTGCTTATTTGCCAGCGCGGATCTTGAACAACTGTATTCTTTTGCCTATTGAGGCTGACTCACAGGATACAGCACTTAGGATTTTCTCGACGCTGAATGATCGCGGCTTGCCTCTTGCGGATGCCGATATCTTCAAGGCACAATTCTATAAATATTATGAGAAGAAAGGGACGAAGAGCGAATTCATCGACAACTGGAAGGAACTATCTTCTGTCACCGAGAGAATATTTCATCCAAGCAACGGTACTCCGATGGATGAATTATTCACAAAACATATGTACTACATCCGAGCTTCTGAAGGCAATAAATCCACTACAACGGAAGCGCTGCGCAAATTCTATGAGTACGATAAATATCGTAGGCTTCTTATGGAGCATACGATAGATGACTTGATGATTCTGCTCGATTTCTGGGAGTCTGTGGTTGAACAAGAAGTGAAGCGCTTTTCAGAGGATGTACTACAAAAGTTATTCGTGCTGAAATACGCTCCCAATGGTATGTGGGAATACATCACTTCGGTGTATTTTTTATCTTACAGGGACAACAAAGGCGGTTTGGATAATACAGCTTTTGCAAAATTCTTATCGAAGATAACAGCTTTCATATTTGCGTACTCCCTTACGAATCCGGGCGTGAATGCGCTACGCACACCTGTATATGCAGAGATGATTAAAGTATATGACAAACAACGATGTGATTTTGCAGATTTTAAATTTAACGAAGAGCATATTCGAAAGGTGCTGGAAAACTATAAATTTACAAACAACAGGTTAGTAACCCGGTCCCTGATTACATGGTATGCGTTTTCGTTTGAGGGGCAAAAAAGGCCACCATCTGATAGTAGCGGTTTCGACATCGAGCATATCTACGCTAAAGAGCGTCACAACAAGGAAAATAAACTTCTGAATCCTGAAAAGATTGAGGAACTAGGCAACAAGATTCTGCTTGAAAAATCCATTAACATTCGCGCTTCGGATTACAGATTCGAAGATAAGAAAAAATACTATAATGGATATACCGATGCGAAAGGGAAAGTGCATCCTGCAAGTATAATTAAAGAGTATCGCCATTTGACGCAAAAAGAAGACTTTTTGGAAGTAGATATTGATGAACGAGACATGCAGATACACAACAAGTTTGTTGAATATCTTAGAGTAGAAGGATTGTTGAAGGAGTAAATGCTTAGGGCACCTGTGAAGAAAAGCACATAGAGTATATTCACAAAGCAATCAGGTTGATAACAGGCCCTTGATAGCATTTTGATAACAGAAGATCAGCGAACACCGTAGAGGGTGGATAACTGGTATTAAATTGAGTAAAAACCTATCACGAAATCTAAACAGAATTGTTTAGATTAAGCTTTGAATTTGCGAGTGGAAGTGAGCACAAGAAACTCGGAAAGCCGCATGAATACTGGGTTTTTAGAGAGTTTCAGCCTCCGGTGATACTGTTTTGATACTATAACGTCAAAGAAATTATCGGAGAGTAATTCCATAACAGACATGAAAATGTCCGACGAAACAACAAGCTTGTTTTGCCGGACATTTTTTATTTTTGTTTATTTGTTCGTTTTGCATCAAGCTCAGCTTTGAATCGTTCGGCCTCAATACGAGGATAGTTGTAACGCCAAGTGTCGTATTCCTCTTTAGTGATTGTGCCAGCTTTGAGTTTTTCGGCTTCATGCTGCCAAGCACTGAGCATATCAAACATGGAAAGGTAGGTGCTTTCTCTGGTTTTATCAAGCGTCAGGCAAAGCTTTCCGTCAATGCTGTTGATTTTGAGGCCGTACAAGCCCTCAAGTGCGAACAAGGTGTGCATGAGGCCGACATAACTTTCAATGTTAGGAACTTTAAGCGCATATGGACTGACGTCTAAGACATTGGCGAGATTAGAGACCAGCTTGTCCTTGGGCGTTCTGGTACCGGACTCATATTGCGCCATGCGGACATCAGCGGTCTTTTCATCAAAACCAATGGCTTGTCCGAGCCATTTTTGCGTCATACCGCGCAGATTTCGGATAAACCGGATTCTTTCACCAATTGACATAGCTATTCCCCTATCCTGTTAAATTGCCCGATGCTGTGATTGGGGAAATAAAAGCGAAATATAAAAGGTTTTATACTCATATATGCACGAAGACGGTATACAATTACATCGACAAAAATGCATTTCTGAAAATGACAATTAAGATTTGCCGGTAAAACACTTTCCGTTCGGTCTATGCTGCGGCCTTTGAGGTTGCTAAATTCCCAAAAGGCGCATTAAATGCATAATTATTCGAGACGTATCTTTTGATACAGAACAGCAGATGAGATATTTGCAGCATAGGTGTAGCTGGTATTATATGGTGGGCAATTAAACTTGCAATCTGCAAAACCTGGGGTTATATGCGTACTTTTATTGACAGTTTAATTCTATTGTGATTTAATATAAATGAAAAAAGATGAAGAAAAATGCAATAACTATGAAGTAAAATTAAGTATAATAAATAAATAAATATGGAAAATGCATGACAAATGCATAAGAAAATGATGGAACATGTAGCAATATTGTGCTCAATTAATCAAATAACAAGAAAAACGTGCGAACGGCTATGAATATCAATAAAATAGACGAAGGTAAATGAAAATATAAAGAAGTAAAAAGAAGGAAAGTCATAGCGATACGTGAATCGAGCATGAGTATTATGGTAGAAGATATTTCTATAAAGCAAAATTGTATGCCGTCTGATTTATACTGTAATAATTTGAATCAAAATAGCATGCCGAAACGGCATTTGCCTTTTTCTTTGGATGTCAGTGGAGCACGAAAAGTTCTTCGGCAAGAACACAAATTTTCAATCACACAAATACAATTCAGACAGCACAGCGCATCGGTATCAATAGTAATGAATACAGACAAGAATAATGGACGTGACGGGTATATGGTGCGTTCATTATATTTTGATACCCTCAACGATTACGATTATTGGACAAAAATTGACGGTGTAGACTCGCGCAGAAAAATCCGCTTGCGGATTTACAATACCGACAGCGCATTTGCGCAGCTTGAAATGAAACAAAAACAGTCTATATACCAGTTAAAACGCTCGATAAAAATTAAACGCGAAGATGCGATTATGCTGTCGGAAGGGCAGTATACCCCGCTGCTTTGCTATGATGACCCCTTCGCGGTCGAGTGTTATACGCTGCTCAGCACGAGAGGTTACGTACCCAAAACCATCGTTCAATATCAAAGGCTGGCGTTTGTGGGCAAAGGAGAAGACATACGGATTACTTTTGACCATGAGCTTAAGGCATCCGAGAGCTGCTTTGATCTTTTCTCGGACAAACTGTGTTTGTATCCGATCAAAGATTCATTCAATGCTGTATTAGAGGTAAAGTACAATGGTTTCTTATTTAGTTACATAAAGGAATTGCTGCAACGGTTCGAAAAAAGTCCTGTGGCTTCAAGTAAATACTGTATGGCCCGCACAGTGACGCTTGGAACATATATCTAAAGGGAGGCAATATGAAAGACATACTGTTAGACTTGTTTGAATCAACAAACGATACATTGGATTTAGGGCAGATTGCGACCAATATTGGCTTTGCGGCTGTGCTTGGTATTGCAATTTTTTTGTCCTATTGGGTCAGCCATACCGGCACGATATACAGCAAGAAATTTAACGTATCTTTGGTTACGCTCACCATTTTGACCGCAACGGTAATGTCTACGATTAGCAATAATATCGCATTATCTTTAGGCATGGTTGGAGCGCTTTCAATCGTTCGGTATCGTACAGCGGTAAAAGATACGCGCGATACGGCATATATTTTCTGGAGCATCATAGCGGGCATATGCAGCGGCGCAGGTGATTATGTTGTGGGATCGGTTGGCTCGGCCATCGTTTTTGTTCTTCTGCTGATATTAGGGAGGGTAAAGAACGACAACAGAGTGCTGATTGTCGTTCGGGGCGCGTTAGCACATGAAAAGGATATTGAGGTGGCCATATTCGATCTATTCAAAAACCGAGCTTCATTGAAAGTTAAAAACTCCACATCTGAATCAATCGAATTTATCTATGAGGTATCAAAGAAAGCGTATAAAGATGTTCAGAAGAAAGAAACAGGATTGTTCGATTTGATTTATAAAATCGGGGATATCGATTATGTGAATGTCGTTACTCAAAATGATGATATCGCATAGGAGTATGACGCCCTATGAAGTATAGGATTCTGTGTTTTATTATAATAATACCAGTTTTGTTGCTGTCGTTATTTTTATCAAAGAATAAAAACGGTTTAATAAGCCGTACGCACCAACATTTAGCGTATAAAGAAAAGACTCAGAGCGAACAGGACAAAGACGTGTTTTGGACGCATTTACCGATCATCAAGCTGGATATGGACGGACAGGAACCGGAGGTTTTCAGGGTCGTATATGAAAACGGCATATCCGATTCTGTTTCCGCCGACATAAAAGGCACGGTAGAGGTGATAGACAACGAAGAACAAAACAATCATCTTGCCGATCAGCCATCGATGCGCGTTTTATCGAACATCAGAGTCAGAGGAAATTCGTCAAAACAATACAATAAAAAGAATTATAAACTCAGTTTTATCTATGAAGACGGCAGTGAAAACAAGCAAACCGGACTGCTGGGGATGGAGCCGCATGACGAATGGGCTTTGCACGGCCCGTATCTTGACAGAACGATGATCCGAAACTATTTGTGTATGAATATTACGGGACAGGTGCTGCCTTATACGCCCGATGTCAGGTTCTGCGAACTTTTTGTGAACGGAGAATACCGGGGCCTTTATGTTGCCATGGAGACCATCGCAAGAGGAAGGGGTAGAGTGGATATAAAACGGAATGAGGACGGAGATAAAATATCAAGTTATTTGTTGCAGCAAAACTGGTATATTGATAGTCCGAATACAATAGAACCTTTTACTTGGTACACAAAAATGGCGGATTATTCTACGAGCATACGAATTATGTATCCGGGCAGCAGGTTAACTCCTGAGATCAAAGAGTCAATCACACAGGAGATCAGTTCATACGAAAAGGCGCTGTATTCTTTTGATTATAACGACCCGGTGCATGGGTATCAGTCTTTTTATGATGTGGGTTCCTTTGTGGATTATGCAATAATCAACGAATTTTTTCAAAACGGGGATGCCGGTTCGTTATCCACATATTTTTACAAAGATTTACGCGGCAAGCTGCATATAGGGCCTGTCTGGGATTTTAACAATGCGTTTGATAATTTTAATGAACCGGTACCGGATTTTACTACTATGCATTCCTTAAGATATAATATGCTCATAAAAGACAAGGAATTTGTTGAACGACTCATAAGACGATACCGTGAATTGAGAAAAACCGTACTTAGCGAGGACTATCTTTTTGATTATATAGATGACACTGTGGCGTTTATCGAACCCGCGCTGGAACGCAATTTCGAGGTTTGGCCCGATACATTTGACTATGAAATAATGCAGGATGAAATCAGGCTTGATTATGAGTGGCGCAACCCAAAAAACTATGAAGAAGCGGTCGATAAGTTGAAGGAATTCATAAAAAAACGCGGCAGCTGGCTGGATAAACATATAGAAACTTTGCGTCAGTTCTGCCACGAATCTGCGACTAAGAAACACAACCGATAAGCCTGAAGTTTGGGTATGCAACTTAAGGATGTGGCCAATGATATCGATGAAGAAATACTTAATAGTCTGTTTGATTTTGCTTATAGCTTTTATTGCGGGCTATAATCTATACTACTATACCGACTTTTATATTGGCTTGTTTGCACCTGAAGTGACCACCTTTATGAAAACAGATGAAGAAAACATATATATGTTCAAAGACGGACAGTATCAGGAGTTTGAAATAAAGGGTGTCAATATGGGCGCCGGCGTTCCCGGGCATTTCGCGACCGATTATGCCATTACCAAAAAGCAGTATTTAAGGTGGTTTGACCAGATCAAGCAGATGGGGGCCAACACGATACGTGTTTATACCATACTGGGCCCGGCATTTTATGAAGCAGTATATGAATACAACACCGGCAATGATGATCCTGTCTATATCATACATGGACTTTGGCTCAACGATTATGTGCACTTCTCTCATCGGGACGCGTACCACAATGATATTTTAGGTGCGCTTGAGCGTGACAGCCGAAAATTGGTCGATGTGATCTGGGGCAACCGAAACATATATCTTGGCAAAGAGGCCGGCACCGGTTTATACAGGCGCAACATATCCCCGTGGGTCATCGGTTATATACTGGGCGTAGAATGGGAGGATTTAACCGTCATATATACCGATCGCAAATATGAAGGGAAAAAGGATGGTTTTCAAGGCAAATACATGTATACAACGTCCGAGGCTTCACCTTTTGAAGCGTTTTTGGCTCGCATAGGCAACGGTATCATAGATTATGAGACGAAGAGGTATGGTGTGCAAAGGCTTGTTGCTTTTTCCAACTGGCCGACAACCGACCCGTTTGATTATAACCACGCCATTACGTATTTTTTCAATAAGGTTGCCAAAGTTGATGTTGAGCACATAAAAACGACCAATCGTTTTATTTCGGGCACTTTTGCGTCTTACCACGTGTATCCTTATTATCCTGATTATTTGAGTTATGAGGAAGGTTTGAGCCTGCGGCTGGATCTGGACGGAAAAATCAACACCTATTATTCGTATTTAAAAATGCTCAAAGAGCACCATGACATGCCGGTTGTTATCAGCGAATATGGTCTGCCCTCCTCGCGCGGCATGACGCAGAGGTATAAGTACGGTGCCCGGCATCAGGGCGGTATGTCGGAGTATGAACAGGCGGCCGCACTTGTGGACTGTTATAACGACATAAAAAATGCCGGATGCGCGGGCAGTATCGTTTTTTCATGGCAGGATGAGTGGTTTAAACGTACGTGGAACAGTATGCATGCCATAGACATGCTAAACACAGCCTATTGGAGCGACTATCAAACAAATGAGCAGTATTTTGGGCTGCTTTCTTTTGATCCTGGCGAAGAAAAAAGCATCTGTTATGTGGACGGCGATATCAAGGAATGGGAAAACATTGAACCGCTGATCAAGCAAGACGATCTGGTACTGTCTATGATGTATGACGAAAAATTTATATACTTTATGGTTGAGGGCAAAGACATTTCAGACAAGGATGATCTGTACCTGCCGATCGATGTCACGCCAAAGACGGGAGCAAAATACTGCGACAGTTATAACATGTTTTTTGACAGAGGTGTTGATTTTATTATAAAAATCAGCGGTGCGGATGAAAGCAATGTGGTTGTGCAGGAACGTTATGAGGTGCTGCGCGCTGCTTATGGTCAGGAGGTGCTTGAGATAAACCCCTATCAAACGCCTCCCGAAAAGGATACGCCCAAATTCAACCCTATCAATATGATACTTCGGATGACAGTGCTGATGGATGAAAATGATGTTGCGCATTTGACGCCGAGAGAGTTCTCAAAGCTTGAGCATATTTTAGCGGAAGTCTATGAAACAGGCAAGCTGGTTGAAGGCAACGCAAATCCATACAAACAGAATTACAATTCGCTGGCTGATTTTAGTTATGGAGAAGATTGTGTCGAAATTAAAGTGCCATGGCAGCTTCTTAACTTTTCCAATCCCAACGAGATGAAAATACATGATGACTATTACGAGAATTTTGGTATCAGCTATATCAATATTAATGAATTGTATATAGGCGCGGCCAAAAACCCAGCGGCTGGCAGTGAGATCGAAACGACAGCATTTTCGCTCGAAGCCTGGGGTCAAAAAGTGACGTATCATGAGCGCCTAAAACCCGCTTATTATGTTTTGCAAAAATTATGGTCGGAGGGAGCAACGCAATGACGGTTGAGGTAATCATATACAGCTGTATCTATGTGTGTTGTTGTATCATCTTGTTCGACCTGATATATTTGTCTAATGCATGGTATTGCGAAAAGGTGTTGCCGGGAAGAACGGCTTATTTGGAAAAACAGATTAAGAAGTATATAGAAGACCAAACGGATGTTGAACGCATTGATAAGTTCATTAAAAGGTTACACAGGCGTCTGAAAGATCTCAATTGGATTTTTGCCTACTTTCATGCCTCTATGCGCATAAGAAAAGAGTATGCGAAGGAACCTGTGCAAATGCTTGGGTTCGCAAATTTAAATATCACGTTGTTTAAAGAATTGTCTGTACGGTACAAAAGAATGAAAAATGAAAGTAAAGCGTTTTTTGCATATATCGTGTTTGAACTCATGCCAAATAGCTGCGAAGACGAACTTTATCTTAAGATTTTCAACGACCTGATAAAGAACTTGATATCGTTTATGCATTCGAAATCTGTTTTTGTACGGTGTAATGCATTCCGAGCCATTGTAAAGACAGGATCTGTGGATTATGTATACCACTCTTTAACCGTTATTAACAACAATGTGCATCTGCGGAACGGCAAATTTTTCAGTGATTATCTGCTGGAATTTACGGGAGACACCGATGAGCTGGTAAACAGGATTCTAAAGAGTTTCTTTGAATTTTCTTCAGATATGCAGGTTGCCATCATCAATTATCTGCGGCTGCTTCCGCCCTTAGGGCTTAAGGTTCGTTGTTATCCTGTGATACTTAAAGTTCTTTGTTCGCCCAAAACGAACGGTGAAGCCACCATAGCGGCCATCAGGTTTTTTGGGAAGCATAAGTGTGACGATGCTTATGAAAAACTTTTAGAGTTTCTTGAGGTAGACAATGAAGATTCAATGGGGTTTAATTATGCGGCTGTCGCTGCAGGCGCGCTTAGGAACTACGGTTCTCAAAGAACAATTGACGCATTATTGAAAAAGCTCAGCAGCCGAGACTGGTATGTGCGCTATAATTGTGCTGATTCGCTGATTTATCTCAAGGTGGACTATGAAGAGATCGTTTCAAAAAGCACCGATCCATTTGCAAAGGAGATGATCATTCACAGAAGCGAAGTTTACAAACTGAGGAAAGGAGAAACCGCATGATAGAGGTCGTAAAAACAATATACACGTGGATAGAGGCATTCTTTCTTGTGTATTTGGCGGTATTTTCATTCTTTTTGATTACTTCTGTGACAGTCGGCGCCATATCACTAAATGATCAGAAACGCCGAAACAAAATGTTCAATGACTTAAAAAGCGACTATTATATACCGATCAGTGTAATCGTACCTGCTCATAACGAAGAGATGACCGTCGTTGATTCTGTTACCTCTTTACTGTCGCAAAAGTACAAGCTGTTCGAGATCATCGTGGTGGATGATGGTTCCAAAGACAACACGGCTAAGATGCTGATAGACAGTTTTGGGTTGAAGAAAATCACCAGGCCTATACGCAAGAAAATACCCTGTACGCCCGAGGATGCGGTTTATGTCTCCTATGATTACAAAGTGCCCATTACATTGGTTACCAAAAAAAACGGAGGCAAAGCGGATGCGTTAAATCTGGGCATCAGTGCTTCCGAATACCCTTATGTGATCTGTATTGACGCTGACTCAATGCTGCAGAATGACGCTATGGAAAAAATAGCGAGCTGCGCGATGGAATCGGATGACGTGATCGCGGTCGGCGGGCTGGTCCGTATAGTCAATGATGTTGTGGTGGAAAACGGCGTTGTGGTGGATTATAAACTGCCCAAAAAGCTTCTGCTGTGTATGCAGGTGTTTGAGTACGACCGATCGTTTTTAGCGACTCGGCTTTTATTTGATAAGTTTAACGGTAACTTGATTGTATCAGGTGCTTTTGGTTTGTTCAGAAAAGATATTCTAATAACAATGGGCGGGTACAACGCTGATACCATAGGCGAGGACATGGATATTATTGTGCGTATGCACGCTGTTGCTAGAACAAACAACATACCATACAGAATACGTTATGCGGCAGATGCCGTTTGCTGGAGTCAAGTGCCAAGCTCATTTAAAGATCTGGCGAAACAGCGCCGCAGATGGCATATTGGTCTTATGGAAAGCATAAGGAACCACAGGCGTATATTGTTCAATCCTTCATATGGAACACTCAGCCTAATATCGTTTTCGTACTATGTGGTTTACGAGCTGTTTTCTCCTGTCATTGAGTTTTTTGGGCTCACCGCCATTATTGTCGCTTCGGCGTTCAGACTGACAAACGTTCCTTTTATGCTCATGCTTCTTGGAATTTACGTTGTGTTTAACTCGATCGTGTCATTAACAGCGTTTTTCTCTCGTGTATACGCTATGAACGTAAAATTAAAAAGAAAAGATATTTTTAAGGCGATGTTCATATCGTTTTTTGAAAACATAGGGCTGAGGTTGATGCTGGTATTTGTGCGGTTCTCTGCAATAATAGGATACAAAAGAAGAAAGAGTGAATGGGGAGTTATAGAGCGCACAAAGCATGAAACAAACTCCACCGTATCTCATGACAGCGTAGTCCATAAGAGGTAATGGAATGAAAAAGATTTGGTTTGTTGTCATGCTTATCATGCTCGGGTTGCTTGTAGCGGCAATGCACATATATATATTTGATAATGGCTCAGAGCAGCCAGCCAATAATAATGCGTCAACCGGGCCGGCGGATTTTGATGACGAAAGTGTTGAAAAAACAGTTGACGAATCCGATACCGGTTATGTGCCGGGTATCGTATCGGGCGACGAGGTTTTTCAAAACATTAATGAAGAGGGGTATCAAAAAGGTTTGTTCTCGTGGGAAAACAACGCATACGATTCCGAGAATAGATCTGACATGTATTTAGCGATCCATTCTCTTGAAATCAACGAAGTGTATCAGGATTTTAATGGCGCAGAGCCCAACGATGAAGATGCGCTTGATCTTGCCCGCGAGCTAAAGATTATGGATGTGGACTTATATCTGCTTACGGGACACAGCGAGTGGGCGTATGAAGCGGATGGCGCGCCGATGCTTGATGAGATCGAGCGTGCAGCAGCGTTCAGGGACGCATGGGGTGAGAATACGCTCAAAGGCATCGTATTCGATATCGAACCTTACGGATCGCAAAGATGGAAGCAGGGCGAGAAAACCGTGTTGATGGAGAACTATGTGTCGGGCATGAAGGTTGCCTACCAAGCGGCTAAAAGCGAGGGGTTTAGAGTGATATTGTGTATCCCTACTTGGTACGATAAACACTACAACGAATATTTTGTTCGCTTGAGCGATTGCTGTGACGAAATATCTGTAATGAATTATGTTCGCGAAGACGAATACGTCAATATGGTCGATGAAGTGGAGTACGCCAGAAAGATGGATATGGGTGTCACATGTATATTGGAATTTCAAGAGGTAGGAAAGCATGAACTTGCCGAGGAGCACACGTATTACATTGATGGTATAGATGCGGCGGTGACCAGTTTTAATAATCTTTATCGTGAGTTTAACTATCCGAGGTTAAAGCTCGCATTTCATTATTTAAAGCCGCTTAAACAGCTGCTGTTAGATTGGTAGTATTGAAACGGAAGGAGAATGACCTATGCAGGTGAACGTTCCCATAAAGATTTATAAAGCGCGCATGAAAAATGCTTTAGCAGGGTTGTTGATAATAATATGCGTGGCCGCCTTTGCAGGGTGCCGGCAAGAGACAGAGCTTTCAAACATATCAGATCTCAAAGCAGTGCCCGATGGGCGCGATATTGTGGTTTCATGGGCTCCGTCAAAAGATGCCAATTGTTATTATGTTTACAGAGCAAATCATGATGGAGACTACGCCTATTGGGGTGTGACTGAGAGAACAAAAATTAGGGATGTAACGGTATTGGAGGGCGAACAGTATTCGTACACTGTTTACCCTGCTCTTAAAACCAAAAACGGGTATGTGCGTGGTTCGGTTTACTTATCATCGGATCATGTGCCCGTGCTTATAAAACCGGCTATAACATCTGTTCAGGTTTCGGATGTCGGCTGCGTCATAAGATGGGAGTTTATTGAAGGCGCTTTGAAATATTCAGTATATAAAAAGCAACCTGGGAAGGACTTTGCGTATATAGGGGATTCTTCGTTCAACCACTATATAGATTCGTCATATGAAGATGGGAGTGTGTGTGAATATGTTGTGCAGATGAGCACGGTAATGAATGGACAAACGTTTACATCAGTGCTTAGCGAAGCAGTGCCGACGGTATCTGAACCAAAGATCATTCAAGCTGCCAGGGAAGATGCCTATACGGCTGTGATCACATGGGAAGGCATTGCTGATGAGCAAAAATACAGCGTTTATAGGGCAGTGGCACCAGATGGAGAATATGAGTTGGTTGGAGAAACAGATAAACCGTTGTTTCGTGATACAAACGCAAATTTTGAAATCTTAGATCAAATAACAGGGCAGCTGATGGGGACGGCCGATTATTATTACAAAGTTCAGGCGTATAAAGACATTGAACGATCTGTTTCATATTCGAAAGATTCGCAAGAAATGGCGCTGGATTCAACAGCGCCGATAAGCAAGTTTTTTGTGGCAAGGTATGTGGATTTTGTGGATAAAAGCCAGGTTATTGGTAACGATGCGGATATGATTTACAGCAATGAGTTTGAACAGGATCTTATATATTTAAAGCAGAATGGCTATGTGACCGTCACATCCAAAGAAGTGACTGATTATATCAATAACATTGCGCCGTTGCCTGAAAAAGCGGTGATGCTGACGATTGATGATGCAAGGTATGGTGTCTATGAGTATGCTTTTCCGCTTCTTCAAAAGTACGGCATGAAGGCAGTATTGGGTGTTGTTGGCGAATATGCCGACAATGCAAGCAAGGAACCTGCAATGGCGCGAAAATATTGCAACTGGGAAGAAATTTCAAGCATGGCTGCATCGGGTTGTTTTGAGCTCGCATCAGGCAGCTATTATTTAAATGATACGCAAGATACCAGTGTGGACAAGCGCGAGGGTGTTTTAAAGCATCCCTTTGAAACATCAGAACAGTATTCAAAGCTTCTGGGTGATGATATTGCGCTTTTAAACGATAAGCTTATCGGCATAGACGGCAAAACACCCGCCGTTTTCGTGTATCCTTATTCGGCAAGAGATGCTGAGACGGATGATGTGTTAATAAATGAATTTGGGTTTAAGTTGTTGCTTGGCGATGACGATTCGCGCAAAACGCGCATGAACCATTTTGTTGACAGTGTTCCGCCAGAGGCAAAGCTTTGGCTGCTTAACCGCAGAAACCGGTTAACAGGGACATCGCTTGACAAGTATATCATTGCGGCACAAAGATTTGATGAAACTGATTCTTTGGCATAAGGCGAAAATGCCGTTGGAGAGTAACAGTACCGAGAAGGCAGGTTTATAAAACATATCTAGTTTTTACTATTGGCGGTGTTGAATTATACGGCACGTTTTGAGGTTAATTGGTTTTGAGGTTAAGGTAAACCCGTCGAATCTGGTGTAGGTTGTACAATGATGTGTAACAATTAAGGGAAGAAAAAAAGCAAGGATTCCAAAAATCTGATAGAGTTGTAACTGCAACAGAAAACAACACAGATCAGAGAAAGGAATCCTCAATGAAAACTATAAGACAACAGGCCTTCTTTCGTCAACGGGTATTAAGAGAAGTAGCGAAAGGCAGAACGGTAGCACGCGTAGCAAGAATGTACAAGGTAAGCCGAACGAGCATTTACCGATGGCGAGAACGCTATGATGAAACAGTCGAGTCCTTGTATGAGAGAAGCCACAGGCCGTACAGCCATCCCAACCAGCACACGCTTGAGGAACTAAAGCTTATCAAGCGAGTATGGAGTCACAACAAAGAATTGGGTCTTGTATGCCTGCACATGGTGTTGGAGACGAGACATGGGTATACAAGAAGCGTTTGCTCACTGAACAGAGCGATGAAGGTGTTGAGGATTGGCAGAAGAAAACAACGAAAGAAAAAGTATATCCAAAGCCGTACGAAACGCCGAAAAAGGCTGGAGAACGGGTACAAATCGACGTTAAGTATGTGCCCAACACTTGTTTGGTAAAGTTAATGCCAAAGCTATATCAGTATACGGCGGTTGATGAAACGACACGGCTGCGCTGCAGAGTCATCTTTGATGAACACAGTAACGGGAACTCGTTAAGGTTCTTGCATTATGTGAGAAAGAGTATTCCGTTTGAAATAGGGTGCATTCAAACGGATAATGGAACGGAGTTTACAAATGCGCCATTAAGTCTAAGCAGTATATCAGCGTTCGAACAATACCTGCAAAAGGAGTATATTGTTCATAAGCGGATACGCCCTGAAACGCCGCGACACAACGGCAAGGTAGAGCGAGTACACCGCATGGACGATGAGAGGTTTTATCCGAATAGAACGTTCTATTCTCTCAAAGATGCCAACGAGCAATTGCAGCGATATCTGAGATGGGATAACAACTTTCCACTACTGGTTTTGGGCAGGAAATCTCCCATGCAGTATTGGAGGGAGCTTTCCGCCCAAAGTGTAACAGATCAATTGACAACGTAGAACCCGTCGAATCTGGATCATTGAAAAAGTGGTTGCTGAATGTTATAATTTTCAGCAACTAAGTTTAAGTTGATAACACAACCTTGATAGCATTTTGATAACAAAAGATCAGCTAACGCCGTAGAGGGTGGATAACTGGTATCAAATTGAGTAAAAGAACATCACGAAATCTAAACAGAATTGTTTAGATTAAGCTTTGAATTTGCGAGTGGGAGTAGAATACAGATAATAAAGACAATACAAATAATAGAGATAACGCTGCCAAATATTCGCGGCGTTTTTTGTATGAGTTAATGGTGATATTATGTTACTGATATATGTTATAAACATTTAAAACCAACTCATTATCGATTTAAAGGTTTAATTGACAAAATTCTTGTTTTTGATCGGTTATGGATATATAATGATTACAAACTATGTAAATAGTACCACTCTTATAAAGTTACTTCAATTTGCATGGCAAAAAACTCCATATAGAATATCACGATACAGATTGGAGGCTTTGAAAAATGAAAAAAGCTTGCACTGCATTATTGATCGTTATCATTATACTTATGCTGTCAGCACCTGCTTATGCCGCCAGCGGCACTATCAGCGTAAGCGGGACCCGTGATATCAGTGAATTTGGACACAATTCCGCAATCACGATAAACCCAGGGTTGACGGTCGAGCTTACCAATACCACCAACACAACATATCATAATACGGCAATCGTCTGCGGTGCGGGTGTGACGCTGACGTTAAACGGCGTTGAAATTGACGATCATTTACACGACTACGTATGTCCGCTTTTATTTACCGGCAGCGGCAATGTGCTGATACTTGAGGGTGAAAGCGTTCTTGCGGCAGGTTATTTTAAGCCGGGCGTCAGGGTGGAATCGGGTGCATCTCTGGAAATAACAGGTACAGGAATGCTTGAAACAACGGGCGGCGACAGCGGAGCAGGCATAGGCGGCGGATGGAATTGCAGCGGCGGTGTAATCACCATACATGGTGGAGAGGTAACGGCACAGGGCGGAGATTACGCTTCAGGCATCGGTGGTGGGCGGTTTTGCGATGGAGGCACAATTACCGTCATAAACGGACAAGTAGATGCAACTGGCGGGCCGTCGGGCGCAGGCATCGGTGGCGGTATTGGTGGCGCAGGCGGTAATATCAACATTAAAGACGGAACTGTGACCGCAACGGGCGGTAATGGCAGCGCGGGCATCGGCGGCGGAGATTATGGCGCAGGCGGTACCACCACCATAGAAGGAGGAATGATAGATTCGAGGGGCGGCAACGGCGGCGCAGGCATCGGCGGCGGAAATCTATGCGCGGGTGGCACTATCAACATAGAAGGCGGCACGGTAACCGCGCAGGGCGGATTATATGGAGCAGGCATCGGCGGCGGAGAGAATAGCGCAGGCGGTACTATTAACATAAAAGGCGGAACTGTGACCGCAACGGGCGGCAAAAACAGCGCGGGCATCGGCGGCAGCGCGGGCATCGGCGGCGGAGTGATTAGCGAAGGCGGTACAATCACCGTCGAAGGCGGAACGGTGACCGCAACGGGCGGTGATTACAGCGCAGGTATCGGCGGTGGACACAGTGGCGCAGGCGGCCATGTGGTTCTGTCTGGCGGCGTCATCTATGCGATAAAAGGCTACGACGCGCCTTATGATATTGGAGCAGGTTATGGTAGCCCCTATGGCACACTTGGAATATCTGGTAATACGATTGTATTCTTAAGGACAGATACTTGCATCGTACCCGCAACCTCCCATACGCACGAAACGGTCACCCAGGTAACGGACGGTAAGGTATACGGCGTTTCCGCAAATGGATGGGAACCAAACTTCGGTGTGTATGTGCCTCTGCGTACACTCAGCTATGACGCGAACGGCGGCACAGGCGCGGTTCCTGATGTGATTCAGGAGAGTGTATCAGAAATTGTGTAAACCTTCATTGTCAGATAAAATAACAACTGACAATGGAGGTTTTATATCATGGCACAGAAACGAGAGAAAAGTACGTTACGCAAACTCATTGACGAACGCGGCATTAAGGACTTAGACGGTGTACAAAACTTGGTGAAAGAACTCACGTCTGGCTTGATTCAAGAAATTATGGATGCTGAACTGGAAGAAGAACTGGGTTACAGTAAGTATGATTACAAGAATAAGCAAACGGACAATGCACGCAACGGTCACTACAAAAAGACGGTCATCAGCAGTCAAGGTGACGTCGACTTGTCTGTTCCGAGAGACCGTAATGGCGAATACGAACCACAGATCGTAAAGAAGCACCAAATGGACATCTCGGAAATCGAGGATAAAATACTGTTCTTGTACTCACAAGGCACCTCAACCCGAGATATTGAGAGAGCCATGCACGAGCTGTATGGCATCGATGTGGACGCAACACGCGTATCTAAAATCACAGATAAAATACTGCCTGTTATTCAGGAATGGCAAAACCGGACGCTGGAAAGCGTATATGCAATGGTGATGCTTGATGCCATCCATTACAAAGTACGAGAAGATGGGATGGTCGTCAAAAAAGCGGTCTATATTGCTATAGGTACTGATTTAGAAGGCAAAAAGGACGTTCTGGGTATCTGGATAGGCGCAAACGAGAGCGCGAAATACTGGCTGGGTGTGCTCAACGGTCTTAAGAATCGAGGCGTTCAAGATATATTAATTGCATCCGTAGACGGCCTGACCGGCTTCTCCGATGCCATTGAAGCAGCGTTTCCCAAGACCGAGATTCAGCGCTGTGTGATTCATCAGATTCGCAGCTCGACACGCTATGTGTCGTACAAGGACGTGAAGGCCGTTACGGCTGCGCTAAAGCCAATTTACAAGGCCCCGACCGAGGAAGCAGCACTGGCTGCGCTGGATGAATTTGAGCAGAACTGGGGCGGCAAATACCCCATGGCTGTGCGTTCCTGGCGTGAACACTGGGACGAGCTTGCGACCATGTTCAAATATCCGGAACAGATTCGCCGAATAATTTATACCACAAATGCAATCGAGAATTTCAATCGCCAGCTCAGAAAAGTCACGAAAACCAAGAGCGCATTTGTCAGCGACGACGCCCTCTTAAAGCAGCTTTACCTTGTGACGATGCAAATCACGGAGAAATGGACAATGCCGATTCGGGACTGGGGCAACATTTTGATGCACTTGATGATTTACTTTGGTGACCGGGTGGAAGTGAGAATTTAACAAAGCTAAAACACGGCGGTGCGCGGCCCGTCAAGGCACGCTTTGCTCTGAAGACCTTGACCGCCCTTCACCGCCGTGTTACTGTAACGATATAGGGCAAGGATTAACCTTGCCCTGCGGGACCATATAAAAATTATCTGACATTTGGAGAATACACAAAATTCTCGGCACTACCTGATTCAGCTTATAAACACGACAATAACGGTCAGCGATGCCGCCGGCATATCACGGCCACCGTACTTATTTCGGGGATGGAACACGGCTGCGGACGGCAACGGCAGCGATTACGAGCCAGGCGATACGTTTACGTTCACGGCCAACACCAAGCTCTACGCGGTTTGGATTGAGATTCACGTCAGCGGCTTAAGCTTGAGCAGCCATTCACAAACGCTGAATGTCGGCGAAAGCGTCACGATCATAGCAGCGGTTACACCCGGAGACGCCACTTACCCCACGGTGACATGGACAAGTACCGATGATACTGTCGCAACGGTGGATAATAACGGAAAGGTAACGGCTACAGGTATTGGAAGTGTAACGATAATGGCAACAGCGGACGGGAAAACTGATGCATGCACTGTTATTGTCTCTCCAAGTCATTTAACAAGCGTCAGCCTAAGCAAACATTCGCAGACACTGAATGTCGGCCAAGACGTCACGCTCACGGCTACCGTTACGCCCTCAGATTCCATTTACCCTACTGTGACATGGACAAGTACCGATGAGGCTGTCGCAACCGTTGATCAAAACGGAAAGGTGACGGCGGTCGGTATCGGCGCTGCGACCATAATAGCAAAAGCAGACGGAGAATTTGATATATGTACTGTATTAGTTAAAGCAGGCACACCTGTGCCTGAGTCATCAGCGAAACCCGCCGGCCTGGAAGATATGCCCATAATGTTGCCCAAAGGTGCGGCAGCCATACAGCTGCCGAATGGAGAAATCATCTCTAATAAAGATATGGATGGCACCGTAAAGCTGCAAATCAACATTGGCGATTTGAACGAGGACGGAGAACTGGAATTTATCGCGCTTGATAGTGAAGGCATACCGATAGGCGCGTTTGCAATAAAGTTTTTTGATGAAACGGAGCAGGTGTTGACTTTGGATGCGGCAGACGGCGTCAACAACATCTTCAATACTGTGCTGTGGATCGTCATCGGCGTTGCAGGCGCATGCGCCGCAGCAGCGATTATATATATCGTATTGAGGAAAAGGAATCAAGGGAGCGGGAATAGTTTTTGATGATGTCGAAAACGGGCTCATTATTGACCTAAAAAAGAAAAGCAAGGTATCGTGCTGAAGAATTATAGTTTTATGCCTTGGTAATCATGGCAACATTCTGGCAACAGAAAATTAGATAGCCTATTAGATATGGATAACTGATATAATTCAAATACCACGAGCCATATTATAAACAGAATTGTTTAAGTATCGCTTACAAGGAGCGAGTGGGAGTGATAAAATTATCCCAAAAGCTTACTAATCATGCGGATAATTATTTGGAATACAATTACGTAAAATCATGAGGGTTAAGGCATTTTTGTCCTTAACCCTCTTCGTTACAGTACACCACGCCAGACCGGCATGTCAAGGAGGAAAGGGGCAAAGGTCCGATCCTTGGCGTGGTATGGTTTATTCCCGTATGCGTTCTTCGAAGTATATCAAGAGCTGAGAGTATATCCGCCCCCAATCATGCCGCCTGCCCGTCCATTTTTTAACAATATCTGCTGTTGCCAGAGATAGCATCTTAAAAAGGCTATCGTCAGTGGGAAATACACCCTTGTTTTTGGTTACTTTTCTGAGTTGGCGGTTAAAGCCTTCGATGGTTCGTTTGCAGTGAAGTGAGTTTAGATTATTGAGTAAATAAAATCAAATCTGGCATACAAATGGCACCCAAGAATAACGGGGCTCGGTACTCATTGCATTAGCGGCAACACCCGAGAACAATGATGTATCATCAGCTTAGGCTTTTGAGCGCTCTCTGTTAACGATAATGATGCCGACAGCAACAAGCAGCGCAGCCGCAGCCATTTCAAAGCCAAAATGCTCCCCGGGCACGACCAGAAAGGAGAGCAGTGAGCCGAAAAGCGGAACAGCGAATCTGTACTGTTCGACCATAGTGGCTTTATGGTGTTTGAGAAGCAAAAACCAAAGGGAAAAGGCAACGGCCGAAATGAAGGCCATATAGACCAGCAGCAAGGCGGCTGCCGTATTGAAGACAAGAGGCTGAGCACCTCCGGCAAACGCGGCAGCCAGTAGCATGACACCGCCGATAAAAAGCTGCCACCCATTAAGCCTCGCTGTATCCATCCGTCTTGCGTATTTTCGTACCAGTATGGTCACAACGGCGCAAAAAAAGCAGTGCAGTATGATAAAACCTTCTCCGATAAGCGCAAACGAGAATGTCTCTCCTGCAAGCAGCGACACATTGGCTATGAAGACGCCGCCAAACCCGCATACAAGGCCGGCCCCTTTTTTCCAGCTGAGTTTGTCTGAACGGAATACAAAATGCGCCATCACAGCGACCATAAAAACGTTTAAAGACCCGAGAATCGATCCTTTGATACCTGTTGTGTTTGCCATCCCGATATAAAAAGCCACATACGAACCGAAGGTTTGCAGCAGAGCTACAAGCAGCATGAGCGGGATCTCGCGCCGCAGCGGAACCAGCCTGGTTTTGAAGCGCAGCTTAATAAATATCAGCACCATGACACCGGCCAAACAAAACCTTAACCCTGCAAGAAGTATCTGCCCAAATGTATCTGGAAAGCCAAGTGCGATATATGAAAGCTTGATGGAAGGATACGCGCTTCCCCACAGAAAGCAGCAGACAAGCGCCGCGATGGCCATAGTGCTGCGTTTTTCCAGTATGCCTTTGTTTTGCATGCCCGCCTCCTTCTGCTTCTGCCTATCATATCATAAAAGGCAGCGCGAATACCATCATTTTGCTTGAGACGAACGGTATATGTTATAATGTCAAAGCCGGGATATCTGCTTACAAGGAGGCGCATATATGAAAAAGGTGATCTGCAAACAGCCGAATTCGGCCGAATGTTTTATATGCGGGCGAAAGAACGACAAAGGGCTCAAAACTGAATTTTTCGAAACGGACAGCGCTGAAGTGGTCGCGCTTTTTACGCCGCATCGTTTGCACCAAAGCTATCCGGGGCGTTTGCACGGCGGCATAGCGGCCAGTATTCTTGACGAAACCATCGGACGAGCCGTGCAGATCGGGCAGCCTGATATCTGGGGCGTGACCGCTGAACTCAACCTGAAATATAAAAAACCGCTTCCTTACGGGCAGCAGCTCAAAGCCGTAGGGCGCATCACGCGGCAAAACCGCCTGCTGTTTGAAGGCGAGGGTGAAATATATACCCCCGACGGGCAGGTCGCGGTGACAGCCAAAGGGAAATACGTCAAAATGCGTATCGGGCAGATCGCTGACGGAGGCGATAAAATCGACATGGATTGGGAAGTGCATCTGCATATTGATGACCCTGAAGAGATAGATTTGTAAGCATCATTGCCAAGATGAAACAGTGACTGTTGACACCTTGTGTGGTTAGGATAGAATGAAATAAGATGATACGGACAGGTATATAATACACCGTCCCGTCCCGAAGACGGAGGAAGCATGAGTCTGCGATACAGGATCGGCATGAGAGCGGTCAAAACGGTGGTGGCTGTGGGCATTTGCCTGACAGTGTTCCAGCTTCTTGACTTAGGCAGAGATATCAATGGCATCCAGGCCTCGCTGGCCGCTGTGATTTGCATGAAATCTTCGCTGCAGAATACGCTGCGCACGGGAGTAGACCGTACCATCGGCACTGTGATCGGATCATTGATCGGCGTGCTTTTTTTGCTTTTAAGCGGCACCCTGCCTGCATTCATGCTGAGCGTTCTTGGCATTATCGGCACCCTGCTCATTATTTACCTTTGTAATGTATTAAAACTCCAGGCCAGCGTGCCGATCAGCATTGTTGTCTTTCTCATCATTCTGATCGCCGATCGCGACATCCCGCCGGTCTACTACGGCCTTGCGCGCCTTGCGGAGACCGTGTTCGGGATTTTCGTTGCGTATATGACAAACAGGTATCTGGATTTAAGGCGTTACAGAAAACGCTCAGACACTCCGCAGGACAAGCCTTTGTATGGCATACGCAGCGCCAGACAGGCGGATATAGGGGCGATAATGCAGATATGGCTGCGCGCCAATATCGCGGCGCACCCCTTTTTGGATGAGCTGCACTGGCATGAAAAATATGATGACATGCGCAGCGCGTTTTCGCGTGCGGCACAAACGATCACATATATGGAAGACGGTCGCATATGCGGTTTTTTATCGATCTCGGCTGAAGCTGAAATCATCGGTATTTATGTCGCGCCCGAGGCGCAGCGAAAAGGGCTTGGCAGCAGTTTGATGGGCTATGCCAAAGACACGAACGCCTGCCTTAAAATTCGCGTTTACAAGCAGAACGATCCGGCGGTCAAGTTTCTTTTCAACCGCGGCTTTTCGCTGATGGAGGAAACTGAAACGGAATATGTCATGCATTGGTGCGATAAAAAAAATGGCGAAAGCTGCAAAGTTGCATGTGATAATAAAGCTTAAGAAATTTGAATGCACAATATATTGCAGGTTCTGCTTGAAGGGCATTGCAAAATAACTGAAACCTGCTTACAAAACCTCAACAAGCAAAAAGACCATTATAAATGAGCGGATGTGATGTTCTCTGTGTCACAATATATTGACGCTTAATATATAGCATGATAACATACTGATGGATTAACAAATCAACGATATTTAAAGGAGACAACATGAAAAAAACTAAGTTTGTTCTGGTTATGGTATTGGGAATACTTATGACTGCCGCATTATTCGCCGGCTGCCAGACGGCGCAAAAAACAGAAGAGAAGTCGGATTGGGATTATATTGCAGACAAGGGTGAGATGATCGTGGGCATCACATATTACGAACCCATGAACTATCTTGACGCAGAAGGTAATCTTGTAGGCTTCGATACTGAATTCACAAACGCGCTTTGCGAAGAACTTGGGGTGACGCCAAAATTCATTGTCATCAACTGGGACACAAAAGAAGTCGAGCTCAGCTCAAAGAACATTGATTGCATCTGGAACGGCCTGACCGTGATGGAAGAACGCAGAGAAAACATGGATTTCTCGCAGTCATATATAAAGAATATGCAGGTCGCGGTGATCAGAAAAGCTGATGCCGCAGCTTATTCAGATATCGCGAGCATGGCAGATGCCAAGCTGACTGCTGAATCGGGATCTGCCGGCGAAGCGGCAATCAAAGATGACGCAATATTAAACCAGGCAAACTATGTTGGAGTTACGTACCAATCCAACGCGTTGCTCGAAGTCAAATCAGGAACGGCTGACATCGCCGTTATCGACTATGTAATGGCGAAGTCCATGGTTGGCGAAGGCACCGACTACAGCGACCTTATGATCGTCCCCGGCATTGAGCTTGCTGTTGAGGAGTATGCCGTTGGCTTTAGAGTCGGCAGCACCGCCACGCTGGAAAAAGTGAACGCTGCGATAAACAAACTTATACAAAACGGAAAACTTAATGAGATAGCCGAAAAATACGATATGGCAGACAGTTTGCTGGCAAACCAGTAAAGGCATTGATACCACTGAAAAACCGATCTGGCGGGAACTAGACTCTCGCCATATCGGTTTTAGTGTTATTATAGAAAGGCAGTTTTCCTAGCTATGACTTTTGGACAAGTCACGCTTCAGCTTCTTGAAGGATTCAAAATGACAGGCTTGATATTCATTATCACGCTTTTGCTTTCCCTTCCGCTCGGGCTTGTTGTCACTTTTGGATCCATGACCAGGTTCAGGCCTGTCAGATGGCTGACCAGAACTTTTGTCTGGGCAATTAGGGGCACGCCGCTGATGCTCCAGATTATCATTGTTTTTTATATTCCGGGTCTGTTGTTGGGCTGGTCCGCGCTGCCAAGGCTGACTGCTGTTCTTGTCGCATTTATTATTAACTACGCGGCGTATTTTTCTGAGATCTACCGCGGCGGTATTGAGAGCATATCCCGCGGCCAGTATGAAGCCGGGCAGGTTTTAGGCATGACAAGAACCCAGATATTCTTCAAGATCGTGCTGATGCAGGTCATCAAACGCATTATACCGCCCATGAGCAATGAGATCATTACGCTGGTCAAGGATACGTCGCTGGCGCGCGTGATCGCGCTTGTGGAACTCGTGATGGCAGCCCAAAACATTGTCAGTGCCAAAGCGCTGATCTGGCCGCTCTTTTATATCGGCGTTTTCTATCTCGCGTTTTGCGGGATTCTGACTCTGCTTTTCGGTTATATAGAAAAAAAGATGGATTATTATAAGGTGTAGCTTATGGCATTGCTTGAAGTCGAGAACATAAGAAAGAGCTTTCACAAGATCACGGTTTTGCACGGCGTGGATTTTTCGCTGGAAAAGGGAGAAGTGCTTGCCATCATCGGCGCTTCCGGAAGCGGGAAAACAACGCTTTTGCGATGCCTTAATTTTTTGGAGTTTCCCGAAAAAGGTGTTATAAAAGTGGGCGGCAAGGTGCTGTATGATGCCGACGACGGTAAAACGCAAAGCGACAAAACGATCCGCAGCAACAGGCTGCACTTCGGCCTTGTGTTCCAACAATTCAATCTGTTCCCGCAATATAACGTTTTGAAAAACGTCACGCTTGCAGCGCAGCTTCTGCACAACGATATGCTCAAGCAGAAGAGAAAACAGATGGATCGATGGGCGTTTGCAGAGTATAAAAAAAGCGTGATGGGCCATATCGAGCGCGACGCAAGGCTGTTGCTTGATAAGGTGGGGCTCTCCGATAAGATTAAGGCTTATCCATGCCAGCTTTCCGGCGGCCAGCAGCAGCGTGTGGCCATAGCAAGGGCGTTAGCGTTAAAGCCGGATATACTGTGCTTTGACGAACCGACATCAGCGCTTGATCCGGAGCTGACGGGTGAGGTGTTGCGTGTCATAAAAACGCTCAAATCCAAAGACAGAACCATGATTGTTGTCACGCACGAGATGGAATTCGCGAGAAACATTGCTGATAAAATCATTTTTATGGTGGACGGACGCATTGAGGAGGAGGGGACACCCGAACAGGTGTTCGGCAGCCCGAGAAGTGAAAAAACACGGGCTTTTCTCGTAAACTCGAAAGAAAACTACAGCTGAAACAAGGCCAATAGACAATTTCCTTGGGCAGTCAGCACGCTTGTTCTTGGAGTTATGCAGAAAGTCAATTATTCTATATACAAAAGTTGTGCCCAATTCAAAGAATCAATATTGTGTTTGTATGGCAGGTTTTCGTCTAATATATCTTAAGAATCAAATCAATCCATATTCCATTGAAGAGTTAACATAAGTAAAAACCGGCAGATTAAACAAGGGGGCAGCCATGGAAGTATTTGAGGAATATTTAGCGCGTATCAATGATCCGGTGCATCGAACCCGCATGAACGAAATTTTAAGCTGGGTCGCAAAGAAATTTCCTGATCTGGCCCCGAGGATCGCCTGGAACCAGCCGGTGTTTACGCATCACGGCACCTTTATTATCGGATTCAGCATAGCCAAGCATCATATAGCGGCGGCGCCTGAAAGGGCTGGGATCAATCGCTTTTCAGATGATATTGTGCAGGCCGGTTATGAGCACACCAAAGAGTTAGTGCGTATACCGTGGACACTTCCCGTTGACTTTTCATTATTGAGTAAAATGATCGCGTTCAATATCCGGGATAAGGCAGACTGCTTGACGTTTTGGAGAAAAGAGGAAAAGATACCGAAACAATGAGTAATATATGAAAAGCCCCCGTTTTCCGGGGGCTTTCTTTGATGTCACTTATTTTGCTTCGGCTGTTGCGCCGGCTTCCTTGAGCTTGGCGATCATATCGTTGGCTTCGTCTTTCGGCACGTTTTCTTTCACGGTGCCGGGTGCGCCGTCGACTAAGTCTTTGGCTTCTTTGAGGCCAAGTCCGGTCAGCTCACGGACGACCTTGATGACCTTGATCTTCTCTGCGCCGATGTCTTTGAGCACGACGTCAAACTCTGTTTTTTCTTCCTCGGCAGCGGCAGCGGGGCCGGCAGCGGGGCCGGCAGCGGCGACAGCCACAGGAGCGGCAGCGCTTACGCCGAATTTTTCCTCGATCGCTTTGATGAGCTCGGAGAGCTCAAGAACTGTCATCTTCTCGATGGCTTCAAGCATCTGTTTCTGATCCATTGTATTTTCCTCCAAAGTTTTTAAAATTATTGCGGCGTTTACGCCTGTTGTTTTTGTTCCACCACAGCATTGAGCGCATATCCAAGCATGCATATGATGCCGGACAGAGAACGCGCAAAGCCTGCTATCGGCGCTTGCAGCGTGCCGGCCAGCGTGCCTAATAGCTGTTCTCTCGAAGGCAGTTCAGCCAAGCTGTTGATCATGCCCATGTCGATGACCTGTTTGCCGAGCAGCCCGCATTTGATCTGTGTTTTTTTGATCTTCTTGACATAATCGACGAGTACTTTGGCCGGGGCCACAGGATCACTGTACCCAAACGCCACGGCTGTCGGGCCGGTAAGCGTTTCGTCAAGCCCTTTGATCTGCAGCATCTCCACTGCGCGCTGCAGCATGGCGTTTTTGATAACGTGGTATTCAACGCCGGCTTCGCGGAATTTGTTGCGCAAGTCGGTCACTTCCTCGACGTTCAATCCTCTGTAATCATAAAAGATCATGCCCTGTGAGCGCTCCATTTTGTCCTTGATATCAAGGACGATCTGTTTTTTCAGTTCAATCGCTTTTTCTCCCAAGTGTTTCACCTCCTTGCTGTTGGTAACAATCAAAAACCCTTTCTTGTGCAGGAAAGCCGCACAAAAAAGGGTTATCTTTTCGTATCAACTCTCCTCGACAGGCGATTTTTAAGCCAACGGCGCCTGTTGTCTTCGGCAGTTTTTTTATTTTAACTTCGCTATATTACCAGCTTGGCTTTGGTTTTGTCAAGCAGTAAAACGCTGCGGGTTGATCTTGATGCCGGGGCCCATCGTAGAAGAGACGACGACACTTCTAAGATATGTGCCCTTGGATGCCGATGGTTTTGCCTTGATGATAGCTTCCATCAGCGCACTCAGATTCTCAGAGAGTTTCTCCTGCCCAAAGCTTTTTTTGCCGATGACGACATGAATGATGGCCGTCTTGTCGACCCGGTATTCCACCTTGCCGGCCTTGATATCCGTGATAGCACGCGCCACATCCTTGGTGACCGTGCCCGATTTCGGATTGGGCATCAAGCCCTTGGGGCCGAGCACACGTCCGATCTTACCGACGACGCCCATCATGTCCGGCGTAGCGACGCATACATCGAACTCAAACCAGTTTTCGTTTTTGATCTTTTCTACAAATTCATCGCCGCCGACATAATCAGCACCCGCCTGCTCGGCTTCTTTTGCGCTGTCACCCTTGGCAAAAACGAGAACGCGTTGTGTCTTGCCTGTGCCGTGAGGGAGAACCAAAGCGCCCCTCACCTGCTGGTCGGCATGGCGGGGGTCTACACCCAAACGTACGGACACCTCAATGGTTTCGTCAAAATTGGCCTTTGCCGTATCGATAGAGAGCTGCAGCGCCTCAGCAGGGTCATGCAGCGTGGTTTTATCATAAGCTTTTACGCTTTCCTGATATTTCTTTCCTCTTTTCATACTTTCCTCCTTGTGGTTCGCGGCCCTTTTAGCCTCCCACATCTTCCTAGTCTACAATCTTCCTAGTCTACAACTTCCACGCCCATGCTCCGAGCTGTGCCGGCAATCATTCTCATGGCCGCTTCCGTGCTCGCCGCGTTAAGATCCGGCTTTTTCAATTCGGCTATTTCTTTGAGCTGTGCTTTGGTGATCTTGCCGACCTTTTTTGAGTTCGGCTCACCGCTGCCCGATTCAATGCCGATCGCCTTTTTGATAAGGACCGGAGCCGGCGGCGTCTTCATGATAAACGAGAACGTTCTGTCCGCGTAAACCGTGATGACGACTGGAATAATGTAGCCCACCTGCTTGGCGGTTTTTTCATTGAACTCTTTGCAGAATCCCATAATGTTCACGCCGTGCTGGCCGAGCGCCGGGCCGACCGGCGGGGCTGGAGTGGCTTTACCTGCAGGGATCTGCAGCTTGACGTAACCGGAAATCTTTTTTGCCATTGGTTACACCTCCTGTGTGCTTTATTGTGGTACAAGCGGAATCGAGGTTTCTTCCTCCCACTTGCGATATAAGAAGAAAAACTTCTTTATATTCTCTTTATCTGGACGAAATCGAGATCGACCAGTGTATCGCGCCCGAACATCGAGACAACGACCTTGACTTTTTGCTTTTCTGGCTGCACTTCTTTGATGATGCCCACAAAGCTTTCGAGCGGGCCGGATGTGACCATCACATTTTCGCCCACTTCGACGTCAAGCTTGATAGGTACGTTTTCCACGCCCATCGCGCGCACTTCTTTGTCTGTCAGCGGAATGGGCTTTGAGCCGGGGCCGACAAAACCCGTGACACCACGCGTGTTGCGCACCACGTACCATGTCTCGTCGTCAAGGATCATCTTGACCATCACATAGCCGGGGTAGCGCTTTTTCATCACGTGCTTTTTTTTGCCGTTTTTGACTTCTATGCTTTCTTCCATCGGAACCTTGACCTCAAGGATGACATCCTCAAAACCGCGGTTCGCGATCGCCTTTTCAAGATTGGCTTTGACTTTGTTCTCATATCCCGAATAGGTGTGAACGACATACCAATAGGGTTTATCAGTTTTTTCCTGCTTGATAAACACGCCCGAGAGCTCTTTGGCTTTTGCTTGTTCTGTTTTTTCAGACGTTTCTGTGATCCCGTTCACCGGGGTTTCGTCTTTGTTTAACTCTTCAGACATTTGTATATTTAGTGCGGTGCTGCTTTAAGCAATGCAACCGCGCCTCCTTATCTATTTACAACAAGGCCGAACAACGAACTTAAACCAAAGTCCATCAACCCGACAATAATGGCGAGAACGATAATAAAAGCAAGCACCGCGCCAGCGTATTTGACAAGCTCTTTGCCTGTCGGCCAAGTCACTTTTTTAAGCTCTGAAAGAATATCTTTAAAAAACCTTGCAGGGCTTTTTCGCTTTTTCTTGTTGGCCTTTTTTGCTGCTCTTTTTTGCTGGTCGAGCTTTTCCTTCCTGTCGTTGCCGAGTAGTTTTGTTTTTGCCATAACCCTCACATCCTAAACGCTTTATAATCGATCGGCACTATTTTGTTTCCTTATGTGCGGTATGCTTCTTGCAGAAACGGCAGTATTTGCTCATTTCCAGCCTGTCAGGGTCATTTTTCTTGTTCTTCATGGTGTCATAATTTCTCTGCTTGCATTCGGTACACGCAAGTGTGATTTTGGTACGCATGGCCTTCCTCCAACTTAGAATCTCCGGCGCAATTAAAAAAGGCCTCCGGAGCCTTCCTTAAAAGCGCTATTATAATCTAACACAAGCATGCAGGGTTGTCAATGATTATGACAGCGGCAATTCACCCGAAATGATCATGTTTTTTGCGGGTTGCAGCATCTTAATTATTGCAGCCTCACAATACTAATAAAATTCTTAAAGTGTATATAAAATCACAACCAAGGTTTGGTGGTTTGCACATATCATCAAGGCAAGCATAAGCCCGGCAAAGCAAACCATAAACCATGCCAGATGAGAACCGCCTTTAGCCGGCGATGCTTAGCAAACGGTCTTGCGGCAGGAAGTTTTGCGTAGAACATAGTGTTTACGACAATTTTATATCCTTATTGTGCCTGCATGTTGCAAAAGCAACGAATTTTATTGCGTTTTTGTGTTATGTTAATATCAGTAATATAAAACCAATGCTTGATAGGAGGGTTTATCATGGGCAAAGCGTTAACAAAAAAAGTCACTTGGGTGGGAAAAGTTGACTGGGAACTAAAAAGCTTTCACGGAGAAGAATACTCAGTGCGCAAGGGCAGCTCTTACAACGCGTATCTGGTGCGGGATAAAAAAAACGTACTGATCGATACGGTTTGGAGGCCTTTTGCCGGGGAATTTATTGACGGCTTAAAAAAGGAGATTGATCTTAGGGACATCGATTATATCGTTGCCAACCACGCAGAAATCGACCACAGCGGCGCGCTTCCTGCCTTGCTGAGGCAGATCCCCGATACACCTGTTTATTGCACAGCAAACGCGGTTAAATCTCTCAAAGGGCATTATCATCAGGACTGGAATTTTATCACGGTCAAAACGGGTGATACGCTGGATATCGGCGAAAACAAGCTTATATTTGTGGAGGCGCCGATGCTGCACTGGCCGGACAGCATGTTTGTGTATCTGACCGGCGAGAACATACTGTTTTCCAACGATGCGTTCGGCCAACACTATGCCACCGAATCACTATATAATGATGTGGTCGACAATAATGAGCTGTTCAATGAAGCCATTAAGTATTATGCCAATATCTTAACGCCGTTCTCGCAGCTTGTGACCAAAAAAATCAATGAAGTGCTGGGTTTTAACCTTCCTGTGGATATGATCTGCCCCAGCCACGGCGTGATATGGAAAGATGACCCCGCGCAGATCGTCAAACAATACCTTGAGTGGGCAAACGCTTACAAAGAGAACAGGATACTGCTTGTCTATGATACCATGTGGGGATCGACACGCAGGATGGCGGAAGCCATTGCTTCGGGCATCACGGCGCAGGACAAAGATGTCACAGTCAAACTGATGTGTGCCTCGAAAGAAGATAAAAACGATATCATCACCGAAGTTTTCCGTGCCAAGGCGGTGCTGCTGGGCTCGCCGACCATCAACAGAGGCAGCCTATACGCGGTGAGCGGCCTGCTGGAAATGATAAAGGGCTTAAAGTTTCGCGGCAAAAAAGCGGCGGCCTTTGGCAGCTATGGGTGGAGCGGCGAAGCGGTCGCGCAGATGGCAAATGCGCTTTTAGAAGCCGGCTTTGAGCTGCTGGATGACGGACTGCGTACGGAATGGATGCCCGACGGGCAGGCACTCGATAAGTGCGCCGCATACGGCAAGGCCCTAGCAGAAAAATTGGCCTGACAAGGAACTGAAGGGAATGATACATGAAAACCATTGACCTGGGGCAAACCGTGTATTCTCTGTGCATGCAGCATCCTGAACTGCCAAAAATTTTGAAAGAGCTAGGTTTTTCGGACATCGCAAAGCCGGGGATGCTGCATACCGCGGGACGTTTCATGACCATTCCGAAGGGCGCGGCATTAAAAAAGCTCGATATGGACAAGATAAAAGCCGGACTCAACGCCCATGGTTTCAAAATAATTTAAGGAGACGACGCGATGAGCAAAGAGATTAACAACAAAGAATACCGCGCGAATGGCGCAGCTGCACGCGGGCAAGAGCGTTGATGACGTCAAACAGCAGTTCGCGGAAGCGTTTGACGGTGTATCGGCGGCCGAGATATCCGAAGCTGAGCAGGCGCTTATATCTGATGGCCTGCCTGTCGAAGAGGTGCAGAGGCTTTGTGATGTACACGCCTCAGTTTTCAAGGGGTCTATTGCACAGATCCACGCCGCAGCGGACGATTCGGATAAGCCGGGCCATCCCGCACACACGCTCAAAGCCGAGAACCGTGCGATAGAGAGCATTATGGATAACCGCGTCCGACCGCACATCACAGCGCTGCAGCAAGGCAAGAGTGTGAAGATGCAAGAACTCGCTGAAGATCTAAAAGCGCTGCTTGACATAGACAAGCATTATTCAAAAAAGGAAAACCTCATCTTTCCCTACATGGAGAAGCATGGCATCACAGCGCCGCCCAAGGTCATGTGGGGCGTGGATGATGAGATCCGTGCAGCGCTCAAACAAGCGCTGTCTCTTGCGCAGAGCCAGGATAAAGATCCGCAGCAGCTCGGGGAAAAGATGGCCGCTGTTGTTGAAAAAATCGGAGAAATGATTTATAAGGAAGAGAACATACTCCTTCCCATGCTGTTTGAATCCTTGTCCGCGAACGAATGGCAGAGCATAGCGGAGGAGAGCGCAGAAATCGGTTTCTGCCTGATTTCGCCGCCGCCTGCATGGAAACCTGCTGACGCGTCAACATCAAGCGCGCCGCCGGAAGCTGCCGAAAATGGCGCAATCACCCTGCCGACAGGTGTTTTGTCGCCGAAGGAGCTTATAAAACTGCTCGACACGCTGCCTGTAGACATCACGTTCGTGGGCAGCGACGATACCGTTAAGTATTTCTCTCAGGGCGCTGAGCGCGTGTTTGCGCGCACTAAAGCCATCATAGGCCGCAAAGTGGCAGACTGCCAACCGCCCGCAAGCGTGCATATCGTGGAGGGCATCATTGCAGACTTTAAGTCTGGCAAGAAGACAAATGAGGATTTCTGGATCAAGATGGGCAGCAAGTACATACTGATACGTTATTTCGCGGTGCGCAGTGAAGACGGCGCGTATCTTGGAACTCTTGAGGTCACGCAGGACATTGCGCCCATCCAGCAGATCAGCGGTGAAAAACGGCTTGTGACATGACATAAGGGAGGGCAAACATGAATAAATATTTAAAAAATATCGATTACGCGGCGGTGCTCGATATGGCGGATCTTGTGCCGTATCAGGATGGCCATATCGTCAGCCGCACGCTTGTGCAGACTGGTGCTTTAAGCATCACGCTCTTTGGCTTTGACACAGGTGAGCAGATCAGTGCGCACGAATCCAAAGGCGATGCGCTTATAACGGTGCTGGACGGCAAGGCAGAGATCAACATTGGCGACAAGGCTTTTTCCTTGGAAAAAGGACAATCTTTGGTGATGCCGTCCGGCATCCCGCATGCGGTGTTTGCTCCGGAAAAACTCAAAATGCTGTTGATCGTGGTTTTTCCGCATTAAAGCCCCCTCGCTGTTTTGGTAAAGGCCCAGGCAGCCGCAAAGGGAAACCTGCAGATCATGAACTTTTAGATCTTTTTGTTCGGAAACGGGCTGACGGGAAGTTATAAAGGGAGATGTTATAGTTCTGTCGGCCCGTTTTTGATATAGATATGCAACGCAAAGACTTATGCGCTTGAGGCCAATAGCTTCTGACAGTCAGACCAAACCCATTTTTTTCTGCAAATTATTTAACGAAGGTTCGCTTTTCATTCGGGGCTTTTTTACACGCGGTTTTTTCATCAGCGGAGCAGCTTGGGTGCAGGGCATGGCTTTTTTCCGGCTTTGCGTGATTTATGCGAAAAAATCTTCCAATATTCAGACAAATCCATAAACCAAGCACTCTTTCGCGATCAACTTAAAAGTGGTAATATGTACCCTTAGGAGATATTCATGTTTGGATATGTGCAACCATTAAAACCGGAACTCAAGCTCAAAGAATATGAAGCGTACAAAGGCTATTACTGCGGCTTGTGTAAAACCATCAAAGAAAATTATACACACGCAGCGCGTTTTATGCTAAACTACGATTGCGCTACGCTCGCTTTGCTCCTTGCTTCAATGAGCGACAAGGATCCTTCGGTGCAGCAGGAACGCTGCATAGCGAGCCCTTTTAAAAAGAAAACGGTCGTGCGCGCTGATGAAGCTGGTTATGCGGCCTCGGTCAATATCCTGCTGGGCTGTGCCAAGATCGATGACAATGTGCGCGACGAGGGCGGGCTTCTTGCAAGGGGGCTAAGGCTTTTTTACCGCCGCGTATACCGCTGCGCCGCCGGGCGCGAGAGGGCGCTTGCCGCAGAGTTTTCAGAGAGGCTTTTATGCCTGAATACTTTGGAACAGACGGGCTGCAGTGATCTTGACGCCGTTGCGGATGCGTTTGCGCACCTGCTTGCGGCTGTGTTTTCCTTAGCGCCGTTTGATTTTATAGATAAAGCGGCCAAAAGAACGCTTTGGCACTTAGGATACAATCTCGGGCGTTGGATATACATTGCGGATGCGGTCAGCGATATCGAGAAAGATACAAAGAATAAAAGCTACAATGTGTTTTTGCAGCGTGGTGCTTTGGCCAATGCAAGAGAAACAGTCAGAGAGCAGGCGTCTTTCAACCTGAACATGTCGCTCGCGCAGGCGGTTCAGGCTTATGAATTGCTTGATATCAAAAGGGACAAGCCGCTGCTGGACAACATCATGTATCTTGGATTGGCGAAAAAGACGGAGGATGTCCTGAAAGGGGAAATGAATGGATCCGTATAGAATTTTGGGGGTCAGCCCGAACGCGACGGACGCTGAAGTAAAAACAGCATACCGCAACCTGGCAAAAAAATACCATCCGGACAAATACAGCGGGCACGATCTGGAAGACCTCGCGGGTGAGAGGCTCAAAGAAATCAATGAAGCCTACGATATAATACAAAAGCAGCGCAGCAACGGGGGTTATTCAAACACTTACAATACCGGCAGCACGTATTCTTCAGGATCGCCGCAGTTTGCCGAGATACGGAGCGCCATACAACGCGGTGATTTAACACGCGCCGATTCCATGCTGGACGCCATTGCGAACCGCACCGCCGAGTGGCATTACCTTAAAGGCATGGTGCTGCTCAAGAAGGGCTGGTATGACGGTGCGCGCCAGCATTTTTCCACTGCTGCAGGCATGGATCCCACCAATACCGAATATGCAAATGCGTACAACACTGTCAACAGAAGCGCTGGCGGTTACGGCCAGACGTACTACGGCGGCCAAACGCAAAGCGCCGGCGGCGGCAGCGTCTGCAACATCTGCGGGGGGCTGCTCTGTGCGGACTGCTGCTGCGAATGCATGGGAGGAGATTGCATCAGATGCTGTTGAAAAAGCCTGATGAAAAGGAGGGCAGACTATGCCGCGCTTTCAGCGTACCGCACACAGAATTAGCCTGACCGCGATGTTTGCAACAATGTCGCTGCTTTTTTTGTATCTGGCTTCAGTGCTGCCGACGATGCGCATCGCGATGTATTTTTTAAGCTCGGTGTTCGTGATGGGTCTTGTGGTCGAAGAGGAAATCGGGCTTGCGCTTATCATGTTCACAGGGGTTTCGCTGCTCTCATTGCTGCTGATGCCGAACATTTTGCGTGTGGTGCCTTATATCCTCTTTTTCGGGCACTACGGCATATTCAAACACTATGCGGAAACGCGCATCAAGGACAAGGTGATAAGATATGTATTAAAGCTGCTTTACTACAATGTTGCTTTGGGGCTGATGTATCTGCTGGCGCGCCAGATAGTCAACGAAGATATCTTACAGCACGAATTTTTCAGAAACGCTATCTGGCTGGTGATCGTTCTGGCGCAGATCGCATTTATCGTATATGATTATGCCTTTACCAAAGTGACGGTATTTTACTTCAACAATATCCGGCGCCTGCTTATGAAGAACTAAAATCAGCAGACCACAAAAGGCAGACTGATTAAATAGCCAAAAAAGCCCGGGGGCAGCGGTCCTCGGGCTTTTTCATAACGCACAGTCTATCCCTGAGCCAATTCTGACAGTATATAAAAACCGTCTTTTTCTGTGATGTCAAATGTTTGTGCGTAAGTCTGTTCCTCGCCTGAAACGCCTGTCATCCGCATGTCGATCGACGTCATGACTTTTGTGTTTTTATAATAGGAAAACACCGCAGTGAGGTAGCTTTGCCCGTGCTGCTCAATGAACAGGAGAACTTCGTCTGCCGTACTTTGAGGAGAAAGACCGAACTGCTGTGCCTGTGCTATGGCATCAGCATCAACGTTATAGCGTGTGGTCGCCATAATACGGCCGTTCTGGTAATCGCTCAGCAATAGCCTTATAAGCTTTTTTTCGCCGTCAAAGGCGGTCTCGATTTTTTTTCCGGCGGGGAAATACAGCACGACCTTACTTTGCTCCGGTTCATCTGAAGCATCGGAATAGTCTATAAAAGGATAAACCACTTTTGACGGCGTATAGCTGATGGCGGATAAATCTTCCACACCTCTGGCATAGCCGAGGGTATCTGCAAATTTTAAGTAATAGTATTCCCTTACCGGCGTACCATGCTTGTCTTTTAATATGCCGGCCGAGCTCGCGGTGCGCGCTAATATTGTTTCTCCTTCGCTGCCTACGGTTTCCTGATAGTATTCATGCCGGGAAAACCCTTGACCGGCGCCGGGTTCACCCGTCAGGACGGAGATCTCATTATAAAGTGAAAGCCGCTTCTCGCCGGCTGTGATCTCAATAACGCCCAAAAGTTCGCCTTGATCATTCAAGATGTTATATGCGCCGTCCTCAGTGACAAGATTTTTGAGTATTTCCGGGGTGGCTTTGGGCCTGGCAAGAGAAAGAGGCAGCGCCACGGCAACGGCCAATAGGATAAGCAGTACAAGAACTTTTGCCGCATCAGCTGCAAAAAGCCTTTTATCACTTCCGGCAAAGTTTTCTTTTTTTATACTGCGTGCGTCTTGGCTGTTAAGAGGCTTGGTGTCGCCGCAATTTTCACACACTGTTTCATACTTGACCGAGAAAGGTATCAGGTTCAGAAAAAATGCTACGATATATCTCTTCAAACAAGCCAACCGAAATGAATGGCTTTTTTGGCAGGCTGGGCATTGCTGGCCGCTAAACGCCCCCAATTCGCACCGTGCGGTCCGTTTTCCAAAAATCATGGGTTTCTCCAAAATCATTTATTTTTATTTGGCATTATACCACACATTTTCATTTGCAAATACGAATAAGCTTTAAACAGATAAAAAAAGGAGTGCGCCATGCCGCGTTATCCCATAAGGTTTGCATTTTCACCGCAGCAAAACGAACGCATTGAGGCCGTCGTCACTGCGCCAAGACAGCTTTGCAGCATCGTTCACGGGACGGTGCTTGACTTAGAAGGCCTTCGTATCAGGCAGGCCGTTGTGCGGCTTTTTTCGGGCATAAAGGATGACTTAAAACCAGTCGCCGATACGTTGACAGATGATGACGGTGAATTTGTGCTTGGACCGCTTGAAGCCGAAAAAAACTACGTCATCAAAGTATATACGGACGGCGTCAAGCTGCGCGAGCTCACCATTAAACCGCTTAAAAAATGAACAAAAGAAGCGAAAAACGTCTGATTGATCCGGCAAACATTCTTGCGGATGGAACTTGCCGCCCCGGCAATGCCTGCCGGACGGCCGATCGCCATGTCTTGAAATAGCGGACAAGCACCTGTATAATAGGGATATAACATAATATGGGGATTGAGGATATGACTGCAAAAAGCGCGGTTGCGCGCGTCGTTTTTAAGAGGGGGAAAAGAATAGCCCTTCAAGCTTTCTTAGATGACAGCAATTTGACGCATGAACAAAAGCTTTATGCGCTTGAGTGTATTGTCAGCCAGGTGCTTGCTTTGCACCGGTCGGGACGGTACGGTTTTGACATTTATCCCGGAAAGATGTATACGGTAAATGGGCGCGCAGTTTTTAAACCGTGTTTGGCGCAGCTGCAAAACACCGGTGTTTTGCCGATAAGGCCGGGGTATTCTGCACCCGAGCGCTACAGCGGGGAAATGACGGGGCCTTGGACGGATGTGTATGCGCTGAGTGCTCTTTTTTTGCGTTTTATGACCGGCAGCGCGCCTCCGCCCGCTTTTGAGCGTGAGGATATAATGATACAGATCGAACCTGTCCCTGAAAAGATCAGACCGCTGGTGAGTATCGTGGCCCAAGGGCTTTGCCTTCGCAGTGAAAAAAGGCCGCCTCTTGACAAGCTGGCCGCAGAGCTCAAAACGCTGCTTCCGGCAGCGGACGAAGTTAAAGGCAAAGCAAAGAAGCATCGTTTTTTTCGAAGACGATTCACAGCAGCCTTTTGTGTTTTGATCATACTGGCCGGCGGCGCTGTGGCTGTCAGTGAAATCAATTATGCAGAGGCTTTGAAGCTGATACAAAACGGCTCATATGCCAAAGCGTCACGAGCGCTTGGCGGTGTGCCGGCGTTTTACCGCGATACAAAAGAGCTTTCGCTTTATGCGCAGGCTTCGGGCATGCTGGAACAAGGGCGGTATGAACAGGCCGCAGAGCTATTTTTATCTCTTGGCAGCTTTCGTGACGCTGCGGGGATGGCGCTGCTGTCGCAGTACGGCGGGGCGCTGCAATTGCTGGAAACGGGCAGGTATGAGAGCGCAAGAACGGCCTTCTTGGCATTGGGGGGATTTGAGGATGCCATACAGATGGCAGATGAGGCTGCCTACAGACTGGCTTTACATAACATGAAAGACGGCCAGCTGCTCGAAGCGCAAGAAGCCTTGCGCGCGCTGCATCCGTACAAAGATACCAAAGAGCTGCTGTCAAATCTGGATGATAAGATTTTCGATAAGGCGCGTACGTATTATGAACGGGAGCAATACGAGCAAGCCGCCGTTTACTTTGCAGCCCTTCGGAAAAATACGCAGGCGAAAGCTTACGGCAGAGTATGCACCCTTGCGCTGGCGATGCAGGAAGGCTGTTTTTCGCGCGCACAATATGAGGAACTGCTGCGCTGTGCTGCATATGTAGACATTGCGCATTTTGCGCTCAGCGACGCTGTGATACAGCTTTTTATTGAGGGCAAGTGGAACGATGGCACCGACACATTCACTCTTGAGGCAAACGGCAGCATAAGCAGCAGCCTGCCGATGGGCGAAGGTGAGCACTTTTTTCGCGATACAGCGCTTTTTTGTCGGCAAAACGGCCGAGAGGAAGAGAAGGTAATTCTTTTCGGATATATCAACAACAACACCATATCTCTTTACTGCTGTGCCAGTACCGCAACGTATACATTGACAAGGCAGGCTTAATGCCAGCATAAGGGCTCTTTTTTAGAATGCCGTGTCCGTGTTATAATGAAGCATAAAGCGTGCATGGCTGCACGTAGTATCAGGCGTCATAAGGGAGGGCATATGAAACAGTTGACAATCGTACTTGACGGAATCGCTGACAGGCCGCAGCAAAAACTTGAAGGAAAATCACCCATGGAAGCGGCAAAAACACCCGGGCTTGATGCGCTTTGCGCAGCAGGCAAAGCCGGAACGGTACGCACCATCCCGCAAGGCCTCGAAATCGGCAGCGCCGTAGCCAACTTAAGCTTACTCGGGTACGATCCTGCCGGTACTTACAAGGGACGCGCTGTCATAGAGGCGGCAGGGGCGGGGCTTGCCGTGAAGCAGGGGGCGCTCTACGTGCGGTGCAACTTTGTGACATTGGAAGGCCAAAGCTTTGAGCAGAGCGTGATGCAGAGTTACAGTGCGCACGATATAGAAACGCCAAAAGCACGGCCGCTCACACAGCGCCTTAACGAAGAGGTTTTCGGCGGCGCAGCGCAGCTTATCCACACAGATACGTTCCGGAACATACTTGTGGTAGATGGGGCGGCGAGGGAAGCAGAACAGCTTTTGTTTACACCCGCACACGAAATGATCGGTGATAAACTGGCTGAGCACCTGCATGGCAGCGCAGCCATGCAGCCGTATTTTGATATGTTGCGTAAGGCTTATGAAGTGCTTTCCAAAGACAACGATACAAAAGCAAACGGCATCTGGTTCTGGGGCGCGTCCTATGCACCGCATTTCGGGCCTCCGCCTCCAGGGCGGCGGGTCATACTCGCCGAAACCACACTGATGCGCGGTATTGCGGCGCTGCTTCATACCGACTGCGTCTCAACGGCTGAAGACGCTGGCTTTGAACAATATTTGAAGGATAAAACGGCAGACGCTATCCATGCGCTTGAGGAGTACGATTACGCCTATATACACATCCAAAAGCTGGACGACCTTTCGCATGAGCTGATGCCAAAGGAAAAAGCGCACGCTATAGAGATGATAGACTCTTTTTTCATACAGCCGTTTTTTGCGCAGATCCGCATGCCTTGCAGCGCAATGATCGTATCCGACCACTATACGTTTTCGGACAGCGGCGGCCATGGGGCGGAACCGGCGCCGTTTTTGCTGCTTGGGCACGGCGCAGACGGCAATGCTGGCCGGTTTACCGAACCATGCTGCCGCGAAACGGGATTCGACTTGACCGCGCCGCAGCTTGTCGCGATACAGCGCGGAGAAGGGTAAGGCCTCTGCAAGCCTTTGCCGCAGCTAATTTGTGTGAAAAGCATACGGCCGCTGTGACCGCATATGTATATACCGGGAGGACGGGACGAAAAAACCAAGACGGTTGACAGACTGCGCCCAGGCGAGAGGCTTAAAAAAATTGGAGTGCGCGCTGCCAAATACGGTCATGCATGGGTGCCCGCTCTTTCAGCCGTACAGTTATAGGCATGTGTTGCAATAATTATATTTGATATACATTTTTATTGTGGTAGAATAGGCAAAAGGGGGAGGACGTCATGGATATACTGGCTGTTATTATACTGATCGTCAACCTGTTGCTCGGCATCGTATTTTGTTTTTTCGGCAACAGATGGCTCAAGATCGTTTTAGGCGTATACGGCTTTGCGGCGGGTTTTTTGCTCGGCAATACGTTGCTGCCGATCGTGACATCTTTCGGCGACACAGCGGTGTTGCTGGCGAGCCTTGGCCTCGGAGTTGTCGGGGCGCTGCTTTTTGTGTTCGTCCTTTACCTGGGGATTTTCTTTATCGGGTTTGGCGGAGGCTTACTGCTTTGTTTGCTCGCTGCAGAGTTTTTCCGGCTCAATATACTTGAATGGTACGTGTTTATCCCGATGCTGCTGATATGTGCGGGCCTGGGGGCGTTGACGCTCAACAACCGACGCATTTTCATATCGGTGTTTACAGCTTACATCGGTGCGTCGGCTCTGGCCATGTTCGTACACCAGATCGTTTCCGGCATTGATCTTAATACGTTGCTATTGACAAATGAACAGGCTGCATACAGCGTATACAGGTCGGATATATATCTGATCACGCTTGGTGTTTTCTTCTTTGCTGGTCTTATTGTCCAGTTGGCGGTCACAGGCAAAAAGAAGACATGATTTATTAAGGAAGGGGATAAAATGAACTTACCAATGATATTGCTTGCCATTGGCATCGCCGCACTCGTGATCAGCTTGCTGCACTGCTTTTTCGGGTACAGGCTTGCAAGGTTTTTGCTGCCTGTCTGTGGGGTTTTGCTTATTGAAGGCGCGTTGTATATCTTTGTTTACAAGTCGCTTATGCTGGACACCATGGGGACATGGCTATTTTTTGCCGGCACAGGCCTTTCCAGTTACTTTATGCTTTTCTTTTTCCAGCGCATCGCCGCATTTTTCACCGGCTTGACCGGTGCTGCCTTGTTTCTGGTTTTCGTTGTTTACGCGTTCTCAATGTATAACCTGCCTTTTCTCTACCCGATCGGCATGACACTTTGTGTGCTGTGCGGCTTGATCGCAGCGGTTTACAGGCGGGTCGGCGTCGCTGTTTTTTCTGCCTTGTTTGGCGGCTGTGCGGCGGCATATGCCGGGCTTTATCTCTTTTTTGAGGGCATCGAAGCAGAGCAGTTCTTGTTCGGCAATCTTCTTTTGCCTATCGAAATGTTCCTTTCCTCAAATGCACTGATGATCTGCGGCGTTGCAGCTGCTCTGACAATCGCCGGTATTGCGGTGCAGATCAAACTGACTGGCTTAACGCAAGTGCTCAAAGGACGGTTTCGCAACGGAACCGGTTCAAATAAACATTCAAACATGGCGGATATGGTTTAAAAATCCGAACCATAAAAAAACGGGCATGGCGCCCGTTTTTCATTTCACATCAATTGGCGTAGGTTGCCGATATCTGCGCAGCAGCCAGCACATGGCCTTCTATCTCAAAAAGAAGATCATCCTGAGAAAAGCCTTCAGCCAAAGCAGGAGACACATCAAGCGCATAGACGGTGATCACGTAGGTATGCGGTTTGTCGGGCGGCGCAGGCCCGCCGTAGCCAGTCTGGCCGAAGCCGTTTTTGCCCTGTACCATGGCGTTCGCCGCATCGATGCTCGCGTTCGCGGGTAAATTTGTTTCCGTAAAACCGCAGGCCAGCCAGTGCACCCATGCATAACCGCATAGGGGTTCGGAATCCGGGTCAATCATCGTTAAGGCAAAGCAGGCCGTGCCTTCTGGCGGGTTGTTGATGGAGAGAGGTAATGAGAGCGTGGCCACAGGGCCTGCCTTTTGGCTGCCGCGCTTGCCGTATTCATCACTTATTGTTCCGCCGCTTATGCCGCTGCTGGTGACTGAGAATGCGCCTCCGGCAGCCGTTACGATGCCTTGAGTTTGTGTTTTTGATACCGGTGTGGGTTGGTGTTCCGGCGAGGGATTGTTTTCTTGCGGCTGTGCGTCTTTGGCTGTGCAGCCAGCTGCGCAAAGACATGCAAAAACAAGCCCGGCAAAAACAACGCACAAATATGGTTTAAACTTCTTTTCATGATCCGGCACTCCGCCTATTTTCTTGGCCAGTCTTAGCTGTTTGCCTGGTCTTTGTTTATTTCGACGACATAGGGAAGGTTGCGCCATTTTTCGCCCACATCCATGCCATAGCCCATTAGCCACGTGTTGGAAACGGTAAACCCGGTATAGGCAAGGGGGACGTCTATAAGCTGCTGCGAAGGGTTAACGAACAGCGCGCACACTTTGACGCTGGCCGGATGGCGCGCCTCAAGGGTCTGCACGAGATAACCGAGCGTTAAGCCTGTGCGCACGATATCCTCGGCGATGAGCACATGTTTGTCTGTAATGTCTATATCAAGATCCTTGGTGATACGCACGATGCCGGATTGGTTTGCCGCGTAAACGCCAATCGACATACAGTCCGTCATAATGGGAATCTCTATGGCACGCGTCAAATCTGCGAAGAAGTAAAGCGAACCTTTGAGCAAAGCGACGATAACAAGTTCCTTGCCTGCGTAATCAAGAGTGATTTGTTTGCCCAGTTCGCAAACGCGCTGTTCAAGCGCTTCTTTGGTAAACAGGACACGTTTGTATTCAGGCTGATGCATGATGGATTAATCTCCGTTAGGTAAAAAACGCTCGAGCATTGAATGAAAATCCTTCTTGTAGACGATCTTGATATTGGTGCCGGGATAAAGCTCGCGCAGTTTTTTTATTTTTTTATTTTTTGCAGTCACGTATTTCTGATTCATCGTCGTCAGCTCGATATATGTTTCAAATTTGGGCAGATAAAAATCCGGGCTGAAAGCCGAGGTCACATTGCCGGCAGCGTCCCATTCTACGGGAAAAGTTTTAGGCTCATAGACCCAATCGATATGATACATATCAAGCAATTTTACAAACTCGATCTCCGATTGGTTTTTCAGCAGCGCAATATCTGAGATGTGGCACTGGGTGTTTGTATCGCGGGCTTGTTGCTCAATGCGCTCATGCAGTGCGCGCTGTTCAAGCATGGCTATGATGGCAGCCACGCATTCGTCAATGGCAAGTGAAGCTGTGTTGAGCATGATATCATAATGAGATGCATCAGCGAGCGAAATTCCAAACACCGTGGAAACAAATTTTCGTTGTTTTTTCTCAGCCTTTAACAGAATCTGAGCCGCTTGCTGTTCCGTCACGCGGTATTGCCTTTTGGCGCGGGCAATGCGTACAGCGTCCGGTGCGTATACCCGGACATGCAGGGCATCCTTATCGCCGCTGAATATGGCCTGAGAGCCAAAACCGACCATGACACAGTCGTTTGTTTTTGCGTATTCCCGAACCCTGCTGCCAAGAAGGTCGGCAAACGTCTCGCCGCTCTTGCCTGTTGTAAGATAGAACTTGGCGCTTTCGGTGAGCATGTGGCGTTCATGCAAAGTTGCATCATCAAGAAATTGAGTCAGCATCGTATCATGTGTGATGAGCGTAAAGCCTTTTTTTTGCGCCAGTGCGGCAGCGATCTCGTTGCCGAAACTGCACCGTTGCCTTGAAATCGTGATGACGGCCAAAATACTTCCCCCTTATTTAAACATTATATCACAATTAAAAGAGCAGGTGAATACAACCATATATTTATATTTTTTGATGCGTGCTGAGTTTTATTTTGATGTAGATTTGCACGGGAAGATTCTTAAAGGGGGGGCTTCATGGCGAAAAGAAAAAAGCGCGTGAGCGGAACAGGGTTAAAAAGCGAGGCGGCTTATACGGTGCTGGAAAACGGATCGTGGCATGCGGATATAAGCGCAGTCAAGCTTTGCATTGAAAAGTATATCATGGAAGCGGCCGAGTCCGGCAAGGTCAGCCTTGCGGGCCTGTGTATCTATCTTGGCATCACACGGGAGAAGCTCGCCCTTTGGCGCAGCGGTTATTTTTTAACGCAGGATAGGGGAGATACTTGTATTGCGCCTCATATGCAGCTTGCTGAGTGTGTGGAAATGGGGCTGCTTTATCTGCAGCAGCACTGGGAAGAAAGCGATAAGCCTTCTGTTTTGCACTTAAAGCAGCTTGAGGCTACGGGAGCATTTTCGGATAACAGCGGATTGTCTGCAAAGCCACCGTTTGATTTAGGACGGCTCAAAAAATTTGCGCGGTAAATCATGAATAATCGGCTTAAGTCAGGGAACAATAGACAATTATTTTTTAAAGGAGGAGACAGGTGAAAGCAACGATTGACAGGGACGGCTGTATATCCTGCGGCCTGTGCCCCGAAGAATGCCCCGAAGTTTTCAGAATGGGTGATGACGGCCCTGCAGAGGTGTATGTGAACGAAATCCCCAAAGAAGCTGAGGATGCGGCCAAAGAAGCAGCGGCAGAGTGCCCTGTGGAAGTCATCCATATCGAAGACTAGCTCTATAATAAGCGGAAAGGATGTGTACGGCGTCGGTGCAGCAGCGGCGCTGTTTTTATGATAAAAGAAGAAAATGTCGAAACGAGTTTATGGCGGGCCTTTGGCAGGCCCACAAGAAAGCAAGAAGCCTTTCTGCGTGCAGACGCCAGGTTTATAGGCTACGGAGGCGCGAAGGGCGGCGGAAAATCCCATGCTATACGCGCCAAAGCAACGTATCTTGCGTTTGCGTACCCTGGCATACAGATGCTTATCGTACGGCGAACGTTTCCTGAGTTGCATGAAAACCACACAAAAAGGCTGCGCGCGGCATACGCAGCGATGCCGGTGTGTTTTCAGCCGCGCTACAATGAGAGCGAGAAGGCATTCACCTTTCCGTGGGGATCACGCTTAAAGCTTGGGTATTGCAGTGACGAAGGTGATGTGCTGCAGTATCAGGGGCAGGAATACGACGTGTTGTTTCTTGATGAAGCGACACAGCTGACGGAGTACCAGTACTCATGGCTGTGCGCCTGCGTACGCGGTGCGGGAGACTATCCAAAACGTGTTTATTTAACCTGCAACCCCGGAGGGGTGGGGCACGCATGGGTCAAACGTCTGTTTATAGACAGGGACTTCCGCCGCGGAGAGGATGAGCGTGACTATATTTTTATACAGGCGCAAGTCTATGACAACGCACCGCTTTTTGCCGCGGACGAAGGTTACAAACGCAGGATACACGAGCTTAAGAAAAAGTACGGAAAAACGCTTTCGCGCGCGGTTTTGCATGAGCGCGCCATGGAGGGGGCAGATTATGTGCGCCAGCTCAAAGGCCTTCCCGCGTCTTTGAGACGCGCGTGGCTCGACGGTGACTGGAGCGTGTTCGCAGGCCAGTATTTTCCGGAGTTTGCTGAAAAAACGCATGTCTGTGCACCGTTTGCGCTGCCAGAACACTGGCGCAAAAGCGCAGCCGTCGACTACGGGCTGGATATGCTCGCCGTGCTTTGGTTTGCTGTGGATGAAGACGGCAATGCGTATTGCTATCGCAGTATCGAAGTGCCAAACCTGACTGTGTCCGAGGCAGCGGGTGCGGTCTTGACGGCACAGAACGAGCATGTAGAGGACTATATCGCACCGCCTGATCTGTTCAGCCGCAGGCAGGATACTGGGCGCAGCGCCGCGCAGATCTTTGCAGAAAACGGAGTGCCGCTCATAGAAGTGCGCAGCAGCCGGATAGACGGCTGGCTGTGCGTCAAGGAATATCTGCGCATAGTCAAAGGCAAGCCGCGGCTGGTTTTTTTCTCGACCTGCGCGCCGGTATTACGCAGCTTGCCGCTGCTTCGGCATGACAAAATACGGATCGGCGATGCGGCAACGCAGCCGCACGACTTGACACACAGCCCGGATGCGCTGCGCTATTGGTGCTCGCGCCGACAGCTGACCCCGGCGCACGGCAGCCCGTCCGTTGCAGCGCCTTTTAGGCAAGACGGCCGGCGCAGCGACGATATGGATGGTTACCTGCTCGGCGGCTATTGAAATGGTTCTTTAATAAAGTAAACACCCCGCTTTTTTAAGATGCTTTCCAACCCGGTTGACGAACAGCGATATCGGTGAGATGATGTGTTCAAATCGTCCCAAATCACGCAAGAAAGGTCAAGAAATAACCGTGCGTTTAAGTTACCATATATGGCGGAGGCAGTCACTTTGGAACATTGGCAGAAAATAATGGCGGTCCAGCACATGCAGGACCATATCGCTGCACACATTTGCGAGCCCATCACGCTTTGCGCACTCGGCAGGGCGGCGGGCTATTCGCCTTGGTATGCGGCGCGTATTTTCAGAGAGATCACGGGGAAAGCGCCTTTCGAGTATATCCGAGCCATGCGGCTTTCCAAAGCGGCCGCAAGGCTGCACAGAGGCGGCGTACGTGTCATTGATGTCGCGTTCGATTTTGTGTTTGGCTCGCACGAGGGGTTTACGCGCGCATTTTCCAGACAATTCGGTCTTTCTCCGCGTGCGTACGCAAAACAAAAACCGCCCATAATGATGTTTTTGCCAAAGGCTGCCCGTGACTATTACCTCACAAAACAAAGAGGGGGAAAAAACATGTCAAAGAATCAAAACACGGTGTTTGTGCAAGTGGTGGAGCGCCCGGCGCGGCGCCTGATATTAAAACGCGGCAAGAAAGCCACGCATTATTTTGAATACTGCGAGGAAGTGGGATGCGAGGTCTGGGATGTGCTCACAGAGATCAAAGAAGCGCTTTACGAGCCTATCGGCATGTGGCTTCCAGAAAAATTTCGCCCTGAAGGGACGTCCGAATACGCGCAGGGCGTCGAGGTCGCGGCGGATTATATGGGCGATGTGCCAAAAGGCTATGAGATCATTGATCTGCCGCCGTGCAAAATGATGGTGTTTCAGGGGCCGCCGTTTGAGGACGAAAAATTCGAAGCAGCTATCAGCGATCTCTGGGATGTCATGAAAACCTATGACCCGAAGCTCTATGGTTTTGAATGGGCAGATGATGACGCGCCGCGCTTTCAGCTGGTACCCATGGGCTACCGCGGCTATATCGAAGCCCGGCCTGTGCGTGCGCTCTAGGACTTTTTATTGGCAGCATTATTTAGCGCCTGTGATCCATAGCCCAATGAGGACCTCACAGATCGTTTTTCCCCCTGTTGAAACATGCATCTATGGGCTGTCTGCGTCGTGCCAAAATTCTTTTGTCCGGCGGTAATAATTGCGGAAAAGCCGGAAATAGCCGCGCGTGTCGTCATTGACATACTCGTCCGGGATGCTTGTATCGGCGGTGATTTTCTCAAAATCGTAAGCGCCGTTGACACGCCAGAGGTTGAGAAAGCCGGGACGGACGGCATCTGTGGGGCAGATCATGCAGCAGCCCATGCACATCGTGCAGCGCCCGTCAAAGTATGCCTGGCTGCCTTTGATCGTGATGTTGCCTGCGGGGCAGTTTTCGGCGCAGAGCCCGCAGCCTGTACATGCTTTGCGGTTTGCATGGATAAGCGGCCCGTTGACCCATGCGCCCACCCACTGCAGCCGGAACAACCACGAAAAAAAGACTGTCAACGGGTTATAGCGCATCTTCTTTTGCTGGCCGCTCAAGACGTCGGCGGCAATTTTTTTACACATTTTTTGTGTGTGCAGATACATCTGCTTGGCAAGCGCATCCTTGTAGCGGAACATCACATTGTAAGGCATCAGCAGATGGGTGTCGCTGCGCGGTTCAAAACCCTTTTTGCACAGTATGCGGCAAAGCGCCCGGCTTGAGGCGTTGTTTATCCGGAACGGCTCTCCCGAAGTTTTGAATATAAATGCAGGCATGCTGTCAGCGGCGTCCGGCAGGTTTTTGACAAAGCGCAGAAAGAACCGCGGCGTGTTGAACGCGTGTACAGGGAAACCAAAGCCTGCGACATCGAACGCGCGGGGGTCCGGCGCGTCGTCAAACGGTGCTTTGACGCGGTATACGGTCGTGTTCAGGCCCAAGGCACTAAGCTGTGCGGCGATCATGTCGGCAGCAATTTTTGTATGTCCCGTTCCGGAAAATACATAGATGGCCGCTTTTTTCATATCAGAACCCCTCCGGGCAACAAGCTTGCATCGCTTCGATGATGCCCTGCTGCACGCCGCCGCGGCCGATTATGATCCGCATGGATTCACCTCAATGATGCAAAGAGCTTTTTGGCTATCGTGCTGTATGAAACTTTCAAAATTCTGCGATGTCATTATTCTACGCATGTGCTGCCCATGTGTCAAGGTTTATGCGGGACAGAGAAAGCTGCCTGGCTGTGCCGGCTTTGCGGTTGCGTTGTCTGCATCCAGGCGGCGGCAGCAGAAAGACTATACTTTTTTTGTCTTGAGTGCGAGCAGGTTTTTTACATCCCCGAGAACCTCATCGTCAGCTACGCGTATCATCAGCCACTTGGTGTTGTTGAAAGTTCTGGCCTCATCAAAAAGACCGGCAATGTACGGCGTGCATACAGGGCGCATCGCTTCGAAGCGCAGCATGTCCGCAGCGCCAAGCACTACAAGCGCGATAAAACCGTCTTTTTCGGGATAAAGCGTACAAAGCGCCTTGCCGCTTTTTTTATACTTGACATTCCATCCCGGCTGCGCGGCGCATGCACTGTACGTTAGCTGCGGCTGTGCGGCGAAGCTTTCTTGGATGTGGACGTTCAGGCTGCGCCAGCGCACGCGCGCTGTCGTTGAGATATATCCCTCAATGGATGCCATATCCGGCATTTGGCTTTGATCTAAAATTATATCCATGGGCGCCTCCATTTGGCTTACTGAGAGTATGATACCACATTCTTTAAGTCAAAGTGTATTTTTTAAATATACAATGGGAATATGAGCAAAACAATTGACAACTTAGAAAACGCTGGATGTTGACAAATTGACACATATTTATTTGTGTAATATAATGAATATTCAGTGGAGCATTGTAAAAGCTGCGTGAGGGAGGATGCTGTTTCGCTGACAGCGAAAGACACAGATGTATCATTTTTTTATTGCTGCTGCCATTGCATTGGCGCTTTCGCTGGGATTGACTCCGCTGATGATCAGGCTCTCGCGAAGGTTTAAGATACTTGATTTGCCAGACATACGAAAAACCCATAAAACCCCTGTCCCGCTGCTTGGCGGTGTCGCCATCTATCTGTCTGCAATTTTAGGAACGGTATTGTATATACTGCTTTTTGTGGAAGGCCTTGAAACCAACCTTGTTGTGGCCTTTATCATTGGCATATCCGGCGTGGCGATGATGGGGCTGATCGATGATATGCTCGCTTTAAGCGCGAAACGCAGGCTGGTGGTATTGTTTGTTCTGGCGTTTATCGTGCTTATCGGATGCCTCCAGTTCTATTTCCCGCAAGATTTGCTGCATACAAATTTGCTGCTGACCCTTGTGATTTCATTCATTGTCGTGTTTTGGATCGTCATCGTCACCAATGCCATTAATTTCTCCGACGGCCTTGACGGGCTTGCCGGCTGTTTGTCATTGGTGTCTTCACTGGGCTTTGCGTTCATTTTCTATCTTCAGGGCCGCACCCAGCTGGCCTTGCCGACAGCGCTTGCCCTGTGCGGCGCGATAGCCGGTTTTCTGCCGTATAATATAAACCGTGCGCGTATTTTCATGGGTGATGCCGGCAGTATGTTTATCGGTTTTATGCTTGGCATTTTGTCAATCATGAGCATATCTGAAAAAGATATCGTTGTTTTTATCATACCGGTTTATCTTATGATCGTGCCCATCATGGATATCTGCATGTCGGTATTGAGGCGATTATTGCTGCGCAAGCCGGTCATGCAACCTGATAAAATGCACTTTCACCACAGGCTGCGCAACAGGTTTAAAAACCGGCATGCCGCCTTGCTGATTCTTTCAGCAGCGCAGTTTTTATTTTCTGTCGTCGGTATAGTCATTTATATTTTTGAGCTTTTTGTTTTCGGCTGGTTTGTACTGATCTGCATTGGGGCCGCAGGGGCTGTATACACCTTCTTCCATGCCAAATCGCTGCGCAGAAATACGCAAACGCCTGAAATCAAATGATTTTTATGCAAAAACAATGCCCGGTATGGCCGGATTGCCAAGACAGCCCACAAAAAAATAAGCCCCGATGTCCGGGGCTTTTAAAATGCTATTATTTTTGTTAGTCATTCAATATCGAGAATGCGATATTGGTGGCATGGTCAGCGACACGTTCTAAGGTAGCTATCATGTTTGTAAACACAACGCCCACCTGAGGGTCGCACGCTTTGACCTGCAGTCTGTTGATGTGGTTGTTGATGTAGTCACGCTTCATATCGTCCACTTCCTGTTCAAGCTTGTCCACCAAAGGGAGCACCGACTTGTCCCTCTTCGCAAATGCATCAAGGCAGGCCTGAAGCGTTTCGGTTGTTTTATCTGCCATTTTGCGCATTTCTGACTGGGCTTCTGTGCTGAATACTGATTTCTTCTCAATCAGCGAGAGCGTAAACTCTGCGATATTCTCGGCAAGATCCCCGATGCGTTCTAAATCTATGATGACATGGTGAAGGCTTCCAAGCACTTTGAGGTCATGCTCGGAAAGCTCTAAGCCCCTGAATTCGATAAGGTAATCGGTGATATGGTGTGTGATATAATCGATGGTTTTTTCGACTTCCAAAACACGGTTGACGCGCTGTTCGTTACGGTTAAAAAAGGCGTCAAGTGCGCGCCTGAAGTTTGCTGACACGATTTCACCCATACGTTTGAGTTCTTTTAATGTCTGCACCAGGACGATTGTGGGTGTTTGCACGATGCGCGCATCAAGGAAAACAAGCCTTTTTTCCACACTGTCCGAATCGCGCTTCTCGGGTATTATCTTTGTGATCAGCTTGACCATAAGTCTTGAAAACGGGAACAACATCAAAGTGACAGATACGTTAAACAAGGTATGGAAATGTGCGATCTGACGGTCGACTTCGGGTGAGAGCGATTGGACAAAATCAACAATGGAAGGAAAAACGGCCATGACGCCAAGATAGACGAGGGTGCCTATGATATTAAACATCAGATGGATACCCGCAGCGCGTTTTGAATTCTGGCTGGTTCCGATGGCAGCCAGAACGGCCGTGATACATGTGCCGATATTTTGGCCGAGTATCACATAAACGGCTGCATCAAGGTCAATAAGCGCCAACGCCGCAAATGTTTGTAGTATACCGACAGATGCCGAGGAACTTTGCAATACAGCTGTGAAGAGCGCGCCGACCAAAACGCCGATCACAGGGTTGCTGAAGCTGACAAGGAGATTGCGGAAGCCCTCGTCATCCTTGAGCGGCGCCATAGCCTGAGACATCAGCCACAGGCCGACAAAAAGCATCCCGAAGCCAAGGATGATCTCTCCCAGGCGGGAAAGCGCGCGCTTTCTTATAAAGACCGTCAATATCATGCCGACAAACAAAATAAAAGGCGCAATATCTGAAAGCTTGAAGGCAATCAGCTGCGCCGTGATACATGTACCGATATTTGCGCCCATGATGACGCCTGTGGCCTGAATCAGCGTCAGCAGCCCGGCGTTGACGAAACCGACAGTCATCACGGTGGTGGCAGACGAGCTTTGCACCATGGCTGTGACCCCTGCACCGACACCGACGGCGGCAAAACGGTTGCCCGTCAGCACCTCAAGGACGCGGCGCATTCTGTCCCCGGCAACATTTTCAAGCCCTTCAGACATGATCCTCAGGCCGAACAGGAACAAGCCAAGCGCACCAAGAAACATGAAAATATTAACGATTCCCATTCAGTACCCTCCAGAAAAAAAGACCATAAAGTTTCTTATGTACCCGTACAAAAATTAATTATACAGTATAGAATTATGTTTGTCACTTTGTTTATATTCAACGGAGCCAGCCACCGGAATGGTTCATATGTTCGTTACATTTTATGGCATGATTCATCATATAAGCGCTTGAGAGAGTGCTGCTTGCCGATGGCTAGCCAAAGAGTTTATTTCAATTTTTCGAACAAAACTTCGCTCTTTTATTCTTCTTTAAGCGCATGGCCAATTTCCTCAAGCAGGTCTTTTCGGATGTCAACCAGCGCTTCAATATCAATATCCATATGGCGCTTGATAAACTCCTCCGGCGCCGAAGAATACGAGTGTGCGGAGGCGTAACGGTATGCTGCCGCAATGATACTTTCGCATTTGTAGAGTTTAAGCAGCTTAATATAGGCACTGTCAGTGTCCGTGCTCACTGAAACGCGCCCAAGCTGTTTTTCAAAGGCCTTGTCTTCCTGCTGGTAACCGGCTATTTTATCCATGGCGGTCTTTACAGCCTTATCCACCGCCCGCGAGGCTTCCCAAAGCGCATCAATGGCCGCTTCGCCCGTGTCTTCCGTGAGCAGTGCGTCGCATTTTTCTATGCGGGATTCAAGCGCTTTGGCGTAATAAAGCACAAGCAGCGCCGAACGCACCTCCGGCTCTATGGTGGTATCGAGCGCTTCTCCTGCATCCAAGCCCTCAAGCGCGTCTGCCATCTGCCTGTATTTTTGTGCTGTGTCTATGATTCGTTGATCCATAATTATGCTCTCTGCTTTTTGTTACAGAATACCATACTTGTGCAAAACAGAACAAGAGCCATCAAGACAAGCATGCCGATGTTCAGCAGGACATCTGAAAGGCCCGCGCCGTAGACAGCGATGGACTCTGCAGCCTCAAGCGCCCACTTTTGCGGCAGTGCGTTGGCGGCTGCGCGCATCTCCGGGCCCACGATGGACAGCGGCCACATACAGCCGCCCAGAATGCTTGTCGCAACGATAACGACGGGCGTGACAGCGCCCATCTGTTCAAGGGTGCGCAACAGCGTCGCGAGCAGCAGCCCGAGGCACACCACAGCCAGCACAAAAGCGGCGAATACGATAAATATGGGCAGCAAAGCCTGCCCGAGGCCGAAACCGAAAAGCGCCTGCTCAGCAAAAAGCACTATGGCCATCTGCGCCAGTCCGATAAGGTAAGCGGGTATTAAATGGCCCGCAAGCACAGCTGCTGAGGAAACTGGTGTGATACGGATCCGGCTGAATGTACCCAGCCTTTTATCCTCAAGCAGGCCGGCCATCGTAAAAACGATCGAAAACATCACGAAGAAAATATAAAAACCCATGAGAAAATGGATGTTATCTGCGTATACTTCATCAAAATCACCCGTTTTTGCCACGGCATACCGCACTGTGACCGCCGCTGCTTCCGTACGGTTTTCAAGCGCAGCTTGCACCTGCTTTTGCGAAGGCGCATCAAGACCGGCGCTCAAAAGCGTGCTTTCCAGTGCCGCGTGCAGATGCAATGGGTGCGATGCTGTGCGGAAAGCCGCATGCACGGCCTTTTCCAGCGCACGAACGTCCGGGCTATTTACCGTGCGCAGCAGCGGCAAAGCGGCCGAGCCCTGCTGTGCCGCTTCGCCGAATTCTTCGGCGCCAAAAGCAAAAAGAACGATACCAAAAGCGATGCTGCCTCCAAGATAGGGCAATATTTCTGCAAGAGGCGCGTCCGAGAGACGTTGGCGGTATATGCAAGCACTGCAAGCCCGTTAGGCGTGACATGCGCAAGTGTTCCGAAAAACGCAGGAAGCACGGAAAGCGGCAGAAAACTACCCCCGAAAAGAGCCATAACCTGAACGATAACTGCTTGAAACACGTTGCCGATGTTTGGGTTGCCTGCGCGGTAGACGAGCACCATCAGCAGCGTGCCAAGACCCGTGACAGAGAAAGCCACGCATGCGGAAATAGCGGCAAAACCCAAAAGATCCCCCCAGTCAAGGCCGAACATGAGCGTGGAAAACCCAAAAAGGATGAAGAGCTTCATGACGCAGATGAGAAAAACAGCAAAGCATTTTCCAAAGAGCAGTTTTTTTACTGATATGTCCGCCGCGCGCATGCGCGGGAGTGTGTGCTGCTCGTTTTCCATGTACAGAAATGCGCTGCCCTGTCCCGCCGAAAAAAGCACGAACATGCATGTGATGGCGATGGTGTAGTACGAAAAGCTCGATAGCGTCAACCCAATTTATACCATTATATATTTTCAGCCGGCCTTGCGCAACTTACAAATATTACAACGAGAGTATTTATGCGCGGATGCAAAGATTAATGTCAGCGGGAAACGTTTATTTTGGCCTCGCATAAATTATTATGTACCGCAAAAAAAGGATGAACTTTGGACTTGAACATTGTTATAGGAATTGAAGACCGCGGTCTTAAGCTCGCGCCGCTCATCGCCAACCGCACGCATGATGCATTGCGCAAAGGCTGTCTGGTCAGCATCGATGAACTTAATAACACGCAGGGGCGTCTGGTCAAAGTTATGGTGACGGACAGCGATAAAAACAGCGAAAAAGAGAAGGCCATGCTGTGCGCTATTCTTGCGGATATCATTATTGAAAACCTGCAGATACGCCATATGGTACAGCATCTTAAGCAGGATTATTATTTTCTTTCAGAAAAAGAACAGTGCGACATATTGATAAAAGCTCTCAAAAGGCTCTGGTACGGCACGCTGGAGCAAAAAAGCGAGGTTATGCATTGCAAGCTGGATGTACGCCAGCGTCTGAGCGAATCGCTTGAGCAGAATCAGTCAGGGAACGTGATGCTTGAGGGTTTTATGCGGTTCCGCATGAAAGACTATCTTGATCTGTGGGGGAAAGAGCTGGCATTCTGCGTTGAAGAATACATCAAAAAACGTGAGTATGCGGAGTTCGTGGAAATCTTAAGGCTATTTGTGAAAATAAGAATACCGCGCGTACGTATAGTGCATCTTTGTGTGGACGGCAACGGCGAGTATCTGCTGCTCGATGAGAGGCTTTGCCTATTAAAGTGCAAACATCCGAGGGAAAGGTTAGACAAGGATGATGCGCTGTTAAGTGCGCTTGTCAACATCGCTCCGCTTTCGATCATCGTACATAACAAAGAACGGTTTTTTGATGCGCGGATTATTGAAACCATCAAGGATGTCTTCGGGCGGCGTGTCGAGTTTTCTGAGGATATGATATAGGAAAAAGCGTCGGTGTGCCGATAAGACATTGGTCACCCCGGCCACAAATAGCATAAATAAAATTTTTGTATATATCCATGAAGCCGCTTGCATACTAATAGCAAACCAGCAGGAACAGAAAGGATCAAACAAAATGCTTACAGCTGAAGTTTCTATTTACCCGTTAAAAACGCGCGATGCTTCGAGCGTCATCAAAAAGTCCATCAGCACTCTGGATCAAATTCAAGTCGACTATACAGTTGATGCGATCAAAACACATATTACGGGAACAAGAGATGAGGTTTTTCATAGTTTGGAGAATATGTTCGACGAAGCCGAAAACAGGGGCGGAGAGATCAGCATGGTGGCGACGATCACGAACGCCGGCCAATAACCGTACGGGGCCTGTGCATAAAAAGCCGTTATTTTTAATGCGGCTTGCTGTTGCCTGATTTAAGTAGTAAAATGGCGTAAACACGTTATACGGAGTGACGCCATGATCATAGATTTCCATACGCATTGCTTTAATGACGCACTTGCGCCCTCAGCGATGAAAACGCTTGAAGAGAACAGCCGCATTAAAGCGGTTCATGACGGCACGGCAGCCGGCCTAAAGGCGCATATGCGCCGCTGCGGGGTGAATAAAAGCGTCGTGCTGTCGGTGGCGACAAAGCCTTCACAGCTAACGGCAATCAATGAATGGGCTCTTAAGAGCCAGGATGACTCGCTCGTGTTTTTCGGGGCGATGCATCCTGATGATGAAAACTTTGAAGAGACGGCGCAGCAACTCAAATCAAGCGGCTTTGCAGGGGTCAAGCTGCACCCCGATTATCAGAAGTTTTTTGCCGATGAGGCGCGGATGATGCCGCTTTATGCTGTTTTGCGTGATCTTGGGCTTGCCGTCGTGCTGCACGCCGGGGTGGATATCGGTTTGTTTGATATCGTGCACTGCACGCCGCTGATGATAAAAAACATCATGAAGAATATTCCGGGCCTGAAGCTTGTCGCAGCGCACATGGGCAGCCATGCGCTTTGGCGCGATGCCGAAGAGCTGATCATCGGCCTGCCCTTATATCTTGATACGTCTTATTCCTACTATGCACTCGGCAAACAAACGATGGTACGAATGATACGCCGGCACGGCGTTGAAAACGTGCTTTTTGGCACAGATTCGCCCTGGAAAGGCGCAGATAGCGAGATCGAAAACATATTGTCACTGGGGTTTTCGCCAGATGAAACTGAGCAGATATTTTCGGGTAATGCCTTGCGGCTGCTTGGATAAACGCATCTTTCTTGTCAGAACTAATTACAACTCAAACGAAACTCTTTGATATAAGACATGCCGCTTGGCATATCATTTTTTGTCTGCCTCATATACAAGGCTATATGGTTTAGCGCTCAAGCAGAAACAGCATTGCTGTTTCTGAGATGCAAGAAAAATCAGGACATAAAGATCAAACAAGAAAAGCGAGACACCGAATTGACAAGCGTTTCTCTAACACATGGCACACACACCGCTCATATTATAGTAAAGGGAAAGCAAAACAGAATATGCGGGGTGAACTATGATAGAGCGAGGGGATGTTTACTACGCGGACTTAAACCCCGTGACCGGCTCCGAACAAGGCGGCATCCGTCCTGTGCTTGTGATACAAAACGATACCGGAAACCGGTTCAGCCCGACGGTCATCGTGGCAGCCATCACATCGAATCTGAGTAAAGCCCGGCTGCCGACGCACATTATCATCGATGAAGAGATACTGTCAGAAAAAAGCGTCGTCCTGCTTGAACAGATCAGGACGATAGATAAAACAAGGCTGATAAAAAAGCTGGGGCGGCTGAACGAAAAGGATATGCTTCGGATAGACGAAGCCATTTCTATCAGCATGGGGTTTGATAAAACCAGGCAAAACGACAGAGACTAAAGCGGAAGGATACTTCCGCTTTTCATATCTGGAAGAAAATTAAAGGGCAGTTCTGATGGAGGCCTCATGGATCGGCGCATCAAAGAATACATTTACATTACGGTCGGTGTGGCCGTCGCGGTGGCGGGTCTTAATTTATTTCTCGTGCCCAACAAGATCGCGGCAGGCGGCATAAGCGGTATTGCAACGATACTTTATCATATTTTGGGCGTGCCGCTCGGGCTGGCCATTGCTGTGCTCAATATTCCGCTTTTTTTGATTGGCATACGTATTGTGGGCAAAAGCTTTGCGCTGCGCACGATTTATGCGCTTGTGCTTTATTCCGTGCTTGCGGAGGTGTTCCCTGTGCCAAAGGGCGAGGACATGTTTCTTGGCTGTGTGTACGGCGGCGTGCTCGTCGGTGCGGGCGTGGGGCTGGTGGTGCGTGCCGGCGGCAGCACGGGAGGAACGGACATGGCCGCAAAAATGCTCAGCGCGCGCTTTAAATCGGTGGGTATCGGGGCCTTCGTGTTCGCGATCGATTTTTTTGTTATTGTGGCGGCCGGCTTTGTCTTTAAACCGCAGGCTGCGCTTTATGCCATAGCGTCACTGTACATCACTTCAAAATTGATCGATGTACTTACGGTCGGTTTTTCTGTCGCCAAAGCGTTTTACATCATATCGGAAAAAAACGAAGAAATTTCCCGGGCGATCATGGAAAAACTAAACAGGGGCGTGACAGCGATCTGTGCGCGCGGCTTATACAGCGGCCGGCAGAAAGACGTGCTGCTTTGTGTGCTGCGCTGGTATACGGAGGGAGCGAAGCTAAAACGCATCGCCAAGGCCATAGACGCCCATGCCTTTGTCATTGTGGCGGATGTCAAGGAAGTTCTCGGTGAAGGGTTTTAATTTTTTTTAAAATATACAGTTAGATGTTGTTTTGTGTACACACATAGTGGTATTATCTTGTAAAAGGATTAATCATTTAAGCGGAGAGGAGCTTTGTTTATGCTTTCGACAGCAAAATCTATGCCTTGGTGGCTGGTTGTCGTGACGGGTGTGCTGATCGTTGCTGCCGGTATCTTTTTACTTGTGGCTCCGCAGGCGGGGCTTGCCTTCTTGACGTTCTTGCTGGCTGTCGGTGTGTTGGGCTTCGGGTCGTACAACCTCTATAAGGCGTATCGTTATAAAGACAGCAATGAGCTGTTTGTCATGTATCTTGTGCACGGGCTGCTCAATATCGTGCTGTTCCTGCTGATCGTGTTTATTGCGCCTTCGCATGAAGACCCTTTGTATATCCAAAAGATGTCTCCTTTATTTGGTGTGATACTTGCATGCTGGTTTATCATATTTGGACTGTTCGGTATCATACATGCCCGGCAGGACAGCGAAAACAAAACGCGCGCGCGTGTCAGCACGCTTATTTTGCTGATCGGGATTGTGCTTTTCGTCCCGTTTGTGATCGGCATGTACCACATACTGTTTATTGCGATCGCAGTGCTTGTGATAGGCGTCGTGCGCACGCTGCTCGGCATCGTTATGAAAACACGGGATGGCGGGAGTTCTTCCGGCAGCCGGACAGATTTAAGATAAGAAATTTGACAGCGCTGGTACAAAAGCATATAATGATTGCGCTTAACAGCGATTTTTCGTGCAATACAGTTTGGCTGGCAGAAAAAAGAACATGTCGCTTTTGCATAAGCGTTTTGGAAGAGACGGCACACCGCGGCTGCAAGTGTGCCGGGCGCGGCATAGCGGTACCGTCTTTTTTGGCATAGCGGGCAGGCCGCCCTTACCGGCCTTAAAAGCGCCATAAAGCAGTTTTATGGAATTTGGGTGGAACCGCGGTAAAAAACCGTCCCATGTGCGTCAATGCATGTGGGTTTTTTATTTTAAATGAAGAGGGATAAAAAATGAAGATACTATTGGCAGACGGACAGTTAAGGGAGTTTGAAGGCTCGATGAGCGTTGCGCAAATAGCGGCCGCCATATCGGGCAAGCTTGCGAAAAAAGCGCTGGCGGCGCGGATCGACGGCAAGATCTTCGGCCTTGATACCGTTCCTTTAGACGGCAGCCGTGTTGAGATACTCACCTTTGAGGATGAGGAAGGGAAAAAAGCGCTCTGGCACACCGCATCGCATGTGATGGCACAGGCAGTACTGCGCCTTTTCCCGGAAACCAAGCTGGCCATAGGCCCGGCGATAGACACAGGCTTCTATTATGACTTTGATGCCATAAGGCCTTTTGATGCGGCGGATCTTGAAAAGATCGAGGAAGAAATGCGCCGCATCACGCAAGAAGATCTGCCGGTCGAGCGTATTGAGATGCCTCGGGACAAGGCGCTGGAATTTACGGCGGACAATCCGTATAAACAGGAGCTGATAGAGGACCTGCCCAAAGACACCGTTTTGAGCTTTTATAAGCAGGGCGAGTTTGCAGACCTTTGTGCAGGGCCGCATGTGCCGTCAACGGGCAGGATACGCCATTTTAAGCTTTTAAGCGTGGCGGGCGCATATTGGCGCGGCAGCGAAAAAAACAAGATGCTGACGCGTATATACGGCACAGCCTTCGAAAAGCGAGAAGAACTTGCGGCGTATCTTGAAATGCTTAAACAGGCAAAAGAGCGCGACCACAATAAACTAGGACGCGAACTCAAGTATTTTACAACGAGCGATGTGGTGGGGCAGGGGCTGCCGCTTCTTCTGCCCAAAGGCGCGAAGGTGATGCAGACGCTGATCCGCTTTGTTGAAGACGAAGAAGAAAAACGCGGTTATCAGTGCGCGCGCACGCCGCTCATGGCCAAAAGCGACCTCTATAAGATTTCCGGGCACTGGGACCATTATAAGGACGGCATGTTCGTATTGGGAGATGAGAGAAAAGACAGCGAAGTGCTTGCACTGCGGCCGATGGAATGCCCGTTCCATTTCATCATCTACAACTCAGATATTCACAGTTACCGCGAATTGCCCATACGCTATTGTGAGACAGCGACGCTTTTTCGCAATGAATCATCGGGTGAGATGCACGGGCTGATCCGCGTGCGGCAATTCACGCTGGCTGATGCACACATCGTCTGTACGCCCGATCAGGTGGCGGACGAATTCAAAGGTGTGCTCGGTCTTATCATCCATGTGATGCGGTGTATCGGCATTGAAAATGATATCCGTTATCGTTTTTCCAAGTGGGATCCGCGCAATACCGAAAAGTATATCGACGACCCGCAGGCCTGGGAGACGACGCAGGTACTGATGAAGCGCATTCTCGATGAGATAGGGCTTGACTATAAGGAAGCGGACGGAGAGGCTGCGTTCTACGGCCCGAAGCTGGATCTGCAGTTCAAGAACGTATACGGCAAGGAAGACACGCTGTTTACCATACAGATCGATTTCGCGCTGCCCGGCCGTTTTGATATGAGCTATGTGGACAAAGACGGTACAAAAAAACGGCCGTATATCATCCACCGCTCGTCCATCGGGTGCTATGAACGCACGCTTGCCATGCTGATCGAAAAATACGCAGGCGCGCTGCCGCTTTGGATGGCGCCGGAACAGGTGCGGCTGATGGCGATCACCGACCGTTCGCTTGATTATTTGAAAGGCTGGGAGCAAAAGCTTAAAGCAGCAGGCGTGCGCGTGACGCTTGATGAGAGAAGTGAGAAGATCGGCTACAAGATCAGGGAAGCGCGTACTGAGCGCGTGCCTTACATGGCGATTGCGGGAGACAGCGAAGCAGAAAAAGGCACGCTGGCGATACGCAAACGCGGCGAGGGAGACATAGGGCAAATGGACGGAGATGCTTTTATTGACTTGGTCAGTAACGAGATCATGAAAAAGGTGATCTTTTAAGACGCCAAACTATTTTGTCGCTATGCTGTCAACGGCCCTGCCGTACTGATCATAAAGCACGAGGCTGTCCTTTTTCTTTATTTTTCCGAACATATCATCTGAGACCTTCAGCGTTTGACCGGGTTTTATGGATGAGCTGTCCGGAAAAAAGAAATAGGTTTTATAATAAAACCTTTTGCCCGTCCCATGTGAGCATCTTAACAAGGCTGTTGTCGTCCTCTTCCGCAAAAGCGCCGCTCGGGCCGAGTATATCTATGCTGAGGCCGCTTATATCCAGCGTATCGCCCGGATGCAGAAACTCAACCGGCACGTCTGCCTACTCGGCCATATCCGAAAACCGTCCGGCGTGCTTGAACCGCTCAAGCATGGGCGTCGTATATATGACTTTACACGATACATGCGATAACACGTCGCCAAGCACGCCAAAATGGTCGTTATGCTGGTGGGATATGAAAACGGCCTCAAGTTCTGTGACTGAATTTTGTTTCAATATGCGCCCGATATGCGCGAATTCGTCCGCATGCCCGACATCCACCATGATCCATTTGTTATCAGGCGTTCCTATTAGTGCGGCATCGCCTTTCCCCACGTTGATAAAGTATATTTTGAGGTTGCCCGTATCCTAATCCTTCTTATCTTCGCCCGGTGCGCACGAGGAAAGCAGCAAAGATGCGGCAATTATCAGCATAATTACAGATACGGCAAAACAAGAGCAGCGCTTCAAACAGTATCTCCTTTTTATATTCGTTATTATTCTACTGTATTCTGTTTATAAATTAAACCCAAATTGGCAGCTGTACGTGTTAAATTATTTAAAACAAAAGAACTTGACTTTACACAAGGTGATTATTTGGATGTATTGATGATGAATCCCCGGCTTTTATCCTTGGGATTATTATGCTGGATCAAAATATAAAGTATTCAAAAGAGGGTACACACTTTGGACATTGGCACCTCTATGGGGATTGGCGGGATTGTTGATAGAATTGTATATAAAAATAGTGGAATTTGCCGCGCCTCATATTTTGGACATCGTGATGAACAACTTATAAACAGCTAAACAGATAAAGAAAGGCCGTTTTAGTAGGTCATCGGCTGTCCCGCAGCGCGCAATACCCATTTCTGATGCTCTTTGTCGACAAATCCGAGCACATCTGACGTGCTGCCGGAGAAATAAAGGCTTGCAGCCCCGTCCATACCGTTGTTTGCAACTGTGCTCTCGCCAAACGGGTTTCCGAAGAGAGACGCAGCATAGACAGTGTTGTCCAAGCTCACCAGCACAGAACGCTTTTCCCAATTCGGCTCGCCGCCAAAACACTCGAGAAAAATATTATATGCATCTGGATCCAAAGCTTCTACTTTTGCGTGGCCTTTTCCGCCGGTGCGCCTCACGCTGAAGCTTTTGCCTGAATTAAAGTCCGTCACAGTGGCTATTTTGCCGACTGTAAATGCCTCATCCACAACAGTTGCCCAGTCAGCAGGTTCGCCCACGGCGGTTGCAGCACCCACAAGGCTTGGCCCGGAAGTCACGGAAATGCCTGTGCCTAAAGGCTTTCGCACAGCATCCGATGAAAACAGTTTGTCATAAGTGACCGCGCCGAGCCGGCCGTCAGCTTCAAGTTCATTGTGTTCCTGAAACGAGCGCACTGCACTCTGCGTCATGGCAAAATACATGCCTGTGGGGCGGTAATTCAAATAACCAAGATCCCGAAGGCGCATTTGTATCATGAAGACACGCTCACCTTCGCTTTCCAGCATCAGTATTTGGAAATCATCCGGCACGCCAAGCGCCGCTGTCAAAGCAACAGAGAAAACAAAAAGCACAACGATTGTGATCAGTATTGCTTTTTTCATTGCGTATCCTCTCCTTAAGAAAGCCAAAAACTTTTTCTTATCATACCATAACAAACGCCTTTAAAACAAGGTTTATGGCAGCGCCTTTTTTGCACAGCGTGTTGATGGGTTTGTTCGCCTGCAGCTTGGCTGCCTCTGGGTTCTCGTTGCATGCATTTTATGCCTTGCGAATTTACGCTTCATGATCCTTTATTGGATGACTTAATTGACAGAAAAACAGCCGGGCATTACGCCCGGCCGCATGATGCAAATGAACTGTTAACCGATCTCGTAGACAACACTGATCCTCGCTGTGACAGAAAGCTCTCCGGCTAAGATAGGCGTCGAGGCTGATTCCGCTTCGGCCATCATAACAGAATCATAGTTTCGGAAGACCTGCTCGTATGCCGATATTTCCGCGATCTCCAAAGCGCCTGTGATGGTGTGGCCGCCCGCATCTGCGATGGCAGCAGCTTTCTGTTTCGCCGCCTCCATCGCCAGCGCCAACGCTGCGTTGTAGTGGACTTTCTCGTCAAGCAACCCAAACCTGACGGAGTTTGCGGTGTTCGCGCCGTTTTCTGCGGCGATATCGAGATACTCTCCGGCTTCTTCGATATTCCGTACGGTCAGCTCAATGGCGTTGACCACTTGGTAACCAGTGATCTTATACGCAGAATCCCTGTAGTCTTGTATCGGATAAACCGAATACTGTGTGGTGCGTATGTCGGTTTCTGCAATGCCGGCACCGCGCAGCGCCGCATACAGCGTGTTCATTTTGTCCTTGTTGTCGCTTTGCGCTTTCTTCATGCTCTTGTTTTGTGTCGTCACGCCGACTGATATATAAGCCACATCAGGCATGACGCTGACGGTGCCCGACGCGCTCACAGTCAGCTTGTTTGGTGTCTCCGTGACAGCGGCAGGTATTTGCTGCTGGATCACGGGGATGGCTGCGGCTTCCGGTACGCAGCCTGCCAAAACAAGCAGAGCCAATATGGACAAAACAACCAAAGCTTTGGACATGTTTTTAACCATGGAGTGCTCCCTCCGTTACATGCCGCTGTTGTTTTGCTTCTGTGCTTTCTTTTTCTTGTTGCGTTTGACAAGCACCAGTACGATAATCAGTATCACTGCCAGCGGAATCAGCACGGGTGAGCCTGCAATAAGGAATATGAGCAATCCTTCGCCAATGACAGCGAGCACATTGAGTACCGAATAAAAACCTGAGGAGATCCGCGACCCAAGGTCTTTTTGCGCCGGTGTGACCCTTTCGACTTCATTGACCTCTCTGATGGATATTGAGACCGTGGAATAATCGATCAGGCTGTCGTAATTTCTCAGATTCGTCTCATGCATCTGGATATCGTAAGCGACGTTGGCAAGCTCTCGTTCCAGATTGATGATATCCTCGAGACCCTTGGCCTCCTCAAGCAGGTCGAGCAGCCGCGCTTCGCGGGTGCGCAGTGTCTTAAGGCGCGTTTCGGTGTCAAAATACTGTAGAGAAATATCCTGCCCGTTTCTTTCGACCGACAGGGTCTCTCCAAATCCTTTCAGCTTGTTCAAGAAAGCATCAAAACTTCTGCTGGGCACTCTTAAGGTCAAATTGGCTGTACGGCCCGGGTCATTCCACGCCACTGGCTTCTTTCCTGAGGTGGATTCGTTTTCCACATACCCGCCGAACTCGATGAGTGCATCGAGGACTTGCTGGTAATCCTGCTCAAAACTTGTGGTCTGTATACTTAAGTAACCAGAAAAGATGATCTTTCTGTCGACGCCCGGCTGAAGAAGTGATCCGTCATAATCAACGGCTCCGCCGTCACTGAACCCTGAACTGCCGTCCGCGGGCTCCTGAGGCGCAGGCGGCGCTTCCATGTCGTAGCCAGCTTCCTCCGCAGTAATATATTCGCTTTTTGCATAATAGTCCTCAGCCGGCGCTGCATCCGGCGTGCCATTTTGCGCGGCACAGCCAAACATCGCTGCTGAGAGAATCAGCAGGGCTATGAGAAAAACAGTTAATCTTTTCATGTTGACCTCCTTTAATAACATCGGTTTATTCTTATTTGCTCATAAGACGCAACCCTGCGCCTTTTTGTTCCGGAATCAGAAAAAACAGTCCGTGTTTTTGAGCATTTCGCGCAGCCTTTGCCGGGCCCGGCAGATGCGCGATTTGACTGTGCCAATGGAGATGCCAAGGCAATCGGCCACTTCCTCATACGAAAGGCCGTTGATGTCACGAAGAATGATGACGGATTTATGGTCGGAAGAAAGTGCACCAATAGCATTGTGCAGGCATTGATGGTTTTCGAGTGAAAGCGCATGCGCTTCCGGCGATTGGTTCTCGTCAGCAGCGGGAAGGTTTGCTTCCAATGCTGAGCTCTCAATGACAACAGGTGTTTTTTTGCGTTTCCGAAGCCCGTCAAGGCATGTATTGACGCTCAGGCGGTAAACCCAGGAAGTAAAAGAGCACTCCCCCCGGAAAGATGACAGGTTTTTATAGATCTTAATGAGTGCTTCCTGCGCCATGTCGTAAGCGTCGGCCTCATTGCTCATATACCGGTATGCGATATTGTAAACCTTTTTCTCGAAGGATAACAAAAGAGCCTCCATGGCAGCCCTGTCGCCGTTTTGCGCACGCTCAATCTGTATCTGCTCATCCTGCGGCATGTAATCCTCCGAATTTTGTGCAAGTGGATCTACAAACGAATTATACATGTTTTTTCCTTTGTTGCATAGTGTCTTTGGCGGGAGCTGATTTTCGGAGTTGACATTCGTATTGCCGTAATGTAAACTACAAAAGAATTTATAGTTTACAATTATGGAGGCCGTGTGAAAACCAAACAATTGCTGCTTTGCGCGCTTTTTGCAGCTTTGACTGCGGCAGGTGTTTTCATCAGAATCCCCTTCGGCGTCATGGTGATCACGCTGCAGACATTCGTCGTTTTTTTGTCAGGCTTGTTGCTTGCGCCTAAGTATGCGCTTGTCTCGCAGCTTGTGTATATGGCTATTGGCCTACTGGGCCTTCCCGTCTTCTCAAAAGGAGGCGGCTTCGGATATATTTTTGAGCCCTCGTTCGGGTTTATCCCAGGTTTTGCACTTTGCGCGCTGCTGGTAAGCCTGCTGATACGCAAAAAGCTGACTGAGCCGGTATCTGCCATTTTTGTGCTGCGTACGGCCGCATACATGCTTTTGTCGGTGGCTGCGTTGTATGTAATCGGCATCACATATATGTATATGATATTGAACCTCTATCTGGGTTCATCCGTACCGCTTGACCATGTCATTTTGTCCTACAATGCACCTTTCTTTTTGATCGATATCATCAAATTCATACCTGCGCTCCTGCTCGGCAGAGCCGTGCTCGCCCGGCTGCCTGACTCATTCAGATAGACCGCCCCAAAAAGAAAAACGCCTGTGCTGCCTCTCATTCATCTTTGTTTGAGCGTATCTTTGCTGGCCTGAATGCATATGTATGCACAGGGGTGATGGTGGTGAAAAGGATTTTTTTGCTGGTCCTTACGCTTATGGTACTGCTGGCCGGATGCGCAAAACAGGAACGCAGCCATAAGGCTGGCTGCTGCCTCCGCGCCGAACTGATCATCGAGGCTCTTGAAAAAGTCGGCGTCTGTACCGCACAAGAAGCTGTGGATGTTTGGGTACAGGGGCTTAAGACGCGCAATGCAGCGATGCAATATGCCGTTATGGACGGGACACTGCGCAAGGCCTATGTAAAAGCGCTTGAACAGTCGGCGCCGGACTGGGTCACGGGCGTTTCCAGCGCCTGGGTCAGCGGCTATGAGGTCTTTGACACTGACGAATCGCAGGAGATAAACATTGTTTCCCTGCATGTGATGACTGAAACCCGGGCTGGGCCTGCGGATACTTTTCTTGCCGTGCTCTCTTTGTATCAGGAGGGCGGATACTGGCGCATCGGCGGCATATGCGCTGATGAAGGCCTTAGCGTGTTTACCGGTTTTTTGGAGTAGCGTTTGCGCGCGGGCGTTTCACATCGTTCGAAAAAGGCAGCAGATACTGCGGCAGCCAGCCTGCATGCGGCATAAGCTGATATGGCTGGTAAAATACGATCAGGCCTTCGGGTGCAAGATAAAAACTGTTGGTATTGAAATAACGCTTTGCCCTGGCTGCAAAGTCATCAAAATAACCGCCCCGTTTTTCTTCTTTTTGCGCAGCGATCTGTGCCGTTACAGCATCTATGACGTATTCTTTGTAGGCCGCTGAAGGTGCAAAAAACTGCGCCATGCCCACACGCCGCCCGCAGGCCAGATCCCATGTATCTGCACTGCGCACTTTGCTGCTATCTTCTGTGCCGGTATAGCGGTATACGTCAAAATACATGGACACCGTACAACCCTGACAATAGGTGACGGTACATGTGTATACGGCTTCGAAGGGGTGAAAAGACGCGCCGTTCTGTGCCGCATGCTCAAAGGCCCTGACGGCCTGATGGTAAAGGCTTTGGCGCAGTTGCTGCCGGCTGACTGCGTATTTACCGCGGTAATGGCGGTTCATTGCTGCTGCGGCAGAAAAAAACATGGTTGATGAAAATTTTGGATACTGCATTGTGTACTGCAAAACTTTCTGACTGCGAAAATACATTTTTTCATTGATTTGTTGCGTGTCGGCACGCATATCATCAAGCATACACCAACCTCCTTTTTGTCCTCTTAAAGATATTCTTGGGAGCCGGTTTTCATGCACAGTTTTTACTTTGAGTTATAAGCATTTTTTCTTTACAGCTCTTTGAAAAAGATGTAACGTATAAGCAGAACACAAAGGAGAAGCGCCATGAAGATATTCGGCACATGCAAAGACGGCCTGACAGCGCATTTATATACAATCGAAAACACCAGGGGCATGGCTGCGCTTGTGAGCGATTTCGGTGCTGCGCTTGTCTCGCTTTTTGTACAAACCAAGGTCGGCAGTTTGTCAGACGTGGTTCTCGGATTTGACACGCTTGAAGAATATGAAGAGAATCCGCCGCATCTCGGCACGACAATAGGAAGGTATGCCAACCGCATCGTCCGCGGCAGGTTTACGCTTGAAGGCAGACAATACAGCCTTGAGCTAAATAACGGCGTCAACCATTTGCACGGAGGGTTCCATGGCTTTGACAAACGGCTGTGGACAGCGTGCCAAACCGCAAAAAACAGCATCCGCTTTGCGCTTTTCAGCCCGGATATGGATCAGGGCTACCCGGGCAATCTTGTGGTCAGTGTCACTTATACGCTCACGGAAGACAATGCGCTTTGTTTGTCCTATAGCGGCATGAGCGATAAAACAACGCTGCTCAATCTGACCAACCATACGTATTTCAACCTCGCCGGTCAGGAATCCGACTCTGCTCTTGGCCATTACCTGCGTATCAATGCGGACAGAATAGCGGCAGTAGACGCAAATAGCAGCGTAACCGGAGAGATGATGGATGTATCAAACACGCCTTTTGATTTTCGTGCAGGCAAGCAGATTGGAGCTGAAATAGGCAGCCCGCACATGCAGCTTGAATGGACGCATGGGTATGATCATCATTACTTTTTGTGCAGCAGCTGCGCGGCAGAAGCATACTGCGAGGAAAGCGGCATCTGTATGACCGTATACACGGACAGTCCCGGCGTTCAGTTTTATACTGCCAATCACCTGGATGATTCTCTCATTCTTAAATCCGGCAGCCGAGCAAAAAAACACCGCGCTTTTTGCCTTGAAACACAGCATGCACCCGATGCGATGAACCAACCTGCGTTTGGCGACGACCCCGTTTTGCCCGCAGGTATTTGTAAGAGCCACGAAACACGTTATGTTTTTTCTGCCCATCGGCCGTCATGGATATGAAGCCCGCCTGATCGACTGGTTTTTTGTAAAATATGAAATTACAGCCTGTTTTTTGACGCCCGCACACACCATAACTCGATCCATTTTACGAAACAAGTTGACGCGCTTTTGCGAAAAATGATATTCTTTGTATATATTTGCGGCCGGCGGGTCGCTTGGAATGGTTGCTGTTACTTATTTTTTTGATTTGCAGGTGAGATGTGGGGCATTTGCTTTTTTGGGTTATTTTAGCCATGTGGATTGCATTGGATAGTTATCTTTTGTTTTTTCACAATAAGAAAATCGCATACCATCGATCGGAAAAAAAATCAAAGTATGTGATGATCGCTTTGATCGTGTGCGGGATGCTCGCGGGGCAGTTTATTGCGCCCTCAAGTAAACTGGTCTTTGTTCAGCCTTTCAATCTGATCAGATACGTTTCATTGCCTCTTATGGCGGCAGGGCTCGTCATACGCGTGATCGCAGTTGTCCAATTGGGCAGGAGTTTCTCGACAAATGTCAGTATTTCTGATGAAAAGCAACTTTATAAGGGCGGACTTTACCGCATCGTGAGGCATCCGAGCTATCTGGGAGAGCTGCTGATCTGCGCCGGAGTGGCTGTTTGCTATTATCATCCGGTCAGTTCCGCGCTTGCTTTCTTGCTGCCGCTTGCAGCGTTTCTTTACAGGATCAGCGTCGAGGAAAAGATGCTCAGGCAGCATTTCGGAGAGGAATACATAAGGTATGCCGAGCAAACGAAAAAGCTGATGCCTTTTTTGATCTAACGAGAACGAAAACGCTTCGGTAGGCCTGCATATATAAAAAGGTTTTTTGTATCTGCCTTTTAATACCGAGCAGAATAAAGAGTATAATAGAAAAGAATGGTGAAAAGCAATGGTTTGTGCATTATTCTTTTTTGTCAGGAAATGAGGTGTCTGATGGCTGATAAGAATCTGAGGAGCCTGCTTAACGATATTCTTAAAGATCTGTTCTTTAAAATATTGAGGCTTCAGGAAAAAAGCGTTTCTCAAATGACAAAAGACAGCATCAGCCGTACCGAAATGCATGCGATCGAAGTGATACAGGACAATCAAAATGTCACGCTGACACAGCTTGCTGAAAAGCTCGGTATCACCAAAGCCACAGGCAGTGTCTGTGTTTCGCGGCTGGTCAAAAAAGACTATCTGGAAAAAATCAAAGTCAAAAAGGACAAAAGAATCAATGTGCTGCGCTTGACGCCAAAGGGCAAACGATGTTATGACAGGCACAAAGACTTTCATGACAGGATGGTCAGCCGTCTGTTAGATGAATTTAAAATGGAGGAACACAAAGAGCTTATAAGAGGGCTTTTTGCGTTATATGATTTTTTTGACAGTTTAGAAAAAGAACTGGACTAAATTTTTTTCTGCCGCGTCGAACATATTTTTTAGTATCTAACAACAAGGTGAAACCATGAATATTCTGTATCATATGCCAACCAAAGTGGTGATGAGTGACGGGTGTGTCTCTCAAAATGCTGCTCTGCTCAAAAGCATGGGCGCGCGCGCGCTTATCGTCACAGGCGCAAATTCCGCAAAAATCTGCGGTGCGCTTGAGGATGTGACAGCTGCGCTTGAAAAGGGAGCCCAAAGCTATGCAGTCTATGACAAGGTGATGGCCAACCCGACTGTCGAATGCGTCTATGACGGTGCGGCGTTCGCGCGGAAGCATAATGCGGATTTTGTGGTGGCGATAGGCGGCGGTTCGCCCATGGATGCTGCCAAGGCCATTGCGCTGCTTGCCCGGCAGTCCATACCGAAGGAAAAGCTGTATTCTTTTGCTTACGGCGATGATGTGCTCCCGATGGCGCACATTCCTACGACGGCAGGCACAGGCTCGGAAGTGACGCCTTATGCCATACTCACCAGTGACGCTCTTAAGACCAAAAAATCCATTGCATCTCCCGCGCTTTTTCCCCGATTTGCTTTTTTGGATGCACGTTATCTGAAAGCCCTCCCTAAGACAACGCTGATCAATACGGCACTAGATGCTTTGACGCACGCTGTCGAGGGGATGCTCAACGTGCGTGCGAACGCTCTCACAGACACGCTGGCTGGCGAAAGCATACGCCGCATTTCCTCGTGTTTTGATGCTATGGCGCAAGGCAATCTGACCCATGCCCAGCGAGAGCAACTGCTCTTTGCTTCGATGACAGCGGGTATGGTCATTGCCAACACAGCCACAACATCGCTGCACGCCATGGGCTATCCGCTGACCTATTTTCAGAATATCGACCATGGCCGCGCAAACGGCCTGCTCATGGCTGCATTCATGGATCTCATGGCAAAACAAACACCCCGGAAAACCAAATATGTGCTCTCTTTGATGGGGTTTGATTCTGTGGATGCATTTTCCAAGGTGCTTGGTGGACTGTTGGGAAATAAAGAAACGCTCACTCTTGCAGATGCGCAGAAATATTCACAAATAGCCATTTTGGCAAAAAACATCGCCAACATGCCTGCTGAGACAAACGCCGACGATCTGCTTGGCGTCTATATGAAAAGTTTTGGCCTCTAAGCGCGGATCCGGCAAAGCGTTCATTTTGATAAAATAATAACATTTGGCCTTCCGTTTGAATACCATAAAACTGATAGCGAAGTCATTTTATCTGGGACGGTTTTAAGTATGAGGGTATTGCAGTCAGGCCTAAGAGGCACCGATGTGATGGAGACACAGTCGCTTTTGGGCAGGCTGGGGTATGATCCGGGTCCGATCGACGGTATTTTCGGGCAGCGGACACGGCTTGCAGTGGAGGCCTTTCAACGCAGGTTTGATCTGGTTCCCGACGGGATCATCGGCATCAACACATTTCGCGTCATGGAGCGGTTTTTGCTTGGCCATGATTTTTATTCTGTGCGTCCGGGCGATTCGTTTTTTACAATCGCGCAAAAGTACGGCACGGATGCAAGGCTGATCGCCGCTGCCAACCCGGGCGTTAATGCGCACAACCTTCAGCCGGGCCAGCGTCTTGCTGTGCCGTACGGCATTGGCGTCGTGCCCACGGATACAAGCTATACCTACGCTGTGCTGGAACGAAACATCCGCGCGCTTTCCGCTTTGTACCCATCTATAGAAACAGGAATCGCCGGCCAGAGCGTACTCGGGCGCAACTTATATTACCTGCGGCTGGGCACAGGCCCAAATAAGGTGTTTTACAACGCGGCGCACCATGCGCTCGAATGGATCACCAGCCCGGTGCTGATGAAGTTTGCCGAGGATTATGCACGGGCGTTCGCGCTCGGGCAAACGCTTGCAGGCTACGATCCGCGTGATATCTGGGAGCAAACAAGCATTTACCTGATGCCCATGGTCAATCCCGACGGCGTTGACCTTGTGCTCAACGGCCTTTCGCCGGACAATCCGAACTATACGCAGCTGGTTGCGTGGAATTTTGGAAGGCCAACCAGTTTTAGCACTGTGTGGCAGGCCAACAACCGCGGCGTGGACCTGAATCACAATTATAATGCGGGATGGGAACGCTCGCGCCAGGCAGCCATTGCGCTTGGCATCACCGGCCCGGGGCCGACCCGCTACGGAGGGCCGTATCCGGAATCCGAACCCGAAACAAGAGCAGTTGAAGACTTTACGCGCGCTAATGATTTTTCACTGGTGCTTGCCTACCACAGCCAGGGCGAGGTGATATTCTGGACCTTTAAGGGGCTTGAACCGCCGCAATCGCGTACCATCGGCGAAGCGCTTGCACAAGCAAGCGGATATACGCTGGCTCAGCCGGCGGGCATTGCTTCCTATGCCGGATACAAAGACTGGTTCATACAGGCATTTCGAAGGCCCGGATATACAATAGAAGTGGGGCGCGGTATCAATCCGCTGCCTGTTGCACAGTTTCCGCGTATTTACGCAGACAATCTGCCGCTACTGCTGCTCGCAGCCGTTGTTTCATAGTGAGCGACTTTTGTCTATTGGCCTACGTAAGCTTGCAAGCGCGGATAATAAAAAATAATTTCTTGAAAAGGCTTGCAAAAACCGCTGAGCCTTGGTAGAATGTCGATGGTAGTTTGTACGTACGGCTTGATTCACATGTTTTTGTCAATCATGGTGTTCGTTTCATGGTTTACAAATGGCGTGTGATTTTTGCTTTACGGGCAGGATACCAGATTTTTAAGGAGGTATCTTTGATGTATAAAGGTACAGTAAAATGGTTCAATGAGAGCAAGGGTTTTGGTTTTATCGCCAATGACGAAGGCGGAGACGATGTGTTTGTGCATTTTTCCAGCATATCCACTGATGGCTTCAAAACGCTTTCTGAAGGCCAAAAGGTTACGTTTGATGTGGAGCCCGATCCTAAGAACGCCAGCAAGCTTCGTGCTGCGAACGTTGTGCCCGCATAAACAGCAATTAAGGGCTTACAGCCCGCAGAAAAGCTCTTTTCGGCCTCAAAACCGGAAGGGCTTTTTGTTTTAGTACTAAAGCGGCGGACGGCTGCTTGGGGTTGCATAAGCCAATGCAATCAACTATACTGGATATGCAATTCGGCGTTTGGAGCACATATGAAAAAGACATTGATGGCCGTTGACGGCAACAGCCTTATGCACAGGGCTTTCCATGCCCTTCCTATAATGATTAGCAAAGACGGCGTATACACAAATGCTGTTTACGGTTTTTTTTCGATGCTCATCAATGCGCTTTTAACGCTTGAACCGGATTATATCGCGATCGCTTTTGACAAAAAGGGCAAGACTTTCCGGCACGATGCTTTTGAAGACTACAAAGCAACACGCAAGCCGCCGCCGGATGAGCTTATTCCCCAGTTTGACACACTCAAAAAAGCGCTTGGCGATATCGGGATCGAAGTACTCGAGCAGGAAGGCTTTGAAGCTGATGATATTTTGGGCGTCCTCTCGCGCATAGCAGCGGAGAACGGCATGGATGCGGTTTTGCTGACGGGCGATAAAGATGCCCTTCAGCTTGTTTCAGATTCCTGCCGAGTGATGCTCACCAAAAAAGGCGTCAGCGTGATCGAGATGTACGATCCTAGGAAGCTGTATGAGGATTACGCACTCGTGCCCGCACAGATCGTTGACTTAAAAGGCTTTATGGGAGACAAGTCAGACAACATTCCGGGCGTGCCGGGAGTGGGCGAAAAGACGGCACTCAGCCTTCTTAAAAGCTACAAGGATATGGACGGCGTCTATGCCCATGTGTATGAGCTCAAGGGCAAACTCAAAGAAAAAATCGAAGCGCATAAAGAACTGGCATTCTTAAGCCGTGAGCTGGCGCGGATAGACACGTATGCGCCCGTTGATGTGGTTCTCTCGAGGCTTAAGTTCCCCGGGTTTACCATGGAAAACGCGGCGGCTGCATTCAAAAAACTCGGTTTTTCTTCGCTGATCAAGCGGCTTGAGCCCAAACTCGAACCAGCAGAACAGATAAAGCAAAAACGTATCAGCAATATGCAAGCACTTGATGAGGTGCTTGGAGAAGTGCAGCAGGTTGGCCAAATGGCGATAGCCTTTGGCGTTGATATCACGCTTGCGGTCTCCGGCAGCGAGGAATATGCCATGGCCATCGAACACAGCCTGCTCAATATGGATTTTACGCGGGACATGGTGCTGGCAAAGCTCGCGCCTTTGCTGGAGGATGAAGATATCACGCTTCTGATGTTTGATGCAAAAGTGGCTTTTTCGGATTTGTACGGCAGCGGGATCGAGCCAAAAGGGAAGCTGTTTGATGCAAGGCTTGCGGAATATGTGATAGACCCGGCTTCAGCAACGCTGACATTTGAGCAAATCGCCGAAAAATATGCAGCCGGCGGCAGCGCTTCGGCAATAGTGCGGCTTTATGATATGCAGATGCAAAAACTCCGGGATGACGGCCTTTGGTATGTCTACAGTGACATTGAACTTCCGCTTATGCGTGTGCTGCTGGATATGGAGCGTACGGGTTTTCGCATCGGGCTTGATATGCTCAAAAGCTATGACAAACAGCTTTGCGATCAGATCGGCAATCTCACAGCGCAGATATATGAACTTTCCGGCTATGACGATTTTAATATCAATTCCACCAAGCAGCTTTCCGAGGTTCTTTTTGAAAGGCTTGGTCTGCCTGCAGGCAAAAAACGTAAAACAGGTTATTCGACCGATATCGAGGTGCTCGAACAGCTTTCTGGCAGGCACCCCGTGATCGACAAACTGATAGAATACCGCCGTTTGACCAAACTTAAAAGCACCTATATCGACGGACTTTCAAAGATTGCGGATAAGAACGGCTTTGTCCATACCACGTTCATGCAGATTTCCACAGTGACCGGTCGCATCTCAAGCAAAGAGCCCAATTTGCAGAACATTCCCATACGCACGCAGGAAGGGCGCGAAATACGGCGGCTTTTTCTGCCGTCGACGGAGGATAATGTGCTCGTGGTGGCCGATTATTCGCAGATCGAGCTTCGGATACTGGCTTCGATAGCGGACGACCTTGTGATGAAAGAAACGTTTAAAGACGGTATTGACATACATACGCGCACAGCTTCGGAGGTGTTCGGCGTTCCTGTCGGGCAGGTGAGCGAATCCATGCGCAGAAGCGCAAAGGCCGTTAATTTCGGCATAGTTTACGGCATCAGCGATTTTGGTCTCGCACGCAACCTTGGCATATCGGTGAAAAAAGCCGGCAGTTACATCACGCGTTATTTTGAGCGGTTTGAGGGTGTGCGGATGTATATGGACGAGATCATTGCAAGAGCCAAGGCTGACGGCTTCGTGACTACGCTGCTCGGACGGCGCCGCTATCTGCCTGAATTGATGTCAGCCAATTACAACATCCGCGCATTCGGCGAACGTGCCGCGCTCAACACGCCCATACAAGGCACAGCTGCGGATATCATCAAGCTTGCGATGATAGACGTTTCGCGCACGCTGCAAAAGGGCGGATTTAGCTCAAAGCTTATACTGCAGGTTCATGACGAACTTGTCATCGATACTTTGCCGGATGAGAAAAGCGAAGTCAAAGAATTGCTCAAAAATTGCATGGAAAACGCATATACCCTCGACGTGCCTTTGGCCGCGCAGGTGTGCGAAGGCAGCAGCTGGCTGGAAGCAAAATGAAGATAGGGATCACAGGCGGTATCGGATCGGGAAAATCCGCAGTGACCGCTTACTTGAGAAAACTCGGCGAGACGGTTATTTGTGCAGATGAAGCAGCACGCCATGTCACCCAGCCGGGTCAGCCCGGACTGGAGGCGGTACGCCGTATTTTTGGCGACGGTTTTTTTCTGCCTGACGGAAAGCTGGATAGAAAGAAATTGGCCGCTGTCGTTTTTCAAGACAGCGAAAAGCTCAAAAAGCTTGAAGAAGCTCTGCATCCGCTGATCGCTGTGTATGTCACACAGTTGGCTGAAAGCTCCGGCGGCCGTGTTTTCGTAGATGCGGCGCTGCTCGTACAGACGGGGCTTTATAAGCAGATGGATGCTGTCTGGTTGGTCACAGCGGATCAGGAGGCGCGTGTGCGCCGCGTGATGGAAAGGGACGGGGTGGATGAACAAAGCGTTTTGCAGCGCATCAAAAACCAGCCTGATGACAAATGGCTCTCCAAGTTTGCGGACGATACGATCCCAAACGACGGCAGCAAGGCTGATCTATATGCCAGGATAGACAAACTGCTGCGCAAATACAGCTGAGGTGAACACATGGCAAGGCGCAAAGTTAAAGATAAAACTGTCACAAATAAAAGAATATATACATTGGTTTTGGTTTTACTCGTACTGATCGTCGCTTTTCTGGCGCGCGGTTTTTTGGTTTACCGATTGTATCCGCTTGAGCATCAGCAGATCATAGCGCAAAAAAGCGAAGAATACGCGCTCGATCCTTATCTTGTGAGCGCGGTCATCCGTGCGGAGAGCGGGTTTCGCATAGCCGCCGTGTCTCCGAAAGGTGCGGTCGGCCTGATGCAGATCATACCGGGTACAGGCGCATGGATAGCAGAAAAACTGAAAATGGATGATTATGATGCGGAGATGCTGACCGATCCGCATGTGAACATAGAATTCGGCTGCTGGTATTTGAACTATTTATACGGCAGGTTCTCGGGTGATGAAGATAAAATGCTGGCAGCATACAATGCAGGGCCAAATAAAGTGGATACTTGGATTGAGGGCGGCGTACTGGGCGACATCCCATACCCCGAGACAGAAAACTACGTCAAAACAGTAAAAAGGAACTATTACATCTACAAAGGTTTATATGATGATTTTTAAACGGCCGGTCGTTGCAGCCCTTGCCTTTGCGCTGATTTTGCTGGCCGGCTGCAGCGAACCGCAGCAGGCAGACAATGCAAAGGATATCATACCGCAGTATACGCTGCCGCCAGTCATCAAAGAAGCTGTGCCTGCCGTCGGCGGTGCGCTTACGTTTCCGGTGCCAAAGAACCCGGCTTCCTTAAACCCGCTCAAGGCCAAAAATGTCGGGCTTTACAACCTACTATCGCTGGTTTACGAAGCGCCGATACGCATCAAAACGGATGGACGCCCGGAACCTGAACTTGTCGAAACATGGGAAGTTGACGAGAGCGGCCTTGTTTGGACGTTCCATGTGCGCCCGGGCGTGCAATGGCATCATGGCCACGGCGAGATGACGGCTGCCGATATCGTCTATACCATCAATCAGCTCAAATCATATGCGGCCAGTGATTCAAACTATGCATATCGCAACGGCAGTATTGCAAACAGCGTGGCTATCGACAGATACACAGTACGCATCACACAGACTCAGCCAGGCAACGCCGCTGTGTATTATATGACTTTTCCTGTGCTGTGCAGGGCATACAGCGAGTCAAGAAACATGGACACAGCAATCCCGGTGGGCACAGGGCCTTATAAGGTGGATACGCTTAATATGATGGATAAAGTAGAACTGAGCGCACATGCCGACTGGTGGAAACAGCCACCGTACATTCAGGCATTGACGGGCGTTTGTTATCCTGATCATGATACGGAACTGGCTGCGTTCAAACAAAACCTCTTTGATTTTGTGACCACCTCGACGCTCACGGTGGACACCTATCAGAAATACGGAGAGATCGTATATATCGACTATCTGACACAATACTATGACTGTATTGTGCCCAATTCATCTGGCCTTTTTTCCGATACCAACCTGCGGCTGGCCGTAGCCTATGCGCTTGATAAACGCGATATCGTTTCAAAAGCGCTGCTTGGGCATGCCGTGGTGACTGATTATCCGGTTGTACCGGATTCACACCTTTCGCCGGGATCCTCCAAAATTTTTGAGTACAACCGGCAAAAAGCCATGGAATTGCTGGAACAGTCCGGCTGGAAAGACCGCAACAGCGACGGCGTTGTGGAACGCGTGGAGGACGGTCAGATCACGACCTTGAGTTTTTCTCTGCTTGTAAATAAAAATGAAACCTATCGGCTGGACGTTGCGGAAAACGTAGCCGCGCAGCTTAGGGAATGCGGCATGGATGTGGCGGTTGTCGCGGCCGACGCCGAAGACCATGCGGGACGTCTGAGAACGGGCTTTTTTGATCTTGCGCTGTGCTCTTTTTATCTTGAGATCAACCCTGACATATCCGCGTTGGTGGGCACGGGCGGAGACATCAATTACGGGCGCTTTTCGGATGAAGAGCTTGACCGTTTGCTCAAAAATTGCCGGGAAGCCCTCGATGAAGAAGCGATGAAGCAGGCGTATGCGGAGATGGAAGACCGTTATTTGCAGATGATGCCGCAGATCGGTTTGTATTTCCGTACCAACGCATTGCTTTACAAGGCAAAGATCAATACAGCAGACGGCTTAAGAGACAGGAATCTGTTTGCCACTATTCCTCAATGGTATTTATATGTGGAGGGGCCGCAGCAGTGACGGAACCGGTGATTACAAGCACACAAAACGCATTCATCAAAAAGGTCAAAAGCCTGCATGCCAAAAAGGGGCGTGAACAGCAGCGGTTGTTTTTGGTTGAGGGAGAAAAATGCGTCAGCGAGCTGTTGGCTTATAGGCCTGAGCACCTTGAAGTCTTGATCGTTGAGGACGGCTGCCATACGCAAACGGCAGAGCGCGCTTTAGCCATGGGGTGCCGTGTCTGCACGGTATCGACGCATGTGATGGCTGCATTGTGCGACTGTAAAACGCCGCAGGGCATCGCGGCTGTTGCCAGCTTTCTGCCTCAGCCAGACATCGAGGGCGGACTCATCGTCGCTCTCGACGATGTGCAGGATCCGCAGAACGTGGGGGCCATCATACGCACCGCCGATGCGGCCGGCTGCGCGGGCATCGTGCTTTCGCCCGGCTGCGCAGATTGCTATGCGCCAAAATCCGTGCGCGCTTCGATGGGCAGCCTGTTCCATTTGCCGGTACGCTGCGAGGAACTTGGTGCCTGTGCAGAGCGTCTTTTAAAGCGCGGATACAGCATCGTCTGCGCAGATATCGGCGGTGAGGAGGATTTTTCGCTGGACGCTGAAGAGACCTGCCTTGTGATTGGCAACGAATCGCGCGGCGTGTCCGAAAAAATGCTGGCGCTTTCCAAACACCGAATACGCATACCCATGCGCGGCCGCGCGCAGAGCCTCAACGCTGCGGTTGCAGCGGGCATCTTGATCTACAAAATATGCACTTGAAAGCAAGGGCTGCTCTGTGCTATAATGCAGCCTGTAAAAAGCGATTAACGCCTGAACAGTACCTGCACAGTCGGCAAGCAGCAGAGAGGAGCGCCGCGGCTGGAAGCGCCCGCTTGCGTGCATGGGAATTTTCGCAGGCCAAGCTGCCTTGTTTAGGACGTGACGCTTCGTTACAGCGCAACAGGCCCTGCCAAAAATGCAGAGCGAATTTGGGTGGTACCGCGGACTCTTCGCCCCAAGGCGAGGGGTTTTTTATATGGACGCAACGATGCACACAAAGCAAGGAGATATTATGGAAAAAGAAAAAATGCTTAAGGAACTGGCGCAAACAGCACAGACAAAAATCAGCGCAAGTGAGTCGGCTGCTGAGCTTGAGGCCATAAGGATCGAAATGCTCGGGAAAAAGGGCGCGCTGACGGCAGCGCTGCGCAGCATGAAGGATATAAGCGAGGGAGAGCGTCCTGCTTTTGGTAAACGTGTCAATGAATTAAGAGACTTGCTTACAGGTATGATTGAGCAGAAGAAAAAAGTTCTTAAGGAGCATCATTTACAGGCCCGGCTGAGCGAAGAAACGCTCGACATCACACTGCCGGGCAAAAAGCAGCGCATCGGCGCATACCATCCATTGACGCGCATCTACTATGAGCTGCGTGACATTTTCGTCAGTATGGGGTTTTCTGTGATGGACGGGCCGGAAATAGAATATGACAAATACAATTTTGAGATGCTCAACATCCCCAAAGAGCACCCCGCGCGCGACGAGCAGGATACGTTCTATGTTTCTGAGGATGTCGTGCTGCGCACGCATACGTCGCCTGTGCAGATACGCACGATGCTTTCTTTGAAGCCGCCCATACGCATGATCTGCCCCGGGCGCGTCTACCGAAGCGACGACGTGGATGCGACGCACTCGCCGGTTTTCAATCAGGTCGAGGGGCTTGTTGTGGGCAAAGGCATCAGCCTGGCGCATTTAAAGAGCACGCTGGACGGCTTTTTAAAAGAATTTTACGGTGAAGATACTCTCACAAAGTTCCGCCCCGGCCATTTTCCTTTTACGGAACCGAGTGCCGAGGTGGACGCGACGTGTGCAAAATGCCACGGCAGCGGCTGCGGTGTGTGCAAGGACACCGGCATGATAGAGGTTTTAGGATGCGGCATGGTGCATCCTTATGTGCTGCGCGGCTGCGGGATCGACCCGGAGGAGTATACGGGGTTTGCGTTTGGCATGGGGCTCGACAGACTGGCTTGTATCAAATACGGCATCACGGACATCCGGCTGCTGTTTGAAAACGACATCCGTTTTCTGGCCCAGTTCAAATAAGGAGGACAACAATGATAGCACCATACAAATGGCTGTGTGATTATGTGGATATGGATATCGAACCAGAAGCGCTGATGCGAAAGCTGATCATGACGGGCAGCGCGGTCGACGGCTACAAGGAGCTTGGGGTTGGCCTTGAAAAGGTCGTGGTCGGCCGTATAGACAGCATCAAAAAGCATCCTGATGCCGATAAACTTTCGGTATGTGAAGTTTTCGACGGGCAAGAAACGCTGCAGATAGTCTGCGGCGCAAGCAACATTTACGAGGGCGCGCTTGTGCCTGTGGCGTTGGTCGGCGCGAGCCTTCCGAGCGGCCTTAAGATCACCAAAGGCAAGCTGCGCGGCGTGTTTTCGTTCGGCATGCTTTGTTCAGGGGAGGAGCTTGGGCTGAGTGAGAGCGATTATCCGGGTGCCGATGCGGACGGCATCATGCTGCTTTCCGGCAGCCCGGCGCCGGGCACGCCTCTGCGTGAGGTTCTGGGGCTTTATGATACGGTTTTTGACATCGAGGTGGGCGCGAATAGGCCAGACTGCCTTTCCATGCTCGGTGTTGCGCGTGAGTGCGCGGCATCGCTGGAAGCGCCGTTCAAAATGCCGGGCAGGGATTTTACTGAGAATGGCGGAAGCATTCATGATTTTATCAAGGTGCAGGTGCGCGACGCCGATCTTTGCGAGCGCTATATCGCGCGCGCGGTCAAAAACGTCAGGATCGAGGCGTCGCCCAAATGGCTTGCCGACAAACTGATGTCGGCCGGTGTGCGCTCCATCAACAACATCGTTGATATCACGAATTTTGTGATGCTTGAAACCGGTCAGCCGATGCATGCTTTTGATTATCACGATATACGCGGCGGTGAGATCATCGTGCGCCGCGCGCAGGCGGAGGAGACCATCACCACGCTTGACAACAAGGAGCGTGTGCTCAATCCAGAGATGCTGCTGATCTGCGACGCCCAAGGCCCCATAGGCATCGCGGGCGTGATGGGCGGCGAAAACTCTGAGATCAAAAACGATACCGCCACAGTGATTTTTGAGTCGGCGAAATTTCGCCAGGGAAATGTGCGCCGCACGGCGAGGACACTGGGGCTGCAGACTGAGTCGGCGATGCGTTTTTCCAAAGGCATCGATGCTGCGGGCTGCAAAACGGCTATGGACAGGGCGCTGCATCTTGTGCAGCTTCTGGGCGCTGGTGAGATCGTCTCGGGAGAGATCGATGTACTCTCGGCGGATCTCTCGCCAAAAAAGGTGCGCGTGCCGGCCGAGAAGATCAACACTGTGCTGGGCACGGATATTTCAGCGGAGGCTATGGCGATGCTGTTAAGACGCGTTTTTTTGCCCACGGTGATTGAAGGCGGAACGCTTGTGTGCGACATTCCGAGTTTCCGCGGCGACATCTCTTGCGGAGAGGATATAGCCGAAGAAGTGGCGCGCATGCACGGTTACGACAACATACCCATGGCCAAAATGACGGGAGAAGTGGTGCGCGGCGGCATTATGGATGACGAACGCTGTATCGACAAGGTACGTGCTCTGCTATGTGCGCTCGGCTGCTACGAGTGTGTCACGTATTCATTCGGATCGATGGCTGATATGCAAAAACTTGGTGACGAGAGCCTTCTTTGCGCTGTGCGCATCTTAAACCCGCTCGGGGAAGACCAGGCATATATGCGCATGACGCCCGTTCCCGATATGCTCAAGGTGGTGGCAAACAATATCAATAAAAAAGCACAGGACATTCGTCTTTTTGAGACGGGACGCGTGTACCTGCCGGCCAAAGAGGAAGGCAAGCTGCCGACTGAGCGCAAATATGTCTGCATCGCGTTTTGCGGCCATGAAGATTTTTTCACGCTCAAAGGCGCGGTTGAAAATATTTGTGATGCGTTTGGCATCAAAGATACCGCTTATCGTAAGGAGGCTTCGCCTTTCTACCATCCGGGAAGAAAGGCCTCCGCCTATGCGCAGGGCGGCAGGCTCGGTGAATTCGGTGAGATCGCGCCGGATACCGCCGCGGCGTTCGGGATCAGCCGCCGTGTTTATGTCGCGGTTTTATGGATCGATGTGCTGCTCGGCGCTGCCGACGATACAAGAAGATACGAAACGCTGCCCAGATTTCCGTCTGTTGAGCGGGATATCGCGCTGATCGTGGATGCGCAGGTGCCTTCATCAAGCCTGCTTGCGTGCATCCGCGAAAACGGCGGTGCGTATCTTGAAAGCGTATCTTTTTTTGATGTCTACACAGGCGGGCAGCTTGGGGAAGGCAAAAAGAGCCTTGCGTATAAGATAGTATTCCGCGCAAACAGCCGCACGCTGCTTGATGAAGAGGCAAATGCTGCGCGGGATACCATAGTTTCGGCGGCGGCAGGCAGATTTGGTGCAAAATTACGCGAATAATGTCTCTTATATACAACATTTTGTATATTGGCTGTTGAAACATTTTCTATCCTGGTATATAATGACTCCATAAAAGAAATATTTTTGGGGTGTTGACGGGCATATGGAAAAAACGCGCACGATGGTCAAGATCTGCGGCAAAGAATACGTCATGGCAGGCTATGAAAGCGAGGAATACATTCACCGTGTCGCCATTTATGTCGACCGAAAAATGTCCGAGCTCAAAGAACAGTATGTGAATTTGAACCCCAATACGCTTTCCGTTTTAACAGCCATCAATATCGCCGATGACGTATTAAAGCTTCAGGAACAGTTCGACGCCATAAGCAAAGATTACGCGGCCCTGAGCGAAGAGCTCAAAACCCTGAAAGCAGGGGCACCGTATGAGAAGGAAGGGCAGCGGTCCAACGTGTCGGCCATCAAGAAGGACAATAACCGGATGTTCGACGGGTACAAATAGCATTGGAGCAGTCTTTGGGGCGTGCCTGTTTGGTGCGCTTTTTTTACGGAACCGGACACGCAGGTTTTATAGTTTCGACATAATGTCCGGTTGAAAACAGCCTCTTTATTCTATATACTGAAACAAACAATGGATTGGAGCCAAACATGCCGTTAGCAAACAGGTTTTTATATTCGCCGATCAGCTATCTTTTCCGAGGAGATTTTAAGGGCTTTTTGCTCATCGTACTTTATCTGCTGCCCGCACTGGTCATCGCGCTTTCTTTTCACGAGGCCGCCCATGCCTGGATGGCCAACAGGATGGGAGACCCGACAGCGAAAAACTTGGGGCGTATGACGCTGGATCCGACGAAGCATATCGCGCTTTTTGGGCTGATTGCTTTCTTATTTATCGGTTTTGGCTGGGGCAAGCCAGTGCCCACAAATCCGCGGAATTACCACAATTTCAAAAAAGCCAATGTGCTGGTCTCGATATCAGGCGTCACGGTCAATCTGATTTTGTCTTTTCTGTTTTACATGATATTATCGGTGGCTGTGGCTTTGGGGCTTCAGAACGCGATCATCATAAACATTCTGTCCAACATCGTGTTTCTCAACATCATACTCTGTTTTTTCAATCTGATCCCCATACCTCCGCTTGACGGGCATCATCTGGTCAGCGGCTTTATAGCGCGCAAAAGCCCGCGGTTCTTTATGTACTACAAACAGTACGGGTATATTGTGCTGCTCGGGCTGTTGTTCTTGACCAACTGGATCCACTTCATACTAAATTTCTTTACATTCTGGGTCATCTACGCCTATGAAGCGTTTTTCGGGTTGTTTCTGTAATGATAACAGATGATTACAAAGTTCAAATAGAGCAGTTTGAGGGCCCGCTTGATCTGCTGCTGCACCTTATCGGCAAGGCGCGCATCGATATCGAGCAGATATTTGTGTCCGAAGTCACAGGGCAGTACCTTGAGCATATCGCGGCTATGCCAAATATATCGATGGACAGTGCCAGCGAGTTTATTGAAATGGCTGCAACGCTCGTTTATATCAAATCAAGGATGCTGCTTCCGGAGACGGATCATGAGGAAGAGCCAGAAGAAGACCCTGAGCAGGAGCTGATTTCCCGGCTTAAGGCTTACAAGGCCTTCAAAGACGCGGCTTTGGCGCTAAAAACACACGAGACCGCTGCACAGGACGTCTATTACAAGCTGCCTGAAGAGGTCGAATTATCTGAAGACCGGTGGGAAATCGAGCAGATGACGCTGCAAAACCTCTGCGATGCGTATCTTGAGGTTTTAAAGAGGCTGCCAGACGCCCAGTATGAACGCATTGATGAAGTCGAGATACACAAGGATCCGTTCACTGTCAAGGAAAGGTCCCGCTATATCCTGCGCGCGCTTTCCAGTTTGGGTTACGCCACTTTCTTTTCGCTGTTTACAGGCGCGCGTACGCGCTTAGAAGTGGCTGTTACGTTTGTCGCGCTGCTTGATCTGATCCACAAAAGCCTCGTTGCCATCAGCCAGGAAAGCAGCTACGCCGATATTCTGATCACGCGAAAAAGTGAGGAATCCGCAGGTTGAATGAAAAAAAGATCATAAGTGCTCTTGAAAGCATACTGTTTGTGGCCGGCGACGCCATGGAAATAGACGAACTGGCTGCTGTTTTTGAGGTTGAACGCGGAGAACTGGAAACGATCGCGGACAGCATGATACTCCGCAGGCAGCAAGAGGGCGCGGGCGTACTGCTAAAACGCGTGGGGGAAAAGCTCCAGCTTTGCTCAAATCCGCAGAATGCAGCGTATATCGAAAAGGTTTTGGCGCCTGTCAAAAAAACACGCCTGTCGCAATCGATGATCGAGACGCTTGCGATCATTGCTTACAGGCAGCCCATCACCCGTTTTGAGATCGAGCAGATCCGCGGCGTCAAGAGCAATTACTCTGTCGCGATGCTCATAGAAAAAGGCTTGATCGAGCGGCTGGGGCGTAAAAAGGCGCTCGGAAATCCGATGCTTTATGGTACAAATGATGAATTCCTGCGCCACTTTGGTTTAGAGTCCATAGAAGCACTGCCGCCGCTCAGCGAAGCGGAATGAAGCCGCCTTTTTTGACAATAATAACAACGTCGATTCTCTTTTTGGAAAGGCGTTGTTTTTTATTCTCATTGTGCTGATTGCCGCCGTTTTGTTGGTGGCTGCGCTTGCAGTCAGGATCAAAGCGGATGTGCGTATTGACCAATTCGATATAAAGGCAAAACTTAGGCTGCTCTATTTTATTCCGATCAAATGGCGGTTCGTATTGCGGCACGACAAAACCAGTATTATAAGGCTGACACACATCAAAAAAGACGGCACGGAAAAGACAATGATCTCACTCGCGGAGCTCATATGCCGCCTAGACAAAAAAAAACAAACGCACAAGGAACATGCGCGCAGCGCAGCGTTCAACCACGTTTATGAAAAGATGAATATCGAGATACACGCCAAGGCCAAAATCGGCCTTGGGGACGCTTTTGCGACAGCTATGCTTTGCGGTGCACTCAGCATGGGGTTTGGCATCGCGCAAAGAATCGGCAAACCGAAACATCACAGGATAAAACTTGTCGTCCTCCCGGTTTTCACTAAACAGCTTTATTCCTTTTGTGCCGACTGTATAATCACACTCTCTCCTGTAAATATTATTGTTGGATATATTATCTATCTAAAAAATCTTAGGCGGTGAAAATTTTTATGCATCCGATAGAAAACATCATGCAGACGGCCATGAGCGAAATCAAGGAGATGGTCGATGTCAATACGGTGATCGGCGATCCTGTGATATCTGCCGAAGGCTCAACGATCATCCCTGTTTCGCGCGTGTGTTTTGGATTTGTGGCGGGCGGCGGTGAATACGGAGAAGCGGAGGGGGAAGCCGAGAGCTTAAAGTATCCTTTTTCAGGCGGTGCGGGCTCGGGCGTGTCCATTAACCCTATAGGGTTTCTGGTCGTGAATGAAGATAATGTTCAGCTGCTTTCGGTCAACGGCAAGAACCTCCTTGAACAGGCTGCAGAGGCTGTGCCGCATTTTATTTCTGAGATCAGAGAAGCGCTGCGGCGCTGCCGCTTTGACGAGGAGGAGCAGCATTGAGAAGAAAACTCCGCAAAATTACGTTGTTTTTGCTGGTATTTGTTTTTATCTTTGCGTATAATGTCGTTGAGCCAAAGGCGGAAAGCCTCGAGATATCTGCAAAGTCGGCAGTGCTGATAGAGGCCTGCTCAGGGCGTGTGCTGTATCAAAAGAATGCGTTTGAAAAAATGCCCATGGCTTCGACGACCAAGATCATGACGGCCATTGTCGCGCTGGAGCACGGGAATGTCAGCGATATTGTGCAGGTGAGCCAAAATGCGAGCGGGACGGAAGGCTCGTCGATATGGCTTTCAGCCGGCGAGACGATGAGCTTGTCCGATATGCTGTTCGGGCTTATGCTGGCTTCCGGCAATGATGCCGCCATTGCGATTGCAGAACACATCAGCGGCAGCGTTGGGGAGTTTACAAAGCTCATGAACGCAAAAGCGCAGGAGATCGGCGCTTACAACACTAACTTTGTGAACCCGAACGGTTTGCCTGCGCAGGGGCATTATACGACGGCTTATGATCTTGCGCTGATATCGGCTTATGCCATGCAAAACGAACATTTCAGTCAAATCGTCAAAACGCAGTACAAGACGCTGCCGTGGGACGGTCATAAATGGGACAGAGTCGTGAAGAATAAAAACAAGATACTGTGGAGTTACGAGGGCGGGAACGGAATCAAAACGGGTTATACCAAGGACGCAGGCCGGTGTCTATCGGCAGGAGCGCAGCGGGAAAACATGCAGCTTGTCGCTGTTGTGCTTGGCGCATCGGATATGTTTGTGGACTGCATGTCGATGATGGATCATGGGTTTGAGCACTACCAAAACCGCCTTTTGCTGGGCGCGGGCGAATATGTCGGTGAGGTCAATGTTGAGCAGGGCAAAGAAGAAAGCTTCTCCGTGCACACAGAGGAGGACATCTATTATCCGCTCACAGATGAGGAATACACAAAAATCGAAAAGCAGGTGTTTCTTGAGGATACGCTCAAAGCGCCTGTTGCAAAGGGCCAGACTGTCGGTTACATAGACATTTGGCTTGGCACCAACAAGCTGCGCACCGCAGAACTCAAAGCGCCGTTTTCGGTCGGCGAGAATTCATATAAATTCAACCTTGACAGGTTGCTTGATTTTTGGATCAATACCCGTTTGCTCGATATGTAACGGAGGGATCGCGTGAGGTTAAACAAATACATCGCATCGTGCGGGGCGTCTTCAAGGCGCGGCGCTGATACGCTGATCAGTGCGGGGCGGGTCAGTGTCAACGGATTGACAGTGCGGGTTCTTGGCACAGACATAGACACAAAAAAAGACACAGTTAGTATTGACGGTGTGCCGATTTGGTCTGAACAAGAAAAGATGTATATCATGCTCAATAAGCCAAAGGGCGTGCTGTCTGCCTGCAGCGATGACCGCGGCAGAAAAACCGTGATATCGCTTTTGGGTGATACGGGTGCAAGGCTTTATCCTGTCGGGCGGCTCGATTATGACACCGAAGGGCTGCTGCTGCTTACAAACGATGGCGATTTTGCTTACCGCTGCACACACCCGAAGCACGAGCTTAAAAAAACCTACCTAGTTTCGGTGCGGGGGAAACTTGACGCGCAGGCTATCGAGAAACTGCAAAAAGGCGTGGTGATCGATGACAAAAAAACATCTCCAGCCGATGTGCGCATCTTAAACCACGCGGGCGATCAGGCCAGGGTTGCCATCATCATTCACGAGGGCAAAAACAGGCAGGTCAAAAAGATGTTTGAAACAGTCGGCTGCCGGGTAGAACACCTTAAAAGGACAGCCATCGGTGCGCTCAAGCTCGGCAGCCTTCAGAGCGGTCAGTGGAGACCGCTTGATAAACAGGATTTTGAAAAGCTGGGTGTTGGCAAGGAATAAAAGAAAAAAATTTGTGAAAATTTGAACAAATTAAAAATTTACAAAGGATTAAAGTATATCTGTGTAGAATAACGAATATGGGGGGAAAGTTAATTTTTCAGCAAGAGCTGTTTTTTTTATATAAAACAGTTTTTTATACAATTTTCATATGGAGGTTTACTATATGAGCGAACAATACGGGTTTGGCCTGCTTGCTCAAAAACGAAAAGCCTTAAAGGAAGGCATCAGGCTGCAGGAAGCCCAAAATACGCAGGCAAAGCTCACGGCAAGGCAGCGCATAGAAACGCTGCTTGACCCGCAAAGCTTTGTTGAAACGCTCGCCTTTGTGCAGCACTCCAGTGCGCCGGAAGGGCTCAAAGAAGTCAGCGCACCGGGTGAGGGCGTTGTGACAGGCTACGGGACTGTTGACGGACGCGGCGTTTATGTATTCTCACAGGACTATAACGTACTCGGCGGAGCCATGGGCGTGATGCACGCGCGCAAGATCCAAAATATTCTGGAGCTTGCTGGAAAAACCGGCCTGCCCGTGGTGGCGCTTTTCGATTCAATGGGTGCGCGGATCGGCGAGGGTGCAGGGGCGCTTGAGGGCTACGGCAGCATACTAAAAAAATTGACAGAACTGTCCGGTGTTGTGCCGGTGATCACAGTCGTCTGCGGGCCATGTGCGGGAACAGCCGCTTTTCTGGTTCCATTGAGCGATTTTGTTTTTATGTCCAAGGATGTCGGCGGCATATACAGTGCAGCACCCGGCGCGTATAACGAACCTGGCAAGGCTGTACAGGTGCAGGATATCGGCGCGCCAACTATCCATGCGGAAAAAACAGGGCTTGTGCATTTTTTATCTGAAAACGAAAACGACGCACTCTATTCTGTGCGCCATTTGCTTTCTTATCTGCCGGACAATAATCTTGTAGATGCGCCGGTTCTTGACTGCGGGGACGATCTGAACAGGCTCATCGATGAGTATCAAGGCGCTTTTGATGTGCGCAGCCTTATCGGCGCGGTGATGGACAGCGGCGATTTCTTCGAAAGCCAGCAGGCTTATGCGCCCTCTATCATCACAGGGCTTGGAAGGCTTAACGGCCGAAGTGTCGGTATCGTGGCAAACGCGAACGGGGCTTGCATCGATGAAAAGTCAGCTTCGAAAGCCGCTGGCTTTGTGAGCTTCTGTGATGCATTCGGGCTACCGGTTCTTACCTTTGCAGACACGCCGGGTTTTATTAAGGATTTAGCCCAGGAAAACCTGATACAGGCCGGAGCGCGCCTGATACGCGCTTATGCAGAAGCCACAGTGCCTCTTTTGACTGTTATCACCGGCCAGGCCGTGGGTTCAGGCTATGTGGCCATGGCGCCCAAAGCGCTTGGCGCCGATATGGTTTTCGCCTGGCCTGAGGCTGTGATTTCGGCTGTGCTGCCAAACGCAGCTGCTGTCATACTGATGAATGAGACGATCATGGCTTCAGATGATGTGATCGAGGCGCGCAAAGAGGCTGCAAAAACATATGCAAACACGTATGCGTCTCCGTGGGAAGCGGCTAAGATGGGCTATGTTGATGAAGTGATCTACCCTTCGGAAACACGCCAGCGTCTTGCGGGGGCTTTGGAGCTTGCGCTCGGCAAGCGCGAAAAAAGGCTGCCCAAAAAGCACGGCACACGGCTGTATTAAGGAGGGCATGATATGATGACAACATTTACTGGCCTGTCCGGCGTTGCGCAGGCAGCCAGTGCACCTGAACCTCCGCTCAGCTTTGGAGAAGCTTTAAGTACCGGCGGAAGCGTCATTGTTTTTGGCCTTGCGATTGTTTTTGTGGCTCTTGGATTGCTGATACTGATCACTTATGTGTATCCGAAGATCTCCAAAATGCTGACAGGCAGGCAACCAAAGGAGAGGGAGCCAAGCAAAGCACGCAAATCCGCAAGGAAGAGCGAAGCGGTGAGCGCGGCACCTCATGCCCAAGCTGCAAAGGCTGCCGATGATACGGCGCTGATCGCAGCGATCACAGCGGCAGTTGCAGCAAGCCTTGGCACTTCGCCAAACGGCATAATGATCAAGTCGATAAGCCGTGCGCGGCAGAATATCCCTGCCTGGGGAAGAAGCGGGCGATCAGAGCAGATCTGCAGCCGGTTTTAAAAAAGTTTTATAAGAGATTAAAGATAAGTTTTGGAGGACACTATGCGAAAATTTTTGATCAAAGTCAACGGCGCCAGTTACAACGTGGAGGTCGAGGAGATCGGCGGGGCCGCAGCTCAGGCTGCTGCGCCCGGACGTCCGGCCGTTTCCACTCCTGCATCTGCGCCTGCTCCGGCGGCAGCCGTGCCGGAGGGTACGCAGGTCAGCGCACCTATGCCGGGCAGCATCTGGGAAGTCAAAGTCAGTGAAGGGGATACCGTCAATGAGGGGGATGTGCTGTTCGTTCTTGAGGCCATGAAAATGGAGAACGAGATCGTAGCACCTGTTTCCGGAAAAGTTGTCGGTGTGCAGGTCGCCAAAGGAACTGCTGTTAACTCCGGTGATGTACTGGCCGTTTTGGCTTAGTGCAGATAAAGGAGGTAACACATGGAGGGTTTTAATATCGGCGAATCTTTGGTCGAATTCTTTACCTCGACGGGATTTGCGACGATGCAATGGCAGCAGGGAGTGATGCTTATTGTTGCATGCTTATTGTTGTATCTGGCGATCGTCAAGAAATACGAGCCGCTGTTGCTGGTGCCCATCGCGTTCGGTATGCTGCTGGCCAATCTTCCGGGCGCAAACTTGACGACAGACAGTGAAGGCGGCCTTATCTACTACTTGTATCAGGGTGTCAAACTCGGCATTTATCCGCCGCTTATATTTCTTGGCGTAGGCGCGATGACGGATTTTGCGCCGCTGATTGCCAATCCCAAGAGCCTGATCCTCGGCGCGGCGGCTCAGCTTGGTATATTTATCGCCTTTTTCGGGGCGCTGCTTCTTGGCTTCAACGAACAAGCTGCGGCTTCTATCGGCATCATTGGCGGCGCGGACGGCCCGACGGCCATTTTCTTAACTTCTAAGCTCTATCCTGATCTATTGGGGCCGATCGCAGTGGCTGCTTATTCCTATATGGCGCTCGTGCCTGTGATACAGCCACCCTTTATGAAGATGTTCACCACAAAGCAAGAAAGGGCGATCGAGATGAAACAGCTCCGGCCAGTCAGTAAGACGGAGCGTATACTGTTTCCGATCATCGTGACCATATTTATTTCGCTGCTGCTGCCGGCTGCGGCACCGCTTGTGGGCATGCTGATGCTCGGCAATCTTTTCCGCGAATGCCTGGTGACAGACCGGCTCAACAAAACGGCGCAGAATGAACTGATCAACATCGTGACAATATTCTTAGGCGTCTCTGTCGGCGCAACGGCAAAAGGCGAAACTTTTCTTGATGCCCAGACGCTATATATTATCTTGCTCGGCTTAACGGCTTTTATTTTCGGCACCATCGGGGGCGTGCTGCTTGGCAAGCTGATGTGTAAGCTCTCGGGCGGCAAGATCAACCCGCTGATCGGCAGTGCGGGCGTTTCCGCTGTGCCGATGGCTGCAAGAGTGTCGCAAAAGGTGGGGCAGGAGGCCAATCCGAGGAACTTTTTGCTGATGCATGCCATGGGCCCTAATGTAGCGGGCGTTATCGGCTCGGCTGTAGCGGCGGGCGTGCTGCTTACGCTGTTTAACTGAGAGAATAAGGAGGTTTATAATAGATGGGAAAAGTCAATATTACAGATACGATATTAAGAGATGCGCACCAGTCTCAGGCGACCACGCGTATGAGTACAGCTGACATGCTGCCAGCGGCGCACCTGCTCAATGAGGCTGGCTATTGGTCGCTTGAGATGTGGGGAGGAGCCACGTTCGATTCGTGCCTGCGCTTTTTGAACGAAGACCCCTGGGAGCGGCTGCGTAAGCTCAAAGCGGCGATGCCTGATACACGCATGCAGATGCTGCTGAGAGGGCAGAATTTGCTCGGCTACAAGCATTATGCGGATGATGTGGTGGATTTCTTTGTAGAAAAGGCCATAGAAAACGGTATCGATGTGATTCGTATCTTTGATGCACTCAACGACACGCGCAACATGGAACGCGCCATGGCGGCAACAAAGAAGTTTGGAGGCCATTGCGAGCCGGCCATCTCATACACCACCAGTCCTGTGCATACGCGCGAATATTTTGTGAATCTGGCGGTAGAGCTTGAAAAACTCGGCGCGGACACCATCTGCATCAAGGATATGGCCAACCTGCTGCTGCCTTATGAAGCCTATGCGCTTGTCAAAGAACTTAAAAAAGCCGTCAAGGTGCCCATTCATGTGCATACGCACAACACGACGGGCGTCGGAGATATGACATACTTAAAGGCGATCGAAGCGGGCGCTTCCATCGTGGACACGGCACTCTCACCGATGGCCAACGGCACGGCGCAGCCCTGCACGGAATCGCTTGTGGCCACTTTGCAGGGTACCGAGTACGACACAGGTATGGATATAAAGGTGCTCTCCAAGATCGCCAATCACTTTAAGGGCGTTGCCGCAAAGCTTAAAAAAGATGGTTTTTTAAAGGCGGAGGCACTGGGCGTCGAGGCCTTGATGCTGATCTACCAGATCCCTGGCGGCATGTACTCAAACCTTATAGACCAGCTTGAAAAAGCAGGCTCTGGTGATAAACTTGACGAGGTGCTCAAAGAAGTACCGCGTGTGCGTGAAGAGTTTGGCTATCCGCCGCTTGTGACGCCCACCAGCCAGATCGTCGGCACGCAGGCAGTCTTCAATGTGATCGGGGGCGAGCGCTACAAGATCGTCACCAAGGAGAGCAAAGCGCTGCTGCGCGGCGAGTACGGCCGTTTGCCGGCGGCGGTGGATGAAGATGTGCGCAAAAAATGCATCGGTGACGACCGGGTCATCACCGGAAGGTCTGCGGATGAGATTGCTCCCGAGATCGAAAAATACAGGGAGGAAGTCAAACCATGGATGGAGCAGGAGGAGGATATATTGTCCATCGCCATGTTCCCGCAGGTCGCGCCAAAGTTTTTCGAATACCGGCAGTCGCACAAATATGGTATCGACGCAAATTTGCTCGATAAAGAAAACATGATCCATCCGGTGTAAAGACAAAACTGCCGCTATCAGGCCATGAACGGCCAATTGCGATCTTTGGGTATAAAAGGCATAAGATATTGTGTTTTGACGCAGGATGATTTATGATAGAAAAGAATTTTTAAAGATTATTATTAGGAGGAATTTATTAATGGCAATCAAAGTGGGAATTAACGGATTCGGACGTATCGGAAGGCTGGTTTTTCGTGCCGCTGTTGAGAACAAGAATATTGAGGTCGTGGGTATTAACGATCCATTCATCGATCCGGAGTATATGGTTTATATGCTCACCTACGACACCGTGCACGGCCGTTTTAAAGGCACCGCATCACATACGGCTAAATCCATTATTGTCAACGGCAAAGAAATCTCGGTTTTTTCATCCATGAACCCAAGCGAGATACCATGGAAAGCCTGCGGTGCAGATTATATCGTTGAATCCACCGGTGTGTTCACCACGACTGAAAAAGCCAGTGCGCACTTTGCAGGCGGCGCCAAGAAGGTCGTCATATCGGCGCCTTCGGCTGACGCCCCGATGTTTGTGATGGGCGTGAATCAGGACAAATACACTTCGGATATGAAAGTGGTCTCCAACGCATCCTGCACCACCAACTGCCTTGCGCCTTTGGCTAAGGTGGTTGACGACAACTTCGGCATACTCGAAGGCCTCATGACCACAGTGCACGCCACCACAGCCACACAGAAGACGGTCGACGGCCCTTCCAGCAAGGACTGGAGAGGCGGCAGAGGCGCGGCGTTCAATATCATCCCTTCATCAACAGGTGCGGCAAAGGCTGTCGGCAAGGTCATCCCGAAGCTCAACGGCAAGCTGACCGGCATGGCGTTCCGCGTTCCGACGGCAGATGTTTCGGTCGTTGATCTGACAGTGCGTTTGGAGAAAGAGACCACTTACGACCAGATCAAGGCTGCCATGAAAGCCGCCGCTGAAGGTGAGCTTGCGGGCATCCTTGGTTATACGGAAGACCAGGTCGTTTCATCCGACTTCATCGGTGATGCAAGAACGAGTATCTTTGATGCAGGTGCCGGTATTATGCTCAGCCCGACTTTTGCAAAACTCGTTTCCTGGTACGATAACGAGTGGGCTTATTCGTGCAAAATCCTGATGCTGATCGAACATATGGCTTCAGTCGACAAATAGCCATCTTAAAACAAACGGCGGTTGGCTTAGTGTCAGCCGCCGTTTATGTTATTAATAAACAAAATTAGGTCCGAAAAACATTAAGATTTGCAGGATATGCGCAGCGGCGTTGCAATTTGTTCAAAAATTTTATATATAAATTTTTAAAGAACAGTGATATAATAGGCTGGCTAAAGAGCATCAGCTCTTAACAAAGGAGGAGTATCATGCTGAGAAAAATATGCACAGCGGTTCTTGTCGCAGTGATCGTTATGGTTATGAGCGTATCGGCAGTTCTGGCTGTTGAGGCCGGGCAGGAGCGCGTGACTATCGGAGCAAATCTGTCAGAAAAACAAATCAATCAGATATATCAAGACTTTGGCTTGACGCGCGGAGACGTGATCGAACTTGTTGTGACGAACGATGAGGAAAGAGAGTATTTGTCGGGATTGGTTCCTGACGAGAAGATCGGGACAAGGGCGATCTCCTGCATCTATATCGAAACGCGCGAAGAAGGCTTTGGCATTGAAGTGACAACAAAAAAAATTAATTGGTGCACCGAGCGCATGTATATAAATGCCTTGCTGACCGCCGGCGTCGAGGATGCAAAAGTGATGGTATCCGCTCCCTTTGAGGTTTCGGGTACAGCCGCTCTTACCGGCGTTTACAAAGCTTATGAGGACATCACCGGCGTAGAGCTTGATAAGAGCGCAAAAGAAGCAGGCGCAGAAGAGCTCGTGGTCACCGGCGAACTGGCTGAGATCATCGGGAGCGAGCAGGCGGCAGAACTCATCAATGAGCTTAAAAAAGTGCTTGACCAGACAAAAGATATGACGGATGCTGAGCTGCGCGGCCTGATCCTCAAAATTGCGGCTGAGCAAAATGTTCAGCTCACAGAGGAAAACATTGCGCAGATCATCAGCCTTGTAAGAACGCTCGAAAAGCTGGATATCGAAGACTGGGCGCAAAAGCTGAGCCAACTTTCACAGACAAGCCAGGATGTTTCTTCATTCTTTGACGGTGTGAAGGATTTCTTTGCAGGCGTCGGCGATTTCTTTGCGAATGTGTTCGGAGACATCGGTGGTTTTTTCAGCAATCTGTTTGGCGGCAGATAAGGATAGTATGAGAAAAACCCTCCTGAATAGCTTTGCGGGAGGGTTTTTTTGTACACTTTAGTGTGATTTTGAGCGCAAAGCGGTCAAAATCAAATAAACCCCCGGCTATGCCGGGGGAAGACAGCGAGCTTTAGCTTCAAGCAAATACCTCCTATGTTAAAATGATGAGGTTTGCCGACCGCATCAAAAACAAAGGAGGCAGTCCAATGGACAAGAATAGTCTAGCACATACTATGTGGGAATGTAAGTATCACATTGTGTTTGCGCCGAAATACAGAAGACAAGTCATCTATGGGAAGCTGAAGAAAGACATAGGGAAAATCTTGCGGGAGCTGTGTGACAGAAAGGGGATAGAAATAATCGAAGCAGAGCTATGCCCAGATCATGTACATATGCTAGTGAGAATACCGCCGAAATTGAGCGTATCTCAGGTAATGGGGTATCTGAAAGGAAAAAGCTCACTAATAATATTTGATAGGCATGCGAATCTGAAATACAAATACGGAAGCAGGCATTTTTGGTGTAGAGGATACTACGTAGATACGGTTGGGAAAAATGCGAAAAGGATGCAGGAATATATCCGAAGGCAGCTACAGGAAGACGCCACCGCAGATCAGATAAGCATGAAGGAGTACATTGACCCGTTTACGGGTAAGCCGACGAACAAAGGCAAGTAACAAGACCCTTTAGGGTCGGCCAGAGAATATTATGCGGTTGGCAAACGATTCAATGCGCTTGCAAGCGCAAGCCGGTAACATGCCCTTATAGGGCTAGAGCATACCACCGGCTAAGCCGGTGGTACTGATTATACAGGGAGAGTACATGTTTGCAATGAGTTGTGCTATGGCCTATTAAAAAAACAGGATTTGCCCTGTTTTCGTTGAACTTTTTATTATTGAAGGCATAAGATGTAAAGATTAATACAAAATAAACGGAGGGCACTATAATGGAACCAAATGCAAAAGGACAGAATAAAAAAGAGAGCCGCACAGAAAGTAAAGATACAACTATGGGGAACAATAGATTTTTGCCTGCGTCCCTGGCAAAATACATTGATCACACGCTGCTCAAGCCTGAAGCTAGCCAAAGCGATGTCCGCAAGCTATGTGACGAAGCAAAAGAATATAAATTCGCCAGTGTTTGCGTGAACCCAGTAAATATAGAGTTCACGGCACAGCAGCTTATGGGCAGCGGTGTGGCACCCTGTGTGGTGGCTGGATTTCCTCTTGGGGCAACGCCGCCGAAGGTGAAATATTTTGAAACGCAGGTGGCGGTATCTCTCGGCGCAAAAGAAGTTGATATGGTCATCAATATCGGTGCCATAAAATCAGGAAACTGGGATCTGGTCAAAAGCGATATAGAAGCTGTTGTCAGCGCGGCACAGGGCAGGGCGCATGTGAAAGTTATCATTGAAGCCTGTTTGCTGACAGACGAGGAAAAAGTCAAAGCGTGCAGGGCTGCCATGCTTGCAGGCGCTGATTTTGTCAAAACGTCGACAGGTTTTTCAACAGGAGGCGCCACACTGGAAGATGTCAGGCTGATGCGGCAGACCATCGGGCCGGCAATGGGCTTAAAGGCAGCAGGCGGCATTCGGGATTATCAGACAGCAGTGGCCATGATCATGGCAGGAGCGACAAGGCTGGGCACCAGCTCCGGCGTTAAGATCGTTTCCGAAACAGTGTAATAAAGACGGACAAACGCAATTCTCAGTAAAAAAGCACGCGGTCATATTAAGTCCCAATGCACCGTGGAACAACCTGTTTTTTATTGCTTAACGCATGGGCATTTGCGAAATCTTGCAGAACTGTGTTTTTATTTAACAAACCGCAGTGCCCATAAAAATGTTTTTTATCAGGAGGTTAGTTTTGCAGGAGTTCTTAGAACTAAGATTCTTAAACAACAGCGTCAAGGATTATTAATTTTTATGGCTATTAGGTTAAGTCAGCTCCAATGAGATTTGCTGACTTAACCTAATAGCCATATTCAGCAATATTGTAAAACTCGTTGGTGTTACTTAAAAGCCGGTAACCTATTTCAGGATGGCTTTTAATCTGCGCCCATCCCGAATCCGTCAGCTCTTCCGCATCAGACAATATCTTTTCATCAACAGCGATCTTTCCAATATCATGCAGCTCTCCGGCAGCCCGCAGTTCGGCGATCTCGTCAGATTCGAGCTTGAGCGCCTTTCCGAAAGATTCACAGAGTTCACTGACTCTCTTAGAATGCGCATCCTCATACGGGGACTTCATTCTGAGGGTACCAAGGATCGATTTGACGACAGCGCTTCTTCTGCTTGCATTGTCAAATGTCTTCTTCTTGTACATATAGTTCTCGGCGTTTTTAAGCACATCCCAGACAGACTGACCCTCCGATTGCTTGGTGTCCCAGCCGAACGAGATCGAGATGTTGATGTTCATGATCTTCTACTTTTCGATCTTCGATTTTATTCGTTTGATCAGCTTCTCAGATGATACAGAATCCGTGTTCGGGAGTATGATGACGAACTCATCCCCGCCTGTCCTTGAGATGATATCATCCGCACGGCACTCTGCCAGAAAAACATCTGCTACCTTATTGATGAGCTGATCGCCGACATGATGTCCGAAGGCGTCATTGATCGTTTTGAGGCCGTTGACATCTGCGAACACCAACGATATGGGCAGGCTTCTCTTTGTGTCCAGCCTTAGAAGCTCTTCTTCAAAAAACCTTCTGTTATAAAGCCCGGGCAATTGGTCATGGTAGCTCAAAAACTCTATCCAGCGTTGCTTTTCTTTCTTTTCACTGAAATCCCGGAACACGAGAACGCAGCCGACGATATTACTGTCCTTGTCTCTTATGGGCGAAGCCGTATCCTCAATAGGGACTTCTCTGCAAGAAAAAACAAAACAAAACCCCAATATTTATTTTGAGTTGTTTAATGGTAAACACGGCTGATCGCTGACAGCTGTGTTTCAAAAAGATCTATTTTTTAAATATAACGAAGGCAGGCTTCTGTTTAAACTGGCCGCCTAAGTCCGATAATCCGCATTGATGCGCACATAATCGGGGGAAAAATCGCACGTCCACATGGTGTATGTAAAAGAGCCGTCACGCAGATCGACAGTATAGACGACCTCGGGTTGTTTTAGTTCATTAAGGGCCGCTGCTTCGTCAAAATCAAGGCCGCCGCCGCTGCTGCAAACCTGCACGGTACCGATATAAATATCCGTCTTTGCGGGATCAAACGCTGCGCCTGAGTATCCGGCAGCCGTCAGCAGCCGCCCCCAATTGGCGTCGTTACCAAACGCAGCCGTCTTGCACAGGGGGGACGTCGCGATCGCGTTCGAGATAAGCTGCGCGTCCTTTTGCGTGCGCGCATTTTTGACAGTGACGGTCAGCAATTTGGTTGCGCCTTCGCCGTCCGCCGCGAGCATGCGCGCAAGCGTGATACATACAGATTTGAGCGCATCTTGGAACAGTGTGTAGTCCGTCGTACCCGCCTTTATGGCCGGGCAGCCTGAAGCGCCGGAAGCGAGAATGAGCACCTGATCGCAAACGCTCGTTTCACCGTCTATGGATATGCGGTTATATGAGGCATCGGCAGCTTCTTTGAGCGCTGCTTGAAGGGCTTGCGCGTCAATTGCTGCGTCTGTGGTCAGCACGGAGATCATCGTCGCCATATCAGGATGGATCATGCCGGCACCTTTGGCCATGCCCCCGATGCGCACCTCGCAGCCATTGATCGTAAAGGACGCCTCCGCCTGCTTCTTGACGGTATCAGTCGTCATGATGGCGCGTGCCGCATCCGCACCGCCCTGTTTTGACAGAACAGCCATATTGATGCCAGCAGAGACCCGGTCAATCGGCAGGGGCTTGCCGATCACGCCCGTCGACCCTGTGAGCACATGCTGCGGGGCCAACCCAAAACGCTGTGCCATAAGCGCAGCCATTTTGAGCGCGTCTTCATCGCCGCGGCTGCCAAGGCATGCATTGGCGTTGCCGGCGTTGATGATGACAGCCTGCGCATATCCACCGCGGACATTTTGCTGTGCCAGCATTAGAGAATGGCCCTTGACTGCATTGCGTGTAAACAGGCCTGCCGCGCCGGCCAACCTGTCGCACACAACAATGGCAAGATCAGGATCGCCGTTTTTTTTAAGGCCGCAGGCAACGCCTGACGCTTCAAATCCTTTGGCGAAAGTCACACCGCTTTCCATAAAATAGCCTCCTTAAAGTCAAAGCCAATTATAGCACACATTTACTTCTCGCTGCATCATTATATTGCAGGCTTTTTTGGGCTATTCTCCGCCTACTTCGCCCAACAGGATCAGTTCGAGCCGCTCGGGGTCGCGTATAAAAAAGCTGCTGCGGTGGTAACTGACAGTGCCGTCTTCGCTGATACGCGAAAGTTCCCTTGAGAGCGCGCTTCGGTTGACGCAAAGATAATCTGCCATACCCTGGCGGTCAAGATCCACAGTGAAACGGTTGCTGCCTTTTCTGGCTGCACAGGACAAGAGGTATGAAGCCAGCTTTTGGCGCGTGGTCTTATGGGCAACGTGGTCAAATTTTTCGCTCATGGCGATCGCTTTATACGCAACGATCCGAAGCATGTTTCTTATCAGCAGGTTATGGTGAGAACAACAAGCAGGGCAGCGCGTCATGATGCGGTCAAAAGGAATCAGCAGTGCCTTTACAAGAGTCAGCGCCTCGACGGTCACTGGGCTGACCTTGATGCCCGCACACACAAGCGCTTCGGCGAAAAGTTCAGATGGCAGCACAGGGGAGAGCAGTGCGCGGTTACCCAGGCTGTCGGTTTTAAAAACAGCGGCCTGGCCTTCAAGAACAACGCCGACATACTTGAGGGAATCCCCTTCCATCAGCAGGTAAGAACCCTTTTCATAGTCCGAATGCCTGGCGCCGAGGCACTCGAGCATTTCGTTAATTTCAGCACAGCAGAGCCCGGCAAATAACTCGACATTTTTTTCTGCCAGACAGTTAAAATCCATACTGCCTCCTCATAAGTTGCAAATGCAACATACAATTTGCATCAAGTATAAGATAATTGGGATACAAAAGCAAGAGAGGTGGTTATGATGAAAAGAAAGATCATTCAAATAGATGAAAGCAAATGCAATGGCTGCGGGCTGTGCGTACAGGCCTGTCACGAAGGTGCGCTGCAAATGGTTGACGGCAAAGCAAAGCTTATGTCCGAATCGTACTGTGACGGACTGGGGGACTGCCTGCCCGAATGCCCGACGGGCGCCATCGAGATCGTAGAACGTGAGGCCGCTGATTTTGATAAAGAGGCGGTGGAAAAACATATGGCCAAAAAAGCTGCGATGAACGAAAAACCTTTGCCGCGCGGATGCCCCTCTTCCCGTTCACTGGCGTTTGAAAGGAAGCCGTGTGTGGCTTCGGCTTATCATGAACCGGTACAGCAGGGCGTCTCTGAGCTGGCACAGTGGCCTTGCCAGATACAGCTCGTGCCCGTGGATGCCCCTTTTTTCAAAGGTGAGAAGCTGCTGATTGCAGCGGACTGCACGGCGTATGCAAACGCACAGGTTCACAGCCGTTTTATGCGCGGAAAAGTGACGCTGATAGGGTGCCCGAAGCTTGACCACACAGACTATGCAGAAAAACTGACTGAGATACTGAAAAGAAACGACATCAAAAGTGTTCAGGTGCTGCGTATGAGCGTGCCGTGCTGCGGAGGGATTGAAAAAGCGGTCAAACAGGCGCTTGAGGCAAGCGGAAAGATGATACCGTGGCGCGTGACCGTGATCACCACCAACGGAGATATCATCGAAGACTGAAAAACAAGCCAGTGAAGATGGCGGCGGCATTTGGGGTTTTTTGAAAAAACAGCGGGTTTGTTATATAATAAGCATAAATCAGACTGCAAGAGGAGACAGAATGCTGCATTTTAAACCCGTAGAATTGAGCGACAAAGAACTTTTTGAGAAGTATACACTGTGCCACGGATACCATAACCTCGAGGCTTCGTTTGCCAACATTTATATCTGGAGGCGCATGTGGGACATGCAAATGGCAGTGGATGAACTTGCCATGTACCTTTTTTTAAGCAATGACAAAACAGCGTTTATGCTGCCCCCGTTCCTTGACGACTGCGATATGAACATGCAAAAGCCGCTTGAACGCTGTGAGGTATATCTCGAAAGCCGGGGTGTCAAACCGACGCTGCGCGGTGTCACGCTTATGCTGAAAGATAAAATTGAACGCGACTGCCCGGGCCGTTATGACTTCTTGCCTGACCGCAACAACTTTGAATATATCTACCGGGCGATCGATTTATGTACGCTAAAAGGTAAAAAATACAGCAGCAAGCGCAACCATATCAACAAACTGACAGAAAGACACAGCTTTGAATACCGCCGCTACAATAAAGAAGATTATGAGAACTGCATCATGCTCTATCAGGAGTGGGTCAAAGCCAAGGGCGGGCTGACGGACAGCTACCAGAACGAATACAAAGCCTTAAAGGATGCGCTCACTTATATAGACGAGCTGGGGCTGGTGTGCGGCCTTTTGTTTGTGGATGGCAAACTCGAAGCTTTTTCGATCGGCGAGAAATTCGGCGACGATATGGCCATCATCCATTTTGAAAAGGCCAATGCCGCGATCCAAGGCACCTATGCGCTGATCAACAGGGAATTTGTGTGCCATGAATGGTCAGATTTAGAGTATATCAACCGGGAAGAGGACATGGGGCTCGAAGGCCTGCGCAAAGCAAAACTGTCCTATAATCCTGTGTTTCTCAACGAAAAATATACAGGCACAAGGAGCTTTTGACAATGGACACAAGGCTGCTCGAAGCGGAAGATAAGCCGCAGGCAACGGCTCTGTGGAAAGAAGCATTCGACGATTCCGATGCTTTTATAAGCTGGTATTTTGACAACAAAGTCAAGGCGGGCAGCTCTCTTGGCCTGTTTGAAAAAGGCGCGCTTGTCAGTGTGCTGCATATGATCCCTTATACCATCAGCATTCAGGGACGGCATGTGCCCACAGCGTATATCGCGGGAGCGGCCACGGCCAAATCGCGGCAGGGTCAGGGGCTCATGAAAAAACTGCTCCATGAAACGCTTGTACATCTGAAATCACGCGGGATCGCAATCACGCATCTTTATCCTTTCAAGCATGAATTCTACGAGAAATTCGGCTGGGCGACGTATTCATATGTCTCCCGACAGGTGGTGAAGGATGTTGCACCGAAAAAAGGCGCAGACGTGATTGAGACAAAGGATTTAAGCTTATTCAAGACGCTCTACGACCGTATGATGCGCGAATATGATGGTTTTGTGGTGCGGTCGGAACGCGAATGGCAATGGCGCCTTGATGAACTTATGATTGACGGCGGACGGACGGCTGTATTGCTCAAAAGGGGTTCGGCGCGTGCGTATATGCTCTATTATGAAAATGACGGCACAGCGAAGGTCATTGAAACGGTTTATCATGATGAGCAAGACATCGGCGCGCTGCTCGGGTACATACTCCATCAAGGGTATAAAAGCGTTGATTATTTTATTCCTGCACAGGCTCAGCATGCTGAAAAATTCGGCATGGCACGTATTGTGGACGTAAACGCCTTGCTGACGGCGCTTGGTGCGGAGGCACTTATTGAACATATCGACATTACGGACAGATTTGCCGAGTGGAACAACATAAAAAACGGCAACAGCAAAAGCCTTGATACCGCAGTGCTCGCGGCGCTTCTGCACCGCGGAGAAGACCGGAAAGCATCTGAGATCACAGGCCGTTTTTTCACGATACAGAGGGCTTGCATTTTTGAAACATATTGAGTACAATCAAAAGTTATGTGGGGTTTGTTTATCGGGCTCGCAATTGGGGTGCTGCAGGTGCTGGCACTGACCATATTGGGAAAAATGATAATTGGAGAGCGGGCATCAGCCAGACTGATCGGCATTTTTCTGCTTATCGCAAAAATAGCCGCCATTGTCCTGATACTATACCTTATCTCAACCATCTCATTGACTCATGTGATCTTTACGGCGTGCGGCATGCTTGCCGGGGTTATCGCAGCTTTGGTTTTTGTTTATATGAAGCGCAAACGCGGCAATGATAGGCCCCTAGGGAAAGGACGATAAGTCAATGTTCAAAATGATCACGGCAGTTTCCGGAGCCGCTGTGCGTTTTTCAAACGGACAGGAAGCCTTCGCGTCAGAGGTGACTATCACGCCTGCCGAGGTGGACTTATTCGGATTAAAGATCAGCGAAACGCTTCTTTCGGTCTGGATAGTCATGCTGATTTTGATTATCCTTGCCCTCGCCATCCGCATATTTGTGATACCAAAATTCAAAACAGTGCCAAAAGGTTTGCAAAATGTGCTTGAAATGTTCGTGGAGTTTTGTGAAAAATTCACAAACTCCCAGATCGGCAAGCGCGGGGCAGCTTTTGCTGCATATATATTTACTGTGGCTGTCATGATTTTTGCCACCAGTCTTGTCGAGTTGTTCGGCGTGCGCCCTCCGGCGTCAGATATCAATTTTACTATTGCTATCGCGCTGATGTCTTTTACTTTGATCAATGCGTTTGGGTTTTATTACACAGGTTTTTTTGGGCGCCTTAAGTGGTTTGTTAAGCCCAAGGCCTTTATGCTGCCCATCAACCTTGTGACGCATTCTGTCATTCCCGTGTCACTCTCGTTCCGTCTTTTCGGCAACGTGTTTGCCGGCATGGTGGTGATGAATCTGCTCTACAGCGTGACTTACCTCTCGGTAGGGCTGCCGGGCGTGCTCGCGATATATTTTAATTTGTTCCATACAGGGATACAGACATATATATTCCTCGTACTGACACTTTCGTTTATGGAAGAAACGGTGATGTACGGGGCAAAAAGGCAGTAATATTTTTGAATTTGGAGGATACAGAAGATGGAGGCTTTGATTGCGATCGGCGTCGGTTTGGCGGTTTTCACAGGTGTGGGCGCGGGTATCGGCATGGGGCTTGCCACGGGCAAGGCAGTTGACGCGGTCGCGCGGCAGCCTGAAGCCAGCGGAAAAATTAACGCCATGCTGCTTATTGGTTTGGCGTTTGCCGAAACGACAGCCATCTACGGATTTGTCATTGCCATCTTGATGATGGGCAAGATCTAAGAAGGTATGAGACGAAGCATGCGCCGCAAAGCGAGGTGTGATTATGCTGCAAATTGATTTTTTGAGGATCGGGCTGCACATTTTGAATGTGCTCATTATGTTTGTTGTGCTGCGGCTTTTGGTTTACAAGCCGATTCTCAAGTTCATCAAACAACGGGAACATGCGTTTTCAGACAAAACAGACGATCTTGATGCACGCGAAAAAAGGCTGGTACAGCAAAAGGCTCAATATGAGCATATGATGGCGCAGGCGCAGGGCGAAGCGGCGTCGATCATAGCGAACAGCAATGAAATGGCACAAGAGCATGCGCGTGAGATACTCGGCAAAGCCAAGGAACACGCCAAGGAGATTGTGGTCCGCGCCAAAAAAGAGATCGATTCGGAAAAAGCGCAGGCGCGCCTTGATATGCGTGCCGAGATCGCGGACATGAGCGTGCAGATCGCACAAAAGGTACTGGAACGCGAGATCTCGGTTGAGGACAACCGCAAGATCATTGATGAGTTCTTCGAGAGGGTGGGATGATTTGGCAATAGAAGGCAAACTCAAATCGGCCGTCACGCTCGACGAGATCACCGTTCAAACGATAAAGAATCGGTTTGAATCTCTTGCCGGAGACGAGATCGAGTTTAGAACAGAAGTAGATCCCGAATTGCTCGGGGGCTTTATTGTGGTACTGGGAGACAAAGTCTATGACAGGAGCGTGCGTGCGCATCTGGCCAGGATAAAGAACTTTATTTCGGAGACGGAAACGCCGTATCAACAGGATGCGCTGGAGCCGGGCGATTTTTCGCTTGATTTTGATACTGAGGAACTGGGGAAAACGACTAAAAACCGTATCGCGGAATACACGGGCAAAATTGAGTTTTCTGAAACAGGCACTGTGAAGTATTCGGGCGACGGTATTGCGCATGTGGCCGGCCTTGAAGGCTGCAAATACGGTGAACTTTTAGAATTCGAAAACAACGCTTTCGGCATTGTAATGAACCTTTCTAAAGACAGCATCGGCGCAGTGATGCTCAGCAATGCCTCTGAAGTGGGCGAAGGCTCAACAGTCCGCAATACGGGCACAGTGGTGCAGGCGCCAGTGGGGGAATCGCTGCTTGGGCGGGTCATCAGCCCTCTTGGCGTACCGCTGGACGGCAAAGGCAAAATCAAAACGGAAAGCTACCGGCCCATAGAATCCGAAGCGCCGCGTATCTTTGAGAGAAAGGGTGTCGGACAGCCGCTCGAGACAGGGATCATGTTTATCGACAGCATGATACCGATCGGCAGAGGCCAAAGAGAGCTGATCATAGGCGACCGCCAGACTGGGAAAACCGCCATTGCGGTGGATACGATACTCAACCAGAAAGGCAAGGATGTACGGTGCATTTATGTGGCCATCGGGCAAAAAGCATCGACGATCGCTGCGATCATAAAAACACTTGAAGAAGAGGGTGCGCTTGATTATACGCTTGTCGTTGCATCAACGAGCAGCGACACGCCGGCGATGCAGTACATTGCGCCTTATGCGGGCTGTGCGATCGCCGAGGCGTTTATGTACGCCGGCAAGCACGTACTTATCGTCTATGACGATCTGTCAAAGCATGCGGTGGCTTACCGCACCATATCGCTGCTGCTGCGGCGTCCGCCGGGGCGCGAGGCCTACCCGGGCGATGTATTTTACCTGCATTCACGGCTTTTGGAAAGGGCTGCGCGGCTCAAAGATTCGCTTGGCGGCGGGTCAGTGACTGCGCTCCCGATCATCGAAACGATGGCAGGAGATATCTCATCATACATACCCACAAACGTCATTTCCATTACCGACGGCCAGATATTTTTGGAGTCCGAGCTTTTTCACGCGGGTGTGCGGCCGGCAGTCAATGTGGGGCTTTCGGTTTCCCGCGTGGGCGGAAATGCGCAGACCAAGGCGATGCGCAAGATCGCTGGGCGTTTGCGGCTCGATCTCGCACAATACCGCGAACTGGCCGTGTTTGCACAGTTTGCTTCCGATCTTGATAAATCCACACGGGAGACGCTTGACCAAGGTGCGCGGCTCGTTGAATCATTGAAGCAGGCACAGTTTGCGCCGCTTTCGATGGCCAACCAGGTGATACTGCTTTTCGCTGCCGTAAACAAACACCTTTTGCAGCTTCCGCTTGCGCATGTCCGCGAATTTCTAAGACGATATCTTGAGTTTGTGCAAACCAATCATCCTAAGGTCAGCGCCAATATAACCCAAACAGGAGATCTTTCAGACGAGGACAGCGAGATTTTGAAAAATGCAGCAAGGGCATTTCTGCCGACATATTGCATGCAGAACAACATAAAAATCGAGCCGGAGGATGATGAATAAAAAATGGCAAACATTGCAGATATCCGGCACAGTGTCAAATCAATATCTGAAACGCAGCAGATCACGCGGGCGATGCACCTGATCTCTTCCTCGAAAATGAGAAAGGCCATCGAAAGGTATGAGGCTAACCATGTGCATTTTGTGCGCGTGCAGTCTGCCTTCAAAGATATTCTGATGCATACGAGCGGTTTGGAACACCCGTATGTGGGCGAGAGCCGAGGCGGCAAAGCAGCCTATGTGGTTATCGCCGCCGACAAAGGGCTGTGCGGAGGTTACAATCACAATGTCTTAAACCTTGCGCTTGAGTACATGCAGCAAAGCGCAGAACGCTATATACTCACGGTCGGACAAATGGCGCGGTTTTTCTTCGACAGGCTGGGGTATATGGTTGACGTTGAATTCCTGCATGTATCACAGAATCCGTCGCTCTATAATGCACGCAACATCACGGCGGATTTAATGGAACTTTACGACAAAGGTCTGATGGATGAGGTCTATGTGGTGTATACAGAGTTTATCACACCATTAAAGCAGGAACCGCGCGTAATAAAGCTGTTGCCCATATCCGTATCCAATCTTGTGGATGTTGAGACGGAGGTCCAGTATACCGGTGAGCTCGTTTACCACCCGACCTTAAAAGTGGTGTTTGACAGGCTCGTGCCGCAATATATCATCGGGCTTGTGTATGGCTGCCTTGTTCAGTCTTACGCGAGCGAGCAGTGTGCACGCATGACGGCAATGGATAATGCCACAAAAAATGCGGAGGACATGATCAACAATCTGTCAAAAGAATACAACACCGCGCGCCAGTTCGCGATCACAAACGAGATATCCGAGATCATCGGTGCGCATGAAGCTATACAATAGTGGGAGCGGGATATGGACGATTATTCAATAGCCGGCAAAGGGGAGATCATCCGTATCACAGGCCCTGTGCTGGAAGTCAAATTTCAAGACGGGCATTTGCCTGCCATTTTCAATGCACTTGTCGTCAGGCTGCAAAACAGAGAAGTCTGGCTTGAGGTGGCCATGCATATCGGAGACAACACTGTCCGATGCATCGCGCTGCACGCCACCGAAGGGCTTTGCTGCGGCCTAGGTGTTATAGACACAGGCGAAGGCATAAAAGTGCCGGTGGGCAAGCAGACACTGGGGCGTGTCATGGATGTTATCGGCAGGCCGATAGACGGCAAGGGGCCGTTAACCGGTGCCAAACGCCTTCCCATCCACAGGAACGCCCCAAAGTTTACCGATCAGAATCCTGCGACAGAGGTTTTTGAAACGGGCATAAAAGTCATCGATCTTCTTGCGCCTTATGCCAAGGGCGGAAAGATCGGTCTGTTCGGCGGAGCCGGTGTGGGCAAGACGGTTCTTATCATGGAGCTGATAAGGAATATCGCCACAGAGCACGGCGGATTTTCCGTATTTACAGGCGTTGGAGAGCGGAGCCGCGAAGGCAATGAGCTGATCGAAGAAATGAGCGAGTCCGGCGTTATTGAAAAAACATGTCTGGCTTTCGGGCAAATGAACGAACCGCCGGGTTCACGCATGCGCGTGGCCTTAACGGGGCTGACGCTGGCAGAATACCTGCGCGACGAAGAACATCAGGACGTCCTTCTTTTCATTGATAATATCTACCGTTTCATACAGGCAGGCTCTGAGGTTTCCGCGCTTTTGGGACGCATACCGTCAGCCGTGGGATACCAGCCGACGCTTGCGAGTGAACTTGGCGCGCTGCAGGAACGCATCACATCAACAAGGAGCGGTTCCATTACATCCGTACAGGCGATATATGTGCCTGCGGACGACTTAACCGACCCAGCACCCGCGACGACATTTTCCCACCTTGACGCGACAACGGTATTATCGCGGCAGATATCTGAGCTGGGTATCTATCCTGCCATCAATCCGCTTGATTCCAGCTCGCGAATCCTTGACCCGCGTATCATCGGAGAAACACATTACAATGTGGCACGCCGTGTCCAAGAGGTGCTCCAGCGCCATAAGGAGCTTTTGGACATCATTGCCATACTTGGCATGGAAGAGCTCTCAGACCTTGATAAAACCACCGTATACCGTGCAAGAAAGATACAACGTTTTTTCTCGCAGCCCATGTCAGTGGCTGAGGTTTTTTCAGGTATTCCGGGCAAATATGTGCCGCTCGAACGCACCATAGAGAGCTTTCGCGTCGTTGTGGACGGCGAAGCGGATGACCTGCCTGAAGGCGCGTTTTTCATGGCCGGCGATATCGATGACGTCAGGATCAAAGCAAAAAAAATGGACAAGAGGTAAAAATGCCTGCGAAGTTTATGCTGGAGATCATCACGCCCGAGCGTGTTTTCTTCCGCGGCGATGCCGAAAGCGTGATTTTCCCGACAGCCGACGGCTACATGAGTATCCAAAAGATGCACGAGCCCATGGTGGCACTGGTCACAGTGGGCGACATGCGCATCTGTGTGGACGGTGTTTGGAAGCAATGCATCACATCAGAGGGCTTTGTCGAAGTACGCCCGGACGAGACGATCATTTTCTCGCAGGCTGTGGAGTGGCCCGATGAAATTGATGTCCGCCGTGCACAGGAGGCAAAAGAACGCGCGGAAGAGAGGCTGCGGCAGACGCAGAGCTATCAGGAATACATGCAGAATCAAATTGCTCTGGCGCGGGCGATGGTGCGTTTGCGGGCGGGACGCAGAAGCCAGAATCTGGACTGACAGTCAACAATGCTGCAAAACTGCGGCTTTTTTAGTTTTCAAAGAGGGACAGCAAGCCGGCACACCGAAAACATATAAAGCAGAAGGCAACTGGTATGGTCTAACCAGCGTTCCGGCAGGCTCATTTTTTTATCAAGGTATAATTTTTTGACTTTGGTCGATAATTGCTCTATCAGGTTGCGGCGGCAGCAGCCCGCCGCCCGAAGGAGGAAATGATGACCGGAGAAAGAGCCACAAAAATGCTGATACTGAGCAGCGCTCGTACTTTGTTTGCCGAAAAAGGTTATGACAATACGCCTGTCGAGGAAATCTGTGTGCTTGCAGGCATCGCAAAGGGGACATTCTTTTACCATTTTGAAAGCAAACAAGCCATTGTGAGGTATATTCTCGCTTTTCAGATCAGAGAATATGCGCTGCGTCTTAAAGAACAAATGGACACATTCAAGGATGCTGTAGCCAAGGCGGAGTATTTTATCGCAGCGTTATTGGAGTGCAGGAGCAGCGGTTATGAATGCGCAACGTATTTTAAACAGCATGAATCAGCGTGGTACACCACAGTGCTGCGCGAAGAACGCAGCCTTGCGCTGCTGCCTTTATTTGAACAGGTGATTGAAGAGGGCATCGCGCAGGGTTATTTTAGGATCGGATTTCCGCACACCTTAGCCGCGGTTACGTTTTTCGGGATAGATACCTATTTGCATACGGGCACGCAAAGCGCCGAAGATACGCGCCGAGGCATACGGGAAATGGCTGCAAAAACGCTCGGGCTGAAAGAGGCGGAGTTCGCAATCTAATAAAATCGGAGGGCAAAATGAAAACAGCGGTTGTATTTTACACGCGTGACGGCAGCACGAGGATAGCGGCGCAGGTGCTGGCAGAGGATCTTGATGCGGACATTTTTGAGCTGGAAGAAGCCAGAAAAAGAGGAAGGTCGGCGTTCTGTTTTGTATGGGCAGGTTTTAGCGCAAGCTTCGGCATAAAAAGCCGATTAAAAGACGACTTTGCAGCGCAAATGAAAGCCTATGAGAGGATTTGCATCGGGACTCCAGTATGGGCGGGGCGCGCTGTGCCGGCGCTCAATGCTTTTTTACAGCACTTTGACCCTCGCGGTAAAGAAATGATCATCTTCACCGCGCAGGCAGACCCGAACCCTACGCATAAGTGCGCCCAAAAAATAGCAAACACACTGACCAATAAAGGCGCGCATGTTCAGAAGACGATAAGTCTGTACGGCGCTGGCGTCGGGAAGACCGCGCAAAGAGGCGATATCGAGAGACAAATATCGGCGCAGCTTTGAACGCACATCGGGGCACATATATATTACAGAAGTGTTACGAATGGATTGACATATGGCAGCTCCTGCTGTATCATTAAAATCTGTTTAAATGGATGCAGCAAAAGAAGGAGAAAGTTGCATGTCAAAGCATTCAGGCTTTAGCCCCCTGAAAATGTTATTCAAAAACAAAAAGAAAAAAGTCAGCCCCCAGAAGGTTTCGGTCGCGCGCGATGATCTAGAGAATGCGCCGCGGCCTGATTTGCAGAACAATAGTATTGATCATCCCGTAAGAAGCAAAGAGGCAGAACCGCTGGTTGATGAGAAGAAGAGATTCAGCAGCCGAAAGGCAGCAGTGCAGAACAACTATCGCACCAAGCGGAGTTATAAGAAGAAAAATAGCTTTAACAGCATGCGAAACTTAGCAGCATCTATTTTTAAAAAACGCAGCAAAGAAAGTGACGCACTTGATTTCGCAGGCAACCACAGGCGAAGGAGCAAAAAGGAAAAACGCAGGCGCATTGTATTCATTTATGTCGGTACGGCCATGGTTTTGGCGGCTGTTTTCTTTTTTGTGTTTGTGCTGTTGCCGGGAGACGCTGCAGCCCCGGCGGGGGCGGCTGTGTTGCTTGCACAGGAAAATACAGGGATTATTGCGGCCAAGCAGGCCGGCGTCACGCCGCTGGGCGCAAAGATGCCTTATCCAATGCCTTTCTCAGCAGTTTTTGATCACGAAGACTCAGATATATATGCATACCCCTTTTTGGATGTAGCAGAGGATATGCAAGACCCTGAACCTGATGTGATGCCTGAGCCTGCTGCCACAACTAGCCCCGATCCAACGCCAATGCCTTTAAAAGTGGAAGATTTTATGGATTATTATGAGGTCAACGCGGACGCTTATTACAGCGATGCGGGTTATTCCAGCAACTCATATAAATATTCGCAAGAAGAGTACCTGATGCTTGCGCGGATCATCCATGGGGAAGCGCGCGGCCAAAGCTACAGAGGGCAGGTGGCAGTGGGCAATGTGATCATGAACCGCGTGCTGTGCCGCGGTGCCTGGCCGAACAGTATTACTGCGGTCGTCAGTGCACCGGGGCAATTTTCGCCGTATCCCAGAGTCAAGGACCTTAGCGCATCTCAGATCAGCTCAACATCCAAAAGAGCTGCGCGTGCCATCCTTGAAAAGGAGCTCTGGGTTATACCCCAAGATGTGTACTTTTTTCGTTCCGCTGGCCGCTACAGGGATCTGAAAGGCCAGAACTGGGGCAGCCACGCGTATTATGATGAAATCGGAGGCCATTTCTTCTACAGGCACAGATACAGCGGACGCAAAAGGGGTGCAGGAGTGCCTCCGGCGCTGTATGAACGCACCTATAAATATGCCCAGTATGGCTGCAAACCGCAGAGGCGTGTGCACCGTATCCAGTATATGCTCAATAAGCTTGGCTACGATGTGCGGGCAGACAGCTATTTTGGAGAAACCACAAAAATTGCGCTTATAGAGTTTCAAAACAAATACAACCTCACAGCAGATGGTATCGCCGGGCCGTCCACTGCCAAAAGGCTCATTGAAGAATTCGGCGTTCAGAATTACTATGACCGGTTCATCAAAAAATGAAGGCACAGTCAGAAAGCCGCCGTCAACGCGGCTTTTTTTGAAGGCACGGAGATGGTGCGTTTTGCCTGTGATATGAAAAGACTGCCGGAGCACAGGGGTTAAATATTACGAAAGTATTACAAATATATTGACAAAGCGCTGTCCGCACAGTACTATTAAGACAACATAAAAATGTCTTGAGCAGTTAAGGAGAGGTCTTGATGTTAAAGCGTTCAGGAATCAAAGCCCTGAAGAAGTTAAAGAAAAAGACCGGCCAACCCAAACAAACGCTGTTTGCGCGCCATCACAGACAAAGTAAAAATAAGATTGAAACAACTGATCCAAACGTTTCGGCACCCAAAGCCGCAAGCAAGCAAGAAAAGGCTCAGGGTGTCTTTCTCTCGGCAAAAAACACCAAGGCAGCACAGCAAAGCCGAATCAGCCGCAGGTCTCATTCCGGCAAAAAAGCCATGGCAAACCTTTTTTCAGGGCTGACGGCCGTCTTTAAAAAAAGCAGAATAAGTGATAACTCTCAGAACGATCCTGCAGCCGGGCGCAGGCACAGCAGCAAAGCGCACAGCCGCAGGAGGCGGGTTGTTGTTTTAAGCGCAGCATGCGGTATCGTGGCCGCAGCTGTTTTGCTGGCAATCATATTGCCTCAGAAAAGCCCCATGCCTGCTGATGCGGCACAAGAGCAAACGCATATGGCCGTTCTGGAGCTGACAACGGCCAAGACAGGCGGCCAAACCGCAGCGCTGGGTGCGAAACTGCCGTATGTCATGCCTTTTTCCGCTGTGTTTGCTGAGGAGCCTGTTGCCGTCTATCAAGAAACGATGCTGCTGACAGAGCCGGACAGCCCTGACACCATGCAGCCGTCGTCCTCTGCCACCCCCGAACCTTCGCCGACGGCGACTGTTTCACCTGAGCCGACGCCCACAAAAACACCCAAACCGACACCCGCAAAAACACCCAAACCGACACCAGAGCCCTTAAAAGCAGATGATTTTCTTGACTATTTTGTGGTGAAGGCAGATACATATTACAACGAGGTCGGCTATTCGAGCAACGTTTATGCATATACGCATGAAGATTATCTGATGCTTGCGCGGATCATACACGGAGAAGCGCGGGGACAAAGCTATAATGGACAGGTGGCGGTCGGCAATGTGATCATGAACCGTGTGTTTTGCAGGGCATTTCCCAACAATATTCTTGATGTGATCAGTGCGCCGCGTCAATTCACGGTGTATGAGAAAGTCAAAGATCTCAGCGAATCAGAGATCAATGCGACATCAAAAAGAGCAGCGCGCGCCGTGCTTGAAAGAGAGCTGTGGCTGGTGCCGCAGAATGCATACTTCTTTAAGGCAGGCAGTGAAGGCGTGGACTGGGGCTCGCGCAAGTTCGGGGTGAAGATCGGCGGGCATTGTTTCTATACATATGGTTACAGCGGGCGCTACAAAGGCTCTGGTATACCTCCGGCGCTTTTTGAGCGCACATTCAAGCATGCCCAATATGGATGCAAACCCGAGCGCCGCGTACACCGCATACAATACATGCTCTACAAACTTGGCTATAACGTCAAAGCAGACAGCTATTTCGGGCAGACAACAAAAGACGCACTGATCGAGTTTCAAAAGAAAAACAAGCTCAAGGCTGACGGGATAGCCGGTCCTGCAACACTCAGAAAACTGATCAAGGAATACGGCGTCCAGAATTACCATGATAGATTCATCAAGAAATAGAAAAAGCCTGAGAGCCGCCAAGGGGTGGCGGCTCTTTTCAATGGAGGCATTATTTGATTATTGAAGTGCTCAAAAAGACATACGCAGTATGCAGGCTTAATAAGGCAGCCCTGCCCGATGGAGAGTTTGTCTCACTGACAATGAGCGGAGGCGAGATATCGCTTGTCTGCGAGGAAACAAAGATGCCTTGCGGCTGCCGAGCAGAGACGGGCTGGCGCGCGCTTAGGGTCAAAGGGCCGCTTGATTTTTCACTGACAGGGATTCTTGCAGATCTGTCAGGTGTTTTGGTACGTGCGGGCGTGAGCATCTTTGCACTTTCTACCTACGATACCGACTATATTTTTGTGAAACAGGTGCGTCTTGAGGATGCCAAGAATGCCTTGACGACGCATGGACACACTGTCATTGAAAACGCATAAGCTGCTGTCGCAGTTGTTGAAGAGCGGTATTTTTTCCGCCAAGAGCCTCAAGGGCAAGCTCATCGAGAACAGCCCGTTCACAAGGTGAGGCAAGAGCTGTGTTTTGGCAAAGCAGCTGATAGATAGCGCGGTGGCATGTGTCATCCGTATAGATATCAAGCCCTCTGATTGAGGGGAACACGCCAAATGTCTCTAATTTTTTCTGTACGCCCGCCGAAAGCAGCGCGGCCGCAAATTCCTGTCCCGCAGTTTGCCTGGCGGTATCTTCATTGGCAATAACGCTGACCAATTGAACCATATCCGTATAGCCGCTCATGGCAAACGCAACAAAAGACGGCCCTTCGCCCCGCTCGCTTGACAATGCTGCTTCATAAAGCTGCCTGTGAGAGGCGATAAGGACGCCGGCTTCATGCCTGCAAAAGAGATCAAGCCCTTCGTGCGATGCTGGCTGCATGCGTGTCATTGCATCCGGTGGATTTGGTTCATCGAAGGTGTTGATGTTTGGGCGTTCAGAAGGCGGATATGTGTGCAGCGCCAAAGCCGGCAAGGCGGAATAACCGGGCTCTGCGTCAAAACACACACCAGCCTTTGCAGCGCTGATCAATACATCCGGCCGGATACCCCATCCGCTGCCTATTTCTATATCGTTTTCATCCATTAAATCCGTATTGACAAGTATACAGTAACCGCCACACATATAAGGGTAAGCAAGGCTTTGAAAGGAGGGCAGATAATGATCTATATGCGGCAGCGAGGCAAATTCCAATGCAAAAACGGTACCATAAGGATATGAGATCAGATCGGGGCTATGCCCTTCCATGATCGCCTTTGCCGCCTGATCTTTCGTCAAACAGCTCAGCTCAATAAAGACATGCGGGTTTTGCGATTCGTATTGCGTGAGGCACTTCTTTAAAAAATCGGCAGACGGCAGACCGCCTGTGCGCCAGTCTGATATGTGCCACAGCGACAATATGCCGGAATAGTGCAACGGCTCTGGCAGCTTTTCATAGTACGACAATATCAAAAGAGGCGAAAAAAAGATCAGCGCGAGCGCGAGCGCGCATAAAAAATAAGCAACGGGTTTCATCAACACACCCCTTGCTTCATTTATATGAGTACTTTGCTTGATTATGCGACGCCCAGCATGGCCGCACCAAGTATGCCCGCATCGTTGCCCGATACAGCAAATTTGATATCGGCATATTTTTTTCCGGTAAACACACCCTTGTCGGCACAGGCCGCAATGATCTTATCTAGCAGGAACGCGCCAGTGTTAGACACGCCGCCGCCCAGCGCGATCGTATCAGGATCAAGCGTATTTTCGATGATGCCGATGCCTACGGCAAGATAGCCGACATAAGCATCGACCAGCGCAAGAGCGATATTGTCTCCCTGCATCGCACAGTCGGTGACGAGTTTTGCAGTGACACGATTCATATCACCGTCGGTCAACTTGAACAACAGACTTTCAGGCCGCTCTGCGACACAGCGCCGGCCCTGCCTTAACATGGCTGTCGCACTGGCGTAATTCTCAAGGCAGCCCTTATTGCCGCATGTGCAGGGCAGGCCGTCCGGAACGATTTGTATATGACCGAGCTCACCGCCCAAGCCATGGGCACCGTTGAAAGGCTTCCCGTTGATGATGATGCCGCCGCCGATACCGGTTCCCAGTGTGAGCAAAACCCCGACATTGCTTTCTTTGAGTGCACCAAAATGGTATTCATAGACGGCGGCTACGGTTGCATCGTTATCAGCGAATACTGGCAGATCGATATGTTTTTTCATCTCGGATTCAAGCGGCACATCTTTCCAGAAAAGATTGACGGCATTGGCGATGCCGTTTTGGAAAATGCCCGGCAAACCTATGCCGATACTTTTTATCTGTGAAAGCGCAATACCCTGCTGCTGCGCGAGCTGCGAGACCATATCAGCCATATCGGCAGTCACCTTAGAAAATCCGCGCTCCACATCTGTCTGGCGGCTTGATTTGCAGACAAGCGACATGTTCTCGTCCACCAGGCCGGCCTTGATGCTCGAACCTCCAAGGTCAATACCTGCAAGATACATTTTCAGACCCCTTTCATGCTTTCCGGCGCGATAATGCTGAGCAGTTTGCTGTCAAGATGCTCTGCGGTGGAATGTCCCATGCTTCTCAGGCGGAAATTCATTGCGGCCACTTCGATAATGATGGCAAGGTTGCGTCCCGGGCGGACAGGGATCGTAATAGTCGGCACCTTCACGCCGAGCAGCGTGATGTACTCCTGAGAAAGCCCGAGGCGGTCAATATGCATGGGATCGCCGAGCTCTAAATTGACGGCGAGCTCAATGGATTTTTCCAACAAAACCGCGCCTATACCGTAAAGGGTACGCACATCAATGATACCGATACCCCTGATCTCCATCATATGGCGGATCACTTCGGGGGACTGGCCAGTCACCTGATTATCCGAAAGTTTGACGATCTCGACCACATCGTCTGCAACGAGACGGTGGCCGCGCTTGACCAGCTCCAATGCTGTTTCGCTCTTTCCGACGCCGGAATCGCCCATCAGCAGGATGCCGACACCGTAAACATCCATCAGCCCGGCATGGCGTGAAATGCTCGGTGCCAGCACACGGTCCAGATAAACGGTCGTGCGGTGGCTGAGTTTCGTTGTCGTCAGGCCCGACATCAGAACAGGTGTATTATGTTTCTTGGCAGCCTCTATCATTTCTTCCGGCGGCGTCAGATTGCGCCCGATGAGCACACAGGGTATTTTACTGGCAAAATAGATGTCAAGCCTCTCCCGCATTGTTTCTCTGTCTAGATTCTGCAGAAAATTCATTTCGACCATACCGAAAAGCTGCACGCGGTTGACGGCAAAATACTCAAAGAAACCGGCCATCTGCAGCCCAGGCCGATTCAGATCCGATGTGTCGATCGTGATCGTGTCCGCATTGCCTTTGTAGATCACGCTTAAGCTCAGCTCATTGACCAGATCGTCAATTTTCAGATTGATTTTCATCATCAGTCTCCAGTATAAATTCATTTATCACATCGGCCACGCCGCCTTCATCATTGGAAGCGCAAACCAGATCGGATGCTTTTTTCACGTCGGACGATGCATTGGCCACGGCCACGCCCAATCCGGCATATTTGATCATGGGAATATCGATCTGCGAATCGCCGACTGCAATGATCTGCTCGCGAGCAATGCAGTAATAGTTTGCCGTGAAAGCAAGCGCTTTACCTTTGCTGACGCTTGCAGATGCAAACTCAAGATAGATCGGCTTTGAACGCATGATATTAAGGTGAGGGAAAAGCGGCCCGACTTCCCGTTGGATTTGCGGTATCCGCTCTTCATCGGTGACAAAAAGGACTTTGGGCGTCACGATCGTTTTTGACAGCAAATCACCCATTGCAATGCCTGGATGCCCGAAGGATGCCTCATAAGCTTTCGCGTACTTGTTGCTTTCCATATAAACAAGCTCCCCGTCAATATAGACCTGAGCATGTATTTGATTATCATGCGCGTATTTGAGCAGTTTATTTACCGTATCAGGCGCAACAGGATGGGAAAAAACGATTTGGCCTTCTGAATCGCAAACCTCTGCGCCGCCCGAAAGAATGAGCAAGGTGTCAAGGCCAAGCTTTTTGTAAAAACGCATGGCGCCTTTTTTGGTTCTGCCAGTGCAAAGAACGACATAAACGCCCTTCAAAACGGCTTTATGGATGGCCGTGCTGACATTTAGGGGAATCTGCATATTTTGATCGAGCAGTGTATCATCAATATCAATCGCAATCAACTTGTAAGCCATGACGTCTCCGTATAGGTCCATTTGAATTTATTCACATTATACATGGGGATTTGTGTTTTGAAAACATGAAAAAACGTCATATGTCGACATAAACCGAAAAAGCGATGACAGAATCGAACAGTTTATTTGTTATAACAGTTTGTGAATATATTATAGGACTATGTACAAAGTATTAAAAGACTGCTATACTTGCTATAAATTATTTTTTATCACATGGAGATTTGGGGACTTGAAGACAGCTTATAAGAAGATCATCTCATTAGTATGCGTTGCGTTGGCGGCTTTTTTCATGTTTGCGGAGACTGCGCTGGCGTTTTCGTCTTACGACGGCGATGTGAACGCATATGCTGTTGTTCTGTTGGATGCGGATTCCGGCAAAGTGCTGTTTGAAAAAAATGCAGACGAGAGGATCGTGCCTGCCAGCACCACAAAAGTCATGACGTGTGTGCTGGCGCTTGAAAACGGGGACATGTCATCAGAAGCGGAAGTCTCCAAAGAAGCCTCGCGCGTTCCGCCTTCATCCATTGAGCTTCGAGAGGGCGAACGCATACTGTTCAAAGATCTGGTTTATGCCATGATGATAAGATCTGGGAACGACGGCGCGGCTGCAATTGCCGAGCATATAGCGGGCTCCGTACCGGCTTTTGTGGATATGATGAACGCCAAAGCAAGTGAGCTTGGCATGGCGAACACACACTTTATTAATCCGCACGGCTTGCCGGGTGAAGAAGAGGACGAAAACAACTTTTCAACGGCCTCTGATATGGCGAAGCTCGCGATGTACGCCATAAAAAACCCAACGCTGATGGAGATAGCGGGAACCACAACTTATAAAGTGCCTGCTAACAACAGAAGGCGCCGGGCGTCAACCTATACCACAACAAACCGGCTTTTGCGGGACAGCCTGAATTCATACTACAGCTATGCCACGGGATTGAAAACCGGTTATACCGAGGCTGCCGGGCATTGCCTGATCGCGACGGCTCAAAAAGACGGCATGAACCTGATCTGCCTTATCTATAAGGATGATACCGAAACAGGGAGCGCAAGATGGCCGCTCGCAAAAAATTTGCTGGAATTCGGGTTTGACAACTTTGTGACTTTTGATTTGCAGACATTGGCTGACAAGCTCAAACCCGTTCAGGCCCAGGTCGAAAACTATTCCTCTGCCGAACTCGGAGAGGGTTTGCTCGAGTTTGAGGTGCCCCATGTTGCCGGCACTCTTGTTACACTTTCCAAAGAAGCAGCAGAAGGCCTGCAAAACGGGACGGACACAGTAGAAACGGTTGCGGCTTTTTCTGTGGCCGAGCCGCTTCAGGCACCTGTTCTCAAAGGCGATGTGGTGGGGGCGGTCGTCTACAAAAGCGCCAATACCGGCGAAATCATATATGAAGGCAGTTTGGTTGCCGCCCGCGATGTGCTCGAAGCCGGCACAGAAACGGACGCAAGCGGGAATACCGCCGTGGCCACTATGGAACCTGTACTCCCCGAGCAGCTCAAGTCTCCCAAGGACAGCCCCCTTGCATATTTGTGGCTGCTGATTCCGGCGGGTCTGATCGCTTTTCTCGTCATACGCCTGCTTACCGTAAGCAAAGCAAAGCGCAAGAGGCTCGCCACGCGCCGGAAGCCAAAATACAGCTACAAAATACGCAGATAAGCCAACGTTTAATTGCAAGCGATGCATTGATAGTTTTTTCAAGTGTATTTAATTGTATATACGTGCTTGAATATTAACTCGTTTCTCACAAGACACGAAACGCAAATCAACAGCCAAAAAGCTTTTTGTTCGATAAGCGGCAAAGTGCAGAGAAAGACGTGGGCACAAGCAAGCCGGTCTCAAGCCAATTTATGGGAAATTGCTTATACGGTATGAATAAAAAGAGCAAAACAAGCTCTTTTGGTGTACAAAACAAAAAGTTTAGGAATGTTGAGAACAAAGCGTTGACAAGTGGAAATGTGTTTGATAATATACTTGAGCGCCCGTTTTTGGCGGAGCGCAAAAAGAACCTTGAAAATTCAATCAGCACTATATAAAGAAAAGCTAGAAGTTTGTGAAGAGGAGCCCGGGCAAACAGTAAGTTTGTTAATACATTGCGGTAAAACGCAGTGAAATAATTTAAACTAAGAGTTTGATCCTGGCTCAGGACGAACGCTGGCGGCGTGCTTAACACATGCAAGTTGAACGAGGCACACTTGGGTTTACTCAGGTGTGCTTAGTAGCGGACGGGTGAGTAACGCGTGAGCAACCAACCTTTGTGAGGGGGACAACAGCTGGAAACGGCTGCTAATACCGCATGAGACCACAGCTCTGAGTGGAGCAGGGGTCAAAGATTTATCGCACAAAGACGGGCTCGCGTCCCATTAGCTAGTTGGTGAGGTAACGGCTCACCAAGGCGACGATGGGTAGCCGACCTGAGAGGGTGATCGGCCACACTGGAACTGAGACACGGTCCAGACTCCTACGGGAGGCAGCAGTGGGGAATATTGGGCAATGGGCGCAAGCCTGACCCAGCAACGCCGCGTGAGGGAAGAAGGCCTTCGGGTTGTAAACCTCTGTCCTTGGGGACGAAAAAAATGACGGTACCCAAGGAGGAAGCTCCGGCTAACTACGTGCCAGCAGCCGCGGTAATACGTAGGGAGCGAGCGTTGTCCGGAATTACTGGGCGTAAAGGGTGCGTAGGCGGCATGGCAAGTCAGATGTGAAATTCCCGGGCTTAACTCGGGGGGTGCATTTGAAACTGCTGTGCTTGAGTGCAGGAGAGGAAAGTGGAATTCCTAGTGTAGCGGTGGAATGCGTAGATATTAGGAGGAACACCAGTGGCGAAGGCGACTTTCTGGACTGTAACTGACGCTGAGGCACGAAAGCGTGGGGAGCAAACAGGATTAGATACCCTGGTAGTCCACGCTGTAAACGATGGATACTAGGTGTGGGGGACATACAACCTCCGTGCCGGAGCAAACGCAATAAGTATCCCGCCTGGGGAGTACGGTCGCAAGGCTGAAACTCAAAGGAATTGACGGGGGCCCGCACAAGCAGCGGAGCATGTGGTTTAATTCGAAGCAACGCGAAGAACCTTACCAAGGCTTGACATCCTCTGATCTCCATAGAGATATGGATTCCCTTCGGGGCAGAGAGACAGGTGGTGCATGGTTGTCGTCAGCTCGTGTCGTGAGATGTTGGGTTAAGTCCCGCAACGAGCGCAACCCTTATCATTAGTTGCCAGCACGTAGAGGTGGGAACTCTAATGAGACTGCCGGGGACAACTCGGAGGAAGGTGGGGACGACGTCAAATCATCATGCCCCTTATGTCTTGGGCTACACACGTGCTACAATGGCCGGTACAAAGGGCAGCGAAGCCGCAAGGTGAAGCGAATCCCATAAAGCCGGTCCCAGTTCGGATCGTGGGCTGCAACCCGCCCACGTGAAGCCGGAGTTGCTAGTAATCGCGAATCAGCATGTCGCGGTGAATGCGTTCCCGGGCCTTGTACACACCGCCCGTCACACCATGGGAGTTGGGAGCGCCCGAAGCCAGTGAGCTAACCAACAATGGAGGCAGCTGTCGAAGGTGAGATCAATGACTGGGGTGAAGTCGTAACAAGGTAGCCGTATCGGAAGGTGCGGCTGGATCACCTCCTTTCTAAGGTGTAAGAAAAAGAATATCAAGGGCTTTTACACAAACAAGAGCCGATCGATATATAGTGCTGAGGATTTCAAGGGCTAAGCGTACATAGGTATGGGGGTGTAGCTCAGCTGGAACCGGAAGCGAGCGCCGCCAGTGGCGGATGAAGCGAGCCAAAGGTTCTGTGAGCAAAGGAGCATACCAGCAAAGGCATGCGACTATTGCGAACAGAGGCAAATTGCATCTTATGGTATGGGGGTGTAGCTCAGCTGGGAGAGCACCTGCCTTGCAAGCAGGGGGTCAGCGGTTCGAACCCGCTCATCTCCACCAGCAAGCTGGATTCATCCCGCGAAGCAAAAGCCAAAAGGGGCACGGCAGCGTGGCCGCGAGGCGAAGCAGAGCGGAAAGAGCAGCTGCTATAGGGTGAGCGCACCGAACGTATGGGCTCATAGCTCAGCCGGTTAGAGCGCACGCCTGATAAGCGTGAGGTCGGTGGTTCGAGTCCACTTGAGCCCACCAAGCCTGGCGGCGGGCACATCCCGCGAGAAGGCGAAAGCAAGCAAAAGCTGATATTCCGCGAGGCAAAGCGGATGAAGGCTTAGTAGCCATGCAGGCCATTATTTGTGCCTGAAAAGAACATTGAAAACTGCATAGAGAATTAAGAAGCAAAAGCTTTAAAGAAAAGGGTAAGATATGCACAAAAGAGTGTATCATACAATTTCAAGAAAGAAGCTTAGTCTTAGGAAAAGATAAAGATATCAAAGACAATCAAGCTAAAAAGAGCGTAAGGTGGATGCCTTGGCATCAGGAGCCGATGAAGGACGTGGTAAGCTGCGATAAGCCATGGGGAGCCGCAAGCAGGTTTCGAACCATGGATCTCCGAATGGGGCAACCCGGCCAGAGTCATGTCTGGTCACCCGTATGTGAATACATAGCATGCGGGAGGGAACCCGGTGAACTGAAACATCTAAGTAGCCGGAGGAAAAGAAAGAAACATCGATTCCCTGAGTAGCGGCGAGCGAAAGGGGAAGAGCCCAAACCGTAAACTTTCGGGTTTACGGGGTTGCGGGCCGGCATAACGCCATTCACGAAGGTTAGTCGAAGAGTACTGGAAAGTACAGCCAAAGAGGGTAAAAGCCCCGTAGACGAAAACTGGAGTGAGGCAGCCGGTACCAGAGTACCACGGGACACGAGAAATCTTGTGGGAAACCGGGGGGACCACCCCCCAAGGCTAAATACTACCTGATGACCGATAGCGAACAAGTACCGTGAGGGAAAGGTGAAAAGTACCCCGGGAGGGGAGTGAAAAAGAACCTGAAACCATACGCTTACAAGCAGAGGGAGCGGACCTAGCTTCCGTGACCTCGTACTTTTTGTATAACGGACCGGCGAGTTACTATGCGTAGCAAGGTTAAGGCATTAAGTGCCGCAGCCGCAGGGAAACCGAGTCTTAACAGGGCGAAATTTAGTTGCGCGGAGTAGACCCGAAACCAGGCGACCTATCCATGTGCAGGTTGAAGCGGTGGTAAAACACCGTGGAGGACCGAACCCACTAATGTTGAAAAATTAGGGGATGACGTGTGGATAGCGGAGAAATTCCAATCGAGCTTGGAGATAGCTGGTTCTCCTCGAAATAGCTTTAGGGCTAGCCTCGTTTTAAGACATATGGAGGTAGAGCACTGAATGGGCTAGGGGGCCTCAAAGCTTACCGAACCTTATCAAACTCCGAATGCCATATGTTGTTTGACGGGAGTCAGACTGTGAGAGATAAGTCCCATAGTCAAAAGGGAAAGAGCCCAGAACACCGTCTAAGGTCCCGAAGTCACAGTTAAGTGGAAAAGGATGTGTAACTGCACAAACAACCAGGATGTTGGCTTAGAAGCAGCCACTCATTCAAAGAGTGCGTAACAGCTCACTGGTCTAGTGGTTATGCGCCGAAAATGTCCGGGGCTAAAACTGTGCACCGAAGACGTGTCTACGCTGTGGTCTACTGACCATGCTTAAAACTGCGCAGCGGGGGATATTTCATCAGGCGAGCGAAGCGAGCCTGATCAAATACAACCAAAAAAGCTGTGCAGCGATGAGTATCGCCAGCAGACTACAGTGTGGGGTAGAGGAGCATCGCGCCCGAGGCTGAAGCCGAATCGTAAGAGACGGTGGACAAGGCGCGAGAGAGAATGCCGGTATGAGTAGCGAGAATAAAGTGAGAATCTTTATCGTCGAAAGCCTAAGGTTTCCTGGGGAAGGTTCGTCCGCCCAGGGTAAGTCGGGACCTAAGCCGAGGGCAAATGCCGTAGGCGATGGACAACTGGTTGAGATTCCAGTACCACTAAGAAAGCGTTTGACTGATGCAGTGACACAGAAGGATAGGCAAAGCGGGCCGATGGTAGAGCCCGTCCAAGCACTAAGGCAGGCGGCGTAGTGAAGTACGCGCTGTCAATGCTAAGGTGTGATGGGGACAGAAAATAAGTATGGAAGTTGCCGAATTCACGCTGGCGAGAAAAGCTGCTAAAGGAGTTTTATTAGTGCCCGTACCGCAAACCGACACAGGTAGGCGAGGTGAGAAACCTAAGACGAGCGGGATAACCCTTGTTAAGGAACTCGGCAAAATGACCCCGTAACTTCGGGAAAAGGGGAGCCTCCGTAAGGAGGCCGCAGTGAATAGGCTCAAGCGACTGTTTAGCAAAAACACAGGTCTGTGCGAACTCGAAAGAGGACGTATACGGGCTGACGCCTGCCCAGTGCCGGAAGGTTAAGGGGAAATGTTAGCGTAAGCGAAGCATGGAACTTAAGCCCCGGTGAACGGCGGCCGTAACTATAACGGTCCTAAGGTAGCGAAATTCCTTGTCAGGTAAGTTCTGACCCGCACGAATGGCGTAACGACTTGAGCGCTGTCTCAACAAGGGACCCGGCGAAATTGTAGTATGGGTGAAGATGCCCATTACCCGCGATAGGACGGGAAGACCCCGTAGAGCTTTACTGCAACTTGGCATTGGATCTTGGCAATAGATGTACAGGATAGGTGGGAGACTAAGAAGCAAGGACGTCAGTCTTTGTGGAGTCACCCTTGGGATACCACCCTTCTATTGCCGGGGTTCTAACGGCGTGCGGTTATCCCGGCGCTGGACATTGCCAGGTGGGCAGTTTGACTGGGGCGGTCGCCTCCCAAAGAGTAACGGAGGCGCCCAAAGGTTCCCTCAGAATGGTTGGAAATCATTCGGTAGAGTGCAAAGGCAGAAGGGAGCCTGACTGCGAGAGAGACATCTCGAGCAGGGACGAAAGTCGGGCTTAGTGATCCGGCGGTATGAGAGTGGAATTGCCGTCGCTCAACGGATAAAAGCTACCTCGGGGATAACAGGCTTATCTCCCCCAAGAGTCCACATCGACGGGGAGGTTTGGCACCTCGATGTCGGCTCGTCGCATCCTGGGGCTGAAGCAGGTCCCAAGGGTTTGGCTGTTCGCCAATTAAAGCGGCACGCGAGCTGGGTTCAGAACGTCGCGAGACAGTTCGGTCCCTATCCATCGTGGGCGTTGGAGATTTGAAGGGAGCTGTCCTTAGTACGAGAGGACCGGGATGGACAGACCTCTGGTGTACCAGTTGTCCTGCCAAGGGCATCGCTGGGTAGCCAAGTTTGGAAAGGATAAACGCTGAAAGCATCTAAGCGTGAAGCCCCCCCTAAGATAAGATCTCCTTATCAGACCCCTTGCAGACGACAAGGTTGATAGGCTGGAGGTGGAAGTGCAGCAATGCATGCAGCTGACCAGTACTAATCGGTCGAAAGCTTGATTTCATCAATGAATTGAATTTGGTGACTTTGGCTTAACTAAGACTTATGATCAGGCACGTGACCCAAAAGGTTTTAAGTGTACTGAGCTTCTTAAAGATCTGTGCGGTTTTCAATGCGCTTTTGGGCGCAGTCTGGGCACCAAGGTGACGGATAATATGGAGGGCTTTGCCCTCAAACTCCCACTTCTTTTCTTGAAGAAAAGAAGCAAAAGACACTCAAAATGCCATATGGATGGCATTTTGGAGAGGGATACCAAAGGGATGATCCCTTTGGCGGAGGTTTGGAGGCAGAGCCTCCAGCAGACAAGTTCATCAATTTCCGGTGGATAGCCGAACGAGCGCGCCCTGTGGGCGATAAAGCGAGGGAGGTTATCTGTGAGCATGAGGCGAGAGCAAGCGAAAGCGAAGCACGAGCCCACAGCGAACAGAGGCTGACGAATAGTCATAACCTGGCTGGAGAATAAAAAAAGTTCATCAATTTCCGGTGGCGATAGCTAAGGGGATCCACCTGTTCTCATCCCGAACACAGAAGTTAAGCCCTTATACGCCGAGAGTACTTGGCCGGTCACGGCCCGGGAGGGTAGGTAGCTGCCGGATTCAATTTTTCCTCAGTAGCTCAGCGGTAGAGCATCCGGCTGTTAACCGGAGGGTCGTTGGTTCAAACCCAACCTGGGGAGCCATAGATAAAGCTCGCATCATGCGGGCTTTTTTGATTGCCAACATCCAAGCTCAAACCTTTTTCGAACAACTTAATCGACAAAATTATGCCTATCCGTCGGCCATCCATAACAGCGCATAATTTTTGCCTATGATGAATAGGTTAAATCATCGTTATGTGATGACTTGATGGATTATGAAAGAAAAAACCATATAAAATGTTTACGAAGCTTCTGAAAAAAGAGAATGATAGCAATCTGCATCACCCCTAAAGGTACGATCACAGAAAACATAAAAGAATGGAGGGTGAAACATGAACGATAAACAAAATGTCATAGATAGGGCACTGCAGTTTGCGGAGAGTCTTTTGGGTACATACTATTCTCGAACAGCGCGATATAGAATATACAATGGCGGAAGTTTTGACTGCTCATCGTTTATGCTGGGCATATACAGTTACGCAGGGTTTCCGCTTCTTGACAGCATAGGCAACGAACTCCTGACAAGCACTTATCAGGTCAAAGCAGCCGGGTTTGAGTTGCTTTACCCGGCAAAACGCGCGGAAATAGGCAAAAACCTGCCAAGCCCAAGCGGATTAAACTCAGCATACGGCGCCGAGCCTGGAGATATGTTTTTTTACTGTAACAACCCAAAAACAACGCGGGCAAACATGATCACGCACGTGGCCATGGTGTTTGATAAAAAAAGCATCATTCACAACGGGAATAACAATGAGAAATGCTGCAAAAAGCCCATCACTTACGGGAGACGCAAGGTCTGCGCCATCATCAGGCTGCGTGAAACCATACAGCGGCCTGCAAGACCGGTGATCAAGCGGGGGCACGGCAACAGGGCTTTTTCCCGCATGCTGCAATTGTCGCTTAATATGCACAGCCTTCAGCCAAAGCTTCTTGTTGACGGACAAATCGGTGATAAAAGCGTGACGGCTCTCAATGCTTTTAAGAAAGCGGCGGGACTGCCGGCAAACGGCATATGTGACGCGGCAACATGGGAGGCACTGAATCCATATGAAAGCGGCAGCATAACCATAGAAGGCGGTGAGGCATTGTTCAAAAAAGGAGACAAAGGGGACAGCGTGATAGCGCTGCAAAGGGTGCTCAAGGTATTGGGGTATGAACTTGGAACATTCGGCCCGGATAAGGACGGCATTGACGGGAATTATGGCGTCATGACGCAAAACGCCGTGAAGCGCTTTCAGGAGACAAACGGATTGACGGAAACAGGTATCGTGGATACGCAAGAGGTCGCTGCCTTGTTTTTGGCGCTGCTTCGCACACACGGGAATGACGGCGTACTGGAAGCGGCGCTTGCGGACGCGAACGCAAAGATCGCAGCCGCTAAAAATGCATTGGCGTGATCCCGCAACTGCCGCACCATGCGAACAAAAAAGAAAGAGAGGCAAACCATGAATACAATTGTTGCAATAGTCATACTGTCCATTTTCATCGAAGAGCTGGCCGAAATCATCAAGAGCCGTATTCAGCCGCGCAGGCTGCCGCAATGGGCCTGGCTTGGTATCACGGGAGTTATCGGCGCTGTGCTTTGCGTGTTGTTTGACGTCGATCTGTTTTTAGCTGTTGGCTTTTCGGGCGATGATGCGGCACAGGCCGTCGGGCGGGTGCTGACTGGTTTTATGATCGGTGCAGGTTCAGGTGTTGTGCATAGGTTGCTGGACAGACTTTCGGCGGCAAAGGCTGCGGATAAGAAAACGGCCGGATACGATGATGACGCGAGCGGTTGATGCATAGAGGAAATTTATTGGCAAGCTAAATATTACGTAAAACAATAAAGCTCGCATTATGCGGGCTTTTTCACACCACATATAAAATCGGCATGCCGCCGAGCTTTTTTTCGAGTTGGCTGCGTAAAAATTGCTCAGCAGCAGCGCGTACATCGTCCCGATAACAGTATTTGCCGCGTCCTCGGCCCGTCATCAGCGATTTGTCAAACAGCTCGAAAGCATTTGGAAACGCCTCGCGGTTGATGGCGCGGTGCACATAACTGTATGTCATAAAAATGATCTCGATGAACAAACGGTCTTTGGTTTTCTGGGAAAGGCTATCTGCCAGCTTTGTGATCAGCTCCGCATATAATGCCTGCCAGCCTTTCGCCAGCACGACGGGCGCTATCAGCAGCCCTACCCTGTAGTCTGCGTCGCATATTTTGTTGAGGGCTTTCAGGCGTGCGTCAAGCGAAGATGTGCCCAATTCAACCTTTTGAATGATCTCCTGCGGATTGACGCTCATACGCACGATGATGCGCCGCCTGTGATTGAGCGGCAGCAGAGGCTCAACCATATCGAACTTGGTGGGGAACGTCAGACAGCCCTTTTTGCATTTGCCAAAATGCTCAACAGTCCACTTAAGATTGCCGGTGATGGTGTTCTCGAGCACAAGGTCGCTGTTGCTGCCGATCTCGAAAACCAGGTCTTTACCGGCGCGTTCCGATGTTTTTATGAGTTTGTCCATCATCTGTTCGCGGTTGACGAACAGCCTTAAATACGCGCATTTGTTGTAGCTGCATACCAGATAACAATAGAGGCACATAGCGCTGCAGCCCGACGAAGTATATGGCACAAGAAAATCAGATACTTTGCGGTTGGGCGCGTGCTTTAATGATTTGCGCACGCCAATGATCAGATGGCGCTTCATTTTTGGAAACTGTGCGTTCGCGGAGGTGCGCAGTTCTTCTATATTGTTATGGTTTTCTATGGATATCCACGGAACATCTATAAACTTGAGTTTGAGCAATTTGCCGAGCGTATAATCCAGCGCGGAGGGCTCGTAATACACCTTATCCGGAAACAAAACACGACCTCTGATCATTGATTTATAGTTACAGCTTGCCCGGAAACAGTACACCATATGCGGCAAGCAGCCAATCAGGTATGGCACTTATACGAAACAGCCAAAACCTCGATGATGATTGCAGCTCTTTGATCGTTACTCATGGGTTTTTCAAAAAGATTTTCTGTGATACCGGTTTTTGGTGTATATATACAATGAACAAAAAAGCTTATAATACGTCTATAACAGTAAAGGGGCAGGACATGCAGGAAGAGCAGCAGCTATTGCAAGCCTTTTCAAGCGGAGACTATAGTGCGATAGAGACGCTGGTTTTGCGGTACGAGGACAGCTTGTTTGGACTTTGCCTTAAATTGACCATGAACCGGCCGGACGCGGAAGATTTATATCAGCAGATGTGGCTAAAGGCTATGCAGCGGCCGCAAAGCTGTACCCGCTCATTCAAAAACTGGATGTACACTATCTGTGTCAACAGCTATAAAGACAGCGTCCGCAGAAAGAAGACTGCGCAGCGCATCATCAGCAGCGGTGAAGAAGCTGAATACGCGCTGGCGATCGCCGCTGACGATGAAACGGCAGAAAACACGGCGATCAATAACCTCAACAATAAATGGCTTGTTTCGAAGGTCGCACAACTGCAGGACAAACACAGGATCACGGTGATTCTGCATTATTTTCAAGGGTTGGATTATAAGGAATGCGCAAAAGTACTGGGGCTGCCGATAGGAACGGTCAAATCGAGGCTCAATGCGGCCAAAAAAACGCTTCGGATGCAAATGGAGGAAGAGCACATTGTTTGATATAGACAATGCGTTAAAAAAAATACGGTTCGAAAAACGGCCTGCCGGCGATGCGTTGCGGCAAAATGTTTTGCGCATGGCTTATGAGCAGACACAGAAGAAGTCGCAGGCCGCAACTCCTGCGCGTATGTTCCCGCGTTTTGCATTACTCTGCACGGCGGCCTTGCTTGTTTGCGCGGCTTTGATCGCTTTATGGGTGCCCACCCAGCAAACCGTCAGCTATTATACGATAGACATTAACCCGAGCATCAGTATACAAACGGACAGCAACGATCAAGTGCTGTTTGTGACAGCCGAAAATGATGACGCTGCAGAACTGCTCGAAGGTTTAACGTTTCCTGGTTTTTCGTTTGAAGATACGCTGCGCGCAATCGTGCGTTCTGCTGCCAAGCAGGGGTATTTGCAGCAGAACAGCTGTGTGCTGGTTGCGCATTTCGGTGATACGCCCGGTATGGCGCCCGAAAGAATAGAGGCCGCGGTCAATGAATCTGCAGGCATAACGGCTAAGGTGCTTGTGCTCGAAAGCACAAAAAAAGAATACGAGAAAGCCAAAAGGCAAAGAGCAAAGCCGGGAATCGCTTTATTATATGAAAAAGCTATGGAAATGGGCATCAGCGGGCAAGATGTTGCAGGTTTGATCGATTCTGTACGCGGTAGCAAAGCCACCGAACACGACAATGCCAATGGTTCAAAAAAAGAGAATGAGTTTTTCCATGGGAATTCAAGCGGCAAAAAAAATGGTGATAACAAAAACGATGTCAAACCCAAGGAGAAGACGCAGCCTGATAAAAACAGGGAACAAAAAGACAGAGACGAGAGGAAATGCAATCCAAGCAAAGCCGATCCACAGAGCGGTTCTGTGAGATAGGCCATTTATAAAAGTATCAGGGAGGAAAGAAAATGAAACGTCAATACAAAAGAACCATCGCCACGGTCACCTTGCTGGCATTGGCAGCAGTATTGCTGCTGTCCGGGTGCGCAGGCATCACAGAGTTGAAAAAAGAAGATAAGCCCGCGTCGGTCTCTGTTCCTGAGGCCGCGGCGCAGGCAGAAGTAGCCCAACAAGCGGCGCATATAAGTTATATTTCCATTGATATCAACCCGAGCATCAGGCTGATCGTTAAGGATGGGATCGTTGTTGACGCGAAGGCTTATAACGATGACGGAGAAGAGATCATCATCGCCAGTCAAGTCACTGGGCTCTCTCCTGAGGAAGCGATCAGTCTTATCATTAACGCCATCGCTGAGCAAGGATACTTCGACAGCGGGGATGAGGCGCTTGTGATCACAGCCTGCGGCGATCAGGATGAAGAGCTTTTAGCAAGCATACAAGATACCGCCAATCAGACCTTAGAGCAGCTTGGTATCGCCTGCGATGTTGTGGCCTCCCGTGTCACCAACCCGATCGTGGAGGCTGCCAAAGAAGCGGGCATGACACCGGGCAGATATAAGGTCATCAAATATCTTGCCGAGCAAGAGGGTATTGCATTTGAAGAGGCATCGCTTAAATACAGCGCATATAAAATGGGGCAATTGATGGCGCTTATTGAGGATCCGGAAGATGTTTTTGGGAACAAAGAAGAAGTAAACCTGGAAGATTTGATCAGCGGCTTGACTCAAGAGCAGCAGGATATTCTCCTGCAGGCTATCAGAGATTATGAAGCCGCTTTAAGAGCTGCGCAGCAGCAGTTTGTGCAGACGAAAAAACAAGTCAACCGTGAGATGCAAACGCAAAAAGCCCAGATCCAGAATGCATTTAAAACAACCAAAGATTTGGATCAGTTCAAACAGTCAAGAAATGAGCTGCATCTGCAATTCCGCAGCAGGAGGCTGGAAGCGAGGCAGGTATTCTTTGCAGCGAGAGCTCAGGCTCAGCTTCAGTTCAGGCAAGCGGCGGCGGGCCTCGGGCTTGATGAAGAAACCATAAAAGCCTTACTTGCGTGGGATTATGACCTTGAGTGGAAAGAAGACCTAAGCTGGGATACAGGGGCTGATAAAAAAGACAAAACCGAAACAGAAGACCGGGGAAAAGGGCACGGCAGCAGTAACGGAAAAGGCAAGGGACAAAACAACCGCGGAACTGACGAGGATTAAAAACATATTAATCTTAAGGACAACACACATACACACCATTCTGCAGAAAAACGGCCAGCCATAAGCCGTTTTTCTGCAGTTATAACTGTGGAAACGATTGTAGAGAAAAGCATTTGCAGTTGGAGTAAGTGGTGGCAGGCGCGAAGTAAGAAAAGCTAAACAGTAAGGAAAAGCCGCCAAAAAGATTCGGCAGCTTCTCCAAAAACTGTAACACTTGATGTCCTTCCAAGGAGCCATACATAGATGTCAGGCCTGTTGTCATGCCTTGATGTAAAAGCAATGCTGTCAATGGTGCCGAAGGTGGGACTCGAACCCACACGGTATCGCTACCAACGGATTTTGAGTCCGTCACGTCTGCCAATTCCATCACTTCGGCGCGCCAAGTTAATATAGCATATTCTTTTTCAAGCGTCAATTTTTTTAAATCAAACGGCAAAAAAATTGGCAAACTCGAAGTTTGCCATAAAAATAGGGAGATGTGTCGTATCAAAGTCGTTTCACATTGTGAAGACAACCGATACACAAGTTATCCATAACACACATACAGCTGTTATTATACCACAGACTGTAATAAGAATTCTAGCTATTTTATAAAAAAAAATAATATTAAATAAAAAAACCAAACAGAACATGTTTCGGCATTTTTTTTGCACCTTTTTGCATATAATACAGGCAATATTAAGCATGGTTGTATAAGGATAGTTTACTCATGGATAAAAACATTTGCCGTTGTTTTGATGCGCTGCCAGTCCCGGTTTTGATCATAAGAAAAAAAGAGAGCAGTTTGTTATATGTGAATCTGGAGGCCAAAAAATACGGGTTTGCATGCGGGGTTGATTTTTTCGACATATGGCAGGACAAAGAAAATTTCTTAGCTTTACAAAACGGAGCCATGACACAATGTACAGCTAAAATGAAGTTAAAGTGTGGCTGCCTTTCAGCAGAGATCACTGTCAGCCAAATAAATTTTCAGAATGAACCGTGTCTTGTTGGTGTGTTGACGCGTATCGAACCATACGAACGGACAAACGTAAATACAGTCATCCTAAAGATCTGCGATCTGTTCATTGACGGCCACAAGCAGCCCCTTCTGGCTTGGCTGCATCTTACAGCCCGATTTGCGGGGGCTTTTTATGCTGCGTTGTATGAGAAAACAAAGGAGAGATATCTGATAAAAGGTGAATGGAGGCAGAGACGAAGCGTCTGTGTACCCATTCTTTGCGCTGGTTTTGATGAAAATGCCGACAGCGAAATGGAAAGACAAAAAAGATTAAGGGACGCGCCCGATGCCATATATATACCTTATACAAAAAAATGCGGCACACAAAGCGCAGCACTCTATTTTTTTGATCATCGTGTGGATCCAAAGCTTTTTGGTGAGCTTGAGAAATGCTTGTTGCTGTTAAAAGCATTATTACCGGAACAACATGGCAAATCACAGGCTGCCTTGATAAAAAAGGGCCTTGACGCGCTGCCTGAGGGTTTCGCGCTATGGAACGCAGCGTCGATGCGGCTCTTGTATAAAAACAAAGCCTACGAATCGCTTTTTAAAGACCTGAATGCCCTTATGATCAGCGGGCAGCTGCGTGCAGATATGCGTGCCGGCAAGCGCCGTTTGTGCGAATATACGGATCAGCAGGGGCATAGTTATGCTATCGCCCATCATGCAGTAAGGGGCGGCCCAAAAACGTTTGTCGCGACCTTGGTTTCGGATGTCACCGGATTCAGGTATGCGGAAAAAAGACTGGAGAAGATGGCAAGGACGGACACCCTGACAGGGCTGATGAACAGGCGCGCAGGTATCGAAAAACTGCATGAGGTATACGCACAATGCAAAGGAAAACGGCTGCCGCTGACTGTCTGTTTTGCGGACATCGACGGACTAAAGCATATCAATGACACTTGCGGCCATGACCAAGGGGACAAGCTGATACGCTTAGCTGCCGATATGCTGCAAAACCATGTGGAAGAGATCGGCTATGTCTGCCGTCTCGGCGGCGATGAGTTCGTCCTCATATTGCCGGGAATAAGGCCAGCGCAGGCGCGCCTGCTTGCGATACGAATAGAGAAGGCTGTGGCCAAACACCAAATCAACGGGGGCATATCATTAAGTTTTGGTTTTACTGAGGCTGTTTATACGCCGGATGAAAATGCCGATACGCTAATCAGCAGTGCGGATATTGATATGTATAAAGAAAAACGCAAAAGAATCAGGTAATCAAACTCTGTTTGAGAGGCCGCTTTGAATCAGGAGCTGCTCTATTTCATCGGCTTTGTTCATCGTATAAATATGAAATTTATTAATGCCGTGCTGTTTAAGTGCGTCAATCTGACGCACCGCGTATGCAAGCCCGGCTTCTTTAAAGGCTTGCGAATCATTGCCGTAAAGGCTGACAATTCTGCTTAAACGTGCCGGCAAGGAGCATGCAGAGAGCAGTGCCATTTTAATGATCTGGTTTGGACTTAAAACAGGCATGATGCCAACGGAAACGGGCGTGCGTATGCCTTCTTTATAGAGTTTTTCAAAAAACTCCGCGATGGCATTTTCATCGAAACACAGCTGTGTGACAAAAAAGTCCGCGCCGGCCTCGGCTTTGCGCCTAAGGTTTGCAATATCTTCTTCAAGAGACGCCGCTTCGTAATGCGTCTCAGGGTAAGCCGCTGCGCCGATGGTAAAACCGCCGCGCTTTTTGATCTGGCCGATCAAATCGCTTGCATAGGAAAAATGCATGAAAGCATCAGACCTGTTCATGCCTTCAGGCACATCGCCGCGCAGCGCAAGCACATTGCGGATGCCTTTTGAAGCAAGCGCGTCAAGCACGCTGTCGATTTGCTGCACATCTGCGCCCACACACGTCAAATGCGCAATCGCCTCCAATTCCATATCATGAACATGGGATGCCACCTCGATGGTGCGGCCCTGGTTGCTGCCGCCTGCTCCGTAGGTGACACTGGCAAACAATGGTGAAAACACCGACAGCTTTTCTATAGCGCCATACACGGAATCAAGAGGCATACTGGGCTTGGGCGGGAAAAACTCAAGTGAAAAAGCGGCTTTTTTGGATGTCAGATGGTCAATGATATGCATGGTTCGCTCCTGTCATTGCGTCGGCTGTTCAAATCGTAATTATTTAAACATATACATACACAATTTGCAAGTGGTTGAATATTAAAAGCAGGTGGTGTATGATAGCATCTGAGGTAAAAAAATGGAGCAGTTTGCGTATATTCCGTATACACCAGGCAAAGAAAACGTGATGCGCAGAATGGGCGCAAAAGGGGCGCAGATGCCCAAAGACATTGAGCGTGAGATCAACACGCTGATGGATTATGCGCAAACGGTTTTTCACGTGAGCGGAAAAGCGCTTGTATTGCCTGTGACAGTCTCGCGGCAAGGGTTGATAGAAATAAACGGAGAGATCATCACATCGGAAAAGCTCAAAGGCTTGCTGCGTTCAAGCACAGAGGCCTACCTGATGTGTGCGGCGCTTTCAGCCTCCAATGTGGAGAAGATCAACGAGGCCATGATGCAGGGAGAAGGGCTCAAAGCGTTGGTGCTGGATGCCTACGCTTCGGAGTGTGTGGACGGAGCTTTGGGTGTGATCGCGGCCAAAAAGAATGCAGCATTGCGGCGCGTGGGCAAAAAACTGACCAAGCACCGCTTCAGCGCAGGCTACGGGGACCTTGATATTGCGTATCAAAGGTTATTCTATGGATGGCTCAAGATGCATACGCTGGGCGTTGATCTTAATGACAAATATATGCTTTCTCCGGAAAAGTCGGTGATCGCCATAGCGGGGGTGGAAGGATGAAGAAAGTCGACGGTCTTTCTTTTTTGGAATATATAAAAGAGCGTTTGCTGGTGCTTGACGGTTCAACAGGGACTCTTCTGCAGAAAAACGGCATGAAACCGGGCGTTTGCACCGAACTTTTCGCGCTGGAAAATAAAGATATACTGCTTGATATACAGCGGCAATATTTGTCCGCAGGGTCTCGCGCCATCTATACCTGTACTTTGGGTGCCAACGCAAAAAAGCTTGAGGATTTTGGCCTGCAGAAGGAGACAGAGCGCATCAATACGCAGCTCGCGCGCATTTCAGCAGAGCTCGCAGGCAACAGGGCTTTTGTCGGCGGTGATGTCAGCCCCACAGGCGCTTTTTTGCAGCCGCTTGGAGAATTGGCTTTTGAAGACGCTGTGGATATCTATAAGCAGCAGATCAAAGCGCTCGAAGCCGGCGGTGTGGATTTTATCGCCATTGAAACCATGATCGATATTTCGGAGGCCAGAGCAGCCGTGATCGCGGCAAAGGAAGCCTGCAGCCTGCCGGTGGTGGTCAGTATGACGTTTGATGTTCACGGGCGCACGCTGACGGGCACAGGACCAGAGGCTGTAGCCATCGCCCTTATTAGCGCGGGCGCAGATGCGGTGGGCGTTAACTGTTCGACCGGCCCGGAGCAAATGCTTCCGATCGTGAAAAAGATGAAACAGGTTTCATCCGTGCCTCTCATCGTCAAGCCGAATGCTGGCATGCCCACGGTGAAAGACGGTAAGACTGTTTTTGATCTTTCCTGCGAAGCTTTCAGGGCTTTTATCGCGCCGCTTTGCGACGCGGGCGCGAACCTGATTGGCGGCTGCTGCGGCACCGACCCTGAGTATGTCCGGGCAATCGCGCAGGAGACAGCTGGCAGAAAGCCGCAAATGTGGCTCAGTTCGCTGCCTTCTGCGGTGACATCTGTCAGTGAAACGGTGGTTTTCGGCGAAGGGTTGCGCGTGATCGGCGAGCGCATCAACCCGACCGGCAAAGAGAAACTCAAGCAGGCGATACTCTCGGGAGACCTCGGCATTGTGCTTGATATGGCTTATGAGCAAAAAGCGGGCGGCGCGCACATCCTAGACGTCAACATGGGAGTGCCTGGCGCTGACGAAATGGCCGCCATGACAAACGCTTTGGAGCTCTTATCCGTGCACACCAAATTGCCGCTATGCATCGATTCTTCCGATCCGAATGTGATCGCGCAGGCGCTGCGCATTTATCCGGGACGCGCGCTTGTCAATTCGCTGTCCACAAAGGCTAAGCATATAGAGCAGCTGCTGCCTGTCATCAAAAAATATGCACCGATGTTCATATTGCTGCCGATAGGCGATGATGGCGTGCCTGCCACGGCTGGGGAACGTATCGAAGAGGTCAAAAAGGCATACGAAACGTTAAAGGCTGCAGGCATCGGCAAAGAGAGCATGCTGATTGATGGGCTGGTCATGGCCGTATCGTCAGATCCGGGTGCCGCCAAAGAGACGCTCGAGTTTGTAAAATGGTGCAAAGAGAATGGATTTTTCACCGTGCTTGGGATATCCAACGGTTCCTTCGGGCTGCCCGAACGCGGCTTTATCAATGCGGCGTATCTCATATCGGCAATGGCCAACGGCCTGTCTGCCGCTATCTTAAATCCGATCGACGGGCAGTTGATGGGGATCGGGCTTGCCGCCGAGGCGCTGTCGGGGCGGGACATCGGCTTTGAGCGCTATTTAAAGCGTTATGCCAGTGCGCAGCCGGTACAAACGGCTGACAGTATCTATGAAGCCGTGCTCACAGGCAAAAAGAACACCGTGACGGCTCTTATTGATAAACAGATGCTTAAGGGCGAAACGCCCCAAAATATCATCGATACGATGATCATACCGGCACTCAATGAGGTGGGGGCGCGTTTTGAGGCGCGTACGTATTTTCTTCCCCAGCTCATTTACAGTGCGGAAGCCGCACGCGAGGCGTTTGATTACTTAGAGAAGCATTTTGCTGTCACCAATTCGAAAGGGGACAAAAAGACAGTCATTATTGCGACAGTGCGTGGAGACATACACGATATCGGTAAAAACCTTGTCGCGATGCTGCTGCGCAACCACGGCTTCGAAGTTATAGACCTTGGCAAAGACGTCCCGGCAGAAAAAATAGTGCAAGCTGCCAAAAAGCATGGAGCGCATATCATTGCGTTGTCGGCCTTGATCACGACAACGGCCAGTGAAATGGAGCACGTGATCGCGCTCGTAAAAAAAAGCGGCCTTCCGGCAAAGGTGCTGGCAGGCGGTGCGGTGATAACTGAAGATTATGCCAGAAGCATAGGCGCTGACGGCTATGCCCCCGACGCGGCGGGCGCAGTCAAAAAAGCGTTTGAGCTGCTGGAATAAAATATTTTTTGGAGATAAAAATGAGAATAGAAGTTGATACACATACGCATACGGTGCTTTCCGGGCATGCACATTCGACGCTGCTGGAAAATGCAGCTGCAGCCGCAAAGATCGGGCTTAAGGGTTTTGTGCTGACGGATCACGGGCCTGCGATGCAAGCCGCGCCGCCGGAATTCAACGTGCTGACTTATCCTTTCTTGCCCCGCCACATCGACGGAGTGCGTGTTTATCCGGGGCTGGAGGCCAACATCATCGATTTATACGGCGGAATGGATGTGCGCAATGAATACCTTAAGTCAGTTGATTTTGTGATCGCGGCACTGCATGATGTCGTGATGCGGTCAGTCGGCAAAAAGGCGGATACACAGGCCTCGATAGGCGCGCTGCACAATCCGCATGTGGATATGCTCGCACATCCCGACAGCCCTTCCTATATGCTTGACTACGAGGCTGTCGTCAAAGCGGCGGCACAGAACGGAAAACTGCTTGAAGTCAATGACCAGTCTTTCAGTTTCCGGCCCGGCGGGATCACCAATGCGGTCAGGTATCTGGCACTATGTAAGCGTTACGGTGTGCGGGTGGCAGTTTCGAGCGATGCGCACTTTGCTTATAACTTGGGGCGCCATTCTGTAGCCTTGCGCATACTGGAAGAGAATGATTTTCCGGATGAGCTGATCGTTAATCTGACAATGGAGCGCTTTGAAAAATACCTGCTTGAACGTCAAAAAAGACTTGTGCACAAAGAATCCTGCAAAACACCATAGAATACAGACTTATACTATGTTAGTATAAATGCGTTCATACTTTGGACGCATTTATATTTTATTGTACACTTTAGTGTGATTTTGAGCGCAAAGCGGTCAAAATCAAATAAACCCCCGGCTATGCCGGGGGAAGACAGCGAGCTTTAGCTTCAAGCAAATACCTCCTATGTTAAAATGATGAGGTTTGCCGACCGCATCAAAAACAAAGGAGGCAGTCCAATGGACAAGAATAGTCTAGCACATACTATGTGGGAATGTAAGTATCACATTGTGTTTGCGCCGAAATACAGAAGACAAGTCATCTATGGGAAGCTGAAGAAAGACATAGGGAAAATCTTGCGGGAGCTGTGTGACAGAAAGGGGATAGAAATAATCGAAGCAGAGCTATGCCCAGATCATGTACATATGCTAGTGAGAATACCGCCGAAATTGAGCGTATCTCAGGTAATGGGGTATCTGAAAGGAAAAAGCTCACTAATAATATTTGATAGGCATGCGAATCTGAAATACAAATACGGAAGCAGGCATTTTTGGTGTAGAGGATACTACGTAGATACGGTTGGGAAAAATGCGAAAAGGATGCAGGAATATATCCGAAGGCAGCTACAGGAAGACGCCACCGCAGATCAGATAAGCATGAAGGAGTACATTGACCCGTTTACGGGTAAGCCGACGAACAAAGGCAAGTAACAAGACCCTTTAGGGTCGGCCAGAGAATATTATGCGGTTGGCAAACGATTCAATGCGCTTGCAAGCGCAAGCCGGTAACATGCCCTTATAGGGCTAGAGCATACCACCGGCTAAGCCGGTGGTACTGATTTTTGGAGGCATCAAAAAGAAAATGAATATGGTGACAAGGAAACTTGCCGCGTTAAGAGAAGAAAAAAGCTTTAAGAACCTTTTTTCTCTCATTTGCAGCAACGCAGATGCAGTTGCTGCCGAGTATGATGACGGAGACGGCATCAAAAAAATAAGCTTTACAGACTACGAGAACATGACCGTATCGGGCGCCTTAGTTCTTGCGCAGAAGCTCAAAGATGTTGAAAAAAACAGCTTTGTGGGATTGCGCTATGCCAATAACCCGCTTTGGCCTGCTGCCTTCTGGGCTGTGATCCTGGCCGGATACAGACCGCTGCTTCTTGATGCCAACGCGGATGATACGCAGGTTAGGCATGTGCTGCGCGAGGCGGGTTCGCGCACCATCGTGACAGACACGCCTTTTGGCGTCGGCGGTGTGATGTGTATATCTCCCAAGGATTTTTTAAATACCAAGGCCGACGATACGGTTTACTTATCTGAGTACGGCAACGCCATCGCACTTTGCACATCCGGCACGACATCCACGCCAAAAGTGTATGTTTACAGCGAAGAAGCGATCTGCAACCAGGTGCTGCTGGCGGATTATATCTACAAAAACAACAAAGAGATCATCAACGACAAAAGCATCAAGCAGCTTGCATTTTTGCCGTTCCACCATATTTTTGGGCTGATCGCAGTCTATATGTGGTATACCTTTTTTGGCAAAACGTTGGTTTTTATAAAAAACAGAAACGCGGAAGTCATACTTTCGGCATGCAAACAACACAAGGTCACGCATATATATGCTGTGCCGCTGCTTTGGAACAGCGTGGCGAAGGGACTATTGCGCAAAGCCAGGCTGCAGGGAGAGAAGACCTATGAAAAGCTCTTGAATGCCAGCGATCTGAGCATCAAAATCCAGCGCCGATTGGGCAGGTTCGGGCGCAAGCTGGTTTCCGCGGTTTTTTTCAAGAAACTGCAGGACAAGCTTGTGGGCGGCAGCATACAGTTTCTGATCAGCGGCGGCGGGCACATACAGCCTGAGACGCTCAAGATCATCAACTCGATAGGATACCCGCTTGTCACGGGCTTTGGCATGACAGAGACAGGTATCGATTCGGTGGAACTGTGCATGCATATTGACAGGCGGCTGGACGCGAGTGTCGGCAAACCTTTTTCTCCGATGGAGTACCGCATCGTGTCCTTGTCCGAGGGCGAAAAGGCGGGTGAGCTGCAGATACGCGGAGACGCTATACATTCCGGGCGCATGGTCGACGGAGTGTACACCGCACGTGAACCGGGCTGGTTTTCCTCCGGCGATATCGCGCGTGAGCAAGGAGGGCGTTACTATATTGAAGGGCGGTTAAAAGACGTTATCGTGGGTGAATCGGGAGAGAACATTTATCCTGATGAGCTTGAAGACAGCTTTTCTGAGCTGCCGCATGCCGTGCACATCTGTGTGGCTGGGATCGCCTCGGCAGGCGTTTATGATGATATCACGCTCGTTGTCTATATGGGCGAGGATGTAAAGGACAAAACGAAGGTAGAAGAGCTTGTCAAGGAAATTTCGCGTATCAACGGCCTGCTGCCGATATACAAAAAGCTAAAAAGAGCGTATCTCTCATTTGATGAACTGCCGATTGCCAACGGCATCAAGGTACGCAGGCAAAAAGTCAAAGAAGCCCTTATGCGCGGACAAGGCGGATTTGAGGAAATAGATATCCGCAGCAATCTGCTTTTGCACACGAATGAAAAAAAGGCGGCAACTTCAGAAGGAGATGTTAAGAAAACGGAGTTTTCAGAAATAAAAAGCCGCGTCAGGGAGATTTTTGCGGATGTCCTTGACATGGAACAGGCAGATATCAAGGATACGGATCATTTTATCGAGGACCTCGGGGGAGACAGCCTTTTAAGCGTTGGTGTTTTTTCAAAAGCAGAGGAACTGTACGATGTCATCATCCCGGAGGCCGAATACTTCTCGTGCGTGAGCGTAGATGATTTATCAAAGCTGTTGTACCAAAAACTGCATGACGCCGGGGAAGGGCGGATAACAGCAAGACTGCAGGGCATTAAGAAGGTCGTCAGCTTTGAACAATCAAGAGAATAATGCGCAGCTGCTCTGCACGCTGATGCCAATTAATGGGGTGTGTGTAACTTAGACAGTGTACACTGCGGCGACAAAGGGCTGTGCTTTGGTTTGGTTAGTGAAAAAGCCATACCCAGAGGGACTATTCAACCGTTATGACAAAAAGGTAGGCGCTCGGCCTGTCGGAATTTTTACACCTTATTCAAGAAAAAAAGATAATATTTCTTGCAGTTATCCATAAAAAACTTTAAAAACGGCATGTTTTGGTTTTAAGCTGCGAGATTTTGGGCAAGATAGCTGTATGTAAAAGAGCAATTGCCCTCCAAATTATTGCTCTTTTCACATAGATGAGAGCCGGGAGCCGTTGTCTCGGCTCTTTTGATACGTAATACCAACCATGACGGATTTTAAATTCACACGGCACGTTTGCGCGAATACCTTATTATAGAACAAAAAATATCGCTAAAAACCAGGAGGCAAAATAATCATGGCTGAAGTGAGAGTACCGTTTTGCACAACAGCAGAACTCCCTGCGCCGTTTGTGCTGGATGAAGATTTCGCAGAAACAAACGGTGTGAAAAGCGTGCTGTTTGATATAAGCAGCCTTCAGATCGCCTGCAAGCAAGATGTGATCGACGTACCGGATATCGGGCCAGTTCAGATGATCCTTTATTATGTGACTGGTACGATCCCTTATATCTGCAATGCCTTTCCGGTCGTACCAAGCGGGCTGGAATTTGGTTTAAAGGAACAGGCCGCGATCTTTGACGATGAAAACCCGTCCGGTGATTGCACGCTAGCGCAAGCCGCTGACCCTTTAGGCTGGCTTTCCGCTGCCGGCTGTGTCAGCGTGGATGAGCCGGTCGGCGGCAGCTGTTCGCTTATGGCTCTGCCGTCGATAGAAAGCGTTGCAGTTACAGATCTTGCAGTTGCAAATAACCTGACGCCTTCAATGACCCCGGCTTGCCCGGATCTGCCCGAAGCATTCGGCGAAGAAAACAAAAGAGTCGTCAAATGGCGGGGATGCTTTGTCATCACGACGAGTAATTTACAAACAGTATAGACAAAGAGGCAAAAGGCCTTACTTAAGGAACAGGGCGAGCGGGTTGCTGCCGCCCTTTTTGCGCTAGGCTTGTTCCGGCGCCATGACCATGCGGTGTGCGCGCCTGTCGGCTGCCAGCATGATCGCCGACACCCCGACCATGAGAAAATCTGCCGCCGGCCTGGCCAGCCAGACGCCGTCGAGCTGCCAGAATAAAGGAAGCGTATACACGGATGCGATCACAAGAACCTGGCGAAGTGTACTGATCAAGAGACTTATATGACCCTTGGCGGTTGACTGAAAATACGCGGTGGAGAGCACGCTGAAGCAAAGTGCGGGCAGGGCAATCATCTGCAGCCGCAGCCCGTGCGCGCAGACAGCCATAGTCGGTGAATTCGGATCAAGAAACAGCGAAGCAAAAGCGACCGGGAACAATTGGAACAGCGCAAACATGGTGACGGTAAATGCGGTACCAAGCCCGACACCCGTCCAAAGCGTTTTCCAAACGCGCGCACGCTGGCGCATGCCGTGGTTGTATCCCATAATAGGGCCGATACCCTGAAGAAGGCCGAGTACAGGCATCAAAACAAGCGTAAAAAGGCTGTTGATCGCGCCGTACGATGTGATGGCGGCATTGCCGCCGTATTGCTTGAGCGCCATGTTGGTAAAAGCTGCCGATATGCCCGTACCGAAATTGATCACAAAGCTTGAAGAACCTATGATGCATATGCGGCCGACAAGAGCAGGCTTAAGGATCAGATTTGCGGCCTTGAGCCTGAGCAGACTGCGTTTTTTAATAAAAAAGTAGCGGAAAAGGATCAAAAACCCGACAAGCTGGCCGAGTACAGTCGCGATGGCGGCACCTTCGACGCCCATGCCAAGAAGCCCGATGAAAACATAGTCCAAAATAATGTTGGTGACAGCTGAGGCAACTTGGCTGACCATAGAAAATACAGGCTTGCCTTCACTGCGCACAATCGCTGCCATGGTGAATGAGGAAAGCTGGAAGATAAAGCAGGGCAGTATAATTCGCATATAAGAAAGCGCATAAGGCATATTGGCCTCTGTCGCGCCGGAAAGGCCCAGAATCTGCGGAAGAAACAGCATGCCCGCAGTCGACATCACGATACTGGAGAGGACGATCAGCGTCGCAGTGTTGCCGAAAAATCTGTTGGCTTCATCCGGGTTTTGCTCTCCGAACTTGATGGAAATGAGCACAGCGCCGCCAATGGCAAAAAGCGTACCGAGAGATAATACCACGATCATAAAAGGGAACGCGACAGTCAGCCCGCCGAGTGCATCCTCGCTCACAAAATGGCCGACAAAGATGCGGTCAATAATGTTATAGATGGCATTGACAATCATGGCGAGTATTGTCGGCATGGAAAACTTAATAACCAGCTTTAGTATCGGCGCAGTCCCCAGTTGTTTTGTATGATCCATTTTTCATCCTTAAAAAGCACTCAATGAGGCAAAGTATATACCTGCTTTAGAGGCTTTGTCAAGGAAGCCGGCCGGACAAACGCTAAAGGGCTCTTATGCAGTTTCTGCCGGCCTGTTTGGCTTTGTACAGCGCCCTGTCAACATTTGCGTATTGCTTGGTCACTGTCGCCGACGGGTCGTCGATCAGGCGGGCAACGCCGATGCTCACCGTAACAGAAAGCGTGATACTGCCGAACGTGAAAGTATGTAAAGCCAGACGCTTTCGCAGCTTTTCTGCAATGGCCATGGCTCTGTCCTTAGCTGTTTGAGGCAGCAGCAGAATAAACTCTTCGCCGCCCAGACGGCAAAGCGTGTCGCATTTACGGATATTTGCAGACAATACGCTGCCTGCCTCTATCAACAGCCTATCCCCGATAGTATGGCCGTATTGGTCATTGACGCTCTTGAAATGGTCAATGTCGAGCATGACCAGGAATGATTCGTGTCTTTTTCGCAGCATCAAGGCCGTTTCCTTTTTGATGATATCGCAAAAGAACCGGCGATTGGGCAATCCTGTCAGCGTATCATAATAAGCCATCTGGGCAAGGTGTTTATTGGCTTGTTCAAGGCTTTCCTGATGCTCGCTGATCCGCCGTTTCTGCAGTAAATTCGTACGGTTGTATTTCCACATGGTCACTGAAAGGAAAAAACAAACGGCAGTGATTGTAAAGCCGTTGATCAAATTGGACAGCCTGACGGCTTCGGTGAATGCTTGCATGACGAAAACAAAACTGACGTACATGCTTGTAAAAAGAAGCAGTGACAAACCGGGACGCAGCAGGAAAACCATGCTCAGGATCAATGAGGAAATGATATATGGCGCTATTGGAGAGGAAAAGACAAGGTAACTGCGCAGAATACTGTACAACCCCAATGCGGCGATTATCAGAATAGAGAGGAACTGAACAAAATATCCAAAAGCAATAGCGGTTGGATGCCGCTTTGACCATAGCGACGCTGTTAATGATGCCCCCGCACAAGCCAGAATAACCAAATAAAAATGAAGAACACTGACCAGACGCACCGGGTCTTGCATGCCAATAAAAAAAGTCAGCATAAAGACGAGCGCATATACGGCCATAGCAGCAGTGCAGAAGGGGAAGAGCCGCTTTAAGTTAACACGCATGCATTCATTGTCAATATTAACATTGATATTGAAGCCTTTTCTAAGCGCTCCTATTATCGAAAATGGCATATCATACTCCTTAAAGCCATTGGTTTGATGTATTATTTGCATACGTAATTACCGCCTTGTTCTTTTGCCTTGTACATGGCACGGTCTGCACGGGCATACTGGCTCTCCGGCGCCGTTAAGGGCGAAGAAAGCCTTGTCACGCCCAAGCTTGCGGTGATATTGACAGGCTGGTTTTTGATCTTAAACCCGTGAGTTGCGATCAGCGCTCTTAAAGATTCAGCGATGACAAGCGCATCATCAAAAGCCGTCTGCGGCAAAAGAAGCACAAACTCATCGCCGCTGAGCCGGCACAATGTGTCATATCTTCGGATACTGGCAGACAAAAGTGTGCTCAGCTGCTCAAGCACACAGTCTCCTCCGGGGTGTCCGAATCTGTCGTTGATGTGTTTGAATTTGTCAAGGTCCAGCAATATCAAAGAAGACGGATGCTTTTTTAATTGCATCAAAGCGGATTCGCGTTTTATAGCATCGTCCATATAGCGACGGTTGGGCAAATGTGTCAGCACATCATAAAAGGAAAGCCGCTCAAGTTCTCTGTTGGAATGCTCAAGCAGCTTGAGCTGCTGTTCGATCTTAAGGCGCTGTTTATAAATCGAAGTGTTTTGCCGCCACACCATATAAGAAAGCGCCAGACCGATCACCGATGCAAACAGACCATACAGCCTGGCATGCAAAGTCTGAGCCGGGGAAACAGAAAAGATCCCTATGGTCAGGAAAAAGGCGGTGTAGGAAAAAAAATAGACGGCTAAAGCGTGATAGGGGCTTACGATGATGACCACACCCACAGTGAGAGAGACAATGAGGTAAGGCGTAATGCTTGAAGTGACAAGCTGGTCAAAAACAGCTGTTGAAACGGCCAGTGCCATCACGGAGCTTACCGAGATGTAGAACAGAACCATTCCCAAATGGCTGTGCATCCGATGCGCGATGGTTTTCATGAAAAAATAAATCACAACGAAAATGACAGCTGTGGAAGAGTGTGCGAACAACAAACCATTAAGCCATAATTGCACGGCTCCATCCGGAGAAAAATCTGAGATTAAAAAGAAAAAAATGCCCAGTGTGTTGATAGTAAGTATAAAAGGGCAAATGTATCTCAGCCTTTCGATATTGACAGCCTTGTACGCTTCTGCAATACGTAAATTGTCGCTGTACGATGCTTTTACGGCATCGAGGATTCTTTTTAACATAATAACAGCCCCTTGGTACATTCATATATACCCTGCAGGCAAAGATTGAAACCGGCATATCTAACAATATATAACAATTTTCACGGACAAAATGTGTTTAGGTTGTTTATCCTGTTAGCCATGTGGTAAGATTAAAAAAAACGCGCATAAGCAGAACCGGACAGACAGGATGATGTTGCGTTAAGGGGAAAGCTAATTCTATGGAAAAGCCAAGGGGGAATAAGAAGAGTTTCCTAAAAATCGGGAATGGCTTGCACGGTTATCTTTATGAAAAATGATTTTTGTGACGTGATCGTGCTGGGGCTGGTTGTCATTGATGTCACTGCTGCGCCGGCAGACAGCCGTGTATTTGACCGTGACAATACAGATATGGAAACGATCAGTATGGCCGTGGGAGGAGATGCCGCCAATCAGGCTGTACTGCTCGCCAAACTGGGACGAAAAGTGTCTTTAAGCTGCCGCGTCGGCGACGATGCTTTTGGCAGTTTTATTTCAGGCCAAATGCAAAAACACGGCGTGGATACTTCCCGCATCTCGGTGTCGGCTGACTCAGCGACAGGTGTTTCGATCGTTCTGGTGTCAAAGGGCGGAAAACGCTGTTTTCTTTGCAAGCGCGGCAACAACAGGGATTTTTGCAGAGCAGACCTAGATTTTTCGCGTATTGCCAGAGCGCGTGCGTTATCGGTTGCCGGCCTGCTGGCACTGCCCGGCCTTGAAAATGAAGGCTTGCTCGAATTGTTCAAGACAGTAAAAAAAAGCGGTTTGCTCACATTTGCCGATACGATGATAAGACAAAAGGATGCAAGCTTGAGTGACATCAGTGCATTTTTGCCGTACATCGATTATTTTTTGCCGAGCGAAGAAGAATGCAGACGGCTCTTACACGGTTGCAGAGTCTTTGATGCTGCGCAGTCGTTTATTGATGCCGGCGCCGCCAACGTGGTGATAAAGCAGGGTAGCAAGGGCGTGTATGCACGCTGCGCTGATTTTTCCGGGCATGTGCCGGCGTTCGCCATAAAACCTAAAGATACGACGGGCAGCGGAGATGCTTTTTGTGCAGGGCTGATACACGCAAAGCTTGCGGGTGCAGGAACGCGTGAAGCGCTGGATTTTGCCTGCGCGTGCGGAGCTTTCAATGCCATGCATCTGGGCGCGGCTGGTTGCTCGATCAGTGATGATGTGATAAGTACTTTTTTAAGAACAACGAAAAGGACGGATGGAAGCGTCACAAAAAACCCAGTAATACATCGATAACCCGAATAAAAGAAAAAGGGAAATGGTTGCCTTTGGTCGAATTATACTGCGAAGCCGGCTGCAGTACCCGGCATGATTTTTTGACAATTGGCTTCGCTGTTGCAGATAAGGGTGGCGCAAATGAGAGATTATCAAAAGTACATTGATACTGATGAGATATACCTTTTCAATATCGGCGAAGCGCAGCAGGCTTATGCCACATTCGGCTGCCATTACATTTCTGAGCTTAGCGCGCATCGGTTTGTAGTATGGGCGCCGAATGCCCGTTCGGTCAGCGTGGTAGGGGATTTTAATGGCTGGGATCCGCTCAAAAATCAAATGGAACGCAGAAACAGCGGCGTTTATGTGACTTTTATTTCTGATTTAAAGGACGGAGACGTTTATAAGTATTTTATCGTCGGGTATGACGGGCAGTCTGTTTTCAAGGCGGATCCGTTTGCGTTCCATGCAGAAGTACGTCCGGGCACGGCGTCAAAGATCTGGAGCCTTGGCTATAGCTGGCAGGATGCGGACTATATGCAAAGGCGCCCTTCAAAAAATGTGCTCGGCCAGCCGATGGCTATCTACGAAATGCACCTTGGATCATGGCGCGTCAAAGAAGGATACCGGTTCGCCAATTTGCGCGAGGTCGCTGATGAACTGAGCGTGTACCTTGACGATATGGGCTTTACGCATGTCGAGATCATGCCCGTGACGGAATACCCGCTTGACGATTCCTGGGGGTACCAGGTGACGGGCTATTACGCGGTGACCAGCCGCTACGGCATACCGCAGGATTTTATGTATTTCGTCGATAAAATGCACCAAAAAGGCATCGGCGTCATCATGGATTGGGTACCCGCGCATTTCCCCAAAGATGCGCACGGGCTTGCGAAATTTGACGGGACATGCCTATATGAACATGTCAACCCTATACAGGCCGATCATCCGCAGTGGGGAACATTGATTTTCAATTACGGCAGGCCTGAGGTCGTCAGCTTTCTGGTATCAAGCGCAATGATGTTTTTTGATTTATACCACATTGACGGCATACGTGTGGATGCGGTCACATCCATGCTTTATTTAGACTATGCACGCAATGAAGGTGAATACGTACCCAATGAATTCGGCGGCAACATCGATCTGAACGCTGTGGCTTTTCTGAAAAAACTCAATGCTGTTGTGCTGACACGCCATCCGGGGGTTGTGACCATCGCCGAGGAATCAACATCGTATCCTAAGATCACCAAACCTCCTTACGACGGGGGTCTGGGTTTTTCTTTCAAATGGAACATGGGATTTATGCACGATACGCTTGCCTATATGTCGATGGATCATTATTTCCGGCAGTTCCATCATAACAAATTGTCTTTTTCCATGTGCTATGCTTTTTCAGAGAATCATATACTTCCATATTCGCATGACGAAGTCGTGCACGGGAAAAAATCCCTGCTAAATAAAATGCACGGCAGCTATGATGAAAAATTCGCATCGCTGCGGGCGCTTTTGGGCTTTATGTATGCGCATCCCGGCAAAAAGCTTGTATTCATGGGGTGTGATATTGCCCAGTTCATAGAATGGGATCACAGGATCGGGCTTGACTGGTTTTTGCTGGAATATGAGCGGCACCGCGAGGTGCAAAAATACCTAAAGGCGCTCAACAGGTTTTACCGCACATGCCCGGCTTTATACGAGATAGATGACGGATGGGACGGCTTTATGTGGCTCAATGTGGACGAAGCGCAAAAAAGCGCGTTTGCGTTCATGCGCCGCTCAACAGGATCTGCGGCACAGTGCTGCGTGTGCGTTTTTAATTTTACGCCGGTGCATATAGAAGATTATTTGATCGGGATGCCGGCGCTTGGTACACTGACAGAAGTGTTTTCGAGCGATGCACTCTGTTTCGGCGGCGGCAGCAGCAAAAAAAACAAGGTTAGCGTCAAAGCTTTGGGGTTTGCTGGCTTGCCCTGCAGCGCAGGCCTTTCGCTGCCGCCTTTGTCGGCTGTGTACTACGAGTTTGAAAATCAAGAAAGCGAGGTGCGTTATGATCAACAAAAAGAAATGCATTGCGATGCTGTTGGCAGGAGGACAGGGCGCACGTCTAGGGGTGCTCACAAAAACGCGCGCCAAACCAGCCGTCCCGTACGGCGGCAAATACAAGATCATTGACTTTACGCTTTCAAATTGCACAAACTCAGGCATCGATACTGTCGGCGTTTTGACGCAGTACCAGCCGCTTGAGCTTAATTCTTATATCAGCACGGGCGCGCCGTGGGATCTTGACAGCAATACGGGCGGAGTTTACATACTGCCGCCGTATCTTAAAGCATCGATCGGCGAATGGTATAAGGGTACCGCAAACGCCATACATCAAAACAGCGGCTTTATCGAAAAATTCAGCCCTGATTATCTGCTTGTGCTTTCCGGCGACCACATCTACAAGATGGATTACAGTGCGATGCTGCGTTACCATATCCAAACGGAAGCGGATGCAACCATAGCCGTCATTGATGTTCCGCTTGCCGAAGCATCAAGATACGGCCTGCTGCATACCGATGACACGTACCGCGTGAATTTCTTTGAGGAAAAGCCAGAAAACCCCAAAAGCACCCTGGCTTCCATGGGCGTATATATTTTCAACTGGAAGAAAGTCAAGCAGTATCTTGAAGAAGACAGCCTTGACGAAAAGTCAAGCAATGATTTTGGCAAGAACATCATACCGAAGATGCTGGCAGCAGATGAGATGGTATTTGCCTACCGCTTTGACGGCTACTGGAAGGATGTAGGTACTGTCGAGAGCCTTTGGGAAGCCAATATGGAGCTTTTAGAAAATGACAAAGGCCTTAATCTTCATGATCCGAACTGGAGAGTTTTCTCGCGCAATCCGAATCAGCCTCCGCATTACATGGGAGATGGCGCAACGATCAAAAACAGCTTTGTGTCGGAAGGCTGCCACATATACGGCGACGTAGAGCACTGCGTGCTGTTTCCTGAAGTGACGATCGCGAAGGGCGCGTATGTCCGTGACAGCATTGTGATGCAAAACACAGTGATCAATGAAAACAGCACTGTTATCAGATCCATCATTGATGAAGATACCTTGGTCGGAGCAAAGTGTGTTATCGGAGGAGATGCAAAGATCACCGTGATCGGCCAGGGGGTCAAAATAAGAGACGGTGCTGTCATCAAGCAGGGTGAGGCCATTGAGCCTGACAGTGAGTGCATAAAAAATATTTGCCGGAAGACTGCTGGGGTAGAGATATGATAAAAGATGTATTTGCGCTTGTTTATGCCGGAGAAGAGAACCACAATCTGCGCGAGCTTGTGCTGGCGCGTTCGGTGGCAGCACTGCCGGTGGGAGGGCGTTACCGTGCCATTGATTTTCATTTGTCCAACATTGTCAACAGCGGTATCCGCAACGTAGGCATCATCACGCAGAAAAACTATCAGTCGATGATGGATCATCTGGGCTCAGGCAAAGAGTGGGATCTGAGCCGCAAGACGGACGGCCTCTTTATCCTGCCGCCGTTTGACCATGCAGAGAACACAGGCATTTACCGCGGAATGACCGATGCGATTAAGGGAAACATGCCCTACATCAAACGCGCTACGCAGCCTTACTGCCTGCTGATGGGCGTCAATGCCATTTACTCAGCAACATATTCACACATGTTCAAGCAGCATCATGAGAAAAAAGCGGATATCACGATGCTTTATACATCAGCAAACAAGGACAGCGAACCGCGTCTTCGTGATCTGCGGCTTTTCACGGATGAAGAAGGCTGGGTCACCGAGATGGATTACAACTTTAAATACTCAAGCTCAGATAAATTAAGCCTTGATGCATTTTTGATACACAAGAGCCTGCTCGAATACCTCATTGACAGAAGCTTTGCGCACTGCAATTATGACTTTATCAGTGACGCGCTTGTCAGAAATGTAAAAAATCTGCGCATACTCGCCGTCGAACACAGAGGTTACGTCGGATGGCTTGATTCTGTAAAGGCCTTCTACCAGCTCAACCTTGATATGCTGCGTGCAGATGTTCAAAGCGATTTGTTCTATACCGGGAAACCGGTTTACACAAAAATAAAAGATGAGGCGCCTGTGAAATACGGCCCGCATGCGGCGGTGAAAAACAGCCTGCTTGCAAACGGCTGCGTCATTGACGGCGAGGTAGAGGACAGCCTGCTGTTCAGGGGGGTGCATGTGGGCAAGGGCGCCAGGATCAAAGGCTGCATCATCATGCAGGAATGCGATATTGACCGCAGCTGCGAACTCGAATATGTCATCGCCGATAAAAGCTGCCATTTTCGTGAAGGCCGCCGCCTTTCAGGGGACATGACGTACCCAAGCATTATTCGCAAAGGGTCGGTGGTATAGAATTGAATAAGAAAAATGATCTGGCCGGCGAAAAAAGGCTGCCTTCTGTGCTGATGACGGCAGCCGAGTGCGCGCCTTTTATTAAGACAGGCGGCCTTGCTGATGTCGTTGGCACACTTTCTCGTAAGCTGCACTCTCTGGGCTTTGATGTGCGTCTGATGCTGCCTTACCACCGCGCCATCAAAGAAAGGCTCAAAGACAAGGCGGAACATAAAAAGAGCTTTGGCATTGAGCTTGGGTGGCGTACGCAATACGCAGGCATCGAAGAGTACGACTGGGACGGTTTAACCGTCTACTTTATCGACAACGAATATTATTTCGGCCACGCCGTTTATTGCGGAGGAACGTTTGAGGGAGAGCAGTACGCGTATTTTTCGCGCGCAGTGATCGAATCTCTGCCGCTTATCGGCTTTGAACCGGATATCATCCATGTCAATGACTGGCATACCGCGATGGTACCCATGCTGCTCAAAACGCAGTACGTACAATGCCTGCAGGGCAAGTCAAGCACAGTGCTCTCCATTCACAATATCGGCTTTCAGGGGCGGTTTGATTTTGGGTTTGTTGCTGATATGCTGGGCATAGACCCGCGTTACAATGCGCCTGAATACTTTGAACTTTACGGCAGTGTAAACTTTCTTAAGGGCGGTATCGTTTTTGCAGACAAGATTGTGACCGTGAGCCCGTCTTATGCGCAGGAAATAAGAACACCATATTTCGGCGAAGGGCTTGACGGAGTTCTTAGAGCGCGCGCGGATGATCTTATTGGCATTTTGAACGGCATCGATACCGACGCATATGATCCGGCGGCAGATCCGCACATTGCACAGCCCTATGATGCCGGTACTTTTACGCTCAAACAAAAAAATAAGGAAGCGCTGATGCTTGAACTTGGCCTTAAAATCAGCAAGAAAACGCCGTTGCTGTCGGTTGTCTCACGCCTCTCGCGCCAAAAAGGCATCGATCTGATCTTGCGGGTTTTCGGCGATATCATGTCGGAAGATGTTTGTTTCGTGCTGCTCGGCACGGGAGACCATGACTACGAAAACTTTTTCAGCGACGCGCAGGAACGCTGGAATAAGCGTGTGCGCAGCCTGATAAAATTTGACGAAGCGCTTGCGCACAGGATTTATGCCGCAAGCGATTTTCTGCTGATGCCGTCGCAGTTTGAGCCGTGCGGCCTTGCACAGATGATAGCGCTGCGGTATGGCACGCTCCCTATCGTCCGGGAGACCGGGGGCCTTAAGGACACCGTTTTTGCATACAACGCCGATACAGGAAAGGGCAACGGGTTTACATTTGCAAATTATAATGCGCATGAGATGCTGGGCTCAGTGTGTGACGCACTGCGCGTATACAGACAAAAAGAAGCGCTGTCTGCGCTTATCAAGAATGCCATGGCGCAGGATCTAAGCTTTGACAAAAGCGCTCATGAATATGCGGCGCTGTATCTTCAGATCATGGCGGCACACAAAGTTGACCAATAATACGTGCATGCATAGAATAACAAAAGCTTAATATGCAGAAAAAAGAGGATAAGAAATTGGCAAAAAAACAGGACCTGAGAACGTGCGTAGAAATAATAAAGGAAAGCATACAAAGCAATTTGATAAAGGGACACGGCCGCAAACCTGAAAATGCTTCCGATGAGGAAATGTTCAAAGCGGTCGCGCTGAGTCTGCGTGATATCATCCTTGACCGCTGGACGAAAGCTGACGAGCAGATCAAGGCACGCGGCCAAAAAAAGCTGTACTATCTGTCCGCCGAGTTTTTGATGGGCCGCGCCTTAGTCAACAACATGGTCAACTTATCGTTGCTTGATGATTATAAAGCAGCGCTTTTTGAGCTTGGGTATCCTTTTGAAAAGCTCGAAGAGCAGGAGAACGAAGCGGGGCTTGGCAACGGAGGGCTTGGACGTCTGGCTGCTTGTTTTCTGGATGCCCTCTCAACGCTCGGGTTTCCTGTGATCGGCTCTGGTATTCGCTATGAGTACGGAATGTTTAGGCAGCGCATCGTGGACGGGGCGCAGGTGGAACTGCCCGACGACTGGACCCAAAAAGGCGTGATATGGGATATTGAGCGTCCGGATGAACAGGTTGAAGTGCGTTTTGAGGGAACAGTGGATGAACTTTGGACAGAGGATGGGCTCTCGATCGTACATAAAGGCTATCAGAGCGTGATGGCTGTGCCTTATGACATGCCGGTGATAGGGTACGAGAGCCGGATACCGGCCACGCTCAGGCTTTGGCGTGCCGCATGCCCTGCAGCGTTTGACCTTCATTCGTTCAACAAGGGCGACTACATGTGCATGATACAGCAGCGCGAGCTTGCTGAATCCATCTCCAAGGTGCTCTACCCGGAAGACAATCATATCGCCGGTAGGCTGCTCAGATTCAAGCAATACTATTTTCTTGCTTCTGCCACGATGCAGAGCATGGTGCGCGACCATAAAATGCGCTACGGCAGCGTGCTTACCTTGCCGGATATGGCTGTGGTGCAGATCAATGACACGCACCCTGCGTTCGCTATACCCGAGCTGATGCGCATACTGTTGGATGAAGAAAAACTCCCTTGGGAAGAGGCTTATGATATTGTGAGCCGCATTTTCAATTACACAAATCACACGGTCATGAGCGAGGCTCTGGAAGCCTGGCCTGAACAAATTTTCAAATCGCTTTTGCCGCGGGTATATGCTATTATCAAGGCGCTCAGTGACCGTTTCAACCAGATACTATGGCAAAAATACCCGGGCGACTGGGACAAAATATCGCGCATGTCGATTATCGCTTACGATGAGATCCGCATGGCGAACATGTGCATCGCTGTGTGCAGCACAGTCAACGGCGTTTCCCAGCTGCACGGCAATATCTTGAAAACGCGCACATTCCGTGATTTTTTCGTGATATTCCCCGGCAAGTTTACCGCCATTACCAACGGCATCACGCCGCGCCGCTGGCTGGCGGCCGCGAATCCCGGGCTGACGTCTTTGCTGCGCGAGCATATCGGGAACGGCTTCTTGCTCGACTGCGGTGAATTGGAGCGCATCAAGCCGCTGACGGCGGATAGACGCTTTCTGTCGGACTTTGCAGCTGTCAAGGCGCAAAACAAAGAAAGGCTGGCGGCTTATGTTAAAAAAACGCAAGGCGCTGTGATAGATCCTTCCTCAGTTTTCGATGTACAGGCTAAACGGCTGCACGAATATAAAAGGCAGCTGCTAAAGGTACTGCAAATCATACATTTGTATAATCTCTTGACAGAGGACAAGGCGTTCTCTCTGACTGTGCCGGTGACATTTTTGTTTGCGGCCAAGGCTTCTCCTGCCTACCAAAAAGCCAAGAATATCATACGGCTTATCAATGCAGTCAGCGATCTTGTGAATGGGAACGCGCGCACCAAAGGCATCATAAACGTGGTGTTTTTGGAAAACTATAACGTGAGCCTTGCGGAAATTCTTATTCCTGCCGCAGATCTCAGCGAACAGATATCCACTGCGGGCCGCGAAGCATCGGGGACGGGCAACATGAAATTTATGCTCAACGGCGCTGTGACGCTCGGCACCATGGACGGTGCAAACGTCGAGATCTATGAACAGGTCGGCGCGGACAACATTTTTATCTTCGGTGCACGCGCAGACGAGATTGCGCGCATGGAAGAAAACCGTTCATACGATCCGCTTGCGCTCATGAAAAAAACCCCGGCGGTACAAGCGGCGGTTTCGCGCTTAAATGACGGCTCATTGCCTGCAGCTGACAAAACGCCGTTTGAAAGCATATACAATTCACTGCTTTACGGCGATTATGACCCGCCTGACAAATATTTTGTGCTGCACGATTTTTCCGAATACTGTGCTGCATTTGAAACCGTGACGGCTGCATACGCAGACCGGCCCCGCTGGTTAAAGATGGCGGCGATGAACACAGCCGGCGCCGGCTTCTTTTCGGCTGACCGTACCATAGCAGAGTACAACAAGCTGATCTGGAGGCTTGGGAGTCTGTGAAAAATGCGCAAGGGCAGGTAACGCAATGCTGATCAATCTGAAAAATGAAATGATGCACGATTCCACGTTGCAGGCTTACAGGGATCCTTTCGGAGCGGTGACGACAGGCACGCCTTTAACTCTGCGCTTTCGGACACGTGCTGAGCATATCTCAAATGTTTATCTGTGCTTACAAAGCGAAGCATTCCGCGAGGAATTCAGGATGTCTTACAGCGACGGTTTCTGGGAGGTGCGGATTGATGCGCCCTTAGCGCCGGATATATACTGGTATTACTTCACCGCAAGCATAGAAGGCAAAACGTATTATTATGGCACGGAAGGCAAACAAACAGGCGGGATAGGATGTGTTTATACAGAGCCGCCGCCTGCCTACCAGCTTACGGTGTACCGCAGCGATTTTTCGGTGCCCGAATGGTTCCAAAAAAGCGTGATGTACCAGATTTTCCCTGATCGTTTCAAGCGCAGCGCAGATCAGACTGCCAAACAAGGCCTTGCTTACCATAAAAGCAAAGGGCGCAAAACGCTTTACCATAAAGATTGGAACGAAAAGCCGGTTTACAGGCCATTACCCGGGCAAGAGCATTTCGAGCCCTGCGATTATTTTGGCGGCACGCTCAAAGGCATCGAAGATTCGCTTGAGTATCTGAGCGGCCTTGGCATCGGGATGATTTACCTGAACCCCATTTTCGAGGCTGCCTCCAACCACCGCTACAACACGGCAGACTATAAAAACATCGATCCGGTGCTTGGCACAAACGAAGATTTTTCCCGTCTTTGCGAAAAAGCCCAAAGCTTTGGCATCCGTATCATGCTGGACGGAGTTTTTTCGCATACGGGTTCCGACAGCATTTATTTTAACCGCGAGGGTGCTTACGCAAACATCGGCGCGTACAACAGCCAGGATTCGCCGTATTACCGATGGTATACTTTTGAAAGCTATCCCGACAAATACAAGTGCTGGTGGGGTTTCGAATCGCTTCCAGAGGTCAACGAGAACGATGAAGACTGGCAGCGTTTTATTATTCTGGATGAGGACAGCGTGCTGCGCCGGTGGATCAAAAAGGGAGCAAGCGGTTATCGGCTTGATGTTGCAGACGAGCTGCCGGATCACATTCTTGAGAAGATATACCATACTGTCAAGCAGGAAGAACCAGAGGGCGTTGTTCTCGGCGAAGTCTGGGAGGACGCCACGACAAAACACAGTTACGGCGAAAAAAGGCGGTATGCGCTGGGCGGTATGCTCGATTCCGTGACAAATTATCCGCTGCGCGATGCCATCGTTGATTTTCTAAAAGGCTGCATAGATGCGATGCAGCTGCGCAGCTTTCTGATCGCGCAGGCAGGAAGCTATCCCAAACCGATGTACTATGCGCTGATGAATCTTCTGTCATCGCACGATATCGAACGCATACGCACCGCGCTGAGCACACGGCTGAATCCGCACGAGCTTTCGCGTGAGCAGCAGGCGCTTTTTCACATCAGCAGCAGCCAGAACAAGAAGGGCGCCGGAAGACAGCTGCTGGCAGTGACGCTTCAGATGGCGCTGCCGGGCGTGCCTTGTGTGTATTATGGAGATGAAAAAGGCATGAACGGCTTTCTTGATCCTTTCAACCGCGAGACGTTCAAGGAAAGCCCATACGATTTGACGCAAGACCATCGCCGGCTGATCGCGCTGCGCAAGGAAGCTGACGCGTTCCTTTCCGGGCACGCCGCTTTTTACGCGCCCCATGAGGACTGTATTGGGATTCTTCGATATATATTCGGCGGACGGGATGCGCTTGGCCAAGAATCGCGGGACGGCTTATATTTTGTGGTGATCAACCGTTCGGATAACCAAAGCCGGTTTGTGGTCGATTTTCTCAGCGAAACGGCGATGGTACCGACCGAGATGCAAAAAGCGCTGCGCCCCGCGCTCAGCGGGACTGCTGTATGCAGAATCACACAAAAAGAATACAAACTGAACGATGGTTTGCTCGAAATGTCGCTGGACGGCGGCACAGCCTTGTGGCTGAAATTTGGATTGACCGGCTGAGGAGAAGGTAATGGCATACAAAGAGATCTACAAAAAATGGCTGGAAGCCGCGCAAGGCGAAGAAATCCAGCAGGAGCTTATGTCCATCAAAGACGATGAGGCACAGATCAAAGAACGCTTTTTCAGCGATCTTCCGTTTGGGACTGCGGGACTGCGCGGCATCATTGGCGCAGGCACCGCGCGGATGAACCGGTATACTGTCGGGCGCGCCACGCAGGCTTTATCGGAACATATTAATGCGCAGGGCGGTGCTGAAAAAGGGATGGTCATCGCTTATGATTCCCGCCGGTACTCGCGTGAATTTGCTGAGGAAACGGCTTGCGTATTTGCGGGAAACGGCATTAAAGCCTATATATTCAAACAGCTCACCAGCGTGCCTGAGCTTTCGTTTGCCGTACGGCATCTTCGGGCTGCGGGCGGTGTCGTCATCACCGCAAGCCACAACCCCAAGGATTACAACGGCTACAAGGTGTACGCTGCTTACGGCGGTCAGCTTGGGCCGGAGGAAAGCCTTGCTGTGATGGAACGCATACAGATGGTGGACGCATTCGGGGGCATCAAAAGCGTATCTTTCGATGAGGGCGTCGCGCAGGGGCGTATTATGCAAATCGGCGAGGAGATCGATGAAAGCTACAAAGAAAGCCTGATCTCGCTGTGCGGCAATGAGGAAGCCGCTGGATTGACAGTGGTCTACACACCGCTGCACGGAGCCGGGCTGCGTACGGTTCAAAATATTTTTCCGGCTGCAGGTATACGGGATCTGCATGTCGTTGAGGAGCAAAGCGCGCCGGACGGGCTGTTCCCGACGGTCAAATCACCCAATCCCGAAGACCACGATGCGATGCAGATGGCGATAAGCCTTGCGAAGCAAGTCAAGGCGGACATTGCCATCGGTACTGACCCGGATGCCGACCGCATGGGTGCGGCGGCCCGTGATCAAGACGGCAATTACCGCATGCTTTCGGGCAACCAGATAGGTTGTATACTGATCGCTTATCTGCTTGAAAAACGCAAAGCCGAGGGGAAACTTTCACCCACAGACTACATCATCAGATCTTTTGTGTCGACCACGCTGGCTGATGCGATCGCGGCGCATTACGGTATCGTGTGCCATACAGTGCTCACCGGCTTTCGCTTTATTTCTGAGATCATCACCCAGAATGAAAATACAGGGGCTGAATTCATATTCGGCTTTGAGGAGAGTTACGGCTTTCTTGCCGGCAACGATGTGCGTGACAAGGACGGCGTGATGGCGGCGCTGCTTCTTTGCAAGGCTGCGCAGCATTATAAAGCCAAAGGCATCGAACTGCGAGATGTTTTGAACGCGCTAAACGTACAATACGGTTTTTATACCGAGAGCGTGAGAAATATCGCATTTGCCGGGCTTGACGGCATGGAGCGCATGGCAGCCATCATGGCAACACTGCGAAAGATCAATGACAAAAACATCGGCGGGCTGCAGCTTGAGTACACGGAAGACTATTTGAGCGGGATGCGCACAGCTGCAGACGGTACGCAGACAGCCATCAATCTGCCAAAAACCAATGCCGTCAAGTATGTTCTGAAAGGCGGCGCATGGGCATGTGTGCGCCCTTCGGGGACGGAACCCAAAATAAAGCTCTATTTTGCATCATGCGCAAGCAGCGAACAAGAAGCGCAGCGGCAGATGGAAAACATGAGAGCGTATTTTGATAAGCTGATATAGAAACATGGTAAAGTATAAGCGGCACCTTATACCGCGTGTTTTTCCTCAGTAGGCGCTGAAAAATGAGAAATGCCGAAAAATCGTTAGCTTATGATTAGCTAAGATTTTTTATCATCAAGCAGCTATGAAAAACAAAGAAATAACAGATTACTCGTATATCTTGTACCCTGCTAGCAGAATCGCTTCGGCAGACATCTGTGAGCTGGGTATAAAAAGGCACCTCACACAGGCTTTAATAGAGATAGATGTCACAAAGGCGCGTGAAATGATCCGTGAGCATAAAAAAGCGCCGCAAAAAACTATCATTTACCGCCTGGCTTATTAAGTGTATCGGTTGTGCTTGTGAAGAATACAAAATCATTCATGGGATAAAAAAAGGCAAAAGAAGAGTTGCCGTTTTTGATGATGTGGATATTTCTATTCTGGTTGAAAAAGAGATGGCCTTTGATAGACAAGAGGCGGCATAAGCCTATAACCCGCAGAAAATCGTATGTTGACAAAACCACTGCGGTTTGTTAATATTTAATGTGATAAAAGCGTTGATGGAGACAGGCCTAGCGCAATGCGCATAAAAGAGAGCCGGGTATGGTGAAAACCGGCAGCGAGGCGTCAGGCGAATCCCTCCGGAGCTGCGTGTCGAACCAAGTAGACATAGCCGGGTGATGCCGTTATACATTATGGCTTGATAGAGCCTTTAAGTGGCCTTTTATGAAGGCAAGCTAGAGTGGTACCGCGAAGTTGAAAACAACTGCGTCTCTTCGTCATTAAATGGAGGAGTATGCGGTTTTTTTATTTCATGAACGAAACTCGCTAAAGAACAAATCTAAAGTAAGGGAGTAACCAGAATGCAGCAAGAACGCGTGATCTCTTTTATCGTTTGCAACCAGCCTGGCGTGCTGTGCCGAGTGGCCGGGCTTATCAGCCGCCGCGGATTCAACATCGAGAGCTTAACCGTCGGGGTGACAAGCAACCAGGCTTTATCGCGTATCACCATTGTGATGTATGCAGATGATGCGGTCATCGAGCAGGTGGTCAAACAAATAGACAAGCTTCTTGATGTCAAAGCTATCAAAGAGATTCCTGCCGACAACGGTATTTTCCGTGAAATCGCACTGATAAAGCTTGGTACAAGAGGCCTAAGCAAAAAAGAAATGATGAAAGATATTGAAATCTGCAAGGGTGTTGTGCTTGATATCGGCGAAGAGTCAGTCACTGTTCAGCTTACAGGACGGATCGACCATATCAATCAAAGTGTTGAACTCTTAAAAAAGTATTACATTATCGAACTTGCGCGAACTGGCATGGTTGCGCTTGAGAGCGGTGATGCGCAGCTTTACAACAGCCGAAAGGCCGCAATGCAGAAAATATGAGACCGAGCATATAAAATACAAATAAATGATATATAATAAAAGGAGTAATAAGAATGGCAAAATTATACTATCAATCAGACTGTGACAAGGCATACCTTACGGGGAAAACCATAGCGATTATCGGTTATGGCAGCCAGGGGCATGCGCATGCGCTTAACCTGAGCGAATCGGGGCACAAAGTGATAGTGGCAGAGGTCAAAGATTCAAAGCCCTGGAAAGCTGCGCAGGAGGCAGGCCTTAACGTGACCACTGCCGATGAAGCGGCAAAGCAGGCAGACATTATCGTCATGCTCGTCAACGATGAATTACAGCCGCTGATCTATGAGCAGGCTATCAAGCCCGCTTTGAAGCCGGGAAAATATCTGATGTTTGCGCATGGTTTCAATATCCATTTTGGACAGATCAAGCCGCCTGCTGAGGTCGGTGTGTTTATGGTCGCCCCCAAAGGCCCCGGGCATACGGTGCGCTCGCAATACCTCGAAGGCAAAGGCGTGCCTTGCCTCGTTGCGGTTCAGCAGGATCCTAAAGGCGATACGCTTAAAGTGGCGCTTGCTTACGCCGAGGGTATCGGCGGAGCGCGTGCCGGCATCCTCCAGACATCGTTCCGCGAGGAAACAGAAACAGATCTCTTCGGTGAGCAGGCCGTCCTTTGCGGCGGCGTGACCGAATTGATGAAAGCCGGGTTTGACACGCTTGTGGAAGCAGGATATGAACCTGAGATTGCATACTTTGAATGCCTACACGAAATGAAACTGATTATTGACATGGTCAACAAGGGCGGGCTTGCGTACATGCGCTATTCGATCAGCGACACAGCAGAATACGGTGATTATTCCGTCGGACGCCGCATCATCACAGACGAGACGCGCGCCGAGATGAAAAAAGTGTTAAGAGAAGTTCAGGAAGGCGAATTTGCGAGCCGCTGGATATCAGAGAACAAATCGGGACGTGCGGCATTTTCTTCGCGCCGCCGTATCGAACAGGAACTGCTTGTCGAAAAAGTCGGCAAAGAACTGCGTAAAATGATGCCCTGGCAGGATGAGCCGGAGTATTAGGGACACCCTGAACCCATCAGCGGTTTAAGAGCCTAAACAACCCCTTTGAAGGAGTTGACGAGATGTCAAAAAAAATTGAGATATTTGATTCGACCTTGCGGGACGGCGCACAGGCGAGGGGAATCAACTATTCGCTGTCTGACAAACTGCAAATGCTGGTTCTTCTCGACAGCCTGGGTTTTGACTATATAGAGGCAGGAAACCCTGCCTCTAACCCGAAAGAACGCCAGTTTTTTGAAGAAGCTGTAAAAGTCAAACTTTCTCATGCAAAGCTTGTGGCTTTCGGCAGCACACGGCGCAAAAACACCGATGTTAAAAGCGATGCAGGCGTTGCGGCACTGAGAGATGCCGGCACGCAGGCCGTTGCGGTGTTCGGCAAGGCATGGGATCTGCATGCCACCGAAGTTTTGGGTACCACGCTCGATGAAAACTTAAGCATGATATATGATACGCTTAAAATGCTGAAAGACAGCGGCAGGGAAGTGATTTTTGACGCGGAGCATTTTTATGACGGTTACAAGGCCAATCCTGGCTATGCGCTTGAAGTGCTCAAAACCGCGTGCCGCGCTGGCGCAGAGACCATCGTGCTCTGTGAGACCAACGGGGGCACGATGCAGCATGAGTTTGAAGAAGCCACAAAAGCTGCGATGCAGGTGGTTGACAAAAAGCTGGGCGTGCACGTGCACAACGACACCGAACTGGCAGTGGCAAATTCCATTCTGGGCGTCCGCCTCGGCGCTTGCCATGTGCAGGGCACACTATTAGGATACGGCGAACGTTGCGGAAACGCACGGCTTTCATCCATCATTCCCAACCTTCAGCTGAAAATGGGGTATGATTGCATCGGCGGTAATATCAAAAAGCTCTACACTGTTTGCCGGGAAGCCGCAGAGATCACCAACCTGGCTTTCGATGAAACGCTGCCGTACGTGGGACGCAATGCATTTGCGCACAAAGGCGGAATGCACATCGACGGTTTATGCAAAGCGGAGGGTTCTTTTGAACATACTGACCCGTCCGCGGTGGGCAACAGCCGTGAGTTTCTGCTTTCCGAAGTGGCGGGAAGAAGCGCGCTGACAGAAAAACTCAAAACCGAGTTTCCTGATCTGGCGGCTGACAAGGCGCGCGTGAGCAAAATGATGGAAACATTAAAAGAGCTTGAGAGCGAGGGCTACAGTTTTGAAGGCGCCGAATCAAGCTTCAAGCTTTTCGTGTTAAAACAATTGGGGCTGCATAAGCAAAGATTTTCGCTTGTGCACTTTAAAGTCAGCGACGAGCCAACACACGAAAATTCATTCGGTGCGTATGCTGTCGTCAAGGTGCACGTGGACGGTCAGACCCGTATGGCTGCAGCAGAAGGCAATGGCCCGGTGAATGCGCTCGACAAAGCATTGCGGGAAGCGCTCGGTTCATTCTTCCCCGCGCTTTTGGGTGTGACGCTGACCGACTATAAGGTGCGGGTGCTCAATACGGATGCCGCGACAGCCGCCAAAGTGCGTGTTGTCATCGAATCGAGCAACGGCGCCGATTTTTGGCGCACGATGGGCGTGTCCACAGACGTTATTGAGGCAAGCCTTTTTGCACTGATAGATTCCATTGATCATTTATTGCTGGAAAACGGGGCAAATGAAAAAAGTCGGCCGGCATGGCACACGCCATTCAGCAATTACTGATCGACTTAAGCAGAACAGGAAGTCTGCTGTATAATTGAAAAAAATTCTGATTCTATAGAGTTTCTGGAGGCGAAAGATGGTTAGTGACAGCGTAAAAAAGGGCGCGGACAGAGCGCCGCACAGGTCTTTGTTCAAGGCTATGGGCTATACGGACGAGGAGATCGCCCGTCCTCTTGTTGCCATTGTCAACGCCAAGAACGACATCGTACCCGGCCATATACATCTTGACACGATCGCGCAGGCGGTGGCTGACGGTATCAGGATGGCCGGGGGAACACCGATGATGTTTCCAGCCATCGGCATATGCGACGGCATTGCGATGGGGCATGCGGGCATGCGCTATTCGCTTGCATCGCGTGAGCTCATTGCCGACTCCATTGAGTCTATGGTGATGGCGCATGGATTTGATGCTGTTGCTTTTGTCCCCAATTGTGACAAAATCGTACCCGGCATGCTGATGGCAGCGGGGCGCATCAACCGCCCTTCCATATTCATCAGCGGAGGGCCTATGCTTCCGGGCAAGGATATAGAGGGCAACGATGCGAGCTTAACGCAGATATTCGAAGCGGTCGGCGCATACAGCGCTGGGAAGATACCGGAGAGCGATCTTGACAAGCTTGAGGATTCTGTGTGCCCCGGCTGCGGATCGTGTGCGGGCATGTTCACCGCCAACAGCATGAACTGCCTGTGTGAAGCGCTCGGCATGGCGCTCAGCGGCAACGGTACCATCGCGGCTGTTCACGGCGCGCGTATCCGCCTCGCGAAACAGGCAGGGATGCAGCTGATGCGGCTGCTTGAGCAAAATTTATGCCCACGTGACATTTTGACGCAGACGGCTTTTGAGAACGGGCTGACGCTGGATATGGCGCTGGGGTGTTCGACCAATTCGATACTTCATTTGCCGGCGGTGGCGCATGAATGCGGAATCGCGCTTGACCTTTCGCTCATCGATGCCATAAGCAAACGCACGCCCAATCTTTGTAAACTTGCGCCTGCGAGCCGCACGCATATTTCCGATTTGCATGACGCCGGAGGTGTCTATGCGGTCTTGAACGAACTTTATAAAAACGGCCTTATCAATGGCAGCGCCCAATGTGTTGCGGGAAAAACGATCGGTGAAGCCATACAAAACGCGGCCATCAAGGATCCGTCGGTCATCAAGAGCGTCAGCGCGCCGTATTCTAAAGAAGGCGGTATCGCTGTGCTGCGCGGCAATATTGCACCGGGCGGTTCCGTCGTCAAACAATCAGCTGTTGCGCCAGAAATGATGAAACACAGCGGCCCTGCGCGTGTGTTTGACAGCGAGGAAGAGGCTATAAAAGCCATCTACGCGGGCAAAATAAATGACGGCGATGTTGTGGTCATACGCTATGAAGGCCCTTCGGGCGGGCCGGGCATGCGAGAAATGCTATCGCCCACTTCCGCGATCGCAGGTATCGGTAAGGATAAGACAGTGGCGCTGATCACAGACGGGCGGTTCAGCGGTGCGACGCGCGGAGCGGCTATTGGCCACGTGTCTCCCGAAGCGCAGGCAGGCGGTGCCATTGCAGTGATAGAGGAGGGCGAGACGATCGAAATAGATATTCCCGGGAGGCGTCTCTCGCTTGCAGTGAAACAGGAAGAAATTGACGCAAGGCTCAATAGATTAGAAAAAAGAGAGCTTTCCGTGAAAAGCGGCTGGCTATTTAGGTATGCGCGGCTTGTGTCTTCGGCGGATAAGGGTGCGATACTTGAATAAAGGGGGAAATTCAATGCAACTGACAGGTGTACAGATCATCATGGAATGCCTCAAGCGCGAGGGCATCGATACCGTCTTTGGCTATCCGGGCGGCAAGGTCATCAAGCTGTATGATGCGCTCTACGATGAAAGGGATGCCATACGCCATATTGAGACGGCGCATGAACAGGGCGCTACACACGCGGCCGACGGTTATGCGCGTGCAACAGGCAAGGTCGGCGTCGTGATCGCGACATCGGGGCCTGGCTCAACCAATCTGGTGACAGGCCTTGCAACGGCCTATATGGACTCGATCCCTATGGTGGCCATTACAGGCAACGTGCCCGCAAGCCTTCTTGGCACAGACAGCTTTCAGGAAGTGGATATCATGGGCGTTTCGATGCCCATCACCAAACACAACTATCAGATACAGGATGTGACGCGTATTTCCGACATATTCCGCGAAGCGTTCGCCTTTGCCAAAAGCGGCAGGCCGGGGCCGGTGCTTATCGACATCACCAGCGATACGTTTACCCAAACATGCGAATACACCCCGCCGGAAGGCAAACTCAACATGCAGTGCAAACTCTCCGACATACCGCTTGACCAGATCAAGGAGATGGTGGCGCAGGCTGAGCGGCCTGTGATACTCGCAGGCGGCGGTGTTGTGCTATCGGGCGCGGCGGATGAGCTTTTTGAATTGGCTGAGCGGATCGATGCCCCGGTGGCATGCACATTGATGGGTATCAGTTCATTCCCTTCAAAGCATCAGCTTTATATGGGCATGGTCGGGATGCACGGTACCAAGGCGGCCAACATGGCGCTGCAAAGCTGCGATCTATTGATCGTTCTCGGTGCGCGTTTTTCCGACAGGGTGACGGGCGATTCGAGCAAATTTGCGTCACACGCCAAAATCATCCATGTGGATATCGATGCGTCAGAGATCAACAAAAACATCCCCACGCATGTGCACATTATACAGGACATCAAAACAGCGCTTACATGCTTTGGCGGACAGCTGCCAGAAAAGAAGCATCCGCAGTGGGTCAAGAGTGTCGGCGATTGGAAAGCGGAGAATGAAGCGCATATCCCCAAAAACTATTTGCCGAAAAGCATCATGGAAACGATCGGCAGCTGCTTGTCTGAGGATGCCATCATCGCGACCGATGTGGGGCAGCACCAGATGTGGACGGCGCAGTATTATCCTTTTAAAAAGCACGATAAGTTTGTCACATCGGGCGGGCTTGGTACGATGGGTTACGGCCTCGGCGCATCCATCGGTTCGCAAATATCCAGCCCCGAAAAGCGCGTGATACATATCACGGGCGACGGAAGTTTCCGCATGAACCTCAATGAAATGGCCACGACGACGCGTTACGGGCTGCCCGTGATCACAGTGCTGCTCGACAACAACACGCTCGGCATGGTGCGCCAATGGCAGACGCTGTTTTTTGATAAGCGCCATTCCGAGACGACGCTGCCTCCGCTCAATTTCTGTGCGATCGCTGAGGGTTTTGGTTACTTTGCGCAAAAAGTGGCCAATGCGGATGAGTTTAAAGCTGCGTTTCTTGCCGCGCTTGAAAAACGCGCGCCATCGTTGATACACTGTATTATCAATCAGGATGAAATGGTGCTGCCTATGGTTGCGCCGGGAGCCTCGATAGATAAAATCGTGATGAGCTATTCATAAAACGAAGCGCATTAAAAAGCCGCCGACGGGCGGCTTTTTGAGTAGATCGCCATGCGATTGGTTTGTTTCAGAAATGTAAAACTGAAAAAATTTATGGAGTTTTTATTAAAATATGATACAATGTTAGTCAGCTGAAAAATGTGGTGGTTTGGGGAGCTAAGGAGTGAGCAATATTAAAAAATATACATTCATAGTCGCTTTGATTTTTTTTGTCTGTTTTCTGTTTGGCTGTTCCGAAGAAGCTTTTTCGCCAAGCGGGCAGGAAGGGCTTTTTATTAATGAAGTTGTATCCAGCAATGCCTATTCATTGGTTGATGATGATTTGGGGGCACCCGACTGGATCGAGATCTACAACGGCACATCGTCTTCCATCGCTTTAAAAGGTTACGGCTTATCGGACAATGTCAACCAGCCATACAAGTGGACGTTTCCCGATATCAGAATAGCGCCGGGCGAGTATCTTGTCGTTTACGCGACGACCCAGATCGAAGGCGCAGCGGTTGAAAAAAACGCACTCTGCACGGGGTTCAAACTGTCAAAATCAGGTGAAACGGTCTTGCTGACCGATCCTAGCAGCAGCATAGTGCAGGAACTTAACATCCCTGAGTTGCTCACGGATATCAGCTGGGGAAGAAACGCACAGCGAGAATACTGTTACTTCCTGCAGCCGACACCCGGTGAAAAAAATGATGATGAGGGCATCTATAGCCTTAATGAGATCGTTCAGGCTATTGATACAGGCGCTGTACGCATCAATGAAATCATGGCGGACAACAGCTCTTTTATTGCCGATAGTGACGGTGAGTATTTTGGTTGGGTCGAACTGCTTAACACCTCTGATGAAACAGTATCCTTAGGCGGCTACTATTTATCCGACAATGCTTCAAGAAGCACGAAGTGGAAGTTTCCGGATTTGGAAATCAAACCGGGAGAACTTCTGATCGTATATATGTCGGGGAAAGACCGAAGGGACGGTGAGCTGCACACGAGCTTTAAACTCGGCAGCGTAGAGAACGGATTGTGGTTTGCTAACCCCACAGGCGCGCTGGAAGACCATGTTCAATGGCAGAATGCGCCTCCGGCAGACTTTTCTCTGGGGCGTGACAACAGCGGTGGCTTTAATTACTTCGGGCTGCCGACGCCTGGCGAGCCAAACGGCGACTTCGGGCTTGATTCGCTTGAATACAAAACGGCCGATGCAGCAAACAGTGTCAGAATCAATGAGTTTTTGATCAATAATAAGTATTCAAGGACAGATGAGGACGGCGACAGAAATCCGTGGATCGAAATTTATAACGCCTCTGCGCAGGCTGCGAACATGAATGCTTTCGTCTTATCGGACAACAAATCAAACCCCACAAAATGGCGTTTTCCTGAATTAACGCTTGGACCGGGAGAATATCTGGTCGTCATCATGTCAGGCAAAAACCGCAGCGCTGCCGACGGGGAGCTGCACACGGGTTTTCGGCTTTCGGGAAATGATACCGAACTGATGCTGACGAATTTGGAAACATTGGAAAGCGAAGTCATCCCGCTGCCGGAAGCCATGATAGAGCTTGACAATGTATCCTACGGCAGAGCATTGAGCGACCCGTCGCAATGGGAATTCTTTGCGCAGCCGACGCCCGGCCAGGAGAACACCACGAAGGGTTTTGAAGACATTCTCAATGTCTCGTTTTTTGATAAAGACGGGGTTTACATCAACGAGGTGGCTGCCGTGACGCCGGCCAAATCAGGCAGGCTTGACTGGATAGAGATCGCCAACGGAGGTGCAGAATCCGTCAATCTCACGGGTTATTTCTTAAGCGACAGCATCAATGATCCCTACAAATGGGAGCTGCCCGAAACAAAGATTTCAGCCGGCGGCTATGCTTTGATCAATGCTTCGAGCAAAAAAACGCAGCAGAAAAGCGGCGTTGCAGATTTCGGCATATCTTACGCGGGAGAAAAACTGATCCTTTCCTCGCCAGACGGCCATATGCTCGATATCTTCGAATCGGGCGTTTTGCGGCCTGATGTCACGAGCGGACGCGTCATCGGAGACGATTCTGGTGAGCGCGTTTTTTTTAGCACGCCCACGCCGGGCAAAGCCAACAGCAGCGATATCCTGTCGGCGTATACCGCGAAGCCTGTTTTTTCAAGGCCGGGAGGCTATGCCAGCGGCACGCTTGAAATCTCCATCACGTGCGAAACACCGGGTGCACGGATATTCTATACATTGGACGGTTCAAAACCGACACAGTCCTCAACAGAATATACACAACCCTTAGAGCTTAATAGCACGACAGTTGTTAAGGCCATTGCTTTTTTTGACGGGCTTCTCGAGAGCGATATGACAGTAGTGACGTATCTATTCGAAAAAGAACACGCCGTGCCTGTGGTGTGCCTTTCGGGCAAACAAAGCGATATCTCGGCGTTCTACAGAGTGACCGACGTTTGGACGACTGTTGAGAGAGAAGCTTATGTGGAGTATTATGAGAATGACGGAAAGCTCGGGATCGCGTTTCCTGCAGGGCTTCGCATCTCCGGCCAGTCGACGCGTTCTGCCGGGCAAAAATCGATCAACATGAATCTGCGCGGCGGCTACGGCCAGAGCGAGATCACGTATCCATTTTTCAAAGACTTTGAACATGTAACCTTCCGCTCGCTGAGTCTGAGGAACTCAGGCCAGGACAGAGTGGCAGCGCGTATACGCGATGCTTATTGTTCGATGGCCGTGCGGGACATGAATCTTGATTATGCGGAATCAAGATTCGTCGCGGTCTATATTAACGGGGAATACTGGGGTCTGTATGACTTAAAAGAAAATCAGAACGACCAGTATTACGCTTACCGGCACAACACGGATGAAGACAATATCACACGCATCAAGCGCAACCAATACCCCCTTTCAGGCACCTCCGCAGAGATCAGAGCGGTCCGTGCATTTGCACGGTCTAAGAACATGAATAACGAAGATGTTTTTGCGCAATTCTGCGAAATGGTGGATGCGGACAGCGCTATGGACTATATTATCGCGCAGACGTATTTTTGTAATTCAGACATGTTCAATCAAAAGTATGGGGGTGCTCAAGATTATGCGTTCAAATGGCGGTTCTTGTTCTTTGACCTTGACTGGGGCATGAAACACACAGACAGAAATATCATCAGCGCCTATTTTCGGCGAAGCGGCGTTCCGTCTGCTGACGGCACTTTGACCAACATGGATATCCAGTATGCGCTGCTTTCCAACCCCGGCTGGAAGGAAGCCTTTATTGAGCGTTATGCACACCACTTGAACACCACGTTCAAAAAGGAAAAACTGCTTGCGCTTTTTGACGAGATGGTTGCCGAAATGGAGCCCGAAATGGAACGTCATATCTCCAGATGGCGTGCGCCAAGCTCAATGAGTGCGTGGGAAAGCCATATCAAAGATGTACGGCACTTCCTGGAGGTCAGGACAAGAAACGTCAAGCAGCATTTGAAAAGAGAATTCAACCTTTCAAACGAAAGGATGAAGGAGCTTTTCCCTGACGATTAATGATAAATGGTCAAAAAAAGCCATAAATCAAAAAGAGCTTCCGCGCGGAAGCTCTTTTTTTACCGGGATATTATATGTGCGTTGCGCCTTCATCAAGTGCCTTCTCGTTGACAGCGACAAGGTGTGCCTTTTTGGCTCCGAAAGCTTCTGTGATCAGTTCCATGATGTTTTCTTTTGACACAGTCTGAGAAGAAGCGATATATGCGCCAAGCATCACCATGTTGGCAACGCGCGTGTTGCCGAGGCTGGCAGCAATCTCGTTAGCCGGAATGTAATAAACGGTGATATCTGTGCGTGAGGCTTTCTTTTCGATCAGCGAGGAGTTGATAAACAGTTTGCCGCCCGGCTTTAAATAGCTTTCAAATTTATCAAGGGAAGGCTTGTTCATCACGATGGCAGCATCCGCCTCGGTCACGATAGGAGAGCCGACAGGCTCGTTGGAAATGATCACGCTGCAGTTCGCTGTCCCGCCGCGCATTTCAGGCCCGTAAGAAGGAAGCCATGAAACGTTTTTACCTTCATTCATACCGGCGTGTGCGATCATTTCGCCGATAAGCAGTGCGCCCTGTCCGCCGAAGCCCGCGATGATGATCTCGTTTGTCATATTTAAGCCTCCTTGAAAACGCCCAGCGGGTAGTAGGGTATCATATTTTGTTTGAGCCAGCCGAGCGCCTCAGCAGGGCTAAAACCCCAGTTGGTCGGGCAGGTGGAAAGCAGTTCGACCATTGAAAAACCTTTGCCTGCCATTTGTGTTTCAAAGGCCTTCCGGATGGCTTTTTTTGCTTTGTTGATATGCGGCACATCGTGCAGGGAAACACGCTCGATATAGGCTGCGCCGTCCAAGGTGGAGAGCATTTCGGCAACACGCACAGGATAGCCACAGTGGCTCGCATTGCGGCCGAAAGGAGAAGTGGTCGTTTTCTGGCCCACAAGCGTGGTGGGCGCCATCTGACCGCTCGTCATGCCGTATATGGCGTTGTTGATAAATATGGCGGTGATCTTCTCGCCGCGCGCCGCAGCGTGTACGATCTCGGCCGCACCGATGGAAGCTAAATCCCCGTCGCCCTGATATGTGAACAACAGGTTTTCGGGGTGTACCCTTTTGGCTCCTGTGGCGACAGCAGGCGCACGTCCGTGAGCCGCCTGATAAACATCGATGTTGAAGTACTTATACGCAAAAACCGCACAGCCCACCGGGACGACCCCGACAGCGCGTTCCTGCATGCCCATCTCTTCGATGCACTCGGCCACAAGACGGTGTGCGATGCCGTGTGTACAGCCCGGGCAGTAATGGAATGGCACATCAGTGATGACAGGGGTTTTGCTGAAGACAACGGCCATATTATATGCCCTCCTTAATCGACAAAAGCTTGTCTGTGATCATGGCAGGAGTGGGAACGACGCCGCCTGTGGTTCCGATAAAGTGTACGGGACGCTGCCCGTTGACGGCAAGCCGGACATCATCCACCATTTGCCCCATACTCATTTCCGCAGCGAGGAACGCTTTGCAGCTTTTTGCAGCGTCGGCAATCGGCTGCGAAGGGAAAGGCCAGACAGTGACGGGGCGTATCAATCCGGCTTTGATGCCGTGGTCACGCCGTGCCTTGACGATGGCATTGCGCACAATGCGGGCTGTGGTGCCGTATGCCACGATACAGATTTCCGCGTCATCCATCATAAACGTTTCATAACGCGTTTCGTTTTTCTCTATTTCCCGGTAAATGCCCGCAAGCCGGCTGCAGACTGCGTTCATCTCCTCGGCATCGATATAAAGCGAGTTGATGATCGCGCGCGGCCTCGTTCCGTCATAACCGGTTGCTGCCCATGTTTTTTCTGGCAGATTGCGTTTCTTGGGCTTGCTGAATTCGACGGGCTCCATCATCTGGCCTATCATACCGTCGCCCAGTATCAGCACCGGCACCCGGTAGAAGTCGGAGACCTCAAAACCCTCCATCACGCAGTCGGCGGCTTCCTGTACGGAGCTTGGCGCGTAAACGATGAGGCGGTAATCACCGTGCCCGCCGCCTTTGACAGACTGGTAATAGTCCGATTGTGCGGGAAGTATGCCGCCAAGGCCGGGTCCACTGCGCACGATGTTGACGATCACGCAGGGAAGCTCCGCGCATGCCAGATAGCTGATGCCTTCCTGTTTTAAGCTGATACCCGGAGACGACGACGACGTCATCACGCGTGCTCCGGCGCCTGCCGCACCATAAACCATATTGATGGCAGAAACCTCCGATTCAGCCTGTAGAAAAGTGCCGCCCACTTCGGGCAGACGGCGTGCCATGTATTCGGGAATCTGGTTCTGAGGCGTGATCGGATAACCAAAAAAATACCGGCATCCGGCTTGTACGGCCGCCTCTGCGATCGCCTCATTGCCTTTCATAAATTTTTTAGCCATAGTTGCCACCTTATCAAATATTAAGCCGAAAGGCTTTCATTATCTCTCTACGATCAGCACAAAATCAGGACACATCTTGGCGCAGTTCGCGCAGCCAGTGCATTTTTCTATCTCCGTTATTTCCACAGGATAGTAACCGCGGTTATTGATGTGAGTTTTTGACAGCAAAACGATGCCTTTGGGGCATGCTGTGACACAAAGGCCGCAGCCTTTGCAGGCGTCTTCGTTTATCTTTACTTTTGCCACTGTTTGTTTCCCCTTAAAATCGTAATAGAAAATATCCGATAAAGGATAACACATAAAAGAGAATAAAGTCAACGCAATGAAGATGGGCTTTAGTGTTTTGTAACGCAGACGTAAATATTTTGACAGTATTGTTATATGTTGCTGTCAATCCATTTCCACGATGCGGTAACGGTATATGGAGCCGCCGTGTATTTTGAGCGCAAGCGGTTTTTTATCGGCATTCAAAGGATCCATGCAAAGATAGTCACCGTCTTTTGCGCCGAGGATTAGCACCCAGTGCTGGCAGCCTGTGCCGCAGTATTTGACTTTCACGATAGGCAGAAACCCTTGTGACACGGCTTCTTCCAGTGCGGCCGCATCCACATTGGACGGAGCCGTGATACGTACACTGGGAAAAACACGCGGGATATTGTTCCACAGCACCTCGCCTTCGCTGTTGTAGACGCCGTTTTTAGAAAACGCCGCATTGAGCCTGCCGGGGTCGGTGTCAATGCCCTGCGCAGCAAGAGAAGAAGCGATGCAGCTTAACAGGCAGCCCGATCCGGACATTTTATAACGTGATTCGCCGAGCGTGTCGTTTGCCCATCTTTGATCGTTCTGCAAAAAGTATTCAACTTGCGTGATGGCATGGTCCGTTTGCGGTGTGATGCTGACAGGCGTATCTGCAGCACGCCATGCCGCGCGCCATGCAAACAGGCAAACGGCAAGAGCAACGATCACTCCTGCGATAAAAAAAGGTTTTCGCACGCTCTGCTCCTCTCTGAAATTATACATAATATAACAGTTGAAGAACCTTAATGTCAACCGCGAAGAAAGCACAGCGGGCATTGTGAACTTTTTTTGACCGACAGCACTTGTGAGCGTTTGCAGGTTGCCTTGCGTGTGTGCTGGTGGTAGAATGATACAGTATGATTAAAAACCAAGCCATTTTTTGATAAAGGGGAAACTATGGGCCTGTTAAAAAGCGTTTTGGGCACAAGCAACGAGTCAAGGCTTAAAAAAATACGCAAACTGGCAGATACGGTGGAAACACTCGAAGAGGATTTTGCCGCACTTTCTGACAATGAGTTGGCTGCCAAGACGGCAGAATATAAAAAAAGGCATCAGGAAGGCGAAAGCCTTGACGACTTGCTGCCGGAGGTATTCGCGCAGGTGCGGGAGGCTTCAAAACGAGTGCTCGGAATGCGCCACTTTTATGTGCAGCTTATCGGCGGCATCGTGCTGCACCAGGGCAGGATCGCGGAAATGAAAACCGGCGAAGGCAAAACGCTGGCAGCAACGCTTGCCGTTTGCCTCAACGCGCTGACCGGAAAAGGCGTCCATGTCGTGACCGTCAATGATTATCTGGCAAAAAGAGACTCGGAGTGGATGGGCAAGCTTTACAACTTCTTAGGCTATTCGGTCGGCCTGGTGATACATGGCATCCCTGCGGAGTTGCGCCGTGAAAGCTATGCGTCTGATATCGTTTACGGCACCAACAATGAGTTTGGGTTTGATTATCTGCGCGACAACATGGTGATACAAAAAGAACGTATGGTACAACGAGACCTGAGTTTTGCCGTTGTGGACGAGGTGGACAGCATACTCATCGATGAAGCGCGCACGCCGCTGATCATCTCGGGAGCGGGCGATAAAAGCACCGATCTTTACGCCACGGTCGACCGTTTTGTCAAAAAGCTCAGGATCGAAGAAGATTTTACAATAGACGAGAAACTCAAAGCGACGAACCTTTCAGAGCAGGGTATATCCAAAGCGGAAAAAGCCTTTGGTTTAGAAAACCTCTCTGACATAGAAAATACCGAACTCAACCACCACATCAATCAGGCGCTCAAGGCCAACAGCATCATGAAGCGCGATATAGACTATGTCGTTAAAGACGGGCAGGTCATCATCGTTGATGAATTTACAGGCCGGCTGATGATGGGAAGGCGCTATTCTGACGGTCTGCACCAGGCCATAGAAGCCAAAGAAAACGTGCGTGTTGAGCGTGAGACGCGCACACTGGCCACCATCACATTCCAGAATTATTTCCGCATGTATGAGAAGCTCTCCGGCATGACAGGAACGGCAAAAACGGAAGAAGATGAGTTCCAGGGCATATACAGCCTTGATGTCGTACAGATACCCACCAACATGCCCATGATACGCGAAGACCATAACGACGTGATCTATGCCACTGAAGACGGCAAGTTCCGCGCTGTGGTCGAAGAGATCCGCCGCGTGCATGAGACGGGCAGGCCGGTGCTTGTGGGCACGGTTTCCGTTGAAAAATCCGAGAGGCTTTCAGGCATGCTCAGCCGCGTCGGTATCAAGCACAACGTATTGAACGCCAAACATCATGAAAAAGAAGCGCTGATCATCGCACAGGCGGGCAAAAAGGGCACCGTGACCATCGCGACCAACATGGCCGGGCGCGGTACCGATATCATTCTAGGAGGCAACCCGGATTTTTCCGCACGCGCCGACATGCGGGTGGAGAACTTTACGGAAGAACTCATTGAGCAGGCTGTGAGCCATGCGCCGACGGACGATGAGGACATCAAAAGAGCGCGCGCCCGTTATGCACAGCTGCTTGACAAACATAAAAAATCGATGCAGATAGAACATAACGAAGTGGTCTCTCTCGGAGGACTGCATATCGTGGGCACTGAGCGGCATGAATCGCGCCGCATAGACAACCAGCTGCGCGGACGCAGCGGACGCCAGGGAGATCCCGGGTCTTCCGTGTTCTTTCTTTCACTGGGCGATGACCTGATGCGCCTTTTTGGCGGCGAGCGCGTGCAGGGCTTCATCAGTGCGGTCAACAAGAACGACGATATACCCATAGCCGCCGGGCTGCTGACAAGGCAGATCGAAGCGGCGCAAAAGCGTATCGAGTACAGGAACTTTGAGATCAGGAAGACCGTGCTTCAGTACGATGATGTGATGAACAAACAAAGGGAACTTATATATTCTCAGCGGCGCATGGTGCTGACCGGTGAAGATGTACGCCAGAACATCATGGATATGCTCGAGACACTGATCGACGAAGTACTGCCCGTTTACTGCCCCGAAGGCGTTTATCCCGAAGAATGGGACATTGATGCGCTCACGGAGTACTGCAGGAAGCTTTTTTTGCCCAGAGAGCACCGGCTGTTCAAACCCGCAGAGATAGAAGACTTAACGCACAAAAAAGCAAGAGAAGCAATATTATCGATGGCTCTTGAAGCGTATGAGCGCAAAGAGCGAGAAATTGAGCAGGGCGGCCAGAGCATGCGCGAGATCGAGCGTATCATACTGCTGCGCGTGGTTGATCAGAAATGGATGGCGCATATCGACGCCATGGATCAGCTGCGTCAGGGTATCGGCTTGCGTGCCTACGGCCAACGGGATCCTATCATCGAATACCGGCGTGAAGGCTTTGACATGTTTGAGGAAATGATAAGGGACATCCAGCAGGATACGCTGATGATGCTTTATCATGTGAAACTGACATCGCGTACGCCGCGCATGGAAGCGCCGAAACCCGTTGAGGTGCGCCCAAAGGCCGTTGATTCGAGCGGGCATAAGCTCGGGCGGAATGCGCCTTGCCCGTGCGGCAGCGGAAAAAAATACAAGAATTGCTGTGCACAGGCGCAGTAGGGGAGAATATGATCCATACAGACGAAGCCAAACTAACATTATCCGAGATACGGACTCTTGCCAAAGAGACTGAAACGGCGCTGGGCATTGCTGCACTCACAAAAGAGATAAGCGGCCTGAAACAAAAAATGGAGGCGCCGGGTTTTTGGGATGACATCAAGGAAGCACACAAAGTCAATAAAAAGATCAAACCCATCGAAGACAAGCTTGAACAGTACGGGAAACTTTCATTACGCCTTGCTGATGCGGGTGCGCTTTTGGAACTCGTTGAGGAAACAGGCGATACGGATATGGGGGAGGAACTTGTCCTTGAGCTTTCGGCATTGAAAAAAGATGTCTCGGAGCTGCGGTTAAAAGCGCTGCTGCGCGGTGAATATGACGCGAATGGCGCGATACTTTCTCTGCACGCGGGTGCGGGGGGCACCGAAGCTCAGGACTGGGTGGAGATGCTCCACCGCATGTACACACGCTGGTGCGAGCGCAAAAAATACAGCATGCGTGTGCTTGATTATCTTGCGGGTGATGAGGCAGGAATCAAAAGTGTCACGATGGAAGTGCAGGGCCTTAATGCTTACGGATATCTCAAAGCGGAAAAAGGCGTACACCGGCTTGTGCGCATTTCCCCTTTTGATTCTTCGGCGCGTCGGCACACATCTTTTGCCTCGCTGGATGTGATGCCGCTGCTCGATGAGGATGAAGCTGATATTGAGATCAACCCTGACGAGTTGAGGATCGATACATACCGTGCGTCAGGCGCGGGCGGGCAGCATGTCAACAAAACGGAATCCGCCGTGCGCATCACGCACATCCCGACGGGGATCGTCGTGCAGTGCCAGAATGAACGTTCGCAGATCCAAAACCGTGAAACATCCATGCGCATGCTCAAAGCCAAACTGATAGAAAAACGCGAAAGCGAAAAGATGCAGGAAATACAACAGATCAAAGGCGAAATGAAGAAGATCGAATGGGGCAGCCAGATCCGCTCGTATGTGTTTCATCCGTACAGCATGGTCAAAGACCACCGCACCGGTGAGGAAACGGGCAACGTGAATGCTGTGATGGACGGTGAGATAGACGCATTCATCAATGCCTATCTTGCGGGCTTATAAACAGAGAAATAAAGAGTATATCGGCAGTCCCAAAATCATGGCTTATAAAAGTATACACGGCCAACTGCTTGCATATCTATAATGTGAGTGATAATTCAAAGGAGCAGCGCCATGTATATAGAGGAATCAAAAGAAAGGCCGGCAAGCAAAGCGCCGCACAAGGTCGTGATCGATTCGCGCGGCAAGATCGTGGTCACAGCCGTTGAGGATGTTGACAGCTTCAATGAGAACGAGGTCATCCTGCTGACCAATCACGGTTTTATGACCGTCACGGGAGAGGAGCTGCATATCAGCAAACTCAACCTGGAGGACGGTACGCTGGTTGTGGACGGAAAGATCCAGAGTGTGGATTACGCCGACCACGAGGCGGAAAGGTCAAAACGGGGCGTATTCTCGAAGATGTTCAAGTAGGTGCGCGTGATGGAAACGACCGCGCCGCAGCCTTTTATCTTCCTGATCACCATTTACGGCGGTTTGATCGCCGGCCTCGTTTATTATATCTACCGCGCCATAAGGAAAGCGCTGCAGGCCGGCCGTTTTGTAACGGCCGTTTTAGATACGCTTTTCATACTGACACTCGGAATGATCGTCACAGCCGTGCTCTATGCAGCTAATTTCGGAGAGCTCAGGCTGTACACCTTTGTGGGCCTTGTGCTGGGTTTTGCATTGTACATGTCTGGCTTATCGCCGTTTATTGCGTACATTGTGCGCAAGATTAGAAAGCGTTTTTGGAACCGCAAAACGCAAAAATGAAATTCATGGGAATACTTAAAGGGAATAGACACACTGGCGTCGAATATAATATTGCGTTTAGTTGAGTAAAATGTGTTTATTTATTGATTATACGAGATGAAAGATCATCCGGCTTGGTTTTGTGAGGGGGCACGATGAAAAAAAGAAAGATCAAATTTCGGTTCAAGCTATTGCTGCTGGCCATGTTTTTGGTCTATACAGGCGTGTCCATTTATATTCAGCAAACGCACATCTCTGAACTGCAGACACAGCAAGAAGTTTTGCAGGATCGCTATCAGGAAGCACAAACGCAGCTTAACAGGCTCAAACATAAGAGTGAATACATGGGCACAAGCAAATATATAGAAAATACGGCGCGCGAAAAGCTCGGCCTGGTTTACGAGGACGAGCTTATCATCACAACACAAGAGTAATATCAATTTAGTATCAAATAAGCAAAAACCGCATAATGATCAGAAAACGATGTAATGATGATCCTTGAATTGACCACTTTTATATTCTTGGAGACGATAATATTATCAAGCTCTGAGTAATCGATCTCGTTTCTTGCGTAATCATAGTATTTTGTATCTTTGGTATTCACAACGGTATAGCCGTCAAACGCCGAAAACTCACTAAAAGCCGCATTGAAGTCGCCCATCAGTATTTTGTACTTGTTTTTGTCCTTATTCATGATTTCGAGCACCTTGGCGAATTGTTTTTTCCTTAATGCAGCTGAGTTATAAGAAAAATGTGTGTTGTACAAAGACACTTTTTTTTCGTCGATTTTTACGACTGCTTTTTGCAGGATGCGCTTTTCATAACCGCCGCTGTCAAGCGTGAACGTTTCAGTGTCTCTGAATTTGTAGCGTGAAATCAAGCCGTTGCCGTACTGTCCGCCGTCAGAATAATTGATGGTCGGCGAAAGCAGAGTATAGCGCATGTTCCTTGTTTTCAAGCTTGCAAGGTTATCGATGATACTGGCAGCAGACTGTTTCTGGTATGCTTCCTGTATGCCCATGATGTCGGGCTGCTGGTCAAAAACGAGCCGCCCCTGCATCAACAGCTTTTTGTTGCCGCGCTTGATGTTCCATGTCCCGACCGTGAGTATATTTCTCGAGATATAGAGAGAGTATCTGATTTCTCCGTCAAGGGCGATCCGGACGGTCTTCATGCCGGCGGAAGGAATATCGACCGTATAGCTGCTCTTACCGCTTTTGTTGATATTGACGTTGACCCCGCTGTTGGCTTTGGCTTCAATCGTCACGCTTGGCGCAGTCGCTTTGATGACATAGCCGTATTCGTTGGGTGAGAACGAAGGGTAAAGCGTGCCGCCCGTGACAGTGAGGCCGGAAAGCTGATTGTCTTTGACCACCGGCTCTATATCCACGAAATCCTTGCTGATATAAGCGGTTTTTCCTTGAAACTCCACCTTGTACCAGCCGTCAATAAACGTATCAAAAGGCAGGATGGTCAGTTCTGTGCCTTTATCGGCGATACCGATGATCTCAGATTTGGTGCTGGGTTCACTTCGGACATTGACATTATTCTTGCAGTTGACGATCGTGCCGATGTAATCAACGTTATATCCGTCCATAGAAGCGTCAAGGCGGATAAACACCCTGTTGACATAACCTGTTTTGCCGTCGTACCTGACCTGATGCCATTGTGCATCAACATTGGTCTTAAGTATCTGTACAAAGGTTCCGCGGTCAAATTTGCCGATCATTTCAGATTCAGTATCCGGCCCTTTGCGGAAGGCAACGTCGGTACCGATGATCTGGCCGCTGTTTTTGACGAGTGCGGTGGGTATTTCTGTAGCCGCCGGAGTATCCGCAGGCTCGGCGGTGGGTTCGGGTGTGATATCGGGAGGTGTCGTGGGTGCGGGCGTTGCAAAAGGCGTAGGTTCAGACGCAGGCAAAGGCATATCGGCCGTATCCTCTAAAGCCGTAACTGCGGTTGAATGCGGATCATCCGGCTCTGCGACAAAATGTGACTGTGCCGGGGCAGCACAGCCTGTCAGCAGCGCGAATATGAAGATGAAGATGATTGAAACAGCCTTGCGCATGATGAAACCTCATTATGATATCTTTTCTGCATGATCATTACCACGTTTATGCAGTTATATACATATATTTTTGGCATGATTATAACACAACAAACAGCCCGTGTGAAATATCGCGTTGTTTTAACGTTGGCACATGCTATTTTGATGACGCCGATTCTCCGTTATGGTATGATAGCATTCGATTGGGGGAGAGCTTTATGAAACGTTACGCGGTGGTGGATATCGGGACAAACTCGGCGCGGCTGATGGTGGCGCACACTAAGGGGCGAAGCGTCGTCGCAGATCACAAGACGCTGCGGCTCGTTCGGGTGGGTGAAGGCATGACAAGCCAAAGGCGCATCACGCAGGATGCCATGCAGCGCGCAGCCAAGGCGCTTTTAGAGTTTTTCAGTATAAGTGATACATTTAACGTGGATGCTTTTTACTGCTTCGCGACCAGCGCGGTGCGTGATGCGCAAAACAGCGCGGAATTTTTAGAATATATCCGCAGGGAATGCGGACTGAAAATAGATATCATATCCGGCGGGCGCGAAGCGCTTCTTGGGTTCGCAGGAAGCATTGAAGGCAGGGGCGGCATGTTTGATATCGGCGGCGGAAGCACGGAAGTCATGACCGGCAGCCTTGATCATATCAGCTTTCATCAAAGCTTTGATATCGGCACTGTGCGCTGTCTGCAGATGTTCCCGGGCGCAGACGATGCCGACCAGAAGGCTTTCCTTCCTGCGCATGAACTGGCCGCACATACTTTTAAAAATATTCCGAAGGCAAAAGGGTTTTCATATACAGCCATAGGGGGCACAGCGACGGCGCTCGCAGCGATTGATCTTAGGCTCTTTGAGTACGATGCAGGCAGGATACACGGCCATGTGCTGAGCCTTGAAAAAGCCGAATCGATATGCAGCAGCCTCAAACGGCAAACCGCACAGCAGCGGGCAGAGCGTTTTTGTCTCGAAAAGTACAAGGCGGACGTAATCGTATTTGGCGCGATCCTTTTCGCTGAGTTTATAAAAGCTGCCGATGCGCCGCACGTTGTCATCAGCGACAGCGACAATCTGGAGGGCTATTTGAAATTCAAGCTCGGGCTGGTTTAAACAAGGCCGGTTTTTTGTTGATATTTCGCGACGGTCTCGCGGTCGAGCGTGTATTTTCTGATAAAAAACAAAGCCAGCCCAAAACAAATGAAGAAGCCGACAGGCAGTATCAGCCCGAGCCTTATGTAAACTGAGCGCGGCTGTACGATATCGGAACTGAAGCGGATGATATCCAGCAGGAAACCTACGAAAAGCACGGAAAGCGATTGCGCGAGCTTGAACATAAACGTGGCACAGCCGTAAAATACGCCTTCTTTGCGTGTTCCTGTATGGTAGGCGTCTTTATCGATGGTGTCTGAGATCATGGAATAAGGCAGCGCTATGCTTCCCCCGATCGAGAGGCCCATCAGCATGGCGAGAGGAAGCACGATAAGATAATGATCGGAGATCCATTCGCTTAATAACACGCCGGAAGCAAACAGCACTGAGACTGCAAGATTGATGTAGAGGCATAAAAGCATTGCGCGGCGCTTTTCAGTTTTCTTTGCGATATACGCCCACACGGGCTGTGCGACAAGCGCCATCAAAAACAAGGCACCGAAAACAACGGCAATCTGTCTGTTGCCAAAACCGAAGGTGTATGTGAATACATGCATGCCTATGGCGCCGACGATGCTCATGGCCATGTTGACAAATAAAAGCCCGATGCTCACGTTGCGAAAATCGGCACACTTTAAAGCCTGGGCAGTTTCTTTGAACACACCGATAACAGGGTTTTTTCTTTTCTTGATGACAGCGGCGGCATGCGCCATGCCGCGTGTCAGGAAAATACAGACCGCGGCGCTGGCCAGCGTGATGGCAGTACCGGTTAAGCCTAAGTTCTCATAAGCTAAGGGATTGAGCTGGCCGTTCGGAAACTCAGGCGTGGGGCGGAAAAACACGGCCATACCTACGATGGCAGGGAACATAAACCCCAGAAAAAAGAAAGCGGTCCTGAAAGACTGAATGGTCGTGCGTTCGTTGTAATCAGTAGAAAGCTCAGCGCCGAGCGCGAGATAAGGCGTTGTATATACTGTGGAAAAAGTTTTGAACGATAGCAGCAATACGCCCAGCCAGAACGATTTTGCGGCTTTTGGAAGCGCGGGGTCGATGCGCCATAATAAAAAATTGCACAGAGCCAGACCGACAGCGCCTATCAAGACGTAAAAGAGCCTTCTGCCGAACAAAACCCTTGGGTTTGTATGATCCGAAATATAGCCCATGACAGGGTCGGTGAGAGCGTCCCAGACCGTGCTGGCAGATATGAGAAGCCCCGTCAAAATGCCGCTGATCCCGAGAACAGCGGTCGAATAGAACACAAGACAAGCAGACATGAGCTGAAACGGTATGCCGTATGAGAGTGTGCCGATCCCATATCCAAGCTGTGTCTTGAGCGGCAGCTTATTGTTTTCACAGGCCATAGTGAGACAGCTCCCTTATTGTGTGAGTGTGCGGCCCTCTGCGCTTGCTTTTTTTGCCCGCAGTTTTTTATTGGCTGCTATGCCCGCAAGGCACAGAGCTGAATAGACAGCAAAGACACCAAAAGTGACGATGTAAAGCCAATATTTATTCTCGACCCAGGCTGCTGTAGGCAGCGCGATGATCATCATCAAAGGGATGCCGATGATCATGGCAAAGCCGCTGCCCAGGACAAGGCTCTCAGGCACGCTTGTTTTGCCTTCGGGATCCACTTCTTTAAGAAGCGCCATGGCTGTGACGATGGTGCCTGTCCACATACCGTAAAGCCCGATGGCATGTTCCATCTGTTCTTCTCGGTAGAGCCGCTTGGCCATTTTAGCGGAATAAATCATCGTGAAAACGCCGCCGACAACAGACAGTATCAGCACGGGTACGATATACTGGCCGAGCACAGCCAGCGACACCGCGCAGACAGAAGCCACGATCATGATATCAAAAGCGGCTGAGGATATACGCTGCAGCAGATAGTTATCCGCATAGTCCGCACGTACGATGCTCTTTTTGTATAGCACATTGAGGATCGCCCTTGCACCCATAGCGATCAGTGTGCCGAACATGAACTGAAAGCCCCAGAATATCGGCATGATCGTATTGCCGGGGCCAAGCAGCGCTTCAAGGCCTTTGAGAAAAAGGAACGTCAGCAGATAGCATATGCCGATCAGCACGACCTGTATGGTCAGATCGTCAAGATACAAGGTGATCGGCACCCGTCCGGTATGCTCCTGAACATCCGGGGATGCGTCTGATGTGGTTTCAACAAACTCTTTCGGTTTGGCTTTTTTGTACTGCCTGCGCAGTATGTACATATAAGGTATGCCGCCGATGACAGCCCAAAGAAAACCAAACGTCGCCATGGAAAGGCCGATATTGCCGCCGTTTTCCAGAGCCTTGGATGCGGGACTTAACAGCTCAAACGCCTGTCCGGTCGCAAATGCCTGGCCGGGGCCCTGCGCGAAAGAGAGCGGCAGCAGCAGCCCGAAATTCGGGAAAAGCTGCGGCATCACAGTAAAGAAAAGCAGAAGTGTGATGCCAAGGCCGAGCGCCGCCTGCCAGATGTAAGTATTGACGATAGCAAAACCGGTATTCGTGATATTTTCAGAGGTTTTTCTTTTGCGTTTTTTAAGTGCCATGGCAATAAAACCTATAGCCATAAAGTGATAAACCATGTCTTCAAGCGTGTGCCTGTTAAAAGGCACCCATCCGAGCACCTCGGGGCCGAGAACAAGGCCGACAAGGCCGCCGAACAGCGCCGTGGGCACAAGATGCCGTTTGAAAAACGGGATGTTTGATTTGATGATCAGCGATACACCGAGCAGCGCGAGAAGAAAGGCAAATTGGAGTACTGTATCCCAGTTTTGTTGACCGCTCATAATGATCCTCCTTGTTGTTGAATGTCCGTGTGCTTAGCAAACGCAAGCGCACAGCTCCATTTATAGGCTGAAACACGTTTCTCTTCAAAATTTATCCGGTAATCCTTCTTATGATACCGAAACTCCACGTGGCTTTTAAACCCAACGGAGATCCCGGATAGTTCTTTGGTGCGAAAAGCATGGCGGCCCACATGGAGCGAGCCGGAGCAGAGCGTTATTGCGCCGCTCTCTGCCAGTGTGTAAGGCGCGTTATGCGTTGCGGCGAAGAAAAGGCGGGCGCCTTTATCAGATAAAAGTATCTCGTGGCTGGCCTTAAGCGCGAATTGCCTTTTCATCTCATCTTGCTGCCAAGCATTGAGCTCGCTTGCCGACCGGGCAGGGCCGCAGCCTGCAGGATGAAAGAAACCATAGATATCGAGCCTGTTTTCCGCACCGCACGAAAGGCACCAAATACGATCGGAAGACGAATCCATCGTGCCGATACGCAGGCAGGCCGGGCACACAAAAAGCAGACGCTCAAAGCCCGCGCAAAGCGCTTTTCCCTTAAACGGTATGTGCCGGATACGCTGCCAATCGCCTTCGTCATGCTCAAGCGCATCAGATACGGTTTGATGGATCTGTTTGAGCGACGGTTTGTCGCCTATGTCGAAAAGTTTGAAGACCTCTGCTTCGATACGCCCGTGTCTTTTGGTATCAGCCCAGCGCGGCTCAGAAAGATAAGCGCCTTTAAAACGCACTGCATAGACGGGTATGCGCAAAACCTGTATCAGCCGAAAAGTCGCATTTTCAAAAGGCCTTGTTTTGCCGTCCCAGCTGCGCATGCCTTCAGGAAAGATGCTTATAGCGCTGCCCTGCGAGACAAGATGCATGATCTGACGTATGGCCCTGCTGTCGCTGGTATGCTTGCGTATAGGTATATATCCGGCAAAGTGAAGAATCCGGCTCAAAGCTTTGTGGCGAAAAACCGTGTCGGTCACCAAAAATCGAAGAAGGCGGGGGGAAAGGCACTGCAGGAACAGGCCGTCAAAATTATTGGTGTGGTTGCCGAGTATCAGGAAAGCGCCTTTTCGGGGGAGCGCAGCGTTGCATTTGCTGACAAGCCGGTAACGTACACGCACATACAAGCCGATCGTCGCCTTAAAAAGGCAAAGCATGATGAACAATATAGATTTTTTTATAATGCCGGTCATGGTGTTTTTCAAAGCAAGACTCCTGTCGTTGATCGTTGTGCGCTCTTAAAAAATAGAAACTGCGACGATGTTTGATGCTAAATAGTCTCGAAACCGCAAACTTTAAAAAGGACAATCCATTTGCCTTTCACGCACCATTATAACACTATTTATATGGGTAGATAAATATAAAAAATGCACTAAAAAAACAGAGCGCCAGTGTATGACGCTCCGTCTGAACACAACCTATTTGCCAAAAGCATCCTTGAAAGCTTTACCGGGCTTGAAGGCCGGCGAACTGGATGCAGGTATATTGATCTGCGCACCTGTAGCCGGATTAACGCCTTTTCTTGCTGCTCTTTGCCGAAGCTCAAAAGCTCCGAACCCAGTCCATTGTACTTTATCACCTTTGTTGAGTGCATCGGTGACAACACTGACCAGAGCAGACAAACAGGCATCCGTATCCTTTTTTGACAGGCTCGCTTTTTGTGCAACGGCCTCTATCAGTTCTGATTTGTTCATTCGTGGAACCTCCTGATCATATATTGATTTATTGAAAAACGTTTATCTAAGTTGAGGGCTCAGCCGCATTTTTCAGTGGCCTTAACGGCTTTTGCTTATTCCCGCTTGGCCTGCTCCCAAAGCTCATCAAGCGTTTGTATGCCGCATGCAGTCATGTCTATGTTTTTTGCCCGGGCAAGCTGCTCGACCTTTGAAAAGCGTGCAACGAACTTATCTGACGCCTTCTGCAAGGCTGTTTCGGGCTCGACACCGAGAAGACGCACCACATTGACGGCCGCAAAAAGCAGATCACCGCATTCCTCTGCCAGGCTGACATGGTCAGTGCTACCCAGTACTTCGGATATTTCCTCGTGCAGCTTTTCTATGGCTTGTCCGACATCTGAAAAGTCAAAGCCCACATGCGCCGCCTTGTGTTGAATCTTGCCGCTGCGCATCAGCGCGGGCATGCTGCGGGGCACGCTGCTGAGCACTTCGGCTTGCGAACGCTGCCCTTTCTCGTCTTTTTTGATCTGTTCCCAGTTGCTGATCACAGCCTCTGGTGTCTTTGCATCAGCATTGCCGAATATATGTGTATGGCGCGATATCATTTTTTCACATATGGCTGTTGTGATATCCGTGTCGTCAAAGCGGCCTTGCTGTTGGGCGATCCTTGCATGAAATACGACCTGCAGCAACACATCGCCGAGCTCGTCACAGAGCGCGCCCGCATCGCCTGAGTCTATGGCATCAAGAACCTCATAGCCTTCTTCAATAAGATAGCGCTTTAAGCTGGCATGGGTTTGCTCTTTGTCCCAGGGGCAGCCGTCTGGTGAACGCAGCCTTTCCATCACCGATATAAGGTCACCGAAGGTGAAACGCTTTTTAAGCTCCAGCGGATCCGGCGGCAAGACTATGCTAGTATAATACCCGTATGATGCCTCTGCGTCAAGAAGAGATAGTGGAATATTTTTCCCGGAATTTTTTCTTATGTCCGTCAGAAAAACAATATAAGCATCGCCGTAAAAACGCGCGAGCTTAATTTTAAGATCTGAAGCGGCAAGGCGCGAATCAATCTCATTGATGACAAGGGTCATGCTGGTGTCGGCAGCTTTTGAGAAAGAAGCCGCTGAATATATGGCAACGCCATTTATCGCGTCGGCTGCACCGGCTGCAAAAGCTGCGCATAGAGCCGGATCGCCCGAAGGTATGACTGATACCGTGCCGCCGGCCTGCCGGAAGCGTGCGGCCGCAGCTGCTGCGATCTGATTGGCGCAGATATCGCCGAGCGCCACAAAAAGCATCCCGTCTTCAAACAGAAGCGTACAGGCATTCTCGATAAGCCTATCAAAATCCTGCGCGCTTTCATACAGGCTGTCCAGCGATTGATACACCAACCCCGAGTTCTTTAATGAACCAAGATCAGTCTGCAGAACAATAGTCTTTGCGTTGCGGGCGGCTTCCAAAACACTGCCGCACAGCTTGCCGTTTGCGTCCATGCTGCCTATCGTAAGATGCATGTCAATGCCTCCAAAAACCAAGCTTGTTTGCAAAACGGATCAAATGTCCGCCGCCGGGGATATACGCCATGTCTGCTTTTTTGAGAGAACCCGTGAAAAACAGCATCATCACAAAAACGCACATCGCAGACACAATGCAGATCAGCGTGGCTTTGGTGTTTCCGAGCCCCGGCTCGAGAGAGCGGTACATGAAGAATACCACAGCGCCCATGGCTGCTGTCGAAACAACGGGCATCAGCAACCCTGAAAAGACGGGGATCCTTGCTTTGGTGATCTTGAGGACTGATGCCACATTGAGCAAAGCGGCAATACCGTAGCAGGCCGCCGTGCCGATCGCCGCGCCATTGACATTGACAGCAGGGATGCGTATCAGCACGATACTCAGAATGATTTTGACAACGACGCCGATAGAAAGGTTGATAAGCGGGACAGATGGGCGCCCTGCGCCCTGAAGCACGCCCGTCATCGTTTGCAGCATCGTTAAGAACAGCACACCGACGGACAGAGTTTGCAAAAGCTGAGTGCCTACGGCGATCTCATCTGCAGACAGGCCTCTTGAATACAACAGCGTCAGTATCGGCTGGGCAAGCAGATACATGCCTATGGCGCTCGGCAAACCGACCAGCAGCGCAAGCTTGAAACCCATCGCCGAACGCGTTCCCGCCAGGGGTTCATTCTTTTTCGCGCGCGCCTCAGAGATGGCGGGCACAAGGCTCATGCAAAGCGCGAGCGAAAACACGGCCGGCATGTTGATCAGAGTGTTGACAGCGCCGGTCAGCACCCCAAAGCTGGCCTGGGGCGATAAAGGGTTGAACGCCGAATAATCGATTGCCGACATGGTGTTGGTGACGATAGCGGTATCGATAAAGTTTACGATAGGCATGAGGCATGCTCCAAGAGTAATAGGCAGCGCGATCCTTATCAGCTCTTTGGCTAAGGAACGCTGCGCGCTGGGAAGTGCGCTTGGCGCGTTACGGTTAAGCTGCTTGATGCTGTTTTTTTTGCGGTTAAAAATGAAGACGATGATCAAAAGCGCACAGATCTCAGATATGGTCACGCCGAGCAGCGCGCCAGCTGCGCCGTATGCCACGCCGTGCTTCACCCAAAGCGAAGCGAGCAACAGCCCGGCGCCTAGCTTGACAGCCTGCTCGACAAGCTGTGTGACGGCGGTAGGGGTCATCATTTGCAGGCCCTGGAAATAGCCTCTGTATGCCGAAAGTATGGACACAAAAAACAAAGACGGCGCGATCATCACAAGTGAAAGCTGTGCGGAGGGGATCTTCACCGCGTCTGCGATCAAGCCGGACAAAGCCAGCATCAAAACTGTGGTTCCGATGCCGAAGAACAAAAGCAGCTTGAACGCTGTCTTAAAGGTTTTGTGTGCGCCGCGGTAATCCCCAAGGGTCACGCGCTCTGACACCATTTTGGATATGGCTGCAGGAAGGCCGGCAGAGGATATCACCAGCAGCGTGGCATACACAGGATAAGCCACCTGATAATTGGCCATGCCTTCTGCGCCGATGATATTTGTGAGCGGAATGCGGAATATTGCGCCGATGATCTTGACGATCAACCCAGCACCGCCCAGTATCGCGGCGCCTTTTACAAAACCCTTTGCTCCCTTTGTCATTTTTTCCCCCATCTGCATCAGAGATTTGCTGTAATTACCAAAGCATTATATTATAAATCTTTGTGTTTGCCAATATTCCCTGCTTTTTCGGTTTTCCTTAAAAAATAACAGCAAACCTTGCCGGTTGCCCGGCTGTTGATTATAATGATTTTTAATGAAAGAGAGGGGCCAATGCAGATAAACATCGTTCTCGTTGAGCCACAGATACCCGCCAATACGGGAAATATCGCGCGCACCTGCGCAGTGACGGGCGCTAAGCTGCATCTTGTTGAGCCGCTCGGTTTTGACATATCAGACAAACAGTTAAAGCGCGCAGGGCTTGATTACTGGGCACAATTGCATGTGGCTGTCCATAAAGATCTTGATGCTTTTTTTAAAGCCACAAACGGAAATTATTATTATTTCTCGACAAAAGCGCAGACAGGTTATCATGAAATAACCTATGAGGATGATTGCTACCTGCTTTTCGGAAAAGAAACCAAAGGGCTGCCTGAGCAGCTTATATTTGCGAACCCATCGCGTGCCTTAAGGATACCGATGAGGGACGGACTTAGGTCTCTTAACCTTTCCAATTCCGTGAGTATCATTGTTTACGAGATTTTGCGTCAGAAAAATTTTCCGGGCATGGCGTAATATTATTATGTGCCGGCAAAAAGCAGTCTGCACAAAAAAGCAGCGCCGCTCTGGCAGAAAGTTAACGGCACAGCCCTATTTATGGCTTGATTTTTCCTCTTTTTTGGAATAGAATGATTCGGTGCAATTATAGTCATTGCAGTGCGCGGTTTTCTGCGCTGTGCAATTGTTGTCAATACATATAGGTTGAAGGAGTTATTATACATGGAAAAAAAGACGGTTAAGGACATTGATGTCGCCGGCAAAAAGGTGCTTGTCAGGGTCGATTTTAATGTGCCGCTCAATGACAAACGTGAAGTGACTGATGACACAAGGATCATCGCAGTGATGCCGACGATAGAATACCTTCTTGAGCAGGGGGCAAAAGTGATCCTTTGTTCGCATCTTGGAAGGCCGAATGGCGAGTTTAAAACTGAATTCTCACTCAAACCGGTGGCGGCGCGGCTTGAGAAAATATGCGGACGCAAGGTCAGTTTTGCTGAAGATGTAGTCGGGCCTGCCGCAAAGGCGGCTGTGGAACAAATCAAAGAAGGGGAGATCGTGCTTCTTGAAAATGTGCGCTTTCATAAAGAAGAAACAGCGAATGATGCTGAATTTTCCAAAAAGCTTGCCTCTTATGCTGATGTTTTCGTCAATGATGCCTTTGGCACATGTCACAGAGCACACGCGTCTACCACGGGCGTTGCGGCTTACATCCCGGCTGTTGCCGGTTTTTTGATTGGCAAAGAACTTGAAATATTGGGAGAGGCCATCAACAATCCTGTCCGTCCGTTCATGGCTATTCTTGGTGGAGCCAAAGTATCAGATAAGATCGGCGTGATCGATAATCTGATCGACAAGGTCGATGTCATACTGATCGGCGGCGGCATGGCCTATACTTTCGATAAAGCAAAAGGGCTTGAAGTCGGCGATTCTCTTGTGGATGAAGAAAATATCGACCTCGCACGCGGCCTTATTGAAAAAGCAGTGGCCAAGGGCGTGGATTTTTTTCTGCCTGTTGATACGATCGTGGCGGATAAGTATGATGCGAATGCCAAAACGCAAGTTGTGCCCACCGAAGCCATACCTGCCGGATGGATGGGGCTTGACATCGGCCCGGCAACGCGCATGCTGTATGCGGATAAGATCCGCATTGCCAAGACGATCATCTGGAACGGCCCGATGGGCGTATTCGAAATGCCCGCTTTTTCGGAAGGCACCAAAACGGTGGCAAAAGCCATGGCGGAGTCTGAATCCATCACGATCATAGGCGGAGGGGACAGCGCAGCGGCCGTGAAACAGCTGGGTTTTGCTGACGCCATGACGCACATATCCACGGGCGGCGGTGCGAGCCTTGAGCTGCTCGAGGGCAAGGAACTCCCCGGCGTGGCGGCACTTGAAGATAAATAGATGAATCTTTTGTACTGCGGGGGCTGCTCTTAAAACATGAGTAGCCCTTAAAAAAATATTGTGAAAATATGGAGGTGCGGTGATGAGAAAACCGATTATTGCAGGAAACTGGAAAATGAACAAAACGCCCGATGAGGCAGTGCAGCTGATCAATGATTTAAAACCCATGGTGAGCGATGTTGACAAGGTCGATATGGTGGTTTGCCCCCCGTTTGTGTGTCTAGCGGCGGCCAAGGAAGCGCTTGTAGGATCAAACATCAAGCTCGGGGCGCAGAATATGCATTTTGAGCAAAGCGGCGCGTTTACCGGAGAGGTATCGCCAGATATGCTGCTCGCACTGGGTGTGGAATATGTGATACTCGGTCATTCTGAGAGGCGCCAGTATTTCGGCGAAACGGACGAGGGCGTGAATAAAAAAACAAAGGCGGCGCTGGCGGCGGGCTTAAAAGCCATCGTGTGTGTCGGGGAAACGCTCCAAGAACGCGAAACGGGCATTACGGCGGAAGTCGTATGCAAACAGACCAAACTGGCGCTGCTTGGCCTGAGTGAAAAAGAAGCGGCCGGGATCATAATCGCGTACGAGCCTGTCTGGGCGATCGGCACAGGCAAGACAGCCACCTCAGAAGATGCCAACGAAACCATCGGGACCATACGCAATGCTGTCAAAGAGGTTTTCGGCATGGAAACGGCGCAGGCCATCCGTATACAGTACGGCGGCAGCATGAAGCCTTCAAACGCTGCGGAACTGATGGGCAAGCCTGAGATCGACGGCGGCCTGATTGGCGGCGCAGCGCTCAAGGCAGAGGATTTTTGCGGTATCATCAAATATTAAAGAGGATAAGATGACAAAAAAACTGACGGCATTGATGATACTGGATGGACTTGGCGAAGGCAGCGGGACATGCGGCAACGCTGTGCGTATCGCCGGTACGCCTGCCATATGTGCGCTTCGCGCCCAGTACCCGCATGCATCGCTGAGAGCGTCGGGTCTGGATGTCGGCCTGCCGGATGGGCAGATGGGCAACTCTGAAGTCGGGCACTTAAACATCGGCGCCGGACGCATCGTGTATCAGGAACTCACGCGCATCACCAAGGACATTGCTGAAGGCGGCTTTTTTGAGAAACTAGAGCTTATCGGTGCCGTCGAGCATGTTAAGCAAAAAGGCACAAAGCTGCATGTTTTCGGGCTAATATCTGACGGCGGTGTCCACAGCCATCTTGAACATCTTTACGCAATTTTAAAGCTGGCAAAGATACGCGGGCTATCAGAGGTGTATATCCATTGTTTTATGGACGGGCGGGATGTGCCCCCCGACAGCGGCCTTGGCTATATCGAGCAGCTGGAGCAAAATATCGCAAAAATAGGTATCGGGCAGATCGCCACCGTGATGGGGCGATATTACGCCATGGACAGGGACAACCGCTTTGAGCGCGTGGAGAAGGCTTACGCAGCCATGGTTTACGGAAAAGGCGTTGCTGCAGATTCTGCGCTTCAGGCTATGAGCCAAAGCTATGAAAAACGCGAGATGGACGAGTTTGTGATGCCCACGGTCGTGCATAAGCAGGGCGTGCCTGTCGCAACGATAGGTGATGAAGATGCCGTTATCTTTTTTAACTTCCGGCCTGACCGCGCAAGAGAGATCACGCGGACGTTCATCGAAAAGGAATTCAAAGAGTTCGAGCGCACCTATTTCCCGGTCCATTTTGTATGCATGACGCAGTACGACAAGACGTTTGAAAACGTGCATGTGGCATACAAGCCCCAGACGCTTGACAACACACTCGGGGAATACCTTGCAAAGAACGGCAAAAGCCAATTCCGGATTGCAGAGACTGAAAAATATGCGCATGTCACGTTCTTTTTCAATGGCGGCGTTGAGAAGCCAAACAGAGGGGAGGATCGCTTTCTGATACCTTCTCCCAAGGTGGCGACTTACGACTTAAAGCCGGAAATGAGCGCTTATGAAGTGGCCGATGAGGCGGTGCGCCATATCGAATCGGGACAGTATGATGTGATGGTCTTAAATTATGCAAATCCGGATATGGTGGGGCATACAGGCGTGCTTGAAGCGGCAGTTAAGGCAGTCAGAACTGTCGACGCTTGTGTTGACAAGGTCGTGCAGGCTATTTTGAAAAACGGCGGAGAAGTGATCATCACGGCTGATCACGGCAACGCAGAACAGATGCTTGATGATAACGGCGGCCCGTTTACCGCGCATACAGGGAACGATGTGCCCTTGATACTCGTCGGAGAAAGATGGAAAGGCATAAAACTTAGAGATGACGGACGGCTTTCGGACATTGCGCCGACAATGCTGCATATGATGGGTCTTACGGTTCCCGATGAGATGACCGGAAAGACACTGTTCGCAGAACAATAAAGGGCAGCAGCAAACCTTTTAAGCGTTCTTTTCGGTGTTTCCCATGCGGAAAATGAGAGATATTTAAGTGTTCTGTCGATACTGCGCGTTAAAAACGATGGGCAGCTTGTTTTTTATGAGCCTATGCCTTAGAATGTTATGCGTATGCAGCTGGCCGTTACGGCTATCAATGGCAAATATTTTTGGAAGATAAATGAGGAGTTTTTATGGCGAAGATTAATATGCCGGTTCCGCTCGTTGAGATCGACGGTGACGAGATGACCCGTATTATTTGGAAGATGATAAAAGATCACCTGCTCGAACCGTATCTTGAGCTCAACACAGAGTACTACGATCTTGGTTTAACAGAACGCAACGCCACCGATGATCAAGTGACACTAGATGCTGCGCATGCAATCAAAAAATACGGTGTCGGTGTCAAATGCGCCACCATCACACCCAATGCGCAAAGGGTCGAGGAGTACGACTTAAAAGCGATGTGGAAAAGCCCGAACGGGACCATCAGAGAGATGCTCGATGGTACGGTTTTTCGCAAGCCGATTTTGGTCAACGGAATATCTGCGTCGGTCAAAACATGGAAGGCGCCCATCACCATAGCAAGGCATGCATTCGGAGATATCTACAATGCACAGGAGTGTGTGGTGGACGGGGAAGGCAAAGCTGAACTTGTGATAACGCGAAAGGACGGCACAGCGGAAAAACGACTCATTGCGCAGTTTGATGCCAAAGGCGGCGTCGCCCAAGGCATGTTCAATACAGTCAAGTCTATTGAAAGCTTTGCGAAAAGCTGCTTTAACTATGCGCTTGATACAAAGCAGGATCTTTGGTTCGCAACCAAAGACACCATTTCCAAACAGTACCACCACAGATTCAAGGATATCTTTGAACAGATATTTGACGAAAGTTACAAAGAAAAATTCAAGAAGGCAAAAATCGAGTTCTTTTATACGTTAATCGATGACGCTGTCGCGCGTGTGATACGTAGCAGCGGCGGGTTTATATGGGCATGCATGAATTATGACGGAGATGTCATGTCGGATATGGTCGCAACGGCGTACGGCAGCCTCGCGATGATGACATCTGTACTCGTGTCCCCGGATGGATACTATGAATACGAAGCCGCGCACGGTACTGTGACACGCCATTATTACCGTCACCTTGAAGGAGAGGAAACCTCGACCAACTGTATGGCTACATTGTTTGCATGGACAGGCGCGCTTTATAAGCGCGGCGAAATGGATGAGAATAAAGAACTCATGGCATTTGCAAACAAACTGGAGGCAGCAGCTATCAGGACAATTGAACAAGGCGTGATGACCGGGGACCTTTATGTTTTGAGCGATATCGTCAACAAACAAAAGGTAAACACTGAGGAATTCATCAAGCAAGTGAAGCACACGTATGAAAAAATGACGGGGGAGACTGCATGAGCTTATACAGCCAGTGGAAGGGCATGGCAGAAACGGAGAGGACTCCGCAGGAAAACAAGGCGTTTTGGGACGAGTATTTTGGCATAGAGACGGAAGCCTATAAAAAAATACTGGAGCACAAGCAGGATTTTTACGAAGGCAAGCTTTCGGCTCTTGCGGAAGAGCTTGGCATGTCAGAAGTGGTTTTTGCCGGATTTATGGATGGTATCAACTCAAGCCTCATCAAGGAATACGACATTGAAAAACTCAAAGAAAGCACAACGATATCTCTTGCTGTTGACTTTGAAAAGCTGTATTACAATATGCTGGAGGCCAAAGCGCGCTGGCTTTATACGCTGCCCGGCTGGGACGGAATACTCTCAATAAAGCAGCGCCGGGAGATAAGAAACAGGTGGCAGCAGGACAAACAGGCGGTTTCAAACAAGACTGGGCGCAATGCGCCGTGTTCCTGCGGAAGCGGAAAGAAGTACAAAAAATGCTGCGGTGCCGCAAAATAGGCCTCTTATAAAACGACAATGCAATAAAGCTTAAAAACGCGGATGATTTTGTGCATCATGGGGATTGGATACTTTAGGTACTGCGATTGTCAATGCCCAATATGTATATTGACTATTACATGTGCAGGTGTTAGAATACCAAAGTGCCAAAAAAACGGTGTTGCTTTTGGCACGAATCAGGCGGGCGTGGCGGAATTGGCAGACGCGCCAGACTTAGGATCTGGTGCCGCACGGCGTGGGAGTTCAAGTCTCTTCGCCCGCACCAAAAAAATATGAGCGGGAGTGACTCAGTGGTAGAGTGCGACCTTGCCAAGGTCGAAGTCGCGGGTTCGAATCCCGTCTTCCGCTCCATTCTTTTGCGGGTGTAGCTCAACGGTAGAGCCCCAGCCTTCCAAGCTGGTCGCGTGGGTTCGATTCCCATCACCCGCTCCAATATTAACCGTTGCCGAAGTTGCACTCAAGTGAAAAATGTCTTAAAAACATGGCAAAAACAAGGACGATTAGCTCAGCCGGTAGAGCACCTGACTCTTAATCAGGGTGTCCAGGGTTCGAGCCCCTGATCGTCCACCAAGAGAAAAGCCCTTTAAATAGCGGAAAAACCGTTGTTTGAGGGGTTTTTGTTTTGCATAAAACTGCCTCTTTGGTCTCGTATCGCCACAATACCGCAAAACAAAGACAGCCGGCGTGGTCATTGACCTGCCGAATTGTTGAAAAATGCTTGCGCACATCATCTCACTCTTTGGACACAGCAGCCATCGCGAGCAAGCACGAAAAGACGCTCATACTATTAAACGAAAGCAAATAAGATAAAACAAGACTTGCACCGTGCATTTTAATGATTTATAATAACAAAACAAATGCATAAGACAGAAAAACTCAAAATCTGTCTAGCTCCGAGGAAATGCCCTAAGGCGGCCATGCTATGGGCCTTTCCCGCTGGGTACAGCCGGAAACAGCTGTGCCTCCCGCAATTTGGAAAGGAGAACCATGAAGAAACTTTTATTATTGCTGCTTGTACTGTCGCTGATTATAAGCGCCGCTGCATGCGCCCAACCCACTGAGGGACAGACCCCTGCTCCCGAAAATCCCGTTATCAGGCTTTCCACGACCACGTCCGTCAATGACTCCGGCCTCTTGCCTTACCTGCAGCCGCACTTTGAAAAAGCGACTGGATACACGCTGGAAATAACATCCGCAGGAACAGGCGCGGCTATCGAAAAAGGCAGAACAGGCGATGCAGACTGCCTGCTTGTTCATGCGAAGGCATCTGAAGAAGAGTTTATCGCCGAAGGGTTCAGTGAAGAACGTATCCCTTTTATGTACAATTTTTTTGTGATCATAGGACCTGCTGACGACCCCGCCGGAGTCAAAGGCGCCGCGTCAGCTTCTGAGGCATTCAAATTGATTGCCGATACCAGTAGTCAATTTATATCCCGCGGAGACGACTCTGGTACACACAAGGCTGAACTGAAAATCTGGGACGCAGCAGGAATAGATCCTGATGGCCAGGATTGGTATATTGCTGCCGGCCAGGGCATGGGGCTGTCCATCAATATGGCGAGTGAAAAACAGGCCTATATACTGACAGACAAGGCCACATATCTTGCGCACGAACTTAAAGATTCGCTTGACCTCCTCATGGAAGAATCTGATGAACTCAAAAATACGTATTCCATGCTTGCTGTTTCGCCTGATAAATGGCCTGATGCGAATCTTGCCGGTTCCAAAGCTTTTATTGAATGGATGACTTCCGATCAAGCTTCTGCGCTTATTGCCGAGTTTGGGAAAGAAGAATATGGGCAAGCTTTGTTCTATGTGTCTTAATGTACTATTGACGCGTAAAGCAGAAGAGGCGGGCAGTACTGCCCGCCTCTTCTGCAAGAAATATGAATTTAATTATTAATGTATATATATGATTGAAAACTTTATTGAGGCGGTTAAACTCATATTCGGCGAAAACCCTGAGCTTCGGCAGATCATCGGCGTGACTTTGCAGATGTCTTTTTTCAGCACTTTTGTTTCTTCTTTGATTGGGATACCTTGCGGGCTTATGCTTGGCAGCAGCAAATTTAGAGGAAAGGGAATACTGTTAAGAATCACGGGTACGTTCATGGGGCTTCCTCCTGTGGTTGCAGGGCTTATCGTTTTTATGTTCCTTTCAAGAAGCGGGCCATTAGGCTCATTGAGACTGCTGTATACAGTAACTGCTATGGTCATAGCGCAGGTTTTACTGATCACGCCTATCATTGCAGGCCTTTCTGCTGCTGTGGTCTCAACGCCTGCACCCCGGATCAGAGAAACAACAGCCGGGCTGGGCTTTTCTCCGTTTAAGCAGAAACTTTATATGCTTTATGAATGCAAAGGCGCGCTCCTTTCAGTGGCTCTATCCGGGTTTGGCAGGGCGATAGCCGAGGTCGGTGCGGTCCAGATTGTTGGTGGCAACATACAGTACAAAACAAGAGTTATGACCACAGCCATCATGCTGGAAACGAACATGGGCAATTTCAGCTTTGCTGTTGCTCTTGGAATCGTATTGCTGGTTATTGCGTTTTTTGTTAACATAATAGCGAGAAAACTTGAGGAAGGCTTTCAATCAAAACGGGTTAAGTCATGATCGAAATAAAAAATATTACAAAAGAATATAACGGAAAAAAGGTTCTTGATATTGCTTCGCTTGGGTTCCGTGCCGATAAAATTTATGCGCTTATGGGAGCAAACGGATCGGGGAAGAGTACACTCATACGTATTATGGCCGGGACATTGCTGCCTGATTCAGGTGTGGTTTCAGGTGCAAAAAAGGGAACGATCGGTTATATGCCCCAATCGGCATATTCATTTGGTTTTTCCGTCCAAAAAAATGTTGAGATGGCACTTGGCCAGGATAAAAACAAAAAACAGCGGGCCATGGAGGCTCTTTCTCTGGTGGGGATGCTCGAGCTTTCTGAAAAAAGAGGCAATACGCTTTCCGGAGGCGAATCGCAAAGGATGGCGCTGGCCAGGATGCTTGCAATTAAAAGGCGCATCCTTCTCCTGGACGAGCCGACTTCCGCTGCAGATATTGCCGGAATAGATATGATTGAAAAGGCGCTGATCTCATACAAACGAAAACATGGTTGTACAATGGTGTTTTCTACGCACGCGCCTGCTCAAGCACTTAGATTGGCTGACTATACAGTGTTTCTGGATAAAGGACATATAGCTGAAATCGGGGAAACTGAAAATGTATTGCATAATCCTGTGAGCGATGCTGCCAGGTTGTTTCTTCAGCACTGGAGGATATAGATGCTGCATGTAAAGTCATTGGATGAGAGCAATAAGATTCTACAGGCGCGTTTTTCCGGCTTGGCTGCTAATGCTGAAGCGGTGCCGCTTGGGCAAGCGGCCGGACGGATATTGTTTGCGGATGTTTTGTCTGATGAACATGTTCCGGGCTTTGACCGCTCTTCTGTGGATGGATATGCCGTTATGGCTTCGGATACATTCGGATGTTCAGAATCTCTGCCTGCTCTTTTGAAAAACATCGGTGCGGTTGAAATGGGCGAGATTCCGGCATTCACAATCACAAAAGGCTGTTGCTGCTATGTTCCGACAGGCGGCGCGATGCCGCGCGGTGCGGACGCGATGGTGATGATAGAGTATGCGGAAACCCTGCCTGACGGCAGCATAGCTGTTGAAAAACCGTCAGCACCGGGCGCAGGCATTATTTTCAAGGGTGACGACATCAAGCCCGGAGACATTATTCTGAAGACAGGAAAAAGACTGTTGCCTAAGGATATTGGGGCATTGGCAGCTATGGGCGAAACAGCACTCAGTGTGTATAAAAAACCGCGCATCGCTGTGTTGTCAACAGGAGATGAATTGGTCTTGCCGGACCAGGCGCCCAGTATGGGGCAGATCAGGGACGTCAATCAAAGTTTGCTGCTTGCGGCGCTTGTTAAAACAGGCGCAGAACCTGTTGGTTATGGAATCATAAAAGACATGAAAGGGAAAATCAAAAACGCCGTTGCTGAGGCTGTGAAAGAATTCGACATGGTTCTGGTTTCCGGCGGAACTTCTGTCGGGATCAAAGATATGGCAGAGGAAGTCCTCGGAGAACTCGGCGAAGTCCTCTTGCATGGGATCGCTTTAAAACCCGGCAAGCCGACCATCGCGGCAGATGTGCACGGAAAACCGGTGATATGGCTGCCGGGGCATCCTGCCGCCGCCTATTTCGTATATATGCTATTGGTGGAGCCTTTGTTGTTTGGTATTATGGGATGCACAGAGGAGCCGCGAAAAGAGTCTTTCATTCTTATGCGCACTGTGCCCTCCAATCATGGCAGGGAAGAATGTATGCCAGTCTCCATCAGCAAAGACCATGCGGTTCCAATACCAATAAAGAGCGGGCTTATCACCACGCTATCAAGAGCGGACGGGTTTTTCATTATCAACAGGGACTCTGAAGGCATCAAACAGGGAGAACGCGTCAATGTCATTCTTTTTTAGGAGCGTATTATGCCATTTGAATACTTAACCAATGTTCCTTTAGAGCAAGCAGTCAAAGAATATGTTTCAGATTTTATAAAGCAACGTCCTTGTCTTCGCGATGAACGTATGCCTGTGGTGTCCGCTCACGGAAGAATCACATCGCATGCTGTATACGCAAACATCTCAGCCCCTCATTATAATGCCTGCGCTATGGACGGCATTGCATTAAAAGCATCAGTTACATTTGGCGCTACCGAGACGACCCCGGTTAGTTTAAGCAAAGGCATGTATGTGCGTGTAGATACCGGAGATCCTCTTCCCCTTAACTGTGATACTGTGGTCATGATCGAGGATGTTGTAGAAAACGGGGATGATGTTATGCTCTATTCCGCTGCGGTGCCTTGGCAGCATGTCAGACAGATTGGTGAGGATATATGCGCCGGCGACATGATAATTCCTTCCTTCACTTATATTACTCCGTATGCTGCTGGCGCTTTGCTTGCTGGCGGCGTTTTGAACATTGATGTAATAAAAACACCCCTAGTCGGGATCATTCCCACCGGTGACGAAGTTGTAGAACCATCCGAGATGCCTTTGGAAGGTCATGTGATAGAGTTCAACTCCACGATTTTTTCAGGAATGCTTAGCGCGTGGGGCGCATCCGCAAAGGTTTATCCGATCGTTAAAGATAATCATGCAGACATCGTGTCTGCACTCAGAACAGCGCTTGAAGAGTGCGATGCAGTGATACTCAATGCGGGGAGTTCGGCAGGCAGTGAAGATTTCAGCAGTGCGGCCATCAGCAGTATTGGGCGGATTCTGCACCATGGCATAGCTATTAAGCCCGGCAAGCCGGCAATACTGGGATTTTCCGGGGACAAGCCAATACTTGGGGTGCCGGGTTATCCCGTTTCCGGCATTATCGTTCTTGAACAGATCATGAAGCCCATCATCAACATCCTTACAGGCAACAGGGATCCTGAGCTGCCTGAATATGAAAAGGCTGTGGTATCAAGGAGGATGGCCTCATCCCTCAAGTACCATGAATTCGTGCGCGCGAGGCTTGGAGAAGTGGAGAACAAGCTGGTTGCAGTGCCTCTTAGCAGGGGCGCGGGCGTTATCAGCTCTTTTGTGAAAGCAGACTGCCTCATAGAAATCCCTCAGAATGCTGAGGGCATAGAAGCAGGTGAAGAGGTCAACGTCCGGCTGCTGAGGCGGCGGTCGGAACTTAAGCGGATGGTTATGGTGACAGGCAGCCATGATCCGCTGATTGATGAGATCGCAGACATTGTAAGACGCAGCACAGGTGATATCATCGGGTCTTCACATGTGGGCAGCATGGGCGGTATCATGGCGGTCAAGAGAAAGGAAGCCCACCTTGGCGGTATACACTTGCTTTCCGAAGACGATGGAACATATAACATACCCTACATGCGTCAATTTTTCTTGCCGGATGAAGCCTTGCTGGTTCGGGGAGTCAAGAGAACTCAGGGCCTTATCGTATCAAAAGGAAACACTAAGGGCATCAATTCCATCACTGATCTGGCACGATCAGAAATCAGCTTTGTGAACAGGCAAAAAGGAAGCGGAACGCGGATACTTCTTGATTTTCTGCTTGGCCAAAAAGGCATAGATACAAAGAGTTTGTATGGGTATGAGCGGGAAGAGTTTACGCATACGGCTGTAGCGGCGCAGATAGCGGCGGGTACAGCGGATGCCGGAATGGGTATTTATTCAGCTTCTAAACTATACGATCTGGACTTTATACCTATATGTGAGGAGGATTATGATTTTATTGTTTTGCGGTCGGCTTTTGGCTTGCCAGCTGTGCAAAAGTTCATAGAAGTGCTTAAAAGTGATGAATTCGCAAGCCGCCTTGCAAATATGGGCGGATATGTGCTCAAAATGCCGGGGGAGGTCATTGAATGGAACTAACGCATATCAACAGCCGCGGGGAGGCGCGCATGGTGCATGTTGGCGGAAAGGCTAAAACAGAAAGAACGGCGTCTGGTGAAGCACAGGTGATCATGAAAAAGCAGACCCTGGAATCTGTTCTTTTGGGCAACAGCAAAAAGGGGGATGTTTTTGCGGCAGCAAGGATTGCCGGCATCATGGCGGCTAAAAAAACGCACGAACTGATCCCGCTTTGCCACCCTGTACCGCTGACCAGCGTGGAGGTAGAATTGCAGCCGCTGCTGCCGGACCGTATCCGGATCGTGGCCACTGCGCGCTGCAACCATGAAACGGGCGTAGAGATGGAAGCGCTGACGGCCGCTGCGACCGCTGCGCTGACCATCTACGATATGGCAAAGGCGGCAGATAAAGATATGCAGATAACGGGCGTAAGGCTGCTTTCCAAATACGGCGGCAAGTCAGGCGCGTATGTGCGAAGCCCCTATCTGCGCGAACTCAGCCTGCCCAAAGGCGGCGGCGAAAAACAGTTTTCAGCGGTCTATTCATCGGCCATAAACAAAATCGAACAGCTGGGACATCCGGGCTTGTGTATGAAAAAGTTTCATGCTGATCTGGTGATTGCGGATACAGAGCAAACGCTGCTGAAAAAGGGCAACATACTGCGCATCGGCGGAGCTAAGCTCGAAGTGACTGCTGAGAAGCACTGCTATCCAGACGAATGCAGTTTTTCCGGACGCAGTGAAGAATGCCCGCTGAAAACGGGCTGCGCATTTTTGCGCGTGATCTCTCCAGGGCGGGTGTTTGAAGGCGCTGAAGTAACGAAAGAGGGCATCGATGATTGATCAGCTGGGAAGAAATATTGAATACCTGAGGCTTTCGGTTACAGAGCGGTGTACGCTCAAATGCACTTATTGCCGTTCAGATGAAGGGCTGTGCCCCAAAAAATCGGAGCTGTCGACTTCTGAATTCGTGCGCATTGTGAAGGTAATGGCGTCAATCGGAATCAAAAAGATACGGCTCACAGGCGGTGAACCGCTGCTCAGAAAGGATATCGTCACATTGATCGACTCGTTCTCACAAGTACCCGGTATCGAGGAGATCGCGATGACGACGAACGCGCAGCAGTTAAAAGGCATGGCCGAGAAGCTCAAAAAAGCCGGGCTTTCACGGCTCAATATCAGTCTTGATTCGCTCAGCAGCGATAAATATTCAAAGATCACAGGAGGCGGAGATCTCTTCTTGGTTCTTGAAGGGATTGAAGAAGCCATATCGGCAGGGCTGATGCCCATAAAGCTCAATGCTGTGCTGGTTAGAGGGACAAACGACGATGAGATTGATGATTACATTGAACTGACAAGGGACAAGCCTGTTGATGTCAGGTTCATTGAGCTTATGCCCATTGGCAAACTGGGAGAAGATCCGACACTCAGAGTTCCCACGGAGGAGATCCTAAAGGCACATCCGCAGCTTATACCGGTGCCCAAAAGGTACCCTTCGCAGCCTTCTGCGGATTATAAGATTGACGGCTATAAGGGCAGAGTGGGTTTTATAAGCCCCGTTTCCCACAAATTCTGCGGCGACTGCAACAGGGTCAGGGTGATGAGCGACGGCATGCTGCGCACGTGCCTTGGCGACAATGCGGAAGTTTTATTGAAGCCGGCACTGGCACAGGGGGACGAGATGCTTCTTGAAACGATACGAAAAGCCATTTATGAAAAGCCGCCCGGCCACTGTTTCGAGAAAGGTTTTTCATCCATAAAAGATATGAGCAAAATAGGAGGCTGACATGGCTAAAATTGTTGCCATAAACGTAAGCGATAAAAAAGGCACTTACAAATACCCGGTAGAAGGCGCCTTTCTGAAAAGAGAGCACGGCATCGAAGGCGATGCGCATGCCGGAAAGTGGCACAGGCAGGTCAGCCTGCTTGCGCAGGAAAGCGTAGACAAGATGGCGGCTATGGGCGTGGAAGACTTAACGCCTGGTAAATTTGCCGAAAACATAACCACTTTGGGGATCGCATTACATACGCTTGCGGTAGGGACGCGTCTTATGCTCGGAAATGCTGAGGTGGAAGTGTCGCAAATAGGAAAAAAATGCCACCAACATTGCGAGATATACAAAAAGGTTGGTATGTGCATCATGCCTACTGAAGGCATTTTCGTAAAAGTCATCAAAGACGGGCATATAAAGCCGGAAGACGATATCAAAGTGCTGTACCGTCCCATCACGGCGCTCGTTCTTGTTGCCAGCGATAAAGGGTATAGGGGCGAAAGAGAAGATGCTTCCGGGCCGGCGCTCAAGAATGCGCTAGATGGCATCATGCAGGTTGCTGGTATTCATGTGCTGCCCGATGACCGTAAAATGATCGCTGATTTTCTGAAAGAAGCCTGTGACAATGCGTACGCGGATATCATATTAACAAGCGGGGGCACGGGCTTTGCGCCCACTGATGTGACTCCGGAAGCGACTTTGGATGTCATCGAGCGCGCTGCCCCCGGACTGCCTGAGGCTATGCGGATCAAAAGCATGGAGATTACGGATCGCGCGATGCTCTCACGCGCTGTTGCAGGTATACGCAAAAAAACGCTGATCATCAACCTTCCCGGCAGTCCGAAAGCCGCCGTGGAATGCTTAGCCGCGGTCATCGGGGCGATGCCTCATGCCGTTGAAACACTGCGCGGAGAGACGTACGAATGTGCGAGAACAGACTGATGGCAACACCGCCGGATGGACTCCGGCGGTGTTTTTTTTGTACACTTTAGTGTGATTTTGAGCGCAAAGCGGTCAAAATCAAATAAACCCCCGGCTATGCCGGGGGAAGACAGCGAGCTTTAGCTTCAAGCAAATACCTCCTATGTTAAAATGATGAGGTTTGCCGACCGCATCAAAAACAAAGGAGGCAGTCCAATGGACAAGAATAGTCTAGCACATACTATGTGGGAATGTAAGTATCACATTGTGTTTGCGCCGAAATACAGAAGACAAGTCATCTATGGGAAGCTGAAGAAAGACATAGGGAAAATCTTGCGGGAGCTGTGTGACAGAAAGGGGATAGAAATAATCGAAGCAGAGCTATGCCCAGATCATGTACATATGCTAGTGAGAATACCGCCGAAATTGAGCGTATCTCAGGTAATGGGGTATCTGAAAGGAAAAAGCTCACTAATAATATTTGATAGGCATGCGAATCTGAAATACAAATACGGAAGCAGGCATTTTTGGTGTAGAGGATACTACGTAGATACGGTTGGGAAAAATGCGAAAAGGATGCAGGAATATATCCGAAGGCAGCTACAGGAAGACGCCACCGCAGATCAGATAAGCATGAAGGAGTACATTGACCCGTTTACGGGTAAGCCGACGAACAAAGGCAAGTAACAAGACCCTTTAGGGTCGGCCAGAGAATATTATGCGGTTGGCAAACGATTCAATGCGCTTGCAAGCGCAAGCCGGTAACATGCCCTTATAGGGCTAGAGCATACCACCGGCTAAGCCGGTGGTACTGATTTGTACACTTTAGTGTGATTTTGAGCGCAAAGCGGTCAAAATCAAATAAACCCCCGGCTATGCCGGGGGAAGACAGCGAGCTTTAGCTTCAAGCAAATACCTCCTATGTTAAAATGATGAGGTTTGCCGACCGCATCAAAAACAAAGGAGGCAGTCCAATGGACAAGAATAGTCTAGCACATACTATGTGGGAATGTAAGTATCACATTGTGTTTGCGCCGAAATACAGAAGACAAGTCATCTATGGGAAGCTGAAGAAAGACATAGGGAAAATCTTGCGGGAGCTGTGTGACAGAAAGGGGATAGAAATAATCGAAGCAGAGCTATGCCCAGATCATGTACATATGCTAGTGAGAATACCGCCGAAATTGAGCGTATCTCAGGTAATGGGGTATCTGAAAGGAAAAAGCTCACTAATAATATTTGATAGGCATGCGAATCTGAAATACAAATACGGAAGCAGGCATTTTTGGTGTAGAGGATACTACGTAGATACGGTTGGGAAAAATGCGAAAAGGATGCAGGAATATATCCGAAGGCAGCTACAGGAAGACGCCACCGCAGATCAGATAAGCATGAAGGAGTACATTGACCCGTTTACGGGTAAGCCGACGAACAAAGGCAAGTAACAAGACCCTTTAGGGTCGGCCAGAGAATATTATGCGGTTGGCAAACGATTCAATGCGCTTGCAAGCGCAAGCCGGTAACATGCCCTTATAGGGCTAGAGCATACCACCGGCTAAGCCGGTGGTACTGATTTTTGTGAGTCAACACATGAATCCTTTTTGTCGGTTGACAAAAAAACGAAGAGAGGATAGAATTAATTTATACTCATTATAATATATGAATTCATTATAATTTATAGAAAGGGATTTGCTATGAAGCATTTCGACAGCTTATCCGAAATACTAAGCAAAAAAAACATCAAACCTTCCATACAAAGAATAAAAATTCTTGAATACATGCTTGGGTGCAATGCACACCCGACAGTTGAGCAAATCTATGATGGCATGCGGACAAGGATGCATTCATTATCCAAAGCAACGATATATAATACTCTCAGAACATTTGAAGAAAAAGGGCTGATCAGAGTCCTTTCTTTGGACAACACAGAGAACCGCTATGATATCATCACAAGCGATCATGGCCATTTTGTGTGTCAAACATGTAAAAGAATCACTGATTTTGAAATGAGCTTTGACCATATCCACGTTGAACAACTTGATGACTGCAAGATAAACCAGAAAGACGTTTTTTATAAGGGCGTTTGTCAAAAATGCCTTCAAAATAAATAAAGAAAGTGGGGGAACATCATGAGTGAGACGGGTAAATGCCCGGTGACGGGCAGAACAAAACAAGCCACAGCGGGCAGCGGCACTTCAAACCGGGACTGGTGGCCAAACCAGTTAAATCTTAAGATTCTTCACCAGCATTCCTGCCTGAGCAATCCGATGGATAAGGGCTTTAACTACGCAGAAGAATTCAAGAAGCTTGACTTGCAGGCCATAAAGAAAGACCTCTATGCGCTGATGACCGACTCGCAGGACTGGTGGCCTGCCGATTACGGCCACTATGGTCCGCTGTTCATCCGGATGGCGTGGCACAGTGCGGGCACATACCGCATGGGCGATGGCCGGGGGGGAGCGGGATCCGGAAGCCAGCGTCTTGCCCCGCTCAACAGCTGGCCTGACAACGCGAACCTTGACAAGGCGCGCCGTCTGCTATGGCCAATCAAGCAAAAATACGGCAATAAAATATCCTGGGCAGACCTTATGATACTTGCCGGCAATTGTGCGCTTGAATCGATGGGGTTCAAAACGTTTGGTTTTGGCGGCGGGCGTGAGGATGTATGGGAGCCTGAAGAAGACATCTATTGGGGTTCTGAGGATAAATGGCTTGGCGATAGCCGCTATTCGGGTGACAGGAAGCTTGATAATCCTCTTGCTGCCGTGCAGATGGGGCTTATCTATGTGAATCCGGAAGGCCCGAACGGCAACCCTGATCCGGTCGCTTCGGGGAAAGATGTGCGGGAGACTTTTGCCCGCATGGCCATGGACGACGAAGAAACTGTCGCGTTGGTCGCCGGCGGCCACACGTTTGGCAAAGCCCACGGCGCAGGCGATGCGGCGCTTGTCGGCCCGGAACCTGAAGGTGCAAGCCTTGCGGAGCAGGGCCTTGGCTGGAAGAGCAGTTTTCGCAGCGGCAAAGGCGGCGACGCGATCACCAGCGGCATTGAAGGCGCCTGGAAGCCGAAACCCACGAAATGGGATATGGGCTATCTGAAAGTGCTGTTCAAATACGAGTGGGAGCTGGTCAAGAGCCCGGCCGGTGCGAACCAGTGGCTGGCTAAAGATGTTGACGAAGATGATATGGTGGAAGATGCGCACGATCCTTCTAAGAAGCTGCGCCCCATGATGACCACGGCGGATATGTCGCTGCGCTTTGATCCGATTTATGAACCTATCGCAAGGCGCTATCTGGAAAACCCGGAGGAGTTCGCGGATGCATTTGCCCGGGCGTGGTTTAAACTGACACACCGCGACATGGGCCCGCTGGTGCGGTATCTCGGCGCTGAGGTGCCAAATGAGGAACTTATATGGCAGGATCCTGTGCCGGCAGCCGATCATGCATTTATCGATAAGCAGGATATCAAAGATCTAAAGGCGAAGATCATGGCCTCGGGGCTGTCGGTCTCTGCGCTTGTTTCAACCGCCTGGGCATCGGCATCCACGTTCCGCGGCTCTGACAAGCGCGGCGGAGCGAACGGTGCGCGGATACGTCTTGCGCCTCAGAAAGACTGGGAGGTCAACCAACCGGCGCGATTGAAGACGGTACTGCAGGTTCTTGAAAAAATACAATCGGATTTCAACAATACACAGCCCGGAAACAAGAGGGTCTCGCTGGCTGACATGATCGTACTGGGCGGCTGTGCGGCCATCGAGCAGGCAGCGAAGAATGCCGGTTATGACCTGAGCGTGCCTTTTGCCCCGGGACGTACAGACGCCACACAGGAGCAGACGGATGTGCAGTCATTCTCGGTACTTGAGCCGGCGGCGGACGGATTCCGCAACTACCAGAAAGCCAAATACTCCGTAAAAGCAGAAGAACTGCTGGTCGATAAGGCACAGCTGCTGACATTGACCGCGCCTGAAATGACAGTCTTGATTGGCGGCATGCGTGTTTTGAATGCTAACTACGGGCAATCTCCGCATGGCGTGTTCACCAAAAGTCCAGAAGCGCTCACGAATGATTTCTTTGTGAATCTCCTTGACATGAATACAGCATGGAAGGCTGTCTCTGAAGATGAAGAGGTGTTCGAAGGCCGTGACCGCGCGACTGGTAAACTTAAGTGGACCGGCACACGCGTGGATCTGATTTTTGGTTCAAATTCACAGCTGAGGGCCATAGCGGAAGTCTATGCCTGTGCAGATGCGCAGGATAAATTTGTACATGACTTCGTTGCCGCATGGAACAAGGTCATGAATGCAGACCGTTTCGACCTCGCCTGAAAAGCATGATAACTGACGGGTATGATGGGGAAAGGGGCAGCCGATCCTGCCTCTTTTCCATGATCAAAAATTCAAAAATGCGTTTTGAAACCGTCGGCTTGATGGCCGATATGCGGATTTTTGTTTTCACGGCCAACATTCATTGATACGATTTTAATGAGCTTAATTGCAGCTTAAAAAGCTTGATTATTTTAAAGGATATATATGGAAATAAATAACAACTATTGCGGTTATGAAACCGGGCCGATCAGGCCTCCGAGTGAGGCGGAAAGCCTGCTTCTGCGAGTATCAAGAAACTGTCCTTGGAATAAGTGCAGGTTCTGCGGCTTATACAAAAACAAAAAGTTCAGCATCAGGCGCCCTGAGCATGTGATCGCAGATATCGAAGCCATAAAATTTTGCATCGATACGATTAAAAGCGTGCAGGGAGAATTGGATATTCAAGCTGCCCGGCAGCGCATCGGCGAAGAACTCGGTCAGGGATGGGAATATGCTTATATCGCTGCTGCGCACTGGTACCGCAGCGGTGCAAAATCGGTATTTCTACAGGATGCCGACAGCATGCTCATCAAAACGGATGATATCGTGAGGATACTCAAAGCGCTGAAAAGCAGCTTTCCAAAGGTAGAGAGAGTCACGACATATTCGCGCTCAGACGCTGTAGCGCGCAAGAGCGATGAAGATCTGGTACGGATCAAAGAGGCGGGGCTTGACCGTCTGCATATTGGGATGGAGACAGGCAGTGACAGGGTACTGAGGCTCGTATGCAAGGGCGCTGAAAAAGCCACGCATGTACTCGCAGGGCAAAAGGCAAAAAAGGCAGGTTTTGAACTTTCCGAGTACTATATGCCCGGCCTCGGCGGTAAAGAGTACTGGCAGGAGAACGCGCTTGAGACGGCAGATGCACTCAACAGGATCAATCCTGATTATATCCGGATACGTTCGTTTGCTTTAACGGAACGCGGAGAACTATGCGAAGATTACAGGAAAGGGGCATTGACACGGGCAAACGATATCCAGACTGCCGAAGAGATTTTGCTGATGCTGAATAATCTTAAAGGCATTACAAGCACAATCGTCAGTGACCATATCGTCAATTTGATACCTGATGTGAGAGGCAAATTGCCAGACGATCAACCAAAGATGGCCGATGCGATACAATGGTTTCTTGATCTTCCCGATGCGGACAAATTATTGTTCCGTATTGGCAGGAGGACAAACGCTATGAAGATGATCGCAGATTTTTATGACGAAGCCAAGCGTATGCGCACGCAAAGATACATTGAGCAAGAAGCCATTGACGATGCGAATGTCGATGACATTGTGGATATGCTCATGAGCCGTTTTATCTGATTGGGTTGACAGTTTGCGATCTTAAAAATACGATGTTCCATAATAAAGGCCAATACTGACAACAACAACGAAAGGATCGAAAAATCATGCTGATGAGTTTGTCTGACAATCTAAATAAAGCAAGAAAAGAAAAATACGCTGTCGGGTGTTTCAATGTGGTCAATATGGAGACGGTGGATGCATGTATTGAATGCGCCGAAGAATTAAAAGCGCCGCTGATCATGGCTGTCGCACAAGTGCATCTGCCGTTTATCAATCTTGCCAAAATGGTCCCGTATATGGTTAGTTGTGCGCATGCGGCGCAAACGCCGGTTACTCTTTTGCTCGATCATGCTTATACGGAGGATGTTGTCAAAGAAGCGGTATCCGCCGGGCTGAATGCTGTCATGTATGATATATCAAGTTGTCCATATGAGGAACATGTCACAAAGATGAAGCAGATGACAGATGACTGCAAGAAGTTCGGGGTGCAAGTCGAAGGCGAATTGGGTTATCTCGGCAGAGAACAAAGCGGCTGGGATGCAAAGGCAGAGCAGCAGATCAAGAAAAAACACAAAGAAGACACGCGGTTTACTTCTTTGTCGGAGGTCGAGGAGTATGTGCAAAGAACCGATATCGCTGCGCTCGCAGTATCGATCGGAAACAAGCACGGACAAAATGAAGGAGCAGCAAGGCTCAATTTTGAATTACTATCCTCGATCAACGATATTTCAAGCGTTCCGCTGGTTTTGCACGGATCTTCGGGCATTTCGGATGACGATTTAGCCGCTGCTGTTGACAGAGGCATTTGCAAAGTCAATTATTATACCGGACTATCCAATGCCGCAGTCAAAGCCATCAGAAAAACGCTCGCGGAGGATCCGCACATGAATGATTATCATCCTTTGATCGGAATCGTCAAAGCCGCGGTCAAGCCGATCATCAGCAAAAAAATGAAGGTGCTGGGTTCCAACGGCAGGGCATAATTAAGGTGCAAGACAACGGGCATCACGCCGGAAGAAGCTAAAAGAACCATCAATGGTCAGCCGGGGTTTTTCTGAACGATCTTGCAAGTGCGATAAAATGATCGGCTTTTTCATGTTCAGGCCTGGTAGACAGGCTGACGGCTGTATACACGACCAGAGACAGCCCAATACCGAGAAGGACCTGCAGCGCGGACTGAGGCTGCCAAAACGACGGCAAGTCAATACCAAAACTGATCAAAAGATTGTATATACAGTAGACAAGGCCAAAAAACATAGAACACAAGGCGCCTTTGGAATTGTCTCTTCGCCATAGGAACCCCGCGGCCAACGGCACAAAACCCCCGGTTGTTATGATATCTGAAGCAATCCATGAAATTTGCAGGAAAGAGCGGATAAACAAGGAAATAACGAGCGCGACCGCCGTGACCAGCAGCGTGGAAAATTTTGAAAAACGCAGCCTGCTTGCCTCGGTAGTTTGTTTTGTGTTCAGATCTATGGAAAGTGTCATTGCGCCTGTGTTGATCAGAGAGTCCATCGTAGACATGATCGCTGCAGAAATACCCACGAAAACAAAAGCGCCGAAAACCGGGGGCATAAAATCCATCACGATGGCTGTCACCACGCCGCCGGCAGGCATTTGCGAGAACATCGTGATGCCTGCCATGCCTGTAGCACGACAATCAGATAAAGCGGGATATAGACAAAAAAGCTCATGACAGTCATCTTTTTGGCTTCTTTATCTGTTTTTGTTGCAGAGATGCGCTGCCACACATTGGCCTGAATCATCCACGCGCCTCCGAAAGTAATCACATAAGTCAAATATTTGCCCGCACCGGAAGTCAAGCTCATATAATCGGGTTTTCCAAGAAGCGCTGCCGCAGCACTGATTTGGGAAAAACCGCCTGAATGCACGAACGCCACAACGAATGCGGCAACCGCTTAGATCAGCAGCAGGACGAACTGAAGGATATCCGTGAAGACAACACCCCTGAAACCGCCCAAAACAGAATAGATAAGGACAATCCCTGTGCCGACGATCACAGCGAGCTCATAATCCATGCCCAGATAGGTGCCAAAGAAATTGCCTATACCGACCATTTGGGAAGAGGCCGTCAACGTCATGAAAAAGAGTATCATGACGGCGAGCATTTTAGAAACCTTATGTGAGTAGCGGGCTTCCATCATCTTCGCTTGTGTGAGATAACCGACCCTGCGGATAGCTTTTGCGCCCAGTATTATTTAGAATGTGGAAATAAGGACTGGAACACCATAATACCAATATGCGCCCAAACCGTCATCAAACGCAAGATCAGCCGTAGACAAGGCCGACCCTGCTCCCCACCATGAAGCCACGAAAGTGATCGACAAGGCCCAAAACGGAAGCGTTCGTCCCGCAAAAAAATAGTCCAGTACGTTTTGGTTTTTCTTTTCCTTAGTGACAACGACAAGCAATGCGGCAAAGTACACAAGAAGCGCTATCAAAGAGATGATCTGCAAATTGTTCATCACGCGTCCTCCGTGAGCAACTGCTTAACGATTGGAAAGAATCAATCAAGGTTAGAATGAAAAAACAGCAAACGTCAAAGTGCGCCGGAAACGATCAGCTCGGCCACATATCCTGCTGCAGCGCCCACCACCTTTGAGCATTCCGTATGGCCGCCGGCCTCTGCGTATTTTTCACTTTCTCCGTCGATACGAAAATCAAAGCACTGCCCAAACAAACTGGTTTGCACATCGCAGCAACGTATACCGCCAAATCTCTCAATAAATTGCGCGTATACTTTGAAGACAGCGTCATAGCAAGCCTTGTGGTCTGCCTCCATGTTGTTCCGTTCTCTGCCCAGAATCAGGCTGATGGCCATGGCCGCGCCGTTGAGCGCGCCGCAGGTGCCTTTGGTCGTTACGGCATAGCCTCCGCCAAACCCGAAAGCGGATTTAAAAACCTTATTGTCTATGCCAAGATCGGGGAAAATGTCGCTCAAGCCCGCCAAACAGCACTGGGCGCAGTTTCCAAAGGTCTTTTCATACATGGCAGAAGTATCAATGGTTCTTTGGATGATGTCTTGCCGTTCTCTCTCGGTCAATGTACGAAAATCATTCATTTTAGTCACACCTCATGTATTATATTTGCGTGAAACCAGAGCACGAAGATTAAACTGACTTTCTAATAATAGAAATGATATTTTAAGTTGCCATGAACACCGTTAACAATATACAGCCAACAGATGCGCTTAAGCCTTATGTCAGCACTGATTATTAGCCTTGCTGCAACGCTAATAGACTTTTTGTTTCTTATTCGTATTTTATCCATGAAACCGGCTCGTGTCTAGTGGCGAAGGCAAATGTTTGTATAAAAATCAACCTAAAAAAGCAGCAAAAAAACTTGGCATGTGGGTACCTGCCGCTGAGGCAAAAGGGGAAGGACTTTTTAAGAGACGCTGATCATTGAAAGATAAAAACCAAAGAAAAGCCCCAACGAACCTTTATCGATATTATCTTTAAAGCAGAAACCCTTTCAGACATTCTTTTTCAATTGAATCCGCTTTCAGATATTGGCTCCCGTGCCCCGATCGCAATCGTAAGCTTAGAAAGCTAACCCTTAAAGCATCCGTTGGTTTCGCTGCCGCCTGACGGCATGAGCCGTATCAAACGACTTGCGCACCGATCGGACTCATCCAATCGTCAAAGTGAACTTTCGTTCACATCCGATTTCCGCACTTTCGTACGGCGGTTCTCTGCCCTTTTAGATAATTCTTAGGTATTCCTTGGGGCTAGGTATAAATTATAATCCTCAATATCTTTTTTGCAAAGTCCAAAATACTGCGATATTCAGTCAAAATACACATATATCAAGAGTTAATATGTTTATTCGGAGCTTATCGCAATATTATTAAAATAATCGCGTTCCATTAATAAGTTGGCCTGAACGCTTTGTAGTAGTTTCTTGGCACAGCCAGACAAACGTCCATCAGGATTCAATGTGATGCTCATCCAAGCTAAACAACAGATCGTTTCTGGTGATGATCCCTTTGAGCTTGCCCTCTTCATCAACGACGGGTATCCGGTTAATGCCATGCTTTTTCATAAGCTTGACAGCCTGATGCCATGAGTTGGTGTCATTGATCGAGACGACTTGTTTTGACATAATATCACGGACTTTGGTTTTAGAAAAAACATCAACTCTTTTTTCATAGGAATGATCATCAGAGGTCAGAGAAGAAGGAAAAACCCAAGTAGAAAAACTGGCCAGCGGGACGATGTTGAGTTTTTCAGAGTAACTACGGAGATCTCTGTCAGATATCATTCCGATGACTTTGTAATCATTGTCGACAACTGGAACGCCGCTGATGCTGTTTTCAGTCAGCACAAAAACCACTTTTTCTAAAGTGTCTTCCGGGTGTACGCTGACAACATTGATGTTCATCATTTCATATACATGTGACATTTTGGCTCACCTCCGCATTAATGATGATATACATATGATATCACGCTTTTTAATAATACTCAATCCAGATGCCGCCAACATGATATATGAGCCGATGATATTTTCATCGATTGGCAGCTCCCCGGTACTATCGCTTGGTATGAGGCATAAGATTAAAATAATACTGCAAAGCGCTTATGCCTGCAGTATTTTTGATCAAATTTTTTGATGAAGTCAGATTAGTATCCGCTGTAACTTTTAGCCGACTGCGCGATGGCCTTTGTTTCGTGTACAGTTCCTGGAGGGTGTTCGGGCGGTGCGTAAATCGAATACAGCTTAAGCGGTCCTCGGCCGTTATTGATAAGGTTATGCCATTTGCCGGCCGGAACGAATATCGCATCATCATCAAAAACTTGTTTTTGAAAATCAAGCAGGTCTTCTCTGTCACCCATTTGTACCATTCCTTGGCCTTCCTCGATGCGAATAAACTGATCGTGATCGTGATGGATCTCTAAGCCTATGTCTTCTCCGACATTCAGGCTCATCAATGTAAGCTGTAAATTTTCTCCTGTCCATAAAGTTGAGCGAAAAGCATCATTCATCTTAGTCGCTTTTTCGATATTCAGAGCAAACGGATCAGGCCCGTAATCTTTACTTCTTGCATATCTATTAGTATAGGCTTCCTCATAAGCAGGGTATGGCCTTTGATCAGCCTCATTATTGTATAAGGTATCAGCCGGAGCCATATACCGGTATGGACACCTTGTATAAGGGTTATACATATTTTTGCTCCTTTCTTATACTTACAACTTACAATATGCAGCGAACTTATAGGACGTGTTTTTTTGCTGTCATTATGAAAAATTCTTGCAACTTATCAGTGGTTTTGAAGAATCAAAAACAAAGCTGCAAGAAAGCCGGTTTATATGAAGAATCAGTGCGGCATATATGGTTGTGAATGCAGAACAAAAAAAATGCAACTCTATATACAGCCCATTTTAAACGGGCCTTTACAAAAAGCTCAACGCGCTGTTACGCATTTTTTTTCAAAATCAGCGATGTTCCGGCGTTCTTTATCTATAGCATCTTCGCTCATCAACCCGCGCCCCAGCCTGTCGCAGAACCCAAGCAGCGCAACTTCGCGGATGTTGGCCTGTGCGGCCATGGCTTCCGGGTCAAAGAAAGGCAGGTTTTTTGCCGCGAACAACGGCTGCATATGCCAGCGTACCAACGCGGAGACGTTTGCAGAAAAATCCTGATCCTGTCCACAGGCAGAAAGAAAACGCGCTGCCAGTGTTCCGCCTTCTTTATCATGGCCATAAGCGGTGATGCGCCCGCGGCGCACGCGCGTTGTGGCCGGCTTGCCAATATCGTGCAGCAGTGCAGCCCACATCAGCACGCGCGGGTCTTTGCTCCTTTTTTTTTCACGCGCCGCGTTGTCGACAACGAGCATCGTGTGTGCCCACACATCGCCTTCGGGGTGGTGCACGGGCGATTGCTTGATGCCCGCAAGCGCCAGAAGCATGTCGAAAGGAAATTCTTTTAGAAACAAACCTTGATTAAGAAGCCCTATAAAATAGTCGGACGGCCGTTCATCCTCCATAAGATGCCAATCAAACTGTGAAAAGATGATTTGCGTGTCATTCATGCTTGGATATGCGCCTTTTACATGTCATAAACTGCGGATATGGGGCAGTGATCGGATCCCATGACAGCACTGTGTATACCCGCGCTCTTTAGTTTGTTCAGAATGCGGTTTGACATGCAGACATAATCAATGCGCCAGCCAGCGTTTCTCTGGCGTGCGCCGAATCAAAAAAATCTGCAAAGCCTTTGGCATAACACGCGCGCAGGCCGTTGACGTTCCATGAGAAGATCTTCATATACACCCCGCGTTTATGATCGTTATTGCATCATCATAACACGAAGCGCGGTTTTTCGGCAAATTATTCGAAAAGCGGCAAGTAGGTACCATAGCCCTCTTTTTCAAGTTCATCTTTAGGTACGAAGCGCAGCGCAGCCGCGTTGATGCAATAGCGCAGTCGGCCGGGCGCAGGGCCGTCGTCAAAGACATGCCCGAGGTGAATATCTGATGCTTTTGTCTTGACTTCGGTGCGCAGCATACCATGGCTTTTATCAGGCTTTTCAGCAAGACTGCGTGTGTCGATGGGCTTTGAAAAACTCGGCCAGCCGCAGCCCGCGTCAAATTTGTCACGTGAGGAAAACAACGGCTCGCCCGTGACCACATCCACATAAATACCCTCTTGCTCAGTGTTCCAATATGCGCCCGAAAAAGGCGGTTCGGTGGCAGCCTGCCGGGCTACGCTGTATGAGATGGGAGAGAGGCGCTGCCGCAATGCAGCATCTCCCCACACACCTTCAATGTAGGCCGCACGCCCGGAGCCCGCTTTGTACATGCCATAATGCGAGGGGTTCTTCTGGCTGTATGCACAGTGATAACTTTCCGCCGGATAGAACTTGCCCGCAGGCAATATCATCACCGCAGCCTTGATACCGAGCAGCTTTTCGATACGCAGCTTGGAATCTTCGGCAATGCGCCGCTCTAACTTATCGTGGTAGAAGATGGCTGCCTGGTATTGCGTGCCCCTGTCGGCGAACTGCCCGCCTGCATCAGCCGGGTCTATCTGCTGCCAGAATACGGCCAGCAGCTGCTCGAAAGAAATCAAGCCAGGGTCATAAACGACCTGTACGGCCTCAAAATGGCCTGTGCCGCCGGAGCAGACCTGCTCGTATGTGGGATTCTCTGTGCTGCCGCCCGTGTATCCGGGCGTGACGGACAAAACGCCTTCTAAGTCGGCAAACGGCGGCTCCATACACCAAAAGCACCCGCCGGCTAACAGGGCTGTTTTCGATTCTTTCATTTGATATCTCCTTTGCTCACAGCTTCCAGTACTTTTCGAAACGCGGCCGGTATAGGCTTTTCGCTGAGCTGTTCACAGCTTGTCCATTCCCAACCCGCGCATTCGTCGCATTGGTCCATTTTGTAACGCAGAATATCCATCTCCCAGCGCAGATGCGTGAACACGTGTACCGTGTGACCGTCCGGCTGCCCGCGCGAAAGATGCACGCCATATTTATGAGCAAACAGCATTTCAGGCGTTTTGCCTGCTGCTTTTTCCACAAGAGGCAGGCCCCACATGCGCGAAAGCAGCTTCTGGTCACGGCGGAATTCGAGCGCGATGCAGCCCTTCGCTTCGATCACCGCAACGAAAAGGGACACGTTGCGCTGCCTGGCACGCGGCTTTTTGGCGGGTATTTGCGTGACGATGCCTTTCTTGTGCGCTTGGCAATCATGGGCCAGCGGACAGCAAATGCAGGCGGGGGAGACGGGGCGGCACACGAGCGCGCCAAGTTCCATCAGAGCCTGCGTAAAATCACCCGCGCCGGAATTCGGCACCAGTGCCCGAACGCGTGCGGTCACCTCTTTGCGCACAGGCTGGCTCTCGATGTTTCCGTCCAGCGCATAAATCCTTGCAATCACCCGCATCACGTTGCCGTCTACAGCAGCAAAAGGCTTGCCAAAAGCGATACTCATCACCGCCCCTGCCATATATGGCCCAACACCCTTCAGAGAGAGCCATTCTTCGTATGTTTGAGGAAACAGGCCGTGCTCAGCGATCTGCTGTGCGATACGGTGCAGCCTGCGCGCGCGCGCATAGTAGCCAAGCCCCTGCCATATATTCAGCACTTCTTCTTCGCTTGCGTCGGCCAGCGCATGTATATCGGGAAAATGCGCTATAAAACGATCATAATACCTAAGTACAGTATCCACCGTGGTCTGCTGCAGCATCATTTCCGAGACGAGAACGGCATATATGCCGCCGTCTCTGCGCCACGGCAGGTCCCTTTTATTATGGTTGTACCATGTAAGAAGCTTGTGTGTCATAGAGCCTCCGCTGTGTTGATAAATATTTTATCACAAAAAAAGGCGCCCAGGCCTTTTGTTCATAGTTTGTTTCCTCTTTTTATCAGGGCAGGGCTTTGAAGTTGTCAAGGCTGTCGAAACAGTAGCCCATGGCCTTCCATTGCGTGATTGCCTCGTCAAGCACTTTGGCATTGGTTGCAGACGTAGAGTGCAGCAGCGCGATCATGCCCGGATGTGTTCGCAAGATCATTGTGTCAAGCGCGGTTTTTTCAGAAGGCTGGTCGTCGTTATACCAGTCTTTGTATGCAAAGCTCCAAAAAAATGTTTCATAGCCAAGCTGCTGTGCATAATCTAAGCACATCTCGCTGAACCGGCCTTCAGGAGGCCGGAAGTATTTGGGCATCTTTTTTCTTGTGACATCGTAAAACACAGCTTCAATGTCTTCAAGCTCCGCCTGGAAAGCAGCCAGATTAGTCATTGTTGCCATATCCTTGTGGCGCATGGAATGGTTGCAGACGAGATGGCCTTCGCTGACCATGCGGTTCACAAGGTCAGGCGCGGACGTGATATAGTGCGCAACGAGAAAAAAGGCGGCAGGTACATCATGCTTTTTCAGCGTATTGAGGATTTGCGGCGTATAGCCGTTCTCGTATCCTGCATCAAATGTAAGATAGATCACCTTGTCATCGGGATCGCCAATCCAGTGTGCGCTACAATTTTTGATAAAGCCAAACTCTGGCGGCATATCGGGCTGTCTGCCGTCTGTGCGTACTTTGACATACCAGCCATAGGCGGTATCCTCTGCGTGTGCCGTTTGGTGCCCCGCTTTGCGGGAAGCAAAGCACGCCGTATCCGCAAAACCGTGTGACAATGCAGCCGCTACCAGCACGATATCAAGACAAGCCACAATAAAAACAAAAAAGCCGCCTTTTTTCATACAGGCCATCCTTTCAGATACAGTTTATCTTTATGTGAATGGCTGCCAAAATATGTGGACGCACAGCCTTCAAAGCCGAAGAGTCAGCAGGTAACCGCCAGCAAAAGCAGCCAAAGAGCTGCCTTTACTGGCGATGTTGTCATTGCGTTTATCTGGATTGTGTTTCGCTATAATCAATTTCTTGTTATATAAACGCAACTTAAGAATAGTATTTTAAAAGACTGCCTAATATTTATTGTAAACCAATTTTTAAATACAAATATAGAGTACAAATAAGCCAACAGCTAAAAAAGAGTATCTATTTTGCGTTTTTTGCTGTATAATTATACAGAGGTGATTATAGTGGGACAAACAAATGCAAAAAAGAATCTGGGGGAATACTTCATAAGAGTGTTTCTTTCGAGCGGAACAAGAAAAAACCCGCTGGGCGATGAAGAACTGGCTGTCTTTTGCAGATGCAACAGCGCCGAACCAACAATAGACGATCTTGACAAAACAAGCCTTGTAAGGTGGGTCAACAGAAACCCTGCATGTAAAAAAAATCAAAGCAATGAGAGCTACAGGCTTTCAAAGAATGACGATGCCATATCTGTCATTTTTCTTAACGACCGCGAAATTGCCTCCTGCCAGAAAGCCCATCGCATCTTTCCGGATTCAATTTAAAATTCGACGTTAATATAATATAGGAAAGCCGCTAGATTCACTTCATTATACAAAACAGCGTATAGCCATAAATTACAAAGAATACGCCAAATCGAATCCACACATTCTAAATCTATTGGATGACAACAGGAGGAGATATGCGTGTTCTGCTGGTTTACCCTGATTTTCCCGATACGTTCTGGAGCTTTAAATATGCCTTGAAATTTATTTCAAAAAAAGCCTCATACCCGCCTTTGGGATTGCTGACTGTGGCCGCTCTGCTCCCTGAAAGCTGGGAAAAGAAGCTCATTGATATGAACGTGGAAAACCTGCGCACAAGCGATCTTGTCTGGGCAGATTATGTGCTGATCAGCGCGATGTCTTTGCAGAGCCAATCGGTCGGGAAAATCGTGTCTATATGCAAAAAAGCAGGCACAAAAATCGTGGCGGGCGGGCCTTTGTTTACGGCATGGCCGGAGAGATATAATTGCATTGATCATCTTGTGCTTGGTGAAGCAGAACTGACACTGCCAATGTTTTTGGCCGATGTTGAAAACGGGTGCCCGAAACATATTTATACCACCAATGAATTTGCAGATATTACACAGACGCCAAAGCCGCTTTTTGGTCTTGTTGACATGAAAAAATACGCTTCAATGAATCTGCAGTATTCAAGAGGCTGTCCTTTCAACTGCGAATTTTGCGATATCGTCGTTCTGTTCGGGCGCAGGCCCAGGCTCAAAACGCAACAGCAGGTGATCGAAGAGCTGCAATCGCTGTATGAGCTCGGTTGGCGCGGAGGCGTTTTTTTTGTTGATGACAATTTTATCGGCAACAGGGACAAGCTGAAAAAAGAAATACTGCCGGCTGTTATTGAATGGTCGAGTCAAAGGGATTACCCATTTTCTTTTCATACAGAAGCGTCGTTGAATATTGCTGACGATGATGAGCTTATGGCGCTGATGGTAAAGGCAGGCTTTGAGATGGTGTTTATCGGCATAGAATCTCCCAACGAAGACAGCCTCACCGAATGCAACAAACACCAAAACAAAAACCGTGACATCATAGCATGTATCGACAAAATTCAAAAATGTGGCCTTCATGTGGAGGGCGGATTTATACTTGGATTTGACAGCGATCCCGAATCTATCTTCGATACGCTGATCCGCTTTGTCCAGCAAAGCGGCATCGTTGTCGCTATGGTTGGATTGCTCAACGCGCCGCGCGGCACAAAGCTTTTTCAAAGGCTGGAAAAAGAAAGAAGGCTCACCACAACCTTCAGCGGTGATAACACGGACTGTTCAATGAATTTTACACCCAAAATGGACTATGACAAGCTGATTCAGGGATACCAAAGGGTGATACATGCCATATATTCTCCCAATCATTATTACAGGCGTGTGATGCGCTATCTTGAGGAGTACGGGCGTAAACAGCTGCACAAAAGCAAAATCCACTGGTGTGACATTGCGGCCTTTTTTAAATCCGTCATAAAGCTTGGCGTCTTCGGCAAGGAGAGGCTTTGGTATTGGAGGCTGCTTTGGCGCACACTGAAGAAAAACCCATCTCAGTTTCCCAAGGCTGTGGCTTACTCCATATATGGTTACCACTTCAGAAAGATATATAAAATCTAGCCCATATCAATACTGTTGTTATTTGTTTTTCTTTTTCACATGGCTTCTCGTGTTATCTTTCGTGCGCAGATATGCCGGCCTGGTGGATGCAAGCGTTCTGCTGTAAAAAACCGATTTTAAGAAATCCTTGGCGTTGAATGGCGCCGCGGGGGCCATATACGGCACACCGAACGTGTTGATGGATACAAGGTTCGCAACTATTGCCAGTATGGCCAGTGTAAAACCGAAGAACCCTAAAAACCCAGTCGCAATGATAACGATAAACTTAAGCACCCGAAACGGATCGATAATGGTAAAATCAGCCGGCACGAAAGAGCTGATCAGAGAAAGCGAGACGACGATCAAAAGCAGCGGGCTGAACACACCGGCCGAAACAGCGGCTTGCCCGATGATTATCGCGCCTACGATGCCGATAGCGGTACCGATTTTTGAAGGAACGCGCACGAGCGATTCGCGGATCAGCTCCGCGATGATCTCGATGAGCAGCACCTCAATGAACGCATTGAACGGCACACGCGCACGTGCCTGCGCAATAGCTATCATAAAACTGCTCGGAAGAACGTCATTATGAAAAGAGACGGTCGCGAGATACAGCGATGAGACGATGAAAGAAAGGGTCAGCGCGATCACGCGCAGAATACGTGCGAGAGTACCGAAATACTTGTTCATATAGAAATCATCACATGCCCAGAGGTATTCGCTAAACACCTTGGGCGCAATAAGGGCCCAGGGGCCGCCGCCCATCAGCACCACGATCTTGCCTTCGAGCAGGGCGCCGCAGGCCATATCTGAGCGTTCTGTGATGCCCGTCTGCGGAAAGAGGTCTGTTTTCTTGTTGAGCAAAAAAGCCTGCAGCTCTCCCGACGAGCAAAGGCCGTCCGTGTTGATGCTGCTGATGCGTTTTTTGATTTCGCTGACGCTTGTGTTGTTCGCGATATCTTCAAAATACACAACGGCGACGGGCGTTTTGGTCCTTTCGCCGACATAAAATTTCTCGATGCGCAGGTTCTTGTTTTTCAGCCTGTACCGAATAAGCGAAATATTGGTGTCAAGGTCTTCAATAAAACTGTCTTTAGGGCCGCGCAGCGTAAACATGTTTTCAGGGATGGGTATCGCGCGTTTTTCCACCTTGATCAGGTTGACAACGGCATAACCGGTATCTCCCGAAAACAGCAGGACGGTGTTGCCATCGAGTATATATTGTTCAATTTTGTTGGGATCCGTATCTGCAAAGCAGTCGTCCGCCACTATGATACGCTCGATGGCATTGGACGCTTTGATGTTTTGCTCATGGCTATGTTTCAAAAGCGGTTTGATGATATGATCAGACAGCGCTGTCCTGTCGGTCAGCTGCCTGATGTAAAGAACAGTGACTTTGCAGCTTCCAAGAGATAGTGTGCGCTCGGCCACATCCATGTTTTTATTTTTAATGTCGCTGATGACCGCCTGGTGCCATTTGCTTAAGCGTTGCATTAAAACTCCTTATCGATGCTTTTTTGGTCTCCGTGTGATTGAAAGTCATAAAGTCCGCCCGGCTCAAGAGATGTACGCACCGAAATTTTTACCTGCGAAGCCAGATATTCATCGCACCAGTGATCCATTTTTTTCAGCTCATCCGGATAGTGTATGCGGAACGCATCATGGAAACCAAGATAATCGCAACCGACTGACTTTGATTTTACCACCGCATCCGAAATATCTTTGAGAAGCAACTTTTGGAGATTCTGCCGGATCTGTTCTTCCTTTTGGTTGTTCAATAAAACGTCTTTGGACAGGTAAATGATCTTTGCTTCGAACTTAAAACTTATATCAAACACCAGGCTGCCGTGCGCATAATACGGTTTCATTTTTATACTCCTGCGGTCAACTTTTACTGTGGCTTCACAATCATCAATTGGCACCACATAGTTCCATTTTGGGTCTTTGCCGGCGATCCAAACAACGCCTTTGGCTTCACTGGCGGGTATGAAGCCGCTGTATTTGCCGCTGTGGAAAATGGTATAGCCTGTGCAGGTGATGTCCTCGCCGTCAAGCCCGATATCAGGCAGTAAAAAGCATCTGCCGCAAGCGAGTGACTCGAGCACCTCTGAAGTGGTATGGGTGATCTTGCGCCCATCCCTTTCGAGAGAGGTGATAAGGTCGTCGATGGAGTATCCGATGGATATGTTGTTCTCCGGTTTGCTGGCAAGCAGCGCCTTCGGGTCTGCGGACGTGGTGACGACGCCGACTTTTTTTCTGTATTCGTCATCGCTTTGCAAGCGGTACATATACTCTGCGATCCCGAATCTGGCCATCTGCTCAGTGATCATCATTGACCTGACGGTACCCAGAAAAAGGGGCTTGTCCATTTTGTAATCAAGGTTCTGGCGTGCTTCGGCCAGCGTGGCCCCTGCACCGCTTACGAAGGAATACTGCTCGTACCCGCCGCCGCCGCTGCTTTCGCCTCCGGAGTTCCCCAAAGCCAAATTCGGGACTTCACCATAAAAAACATACTGGTCTTGCCGGCGGTCAAGCATCACGAACGTGATCAGTGATTTTTCATTGACGTCGCGTGCATCCCAGCACCCTGCCGGCAAAAGCATCATGCCGGCAGCTATTATCAGCAAGATTGTTTTACGCACTGTGTTTCTCCTTTGACTTGGGGTTCTTAATTTTGGCGATGATGAGCAAGGCAAGAGGGATGAACATAGACAAGACGAAGCCGGAAAGCGTTTGGACTTTTGTTGCGGCTTGCGTATAGTCTTTGATGCCGTCCGTCACTAAACAAAGCAAAAAGATCACGGAACCCAACATGGCCACAACCACGGGTCGGCTTGTCCGCTTGAAAATACGGCAGAAGATCTCCACAATGGCTGTCAGTATGATAGCGATTCCCATGAACAGCCCCGCAAAACCCACTGTGAGGAACAGGATATCCAACCGCGCGAGCACTTCTAAAAACTCCGGCGAGGTATCGCGGATGGCGATGATCAGCGCATCTTCATAATGCACGATCTCGTTGATGCCCACCTTCATGATTGACGTCAATACGATCAGTATATAGAAAAGGCCAATGGCGATAATCGTAAAAAAGGCCGCTTTTTTTGATTTTTTACCGTTCTTTTTTGTGAACGGTATGGCCAGCAGTACGGCCAATGGGGTGAAGGGTCCGACAGTATTTATAAGGCCCATTAAATAATCATTGATTTCCGCAGCATTAAAAAGAGGCAGCATATGATTTGGTTCACCCTCTGTCAGCATGATGAGGTGCACCAGCGTACCGGTGCAAAAAAACAAAATGCCCACCAGTTCGCAAAGCCGCGCCATCGTTGTGATCCCCTTATTGGCGATAAAGCAGAACACAGGAATACTGAAAAGCGGAAAGGCCCAAAACGGCATTTTCGGGAAAAATGCGGACTGAAGAACCTTGGCTTCGGTAGCGACCAGAAACACAGCCAGAAAAAGGAAATAAGCCAGATAGGTAAAAGAGAGCACCATCGCGCCCGGCCGGGAAATCAGCTGAGCCGAATACTCACAGATTATTCTTCCTTGAAACCGGTTGCCAAGGCTCGTGATGACGACCGCAAACAAACCAAAAATCACGGAAGCAATAAAAATGACAAGCCATGAACCGGTCCCTGCGCTTGCCGCCATTTCTTTGGGGATGGTGATCACATTGTACGAGGTCAGCGACAGCAGGAGAATGAACACCATCTGCCGGTTGGTCATCGTGTTGAGCATGATACCCCCCGAATCAACACCTCTTGATTCTTTTAGTATGTGAAAACAAAGCACATAATATGTGAAAACAAAGCACATAAAATGTACAAAGTATCCGGTAAAGCAAAGCAAGCCCGCAGAGGAGCTTGCAGAGGCATTTTTTTAACTTAGCTGTAAATGGTTGCGAATTTTATTGAGTACAGATCGCACATCACGAGGTCGTTGGCAAAGAGCGGCCGCAAGACGATATAGCTTGCACCCACTTCCACAAGCGTGCCGACCCTGTCAACAAGGGCTCCGGACGTGCCGATCAGAAACTCAACACGCATATTTCTTCCTAAAAAATTGCGCAGGAATCCCGCTGTGTAATACGGGTTTTGCACCGTTGTGGGCGGTTCGCCAACCACCGGCGATGCTGTTGTCGGCGGCAGTATCGGTGTTTGCGCCGAAGGCGGCATGACAGGCAAAAGAGGCCCCGGCTGCGGTGCAGTGGGCATGGCGGGCGGCAGCTGAGGCTCAAGCCGTAAGCCCGGCTCCGGCAGATGCAGATCGCGCCTGTCGCTTTGGTCTGAAATGTAAGGTTTCGGCTGAATGCCCGTTTCCGGCAAATGTGACTGCGCCGGCAGGTATCTGCCCCCAGTGCTAAACGAGCGCTGCTGTGGGTTTTGTCCTCTTCTTGCTGTCATATCTTTGGGTGCGCCTTTGCGCGGGCTGTCTTCGGGAAAGCCGTATTGGTGGCCAAGAGACATTGCTTTTATTCACTCCCTTCATAGAAAATTACGTCAGTGCATACAGAGCCGTCGGCTGATAATAACAGTGTTCATGGATCCTGTTGAACTGTACACCGCTGCGGTTATACGGAAAATAGGGCGGGCACCTGGGAGCAAACGGGTTCATGTACCACAGCGTATCAATAACGCCGGAATGGACATTCCCTGAAAGTGCCCAGTCCGCGACTTCGTAATGTATCCCTTCGGCCGGGATAACGAAAATATTCTGAGGATTATACTGTCCGCCGACCGTTTGCTTGTAGCAGGTAAACTGGCAGGGTTGTTCAAGCACGCGCCTTAAATTCCCCTGCCCGGTTCTTAAGTATTCCCCGTAGGCGACATGCACCCTGTTCATGATCGTCGTGGCGACAGCCTTCATCCCGTCAAGGCCCTCGCCCTCAGCTTCGCATCTTATCATGCGTGCAAACATTTCTCTCGGAGTCAATTCCATATGATCACCATTGATTATTATTTCTGACCGTGCAGCCATGCATACAGTATAGTATATTGACAGCCCGCAAAATGTGCCATTGCACTTTGGAAAAAACACAATCACCTTAAATAGCCCGGCTCCATATAATAAAGAAGCTATATCGTAATAAGGATGTGATTGGATTTGGATATACATATTGTCAGACAAGGCGATTCGCTGTACACGATCGCACAGCGTTACGGTACAGGTGTCGATGAAATATACCTGGCGAATCAGTTGGCTGATCTGCCTTATCTGATAGTGGGGCAGACACTTGCGATCCCGACCACTGAGGTTACGCATACTGTTCGGCGCGGGGAGACGCTTTTCACCATAGCCAAGCGTTACGGCACGACGACAGCCAGTATCATTGCGCTCAACGCCATTGAAAACCCCGACAGGATCGAACCGGGGATGATGCTGCGCATACCGGTACGAGAGAAAAACTACGGCTTCATCGAGGTCAATGCCTATATTGAACCGAGCACGCCGCAGCGTGAAACGCAGATCATACGCGAAGTAGGCCAATACTTAACCTATCTGTCACCTTTCAGCTATCAGGTGCGCGAAGACGGCAGCCTGGTTCCGCTCAATGATGCCGCCATGCTTGCCGAGGCGCGCACCCACCGCACCGCACCGCTGCTGGTGGTCACCAATTTCCGGGACGGCAATTTTGACACGGAATTAGTGGATACCATACTCAATAATACGGCGCTGCAGGATACGCTGATCGCCAATATGCTGTCCGTGATGCGTGCAAAGCGTTATTACGGCGTCAATATAGACTTTGAGCGTATATCCCCGGAAAACCGTGAGGCATACAACAACTTTCTGCGCAGGGTCGTGGCTGCGCTGCGCCCGCAGGGCTTTGTGACTTCTACAGCGCTTGCACCCATGGACGCAGACGTGAAAACAGGCGCATGGCACGGTGCGCATGATTACGCGGCACACGGAGAAATCGTGGATTTTGTGGTCATCATGACGTACGAATGGGGCTGGTCGGGTGGGCCGCCGTATGCCGTGGCGCCCATAGATCTCGTTGAGGATGTGATCAGATACGCGGTTTCTGTGATACCTAGCCGAAAAATCATCATGGGCATGCCTTTATACGGCTACGACTGGCGGCTGCCGTATATGCCGGGCGGCGACTGGGCGCGCCGCGTCAGCCCGCAGCGCGCGCTGCAGATAGCCGCGGAGCGCGGCGCTGAGATCCGATTCGACCGGCAAACAGCATCCCCGACTTTCCGGTATTATGACGACGACGGGGCGGAGCACGAGGTTTGGTTTGAAGATGCGCGCAGCGTGCGGGAAAAGCTGCTGCTTGTCAACAAATACGATTTGCGCGGCGTGAGCTACTGGGTTTTAGGTGTGGAATTTCCGCAGAACTGGATCGTGCTTGACAGCATGTTCAACATCGTCAAGGTGGTGCCGTAAAAAAGGCAGGCAAGGGGGGAATGTTGGGAAGACAGCATTCCCTTCAAATTATATTTTCATTCTATGGCTAAATGGATAATTTGTACGAAAGTATGAATCTTGACACATCAGACAAACAAATAAGCCCTCTCAATAGGGCTTTAATTCTGGTACTCCCTAGAGAATCGCTCCGCTTGCTTAAACGCTTACTATCACGCTGCCTCGCTAAAAATGTGTTCGATTCTTCTGAAAAATGGCCAAAACAAAACGGTATGCATTTTGCACACCGTTTTTTGGTACCCCCTAGGGGAATCGAACCCCAAACCTAATTGTTTTTCTCATTATCCCGGTTGTAAAAAGCCCTATTTAAAGGGCTTTTTTGCATATCCGTACAAGTCAGATAAGCACATTCTAAAATAAAAGTGTGTACTTTAGTGTGTACTTTTTTCAATCAAAAGCTGGTTAAACACATCATCAAGAATATTTGCGGCGCGTTGCAGCTCCCCTTCGACCTCATGCCCGTAAGTGCCGAGCGTGTCCATTGTTTCAGAATGGCCGACAATCATTTTGAGAAGCGGCTTTGGCAAGTCTGATTTTGTAAGTGAAATCATTGTATGGCGCAGCTCATAAAGGCTTGACTTCCGTGCTGGCTACGGTAATTTCTCCACATTTCGTATGAATTGCGCGTGTCCATTGCGGAACCGTCCGTATCAGGAAATAGCCACGGGCTTATAATGCCATGAGATTTGAGCATGTTTTCTTGATCGGAAAGCACAGACCGCGCAAGGCTTGTCAATGCCATATGACGTTGCGCGTTTATGTTTTTGCCTTTTGTTACTTCGTAATGCACATTTATTGAGCGCCTTATCGTGAGCATGTTGTTTTTTATGTCGCTCTTTTTTAATCCGGCGACTTCGCCTGGGCGCATACCCGTTAAAACTTGAAAACGCCATGAATAGATGAAAAAACAGAACACCACCCGTTTTCTTAATGTGATCTTATCCTGCGTGAACAGCGTTCTAAAATCGCTTGGCTGCAATATCTTCTTTTCACGCACCGGCGCGTCTTTGGGTATCTCAAGGGCAAACGGGCGCTCAAACGGGCGCTTGTCCTTCGCGGCATACTTCCACACGGCAGATATTGAAGCGCGTATGTTCATCATGGTTTTTTTAGATAGCTTCTTTTTGTGTGCTTTGTTGATGATATTCTGCAAGTCTTGGCTTGTGATTGTAGACAGGCGCTTGTGTCTTAAATCGGGCAGCAGCCAGAGCCGCCCCATCTGTTCATGTTTGTTATAATTAGATGTGCTAGTCGTTGCTTTGACTTCTGATAAAAACATATCCCACAGAGAGGAAAAGCGCACATCTTTTTTAGTTTGCTTTCAATCCATTTGTCAGCTTTGCGCTCCGCTTCAATCTTGCCTTTTTTCCCTTCGGTGGAGCTGGTGAATGTTCGGCGCTCTCCGTCGTGCTGTATGTTGATCTGCCATCGGGCGCGTCCTTCAATCCATCGAGCCTCATTCTTTCGCATTGTCAATTTCCTTGTCTGTGCTCTCTGCCTTTTTACGCTTTCTTCTCGAGCCGCAATATAAAAACAACACAGCCCCTATTGATCCAAAAATACCGGCGATCCCGTTTCCTGTTCCGTTGCCAATTGGTAGGATACCAAACACAAAGAATATCGCTACGGCTACAACCCAGCATATCCAAGCTGGAATAGGCTTTTTAACTGTGAAGCCAACAACAAAAGGTGCAATTAATATTAAGATTGTGGTTGTAAGTGCACTTGTAATTTCATAAATAATCATTGTTCTACCTCCTTATAATTATATTAATACAAGCTAGAATCAAAATCATCGTTTCTTCTTTCTCTCTTTTCAGCCTCTTTATGCAATTCAATAAATTCATCTTCAACTTTCCAATATGCATCGTATGTATATTCAAACTGGCTTCGTATGGCCTCGTAACTTCCGCTATATATTGCCTTTTCTAAATCGCGCATTTCAGCATTTAGAGATTTAAGGCTAACGCTTAGACCGGCTAAATTAATAGGCTTGTTAAAAATAAAAACGCTTGCCGCCGTTACAACTATTAAAATTACAATAACCCAAAACCACTCGGAGCCCTTTTTATTTTCCTTCATTATTTCTTACCGCTTTCTATTTTTATTAGATTAGGAAAAAAAGTAATTTTCCCTCAAGCACGGTTGCGAAAGTCGGCAGCTGCGTCCATCCTGTATTCGCTTGATTCCAAAAGCCCGTCAATAAAACCAGAAACTTTATTACAGCCCTTATCATTGAGCTTGTTTATTTTTTGTATAAGTTTTTCTTTTTCGGTGCATGCAATGGGTGCAGCTTGTTTTTTCCCGTGATTGCGATCCTCTACGCTATCATCAATCAAGTAATCAAGCGTGACGTTAAAGTATTTTTTGAGAGCGTCAAGGGTGGCTAATTTCAGCTTTTCAAAGTTATCCCTTTTTAAAATACCATCTATCGTAGTATATGGGATTCCCGTTTGCCGTGACAAATCTGCTTTATTAATGCCTTTTTCGTTCATTAAAAGGCTTAACTTATCTTTAATATTCATAACAATTTACTCCTTTGTGTGAACGATTATATCACATTTACAAATTAAAGCAATAAATATTTACTTATAACCGTAAAAAATATTAAAATAACCCTTGACAATTACCGCTAAGCGTAATATTATATACACTACGGGGACTCCTCTTAGGGCCGCAGAAAAGTATCTGATAAAACCGCTTGTGCGTTATGGCTTTGGCGAACAAGCCATGTCGGATTACGACGCATTTTTTGGCTTTGGACTTGAGCCGTCGAGCAACTACGAGGACTTGACAAAAGCAATAAATAACGGCGACAGCGCAAAAGCCATGCGGTACATGGAAATCATCATAAACAAAGGCGGCAACATGGATAATTACATGAAAGCTAAGACGGGCGGCGCAGGGCTGAAAGAAGCGCAGCGATTAAAGGCATACGCACTTTGGAAAGATGTTATGCTCAAGGCTTCACTTGACGAGCATTTATACAGGGCTGAATAAACAAAGTGTGTACTTCTGCGTGTACTTGTACTCTCTGAAAAAAGAAAAAAGCCCTTTGTAGTGGGCTAAAACGGTGGTACCCCCTAGGGGAATCGAACCCCTGATACCGCCGTGAGAGGGCGGCGTCCTAACCGCTAGACTAAGAGGGCATATCGCGGAATTTATTCTAACAGATGCATGGGCATTAGGCAAGCCCTTATTTTTTATCGATAAGAAACCTAAAAAAACGAGCATTTCTGCCTCATTCTGTCTCATGGGTATATGTGGAAAACGGGCAGTAAAACAGTTGAATTTTTATATAAGGCATGATACAATCATTCAAGTTGTTTTTGTATGACTGAGGGGACTTGCGACAATCAGGGGAGCGTGTCAGGCTTTGAGAGTACTAAAAAACATTTTGGTGATTATCCTTGCGGTGGCGATTTGCGTTGCAGTTGTGATATATATCATAAACGAAGAAAAAGGGGCCTTGCCGGCCGCGCCGGGTTCGATTCGGATCAACGAGTTTATGGCGAGCAACGGGGGAACGCTTCCGGATGATCACGGTGAATACAGCGATTGGATAGAGCTTTATAACCCGACCGACAGTGCTGTAAGCCTTTCGGGAATGGGTCTTTCAGATGAAAACACATCTGTCAAATGGGTCTTACCGGATATTTCTCTGGCACCGCATGGTTACGTCATTGTGCTCGCGTCCGGAAAAGCTGTCAGCACGGGCGCCGCGCTGCATGCCAATTTCAGGCTGGCTGCCAGCAAAGGCGGCATTTATCTGACAGATTCTTCGGGCAAGGTCGTTGACCAGATCGAGTACGAAGATCAGGTTCGGGACGTATCGATGGGAAGGTCAGTCGACAACCCCGCAGAATGGATATTATTCGAAAACCCGACGCCGGGATATTCCAACGATGAAGCAGGATACAATGCGTTTCAGGAAAGCCGTTATGCCGATGGCACCACGCTGCTGATCACAGAAGTCATGGGCTCAAACAAGATCACCATAGCGGACAACAAAGGCCGTTACAGCGATTATATTGAGATCTACAACTCCGGCGATACGCCGATCAGCCTTGAAGGGTACGGCCTTTCAGACGATCCCAAAAAGATCCTCGGATGGCGTTTTCCTGATGTGACCATACAGCCGGGTGAACATCTGCTTGTTTTTGCTTCGGGTCAGGATGTGTTGGCGACGGATCTTGAAGAAGGTTATATCCATACGAATTTCCGTGTGACGGCCTACAAAGATACCCTCGTTTTGTCAACGCCGCTTGGGCTTATCCTTGACGAAGTTACGGTCAGTGAGATGCAGCCTGATTTTATTTACGCACGCATCCTCGGCACCGGCGGTGTGTATACGGATGAGTGGGAAATGACCAACCGCGTCACGCCGGGCTTTCCGAATTCTCAGCAGGGCTATGAGCAGTTTATGGAGACCAATCCGATCGCCCACGGCCCGATCATCATCAGCGAACTGATGGCATCCAACAGCGAGTATGTGCAGGAAAGCGACGAGGGCCATTATGATTGGATCGAGCTTTACAATCAAAGTTCTCAAACAGTCAATCTTGCCGGTTACGGGCTCACAGACAACCCCGGCAATCCGGCCAAATGGCGTTTTTCTGACATTTCGCTTGCGCCGGGAGAGTATACTCTCGTGCTTGCTTCAGGCATGAACGTAAAAAAAAACTTTGTGCATACCAACTTTAAGTTGAGCGCATCTGGTGATGTTTTGGTTCTTTTTGACCCCGACGGCGAGCTGCAGGACAAAATGATCATTAAGCCCGTGCCTCATGGTGTCTCCATCGGAAGAACACCGGGCAGCAAGGGAATTTTTTATTTTGAGGATCCGACACCCGGCGCTGCCAATGCGGCGCCCAAAGCGGGTGTTGTGGACACGCCTGTAACCAGCGTTTCCGCCGGCAGTTATGACGGGGCTCAGCAGGTCGTGCTTTCGTGCAAAATGGAAGGGGCGGCCATCCACTACACGACGGATGGCTCGGCACCTACACAAAACTCGCCGCGCTATGATGCGCCCATCACGGTTGGCAAGACGGAGCCGCTGCGTGCGCGTGCCTTCAAGGATGGCTATATTCCGAGCCAGGTGCAGACCTCATCTTATTTTATCGGGGATAAGCATTCGCTTCCTATCGTGTCGCTCGTCACCGACCCAAAGATATTGTTCGACCCCGTTTCCGGCATTTATGAGCTCGGGCCAAACGCGCGGGAGATCGAAGGCAGCCCGGGCCATTACACAGACGCTAGTTACAGCCAGCGAGGGCAAGAGTCAGAAAGGCCTGCTTCGTTTGAGGTCTTCGATGAAAACGGCAGGCAGATGTTCGGCCAGGATGTGGCATTGAGGATCCAGGGCGGGTTCAGCCGGGATCATGCGCAAAAATCGTTCTCCATTTTTGCGCGCAGCCGGTACGGCTCTAATTCCCTAGAGTATACGTTCTTTGACAGCCGTCCGTTTGCCGAATACAAATCGCTCATTCTGCGGCAGGGCGGACAGGATCAGAAGGTCGCGAAGATCAAGGAGATGGTGCTGCTCGATCTGGTCGAAGGCAAGGGCCTCAATGTGATCACGCAGGCTTATAAGCCGTATGTGGTGTATATCAACGGTGAATATTGGGGCGTTTACTTTTTGATGGAGAAACGCAACAAGTATTTTGTCGCAGCGCATGAAGGCGCACCCAACGAAGACGAGATTAACATCATGGCGGCATACTCCCGCGTCCTGCAGGGAAGCAGCAAAGAGTATATGGCCGTTATCGATTACATCAACGCGCACGACATGTCCCAGCAAGAGAACCATGAATATGTAGCGGCGCGCATAGACGGGGACAGCCTCATGGATCTGATGATCAATCAGATTTACATCGCCAATTCGGATCATGCGAACCTGCAGTTCTATCAGGTGCCCCCGGACGGAAAGTGGAAGCAGATCTATTACGATTTCTGCTGGACGATGGGCAGCAGCGCGTTTCCAAACGGCAATCATCCGACACTGCGCCTGAGAATGACCACGTACACAGGCTCAACGCTGTTCAACGGGTTTTTGGCATACAAGCCCTGGCGGGACAGATTTATCGAACGGTTCGCCTGGACGCTCAAAGAAATCTACAACACTGAGCGCGTGCTGTCTTATATCGATAAGTGGTATGAGCTGGTTGAGGATGAAATGCCGGCGGAACGCGAGAAGTTCGGCGGCAGTGTGGCCGGTTGGGATGCAAATATTGAGCGGATGCGCACTTTTGCAAAAATGCGCCCCGCAAATATCGTCGGACAGCTCAAAGATGCATTTTCGCTCTCGAGCGAACAAAGGCAAATGCTTGATGACGCAATAAAATAGCTTTTTGTTGCATGAAATGTTGATACCAATAAAACGCAGTCAGAGGGAATATGGCAAGAGACGATGATATCTTTAAAAAATTGAAAAAAGAGACCCCGCTTGTGAAGCGCAAAGATCTGCAGCCGCTCACTTCGCGTGACTTTGGCAAAAAGAGCAAGTTTGATATCAAGATCGAAAAGCAGGCTGAAAAAAGGCGTGTATCGTCAAAAGCAGTGCCTTCCGGAGATCTTAATGCTTTTTCGCGTACAACCCAAAAGCAGCAGCCCTCGCGACAAAACATTGTGCCCTCAAGGCGCTCCGAGGCAAAACCGCCGGAGGTCCGCCGGAGGGAACCGGCAGCACAGCATGAAATAGAAGCGTTCGGCAGGCTAAAAGAGCCTGCCCGTCCGCATGACGAAACGGACAGCGTGCGTACACAGGCAAGCGAGCGCGAAGCCGGACGCAGCACGTCGTTCGTGCATGAGAGCAAACAAGAGGATGCAGCGCGTGTGCCGCGCAAAAGCTTTTCCTTAAACGGCATCAAAGCGTCTGGCACGCATCAGGAGCTTCAGGTGTTCCCGGGCAGTTCAAAAAGCGTCAGGAGCGTCCATATACCATCGGATGTGCAGCTTATTGATCCCGACGAGGTCGCGTTGGCAGAAGAACCGGCAAACAGCGCGATGACTTTTCGCCATGAACTTAAGTATTATATCGATTACAGAGACTATATGCTATTGCGCAACACGCTCAAAGCGCTGCTCCCGCTGGATCGTTTTTCGGGGCCGAACGGCGAATACCATATACGCAGCCTCTATTTTGATGATATCTATGAAACGGCGCTGAAAGAAAAGGTGGCGGGCAATGACATTAGAAATAAGTACAGGATACGCATATACAATTTCAGCGATGACAACATCAAGTTTGAAAAAAAAATGAAGCAGGGGCAGTTTATTGCGAAGGAAAGCATAAGGCTCGATCGTGATGAATGCGAAAGGCTCCTGGCAGGCGACTTTGGCGCGCTGGAAGGCAGGAGAGAACCGCTTGCTTCAGAGATCTATCTGCAGATGAAGAACAATTGCCTTCGCCCGCGGGTCACAGTTGATTATTTGCGCGAAGCCTATGTGTCTGCCATAGAAAATGTGCGTGTGACATTTGATAAGGACTTAAAAGCCGGCCTTTGGGCTACCGATATATTTAACGCGCATGCGCCCACGATGCCGATTTTTGACAACGGCACGATGGTGCTTGAGGTCAAATTTAATAAGCACATGCCACAGCACATCAAGGGCGTACTCAATACTGTCAATGCGGCACAAAGATGTGCAATTTCAAAATATGTGTTGTGCAGATGGCACAACTAGGAGGATAAATCTATGAGTGCAACGGACATTATCAGAAGAAGCGTGCTGGAGAACTTTCAAGTTGCGGGCGACCTGACACTGGAAAACGTGGCGGTCACGCTGGCGCTGGCGTTTGTGTTGGGCCTATTTATACTGCTGGTGTACAGGCTCACGTTCGGCGGTGTCATTTTTTCCAAAAGTTTCGGGACTTCGCTGATTATGATCGCGATGGTCACGGCCATGATCATCATGCCGATCACGACAAACCTCATGCTGTCTCTCGGCATGGTGGGCGCGCTTTCGATCGTGAGGTTCCGGACCGCAGTGAAAGACCCGATGGATACCATATTCATGTTCTGGGCTATCGCCGCAGGCATCACTCTTGGAGCCAGGCTGTATACTTCCGCGCTGGTTGCGTCGGGCATCATCGGCGCCTTGCTTCTGCTGTGGAACCTGTTCAAATCAAAAAGGAACTTCCCTTTTATGCTCGTTTTGAGATTTGACGAAGGCAGCAAGAAAGAGGTTCAGGCTGTGCTGCGTAAAATGCCGGCAGGAAGGCTCAAATCAAAGATAGTCTCTGAAAGCACGATCGAGCTTACTATAGAAATGAATATCAGGGAAAGCGAAGCCGGTCTGATCGACGGGTTTTCAGCGATACCCGGTGTGCACAACGCGTCATTGATCAGCTATAAGGGAGACGTTGTATCCTGATCTGTCTGGATGCTTTAAAAAGCATCTTGGTAAGGCACAAGTTGTTTAAAGCTATCATGAAAGGATACAATATGGGGCAGTGACAAACCGCGGAATACAGCTGGGCGGTCTTACTGGCATACAGCATGTTGTATCCGCCATTGTTGATGGGAGATACCTGTATCGCGGGTATTATAAAAATAATTTTATGCATATCATTGTCGTCGGCAGCGGATGGCAGAAAAGCTGAATGGCAAAAATGATGAATGCAGAGGCGGTCATTCTTTTGGATTGTGAGACATGCAGGCAATGAATTCTTCAAGAAAACATATTGTCATCATACCGGCTTTTGAGCCTGACGATAAGCTGATTGTGCTGCTGCAGCAAATCAAGGCCGAAACAGATTATTCGGCCATCGTTGTCGATGACGGCAGCACGAAAAAAGCGTCGGAATTCATTGAGAAAGCAGCTTTATATGCGACCGTGCTGCATCATCAAACCAATATCGGCAAGGGCGCGGCAATAAAGACCGCGCTTGAACATATAAAAAACAACTTCCCTGCCAACGCGGTCATCGTCACAATGGATGCGGACGGCCAGCATAAACTGAGCGATGCCGTAAGAGTCTGCGATGCGGCTGCAAAACACGAAAGCAGCCTGATCATCGGAAGCCGCAAATTTGCGGGGCAGGTTCCGTTAAGAAGCCGTTTTGGAAACGCTATCACACGCTTTGTGTACAAGATCGTTACAGGCATAAAAGTAAAAGATACGCAGACGGGTTTGCGCGCATTCGGCGCTGAAATGATCCCTTTTATGCTGGACGTAGACGGCAAGAGATATGAGTATGAAATGAACGTGCTGCTTGACTGTGCAAGGCAAAAAGTGCCTATACACGAAGTGATGATAGAAACGGTGTATATCAACGACAATGCGTCATCGCACTTTGACACAATAAAGGATTCTTACCGGATATACAAAGAGATACTCCGGTTCTGTGCGTCGTCACTCATCTGTTTTGTGACCGATTTTCTGATATTCAGTCTGATGATCCTTCTGACGCGGGATCTTTTAGTTTCGGTCAGCGTTCCGCTTTCCAATATCGTGGCGCGTGTCATAAGCGCAAGCCTTAATTTTTATATCAATAAAAAATATGTGTTCAAAAGCAAGGAAAGTTATGCCAAAAGCGCGATCAAATACTTTGCGTTGGCCGGGGGCATTTTGCTTGCGAACACTTTTATACTGACCGTTCTTGTCAAACATGTCATCGGAAATGAATTCATCAGCAAAATCATTGTTGAAGTTTCGCTGTTTATTGTCAGCTGGCTGGTGCAGAGGTTCCTGATCTTCAAGAAACGGGCGGGTATGGAGGAGTCCGCGACATGAGCGATCCGAAGAAACAAAAAACGAATAAGGTGAGCATTAAGAACAAAGATGCGATCTTAGGCAGCAAAGGCCATGCCAAAGATAATAAAACCGAAAAGGCCGGGCAGCGAAGGCTGCCTGTTTGGGCGCTGATCATTATTGACCTGGTTCTGGCCTGCATGGTGTTGGCCGTCTTTTCTTACTTTCATTTTATCATGGAGCAGGAGGACTTGACCGAGCCCATCGCTATAGAAAGGCCGATCAGTACGCCTGCAGAAGCCGACAATGACAGCAAAAACCGTCTTCCTGAAAACGTTCTAAACAACACCGGGGAAGATGCAGAGCCTGTTGAAGAAATCAAAGAGCTGACATGGGCTGAAAAATTTTCAGAGCATTTTTCGGATACTGCGATCGCCACGGACTCGTCTTACAAGAGCCCTGGTATCTCCATTGAAATCACACAGATGACCAAAGGGGAAGGCCGCGATCTGATCACATACTATGTTGCGGACATTTACCTTGCTGACATCGAATATTTCCAAACATACTTCGCCAAAGATAAATTCGGCACAGGGATCAGAGACAGTGTGCTCAATATGCATAAAGCCTCCGGTGCGCTGCTGACGATCTCCGGAGACTATTACGGAAATGCGAGGAGCAGAAGCGACGGTATCGTGATAAGAAACGGCAACCTGTACCGTGCTGAAAAAACCAAAGCGGATATCTGTGTGCTTTACTATGACGGCACGATGGAGACGATCGCGGCCAATGAATTTGATATCGATGAGGCTGTCGCAAAAGGCGCCTGGCAGGGCTGGACATTCGGGCCTACGCTCTTGGGCGAAAACGGGAATCCGCTTGATTCATTCCACAACACAGGCCCGGTATTGAGGAGCGAAAATCCAAGATCAGGGATTGGTTACTATGAGCCGGGGCATTATGTGTTCGTAGTGGTGGACGGAAGGCAAAGACATTCTAAAGGCGCGACGATGCAGGAATTTGCAGAGATATTTGCAGATCTTGGCTGTGCCGTTGCGTACAACCTTGACGGCGGCGCATCGTCTATGATGGCTTATGGCGACGGCCTTGTAAGCAGCCCTTCGGGCGGCGGGCGTACCATCAGCGACGTTTTGATCATTGCGGAGGTACAAAAATGAGAGTTATCATAAGAATTCTGCCGCATATCACCATTATTTTATCGGCTTTGTTTATTACCTTTTTGATCCTCGATCAATTCAATCCGATGATGAATTTTGTGGATAACGACATTTCACAGATCATGCTGTATGTGCTTTGCGCATCAGCCATGGCCAATGCGATATTGCTGGTTGCCAAAGACCGCGGAAGGCTTTAGCGCATGAACGAGATCACACACACGACTTCTGCATCGGCCTGTAACAAAACGACACCGGCCGTATGGCTGCTTCGGGTCTTGCAGGGGGCGCTGGTCGGCGGGGGCGCCATTTTGCCCGGCATCAGCGGCGGCGTTCTCTGTGTGATATTCGGCATTTATCAGCCGATGATGGCGCTGCTTGCGCATCCTATACGTTCTTTCCGCGTGTATTACAAGCTGTTCATTCCCTTTCTGATCGGCTGGCTGGCGGGTTTTCTCGCGTTGGCCCGTGTTGTGGATCTGTTATTTAAAACCCATTCGGGGCTCGCAGTCAGCCTCTTTGTCGGGTTGATCGCCGGTACGCTTCCGGCTCTTTTCAAGGATGCAGGAAAACAAGGCACAACAAAAAGCGCATGGTCATTATTTGCGGTGTTTCTCGTGGTGTCCTACGCTTTATTGATTTTTCTTAAGACTGGCGAATCGGCTGCAATTGAGCCGAACGGCTGGTGGTTTGCATTCTGCGGCGCTGTTTGGGGCTTAAGCCTGATCATACCCGGTTTGAGTTCATCTTCTGTTTTGATATTTCTGGGCTTGTACCAGCCTATGACAGCAGGGATCGCCCGGCTTGACCTCACAGGTGTTATCCTGCCTTTGCTGGCCGGCCTTGTGGTCACGGTTGCTCTGTTTGCGAGGCTTGTCAACAGGCTGTTCGAACGCCGCTACGCTCTTGCGTCACACGCGGTGCTGGGTGTCGTGATTGCCTCCACGCTGCTGATCATACCGGCACAATACAACAGTCCTTTGGATCTTCTGATCAGCGCAGGCGCCTTCGTGCTGGGTTTTGGCGGTGCGCTTCTCATGAACAGGTGCGGCGGCAACCAGAAAAGCACAGAAGAAGACAGAAAGAGCGCAACCCAATGAACACAGCATTGGCTTAAAGCGGATCGCCGAAGGCCGGTATCATTATTCAGCCGAAATAAGAGACCGAGATGTTTTGAACGGTGTAATACTCTCCATCGTATCCCAGAACGATGACAGCCCGCCCGATCTCACGCCCGTCTGCGAACGCTGATGCGGTGACTGTGCGCGGCGCTGCCGATGGATTCGCGGAGCTCTCAGGCAGCAAGTAAACCGTGTCACCCGGCGCGATGGTATACTCAGCGGTTTGATGCTGTACTTTATAATCCGGCGCCGCCCAGCTTAAGAACTCACCGGCGTCTGTGGCGAAACGTATTTCGTCGGCGTCAGTGCAGATCGCGCGAAACGGCATGCCGGGTACGCTGCTCATCAAGGGGCTGTAGCGTGAGACCGGTATTTCGATGCTCAAAAAAACGTTTGCAGATCCAAAGATTTCTGCCGCCTCATTTGCGCCTGTACTTTCCGGCTGCGGGTTCATGAAAGAAAACAGCGAAGGCGCGAGCAGCCCTAATGCGCAGATCAGGACCACAGCCAAAATACCGATGATCAGTTTTTTCTGTTTGGTCATCTTCCCGATTCCACGGTTGTTATCAGAACCCATCTGGCCATCTGCGTCTTCAAAATCGTTGCCTATCATATGTCCTCCTGTGCAGCAGATCATACTGCTATTATTCTTATACCATTTTACGCCTGCCGATTCCACTATTTTATCAATTTTACGCTAAACAAGAACATCAATTCGCACAAACAAATATTCTCTACCACATATTGTGCTTTGTTTTTTACCATCCACTATTTTCATTTTTTTCTGCTATCGAATTTATAAAAACAGAAGGAGTTTGATTAATTGCAACGAATAAGTAGAGTTGAGTGGGGAATAGTGGGTAGAAATGGATTAATGGACAGCCATTGTGGTGAAAAAATGCTTGACATGATCCATTGACACGAAGAGAGCTTTTACGGCTGGACAAAAACAGTAGAAGCGCCAACAGGAGAGCGCCTGTGAATACATCGCTGATCGGGACATACGCACATAGCCTGGATGAAAAAGGCCGCATGGCTGTGCCCTCAAAGCTGAGGATAGAGCTTGGGGACCCGTTTTATATTGCCTGCCTGAGCACTAAGTGTTTAACCGCATTTCCCGAAGAAGAATGGCACAAGTTCGCTGAAAAACTCAGCGCGATACCGCAAACTGCACTGGAAGCACAGCGTGCAGTGCGTATGATCTTCTCAAGCGCCTGTAAGTGCGAGCCGGACAAACAAGGCCGCGTACTGCTTCCGCAGGTACTGCGCGAGAAAACTGGCATTGACAAAGAAGTCGTGGTCATCGGCGCATACACGCGCGCTGAAATATGGGCGAAGGAAAGATGGGCAGATTTTGAGATGGAAGCCGGCGGAGACGCAATGGCCAGCTTGTCCGGATTTGGGATCTAGGCGATGGAACACACGACTGTTCTGCTGAATGAAACGATCGATGCATTGAGGCTTAAGTCAGGCATGACAGTGGTGGACGGCACGCTGGGCGGCGGAGGGCATGCAGAGGCCATGCTTGCACGCATCACGCCGGGCGGACGGCTTGTTGGCATCGACAAAGACAGTTTTGCGCTGGAAACTGCGAAAAAGCGCCTTGAGCAATACAAAGACAGCGTGACTTATGTACACGGCGATTTTAAGGATATCAAAGCCATACTTTTTGGGCTTGGTATAGAGGGGGTTGACGGAGCGGTTTTAGACCTTGGTGTTTCATCGTTCCAGCTCGACCAATGTGACAGGGGGTTCTCATATAAAAAAGATTCAAGGCTTGATATGCGCATGGACACGCAAGAGCGGACATGTGCGGCGGATATTGTGGCACAGTATCCGATGCAGGACCTTGAACGGATTCTACGTGAATACGGTGAGGAAAGATGGGCCGCAAGGATCGCTGAGTTTATTGTGAGGGAACGCAGTGTCCGGCCCATTGAGACCACCGGGCATCTCGTGGAAGTCATCAAAAAAGCTGTTCCGAAAGGTGCGAGAAGAGAAGGGCCGCATCCGGCGCGCCGAAGCTTTCAGGCGCTGCGCATCGAAGTCAATCAGGAACTAGATGCGCTAAGGCAGGCGCTTGACGGTTTTGCCGGCCTGCTGAACAATGCTGCGCGGCTGGCTGTGATCACGTTTCACTCGCTGGAGGACAGGATCGTCAAACAGGAATTCAGGCGTTTGGAAAACCCTTGCGATTGTCCGCGGGAATTTCCCGTTTGTGTTTGCGGCAAAAGGCCGCTCGGCAAGGTGGTCACAAAAAAACCCGTGCTGCCGGCTGCAGGTGAGGTGCAGGCCAACAGCCGCTCAAGAAGTGCAAAACTTCGTGTCTTTGAAGCGTATTAGGAAAGGGGGCATCATATGCAGTCTGCTCAAAGAAAAACAAATTATGATCATGCCCCCGCTCCGGCAAGAAAAAGAAATGTCAAGATGCGGGGCAATGTCGCATATATTAATAATGATTTTTTAAGTACGCAGCCGATGCAACGGCTAAAACCGCAGCCGAAGCGCGGCGCAAAGGCGTACTCGGGTGCAAGGATGCAGCCAACAGTGTTGGCGCAGCCGAAAAACGCACACCAGCACAAAACGCAGGCCGCTTTGCAGCCGGAACGAAGCCATGCGCCAGGCAGAGGGCTTGCATCCACCATATTTGTGCTTTTTGTGGCATTCTGTGCGCTCGCGCTGCTTGTTTCCCGCCACGCATCCATCGCATCGATTGGGGTTAAGAACAACGCCTTACACAACAGCGTCGCCGCTATCGAAGCGCAGATAGAAGATTTAGAGATAGAACTGGAACTTCGCAGCACGCTCGAAGATGTGCAGAACACCGCAAGGCAGGAACTCGGGATGACTTATCCTGTGCAGAACGATAAGATATTTATAGATTTGAACGGCAGATGACGAGAAACCCCAACGGAGCCCAAAAGGAGCGAGGCGGCGTGTCGTTGCCCAGCCTGAAATCAAAAAAGAGATTGCTTTTTCTGATGACAGTGGTCGTGGTTATGTTTTTCGGACTGGCTTTCAAGATGGGGATCATCGTCTTTGCACAGGGTGAATACCTGCAGGAAAAGGCACTGATACAGCAAACACGCGACCTGGTCGTTTCTGCAAAACGAGGCAGTATACTGGATCGGAACGGCGGCGTGCTCGCTCAGAGTGCCAACGCTGAAACAGTGGTCTTAAGGCCTTCCGAAGTCAAGAAAGGCAATGTGGACGCCATTGTCAGCAAGCTCTCTGAATTGCTGCAAATGGATATAGAAACCGTCAGACAAAGAGCGACAGACGGCACAAAGTCTGAAGTGTGGCTGGCGCGGCAGATCGACAAAAGCGTGGCGAACGCACTGCGAGAACTCAATCTGCCGGGTGTCTATTTCTCGGTTGATGTCAAACGCTATTATCCAAACGGTGCGTTTTTGACGCAGACGCTGGGGTTTACTTCGGTAGACGGTGTGGGACTGGAAGGAATAGAAGCGTATTACGATAAGTATCTGGCCGGCCAGAACGGCAAGATCGTCTCTGAGGCTGACAGAGACGGACGCGGTATCCCGCTCGGTGAAAAAGATTATATCGCGCCCGTAGACGGTTACAATGTGGTGCTGACGATAGATGAGGTGATCCAAAGCTTCCTTGAAAAATCGCTGAAGGAAGCTTATGTACAGCAAAATGCCGCGGGCGCATGGGGGATCGCGATGGATCCCATGACAGGAGAAATACTTGCCATGGCAAGTATTCCTGATTATGACCTTAATAACCCGCCGCGTGATGATATGGATGCGCTGATAGCCAGGACGCGCAACAAGGTGATCACTGATGTTTATGAACCGGGTTCGACCTTCAAGGTTGTGACATGTGCGGCAGCGCTCGACTGTTCAGCTATTACAGCAGGATCTGAATTCGGCTGTTCGGGCTTTGAAATCGTTGACGGGCAGCCCATTAAATGCTGGCGGTTCCCGCGCAGTCACGGCCATCAAACGCTGCATCAGGCGGTGCAGAATTCGTGCAATGCGGCTTTTATGAAAATGGGGCTGGCGATGGGCACGGAAGTTTTTTACGAATACATACGCAGCTTCGGTTTCGGCCGGCAGACAGGGATCACATTCCCTTCCGACCAGGGAGGAATACTCATGGCGGAAAAATATGTGCGAAACAGTGACCTCGCCCGCATAGCGTTCGGGCAATCTATAGCCGTGACACCACTGCAACTGATATCCTCATTCAGCGCGGTGGTGAACGGCGGTTTTTTATATCAGCCATTGCTGGTCAAAGGTATTAGGGACAGCGACGGTAACTATATACAGGAAAATGCGCCTGTTTTGGTCTCGCAGCCGGTCAGCACAGAAACATCGCTGCTGATGCGCAGCATACTTGAAAGCGTCGTGACTGAAGGCAGCGGAAAAAACGCGTATGTTCCCGGATACCGCGTGGGCGGGAAAACAGGGACAGCGCAAAAGTACGATGATGACGGAAAAATCATATCGGGAAAGCACATTGCCTCATTTTTTGGTTTTGCTCCGGCAAACGATCCCAAAATAGCCGTTTTGATTATCGTTGACGAACCCAATGTTGCCGTGGACTTTGGCAGTGTTGTCGCGGCTCCGTATGTCAAAAACGTGATTTATGAATCGCTGCTCTATTTGGGCATTGCACCTGACTACGGCGAAGCGGCACCGCCCGTGCAGGTCTCAGTGCCCAACCTTGCGGGCAAAAGCGCTGAGGAAGCATCATCGGAATTACGCGCACTCGGCCTTGCTTATCTTGAGGACGGCACAGGCAAGGTGGAGAGCCAGCTTCCCGCGCCCGGCACTATGGTAGACAAAGGAACCGCAGTGCTTCTTTACATGACTGAAAAATCGGTTTATACCGATATGTCCGGCAAAGTGGTGGTGCCTGATCTTATTGGCCTAAGCATTATGGATGCAGGGCGGATTCTAGAGGGCAGCAATCTCAAACTATTCATAGACGGAGAAGGCCAGGCGGTTTATCAAAACCCTGCAGCAGGAGAGATCGTTGACGAAGGCAGCGAAGTCAAAGTGGAGTTCCGCAGGAGCGGTGAGTAGAAATAAAGCTGCTGTGCAGGTGTACACTTTTTGCGTTACAAAAAGAATGCATTGTGGTATAATCCTTTGGTAATTTGCGCGTGGGAGGAATTGTATTGAAGCTGAGCGAGCTTTGCGGCGAAGGCATGCGCATTGTCGGCAATCAAGATGTGCAAATAAGCAGTTTGGCGTATGATTCGAGAAAGGTGTGCGAAGGCGCGCTCTTTTTCTGCATCAGCGGATTTAAGTCCGATGGCCATCAATATGCAAAAAATGCGGTTGAGGCGGGTGCTGTGGCTCTGATGGTGACACGTACGCTGGAAATACCTGTGCCGCAAATACTTGTGGAAGACGCGCGTGCAAGCATGGCGCAGATCGCGCGCACTTTCTACTTAAAGCCCGACACGCGCATGAAGATGATAGGCATCACGGGTACAAAAGGCAAGACAACGACCACGTATATGATAAAATCAGTGCTGGAACAGTCGGGAAAAAAGACAGGGCTGATAGGCACGATCGTGAATATGATAGGCAACAGCGAACTTCCCGCCGACCGCACGACACCTGAATCTCCTGATCTTTTCGCACTGCTTGCCAGAATGGCGGATGAAGGCTGTGAAGCGGTCGTGATGGAGGTCTCTTCGCACTCGCTTGAGCTCAAACGCGTGCGCGGCATCGATTTTGATGTGGCAGTATTCACCAACCTCTCGCGCGATCATCTTGATTTTCACTTAAACCTTGAAAACTATATGGCTGCGAAGAAAAAGCTTTTTGACATGACAAACTGCGCAGCGGCTAATGCGGATGACCATGCGGCGGCCTACATGATGGATGGTATCAATATAAACTGGCGTACATACGGTATCAAAGAAAAAGCGGATGTATATGCGCGAAACATTGAGATCACGACGCGCGGCGTGACTTTCGACCTTTGCTGCGCCCAGATGATGATGCCTCTGCGGCTGAGCATACCTGGTATATTCAGTGTGTATAATGCGCTTGCCGCTGCGACAGTATGTCTTCTGCTCGGCGAAAAGCTCGAAACGATCGCAATGGGGCTTGAGGCCATGCCGGGCGTTGCAGGGCGGTTTGAAGTTCTTGATACCGGCGGCCGTCCTTTCACTGTTATACTCGACTATGCGCATACGCCCGACAGCCTAGAAAACACGCTGGCCACGATCAAGACCTTTGTGCGCGGACGCATCATTACCGTATTCGGATGCGGCGGTGACAGGGACAAAGGCAAAAGGCCTATGATGGGCGAAGTGGCCGGAAGGCTTTCTTCATTTGTCTTTATCACGTCCGACAACCCAAGATCGGAAGATCCTTTTGCAATTATCGCGCAGATCGAAGATGGTATAAAAAGTACGGGATGTGCCTATGCCTGTATAGAAAACAGGCGCGAGGCCATCCGCTCTGCACTTTTGGCCGCCCAGCCGGATGATATCATCGTGCTGGCGGGAAAAGGGCATGAGACTTATCAGGAAATAGCCGGCGTCAAATACCCTTTTGATGAGAAGGTGGTCGTGGCGCAGCTGCTTGACAGTAAAAACTGACACATTACATTGGATGGTTACAGGAGACAAAACAGTTATGGACATCATTATCTATACGGTGCTGACAGCTTTTGTGATTGCTCTTGCAGCGGGATATGCAGGGGTACCGCTGTTAAAACGGCTCAAACTCGGGCAGCAGGTTCGTGATGACGGTCCAAGATCGCACTTGTCAAAAGCAGGGACGCCGACAATGGGCGGCGTCATCATGCTGATTCCCCTGACTGCGGCAACATTTATTTTTGCGCGGGGCAGCTTCGAACTTGTCTGGTTTTCGGTGGGGGTGACTTTAGGGTTCGGTTTTATCGGGTTGCTTGATGATTTGATCATTGTATATAAAAAACGATCGCTCGGACTAAAAGCGTATCAGAAAATAATCGGCCAGATCGGTATCGCACTGATCGTTGCTTTTTTTGCGTATAACAACCCTCACATCGGCTCGCGTATTGTGATACCGTTTACCAGCGTCGAATGGGACCTCGGCAGCTGGTATATACCATTTACGGTCTTTGTTGTTGTGGCTATGGTCAATGCCGTCAACCTGACTGACGGGCTTGACGGCCTCGCTTCGGGTGTGACGCTGATCAACACCGCGACATATGCCGTGATTTTTTCGGGTATTATCGGGTTTTATACCTTGCAGGGACAGATGCTGGCCGCTGCGGACACGCGCAACATGATGGTGTTTGCCGCTGCGGTCACGGGCAGCTGCCTTGGATTCCTGCGGTTCAATACGCATCCGGCCAAGGTGTTCATGGGCGACACAGGTGCACTGGCTCTTGGAGCGGCACTGTCCGTCATGGCGGTCGTTTCAAAGCTTCAGCTGCTTTTGGTGATCACCGGGCTTATGTTTGTGTTGTCCGCGGTGTCGGTCGTGTTGCAGGTGGGTTCATACAAGCTAAGAAGAAAACGCATATTCAAGATGGCGCCGCTTCATCATCATTTTGAGCTCAAAGGTATACCAGAAACGAAGATCGTATCATTTTACTACCTGATCACGATCGTGCTGTGCCTCATCGGCATACTCGCGGTCAATTAAGGAAAACTCTATGGACTTTAAGCGAAAAAAAGTCATGGTCGTCGGTATGGCTAAAAGCGGCTTTGCCTGTGCGCACCTGCTGCTCGCAGCGGGCGCATATCCACTGCTTTACGACGCCAAACAACCCGATGAATTTGAAGGCGGTGCTTTTGACGCCTTTACGGGCAGCAATGCACAACTTGTGCTCGGAGCTGACGCTTTGATTGTTGCAGAAAGTGCGGATATTCTCGTGCTTAGCCCCGGAGTGCCTGTTGATCTCCCCTTTATTCAAAAAGCAAAAGCAGACGGTAAGCCGGTTATAAGCGAAATTGAGCTCGGGTTTCTTTTTTCGAAAGCACAGTTTGTTGCCATCACAGGCACCAACGGTAAAACAACGACCACGGCGCTGACGGGCGAGATCTTCAAAAACGCAGGGTTTAACACTTATGTTCTGGGAAATATAGGAACGCCGATCGCGGCGCATGCTGTGGAGACTCGGGAAGGCGATATCATAGTGGCGGAAACGGCGGCTTTACAGCTCGAAACCATAGATAAGTTTCGCCCCCATGCTTGCACGGTCCTCAACATCACGGAAGACCACTTGAACCGTTACGGCACGATGGAGAAATACACTGCCGCCAAAGAGCGGATCTTTGAAAACCAGACACAAGACGACTGGTGCGTGCTCAATTATGACAATGACTTCGCGCGCAGCATGGCAGACAAACCGCGGTCGCAAATTATTTGGTTTTCCCGTCAAGTTGAGCCTGTTCGCGGCGTATTTATAGACAAAGGGCATCTGGTCAGCAAAGAGCCTGACGGCCTGCACAGAATCTGCCCATCAGACGAGATAAAGATACCCGGCGTTCATAATCTTGAAAATGCCATGGCTGCTGCTGCGCTGGCCAGGTGCTACGGAATACCGGAATCAGTGATCAGGGATACGCTCAAAACATTTGCAGGCGTTGAGCACCGCATCGAGTTTGTCCGGGAATATGAAGGCGTGCGGTATATCAATGATTCCAAAGGAACAAACCCGGACGCGACCGAAAAGGCTGCGGCGGCGATGGACCGCCCCACGGTGCTGATACTCGGGGGGTACGACAAGCACAACAGCTTCAAGTCGCTGTTTGAGGGCTTCGGACCGCATATCAAAGCTGTTGTTGCCATTGGCGAGACGCAGAAAAAGATCGTTGAGGATGCCAAAAAGGCCGGCTTTGACAGCGTGTTGACGGCAAAAGGGTTTGAGGAAGCTGTTGAAAAAGCTAGAAGCCTGGCGCAAGATGGCTGGAACGTGCTGTTGTCCCCGGCCTGCGCGAGTTACGACATGTTCAAAGACTTTGAACACCGGGGCAGAGTATTCAAAAACATAGTCAATGCTTTTTAAGCGTCCTGGAGCATAAAAGAGCGTGATGCACTGTGGAAGAACGCTTAGAGCAGTGAAGAATGCAACAGGGGGACAAAATGGCAAAACACCCCATAGACTATACGTTGCTCATCGTGACGATCATCCTTGTGTTGTTCGGCATCATTATGGTGTTCAGCGCCAGCTATTACTATGCAGAAAACAGCCCGAATACGGGTTATGACGGCTATTTTTACTTTTGGACACAGGTCAGCGGCGCGGCGATCGGTTTTATCGTGATGGCGCTGGCCATTGTCATCGACTACAACAAGCTAAACAAGCTGCGGTATTTGATACTGCTCATAGGCCTTGTGCTGATGGTGCTGGTTTTTGTGCCCGGCATCGGTATTGAACGCAACGGATCGCGCAGATGGGTGAATCTGTTCGTGCTTGAGCTGCAGTCCATCGAGGTGCTAAAATTCGCGATCATTGTGTTTATGGCGGGCGGCATCGCCAAGAATCAGGAGAAGATGAAAAAATTCAGATACGGCATGGCGCCTTATCTTGTTTTGCTGCTGATATGCGGTGTGTTGTTATATCTTCAGCCGAATTTCAGCGCGGTTGTCACTTTGGCGCTGCTCATGTTTGTGATGATGCTGATCGGAGGTGCGAATCTCTGGCACTTCGCGCTTTTAGGAGGGCTTGGAATCGGGGGAGGTGCGCTCGCCATGTTAGCCACCCAATACCGTATGGACAGGATATTTGCGTTTCTGGACCCTTGGAAATATGCCTCTGACGAGAGCTACCAATTGATTCAGTCTCTTTACTCCATTGGATCTGGCGGCATATTCGGGCTAGGGCTTGGGAATTCGCGGCAGAAGTTTTTGTTTCTGCCTTACCGAGAATCGGATTGTATATTTGCCATCATCGTCGAGGAGCTCGGATTTATCGGCGGTATACTCGTGCTGGCTGCTTTCGCACTGCTCATCTGGCGCGGTGTGCGCATAGCGCTGCGTGCCCCTAACACATTTGGCATGATGGTTGCGTCCGGCATTACCGCCTTGATCGCAATACAGGTTTTTATCAATATCGGCGTCGTGACTGGCGTCGTTCCGCCCACGGGGGTGGTCCTTCCGTTTATCAGCGCCGGGCGCACTTCGCTGCTGATGTTCATGGGCAGCATCGGTGTGCTTCTTAATATATCAAGGCAGACTAACGCTGCTTAGGGCATATTCGCAACAAGCTTGAATCATTGACAAACGGATGCTCTTGTACAGGCAACGTAGTCCCGTTGCAGATGTCAGTTTACATTGGTTGTCCTGCCGCACAGCCTCAGCATTTTTGGCATAAGATACAATGTGAAAGATGATATGCGGGGGGCAACATGGCAAGACTGATCATTAACGGAGGGGCAAGGCTGGAAGGCGAGGTTCGCATCCAAGGCGCCAAAAATGCGGCACTTCCGGTTTTTGCGGCGGCGCTTCTTACCGAAGAACCGGTGACGATACACAATTGGCCGGCCATATCGGATGTGTACAATATGCTTTCAATACTTGAGCATATCGGGGCCCATGTGGCATACGAAAAAGACAGGCTGGTGATCGATACACGCCGGGCACAGCGTTGGGAAATGCCGGACAGGCTGGCAAAAGAGATACGTTCTTCGATCTTTATGATGGGACCGATCCTTGCGCGGTTTCGCATGGCGCGCTTTACTTATCCGGGCGGATGTGAGATCGGCAACAGGCCGATTGATCTGCATCTGCGCGGGCTTAAGAACTTCGGGGTCAACGTCACAGAATCGGGCGGCCACATCATGTGTGAAGGAAAGCGGCTCAAGGGCGGTGACGTGCATCTTGATTACCCAAGCGTCGGGGCAACAGAGAACCTGATGATGGCTGCGGCGCTCGCGCCGGGGTGCTCTGTGATCCGCAACGCGGCGAGAGAGCCTGAGATCACTGAGCTGCAAAACGTCATCAATCAGATGGGCGGCTCAGTCAAAGGTGCGGGCTCAAGTACGATCTATATTGAAGGACAAAACCGGCTCGACGGTTTTAGTTATACGTGCATGCCCGATCGCATTGTCGCCGGGACTTTTATGGTGGCTGCGGTAGTGACAAACGGCCGCATCACGCTCAAAAACGTGATCCCGGAGCACCTCTTTGCTATTTCCGCCAAACTGCGTGAAGCGGGGGCAAAAATCGAGCTGCAAAACGACACGATTACCGTGAACGGGCAGGGCAGGCCAAGGGAGATGCATCTTATCGAGACAGGGCCGTATCCTGGGTTTCCGACGGATATGCAGGCACAGATGTGTACAGCAGCGAGCATTTCAAGAGGAACAAGCATCATTGTCGAGAGCGTGTTCGATAACCGGTTCAAACATGTGGGTGAACTTCAAAGGATGGGCGCCAACATCGTCATAAAAAACAACGTGGCTGTCATCAAAGGCGTTGACAAACTGCACGGGGCTGAAATCAAATCGATGGATCTGCGGGGCGGTGCAGCGCTGGTGCTCGCGGGGTTGTGCGCTGACGGAAAAACGATCGTAGACCAGGCCAACATCATCGACAGAGGATACGAGACATTTGACTCAGAACTTATACTTCTGGGCGCTGATATCAAGAGAGAGGAGTCATAAATTGAGCAGAGGCAAACGTACCTTGGGCATATTGGCGCTTGTGGTGCTGTTAGGTGCAGCCGTTTTTGTCATCTATGAGGCCTTTAAAGTCAGAGAGATCGTTGTTGAGGGGTGTGAAAGCCTGTCCGCGGAAAACGTGGCCGCGCTGTCTCAAATTGAGTATGAAAAAAGCGTGTTTTTGTTGGACAAGCAGGCCGTTATGGAGGCGCTGGCATCAGACCCTTACATCAAACCGCAGTCCGTCGAGGTTTCGTATCCGGATAAAATCATCATCACCATTGAGGAACGCAAGCCAGCGGCATCTATAGGAAAAGACGGCGGGTATCTGGTCATCGATAAAGAAGGGTGGCTGCTTGAGGTACGCTCCATGCAAGAAGATATCGTGTATCCTCTTGTATACGGGCTGCCGGCCGACACGGCATATGTCGGGCAGCGCATCGGAACGGGAGACACATTCAAGCTGGATGCACTTTCACGCGTGCTGGCAGCTGCTGCTGAATTCTCTCTGGAGTTAAAAAACATTGATGTATCACTCGCCGCAGCCATCATCATGGAGTTGCATAACGGCCTCAAAATCGAGCTGGGCGATGATGCAAAACTCAATGAAAAATTTAAATTGATATTAGCTTTTATCGAAAATATATATGCAGCATCTGAAGCCGGAGGCATTTTGGACGTCACAACTGTAGAAAATGCCTATTATCGAGAGAATTAGCCCAAAAATATTGTCATTTACTACAAACGTGTTATTATAATAATATGTCCATATTGTTTGTTGATTTTTGTTTATTTTAAATAAGGGGAAACTGGGCGGGTTATGAAAAACGTAACGGCAGCCATTGAGTTTGGCACGTCAAAGACCATGTGTGTGATTGGCCGTGAACGCTCAGTGGGACGCTTTGAAGTGATGGGAGTCGGCGAGACGAAATACGAAGGAATCAAGAACGGACAATGGCTCCACCCGTCAAATGTTGAGGAAACTGCTGCAAGGGCTATCGCGTATGCTGAGAAAAGGGCAAAAAAGCGCATAAAAGATATTTTCGTAGGTGTGCCCGGGACGTTCTGCAAAGTTGTGTGTCAGGAGGGAAACGTACCTTTAAAGTCAGGCCGCGTTTCAGACGATGATATTGAAAAGCTGATCGAAGAAGTTGAAAGAGGCTTTGATGACAGCCAGTATACGGTTGTCAACAGTACACCCGTGTACTTCATACTCGGAGACGGCAACTACTACATTGATCCGATTGGTGCCGTGGCCAGAGAGCTAAACGGCTTGGTGTCTTTGGTTTTTGCACGAAATGGTTTTATTGAAGATATAACGGCAATGTTCGAGAGTTTCGGCATAAAAGTGCGCGGCTTTATACCCGAGGTGCTTGCAGAAAGTCTGTTCCTGATCCCTGCCGAAGAGCGCGACTGCAGCGCAGTTCTCTTGAACGTAGGATACCGCGATACAAATGTTACAGTTGTATATGGTGACGCAATTGTATATAATAAGACGATACATGCAGGAGGCATGCATTTTGCCAATGATTTATCTATCGTGTTGAACATGACGACAGATATGGCAGAACAGATAAAAAAAAGGTATTCTTTCGGGCTCGGGAATGGAGGGGCAAAACTATACGATTTTGCCAAGCAAGCTTCCGGACGCATCGAAAAATTCTCCCACGCTATTGTGTCAGAGGTTCTGGATGCGCGGGCAGAGCATCTTTGTATGTTGATCAGTCAGGCGCTTGAGCAAAGCCCGCTCTCTGTTGCAAGACGAACGCGTATATTTTTATCAGGCGGCGGCTTGTCTATGATGAAAGGCGCAAAGGAAATGCTGCAAAAGCATTTAAAAAGACAGGTCCGCATACCCGCTATTGAAGCGCCTCAGCTTTCAACGCCAAACTGTTTTGCAGCACTTGCGCTGCTTGATTATGTTTTCGAGGCTGGCTGCTTGAGCGGCACAAAAAGCGGTTTTGCACTGTTTGGACACTTGTCTGAAAAGATGTTTGATTAAGGTCTATAATGAGGGGGTTCATATGCCACTGGAAATTGATATTGAACAGGAAAGCATTGCAAGGATCAAAGTCATTGGAGTCGGGGGAGCTGGCAACAATGCCGTCAACCGCATGATCGATCATGGATTGACGGGTGCAGAGTTCTTTTCAGTCAATACAGACAAGCAGGCTTTGATGTTATCCAAAGCAAAAAACAAGGTTCAGATAGGCGAGAAGCTGACCTACGGCCTTGGCGTTGGGGGAGACCCTGTCATAGGAAAACGCGCTGCCGAGGAAAGTATCGATGAGTTGGCCTCTATCATTGAAGGCGCCAACCTGATCTATATTGCGGCAGGGCTCGGGGGCGGCACAGGAACGGGCGCTGCGCCGGTGATTGCGGAACTTGCACGGCAGAAAAATATTCTTACCGTTGCAGTTGTGACGATGCCTTTTATGTTTGAAGGCGGCCAGCGGCTGACACGCGCAAAAACAGGTCATGAACAACTTACATCATCGGTGGATACCATTGTTACGATCCCCAATGACAAACTTCTGCAGGTCATCGGTAAGGGGACTTCTATGCTCGAGGCTTTTCGCGTCGCGGATGATGTGCTGCGGCAGGGGATACAGGGCATCACCGATCTTATCGTCAAACCTGCGCTTGTGAATCTTGATTTTGCCGATGTACGCACGGTCATGATGGAACGCGGCGTTGCACATATGGGTATCGGTGTCGGATATGGGGATAACAAAACGATGGATGCGGCCAAACAAGCGATTCAGAGCCCGCTGCTTGAAACGAGCATTGAAGGCGCGCGCGGCATTCTCTACAATGTGACGGGAGACCCGACCATGAGCCTTCTGGAGATCGAAGAGGCCGCAAACTTGATCCGCCAGGCTGCCGACCCAGAGGCCAATATATTTTTCGGGGCGGATACAGATGACAGCCTTGAGGACGAAGTGCGCATCACGGTGATCGCGACCGGCTTTGACGGTATCAGCAAACCAAAACCCGCAGCCGTTAAGGAAGCGGTTGAATTTGGAAAAGTCGATGACGACGAAGAAGATGCTTTTATACCCGTCAAACATTCTGACAAAAGAGGCTTAGCTGGCAACTTTGCTGATTCGGGCAACGATATCGATATCCCGCCGTTTTTGCGGCGCAAACGTATCAAGAAAGATTTCTAAAGGACGGCACTGATTTTCAACCCGTTGCCATAGGCTGCGGGTTTTTTGTATTGTTGTACACTTTAGTGTACAAAGAAGAAAAAAAGGCTTCCAGCCGAAGCCGGAGGCCCTTTTTTTATATTAAGCTACCATTTTTTCCTGCTGACATGCCCTTCGATCTCAGCCTTGCTTCTTTGCTTAATGATCCAGGCTTCATTTTTGGCCTTATGAAAAAGATCGACACAAGGCGGGTCAAGATTGATACCTATGCCCTCTTCTGCAAGCCGGTAGATTTTCGCTGCAAGCCCTGCTATCTCCATGTGTATGTCATTGGTACGGTCCGACATGTAGACCTTGTTTGCGTCCTCTTCGGAGAGCTTGGAAAACTTTTCTTTGGGCGAACCGCACTTGGGGCAAAAATCAGGAGCATCTTCGCCCTCGACCGTCATTGAACATACAGAACATTTCCACAACATAATGATTCCTCCCTCATTAATTATTTATTTATATTTTAACACACAAAGACAAATAATAAAGAGACTTTGTTACATACTCAGCTTTTTTATTTTGCTATTTTATATAAAAGGTACTTAAAATGTTTACATAATAGGACTTGTTCAAGTGAATTGAAACAGGTATTATTGCAAAACCGCAATAAGGTAACGCAAGGGAGGGAATATGAAATATTTGATTGTACTGGTGGCAATGATTTTGGCAGTGACGGTGACGGGGTGTGCAGCGGCGCTGCCCCGACAGGCAGAACAAGAGCCGGCCGACAGCAGCCCAAGCGATCCGGCGCACGGTGAACTTAAGGAAGGTACGCGTGTGATCGTGCTGGACGATGATATCGGAAACATCAGCGTTTTCAGGGGCGAAACGGTGCGGCTGATATTGCGTGCAGAAGGAGTGATCTCTTTGTCAGCACCTAATTTTGAAGCGTTTTCAGAAGGCAGCGATGAAGTTTGGATAGAAATAAAGGCCGCAGATATCGGTGCATTTGACATTGCGGCAACCATAAAAGGCGAGGAGAAGAATGGAAAGCTGACGGTTGAGGCTTATGTGCAGCAAGGCGTATATTACAGCGTCAACGCCTCGGATTTTGAAGCCGCGATGACCGGCGAGTATATCCTGCTTGATGTACGCACTTTGGAGGAATACGACAGAGGGCATATTGAGGGCGCGTTGCTCATTCCCCATAGCCAGCTTGAAGACCGTCTGGATGAGCTTGAGGGATATGACAAGATCCTTGTATATTGCGCATCAGGGAACCGAAGCGTGGCTGCGTCGCAAATTTTGATTGAAGCTGGCTTTGGTGAGGTATATGACCTTGCCGGAGGATATTCTGCTTGGCAATCGTACAAAAATTAGTCTTTGGTGCGGGTTTACCGCAAAAGCAGAAAGTTTTCCTTGAGGAGACTTTACGCACCCGTCCATGCAGCATGACGATAAAACGAGGGAAAGAAGGCAATAAGGCTTTATATTGCCCAATACCTGCTTTCCTGTCTCTCATGCTAAACTATTTGTTTAAACGGACTTTCTGCGGATAGATTTCATATTTTTAAGTTGAACATAAATCATAAATATAATATAATAAACTTCGTAAAAATTTATGATATGGGAGATTTATATTGATGAGATTATTAAAGACTGTGGTTGTGATCGTGCTCGTGCTTGGCTTTGCTTTGGCGCTGATGGCTTGCGGACAAACCAAAAACACGCTGACAATGGCCACAAACGCTGCTTTCCCGCCGTATGAATACTATGAAGACCAAAAGATAGTCGGCATTGATGTGGAAATCGCAGAGCTTATCGCCGAGAAGCTGGGCATGGAGCTAGTCATTGATGACATGGAGTTTGATTCGATACTCGCTGCTGTGCAAAGCGGCAAGGCCGACATGGGCATGGCCGGGTTGACGGTCACAGAAGAGCGGCTGGTGTCTGTCGATTTTTCAACTTCATACGCAACGGGCAGACAGGTCATTATCGTCGCCGCTGATTCGGATATCGCTTCGCCGGACGACTTGGAGGGCAAGACGGTCGGCGTACAGCTCAGCACAACAGGAGACCTTTATATCACTTGGGATTACGTGGACGAAGGCCTGGCTCAAATAGACCGTTACAGCAAGGGCGCAGACGCTGTCCAGGCGCTGTTGCAGGGGAAAGTAGACGCAGTCGTTATCGACAATGAGCCTGCAAAGGTTTTTGTTGAGCAAAACCCGGACCTTAAGATACTCGAAACGGAGTATACGATTGAGGATTACGCCATTGCTGTGGCCAAGGGCAACAAACAGCTTCTTGACAAGATCAATGCGGCGCTTGCGGAACTCTTGGAATCGGGCCAGCTGCAGCAGATCATCGAAAAGTATATCCCTGCATCCTGAAAAGACTAATAAAAACGCATCCGCGGTCACCTTCCTAAGGCAGGGCGGATAGAAAAAAATGGGCTGCCACTTTCTATCGGCAGCCCATTTGTGACTAAAACCAAAAGCTGAATGGTCGGTTTGCTTATACAAAGGAGGAATTGGTATGGCTGAATGGTGGGATACGATTGTCACCAAATTCATCAACAACTTCATCACAGACAACCGCTGGCAGTACCTATGGGACGGTCTCGGCATCACCTTAATGGTCACTTTCTTTGCGCTCATCATTGGCCTTGTGCTGGGTTTTCTTGTGGCTATTGTGCGCTCAACGCATGACAAAACCGGGAAGTTTAAATTTTTTAACGGTATCTGCAGGTTTTATCTGACTGTGATCCGCGGCACGCCCGTGGTCGTGCAGCTCTTGATCATCTATTTTGTGGTTTTCGGCTCTGTCGGCGTTGATAAGGCGCTGGTGGCTGTGATCGCCTTTGGCATCAACTCAGGGGCTTATGTGGCGGAGATTTTCCGCAGCGGTATCATGTCTATTGATGTCGGGCAGTTTGAGGCAGGCCGCAGCCTCGGTTTGAATTACAGCCAGACGATGTGGCACCTTATCATGCCGCAGGCATTTAAAAACGTGGTGCCGCCGCTTGCCAATGAGTTTATCGTGCTGCTCAAAGAGACTTCGATCGTGGGTTTTATCGGGCTGCAGGACTTAACGCGCGGAGGCAGCATCATCCAGGGGCGCACGTTCGATGCGTTTATGCCGCTGATTGCCGTTGCACTCATTTACCTCGCGCTGGTCATGCTGCTTTCACGCGGCGTGACGTTGCTGGAAAGGAGGCTGAGGCGCAGTGACCACTGACGTTTTGATACGGACAATTGACTTAGAAAAACACTTCGGTTCGATAAAAGCGCTTGACGGCATCACGACAGACATCAAACAGGGTGATGTCACGGTGGTGATCGGCCCGTCAGGCTCCGGCAAATCCACTTTTTTGCGCTGCCTGAATCTGCTCGATGTGCCGACAGGCGGCAAGATATTCTTTGAAGGGGTGGATATCACAGACCCGAAGGTGAACATCAATATACACCGTCAGAAAATGGGCATGGTTTTTCAGCAGTTCAACCTGTTCCCGCACATGAAAGTCATCAGAAACATGACAATAGCGCCGATGAAGCTGCAGAATCTTTCAAAAGAGCAGGCAGAGACAAGGGCCATGGAGCTGCTGCGCAGAGTCGGGCTTGCCGACCGCGCAAACGCTTACCCTTCGCAGCTTTCTGGCGGGCAGAAGCAGCGTATTGCCATTGTACGCGCGCTCTGCATGAATCCGGATGTGATGCTGTTTGATGAGCCGACCTCCGCGCTTGATCCCGAAATGGTGGGAGAAGTGCTCGATGTCATGAAATCACTTGCGCATGCCGGCATGACCATGGTGGTCGTGACACACGAGATGGGCTTTGCCAAAGAAGTGGGTTCGCGCGTTGTTTTCATGGACGAGGGAAAAATAGTGGAGGACAACACGCCCCGGCAGCTTTTCGAAAATCCGCAAAGCGACCGGCTCAAAGGTTTTCTCGCAAAGGTACTCTAAGCAGACGATCAAAAAGGTGCTTAAAAAGCGCCTTTCTTTATTTAATGAGAAGCTGTGAGCGAAAACAAAAAGAAAAAAGAATTGATATTCGCACTTTCATGCCCTATCATTAAAAAAAGGCAGTTTTAGAAGAACAACACAGGAGAGGCGATGAAAAGGCTTGTGCTGATCATTTGCGGCGGGTTGTTGGTGGCGCTTGGAGCTATCGGCATATTCCTGCCGTTGCTGCCGACCACACCTTTTCTGCTGCTTGCGGCCATCTGCTTTTCAGCCAGCTCTCCCAAAGCATACCGATTCCTTCTGCGCAGCAGGTTTTTTGGGCCGTATATCGAGCACTACCGCACAGGAAGCGGCGTGACCATCGCGGCGAAGGTGCGCGCCATTACCTTTCTCTGGGCCGTACTGATCCTGTCCGCGTTTCTTGTAGGGGAAATCTGGGTGATTTTTGTGCTTGCCGCTGTCGGGATCGGCGTGACGCTTCACTTATTGCTGCTCAAAACACGCACGAACATTAAGAACTTTTTAAAAGACAGAGGCAGCAATGAACAGGAGAGATAAAAAAGCGCATAGCCATTGAAAATAAACAGAAGTCTTGGCAAAAAATACAAGACTTCATCTTAGGAGATATGATATGGCGGCAATCAATGCCCGTGTAAGTACGGGAATAAAAGGGCTGGATACGGCGATAAATATGCTGCGCCTCGGTGACAACGTCGTCTGGCAGGTGGATACGGTTGAGGATTACAGACACATTGTGGCGCCTTATGTGGCGCAGGCACGCAAAGATCAAAGAACATCGTATATATCGTTTCGGCAAGCATGAGATGCTGACCGACGATACAGGTGGCATTAAGCTGTACCACATCAAAGCCGACGAGGGGTTTGAAAGCTTTGTGATCAAAATCAGCAGCATCATCGTAAAAGAAGGCAAAATGGCTTTCTACGTATTCGACTGCCTGACTGGTATTCGGATATGATGATCGGAAACTTTTTCTTCATCACCTGCCCATTATTGTACAAGCTTGATACTATAGCCTACTTTACGCTCATGCGCAATCTGCATACAAACGACACCATCGCACGCATCCGTGAGACCACACAGGTGCTGATGGATCTTTATTCCGTGAACAAAAACTACTATATCCATCCGCATGCTCCGCGGCCGGTTTCCCGAAAAGATCCGCGAGTATTTCTGGCAGATGCTCGAGTATTTCGGACAGTCGCCCATTATCGTGCGGTCAAGCTCACTTCTTGAGGACAATTTCGGCAACGCCTTTGCCGGCAAGTATGAAAGCGTATTATGCGTGAATCAGGGGACGCCGGAAGAACGCTACGATGCCTTTGAAAAAGCGGTGCGATTCATATATGCCAGCACCATGAGCGAGGATGCGCTGGCCTACCGCTTGCAGCGCGGCCTTTTTGACCAAGATGAACAAATGGCGATTCTTGTGCAGCGTGTTTCGGGGGATTATTACGGAGAATACTTTTTTTCGCATATTGCGGGCGTTGGGAACTCATCGAATCTTTATGTCTGGGATAAAAACATCGACATGGATGGGGGGATGCTCAGGCTTGTGTTCGGGCTGGGCACGCGTGCTGTTAACCGCGTGACGGGGGTTATCCACGTATCGTGTGCCTTGACAAGCCCACCAGGCCGCCACTGATGGTTTTCGGCGATGAGAGAAGGTTTTCGCAGCGGCGCGCGGATGTGCTGAGCCTCAGCGACAATACGCTAAAAGAAATCGATGTGGAGCAGGCGCTGGAGCTGGGCATCAAAGCCGATAAGGCTTTGTTCGCGCAGCCGGATGAAAAAGTGCGCAGACGCCGCAGGGAACTGGGCATGGAAACGCAAATGCAGGCTTATATCCTCTCGTTCAAGAAACTGCTGGCAGAATCCTTGTTCCCCGAAGTGATGAGAAAGATGCTGGCTTTGTTATCAAAGACCTACGAATACCCTGTGGATATCGAATTTACGGCAAACTTTTCGCAGAACGGTGATTTCAGGGTCAATCTTCTGCAATGCCGCCCTCTGCAGACGCGCGGCCTTGGGAAGGCGGTAGAGATGCCCAAAGCCATAAAACCAAAGTAGTGCCTGTTTCAGTCTAAAGGCGGATTCATGGGCGGTAACGTGCGCCTTCCGATCGATCATGTCGTTTACGTTGACGCTGCCGAATACCTAAGGCTGAGTGAAAGCGATAAGTATTCCGTCGCCCGGCTGATAGGACGCATCAACGCAGCTTTGAAAGAGAGCAGCTTGATGCTGATGGACCCCGGCAGATGGGGGACGACACGCCTTCGCTCGGTGTGCCGGTCATCTTTTCCGAGATCAGCAATGCGGCGGCGCTGTGCGAGTTTTCGTGCCAGGCGGAAGGTTTTATGCCTGAGCTTTCATACGGCAGCCACCTTTTTCAGGACATGGCCGAGACGGGCATTTTCTACGCGGCGCTCTTGGACTGCAGCGAAGGCACAGTCTTCAATCCGGATCTTATCAGGGGAAGAGAGAATACCGTTGAAAAGATAGTGGCGGGCAGCGAAAAATACAGCCATGTGGTGCATGTCGCAGCAACGCCGGGCTTGGTGCTGTATTCAGACATATTGTCGCAGATGGTGATCTGCCAATAAAGGGATGGTGCAGCGAATCAGTCAAACTTTAAACTGATATCCAAAGGAAGAGCAGCGTTTGTCAAAGCGCCGATTGAAATAAAATCGACGCCAGTGGCGGCGACCATAGTGAGGTCTTTTTCGTTCATATTTCCCGAAGCTTCCGTCAGCGCGCGCTTCCCGATACGCGAAACGGCCATAGCCATCATATCAAGGCTCATATTGTCAAGCATGATGATATCCGCGCCGGCAGCAAGCGCCTCGTCGACCTCGGCCAGCGTTTCGGCCTCAACTTCAATCTTGAGTGTGTGCGGTGCGAAATCACGCGCGGCTTTCACGGCTTTTTGAATACCGCCGGATGCCTTGATATGGTTATCTTTGATGAGTATGCCGCCTGCAAGCGTGAATCTGTGATTGAAACCGCCGCCTGTCCGCACCGCATATTTTTCATATATGCGCAGCAAAGGCGTTGTCTTTCTCGTATCGAGTATTTTGACGGGGAATTCAGACACTTTGTCCACGGCTTCACGTGTTTTCGTCGCGATGCCGCTGAGCCGCTGCAGAAAATTGAGCGCAAGCCGCTCGCCCATAAGAACAGACGCTGCCCTGCCTTTTATTTTTGCGATGATATCGCCTCTTTTTATGGTATTGCCGTCATAAAAAAAGCAATCAAGGACGATATCAGGGTCAATGTATGAAAAAACCGATTTGGCAATATCCATCCCGCAAAGAATGCCGCTTGATTTGGCAATAAAATTTCCGGAGACCATCATGCCCTCAGGCACGGTGCATTGCGTTGTGATATCGCCGGTACAAACATCTTCAGCCAGAGCCCATTCTATCGTCTTTAAAAGCTGCTTTTGCTCAATCATTGTTGCCGCTCCCTTCGTCTGTGCGGTAATGCGCGCCTATAGATTTTTTTCTGGCATAAGCGCACTTTAATATTTCCATGGCAATGTAAACCATGTTGCAGTATTCCATTTCTTTGATGGTGCGCAAAGAAGCTTCTTTGATTTCGCTGTTCATATCTTTTAACCGCTCAAGAGCACACTTCAAATCACGGCCACTTCGCAGTATGCCGCAATATTTCACCATAAGGCCTTTTAATTCGATGATACGCTGTTCGATATGCAGCTCTTTGTGCTGTGAATAAAAAACGGAAGGGATACTGGCATCTTTAGGGCGATATGCGTATTTGTTTGCTGTTTGTGCACACCGCCTGCCAAACACAAGACACTCAAGCGTCGAGTTGCTTGCAAGCCGGTTTGCGCCGTGAACGCCCGTTGAAGCCACTTCTCCGCAGGCCAACAGCCCTTTGATGCTGGTTTCTCCGTTAAGATCGGTTTTAACGCCGCCCATCATATAGTGCTGGACAGGGCCAACGGGTATGGGTGTCGTCGTCATATCGATGCCGTGCTCTAAGCATGTTTTATAAATGGTCGGAAAACGGCTGGTTAAGAATTCCTTTGACCTGTGCGTGATATCAAGCTTGACATAAGGCAAGGTCTGTTCCTGTATTTGCCGGTAGATCTCCCGCGCGACGATATCCCGCGGAGCGAGCTCAGCCAGCGGATGGCTGTGTTCCATAAACCGATCTCCGGCCTCATTAAGCAGTATGCCGCCTTCACCGCGCACCGCTTCCGATATGAGAAAACACTGGCGGTTCCGGTTTTCAGGCGTGTACAAGCCTGTAGGATGGAACTGAATGAATTCCAAATGGTTCATCACCGCTCCTGCGCGCAAAGCCACGGCAAAACCGTCTCCTGTCGCCACGTAAGGGTTGGTGGTGTATCTGTAGATCTGCCCGAGCCCGCCGGAAGCGAGTATCACACAGCCGGTTTTATAAAAATGCCATCCGCCACCTAAAAACACCATCAGGCCGGTGACACGATTTTTCTCTGTAATGATATCAGCCACGAATGCATTTTCATGCAACGTTAAGTTTTTCTTGTTGCGGACGGTTTCCTTGAGCGTCTTGACCATTTCAAGACCGGTTGCATCCCCGCCGGCGTGCAGGATGCGATTCATGCCGTGCCCGCCTTCGCGCGTGGTTTTGAGATTGCCGTCCATATCGATATCGAACTGAGTGCCGATCGAGAGCATTTCAGCGATTTCCTTCGGGCCTTCTTCTACGATGAGCCGCACGGCTTTTTTGTCACAAAGCCCGGCGCCTGCGTTGATGGTGTCAAGATAATGGTAGGTAAAGTGGTCATCTCTCTCCGTCACGGCCGCTATCCCGCCCTGAGCCAATGATGAAGAGCTTGTTTCCATGCGTTCTTTGGTGAAAATGATGCAAGAAAGCGCTGCGTCAAGATGATGCGCGGCATACAGGCCTGCAAGACCGCTTCCGACAATGGCAACATCAATTTCATGCTCGGTGACACTGCTGTCAGTGTCAAAAACATACCTTCTCATAAAAGCACCTTATGCTAAAAGCATGCGGTCAAGGCTCTGTTTTGCTTTGCGCATCATCTCTGCGTCAAGCAAGATCTCATATTGATCAAAAACGAGGGCATTGAGAACGTCTTCAAGTTTTGTTTTTTTCATATTGACACAGAAAAGCTTTGGCGAAAGAAGATAGAATACTTTGTCCGGATTCTCTTTCCGAAGCGTCGAGAGGATGCCTTCTTCGGTGCCGATCAGGAATTTTTTATCCAAAGACTGTTTGGCATAACTGATGATCTGAGCGGTGCTGCCGGTAAAGTCGGCTTTATCGATGACTTCGCTGGGGCATTCGGGGTGAACGAGAAGCTTCGCATCCGGCATGGCGGCTTTGGCTTTCAAAACGTCTTCAGCGTTTATTCTGTGGTGAACGATGCAGTAACCGTCAAAAGGGATGATTTGTTTTTCGGGAACCTGCCGCGCGACAAAGTGTGCTAAGTTCCGGTCAGGAATAAATATGATCCTTTGCTCCTCGCGTGAAGCTGCGATTTTCACGGCGTTGGAAGATGTGACGCAAATATCGCATTCAGCCTTGACTTGCGAGGAGGTGTTGACATAACACACCACAGCCGCATCAGGGTACTGCGCGCGCAGGCGCTTGACATCTGATAGAGTCACCATGTCAGCCATTGGGCATCCTGCATCCTGTGCCGGAAGAAGGACTTTCTTGTCAGGGTTTAAGATCTTGGCGCTTTCCGCCATAAAACGCACGCCGCAGAAGACGATCATATCCGCATCGGTTTGAGCGGCCTGTTTGCTGAGCGCAAAAGAATCGCCGACAAAATCTGCTATCTCAAGAATGTCCTCCGTCTGATAATAGTGCGCGAGGATGACCGCGTTCTTCTCTTTTTTCAGCTGTGTTATCTTCTCGTATAAAGGATTCATCTTTTTTTGTCCAATCAGTATTTTGTTGAGCTTCATTATACTAAACCGTCTGTCAAAAAGCAAATACGGCAGGTGCGGTGAATAGATTATGCTCAATATTTTCAAAAACCATCTGGCATGTGCTTTACATAATCAAAGCCAGCTTTTATGATAAGAGAAAACACGGAGGTTTTGGTATGAAGAGCTTTCGAAAAATATTGACGCTGGACATTCCCCAAAGGCGGCAGCTTATCAACATTACGCCGCAGGTTGCAGAGGCGCTTTTAGAGAGCGGCATACGCGAGGGGCTGTGTCTTGTCAACGCCATGCACATCACAGCAAGTGTGTTCATCAATGATGACGAACCGGGGCTTCATGCAGATTTTGAACGCTGGCTTGAGAAACTCGCGCCGGAAAAACCCTACGACCAGTACGCGCATAACGGCTTTGAGGACAACGCGGATGCGCATTTAAAGCGCACCATCATGGGGCGCGAGACGGTGGTCGCAGTCACGGAAGGACGGCTCGATTTTGGGCCGTGGGAGCAGATATTCTACGGCGAGTTCGACGGAAAACGAAAAAAAAGGCTGATGATCAAGATCATTGGGGAGTAAACTCTGCCCATATCGTCATTTTAAAAGGCCCTTTTCATAAAGGCGTTGTCAAAGGCCATGCAGTGGGTTATAATTTCTTTTAAAGTTTTTATTTTACCGGGAGGAGATAATAATGGGAGTATTAAAAGGGGCATGCATATTCGGACAGTCGGGCGGGCCGACTTCGGTGATCAACGCCAGTGCATGCGGTGTTTTTCAGCAGGCACTCAAAGAAGAGAACATCACGAAGGTGTACGGCGCCTCGCATGGTATCGTCGGCGTTTTGAACGAACAGTTTTTTGACATGGCGCAGGAGGACGCTGCGGAGCTGGAACTGCTGAAAACCACGCCTTCGTCGGCGCTGGGTTCTGTGCGGTACAAGCTGGCCGATCCCGATGCGGATGACACGGATTACAAAAGAATGCTCGAAGTGTTCAAAAAGTATGATATTCGTTACTTTTTTTACAACGGCGGCAATGACTCCATGGACACATGCAACAAAGTCAGCAAATACATGCAAAAATCGGGCTACGAGATGCGCATCATCGGCGTACCCAAAACGATTGACAATGATCTTTGGGCAACTGACCACTGCCCAGGTTACGGGAGCGCGGCCAAATACATAGCGACTTCAACCATGGAAGTGTATCAGGACGCGCGGGTTTATGATACCGGCATGATCACGATACTCGAGGTGATGGGAAGAAACGCCGGCTGGCTCACGGCCGCAACTGCGCTTGCCGCGTATAAAGGCGCAGGCCCGGATCTTATCTATCTTCCTGAAAAGCCTTTTGACATGGATGATTTTCTTGTTCGCGTCAAAGAGATCTATGCGAAAAACAAAAAGGTGCTTGTGGCTGTTTCCGAAGGCATCAGAGACAAAGACGGCAAATATATCTCTGAATACGGCAGCGACCTTACGCAGCAGAAAGATTCATTCGGGCACGCGCAGCTTGGCGGGCTTGCGTATACACTCGCCAACATTGTCAAGGAGGCGACGGGCGCAAAAGTGCGCGGCATAGAGTTCAGTCTGCTGCAAAGATGTGCGGCGCACATGGCATCCATGACTGACATAAACGAAGCTTACCTTGCCGGACAGACGGCCGTAAAAACGGCAGTGGAAGGCAAGACCGATCTGATGGTCGCTTTCGAGCGTGCGCCGGGCAAAGCATACAAATGCAACATAAAGCTCATCGGCTTGCATGAAGTGGCCAACAAGGAAAAGAAAATACCGGACGAATGGATCACCGGCGGCGGCACAGGCTTAGGGCAGGAGTTTATCGATTACGCGCTTCCGCTGATCCAAGGCGCAACGAACCTGCCGTTTGAAGAGGGGCTGCCAAGGTTCGCAAAGCTTAAGAAAGTTTCTGCCAAATTCTAAAACGCTGAAGACAATACACAAGACGAAGAGCCTTTCGGCAACGATCGGCTCTTTTTGATACAGCAAAAAAGGATTAAAGATTACTTCTTGAAATTCTGTGTATGCAATGTATACACAAACGCTTTATTTTTTGCAGGATATACGCTATAATCTAAACAATATGCAGCACGGGAGAATGGGACACTCTGATTGCATGCAAATAACTGATATGGGGAGCACGGGATGATTTGGAATGAAAAGATGGAGTGCGCTTCGCGTGAAGATTTGCAGTCACTGCAGCTTGAACGCCTCAAAAGTACGGTGGCACGGTGTTACAATAACGTTCCGTATTACAGAAAAAAACTCCAAGATGCAGGCGTTCAGCCGCAAGATATTAAGTCGCTTGACGATATCCGCAGGTTGCCATTTACGGTAAAAGACGATCTGCGTGAAAACTTTCCGTATAAGCTTTTTGCAGTTCCGATGAAGGATGTCGTTCGCTTACATGCATCTTCAGGCACCACGGGCAAACCCACTGTCGTTGGCTACACAAGGGCGGATCTTGATATGTGGGCGGAATGCATCGCGCGTATCGTGTGTGCGGCCGGCGCCACGCCGGAGGATATCGTACAGATCACCTTTGGGTATACGCTGTTTACAGGCGCCTTCGGCCTGCACTACGGCCTTGAAAAACTGGGGGCGACCATCATTCCCATTTCAGGCGGAAATACTGAACGACAGCTTTCCATCATGCAGGATTTTGGGACAACAGTGCTGGTCGGTACGCCCTCATATGCGCTGTATATGGCCGAAACTGCAAAAAAACTCGGCATCGATACCGAAAAACTGCCGCTGCGCCTCGGGCTTTTCGGAGGCGAAGGGCACACTGAAAAAATGCGGCGCGAGATCGAGCAAGCATGGCATATTCTCGCGACAGAGAATTACGGCCTCTCGGAGATCATCGGGCCGGGCGTTTCGGGGGAATGCTGGCTCAAGCAGGGCATGCACATCATGGAGGATCATTTTTATTGCGAAATCATTGATCCTGATACGCTGGAACCTTTGCCTGACGGCGAGCAGGGAGAAATGGTCATCACCTCACTCTCCAAAGAAGCGCTGCCGATACTGCGCTACCGCACCAAGGATATCACATGGCTTATACCCGAAAAATGCGCATGCGGGCGCACGTCGATGCGCATGGCAAAGGTGCAGGGACGCACAGACGATATGCTGATCATAAGAGGCGTCAACGTATTCCCTTCGCAGATAGAAAGCGTGCTGCTCGGTGTGGAAGGCATCGGCTCGCACTATGAGATCATTGTGCGCAAGGAAGGCTATATGGACAGCATTGAGGTGCTGGTCGAAGTCGTCGATGCCGGGCTGCTTGACAGCTTTGCCGCTTTGGAAGCGCTCGAACGAAAAATACAGCACGCGATATATACCGTTTTGAATATAACAGCCGCTGTGCGGCTCGTTGAGCCTGAATCGCTCAAACGCTTTGAAGGAAAAGCCAAACGCGTGACAGACCTGCGCTGACAACTTGACAACTTTTTGAAGGAGAGACTGATGAAAATACTGATGCTGGGCAATGCGGCGTTTGCCCGTGGGGCATATGAAGCCGGGGTGACCGTGGCTGCTGCTTACCCCGGAACGCCGAGTACCGAAATAACTGAAACGATTGCAAAATACGATGAGGTCTATGCCGAGTGGTCGCCCAATGAGAAGGTGGCGCTTGAAGTTGCTATCGGCGCGTCTATTGCCGGCGCGCGCGCGCTTTGCTGTATGAAGCATGTGGGGCTCAACGTTGCCGCAGATCCGCTTTTCACAGCGTCATACACAGGCGTCAACGGCGGGCTTGTGATCATCGTTGCTGATGATCCCGGGATGCACTCGAGCCAGAACGAGCAGGATTCGCGGTTTTATGCGCGCAGCGCGCACTTGCCGATGCTTGAACCGGCGGACAGCAGCGAAGCAAAAGAATATGTGAAACGCGCGTTTGCTTTGTCCGAGAAATACGACACACCTGTGATTGTGCGCTCAAACACAAGGGTGTCGCACTCTCAGGGGCTTGTTGACCTCGTAGACCGCGAAGATGTGCCGTTAAAACCGTATGTCAAGGATATCGGCAAATATGTGATGATGCCCGGCATGGCAAGACAGCGCCACATCGTTGTCGAGCAGCGCATGAAGGATTTAAAGGCTGATGCGGATACACTCGAATTCAACACCACAGAATACCGTGATAAAAGCATCGGCATCATCACGAGCGGCGTCGTGTACAACTATGTGCGCGAGGCGCTGCCGGATGCGAGCGTATTGAAACTGGGGCTGATCTACCCGCTGCCGGAAAAGCTTATACGCGATTTCGCGCAGCAGGTCGACAAACTGTATATCATAGAAGAGCTGGAGCCTTTTTTCGAGAACCAGATCAAGGCCATGGGCATAGAGACGACGGGAAAAGCATTGTTCTCCGTGCAGGGCGAATACAGCGTCAACCTGATCGCCGAAAAAATTGCAGGAAAGAAAATGATGGCATCAGAGCCAGGCCCTTTGCCCCAAAGGCCTCCCGTGATGTGCCCCGGTTGCCCGCACCGCGCGGTCTTCTACACACTGAAAAAACTCGGCCTCACCGCCACGGGCGATATCGGCTGTTATACGCTGGGTGCCCTCCCGCCGCATGCCGGTATAGATACCTGTATCTGTATGGGCGCAAGCATAGGCAACGCGCTGGGTATGGAAAAGGCACGCGGAAAGGAATTTACACGCAAACTCGTCGCCGTTATAGGAGACTCGACATTTTTTCATTCAGGCCTCACTGGGCTTGCAGACATGGTGTACAATGATTCTGTTGGTACGGTGATCATCGTGGATAATTCCACAACAGGGATGACCGGCCATCAGCATCACCCGGGCACGGGGAAAACCGTCAAGGGCGAGATCGCCGAGGCTATCGATATTGCCGCACTGGCTTGTGCGATGGGCGTCAAACATGTGCGCATCGTAGACCCTTTTGACTTAAAGGAACTCGAAAAGGTACTCAAAGAGGAAACCGCGCGCGAGGCTTTAAGCGTTGTCATCACAAGAAGGCCTTGCGTGCTGCTTGATAAAAAATATATATTGCCGCCTTTTACCATCAACGAAAACTGCACACAGTGCGGGGCTTGCTTGAAGCTTGGCTGTCCGGCGGTCATAAAAACAGCACAAGGCATGAAGATTGATGCGTCTGTGTGCACTGGCTGCGGCCTGTGCGCCAAGGTGTGTGCTTTTAACGCGATAGAAATGGCAGGTCACTGATGATGGATATTTTGATTGTTGGGGTCGGTGGACAGGGAACGCTGCTCACAAGCCGAGTGCTTGGGAATTTGGCGGTATCTCTCGGATACGATGTAAAACTCTCGGAGGTGCACGGAATGGCGCAGCGCGGCGGCAACGTCGTCACGCATGTCCGGTTCGGAGAAAAGGTTTATGCGCCTGTGATCGATGACGGGTGCGCAGACATCATTCTGGCTTTTGAGATGCTTGAAGCCCTAAGATGGTGCGGACGGCTCAAAGAAGGCGGTAAATTATTTGTCAATACGCAAAAGATCCTGCCCATGCCGGTGATCACGGGTGCGGAGCCCTATCCCGCTGATATAGAAGACCGCATCAGGGAAATGGTGCCGGATACTGTTTTCTTGGATGCGCTGTCATTGGCCAATGAGGCCGGCAACGCAAAAGCGCTCAACACCGTCATGGTCGGTGTGCTCGCGCGTCACATGGATATCGACAAGCAAGAATTTATTGACGCGGTCAAACAAACGGTGCCTGCTGCCACTAAGAAGATCAATCTTTTGGCATTTGAGAAAGGCTATAACGCATAAACTTCCATTCGGAGGAACACTATGTACTGGGACAAAGAACTTGAATGCATGGACAGAGAGCAGCTTTTTGCCCTTCAGGCCAAAAAACTGTATGCGACGGCCAAAAAGGTTTACGACAACGTACCATTTTATAAAAAGGCGTTTGATGAAAAGGGCGTGCGCCCAGAAGACATCAAAAACGTTGGCGATGTGAAGCTGCTGCCATTCACACTCAAGCAGGACCTGCGCGACAATTACCCCTTTGGGCTGTTCGCCGTACCCAAAAGCGAGATCTGCCGGGTGCATGTATCGTCCGGAACGACCGGCAAGCCGACCGTTGTCGGATACACCAAAAGAGACATCGACAACTGGGCACAGCTGATGGCGCGCACATTTACATTCGCGGGCGGATGCAAGGATTCGGTGATACAGGTGGCCTATGGTTACGGCCTTTTCACGGGCGGCCTGGGCGCGCACTACGGTGCGGAGCTGCTCGGTGCGATGACCGTGCCCGTTTCTGGAGGCAACAGTAAAAGGCAGATCATGCTGATGCAGGATTTTGGATCAACGATCATTGCGTGCACGCCGTCTTATGCGCTTTACCTCGCTGAAACCATGGAAGAGATGGGCGTTGACCCCAAAAGCCTGAAACTCAAAGCGGGCGTTTTCGGCGCAGAGCCATGGACGGAAGCCATGCGCAGCGAGATCGAACAGAGGCTCAATCTGCTTGCGATAGACATATACGGCCTTTCGGAGATCATGGGCCCGGGCGTGGCTTCTGACTGTGAATACAAGCAGGGGCTGCATATCGCCGAGGATTTCTTCCTTGCGGAAATCATCGACCCGGACACTTTGGAGCCGCTGCCCTACGGCAAAGAAGGAGAGCTCGTGATCACGACCATCGATAAGGACGGTATACCTCTTATCCGCTACCGCACGCGCGACATTACCGCACTGCATGCGCAAACATGCGGCTGCGGGCGCACATTGATGCGTATGGACAAAGTGCGGGGGCGCACCGACGACATGCTTATCATACGCGGCGTCAATGTATTCCCGTCGCAGATTGAAGGCGTGCTCGTGGAGATGGCGGATGTACAGCCGCATTACCAGATCATTGTCGACAGGCACGACAACACAGATCAGCTTGAAGTTCAGGTTGAAGTATCAGCAGAGCTTTTCTCAGACGAAATCAGGCGTCTTGAAGCGCTGAGTAATAAAATACGCTTTGAAATACAGTCGGTACTGGGAATTGGCGTCAAAGTCACGCTTGTGGAACCCAAAACCATTACGCGCAGCGAAGGCAAGGCCAAACGCGTGATCGATAACCGGAAATTATAATGAGGAGGCGTCAACATGATCAAGCAGATATCCGTCTTTGTGGAAAACAAGAAAGGCCGTTTGGCTAAAATCACAGATGTTCTGGGCAAGGGCGGCATCGATCTTATCGCGCTGTCCATTGCGGATACGACAAATTTCGGCATCATGCGCTGTATCGTGAGTGATCCGCAAAAAGCGATCGGACTTCTCAAAAACGCAGGATTTACCGCCAGTACAACGGAGGTGATCGTGGCAGAAGTCACGGATAAACCGGGCGGGCTTGCGCATGTCCTGGCACTGCTTGACAATGCCGGCATCAGTGTTGAGTATCTTTACTCGTTTGTGCGCACACCCAATCAGAACGCGTTGATACTCTTCCGCGTTGAGGATATAGCCGCTGCAACAAATGCACTGGCAAACGGCGGTGTCAAACTCTTAAGCGAAGAGGACATCTATAAGATTTGACCAACCGTTGGGTTGAAAGCCTACCGCAGCAGCGGCATGGCCAAAAAACCAGCGAAAACAATAAAACAGTTTGTGCGTACGCAACACAGCCTCAAGCCGGCTGGATTTAAGTGCGTTTTTCAAAAGAAGAAGGCAAGTATGCTCATTAGGCCCACATATGCGAAAGTCAATCTTGGCGCTATAAAGCGCAATGTTGTCAATATAAAAAAACACTTACCGAACGGTGCTATGATCTGTGCCGTCGTCAAGGCGGACGGCTACGGACACGGCAGCACGATGGTTTCCAAAGCAGTCAAAGAAGCGGGCGCCGAATGGCTGGGCGTCGCAATGCCGGAAGAAGCGGCTGTGCTGCGTGAAGAAGGCGTTACCGGCCCGATACTCGTCCTTGGCCCTGCCAATCTTGCACAATGGCGCAAAGCAGCCGGGCTTGATCTCTCCATGACTGTGGCCTCTTATACGTGCGTACAAAACGCTTTGACGGTGTCCCGTGAACGCGGGGTCAAAATGCGGCTGCACATAAAGGCTGATACGGGCATGAACCGTGTGGGCGTAAAGACGCTTGAAGAAGCAGACCGGATTCTCGATACGATTGCACAAGAGGACTGCCTTGAGCTGGAAGGGCTGATGACGCACTTCGCATGCGCCGACGAAGCTGATAAAACATACACTCACCTGCAGAACGAGCGTTTCGGCACATTCATTCGCTTGGTGCGTGAGAAGGGTTTTGCGCCTATCATACATGCCGCCAACAGCGGTGCCGCGCTCGATTGCCCTCAATTTGCTTATGATATGGTTCGTGTCGGCATCGCGATTTATGGTTGTTATCCATCCGACGAAGTCAGCAGAGATGTTTTGCTGGAACCCGCGATGTCGCTGCATACGCAGGTTTCATTTATTAAAGAACTTAAAGAAGGTGAAAGGCTCAGCTACGGCGGCCTATATACTTGCGACAAAACAATGCGCATTGCTACACTGCCCATCGGTTATGCAGACGGATATAACCGCCTGCTTACGGGCAAAGGCGAAGTGCTTGTCGGCGGACGCAGGGCGCGCGTTGTCGGGCGCGTATGCATGGATCAGATATTGATCGACGTCACAGATATCGACGATGTATGTCTTAACACCCATGTGGTTTGCTTCGGAGAGCAAAACGGCAACAGAATTCCGGTCGAAGAGTACGCGGAAAAATGCGGCACAATCAATTATGAAACACTCTGTGCCATTTCTCCCCGGGTCCAAAGATTATATGTTGAGGATTGAGTTAAAAAAATGAAAAGTGATTTGCGCCGTGAAATATTAAGAGAAAGACTGCTGCTCAGCCCCCGGGACGTGCAGGTGAAAAGCAGCAACATCATGCAGACGCTGCTTGGGCTTGAGTGCATTAAAAAAGCCAAATGCGTTATGGCTTATTACGCATATAAAAACGAGCCGGATCTTCTCGCATTGGCGCATACTCTGCTCGACATGGGCAAGCAGGTGGCGCTGCCGTATATCACAGATGATGATGACATCATTGCTGTGGAGTATAAAGGCGACACTTTGCTGAAAAGCAATGTGTTCGGTATTGCTGAACCTGTGATAGGCAGCGAGAGCGAGCAGGCTGAGCCGGATATCGTGCTGGTGCCGGGCGTGGCGTTCGATGCCTATGGAAACCGCATAGGCTACGGGCTTGGGTATTTTGACCGGTACTTAAAACAGTCGGATGCATACAAAATTGGCATCTGTTTTGATTTGCAGATTGTGCCGCACGTAGAAGCGCAGCCTTATGATGTTCGCATGGATATGGTCATCACAGAAAGCCAAGTACTGGGGCCTCTCTGATGCGTGTGATTGCCGGAAAATTCAAAGGCAGACGGCTTCAAAGTCCGCCCGGGATGACAGCGCGTCCGACAGCCGACAGAGTCAGGGAAGCGCTTTTCGGTGCGCTGCAGTTTCGCATAAACGGCTTACGGGTGCTGGATGCGTTTGCGGGAAGCGGTGCACTTGGAATTGAAGCGCTCTCGCGCGGCGCGGCGCATGTGGATTTCGCAGAACAAGATGAAAAATGTATTGTGACGATAAAGAAAAACCTTGGCGCGCTGAAAACAGAAAATTACCGCATATACAGGGGTGACGTGATACGTCTGTTGTCCGTGCTGGGCAGCTATGACCTGCTGCTGGCAGACCCTCCCTATGACTCGGATGCTTATATCCCGCTGCTTGAAGCTGCGCATAAGCACGGAAGCCTCAATGCCGGCGCCATAGCGGTGCTGGAAACAAAAAGACGATTTGATTTTGTCCCACCGATGGGTTATAATTTGACAAAACACGCCAACTACGGCGAAACATCGCTGTGGTATCTGGCATACGGAGAATAGCGTGATCAAATGCGTATATCCCGGCAGTTTCGACCCAATCACATGCGGGCACTTAGATGTGATCACGCGCGCCGCAGCGATGTTTGACGATGTGACGGTAGCGGTGCTCGTGAACAAAAGCAAAGAACCTGCTTTTTCATCAAAACAGCGCATGGATTTTATTCGACGCAGCACGGCACATTTGCCAAAAGTCAAAGTGGATAGCTTTTCGGGTTTGCTTGTAGAATATATGAAGGCGGTCGGCGCCAATGTTGTCATAAGGGGTTTGCGCGCACTCTCAGATTTTGAATATGAATTTCAAATGGCAGCCATGAACGCCAAGCTTGCGAAAAACGTAGAAACCATTTTTTTAATGACAGACATTGCACATTCGTATTTAAGCTCAAGCATGGTCAAAGAGCTTGCTTTGCACGGCGGGGACATCAGCAGTCTCGTACCTGATGCGATCGTAAAGGATATCCAAAAAAAATTCAGCAGGCAATGAAAAGGTGGCATTATGAAGATTTATGAACTACTTGATGAGCTGAGCGAAGAGATCGAACAAAGCCCGAAAGCTGTTTTTTCTGGCAAACGTTCAGTCAACTACGCCGTTGTGACGGAGATATTAAAGGATATCCGCGCTGAGGTGCCAGCGGCCGTCAGCGAAGCCGAGCAGCTCCTTGAAGAAAAAGAGACGATACTTAAAACCGCAAAGGAAGAAGCCGCTACGATCATAAAAAGCGCTGAAGATGAACTGCAGACGCGTATTTGCGAAGATGTTGTGGTCAAAGAGGCGGAAGCAAAAGCCGCGGAGCTGTTAAAGCTTGCAGAGAACAATGCACGTGAGATCACGGTCGGCGCAAAAGAATACGCAGATGATATACTGGCAGAAATGGAAAAGTACTTTGCGGATTATTTAAAACTATTGAGGAAAAACAGGCTCGAATTAGCGGGTAAACGGAAAGAATGACCGTTTTGAGCGCTTCACGATCAGTTTGACGAGCAAAACCAGCAATAAAACTGCACCTGCAAAAAAAGCACCGCTGTATGCGGCTGTTTTTATTTCTCCATTATAGCTGATGACTTCTTGAGAAAGAGGGAAAGATGAAATGAATAAGAAAGTCAAGGTGCTGCTTATAAGCCCTTGAAGGCCTTTTGCGAGAACAAATCGCTTTGGTTTTAAACCGCAGCCTGCAAGGACGGCACTTGTCTGCATGTGCACACACAGCCCGCCAAAGCCAACGATCCCGGAAACAAGGATCAATTTCGCCCCAAGGGCTGCATCCAAAGATGCTGCTTTGGCGCAACCTACGGCCATTTCCAGACTGCCTGAAAGCAATGCGCCGGCAGCGGCTGTATCGACTCCTGCCGCTGCTGCAAGAGGCCGATAGATAAAAGAAGCAGCGCCCATGATGCCTGTAACTATAAGGATTTCTATAACCACTGAAAACAGTATGATAAACCCGCCGATTTTCAGCATTGTCAACAGCGTTTTTTCTATACTTATACACAGCATGCTGCTGACAGAAGGACACGCTGCAGCATCACGCCAGAATAAATTGACAGCATCACATATTCGGCGATTCGACTGCACTGGCCATTTGTGCCCAACAGAAAAGAGGCCAAACAAAACGCCGACCAACAGCGCGCCCAAATAATGCGAAGCTGCAAGGCAGAAACCTGCCTGAGGGGCGGCAAGCAGCCCGGTACTGACTGCGCCGGTCAAAAAGACGGGGCCGGAAACACTGGTGAAACGCACCATGCGTTGTGCTTCAGTTTCGCTGATCATTCCCTTGGCATACAATTCACCCGTTAGCCTTGCACCGACCGGATAACCTGAAAGAGCGGCCGCAAAAAATACATAGGCGCTTTCGCCCGGCGCTCCGAAAAGAAAGCGTGTGATCGGAGAGAAGATGTGTGCCAGCAGACGAACGATGCCCGTTTCAATCAATAAAAAAGAGACGACCATGAAGGGAAAAAGAGAAGGGAATACGGCGCGCAGCCAAAGATCCATCCCGTCAAGGGCGCTTTGTATGCAGCTTTGAGGATAGAGCAGCAGCATAACAGCCAAAAAAGCAGCTGCCAGAACAACAGCGGTTATTCTGAGCCTGCCTGTTAACATTCGCGCGTTCGCAATTGCGGTTTTCAATCTATCACAGCCTTTAATCAATGATATGACCGCAAAAGCGCAACTATGTTATCAGTAACCCGTTAAGAGCCGTTGTTTATAATCGCGGTCGGTTTGGGAAAAAGGCCGAGCAGTTTGAGAAAGAGCCCAGACGTTGCTCGCGGCAACATCAATCTCTGGATATGGCGGGACGGCGGTCGTGACGATGGGAACGGTCGAAACCGCAGAAAGTGCAGAAAGGACTTTTGCGTTTTTTGCGCCCAGAATGCGGAGATGGCTTACCGGTGCCTTATTGCAGGCTTGTGTCATTTCACGCGTGATGCCGAGCAACGCGTAAAGCAGAATGCGTGATATGCGCGCGTAGGTGTAACGCTTGGTTTTGATGTAAGCGATAAGATCAGCGCGCGTTTGGCAGCTTTTTGCCGCAGCCTGGATCCTGTTTTCCAGGCCTTCGGAGACATCAGGAAGCTGTGCGAAGTAAGAAGGGCCGAAAAGACGCAGCATATGCAGCAACGCGGCGTCAAAATCTTGAGGGAAAACCGGCCTGAGCCCTGCATCAAGCTGACTGCGTAAATAGTCAGCGCAGTTGACGGGCATGCCGCGCAGTGCTTTTTGTGTCTGCTTCTTTGAAAAAGCCTCGCGAATGGCTGTTGCGCTCGGCAGATAAGCGTCAATATCGCTGCAATGATAACCGGCTCCTTCGCGCATGACCACATGCGGCGTGATATGCGGGTAAAGACGCAGGGCTTTCAGATATTCAACACCGAGAAGTATACCCGGCAAAGCTGCATCCTTTCCAGCACCTGCCGCCTCAAAACGCGCCTTTGGAAAACTTGCGCCGGAAGACAAGCTGCGGCGTAATAAAGCTTTATAGGTTTTGTCTTCCACATGCAGTGTTTGCTCCAGATTTTGAAGAAAATCAAGGTCGGCAGTTTCCGCTCCGAAGCAGACGGAATCCGCACCAGCTGCAGCAAGGGTTTTTATCCCGCCGAGTGCAAAACCTTCCGCGCTTTGGACAGATAAGAGCAAGGGCATTTCAATAACGGCATCCGCTCCGCACATAAGCGCGCAGACTGTCCGCGTCCATTTGTCGAAAATGGCGGGCTCGCCTCGCTGCACAAAGCTGCCGCTCATGACACAGACAACATAGTCCGCGCCGGTTTTCTGCCGTGAAAGGGCGATATGTTTTTCGTGGCCGCGGTGGAACGGATTGTATTCGCAGATGATTCCGCATATATGCATAAAAATTCTCCTTTTCAAATGACGCGGAATTATATATAATAGCATCTGATCTTATTATATCACCAAACACGCATTATTTGGGTTTGTTTTGAATGGAGGTTTGTCAAGGGTCATGGGGTTTATCGAGGACATTATAAGCCAGGCGCGCAAAGCAGGCAAACGCATCGTGCTCCCTGAGGGAACGGAGGAACGCACGGTCAAAGCGGCAGAGCTTATAGCCAAACAGGGGATCGCAGAAGTTATCCTGCTGGCGAGTGAGACACAGATCGGGGAAAAAACAGAAAAGCTCAAAGCTGCAGGAGTCAGAATCATAGACGTTGAAAGTTCAGCCAAGCTTGAAACATATGCAAAAGAGTTCTTCGAAATCAGAAAAAAAAGATGTGCAACTCTCATTGAAGCCATTCAAACAGTCAAGAATCCTCTTTACTACGCATGCATGATGATAAAAATGGGCGATGCCGACGGCATGGTGGCCGGTGCGATCAACACAACGGCCAATACGCTCCGTCCCGCTTTACAGATCATCAAAACCTTACCTGGCATATCTGTCGTTTCCAGTTGTTTTATTATGGCGCTCAAAAACAATACATACGGCGACGGCCTTTTGGTTTTTGGCGACTGCGCCGTGAACCCGAATCCGGATGCGCAGCAGCTTGCGGCTATCGCGGTTTCCACGGCAAAAACAGCGCAGCAGCTGACCGGCAGGCCTTCCCGCGTCGCCATGCTCTCGTTTTCCACAAAGGGCAGCGCCAAACACGAACTGGTCGATAAAGTGGTCAATGCGACCCAAATTGCAAAGCAGATCGATCCCGGGCTGATGATCGACGGCGAACTCCAGGCAGACGCAGCACTTGTCGAATCCGTCGGGCAGTTAAAATCACCCGGCAGCCCCGTAGCGGGCAAGGCCAATGTGCTGATTTTTCCTGACTTGCAATCCGGTAATATCGGCTATAAACTTGTGCAGAGAATTGCAGAGGCAGAAGCATTCGGGCCGATATGCCAGGGGTTTGCGGCTCCCGTCAACGATTTATCTCGCGGATGCAGTGTGGAAGATATCGTCTCTGTTGTAGCCATCACAGCAGTGCAGGCAATATAGGAGGAAATATGAATATACTCGTTATCAATGCAGGAAGCTCGTCAGTCAAGTATCAGCTGATCGAGATGAACGAAAGAAAGGTGATCGCCAAGGGATCCGTTGAACGAATCGGCATGAGCGGGTCTACGCTTGCCCATGCGCCTTCAGATAAAAAAAAGATAGTGCTCGAAAAGCCGATCATAGATCACAGAGCAGCGATCCAAGAGGTGCTGCATGCACTCACTGACAAAACGCACGGTGTGATTGCCAACATGGACGAGATCAGTGCTGTCGGGCACCGCGTCGTTCATGGTGCGGAGATGTTCAGTGACAGCGTGATCATTGATGATAAGGTCATCAGCGCCATTGAGGAATGCGCTGAGCTGGCGCCTCTGCACAACCCCGCCAACCTGATGGGGATAGAGGCTTGCCGGGCGCTTATGCCCAAGGTGCCCATGGTCGCAGTCTTTGACACTGCTTTTCATCAGACAATGAAAAGGCATGCATACCTTTACGGCCTTTCGTATGAGGCTTATACCAAATACCGCGTACGCAGATACGGATTTCACGGCACTTCACACAAATATGTGGCATACCGCTATGCGGAACTCATCGGCAAAGATATCAAAGATCTAAAGATTATTACCTGCCATCTTGGCAACGGCTCAAGCATTACGGCAGTCAATGGCGGCAAATCCGTAGACACCACGATGGGTTTTACGCCGCTTGAAGGCATCGTGATGGGAACACGCTCCGGGGATATCGATCCTGCAATCGTGCCTTACCTCATGGACAAAATGCACATGACACTTGAAGAGACAATCAGTTATTTAAACAAAGAATGCGGCGTTTATGGCATTTCCGGTGTATCCAGCGATTTTCGGGACATCCAGATGGCCAAAAAGAAGGGGAATGAGCGCGCAGCTGCCGCTTTGGAAGTGTTCTGTTACCGTATGCGCAAATTTATAGGTGCATACGCAGCTGCCATGGGCGGTGTGGATGCCATAATATTTACGGCGGGCATCGGCGAGAACGATCATCTCATCCGTGAGTGGGGCGTTGAAGGCCTGGGCTTCCTCGGGGCTTATATTGACAAAGACATCAACAGCAACATCACTCAGCATATGTCTTCAGGTACAAAGGAAGTCTGCCTATCTTCCAAAGAGTCAGCCGTGGATATTTGGTGTATACCCACGAATGAGGAGTTTGCGATCGCCAAAGAGACGTTTATACTATGTAACTAGATAAAGAACTTCACTGATAAAAAACCTAAACAGCGATTCGCAGATCGGTTGCATGGATGGTGAAGAAGACAGGGCCTGCGCCAGCGGTACAGCAATTGCGCTGGCTGCCTACATTTAATCATAGATAGAGGTATTATACCAAAATGAACAAGCTGGCAGAAGTGTACGCACAAGTACAAAAACGCGACAGCAACGAGCCCGAGTTTCTTCAAGCAGTCAAAGAAGTACTTGAATCTCTTGAGCCTGTTGCAGAGAAGTATCCTGAATTCGTTGAAGCAGGCGTTTTCCACAGAATCGTGGAACCCGAGAGGATGATCATTTTCCGGGTGCCTTGGGTGGATGATTCAGGCAAGGTGCAAGTGAACAGAGGCTTTCGGGTTCAGTTCAACAGTGCCATCGGTCCGTACAAAGGAGGCCTCCGGTTTCACCCTTCCGTGAATCTTGGGATCATCAAATTTTTAGGATTTGAACAGATCTTTAAAAATTCGCTGACAGGGCTCCCGATCGGCGGCGGAAAAGGCGGAAGCGATTTTGACCCAAAGGGCAAATCGGAAGGCGAGATCATGCGGTTTTGCCAAAACTTCATGTTTGAGCTTGCACGCCACATCGGTGAAAACACAGATGTGCCTGCAGGGGACATCGGCGTCGGCGGGCGTGAGATCGGCTACATGTACGGTATGTACAAAAAGCTGAGGAACGATTTTACCGGCGTGCTGACCGGCAAAGGGCTTTTCTACGGAGGCAGCCTTGCGAGGACCGAAGCGACAGGGTACGGGTTGTGCTACTTTATGAACGAGGCCATATGCTCGATCAAAAGCACATCTTTCAAGGGAACCACGGTCGTGATATCCGGATCGGGCAATGTGGCCATCTATGCAGCGCAGAAGACTGCTGAACTGGGAGGAACAGTCGTTGCCATGAGCGATTCAGGCGGTTACGTCTACGATAAGGACGGTATTGACCTTGCTGCGATGCAGAAGATCAAGGAAATCGACCGTTTAAGGATCAGCGAATATTTGAAGTACCGTCCGAAAGCTGTCTACACCGAAGGCTGCGATGGCATATGGTCAATAAAATGCGATATCGCACTGCCTTGTGCGACACAAAACGAGCTTGATGAAAAAGCTGCAAAAACACTGGTTTCAAATGGCTGTATTGCTGTCGGCGAGGGCGCAAATATGCCCTGCACACCTGAGGCTGTGGATTACTTCCTACAAAAGGGCGTTGTATTCGGGCCCGGCAAAGCCGCCAACGCAGGCGGCGTGGCCACATCGGCGCTCGAAATGACGCAGAATTCCATGCGGCTTTCCTGGAGCTTTGAAGAAGTCGACAACAAGCTGAATCAAATCATGGTCGACATCTACAGGAGCGCAAGCGCAGCTGCGCGCGTATTCGGCAAAGAAAACAATCTCGTTATTGGCGCGAATATTGCCGGCTTTATGAAGGTGGCGCAGGCCATGAGGGAACAGGGCATTACTTACTGAAAAACAAAAATTTTTATAAATAAAGAGCAGGGTTTATGGCTATCGGCCGGCAGCCCTGCTCTTTTTGCGCTGTCAGAATGTTGGCGGCAAAGGGTGTAGACAAACAAAATGCCAAAGTGTATAATAAGGCAATCAAAGGGGACATCCTGTGTTTTATGATGCCGCATCTAAAAGGGACTTTCCGACGTGACTGCAATCGGAAAGAGTGCGGGGAAGCCGGGGAAACAGCCTCTTTGCGCAACCCATATCCGTAAGCGCCCAAGGATGAACTTGGGAATCCGGGTGGTACCGCGGGCCAATGCTCGTCCCTGTCTTGCTGATGGGGGCGTTTTGATTTTTAAGAGGTGTATCATGCTGACAAAAGCGCCTAAGGGCACCAAAGACGTGCTGCCAAGCACAAGCGGAAAATGGCAATATATCGAAGACGTTGTCCGGGATATCTGTGCGCGCTACGGATACCGTGAGATACGTACGCCCGTCTTTGAACATACCGAGCTTTTCCTGCGCGGTGTCGGAGGTACGACGGATATCGTGCAAAAGGAGATGTACACATTTGAGGATAAAGGCGGACGGAGCATCACGCTGCGTCCCGAAGGCACGGCCGGTGTGGTGCGCAGCTTTGTGGAAAACAGCCTTTATGCGGATGCTCAGCCGACAAAAATGTACTATCTCTCTGCGCCTGTGTTCCGCTACGAGCGTCCGCAGGCCGGGCGGCTGCGTGAGCACCATCAGTTCGGCATCGAGGCATTCGGTGCGCCGGGGCCTTCCATAGATGCGGAGGTGATCTGCGTCGCACTGTCGCTGCTTGATACACTCGGCATCAGGGATCTGGCGCTCAATATCAACAGCATAGGCTGCAAGCAGTGCCGCCCCTCATACAATGCAGCGCTTAAAAAACATCTTGAGAACAACCAAAACAATATGTGTAAAAGCTGCCTTGAACGTATGCAGACAAATCCGCTGCGGACTCTGGATTGCAAAGAGGAAAAATGCCGCAGGACCGTCGAAAGTGCACCGGTGATGCTAAAAAGCTTGTGCGAGGCATGTGCCGAACACTTTGACGGGCTCAAAAAGCATCTTGACACAGCGGGCATCGGTTATAAGATCGATCCGCATATCGTACGCGGGCTTGATTATTACACGCGTACTGTTTTCGAGATCATATCTACTGATATCGGCGCGCAGGGCACGGTATGCGGCGGCGGACGCTATGACGGCCTTGTGGAGCAGCTGGGCGGGCCATCTCTGCCGGGTATCGGTTTTGGTCTTGGTATTGAACGTTTGCTGCTCGTGCTTGAATCGCTTGGCCTATCATTGCCCGAGACGCGGCTGTGTGACGTTTATTTCTGTACAATAGGCCATAAGGCGGCTCTTGCCGGCTTCAAGGCTGTTTCGCAGCTGCGTCAGGATGGCATCAGGGCGGAATGCGACCATATGGGCAGAAGCTTGAAGGCACAGTTCAAATATGCCGCCAAACTTGGCTGCAAATACGTGGCTGTGATCGGTGAAGACGAGATGGCAAACGGCATGGCTGTTTTAAGGGATATGCAGCTGAGTGAGGAAAAAACGGTTCCGATCACGGAACTGAATTCATGCATAAAGGCAGGGTTACAATGAGTGAGTTTTTGCAGGGGTGGAAAAGAACGGATTATTGCACCAATTTTTCAACGGATGATGTCGGCAAAGAAGTGACGTTGATGGGATGGGTGCAGACACGGCGCGATTTCGGCGCGCTGATATTTGTGGATCTGCGCGACAGGACAGGCATCATGCAGCTGGTTTTTGATGAGTCAGTGCTGGAGGGGGACTTTTCACGTGTCGGCGCTTTACGCAACGAATACGTGATTGCGGTCAAAGGGCCTATAGTGCTGCGCGACGAGGAGACCATCAATGAGAAACTGCCGACAGGGCTCATTGAGTTAAGAGTGCGTGAGCTGAAAATCTTGAGCCGCGCGCAGACGCCGCCGTTTGAAATAGAAGATGACACCAGTGTGCGTGAAGAGCTGCGCCTCAAGCATCGATATCTCGATCTGCGCCGCCCGGCGATGCAGCACAATCTGTTGGTAAGAAGTCAGATCGCCGCTGCTGCGCGTGATTACCTGAATAAGAACGGTTTTCTTGACATCGAAACGCCCATGCTGACCAAGAGCACGCCAGAAGGCGCGCGGGATTATCTTGTGCCTTCGCGCATACACCAGGGCAGCTTTTATGCTTTGCCGCAGTCGCCGCAGACGTTGAAGCAGATTTTGATGATTTCAGGTTTCGACAGGTATTTTCAGATCGTCAAATGCTTCAGGGACGAAGACCTGCGCGCTGACCGACAGCCGGAGTTCACTCAAATAGATATAGAGATGTCCTTTGTAGATGTCGATGATGTGCTGAGCGCAAACGAAGGCATGATCGCGCATATCTTCAAGCAGGTCATGGATATCGATATCAAACTGCCGCTGCCAAGGCTGCCATACCGGCAAGCGATGGAGCGTTTTGGTTCGGATAAACCGGATACGCGGTTTGGGCTTGAGCTTGTCGATGTCAGCGATATCGTGGCAGATACGGGCTTTGCTGTATTTTCATCCGTCATCAAAAACGGAGGCAGCGTGCGCGCCATCAATGTCAAAGGCGCGGTTGATCAGTTTGCGCGCCGCGAGATTGATGCACTTGTGGATTTTGTCAAAATATACGGGGCAAAAGGCATGGCCTGGATATCCATGAAAGAGGACGGCATTCAGTCTCCAATCACCAAGTTTTTCACTGATGATGAACTCTCATCCCTGATCGAAAGGATCGATGCAGAAACGGGGGATATCATATTCTTTGTAGGCGATAAGGACAAAATTGTGTTCGATGCGCTCGGCAATCTGCGCCTGAAACTGGCCGAAAAGCTTTCTTTGATCGATGAAGGCGTGTTTGCTCTCCTCTGGGTCGTTGATTTTCCTCTGTTTGAATACAGCGAGGAGGAAAAACGCTACACAGCGATGCACCATCCGTTCACATCGCCGCGCGATGAAGATGTCGGCAAAATGGAATCCGACCCAGCGGGCACCTTTGCCAAAGCGTATGATATCGTGCTCAACGGCAACGAGATCGGCGGTGGAAGTATCCGGATTCATACCACGGAACTCCAGGAAAAAATGCTCAGCGCGCTCGGCTTTTCGAAAGAACAGGCGTGGGAAAGCTTTGGATTTTTGCTCGAAGCCTTAAAGTACGGCGCGCCTCCGCATGGCGGGATCGCGTTCGGGCTTGACAGGCTTGCGATGCTGCTGCTTGGCTGCCCTTCGATACGCGACGTGATCGCATTTCCAAAGGTGCAAAACGCGTCGTGCCTGATGACGCAGGCGCCTTCGCCTGTGGCTGCCAAGCAGCTGATGGAGCTGGGACTGAAAATCAGTGAATAAGCATATGGGGAAAAATGAACAATATAACTGAGTACGGACAAGTGGTGAAAATATCCGGCAGCGTGGCACATGTCAAGTTCCAGCGCTCAGCAGCATGCGGACGATGCAAGGCATGCGGCATGTTGGCGGCTCAAAACGAGATCATTGTGCAGGTGGAGAATACGTTGGGCGCCGATGTGGGTGACAGCGTTGCGGTCAGCATACGCATACAAAAGGCGATGCGCGCGTCAGCGCTCGCGTATGTGTTTCCGCTGCTGATGCTCGTGCTCGGCGTGTTTATCGGCTGGCTTGTTTCTGACAGCCTGCACATGATAAAAGACCTTGCAATGGCGCTTTTTGGCCTTGGCTTTGCGGTGCTTGCATTTATACTGTTAAAATGTACTGCGCCATTGTATAATAAATCCGTTGGCAATGTTTACAAGATGATAAGCAAAAAACAAGAATAACAACAGTATGACAAATAAGGAGATGTAACCATGTCTGAAAAAGCTCTTAAGATCACCAGCGGGAATTTTGACGAAGCGGTGCTGGGCAACAAAAGCCCTGTGCTCGTTGATTTTTGGGCAGAATGGTGTACGCCTTGCCGCATGCTCTCGCCAGTTATCGACCAGATCGCAGAGGAATACGATTTGCGTGCGGTCATTGGAAAGATCAACATCGATGAAGAACCTGATCTTGCAGGGCGCTTTGAAGTGATGAGCATTCCCACGCTGGTCCTCTTTAAAGACGGCAGCGTTGCGGGCAAATCCGTGGGCGTGGTGAGCAAAGATAAGATCAAAGCTATGATCGATGAAGCCCTGTCTGAATAAGGCTGCTAAATTATAAACGGCAATCGCGCTATATGCGTTTGACAGCCTTTGTGCGTATACATAAACAAGTGAAATAGATCGGGCGGCAGGCTTAGCTTTCTTTTTGGCTGAGGGCTTTTGTCAGCGCGGCAACAGGCCCGGCGGCTCAATGCTGCTTGAAAAAGAAATTTTCTTGAGCTTATCGCATCCTGGGCTATAAATACTGAGAGGTTGATGAGACGGATTGTTTTTAAAGTGCATTGAAATGACAGGGTTCAAATCGTTCCCTGAAAAAACACAGATGCAGCTTAAAGGTTCCATTATTGGAGTGGTGGGGCCGAACGGCAGCGGAAAAAGCAATGTGTCTGACGCTGTGCGCTGGGTGCTTGGTGAACAGAGCGCGCGCAGCCTGCGCGGCGGCATGATGCAGGATGTCATTTTTGCCGGCACGCAGTCCCGCAAACCGCGTTCTTTTTGTGAAGTCGCACTTTTGTTTGACAACAGCGAAGGCCGTTTCGGCAGTGAATACACAGAGATAGAGGTCACGCGCAAGCTGTATCGTTCCGGTGAAAGCGAATATTATATCAACAGGAGCAAATGCCGGCTCAAAGACATACTTGAGCTTTTTCGGGATACCGGTATCGGAAAAGAAGGCTATTCAATTATCGGGCAGGGACGTATCGACGAGATTTTAAGCGAAAAATCGATCGACCGGAGGCGTGTTTTTGAAGAAGCTTCAGGGATCATGAAATACCGTGTGCGCAAAGAAGAGGCGGAACGAAAGCTGGAACGTACCCGTCAGAATCTTGTGCGCATCGATGATATACTGCATGAACAGTCAATTCTGATAGAGCCGCTTAAAAAACAGGCAGAAGATGCGTCGGTATATATTGATCTTGTGTCGCGTCTTAAAATGCTTGATGCCAATCTATTTCTCAACGCCTATGATAAAAGCAAAGAAAAGATCGCCCGGCTTGAGCTGCAGCGCATGGCGCTCGAAGAGGAACGCAGGGACAAACAAAAGCTTCTGGAAGACTTAAATGCAAAGCATGCGCGGCAGCAGGACGGCGCGCGTCAGATAGAAGAAGCCGGCAGTGCGCTTGCAGACCGATTGAGCATCAGTATGGCCGAGCTTGAACGCATCGAAGGCGAAGTGCGTCTTTGCGAAGAACGCATACAAAACAACGAGAAGGATTCCGAGCGTATCCGTCAGGATATCCGTGATGCGGATGAAAAAGCCGCCGCCATCACCGTTAACGAAAAAACCAATGCCGCACGTTTAATGCAGATCGAGGAAGAGACTGAAAAACAAAAACAGACGGCCGCGCAAACAGCCAAAGAATTAGAGGTCTTGAGCGACGATTCTATGGAGCGGATGCGCATCATAGAAGCTGCGCAAAGCGATAAGGTCGAAGCGATCGAAAAAGAGGCCGATATGCGCGGCATCATCTTTGCGTTGGAAGAAAAGCAAAAAAGCCTGAATTTGCGAAAAGCGGAGGTGCAGGAGAAACTTGACACGCTGGCAGCGGAGGGGACAAAAACAAAAGAATCCGTTGCGCGCCTTGATGAAAACCTCAAAACGCTGGCGGAAAAGGCAGCAGGCCTTCGCACCGCCTATAACGAAGCGGTGCAAAAGGGATACAAGCTTTCAGAGACGCTCGCTGATCTTAAAAGCGTGCTTGACAAGCTGACCAACGAAAAAGCTTCCAGCGTCACGTCGGCCAAATTCTTAAGGGACATCAAAGCAGGTTTTGAAGGTTATGCCGAAAGTGTCAAACGGCTCATGATCGCCGCCAAGGAGGATGCAGATCTTGGAAAACTGATCATCGGCACCGTGGCGGATAGGATCATTGTACCCGCAGAGTTTGAGACGGCTATAGAAACATGCCTTGGCGGGGCTCTGCAGAATATCATCATTGGCAATGAGTATGATGCCAAACAGCTGATCGCCTTTTTGCGCAGCAGCAATCTAGGGCGCGTGACGTTTCTGCCGCTTGAGGTGCTGCGTCCGCGTTACCTGACCGAGTCTGAAAAGGCTGCGATACGGCAGGCGGGTGCCATCGGGATAGCGAGTGAGCTTGTTTCCTGCACGGGAGTCCAAAAAGCTGTTGATTTTCTTCTTGGGCGCACGGTGGTCACGAAAGACAGCGATACGGCGATCCGTGTCATGAGGAAATGTGCGCAGGCCTTTCGCACTGTGACGTTAGACGGTGATGTTTTTAACGCCGGCGGCTCGATCACCAGCGGCAGCGTGCGACGCACAGGAAGCGGCCTTATATCGCGCGACCGCCGGGAAGAAGAATTGAAGCAGCGCGCAGAAAGTCTTGATGAAAAGATCGCCGAAAAACAAAAAGAGCTTGAAAAGCATTCCGCTGAACACAGGGGAATCATGGCTGATATCGAAGATATGCGCGGCGCGTTGCAGGGATGCGAAGTGGAAGCAGCTGCGGTGAAAGAACGCCGTGAAGCGCTTTTGGCTGCCATGAAAGAAGCAGATAAAAACAAAGAGAAGCTTTTCAATGAAGACAAGGCTCTGGGGCAAAACATAGAAAACACACTAAGCGAAATAGACAGATACGCAGGCCTGCAAAACGCCATCCGTGCGTCAAGCGCGCACAAAGACGAGGACTACAAACGCCTCGAGGAGCAGTACCGTGAAAAGACTTCAAAAATAGAGTCGCTCAAGCAACGGCTGCATGAAGCAGAACTGCGCTGCGCTGAGCTTTTCAGGGAGAATGCGGCGATCTCAAACGACATGCTCCGTATCGGGCTCGAAAAACAGGAGATAGAGCGCAAGCGCGCCTCTCTTTCAAAAACGCTCGAACTCAATGCGGAAAGCGGTGTGAACTTTGTACAGCTTAAAAAGCAGCTTGAGTCGACGCGGGATGAAAAAGCAGTTTTGCTGGAAGAACAAAAGCAGCAGCAGGGCAATATGGCCGCCGGACGCGTTGAAGCGCTGCGTGCGCTTGCGGAACTCGAGCACGGCATCGAACAGGCGCGGACAGCGCAGACGGCAGCTGCAGAAAAAAGCATCCGCACGGATTTTCTGATCGAAAAGGCACAAAGCGATATCGAAGCCGCACAAAACAGACTGTGGGATACCCATCAGATCACCTACTTAAGCGCTCTTGAAATCAGGCAGGACATCGATGTGTCCCGCGCTCAGGCCGAGGCAGAGCAGATACGCACGCGCATCCGGGAACTCGGCATCGTGAATCCTGCGGCAATAGAAGAATATACATCACTCAAAGAACGGATGGCCTCTCTGTCGGATCAAAGAGACGATTTGAACAAAGCCGAGGCAGACCTGCATAAACTTATCGGCTCGCTGCTTTCTGAAATGAGGCGCACGTTCCGCACCAGCTTTGAACAGATCAACAAGCACTTCGGCGACACGTTCCGCGAACTGTTCGACGGCGGGCATGCCAGGTTGCTGCTCGAAGAAGGCGAGGACATCATGGAATGCGGCATTGAGATCGTCGCGGAGCCTCCGGGCAAAAAACTGCAGAAGATATCACTGCTCTCCGGCGGCGAAAAGGCGCTGACAGCGATAAGCCTGCTTTTTGCGCTGCTCAAGCTCAATCCTTCGCCTGTGTGCATACTCGATGAGATAGACGCTGCGCTTGATGAAGCCAACGTGCGCAAATTCGCCGACTATCTGGAAAAGTACGCATCAAAAATGCAGTTTATCGTCATCACGCACAGAAAGCCCACCATGGCAAAATGTGAAAGCTTGTTTGGTTTTGCAATGGAGGAAAAGGGCGTATCCAAAATTCTTTCAGTGCGGCTTGACAGGGAGAGCATATGAGCCAGAATGTTTTTGAAAAAATAAAAAGCGGCCTTTTGAAAACACGCCAAAGCATTTCTGGAAAGCTTGGCGGCGTGCTGGCCGCGTTTAAAAAGATAGACGAAGATTTTTATGAAGAACTGGAAGAATCGCTGATACTTTGTGACATAGGCCTGGGCGCTGCGGAAAGCATCATGACTGCGCTCAAGCAGCAGGTGAAAGAACAAAAGATCATTGAAACCGCACAGGTCAAACCTTTGCTGGTCAGTATTATTGCAGATATTCTCAGCATTCACGACAAGCCGCTTGAAGGCAAGTGCGCAATACTTGTTGTCGGCGTCAATGGTGTTGGGAAAACAACGGCCATAGGCAAACTCGCATATCACTATAAATCACAAGGAAAGAGCGTGCTGCTCGCGGCGGCCGACACCTTCCGCGCTGCGGCGGCCGAACAGCTTTGCGGATGGGGAGAACGCACGGGCGTGCGTGTCGTCAAATACGGAGAGGGCGCCGACCCCGCAGCCGTGGTTTTTGATGCGGTAGATTCAGCGCGGCATAAGAATATCGACCTTGTCATCTGTGACACGGCCGGGCGGCTGCATAATAAAAAGCACCTGATGGAGGAACTTGCGAAGATCAACCGCGTGCTCGATAAGGCCTATGACGAGCAACACCGAAGAACCTATCTCGTCGTGGACGCGACCACAGGGCAGAATGCCATAGCGCAGGCACGCGAATTCTCGCGCGTCACCAATCTTTCCGGATTGATACTAACCAAAGTGGACGGCACCGCGAAAGGCGGCATCGTTTGCGCCATCTGCGACGCATTAAAGCTGCCTGTTGTTTTTCTTGGCGTCGGGGAAGCCATGGAAGACCTGCAGCCGTTTGATGCACAAGCGTTCGCGCAAAGCCTGTTTGAATAAAAAACCTTCTCAATGATACAGTCAGCAACCCTTGAAGCCTATTTTTGAAACAATGCCAAAAGCATTTTGTGATTGTTTGCTTCTATGTAAAGTGTTATAATATGGATAGATTAACGGGCCATTGATTGCGAGGTCATGCCTCAGTGAAACCAAGAACAAGCATAATCCTTTTTTCACTTATCGCTGCGCTTCTGATTGCAGCCTTTCCTTTTCGTGTTATTCATGCAGATGACATGCTAAGTTCGTCTGTTTATGCGATCGACAGGGCACGCGGCATTGTAACGGGAATTTCTGAAAACACATCGGCGGCAAGCCTGACGGCCGGTTTTGATAACGATGTTTCCCGTATCAAAGTATATGGACTTAACAACAGCGTTTACACCGGTACAGCCGTCTCTACAGGCATGAAAATCAGGCTGTTCGCGGACGGCCTGCAAAAAGATGAATTAAAGTCCGTTGTGCGCGGGGATACCAGCGGTGACGGGCGCATCAACATTACCGATTATACGCTGATCCGGCTTCATATACTCTCGCGGAACATGCTGCAGAATGAGTATGTCTTGGCAGGCGACATCGATCTTGACGGACGCATCACGGTCACGGATTATACACTTATCCGCCTGCATATTTTGGGCTTAAAACCCATACTGCCGTCCGCGCTGCCTTTGGCTGGCCTTGTGATTGGGCTTGACCCCGGGCACCAGCGCTATGCCAACAACGCACTCGAACCCGTTGCGCCGGGCAGCAAGACGATGAAGAAAAAAGTCTCTTCCGGTACGCAAGGGCGTTTTACGAGAGTGCCCGAATATATCGTGGTGCTTGAGGTCGGGCTCAAGCTCAAAAGCAAGCTTGAGGAGCTTGGCGCAACGGTCATCATGACGCGCGAAACGCATGATGTCGATATATCCAACTCGGAGCGTGCTATCATGATGAACAAAGCCAATGTCGACTGCTGGCTGCGCATTCATGCGGACGGCAACGATGATCCGAAAATATACGGCATGAGCATGCTTGTGCCGGCTAAAGGCTGCATGAACTCGGCCGACCCTGCCGTGCAGCAAAAAAGCACGGCCATCGGGCAGGTGCTGCTTGACTGTGCGGCCAAGGAAGCGGGCGCAAAAAACCTCGGGCTGAAGCCGCGCTCCGACCAAACGGGCTTTAACTGGTCGTCCGTACCAGTGTGCAATATCGAGATGGGATACATGACCAATGAGACGGAAGACCGCCTGCTCATCACGGGCGCTTATCAGGACAAGATCGTCGCGGGGCTCGTCAAAGGCTTCGTTCAATACTATTCATAAAAATACTCAGCAAATAAACTAACACTAGTGCGAATCAAACAATCTGCTTGACATTGGAAAAAAGGGCTGTATAATAGCACTGTAAAGCAATTATGCTTTACACCATTATGCTTTGGCGGTGTGCTTTTGGAAAAAGATCTTACAACAGTACTGCTGCTGGATACATATGGCGGCCTGCTCACGGACAAGCAGCAGCGTCTTTGTGACATGTACTACAACCAGGATTTCTCGCTTGCGGAGATCGCGCAGATAGAGCGGACCACGCGCCAGGCCGTGCAGGACGGCATCGGCAAAGCGCGCCACAAACTGCTTGAATTCGAGCAGCGGCTCGGGTTTTCCGGCATACGTCAAAAGTCTTTGGCGGCCATTGAGCAGGCACGCGCCCATGCAGATTCGCCTGCGCTCGAGCAGCTTTTTAATAAGCTTACAACCCTATGGGAGAATGACGATGGCCTTTGAAAGCCTTTCAGAAAAACTGCAGCACATATTCTCGAAGCTGAAAAGCCGTGGTAAGCTGACAGAGCTTGAGGTCAAGGCTGCGATGCACGAGGTCAAACTGGTGCTGCTTGAGGCGGATGTCAACTTCAAGGTCGTCAAAGGCTTCGTGCAGCGCGTCACGGAACGCGCCGTGGGCGAAGAAGTGCTCAAAAGCTTAACACCCGGCCAGCAGGTTATCAAAATCGTGCGTGACGAACTTATCGCAGAGCTTGGAGAAAAGCATGTTGGCATCAATTTTTCCGCCAACCCGCCCACAGTGGTGATGATGTGCGGATTGCAGGGCGCCGGGAAGACAACGATGTGCGGCAAACTCGCAAAGCTCTGGAAAAAGGAAGGCCGCAGCGTGATGCTTGCGGCGCTTGACATACACAGACCAGCTGCGATACGGCAGCTTGAGGTGGTCGCGGAAAAGGCTGGCGCGCTGTTCTTTGAAAAAGGCGGGCAGGACCCTGCCAGAACGGCACAGCAGACCGTGGCGGAGGCCAAAAAGAAGCTTGCCGATGTGGTGATACTTGATACTGCGGGGCGCCTGCATATCGATACTGAGATGATGGACGAAGCAGTGCGCATCGCTGCTGCAGTCCGCCCGCATGAAAAGCTGCTTGTGGTGGATGCCATGACAGGCCAGGATGCCGTGAATGCGGCTGTGGCCTTTAATGAGAAGCTAACGCTGGACGGTGTGATACTGACCAAGCTCGACGGCGACACGCGCGGCGGCGCGGCGATATCGACGCGGGCCGTGACTGGCAAACCGATCAAATTTGCCGGCGTGGGGGAAAAGCTTGAGGATATCGAGGTATTCCATCCCGACCGTATGGCCGGACGCATCCTCGGCATGGGCGATATGCTCTCGCTCATCGAAAAAGCCGAGCAAAGTTTTGAAGCGGCATCAGCGGCAGAGATCGAGAAAAAGCTAAAAAAAGCCGAATTCACGCTTGAAGATTTTTTAGAGCAGATGGTGCAGTTAAAGAAAATGGGAGGCATCGAGGACATGCTTGCAATGATGCCCGGCGGCAGCAAACTTTCAGGGCTGCAGCTCGACGAAAAGCAAATGGCGCACACAGAAGCCATCATCAAGTCGATGACGCCAGAAGAACGTCGGCGTCCTTCTATGATCGGCGGCAGCCGGAAAAAACGCATTGCTGTTGGCAGCGGCACAAAAGTCCAGGATGTCAATCGCCTGCTTACGCAGTTTGAGCAGATGACAAAGATGCTCAAGAATATGACAGGGAAACACGCAAAAAAAGGCATGATGGGCATGCCGTTTTGAGGAAACGTTGAAGCCTTGGCTTTAAAACAATTCCGAAATATTAAAATAATTTGGAGGATAACATGGCAGTAAAAATCAGGCTCAAGAGGATCGGGGCAAAGAAAAACCCGTTTTACAGGATCGTTGTCGCCGATGCGCGCGCGCCGCGTGACGGACGGTTTGTTGAGGAGATCGGCAATTATGATCCGATGAACAAAAAGATCGTTGTCGACGGAGACAAGGCACTTGAATGGATCAAAAAGGGTGCACAGCCAACCGAGACGGTAAGAGCGCTATTAAAGAAAAACGGCGTTCTCAAATAGGAGATGCATATGTTAGAGCTGGTGAAATATGTGGCTGAAGCACTTGTTCAAAAGCCCGAAGAGGTCAAAGTCAAGCAGACTGAGACAGACAAGACCATCATCATCGAGCTTTCAGTTGCGCGCGAGGATATGGGAAAGGTCATAGGCAAGCAAGGGCGTATTGCCAAGGCGATTCGAGCCGTTGTCAAAGCGGCGTCAACAAAATCACGCAAAAAATATGTTGTTGAGATCATAGAACATGATTGAAATCGCCAAAGTGATAAAGCCTCACGGCATTCACGGAGATTTGAAGGTGAGGCTTTATTCTGAAAACTTTGACGAATTCTCGGTGCGCGGTTTTGCGCATATCAAAGAAGACGGCAGCTTTAAGCGCGTCGCCTATACGGCGCTGCGCACTGTCCCGCCCTTTATTTATATACATTTTGCAGGCATTGACACGCGCAGCGATGCAGAAACGCTGGCAGGCACCGCGCTTTTTCTAAAACGTAATGAGCTTGAGCCGCCCGCTCAGGGTGAGTATTATCTCTTTGATCTTATCGGGATCAGCGTGGTCGATGAAAATGGTACGGTGCTTGGGCAGCTTAAGGATGTGCTGCAGCACGGCGCGGCGGATGTGTATGTGGTCAGCGGCGGGAGAGGGTTTATGTTTCCGGCGCTCAAACGCGTGATCCAAAGCGTTGATATAGCGGCCGGTGTGCTTCGTGTCAACGCGGCTGCGCTCCAAGAGGTGGCGGTATATGACGACCTATAATCTGCTGACGCTGTTTCCAGAAATGTTTGCGTCGGTCTGCAATTCGAGCATATGGGCGCGTGCCATCGCGGCGGGGCATATCGCCGTGAGCCCGGTGGATATCCGCGTATTTGCAACGGACAAGCACCGGCGTGCGGACGATTACCCGCTGGGCGGCGGCGCAGGTATGGTATTAAAACCTGAACCTGTGGACGCTTGTTTTCGTGCTGTGATGCAGCGCAGCGAAAAGCCAAGCCTCAACATCTATATGTCACCGTCAGGCCGAAAACTATCCCACAACCTTGTGCTTGAGCTTGCGCAATACTGTACTCTTAATATTCTCTGCGGCCATTACGAAGGCGTAGACGCGCGCGTACTGAGGCGGCACATCGATATGGAAATATCCACCGGTGACTATGTACTTACAGGCGGCGAACTGCCCGCAATGGTGCTGATCGATGCGTGTATACGCCATGTGGGAGGCGTTCTGGGCAACGAACAATCGGCCGCGGGCGAATCATTCTCGGACGGCCTGCTTGAACATCCGCAATACACACGTCCCGCAGTTTATGACGGGGAAGAGGCACCCGAGGTGCTGCTTTCCGGCCACCACGCCAATGTGGCGGCATACAGGCGGCGCAGCTCGCTTAAAGAAACGGCGCAAAAACGCCCAGACCTGCTGTCAAGAACGCGGCTTTCCAAAGAGGATATGGGCATCATAACCGGCAGCGATGAATAACCAAACCGCACAAGCGGTTTTTTCATGCATATGTGTTTTCAAGCAAAACCGGCGTTAAGCTGTGTTTTTTTGTGTTATAATAATTCCGAAGAAGGGGGAGGCTTATGGCAAAATTTATTATCGTCGTGATGGACAGTTTAGGCATAGGAGAGATGCCTGACGCGGCGCTTTTTGGAGACGAAGGCTCGGATACCCTCGGCAATATCATCAAAGCGTATCCGGATATCGCGCTTGACAACCTTGCGCGGCTTGGGCTGTGCCGTGTATCCGCGCTGCCCTTTGGCGGCAAAGTCAAGGGCGCGCACGGCAGGGCGGCTGAAAAGTTTCCGGGCAAGGACACCACTGGCGGCCATTTCGAGATCGCAGGGCTGGTGCTTGAGCAGCCTTTCCCGCTGTTCCCAAACGGTTTTCCCAATGATTTTATAGCAGCGTTTGAAAAGGTCGCAGGCCGAGGCACCATCGGGAATTATGCTGCTTCTGGGACTGAGATTATTGCACAGCTCGGGCAGCAGCATGTGGAAACGGGGAAACTTATCGTTTACACTTCGGCGGACAGCGTGTTTCAGATCGCCGCACATGAAGATATCGTGCCGCTTGATGAACTCTACGCCATTTGCAGCAAAGCAAGGCAAATGCTTATCGGCCCGCTGGCGGTTGGGCGCGTGATCGCGCGTCCGTTTTCCGGAGAGGCCGGACGCTTTATACGCACCAAAAACCGCCGGGATTACTCTTTTGAACCGCCGGGGCCAACCATTCTGACAGCATTAAAGGATCAGGGCTATGAAGTTGCGGGGGTCGGCAAAATTGAGGACATCTTCGCTGGTGTCGGTCTGACCAAAATCAATCACACAAAAGACAACGAGAGCGGCGTTTCGGCTACCGTGGAGTATATGCGCCAGCATTTTGACGGGCTTGTGTTAACCAACCTTGTGGATTTTGACATGTTGTACGGCCACCGTAATGACGCGCTGGGCTACAAAAATGCGCTTGAAGCGCTGGATCGCCGCGTACCCGAAATCCTCGGCGCGATGCAGCCGGAGGATATCATCGTTTTCACGGCAGACCACGGCTGTGACCCCACGACAAAAAGCACCGATCATTCGCGCGAATATGTACCGGTGCTCGCTTACGGCAGCATGGTTAAGCCGGATGTAAGCATCGGCACGCGCGCTTCATTTGCGGATATCGCGGCGACAGCAGCCGAGTTTTTTGGGCTTAGGCCCTGGCATGCCGGACAATCGTTTTTTAAGCAGATCACAGGAGGTGCGAAATGACAGCCGAAAGGATCGCTCAGGCTTATGCGTATTTACGCAGTGCAACAGCACAGAGCCCTTTGCTCTGCGTGGTACTCGGCAGCGGGCTTGGGGCTTATGCGGACACGCTTGAAGGCAGCCAGGTTATAGACTACGCCCAAATCAGCGGTTTCCCCGTATCCACCGTGCCGGGGCATGCAGGGCGGCTCGTTTTCGGGAAAAAACATGGTGTACCGCTCGTGTGCATGCAGGGGCGTTTCCATTGCTACGAGGGTTATGCGCCCGAGGAGACGGTTATACCGCTGCGCACGCTCATTAAACTTGGCATCAAATATCTTTTGGTCACCAACGCAGCCGGAGGCGTGAACACGGATTTTTCTGCCGGTGACATCATGGCCATGACAGACCACATCAATTTTACTTTCTTAAACCCGCTCGAAGGCGCGAATTTGGATGACCTTGGGCCGCGTTTTCCCGATATGTCGTACGCCTATGACAAAGACATGCTGGCTGCGCTTTTTGCATCGGCCGAGCAAAACGGTATCAAGCTGCAAAAAGGCGTGTACGCCATGATGAAAGGGCCTTCGTTCGAAACGCCTGCGGAGATAAAAGCGTTGCGCCTGCTCGGTGCGGATGCCGTGGGCATGTCCACCGTGCCGGAGATCATCGCGGCGGCACATGCAGGCGTCAAATCCGCCGGCATCTCATGCATCACCAATATGGCGGCCGGAATACTTGATCAGCCGCTCACGCATGAAGAGGTGATGGAAACGGGACGTATCGCCGCCGGACGTATACAAACGCTGATTGACGGGTTTATTAATAACTTAAAGTGACAGAGCGATACGCTTCTAATACGCAAAAAGCACTGTTTTGTATTGCAGTCTTGGGCTGTATAGCCCCGTAATATCAAACTGACAACCTCCAAGGCTTTGTTTTGTATATGATTTCTATTCAAATATCTTTGGCCGACCGAACGTATCCCACGGCTTGTTTTCAATCACGCCGCCGCGCACGATGTCATTGTAAACGCGCCTGTCAACGGTGCGCTTATAGACAACGCCCACAAAACCGCTGACAGCCTCGTAAATGTGGCCGTGCCGACCGACGATGCCCATGTGTACGATACGCCCCTCATCGCCCATGACAAAAACGATGTCACCAGGGCGCAGATCCTCTTTGACAATGGGTGTGCAGTCATCGCGGAAGGTATCGTGTGCCGTCCTGTCTGTGTATTCTTCGTAAAGATGAAGTTCGTTGACAGCGTACCACCAGAGCCCGCTGCAGTCAAAGGCATAGTCTTCCGGAAAATGGTGCCCGCTGAGCTTCGCTTTATCCGCGATGGCGCGCAGGTATTCCACCCTTCCATCGGTCAAGTATTTTGCATACAGCCTGCTTGTCTCGTCAATAAAGGTGTGTGTGATTTGGTGGCCCTGGCCTCCGAACACATATTTTGCGCCCACACATGAGTCAAGAAAATCAAGCAGTCTTGCGATGTCTCCCTCCGGTTCAGGCTCGTTAGCATACCGCTGTTCGTAATAAGCGCGCTCACGCTCGGATTCTTCTGCGGTCAGCGGTGCGCATCCTGAAGCCAAAAAAGCTGTCAGAAAAAGCAACGCCACCATAATTTTCGTGATACTATTCATGCGCCCCATTATATACAAACAGTCGTTTCTTTTCAATGCCTGTGAAATTCCCCACATCAAATAACGAAAGAATATGAAGCAAACCTTTCGGAGAAACTAAAAGAGTACTGGAACAGTATTTAAAATAGAAAAAGGAGCAGTACGATGAAAAAGATTTTCACCGTTATCATAGCCGCCGCCATGATTATTGCGCTGCCTGCGCCGGCAAAAGCACAAAGCTTTCAATCCACAGCCAAAGCAGCCATCCTCATAGACGCGGCTTCCGGACACGTTATTTATGAGAAAAATGCAGATGAACAGCTTGCGTGTGCAGGCGTTGCCAAAACAATGTCGATGCTTCTGTTTTTTGAAGCAGAAAAAAACGGCAGGCTGTCGCTTGGCGATACAGTGTCCATCAGCAAACATGCAGCATCCATGGGCGGCACACAGGTGTTTTTGGATACCAATACCACACATACTGTAGAAGAGCTGCTCAAAGCCGTGGTGGTGTGCAGCGCCAACGATGCGGCTGTCGCGCTGGCTGAAAAAACGGCAGGCAGCGAGGAAGCCTTTGTGGAGATGATGAACAAAAAAGCCCAGGTCATGGGGCTTGGTGCCACGTTCGTGAACGCGACAGGCCTTGGAGACAGCCAGAAGATGAGCGCGAGAGATATTGCGGCAGTCTGCAGCGAACTGGCGCAGTACAGCCTTTTCTTTGAATGGAGCGGAATTTTTATGGATACTTACATCCACCCGGACGGACGCGAGACAGAAATGGTCAACCAGAACCGGCTTGTGCGTTTTTACGAAGGAAGTGACGGCTTTTCCACGGGGTCATCGGCAGAAGCGGGGTATTGCCTGGCTGCCGGCGTTAAAAGATCCGACGGGCGATTTGTGTATGTCTCTTTGGGAACGAACAACAGCACAGCACGTTTTGATGATGCAAAAGCCGCTTTGGATTATGCGTTCGCGGGGTTTACTGCAAAGACAGTCGTACGCGAAGGCCAGCAGCTTGGCAAGAATCTGGGTGTGACAGGCGGTACGATGCCGTTTATCAACATTTACGCGTCAAAGGATTTTTCGCTGCTGATCGAAAAAGGCAGAGAGAGCGCCCTTGAAAAGGAGCTTGTTTTACTGGAGCAGATCAGCGCTCCTGTCAAGAAAGGCGATGTCGTGGGGTTCCTTCGTATCACGATAGACGGCGAAGAGGTTGGCCGTGTCGATGCAGTCACCGGACAAGATGTGGAAGTGCTCGATTTCGGGAATGCTTTTTCGCGCATACTCACTTGGTGGCTGTTTGCATAAGCCGGCGGCGTTGACATGCCTGCTCGCTCTGCTGTAGAATGTGGAGGCGGAGGGCTAAACATGAGGATATTGATTGTCAACGATGACGGCATTCATGCCGAAGGAATTAGAACGCTCGCTGCGCATTTATCGCGTTCCCATGATGTGGCTGTCGTGGCACCGGAATCAGAAAAAAGCGCGACGGCGCACGCTATCACAATCTATCGTCCGCTGCGTGTTAAGAGTGTTGATCTCTCAGGACTTGAGAGTGTTCCCTGCTTTGCTGTAGACGGATTGCCTGTGGACTGCACAAAGATCGGCCTTTCCCACTTGATGCATGACGGCGTGGATATGGTTGTTTCCGGCATCAATCACGGTCCGAACCTTGGATCAGATGTGGTCTATTCTGGCACTGTCGCAGCTGCGCTTGACGCGGTCATTATGGGGTATCCCGCGCTGGCCGTTTCTATTGGGGCGCATCGCCCAAAACATCTTGAAACCGCAGCAATCATTGCAGTGTCGCTGATTGACAAAGGAGTGGTGGGTAAACCGGATGACGTTCTTTACAATCTCAATGTGCCGGATTTGCCGATAGCAAGCATAAAAGGGATCAGAGCTGCGCGGCAGGGGCACACTTTTTATGACCATGCGGTAGAAGTGCGGGACGACCCCCGCGGCAATAAATATATCTGGATGGCAGGTACATTGCGCGATATCGATACAGATGCAGATACGGATGTCGCGCTGTTGCGTGATGGTTATGCAACGCTTACTCCGGTGAAATATGATCTGACGGCGAAAGACAAGATGCACGAACTCTCATGCAAGATTGAAAATTTAAAATTGCATTATTGATTCTTTTGTGATAAATTATATCGTGTAGCCATCTATTTGGAGGTATTGTTATGCAGGGCACTGATATTTTAAAGATCATAAAAGACCGGCAAAGCAAAATGAGCAAAGGCCACAAAGCCATTGCAACTTATATCATTGAGCATTACGATACAGCCGCATTTATCACGGCATCAAAGCTTGGGGACACCGTAGGCGTGAGCGAATCAACGGTTGTGCGCTTTGCCTCTTCTCTGGGTTACGAAGGTTATCCCGAACTGCAAAAAAAGCTGCAGGAACTGATTCGCGCAAGGCTGACCAATGTGCAGCGCATGGGCCTCGGCGGCGATATGTCCGAGGAAGACCTGCTTCGATGGTCGCTGCGCAATGATATCACCAGTCTGCGCCATATCCGTGAAGTGCTTGACTACAGCATGATCCAAAAAACTGCCGACGCGATCATAAACGCTGATCATGTGTATATCATGGGGCTGCGTTCGAGTGCTCCGCTTGCGCATTTTTTCTGGTATTATCTTAATTACATCATCAGCAAGACAAGCCTGGTGATTTCAAGCATCGGCGGTGATATTTTCGGCCAGCTTATGCATGCCAAAGCAGGCGACCTCGTGCTGGCCATCAGCTTCCCGCGCTATTCGTCCCGTACGGTCGACGGCGCGGAATTTGCAAAGAATAACGGGGCGAAAATCATCGCGATCACCGACAACGCTTTGGCCCCGCTTGCGCAGATCGCTGATGAGAGTATTTTTGTCAACTCGGACATGAATCTTTTTGTGGATTCTCTCGTCGCGCCAATGAGTATCTTAAGTGCGCTGATACTGCTTATCGGCATGAGGGAAAAGGATGGTTTAAAGCACAATTTTGAGATGCTTGAGGATCTGTGGCGCAAGCATGATGTCTACACCGGCAAGGAAGAAAACTGATATGGGCAATGTGTGCGTTGTAGGCGGCGGGCCTGCAGGCATGATGGCGGCGTACGCTGCGGCGGAAAACGGGCATACGGTGACGCTTTACGAAAAGAATGAAAAACTTGGGAAGAAATTATACCTTACTGGCAAAGGGCGCTGCAACTTGACCAATGCGGCCCCGATAGAAGACTTTTTTACCAGCGTCGTGCAGGGCGGCGCTTTTTTGTACAGTGCATTTTATACGTTTGACAACACACAGCTGATCCAAATGCTCGAACGTTTTGGGATGAAAACAAAAACGGAGCGCGGCGGGCGTGTTTTTCCTTTGACGGACAAATCGAGCGATGTGATCAAAGCGCTGTCAAAGGCGCTTAAAAGCGTTGGCGCACGCATAAAGCTCGGCACGAAGATCGATGCGGTGATCATCAACGGCGGCCGCGTTGCGGGCGTTAAATACTGCGGTGAATGTGAAGCATACGACAGCGTCATCATCGCCACCGGCGGTTTGTCATATACCTCGACGGGCTCAACAGGAGACGGTTATATATTCGCAAAGGCGGCAGGGCATAACATCTCAGCTCTTTATGCTTCTCTTGTCGGCCTTGATACCAGCGAGGATACAACATCGCTTGCAGGCCTCACACTGAAAAATGTGACGCTCACTCTGTTTGAAAACAGCCGCAGAGTCTTTCGCGAACAGGGCGAGCTGTTATTTACGCACACAGGCATCTCCGGCCCGCTTGTGCTTTCCGCGAGTGCACTTATGGGCAGCAAAGGCCCTTTTGAAGCCGATATCGATTTGAAACCTGCGCTCGATCAAAAAATGCTGGATCAACGCCTTTTGCGTGATTTTGAGGAAAAATCCAACAAAGATTTTGCAGGTGTTCTCGGAGGCCTCGTGCCGTCAAAACTCTCTGCGCTGATCGCAGACAGATCCGGCATACATCTTAAGCAAAAAGCCCATTCGGTCACGCGCGTACAGCGCAGCAGCCTGTGCGCGGTTTTAAAAAGTCTTAAGTTCTCCATAACAGGGAAAAGGCCGCTTGAGGAGGCGGTGGTCACGCGCGGCGGTGTGGATATCAAACAGATCGACCCTTCCACGATGCAAAGCCGATTGTGTGCCGGGCTTTATTTCGCAGGAGAGGTCATCGATGTGGATGCTTTGACTGGCGGGTACAACCTTCAGATCGCTTTTTCTACGGGTTATCTTGCGGGAACTAGCTGTTGACATCTTCCCAAGTTTGTGTTATCATCCATTTGCTTGAAAGAAGGAACTGCCCGTTTCTCACCTGCCGGTTAAGCCAGGCACGGTAAGCATTTTTAAAAAATGAGCAACGGGTCTGTGTACCCGTTTTTTTATTGGTGTTTGCAAAAAATAATGGAGGTGTTTATAATCGCAAACGAACATCAGATTAACGAGCAGATCAGGGACAAAAGTGTCCGTGTGATCGGTGATGACGGAGAACAACTCGGCATCATGACTGCGCGTGAGGCGATGGCTATTGCAGAGGAAAAGGGGCTTGATCTTGTCAAGGTTTCACCTGGCGCACAGCCTCCTGTCTGCAAGATCCTTGACTACGGGAAGTACAGGTTTGAACAGGCGAAAAAGCAGAAGGAAGCAAAGAAGCATCAGCATGTGATCACCATCAAAGAAATGCGCCTGTCCATAACGATAGACAAGCACGACCTTGATGTCAAGGCGAAGAACGTCAATAAGTTTTTGATGGCGGGCGATAAAGTCAAGGTATCGCTGCGCTTCAAAGGGAGACAGATGACACATACCGAAAAAGGAAGACAAATGATGGATCTTTTCTTTTCCATGGTTCAGGATAACGCTGTGATGGAGAGAAACGCCAAACTTGAAGGCCGGAGTATGTTTATGATATTAGCACCAAAGAACTAACAAGGAGGACAGACAATGCCAAAAATCAAGACGCACAGAGGCGCAGCCAAAAGGTTTTCGCTGACTGGAAGCGGAAAAGTGAAAAGAGCCAAGGCTTATAAAAGCCACATCCTGAATAAAAAGAGCACCAAAAGAAAAAGGAATTTGAGGCAGGGCACTTATATTGTCGCGCAAGAGGAAAAAAATATCAAGCAGCTTATTCCTTACAAATAGTCAGCATAGGAGGAAACAATAATGGCAAGAGTCAAAGGGGCTGTCAATGCCCGTAAAAAACACAAAAAAGTTTTAAAGCTCGCAAAAGGATATTTTGGCGCGAAGTCCAAACAGTTCAAAGCTGCCAACCAGGCTGTGATGCGTTCTTTGCGCTATGCTTATGTCGGCCGCAAACTGAAGAAAAGAGATTACCGCAGCCTTTGGATCACCCGTATAAATGCTGAGGCCCGCAACAACGGCTTAAGCTACTCGCGCTTTATCAACGGATTAAAGCTAGCAGGGGTCACCGTCAACAGAAAGCTGCTCGCGGACATGGCCGTCAACGACAAGACAGCATTTGCCGGTATGGTGAACGTAGCAAAAAAGAAAATCAAAGCTTAAAACGAAAACAAGAGGGGCCTTGTAAAAAAGGCTTCTTTTTTATATGCCGGAGCTATGGAAAACAGACAGAAATGATGATAAAATAACTATAAAGAACAATGCCTCATTGATAAATCCAAAGAATTTGACATACAAAAGAATAAGGGAGGATGGGAGATGACAAACAATCAGCCGCTGATTTCGATGAATCTGATCAGCACCAAGCTCGGTATTGAAAACGCCATACGTACTTACTACGAAGCCGGATATGAGGGTATCGGTTTGTGGCACGACCAAGTTGATAAATACGGCGTAGAGAGGACTGTACAGCTTCTGAAAAAATTCCCGCTGAAAGTCACGCATTTGATTTACGCCGGGCCGTTTAACCAGACAAATGAAAAAGATTACAGAGCCGCACGGGAAGCGGACAAGGAAAAGCTGCGTGTTGCAGAAAAACTGGGCGCCGACAGCGTGCTCGCCATGACGGGCTCTATCAACGGCCTCGGGCAGCGTGAAGCATTTCGCCAATTAAACCGCAGCCTGCGTGACCTGGTGGATACCGCAGAGAAATGCAACGTCAAAATTGGCCTGGAGCCTCTCAATTATATTATTCAGGACGATTCCTTCATTTTTACGCTCAAAGATGCCATGGATATCATTGAGGATATTAACCATCCGGCTCTGGGCACTTTTTTGGATGTGTTTCATATCTGGAGCGAGCCCGGGATCATGGAAACGCTCAAACGGGCAAAAGGGAAAATCGTCGGGTGCCATATATGCGATTTTCGCAGCATCAACCGCTCTGCTTATGACCGTGTGCTCATGGGCGACGGCGTGATCCCGATACGTGAGCTGCTGGAAGCTTTCAAAGAACAGGGATGGGACAAGTGGTACGATATCGAGATATTCTCTGATGAGCTGTGGGCCATGGAACCAAAAGAGTTCTTGAAACTGGCAAGAGAGAAATACGAAAAAATATGGGCATAACGGGCTTGATACAAAGCCCTTTTCTTTGATAACAAGAGGCAAGTAAGCGATTGGGTTTTACGCAACAGCGACATTTGTTAAGGTGTATGTGTGAAGGATGCGGAGCTATATTTGACAGACGCACTGCTTGCATTTATAGTTATACCAGAAATCTTTGAAAGGCAGCCTGAATGCTTATACTAGGTATTGATCCGGGCCTGGCTCTGATGGGATACGGCTTGATCCGGTTTGATGACAGCCGTTTGCATCTTATTGATTGCGGCGCCATCGTGACTGAGGCGGGCATGCCGCTGCCGCGCAGGCTCAAGATCATCCATGAAAGCATGCTGACCATCATAAGAAAACATGATCCGGATGCAATAGCGTTTGAGGAGCTGTTCTCTGGCCGGAATGTCAAAACCGTGATCCAGGTTGCGCAGGCGCGCGGAGCGGCCATGGCGGCTGCTTTTTCTACGGGCGCTATGCTCTATGAGTATACCCCAATGCAGATCAAACAGGCTATCGTCGGATACGGGCGTGCTGATAAAAAACAGGTACAGCAGATGGTGCGTGTGCTTTTAGGCCTTGACGATGTGATCAGGCCAGATGATGCGTCTGACGCTGTGGCCTGTGCCATTTGCCATGCACACTCGAGCCGTTTTGCCGACACATTCCGCGTCAGATAGAGAGGTTTTCAATGTACGATTATATTCGCGGTGAGGTTGCAAGCATAGAGAAGGACAGCGCTGTGATAGAGACCGGCGGCATCGGCTACCGCATCTATTCGACTGCGCAGTCGTTGATGCGTTTACAGGCGGGGCAGACAGCTAAATTGTACTGCCACTTCGTGGTGAGGGAAGACGCGCACATGCTTTACGGGTTTGTCATGCCTGAAGAAAAAGAAATGTTCGTGCGTCTGACCGGTGTGTCCGGCATTGGCCCCAAAGCTGCGCTTGCTGTGCTTTCCGCCATGAAAGTCAGCGAACTGGCCGTGGCCATCATCACGTCTGACGAAGCTGCGTTTCAAAAAATATCTGGCATAGGCAAAAAAACGGCACAGCGTATCATTATAGACCTTGCGGAAAAGATCCATACGTCCGAGATGCTTAACAGCGATACGGGTATGGTTCCCGGCACAGCCGGTGCAGAAGCCGAAGCGATCAGTGCGCTGGTGTCGCTGGGGTATAACCGTGCGGAGGCTACGCGTGCCGTCTCTTCTGTCAAAAACCTCGGCGACACAACTGAAGAGCTCATACTGATGGCGTTAAAACGCATAGGCGCATAAAGGAGGGACGATTTTGGACGAAAACAGGATCGTATCTGCGCAGCACAGTGAAACGGACGATATTAATGATTTGTCGCTGCGTCCCGCTACGCTTGCTGAATATGTCGGGCAGCACAAAGCCAAGCAAAACCTTAAAATATTCATGCAGGCAGCCAAAAGCCGCGCAGAATCTCTCGACCATGTTTTGCTCTACGGCCCGCCGGGGCTAGGAAAAACAACGCTGGCCTATATCATTGCGGCAGAAATGGGTGCCGGGATCCGTGTGACTTCAGGGCCTGCGATAGAGCGGCCGGGCGATCTGGCATCGATACTGACCAACTTAAATAAAGGAGACGTGCTGTTTATTGATGAGATCCACCGCTTAAACAGCAGCGTCGAAGAGGTGCTTTATCCGGCGATGGAAGACTTCGCGCTTGATATCATCATCGGCAAAGGGCCTTCCGCACGTACGCTACGGCTCGGGCTCCCTTCATTCACGCTTGTGGGGGCAACCACGCGTGCCGGCATGCTTACTTCGCCTCTGCGCGACCGATTCGGGATCATCAACAGGTTGCAGATTTACAGCGCAGAAGAATTAAGGGATATCATCATGCGTTCAGCGGGCATACTTGGTATAGCAATAGATGACGATGCAGCACTGGAGATCGCATCGCGTTCTCGGGGAACGCCGCGTATCGCCAACAGGCTGCTAAAGCGCGTGCGAGATTTTTCACAGGTCAAAGGCGAGGGGCGCGTGACGCTCGCCATGGCGCGGTATGGCCTGGAGCAGCTTGAGGTCGACGAGATCGGTCTTGACGGCGTTGATAAAACGATACTTGAGGCGATCATTTATAAATTTGACGGGGGGCCGGTGGGGCTTGATACGCTCTGTGCTGCAACCGGCGAGGAGAATGTGACCATAGAAGATATCTATGAGCCGTTTTTGATACAGCTGGGGTTCATCAACAAAACACCGCGAGGTCGAGTGGCCACACAGCTTGCTTATGCGCATCTGGGCTGTAAGTATAAAAACAGCACCCAGCAGCTGAGGATTGACATCACGGAGGAATGATTGAAAACCAGCGATTTTCACTACGATCTGGACGAGAGCCTGATCGCTCAAAAACCCATTGCAGAGCGTGACGCTTCAAGGCTTCTGGTATACGACAGGAATAAGGGCGAAACGGAACACGGGGTCTTTTCTGACATTACCAAGTATTTTAAATGCGGAGATGTCCTTGTTTTAAATGACACCAAAGTGCTGCCGGCCAGGCTGATGGGCACAAAGAGCGGCACGGAGCGTATCTGCGAATGCCTGCTGCTGCGCCGCCTGTCTCTGACTGACTGGGAGGTACTGCTGCGTCCCGGAAAGAAGCTTAAGATCGGCGATACACTGGTATTTTCGGACGCGCTTCGCGCTGAGGTGCAAAGCAAGGGAGCTGATGGCGTCGCAAAAGTACGCTTTTATTTTACCGGCGTTTTTGAACAGATACTCGATACATTGGGCGAGATGCCGCTGCCGCCTTATATATATGAGAAACTTGAGGATAAAACACGCTATCAGACTGTTTATGCCTGCCATGACGGCTCTGCCGCCGCGCCTACGGCAGGCCTGCACTTTACACCGCAGCTGCTCAAAGCGGTTGAGCAAAAAGGCGTCGAAATCGTGCGTTTGACGCTGCATGTGGGGCTGGGCACGTTTCGGCCGGTCAAAACCCGGGATATCAGCGATCACCCCATGCATGCAGAGTACTATGAGGTCTTAGATGATGCTGCCTTTCGCATCAATACTGCGCGCAGCCGCGGCGGACGGATCGTGGCTGTGGGCACAACCAGCGTGCGCACGCTTGAATCGGTTTCAGATACAAACGGCATGGTGCGTGCTGGAAGCGGGTCTACGGACATTTTTATCACTCCGGGTTACCGTTTTAAAGCCACTGATGTGCTGCTGACAAATTTTCACCTCCCCGAATCCACGCTGATCATGCTTGTGAGCGCCTTTGCCGGACGTGAGCAGACGCTTGCGCTTTACAAGCAGGCCACAAAGCTGCGTTACCGCTTTTTCAGCTTCGGGGATGCCATGCTCATATTGTAACGGAGGAAATAATGGCTGTTAGTCTTAAGATACACACAAAATGCACCAAAACGCTTGCGCGTACTGGCTGCCTCGATACGCCTCACGGGCCCGTGCAAACGCCTGTTTTCATGCCTGTCGGTACGCAGGCCACCGTGAAGGCCTTAACGCCGGATCAGTTAAAGGCTGCCGGAACACAAATCGTACTTGCAAACACATACCACCTTTATCTGCGCCCCGGCCACGATGTTGTTGCAGAGGCGGGCGGGCTGCACAGCTTTATGGCCTGGGACAAGCCGATACTCACCGACAGCGGGGGGTTTCAGGTTTTCTCTCTCGGGGATCTTCGAAAAATCACGGAAACCGGGGTAGAGTTCCGTTCGCATCTTGACGGCTCAAAGCATATGCTGAGCCCCGAAAAAGTCATGGAAATCGAGCAGGCGCTGGGCGCAGATATCATCATGGCATTCGATGAGTGCACAGCCTATCCCGCGGAGTACAACGAGGCAGCGGCCGCGATGGAACGTACACACCGCTGGGCGCAGCGCTGCAAACAGGCAAAGTCAAAGAAAGACCAGGCCTTGTTCGGCATTGTGCAGGGCGGTACATTTGTGGACTTGCGGAGAGAAAGCGCCAAAGCGATCGCATCCATGGACTTTCCCGGAAATGCCGTTGGCGGCCTGAGCGTCGGCGAGCCCAAAGAATTGATGAACGATATGCTTGACGTGACCGTACCGCTGCTGCCTGAAGAAAAGCCGCGGTACCTGATGGGTGTAGGCTCTCTTGACTGCATCGCCGACGGCGTCGCACGGGGCATCGATATGTTTGATTGTGTGCTGCAAACGCGTATAGCGCGCAACGGGACGGCGCTCACGCGGCGCGGGCGGATCGTGATACGTAATGCGCAGTACGCCAAAGATTTTTCGCCGATAGAGCAGGGCTGCTCGTGCTATACCTGCCAGAATTTCACACGCGCCTATGTGCGCCATCTTGTCAAAACGAGTGAGATCCTGGGGGCAACGCTGTTGTCCATACATAACATACACACCACGTTATGTTTTATGCAGGATATCCGCACTGCAATTGAACAAAACGGCTTTGCTGAATTTCATAAAGAGTTCTTTGCAGATTATACAGGATAAGCTGCACAATAGAGCCTATACATAAGCTTTGCGCAAAAAAGCTTTGCGTAATAAAGGATGAAGTTTTTGCAAATAAACAAAGGCTACGCTAAAAAACAGTTGATTATTTGCCTTTTCTCATATAATATATGTTAATATGATATTTTTTAAAAAGGTAGGTATACGGAATGGGTACTGGAACTGCAAATGATCTGATGAGCTTTCTGCCGATGATCGGCATTTTTGTGGTTTTTATTCTTTTGATGGTCATACCACAGAGGAGAAGAAAAAAGCAAATGCAGGCAATGCTCGAAAGCCTCAAGCCGGGAAAGATGATCAAAACGATTGGCGGGATTTACGGAAAAATCGTAGCTGTCAAGGAAGACCTTATCACTGTTGAAGTGCTGCCTGACAAAGTGCGTATGGTATTTGCCAAAGGCGCAGTGGCCACGGTAGAAGATTCGGAGCTTCCGGACAACGAAATCAGCTCAAAGTAAGGCAAACGAAAGAAGACCTAAACGGTCTTTTTTTATTGCTCTTCTTTTTTTCGGAGGGTTTCAAGCAGCGCTTTGTCAGGGCTGGCAAGCAGGGAAGTGTGTTTTTCGTATATGACCATGCCCGGGTGCGCACCGCCGGGTTTGCGTACATTTTTACGCTGCGTATAATCCACCTGAACTTTCGCGCCGTATTTTGCTTTGCTGAGCGTAGCGGCTATCGCAGCGGCTTCTGACAACGTCGCGCTTGGAACGGCTCCTTTGGCGCCGGCGATAATAACATGCGCACCGGGAATGTCTTTGGTGTGCAGCCATATGTCATCTGATGCTGCCGTTTTCAATGTGAGAAGATCGTTCTGCCGGTTGTTTTTGCCGGCATAAATGAGATAACCTTCAGAAGACTTAAAACGGTGCGGCTGTGAAGGCGCGTGCTGAGTGCGGTGCGTTGCAGCTTGAGTGCGCGGAAAAAAGCCTGTTTTTATCAATTCGAACTCGATTTCACTGAGTTCCTGCGCCGTTTCGCATGTATCAACAGAAACCTGTACGCTTTCCAAAAAAGCAATGTCATTCTGTGTTTCTGCCATCCGCTTCTGGATGATACCAATTCCGGCGCGCAGCTTATTGTAAAGCCTGTATTGCTGCTGTGCGTTTGCAGCCGGTGACAAACGGGCATTGAGAGGGATGGCGACATCTTCACCTGTTTTAAAATCCTGAGCCACAAGCGTTTGCTGTCCGCGCTTGATTTGATAAATGTTGGCTGTGATTATATCTCCCCTTGTTTTATAGATCTGCGCCTTTTTTGCACGTTCCGCAGAAATCTGCTGTTTTTGCAGCGTGGAGATCAATTTTTCAAGCTGTTTTGTTACCAATTTGTGCAGCTTATCCCGTTTGCCTGAGAGCAGCTTGATCGCGGCAAGCCTGCTGTAGAAGGCGTCGGTCATCTCGTTGAATGAACTGTATGCCATAGCGTCTGACTGTATGCTTTTATATTGGCAGTGTGAATATAAAAAGGGCATATTTTCACGCAGATACATTGTGGGCAAAGGAGCAGACGAAAAAAAATCAATGATCACATCAGCGAGCTTTTCAGCCTCTTTGGGCTTATGGGCGAAACCTGAAGGCATATAGCGGTATAGTATTTCGTCTGCAGCCTGGCCGGAGACCCCTTGGAGAAACGACGACAGATAAGCTTTCAGCTTTGCATCGCCGCGCTTTTCGAGCATTTCAATAAGCGTTGCGCGGGAGATGTGCAGCGGATTGAGCTTACTTGACTTCGGCGGCTTGTAAGCAATGCCGGGCAGCACGCAGCGTACGCGGCTGACGGAATGCGGTACGCGCCGAAGGCTGTCCATGACGACGCCTTCAGAAACGAGTATCGCATTCGAGTATTTGCCCATCAATTCAAAGATTAGACAAAGGTTTTTTGAAAGGCCAAGTTCGTCTTTTGCAGAGAAGTTCAGTGTGACGATGCGCTCTAAGCCCGTCTGCTCAATGCCGGTCACGGTAGCGCCGGAAAGATGTTTTCGCAAAAACATGCAGAAGGCAGGAGGGGAGGAGGGGTTTTCATATTTGTATGAGGTCAGATGCAGCCGTGAGTTAAAAGCGCCTGTGCTGATGAGCAGCCGGGGGTTTCTGCCCGGCGCGCGCAGAGCTATCACAAGCATGCCCGGCTGCGGCTGGTGAATTTTGTCGACCTTGCAGCGAAGGATATGTTCCTTTATCTCATTGACCGTATAAAAAAGTGTCAGCCCGTCCTGTGTCATGGTGCATCCTCCGATTTTGTATTATACAACCTCGTGACACCGGATGCAAATAGTGTTATAATGGCATAAATTTATGGCGGAGGAAACCGCAGATGCAGCACGTTCTGGAAAAAGCTAAAAATGCGCAAAAGGCCTCGGGTATACTCGCCTGCATGGGCGCGCGCCAAAAAAACGCCGGGTTGTGCGGTATGGCACAGGCTCTGCGCGACAACACAGATTATATCCTTGAAGAAAATCAAAAGGATCTGGCTGCGGGAAGAAACAAGGGCACCTCAGATGCGCTCTTAGACAGGCTTGCGCTCAGCCGCGAGCGTATCGAAGGGATGGCAAAAGGTTTGGAGAGCGTAGCCATGCTTGCCGACCCCGTGGGGGAGGTCATCCATACCTCTTTGCGTCCGAACGGCCTGAGCATCGGGGCCAAACGCGTACCGATCGGCGTGGTCGGCATCATTTATGAAGCCCGTCCCAATGTGACATCAGACGCAGCAGGCCTTTGTATCAAAACGGGGAATGCCGCGCTTTTGCGCGGCGGCAGCGATGCGATATATTCCAACATCGCTATTGTGCGTGTGCTGCGCGAAGCAGCGGCCAAAGCAGGGCTGCCCGAGGATGCCGTGACGCTTATTGACGATACATCGCGTGAAGCGGCGACGTACATGATGGGGCTCAGTGGCATTATCGATGTGCTGATACCGCGCGGCGGCGCTGGGCTGATACAGTCTGTGGTCAAGAATGCGACCGTGCCTGTCATAGAAACGGGCGTGGGCAATTGCCATGTGTATATTGACTCCGGCGCAGATTTTGATATGGGCATAAACATCATCCACAACGCCAAAACCAGCCGGCCTTCAGTTTGCAACGCGGCAGAGACTCTGCTGGTGCATGAAGATATCGCGCAGGGTTTTCTTCCGCTGATGGCGAAAAAGCTTAAAAACGTTGAGCTGCGCGGCTGTGAGAAAACGTGCAGCATCATAAAAATAAAACCGGCAACAGAACAGGATTATTATACGGAATTTTTGGATTACATACTCGCCGTAAAAGTCGTTGATAGTATTGACGAAGCCATCGCCCATATCAACACTTACGGTACAAAACACTCTGAAGCCATCGTGACGCAGAATTATGCGAATGCTGAGCTTTTTTTGGAACGCGTCGATGCCGCTGCGGTGTTTGTCAACGCTTCCACGCGCTTCACTGACGGCGAGGAGTTCGGGTTTGGCGCGGAGATAGGCATAAGCACACAGAAGCTGCATGCCAGAGGCCCGATGGGCCTTAAAGAATTGACCACAATCAAATATATTGTGCGCGGCAGCGGTCAAACAAGGTAGGTTGCATGCATAAAGGGAGGCGATAAAAGGCCTCTCTTTTTTATACTGATTTTTTTCCGCATCGCATGATCAAAAGGATTTATTATTATTCAAAGGTTCCGTACCGGTCAAAGACACGCGCAGCTCTTTTTCCGCAGCCGTTAAGGGCAGCTCGATGATAATGTGCCACTGCGCCATATCGTCTGTGCCGATCATCGCAACGATACGTTCAATGCTTATTTTAAGCTTATCCGCATCGGAATCAACGCGCACAACCTTATGGCGGTTTGAGCCGCTGGGTTCTTCAAGAACAACGAGCGCGAGGCAGTTGTTTTTAAAATACGCGCTTCCATACTTTTGCATCGCATCATAAAAGTTCGTATCCGCGCCGTCTGATTGACGGCTTTCAAGGTCAAAGGAGCCTTTGTAGGCATCGTAATAAGCCTTAAGCTCATCTGCGGATGTGATCAGCGTGGCAGCAGGGTAACTTCTTTTTTCGTCGTATCCATCAGTACGAATGTATTGTGCGGAAAATTCAAGCGTTAAGGCCGGCCCGGGCGTTACAACAGCCGGTTCCGTGTCAGCTGTATCCTGTGCGCTTTTTTCTGTAGGGCCGGGGCTTACCGGTAAATCTTTGCCGCTGTTCGGCGGCGTGCAGCTTGCAAGCAAAAAAGCTGCGGCAAAGGCCGAGATACAAAGAAAAATGCTTCATGTTCTTGGCTCCTTTTTATCAATAAGACGCTTCCGCAAAAAAAAGTTCCCGTCAGCGTTTTACTTCTATTCGGCAATGAATTCCTTGATCAAAGCCATGTGTTTTTTGACACTTTTTGCGCCCGGGCCGCCGAATACGCCGCGGCGTTCGATGCAGTTTTTCAGGGAGAGCGCATCGAAGATATCCGTATCGAACAACGAAGAATGGCTTTTCAGCTCATCCAGAGAAAGCGAATCAATGGATTTGCCGTGCTGTTCGCAATAAAGCACAAGTTTGCCGACGATTTCATGCGCATCACGGAACGGCAGCCCCTTTTTGACAAGGTAATCTGCCGCGTCGGTGGCGTTGGCAAACCCAAGCCCTGCACTGCTGAGCATACGATCCGTATTAAAGGCAGCTGTGCGCAGCATGCCGCCCATCACTGGCAGACAAGCGAGCAGCGTATCGTGCGCATCAAAAAGAGCTTCCTTGTCTTCCTGCATGTCTTTGTTGTAGGCGAGCGCAAGCCCCTTCATTGTTGTTAGCAGTGCCATCAAACTGCCGTAAACGCGCCCTGTTTTTCCGCGTATCAATTCAGCCATGTCCGGGTTTTTTTTCTGCGGCATGATGCTTGAACCGGTTGCATACGCATCGGAAAGCGAAATAAAACCAAACTCATGGGTCGACCAGAATACGATCTCTTCAGACAGCCGCGAGAGATGCATGGCACATACCGCGCATGCGTATAAATAATCAAGCACACAGTCGCGGTCGGAAACTGCATCCATACTGTTGGGGGTCAATGCCGAGAAAGAAAGCGCATCCTTGACCATTTCGCGGTCAAGCGGATAAGTGGTCGCGCAAAGCGCGCCCGAACCAAGAGGCATCATATCGGCGGCAGCCTTAGCGTGTGAGAACCGTATGCAGTCGCGCAGGAACATCTGGGCATAAGCCATCATATGATGCGCAAGCGTCGTGGGCTGCGCTTTTTGCAGATGCGTATACGCAGGCATCACGGTTTCAAGATGCTGCTCCGCTATCCCGCAAAGTATTGACATCAGCGCTTTTATCTGTTCGGTTGTCGTATCGCATGCCTGCTTTAAGAACATGCGCACATCGAGCGCGACCTGATCGTTTCGGCTGCGTCCCGTGTGCAGCCGTTTTCCGGCCTCGCCGATGCGCTCCGTCAGCAGCCTTTCTATGTTCATGTGGATATCTTCATCACTTTCGCAGAACGCGATTTTCCCGTTCTCGATATCCTTCAATATGGATTCCAGTCCGCCAACGATCGCTTCACTGTCTGCCTGAGGGATGATGCCTGTGGCGCCGAGCATTTTTGCATGTGCAATGCTCCCCGTGATATCTACGCGGTATAAACGTTTGTCAAACGAAATCGATGAATGAAAGCCTGCCGCGAGATTATCTGTCTCAGACTCAAAGCGGCCGCCCCACATCTTTTTGCTCATTTTTGTTTCCTTTCGGCGTCCAGCAATGCTTTGACCTTCAAAGGCAGGCCGAACAGGTTGATAAACCCTTCTGCATCCTTCTGATTGTAGACTTCATCTTCGCCGAATGTCGCGAACGCCTCACTGTACAGCGAATACAAAGAGCGTATCCCGACGGCTGTGCAGCGGCCCTTATACATCTTAAGGCGCACGTCGCCCGATACGTTTTGCTGCGTACTGTCCACAAAAGCGCTCAGCGCTTCGCGCAGCGGCGAGAACCACTGCCCGTAATAGACCATCTCAGCAAATTTTAATGCGACGCCTTGTTTGTAGTGCAGCGTGTCCCGGTCAAGCGTAATACTCTCAAGCGCCCTGTGCGCCTCGTAAAGCACTGTGCCGCCCGGCGTTTCATACACCCCGCGCGATTTCATGCCCACAAGCCGGTTTTCGACGATATCGTCTATGCCTACGCCGTTTTCCGCGCCTATAGCGTTGAGAGTCTCAATGATACTGACCGGCGGGAGGGCTTTGCCGTCTACCGCGGAAGGAACGCCTTTTTCGAAGCTGACCGTCACATAAGCAGGTTTGCCGGGCGCGGATTCAGGCGGCGTGCAGATAAGGTATAGATCGTCATTGGGCTCATTCCAGGGGTCCTCAAGATCAGCCCCTTCGTGGCTCAAGTGCCAGATGTTGCGGTCCATGCTATAAGGCCGCTTTTTTGATACCGGAACAGGCAGCCCGCGCTGCTCAAGGTAATCGATCGCCTGCTCGCGTGATTTGATGTTCCATTCGCGCCATGGGGCAATGATGGCCATTTTGGGAGCCAGCGCCTTGATGGTCAGCTCGAAGCGGACCTGATCGTTGCCTTTGCCCGTTGCACCGTGGCAGATCGCGTCGCAGCCTTCGCGCAGCGCGATCTCAACAAGCCTTTTTGCGATCACCGGGCGTGCCATCGACGTGCCGAGCAGGTATCTGCCCTCATAGACAGCGCCGGCCATTAGCGTTGGGAAGACGAAATCCCTGACAAACTCGTCACGCAGATCCTCGATATATATTTTTTTGGCGCCGCTTTGTATCGCGCGGTCATTGAGCGGCGCAAGCTCGTCCCCCTGGCCGACATCAGCGGCCATGGCGATCACTTCACAACCATAGTTTTCTTTCAGCCATGGGATGATCACCGATGTATCAAGCCCGCCGGAGTAGGCAAGCAGCACTTTTTTGTATGTCATTGACCAACCTCCATATAAAATATTAATAATTATACAACAATATGCATAAATATTCAACCCTTTTTTTGTTTAATGCGGCTGTTTGAAGCCAAAAAGCATCGGATATTTCCCGTGCAAAACACATAGTGCTGATAAATTGAAATTTCAATGAACATTGCCGCGTTTTTGATTGCATTGAATTTATACTTATGTTACTATATAGAGCGGTGTTTTTGCAAGATGGCAAGCCGCTATTTATTTATTATACCGGGAGGAACAAAAATTGGCGAAAGTGGAAGCGCTCGGCGCAAACAAAGTAAAACTCACCGTGGATATACCAGCAGAGGATTTTGGCGCAGCGCTGCAGCAGGCATATATCAAAAACAGGAGCAAGTTTTCTATTCAGGGCTTTCGCAAGGGCAAAGCGCCAAAGCCTGTGATAGAGAGCCAATACGGAGAAGGGATATTCTTTGAAGACGCTTTTGACATTGTGTTCCCTGACAGCTACTCAAAGGCAGTGGAAGAATGCAGCTTGGAACCAGTTTCAAGGCCGCAGCTTGATGTGTCACAGATAAGCAAGAAAGACGGGGTTCAATACACCGCTGAAATTTTTGTCAAACCGGAGGTTAAGCTCGGGGAATACAAAGGTGTTAAGGCCGAGCAGGTAAAAGCCGAAAATATAGATAAAAAGGTTGAAGATGAGATCGCCCGCGCTGCAGACAGAAATGCAAGATGGGTGGATGTACAGCGTCCCGCACAGGACAAAGACAAGGCGATCATCGATTATTCCGGAAGTGTTGACGGGGAATTGTTTGACGGAGGTACTGCGGAAAATCAAGTGCTTGAACTGGGCTCGGGCACATTTATTCCGGGCTTCGAAGAGCAGATCATCGGCTTAAGCGCAGGCGAAGAGAAAGATTTGACAGTCACTTTCCCGGAGGATTACCGTGCCACACACCTTGCAGGCAAAGAAGCGGTTTTCCATATCGTGCTGCATGAAGTCAAGCAAAAGGAATTGCCAACGATCAATGATGAATTCGCGCAGGATGTTTCCGAGTTCGATACACTCGAAGATTACCGTGCAAGCATACGGCAAAGGCTTGAAGAACAGGCGCAAAAGCAGGCCCAAGATGCGACTGAGAGCAACGTCATTGCTGCTGTGGTCAAGAATGCAAAGATCGATCTGCCCGAATGTATGATCGAGAATCAGATAGACCATCAGCTCAAGCAGCTCGAATACAGCATGATGTATCAGGGCATTAAGCTTGCCGACTATCTTGAGATGACGGGAACCAAAATAGAGGATGTCCGTGCGCAATACCGTGAAAGTGCAGAACACACAGTGCGCACGCAGCTTGTGATCGAAGCTGTTATGAAAAAAGAAGGCATTGAGGCTGATGGCGAAAAATTAGAAGAGGCGATCGCCAAGCGCGCTGAACAGGCTAAAAAGGCTTTGGAAGACTACCGTAAAAACATCAGCGAAGATGAGCTTGCGTATATCAAGGAAAATCTGGCGTATGATAATACGGTGCATTTTCTGGTTGAAAACGCCGTGCTCAATGCCCCAAAGAAAAAAACCGAGAAGAAAAAAGCCGGGAAGGAAAACAGTTCAGACGAATAGAATAGTATAGTTATATAATCGGAGGGATAATGATGACTTTGGTGCCTTTTGTAATAGAACAGACAAGCAAGGGAGAGAGAAGCTATGACATTTATTCGCGTCTTCTTAAAGACAGGATCGTGTTCATCAGCGGTGAGATAGAAGATAACATGGCCAATCTGGCCGTTGCACAGATGATATTTTTAGAGGCGGAAGACCCGGACAAGGATATATTCTTGTACATCAACAGCCCGGGAGGCTCTGTGACTGCAGGAATGGCCATTTATGACACGATGCAGTACATCAAATGCGACGTGTGCACGATCTGCATCGGCCTTGCCGCGTCAATGGGCGCTTTTCTGCTCGCTGCAGGCACTAAAGGGAAAAGGAAGGCGCTGCCCAACAGTGAAGTGATGATCCATCAGCCCTCAGGCGGCACGCGCGGGCAGGCCACGGATATAGCCATTCATGCAGAACATATTCTGAAAACAAAGAAAAAGATGCAGGCTATTCTGGCCGAGAGGACCGGCCAGCCCCTTAAAAAAGTAGCGAGTGATACGGAGAGAGATAATTTCTTAAGCGCTGAAGAAGCGCTCGAATACGGGATAATCGACGAGATTATTCCGCCGAAACACAAGTAACGGAAAAGAGGTGAACGGATGCCAAACTACAACGACGATCAAAAACAACTCAAATGCTCTTTTTGCGGAAAGGCGCAGGAACAGGTCAGGCGCTTGGTCGCCGGCCCGGGTGTATATATTTGCAACGAGTGTATCGAGCTTTGCAAAGAGATCATAGAGGAGGATTATCAGGAAGCCTCAGCTTTTGAATTGGGTGACGTTCCAAAACCCGCTGATATCATGGCGTCTTTAGATGATTATGTGATCGGGCAGCAGGCTGCCAAGCGCAATCTTGCTGTAGCGGTTTACAACCATTATAAACGCATTAACTCTGACGTCAAACAGGATGATGTTGAGCTGCAAAAAAGCAATATCGTCATGCTCGGCCCTACAGGCTGCGGAAAAACACTGCTTGCGCAGACTCTTGCACGCGTTCTTAATGTGCCTTTTGCCATGGCTGATGCGACATCGCTGACCGAAGCCGGCTATGTCGGTGAAGACGTTGAGAACATTCTGTTAAAGCTGATCCAATCCGCTGACTATGATATTGAACGCGCGCAGCGCGGCATCATCTATATCGACGAGATTGATAAGATCGCCCGTAAAAGCGACAATCCTTCGATCACGCGTGATGTCTCCGGCGAAGGCGTGCAGCAGGCTCTGCTGAAGATCATAGAAGGTACGGTGGCAAGCGTTCCGCCTCAGGGCGGCCGCAAACACCCGCATCAGGAATTTCTGCAGATTGACACGACCAACATCTTGTTTATATGCGGCGGTGCCTTCGGGGGCCTCGATAAAATCATAGAACGGCGCATCGGGCGCAAAACGATGGGATTTGGCGCAAAAATCGTGTCCAACGAACATAAAGACCTCTCGGAACTTTACAAAAACATCCTTCCGGAAGATCTGCTCAAGTTTGGATTAATACCGGAGTTTGTGGGCCGCGTCCCTATCATCGTGACGCTGCACCAGCTTGATGAGCAGGCGCTTATCAACATCCTGACACAGCCAAAGAATGCGCTTGTCAAACAATTTGCCAAGCTTTTGGAAATGGACGGCGTGACATTGGAGTTTGAGGAAGAAGCACTTTGTGAGATTTCGAAAATGGCCATTGAGCGCAAGACCGGAGCGCGCGGTTTGCGTGCGATACTTGAAACCATTATGCTGGATGTGATGTTTGAGATTCCCTCGCGTTCAGATGTGAAAAAGTGTGTGATCACACGCGACACTGTCAGAAATGCAAAAGTGCCAATGCTGATACTCGGAGAAAAGGACAACAAGCAAAAAGCGCTCCCTAAGGCAAAAAAAGAAAGCCTTGCCTGATGTCCGAAGAACCATAAGGATATAAAAAACACATAAATAAAAAAAGCGGCTGCAGCATAGCAGCCGCTTTTTTTTTAGACTCGTCCATGGATGAAAAAAAGTTATGTATGCCTTGGCTTGTATGTCAGGCATTTATTGATTATTTCTTGTTTTGTTGAGATTATTATTGACAGTGAAAAAAATAGTGGGTATTATAATAACAAACAACAACAAACAACAGAATTAGACAGGCGAAATCAAATTTACTATTTCTTTATGGAGTAAAAAAATTGAAAACGCAACAGCACACAAATCATCAAAAAGAAGATTTTTCCCTCAATGGAAAAACGACACTGATCACCGGCGCTGCCGGCGGTATTGGGTACGCCATCGCAGAATTGTTTATAAGGAAAGGGAGTCAGCTTGTTCTTTTCGACATCTCTGACGACATAGCGGAAAAAGCAGAAAGCCTAAGGCGAAATGGATGCACGGTGTTATCCTATAAGGTGGATTTATGTGATCTGAATGCCATCAAGGATGCCTTTGATGATGCAACTGGGAAAATCGGCCATATCAATGTACTTGTCAATTGCGCAGGCATAGGGCCGCTTGCAAAGGCGCATGAGTTTCCTGTTGAGACATGGAAAAAAACCTTTGATATCAATCTGAATGCCCCGTTTTACTTATCGCAGCTCGTTGCAAAAAAGCTTATTGCGGACGGCAAACCCGGAAAAATCATCAATATAGCATCACAGGCGGGCATCGTGGCTATTGACGGGCATTTGGCGTATACATCAAGTAAAGCCGCCTTGCTCGGAATGACAAAATCTATGGCCTTTGAGTGGGGCAAATACGCGATCAATGTAAATGCGATTTCGCCGACTGTGATCATGACTGAGCTGGCTGCAGGATATTGGAAGGATGATGTGGCGAAATCCGCGCTTCAAAAAATACCGCTCGGGCGGTTCGGACAGCCCAATGAAGTTGCCTCTGCGGCTTTGTATCTCGCGTCTGACGAAGCCGGTTTGATAACAGGATCCAATCTTGTCATTGACGGCGGGTATACAATCAACTAAAGGCACACGTTTAATCAGTATCAACATATTTATCGAAAGGAGAGTATGGTGGCCGAATCGGCATATGCCGCAAAGGCACCATGCGCATCGCAAATGGAAAAGAGAAAAGCTGCAGTTTTGTACGGCCCGAAAGACATCAGGATAGAAATGATCGATATGCCCAAGATAGGCGAACATGATGTGCTTGTCAAGGTCAGAAGCGTGGGCATCTGCGGATCAGACCTGCACTATTATAAAGATTTCAAGATGGGCAAAGATGTCGTCACTGGCCCCCATATACTTGGGCATGAGTGTGCCGGAGATATTATGGAAGTCGGGAGTGCAGTAAAAAACAGAAAACCTGGCGACAGGGTCGCAGTTGAACCTGGCGTTCCGTGTTTTCATTGTGAGTATTGCCTGACCGGAAGATATAACCTGTGCGCAAATATGGTATTTCGTTCTCACCCTATGACTGAAGGCGCTTTGACTGAATATCTGGTGACTCCGGCAGCAATGACATTCCTGATGGATGATTCTATGAGCTATGACTGCGGAGCCATGATAGAGCCTTTGTCGGTGGGGGTGCATGCCTTGCAGCGCGGCACTGTGAAGATGTGTGATAAAATAGCCATTTTCGGATGCGGCACGATTGGCCTTTGCACTTTGATGGCGGCAAAAGCCATGGGCGTATCCAAAGTGTATATGTGCGATATAAACAGTTTTCGTATCAATCTGGCCAAAGAATACGGTGCAGATATCGTCATTGACTCCAGCCAGAGTGATTTTTATAAGACTGTCATGGATGCCACACAGGGCTTTGGCGTTGACGGGGTTTTTGATACTGTTGCCAACGATTTCACACTTTCAAATTGCACAAGGATCTCAAAAAGAGGCGGCGTGGTGACGCATATCGCGATGTACAAGGATCCTATTGCACCGCTTAACATGTATGATCTGATTGATAAGGAAATGGATTTCAGAGGAATATTCAGATATGCCAACACCTATAAGCTTGCGGTTGAGCTTGAGTCAAACGGCCAGACTGATCTTCAAAAGCTGATCACGCATACATTCCCTGTGGATGACATCAAAAACGCAATGGAAATGGCGCTTTGCAATCTCGGGACAAAAGATGTAATGAAAGTTGTTGTCAGATTTTAAACGGCTCATGCTTTAAGTGCCATCATCAAAAAAACAAAGCAGTCAATGCTTTAATAAAATTTGAAAAGAGACGGTAGTACAGTATGAAGGTAGCATATTATTATGGAATCGGCGATATCAGGATGGAAGAGAAAAAAGTACCGGATATCAAGGAAAATGAGATTCTCATTAAGGTGAGGGCCTGCGCGGTATGCGGAACTGATTTGAGGATCTTCAAATTCGGCCATTTCAAGATTCCGCAAGGCACAAAAAGAGTTCTCGGGCATGAGATAGCAGGTGAGATAGCTGCTGTCGGCACAAATGTTAAAGGGTATAAAGTTGGAGAGAAGGTGGCCGTCCCGCCGAACATAGGGTGCGGCAAGTGCCGCGAATGCATGAAAGGCAAAAACCAACTATGCGCGCAATACGAAGCATTTGGCATCAGCCTGGACGGCGGTTTCCAGGAATATATGGTTGTTCCCGATTTTGCCGTCGCGTCAGGCGCAGTCTTCTCTGTGCCGGAAGGTTTATCATTTGAAGAGGCCGCGCTGGCCGAATCATTTTCATGTGTTTACAACGCCTTTGATTCGCTCAAGACTTCTCCGGGAGACACTGTACTTGTCATCGGTGCCGGCCCGATCGGGAACATGCATGTCATTATCAACAAGCTGGCCGGAGCAACAAAAATCATGGTTGCCGATATCAATATGAAAAGGCTGGAGGAGTCAGAAAAATTCGGAGCAGACGTTATCATTGATACTTCAAAGCAAGATATTGTAGAGATGGTCAAACAAAATACAGACGGGCTTGGTGCGGACGTTGTGATTACGGCCTGTTCAGTACCCGATTTGCAGGCAACTGCGCTTGAACTGGCAGCGACTTGCGGCAGGATCAATTTCTTTGGCGGGCTGCCCTTAGGGAAAGAATACGTGACATTGAATACAAATCTTATCCACTATAAGGAGCTGAGCGTACTTGCAACAACAGGGTCAAGCAAAGATGACTTTTATAAGACGCTGCACATACTTGCATCTGGCAGAATCAGCTTAAAGCCTTTGATCAGCCATAGATACAAAATAGAAAATATCAATGAAGCCTTTAAAATGGCTGCGTCGGGAGACGCGATGAAAGTATTTGTGGTCAATGAATAAAAAACAAGAGAGGAACAGCCAAATATATGGGTTCATCTATGGAAGCTGCTGTGCTTTATGCACCGGGCGATCTAAGGGTAGAAAAAGTTCAATTCAATAAAGAGCCAGACAGTAACGAAGTTTTGGTTGAAGTCAAGGCTGCCGGTATATGCGGTTCAGATACCGACAGGATAATGAAAACAGGGACTTACAGCTTTCCGACCATACCCGGCCATGAGTTTTGCGGTGTGATAAGCAAAGCAGGTGACAGCGTCGAGGGGTTTAAACAAGGGGACAGGGTTGTCGTGATCCCTATTTTGCCGTGTTTTGCGTGTGATTCGTGCCAAAAAGGCAACTACGGGCAGTGCATTACCTATGATTACATGGGCTCGAGATCGGACGGCGGCTTTGCGCAGCACATCAAAGTCAAGCCGAAAAATCTCATTCATTTACCTGATAATGTCTCCTTCATTGAGGGCGCAATGATAGAGCCCGCGGCTGTGACGCTTCACGGTATTCGTAAAATTCCCATCAAGGCGGGTGACACCACAGCCGTTTTGGGATGCGGTACTTTAGGGCTGCTCGCTATTCAGTTTATAAAAATCCTCGGCGCCACTAAAGTGATCGCAGCTGATATCGATAAAGACAAATTAAAGCTCGCCAAAGAACTGGGCGCAGATACTATCATTGATGCATCCAAAGTGGACTCAGCAGAAGAAATCATGCGGATCACAGGCGGAAAAGGCGTAGAAGCAGTGGTCGAGACAGCAGGATTGTCACTGACTCAGGAACAGTGCATAAGGGCTGCAGCCAAGCAAGGCAGGATACTGTATCTTGGCTCATCGCATAAGGATGTTGTCATACCGCCAAAGACATTTGAGCTAATTATCAGGAACGAGCTTAAGATCGCAGGCTCATGGAACTCATATTCTGCACCATTCCCGGGTGTTGATTGGCTGGCGACTCTTGGCTATGTAAAAGACGGCAGGTTAAAGCTCGAACCTCTGATGTCCCATCAGTGCAGTTTGAAGCAGCTGCCGGAAATGATAAAGAAAATGTATGAAAGGAAGATAAATTTCAACAAGATATTGGTTATAATGAGTAAATAATCTATAATAAAAGCATCGGGTGTATTTCTGTTTTTTGAAACATAGCTGAGTGCCTCGTATCTTGTTCGAGGATAATGCAGACGGCAAAGCCATCAGCTATGGCGAGAAGAAGGAGATTTGCCCCAAAATGTCTTTTGACAAATAAAAAATATAAGGAGTCATTTATGCAGACAAAGCTTATGATGGCCGTAGATCTTGGGACCAGCTTTATTAAGGTGGGTGTATACGACACACAAGGCAACTGTCTGGTGATTACTTCGGAGCCCGTAAAAGAACATTGCCCCAAACCCGGTATCTATATTCAGTATGGCGATGAAATATTTACTTCTGTACTGGCAAGCATAAACAGCGCGGCAGCAGAGCTTGGTGAAAGATCCGGCAATGTTGAAGCGATTTCGTTTACAGGTCAGATGGCAGGCTTCATGGGTGTCGACAAAGACTGGAACGACATCACAACATGGTCTTGCTCTCTGGATGGCAGATATTTGCCTTTCATTGACAGAATGATGCAAGAACATGCCGACCTTTTTTTAGAAGAGGCGGGCACAAACTCGCCGGTCATGGCCCCGAAGATCAAATGGTTCGAGCATGACTTTCCCGAAGAATCAAAGAAAATCGCAAAATACTGCATGATCAGCAGCTATGTCCTTGGAAGATTGGGCGCTGTGCCTATTGAAGAGGCTTCCATCAACAGGTCATATCTTGAATGGACGGGACTCTCAGACATAAGGAATGATAAGTGGTCCGAAAAAGTGTGCAGTGCTTTGTCGATCGATAAAAATACGCTTCCCAAAATTGTTCAATCGTATGATATTTGCGGGCACTTATCCGCTGAAATGGCGGGCAAGATAGGTTTGAAAAGCGGCATTCCGCTTATCTCAGGCTGTGGAGACAAGCCCGCGGGATGCCTCGGGGCGGCTGTCGTTGAACCCGGGGAGGTCATACTTGAAGCGGCTTCCTATGCCGGGATGAGCTGCTGTGTGGAAAGCTATAAACCCGATTATGACAGCCGGCGCGTCGATCTGATCCCTTCTGCCATACCCGGAGAATTCTATATGCACAATTTTCTTGCAGGGTCAGGCATCACTTTAAAGTGGTTTATTGATAATTTTGCTGCAGATACCGGCCAGCCGTCCGAAGCTTTTCGTATCATTGAAAACAACATTGCAGGTATTGAACCGGGCTCAGACGGGTTGCTTGCTATCGGCATGCTTGGCGGTAGGGCCATGCCTTTTGACGGAAACATCAGAGGCATGTGGATGAATTTCAACTGGACGCATAAAAAAGAGCATTTCTACAGGGCATTGCTGGAATCATACTCGTATGAATTTGCTCTGACGCTCGATACATTAGACAAGCTATACACAGAATATGCCTTTAACAATGTGAAAATCATCGGCGGAGGTGCAAAATCTGTGATTTGGAACCAAATGAATGCTGATGTATGCAGGAGAACCTTCTCGACGCTGAACAGAAGCGATGTTGCGCTTTGGGGCGCTTCGATCATTGCAGGAAAAGCGGTCGGCATTTTCGATGATATGAAAAAGACGGCAAGAGAACATGTGAAGGTGCTTAAAGATTATAAACCCGACCCTGATATGTATACTAAATATGAAAAATTTATGAAGACATATGCGCAATATATCGTTTCGTTGAGCGGTCATTTTAAAAACCTTAACAAATAAGTAAGTGTAATAAACAATCATGGCTACGCCAAATTTAATTTATTTTAAGCGGAGGGAAGAGTGATGAAACAGGCAGTAATGATAGAACCGGGGAAAATAGAATTTCGAGATGTCGATATTCCGAAAATCAATCCGGATGAAGTATTGATCAAGACACATCGCATCGGCATATGCGGTTCGGATATCCATGTTTATCACGGCAAGCATCCGTACACCTCTTATCCGATCGTTCAGGGCCACGAGATCTCGGGCGAAATCGCCAAAGTCGGTGAAAATGTGCAAGGCCTTAAAGAAGGAGACCTAGTGACGGTCATGCCTCAGGTTGTGTGCGGAGAATGTTACCCTTGTCTTCACGATCAGTATCATATTTGCGATAATTTAAAAGTACTGGGGTTTCAAACGACGGGCACGGCTTCAGAGTATTTCAAGATCAATGCAGCCAGCGTGCTGAAGACTGACAGTATCACAGACTTAAATGATATCGCCTTTATCGAACCCGTCGCTGTGGCCGTCCACGCGCTTGGTAGGCTGGGCGATATAAGCGGTAAAAAAATACTGGTTCTCGGCGCGGGACCGATCGGCAATCTGATCGGGCAGGCAGCAAAAGCATTGGGTGCACAGCAGGTAATGATCACTGATGTAAGCGATTTTCGTCTGGAGCTGGCAGCAAAATGCAATATAGACCATTGCATCAACACACAAAAGGTTGATTTGGGCTCCGCGCTGGTTGAAAAATTCGGCCATGACAAAGCAGACTGCATTTTAGACTGCGCCGGTGTCAGCGCATCCATTGATGCAGCCATCAGCAACGCAAGAAAAGGCTCCGATATTGTTGTTGTCGCGGTGTTTTCAAAAAAGGAAAGCGTCGATCTTGGGCTTATACAAGACAGGGAGCTTCGGCTGATCGGTACGCTGATGTACAAAAAAGAGGATTTTTTGAAAGCCATCGATATCATTGCAAAAAAACAAATCAACATCGGGATCCTCGTGACCAATACATTTGGCTTTGATGAGTTTTCTGATGCTTATGAATTTATTGAAAAACAAAAAGATCAGGCGATGAAAATCATAGTTCAATTAGATTAATACATAGGGGGGGATATAATGAGGAATGTCAAAGTCGGGTTGGTCGGTTTGTTTCACAGGAACGCCCGGGGTGACGACGAGGCTTTCGACCGCATTGTTCTTGAGCTCGAAGCCTTGTCAAAACAAAAGGGATTCGATTTTTTCCCTGTGAGAGAAAAGGTTTACAGCTACGACGACGGTATTAAGGCAGTCAACACGCTGAATGATGCGGGAGTGGATTTCACACTGATGCTCTCTGCAAGCGTCACGATCGGAAATGCTGTGATTCCGTTCGGGAATTTGAACAGTTATATCGGGATCTGGTCGATCCCTGAGGGCACACAGGAAGGCTTTTTGCCGTTGAATTCTTTTTGCGGTTCCATGATATTTGCAGGGGTGCTTGGCACTTACCTCAAAGACAAAAATATTCAATTCAAGTGGTTCTATGGGTATACGGACAATCCGCTTTTTATAGAAAGGTTCGAGATCACGCTGAAAGCCATCAAAGCGATTCTGCTGCTTAAACACAGCAGAGTCGGCTGTGTTGGCCCTTTGGTGGAAGGCTTTGATTATTTAGCTGTCAATGAAGCACAGATCTACAAGCTGTACGGGACATACACAGGCAGGCTGCACTCAGTCGAAGAGATCATCAAGAGGGCAAAGGCTTACGCACACAGCAATGTGAAAAGCGAATTAGACCTGATACATGAGGAAGGCGCATCAACAAAAAGCGTCAGCGATGAATCGATGGACAAAATGGCGCGTTTATCTCTGGCGCTCAAAGACTTTGCCAACGAAAACAGTTACAATGCACTGGCGATCAGCTGCTGGACGAGACTGCGTGAAGAATACGGCATGGTGCCATGTGCTGTTATCAGCAGATTAAACAATCAGGGGCTTATCGCTGCCTGCGAAGCCGATTTTGACGGTGCAATCGGTATGCTGATAGAATCTTCTTTTGGCGGCCAGCCGTCATCGCTCGTTGACCTCGTGAGCCTTGATGAACAGGACATGTCGATGAATATTTGGCATTGCGGGCCGGCGCCCAAATGTATGGCCGATGAAAAGGGCATCAAATGGGATGAGCATTTTAATATGGGTTGTTACGATAAGAACGGCGCATGGTGCGGATGCGGCGCGGTCGCCGACCTGCAGTTCAAAATGGGAAAGGTGACTGTCAGCCGTCTGTCAAGCAAAGCGGAGGAAGCTGTGGTCTTTACAGCAGACATGATCGACAAAATTGCGTATCAGGGTTCTTCCGGCTGGATCAAAAACTTCAAGATGCAGGGCAAGAAGCTCGATCTTAAAGAATTGCTTTCAGTGATATACAATTACAGAGTTGACCATCATATGACTTTCGGCTACGGCGACAATGAGGACGCATACCTGGAGTTTGCCAACTGGAAGAAGCTGAAGATAGCAGCAGCAAGCCAGTATGCGCCGTATTTACAAAGCCGCGGGTAAAAAAGCAGCATAGAAAATACAACATAAACTAAAAAACAAAAATAAAAAACAAAAAACAAAAAACAAGAGGGAGATGTTCATGAATAAAGTAGGGATATATTTTGCATTCTGGACCCATGATTGGACTGCGGATTATATGTTATATCTGGATAAGGTTTCAAGGCTCGGCTTTGATATCTTAGAGGTCGGCTCGGGTGCCGTATTGGAGATGCCAAAACATAAACAGAGGGATCTTAAAAAGGCAGCGCAGGATAAAGGCGTTGAGCTGACATACTGTATTGGTTTTACGGCAGACAAGGACATGGCTTCTGAGGATGAGACAGTGCGGCGAAATGGCATCGAATACGCAAAAAAGACGATCGAAATGATCGGTTTTATGGAAGGTAAAGTATTCGGCGGCATCAATTATTCTTCATGGCCCGGCGTCCTCAATGAAGGCATTCGGGATAAAAGGCCATATCTTGACCGCAGTATCGCCGGCATAAAAGAAGTCATCAAAACGGCTGAAGACTGCGGCGTACTGTATTGCCTTGAAGTCGTGAACCGCTTTGAACAGTATTTGATAAATACTGCGGCCGAGGGCGTCGCCTATATAGATGAAGTCGGAAGTCCTAATTTAAAACTGCTGCTTGATGTTTTTCATATGAATATTGAGGAAGATGATATGACGCAGGCCATCATCACTGCCGGAGACAAACTTGGGCATTTTCATATTGGCGAAACAAACAGAAGGCCTCCCGGACAGGGCAGGATGCCATGGAAAGAGATTTTCGGAGCATTGAAATCCATTGGATACAGCGGCAGGATTGTCATGGAGCCGTTTGTCATGATGGGCGGCGAAGTGGGAAGAGATATCAAAGTATGGAGAGAGCTTAATCCGGAAAAGAGTGAAGAACTGCTTGACGCACAAGCAAAAGAAGCGCTGTCGTTTGTTAGAAGCATGATATAAAATTATGAACAAGGTGACACAAATAAGCCGGAGAAGCAGTGCTTCTCCGGCTAATTATATGTGATTTGTTCAGAACGGGAAACCGAGCTATTTCTGGGTATTTTTTGCGATCACGACGTTGATATCAATATTTTCAAGTTCTTCAAGCATATCTTTTTGGATCTTTGAATCAGTGATCATCACATCGATGGCACTTAATTCTGAAAAACGTACGAATGAAGTTTTTCCGAATTTACTGCTGTCTGTCAGTAAAAAGATTTCATTGGCCATAGACAGATAAAACTCTTTCACCTTAGCCAGATCTATATTGGGCGTTGTGAGGCCTTGTGAGACGGTAATCCCATTTGCGGCTATGAAGGCTTTATCAACATGCAATCCCTCTAAAGAAGCCAAGGTTCTTGCGCCTACAGTACAATGAAACCCTTTTCTTAATATACCCCCAGCCAAAATGATGCTGACAGAAGGCTCTCTTTCCAGATAAAAAGCGGTTTGAAGATCGTTAGTAACGACAGTCAAGTTGTTTCTTTGCTTTAATAATTTTGAAAACTCGAAGATGGTGGTTCCCGTGTCAAGTATGATGGTATCGCCGTTTCTGACATAATCAAGGGCACACGCGGCGATCTCTTTTTTTTCATTGACATGCGAAATTTCCTTCTCAAAGGAATTTGGTTCAAAGTTGGCCTGCTCTTTATTTTGTATCGCACCGCCGTGTGTGCGTTTGATAAGACCCATGGATTCTAAGTCACGAAGATCATTCCGGATGGTGGCGGGAGAAACATTAAACAAATCACATAATTGCGGCACAGTGACTTTGCTGTTTTTATTGATTGTGCTGACGATCAAATTCTTTCTTTCTTCAGCGAATATCCCGATTGGCTGTTCTTCCATAAGACAAAGACACTCCGTTTTTTTTAACTATAATAACATATTTTATCTGAGTCTACAACTAGATTATGCATATATTAATAACAATCAACACTAAACACTAAAAAACAAAAACAGCAATGCGTTAATAGCAAAGTATGATAAAGAAAATGAAGTCAGGCAGAAACCATCATGCCCCAAAGTGAAAAAAAGAACAACGCAATTATGTTGAGCAGTTATTGAGAAGCCGGAGAGGAAGTGGACTGGCCAAGGACCAGACGCGTCGGAACGGTAATGTGCTGCCGTCCATTGGATAAATTTCCGGAAATATTCTTGAAGAGAAGTTCTGTCGCGATAGTAGCAATAGAACTGATGGGCTGAGATACGGTGGTTAAAGAAGGCGCGCATAAACGTGAAATGAGCGTTCCGTCAAAACCAGTAAGTGAAATGTCATGCGGAATACTAAGATTTTTGTCTCTTATGGCAAGATAAGCGCCGCTGGCCGTGAATTCATTAAAACAATGAATGGCCGTAGGCCGATCTTTCATATCTATAAGCATGCAGGTATTCTCATAACCATACCGAGGAGACGGATAGCCGAAACGGACATATTCATCATTGTAAGCGATGCCGTGTGCTGCAAGAGCATCTTTATACCCTTTGAGACGATTGGCAAAAGCGCCGGCATCAGTATAACCGAGAAAAGCGATCTTTCTGTGGCCTAAGGCGATCAAGTGCTCGACGATTTCTCTTGTGCCATGTTCGTCAGCGGAGTCAACCAGATCCACATCATCAATAACGGACTGTATAGAGACCACCTTTAACTGTTTGATTAAACTGTAAATATTCAAATTAGTTTCAGGGACCCTGGCAAAGGCAATGATGCATCCGTCAATCTTTCTGTCGACCATTTCCTGAAGATACATTTCTAACACCTTGTTATCGGTATTGTATGTACAAAGTGTCATGAGGTAACCTTTTGCCATGAGGTTTTTCTCGATACATTCAACCAATTCGCCGACAAAAGGGTTTATGATGTCGGATACAAAAACGCCAACATTCTTTGTGATGAAAGGAACACGAAAATTTGAAGTGGAAGAAGGCCTGTAGTCCAGATCCGTGATGGCTTGAATGATTGATTGCTTTGTCGCCTCTTTGACCATGCCCTCGTTATTGATATAACGGGAGACCGTGCTTGCGGACACGTTCGCTCTTTTTGCAACATCAGCAATCGTGACATGCTTGCGGCGGACAGTGGCTTTTCTCATCTGAAAACCCCTTAATATGTTTATACTAGAACATTATACAGCATCATTGATATACAAGCAACCTTAAAAAATATCAAAATATCAAAATATCAATTCATAAAATATCAAAATATGAAAATAATATTGACAAAAACACGCGGATAGAGATATAATGACGCAGAACATGAAACATACGCAGCTGACATGCAATTGCAGTTTGTGACACCACGATATTAAGACGAGCGCGGAGAAAAATGAATGAATCCTTTTGAAGTATATTTTCCCGTAAAATTGATATTCGGAGTGGGTAAATACAAAGAGCTGGCCGTGCTCGCCAAAGAATATGGAAACAAGGCCCTTGCTGTGCTTGACCCTTTTCTGTTTGGAACGCCAAAGATGGATGAGATAAGGGGCCTGTTTGCTGAAAAGGGCGTTAAACTGGTCGAATTCTATGAAGTCAAGCCGAATCCGCGTTATACGGATATGGATATGGGCGTTAGAAAGTGCATTGAAGAGCAATGCGATGTTGTTATCAGCATTGGCGGCGGCAGTGCCATTGATTCCGGAAAAGCCATAGCCATTGCGGCGGTACATGGAGGCTCGTGCTGGGATTATACTGTGCGCTATTATGAAATGGACAAAGTGCGCACCCCTTCATCAAAAGGTTTGCCGCATATCGTTGTCCCGACGACTGCCGGAACCGGGACTGAAGCCACTTTCTGTTCGGTTATCAACAACCCTGAATTAAAATTAAAATGTGCGATCATCAATAAAATCGCTTTTCCGGATATCGGCATTATTGATCCGTCGATCATGGTTTCTGCACCCAAGGATGTAACGGCATTGACAGGAATGGATACGTTTGCGCATGCATTTGAAACGTATATCAGCAACGGCGCCACACCGTGGTCCGAAGCTTTATCTTTAAAATCTATTGAACTCTTTGCAAAAAGTATACGGACTGCCGTCCATGAACCAGATAATCTCAATGCGCGCATGGATATGGCGGTTTCATGCAGTTTAGCTGGTGCAGCGATCTGTCAGGCAGGCCTCGCGGCACCCCATGCGATCGGGCAGCCGGTCAGCGCACTCAAAGATGCACCCCACGGGGGAACTCTTGCCGCATGTATCCCACAGATTATTGAATGGACTATTCCCTTCGCTCAGGAGAAATTTGCCAAGGTCTCAGAAATTTTTGATCCAACGATATTTAAACTGACAACCGAAGAAAAGGCGAAAAAGCTTCCGGAAATATTGATGTCGTTATACAAAGATATTGAAATTTCACCCACGTTCGGAGGTTACGGTCTTAGCAAAGAGGAGATACCCAATGCAGTAGACATATGCTTTGGTGGCTTTCAATGGGATTTGGGAGGGCATCCGAAACCCATCTCGAAGGAAGACGCTGCCGAATTGTTTTTAAGATGTCTGTAAAAGCAAAAGTCAATCTATAAGGAGATTTATATGCCATATATAAGTATAAGCACATCAAAAAAACTGACACAGGAAAAAATGGATGAAATAAAAAAAAGTATTGGAAAAATCATTGACATCATTCCGGAAAAAACGGAAGAATGGCTGATGATCAAGTTTGATGGCGGCAGCAGCATGTATTTTGGCGGAAAAGGACATGACGGGATTGCATATATAGAAATAAACCTATATAAAAAAGCACCGATGCAAAATAAAAAAGATTTAACAGAACAGGTATATTCCGTTTTTGAAAAAGTTTTAGGGATGAAAAGTAAAGATATTTTCCTAACGATCAATGAACATGAAAACTGGGGTGCTGAGGGAAAATATAAATAAAACATGCCCGAAAAGATAAAGAATCTGTTTCTTATTCATATGAACAGATAAGATGTATTTCAAAAAAATGAAGAGATAAAAATGTTGACAAGCCTATATAGAATAGATAAAATGAAAGCAATAAAGAACAAATGAAAACGAAGCACACATAAACGCTATCGAACATTAGCAGTTTGGTCAAATATGACCATAGGTATGTATTTTATGCAGTTTATACAATGCTATCAGAATCCACAATAAAATAGTTCTGCAATACCTGGGGGAGGTGGAAGAATGGTTAAAGAAAATGATACCGCACAAGAATCAAACACCATCAGGGTCGATATGACGGATATCAGCAAACACTTCGGCGGTGTTAAAGCGCTTGAGGATGTCTCATTGAAAGTGAAGCAAGGTGAAATTCACGCTCTGATGGGGGAGAATGGTGCCGGAAAATCCACTTTGATGAAGATTCTTTCCGGAGCTTATACCAAAGATAAAGGGACTATCATCATCGAAGGAAAAGAGGCGAACATTACCAGCCCGAAGAGCGGCAGGGAGCACGGCATATCCATCATCTATCAGGAATTTGCCTTGGCTCCTGATCTGACAGTGGCTGAAAACATTTTTATCGATAACCTTGGGTCTGGAAAGTCGGTCATCGACTGGAAACAACTTAGAAAAAATGCACAGGAGCTGCTTAATGAGCTTGGGTTTGGCAATATTAACGTGAGAGCCAAAGTGCGTGATATATCTGTGGCCTATCAGCAGGTCGTCGAGATATGCAAAGCGATTTCAAGGAAGTGTTCCGTATTGGTTTTGGATGAACCTACGGCGGTGCTTGCCTCCAATGAAGTCAAGCAATTATTCAAACTCTTAAGGCAATTAAAACAGCAAGGGGTCAGTATCATCTATGTTTCACATCGCTTGAATGAGATCTTTGAAATGTGCGACAGGATCACAGTGCTCAAGGACGGCAAGAACGTTGATACGGTCAATGTGACAGATATTGATGAACACAGATTGGCGACCATGATGGTTGGCCGCGAACTTAAAGACTTGTTTCCGCCTCGGCATGCAAAGATCGGTGATGTTGTCCTCAAGGTTGAAGATATTACAAACGGAAGACGCGCCAGAAATATTTCGCTTGAAGTCAGATCTGGGGAAGTTCTCGGAATCAGCGGGTTGATAGGTTCCGGTCGTACAGAAACAATGCGGGCGGTTTTCGGCGCGGACAGAAAAGATTCAGGCGTTGTCTATTTATTTGATAAGAAAGTGCATATCAAAAAGCCGCGCCATGCAGTCAAGCTCGGGATGGGCATGCTGCCTGAAGACAGAAAAGCACAAGGCGTTTTGCTTAACATGTCTGTGAAGGTCAATTCAACATTAAGTTCCATCAATAAGTTCAGCGGGCTGTTCGGCTGGATCAACAAAAAACAGGAAACGTCGACGGTCAGAGATCTTGTCAAAAAAATGACTGTCAAAACAACATCTATTGATTCGTTGGTGAACAGCTTGTCAGGCGGCAACCAGCAAAAAGTATCGCTCATCAAATGGCTGGCTTCCGGCTGTAAGGTCATCATACTTGATGAACCGACACGGGGTGTCGATATCGGCGCAAAAGTTGAGATCTACAAGGTCATTAACCAGCTTGCTGAAGAAGGTGTCGCATTGATCATGATCTCGTCCGAAATGCAGGAAGTGGTCGGCATGAGTGACAGAATAATCGTCATGCGGGAAGGAAAGCTCATGGGAGAGCTCAACGGCAATGAAGCCAGTGAACAAAGCTTAATCAATTTATGTATGGGGGTAGCCTGTCAATGAAGAATGATCAAATAAATCAAAACGGCAAAGCTTTTTCGGTTAAAGAATTCGTGCTCAGGTACAATGCTGTCATTATGCTTATCGCTTTAATCATCGTATCAAGCTTGCTTTCCAATGTGTTTTTCACCACGATAAACATTTTTAATCTTCTGCGGCAAAATACACCCTTGCTTATGGTCAGCTTAGGGATGCTCATGGTCATCTTAACAGGCGGGATCGATCTTTCTGTGGGCTCTATTGCCGGTGTCAGCGCGATGGTATTATCAGTAGCCATAGAATCGTGGAAATGGAGCAGTGCAGTCGGATTGATCATGGGGATACTCTTTGCCTTGATCATTGGGTTTGCCATCGGCAGTTTCAGCGGCTTGCTTGTATCCATACTCCGCATGGCGCCTTTTGTCGCCACGCTCGCAGTCATGACGATGGGACGCGGGCTTGCGTTCCTGATCACAAACGGCCAGCCGGTCAGGCTGTCTACAGATATGACGGCGACAAAGATCTTAAACGAAATCGGCAGCGGCAATGTGCCTTTGCTGGGTTTTCCCTGGCCGATTTTGATCGGCATCATCGTTGTTGTCTTGTTCATTCTCGTGACACGGTATACGACATTTGGTAGACTTGTCATTGCAACAGGCAGCAATGAAACTGCGGTTCGTCTTGCGGGTATCACCGTTGAAAAATATAAATTTTTCGCATATGCACTCAGCGGTGTCTTGAGCGCTTTGGCTGGAATCATATCAACATCAAGAGCAACGATAGGCGTACCGATAGCGGGACAGGGTTATGAACTAGATGCAATCGCTGCATGTGTGATCGGCGGCGCCAGCCTCGCAGGCGGGAAAGGCACAGTGTTCAACACTTTGATCGGCGTTATAGTATTAGGCTTGATCACAAACATTATGAACCTTTTAAGTGTTGCGGCTTATCCGCAGCAAATAATAAAAGGCGCTATAATTATACTCGCTGTGTTGCTTCAGGGTATCACCAGCAAGAAGGACAGTGTGTAGCCTTAAGGCTATACATTTGTCAAGACACACAAAATAAAACGACATAATGAAAAAACGGCTGTAAAAAGGGCATATTAACAAAAAATGTTATGTCATTTTCACAGGCTTGGTTAAGTATTGAATAAAGCTGATAAGGAGAGTTTGTTATGACTCAGATATTTGGATCGCCGGGGAAATACATACAGGGCTTTGGCGAGCTCAACAGAATAAAGCAGCATATCTCATGGATCGGAGATTCATATCTTGTAATTGCAAGTCAGAACAGGATAAATGATCTTGGAAAAAAGATAAAAAACAGTTTCGGGTCAGATTTCCACGTTATCTTCGAAAGGTTTAACGGAGAAAGCACAAAAATTGAAGTTAAGCGCCTTGCTGATATCGCAACAAAAGAAAAATGCAAAGGTATTATTGGCATGGGCGGCGGTAAAGTCATTGATACCGCAAAAACAGTCGGCGACCAGTTAAATCTGCCCACAGTGATCATTCCGACGACAGCGTCAAATGACGCTGCGACGAGTGCATTGGCTGCCATGTATTTTGAAGACGGCGCCTTGGATGAACTTGTATTTTTCAATAAAAACCCGGATATCGTTCTGGTTGATACGGAAGTCATCATGAATGCGCCTGTCAGGTTTCTGGTGGCTGGTATGGGCGATACGCTTTCAACCTATTTTGGGGCGCGTGTATGTGTTCAAGGATATAAAAACAATTACTACAATGCTAAAGCGACCGAAACATCCTTTGCGCTTGCAAAGCTGTCCTACGAACTGGTCAGAAAATACGGATTGTCCGCAAAGATAGCCTGTGAGAACAAAGTCATGACGAAAGATCTTAACCGGATCATCGAGGCGAATATTTTGCTGAGCGGCGTGGGCTTTGAGACCAACGGCATTGCTTCCGACCATTGCTTCTATTTTGGTTTTTGTGACTTAACGCACAGGGAAGAACACATGTATCACGGAGAATACGTTTCGTTTTCAACTTGCTGCATGCTTGTGCTTGAAGGGGCGCCCAAGGAAGAGTTGGATGAGATATACAGTTTTTGCGTCAGCGTCGGCCTTCCGATCACTTTAGACCAGATCATGTTGGGTGATCTGACTGACGAAGAATTTGATATTGTGGCAAAAGGCGTCTTAAAGCATGATACGACACACTACCACCCGTTTGAAGTCACGCAGACAGATGTTTTGGGTGCGATAAAAACGGCAGACGCCATAGGTAAACTATACCTTTCGGGAAACCGATTGGTTTGATAAAGTTTATCGGCCCATAATGGCTGATAATAGAAAAAACAGGAGGAAGTAGAATGAACAGAGCAAAAAAGAGTTTTGTATTGTTGCTGGCTTTATGTATGGTCTTTGCCATCGTGATGGCAGGATGTACAGAAGCGCCCCCGGCACAGCCGGCAGACCCCGCGAAACCGGCAGACCCCGCGAAACCGGCAGACCCCGCGAAACCGGCAGAACCAGCGGCCAATACGGACGGCGAGCTGCATGAACTTTACACATTGTTGCCGCAAACCTCGCTGACGGGTGTTGTCAGCCCGGAGCTAAAGGACAGAGCGAACATCGACAAGGCATGGCCTAAGACTCCGAAAGACCCCAATAAAATAGTGATCGGCTGGACGGAGATCACGCTTGGCAACCCATGGTTCATCGGAGTTCAGAAGGCTGCCGAAGAGGCAGCAGCCAAATACGGCTTCCAGCTCGATATGCTTGTGGCCGATGGCAGCGTTGAAAGACAGAGCGAGCACATCGATTCATTCATCACCAGGGGCGTTGACATTATCGTCGTTGACCCATGTGACGTTTTGGGTCCTGTGAATGACATCAAGAGAGCTGTCGAAGCCGGTATCCCGGTCGTCGGCATGGGCACGGTTATGGACGATTCAGCCCCGATCTTAACGACAGTTATTCTTAATCCGTTTGAAGTCGGATATTCCTGCGGTGAGTATATTTCCACAAAATACGAACCGGACCAGAACGTAAACCTTGCCATCGTGCTTGGCGTAATGGGCAACTCGACATCTGAAAGCCGTATCTGCGGCGGCATCAGCGGCATGATCGCTGAACGCCAGAGACAAAACGGCACATTCACATCAAAAGAAGATGCCATCCTTGCAGGCTACAACTTGTTTGACCAGGTGAAGAGAACAGGCAAAGGAGAAGACCCTGTCAATAAATTTACGGTACTGGCATATGGCGACGGAAATTGGACAGAAGAAGACGGCCTGGCTGTGACGGAAGATATCCTGACAGCTGTCGGCGACCAGCTTGACCTGATCATTGCATGTAATGACTTCGAAGCACTTGGCGCTCTAAAAGCAGTTAAGGCTCGTGGCCTTCAGGACAAAATCAAGATCGCTGCATTTGCTGACGGCGCAAAGACAGGCCTTGACGCAGTCAAAGCTGGCGACCTTATCTGCACCGGCACATTCGGCGGCCCTGGATTTGGCGCACATACCATCGAGTTCATCAAAGCGATCTTCATAGACGGAAAAGATCCGAGCAATCTGCCCATGGGAACATTCGGCCCCGTGTCTGTCATCAACCGCGAGAACATGGATCAGTACTATGATGATGACCCGAACAACGAGTTTTACAAGATACCTGGCTTTGAATTCCCCAAATCAATACCTGAAATAAAAGCATCATTTGGGAACTAATGAGTAAAAAGACCGGCTAGACATGCTTTATCTCCCAGGCGCACAGATTATTCTGTGCGCCTGGGTATAAAGAGTCGAACAAACAGAATATTTTTTTAAGAATCATCAATTTTTTTAACTTAATTTAAGGAAAACACAATGAAAGCTGCTGTTGTAAATAGTATTGGAAAAGTATGCCTGGAGGAAAGAATCATACCGCAGGCAGGAAAAAATGAAGCCCTTGTTAAGGTCATATATGGTGGCATATGCGGAACGGATGTCCACGTTATGATGGGCAAACACAAAACAGCTAAATACCCTGTTGTTTTGGGGCATGAGTTTATTGGCAAGCTTGTTGAACTCAACACGGCAGATGACATCGATGCAAAACCGGGAGACCTCGTTTTTGTACAGCCGTTTGAGTCCTGTGGAATCTGTGAGGCCTGCATTGAGGGCAGAGAGAATGTCTGCAGCAAACTTGCGATTCTCGGTGTGCATCGCGATGGCTGTTTTGCTGAGTATGTCTCGGTTCCTGCCAGTAAAGTCTTTAAAATGCCGGATAACCTTGATATGAAGCTGGCTACACTTGTCGAACCGTTGGCGGTCGCGGTCCATGATGTGAAACAAAGCGGTTTAAAGCTTGGCCAAACAGCTTTGATAATTGGCGGAGGGCCCATCGGTTTACTGATCGCTATAGTAGCAAGATTGGCGGGCGCAACAAAAATCGTTGTCAGCGAAGTGAATGACTATAGGCTGCGTTTTGCTGAAAAACTTGGTTTCAAAATCATAGATGCAAAAAAATCAGATTTGAGAAGCATGGCCAAAGACTTCACCGGGTCGAAAGGTTTTGATGTGGTGTTCGAAGTTTCGGGCACAAAAATAGCGACTGAGCAAATGACGGAGTGCGTGAAGACTGGTGGAAGGATCGTGATCGTCGGCGTACCGGGAGATAAATATGTTGTTGATACAGGATTGATGCTTGCCAAGGAGATCGAAATGGTGGGTGTCAGGATACACGCCACTAAAAATTATGTGGCCGCCATTGAAATTCTTAAATCTAATATCATTAACGATCAGTTAATAGACTTTATTGACAGTGAATTTTCGTTGGATAAAATAGAAGAAGCGATGAAATATTCGATCGAAGATCAGAAGCATTTTAAAACGCTAATAAAAATTGGGGAGATTTAAGTGTACTTCATATATAAATAAAGAAAATCATGCGGAGGGGCATATTGATATATATCAACCAGGATAAGTGTATAGGATGCCAAAGCTGTGCAAAGGCTTGTCCAGTCAGAGTTTTGGAAATGGATTCAGATCAAAAGGCATTTGTCAAAAGGCCGACCTTTTGTATTCGCTGCGCCCATTGCTTAAGCGTCTGTCCTTCAGGCGCTGTCTCTTCAGATTTTGAAGATTCAGTACCGGATAAAAGCATAAAAGGACTTGATATGCCAAGCACTCAGCAGGTCGAGAACCTGATCCTAACAAGAAGAAGCATCCGCTCATATTCAAAGCAAGCCATTCCAAGAGAGATGATTGAAAAGCTGCTTTTGCTTGCAGCGCAGGCTCCGACGGCCAGAAATGCGCAGGATGTCAAGTATATCGTTGTATCTGATCCGGATAAAACCAAAGAGCTTGAAAAACTGGCACAAGACTATTTCAGAGCTCAAAAGAACGACAATATCGGAGTGATCACGAGAGATGCGGGTTTTGAGCTGCTGCTTGGAGCGCCTGTAACGATCGGGTTCTATGCTGAAAAACGTGAACAGGGCAACGCCAATGAGGCATTATGGAATTGTCTGATCGCTGCGCACAACCTTTTGCTTGCAGCGCATGGCATGGGGCTCGGCGGATGCTATAACGGGCTTCTGCTGCATGCTTACCGAAACAAACAGGAATTAAAAAGCTTTTTTGATATGCCAAAGGAAGCAGAAATCTATATGTTTGTCGTTATTGGATATCCCGATCCGGACATTTATTATTCAGAGACCATTGCGAGAAAACATCCGCAAGTTATTTGGAGATAACAATTCTATTTTTGAGAGGTTTATAACATGATTGATTTTGAGTTTCAGAATAAAACGCGAATTATTTTTGGAAAAGGCAAAGAAAAAACGATCGGTGAGCAAATAAAGCCTTACAGCAACAATATATTGTTTGTGCATTATGGCGACGGTATCATTGAGAGTTTGGGATTGTATGACAGTATAGTCGCTTCGCTGAAGGCAAATGGCATAAGCTTTACGGAGCTAAAAGGGATAAAGCCAAACCCTGAGTTGGGCAAGGTAAAAGAAGGCATAGAAGTTTGCCGGAAAAACAACATCGGTTTTGTGTTGGCAGTCGGCGGCGGCAGCGTGATCGACACAGTCAAAGGCATTGCAGCCGGTGTGCCATACAGCGGAGATCTCTGGGATTATTTTGAAGGCAAAGCAGGGATAGTACAAACAGCGCTGCCTACTGGAGTGATCGTGACGCTGCCCGCCTCAGGAAGCGAGACCAGTACCGGGACGGTCATCACGAAAGAAAACGGTAAATACAAAAGATTCATTGACAGCAACGAGCTTCGGCCACAGTTTGCGATTCTCAATCCTGAGCTTACTTTGAAGCTGCCTCCGTTTTTGACTGCATGCGGAATCGCAGACATCATCTCCCACACTATGGAGAAATATTTTACGCAGGTAAAAGGCGTTGACTTTATTGATCGGCTTTCGGAGGCGTTGATGCGTTCAATGATCGTCAACGGCAGAAAACTTCTTGAATCTCCCGGGGATTATAATGCGCGTGCAGATGTAATGCTGGCGGCCTCGTTTTCTCACAACGGATATCTTGATTCCGGCAGGACTGCGGATTGGGCAAGCCATATCATCGAGCATGAGTTAAGCGCGCTGTACGGAGTAACCCACGCTGCCGGGCTGACGGCAGTAATCCCGGCCTGGATGTCATATGTATACAAAAGCGGGCTTGAACGCTTCGTTCAATACGCCGTAAGAGTCTGGGATGTTGATGTCGAATATGGAAGTTTTGAAGATGTCGCTCTTGAGGGCATAAAAAGAACAAAATTATTCTTTAAAGAATTAGGGCTGCCAACCAGCTTGAAGGAGCTGGATATTGATAACAGCCGATTTGAAGAAATGGCTGCAAAAGCCACAGAAAACGGAGATGTCGGAAGCTTTTTGAAGCTTGGCAAGCAGGATATCATCAATATCCTTGAATCTGCTTTATAAAGATGTGAATGAAAAAGGTTAAGACACGAAGAGGTATGTGATTTATGAAAACAAGCTATAATGAAGCAACAGCGATGGGATGCTCGACGCTTGAGAAGGACCTTGTTCTTTGCGAAAAATACGGATTCGATTTTATTGAAATCAGGATTGACATGCTGCGAAAGTATTTGGATAAGCATTCAGCCGATGATTTGAAAGCGTTTTTTGATAACAGCCATATAAAACCTCACGCCTTTAATGCCATATATATTAACTTTTGTGATGATGGCGAATGGCAGTGCGTCATGGATGATTTTTTGCTGGCGTGCAAAGTCGGCGAAAAAATCGGCGACCATTATATCATCGTGTGCCCGAGAATCACGCCATTGCCATGCACACAAAGTGAGAAGGCGATATTTGAAGATTCGGTGGAGAGGCTTAACAAACTGGCGGATATAGGGGAAGGTTATGGCATGAATCTCGCTTTTGAACCGGTTGGCAATCCCGGCTGCTGTGTGAGGACGGTCAGACAGGCATGGGATATCGTCAAATCAATAGACAGGGACAATGTCGGGATCACGGTCGATGCTTTCAATCTGTATTTGTACAACAAGCTGAGTAATTTTGAAGACATGAAAATGATCGACACTGATAAGCTTTTTGCGGTTCACCTTGATGACAGCGATGAAAAACCGCTTGAGCAGCTCGATCATTCAGACAGATGCTTTCCCGGGTTAGGCGTTATCAATCTTAAGAGCTATTTAGGCACTCTCAAAGAGATGAATTATAACGGCATGGTTTCCGTGGAGACCTTCAGGCCGGAATATTGGGAAAAGGATCCTGAATGGGTCATTAAGACAAGTTATGAATACACAAAGAAGATTTTAGAAGCATACTGATTTTTTTAAGCTGACTTTCTTCATGGCGGTGATGATTTTCATGCCGCGACTTCTAACCTCAGATATGGCTCTGCTGTATCTGGGGTTTTGTTTTCGCAAGGTTGATTAACCGACGAACATTACATAAAAGCTGTTTGTTTTGGTGTCCGGTATGCCGTATACGTTATAGAGATTTTGATTTTCCAGGTCTGCGTCGCCGTGATAGTAACAATTCAGCCTGCTGTTGCCCGAAAACAGTACGAAAGTTTTCATATACAAAGCTGCTTCAAGATGATCAATACAGCCAGTCAGATGAACAGGTTTGCCCGATAAACTCTTGAATCTTCTTGACGCATCGCCAACGGAAAGCTGCTGGGCTTTTGAAATAAAAGAGTCCTGATTGGGTAATCTTTCGACAGCTATAACAGCTTCACTGGGTTTCCAGCCCTCGCTGGAAGCACGCAGGCCATACATGTTCAGGCCAAGCTGCTCCGATTCGCATACAATAGAATAACGGCCGTCACTCAAGGCCGTTGATGAGGAGACTTTGCCGTTTGATGAGCAGGTGATCGTTGCACCAGGCTCAGAGATGCCGGTGCATTCAAAAACGTCTTTATAAACGCGCATATACACAGAATCCGGAGTCAGCGCGAGCTGGGGGAGTTCTCGGACAACTGTAATACTGTCTTTTGTGATACTTCGGCCAGGCTGGCGCACATCGATATGATAAAAATTTTCGCCCACGGTATCAAGCGGCAGGATGAGGGAAAGGTGTCCGTTATTGCTGATCATGGGTGAATAATCGGTGTTGTTGATAAAAACAAGAGCATCCGGGCTGACTGCCATTGCGATGTTTATGGTCTCGTCCGTTGTGACCGTATATTCCTCCGGCGGTAATTTTCGGGCGTAAGAAGCGGCATTTAACTTCAGTTTAAGAGGTTCTGCTGAATACGTATGCGTTTCTGATGGAGTGTTGATCATTAAACTTAAATTGTCTGCCGTAAAAGTGTCTTCAAGCGAGAATACGCCGAGTGCACGTGCCAGCGTCTCGTCAGGGATCAGAAAGCTTGCTTTCCCCTTTTCCATATCATAAGTTTCCCCGAGAGGCCATACGGTGACGCTTTTTCCGCCGAAGATGGAAACATCAAATTGATGCGTCGATATGCTGTTGGCCTGCGTTTCACTGATCAATACAACCATGCTGGCAGACAGTGCGCTCCCAGTGCTAAGATCGATTTTACCGCCGGTCAGTTCCCGCAGCAATGCAGGATAGCTGCCGTATGTCGTCATGACATAGTTGTTAAAAAAGTAAAAACCTGCAAAAAGCGCAGCCGCCAGCAAGCACCAGATAAGAGCAGTCAAAACGGAGTTTAATTTCCGGCGTTCTTTCTTTTCTGCGTATGTTTCCGGCTGTGTTTTGCGGTACCGACGCCCGATATCATCTTGCTGTGTTTCATTCGAATCCGAAGATGGCGGCGTTTTCTGCAAATAGGGAGAAGGCGAAGCCTCCACTTCAACGATCTCCAGCCACGGTTTATCAAGCTTTTGTTCAGAAACTGCTGAATCTGACCCGACGGGCGGCTCAACGGCCGCAAATATTTCTTCAGCTGTATCTTGTTTGCCGGAACCGTTGAGGGATGGCGGGCTGTCTGAAGGAATTTCGGCCTGTTTGTTATTGGATGACGAAATGCCGTCACTGGACAGCAAGACGGCAAATGATTCACCAAGATCGGGAATGGCTGTTTGCTGCTCCTTCCGCTGAAGCGTTTCCGGCGCTGCGTCACCAAGTTTCGCCTCAAAAGCTGGCTTTTCAGCTGTTGCATTTTTGTTATTTTCATTTTGTCCCGAATCTGTCTGCGCATTTTTTTCTGCGCGCTCCGGCATTTTTTGGGGATCATTGGCATGAACACCAAGCCGGACATTGATGTTTTCCACCAACGCACCGCACCTCGGGCAAAGCACATCAATAGGGCTTAACTTGTTGCCGCATTTTGGACATTTTTCCATAACGACCTCCAACCAACAAAAAAACTGCTTAAAATATTTTGCTTATCATGTTATGATGAACATATTATATACTAATAAGTTGCAGGAGGCACTATTTTTTTGGAAATATATCTTGACAATGCTGCGACGACCAAGCCGCTGGAGCCGGCATTCAAAAGCCACCTGGTAGCCGGATGGTATAACCCGTCCGCCTCATATGGGCAGGCTGAAGCAGTATTCAATCAAATAAACAGTACGCGAAGGCTATTGGCACAAACCGCAGGGCTTTCTGACGGCAGCTGCATTTTCACATCAGGCGGTACCGAAGCAAATAATATGTGCATAAGCGCCTGTCTTCGCCGCGATGCCCACTACATCACCAGCACCATAGAGCATCCTTCAGTTTATTCGGTGTTCGAATTTTTGGAGCAGCAGGGTGCCGATGTCAGTTATATAAAACCGCGCAATTTCTGCATCGACGCACAGGATGTGGCAGGCCTTGTACGTGAAAATACCGTGCTCGTGAGCATCATGCATGTCAACAATGAAACAGGTGCACTCAATAATATTGAAGAAATCTGCGCGAAAGTTAAAGCCAAAAACAAAAATACGCTGTTTCATTCAGACGGTGTACAAGCGCTTTTTAAAGTGCATTTGAACTTATCGGCGTTCGGGGCAGACTATTACAGTGTGAGCGCGCACAAAATACACGGGCTGAAAGGCACAGGCGCTCTGCTCTGCAGAAAAGGCGTTCATATCAAGCCTCTGCTTTTTGGCGGCGGACAGGAATACGGCCTGCGTGCAGGCACGGAAAATACTGCAGGCATACAGGCGTTTGACATGGCTTTGCTTCAGGGCGCGATGGACAACGCTTATGCACAATCGCTGCATACTGCTTTGATTGACGGCCTTCAAAGCATCCAGGGTGCCGTCATCAACATGCCGGAAAGAAAAGTACCGCACATCGTGAGCGTGTCTTTTGATGGGGTGCGCGCAGAGGTTCTCGCACGGCTTCTCGGACAGCAGGGCATCTGTATCGGCACGGGAGCTGCCTGCGCCCGCGGGAAAATAAGCCGTGTGTTGCTCGAATGCGGTTTGAAGCGGAAGCTTGCGGAGGGCACAATACGTATCAGCTTGTGCAGGAACAATACGCATGAGGACATCAGCAAATGCTTAGACGCCTTAGAACAAGGCGTCAAACAGCTTCGGAGGTTGCGTTGAATGGAAAAAATCATTATCATTCGTTATGCGGAGATCCATTTAAAAGGTCTCAACCGCCCTTTTTTTGAAAAGGCACTGGTCAGCAATGCCAAAAAAGCTCTCATAAATATAGGCGGCGTTGATGTCAGCCGCGGTGAAGGGCGTATCTATGTAAAAAACGTTCCGGAGGACATGATGTCTGAGGCGCTTGATGCGCTGACCCGCGTTTTTGGCGTACATTCTATAAGCCCTGCGGTGCGCCTCAAACAGGATTTTGATGCGGCAGCGCATGTGCTGGCTGATATGGTGGCCGATGAACGTAAACACTTTGCACAGGAGACACTGCAGTTCCGTGTGGAAGCGCGCCGCGCAGACAAACGCTTTCCCATGACTTCGGCGCAGATGGCAGCAGAAGCCGGTGCTGTTGTGCTGTCGCGTGTTGATGGGTTAAAGGTCAACCTTAATCACCCCGAACTGACGGCATATCTTGAGATGCGAGACATGGCCTACTGCTATACAAAAGTCTTCAAAGGGCCGGGCGGCATGCCTGTGGGCTGCAACGGCCGCGCAGCGCTGCTGCTGTCGGGCGGCATAGACAGCCCGGCCGCGGGCTGCATGATCGCCAAACGCGGCGTGATTTTATCGGCGGTGCATTTTGAAAGTTTCCCGTATACGAGCGACAAAGCGCTTGAAAAGGTGCATCAGCTTGCACGCCTGATGGCGCGTTACACAGGCCCCATAAAGCTGCACACCATACGCTTCACCGATTTGCAGATGACGCTGCATGAGCGCTGTCCGCATGATTATCTAACAGTACTGATGCGGCGTTTTATGATGCGCATCGCGGAACGCATCGCACACAAAGACAAATGCCTTGCGCTGGTGACGGGAGAGAGTGTGGGACAGGTGGCGAGCCAGACGTTGGAGAGCCTTGCTGCCACCAACGCGGCTGTTTCCATGCCCGTGCTGCGCCCGCTGATCGGTATGGACAAGGCGGAGATCACGGAGATTGCACAGCGTTACGGCACGTTTGAGACGTCGATACTGCCCTTTGAAGACTGCTGCACCGTATTCGTACCCAAACATCCTGTGACCAGGCCGCGGCTTGATGCCATACGCGAAGCAGAAGCGGGTATTGATGCCGAGGCGATGATATCTGCCGCGCTTGAAAGCGATGTCGTGACAATGATCGGGTAATATTTTCCGCATCACCCTTAAAAATTATTTCTCGTAGAATCTTTATCTTTGCATATTGACACCGCTGTTCCCATATATTAATATTAGACCAATCAGTACAGACCATACGGTCTAATCGGGCGCAACGTTTTATTATTTAATAAGGAGGGCATAACCATGGAATGGTGGATCTGGGTGCTGATCGCTGTGGGCGTGATCTTGATAGGGGCGCTCAAACTCGTCTTTTTCAAAAAGTTTATGCAGAAGAAGAAAGCACAAAAACCAAAATTCGAGGATGACTAAAAAGGCAGATGAAAAGAACCATTGATTATAAAGAGCTGATTGGTGAAAACAATCCGATCAAACGCTTTCCTCTGCTTTTAGAGGCGGCGCTCGACGAATTTTCGCAAAAAAAGTTCAATGAAGCCTCGCTGAACGATATCTTAAAGCAGGCCGGTATGAGCAAGGGAAGTTTCTATCACCACTTTGGCGATAAATTCGGGCTGTATATCTGCGTCAGCGATATTCTGGTCGTAAAAAAGCTTGCTTATTTTACGCCGAGGCTCAAAGATGCGGACATCAATGATTTTTTCGGCTTTTTAAAACAGTTGATGCGCGCGACAGTCGAATATATGCTTGAGGATAAAAGAATGCAGGAGTTTGCAAACAGGTATCTTGAGGAACCAGAAGTGCTAAAAAACAAGGTGCTGACGCTTTTCCCTTATGATTTTGACTCAGGATTCGGCCCGGTCGTTGCGGCAGCCATGGAAGCCGGCACGCTGAGCAACCGGTTCTCGCCGCAGTTCGTCACAAAACTTTTTGAGCTTTTTATGTCCAATTCATATAAGCTGATCAGCGAAAGCCAAACGAGAAATACTAAGACAGTCTTTGAGCTTGTCAACCAATTGATCGATTTTATGCAGTATGGCATTGCCGCAAAGGAGAGGGAATAATGGAACATGCTTTCAAAGTGAAAGACCTACAATACAACTACCGCACATCCAGAGAAGACGTGATCAGAGGCGTCAGTTTCGATGTGCACAGCGGAGAAGTTTTCGGGCTGCTCGGTCCATCGGGTGCAGGAAAAACGACCATACAGAAAATACTTATAAAGCTCCTTGAAGGCTACAGAGGCCAAATTGCTTATTTCGAAAAGGATTTAAAATCAATCGGCAAAGAGCTTTATGAAGAGATCGGCGTCGGGTTTGAGATGCCGGTGCATTTTACCAAGATGACCGCGCTTGAAAACATGAAGTATTTTTCCGGCTTCTATAAAAAAACGGCCAGTATACAGGAGCTCATGGAAAAGGTCGGCCTTTGGGAATACCGCGACTACAAGGTGGGGGAGTACTCAAAAGGCATGAAGGTGCGGCTCAATTTCGTACGCGCCATGCTCAACGCTCCGCGCATGCTGTTCCTCGACGAGGTCACCAACGGGCTAGACCCCAAAAACGCGCGCATCATCAAAGACATCATCTCAGATTTTCGTGACAAGGGCGGCACGGTGTTTTTAACGACGCATCTGATGAACGATGTGGAACAGCTTTGTGACCGCATCGTCTTTTGCGTGCAGGGCAAACTGGGCGAGATATCCACGCCGCGCGACCTGAAAATCAAATACGGCAAGCGTGAGCTCAAAGTGGAGTACAGGGAAAACGGTACGACGGAAAACGCTATTTTCTCTATGCAGGATATCGGCACGAACAAGGAATTTATTTCGCTGCTCAAAGCCAAAGAGATCGAGACCATCCATTCGGGCGAAACGACGATGGAGGATATCTTCATCAAGGTGACGGGAGTTGAAGTCAAATGAAAGGGATGCTCAAGCTGCTCAAGGGCGAGCTGCACCGCCTTGTTCTCTATAAGATACTGCCTGTCAGCCTTGTCACTTCGCTTATATGGATCGTGATCTTTCTGTTTATTACAGCGCAGGAGGCAAAAGAACTGCTCCCGCTGCTTGTGTTCGTTGATGTCTCAATGATGTCGATCATTCTGATCGGCGCGTCGCACCATCTTGAACGGCAGGAAGGCATCATCAAATCGATGATGATCATGCCGGTATCGTTGGGGCAGATACTCTGTGCTAAGATCATCGCCGCGATGGTGCTTGCTGTCGAAGCCGCTGTGATCACGTCTCTCGCGCTTCTTGTAATACACGGCGTGGTCATCAACTATGCGATGCTGCTGTTTGCGGTCGTCCTCGGCGGCGCCGCACACGCGGCCATCGGTTTTTTCCTCGCACTGCACAGCCGCGATTTTTCGACGATGCTGGCGCTTTTGATGGCATACATGCTGCCGATGGCTTTACTTCCTATCCTTAACGAGCTTAATATCATCGACGTCAATGAGTGGATTTTGTTTGTTTCGCCGGCGCAATCCGGGCTTTTGCTGCTTGGCTCGGCAGTGACAGAAGTTGACATACTCAAGGTTTTTGCGGCGTTTGCTTACCTGCTGGCTCTGACCGTCATTCTGATCCGGTTTGCGGTATATCCACGGTTCAAACGCGTGTCGGTGAGGGGGTAGTATCATGAAAAAATATTTTTCGTTGTTTAAATATGAGGTGAAAACCATTATCCGCGATCCGATGAACATCTTTATGCTGTCTTTCCCTCTCATCGTTTTTGTTCTCGGTGCGTTCGTCTTCCCGACAGTGTTTGATACAATGGCGGCAGACGAAGAGGCTTTGATGGTCGTGCTGCTGCTGCTGATCATTGTGATCCTGACTTTCGGCAATTATTTCATCGCTGCAATGGCTACCTTCCTCCTGCTCGACCATAAGGACGAATGCACACTCAACACCATCGCGGTCACGCCAGTCGGGGCAGCCGGTTATCTAAGGTTCAAGATGACTTATGTCTATATATTTTCATTGATCACCACGCTGCTCGTGCTTGTCGGAGTCAAATACATCGCAGGAGCAAAGTACGCCATTTACGGGATGTCTCTTTTTGATAATGTCGGCATCGGAAAGATCATTGTATTTTCGGCGGTCTCGTCGCTGTTCGTGCCCGCTTTGGCTTTGTTCCAGAGCGCCTTTGCGAGAAATAAGGTGGAGGGGTTCGCGTACGTCAAAGGCGCTGGTATTGTTGCGTTCATACCCATACTGATGGTGCTCGATGCCATGCAGGGAGGTATGCAGTACATTCTTGGCATATTCCCGAACTTCTGGGCTGTCAAGGGTATGCTCAGCGCTTTTATGCCGATGAAGGCCAGCAGCGCTGATTTGAACTTCGCGCTCTATATGGCCATCGGTGCGGTGTTCAATCTGCTGATCATCGGTGTCACATATCGTATGTTTATCAAGAAAACGCAATACTAAAAAATTTGTTGATGAGGGGTTATTTGCGATGGCTCTGCCCTCGGAATGATTCATCAAAATAACGCACATAAAAAAGCCCCGGGACACCGGGGCTTTGCCGACTCTATTTATATTTTGGTTTCTGGTGGTAGTGTGTGTGCAACAGCGCGTGCGCCTTGTGGCCGTTCGGCTCGCCAAGATATTCTTTATATAAAAGCTTGACCTCTTCGTTATCGTGCGATTTGCGCTTAGGCTTTCCTGCATCCTCGGCATATGTCGCTTTGGCGCGCAGCACATAAGGGTTGTAATCCATACGGTTACGCGCGGATACGATGGGCTGTCCGCCGCCCGTCACGCAGCCGCCGGGGCAGCCCATGACTTCAATGAAGTGATACTCTTTTTCGCCCGCCCGCACAGCCTCAAGAAGCTTCTTGGCGTTGCCCGTGCCGCTCGCGACGGCGACTTTGATGTCCATGCCGCCGATATTGAGCGTCGCCTCTTTGACGCCGTCGATACCGCGCACGCATTCATAATCCACTTCCTGCAGATCTTCGCCTGTCAGTATATCGGCGACGGTACGCAGCGCCGCTTCCATCACTCCGCCCGTTGCGCCGAAGATGACTGCCGCGCCGGTGGATTCGCCGAGTACACGGTCAAAATCTTCCTCGGGCAGGTTGGCAAAATCAAGGTTCGCCTGCTTGATCATTTTGGCAAGCTCACGTGTGGTCAGTACAGCGTCCACATCGCGCAGGCCGTTTACCGCCATTTCATCGCGTTCTTTCTCAAATTTCTTTGCTGTACACGGCATGATCGAGACGACATATATGCTTTTTGGGTCGATCTTGAATTTTTCCGCATAGTATGACTTGATGACAGCGCCGCCCATCTGATGCGGTGATTTGCACGTGGAAAGATTATCGAGGAAATCAGGGAAGAAATGTTCGCAGTATTTGATCCAGCCGGGGCTGCACGAAGTGATCATCGGCAGTTTTCCGCCGTTTTTGATACGCCCGATCAGCTCGGTGCCTTCCTCGAGTATGGTCAGATCTGCGCTGAAATCCACATCAAATATCTTATCAAACCCGAGCCTGCGCAGCGCTGCGGCCATTTTTCCCGTCACGCTGCGTCCCGGCTTAAGCCCGAACTCCTCGCCAAGACCGAAACGCACAGCAGGTGCAGTTTGAACAACGACGTGTTTGCTTGGATCTTCTATGGCTGCCCAGACGTGGTCGATCTCGCTTCTTTCGGTCAGCGCGCCGACGGGGCAGGAAATGATGCATTGTCCGCAGTTCACACAAGGCACATCATCAAGCGACTTGCCGAACACAGGCTCAACGATGGTGTTGAAACCGCGTTGTGTGGCGCCGACAGCCCCGATCTTTTGTATGCTGCCGCACATCGCCACGCAGCGGCGGCAGAGTATGCATTTGTTGGGATCGCGCACGACGGAAGGGGAGACGGTGTCGAGCGGCCGGTCATGGTTGTTCCCCTCATACGGGATGTCGCCGATACCCAGCTCATCACACAGCGTCTGCAGCTCACAGTTGCGGTTTCTCACGCAGGAGAGACAGCGTTTGTCGTGGTTGGAGAGTATCAGCTCAAGATTCACGCGCCGCGCTTCCTGTACTGCCCTCGATTTGGTCGATATGACCATGCCTTCTTCGGCAGGAAGCACGCAGGAAGCCTGCAGGCCGCGGCCGCCTTCGATCATCTCGACGAGGCACATACGGCATGCGCCGATGGCATTAACGCCTTTCAAATAGCACAGTGTGGGTATTCTTATGCTGGCCGTCCGCGCCGCCTCCAAAACGGAGGTGTTCTTTGGTACCTGCACTTTGATTCCATCTATCGTTAAAGATATCATGATCTGTACGCTCCTTCGTTATTTCTTATAGATCGCGTCAAACTTACACTTGGTCATGCATGCGCCGCATTTGATACATGCGCTCTGGTCAATCTCATACGGTTCTTTGAGTTTGCCGGATATACAATTGACGGGGCATGTTTTCGCACACAAGCTGCAGCCAACACACTTTTGCTTATCAATGATGTAAGAGAGCAGCGCTTTGCAGTGCCCGGCGGGGCATTTGTGGTCCCTGATATGCGCCTCATACTCATCACGGAAATACTTGATCGTCGACAGCACTGGGTTGGGCGCAGTTTTGCCAAGGCCGCACAGGGAAGCGTTTTTGATATTTTCTCCGAGCATCTCAAGCTTTTCGATATCGCCTTCTTCTCCCTGGCCGGCAACGACACGTTCGAGTATTTCGAGCATACGCTTTGTACCGATACGGCATGGGGGGCACTGTCCGCACGATTCGTCCACAGTAAAATCAAGGAAGAAACGCGCCACGTCGACCATGCAGTTATCCTCATCCATGACGATCAGCCCGCCGCTTCCCATCATGGAACCGATGGCTGTGAGAGAGTCGTAATCTATCGGTGTGTCAAGCAGCTGAGCCGGAATACAGCCGCCGGAAGGGCCTCCGGTCTGCGCCGCTTTGAAACCTTTCCCGCCGGGTATTCCGCCGCCGATATCATAGACGATCTCACGCAGCGTCGTCCCCATGGGGATCTCAACAAGGCCTGTGTTGTTGATCTTGCCGCCGAGCGCAAAAACCTTGGTGCCTTTGCTCTTATCAGTGCCCATGGACGCGAACCATTGCGGCCCATTGAGTATTATCTGCGGAATATTGGCCAATGTTTCAACATTGTTGATGATAGTGGGTTTGCCGAACAAGCCCTTCTGCGCCGGAAACGGCGGTTTTGGACGAGGTTCGCCTCTGTTGCCCTCAATGGAAGCGATCAGAGCCATCTCTTCACCGCAGACAAAAGCGCCCGCGCCAAGCCTTATCTCGATATCAAAATCAAAATCAGTGCCAAACAAGCCCTTGCCAAGAAGGCCTTCCTTGTGGGCCTGTGCAATGGCAATTTCAAGCCGATTGACGGCAATAGGGTATTCAGCGCGCACATAGATGTAACCCATATTGGCCCCTATGGCATAGCCGGCAATGGCCATGGCTTCAAGAACGGCGTGCGGATCACCCTCGAGCACGCTTCTGTCCATAAACGCGCCGGGGTCGCCCTCGTCAGCGTTGCATATCACATATTTCTGATCGTTTTTTACATCATGGCAGAACTGCCATTTGAGGCCGGTGGAAAATCCGCCGCCTCCACGCCCGCGAAGGCCGCTTTCCTTGATGATATCGATCACCTGTTGGGGCGTATATTCCGTCAGGCATAGTCCGAGCGCCTTGTATCCGTCAAAAGCGATGTATTCTTCTATCTTTTCAGGATCGATCACGCCGCAATTGCGCAGCGCGATGCGTTTTTGTTTTTTGTAAAATCCGATGTTATCCAATGACATCTCGACATCCTGCGCTTCGCCGTGATAGAGCAGCCGCTCTATGATACGGCCTTTAAGCAGATGTTCACTGACGATTTCGGGCACATCTGATACTTTGACGCGTGAATAAAAGCTACCTTCCGGGTAGATGACAACGACGGGGCCTGCCTCGCAAAGCCCGAAACATCCAGTTTGTACCACCTTAACTTCTTTTTCAAGGCCCGAAAGAACTAGCTCTTCGTTTAACTTTTCTATGATCTTGGGCGAATCAGATGATGTGCATCCGGTTCCGCCGCATACAAGCACATGAGAACGAAAAAGATCCATTGCAGTTTACCTCCTAGTTAGATTTTTCTTCGTGATAGCCGATCGTGTATTCCGTGACCGGGTTGCCGTTGACGATGTGTTCGGCAACGATTCTTTTTGCCTTAGCAGCATCAATACCGACATAAGTCACCTTATCATTGTCCGGGGTGTAAACCTCGACCATCGGCTCTAATCGGCAAGCGCCTATGCAGCCGGTCTGTGTGACCGTAACGCCCGAAAGCTTTCTCTTAGAAACTTCTTCAACAAGCGCCGAAAGTACAGGCCGCGCGCCTGCAGCAATTCCGCAGGTCGCCATTCCGACAACGATGCGTGTACCGGCGCCTTTTTTTCGCAAATCTATCTGAGACAAAGCTTTGTTTCTGATCGCTTCAAGCTCTTTTAAAGACTTCATAATTCAATTCCTCCAAAAACTTCTCTGAGTCCTTCATCCAAATACTGTTGTATAAATGCCGTTACTTCCGGTTCCGTTAAGGGCACCTCGCCGAGTGTCTCTTTGATCTGTCTTGTGTCGTAAGAGAACGACTTGTCATCCTTGTCGGCGCTAAACACGAAATCGGTTTGCGGGTTCATAATCGTCAGCATGGCGAGGGTCTGTGTGATATCGCCGAGCGGTGGACGGTCGATGTGCTTAAAACCAAGCTCTGCGTCAAGCGTTGTTCCCTCGCCGGGGCAGGACGTGATGTCAAGCCGGCCGCCTGTGCACTCACAACTTGCTGCAAAAAGCGGTATCCCGAGACCCACATTCCTGGTGGTGCGTGTCGTTGTAAAGGGGCTTTTCACGCGCTCGAGCAGTTCGCTGCTCATGCCGCAGCCGTTGTCTTTGATGACGATCTTGAGTATATCGCGCTGCATATCGGCTTTTACTTCAATAGCAATCAGGCTGCTGCCTGCGTTGAGCGAATTCTGTGCAATATCTAGTATATGCAAAGAAATATCGCGCATTATTCTTTATACTTTGCAAGTATGCCCGGCACGTCATCAGGCACCAAACGGCCGTATACCTGATCGTTGATCATGATGACCGGGGCAAGGCCGCAGCAGCCAAGGCAGCGCGTGGCTTCTAGGGTAAAACGCTGGTCCTGTGTTGTTTCGCCCGGGTTGATGCCAAGCTCATCAACGAGTTTTTCCATGATCTTGTCGATGTTTCTGACGTAACAAGCCGTGCCCATACATACGCTGATGATGTATTTGCCTTTGGGGACCAATGCAAACTGAGAATAGAAAGTGGCCACCCCGTAAACATCGCTCATTGGGATGTTAAGTTCCTCAGCAATCAGTTCCTGCACGTCAATGGTCAAAGCGCCGAATAAAGATTGCGCTTTTTGCATGACGGGCATGAGCGGGCCTGGTTTTTTCTTTTGTTCTGCGATAAAGCTTATGAGTTCCTCACGCATAAGTTTATCTTCCACCATGGTCATGTCAATCCCTCCTGTAGTCCTTAATATACAGATTGATAAAATAATAACAAACTTCAGCGTGTATTTTATCACAAATACAAAAGATTGTATACAATATTATGCGCTTTTTCGCGTAATTTTGATAGAAATTTAACAATGTTCGGGTTTATATAAAAAGTCAAAAAAATAGACTAAAAATGAGGGTGATTATTGACAAATAAAACGAAATCTGATGCGCTTAAAATATCATGCAGAAAAAAAACCGGCTCTGAAATGTCTTCAAGCTGATGTGCATCCGAAGAGCGTAACATACAAAGGCCGGGGGGCATCGCAGGAAGGGGGGACTGATTAGAAACTTCTGCGCATTGAAAGAGATTTTCTGGAAAGTATCCCAGGTTGGAGAAGACGGAGAAAGAATCACGGTTAATATGCGCAGGAACAGCGCATCCGCCATGCTTTCTGACCATGCTAGCAAGATCATCGATGGTATATGATGTGGCCGTCAGCAGCAGCTTATCGACCTCTCCGGCCATGCCGTCATGCATATCCATCTGGATCTGCCGTCCGAAAATTTTAGGCCTGTTGGGAACGGGCGCAAGCGAAGCATACATGCGTTCCCCAAACTCTACCGCTGTATCGACGTCGTCAAAATAAGCAAGCACGTGCACCTCTTCGCGCGATGTGATTTCAATACCGGGCACAAAAACAAGACCATTAGTCTTCGCTGCTTTGGCCATTGCCGGCAAATTTCTTCCGCAATTGTGGTCTGTGAGCGAGACCATCGAAAGACCTTTGACATGTGCCATACCGGCAATGTTAGCCGGGGTCATATCATCACTCGCACAGGGAGACAGACAAGAATGGATATGCAGGTCATAATACATCTTCATTTTGGGACTTCGCCAATTCCAAGCCGGTAAAGCATGCAAGAGGCCCCGTAGGCAGAGCAGCCTGCGCTGAGTATGCAGACGCCTTTTGTATGTGCGGCATGAAGCGTTTCTTCGGAAACTTCGGTGTTTTCCGGAATGACCACGCAGCAACATCCTGCAAGAGAAGCAACGGCAACGACATTAAGATGAGACTGCACAGTGACCCACACTGTGCCGGGGCGCATATTGGCCATTGCGAGGCTCAGCAGGTCGCACACATATGCATAACGTACCGGCGCCTCATTTATCTCGGTAAGCGGCTGCCATCCGGTTTTTTTAATCAGGTCACTGACTGTCATCGCTTTTGTGATCCTTTCCAGTCAATTCTACCATTTGTTCGGCCAGGCTTGTTACTTTGTCACGCAGCTTGAAAATACAGTCCATCTCCTTGGCGTCACCGCGCACTATATCTTCTGCCATGGCACGGCAAGAGGGAGAACCGCAAGAACCGCAGTCGAGACCTGGCAGCTGCTGTGTGATCTTTTCTATCTCCTCAAGCTTCTTCATGGCGGTCACCATATCGGCATCGATCTGCATGACAGGCCTGGCCTTTATCGGTTCATCAAAACTTACGGAACCATCGTCAATGTAAGCCTGTGCATATGCGCAGGACGGTGCGGCATCTTTTATTTTCTTGGAAAGAGACATGATACGCGTGCGCGCTACATAAGGGTTTTCAAAGGTAAGAGGGCCGCCGACGCAACCGCCGGGGCAGGCGAGGCCTTCAAAAAACTTAAGGTCTCCCAGTTTTTGATTTTCGATCTCTTCAAGCACTTTGATGACGTTGCCGATGCCGTCCACCGCAAGGCTGTTTTCGATTCCTGCAGCAGCGGCTTCTCCGCCTGAATTGGCCCAGCCGACACCGCAGAAGGAGGCGGTAGCGCCTTCAAAAGTGATGATGCCGGGCTTTTTGAGCTGGCCAGAAAGCAGGCCGTAAGTATCAATAACCGAAAATGCGCCGTCAACGCTGCTTTTTTCTATGCCATATGGGTTTTTGATGCTTGTCATCTTTGCCGGACACGGCGTGATAAAAAACGCACCGATCTCGCCGGGCTGTGCATTGTGCTTTTTAGCATATTCACGCTTAGCAGCGACAGCCGCCATTTCCATGGGTGACTGCAGGTCAATGATATTGTCTATAAGGCCGGGAAAGCGTACCTGTATAAGACGTACGATCGCAGGACACGCCGAAGAGATCACGGGCAGGTTTTTTTTATCAGATATTGTTTGCCTGATCGCACAGCTAACGATATCAGCACCGCGGGCGACCTCATAAACCTCATCAAACCCCATGAGCTTTAAGCCTGTGATGATACGGTCAATGCTCTGAAGGTTTTTAAACTGTCCGTAAAGAGAAGGTGCAGGCAGCGCTATCTTATGCTTGAATCGGCCGATATCGGAGAATGGATCAGTAAAGGCGATCTTTGCATGATAAGGGCAGACCCTGATACACTCGCCGCAGTCAATGCAGCGCTCAGGGATGATTTGCGCTTTGCCGCCGCGTACACGGATCGCTTCGGTCGGGCAGTGTTTGATACAGTTGGTGCAGCCTTTGCATTTGTCCTTATCAAGCCGCACAGAATGAAAATAGGTTTCCATTTGCCTCCGCCTTTATTTGATCAGAAAACGCATCTTAAGGGTTGTCCCGTTTTTGTCAGAGTGAAGAAAAAGTTCATCGCTGTTTTTTTTCATATTGGGCAGCCCCATGCCTGCGCCAAAGCCCATCATGCGGATGTCGTGCGTAGCGGTCGAATAGCCTTCGCGCATTGCCATGTCCACATCGGGAATGCCGGGTCCTTTATCACGGCAGGTCAGCGATACAGCATCAGGCGTGACTTCAAGTGTCATTTCACCGCCATGGCTGTGGATCACCATATTGATCTCTGCTTCGTATGCCGCAATCGTGACACGTCTTATGAGCGCAGGATCAACCCCTATCATACGCAGTATGCTTTTGATTTTTGCCGATGCCTCGCCGGCTGAAGTAAAATCCTGTGCCAACACAGCAAAATTCTCAGAAAACTGATCCGCCATGGTTTACAACCTGTCGCAAGGGGGGAGGCCGTTGCCAAACAGGCGCCCGCACGCCTCGTAAAGTGTGCAATCACAGGTAAGCAATGTGACACCGGTCTCCTGGGCAAGCAAACAGATATCTTCTGTGGGTTTTTTGCCTCGTACAAAACAAACACAGAGAATGTCGAGCATTTCAGCAGTACGGATAACGTGCTGGTTGATCATGCCGGTGAGCAGAAGGCTGCCTTCTTTGGCAAAGGTCAACACATCACTCATCAAATCCGCCCCGCATGCGGATGACAACGGCTTGTCAAGGTTGTCCTTCCCGCAAACAAGTTTTGCATCCAGTGCGGCTGCCGCCTCGCCTATCGTCATAGACACCTCCAACATTAACCGCTGAGATCTTTCAGGAACGATGAATAATCCACAACGATATTTATGATATTATACTTCAAACGCGAAGAAAAAGCTACGCCGGTTAAATCTGCCCCGTCCGGAATTTCTAAGAGCATGTTGCACAGGCCATCCATATAAGCAGTAAGACGGACCATGGCGTCTGTCTTAGATGCTATGGCCTTTTTCAATTGAGCAGCAACATTTTGCACATTTGCACTGAGCTTTTTGAGTTTATCATCAACATTTATTCCATTATCCGTATCGTAAATGATTTGCTGCAGCAAATGCACAGTTTCGGGAACGATGTCAAAGCAAGCTTTAACTGCATTGATCTGCGGTTGTTCCGCGCCTATTTTAAACTCCAAAGCACCCGACTCCAGTTTAAAAACTGTCGTTGCGATGCCTTGGGCGGCGAGCTCGGCTTTTACGCTGTTTGCATCTGATTCATTGATATAGCCTGCGATGAGTATGCGGTAATAGTCACCGTCGTAAGCCACAAACCCGGCGCCTCCGCGTGCGATGATCTCATCTGCTGCAGCCTTTGCGTTAATGTCGCTTAAAAAGGCGCCGGCCTGCAATGTGTAAAGTGTGATATTTTCAGCACTAATCTGCTCTTCAACCCTTGTCTGGTTTGCTGCGATTGGATTTGTGACAGATGGGGAAGGCGTCTGTGGCTCCATTTCGGCAACGGTTGCATCTTGATCATCAGGAGTCTCTGTGAGACCGTTAAAAACAGGATTGATTAGATTCTCTGCAAGCCAGCCTCCGGCAGCCCCGGCGCCGACCAGATAGACAGCCATACCCAAAAGCACAACCAATAGTATCAGGCTGGCTGTTTTCTTTTTCTTTTTTCTGGGCTGCACTGACAGCATCCTTGAATATCTCATATTTTTCCTCCGTATCATCAGTTTATTATTATGAATATGAAAAAGCATGGACAAATATGAGAAAACATGATTTGCTGAGGCGGTGTTCGAAAAACAAAAAAGGCTTCGGATTAACCGAAGCCGTGTGTTTGGAAGCTTATCTTGTTTTGCCTTTAAAGTACAAGGCGATCGTTCCCGGGCCCGCATGCGCACCGATCACTGCGCCAAGCGGACTGATCATGATCTCTCCTATTGTCGGGAAACGTTCCTTGACCATATCAGCAAGATTTTGAGCCGCTTCGATATCGTCGCCGTGGCTGATAAAGATGGATTGGCCGTCCGGATCAAGGATGGCTTCGCTCATTTTTTCAACAAGGCATTTGAGCGCACGTTTGCGGCCTCTTTCTTTTTCGCGCGGAATAAGATGGCCCTCATGGTCAACGTTGAGCACGGGCTTGATATGAAGCAGATTGCCGACAAAAGCCGCCGCGCCAGTCACACGGCCGCCGCGGCGCAGATGGGACAGGCTGTCTACAGTAAACCAATGATTGATGGAGAGTTTGTTAGATTCAACCCATTTTGCAGTTTCTTCAATTGATTTACCGGCATCCCGCATCTTAACGGCATAGTCAATCAATAATCCATGCCCTAATGATGCACAGAGCGAGTCGATGACGATGATTTTACTGTCAGGGTATTTTTCCTTCAGTTCGCGCGCGACAAGCATGACGTTGTTGCAGGTGCCGGAAAGGCCCGACGAAAAAGCGATATAGAGAAGATCATGGCCCTTCGAGAGCACAGCTTCAAGGTCATCGGTGATGTCGTCAGGCGTGAGCAGCGAAGTTGTGGGCATTAAGCCGCTGCGCTCCATGTCAAAGAATGTTTTCGTATCGAGGTCACCGTCTCTGTAATGCTTGTTGTCGATCGTAACATGGTATTTGAGTATGAAAATGTTGTGTTTTTCCGCATAGTCTTTCGGCAGGTCAGATGTGGAACATGCACCGATTATAAAGCTCATATATTCGCCTCCTTTTTTATTAATTCTAATATGATGCAGCATCGGAAATCAAGCTGCTGACAGGATGTTAATAGTTTGTTAATAAAATATGGACTTTCATCTTAAGTGTTCATGAGTGATCGTCATAGTACCTTTTTAAAAGCTTCTGATACAACTTCCATAGAAGGATTACCTTCGAAAAAAAGTTCTTTGCCGTAAAAAAAAGCAGGTATCAGCGAGTGATGATATTTTTTGCTGAAAACACTGCGCTCATCGATATAACGCAGCTTGACAGTATTAAATTGTGGCTCTTTTTCAACGGCTCTTTTTATCAGCATTTTGGCTTTTTTGCAGTATCCGCAGTTTTTTCCGCAAACGACCACAATCTTTTTCATTTCATAATCCTCCTTTATAGTTTATATATATTTTAATATCACATGTATGTGCACAAGAATAACCACTATGCAATGCAATTAAGCAAACATGAACATGCAAAATAATTAAAATAACTGTTGATAAGCGCCAATATTTATGCTAATATAGTGTACAAATGAAGGATAAGTAATTGCATAATGCAAATATATTTATACGGCCGGAGGATATGTAATGAATTTATCAAACAAAGCATTGGGCATAGCGCCGTCGGTAACTCTAAAAATTACGGCCATGGCCAAGAAGATGCGACAGGAAGGCAGAGACGTGGTGGGTTTCGGAGCAGGCGAACCTGATTTTGATACGCCGCCTCATGTGATTGAAGCTGCCAAGAAGGCTCTTGATGCGGGGCATACGCGTTATACGCCCGCTTCAGGCTTGGTTGAACTGCGCGCAGCCGTGGCAGAAAGGCTTCTTGGAAAATACGATCTTAAATATGAGCCGGAAGATATTGTGATCTCCAACGGTGCAAAACACTCGTTATTCAATGTATTTGCCGCTTTGTTAAACCCAGGTGATGAGGTGCTGATTCCTGCGCCTTATTGGCTGACCTATCCAGAATTGGTACGCATGTCAGACGGCCTGCCAGTTATCATAGAAACGGATGCGACATTTAAAGCAACAGCAAAGAGTATAAAGGCTGCCATCACAAAAAAGACCAAGGCGCTGATCCTCAATTCGCCTTCGAACCCTTGCGGCACGGTGTATACGCGCAACGAGCTTGAAGACATCGCAAAAGTCTGTGTTAAAAACGGGATCGTCGTCGTTTCGGACGAAATTTATGATGAGCTTATTTACGAAGGTGAGCATGTGAGCATTGCCTCTCTGAATCCTCAAATCAAAGACTTGACGGTGCTGGTTAACGGTTTATCAAAAACGTATGCCATGACGGGCTGGCGTATAGGATATACCGCAAGCATACGGGAACTTGCCAATGTCATGGGCGCGTATCAGTCGCATGCGACTTCGAATGCCAACTCTATTGCGCAATATGCAGGTATAGAAGCGCTGCGGGGCCCTCAGGATGCCTTGCATAATATGCGGCAGGCCTTTGATACGAGACGCAAGTTGCTGTGCGGTTTGATCAACGGTATTGAAGGCTTATCATGCACGGTGCCCGTCGGTGCCTTTTATGTGATGATGAGCATCAAAGATATTATCGGAAAGCGTTGTGACGGCATCCCTATAAAAGGCTCTCTTGATTTTTCTGAGCTTTTACTGGAGAAGACATTGACTGCGGTAGTGCCAGGCGAAGCTTTCGGGGCTGATGAATATGTCCGCTTAAGCTATGCAGTCAGCGAACAAATCATTGAAAAAGGGCTTGGACGTATTGCTGAGTTTGTTCAGGCACTAGGTTAATAGAAAAGAGGTTGATGAGTGATGAATAATGAAAAACGCGAAGTGATGATTGATAAAAGGTGGAACCTGCTCGAGGAAAATGATTATAGTTTTTCTTTCCAGGATGTTGAGGAACCGCAGCTTTTCAGAGATGTTTTTGAATACAGCACGGTGCCAAAGATCACATTCAACCATCGTGTTGTGCCGATGCGCATGCCTGATGATATATGGATGACGGATACAACGTTTAGGGATGGTCAGCAGTCCCGCACGCCATTTACAGTGAAGCAGGTTGTTGACCTGTATAAGATGCAGCACAAACTCGGCGGCCCGAAAGGCATCGTCCGGCAGAGTGAATTCTTTGTGTATACAGACACAGACAAAGAAGCCCTGCAGGCCTGCATAGATTTAGGCTATGAATTCCCGGAGGTGACCACCTGGATACGTGCGAGCAAGAATGATTTTGAGCTTATCAAACAGTTCGGCATCAAGGAAACAGGGATACTGGTCAGCTGCTCGGACTATCACATTTTCAACAAAATGAAGATGACGAGAAAACAGGCCATGGAAAGCTATCTGGGCATAGTCAAGATGGCGATAGATTACGGCATACATCCGCGCTGCCACTTCGAGGACATCACCAGAGCTGATTTCTATGGTTTTGTGATACCGTTTGCAGACGAGCTTATGAAGCTGATGCAACAGACCAGGGTTCCGATAAAAATCCGGATGTGCGATACGATGGGCTATGGTATAACCTATCCGGGGGCTTCGCTGCCGCGCAGCGTGCAGGGCATCGTTTACGGGCTGCGCTTCTACTCAGGTTTTGCGCCGGAGCTGCTTGAATGGCATGGGCATAATGATTTTTACAAGGTGGTTACCAACGCTGCAACAGCCTGGCTTTATGGCGCGTCATCGGTCAATTGCTCTATACTCGGTATCGGTGAGCGTACGGGCAACTGCCCGCTCGAAGCCATGGCCATTGAGTACTGCGGCCTTAAGGGAACAAATGACGGCATGGATCTTAAAGTGATCACAGAAATGGCAGAGTATTTTGAACATGAGCTGGGTATGCATATTCCGTCGCGTACGCCTTTTGTCGGACGAAACTTCAATTCGACGCGTGCGGGCATCCATGCCGACGGATTGCTGAAAGATGAAGAAATCTACAATATATTTGATACAGCAAAGCTGCTGAACCGTCCTGTGACTGTTGCGATCGGCGCGCATTCCGGGTCTGCCGGTATCGCGCATTGGATCAATGCACACTTTAATCTCAAAGATGAGTTTGCAGTCAGCAAACGTGATGAAATCGTGCTAAAAATCAAAGAAGAAGTGGACAGAGAATTCAGCGAAGGGCGCACAACAACATTTGGTGATGTGGAGCTCGAAACGATTATCCGCCAGACTGACGAAGATGCCTATATTGCGATGTGCCACCACAGAAAAACCATCCGGACAAAGAATGCCTGAACAAGTGAGCTGTGAGCAAATATTATAAAAGCCGGCCGTCATGAAACAGCCGGCTTTTTCATGTCAGTGTTTTAAATTATATTTGGTTTCCCAAATATAAGGAACAACGATGAAAGAATCACCGTGTACACGGCCACAAACAAAAAAGCAGTATAAAGGCCGCCGATATCAGATGCGAGAGCGAAGCCAAGGAAAAGCATGATCCCGCAAACATTCATCAGCAAAGAGTTTATAGACAAGACGGTGGCGCGTTCAGACGGCTGTATTTGCCTTTGGAGCATAGCTTCCGCAAGCACATAGCCGCCTGTAATAAATACATAAAATAATGCGTAAACAGGAAAAAGCCAAAACGTCTTGAACCAAACAGCAGCAAAAAGGGCAGCGCCGCCAAAAGCCGCAAGCGCGCTTAAACGGACGACGCTGTTAAAAAAATTTTTAACTTAAAGGCAAACCGGCTGGCCAGAGACTCCAAAACCGCGCGCGTATCGCCCCATATCCCCACAAGCCCCAAAGACAGGCCGATCCCGTGCGCATACAGCTGGTCATATTCTTCCAAGGATGCCGGGAGCGATCACGATCAGCGAAGAAAAAAGCAACAGGATGCGAATACTGCGGTTGTTTTTGCATTGGTTTAATCCCTGCACCAATGTTTGTCTAAGATGTTTCCATGTGTTCGCCTCACTGTGCGTTTTTTTAGGTTCTGCAAATAAAACGGCTGCGAATACGGACAAAGTTACAGAAACGACGGATGCCCATAATGCCACGGGAAATCCAATAGATGCGACGAACCCTCCGCAAAGCATGGAAAGCGTCACGGCGATGCCCGTATAGAACGCGCCTCTGCCGGCATACTTTTCATAATCATGGTCAAGGCTGTGGTGTTTGAGCACATCAAAAAGCAATGCTTCGGTGCTGCCTGAACAGAAAGCCTCCTGCACGCCCCAAAAAACAAAACTGGCCGCGAACAAGGCAAACCCTTCAGCCAAAAGCCAGAGCAGCAATGCGACCACTTTGAGTGAGGTGCCGATGATGATCATCGATTTTCTGCTCCATCTGTCCGCAAGTATTCCTGAAGGTATTTCCAATACAATCAAAGAAATACTCCAAATGACAAGAAGCAGTGAAATATCAACGACTGACAATCCTTTTGATTCGAACAACAACAAATAAACAGGATAGATGAGCAAAAAGTCTTTGAAAAACTTGTGTGCGAAGAAAGCATTCAGGAAAAAACGGTGGCTTTTCATAGATACCTTCCATATTTTTGGTACAATCTTTTTATGACGGAAATGGCCGTGGGAATGTGCTTAAACAAACAGCCACAGCGAAAAGGGCTCATCAGCAATTTATTCTTGGTGCTGAAAAATATTGGCCGGCTAAAAAGCGATAAAAAATTGTAGCATCATGCTTAGATTCTCACAACAAAAACGCGCATTGCTTGCCTAAAAGATTAAAAATAACCGTAGAAGAATAATTAAGCGGTTATTTGTGAACCGGCTATTTTTTTGTTTTTGGCGAAAATATAAGCGCGATCAGATAACCGAATAGAACAGCCGCAGCGATGCCTGCTGCGGTGGCTGCAACTCCGCCGGATAATGCGCCAAGCAACCCCGTTTCATCGACGGCTTTGTATGCGCCTTTGGCCAGCGCATAGCCAAAACCCGTCAGTGGCACTTCTGCGCCCGCGCCGCCAATCTCAATGAGCGGCTCATAGAGCCCGAGAGCCGTCAGAACAACGCCCGCAGTCACGAACACCACGAGTATTCTCGCCGGTGTGAGGTTTGTTTTTGACAGCAGTATCTGGCCGACAAGGCAAATGGCTCCGCCTATTAAAAATGCCCATAAATAGTTCATCCGCCGTACCCCGTTTCTATGGCCACCGCGTGTGCGATGGACGGTATGCTCTCGCCCTGCAAGGCGCTTGTCGGGCTGTGCAGCGCACCCGTGGCGACAAACAGGACGCGCGTCAAACGCGCCGATACGAGCTCATGCAAAAAATAGCCGCACAGCATCGATGCGCCGCATCCGCATCCGCTTCCGCCGCAATGCATCTTCTCATTGCCTTCGTAGATCATGACACCGCAGTCAAGGTGAACAGATGAAAAATCGTGGCCGGAATCGGAGCTGAGTTTGTGAAAAAGCTGGGTGCCGAAGGTGCCAAGATCGCCCGTGATGATATGTTCATAATAATCGTCGCTGCGCCCCGTTTCCTCAAGGTGGCAAAGCACTGTCTCGACAGCTGCCGGAGCCATCGCCGCGCCCATATTGTTGACGTCGCTGACGCCCATATCAATAACACGTCCAGCCGTGGCATGCGTGACAGCAGGGAACCGCCCCCGGTCTGATGTAAGAATAACCGCGCCTGAAGCACTGGCAGTGTTCTGCGAGGTGGGTGTTTTGGGCGTGCCGAGTTCCAGTGGGCTGCGAAACTGGCGTTCGGCCGTTGCAAAATGGCTGCTCGTTGCGCATGCCACATACTGGGCGAAGCCCCCGTCCACAGCCATAGACCCAAGCATCATGGATTCCGCCATCGTTGAGCAGGCGCCGTACAGCCCGATGAACGGGATGCCCACCTCACGGGCCGCAAAACCCGAGGAAATGATTTGGTTCAAAAGATCGCCGCCGAAAAGATATGAAATATCATCCGGCTTCAATGATGCGCGGTCGATGGCCGATTCGACGGCTTTTAAGAAAATTTTCCGCTCCGCCTGCTCATACGTTTTTTCTCCCCAGTGCTCATCATCAAATGTCAAATCAAAGCTTGCGCCGTAGGGGCCGTTTTTTTCCGACTTTCCCGCTACCGAAAAAGAAGCGATGATGTTGGGGGGGGTTGTAAACTGAACTGTTCGCGGACCTATGCGTTTGCCCATATTAGATCACCCCAAACAGGTAATAAAGAACGCCGGCTACTACCGATGCGCTGATGCCGTACACCAGTACAGGCCCGGCGATGGTAAAAAGCTTTGCGCCAACGCCGAGAATGTAGCCTTCCCATTTGTACTCAAGTGCCGGCGCGACGACCGAGTTCGCAAAACCCGTGATGGGCACGATAGAGCCCGCTCCGGCAAAACGTCCAAGCACGTCGTAGATCCCGAAACCGGTGAAAAGCGCGCCCAGGAAAATAAGCAGAGCCGTTCGCAGCGCATCCACACCCTCCGCGTCAAGCCCGAGCGTTTGTTCAGAATAGTCGTTTATCGCTTCACCCAAAATACAGATCAGCCCGCCAACGATAAAAGCAGTCACACATTCTTTAAACAGATTGCTGCGCGGGGCCTGTTTTTTGACATATTGCTGATAATTTGTGCCATCAACATTTTTTTTTATATCCATGCGCTAAACCCTCTTTTGTTTTTCATTCGCTGTTTTTTTCAGTTCCTCAGTTTCCTCGATGTTTTGCAGACTGCCGATATTTGTCTCCGGCAGTTTGATATAGTCTTTCATCTGGCTTCCTTTCTTAAAAGACCCCGCTTAACCAGTAGACGAGCGAACCGCCAAGCTTCCCCAAAACAAACCCAAGCAGGATAAAAGAAATCACGCGCTTGGTCAGGCCTGTGTTTTTCATGACAGGGAGCATATTGGCCACTTCCGCAAGGCAGGCAATGAATATGCCCAAATAAATGCCAGAAAAAAGCCCAAAAAAAGCTGTGATGCCATGACCGCCTGTTATCGAAGTGCGAAAAATAGTGACAAAGCACCCAAAAACACCGCCTGCAGCGCTGCTTGCCGCTATCGGCCTGCCCGATGTTTTATAATGTACGCTTAATGCGAGCTTAGAAAAAATGCCAAGCGCAACAAAGAACGCACATGCCGTACCGCCAATGGCAACACCGGCGCTAAGGCCGGTCAGCGCTGATAACAAATCACCCACCGGGTTGCTTGCTCCTGGCTTTCAGGTAATCACGCATCGATTTTTCATGTTCAAAAATATCGATATCGAGCACCGTGGGTGGTTTTTTCTTTTTGCGAACAAACAATCCGAATAAAACGATGAATCCGAACGCGACGCCAATCGTGTAAGGAATACTCACGATCAAAGCCTCAGGCTGCTGTTCGCCCGCATTAAAAAAAGCATATATGCTTGTGTGTACGCTGCGCATATTGACGTCCTCGTGAAATGATATCAATGCCACTGCGCCGCCGAAAAACATCACGATACATAACATGGCAGCCTTGAGCGTTTTGAGCGCAGCGCTTTGCCTGTGCTTTAAAAAGATGCTGCATGTATCTGCACCCAGGCTGTTTAACGAATAACCAGGATAAAGCCCGGCGAGCTTTATGGCCGCCTCAAAAGAAGTCACAGCGAGCGCATCATCTTGCAGTTCAAACACGGCGCTATCAAGCGGTTTTATATCAGCGCCCAGCAAAGAACAAAAATCAGAGAGTTTGACGCGTTTTGTCATGGTATATACGGTTTCTTTAAGATAAAAATACAATATCTTTTCCATGTTTATACATACCATGCATCCGCATATGTGCCGGCGCCGGGCATAAGCAGCAATGCAATAAGCAAAACAAGCACTGCGATCACCAATCCGATGATGAGCATGAGCCTTAACCGCCTGCGCAACAAATAAAGCACAGTTCAAATCTCCTTGAGTATTCTTGCAGCTAAAAAATGAAGGCCGCACTACTATTATTGCCGCGTAAAAAAAAATTATGAGAGGGTTTACGCCTTTCTTATTCGACAGCTTTTTTAAGTTTTTGAATGGTTTTACTGATAAGCCGTGAAACCTGGACTTGCGAGACACCCAGCAATTCAGCGATCTCCATCTGCGTTTTGTCGCTGTAAAACCGAAGCATAATAAGCTGGCGCTCCTTTGGGTCCAGTTTCTGCAGGAGTTCTTTCAACAGTATGGTATCGATCATATCGCTGTCGTTGTTTTCCGACATGGTATCGATAAGAAGCATCTTGGAGTTATCGTCTTCAAACGCAGGCTCAAATATTGAGACAGGCGCACGGACGGCTTCCATCGCAAAAACAATATCCTCGGGGCTCATATCAAGCCTTGCGGATATTTCATCAATGGTGGGTTCTCGTTTGAGTTCAGATTTTAAGATTTCTTTTGTATTATAAATCTCAAATGATTTTTCACGCAAAGAACGGCTCACCTTGATAATACCGTCATCGCGCAGGAAACGTTTGATTTCACCGGCGATCATGGGTACTGCATAAGTGGAAAACCGGACATTATAAGCGGCGTCGTAGCCTAAAATGGCTTTGACAAGTCCAAGTGATCCGATCTGCATCAGATCCTCGAATTCAACACCCCGGTTTAAAAACTTTTTGACAATGCTTTTGACAAGCGCAGTATTCCGAATGACAAGCGTCTCTTTGGCATCTTTGCTGCCTCTCTGTGCCGCTTTTATCAGCGCAAGGCTCTCTTCATGCGAGAGCACACCCTTATCAGCCATGCGATCAAACCTGGCATGCAATGGTCTTGATCAGTTCTACTGTTGTGCCCTTGCCGCGTTCAGATGTCACGTAAACCTTTTCCATAAAGGTCTCCATCACAGTAAACCCCATGCCTGAACGCGCATCATCCTCGGAAGTTGTGAAGAATGGCTGCCGTGCCTGTGTGATATCGCTGATGCCTATACCATCGTCTTGAACCTTTATACGTATCGTGTGTCCATCAAGACAGGCAGATATGCGTATTTCTCCTGTCTTGATGGGATAAGCATGGACGATCGCATTGGTCACAGCTTCGGAAACAGCAGTTTTGATGTCTGCGATCTCCTCGAGCGTGGGATCAAGCTGTGAGGCAAAGGCGCCGACAACACTGCGTGCGAAGCCCTCATTGACGGACAAAGACGGCAGTTTCAATTCCATCGTATTTTTGGTATTCATATAAGCCCCCGTTATTTTAATTTTTTTATGATCTTATAGATGCCGCTGACATTAAAAACCTTTTCAATCTGACGGCTTGGGTTTTTTATAAACATACTGTTGCCGTAGGCTTTGATCGTCTTGTACCGGCCAAGGATCACGCCGAGGCCTGAGCTGTCCATAAAGCTTAAGTTTTTAAGGTCGAGCACAAGATCAGCATCTTTATGCCGGCGGATCAGCCTTTCAAGCTCGTCTTTGACTTGCGCGGCACTATGATGATCAAGTTCGCCGAATATGCAGGCCGTGATAGAATTGTTTTGATGCAGAACTTTTATGCGCATGCTTTTTATCCTTTCATGGTGATTCATTACGTATTCTTTTCTAAAATTTATACACCTTTAAGAACTTTTGGCGAAAGATGGCTAGTTTATAAACTAAAATATGGATTGTGTCGAAATAAATAATGATTTTACGGTTTGGACAGCATATATTCAGTATAAGAAAATAAGGAATGGCGCCAATGGGGAAACACAGCACGCATCAAAGAAAGCCAAAGCGATTCTGGCATACTGTTTTCAGCACAATAAAATATGGTACCATTGCATTTTTTATTTTTGTACTTGCGGCAGCCGCTTTTTTGTTTTCTTACCTTTTTGGGCTTGAGGAGTGGAAACACTTTGATCCGGCCAAAATCGCTGATATGCAGCTGACCTTGCTGATCTATGACAAAAACGGTATTGAAACTGCAGCTTTGTTTAATCAGCAAAACAGGGTATACGTACCCATAGAGCAGATACCTATGCATATCAAAAATGCATTTATAGCGATCGAAGATACGCGTTTTTATGCACATAACGGGGTCGATCTGGTTCGTATCGGCGGCGCTTTTTTTGAAGACCTGCGCCGAGGATCTTTCAGTCAGGGCGCGAGCACAATTTCGCAGCAGCTTATCAAAAACACGAGCCTCACCGGCGTTAAAACGATTTCACGCAAACTGCAGGAAGCGGTCATGGCATATAAGCTTGAACAGGTGTATTCAAAGGATGAGATCCTTGAGATGTATCTAAACAATATTTATTTTGGTAAAGGCGCATATGGCATTGAGGCAGCGGCGAAAGCGTATTTTGGAACCAATACCGCTTCATTATCGCTGGCACAGGGCGCCCTGCTTGCGGGCATCATCAAAGCGCCCACGCACTACGCGCCGCATCTTAAACTGAAAAACTCGATCGAGCGGCGCAATCTCGTGTTGTCTCTTATGGCCGAACAGAACATGATATCCGAAAAGCAAGTCAAGATCGCGCAGTCAGAGCCGGTCATATTGATCGAAAAACCTGAAATGAGCTACGGATACTTTATTGATATGGTGCTTTCTGAGGCGGAAAGCATTCTCAACGTGGACAGTGAAACACTGCTTTCCGGTGGTTACCGTATTTATTCCACGCTCGATCAGGGTTTACAAGAAAAGCTTAAGCTCTTGTTTGAAGATGCGCGGAATTTCCCCAAGAATGCGTCGGACGGTGAGCTTTGCCAGGCGGCTATGTGTGTGCTTGACAGCCGGTCCAATGAAATACGTGCGATAATCGGCGGCAGACATTATGAAACGCGGCGCGGGATGAACAGAGCGATCGATATCAGGCGCCAGCCCGGCTCAGCGATCAAACCCATCTTGGTATACGCTCCCGCTATGGACAAGCTGGGGCTGACGCCGTCATCGCTGGTGCTTGATGAAAAAGAGGATTTCAACGGATATGTGCCAAAAAATTTTTCTGACAGTTATGCAGGCTGGGTGACGCTGCGCCAAGCTGTTGAAAGGTCGCTCAACCTTCCGGCGGTGCGCGTGCTTTCAAAAGTTGGCATACAATCAGGCAAGATGTATGCATCAAGCGTCGGGATCCCTTTTGACAAAGCGGATAACGGGCTGACGCTGGCATTGGGAGGTTTTACATACGGCGTATCATCTCTTGAACTTGCAGGAGCTTATACGCCGTTCGCAAACGGTGGGTTTTATTCGCTGCCTTCGTGCATCACAAGAATTGATGACGGCAGGGGAGAGACAGTATACAGGAGGCCTGAAACAAAAGTCTGTGTGCTGTCAGGTGAAACCGCTTTTTTGATGACATCGATGCTCAAATCGGCAGCAACGACAGGGACGGCGCGCAATGTTCAGGTAGGAGGCGTCGAAATTGCTGCAAAAACAGGCACTTCAGGCGGGGATACACTTACCGGAAGCAACAGAGATGCGTGGACGGTTGCCTATAATCCTGATTATACCATGGGTTGCTGGATGGGGTTTGATACGACAGACGAGATCCACAGTTTACCCTCACAAGTAACGGGAGGCACCTATCCTGCTCATTTGATACGCAAGCTGTTTCAAGGCATATACAAAGATAAACAAGCGCCTGTTTTTACGCAGCCGGAAAATATCTTGGCGGTTAAAATAGACATTCATACGCTCAAAGAAGGCGATAAACCGATGCTCGCAAGCGCATTTACACCGGACGAGCAAACAGCCATAGAATATTTTGTGGATAAGTTCGCGCCTGATGAATTTTCGACTTACTGGTCTGTGCCTGAGCCTCCTGAAAATCTGGCCGTGATTCAGGGGGACGGTGGTTTCCCGCGCATTTCGTTTAAGCCGGTGCAGCAGCACGCTATATACAGACTGATGAGGCGCGACATCATCAAGGGGGTGCCCGTCATGATCGGAGAATACACGGGATTGACAGGTGCTTTGGCAATCAACGATATGACAGCAGAATATGGATGTACATATGAATATTATGTGGTTCCTGTCCACCCTGAAATCAAAATAAAAGGAGAGCAGCTGTGCGGGCCGCCCTCCAAGGGTGTCAGGATCATGATGCTGCCGGAAGAAGACTATGTTCCGTAGAATTGTTTACGGAACGGCAGTTGTGTACAAAGACGACAGCATTTCTGTCAGCGATCTTAAGTCTTCCGTCATCTGATCGATGGCCGCGGCAGTGGAGGATGGTTCGTCAATCAGTTTTTTCAGCTCATTGATCATATCGGAAAGCTGCGTTTGGTGTTCCACAGACATCGGATAGTCGGGGTTTGAAAGAACGGCATTGGAAATATTGATCTGCTGATTTGCACGCGCTGCCGCTTCAAAGCGATCAATATAAGAATAGTACCAGGCTTCTGTATGTATTGCACAGAAATATTCCGTATAAAGGGGTGAGCTTGGGTCAAGGTCGGCAACCGTCTGCCCAGGCCCAATTGTGGGCAAGATGCCGGGGAGGTATTCCTGCCTCTTCGCGGCAGTAAGCTGCCAGAAAACAGAATCGGGCGGCAGCAAAATGAGCGCTTTGGCAGCGCTGATATCGGGACAATATGGGCTGACTATTTTCCCGCTTTCTTCACAAACAGAATAAAGCTGGTGCCAGTCACAAGCCTGCGCAGGCTCTGTGCCCGCAAAGAACCAAGCCTGAACGGGTTTGTGGTCACCTAAATCTTCAGCACAGGCAGGCGTGGCAAGCATACCGGAAACAGAACACACCGAACGGCTGACAAGCCCGAGATCCGAAGGGTCAGCGTCAATGATCGGCCTGCTTTCCATTCCGTCAAGAAGTTTTGACATAAAATCCTTCCAGAGGGGCGCTGCATATGAAGATGCGTATACGCCTCTGTTCAGCGGCTTGTAATAATCGTGCCCGATCCAGAGTGAGGCGGTGTAATAAGGCGATATCCCCGCAAAAAGCACGCCTTTGGAATCCTGGTTTGTGCCGGTCTTGCCGCCGATCTCCATGCCGGAGATGCGGGCCTGTTTGCCTGTGCCGCTTTGAACGGCATTGACCAGCATGTCAGTCATAAGCCAGGCTGTAGATTCTTTGAACACACGGCGCTGTTCGCGTATTGTATTTGCATCAAGGATGATATTGCCGTGCCTGTCTTCGACATACCGGAATGAAAGCGGCTCAAGATACACGCCGCTGTTGGCAATGGTCGCATATGCGCCGGCAAGTTCTATCGGCGTGATGCCGGAAGCGCCAAGCGCAAGGCCAGCGCCGGTCATATTGATATCCAATGGATTAACGCCCATTTGCACAAGGTAATTATATGAGTCCTGCAGACCGACAAGATGCATGAGCGCGTAAGCAGTCGCACTGTTGAGAGAATTGACAACACCGCTTCGCAGTGTGACAGGGCCGTATCTTGAAGCGCCGCCTGCCGGATAGCCCGAAGAAGTATCCCAGCCGTCAATAGGGACGGGAAGGTTGGGAACGACTGTGCCGTCGGAAAAACCCTTGTCAATTGCAGGCGCGTAGACGGAAATCGGCTTGATAGTGGAACCGACCGGCATTTTGCTTTGATAAGCGCGGTTGAGCGTTTTTCTGGTCGTGGGCGTGGTGCGCCCTCCGACAACGGCCTTCAGTTCGCCTGTGGTATGGTCAAGAACCACGGCAGCAGCCTGAGGCTGAATAATCTCAATGGCGACCCCGCTGCTTTCATCGCGTACAACTGCATCGCTTGAGCTGGCCAGCTTCGGGTATTTTTCCCAATTGGCAAGGCTTTCTTCGACTGTTTTTTGTATAAGCGGATCAACTGTCGTATAGATCCTGTAGCCGTTTGTGCGCAATTCGGTTTCTATTTGTGTTCTGTTTTGCTTGGTGTCCTGAAGGTTGCGCTGCTTTAAAAAATGCGTGATCACATCATAAACGGCGTATTCTACAAAATACGGCATTTCATACATTTGTGCGATACGTGATTTCTCGACGATATACACTGAGTCCGCAAGAGCAGATTCGTATTCGTCAAGTGTGATGAAGCCTGCCGTATACATCTTGCGCAGCACCGTGTCGGTCCGATCGTTGACAATAGTCGGGTTCTCAATATCATAATAACAACGCCGCGGATTGTATTGATAGGGGTATTGCGTGATGCCGGCAAGCATGGCAGATTCGCGCAGCGTCAGTGCGCTAAGATCCTTACCGAAATAATCCATGGCAGCGGTCTTCACGCCGTAATTGGAAGCGCCAAGGTGTATGGTGTTCATATAGGCTTCAAGGATCTCTTCTTTGGTATACTCTTTCTCAAGCTGCATGGCAAGATACGCTTCCTGTATCTTTCTCTTGTAAGTGCGCTCCGAAGACAAAAGCCTGTTTTTGATAAGTTGCTGTGTGAGCGTGCTGCCGCCTTGCACGGTGGTGTTCATAAGATTGCTGATAAATACGCCCACAAGGCGTTTGATGTCTACACCCGAATGGTATTCAAAACGTACGTCTTCGATCGCGATCACGGCCTGTTGAAGCTGTAAGGGCATTTCTTCTATGGAAGCCCAGTCTCTGTTTTCAACACCTGTATACGCGGTGATCAGTTTGCCGTTTGCATCATAAATATATGAAGTTTCAGATTGGTCTTCAATTTTTCCGGTGTCAAGTTTGGGCGTGGTTTCCATGTAAGCCTTTGAGATCCCTACGAGTGTTCCGATGCCTGCCGCGCCTGCCATGATGATGGCCACAAGCAAAAGTTTGAACGATGTGAGGATGACGCCAAGAAGGACGCCCTGCTTGTGACGATGAGGGCGGAACATATTGATGTGTTCTTTTCCCTCTCCGGTCAAATGTTCTTTGGAGATATGAGGAACGATGCGCTGCTTAGCATTTGATGCGCGTTTTATATGATGATTCTGCGTATCTATGGGTATGCTGTCGAAAACCTGCGTCTCATGAGAGGCAGCCGTTTCATCGGTTGCAGCATCTCTTTTGGCTATAACAAACAAGCCGCGAAGAGAGCGAAAGACTCTTCCGGCAGTCTTTTTTATATCGGAGAAAAACTTAACAAAGCGTGATTGATCACGATCATCCGTTGATCTTTTCAGTGTCTGGTTCATTGCGCCTCGCCTTAGCAATATTTTTAGCTATTATATCATAATATCAAAGAGGCTGTATATCGGTCGCAAATTATTTACATTTTCTAATCTTTTCGTGCTCAGCGGATAGCTTAAAACATAAAAATATACGGGTGATGGTATGCGGTTTCGAATCAAGATACCCAAAAAAGCAGTAGCCATTTTTATGCTGGCTATAGTTGCGGTCATTTATGTTTTGATTGACGATGCAGTCAGGCCGACGATACTGAGTATATCTGAAGCGCGGCTGCGTGCCTTAGCTGTGCAGGCAATGAACAGCGCTGTGCGCGAGACAGTAGGGGCGGATATCAACCATGCAGATCTGATAAACATAGAAAAAGACATGCAAGGCAATATCACTTTGGTTTCTGCAAACGCTGTCTTGATGAATAATCTTGCAGCACGCACGGCCATAGCGGCGCAGGACAAGATCCTCAATATCGGTGAGCAGGGCATAAGCATAACGATCGGCACTATCATAGGCGGTCAATTGCTGAGCGGACGCGGGCCTGCAGTGGTCGTCAGAGTTGAGCCTGTAGGTTCTGTCACAACTGATTTTCTGACAGAATTCGAAGACGCCGGCATCAACCAGACACGCCACAAAATATATCTGATTTTGAATGCTTCTGTACGTATCGTCATAGGCAACAATGCGCAGACCGTTGAGATCTCGTCTTCTGTGCTGATATCTGAAACAATCATCATCGGTGATGTACCGCAAAGTTATATGCGTTTTGACGGCAGCAGCGATTTATTAAGGCTGCTGCCGGCAGAGCAGTATATGCGAAACGAGAATTGAACGCCATTTTGATTTGTGCTATGATGCAGATGATAAAAACACGCGAGGTGGGACATGGCAGGTCATTCTAAGTGGGCAAACATCAAACACAAAAAAGAACGGACGGATGCGAAACGCGGCAAAATATTCACCAAAATTGGCAGAGAGATCGCCATAGCTGTCAAGGAGGGCGGGACAGACCCTTTGGCCAATTCTAGATTGAGAGATGCTGTCGCCAAAGCCAAAGCCAACAATATGCCAAACGATAACATCATGCGCTCCATAAAAAAAGCCGCTGGCGAACTTGGCGCAATAAACTATGAATCTGTGGTGTATGAAGGTTATGGGGCCGGAGGGGTCGCCGTGATCGTTGAAGCGCTGACGGACAACCGAAACAGAACGGCAGGCGATGTGAGGCACAGCTTCGATAAGAACGGAGGAGCACTCGGAGCTACCGGCTGTGTTGCATGGATGTTTGAACGCAAGGGTGTGCTTGTTGTGGAGAAAACTGAGGCTATTGACGAGGATGCGCTGATGCTTGAAGCTTTAGAGGCAGGCGCTCTGGATGTAGAGGCTGGTGAAGATGTTTTCGAAATCACAACGGACACTTCGGATTTTTCGTCAGTTTTTGAAACACTTGAAAACAAAGGATACAGTTGTATGATCGCTGAGATTCAAATGGTGCCGGCAAACACCATTGAAGTCAGTGAAGATTGCGAGCAGAGCTTGCAAAAACTGCTCGATATGCTCGAAGACAGCGACGATGTGCAAAATGTCTATCATAATGCCGTGATGTCCGCATAACCTTTTGCAAAAAAGCGCATATTAACTCCCATGAATATCGGATTGGGGGTTATTTTGTTTATAAGGCAGCATAAAAAATGCATGTTATATTTAAGCCTGCTGATGGTCGTTGTTTTTTCTGGGTTTATCGGTTACCGGCTTGCACAAAACGAGCCGCGCATCGGGCCTTCGCCAACAGATGAGGATATACCCGCAGGAGCAGATGATGAGCGCATATCGGCGGGTGCACGCGTCACATGGCAGATTGAATATAAAATGTGCGGACACAGCATAACCATAGATACGATTGCCGACGAAAAAATGACAGGGCTTAACTTCACCCAATTTACAGAAAATTATCCCGATATCCGCATACTTGATTTCTTGCCGGATAGGCTTGAGTTAAAGAGGAGCTTTGCCTGTTATTGCCCGGATCATTACATCCTCAAAAAATATAAAGATGTTTTGGCAATTTTTAAGACGGCTGCTGGAACAGATAACCAGAGCGTGTATATGGTGCTGCCGATAAAATTTTCCGATATAGAAAAAACACAGCAGGCCTCTTTGGAAGTCGGCAGGGTTTTTGGCAGCTTTGGAGATCTTGAAGCTTATATTAAGGGCTGCTGATTTATGCTGCATTTTGCAGACGGCCACCTGCCAGGGGATATATAAATCGCCAAATCGGAAAGTGTATCGGAAATTGTGTAAACCTTCATTGTCAGCACAATCATGTGAACCTGTGTCTCACAGTACATAAAGGAATCTGTCTGCGTGGTGATACAACAATGCACTTATTTTTCATAGAACCCCGCAGCATGTGATAATTAATCAATTATCATCTTATTATTCCATAAATCAAATTCATTAATATTAAATACATCTCCATGCCCCCCCCAATTGCAAAAACAACCGTTGATATAACGATTATTAATGACTGTATCCAAACTCCTATTAGCGCAAAATACAATATTGGGAATATTGCCATAGGTATGGGGATAATCCACAAAGGTCTGAACAGTAAACAGAAATTCCTTTGACAAGCAAAGTATCTGATCCAGCATACATAGTACATGATTATACAAAAAAGCATAATCACGGATACTACATTTAATGGCTGAACAGCAATTTGTTTACCATAGACTATAGGCAGTATGAAGCACGCAATCCGCCCAACATTCTCAACGATTGTTAAAGCCAAAGGTTCTTTTTTCAAATCTGGTATGTTTCTTGGCTTTAAGATATAGAAAAGTACATTTGGCAGCAATATGATTAAAACATATACAAGGTCTAAAACATGAAAAACATACTGTCCCCTCACCCCTGTTCAAGATTATACCACAGCATAAAAAGCTTTAAGATATTTTCTTAAGTCTTTCAACTAATAAAGGTATACCATGTCCAATCCAGAACGAACCACAAATCATACCGCTTGACATGCCTCCATGAGCATATCTTGCAACATAAACCTGGCAGTCTTTAGTAAGAGGCTCACCTGATATTTCATTAAAAAATTTACTTACCTCTTTTTCAAAGTCACGAACACTAAAGGGCAACTTATAGTTTTTAAAATGTTGTTTTAGTCGTCCCAAAGGTGGATAACCCCTTAATCCCCAGCTGGCTGGAACATCTTCAAATATAGCTGACACATACATAATCAATTTGATTAACTCGCTTATAAGGAATTTCTAATTTCAATATACCACAGTATGAACGAATGCTACTTTCGATCAATTTCGCGTCCATATTTATCATATAATATCGCTGTATCTTTTTTTGTGTCATGCCATATGTTTTTAGCTTCCCAAAACAGTTCACCAGGTTTTGGCTGATAATCTTTCCCGCTATAAACCGCAATGCTTTGACCCTTTTTCAGTATAATATTATCAGGAAAGAAATAGGTATCATTACCTTTATCAGAATGAATACTCCATCCGGCCAGCGATATGTCTTCATTTAAGTTGTTTATTATTCTTACAAACTCAAGTTCTTTATCTAATTCATCAATAGTAAGTTTTTTAATTTGGTTATTTTGAGGTAAGTATTTAGTTTTATTTATTTCTCCGTTTTCCAACTCAAACAATGTTGTTCCCGCGTCCCCTAATACAATTGCTTCAGCCCCCGATTCGCTAAAACGCCGTACAGAAGTTTCTTTCATATTTTCCTCACCCGCAAAATCATTTGTAATAATACAATAATTTGGGCTTGTTTTTTTTATAAAGTTCTGAGACGAAGCATCAATTTTACCATGATGGCCAGCTTTTAAAATATCACAATCAATTGGTATCCCTTTTCTTATAAGCGCTTCTTCTGCTGCAAAAAGCTGGTCGCCTGCAAATAATATAGATGAACCGTCCCACTCGAGATTAAAAACAAGGCTATTATCATTCTCATCAGGGAAGGTACCGTTCGGGCCTAAAACACTGATCAACATATTGCTTATTTCTAAAGTATCGCCGACATTAAGCTTAATAGTATTAGTCCCTTTTGCTTCAGCGATTTCCATTAACTTTTGAGAATCCTTCTTATATTCAACCGGAGTAGTATATATATTCTCGCAGATAACATTCTGCAATATATCTTCAAGCCCACCTGCATGATCACTGTGCGGATGGGAAATGAATATTGCCTCCAACTTGTCAATAGAATTTAGTTTAAGTAGCCGTACGACCCCGGCATATTCTTTTTTAGGGCCGACATCAACCATAATCCATTTATTATCCGGGGTGCCTATAAGGGCTGCGTCGCCTTTTCCGACATCGATAAAGTACACCTTTAATATTCCGTTTCCTGCATTAATTGAATTTGACACCTGATTATTATTATGATCCGAATTACAGGAACAAAAAAACAGAACACAGGCTAGAAAAAGAATTAAGATTTTTACCTTCTTCCCATAATCATTCATCTTTTCCTCCTCTTTTGGCAGTATCTTTTCTATATTATATAAAAAAATATATTAAATTTAAAGTCAAAGAACCAGCAACCCTCTGTTATCATATACAGAATTACCGTGATCACCGTTATGACGTAACGCCCTATCAAGCGCCATGATCGTGGCAACCACACCGTCTATTCTTTATGTTGATTTATCCTTATCCGGCTTTATATTGCCCGCCGGATCGGTTCTGATAAATATGTTATTCATCATCCAGCGCAGTACCGGATGACCCCCGTGCGCTATTTTCTCTTCCAACGTTATTTCCATCAGTTCTTTTGTCGGTGGCGACATATCCTTGAACTCCTGACAAAAGGTACGACCGTGAAGCCCATGCCTTCAAGATTCTGCACCATTTGCACCGCGTCCCAGCGGTCAAACGCGATCTCACGTATGTTATACTTCATACCCAGTTTTTTGCAACCAAGTTCTTTAAGTTTCTTTACCATGGCATTCCTTTTTGACTTTAATCCGGTATCAACCAATACAAAAGAGCACTTATTTTTAATGAGATAGACATTTCCACTTATTTCTCCAAAATTTATTTGTGTAATCATATCAACTCACCTTTCCAATTAATTAAGGATTACTGATAGCTGCGCGTAAAGCGCTATATCCTTTGGCGGCAGTACCAGCTTCGGGCCACTCATATGAATACAGTGCTTGGTATCTGCAAATATCAAACCATATATAGACTCATATGGAAATGTATGCTAGGTATTCTAATATGAATTCTATCTTAAAAATCAGCAAAACGGGTAAAAGCCATTTTTACGGCGCATGTCTGGCAAAAAGAGTTTAAATAAGACTTATTGTTATGCAATAATGGTCTTTATTCCAAGCGAATTGATGCTTTTCTCGACGGAAGGCTCAAGCTTAGTATCGGTAATCAGCATACTGATATCCTGCGCTTTCGCGGTGGAGGCATACCCGACCTTATCGAATTTTGTCTGGTCGCACAATAAATAAGCTTCCTGCGAACAGTGCAGCATAGTTTTTTTCATTTCAGATTCCTGGTCGTTTGAATCTGTGATGCCGCGCTGCATGGAAAACCCCATGCAGGAAAAGAAAAATTTGTTTGCATGGTAATTTGAAAGCGCATTCTCGGCAACGCGGCCTACATAAGACATACTCTTGCGCCTGAGCTTGCCGCCTGAAGATATCAGTTCGATCCCTTCGATATTAGACAGTTCGAAGATGATATTTTGCGCGTTTGTGATCACCGTGATGCCTTTTTTGTCTTTGATGTTTTTTGCAAGGCAAAAAGCGGAGGTGCTTGCGTCGAGCATGATGATGTCACCGTCACTGATCAACGCAGCCGCTTCTTTGGCTATTTTTTCTTTGCCGAAAATATTAATACTCTTTCTGTTTTCATAAGAAATTTCATGTTTATTGCTGTCAGCAATGACAGCGCCGCCGTGCGTCCTGACGAGAAGCTCTTTTTTCTCAAGCGTATTGAGGTCTCTGCGGATGGTCTCTTCAGTGACACCGAAGGTTTTGGCAGCTTCCTGGACGGTGATGCTCTTCTTTTCATTCAGCATCGTGACTATTTTGTTCCTGCGTTCGACCACAAACACGTATACTCACCTTCTTTTTCTATCTTTTAAAGGATTATAACAGCATAACAAAAATAAAACAACATAAACATAGATAATAAATTTTTGAATTATACCGAAATAGACTGAAATAACAAGATTAGTGTTGATATATTTTTGAATATGGGTTAAAATGAATCTATATTAACATGAAAACATTGAGCATGTGAGGAGATTATTATGGCAAACGCGGTTATCATGCCCAAACAGGGGCAGTCAGTGGAAAGCTGTGTGATCACGAAATGGCACAAGTCAGAGGGAGACAAAGTCAGCGAAGGCGAAATATTGTTTTCGTATGAGACAGATAAGGCTGCGTTTGATGAGGAGTCCAAATATTCCGGCACGATACTTGCGATACTTGCACAGGAAGGTGATGATGTGCCCTGCCTGAATTATGTATGTATCATCGGAGAGCCGGGGGAAGATATCAGCGACTTGGTCGGGCAGCCGTCGGATGCGTCAGCGTCTATCGAGCAGCCGGAAGAAAAAATACCGGAGCAGGCTCCAAATATTAAAATAATGATGAACGAGGCTGAATCAGCCGGAAAAGGGTTTGCTTCTCCCCGCGCGCGCCTGGCAGCCCAAAGACAGAATGTGGACGCTTTAAACGCGGTGCCGACGGGACCGGGCGGCCGTATCATAGAACGTGACATTTATGCGCTTTCCGCCCAAACGCAAGCGCATCAAAAAGTTGCCGCGGAATCAATTGAGACCATAGCAACGGTTGAGGCCGCATATACAGACATGACGCTTTCGAGTGTCCGAAAAGCCATTGCCAAAGCGATGCATCGCTCACTTTCCTCTATGGCTCAGCTCACACATCATTCGAGCTTTGATGCCTCGCGTCTGCTTGCGCTGCGCAGACAGATCAAAGAGAACAAAAACCTTATTGAGCAGGATATTACCCTCAATGATATGCTGCTTTTCGCGGTGTCGCGTGTGCTGAAAAATCATCCTGATCTGAATGCGCACTTTTTGGATGACAAGATGCGCGTCTTCCATTCGGTGAATCTTGGCATTGCAGTGGATACCAGCCGGGGACTGCTTGTCCCCACATTGTTCGGCGCGGATAAGCTGTCGCTGCGTGAGATTTCAAAACAGGCAAAGAAGCTGATAGAAGCAGCTCAGTCGGGCAGCATTAATCCGGAGCTTTTATCCGGCGGCACCTTTACGGTCACGAATCTTGGTTCTTTGGGGGTCGAGGGTTTCACGCCTGTGATCAATCCTCCGCAAACCGGTATTCTCGGCGTTTGCGCGATTGTCCAGCGTATCAGAGAACAAGGCGGGACAATGAGCACCTATCCGGCAATGGGGCTTTCCCTCACCTATGACCACCGCGCAGTTGACGGAGCGCCGGCTGCACGGTTTGCCAGAGAGCTTGGTATGGCCCTGGAAAACTTCGATTTACTGTTGGCGTTATAACAGAGAGGAGTAAAGAATGTATGATCTTATCGTCATTGGCGGAGGCCCTGCAGGGTACATGGGCGCAGAAAGAGCAGCACACGCGGGGTTAAAAACGCTGATGATAGAAAAAGCCCAAGTAGGCGGTGTCTGCCTTAACGAGGGCTGTATTCCCACAAAGTCATTGTTATATTCAGCAAAATTAAAAGACGGTGCAGCATTCGGCAAAAAATACGGTGTGACCGCAGAAAATATATCGCTTGACCATGCCGCCGTCGTAGCGCGCAAAAACAAGGTGGTCTCCATGCTGGTGGGCGGTGTTAAAGTACAGCTTAAATCGGCTGGAGCTGAAATCGTAAGCGGAGAAGCAACGGTGACAGGCAGAAACGCAGACGGATTCGAAGTGGCCTGCGGCGATTCAGTTTTCACCGGAAAGCGCCTGCTAATTGCTTCTGGCTCTGTGCCCGTTGTGCCTTCTATACCCGGTATAAATGAAGCGCTGGCACATGGTTTTGCGCTCACGAATAAAGAGATCCTGGAACTCGACACTGTGCCAAAGAGGCTTACCGTGATAGGCGGCGGCGTCATCGGGCTGGAAATGGCGGGTTATTTTGCCTCTGCCGGATCTGAAGTCACTGTCATAGAAATGCTCGAGATGATCGGCGGAGGTATTGAGCCGGATATCGCAAAGATCTTAATGAGGAACCTGGAAAAAAAAGGCATACGCTTTTTGCTCGGCTGCAAAGCGGCAAAGATAAGCGAAAATGCAGTTTTTGCAGAAGACAAACAAGGCACAAGCGAAACCGCGGCTGACAAAGTGCTTTTGTCTATCGGAAGACGCCCCTTTTCAGAAAATTTTGGGCTTGAAAATATCGGCGTGCAGACACATCGCGGGGCCATCAACACAGATGAAAACATGCGGACAAACATCCCCGGCGTGTATGCCGCAGGTGACGTGAACGGCAAATCGATGCTTGCGCACACCGCATACCGCGAAGCAGAAGTGGCTGTCAACCATATGACCGGAATCAGAGACTTGATGAGTTATCGCGCGATTCCTGGTGTGATATATACAAACCCTGAAGTGGCCGGCGCCGGAGAAACAGAGGCTTCTGCGCGGGAAAAGGGCATAGATGTCACCGTCAAAACGATCACGATGCGTTATTCGGGAAGGTATCTGGCTGAAAACGAAGGCGGCGACGGCATTGCCAAGATCATACTGGATAAGAAGACCGAGAGGATCATCGGCCTGCATATGATAGGAAACTATGCATCCGAGATCATTTTCGGCGCAGGTATGATGATAGAGCAGGAGATGACGCTGGAAACGATAAGAAAAACAGTTTTTCCGCATCCTGCAGTTTGTGAGATCATACGTGAAGCAGTTTTTCAAATTTAATATGTAAAGGAGATCGGCAATGGCAAAATCAATAACGATAGATCCGGGCAAAAGGAGAAAAAAAAGCGGCATCAGTTTTTCGGACATCCCCGTCAACACTTATCAGAAGACGATTGCAGAGGAAAAGGACAATTTTGGTAAGCAGGATTTTTTGCGTATCCTCCGTGATATGGTCATCATCAGGGAATTTGAGTCAATGCTCAACGAGATCAAGACAAAAGGTGAATACGCAGGCATGGTGTACAATTATCCGGGCCCTGCGCATCTGGGCATCGGGCAGGAAGCCGCCTATGTCGGGCAGGCCTATGAACTCGGCATTGACGATTATATCTTCGGTTCGCACAGAAGCCACGGGGAGATACTCGCAAAGGGGCTCTCGGCTATCCACACGCTGACAGACGGCGCACTTGAGGACATCATGAAAAGCTTTTTTGACGGCCGCACATACAGCGTGGTTGAAAAAAATACAAAAGCTGTGTCTATAAAGCAGCTTGCAAAAGAATTTCTGATATACGGTGTGCTTGCGGAGATCTTCGGCAGGGAAACAGGCTTTCACAAAGGGCTGGGAGGTTCCATGCATGCCTTTTTCATTCCTTTTGGCTCATATCCTAATAATGCTATCGTTGGCGGCAGCGGCGATATTGCAACCGGGGCAGCGCTTTTTAAACGCGTGAACGGCAAACCGGGCATCGTCGTATGCAATATCGGCGACGGTTCAATGGGCTGCGGCCCTGTGTTTGAAAGCATGAATTTTTCTGCAATGGATCAGTTCAATAGCCTTTGGGAGGACGACCGCAAAGGCGGCTTGCCTGTCATTTATAATATTTACAATAACGGATACGGTATGGGGGGGCAGACGACGGGCGAAACGATGGCGTACGGCTTCGCTGCAAGGCTTGGCGCAGGCATAACGCCGTCTCAGATGCATGCAGAAACAATAGACGGCTATAACCCGCTGGCTGTGATTGATGCATACAGAAGAAAGCGCAAGATCATTGAAGATAAGCAAGGCCCCGTACTTCTTGAGGTGCTCACATACCGCATGAGCGGGCACAGCCCGTCGGACGCGGATTCTTACCGTTCAAAAGAAGAAAAAGAGATGTGGGCGCAGCAGGATTCCATAGTAAATTTTACCAAACAGATGCTCAAAGCCGGTATCACGACAGAAAATGAAATACAGCAGATCGTCATGCAAGCCAAAACAGACATAGAGATGGCTCTTAAGCTATCGATCGATGATCAGCTCTCTCCGAGGATCGATCTTAATAAGAACCCGAATGCTATCGGCGATTTGATGTTCTCTGATCAAAATGTAAAAAGCCTGGAAGAGGGGAGGACGCCGGATGTATTGATACCCAAAGAAGACAATCCAAGGCTTTCAAGGCTTAAGACCAAAGTGCGCTATGCTTATGATCAAAATGGAAAGGAAGTCTCAAAAGCGAAGCTATATCAACTGCGCGACGGCATTTTCGAAGCGATGCTTGACAAGTTTTACGAAGACCCGACAATGGTGGCCTACGGTGAAGAAAACCGTGACTGGGGCGGTGCTTTTGCCGTGTACAGAGGGCTGACTGAGTCTTTGCCGTACCATCGGCTTTTCAACACCCCGATTTCAGAAGGCGCTATCGTCGGTACCGGTGTGGGGTACGCCATGTGCGGCGGAAGGGCAGTCGTGGAGTTGATGTACTCAGACTTCTTAGGGCGTGCGGGCGACGAGGTGTTCAATCAAATGAGCAAATGGCAGGCGATGAGCGCAGGCGTTTTGAAGATGCCGCTTGTGCTGCGCATGTCGGTCGGCTCTAAATACGGCGCCCAACATTCGCAGGACTGGTCTGCGCTGTGTACGCATGTCCCCGGGCTCAAAGTAGTTTTTCCGGCCACGCCTTACGATGCCAAAGGTCTCATGAACGCAGCCTTAAACGGGACAGACCCGGTTGTTTTCTTGGAAAGCCAGCTCATCTATGATGTGGGGGAGATGTTCTGGAAAGACGGAGTCCCGGAAGGTTATTATGAGGTTAAGTTTGGCGATCCGGATATAAAAAAGAAAGGCGATGACCTGACCATACTTTCGATCGGTGCGACGCTTTACCGTGCCATCGAAGCGGCCAAACAGCTTGAAGAGCGTTTCGGTTTGTCGGTGGAAGTCATCGATGCACGAAGCCTTGTGCCGTTCAATTATGAGAAGGTCATAGAATCCGTTAAAAAGACAGGCAGGATCGTGGTCACAGGAGACGCGTGCGAAAGAGGCTCACATATGAAGGATTTTGCACAGAACATCACAGAGCTGTGTTTTGATTATCTTGATGCGCCGCCGATCGTGGTGGGCGCGAAGAACTGGATCACACCGGCGTATGAGCTTGAACGTTATTTTTTCCCTCAGCCCGACTGGATCATAGATGCGGTGCATGAAAAAATATTGCCGTTGCCAGGGCATGTTGCGGCCAATAATTTCACGCCAAACGAAATGATACGCGCTTATAAAAAAGGAGTTTGAAATCCATATTTAAACTCCATTTAGGGTGATGAGCCTTTGCCGCACTGCCATGAGCGCAGGAACGCAAAGGCTCAAAAATTATAAACATTTGAGAAAACCGCATCGTTTGAAAAGAGATTTGATCAAATGGTATAGTCATGACCGATCAAAGCGATATCATGAGTATCTTCCAGATGATAAAATTTTGCAAGATGTGTTTTCATGGCGTGTATGGTCTTGTCTGCATCCCTTTCAAACAGGGCAGAGATGATGTGTTCATGCTCATATATATCATCGTATGTAGGATCGCTTTCTGTGTATTTGATCGTTTGCAGCAAACGTATCTTTAAATAAAGGTATTGCTGCATTTCTATCAAAAATTGGTTTTTGCTGATAGACACAAGCTTCAAATGAAAATCGCAATCATGCTTGATCTTATGATAGACATCACAGTCCAGATTTGATGCTTTGCATTTTTCCGCAAATTCTTTCAATTCACTGAAATCTTTATTGCTTCCGTAATAGATCGCCAGCCGTGCGGAGAGTGAATCCAAAGCCACGCGGATGATACCAAGATCCTTGATGGACTGCTCATCAAAAGTGATGACGCCAGCGAATCGGTTTGGGAAGATGTTGACGATACCCTCGCCTGAAAGCCTTCGGATGGCTTCGCGAACAGGGGTCCTGCTGACGCCAAGATCCGAAAGTATCTTTTGCTCTGAAATCTTCTCGCCGCTTTTTATCTGTTTTGTAAAAATCATTTTTTTGATTTTTTCGTAAACCACATCGCTCAAAGCGGAATCCGTATTTTTTGGCATGCGCGTTCTCCTGCTCTTATAAAACTAATTTTTTGATAATTACTCGAAGTATACAATAATTAATTATATTATGCAATAAGGCAGAATGTTTTTAAGAAATCATATCTGCATTAAAATTTCGTAAAAATCGAAAAACAAGAAGCATGGCCACTATTTATTATAATAAGATTCTATGATCAGCTTGTGGGTTCGGCTGAAAATACTCACACAAATTAAAAGGCGGGTAAAGCCCGCCAAAAAGATACTGATTTTATGATTCCGGTATATATGCGATGCCCAAGCAGCCAGGGCCGGTGTGTGTTCCGATCACGCCGCCAATCTCACAAACGATGCTTTCCTTAAAATCGATGGCATTTGACACATAATCAATGAATTCTTTCATGCGATCTGGCGCATTGGCATGTCCGAAAGACAGCGGAAACTCTTTGCTCGGCCTCTCTTTTTTGACTTTGTCCAGTATCCAAGCAAAAGCCGCTTTCTGGCCCCTTGCTTTGGCAACGGATTCGACTTTGCCGTTCACCACAGAGATAATGGGCTTAATATTGAGAGCGCTCCCGATGACAGCCGCCGAGGAAGAGAGCCTGCCGCCCATTTTTAAGTATTTGAGCGTATCCACAACCCCAAAAAGTTTGATTTTGTCTTTAAGGTCTATGATGCGGCTGTAAATATCTGATGCGCTTGCTCCGCTGTCCCTTAACTTGATGGCCTCATTGACCAAAAGAGCAAGACCGAAGGTGGTGTTCTTCGAGTCAACAATATGGATCTTGTCAGACCCCACCATTTCTTTTGCGATCACAGCAGATTGATATGTGCCGCTGAGTTTGCTGGAAATAACGATCACGACAACCTCATCACCCGATTCCGTGTAATTTTTAAAGAAATCAAAAAAACCGTCGGGGTTGACCTGTGATGTAGAAGGCAAAACAGTGCTTTTACCCAGCATTTCGTAAAACTTGTCTTTTTTCAAATCCACGCCGTCGGCAAATTTTTCGTCCCCGAAAATAACGCTTAAGGAAACAATATCTATGCCGAGCGCTTTTTGGTCCTCAAGCGGTATATCGCTTGTACTGTCCGTGATGATTTTTACAGCCATAATGACCTCCAATATTAATTTTATAGACGTTCAAAAAACGCTTCAAGTTTCTTCAACGCTTTGATCAGTACGTCTGTTTCTTCAGATGGAAGCGCTTTTAAAACACTGAGTACCATTTCCCGGTGAAATTTTTGATGCGCCCTATCTGCGCGCTGACCTTTTTGCGTCGCATACAACCTGACGATTCGCTTATCTGCTGTATCCTTTTTGCGGATGAGACAGCCCTTTTTTTCCAGCAATTTGACCGTTGTCGTCAATGTGCCGGCTGAGATCCTCAGCGCATGCGCAACGTCTGAAGAACGGTTGCTGCCGGCAGTATGATTGGCTGTACATACCGCCTCGATCACATGCATTTCACGGACGGACAGGTTGTGAAATTCCCCTTTTTTCAGGCTTTCTTCTTCAATGCGCAGGATCTCATTGAAAACCTTCACGAGAAAATAATTCAGCTGTATTTTCTGATCGCTCTGTAAAATGATATGACCTCCCGTAGGAAAGCAGCATTAATTTGAACATCAAAATAAATTATAGCCTGCTTATCAAGGCCTGTCAATAAGTAAAGCTCGAAAGAAAGCAAAGCTGCTGTTTGAATCAGGCGTATTAGATTAAGAAGTGTCATCTTCTTTTGCGCAAACGTATATATATAAGTGCAGCTATTATAAGCGAATGTCTATTTAAAAAAATGCTGTGAATAAACATGTCTGTATACAGGATGGTGAAAGAAATGAAGGTGTTGAACAAAACATTGTTTTCCAACTGCTGCCTTATGCTCATCATCGCATTTGTTTATCTAGCGGCTTTCGGTCCGATGGGGAAAATAAGCGACGGGCCTGTCCTTAAAGGATGCACGGGCGGCGAGAATATAGCGCTGCAGATAGCGGTCACGCAAGACAGCGATATACAAGCCTATATGGAAAAACTTGAACGTTCAGGCGCTTTTGGTACTTTCTTTTTCTGTGAACAATGCGGATTTGGCAGTGCGGATACAGAAGAAATAAAAGAAAGAGGCCACGCTGTTGGGCTTTATGTGTGTTCAGAACATAAAGGGCAAAAAACTGACATGTATATCGGCGGCGGCCATAGCGTGCCTGTGCTGCATTATTTTCAGAACGGCAGCCTGCGGCAGATCGGCCCGTCGATAGACTTGGAAAGATTAAGAAATATGAGCAACTGGCTGCAGCTGTTTTCCGACAGCTTAAAGGGGGATATGTTTATTCGGATAGTCGCTGATAATCAGTTTGATGAATTTGAAAAAGTTGTACAAATTGTGAGCGATAAAGGTTATACTATCCTAAAGGTGGATGAAATGCTTTAAAGGAGACTTGCATGATAACAGCACTTGGCAATGGCATCAGGGTCATCACAGAACCGCTTGCATACTATAATTCCGTCGCAATCGGTATTTGGGTAAAAACAGGCTCAACATGTGAAAGCGCTCAGGAAAACGGCCTTTCTCATTTTATTGAGCATATGTTGTTCAAAGGCACGCAGAAGCGTTCAGCGCGTGATATTGCCGTTGATATGGATAAGATCGGCGGTCAGATCAATGCTTTTACGTCAAAGGAATGTACTTGCTATCATGCGCGTGTTGTGCCGGACAAGCTCGATGTTGCTGTTGATGTGCTCTCAGACCTTTTTATAAACCCCAAAATAGACGCGCAGGATCTCGAAAAAGAAAAAAACGTGGTACTTGAAGAGATCGCCATGGTTGGTGACAATGTAGAGGAGCTGGCACACGAAAAAATATCTGAAATATATTTTAGCGGCAGCACGCTCTCGCAGCCCATACTTGGTTCAGCTGAAACTGTTTCTGCGTTTGTGCGGGATGATCTTGTGCGTTATGTGGATGACCACTATTATCCCGCCAATGTACTGGTTGCCGCGGCAGGCCGGTTTGATGAGGCGCAGCTTCTTGATGCGCTCTCATCTGAGCTCGGCGCTTATAACCGCGGTACAAGAAAACAGCAGTCTGACTGCGCAAGCCCTTTTGAACCCCATCCGCAAACGCTTTTCATTGAAAAAGATGTGGAGCAGACGCATTTATGCCTTGCGTTCCCGGGCTGTACTTTTGCGCAAGACGAGAGGTTTTCGCTTGCCGTTCTTAATAATGTGCTGGGAGGCGGGATGAGTTCGCGGCTGTTTCAATCAATCCGTGAGGACAAAGGGCTTGCATATTCTGTCTATTCATATCCTTCGTCTTACAGCTATTCGGGCATGTTTTCGCTTTATGCAGGTACAACGGCGGCCAATGCTGATGCGGTGCTTTCCCTCATGGTTAAAGAGATCGACCGCCTAAAAACAGAAAAGATAAGCTCTTTAGATTTTATTCAGGGCAAGGATCAGCTCAAAGGTAATTATATTTTGTCAATGGAAGGCGCCAACGCCAAGATGAATGCGCTCGGAAAGTCGCTGCTTTTGCTTGACAAGGTTTACGATGAAAAGGAAACGATAGAGAAGATTGATGCCGTGACACTCGAATCTGTCAGTGATATGATCGAAAGGGTTTTCGATTACGGTAAAATGTCAGCTGTTTTTGCCGGAAAAATAGAGAAAAAACCGCAGATAGAACTTTTTTTGGAGGGCATAAATGGACAAGTTGGAGAGCATATTTGAATACCAGATACGCTTTGATACAGAACTTGCGGATAAACGCGGCCTGCACGGGATACCGTTGGAGCAATGGATACAAAAAGAGACATTGGCGGTGATCTCTGAGCTTGCGGAACTGATCGACGAGGTCAATTTCAAGTGGTGGAAAAATGAAAAACCCGTTGACAAAGACAAGGTAAAAGAAGAACTCGTAGACATCCTGCACTTTTTTATAAGCATGTGCCATAAAACCGGTATGGATGCCGAAGAGCTATACCGCCGCTATCTTGATAAAAACAAAGAAAATTTTGCGCGGCAAAACGGCACATCGGAAAGAAAAGGCTATGAAGCAGGGTAGAGGGGAAGCATACGCTCCTCCTTCTTTCAATACTCAGCCTCTTTTTTAATAAAAAACCTACACGTCAAACGGATCATACCGCCTCTGCTTTAAGCATGGCTGCACAGGGCTTACCAATACACTCAAGTGCGTACTGTGTGTCAAAAAGCCATGCATGGATTTGCGCAGCTTCAAGCACCAGCGGCATGCGGTCATGGTAGGCCGCGACGGAAGGATTGGCTGCGGTGGTCAGGATGGCGTATGCGGGCATCTGTTCGAATGTATTGTAAAGCCCGGCGAGGTAAAGCTGCTTGGTCTTTGGCAGCCGGAACAGATATTTTTGCTTTTTGCCGTCTTCCTGCCGCCACTCGAAGAAACCGGCTGAAGGCGCGACGCACCGCTTTTGCAGCAGCGGCAGCCGGAACATCTTTTTTTCCAGCGCGGTCTCAGAACGCGCGTTGATGATGACGCCCTTGCCTTGCCATTTGGGGAAGCCCCATGTCATCAGTGCCGCCTGCGGCTTATTCTTTTCTGCGACCAGCACGGGCGCGATGTTGGTCGGAAAAACCTCTCCGCGCACCATTTTAGAGAGCAGCGGTGAATCTTTGTAGCGCTCGTTGACTTCGCTGATGATTTCGCGGTACTCGATGATCTCGTCTTCCGTCAGTGCAAGATAGCGTCCGCACATTACGGTGTCTCCTTTCGTTCTATGAACCAGCGGTCTTCCTCAAAGTAAAGATAGACCTGCCTGCCCAGCACTGTGCAGGTGTAGCGCAGGCCGATGCCGCCCGCCTTGAGGCTGGCTGCGCGGCATACGTCGTTCACGCGGTCGATGCAGTAGCGCTGTCCGTTCTCCCACCAGAACGCCTCAGGCATAAGCCTGCCTTCCGGCGAGAACAGCGCCTCCACTTTGACATACACCTTATAATCGTTCTCATACCTTGTTTCCTTCATTTTATCATACCTTCCTTGAAAAAGCCCACCGGGTGTATGACGTGGTCACCCTTGGGGTCAAGGCGCCCCAGCGGCCTGTCGGCCAGCACGGATGCGCGCTGTATGCAAAAATGCCCGAACCGCCCGCGCAGCGCATCCACCGTTTTATCGATTGTCTCCTGCTTGTGCCGCGTCTCTTCATCGCAGAGCAGCGAAAGCTGCTGCGGGCTGCTCGTCGGCACCAGATCCATGCAGCGTACGCCGAGGCTGCGTATGGGCCTCGGCCAGCTGTAATTCTGCACAAAAAGCTGCATGGCTGCGTGCGCGATCTCTCCTGAAATGTGCGAAGGCCTTGGCAGCTTGGCCTGCCGCTCGAAGCGCAGGAGCTCGTTGTCACGGATGGATATCGCCACGGTGCGGCACAGAAAGCCGTGTGCGCGCATGCGTGCACAGACGCTCTCGCAAAGCACGAACAGCGTGATCTTTACGTCCTCGTTGCAGCAAAGGTCTCTCGGCGTCGTCGTGCTGTTGCCGATGGATTTGATGAGCGATTCCTCGTCCGATTTCATCACGGGCGAATCGTCAAGCCCGTTGGCGAACCGGTGCAGCACATCGCCCACTTTGCCGAAAAGGCTGTGCAGCAGTGGTGCGGGCGTCCCCGCCAGTTCACCTATTGTGCATATGCCGAATTTGCGCAGCTTTTGTTTGGTCGCGCGCCCGACGTACAAAAGCTCATCCGCGGGCAGCGGCCATGCCACTGTCTTGAAGTTGTCACGGCTGATCAGCGTGGTGGCATCCGGCTTTTTGATGTCTGAGCCGAGCTTGGCGAATATCTTGTTATAGCTTACGCCCACGGACGCGGTGACGCCGAGCTCGCGTTTGATGCGCGCGCGTATTTCTCCTGCGACCAGTATGCCGTTATCTCCGCTCACATCCAGCCAGGCCTCATCAAGCCCGAACGGCTCTATCCGATCGGTAAATTCGGCGTAGATTTGGCGTGCGAATTTGGCATAGCGCAGATACAAAGGGTAGTTCGGCGGCAGCACCACCAGACCAGGGCATTTTATACGCGCCTGCCAAAGCGCCTCGCCCGTGCGTATGCCTGCCGCTTTTGCCAGATAGTTTTTGGCCAGCACGATGCCGTGGCGCAGCTGCTCATCGCCGCCCACGGCAACGGGCAAACCGCGCACTTCCGGACGGTGCACACACTCCACGCTTGCGTAAAAGTTATTCATATCGGAATGCAAAATCACGCGCTGTTTCATACTTTAAAGCCTCTAAAATAGAACATATGTTCGTATTAATTATATCCGAGAGCCGCGCAAAACGCAACAGATAAATGCGCCCGTTTGCAAAAAAAAAGTGCCAGAAGGCGCGGGTTGAAATAAAAAAAGAATGTGGATTGTTTTTCCCAAATGATATGATACAATAAGACCAACATCAAAAATGGGGGGGTAGAAATGAAGTATATTTGCAGGATGTGCGGGTATGTGTTTTATAACGAAAACAACGAGCCTGATTATGAAGAGATCATCGAAGCAGAAGAACTTCCTGACGATTTTGAATGTCCCATGTGCGGTGCAAAAAAAACCCTGTTTGACAAAGAGGAAGAACCAGAACCATAAAAGCCAAAAAACCAGTGATCAGATGTTCATCACCTATTCAAATAGACTTTTTCGCGAACGGTTTTTGCAAGCGTAAAAGGCTGTGGTGCCATGCAGTCAAATGTCCGGCCGTATAATCAGATACAGCCGGACATTTTTTAAAAGTTTCTTACCGCTGATTTGAAAGCTGAAACAGAGCGGCTACTTCTTTGAGCAAAAGAAGTTATGGTTGCCTATACGGTCGTAAAAAACGAAGTTCCTCCATTTTTTTCTTTTGGACACCTGGAAGTAAAACATGTTCTCAGGATGTATACGCTCTTCAATGGCTGTCTCAACGGCCTGCATGCTCTTCTCATTATACTTTGAAGATACGGCAAACTGATGCTTTGCAAAAACGATTTTTTTGACGGTCTTGCCGAACCTGCCGGATTCAAAGCGGTTAATCACAACCTGAGCAACCGCCACCTGGCCCTCAAAGCGCTCTCCGCGGGCTTCCGCATAGACCACACGGGCGATCAGTTCTTTTTCATCGTCACTGTACGCATAGACCTCTTCTGTTTCGGGCTCTTCGACGATGATCTCTTTAGCATTTCCTGCAGTTTGAGCCAACATGGTCGGCTTATAAAAGACTCTTGGCCGAACCGGAGGGTATATGACCATTTCATTCATTGGTTGAAGATTTTCCGGTTTGATATATTCCGGCTCAGCGGTTTCTGGTTTGGCATTCTTGCTCGCTGGTATCATTGTCAGTGTCATAAATGCCAGCAGGATGATTAATACAGACTTCTTAAGCAGTTCTATCACTTGCACCTCTTTTTTCATATATTCACCAAATTTTTTGTATTGTATTGGGACACGCCGCTCACAATGTTAATAAATGGTACATACCCAATATTCAAAACATTAAAGATATTAATATATACGTTATATAAATGCAATAAAATTTTAATAAATTATATTAATGTTCACATATGAATCGAACGATTAATGTCTAATTTTTCAGATAAAATTCATTTAATGGATGAAAATGACACGAAGGAAACGAAAAAGATTTAAAAATGAACAAAGTGTAAAAGTGTTATAATAGAAAAAAGGACTTGGTATAAGAAGCGAACAAGAAATAAACAGCTTCACATAATTTACATATTTTGTTGAATTTTTGGACAATTTATGCTATCATGATTGCGGCGTTTGATTCCAGGGAAGGAATTTGTTTGATGGCAGGAACGGAAGGAATAAAGATATTTTTTGCCGAAACTTACATAAGCGATATTGTTCCGGATTCGTGGATGTCCGGTATGGCAAAAGAAAAGCGCAACAGGATATTAATGTTAGCAAATGAAAAAGACAGACGGCTTGCGGTGACAGCGCACCGCCTTTTGTGTTTTTCACTGCATAAGGTGTTCGGCACTGTGTTGACTGCTGAAGATTGGGCTAGGGGCTGGCATGGGAAACCGTATTTAAAAAGAGCTCCTCATGTTCATTTTAATATCAGCCATTCTGGCAAGGTTGCGATGTGTGCGCTGCACAGCGCCCCGGTTGGCGCAGATGTTGAGCTGATAAAAACAATCGATGACAATGCTGCTGTTTTGAGCCTGTCAGACGAGGAGCTAAAAGCTGTTCAGGCTGCGGTTGACAAGGACAGCTTTTTTTATAAGATATGGACAATGAAAGAGGCATACGTCAAATTTTGCGGCAGGGGACTTGGCGGCGGGCTCAAGAAGCTTACCGTTTATCCATATGGAGATGACATCATTTCAAATGTGAGCGGGTGCAAGTTTGCGCTTATCGATGCGGTGCCTGGCTATCAGGCCGCTGTATGCGCCGCGGATGCAACCCATTCAGTGGAATGGGTCAATGAAGATATGCTTCAGGCATTTGAAAACACCAAAATATCTTAAACAAATTAGATAAACGGCTGATATTTCTTATAAATCGAAGGAAAAACGAAAAGCAGGTATCATACTATGGATCATTTCAGTGCACAGTACAGCCTTACCCATCCTCAGCAACGGATATGGTTTTCGGAAAAACTTCACCCCGGTACGGGCATGTGGAACAATGCCGGTACGCTTAAAATAAAAGGCAATATCAATTATGAATTCCTCGAAAAGGCACTTTGCACTTTTGTGAAGGAGAACGACGCCGCAAGATTCAGAATAGGCATCAAAAACGGTATGCCTTATCAGTACATCACTGAATACCAGCCGTTTGCCATTGATTTGATTGATTTTTCAGCTCTTGGCACCAAAAAGCTCTACGAATGGGACAGCCTGCAGACCCAAACGCCGATGCCATTGGTGGGCAGCAATCTTTTCTATTTTGCGATGATAAAACTCAGTGAAGATGAAGGGGGCTTTTATGCTAAATTTCATCATATCATATCCGACGCCATTTCTATGGTTGCTTTTACCAACCAGGTCATAGAAAACTATAAAAATCTTGTTGAAGGCAAGGAACCCTTATCCACGACACGCAGCACTTATCTTGATTATATCCGTGATGAAAGCGAATATTTGGGTTCAGACCGGTTTTTGTCCGATCGGGAATACTGGATGGGACAGTTTGAAAAGCTCCCCGAGCCAACCGTCATCAAACAGAAAAAAACACATTATTTCAGCAAAAAAGCAAGAAGGAAAGCGTTTGTGTTAAGCGAGTCGCTGTCACTTCAGATTCGAGATCACTGCAGAACAAAACGTGTTTCAGTATTCTCGGTTTTTCTTTCGGCACTTGCGATCTATATCAACCGGATCACGAATAAAAATGACATCATCATTGGCGCACCCGTTGCCAACCGCACATCAAGAAATATAAGGACGGCTTTTGGCATGTTTGTCAGTACCGTTCCTGTTCGAATACATGTTAGGGACGATCTTACATTTTCACAGTTTTCTGAATCGGTATCAAGCGATTGGCTGAACGCCTTAAAACATCAGAAGTATCCGTATGATCTTCTTCTTCAAGATCTAAGAAAAACGCATCAGGGCTTAGAGTCGCTCTATGATGTCACGCTCTCATATCAGATCGGCACCTTTGAGAAAAGCCATGAGGGGTTTTCCCATGAAGGCCGATGGCATTTTAACGGATTTCAAGCCGATTCGCTGTGTATTCATATCAACGATCGCGAAGACAACGGCAAGTTCATCGTTGACTATGATCACCACACACCCTTTTTCAGCAGCAAAGAAATAGAATATATCCATCAGCACCTGATCAATATCATATGCGATATGATGAACAATCCGGATAAGCCGGTCTATATGCTCGACCTTATGTCTGAAGAAGAGAAAAACAGAATTCTTTATAAATTCAATGATACAGACCGCGCATTTCCGCAGGGGGAAACGCTGATAGATCTTTGGAACAAACAGATCATGCGAAAGTCAAGCGACAGCGTTGCTGTGGTCAATCAGGGGCAAAGTATGACATACGGAGAGCTTGACGCCAAGTCTTCTGCCCTGGCGATCGAGCTTATGAATAAAGGGGTGAAGCCTGACAGTGTTGTCGGTCTGCTGGTTGACAGAACTTTTGACTTTTGTGTTTCCGTGCTTGCCATATTAAAAGCAGGGGGGGCTTTTCTGCCGATAGATGCCAGCCTCCCTGAGGATCGTATCGCATACATGCTCAAGGACAGTTCCGCTTCTGTTCTTATAGTATCGCCGCACTTGATAAAAAAATGTTCCATTGGAGAAGAAGTCTGTGTGATCAGAGCTGATCAAAAGCCATCACATACTGGACACATACAAATTAAAGCTGCCTGCCGTCCGGAAAATCTGGCTTACGTCATCTATACGTCCGGATCAACCGGTCAGCCCAAAGGCGTTCAGATCGAACACCGCTCGATCGTCCATTTTTTCTATTCATTGAGCGAGATATGGGATCTTTCAGAAGGCGCACGTGTGCTATGTGCCGCTTCGATATCATTCGATATCAGCGTCATGGAACTTGTGCTTTCACTGATGAGCGGAAATGTGCTCATACTCGCGCAGGATCATGAGGTAAATATTCCGAGAAATATGGTCAGCCTGATCAAAACGGCAAAAGTCAACGTGATGGTCGTGACTCCGGGAAGAATGGAACTGCTGCTGTCTGACAGCCAGGGGGCGGCTAGCCTGGCTGATTTCCGCGAGATCGGGCTTGGCGGTGATGTGCTGTCTGAAAAGCTTCTTTCCCGGGTGCAGCAATGCAAAACAAAAGCGCGCATCATTAATTTCTACGGGCCGACTGAAATCACCATATGCTGCACATGTACTGATGTGACCCATGCGAAAGTGCCTAACATCGGGAGCCCTATGCACAATGTCAAAGCTTACATTCTCGATGCCCACAAAAATGCAGTGCCTATCGGTGTGCCGGGCGAGCTGTACATTGGCGGGTACGGTGTGGCAAGAGGTTACATAGGGAAAAAAGACCTCAACAGCGAGAGGTTTGTTGGAAACCCTTTCATCAAAAATCAAAAACTGTACCGAACTGGAGACCTTGCCCGTTGGTATCCGATGGGGGAGATTGAGTTTCTCGGACGCATAGACAAACAAGTCAAGATCCGCGGTTTCAGGATAGAGCTTGGAGAAATTGAAAACAGGCTTATGCAGATAGAAGGCGTGAGAGCCTGTGTGGTCACCGACCGTATAGATGCAGCAGAGCGAAGATACTTGTGTGCATACCTTTGCGGCAATCCTCCGAAAAAATCTGAGATACGCGCTTCACTGGTGCGGGATCTGCCCGCCTACATGATCCCGACATATTTTATCAACTTAGACTCCTTGCCTTTTAACGCAAGCGGAAAAATCGACAGGAGCCTTCTGCCTGATCCTGCGGACAGCAGCGAGGCGTATAAAGAAGATTTCGTTTCCCCGGAAACGCCGACAGAAAAAACGTTGGCTCAGATTTGGAATGAAGTGCTTGGCACAGGTGTTATCGGACGAAACGACAGTTTTTTTGATATCGGCGGAGATTCCTTAAGTATTGTTTCTGTGATGGCAAAAGTACAGCAGAAATTTCATGTTGATATTATGCTAGAATCGGTCTATCGATCACCAAGCCTTAGAGATTTCGCGAAGCTCATTGATACAGCTGAAGCAAGCACTTTTTGTCCGATAGTGTCTGTGGGCGATGCGGAAGACTATCCAGTGTCTTCAGCTCAGCAGCGTATGTGGGTTCTCGAAAACAATGATGGGCCTTTGTCTGCATATAATATCCCTGTTGTGCTGTTGCTCAGCAAAAAACCGGACATCTTCCGCCTTAACAGTGCGTTTGAAAAACTCATAAAGCAGCATGACGCTTTTCGGACCTCTTTTATATTAAAAAGCACAGAGCTTCGGCAAAAAGTGCAGCATGCTGTTGATTTTCAAATAGAGATAATAAAATGTGATGCAAAAGATTTAAAAAAAGTCATCAAGAAACTGATCAGGCCGTTTGACCTTGGAAATGCGCCTTTGCTGCGTGCAGCATTGATTGAAACCAATGATCAAAAATACACTCTTTTTGTGGATGTGCATCATATCATAAGCGACCGAAAGACGTTGGAAATCGTTTTTTATGACCTTGCCCGTTTTTATGCCGGAGAAGACCCGGATCCAAAAACTCTTGAATACAAAGATTACGCTGTATGGCATCAGGAATTTTTATTTTCGGAAAACATTAAAATGCAGGGAGAATTCTGGAAAGGTATGCTATCGGGCGAGCTTCCTCTATTGAACTTGAGGCCTGACAAGCCCCGCGGTGCAGTACAGAGTTTTAAAGGCGCGCGTATCAGTTTTGAATTAGGCTGCAAACAAACCGAATTGCTGCGGGAATTTTCGTCAAAACGCGGCGGCACGCTGTTTATGGCCTTGCTTGCGGTATACAATGTACTGCTGTCAAAATACACAGGGCAGGATGACATCATCGTCGGTACGCCTGTATCCGGAAGGCCCCGTGAGGAGATGCAGCAAATAGCCGGCGTTTTCATCAATATGCTTCCTTTGCGCAATCGCCCACGCGCAGATATAAGTTTTGCCGGTTTTTTTGAGGATCTGTGCAAAAACACTGTATCTGCATTTGCCAATGCTGACTATCCGCTTGAACGGATCATTGCTGATCTTGATCTTCCGCGCAGCGCAGCAAGAAATCCGCTTTTTGATACGATGCTTGTTCAAACAAGCGGAGCTTATACATTGAACCTTGATGATATTGCCGTATCGCATTTCCCGTTTGATCCGGGGTTTGCCAAGCTTGATCTGACTCTTGAGGTATACGACTCGGGAACAAGTCTTAAATGTGAGTTCGAATACAACAAAAAACTCTTTGCTGCATCAACAATTAAACGGATGAGCCATCATTTTATTCGGCTTGCAGAACTGTTGGCAGAAGGGCCGGACAAGCGGCTTTGCGATGCAGCCATGCTGTCGCAAGAGGAGCTTTGGCAGGTGACTCAAGGTTTTAATCAGACAGATTTGCTGTTGGATGCAAATCTATCCGTACAATCGCTTTTTGAGGCGCAAGCAGCATCCATGCCCGATAAAACAGCGCTGATCATCAACGGCAGAAAAATGACCTTTAAGCAGCTGAACAACCGTGCCAACCAGGTCGCATTGGCGCTCAGAGAGAACGGCGTTGGCAGAAACACGATCGTTGCGCTTTGCCTGCAGCGTTCTTTTGACATGGTTGCCGCTATATTGGGCGTCTTAAAAGCCGGGGGTGCATACCTTCCCCTCGACACATCATATCCGGCCGAGCGGCTTGAATTTATGCTTTCGGACAGTGGTGCAAAAGTCCTGCTCTCTGACGGCAGCAACACCGTACCTTTTAAAGGGAAAACGATGTTTGTGCAGGATGTTCCGTGTGATACAGCTTGTGCAAACCTTACGCGGATCGATGCGAATGAAGACGCATGCTATGTCTTGTATACATCCGGTTCGACCGGCAGACCAAAAGGAGCACTGCTTCCAAGGCGGGGAATGATCAATCTGTATGAAAGCGCTAAGCGTTTTATAAAATATGATAAAAACGATATATGTGTGTCTGTAACGACAGTTTCTTTTGACATATTCATATGTGACACGGTCATGCCGTTATTTTTTGGCTGTACGGTTGCGCTATCTAATGAAGAAGAACTTCGCCAGCCGGCTTTGTTGGCCAAACTCATAGATGCTGTTGGTGCAGGGTTTATACAGACGACCCCAACGCGTATGCGCAGCATGATGCAAAACAAGGAATTTTTGAAAGCAGCGGCCAAACACATCAATAAAATGATTTTAGCAGGAGAAATGATACCTTTATCGCTGTTAAAGCTTATACAACGAAAAACAAAAGCAATGATTATCAATGGTTATGGGCCGACGGAGGCGACAGTCTATTCAAACTTCAAAGATCTGACTCATATGTCGCATGTCACAATAGGCACCCCAATCACAAACACGCGGATGTATATTCTTGACCGCAAAAAGCACCCTGTGCCTATCGGGGTCTTGGGCGAAGCATACATCAGCGGGGCGGGCGTATCTCTTGGTTATATTAAACGTGAAGAACTGAACAAGAAGGCTTTTTCCCCGGATCCCTACTGGCCGGGTCACATCATGTATAAAACCGGCGATATCTGCGCATTTTTACCCGACGGGGATATTGTGATGTGCGGCAGGATCGACCATCAAGTCAAGCTGAGGGGCCAGAGGATCGAGCTGGGAGAGATCGAGGCCACGTTACGGGCAGTAAACGGAATAGAAGAAGCGGTGGTCAAAGACTGGGGGGAAGGAACGGATAAATACCTTTGCGCCTACTACCAAACAAGTCAGGATGTTGATGAAAACGTCATAAGAGACTTGCTGAAAAAAAAGCTTCCTGCTTATATGATACCGTCTTTTTTCATTGGCTTAAAGCAGCTGCCGCTGACGCTTAGCGGGAAGGTCAATAAAACGGCCCTTACAGAACCGGACAGAAAGCGTATCCACGGTAAAGGCGTCACGCAAAACCTTAAGATGAGCGCCACAGAAAAAATGATGGCAAACGTCTGGCAAAAGGTGTTGAAAGCTGAGAATATCGGGCCTGATGATAGTTTTTTTGCACTGGGCGGGGATTCGCTCAGCGTGATCAAGGTGCAGGCTGCGCTCATGCAATATGGATGGAAAATACGGACTCAGGATTTTTACGACTTACAGACGCTGCGCGGAATATGCGCCTGCATCGATAAAAGCAAGCCGAAAAGCAAAAATTCAGCCAAAAAACCCAAAGATATAATGGTGCCCGAATATGAGCATTTAAAGGAAATGAAGCTCAAAAGCATTTTTATAACCGGAGCAACCGGATATCTTGGCGCTTATATTTTGGAGCGTCTTGCAGATCTGCAAAATGCCAGAATATATTGCCTTGTGAGAGGCAGAAGCGACAAAGAGTGCCGTCAGCGTCTAAGGCAGGTGCTGACATATTATTTCGGCATTGAAACCTGCGCCTATATCTTTGGCAGGGTCTCTGTCATCATGGGGGATATCAGTGTAGTAGGGCTTGGGATAGAACCTGATATATATGCCAAACTAAAAAAGATAGACACGGTCATTCATTGCGCAGCGCTGACAGACCATATCGGCCACAGCGATGATTTTCAGCGTATCAACATAGACGGAACGCATCACGTCGTTGGTTTTGCCCAAAAGATGAAAGCTTCATTGCTGCATATTTCCACGATCAGTGTTTCGGGGACACATTATACGCATGCGCCCGAAAATAAAGGCAAATTTTCTGAAAGCTGCTATTTTATCGGTCAAAACTACGAGGACAATGAATACACAAAGAGTAAATTTTTAGCCGAAGGGATCGTTCTTGACGCCGTTTCAAAAGGGCTCAATGCAAGGATCATGCGTGTTGGCAATCTCACATGCTCGATCGACGGCGTTTTCCAGCTTCGGCCCGAGAAAAACGCTTTTGCCAACCGAATAAAAGCGATATGTGCCCTTGGCTGCTTACCGGTGAACATGATTTCTGCTCGCATAGAGATGACGCCGGTTGATATCTGCGTACAGGCCATACTTGACCTTGCCAAACTTGCGGATTCCAAACAGCTAATTTATCATGTTTTTAATACAAACTCATTGACACTTGGCGAGATTGTTACTATGCTTAAGGAAAACGGATATAGGATCAGAGTGCTGTCCGAAGAAAAGTTTTTGTGCGAACTGAGCAACGCAAGCAAGCATGCAGCAAACTCAATGTTGGCTAGAGTCACTGAAGATACTTTGGATTACGGAAAACGCGATACTATCAATATCAGTTCCGATGCCACGATGCAGCTGCTCTTGCATGAGGGGTTTAGCTGGCCTGTTATCGACAACGAGTATATAAGAAGTTTTTTAGGGTGTATAAACAGCAGGCGAACGATGGAGATTTGATATGGGGACAGCTTTTTACATCACATGTGTGACCAGCGCCATACTCATTGGCATGACTGTTTATGTGCTAAGGGCCAAGAATAAGAAAACTCTCCATTACAGTTTTTTAGCGCTCTTGTTGACTGTTTTTATCTGGACTGTGGCAGTCATGCTGCAAAGAGCGTTTTCTGATCAGGCAAATTTATATGTTCTGTTTGAATTTATAACCTATATCGGTGCTGCATTTGCCCCAGTGAGTATGGTTTTTCTTGCAAAAATCTACGCACAGCCTGACAAACAAGTTTCCAGTAAGCTTTTTTTGCTCTTTTTAGTCCCTGTCATTACGCTCATCATGATATGGACAAATGAAGGCCACCAGCTTTTCTATCTGCAGTACGGGTTTGACGGCGCACCAAATATTCCTGGCTTGTATTTTTATGTCCATGTGGTTTTTTCTTATGTCTGTCTGTTATACGGTTTTGCTTCGCTCAGTATTTCAGCCATCAAAAACTCAGGGATCACCTCTATGCAGGCGCTGCTCGTCCTCATCGGCAGCATCATACCCACACTTGTCAACCTGCTGTATACGCTGGCCATTCCGGGTTTTGATGTTTTTTCAACGCCTATCGCCTTTACTTTTACTCTGGCGATGTATCTTCTGGCTATGTTCCGGTTCAATCTGCTCAAAGTGGCCCCTATTGCGCTGCAAACTGTGATCAACCGTATTTCCGACAGCTTTGTTGTTGTAGATACAAACTTAAACATCATTGATTACAACAAGCCATTTGCTGATAATTTCCATGCAATTTCCGGCTTGCATAAAGGCGATAATTTTATTAGAATTCTAAATGGGTGGAAATGCATCAATGTGAATGCGGGTGAGTTTCGCAGCCTGATTGAAAATGCAGCTGAATCGAATGAAACGTTGGTCAAAGATATTGAAATAGAATCAGAAGATTCTCACCAGTATTTCAATGTGGAGTTCACGCCCATTATTCAGCGAAATGCGTGTGTGGCCATTATCATGCTGTTTAAGAACATCACACAGCACGTACAGGATGTCAAAAAGATACACGACAATCAGGCCATATTGCTTGAAAGAGAACGGCTCGCATCCCTAGGCCAGCTGATAGGCGGTATTGCGCACAACTTAAAAACTCCGATCATGTCGGTGGCAGGGGGCATTGAACAGCTTCAATGGCTTGCCGATGAATACAAAATGTCGATCGGGGATAAGCAAGTTACAAATAATGATCACATTGAAATAGCAGAGGAGATGCAGCAGTGGCTTGGTAAAATGAAAACACATCTTGGGTATATGTCCGACATCATATCCACAGTGAAAGACCAGGCGACACAGTTCAATACGCAGGACAGATCATGGTTTACGCTCGGCGAACTTTTAAAGCGCGTCAGCATTTTGATGCAGCATGAGATCGTTAAGAACAATTGCAGATACAGGCAGGATATTCGAGTTCTACCGAAACAACGAATAGACGGTGATATCAATAGCCTTGTGCAAATACTGGATAATATTATTGTTAACGCCATACACGCATATGGCAGCAGTGGGGGGGAGATCGTTTTGAAGGTTGTACGTGAAGATAATAACACATTGGTCCTTTCGATCAGGGACTTTGGCAAAGGGATCGAAGATAAGATCAAAGACAGGCTTTTCAAAGAAATGATTACAACCAAAGGAAAACACGGAACGGGCCTTGGTCTTTACATGTCTTACAGTACCATAAAAGGCGTTTTCAGAGGCAACATGTGGTTTGAATCCAGCGAAGAGACAGGCACAAGTTTTTACATCCAGCTTCCTCTGCCGGAAGAGACGGTTTCTGGAGGCGAACAATATGCGTAAAAGCAGACGCGTCCAGCTATCTATGGAATACAAGATCATGATCATCGATGATGAGCAAGGCATCATAGACAGCATTCAGGCGTTGCTCAATCGTAATGGGTACTGGTGTATCGGCTATACCGACCCGCTGGCAGGTTTGGATGAATTGATGAACAGCCATTATGACCTTCTGGTGCTTGATTATTTTATGCAGCCGATACACGGGGAAACAGTCGTCGAGCGTATCCGCACAAAAGACTCAGAGCTTTATATACTGCTGCTGACGGGCTACAAGGATCTTGCGCCTCCGATAAGCACAATCAAATCGCTTGATATCCAAGCGTATTGTGAAAAGAGCGACAGGCTTGACCAGCTGCAGCTGCTTATTGAATCTGGCATCAAGTCTATCTCTCAGATGCGTACCATACAAAAGTTCCGCGACGGCCTTCAAAGCATCCTTGGGTCTGTGCCAAAGATCTATCAGTTACAGCCTATAGGAAATATACTTGAAGAGATCCTGATTCAGCTGTTACCCATGGCAAACAGTTCAGACGCCTTTATCCTTGTTGACGATATACCAAGCATCGAACAGTCGGGAGACCAGAATTCGCAGAAAAGTATTTTTAAAGGCATTGGTAAATATAATGTCCAGATTGATGAGTTTACCGAGCTTTTAGACCATAAGCTTATGGAGGATATCGGACGCGCACGTACTGAAATGAAGGCTTTACAGCACCCAGACGGTGTGATCATACCTCTCGGCAATGAGTCAAACAGCGCAATCGGCGTCATATATGTGAGCAGTATCGATTTAGATGAGGGTATAAAACTTCTTCAGATATATGCGCGGCAAGCTGCCTCATCGATCAACAACGCTTTTCTGCACTCTTTGGTCAACACAAAGAACGAAGAATTGAACAATACATACGCACAGCTTAAAGTAAGATATATGGATACCATCGAAGTGCTGCGGCTGACGGTTGATGCAAAAGACGAATATACGCGCGGCCATTCTGACAGGGTCTCAAATTATGCGGTGAGGATCGGAGAAAAACTTGGCCTTTCTACGCAAGAGATAGAAAAACTGCGTATTGCAGGCATATTTCACGATATAGGCAAGATCGGGACTGCTGATGACATACTTCTAAAAAAGCAAAGCCTTGATCAAACAGAATACGACCAGATCAAGCAACACCCCATAAAGGGCGCAATGATCTTATCTGCGGTATCTATGTTTCAAGATATCGTGCCGATCGTTCGGCATCATCATGAACATATGGACGGCTCTGGTTATCCTGACGGATTGTCCGGTGAAAAAATCGGGCTTTTAGCGCGCATCATTTCTGTTGCAGATGCTTTCGATGCCATGATGAGCGATCGGCATTACAGAAAGCATTTGTCCCTTGACAGCACAAAAACACAGCTTCTTGAAGGAGCCGGAACACAGTTCGATAAAAATGTCGTCAATGCATTGCTTGAGGCTCTGGATACGGATACAGAATTGCAGCAAAGCATCACTGCTTATCCGCATGCATAAACATACTGAACAAAGGATAATGTGCTGGCAGTGACCAATTTAAGATCATTTGATGTATGGATCGTTTTATGATTAACTGCGGGATAACTCTATGGCTTATGGCAGATGTTGCCCTTGTGATACCAACGAGATAATAACAGATTGCTGATTTGCAGGTTAAGATTGGTTTAAAGGAGAAAAATAGTGGATAATAACCAGGTCGGCGTCATAGGGCTTTCGGTCATGGGTAAAAACCTTGCCTTGAACATTGCGGAAAAAGGCTATTCTGTCTCTGCTTATAACAGGACACCGGATAAAACAAAAGATCTGCTTCATCAATCAGCAGATAAAAAGATTGTTGGTTATTATTCAATGAATGATTTCGTATCTTCTTTGGAAAAGCCGCGAAAAATCATTCTCATGGTGAAAGCAGGCGAAGCCGTTGATGCCACGATCGATCAGCTGGCCGGCCTTGTTTCAAGGGGGGATGTGTTGATAGACGGCGGGAATTCGTATTTTGCTGATACGATAAGAAGAAATAACGCGCTGGATGCAAAAGGCATTTTATTTATCGGCGCAGGTATTTCAGGCGGCGAAGAAGGCGCGCGGAACGGGCCTGCCATTATGCCCGGGGGAGAAAAAGCCGCATACCGTCTGGCTGAACCGATACTCACCGACATTTCAGCGAAGGTTGATGGAGAGCCTTGCTGCAGCTATATCGGAAAAAACGGATCAGGGCACTTTGTCAAAATGGTTCACAACGGTATTGAATATGCGGATATGCAGCTGATCTGCGAGGCCTATTCAATAATGAAAAACCTGCTTTCTATGACTGTCCCGCAAATACAGGCCGTATTCGATGACTGGAACAGCGGAGAGTTAAGCAGTTACCTTATTGAAATCACTTCAGATATTTTGAAAAAAACAGATCCGGATACGGATAGATTTCTGGTCGATCTTATTTTGGATGTGGCTGAACAAAAAGGGACAGGGAAATGGACCAGCAAGATCGCTCTGGATTTGGGGGTGGCTGTGCCGACGATCACCCAGGCTGTGCATGAGCGTTACCTTTCTGCTATCAAGCCACAGCGCTTGCAAGCCAGCATGATACTGGGAGGGCCAAGCAGTGCCGTTTCTAAGAACAAGGAATTTGTTGATTCTGTACAAAAAGCTCTTTATGCAAGCAAGATCTGTGCTTATGCCCAAGGCTTTGGTTTGATGGCGGCGGCTTCGCATGCATACGGATGGAACTTAGATCTTGGGAGCATCGCGAAGATATTCCGGGGCGGCTGCATCATTAGAGCACAATTTCTGGACAGGATCATGGAGGCGTATTTAAGGGAGCCAGACCTTAAGAATCTGTTGCTGGATGATTATTTTGCAGATATAACCAAAGCGAATCAAAACGCTTGGAGAGATGTGGTCGCAACGGCAGTTTTATCAGGCATTCCTGTGAACGGTTTTTCAAGCGCACTTGGTTATTATGACAGTTACAGGACCAAAGATCTCCCGATGAATCTTCTGCAGGCACAAAGAGATTACTTTGGCGCGCACAGCTATCAAAGGATAGATAAAGAAGGCGTGTTTCATACACAGTGGAAATAGCGAACTGTCATGATCGTACCGCTTGCTTAAAAACAAATAAATTTAAACGTTCTGCAAACATAAGAGACGAAGGAGGACGCGTGCTTCAATCAACCCAACAAGAACAAATGTCGCCCTTTGTGTTTGTTATTTTCGGAGGAACTGGTGATCTGACGAAAAACAAGCTGATCCCTGCCTTGTTGAATCTTTTCAAAGCTGGGCTTTTATCTTCCGGCTTTTCTGTTGTGGCAGTCGGCAGAAAGGAACATTCTCACGCGTCGTATAAAGACTTATTGCATGCATGCCTTTTCGGCGAAAATGACTCGGATGAAGCGTGGCCCTTGTTTTGTGAAAGGCTTTATTATTACAACCTCAATTTTTCAATTGATAAAGAGGGATATAAGAATTTAAAAGCATATTTGGACAGGCTTGATAATCAGTACCAAACCCTTGGCAACCGAATATTTTATCTTGCTGTTGAACCAGGTTTGTTCGAGGCCGTTGTGCGCAATTTAAAAACAAACAACATGATAGAGAACAAGGCCTGCTGGCAGAGAGTGATGCTGGAAAAACCGTTCGGCACGAGCCTTAATGATGCCATAGCTTTAAACAAAAACTTATTATCGCATATCGATGAGGACAGAATTTTCAGGGTTGACCATTATCTTGGAAAAGAAATGATTCAGGATATCATCGCGATACGCTTTTGCAACCTGGTGTTTGAAACGCTCTGGAACCGGCATTATATTGACAACATACAAATCACGTTATCGGAACAGAGCGGCGTCGAATCGAGAGGCGCGTATTATGAGAATGCCGGCATATTGAGAGATATGGTGCAGAATCATATCTTACAGATGCTTGCGCTCATTTGTATGGAAGCTCCGGCGAGCCTTGATGCCGCTCATATAAGGCAGGAAAAAATAAAAGCGCTCCAATCACTCAGGCTTTTTGATGAGGGGTCGGACTGCAAAGATATAGTGCTTGGGCAATACGGCAGCGGATATATCGGTGCACAAAAGGTTCCCGGTTACCGTGATGAGCAAAAGGTGCACAAAGATTCACAAGTAGCCACTTTCATTGCTCTTAAAGCATTCGTGGACAACGAACGCTGGAAAGATGTGCCTTTTTATATACGTTCCGGTAAAAGGCTTGATAATAAAGCATCCCATATCGTCATTCAGTTTAAAAATAATGCTTGTACCAAGGCTTATGATGAATTCAAAAACATCGAGCCAAACTGTCTGGTTATAAAGATACAACCGGAGGAAGGGATCTTATATCAGATCAACTCCAAAATACCCGGCCAAAATTTCTTGATTGAAAAAATCAAATTGGATTATTGCCAGTCGTGCCAGGCGGACTACAATTCGCCAGAGGCGTACGAACGCATCATACTGGATGCAGCAGCTGATAACCATGCGTTGTTTGCGAGCTGGGAAGAGCTTGTGCATTCATGGGTTTACACAGAAAGCATAGAAAAAGCCAATGCCTGTTTCTGCGAATTCCCCAATTACGAGGCGGGTTCATCAGGCCCCAAGGAAGCCAAGGAGATGATCAGGCGGGACGGCAGAGCCTGGTGGGAGAGTTGAATTTATTAATTTGGAGGAGCTGTCAATGATCTTTGATATTTCAATGACGATCCATAAGGAAATGATGACCTATAAAAACTACGATAAAAACAGGCCTGTATTGACGCTCCAAAGAAAAATACCGGAAGACAGCGTCAATGAGTCTTCGATTTTTATGAATCTGCATACAGGCACACATATAGACGCAGCTTTCCATATGGAAAAAAGCGGTGCAACGATAGAACAGACAGATGTAAAAAGGCTGATCACGCCCTGCCGTGTCTTGGATATGACAAACGTTCAGGACGGCATTGAAGAATGTGATCTGATCGATAAAGATATCAAACAGGGCAGTTTTCTGCTTTTTAAAACGTCAAATTCGTTTTCCGACTCGTTTTCGTATGAGTTCATATACCTAAAATACAGCGGCGCCAAATACCTGGCGGATATGAAGATCGCAGGTGTTGGCACCGACGCGCTTGGCATTGAAAGAAATCAGCCGGGCCATGATACCCACAAGATACTGATGCGCAGTTCCATCATCATCATTGAAGGCTTAAGGCTCAAAGACGTTCCGGCAGGAGATTATTTGATGTGTGCGCTGCCTCTTAAGGTCAAAGGCGCTGACGGCGCTCCGGCCAGAGTCATCCTTCTTTCGCCGGAATCTGCCAGCCTGTTTTTATCGAAAAACGTATAATCCTTTTTACCGTTTGATTGGTGCGATATTTTTATCATAAAAGTCATCAAAAAAAGCCCGTTGTGCCGGGCTTTTTTTCTGGTGCGAGAAACAGGACTTGAACCTGCACGGGTTTGACCCCACTGGAACCTGAATCCAGCGCGTCTGCCAGTTCCGCCATTCTCGCACTGTGGCGATCATGATGGTGGAGGGAGGTGGATTCGAACCACCGAAGTCGTTGACAACAGATTTACAGTCTGCTCCCTTTGGCCGCTCGGGAATCCCTCCGTGTGGAGCTGATGATGGGACTCGAACCCGCAACCTGCTGATTACAAATCAGCTGCTCTACCGATTGAGCTACATCAGCTTAAAAAAAATGGTGCCTCAGGACAGAATCGAACTGTCGACACAGGGATTTTCAGTCCCTTGCTCTACCGACTGAGCTACCGAGGCTTAAAGCCCCAAAGTATCACATGATTCTTTGAGGATGAATTGGCGACCCGGAAGGGACTCGAACCCTCGACCTCTAGCGTGACAGGCTAGCGTTCTAACCAACTGAACTACCGGGCCAATTTGGTGGGGCCTCAGGGACTCGAACCCCGGACCGATCGGTTATGAGCCGACTGCTCTAACCAACTGAGCTAAGGCCCCACAACCTGAATAAAAAAATGGTGACCCCTAGGAGACTCGAACTCCTGTTACCGCCGTGAAAGGGCGGTGTCTTAACCGCTTGACCAAGGGGCCCTGTTTCATCGAGGAAGAGCCTGGTCGGGGTGGAGGGACTTGAACCCCCGGCCCCATGCTCCCAAAGCACGTGCGCTACCAAACTGCGCTACACCCCGTGTATTTTCGCGACGAAGTATAATATACAGTATTCTTAAACTTATGTCAACTGATTTGAGGCAATATTTTTGGCTGTATAGATGGCCAGTCAAACTGGCCGCTTCATCAAAGAAACAGACAAATAATTATTAATAAACCCCGCTTAAAGTTGATTATATCATCTTCTGTGTTTATAATAGTTGTGTTAAAAAAATATATTTAGGAAGGCATCGAATCAACAAAAAGTGCAGGATTGGATAAGAAACTACATTGCGGAAAATGAGCTTAAGTATCACGTAGAAACGTATGGCTGCCAAATGAACAGCCATGAGAGCGAAAAAATAGCGGGCGTACTTGAAAATCTCGGGTTTTGTTTATCAAATGAAAAAACAAAAGCAGATCTGATCGTTTTCAATACCTGTTGTATCCGCCAGCATGCTGAGGCAAAGCTCAACAGCAATATTGGTGCGCTCAAAGAATATAAGCAGAATAAAAAGGATGCGGTGATCGCAGTCTGCGGCTGTATGATGCAGCAGGAAGGCGCGGCAAAAAAGCTGCTGAACCGCTTTCCCTTTGTGGATATCGCTTTTGGTACGAACGCTATTCATAAATTTGACCAGATGCTCATAAGCGTGCTCAAAGACGGCAAGCGCGCCATAGATATTGACGAGGATGAGAGCATCATAGAAGGCCTCCCGGCAAAACGCCAGAACGCACCATCGGCTTATGTCAACATCATTTACGGCTGCAACAATTTTTGCTCCTATTGTGTCGTTCCCTATGTCAGAGGCCGTGAGCGCAGCAGAAACAGCCAGGAAATAATCAACGAGATAAAAGGGCTGGCCGATCAGGGCGTCAGCGAAATCATTCTTCTTGGGCAAAACGTCAATTCATACGGAAACGATATAGACGGCATTTCGTTTTCACGGCTTTTACGCAGAATAGACAGTGAAACAGGCATAAAACGTCTGCGCTTTATGACCTCCCACCCCAAAGACATATCTGATGCGCTGATCGACTCCTACGGCAGCCTTAGCAGCCTCTGCGAGCATATCCATCTGCCCGTCCAATCCGGCAGCGACCGTATCCTCAAAGCCATGAACCGCGGCTATACGCGCGGGGAATACCTAGGCATTGCTGAGCGCATAAAGCGCCGTGTTCCTGAAATGGCGATCACAACAGACATCATCGTGGGTTTCCCCGGAGAAACTGAGGATGACTTTTTGCAGACGCTCTGCCTTGTTGAAGATATCGGGTATGATGCGGCTTATACATTTGCTTACTCGCCGCGTTCCATGACAAAAGCGGCCTCTCTGCCTGGGCACCTTAACAGGCAGGAAAAATCCGAGCGCCTTTTAAGGCTCAATCAGCTTGTCAAGGGCATACAGCAGCGCCGCAACAAGGCATACCTTGGACGCACGGTGGAAGTGCTGATAGACAGCCACAGCAAAAGGTCAGACTCGGAGGTCGGCGGCCGTACAAGAACGGCTAAAACGGTGAATCTGGCAGGCGAAAAAACCGAATTAGGTAAATTTATAAACGTAAAGATCGACAAGGTGATGACGCATACGCTTCGCGGAAGACGGGAATCAGGGGATGATTATGAATCGTGAATTGATAGAGCCCAAAAGAAATGTGACAGCCATCGTTTTTTCAGCGTTACTGGCTGCTGCGGTCATCGCTTTCGCATATTTTTTCTTTGATACTTTAGCATTAAGTCAGCAGGCAGAGCAGTTAAAGACCGCTGATTATTCAAAGATGCGTTTAGCGGCAGCCAAAGCTGAGCAACCGCAAGCGCCAGGCGTATCTTTTTCTGAGCAGCTGCGTGAGAGCGCTGACAGCAGCGTATATGTCACGCCTCTTGGCTTCCCAGTGATCAGCTATTCTGAAAAATGGACTGACGATAAGCTGGAATCCATATATAATGAGCTGCTCCGCAACCGGCACGGCAATGAAATGCGCAACCTCTCGGGCGTGCTTTTATACCCTTACAAGGCTGATACCGCTGCGGGCGATGATCTTGCAATCGCGGGAACGCATATCACACATTATGCAGAATACCCCGTATTCTTTTATGCGCCTGGTGTCCTGCCGGCTTCTTTGATCTACGGGATAAGCGCTCGGCAAAGCGTGATAGAGTTATACAACATGGACCAGTATGAGCATGTCAACGAAGTCGCGAGAACGATAGCCCATGAATACGGGCATCATTACACGATGTATTATTTTTTCAAGAATGATGAAGCTGCCCGTGAATCAGAATACTATCGGCTGCGCAATATTGGGGATTTTGGCCGAGAAGTTTTCTTTGACAATGATGAAGATTACTACGCCAACCATATGTGGAGTCTTTACGAGCTCGCAGCCGAGGATTATGTACAGCTGATGGGCAGCCCGAATGCCAAACAGGTACGCAATTATCTTGATGCTGTTAATATCATCAACAGCCGCTCAAGAACATACAGCATCGTTGCAAATATGTCAGTTTACAATGTGTACCCGCAGGAAAACATCTATTTGCCGCTTGCCGACGAAGTGAATGGTTTGCGCGACTATTTTCTTTCATTTATCGGCGAAGAGAGCGATACAGATGTTTTTGAACCGTTTGATTTTCGCATTTCCATGAACCGGAAATCAAGCTACGGCCATGTGTATTACGAGATCACCTGGGACAAGCCGACGAAGGATAAAGATGCGCTTTATACGCTTGTGTGCTACGACACTGACGGTAAGCTTTATTTGCCGGTCAGGACAGTCAAGGGCAATGAAGAAGCTATCGCGCGCGTGGGCACGGCAACACGCACTTCGGGTACAACATTGTATTATTCTACAGGAATGTTTCCTGAGCTTATTGAGCAAGACCGCATGTTTCGGTTGTATGTTTTGTGGCCGGACGGGCGTATGCAGTCATCGGAATTGTTTCACGCGCACTTTGGCTGAGCGTCTCAAACGCGCCCGGCGGACAGCAACAGCCACGACGATAATAAGCAGCGAAACGGCACTCACAGCTATGCATATGATAAGGATCGTTTGATTTGCGGCGATGTCGTTTTGAAGAGAATTGTATAACAAAAGATTATCGGTATTGGTGCTTTGCGTATGAAGCAACAGCTGCCTTTTTTCGCCGAAAGGCACCGACCATGTGCAAACGCCGTTTTCCACACTGTCAGCGTTGGTTGAAACCACCTCGCCCGGCAGCGACAATGAAACGGCATAGGTGCCCTGCGAAGCGCTGCTCACTAAATCAGACACGAGATTGGCAGGAATGTTCTGCGGCTTGCTTTGCCTTATCACATCTTCAAGCGAAACTGCGGCAGAAAAACGGTAGTTATCCACATCAAATGAAGGTGTATGCTCAAACCCCACATCGAAAAAAACAGTATCGTTCTGAGTGATTTGCCGAGCGAATTCACCGGCCGCCTGCGCAGCATTATCAAAAGAATACAATGCCTGCCCTTTGAGCGTCTGCGCTTGCGCATCTGCGGTCACAATAAAACCGAGGCTTTCCCAATAACTGCCGATACCATCAAGATATGCGGAAATGTTTTCTTCGTGCTCATCGAAAGAGACAAAATAATCCAGGCTTATTTCATTGGCGTCGGTCAATGAATAGGACAAAGACACGTTGGCGCAGGCGCATAAAAAAAATAATAGAGAAGCGAGTATAAGAAGCAACAACTTTTTCATGAACAACTCCACATATTTGCTGTTTAAAATTATAAAGTAAAAAAGGTGTTTTTACAACACATATACATTTTATGATATAATTGATGAAAATCAATGAGCTGCCATTTTAAACGTTGGCCTGGAGGAAAACGATGCCGGAACTCACACCGATGATGCGCCAGTATGTCCAGCTTAAAGAAAAACACAAAGATTGCCTTCTGATGTACCGCCTTGGTGATTTCTATGAAATGTTTTTTGAAGATGCACTTTGCGCATCCCGCGAACTGGAGATCGTGCTCACCGGGAGAGATTGCGGCCTTCCGGATCGTGCACCTATGTGCGGCGTTCCGCATCATTCTGTCAGCGGTTACATAGACAAACTTATCAAAAAAGGTTATAAAGTGGCACTATGCGAACAGCTTTCTGAACCGGGCAAAGGGCTTGTTGAACGCGATGTCGTGCGTATCATCACGCCGGGCACAGTCACAGACAATATCGGACTGTCCGATAACGACAATAATTACATCATGTCAATACACAAAAAAAATGATAATATGGGCTTTGCTTATGCTGATGTGTCCACCGGGGCTTTTTTTATCGGTGAATGCACCTGTGACGAAGGCTGCGCCTCTTTGCTTGGAGAAATAGCGCGCATACAACCGAGTGAGATCATTTACAGCGAAGAAGCAAAGCATGCGGTGATGGCTCTTGACGCAACAATCATCGAGCAGGGTATATATAAAAGCGAATATCCGTCCTTCACGTTTGGAGGAGACGCAGCCACAGATACATTGTGTACGCACTTTGGAATCGCAGGCCTTGCCGGTTTCGGCGTTGATGATAAAAGCCCGTCTGTCGGGGCTGCGGGCGCGTTGATCGATTATCTCAAAGAAACGCAGAAGAATGCGCTTTGCCACATCAGCACACTGCGGACGGTCAACAGAAATAAGTACATGGCGCTGGATGTGTTCACGCGTGCAAATCTTGAGCTGGTCAAAACGCTACGTGAAGGCAAAACGCACGGTTCGCTGCTTGGTACGATCGACCGCACAAAAACAGCGATGGGGGCAAGGCTTCTCAAACGCACAGTGGGCGAGCCGCTGTTGGATCTCGGCGCAATCAACGAACGTCTTGATGCCGTTCAGGAATTGAAAGACAATATTGCGTTAAAAGACAGCCTTGCGGAAGCGCTCAGCGGTGTGTTTGATCTGGAAAGGCTGATATCCCGCATATCATATGCCACTTTGGATGCCAGAGGCTGCCTTGCGCTCAAAGCTTCGATTGAAAAGCTGCCTGCGCTTAAATCATTGCTTTTTGGCTGCGGCAGCGGGCTGCTGGCGCGTATTTACGGCGCGCTGGATGTGATGGACGATATGCATGACCTGCTTGATGCAGCCATTGATGAAGATGCACCGGCCGGTATCACCGACGGCGGCATCATCAAAAAAGGCTATAACGATCAGATAGACGAACTCAAAGCCGCAGCAAAAGAAGGAAAACAGTGGATCGCTGCTCTGGAAAGCACAGAGCGCCAAAACACAGGTATAAAGAATTTAAAGATCGGTTTCAATAAGGTTTTTGGTTACTATATCGAAGTCACAAAATCATATCTTGAGATGGTGCCGTACAGATACCTGCGCAAACAGACACTGGCTGGCTGCGAACGTTTCATCACGCCTGAGCTCAAAGAGATGGAAGAGAAGCTTCTCGGTGCGGAAGAAAAATGCACCGCTCTTGAGTATGCATGCTTTTTGGAGCTAAGAGACATCCTTTCAGAAAACGTCAAACGCTTTCTTGCGGTGGCTGAGAATGTGGCGCTGGTCGATCTGCTGTGCAGTTTTGCGCAGATCGCGTATGAAAAAAATTATATCCGCCCTAAAATGTCAGATACCGGCGAACTGCACATAGCCGGCGGCCGGCATCCTGTTGTTGAGGCATCAGTCAAACAAGCGTTTGTGAAAAATGACACGCACATACACGACCAAGAGCGCATCATGATCATCACGGGGCCAAATATGGCCGGCAAGAGCACCTATATGCGGCAAGTCGCACTGATCGTTCTCATGGCGCAAATGGGTTGTTTTGTGCCTGCTGACAGCGCCAACATCTGCGTGGTTGATAAGATATTCACGCGCGTCGGCGCCTCAGACAACCTCGCATCAGGCCAAAGCACGTTCATGGTCGAAATGAGCGAAGTCGCAAATATATTGAACAATGCCACGATGAACAGCCTGCTCATACTTGATGAGATTGGGCGGGGCACCAGCACGATTGACGGGCTTTCTATCGCGTGGTCGGTCGTTGAATACATCAGCGGCCGGATCGGCGCAAAAACGCTGTTTGCCACACATTTTCATGAGCTTTCAGAACTGGAATCCGTTGTTGCCGGCGTGAGCAACTTTTCAATAACAGTTCGTGAAATAGGGGACACGGTCGTTTTTCTTCATAAGATTGTCCGCGGGGGAACAGACAAGAGCTTTGGTATAGAAGTCGCGCGGCTTGCGGGCGTACCGTCCGCAGTGACTAAGCGCGCCAAAGAGATCATGCAGGCTCTTGCTTTGAAGGATGAGAGCCTGCTCGGTTCACAGCGCAGACAGCCAGCGCCCCAATTAGAGCATGATGAATTGATCAGTACACTGCGCAGCGTCAACCTTGACAACATCACTCCGCTTGATTCTCTCAAGCTGTTGAGCGATTTAAAACACAGGCTTTAGAGGAGGGCTTAATGGTAAACATCAAAAAATTACCCAAAAGAGTCTCCGACAAGATAGCCGCAGGGGAGGTCGTCGAGAGGCCGCTGAGTGTCGTGAAAGAACTGGTAGAGAATGCCATCGATTCTGGGGCGAGCGCCATCAGCATAGCTCTGCTGGACGGCGGCTTAAAGCAGATCAGTGTTTCAGACAACGGTTGCGGGATAAGCGGCAGTGATACGGCTCTGGCTTTTGAAAAACACGCAACCAGTAAAATCTCAACGGAAAACGACCTTAATTTCATATGTACACAAGGCTTTCGCGGAGAAGCGCTATCGAGCATTGCAGCTGTTTCCGTTGTCGAAATGAAAACAAAATCGTGCAATGAAGATTTGGGTACTCAAATACGCATTGCAGGCGGAAAGATCAGCGGCATCAAACCTATGGGCTTGCCCGACGGCACATCCGTAACGGTCAGCAATCTTTTCTTCAATGTGCCGGCAAGGCTCAAGTTTTTAAAAACTGAGACAAAAGAGGCAGCTTTCGTGTCGGATCTTGTTGCACGTTATATCCTTGCTTTTCCGGAGATATCGTTCCATTACACATCGCAGCAAAAAACGATTTACCACAGCCCGGGCAACAAAGATCTCAAAGACGCGATCTACTGCGTATACGGCAGCGCTATTTTGGAAAATATCGTCTATGTATCTTATCAGACAAAAGATATAAAAGTTGAGGGTTATGTGTCGCGCGCCGGGGTAGTTATGAAAAACCGTCAGAAAGGATCCGTGTTCGTCAACAGGCGTTTTGTGCGCAGCACAGCACTTGCTGAGATGGTGGTCGGTGCATACGGCCAAACGATCGCGCGCGGAGATTACCCTTTTTATACGCTCAATATCACCTTGCCTGCCGGCGCTGTTGACGTCAATGTGCATCCGAATAAGCTGCAGGTACGCTTTTGTGACCCGGCTGCCGTTGAATACGTGATCAAAGAAGCTGTGTCACAGGCATGCATTGGCGTTAAGGGCAGCATAGCCATTGGGCAAACGCAGCAAATGCCAAAAAAACCTGCGGATATCGAGATAAACGCATCAGACGATGTGCTCCAAACGGCGCTGTTTTCCGGATTTTCGCGCTCTGTTTTAAAAGAAGCCGAAACGGCTCAAGCGCAAAAGGCAGACACTGCTCTGAAAAACGATAAGGGGCAGGATGCCAAAGAGGAAGCCGAAGAAGACCGGCCTGACGCCGCAAAATGGCCTGCTGGTTTTAAGGTGATCGGCAGCTTTGCTGATACGTATGTGCTTGCAGCAAAAGACGACATGCTGCTTATCATCGATCAGCATGCCGCGCACGAACGGCTGCTTTACGAGCGTTTTGCGGCAGAAAAGAGCGAAGCTTCTCAGTCTTTGCTGATGCCGATTGTGCTTACCGTCTCACATCCGCAAAAAATTCTCATAGAAGAGAAAAGGGATCTCATCATGTCTCTCGGTTTTCATGTCGAGCCTTTTGGGATGCTTGCATTTAAACTGGACAGTATACCGGCCATTGCCGGACAGGCGGACGCAGAAACATTGTTCTTGGATGTTCTCGATGAGGTTTCAAAAAATAACGATATTGTGGTATTAAAAGACCGCGTCATAAAGCATGCGTGTACATCCGCTGTAAAAGCCGGTGACAAGCTGTCCCATGATGAACTTACAGATTTGGTGCTCAGCTTCATTGAATCTGGAGTGGTGCCAACATGCCCGCACGGCAGGCCTGTCATGACGGTCATCACAAAAAAACAGCTTGAGAAGAGCTTTAAGAGAGCGATATGAAAACCCGAAGATTTTTAGTCGTTACCGGCCCTACGGCTTCCGGAAAAACCGCCGTATCGATATCACTGGCTAAGGCGCTCGGCGTTCCCGTTATTTCTGCGGACAGCATGCAGATCTACCGCGGCTGTGAAATCGGAACAGCCAAGGCAACAAAAGATGAGATGCAGAATGTGCCTCATTATATGCTTGGCATCATCACACCGGATGAGCCGTATTCCGTTGCAAAATACCAGCAAGAGGCATTTTCATTGATAGAGCGTTTCAATAGTGAAGGTTTTGCCCCGGTGGTCGCCGGTGGCACAGGTTTATACATCAATGCACTTGTTTATCAATTAAATTTTGGTGAATATAGCTCAGATGACACAATTCGACAAAAGTATACACAACTAGCTGATGACAAAAGTGACAAATACCTGTATAATATATTGAAACAAAAAGACCCTGAATATGCCAATTTGATTGTGCCGCAAGATACAAGGCGGATCATACGACGGCTTGAACTTTTAGATTCGGGAAATGCAGAAAGTTACGACTTTCGGCAACAAAATGACACGGATGAATTTATCATGATCGGCCTGACGATGCAAAGAGATGTGCTCTATAAGAGGATTGAAGAGCGTGTTGACAGCATGATGAAAAACGGGCTCGAAGATGAGGCGCGCATAATACTCCAAAGATACTATGGCTCTAACGCGGCGAAAGCCATAGGGTACAAAGAGTTTACGGCATACTTTGAAGGCAAAGCTTCGCTTGAGCAAACAGCAGCGCTAATCAAACGCAACTCGCGGCGTTACGCGAAAAGGCAGATGACGTGGTTTCGGCGTGATCCGCGAATAGAGTGGTTTGATGTTTATTCCTATCCGTGTATAGAAGATCTGACAGATGGTATAATATCATACGTAAAACGAAAGGGGTTTTAATATGCAAAAATCAGTGATTATTCTTCAGGATGTTTTTTTAAACCAAGTGCGAAAAGAGCATGTCAATGTAACCATTCATCTTACAAACGGATATCAAATCAAGGGAGTCGTCAAAGGATTTGACAACTTCACCATCATTCTTGACTGCGAAGGGAAACAGATGATGATCTATAAGCACGCCGTTTCAACGATAACACCTACAAGGCCTATACTGTTTCAGTTTTTTGATAAATCAAAGGAAAATCACGAAGAATAGCACAAATGCAGATATTAAAGCAAATGGGAATAAGCGATAAGGCTGTCGCCGCCGTCGCAGAAGCCGAATCTATGCTGCCGTCCGTTTTCTCGCCGATCGAGGCTGTTGCTGAGCAAAACCAGTACAAAGTAATCAAAGCCTTTCAAAGTGAGAATATCGGACAGCGGCATTTTGCACCTACAACAGGATATGGGTATGCCGATGAGGGGAGAGCTTCACTGTCGGCCGTGTTTGCCCGCATAACAGGCGCCGATAGCGCAGTGCTCAGCCCTCATATAGCGTCAGGCACCCATGCCATAGCCCTCGCGCTTTATGCCGTTCTGCGGCCTTGTGATACGCTTATCAGCGTGACCGGAACGCCCTACGAAACGATCGGCAACGTGATAGGGCCAGCGCACGGCAAAGACACAGGTTCGCTTGCTGATATGCAGGTTAATTACCGCGAGGTTGAGCTGCTGCCGGAAGGCCAAATAGACATTTTGCGCGTGCTGGAAACCATAGCAGTTTGTGAGCGCCCAAAAGCGCTTTTTTTGCAACGTTCGCGCGGCTATGCCTGGCGCAAATCTGTCGGCATGCAGGAGATACGTCAGTTTGTTGCAGAGGTGCGCCGGGAATACCCTGAAATCATCATTATCGTTGATAACTGCTACGGAGAATTTTGTGAACTTGAAGAGCCCGTAGAATGCGGTGCTGATCTGATCGCAGGTTCTATGATAAAAAACCCGGGCGGAGGGCTTGCGCCGACCGGCGGATATGTCGCGGGAAGGGGCGATCTTATTGCGCTTGTGGAAAACAGGCTCACGTGCCCGGGATTAGGCGGAGAGGTGGGCTCATACGAAGCATCATACCGCAGCTTTTTTCAGGGGTTGTTCATGGCGCCGCACGTGGTGGGGCAGGCGCTTAAGGGCAGCATCCTCTTTGCCAAAGTTTTTGAGAAGCTCGGATTCAAAGTATATCCAGCGCACGACGCGCCACGCAGCGATATCACGCAGTCGATCATGCTTGAAGATGAAAAACTGCTTCTTTCTTATACAAAAGGCATACAGAAAGCCGCAGCCATTGACAGCCGCGCCGTGCCATATCCATGGGATATGCCGGGCTATAAAGAAAAGATCATCATGGCAGCGGGTACGTTCGTTCAAGGGGCATCTATAGAACTTTCTGCGGATGCGCCTGTAAAGCCGCCATACATCGTCTATGCGCAGGGGGGGCTTAACTATGCGCATATGAAACTTGGGCTGATGATGGCTCTTGATGAAATGGGTTTTTAGCGCAGCATGCGCAGCACACCAATGACCTTGCCGAGTATATCGATCTCACGTGTAAAAATAGGCTGATAGTTCTCGTTTTCAGGCTGCAGCCTGACGCGCCCTTCTTCCACAAAGAAGCGCTTGACAGTGGCTTCATCCTCGAGCAGCGCAACGATGATATCGCCGTTTTGCGCGTAATTCTGCTTCTGCGCGATGATCTTATCGTTGTCAAATATGCCGGCGCCAATCATACTGTCTCCGCTGACATTGAGCATGAACACATCTTCAGAGCCAAGAAGCGAATAGGGGAGAGAGATGTATTCTTCGATATTTTCAACTGCTGTAATGGGATAGCCGGCAGCCACTCTGCCCAACACAGGCACATCGACCATGCGCTGTTTTGGCTTGTTTTCGCTGCCGTCGCGTATCATGATGGTGCGCGGTTTTGCCGGATCGCGCGATATATAACCTTTGCGTTCTAGCTTGGTCAAATGCGCATGCGCAGTGGAGGTTGATTTTAAATCAAGCGCCGCGCATATATCGCGCACACAGGGTGCATAGCCGCATTCTTCGATGTAGCTTTTTAAATAGTCGAGCACCTCGTGTTGCCGTTTTGTCAAATCCTCCATGACATGCCTCCAATACGAATCTATATGAAGATAATACCAAACAAACATTCTGATGTCAACAAAAAAGCAAACATACGTTCTTGTCTTATTGTTTTATATTGGCTGCCGTAACATTGCCTTGATGAACACCCAAACCTTTATCGCTTTTCCTTATTGCAAAGAGCACAAAAGGTATGATGATGGAAAAGAAGATAGAAAGAACAAGGAGCACCACGGCATTGTCAGGGCTTGCAGAACGGTAGATCTTATACAAAGCGATATAATAAAACACAGCATAAGCTATGGCCAACAGCATCATGACCAGCATCAAGATCATCAATGAAGCTGAAGGCACCACGGATCCGAATGAAAAAGTCTCAAACAGTGTGTTTAAAAAATCCAGATAATAAACAAGATACAAAGTATAACAAACTGCAAAAGCGATACCGAACCACAGCGTGAAGTGCCTAAGCTTCATATTGCGGCCAGTGGTGATGATATCGTATTGATCGGCTGCAAGCCCAAAAAGCCAAAGGTTTGCGACAGGCACAAAAGCCAGCCCGCTGTGGCGCAGCTCACGGCGCTTGGCAATCGTAAAAAGGCCGACAGCGTACATTATGTGGCAAACGAGTATCAGTATTGCTGCGGCGATCAGGAAAAACATAACGATCGGCCAGAAAATATTGAATGCTTCCTGAAAATTAAAACCTGACATAATAGCCTCCTAAAGTTTATGATTCATGATAAGTTAATGAGACAAAAGCAAATTCTGCTGAACCGAAGATACGCCTCTGTCACTGTTGCGCAGCGCAAAAACAACGAAGGGGATGATGACGGTGAAAATGATCGAAAGAACGGTGAATGCCGTGGCATTGTCCGGGCTAGCCGAACGGTAAAGCTTATGCAGCGCAATAAAATTAAATACGGCAAGCGTGATCCCGGCACCCCAGAGAATAAGGCCAAATAAGGCAGGAAGGCCCAGCATGGTCGCATCAAACGAATAAGAAGATGAATATGCAGAAAAACTGATCAGCATGATGAGCCCGTAAACAAGAGAGACAACACACAAGCCAACTGCGAGCCAAATAAGCACAAGACGCAGTTTTTTATTGGTACCTGTCGTGATCAGGTCAAACTGATCTGCGATAGACCCAAGAATCCAAAGGCTCGCCACGGGGACCCATGCCAGCCCGGCGTAGCGAAGGTTTCTTCGCTTTGCGATGGTATAAAGACCGATTGAATAGAAGATATAGCAAACAAGAGCAATGATGATGAAAACGGTCCAGAAAATCGCCAACGCTGCGTACATAGCGCTAAAACTATGAAACATAAACACAAACCTCCATCAATTATTAAAATCAACCTATCATATGTTAAGTATATATGTCAAACATGACTGACTATTCATCAGACCGCCGCAAAATCACAGCACGGGAGGCTAGTTTTCTTTGCGACTCGTCAATAGCTGCATAGTGTTTGCGTGTTGTGTTGACGTCCTTGTGCCCCAGAACATCAGCAACGAGATAAATATCGCCGGTGTTTTGGTAAAGAAGCGTGCCGTAAGTGCTTCGAAGCTTATGCGGCGATATGTTTTTTAAGGGGACGGCAATACGTGCATATTTTTGTGAAAGCATCTGCATGGCACGCACACTGATGCGTTTTTGCTGCAGCGAGAGAAAGAGGGGAGAGGCCAGCGAATAATCGGCTTGTGATTTGCGCTGCTCAAGATAAGCATCAAGCGCTTTGGCTGTTTCATCACCAAAATACAAAATCGATTCATTGCCGCCTTTTCGGAGAACTTTGAAAGATCGTCCGTCAATATCCACATCGCTGACATCCAGTGCGCAGAGCTCACTAATGCGTATGCCGGTGGTCAAAAACAACGTGAAAATCGCAATATCGCGCAAACGCGTGCGGCTGTGGTAGGCAAGCTGTTTTTCGGTCAGCCCTTCGCCCGTCTCAACCACATGCAAAAGCCTTAGTGCCTCATCATGCGTCAGCCGCAATATGGGCTTTTCATGTATCTTTGGCGTCTCGAGCTTTGCAGTGATATTGGTATTGATGGCCTCTTTATTATAGTAATATTTGTAAAATGTACGCAGTGAAGCCACTTTCCGGGCAAGCCCTTTTTCGTTGTTTTCCCTTACATCATCATCCTTGTAATACAGCCGCAAATACTCAATATAGCGTTCAAAATCTGTCATGGTTATGTTTTCAAGATCTTGCGGCTGCATGTCTTTGGAACTTAGGCCGAGCTCATCGTCAACAAATGAAAAAAACAGCCGCAGATCATAGGCGTAATTGATACGCGTGAGCAACGAGGTGTGCGGTTCGATGCCGCGAAAAAACCCAAGACAAAACTTCGGCAGTGTTGAAAGAACACGGCGCAGCTTTTCGGTGTTGTGAACATTCATCTCTGTTTTGCTCAGCTTTGACATGATCAATTCCTTTTATGAGCATGGCTATGGGAATAATGTCATGATATCAAAAGCTCTAAGAAAAAGCAACAACTATACGCAAAACTTGTCTTTTACGCATAGTTTGATGTGTCTTGCTGTGTTCCCCTGTTGGCTTTTATCGCATCGCGTGCGAGCTTGTCGCACATGTCGTTGTATTTGTCGCCGGCATGCCCCTTGACTTTTTTATACTTAACGCTGTGCTTTTTGGATGCCTCAAGTATCGCTTTCCAAAGATCCTGGTTTTCAACAGGTTGTTTTGCAGCCGTTCTCCAGCCGTTTGTCTGCCAACGGTCGATCCAGCCTTGTTCAAACGCTCTGTGTATATAGGCGCTGTCAGTAAAAACCGTCACATCGCAAGCTTCCTTGAGCGCTTTTAGACCTTCAAGAACTGCGCTGAGTTCCATACGGTTGTTTGTTGTTTCCGGATTAAAACCGAAAATCTGCTTTTCTCTGCCTTTGTGTAGCAGAACGGCCGCCCAGCCGCCAGGGCCCGGATTAAAGGAGCATGCGCCGTCTGTGTATATAGTCACTTTTTTCATTTTCATTGAGACAACGATTTTGACTTTTTGGCACTTTTTTCTACTGCTTTGATGACACAGCCTCTAAAGCCATCGTGTTCCAGAGATTTAACGGCTTCGATCGTTGTGCCGCCCGGAGAACATACCGCATCTTTGAGTATGCCCGGATGGCTGCCGGTTTTAAGTATCATTTTAGCGGAACCCATGACTGTCTGAGCGGCAAGCAGCGTGGCCTGTTCGCGCGAGAGCCCGCAAAGCACGCCTGCGTCAGAAAGTGCCTCGATAAACATGAACACATAAGCAGGGCCGCTGCCTGAAACGGCGGTCACTGCATCCATCGCCTTTTGCGGTGCATGAGAAATGGCGCCCAAAGAAGAAAAGAGACTTTCAACAAAAGCTTTCTTGTCTTCAGGAAGATTGCACGGCGACTCAAATACGCTCATGCCCTCCCCCACTATCAGCGGCGTGTTGGGCATCAATCGGCAAATAAATTTATCTTCGCCGATGATCTGCGCGATCATATCTGCACTCCAGCCAGCAGCGATGGATACAACCGGCTTGCCGTCAATATGTTCTTTTAACCCGTCAAGCAAAGCTGCCATTACATTGGGTTTCACGGCCAGTATGATGATGTCAGCGTTTGTGCATAACTGCACAAGACTGTTGCAAGCTAAAATACCAAGGCTTTCCTGTAATGACCGCGACAAGGAAGCATCGATGTCATAGATGTAAATATCCTGCGGGCGCAGCGTGCTTGAGCTCAGCGCTCCTTTAATGATAGATTGCGCCATATTGCCGGCGCCTGCAAAACCAAGCTTGTATGGTGTCATTTTTAAGGCCTCCTATTGACGAGTCATGACAAATTGTTTATAATAGCGTTTGTCTTAGCTTAGGGGAGTGGCTCAATGGTAGAGCATCGGTCTCCAAAACCGAGGGTTGCGTGTTCGAGTCGCGTCTCCCCTGCCACGCACGGGCAGACCTGTATTTGCCCAATATCTGTAAAAGCGTCCTTTAGATCCGGGCGCTTTTTTATATACGGACATCTCCTTTTTGGCCGAGGTATTCTGAGTATTTTTTAAGCAAAGGCTTAACCTCGCTTTCTAAAAAGTCCTGCGTCTGAACGGCGGCGCAGCCGGTAAAAGCAGCAGGGTCAAGCAATGCATCAATCTCACCGGCCGACAAACCAAAAGACGCATCAGCCTTGATCAAATCAAGCAGGTTGTTGGTTTGGCCGTGCTTTTTTACACGTTCAGCCGCCTGCATGGAGTATGTGCGGATGCGTTCATGAAGCTCCTGCCTGTCTCCCCCGCGTTTGACCGCTTCCATGAGTATGGTTTCAGTGGCCATGAAAGGCAGCTCCTGCATGATGTGGCTGCCTATCACATTTTCATAAACTACGAGACCCGATGTGATGTTGAGATACAGGTTGAGTATGCTGTCAACGGCGAGGAAGCTCTGAGGCATCACAAGACGCTTGTTGGCAGAATCATCGAGCGTACGTTCAAACCACTGCGTTGAAGCCGTCACAGCGGCATTGATGGGCATTGAAAGCATAAACCTGCAGAGTGCCCCCATGCGTTCGCTGCGCATCGGGTTTCTTTTATAGGCCATAGCGGAAGAACCGATCTGGCTTTTCTCGAACGGTTCCTCGATTTCTTTTAAGTTTTGCAGAAGCCGAAGATCGTTGCTGAATTTGTAAGCACTTTGGGCAATCAGGGAGAGCGCATTGAGTATGATCGTATCGAATTTACGCGGATAGGTCTGCCCTGTGACAGAAAACGATGATTCAAATCCGAGTTTTCGGCATACAGCCTGATCGAGCGCCTTCACTTTTTCAGCATCACCGTCGAAAAGGGACAGGAAGCTTGCGCCTGTGCCTGTGGTGCCTTTTGCGCCTCTTAAACGGTAGTTTTGTTTTATTGATATGAGCTGGGCAAGATCGATAAGTAGATCCTGTATCCAAAGTGTGGCGCGTTTGCCCACAGTGGTCAGCTGAGCGGGCTGGTAATGCGTAAAGCCAAGCGTCGGCATGTCTTTATATGTCTGCGCAAATGTGGCTAAGTTGTCGATCACGCTGATTGTTTTGCGTTCAATGAGGTCAAGCGCATCATACATGACCAAAAGATCTGTGTTGTCCCCCACATAGCAGCTTGTTGCCCCGAGATGTATGATGGGCTTTGCTTTTGGGCACTGTACGGAGAATGCGTGGACATGCGCCATCACATCGTGGCGCACAAGCTTTTCTTGCGCGTCGGCGACATCGTCATTGATATCGTCTGCATGCTGCTTCATTTCTTCTATCTGCGCGTCGCTGATGTTAAGCCCCAGCTCTTTTTCACATTCTGCCAGCGCGATCCAAAGCTTGCGCCATGTCTTGAATTTTCTGTCATCCGAAAACAATTCAGCCATCTGTCTTGATGCGTATCGGGTTATCAAAGGGTTTTCATAGATATCTTTCATGTACGACCGCCTTTATCTTCTTTATAAAAATTTTAATATATATGAAGCAAAATTACCATAACAAATTTGATTGATCAGTGCATCGGAATAACCGCGCTGCGCCATGGCTTCAGGCAGCGCCTGAAAATCCGCCGCGGAATGAAGCCCGGCAGGCGTATATTGGATACCGCAAAAATCGCTGCCGAAGCCGACCGCCGCCGCCCCTCCCAGCGAAAGTACATGCTCTGTGTGTGCCAGTACGTCTTCTAAGGCTGCACTGCGTCCCCGTAAAAACTCTGTATAAAAGTTGATGCCGATAAAACCTTCGCGCGATATGATCGCTTTGATCTGCACGTCGCTTAAGTTGCGCGCGGCCTGGCACAATGCGTAAGCGCATGAGTGTGAGGCACAAGGAGCCCCTTCATATAACTCAAGAGCCTCCCAAAATCCCTGTTCGTTGATATGTGAGAGGTCGAGCGACATGCCAAGGCAGTCCAAAAGCGATATCGCTTTTTCACCGTCCGGTTTTACACCGCCATTGTATCCGCACCCGCTCGCGAAGGCATTCTCGCCGTTCCACGTCAGGCTGAGCATACGCGCACCCATGCGGTATACGGTTTTTATCGCATCAAGGCTGCAGTCGATGCACTCTCCGCTTTCGATCGCCAATACAGCGCCGATGCCCTTTTTTTCCGTAAGATGTTCTTTTTTGGTACAAAGACACACCTTACCCTCGCTGCGCTCCACAAACTCTTGCAGGAATCCTATTTGATCCATGCAGCAAGTCAGCCGGTTTTGGCTTTCAGGCGGCACCCAAACAGCAAAAACCTGAAGCGATACGCCCCCGTGCAGCAGTGAAGCAAGATCAAGATGGTCAAAAAGACGTGTGGCTTCGTCCTTCATGACTTGGTATGCAAGAAAATCGCAATGCGCATCCGCAATAGGCACCATATCGATCCCGTGACTTTTCTTTTTTATCGTATCAAAATGCCTTTTCATTCTCCGATATCTGCGCTGTTGCTAAAGCCGCGCTGTTCCCAGAAGCCAAGATACGTAGGGTCGTCCGACAGACGGATTTCTGTGACCCACCTTGCCCATTTATATCCCAGTTTGTCTTCAGCAACAACGATAAATGGATAACCCATTTCCGGCGGTAATACGATACCGTTAGCCTCATACGCCAGGATCAATTCCCGCGCAATGATGTCGTCAAGCGGCAACGATGTCGTGTACCCGTCCTCCGAACGAAAAATCACTGTCACTGCCTGATCTTGTATGCCGGCCAGATCAAGGATGTCTTTGATCAGCACGCCTTTCCAGAGGATCGTGGCCTGCCAGCCTTCCACGCAGTATAAAGTGATCTTTCGTTCATATGCATCTAGTTTTAATATATCATCATAGTCAAGAATGGTTTCGGCATCGACAAGACCGTAAATCTTAAGATTATATGCATCGATATCGATATACTGAATGCCGTTTATGGAGTTGTCTGCCGGGCCAACGGCCGGATCCAGCCTTGATCCCATATACTCTTTGATCTCACCCTCCCTGTACCTGCTTATCGTCGCAGCAGATATTTGATCGACATCAGCAGCGATACCTTGTGTATCATCGGCCGAAAAATCATTTATTTCTGTGCTGCATCCGCTTGTCAATAAAAATACAAGGATCATGATGGGCAGAATAATTTTCAATGTGATCATCCTTTCGTATTTCTTTTAAATTGTATTTTACATACTGTATGCATATTTATTTCTGCCGTCAGTTATATTTATGTATGAAATGATAAAAGATCATATGCGGTTTATAAGAAGAAAAAAAGAAGAGCCGGTATTTCACGGCTCCTCATGTTTACTTTGCAAAATCGACTGACCTTGTTTCCCTGATGACATTGACTTTGATCTGCCCCGGATAATCAAGATCTTTTTCGATTTTCTTTACGATATCTTTGGCCATCAGATGCATGCCTGCATCATCCACATCCTCGGGCTTGACCAGTATGCGGACTTCGCGTCCCGCCTGAATGGCGTAACACTTGTCAACCCCCGAAAATGAATTCGCGATTTCCTCCAAAGCTTCGAGACGTTTGATGTAGTTTTCCAGAGTTTCTCTTCTGGCGCCGGGCCTGGCTGCCGATATGGCATCAGACGACTGAACGAGCACAGCTTCTACCGTCTGTGCTTCGATATCGCCGTGATGCGCCTGTATGCAATGAATCACATCATTGCTTTCACGGTACTTTTTGGCCAGATCTGCGCCGATCTGAATGTGAGGGCCTTCCACCTCATGGTCGACAGCCTTGCCGATGTCATGCAGCAGGCCGCCGCGCTTTGCAAGCTTGACGTTGGCCCCAAGCTCCGCCGCCATCACTGCAGACAAATGTGCCACCTCAAGTGAATGCTTGAGTACGTTCTGTCCATAGCTGGTGCGGTACTTGAGCCTACCAAGAAGTTTGATGATCTCAGGATGAAGGTTATGAATGCCGACCTCGAAAGCGGCCTGCTCACCCGCATCGCGGATCTCCTTGTCCACCTCTTTGCGCGCCTTTTTGACCATTTCTTCAATCCGCGCAGGGTGTATTCTGCCATCGATGATAAGCTTTTCCAGTGCAATTCTCGCCACTTCTCTTCTGATCGGGTCAAAACCGGATAATATCACGGCCTCAGGTGTGTCATCGATGATCAAATCAATCCCCGTTGCCGTTTCAAGTGCCCGAATGTTGCGGCCCTCCCTGCCGATGATCCTGCCCTTCATTTCATCATTAGGCAGAGCCACGACAGATACGGTATTTTCCGCCACATGGTCAGCCGCGTATTTTTGTATGGCATTGGATATGATCTCGCGGGATTTCTTATCAGCCTCTTCTTTGGCCCGGTATTCAATTTCCCTCACATATACCGCCATTTCACGGCGTGTTTCCTGTTCAACCTTTTCTAAGAGCAGCGCCTTTGATTCCTCGATCGTCATGCCGGAGATTTTTTCAAGCTGTTCAACCTGTTCGGCAAACGTTTTATCAATGTCTTCTTTCCGTTTGCTTATTTCACTTAAACGCTTGGTGGTCTGTTCTTCTTTGGCTTCGACGCTTTCCATTTTTTTGTCCAGTGTTTCTTCTCGCTGGATCAATCTTCTTTCGACCCTCTGGATTTCATTTCGTCTTTCTTTGGTTTCTCTGTCGAATTCGACTCGCAGAGCGTGGATCTCTTCTTTGGCCTCTAATACCGTTTCTTTCTTGACGGCTTCTGCTTTTTTCTGTGCGTCTGCAACAAGCCGCCTGACGGATTCTTCTGCTCTGCCAATTTTTGTTTCAGCAACATTGCGTCTGTATATGTAACCCAACAACGCTCCGATAACAACAGCTGCAACAGGCAGGATGATATGCCAAACATCCACTTTTGTGTTTTGCACCTCCTTGTATTAAGTTATAAAGCGCAAATATACCCCCCATATTATGGAATTAATACGTATATCTGCAATACACGCATCATCAATCAAACAGGATTTATTGATGAATGATGCAGTAAGCTTGCTAATAAAGAAACACTCAGATGAAAAATATAGCAATTCCTCATATTAGAAACCTAATCAATTTTATTATCTGCGCATTGTTTTGTCAAGTCAGGTTAATACGCCTTCATTTTCGGATTGTATTTCATTTTTGGCTTTGCGATAAGTTATGACGGCCAACACAAAACAAACCCCTGCAATAATAGGGTAGTAAAACTTAAACCCGGTGACAACAGGCCAAAGCAAGGAAAGGATACCGCAGGCTACATAGTTTTTGATCTTTCTCTTGCAAAGAGCAGATTCTTTGAGCTTTGTATAAGTGACGACAGCCTCATGCATTTCTTCTTCGGCTTTTTGCTGAGCCATTTTTTCATCAGGCATCACCCCTGCTTTTTCGGCCATCGACAGTAAAAGTTCTCCGTCAACCAGCTCTGCTTGTGTATCTTTATGCTTGCACAGTGTTTTGACTGCATCGGTAAAAAAAGACAGACTGACGAAGATAATCTGTCTGTTCTTATCGTGACGAAGTACAGACAGAATATCCGGAATATCGCAATGAACGCTCGGGTGATTTTGGAATACGCAGATGCGTGCATGATTATAATCAGCGCTGAAACCAAATTTTGTCCTCGCGATGTTTTCTATTCCGGCAAAAAGTTTTCGCATGTATATGACGAATTCTGAAAACTCCATAAATGTCAGCATTTCAAGAAGGCTTTTTTGCTTCAATTTGTATAGATCTTTATCTATGCAATGCTGAATTTTGCGTAACCGCCTTAGTGAGAGCACAAGACTTGATGCGATCGTCAGAAAAATGGCAATCAATAGAGATGAGGTCAAAGATCTGCAAAAATGAAGAAGAATAAAGAAAAGCGTCATAAGAATAAAAGCTCGTGATAATATAAAATCAAAAACACGCGCAAAAACTGATCTCCCTCCGCTTATTTTTTTAATATAGTATCTTTTAAGCTTCACATCCATTTTTCTCCTCCTGCTCTGTTATGATGGCCATATACGTAAATTTATATACTTGCACAACTTGTTATAAATTTACCGCTGTTGTATAATACTAAAACAGTCAGCCATATTTGGTTCTTTGCAATCATGAATGAAAGGAATCTCCATGCGGGATTACACGGAGTTTTCTACGCTGGGAACAGAATATTTGCAGCCGAAGCAAAAACGCATCGGGCTTCTTGGAGGGACGTTCAATCCTGTACATAACGGCCATATAGAAATGGCCAATATTGCACTTTATGAGTTTTTGCTCGGAGAAGTTATTTTTTTGCCCGTTGGAAAACCGCCGCATAAAAGTGATGACTTTGTCGCATCGGCAGAACACCGCTTAAAAATGCTTAAGCTAGCTACTGCAAATGAAAACAGGTTTTCAGTAAGCTGTGTTGAAGTTGACCGCGAAGGAACCACCTATACGATAGATACGCTGGAAATGCTTTCCCGAAAAGACAAAAATGCATCCTTTTATTTTATTATCGGTTCCGATACGCTTTTTGAGCTCAAAACATGGCGCAGCTTAGAACGCGTTATGCTGCTGACTGATTTTATATGTGTGATGCGGCCTGGGCAAGATGAATTTTCCGTCAGGTCTTATGCTCGGATACTGAACGCTCAGTATGGTAATAAGATATATCTGGCCAATGAGAGAGGCTCTAATGTATCATCCTCACAGATCCGTGCTTTGGCGGCAAAAAACAAGCTCTGCAAAGGATTGGTTCCTGAAAGTGTCGCCAATTATATAACGCAGCACCGTATTTATATTCAAAGAGGTGCAGATGCATAAAGATAAAATTTTAGCATATCTGGAAAGCAAACTTGACACCAAACGCATAGGCCATTCCGTCGGTACAGCAAAAGTGGCCTGTCAGCTTGCCGAAAAACACAAAGCTGATGTGCAAAAAGCGTATAAAGCCGGAATGCTGCATGATATCGCAAAGGGTATTTGCGGAGATCAGCTGGAACAAATGCTGGACTATTTCGGTATAACAGCAGACGATACTGAAAAAAAGAACCCGGAACTTCTTCACGGCAGGCTTGGCGCTGCCATGGTACGCCAAGAGCTTGGGATCACAGACGAGGATGTGCTCAATGCCATACGCTGGCACACAACCGGCCGGGCCGGCATGTCATTGCTGGAAAAAATCATCTATCTTTCCGATCTTATTGAGCCTACAAGAAAATTTGAGGGCATCGATCCAATCCGTGCGTTGGCTGAAGCCGATATCGATGCGGCAATGTGTGCCGCTTTGAAACAAGTAATGCATTTTGTAAAGAAAAAAGGTTTTACTTTGCACCCAAACAGCCTGATGGCTTATCATGATTGTTTAGAAAAAGGAGGTAGTTTATAATTTGAAGCACCAATTCAACGAAGATGTTCTTGAAGCATCAAAACAGCTGTTTTATAAAAAGGCCGAGGACGTCAAAGTCTTGCATGTGTCCCACATGACGATCGTCGCGGATTATTTTATCCTTGCCAGCGGCAGGTCTGACGTGCATGTCAAGTCGCTTGCTGATGAGATCCAAAAATTCATGCAGGACAAAGGCTGGCAGCGCTTGCGTATTGAGGGATACCGCGAAGGCCGATGGATCGTTATGGACTACGGAGATGTGCTTATTCATATCTTTCATAAACAGGAACGTGAATTTTACGGCCTTGAGCGGCTTTGGCTGGACGGAGACAATTCTGTACTGGTCACTGAGGTCACTGCCTCTGCCGGTTAAGGCGCGAGAGTAAAATTTTTGCCACACTGCATGCAGTGTGGCAAAAATTTCGAAGGATAAATGTGTTTTGTCGTGCGAATTGCATAAAGCTATGTGTGAAGCTTTGGGTCAAAATACACTGCGTGCGCATATGAAGTTTCTTGTCCAATAATCGGAGTTGAAAATATCTGACCTGATCACAACTTTCCCTGAAGCGGCAGAGGCGTCAATCATTTTTCCGTTGCCCATATATATGCCAACGTGCTTTCTAAAACAGATGATGTCGCCTCTTTTCATATCTCTCATCTTTGCCACTCTTGGCAGGCTGCTTTTTGCCCAGTCGGACGATGTCATATATCTTATGTTGTGGCCTGACTGGCACAGGCAGTAGTACACAAACCCTGAACAGTCAAAAACTTCAGGCCCTTTGCCGCCTCTGACGTATTTTTTGCCAAGCAGCGTTTCGGCGAATTCTATCAGTTTGTCCGCCATAGCCGGATCAGGGTCGCTCGTCGCAAGCGGCCCGGTGTGAGAGGCCTTGCTTGAGCTGCTCCCGGAGCTGCTTCCTGAACTGCTGCCGGAGCTAGACGAAGTGCCGGCAGGGCGTGCATTATCCGAATAGAGCTTGTCCCAGGTCTGCTCCCCCACCACACCATCGGCTGAAAGCCTGTTGCGCGATTGAAAACTTTTCACAGCTTTTTGCGTCTCTTCGCCAAAAAAGCCTGAACTGCGCACGCTAAAGTATTTGAGCTCTTTGAGGCGATCCTGCAGGGATTTGACATCCGTACCTTTGTCCCCCTGCCTCACGGTATATGGCTTTGCGTCTTCAGCATATAAAAATGCGTGGGTCTCGGCGCCTAAGAGCCCGTCAATTTTGAGCCCGTGGCTTCTTTGAAACAGCTGAAGCGCATATTCAGTGACGCTTCCATAGTAATCCGTAGGCTCATCCTCGGGCATATAACCAAGAACCATCAACCGCTCCTGTATCTTGATAATGATCGGGTCGTTGACGCCCGGCTTAAGTAAAAAAACATCATCCGGCTGCGTTGTTGACATGGGAACCTGTTGGTATGATGTATCGGCAAGCGTTGTGTCCGTATCGGCCTTATGGGATGCCAACTCAGAAATTTCGGCTGGCATATCTCCTCCAAAGGCCATATCTTTATCAAGGGCATGTTCTGCGGAGCCGGAGGGCAAAAGTATAATGAGCAGAGTTGCCGCCGCGGCGAGCGCGCCAAAACCGGCATATAAGCGCCAATCTTTAAAGAACAGCTTGTTTGCTTTTTTATATCCGGAAGTAAAACTATCGAGCGGTTTGCACCGCGTCTGACGCAAAGCATATTTTGGGGCGCTCCCAAGCGCGGATAGTTGCTTTCTGCTGCTAAGAGAAGGCTGCATGAAAATCCGGCGAAAGAGTGTGACCGCAAATCTGCGTATGGAATCAAATAAGCTTTTTATTTTTTGGATACTGTTTTTAGTAAAAGCATTCATGAGACACCCAATAAATATCTTCTTTGTCTTAAAAAATACTATATTTTATTAAAGCTTTATGCTACTTCAGAAAGAGAAGGTATTTCCTTTTAATCGTATTCAAAGCTCATCGCGGTATTTTTCCATCAGCTTTTTAAAGATCTCTGCAGAAGTGGGCGGCGTATATGTGATTGCGTTGGCGCCCGCTTCTATCGTTTCAGAAATTGAATCCTCGGTTGGCCCGCCTGTTGCAATGATGGGAACATGAGGAAACTTTTTGCGAATATGTTTGACAATTTCGGGTGATTTTGAGGCGCCGGACACGTTGAATATGGTTGCGCCGGCATCGATGCGTGCAGAGAAGTCTTCAAGTACGGATACCACAGTCACAACGATGGGAATATCGATACGCTCTCTGAGTTTTTGAATGGTTTCATTGGGCGTCGGCGCATTCAAGACCACGCCGATAGCACCCTGGAATTCGGCATCCATAGCGAGGTTGACAACACGCTTGCCGGTCGTCGTACCGCCGCCGACACCGCAGAAAACGGGCACATCCGAAACCGTGATCAGCGCGTGCGTGATCACGGGCTGGGGCGTGAACGGATAGACAGCAATGACGGCATTTGCATTGCAGTTTTTGATCAGAGCCACATCGGTCGTGAAAACTAGCGATTTTATGGTTTTTCCAAAAATCCTTATTCCGCTGACTTGATTGATAACTTCCGGAACATTGACCATGTGTCTTCTTAAGGTGCCCTGAATTTCGGGAACAAATTGGCTCATGTAGAAAATCTCCTTCGACTTGTATGTTCTCCCAACCCCATAAGCATCTTATATGTATCATAACAAAAGATGTTAAAAGCGTAAAGAAAAAAACGCGCATTGAATGACTTAAACATGGCGTACATCAATAATATATATAGTTGAAATGCTCAGCCGCAAGGCTTATAATCTTAAGCACAAGGACAACGGAGGATAAAGTGTGGACTGTCAAAACACTGTGGAATGCACCTGCACATATATATCATGCGTGCGGTACGGTAAATGCTGTGAATGCATCGCTTACCACCAAAGACGAGATGAAGCCCCTGGCTGTTTATTTTCAGCTGCTGCGGAAAAAACGTACGACAGGAGCATAGATCGGCTTTATAAGGACAAAAAAAGCCAGAGCAAATAGATGCTTTTCAATTCCAGATTAATAGCCCATGTCTTTGAGCAGCGAGGATAAAACAGAAAGACGCTCCCCTATCAGTTCGCTGTCGTTGCTGAGCACCTGCGAAAACAGCCTTAAGTCTTCATCTATCATGGGGTTGTCTGTGCATACCGATACAGTCATGGCGTCTCCTTGAAGGCCGATCCTGTCTATCTGTGCATCCTTAAAAAGATTTTCATGACGGTAGGCCTCGCGAAAGTGTTGCTGAGCGCGGCATATCAGTATGGCCAGATCGATCACGCGGTGCAAAGGCAGTTCCTCTGATTGTCTTGACCATTTTTCTCCCGTAAAGCGCCACACTTTTGCTGAGATTTCCACTTTGCCTCGGTCATTCCACTGTGCAAGCCCAAGAGACAGCCCCTTGGTATCTGAATGGTACGCTCTGCGCCCGTCCACGTTCTCATAGTTTTCTGAGACGATGACTGGCTTGTGCTTCAATGTGGTCGGTATCTTCATAAATATCACCTTAAATATAATTAGTAAGTAAGTAAATTACTAATTATATTTTATACGTATCTTTGCTGTTTGTCAAACAAGAAATGCGATTATGCATTGCCCGTCTCTTCTATGTATGATAGTCTTTATATATAGATCAAAATCGAAAGGTATGCACGTATTGAGAATTCTGATACGCAAAATCAAAGAAGTGTCTTTTTCTGTTTTGCCGATTGCCGTCATTGTGCTGCTGCTTCATTTTTTTGTTTCTCCTCTCGAGACGCAAATGATCATCCGTTTTTACATCGGCGCAGCGATCATCATTCTTGGCCTTTCCATCTTTCTTTTCGGCGTGGATATCGGCATTACACCGATAGGCAATCTGATGGGACAAGCACTCACCAGGCCAAATAAACTTATCATTGTTGCGGTCGGCGGCCTTTTACTTGGTTTTTTTATTTCAGTGGCTGAACCTGATCTGCATATACTTGCCGGACAGGTTGATGCCGCCACTGCGGGCGCTGTACCAAAATTCAGCATCATTGCTGTGGTCTCAATCGGAATAGCCATGCTGCTTGCTTTTGGGATTATCCGTATCGTCTATAATATACCTTTATACATTTTACTGGCCGGGCTTTATGCGATCGTCTTGGTGTTTGCACTCTTTGTACCTTCAGATTTTTTAGCGATCGCGTTTGACGCTTCCGGCGCCACGACCGGAGCGCTGACAGTGCCTTTTATTCTTGCTCTTTCCGTTGGATTATCCGCATTTAAAAAGGACAGCAAAAGCTCAGAAAAAGACAGTTTCGGGCTGGTGGCTATCGTCTCCGTCGGGGCGATTATCGCTGTGCTCATCATGGGCATAACATCTCATCCGGATACCATAGCGTCTTCTGCGAAATTGACAACATCCGGATCGACATCTTTGATGTCACCTTTTTTCAGCAAGCTGCCGGTAGCAGCTTTTGAAACCGCCATTGCGTTGGCGCCTCTTTTTCTTGTGTTTCTGATATTTCAATTTGTTTCTTTTAAACTTCCGGCACGCGCATTCAGAAGGATCATTTTCGGCCTTGTCTATTCATATATTGGGCTTATGCTGTTTTTATTGGGTGTTGGCGCCGGTTTTATGGAGGTCGGCAGTGCGATCGGGCATGGTATCGCTGACAAAGGGCTTGACTGGCTGGTTGTTATTGTCGGCTTTGTGCTCGGGCTCGTGACAATACTTGCAGAACCTGCGGTACATGTTTTGACACATGAAATTGAAGATGTGACCAGCGGCTCCGTGAAAAAAAGATTCGTTCTTATTGCTCTTTGTGCAGGAGTTGGGCTGGCCGTTGCTTTTTCCATGCTGCGCATTGCCATTCCCGGGCTGCAATTATGGCACTTCCTTCTTCCGGGTTATGTCATAGCGCTGGTGCTTGCCTTTATCGGCCCAAAACTTTTTGTGGGTATTGCGTTTGATTCCGGCGGAGTGGCTTCAGGCCCTATGACTGCGACATTCATACTTGCTTTTGCGCAAGGCGCTGCGCAGGCAAAGGAAGGAGCAGACATACTTGCGGACGGCTTCGGTATCATAGCTATGGTGGCACTAACGCCGCTGATCACACTGCAGCTGCTGGGTCTGATGTACAGAAAAAGGTCAATTAAAGGGGATGTTGGCAATGAAACAAACGAGTTATAATTATGCGCTGATCACCGTCATTGTAAATTTTGGAATGGGAAGCAAGGTGCTCGCAAAGGCCAAACAGTGCGGCCTCTCAGGCGGAACGCTGATCATTGCCAAAGGTACTGCAAAAAGCCGCCTGCTTGAGTTTCTTGAGCTTTATGAAGCACGAAAAGAAATCGTGCTTATGGCTGCCGAATGCTGTATGGCACATGATGTGATCGAGAAACTTGACCGTGAGTTTAAGTTTATGAAAAAAGGGCACGGTATCGCCATTTTGGCGCCTGTGGCCAGTATTTTCGGTACAAGCAGATGCCAATGCGTCGGCAAACCGATGAAAGGAGAAATCATGTATAAATCTGTTTTAACGATCATAGACAGAGGCCGCGCGGAGGCCGTTATTGAAGCAGCCGAAAATGCAGGCTCGCGCGGCGGCACCATCATCAACGCGCGCGGCGCAGGCATCCATGAAACAAAAAAACTGTTTTCGATGGAGATAGAACCTGAAAAAGAAATCGTCATGATCGTCGCAGAAGACACTAAAATCGAGGCCATCGTTCAATCGATCAGGGAGCATCTTGGCATTGACGAACCGGGCAAAGGGATCATATTTGTCCAGGATGTGATAAAGGCTTATGGCTTGAGTTAAGGGCCGGTGTTAAAGGCTTTCATCTGGAATCCGGGAACAAGGCCTGCCTGCCGCAATAAGCACTTTGCTGCCCAGCATGGCCATACAGGCTATAATCATGAATATCCCCGTGAACACAAGCAGCCATTCAATGGCTATGGCTTCCGCCAGCGGGCCAAAAAAAAGCATGGCGAGAGGCATGACCGCATTGACGATCATCCCGAAAATGCCGAATACGCGCCCCAAGTAGTCTCCCTCGATTTTCTCCTGCAGCAGTACAGTCGACGGCGTATTGAAAACGGGCACTGCCAGACCGGTGATGCCCATGACAAGAAGATAGATCCAGAATACCGGCACGATACCCAGTAAAAAATTACATACGCCAAGCACAAGGCCCGCAAACGCCATGGTATGCACGCGGTTTTTAAAACCGCCCCATGATGCCATGACCAAACCGCCAAACACCATGCCCACAGAAAAAGCGACCTCGATCGCAGAGAGCCGCCAGACTTCGCCCCCAAAACTGCGCGCGACCTGAAGCGGTGTCAGAAACGCAGCAGGTGCGACAAGCACGAAAAAAACGGCCGAAAAAACCATAAACCTTGATACGAATCCATGTGATCTGATATAAGAAAGGCCAAGCTTGAGGTCGGCGAAATAACCGACCACCTGTTTTGCCTGCGCCTTGACATGCGCGGGCACACGAAGCAAAAAGGCCAGTATCAGTATGGCTATTGCTGCCGTGAAGACATCCACAAAGAAGATGGATTCGATTTTCGCAACAGTGAGCAAGAAAGCGCTGGCCATCGGAGAAATAAGCGTCATCACTGATTGCAGCGTTCCGTTTATGGCGTTGACGCGGGTCAGTTTTTCTTCGGGAACGATCTGAGGTAAAAATGCCCCCACCGCAGGCACTTGTATGCCTGTGCCGAGCGAGCGCACGGCAGACATCAGAAACAAAAGCCAAAGCGCATCGGCACCAGCCATGAATAAAATTGCCAACGTCAGCGTTGATACGGCAATGCCCGCATCAGATAAAATGATCAGATTTTTTCTGTTGAATCTGTCCGCCCAAACGCCTGCAAAGGGTGAGATAAAAAATCCCGGCAGGAATCCGCATACGATACTGATCATCATTATAATGCCTGATTGCGTTTCAAGCGTGATATACCACAGAATGGCATACTGCACCAATGAAGAACCAAACAGCGAGACGGTCTGGCTGAGCAGGAAAAGCGTTGTTTTTTTCTTCCAGTCCTGTTTCATGTTTTTTTCACGTATCCATTCTATGCATCTTTTTAGTTTAATATTTAAATGACACAACAGCGAACTTATATACATAAACAAGGCAACCGCTCTTCCGGTCACCTTGCCAAACTGTTAACATGCTGTTTTTTCAGCTGACTTGATCTTTGACCTGAGCAAACAGAAGCTGATCTGAAATATATTCTGCTGCATTCTCTGCCGTGACCATGTCTGCCGTCAGTTTGATATACGGAGAGGGCTGATATGTGGTGCTTTTGATAAATTCGTCAGCCACACCAACAGCGATATCGGCCAGCTCTTTTGTGCCAAAAAAGATGGCTGTATTTATTTTACCTGACTGGACGAGCCCGATCAGATCCATATCTCCGCCGTATACCACAAGGTGCACCGGTTTGCTGATTTCTTCGATGGCACGTAAAGCACCGCGTGCGAGAGCCGCGTTATGCGCAAAAACAAAATTTACATCACTGAATTGTATATGGTTTTTTGTTTCTTCATAAGCTTTTTGTTCATCCAAACCGCAAAACGCGTCGGCCGTCAGCGTAACGCCCTCTGTTTCATTGACAATACTGCCAAAACCGTCCGAAATAAGCTGCATCACAAAGCTGTCATAGTCCGATTTGAGTTCCAGGCAACGCCCTTCTTCATTAGCAAATATGGCGGCGGCCTGCTGTGCTGCTTTTCTGCCGATTTCCTGATAGTCAGGTGATATAAGTGTACTCACTTTTCCGTTGATCTGATCTATAATATTGATAACCGGGATCCCGGACATTTCTAAATCTGCCAAGATAGATTCGAAAATATCCACATCCACAGGGTCAATGATTATGACTGCTGCCCCTGATGAGGCCATTGACATGACGTCACTTTGCTGTTTTGCGCCGCTGTCTGCGATCACGATATTGGCATCATAATTGAGCCGTTCACATATTTCTTTGATGTCTGACTGCAGCTGGTCATAAAAGGCGCCAGTCCCAGACAGGCTAAAACCAATCCGGATCAATGAAAAGTCAAGATCATCGGATTCATTAAGCTCCGGAGCAATCTCATCGGCGGTATCCGGGGCTGTACACGCGCTTGCAAACATGACTAAAATGGCTATTCCCATCAGAATGAGAAATAATCTATTCATTAAAAACCTCCAACTCATGTGCTGGGATTGATTATAACACGGCTCGGTTTTAAAAAAAAGCCCGGTATTATTGGTATATATGACCCCAGACTTTCTAAAGATTCATTCATGTGTATAAGCCATACATCATATGTAGCGGTACCGTCAATAGTTTTTCGCACATTTATTTCTCACCTGGCCAGCGGGAGCTACCCGGCAAAGAGCTCAGCGTTTTTTTCGTGTTGATTCAAGTGTTTTCATGGTACCGTCAATAGTTTTTCGCACATTTATTTCTCACCTGGCCAGCGGGAGCTACCCGGCAAAGAGCTCAGCGTTTTTTTCGTGTTGATTCAAGTGTTTCATGCACATATAACGCCTTTCACCCCAGGCAGAACCTTCAACATGTCGTAATCGAGCACAGACCAGCATCAAGGCGGAATTGCCATCCGGAAAAGTACCTACAACCCGAGTCCGTCTCCTGATCTCCCGGTTGAGTCGCTCAATCACATTGTTACTGCGTATTTTCAGCCAGTGTTCCCGAGGAAAATGCATATATGTAAGCGTTTCAGCTATACCCTTTCCGATCTTAGCAGCAGCCTCTGGCAGTTTCATTTCCTTAAGCTTTATGATTACGACCTCAGCCTTTTCTTTTGCGCTTGCCAGATCTTCCTGTGCATGTATCGCCTTCAGCATTGCTGCTACCAATTTTACTTTGCTTCTCGGGACAACCGAGAAAACATTGCGATAAAAGTGAACCGTACACCGCTGAAACTGAGCTTGCGGATATACCTGATTAACTGCATCTAATAGCCCAAGACATTTATCGCCTATGAAAAGCTGGGTTCCATCAAGTCCCCGCTCTTTCAGGCTCTTCAGGAAGGCCAACCAGCTTGCGGAGTCTTCCTTCATCCCTTCGGCTGCCCCAATTACCTCCCTGAACCCTTCTTCATTAACGGCCATCGCTACCAGCACTGATACATTTGTGTATTCGCCGCCCCAGTTGCGCTTAAGATATACCCCGTCCAGATATACATACGGGTACTGACCTTGCAGCGGGCGTTTACGCCATTCTTCTATGTGGACGTATACTTTCTTGTTCAGTTCGCTGATCGTTCCGGCAGATACCCGTGCGCCCCACAGCGCTTCTGTAATATCTTCAACTCTACGGACTGACACGCCAGCCAAATACATCTCAACGAGGGCTTCTTCAACGCTGATCTCGCGTTTCTGGTAGCGCTGGATAATTGCCGTTTCAAAGGTCAAGGTGCGCAGCTTTGGTACCTTCAGATTAACTTCTCCGGCTTTTGTCAGCAGCTTACGGTCATAATGCCCAGCTCTTGTATCTACACGCTCTTTGCTGCGCTCGTACCGTTTTGCGTTTGTCAGTCGGTCTGCCTCTTGGTCTAAAAGCTCATTGAGTGTCTTTTCGACACTTTCCCGCACCAGTTCACCTAATTCCTGCTTTATTGCTCCTTCATTTAGCTGTATAATTTTATCAGACATGATCCTTTCCTCCTTGGCTTATGTGGTGTGATTACTTCATTTTACCAAGTGAGACGGGTCATGTCCTCTTTTAACCCTATATAAATGTGCGAAACTTATTGTACCTTATCTATGTAGCCATTGACATACGAAACACAAAGTGTATAATTATCCTTAAAATCAGCATTCCTTAATAACGGGGTGAAAAATGAGCAGCGTTTCGGCAAAAAAAAGTGATAAAGATTATGTTTTGGTGAATATAGTTGAGGCTGTCGTGCGCGAAAAAACACGTGAACTGATCAAAACGATGGATATGTGTTGTTGTGAGGTGTGTTATCTTAACGCCTGCGCAATTGCCCTTAATTCACTCAAACAGTTGTATGTGACCACTTACAAAGGTGCGTTGCTTTCCAAAATATCCACAATTGGTGTGGGTTATCAGGCTGTGCTGATTTGCGAGATCATAAAAGCCCTCATGATAGTCAAAGCTTCCCCCAGACATTAAGCCTGGATATCGAATTCCAGATCACTTTTACTTTGCGCTGTGACCATGCGTTTGGCGTTTTTATTTTTATACATCAGATGGTCAATATGCCTTAAAAAACCGTCAAGGTTCATCTTGTTCTTGTTATAGATATCATATCCAAACGAAAAGCTTATGCGATATGGCTTTTTATTTTCTAAATTAAACATGTGTACATTCTGCCGGATCCTTTTGACGGTCTGTTCCAGATCTCCATGGCTGTTAAGGTTCAAAATGACGATAAATTCATCGCCCCCGATCCTCGCAACAAAATCATGCTGTCTTAGGCTCTCCTTGATGATCATGACCGCGTCTTTCAAAACCTCATCCCCTGTTTCATGCCCATAAGTATCATTGATCTGTTTGAAGTCGTCGATATCCATCATGATGGCTGCAAAGGGATGATCCTGCGTGCTGTTGCGTATTTTTGCTTTGGCATAGCCGTCAAACTGCCTTCTATTATAAGCGCCTGTTAAATAATCCGTATTCAGGCCGCGGTTTTGTATATAGAAATAAATGATCAGCAGGGAAAGCATCATACCGACCCAATTATAAGAAACCCCGTAATAAATGACCTGCAAAGCCGTGCCGACCGACATGGGTACAAAAAACAAAAGGAGTGAGAAAAAATATCTCTTTTCCAGCCTTTTTTTATTGATCAGAATATAGAAAAATGTCGCCAGAAAAATGCTGTAACAGCACGCAAGATGAGCCCAGAAAAACTGCCCTCTCTGATAGATGTTGGAGGCATCCACCGTGAAATACCAGCCGGTGTACACCGAAGCAAGAGAAGCAGCAGCATTAAGAACAAACAAAACGGCAAGAATATACGCAGCCCGTTTTAAATATTTTTCATCTTTGTGTATCTGGTAATACGTATAAATAGCCCAAAGGATAGGCGCTGCGGGAGTGACAAGATAAAGAAGGGTATTCGAGCCGATATTCAAGCTTTTGTTGATATCTCCGGGCAAACCATTAAAGACCCAGCCAAAGATATCAATAACAACTAATAACATATTTGTAATGATCAATAATGTAAACAATCGATCAGGTATAGATTTCCTGTTTGATCGGCTGTAGATATTAAAATAAATAATCAACAAAATAATCAGCGATAAAACGCTTAAGTCCATCGTCAGAAACTCTGTCATTTCATCTCCCTATATTGATTCTGAAATGAAATACTAAACCATTATAATAAATATATTTTATGTGATTGATAAACGCAAGTGTAATTTGTAAAACAAATAATGATGACATCAACATACTTTTTTTTCACGAGAAAAGGCATGCCGCGCAAAACAGCATGCCTTAAAAAATTTACCTTAAACTTTACTCAGCTCCGGCGCCTAAGAACATGGCAGACACAACACCTGAATCCATTGTAAAGATCAATCCACCGTAAATGGTGCCCACAATGATTTTTCCTTCAAAGCTTTGCATTTCGTCTGCATTGATATCATTGCCATATACGGCATTGATCTCTGCCTCGCTGCTGCCTATGCCGATGCCTCTCGAAGTTTTGCCGTCAAACGGTGCCTTCGCAACAACAGTGTTGATGACATAAACCTCATTGATTTCAACATAATCCAATTCAAGGCCTAGCCGGTCATAAGCGCTGGTCTTGTGAACAAGGCCGTCACTCGCCACTAATTTTGACTCCGAAGTTTGATCAGCGTCACCGTAAACCTGAATAACGGTTGCTTCGTCAAGTGCGACCATAAGTTGGCCGATCGTTTCATCATACATTGAAAATTTCTCATATTCAGGTGCGGTTTCTGTTTCATCATCAAAAGCAACCGTCTCCTCTGGCTTGGGCGTTTCTTTGGGTATATCTTTGAATACGACATCAATCACAGGTGCAGCACACGCTGATAACAAGAAAATACTTAACGCTGCCGTCAACAGAAAACCTGTAAAAATCTTTTTAAGCATGAAATCATTCTCCTTAATCATCATCAAAACGCATGCAAGCTAACATCGTTTCCGATCGTTTACATATTACTATAACCATAAGGCTTCGCGCAACTACAAAAAGAAATAAACATATATTAATTCCAATACCAGATTAAAGCATTGGCCAAAATAATATTTAAATGAATAAAAAATGCTGTCTTTTTTTTTGGACAGCAAATAAAAAGAGATGAACACATGACAAGGCTAATTGTCCCTGACACCAGTAAATTGGCATATATTGCTTTTGTCATTGCCTTTTATATCTCCCAATACATATGAAACGGCTGTGCAGATAGATTCGCTGGCTTGCTTTAATTTCATAAGCCTTTGATAGCACCCTTCGGCTGCATTTTTAAATTGCTGCGCATCCTGCTCGGCTTGTTTGATCTGCTGCTCAGCCTGTAACTGCGCATGCTGTAATATGGCTTGCGCGGTTTCTTCAGCGTGTGTAATGGCATGTGAAATATAGCGCTCGTTGTTTTTGTACATTTCGAGCGCTATGCATAGCTCTCTGTTTTCATCACGGAGTTTGAAGAGCCTCTCTTTTTGATTTTTTAAGCATAGTTCATAATCATCCCTCACTTTTTGCAGAAGTTTGTCGACATCTTCGGCATTATATTTACCCATAATGCTCTTTTTTAAATAGTTCATTAAGACCACCCTCCTTCGCGCAAAATAATAACACCGTCCGGCTGAATAAAGCTGTCGGACGGTGCGGTATTGTTCGTCTTATTTTGCGGTTTGGTTGATTATTCTGAGTCAGTTTTTATCTTCCTCATCGTTGTCTTTGATGTCTTTCTTTTTGCGATTTTTCATAGAATTTTCTGCTTTATAGGCTTCAAGCTGTTCAGGTGTCCAGCTTAAGCTGTAAAAACCGTCGTAAGCAGGCAGCTGTTTTTGTATGCGAGGCATAAAAATAAGGAAAAGTATGCCGCCGGCTATCAGTGCGATACTGACGATCTGCGAAATCCGCAAATTGCCGAGCATAAGGCTGTCTGTACGCAGTGATTCAATGAAGAATCGCCCGAAGCCGTACAATATGCCGTATAAAGCAAAGATGCCGCCGCGCACTTTTATTTTTTTTCTAAGCAGCATCAAAACAGCAAATACGATAAGATTCCATATCGATTCATAGAAAAAGGTCGCCATATACCAAACGAGCTGGCCATTTTCAAAGATCTGCACGCCGGCAGGAAACCACTGCCAGGCAGGATCCAAAATTTGCGTCCCATGGGCTTCCTGATTCACATAGTTCCCCCAACGTCCTATAGCCTGCGCCAGTATGATGCTGGGCGCGGCGATATCCAGCAGTTCGCCGGCGCTTATCTTTCGCCATTTGCTGAATATAAACACGGCCAAAACACCGCCGATCACGGCGCCGTATATGGCAAGCCCCCCCTCCCATATATAGAGCATACGGATCGGATCAGCCGCGTATAACTGCCACTCAAAAACGACATAGTAAAGCCGCGCGAAGATGATGCCCAAAGGGATCGCGATAAGCATGAAATCAAGCACCATCTCTGAACGGTATCCTCTTCTTTTTGCTTCAAGGCACCCAAGCACAACAGCTAAAATAAGCGCTGCAGCTATGATGATGCCGTACCAGTGAACTTCGATACCATTGCCAAAAGGCAAAGTAAACGCCACTCTTTGGTCCATATAAACCTCCAATATTTCTTTTGATCCAGCGTTATTATATGTTCTTGCTTTTTTAGGGTCAAGTTATTTTTTGTTAATACGCCGGTTAAATCTTATTTAAGCAGATCCTGCAAACCAAGCGCAAACACGCCGGCTTGTTCTTCGGCGGATTCTATGATCGCTTCAAAATGCGCAAAATCAAAGATCGTGAAGCCATCCAAAACGATATGCTCATAAAGATCAACCGTGCAGACTCTTTGCTTCTCATATAAAAGCGCTTTTTTACAAATGCGAAAAGCATTCATTAATACGGAGAACACCTGCGCAGAATCAGCTTGGGCTTCCTCCGTTATATCAGGATCGATGGCTGCTAATATGTCGCATTCATCGCGGATCACATCAAACGGGACGGGGTTGACGCAGGAGCCGTCCATGTAAAATTCTCCGGCCACTTCATGCGGGGAAAAGATACCGGGAACAGCAGCGGCACTGCGAACAGCGGGCCCCACATCACCTTGCGTAAAAAGCACTTCCTCCCCGGTAGCGGTGTTTGCCGCAACGATCTTCAAAGGAAAATACAGCCGGTCGAAAACCTTGATCGGCACGGCCATCTTATAATATTCTTCAAGCCCGAGGCCGTCGAGGATGCCGCCCTTCAAATCTTTGACCTTAGCGGCATTGATCGGACGCTTTGAACCGGGGAAAACGATCTCGCGTAAAAAACCAATCATGTCTTCGCTTACCATTCCTGCAGCATACATCGCTGCCACCACAGCTCCGATACCCGTACCGGATACGACATCAGGTTTAATTTCAAGATTCTCCAGCGCTTTGATATAGGCGATGCCGGCGATGGCTTGCGCGCCGCTGCCTCCAAAAGCAATTCCGAGTGTTTTAGGCATTATGGCTGCTCCTTTCAATGATCATTTTAAGTTTCTGTGCAAACGCAGGTTTTTTTGCCTGGGCAAGCATATATATATCCTTAAATCTATTGAACTCCAAGGCTGCGGTATGGCCTAGATATGATCTTTCAAAAAGCTCAACGGGGCAGTTTTTCATTCTTTGCTCCATCAACGCCCGGTGTGTTGCAGCAAAGGCGGCGCGCGCCGCATTTTTTGCGGTGGGCTTAAGGTTCTTTACGGAAAAATTAGAAACATCGATGGCGATGAGCGTATCGCAATCATCTCTGATCACATCAAACGGCACGATATTTACAGCGCCGCCATCGATGTAATATGCGCCGTCTGCTTGCTGGGGGTCCATGACTTTCGGCAAAGCGATGCTGCACATCAGTGCCTTTAAGAGGTCTCCTTTTTCAAACACCTTCTCTTTAAAAGTGTGAAAATCAGCGGCGACGATTTTAACAGGCATACGCAGCTCTTCAAAAGTTTTACATGGAAGCGCATTCAAAAGAAATTGTCGTGCAAAAGCCTCGATACTGCGAGTCTTACGCATCACCATAAAACGCTGAAATATGCTTCTTTTTGAAACGAGGGCATCATCCAGAAAGTCGATTATTTCTTTTGTGCAAAGCCCCCCGGCAAAAAGCGCAGCGATGACGGCGCCGCTTGAAGTGCCGGACATGACATAAGGCAGGATACCGAAATCTTCAAACACTTCCAGATATGCGATATGCGCCGCTCCGTATACCCCTCCGCCCCCGAGGGCCAATCCTGTTCTCATCACTTTAGTGCAACTCCTGTGTGTAATAAATATAACATCATAAGGGCATGCCGTAAAGTCAATTTAATGCAACGCAGGTTTATATATAGCTTAACTTTTATAAGTTTTTTTGTTTGAATTAAATATTGAGTATTGCAGTTGAGCAGGCAGCCTGAATCTGATAAAATAGACGAAAGCTTAAGAGTAATATTACTTTTTGTGATATGCAGAGCTTAGACAGAATATAATAATCAAAAAATGAAGGTGATGGAATGATACATGCAGTTGCGGTCAACGGAAGCCCAAGGCCAAAGGGCAATACATTTTTGCTGCTCAGCACAGTGATGGCAGAGCTTGAGGCTGCCGGTATAAAAACGCAGTTGCTACAGGCAGGCGGACGAAACATTCACGGCTGTGTAGCCTGCGGCCATTGCCGTCAAGCCAAGCAGCCTGAATGTGCGTTTGGAGACGATTTGGTCAACGACGCAGTCAAAGCCATCGCTGAAGCACACATCCTCATCCTGGGTTCCCCTGTATACTTTGGCAATGTATCCGCACAGATGAAAGCCTTTATCGACAGGGTCGGCTACTTGTCGCGCCCGCACAGACTGCTTGCAGGAAAGCTGTGCGCTGCTGTGGCTGCTGTCCGCCGGAACGGCGCGCTCGAAGCTTTTCACACCATGAACAACTTGTTTACCATCAGCGAAGGGATAATCGTAGGCTCCAGCTATTGGAATCAGGGAATCGGCAGCGCTCCCGGAGATGTTGAAAACGACGCCGAAGGCATAGAAACCATGAAAACACTCGGGAAGAACATAGCTGAATTGGCACGAAAAATCTGTACCTGAATATATATAAGATTCAGTCGATGCCGGGGATTATTTAGGTTTCCCTCATGCTGTATGCGCGCAGGGCGTTAAAGACGGCCAGTAAAGCCACACCCACATCTGCAAAAACAGCAGCCCACAAAGTGGCATGGCCTGCAGCACCCAACAGCATCACAACGGCCTTGACAAAAAGTGCGAAGATAATGTTTTGCCAGACAACTGCGTGTGTCCGTTTTGCGATCCTGATGGCGCTGACGAGCTTTAATGGTTCATCTGTCATTAGAACGACATCGGCCGCTTCTATGGCCACATCAGACCCTATGGCGCCCATCGCGACGCCTACATCCGCGCGTGCAAGCGCCGGCGCGTCGTTGATACCGTCCCCAACAAAAACGAGGCTCCCCCTCATTTTGACCTTTTGAAGATCTAGCTTGTCAAGAATATCAACCTTTTGCTCAGGTATAAGTTCAGCATACACTTCATTGAGTTTTAATTCTCTGCCGATGCTTTCTGCATTTTCTTTTTTATCTCCCGTTAACATGGCTATTCTTCTTACGCCGAATTTTTTAAGCTCTTGTATCGCAAAGATACTGCCATTGTTAATTGTATCCGACAGTGAAATGCAGCCTGCATAGTTGCCGTCTATAGCCACGTATAAAACCGTTCCGGTTATGTTTTGCGCGTCTATTGGTACTTTCTTGTCTTGCATGAATCTTTCGTTTCCAATGTTAATCCGATTTCCGCTGACGATGGCTTCTATCCCTAGGCCGGCAATTTCTTCATAGCCTGTGACTGCGGCGTCACTGATCGGCTTGCCGAATGCCTTTACCACAGCCATGGAAACAGGATGGTTTGAACGGCTTTCTGCATATGCTGCAAGTTCTAAAAGCCGTTCTTTTGTCACGCCCCTTACAGGCATGATTTTTTTAACTTCAAAGATCCCTTTTGTCAGAGTACCGGTCTTATCGAACACAACTGTATCGACCCGGCTAAGCGCCTCAAGATAATTGCTGCCTTTGATCAGGATGCCTTTTCTTGATGCGCCGCCTATGCCGCCAAAAAATCCAAGCGGGATTGAAATGACCAAAGCGCATGGGCACGAGATGACGAGAAACACCAATCCTCTGTAGAGCCAAGTTGAGAAATCTTCGCCTGTGACCAACAAAGGAGGCAGCAAAGCCAAAAATAAGGCAGATAAAACGACAGCAGGTGTATAATATTTTGCGAATCGGGTCATAAAGTTTTCTGTTCGTGCTTTCTTTTCTGACGCATTCTGCACAAGATCAAGAATGCGTGATACGGCAGAATCCCTGTACTCCTTGGCAACCCTGATCTTTATCAGGCCGTTTGTATTGACTGATCCCGAGAACACTTCACGTCCTGCCTCTGCCAAAACCGGCATCGTTTCACCGGTCAGTGATGAAACATCAAGAGAAGCCTTGCCCTCTATCACAAAACCGTCAAGAGGCACTTTCTCTCCGGGCTTGATAAGGATGATATCACTGATGTGCACATCTTGCGGCATAACGCGCTTTATCACACCGTTTATCTCGAGATTAGCATGATCCGGACGCAAATCTAAAAGCGCAGCGATGGACCTTTTTGAACGATTGATTGCCCCTTCCTGTAAGAATTCGCCGACACGGTAAAAAAGCATGACGGCCACAGCCTCGGAAAATTCTCTGATCAAAAAAGCCCCCGCAGTAGCAATCGACATCAAAAAGTACTCATTGAAAACACGGCCTTTGGATATGTTTTTAACGGCTTTTATTAATACTTTGCCGCCGATCAAAAGATAACTGATCAGATAAAATGAAAACTCAAGCCAAAACGGAAGCCTTAATACAAGTGCAATAAGCAATGAAAGTACACCGGAAAAAAATAAGATATACTGAACCAAAAAAACTATTTTGCCGCTTTGCAGTGTTTTTTCACTGAGCGAAAGGTCATTGTCGATATGCTTGACGGCATCAATGATACTTTTTTTAAGATCATCAACGTTGAGCTGATCACCCTTGAATGCGACGCAAAGCAAGCCGGAGACAGCATTAAAATCTGCTTGATGCACATGAGGCAAATTCCTTACAGCATCAAGTAACTCTTGTGTTTCGCATTGGCATTTATTATACCCATGTACAGCATATTTTAATGTCATAGACTCATTCATCCACTTTTACTGCCGTTCTTTGATGTGCTGCCATCCCTGATCAAACACCTGCCTGATATGGATATCATCAAGATGGTAATAGACGACCTTGCCGGCTTTTCGGAATTTAACGAGCCGCGCCTGTTTTAAGACCCGCAGCTGATGAGAGATGGATGACGGAGTCATGTTCAACAGCGCAGAAATATCACATACGCACATTTCAGACTCAGATAAAGCCCAAAGTATACGTATGCGCGTCAAATCGCCAAAAGCCTTGAAAAATTCGGCAAGGTTATATATCATCGTGTCATCAGGCATTCTGCCGGAAACAGCGTCAACAATATTTTGATGTATCACATTGCGTTCGCATCGATCAATTTGGTTTTTGCTCATTATAAACCTCTTAATATTAAGAAATATATGAACAAGTGCTCATATATCACATTATATTGATTGCAATGACATTGTCAAGCTATAAAGATTTCTTGCAAGAAAATAAAGGCCTTTACATGTGCATATCGGGATTTAACCACATAGGCGTTTATTGGATAGGACGCCCGCGCGATGCTCAGGTTGTGCGTTGATATAGATTCGCAGAAAGAAGCAAAAAAGCAGCCATTTTACTCTGGGCTGCCAAAACTTTTCGCATTTATTTTTAGTTTCTTTGAAAACTGCATGAGAGTATGAAAAAGAATGTGCGCAGTGCGCGAATCCTTATCAGCCTGTTTGTTGGCAACGAACTTTGAATTTGCATTCGAAACCTTAAAGCCTTTTTTAGAATATAAACTAAAAACCGATCTCGATAAGGATTTCTCTGGCAGCGTCCCCTTCCGACTCAAGAACAAGAACTTCATATGTATCGATGCTGCCTCTGGTTTTGGACGAAACATTGAGCAGCTTGAAAAGGACTCCTTCAGCCTCAAGCGCATCACACATTTTTTGCGCTGTTCTGCGAGATTCGGCCATACCGACAACTACCCACATACAAAACTCCTTTAAGATTCCTTACCGGAAAAAACAGCGCCGAATGCGGTGTTGATCTGTGCTTTGCCGCGTATTTTAATGGCAGAGGTGTTTTCTGTGAATTGTGCGATCATCACTTCACCGTTGTCAAGTTTTTCAGTATGATGAAAACGGGTATCTTTTCCGCGTGTCATCCCAATGATGTTGACACCGTCCTCAAGCGCTTTGATGATCACGTAATCCTGATTATAGTTTCTCTCATTATCCATTCGATTCACCTCATTCTCATATTTCTATGCTACCATAAAGAGAGCCTATCTTCAATATTGTGCAGTAGTCCCTGCTAAAAAAATTGCATTTGATTAAAGGACAGGAAGGCATTATTTGACCACCACGTTGTCATCGCCAAAAGCTGTTTGAAGGTTAAGAATCAAATCATCTGTCAGCGTGACGGCAAGAGCGCTTCCGGCCTTCATCCTCTCATCTGTCTTTTCAATGACCACAGAAACAGGCAGCGCGCCTGGTGAAGTTCTCAGTATGTTTTTAAGCTGCGTTGTGTCATTTCCCATGTCTTTGGGTATGCGTACAAACAGCTTTTTGCCGGCATATTTTGCATCCTCAGCGACAAAAGGACGTATTTTGTCCACAAGCAGCTGGGGGGCTTCGCCTTCACGTATATCCACTTTGCCGGCAACATATACGATTGAATCATCATTGATCAACGTTTCAACTTTCATAAAGACACTCGGAAAAACGATCAGCTCAATCGTTCCGTAAAGGTCTTCAAGCAGTGCGTTTGCCATCATTTTTTTCTGTTTGGTCATTCGGCGGCGCACATTGCTCAGTATGCCGACAAGTTCGACACTGCGGGACTCGAAATAACGTGCTGAATCGGCATCTTCAGCAGCCGAAAGTATCTTGAAGATATTGACCGGCCTGTTTGCAAGCAGATTTTTATATCTGTCGAGCGGATGTCCGGAGAGATAAACGCCTGTGGCCAGTTTTTCCATGGCAAGCAGCTTGTCCCGCTTGTATTCCGGGATAGCTGTAAAATCATCAGTATCGCCGTTGTCAGCCGAAGGGGCTGTCTCAAACAGTGATATCTGCCCTTCAATGTTTTTGCGTTTGGCATCCTGCGCTGATTTGAGTACGCGCTCGCATACTGACATAAGCTGTGCGCGGCCGGATCCAAGGCTGTCGAAACAGCCGGCGAGAATAAGCCCTTCAAGCAGTTTTTTATTAATGAGCCCAGCGGTACGGTTGATAAAATTACGAAAACCGGTATATGGGCCGTTTTTTCTTTCGGTGACGATGTCTTCGGCTGCACGCCCGACATCGCGGATGGCGGCAAACCCAAAGCGTATGCCGATGCCCTCCGGTTTAAATAAATACTCAGACGCATTGATATCCGGCGTGAGTATGTTGATGCCGCTTCCGGTACAGTACTGCACATAGGCAGAAATTTTTTCTGCTGTGCCTATAAAGCTGTTCAACAACGCTGTCAAATACTCCACTTTGTAATAATATTTCAAATACGCAGTATAGTAGGCAATGACAGCATATGCGCACGCATGCGATTTATTGAACGCATATTCTGCAAAATCGATCATCTGAGAGAATATACGTTCCGCTGTATGTGCCGGAACGCCACGCTTCACAGCGCCTTCAACGCCGCTCTGTTCATCGCCGTGTATGAAGACAAGCCGTTCGTTCTCCATGACATCTTTTTTCTTTTTGCTCATTGCGCGGCGTACGAGATCGCTGCGCCCCAGCGAATAGCCAGCAAGATCGCGTACGATCTCCATGACCTGTTCCTGATACACCATGCATCCGTGCGTTTCCCCGAGTATGCGTTTGAGTCTCGGGTGAAGAAACGATACTTTTTCCGGATGTGCTTTTGCATCAAGATAAGCGGGGATAGAGTCCATCGGGCCCGGCCTGAAAAGCGAAATGCCCACCATGATATCGCCAAGGTCTGTCGGCTTAAGCCTCTGCATCAAATTGCGCATGCCCGCGCTTTCTAACTGGAACACGCCGTCGGTATCCCCTGATGCGATCAAACCGAAAACATTCTGGTCATCATATTTCAACCGGCTCAAATCAATGTCTATACCGCGCGTTTCTTTGATCAGCTCTATTGTATGGCGGATCACTGTTAAGTTGCGCAAACCAAGAAAGTCCATCTTCAAAAGGCCAAGGCTTTCAAGGGTGTTCATTGGGAACTGTGTGATGACGCTGCCGTCACGCGGGTTGATTTGCAGCGGTACATGCTCAGTGATCGGCTGACGCGAGATCACAACGCCTGCGGCGTGCGTCGAGGCGTGCCGCGGAATGCCCTCCAGTTTCATTGCGGTGTCAAGAAGGCTGCGAATTTCAGGCTTTGTTTCGTATTCGGTCTTAAGCCGCAGATTTTCGTTCATCGCTCGGTTGATCGTCATTTTCAGCGCAAAGGGCACCATCTTGGCTATCCTGTCGGCATCTGCGAGCGGCAATCGCTGTGCGCGGGCCACATCCCGGATGACCTGCTTGGCGCCGAGTGTGCCGAACGTGATGATCTGTGCAACTTTATCTGCGCCGTATTTATTCACAACGTAATCAATCACTTCGGAGCGGCGCTCGATACAAAAATCAATATCTATATCCGGCATACTGATCCGCTCCGGATTCAAGAAACGTTCAAACAGCAAATGATACTCTATCGGGTCAATATCCGTGATGCGCAGCGCATATGCCGCGAGACTGCCCGCGGCGCTGCCCCGCCCCGGCCCCACAAAGATGCCCTGCTCACGCGCAAATTTGATAAAATCCCAGACGATGAGAAAATAATCCGTAAAGCCCATCTTCTCAATGACAGAAAGCTCAAACTCAAGCCTTTCTTTCAATGAGTCTGTGACAGAGTCGTATCTTTCATGAAGGCCTTCAAGGCAGATATTTTTAAGATAGTCGGCATGCCCAAAATTATGCGGTACATCAAAAACAGGGAGATGGCGCGCATCAAAATCCATCGTCACATTGCATTTTCTTGCGATCATATTTGTATTTTCGATGGCCTCGGGCACGTTGGGAAAAAGCGAAGATATTTCCTGGGCGCTTTTCAGATAAAACTCATCGGTTTCGAACTTGAGCCTGTCCGCATCATCAACAAAAGTGCGCGTCTGGATACATAAAAGCACATCCTGCGCCTGCGCATCTTCACGCGCTGTATAATGCACGTCGTTGGTTGCGACAAGCGGAATCGATAGCTGTTTGCCTAATTTTATAAGCGCCGTATTGACATGCTTTTGCTCACGCAGGTAATGATCCTGAAGCTCTAAGTAAAAATCGTCGCCGAACATATCTCTTAGCCTTTTGGCCAGCACATAGGCGCCGTCCATATCTCCGCCTAAGATAAGACGCGGAATATCGCCCGCAAGGCATGCGGACAAGCACACCAGCCCTTCCTTATGCGCTTCTAGCACATCATAATCAATGCGCGGCTTATGATAAAAACCTTGCGTAAAACCGATTGAAGAGAGGCGCATCAGATTCTGGTAACCTAAATTGTCTTTAGCGAGAAGAACGAGATGTGAATACTCTTTCATTTCTTTGGTTTTATCGGTGAGCTTGCCGGGCGCCACGTACATTTCACATCCGATGATCGGCTTGATGCCTGTTTCTTTGGCTTGCCGGTAAAAATCAGCAACACCGTAGAGCACCCCGTGGTCGGTAATCGCGATGCTGTGCATGCCGAGAGAAGCGGCGCGCGCGATTACAGCGCCGATGCGCGCTGTCCCGTCAAGCAGGCTGTATTCAGTATGCAGATGAAGGTGTGTAAAATCCATATAGACCTCTTCTCTTTATCATACTCCATACTTTGGTTTCATTCAATGTCAAGATAATAAGAAGGGCCATTAAACGTAATTAGAATTTAATTTTTGCGTCGGATTATCGCAATTGTGCATGCTCGTTGAAAAAGGTGCGGTAACCCATTTGAAGCATGATGATGACCGTGATGCCTACAGCACCCAAAATGCCGAGCATAATGGCAATCTGATAAGCGATAGCAGTTGTCGGGGCTGTGCCGGAGAGTATCTGGCCTGTCATCATGCCGGGCAGGAAAACGATCCCCATACCGGTCATCGAATTGCCGATACGCATACCGGCTATGGGTTTGAAATACTGCGGATCATACCAAGGTGAAATGCGTATGACAGCAAACAAGTAAAAAACCAGGCATGAGAGGGTGCCGGCGGACATGGAAACAGCCACGACTTTTTTAACGCGCGTGAAAGGCGCCCTTTGAATTTTCGAAAAACCGTAAAGACTGCGAACGTTTCCATAAGGATGATGATGCCGGTTGTGACAAGAGGGCTTGGGTTGTCAAGTATGTAGACGAGCAAATATCCGGTGATGATAAGCTGCAGGTCATCCTTATTGAAGATATCAGGATCTGCTTTTCTCTTTTGATGCCGCGCAGACGCACGATGGCAATCAGATTCAGTACAAAGATGTATGCAAGCGCAACCTGCCAGATACCAAGATTTATAATGCTGTTCATCTAAAGCACCGCCTTGTTTCTGTTAACAGCACAAATATCAAAGATGACATCGGAAAATCTTTTGGCGGTCGCTTTTGAATGCGTAGCCATAATCAGTGTGCTGCCCATAGATCTTGCTTTTTTTGCAAGCAGGTTGATGATCTCAAGCTCTGTCTGCTCGTCAAGAGCGGATGAAGGCTCATCAAGCAAAAAAACATCCGGTTCAAGAAGCATCAGCCTTCCTAAGGCAACGCGTTGTTTTTCACCGCCTGATATCTTTTCTGCCGGATGTTCAAGCGGTTTTTCAAGCTTTAAGTCAAAGAACAGATCCATCAGCACTGTGTCCTTTGGCAAGGGACGATGCTGGAACCTGTGGCCAATGATCAGGTTTTCCCTGATGGTTCCTTCGAACATCGCGGTATTTTGCGGTAACGCGGTTATAGACCCCTCTTTTATGATCAATTCCGGAAGAGACAGGATATCGTAAACTATTTTTTAAAAATCAAATATGCTCATGGTGTTTGCATGACCTCTCCTGTCAGTTCATCAAGATAAACTTTTGCCTTGACAAGCTGTGATTCTCCAAGCTCTGTGACCGCGTAGTACTTTCTGATTTTACCGGCGACCTTTTCCTCATATTTTTTCTGCAAACCTTCTCTTTCAAGGCTGTGAAGCAACGGATAAAGGGTGCCGGGGCTTATTTTATATCCGTGGGAAGAAAGCTCCTCCATCATCTGGCTGCCGCAGACGGGTGATTTTTGTGCATAGTGCAGTATATGAACACAAATAAAGCCCTGTAATATCCTTTTTTCGATAAAACTTTTCATTTAAATCACTTTTAATATCGGTATACGATATCGCATAACGATATTAAAATCTTTACCACCGGATAAGTCAAACACCAAAAAAGCAAATAGCGCCATTGTGCCTAACATGATATAATCAACCAAAAGAAAGTGCCAAATTCATTTTTATCGGAGCTGCAGAATGAAAACAGGACGATCAAAAAAACTGCTGTATGTACTGTTCACTGTGCTCTTTTGGGCAAGCATGTGGCAGATCGCAGCGATGTGGGTGAACCAGCCATTATTTATGCCCTCCCCCATGCAAACATTCTCATCACTTGCACATCTCGCATCGACACCGCTTTTTTGGCTCAGTATTTCTTTTACTTTTTTGCGTGTTGCTGCCGGTCTCGTTATCGCCTTTATCTTGGGAATAGCGCTTGCTTTTTTGGCTGCGCATATATCAGTTCTTGAACAACTTCTCCGCCCGGTTATATCGGCCGTTAAATCTACGCCTGTTATGTCGGTCATTGTGCTCGCGCTTGTTTGGTTCTCATCTTCGTTTGTCCCTGTGTTTTCATGCGTGCTGCTCTGCCTGCCAATTTTTTATACAAACACGCTTTCTGGCCTTCGCAACGTCAATAAGGAATATTTGGAGGTCGCGCAGGTTTTTAAAGTCAAACGCAAGCATGTCATCCCCGGCATCATCATTCCTTCAGTGCTTCCTAATGTTTATGCCGCGCTTGCGGTATCTCTCGGGTTTTCATGGAAATCCGTTGTTGCCGCCGAGGTGCTCTCAAGCCCAAGATACGCAATGGGCTTTCAGCTTTATGCGACCAAGCTTTATCTTGATACGCCCGGGCTTTTTGCATGGACTTTCGCCATCATCGTGATAAGCCTTGTATTGGAAAAAGGCTTAAAACGTCTGCTGCCGGGCGGAGGTGCATTATGAGCATACGTTTTGAATCCGTATCAAAAGTATTCGGCGAACATATATTGTTTGAGGATTTGAACCTTGAGATAAAAACGGGAGCCACCATAGTATTCACAGGGCGTTCGGGCTGCGGTAAAACAACGATGCTTCGCATGATCGCCGGCCTTGACAAAGACTACTCCGGAACAATCACAGGCGTCCCGGATGCCGTTTCTTTTTTATTTCAGGAAGACAGGCTTTTGCCCTGGTACAATGTTAAACAAAACATTGAGTTTGTTTTACGCGATATGATGAGCAGGGAAAAATCAGCCGAAACCATCCGAAGCATATTAAATGATGTTCAGCTTACCGGCCATGAGCATAAGCTTCCACAAGCGCTCTCAGGCGGCATGCAGCGCCGCGCAGCGATGGCACGGGCATTTTGCTACCCTTCTGACTTGCTGCTCATGGATGAGCCTTTTAAGGGCTTTGACAAGAAACTGAACAATGTGCTTTTTGAGCTGTTTGAACGTCTCTATACAAACAGCGGCAAAACTGTTTTGATAGTCTCTCATGATCATTGGCTGATCGAAAGACTGTCCTGTGATGTCATTGACATCGCCTCGCTTTAAAAAAAAGAAGTCGCGATTTGCATCACGACCAATGTAAAGGGGGTCTTAATATATTTTGTGAGGTCTTTAATCATTATTACCAGAAAAATCACAAATATTCAAGTGTTATTCGTCTGTTTTCGGAAAAAAATCCGCCAAAGAAACTTTTGACTCCTGTACGGGAGGTATTTCATAATGAAAATGTTCTTCTTTGCCGTTTGATTCCTTCTTATCTGCAGCAGGCTCTTCCGCGGGAAGGAGCGCGCGCAGGGACAAACTAATCTTTCGCTTGTCAGCGTTGACATCAAGTATTTTTGCCTCGACTTCATCGCCAACACGCAAGGCGTCTTCAACTTTTTCAAGCCTGTGCGCAGTGATCTGCGATATATGGACAAGGCCGTCTATCGTGGGCTCAAGCTGGACAAATGCGCCGAAAGGAACGATACGCACCACTTTGCCTTTGACAACGTCTCCGACATGATACTTCTCAGGAACCTGATCCCATGGCTTTGGCATAAGTTGCTTATAACCAAGTGCAATCTTCTTTTTTGCAGAGTCAACGTTTAAGATGATAAGCTCAAGCTCCTGTCCCTCAGAAACGACATCAGAAGGATGTTTCACGCGGGACCAGGCAAGGTCTGAAATGTGCAGCAGCCCGTCAACGCCGCCGACATCCACAAAAGCACCAAAATCCGTCAGCCTTTTAACTGTGCCCTTGATCACAGAGCCTTTTTCAAAACTTTCCCATCGTTCTCTTTCCGCTTCTTTCTTTTCTTTAAGCAGCACGCTCTTGCGCGAAGCCACAAGGCGTTCTTGCTTGTTGTCCGCATCAATAAGCGTGACTTCAATGTCTTTGCCTTCGAATTCTTTTAAGTCTTCCACATACTTAAGAGACAGATGTGAAGCGGGTATAAAGGTGCTGTAACCTTCGATACGCGTGGTGACGCCGCCTTTGACCGCTTTTTTGATGGTACACTTGTACAAAGTCTTTGTGCCGACATTTTCTTGCATCTTGATCCAGTTTTGTTTTTTCTCGATGCGCTTTCTTGACAGCAGGACATTGCCTTCGCCGTCATTAAGATTGATAACTTCAGCTTCTATTTCATCGCCGAATTTAAACGATTCTTTAGGATCGACATCCTGCATAGAAAGTTCACTTCTGTGAATGATGCCGTCCGATTTGTAACCAATATTGACGCAGACATCGTCATCCGTGACCTGAACGACATTGCCTTTAACAAGCTGGCCTTTTTTTAAACGCACAACCTTTTCCAAGCCCTCCAAAAACTCATCCTGCATGGAGACAGGCTGCGGGTCGCTTTTCGGGGTCTCTGCTGTATTTTGTGTGCTTGGGGCCTTCTCGTTATCTTTTGCTTCCTCGGGTTCTTCGGTTTCTTCGGTTTCCTTGGGTTCTTCGGTTTCCTCGGGTTCAGATGCTTGCTTGTTTTCTGATACGGCTTCTTCTTGTGGCGATTCTTCGGCTTGATTTGGCTCTAAAGAGGCAGTATCATCCGTTTCCACGGAGTCTGCCGTGTCGTTGGCTGCTGCTTGACCTGCTGACATTTCTTCTTGAGTAAGCGGCAGCGCTTTTTCGTTGTCAATCATGTAATTAAAAACCTCCCTAATCATCGTATCCGGCGTTGAAGCACCGGCGACAATGCCTATTATATCACCTAGACACATTTTTTCAAGCAATAGTTCGTTTTTATGTTCTATATGATAGACGTTTTTGCAGTATTCAGCGCATAATTGGGCTAGTTTGCAGGTATTTGAGCTCTTTTTACCGCCGACAACGATGACAGTATCTGCGCGGCGTGCGATCTGTCTTGCCTCGCTTTGCCGTTGTTGGGTAGCCAGGCAGATGCTTTTGAAAGGGATAACACGGCTGATCTTGTGTTCAAGAAGGCAAAGCATCTCTGTCCACTTATCTTCGGTGATGGTTGTCTGTGCGACAACGACGGCTTGCTCGATATCAGGCAGCTTGTCCACATCTTCTTTTGAATAAACAACGCGGGCGTCTTTACCGGCCCAGCCAAGTGTGGCCTCCACCTCCGGATGGCCGGCTTCTCCAATAATAACCGATGTGAGCCCATCTTGCCTTGCTGCTTTGACACGCTCATGGATGCGCTTTACAAAAATGCAGGTGGCGTCAATGTAATTGATGCCTCTTTTGCGGAGCTCTTCATAGGTTTGCGGCACCGTACCGTGTGAACGGATAATGACAGTCTCGTCCTGCAGGACCTCATCAAGACTGTCGGCACAGCGAACGCCCTGTTCTTTTAAAGACTCAACTACAAATGGGTTATGAATAAGCGGGCCCAAACTCACCAGGCGTTGCCCGATATGGCCTTGGACCGCTTCAACGGCTCTTTTTACACCGAAACAAAAACCAGCGTGTTTTGCGAGAAGGATCAATGTATCCACCTAAAATGTTGTATTCTTAAGATCATTGAGTTTGTTTTCCAAAAAGCGCGATGCAGCCTCTACCGCACCCGTATCAGTTTTTTTGCCCACATAGTCAGCCAACCGCAGGGGGTCTCCGATAATCATTTTCATTCTGCGGAACAGCTTATACTCGCCTTTTATATAGATGGGGATGACCGGTGCGTCATTTTTGAGCGCTATCATGGATGTCCCGGGCTCAAAGCGCGCAATCTGGCCTGATTTGACGCGCCGGCCCTCCGGGAATATGCCAAACAATTTCCCGTCGCGCAATATCCGGAAGGCATGCCGGATCGCTGCAAGGTCTCCCTCGCCGCGCCTGACAGGAAAGGCTTTTACAGCTTTGAAAAAAAAACGCGCCATTTTGTTCTTAAAAAGCTCAATCTTACCCATCCAAAAGATCTGCCTCTTGAAAACAACACAAATAAACAGCGGGTCCCACATGCTGATATGATTGGAAATGATGATCGCTTTTCCTTTCAGGCGCGCATTTTTTTTACCGATTATCTTTGGCACAAATAACAAGTATATGATCGGCTTGCCCAAAAAACGAAGAATCTTATAAAGCATGTTTTACTCCATCATTATTTTTGACGAAACAGCATCGATCACTTCTTCAATGCTCATATATGTAGTATCTATCAATATTGCATCATCTGCTTTTTTTAGGGGCGCAAGGCTTCTTTTCGAATCAGCATCATCACGGGACTGCATTTCAGCCAGTACGTCTTCATAATCTTTTTCTATGCCGCTGCTACTAAGCTCAAAATGGCGCCGCCGCGCGCGCTCATCAATATCTGCCGTGACGAAAAACTTGTAAGGCGTTTTTGGCAGCACATACGTGCCAATGTCACGCCCGTCAAGCACCACATCATAGCTCTTTGCAACTTCCCGCTGCATGGATACCAGCTTTATACGGACGCAAGGATGCGCTGAAATGTCGGAAGCGGCTTTGGATACCTCCGGCGTCCGGATATAAGGTGTGACATTTTCGCCGTCAATAAAAACGATCTGCTCCCCGTTTATGTAATCAATACGAAAATCAATCTGCCCAAGAAGCTTATCAACCTGTGCGGCATCGCCTATATCAGTGCCTGCGCACAAAGCGGCGTAACCCACTGCACGGTACATGGCGCCTGTATCCAGATAATAGATACCGAGCTTTTTAGCCAAGCTTTTGGCCAGTGTGCTTTTTCCGGACCCTGAAGGGCCGTCTATAGCTATATTTATCATATCACTCTGTGCCCCAGCCCGATGGCCACTTCATTAAGATGTAGCAGGCCAATGCCGAAGAATATGGCAATAGCAAGGTGTTCGCCAAATCGCGCGATCCCAATTTTTCCGCCCACATTAAGCCCGATCGCCTTGGATGAGATCTGAGAGATGGCTTCCCTTGCTGCGCCTGCAACAGACCCTTCCTCTTGATGGGTCTCGCCGATGATGCCTTCGCGTTTGGATGCCACAACACAGCATTCGACGATACGCATCACAGAAGAAAGAAATTCTCCGCCGAAATCAACGGCAGCCACGCGAATATCTTTTTGTAGGTACCGGCTTTTTAACGTTTTTTCATCCTCGCGCGTTGATGAGAGCGCAAGGCGTATCGCTGCTTTGGCTATATCCTTACTTCCAGGTATCATGGGAGCACGACCTCCGTTTTACAATGCTGCTTTATAGAGAACATTATATATGCTGATACACCATTTCACAACCACAATAACAAAAAGCGCCGGTCTCCCAAGCGCTTTTCCTTATACACTTTTTTTAAAATGCTTTATTGTTTATCTGCCTGCCATTTGGCGTTCGACCTGCTCTATCATTCGCTTTACCATATAGCCGCCGACATATCCTGCTTCTTTGGATGTCAAATCGCCGTTGTAACCCTGCTTGAGATTGACACCAAGTTCATTGGCGATCTCATACTTCATGTTCTGAAGATCCATTTTTTAGCCTCCGTTTCTGCCTTTTTTATCATTTCATTCCGCTTGATTATTTTGAACCTTTAGCCTGATTGATCATTCTTTTGACCATTTCGCCGCCGACTGAGCCGTTCTGTTTGGATGTTAAATCACCATTGTAACCCTGTTTGAGATTGACACCAAGCTCATTAGCGATCTCATACTTCATTTTATTCAATCCGTTTTGTGCTTCGGGCACCATTGATTTGTTTCTTGCCATGTGTTATCACCTCCTTTGTTGCCATCAGCTAATACTAATTTGCCCAATAAATTAAAATATACGCTGGTAATTATATAGAGGTGTGGAAAAATTAATTAATCGACATTTTATCGAATTTATGTGAATATCTAATATCAGCGTATTGCGCCAAATGAAGATATAAAGAAGGGTCGTATTTTTTTATTGAATCCGCGATGCGGCGCGCTTCCTGCAGCATTTTGATATCTTTGATCAACCCAGACATATAAAGATCGCAGCCTCCGCTTTGCCGGTCGCCCAAGAATTGTCCCGGCCCGCGCAGCACAAGATCATGCTCTGCAATTTTAAATCCATCGTTTGTTTTACAGAGAATGTCAAGGCGTTTGTTGTCTTTTTCATGAGACATTAAAAAACAATAAGACTGCAATGTGCCGCGCCCGACCCTCCCGCGCAACTGATGAAGCTGTGAAAGCCCGAAACGATCCGCGTTTTCAATGACCATGATGGTGGCAGCGGGAATGTCCACGCCCACTTCTATCACCGTTGTCGAAACAAGAATACTGCATTCTTTGTTTTTGAACTTTAAAAGAACGCTGTTTTTTTCCTCCGGTTTCTGCCTGCCGTGCAACAACGCCACTTTAAAACCAGAAAAGCGTGCCATGAGCTGGGCATATATATGTTCTGCAGAACAAAGATGAATATTCGTACTCTCTTCAACGGCAGGGCATACAACAAAGACCTGGGCGCCCTTTGCTATTTCTTTTTCAAGAAAACCATACATGTCCTGTCTTTTTGCTTCAGGTATGCGATAAGTTTTTACCGGCAATCTTCCCGGAGGCATCTCGTCCAGCACAGAAAGGTTGGTTTCACCGTATAGAATAAGCGCCAATGAACGGGGTATCGGCGTGGCTGACATGGTCAGGATATGCGGTGCGCGGGTTTTTGACTCAAGAAGTGCACGCTGCCCCACGCCGAAACGATGCTGCTCGTCAGTAATGATCAGTCCAAGCTTTGCAAATTGTACACGATCATAAAGCACGGCATGCGTGCCGATGACGATATCGGTTTGTCCGCTCGCTGTGTTTTGCAAAACAGTTTGGCGATGTGCTGCAGGCATGCTGCCTGTGATCAGTTCAAGGTTGATGCCAAAATCACAAAATATACGGCTTGCAGCCGCAAAGTGCTGTATTGCAAGAACTTCGGTCGGTACCATCATGGCGCATTGAAAGCCGCTTTGTACACAAAGATGCATGGCGTAAAAAGCCGGCATCGTTTTACCGCTTCCTACATCTCCCTGAAGCAAACGGTTCATAGGTTTTGTCTGTTTCAGATCCTTTGCGATCTCGTGCATGACGCGTATCTGCGCAGACGTCGGCGAAAAGCCCAACCGCTCCAAAAAACGCTGCGCAGCAGCATTGTCTGCAAGAAGCGGCACGGCATTCTGCATGCTTTCTTTCTCGCGTTTTGAAAGTGCAACGCAGAACAAAAGAAGCTCTTCAAAGACAAGGCGTCTTTTAGCGATTTCAAGCGCCTGTTCATTTTGCGGAAAATGAATGTTTTTTATAGCAAAGGAGATATCCGTCAAATCGCACGCCGTGCGGAAACCATCAGGGAAAACATCGCTTACCGCATGCCCAAAGCTGTCAAGCGCCTGTTTAATGATGATGCGCATGCTTTTTTGTGTCAGGCCTGCTGTCAGTGCATACACAGGCATAAGGCCGCTTTCAAGCGGCGCATTTTTCTCTATGCTCGGGTTGGTGAATGTCAGTTTGCGCCCGATGCGCCTAATCTTGCCGGTCACGAAGATTGTCTCCCCGGGCTTATAAAGCCTGCGCATATACGGCTGGTTAAAAAAAACAGCCTCTGTGACGCCGGTCTCATCTGCAAGTGAAAATGTGACGGTGTTAAGGCTGTTGCGTATTCTTTTAATCTTTGGTTCTCCGCAGATGACGGCTTCCAACGTGTATATAGCGTCTTCTGAAAGCTGATCAACAGTGGCCCGCAAACCTGCCGTCTCATAATCGCGAGGCAAATAATACAGAAGGTCTGCGACTGTGTTTATGCCCAGTTTGGCAAGAAGTATCGCTTTTTTCTTGCCGATGCCTTTAAGATTTGCTACATCTTGCAACAATATCATTCAACAGCGAAAACAAATGGATAAACAGGCTGTCCGCCAAACTGCAGCTCAACGTCATAATCAGCATATTTATCTCTGACCATTGCGCCTATTTGCTCGGCAAAGTCCTCGGTCACACCGTCTCCGTAAAAAATGGTGATCACACTGTCGTCATCCGTGACCATTCCCTCAAGCAGTTTTGTGGCCGTTTCGAACATATCGCCGGAATGGCAGGTAATATCGCCGTCCTGTATGCCCAGCAGCTCTCCCTTTTTGATCATGTGGCCGTTTATTTTTGATTCGCGCACAGCGCTCGTGATCTGTCCTGTCTTGACCGTGTCTATGGCTTTTTTCATGCGTTCTTTGTTTTCCTCAAAATCGAGTTCTGGATTATAAGCCAGAACGCCTGTGATGCCCTGCGGGATTGACCGGGAAGGGATGACAAAAACATTCTTATCGGAAAACTGTGCAGCTTGCTCAGCGGCAAGTATAATGTTTTTGTTGTTCGGGAAAACAAAAACGTTGTTGGACGGCACTTTTTCGATGGCTTTGGAGATGGTTTCTGTTGAGGGATTCATCGTCTGTCCGCCCTCAACAACTTCATCAACCAAAAACTCTTTAAAGATATTGACGATGCCTGATCCTGCGGCTACGGTGACCAGTGCCATCTCCTTTTGCTCTTTTGGCGGCACATCAGCATCATGGTCGATTTCATTGTGCTGTTCGCGCATATTATCAATTTTTATTTTTGACAACTCACCGAAACGCAATGCAAACTGAAGTGCTTTTCCGGGCACATTGGTATGGACATGCGTTTTTACGAGCTGTAAGTCACCCACAACAAGAACGCAGTCACCAATTTTCATGAGCTTCTCACGGTAACGGTCAATATCATCCTGTGTCACTGATTCATTAATATTTTTGATAAAATACTCCGTGCAATAAATAAATTCTATGTCCTCACCACCTGACATTTCCGAAAAATCAACCGTGTTCTCCGGTTCGAACACGAGATTATCGGTGATAGATTCGCCGTCCAGGGCCATTTTAAAGCCCCTGTATATCACCAGCAGCCCTTTGCCGCCGGCGTCCACAACGCCCGCTTCTTTGAGAACAGGCAGCATGTCCGGAGTTTTCCGCAGCGTCTGAGCGCCCTGTTCAATCACAGCGTCGAGCACCATGAAGATATTGTCGCCGCGCGACGCACATCGAACAGCCGCCTTGGCCATATCCTTGGCCACTGTCAGTATCGTCCCTTCTTTGGGCTTCATCACAGCCTTGTAAGCCGCATCAACGCCATCCTGCATTGCGCGTGCAAAGTCTAAAGGCGTGGCCGAATCGATGCCGGCAAGGCCTTTGGATAACCCTCTGAACAATTGAGATAAAATGACGCCTGAATTGCCTCTGGCGCCTTTGAGCGCACCCAAAGAAAGCGCATCTCCCACGGTTTTTACGCTTGAAGCGTCCACCGATTTGACTTCTTTGACTGCTGAAATCATGGTAAGCGACATATTTGTACCCGTGTCGCCGTCTGGAACGGGAAAAACATTCAGTGCATTTAAATTCTTTTTGTTCTGTTCAAGCAAAGCGGCTGCTGCAAAAATCATGTCTTTAAGCAGCTCGCCTGTCAGCTTTTCGTGCATCGCATATCCCCCTATACCCTGATGCCGTTCACCGTCACGTTGACCTTATCAACATGAAGCCCGGTAATCTTCTCGACTATGTACTTGACTGTATCAATGACATTCGAGGCCACAGCAGCTATGGATACACCGTATTCGACTATAACATATAAATGAATGCGTACTGCGTCGTTCTCGGTCGTTATTTTGACGCCTTTGTTTAAATTTTCGCCTTTTAATAATTCCACAATTCCGTCCATAGCTTTTTGTGAAGACATACCGACAATACCGTAACAGTCCATCGTTGCGACACCAGCAAGGTTGGATAAAAATTCATCGGTATACATGATCTTGCCGTAAGAGTTTTGCTGTGTGACAGCCATTCCAAAAGCCTCCTTGAATCGAATATCAGAGTCCGGCGAGTTTAATCTATCGTTTTTTGACGCCTACGTCAAGTGATTTTAAGCAATTGAAACGAAAATTTAAGAATTCACCTTGCCAAAAAAAATGATTGATGATAGAATATCACTCGGCGTTTTGCAAAAAAAGAGAGGTGTAAAGCATGGCAAAGTTTTGTGAGATATGCAAAAAAGGCATCATTGCGGGCAATACGGTCAGCCATTCCAACAGAAAAGCCAGAAGGACATGGTCTCCGAATGTTCAGCGTGTACGTGCGGTTTTGGATGGTGCACCAAAAAGGCTGTATGTATGCACCAGATGCCTGCGTTCAGGCAAGGTGACCCGCGTATAAATGATATTGCAAGTCTATCGCAGAGCCGTTTTTTATAGGCGGCTCTTTTGGTAATCATCAATACTCGGTATTGGGTTTTTATGTATCCATGTGTTATTTAAATAATTTCTTAAGTATACCGCGCAGGCACCGCGGCGCTTTGAAGCAGTAGATTTTCATATCGCTCACCTCCGTGTCGACAAAGCCTAAGCTTTTTATTCAGTCACAAATCAACCAAACACAGATTGTTAACGCTAAAATTGCAGGACAGAATGCGCATTCACTTTTGTTTCATAGCCGTTTTTTCAGTATGACGGTGCCTGCGCAGATCAGTATCGTGCCCAGTATGGAGAGCCATACCCAAAAAGGCGTAAAGCATATCAACAAAATCACACCGACAAAAATGAGAAAGCATGCGATCATCCGGCGCAAAACACAATTCCCGCAAAGCAAGCAATCACCCCCCCGCAGCAGATAAATACCGGTTTGTATATCATACGGTTTGATGAGAAAAAATGTTACGAATCGGCAAAAATCTTTGCGACAAGCGCAAAGCCGCCGGATATGGATAGATGCACAGGGCTCTTTTCGATAATATTGCTGATGCCGCGTGTCGCATCGGTGCGCAGCAGCAAGTTAACGAGAGGATATTTCAGATTTGTTGCGGTCACACGGATATCGCCCGTCAGAGGAAGAATGGAAATCGTTTGGCCGGCCTGTGCGTAGATATCTTGCTCGCCGGTCAAAGCACGCAGTTCATTGAAACGGTCAATGATGCGGCAGCGCACGCCTGCATTCTCTGAGCGCACAAGCAGCGCAAGATTAGCCAGCATGTGGTCGGTGCGTTTGCCGGTCGCGCCGAGCATCACGATATCGTCTGCCCCCGCTAAGATCGCATGATCGACCGCCGCCTCGCCGTCAGTTTGGTCTTTTTCGCGCGGCAGGCTGATGATGCGCGCCCCTGCTCTCTTAAGACGTTCAGCGCATGCCATATCGGAAGAATCAAAATCGCCAATGAGCACATCAGGCACGATGGAAAAGTATCTTAAGTATGAGGCTGCCCCGTCCACCGCGATCACAAGATCAGCCAGCTTTAAATGCGATTTGAGCAATGCGTGTGAAGGCGCGCTGCCGTTGGATATGATGAGGCACTTCATTTTATTTGCTTTAAACGCGCGATTACATCGGAAGGGTCATCCGCAGAAAACACGGCATTGCCTGCCACCAGCACATTGACACCCGCGTCCACCACGGATTTGGCGTTTTGCGCATTGATACCTCCGTCCATCTGGATATCGGTCTTAAGATTGCGTTCTAAAAGCATTTGTTTCAGCCGTGCGGCTTTTTTTAGGACATAAGAGATCATAGATTGGCCCCCGAACCCAGGATTTACCGACATCAGCAACACCATGTCAAGCTGTTCAAGAACATTTTCGAGCACGCATAAAGGGGTGTGAGGATTAAGGGCCACACCGCATTTTTTTCCTGTATTCCGTATCAGCTGCAGCGTCCTGTCAAGGTGCACAGTGGATTCTTCATGCACCACGATAATATCTGCGCCGGCATCGGCAAATTCTTCAACGAAACGTTCGGGCGACTGAACCATAAGATGAACATCCAGCACGAGCGCGGTTTGTTTCCTTAAGTCTCTGATCATGTTTTGGCCGAAAGTGATATTGGGAACGAACATGCCATCCATCACATCACAGTGGATATAATCCGCACCGGCTTTCTCGAGCATTTTTACCGCATCAAATATCTTTGTAAAATCCGCAGATAGTATTGACGGCGCCACCTTAATCATATTCTTTTGTCCTCCTGTCTGTTAATTCTTTTAAAATGACAAGATACCGCTGGTAGCGATTCTTGTTGATCAACCCTTTGCTTACCGCTTCTTTGATGCTGCAACCCGGTTCCCGCGCATGTATACATGAGGAAAAACGGCAAGCGTTCGCATAAGCGGAAAAATCATTATAGTAAGTCCAAAGCTGCTCCGGGTCAAGGCCGCTTGTCTCAAGGAATGAAAATCCGGGGGTATCCACAACCATGGCGCCGATGTCATCCAGAACGAGCAGCTCCGCATGCCGTGTGGTGTGCTTGCCTCTGTCTGTCTTTTTTGAGAGGCTGCCGGTTTCAAGCTCAAACCATGGAAATAAAGCATTGAGGATAGATGACTTGCCCACGGCAGACTGACCGGCCAGGCAAGTGCAGTGCCCTTTAAGGTATTCTTTTAATGCATCAAGCCCTTCGCCCAGATGTGCTGAGACGCACAAAGTATCGCAAACACATCTGTATTCATCCTGCAAGGCCAAAACCTCGCTCTCCTCGGCCGTATCGCATTTATTTATCACAAGCAGCGGCCTGATGTTTGCCCTTTTGGCCTCGACGATAAGTTTGTCGCAAAGCATCAGATCGGGATTTGGTTTTCGTACCGACACAACGATCGCCGCTGTATCAATATTGGCGACCCGCGGCCGAGCTAAAGCGTTGCGGCGAGGCAGCAGTGTTTCGATATAGCCTATACCGTCTGTGCCGACAGAAAATTCCGCAGTATCTCCGGGCAAGGGCACGACGCCTTCATTTCGGAATCGCCCGCACGCCTTGCATGCGAAAAGATGGCCATTATCATCACGCAGCGTATAAAAACCTCCAACGCCTTTTAAAATCGTTCCTTTTTTATCCGACAAACATGACCTCGCTCATCTGTACTTCGATATTGTTAACATAAACGCGTACTGTTTTGCTGCCTCCTGTCAGGCTTAAAATATCACGGACTACAGGGAACATCCCTTCCTGCTCAATCTGTGTCTCAAAGACAACAAAATTGACAATTACATCTTCTATTTGTGTTTCGAGCACGATGCTGACCCTTGAATCTTTGTCTGGGATATCAAGATGCGCATAAAAGGTGCCATGATAGGGCTTCTCCTTATAAGCGCTGATCCAAAGATCTATACGTGTCGTAAACGGCGTGGGCGCACCCTGAATGCTGCTTTGTTCAAGCACTGTGCCATCCTGACTGGTGCTATCTTCATCCTCGTATACGAAGCATGAAAGAAACCCCAATTCGTTGAGCTGCAAAACAGCCTGCTGCACCGGAAGGCCTGCCAGCTGCGGCATGGCAGCACCGGGCGCAACGGCTTCGCCGGACACGATCAGCGTGACGGAGTCACCCTCAGCAATGATGATGTCTTCGGCAGGTATATAAGAGATCACAGTTCCCTCCGGAAACTCTTCGCTGAATTCATAGATGATCTCTTCGAGGAGCAATCCCATTTCCTGCAAGATGGCTTGCGCTTCTTCCAACTGGATACCGGTAAGATCGGGCATCGTCAGGCCGGCGGAGCCGGACGATACGGTCAGTGTCACGGTGTCGCCGCGCATGCCCATTTCTTCCGGAGCAGGCGTTTGGGCAATCACATAGCCTTCTTCCGTGGTTTCGCTGAAATCATACAGCAATTCTATAGAAAACCCCATCCTGCTGAGCACTGTTGTGGCGTATTCCAGATCCCGTCCGATCATATCAGGAACAGACAGTATCCTTTGCCCCGGGGATAAAAACAAGCTGATACCAAAAGTTGCACCGATTGCAAGCGCTGCAATCAGAAAAACGAGAACAATGATTTTGATGGTCTTTTGCTTTTTGTGATCTTGCGGGCTTATGTAAGTTTTCTTTTTATTTGATGAATGAGGGATATCTACAAATTCACCGCTTGGGTCAACCAACGCACGCGTCAGATCCTGCTTGAGGGCATCAGCAGTTCTGTATCGGTCTTTGCGGTTTTTACTGGTCGCTTTCAAGACGATGTTGCTCAACGAAGCGCTGACCGAGGGGTTGATTTCTGACGGAGGCCTTAACTGTTCATTTATATGCTTGAGCGCGACGGATACAGTCTGTTCACCGGTATGGGGAAGCTCACCTGTCAGCATTTCATAAAGCAGGATACCCAGAGAATATATATCAGAACGTGCGTCAATAGCTTCATTGCGCGCCTGCTCCGGTGATATATAATACACTGATCCCATGACCTGTTTTTCCATTTGCTGTTTTGTCGTGTTGATGCTTTTTGCTATACCAAAATCGGTCAATTTGGCGTTGTTTTCTTTGTCAAGCAAGATATTCTGCGGTTTGATGTCACGGTGGATGATACCATGTTTGTGTGCAGCAGACAAAGCAGCACAGATCTGAATGGCAATAAGCAGCGCATCCTTTTCGTCCAAAGCTCCTTTTTGCTCGATCAATGATTTTAATGTCGAGCCTTCAATATAATCCATTACCATGTAATAATCGCCTTCATCGCAACCAATATCACGGACCCGGACGATATTCTCATGGTCAAGCATAAAAGCAGATTCTGCTTCTTTTTTAAAACGCCTTACATAATCCGCGTTTGTGCAGAATTTTTCTTTCAGCATTTTTACGGCCACATACGTATTGGTCTTCATGCAATAAGCCTTGTAAATATAGGCCATGCCGCCAGAATCGATGGCTTTGATGATTTCATATCTGTCGCCCAACACCCGCCCGTTCATTTTTTGCCTCCGGGTAAAACAGCCAATGCCACGCTGATATTATCATAACCGCCTGCGGCCAGCGCAGCATCGATCAGGCGTTGAGCCGCTGTATGAACAGAAGTTTTAAGGATATCCGCAATCATTGAGTCAGAAACCAAGCCAAAAAGACCGTCAGTACAAAGCAGTACAACATCACCGCACTTAAGATCGGTTTGATAGATATCAGCTTTTACTCTTTTTTCTGATCCCAACGCACGCAAAATGATATTTTTCTGCGGATGCGATGCGGCATCCTCCTGTGATATAAGCCCGCTGTCCACAAGCCTTTGTACATACGAATGGTCATGGGTGATCTGTGAAAGCGACCCGTTGCTGAATAAATAAGCACGGGAATCCCCGACATGTCCAATAAGCAATCGGTGTCCGCAAAATACAGCCAGAGTCGCCGTCGTGCCCATGCCTTTCATTTGCGGACAATCGTTCGATTTATGATAAATGTTTGTATTTGCGAGTGAAAATATTTTTTTAACGGTATTTTCGTTTGCTTCTTCGGGAGATATTGGTTCAAGCGAGGTTCTGGCCGTCTCCAAAAAAATCCCGCTTGCGACCTCGCCGGCACTATGGCCGCCCATGCCATCAGCCACGAGTGCATAATAACCGCTTTCATCTTGCGGGATATATACACAATCCTGATTGGTGCGCCGTATGTTGCCAATATGTGTTTCCGCAAAAAATTTCATTTTACCTCTCTTTGTAGTTTAAGCTGTCCGCATGCGCCTTCAATGTCGCTGCCGAGCGCCCGCCTGACCGTTGCGCTTTTCCCCGCTTTGCATAGAGACGCGGCAAACGCATGTGTCTGTGCAGTATTTGGCGGCGTAAAGTGATCAGCGCAGATCATCGGCGTATTAAGCGGTATGACATTCACATGACAATGAAGGCCGGCCAGCGCATTTTTGAGCGCTAAAACATCGTCTTGTGAATCATTAAAGCCTTTGATCAGCGTATATTCTATTATAATGCGTCGGCCGGTTTTTTTAAAGTATCCTTTTGCGGCGCTGATGATCTGATTAACCGTATACGCATTGGCCACAGGCATGATACGCCTGCGCTTCTCATCTGTGGCCGCATGAAGCGAGATGCACAGCGTCACCGCCAATCCTTCATTCGCAAGCTTTTTTATGCCGGGCACGAGCCCGCATGTGGAGAGCGAAATGTGGCGCATACCTATGCCCAGGCTTTTTGTCAGTAAACGGATAAATCCCATCACGTTGTTATAATTATCAAGCGGCTCGCCGCTGCCCATCAACACAACGTTCCCGATCTCGCCGTCAAGGCGCGCCGCGATCCATTCGCTGAGCATTTCATACGTGCTTAGATTACGCTCAAGGCCGTCTTTGCCGGAAGCACAAAAAACACAGCCCATACGGCAGCCAAGCTGTGTGGATACGCACAGCGTGCGTCCGTGATGGTACTGCATTGAAACGCATTCGACAAGCCCGCCCTCGGGAAGGCTCAAAAGGTATTTGATTGTACCGTCCGCAGAAACGTTTCTTTCAGAAACCTGTGCATAGCCCTCGAATGCATATGTATTTAGTTTTTCCCGAAGCGTTTTTTTAAGATTGGTCATCTCATCAAAACGAACGCCCTTAAAGAGCCATTCGCGCAGTTGTTTTGCCGTATAGGGCTTCTCCCCCAACTCAACGAGAAATTCTTCAAGCTGTGCTAGATCCATGGTTAATAAATTTTTCATTTTTTCACCATCACCGCATAAAAGAAACCGTCAGAACCGCACAAGTGCGGATATAAAGAAACAGGTTTTGCTGCAATATCAAAATCAGAGTTTTTGCTCAAAAAGCTGCTCAGCACATCCTCGTTCTCTTCTTTGTTTATAGAGCATGTCATATAGGCAAGTTTTCCGCCTTTTTTGACATAGGAGGAGCAGGCGGACAGTATGCTGCTTTGCAGGGAGGCCAGCTGCGTGATATCATGAGGTTTGCGCGCATAACGTACATCAGGGCTATGTGCCATCAGTCCCATTGCGCTGCAGGGTGCATCAATCAGCACGGTGTCAAAGCTTTCTGCAAACGAAGCATCAAAAACAGCGGCATCACGCGTTTGTACCTTGGCAAAAACGCCAAGCCTGTCAAAGTTTTTACGCATCATTTCTGTGCGGTGCTTATGCACATCCCAGGCAGTGATTTGAAGATCTCCCTCTGCAAGTGCAGCGGCATATGCACTTTTTCCGCCGGGTGCAGCGCAGCAGTCCAGCAGCTTGTCCCCTTTTTTGATATCCAAAGCCTTCACGGCGTGCATGGCACTCTCTGACTGAACCGCAAGCCAGCCGTTTTTAAAAAGATCGGAATCTTCAATATCCGTAAAGCTTTTCAACGCATATCCGCCGTACTCGCCGCTTTTTTCAAATTCAAGCTGTCGCGCAATAAGTTCGCTTTCAAATTGGTGCGTGTCTGTTTTCAGGGTGTTCATCCGCACATGCGTAGAGATAGGGGCCTTCGCGCTCAGCAGTTTTTCTGTAAATCCAAACCCGAAGTCGGCAATGTATTTTTCACAGATCCATAGCGGATAGCTGTATAAAACAGAGAGCGCTTTGGCCGTCTCTCCCGAAGGATATACAATGTGATCTTTGCTCCGATCAAGTGCACGCAGCACGGCATTGACAAAGCCGGCGACCTGCGGTTTTCTTTTTTTGATGAGAAAAACACTTTCGCTGACGGCAGCATGGCTTTGTGTCTGCAGAAAAAGAAGCTGGCATGCACCAAGACGAAGAATGTTGCGGGTTATGCTGTGTACACGTGCAGTTTTTATGAAACAGTCCAGCGCATAATCTATTCTCAACAGATTTTCCAACGTTGTCCGCACGAGCAGAGAAGCAAAACGCCTGTCTTTTAAGGTCATGTCTTTTGGGATGTGTGATTTGAGTGCAAGCGATGTGTATGCGCCGTCGCGCAAAACGGCTGTAAGGGCATTGAGAGCCGCAAGACGTGCGTTCATCAAGGCGCACCTGAAATATCGAACATTTTTGCGGGAAGCTTTCTTCCGCAAAAGAAATCACAGGCCGGCATGCGTTTGCAGCATGGCGCCTGAATCTCCAAGATACGCAGCAGGCCTTCGCCGGTGCCGGCTAGCAGCCCGGTTTTAACATCGGCACAGACGATCTCTCCGGGTTTGGCGTCGCCTTCTGCCGCCTCCGCACTCCAGATCTTCATTGGCTGGCCTTCCATATGTGCCGCTGCGCCCATAAAAGGGTCGAGTGCACGCACAAGGTTCGCGATCTCCCTCGCGCTTTTATTCCAATTGATCTGCCCGTGCTTTTTTGAAAGCGGCGGAAAATAACTCGACTGCGTTTCATCCTGCGGTGTACGGGTGGCAGAACCGTCCTTTATCGCCTCGAGTGCATCACAAAGAACGCCTGCCCCAAGAACCGCCAGCTTTCTATAGAGCATGCCTCCTGTTGTTTTTTCATCTATATCCAGGGCAGACGACATGATGATATCTCCTGTATCAAGCCATTCATCCATATACATGATGGTGATGCCTGTCTGACTTTCGCCGTTGATGATGGCCCACTGTATGGGTGCTGCGCCGCGGTATTTGGGAAGAAGCGACGCATGTACGTTGATGCAGCCAAATCGCGGGATATCCAGTATCTCTTTAGATAATATCTGCCCGAAAGCCGCCGTGACGATCATATCGGGCGCAAGATCGGCGATGGCGGCAACACCTTCAGCGCTTTTGATTTTTTCAAATTGAAAGACGGGTATTCCGTATTTCAGCGCAAATTGCTTAACGGTCGGCGCGCAAACCTTGTGGCCGCGGCCGCTCTTTCTGTCCGGCTGCGTGAATACGGCCGCGATCTCATATTGATCATCTTTAAGCTGCGCTAAGCTTGGCACGGCAAATTCGGGCGTACCCATAAAAACGATTCTCATTGGGTTTCCTCTATCATTTTATCGACAAATAACACGCCGTCCAGATGATCGATCTCGTGGCAGAACACGCGTGCCATCATTCCGACAACCTCTGTCTTATGGCGCTTGCCGCGGCGGTCCATGTATGAAACAGTGATCTTTTCCGGCCTTTTGACGCGCCCCCTCGTACCCACGACAGACAAACAGCCTTCTTCCTCTATCATCTGTTCTTCAGAGGCTTTGTGTATCTTAGGATTGATCAGTTCATAATATTTTTCTTCAAATTCTACGATCGCGATGCGCCGCAAAACGCCGACCTGCGGTGCAGCAAGGCCAACGCCTTCCTCCACATGCAGCGTTTCCTTCATATCGTCAAGAAGCGTGATGATATGCTTGTTGATCAGCTTGACTTCGCGTGAATTTTTCCGCAGAGCCTCATTGTCCGTTCCTTTTATGATATCTCTTATCGCCATCTGCATTCTCTCCTTACTATATCATGCTCAGCGGATTGATCTCTAAACCGAAAGAACATTCCCTGTATCTTTTTGTATCCGTATAAATATATAATCTTTTTTTAAGCTGTGCAAGCATTCCGTCGTTGAGCGCTTTTAAAAGTATCTGCCAGCGCACGCGCCCTTCTATTTTTTTTATCGGTGCTTCACTGACGTCAAACAGCAAAAGCGTATCCATGACATCCTCAAGCTCTTGTTTTAAACCCGATGAAAAATCCTGACAGGCAGCCCTGACAGCAGCTTCGTTTTTCCCGGTGAACACAAACCGGAAAAAAACAGAGTACGGCGGAAGCAGCGTGCTGCGGCGGACACGCATCTCCTCATCGAAAAAGCCCTTGTAATCATGCGCCTTCGCATATTTTATGGCGTAATGCTCCGGACAGTACGTCTGAATGACAACTTTTCCGGTGTCCTTGCGTCCTGCACGCCCGGCAACCTGTTCAAGCAGCTGAAACGTTTTTTCCGGGCTGCGGTAATCAGGGATAAAAAGCGAATTGTCAGCAGCCACCACCCCCACCAGTGAGACGCGGGAAAAATCAAGCCCCTTGGCTATCATCTGCGTGCCAATCAGGATATCCGCCTCTCCGCTCTTAAAGCGTTCATAAATATTCTTATGCGCATCTTTGCCGCGCGTGGTGTCAAGATCCATGCGCAATACGCGTGCGTCCGGAAACCGCGCCTTAGTTTGTTCTTCGACCTGCTGCGTGCCGATCCCAAAGTGTTTCAGGTACGGTTTGGCGCACTGCGGGCAGACGCTGTGCAACGGGCGTGAACGTCCGCAATAGTGACAAATTAGCGCTCCCCTAGTTGCATGGTATGTCAAGGTCACTTCACAGCAGCTGCAGTATTCCACATGTCCGCATGCGCGGCACATCACGAAAGTTGAGTAACCGCGCCTGTTTATAAACAGCATCACCTGACGGTTGTTTAAGAGCGCTTCTCTCATTTCATTATACAAAAGACCAGAAAAAATTGTTCTGTTTCCTTTGGTGATCTCATCCCGCATATCCGCAATTTCGACACTGGGCAGCTGCAGGCCGAAAAGACGGCAAGGCATCTCTATAAGCGTGTAGATACCGTTTTTTGCTTTGATATAGCTTTCAACAGAAGGCGTTGCAGATGCAAACACAAGCGAACAATTTTCAATACCTGCACGCATCCGTGCGATCTCGTGCGCCGTATATTTGGGGTGTGTATCGGATTTATAGCTGGTTTCATGCTCTTCGTCAATGATGATGACCCCGATATCGGCAAGCGGCGCGAAAACGGCTGAACGCGCACCAATAACGACTCTTGCCTTTCCGGTCGCCATGCGTTTCCATTCTTCATAGCGTTCGCGTGCAGTCAGTGTGGAATGGTAAACAGCCGTATCATATCCAATGCGGCGGGCAAACATCTCCACGAGCTGAGGTGTCAGAGATATTTCAGGCACGAGAACTATAGCGCTTTTGCCGCGTGCAAGACAATCGCGCACAATGCTGATATACACTTCGGTTTTTCCGCTCCCCGTCACACCGTGCAGCAGATATTTCCCCGGTACATTGAGTATCTTTTCAGCCGTGCTTTTTTGATCATCAGTGAGCTCAAAATCCTGTTCTGTCCGGTGTTCTTCCGCGGCACGCTGCGTTTTGACTTTTTGTAGCTTAAGCAGCCCTTTGCGGACGAGTGCATCACGCGCGGCGGCACTGCCGGGCAGCAAAGCATTTAAAGCATCCGTCCTGACGCGTCTTGCTCCATGCATGTATTCAAGCACAGCGAGCTGTTTCGGCGCTTTTATCCTGCCGTCTGCCGTTTTGAGAGACTCAAGCGCATCTTCGTATTGTACATCTGAAAGCGAAAAAACAATATCGTGCACGTATTTGTCCTTGATACGTCCGCCGCGCATCTGCGCAGGAAACATCAAACGCAGCGCCGCCGCCAGCGTCGTATGATAAAAACGGCGCATGAGTGCAGCAAGCCGTATCTGACCTTCCGTGAAAGCCGCGAACTCAGACAGTACTTCCGTGATACTCTTCAGTGCGTTTTCCGGATAGCTGCATGTTTGGGACAGCCCTATGATATAGCCTTCGCGCAGCGCATTGGATTGACCGAAAGGAACGCGCACACGATAACCGACAGACAACTTGATATCTTCTGGAACAAGATACTCAAAGACCCTGTCCACTTCAGAATGGACGATATCGACAATCACTTTTGCGTATAAAGATTTATTTTGCATGGTTTGAGCGGTAGAGTTCAAACAGGATATCGACGATCTGGCTGGCCAGCACCGTTTTTTCTTCGCTGCCAAGATCGGCTTTTTTCCCGTCACTGAAAAACAAAATGATATTATTCTTATCAGAACCAAAACCTTCGCCAGGTATGGACACATCGTTTAATGCGATCACATCGAGATTTTTAGAAACAAGCTTTGCCTTCGCGTTTACTTCAAGGTTTTCTGTTTCCGCGGCGAACCCCATGATGATCTGCTTTGGCCCTTTTTGCCTGCCAAGCGCTACCAGTATATCCTGTGTGCGGATCAGTTCAACGGTCATTTCATCGCTTTTCTTTATTTTTTGCGGTTGATACTCCTTTGGCGCAAAGTCAGCAACGGCAGCAGCCATCACGATGATATCAGCTGATGGCAGCAGAGTCTGCATCTGATCGGCCATTTCCGCGGCCGAATCAGCAAAAACAGTGCGTGTTTTTGGCGGAGGGCTGATAGATACAGGCCCTGACACGAGCGTGACATCAGCACCGCGCTTTTGGGCAGCCTGTGCGATCGCATAACCCATTTTGCCTGACGAACAATTTGACAAATACCGAACAGGGTCGATCATCTCGCGTGTCGGCCCTGCTGAGACCAGCATGCGGATGCCGTGCATGTCACGCTGCGCAGCAAGTACGCTGTGCATGAATCCGAGAATCTCTTCGGGCTCTTTCATACGGCCTGCGCCGGTATCACCGCAAGCAAGCATGCCTTCGCCCGTATCCATCACATGGTAATTGCGTTTTTTTAACAGCAGCAAATTGTGCTGAGTTGCGGGATCCCTGTACATTTCATGATTCATTGCAGACGAGAATATGACTGGGCATGTGGCAGCCAGCAGTGTGGTCGTCAGCATGTCGTCGGCAAGGCCGTGTGCGGCTTTTGCGATGATATCGGCCGTTGCAGGGGCGACGATCATTACATCAGCCTTTTTGGCCAGCGCGACATGATTGACGTTATATTCTTCGGTTCTGTCAAAAGCGTCCGTTAAAACGGCGTTTCCGGTCAATGTTTCGAAGGTAATCGGGCCGACAAAATGGTGCGCGTTTTTGGTCATCAGCACATGCACGTCACAGCCTTGCCTGTGAAGCAGACTAACAAGGTATGCCGTTTTGTATGCGGCGATGCCACCCGACACGCCTACAACGACAGTCAGCGCCATGGATTCAGCCTTCGTCCGGTGAAATATAAGTGATCTTTTCGCTGAATATTTCTGCCGCAGCCTGAGACACAGGGTTTTGCTCATGCTTTTCTGTCAGCGGTTCTGCTCCGTCCACGAGCTGGCGCGCTCTTTTTGCGGATTCGATCACCAGCGTGTATCTGCAATCCACCTTATTCATAAGCTCACTGATTCCTGGGTACATCATATCTAAATCTCCTCAATCATTTATCGTTTCTTTGCGTGCAGTACGCAGCTTTTCGGCTTCAATGATACATTCAATGCGCTGCACGACTTTTTCCACTTTATCGTTGACAATCATATAATCATATTGGATCCAGTACTTCATTTCAGAGCCCGCTTTGCCAAGCCTTGCTGTTATCTGTTCCTCGGTCTCTGTGGCACGGCTGCGAATACGTTTTTCCAGCTCCTCCATCGACGGCGGCACCAGAAACAAGAAAACGCCCTGAGGGTATTCCTGTTTGACCATAAGAGCGCCCTGCACATCAATTTCGAGAAGCACGTCAGCGCCATTATCGATGGCAGCATCTACAAAAGCCCGCGGTGTACCGTAGTAATGGGAAAACACTTTGGCATATTCTAAAAACTCACCCTGCTCGATAAGTGCATTGAACTCATCATGGCTCTTATAGAAGTAGCTGATGCCGTCCTTCTCCCCCGCGCGCGGTGCGCGCGTCGTGCATGAGATGGAAAGAACCAAATCTTTGCGTTTTTTGAGCAGAGCTTTACACACCGTACCTTTACCCGTTCCTGAAGGCCCGGACAGTACGATAAGCAGACCCTTGGCCATGAAGTTACTCCTCGGAGTCCGAGTCTTTGTCGGACAGGCGGTGCGCAACAGTTTCAGGCTGGACTGCCGATAGAATCACGTGATCGCTGTCTGTGATGATAACTGCGCGCGTGCGTCTTCCGTATGTCGCGTCAACAAGATTGCCTTTCTGCCGTGCTTCCTGTATGATGCGCTTGATCGGTGCAGACTCGGGGCTGACAATGGCGATCAGCCTGTTTGCCGAGACGATGTTGCCAAAACCAATGTTGATCAGCTTTATAGCCATCAGCTTTCCTCCAAATGATTATTCAATGTTCTGAACCTGCTCGCGAATTCTTTCCACAATGCTTTTGCCTTCGATAACCGCACCAGTGATTTTTGTATCCTGGGATTTTGAACCCACCGTGTTTAATTCTCTGTTAAGCTCCTGAACGAGAAAGTCAAGTTTTCTGCCGACAGCATCTTCTGAATCCATCGCAGATTTAAAATGTGCGATGTGCGTTTCAAGCCGCACGATTTCCTCGGCAATGTCCGCGCGGTCTGCCATGAGCGCAACTTCTGTGGCGAAACGTGTTTCATCAATATCAGTCCCGCTTATAAGCTCAGATATGCGTATCTTGAGCTTTTCCGCATATTCCCCGGCTGTTTGCTGTTTTCTTTCATCAATACGGCAACGTAATTTTTCAAGTGATTCTAGGTTTTCCAACATGCTGTCCCGCAGTGCAGCGCCTTCTCTTGCGCGCATATCCGTCAGCGCGTCAAGCGCAGCAGAAACCGCGCTCTTGGCGAGCATAGATAAGATTTCTTCATCGAGCGGTTCTTCCTCGATCTGTATCATGTCCGGAATCTGGACCAAATGCGAAAGCATGACGTCATCTTCTAATGACAGCTCTTCTGCAGCCTGCCTGGCTGCAGAAAGGTAGGAATGCATCAAACCGATATCAACACAGGCTTTTCTGCCTTGCTCTGCCTGATCGGAGAAATTGATAAACACATCAACGCGCCCGCGTGAAACACGGTCTTTGACTGCATTGCGTATGAGCTCCTCTGAAAAACCCAAAGTACGCGGTATGCGGATATTGATATCAAGAAAACGGTGGTTGACCGATTTGATCTCTGCCGTGATCTTTTTGTTTTGCTGTTCTGCTTCCGCGCGCCCGAAGCCCGTCATGCTGCGCAATTTCCATCGCCCCTTATCGCAATTCCCATTCTTAGAGCTTTGATTATAGCACATATCCGCAATAAAAATAAGCATTTTGATTAAAAAGATGCTTAATCCGTTAATATACTGCGTTTTGCTGTTGTTATCATGCCACTAAGCAGTCTTTTAAGCGTTAAAAAAACAAAACAGGAATATACTGGCTATCAACAAACTGAACGTCAGGCTTTATCAAGCTCATCTCGTGCGATCGTGTTGACGACCTGCGGATTCGCCTGGCCTTTGGTGGCTTTCATGACCTGCCCTACAAAGAAGGTCAGCGCTTTTTGTTTGCCGCCCTTGTAATCCGCGACAGGACCAGGATTATTTGTGATGGCTTCACGCAACAATGCACGGATATGTTCTGCATCGCTGATCTGTGCGAGCCCTTTGCTGCTGACAATATCCCTGGGTTTCTCACCTGTTCGGAAGGCTTCTTCAAACACGGCTTTTGCGACCGTGATATTGACCTGCCCCGAATCCACAAGCATAAGCGCTTCTGCTACATGGCTCGGATGTGCGGGATTGTCTTCAGGGGCTATATTGTCTTCTTTGAGCAAACGCAGCAAGTCCGACGTGATAAGGTTGCAGATTTTTTTGGGGTTTTCATAGAGAGACAGGCAAGCCTCAAAAAAAGTCGCGATCTCATACTCTGAGGTCAGGACACCGGCATCGTATTCAGAAAGGCCAAGTTTTTCAATGTAGCGCTGCTTTTTTGCTGTTGGCAGCTCGGGCAGGCTGTTTCTGATACCGTCGATGCGCTGCTGCGTGAGCGTGATGGGCACAAGGTCAGGATCCGGAAAATAGCGGTAATCATGCGCTTCTTCTTTGCCGCGCATCGCAAAGCTCTTGCCCTTTGCATCATCAAAGCGGCGTGTTTGCTGCTTGACTTTACCGCCATCCTCAAGCAATGCGATCTGACGCGCGCTTTCGGCTTCAATCGCACGGAAAACGGCTGAAAAGCTGTTTAAATTCTTCATCTCGGTTCGGGTGCCGAAAACATCGCTGCCTGCTTCGCGCACGGAGATGTTGACATCGCAACGCAGCGAGCCCTCCTGCATTTTGCAGTCCGACACGCCAGTGTATTTGAGTATACATTTCAATGTTTCAAGAAAAACACGTGCTTCTTCAGCGCTGCGCAGGTCCGGTTCGGTCACGATCTCGATAAGCGGCACACCCCCTCGGTTATAATCCACTGCAGTGCCTGTACCCGTATCATGTAGCAATTTGCCGGCGTCTTCTTCCATGTGGATACGTGTCAAACGGATACGTTTTTGCGCATCTCCGGCTTGGATATCCACCCAGCCGCCTTTGCAGATCGGCAGGTCGAACTGCGATATCTGGTATGCCTTGGGCAGGTCCGGATAGTAATAGCTCTTGCGGTCCATCTTGGAAAAATGCGCAATGGTGCAGTTGGTCGCCAGCCCCGCGCGTACGGCGTATTCCACAGCTTTTTCATTGAGTACAGGAAGCACCCCGGGCATACCGATGCAAACAGGGCAACAGTGCGTGTTGGGCGCGCCGCCGAATTTATTTTCGCATCCGCAGAAGATCTTTGTTTGGGTCGCGAGCTCGACATGGACTTCCAATCCGATAACGGTTTCGTATATCATTTCACACCTCCCGCGAACGTGGGCCGGCCGATGGGCGGCATTGTATGCTCAAGTGCGAAAGCAGCCCGCAGCATGATTCTTTCATCGAGTGGCTTGGCGATGATCTGCACGCCTATGGGCAGCCCTTTGCTGCCAAGGCCGCTTGGCAGAGATATCGCCGCTGCGCCGGCAATATTAACGGGTACTGTATAAATGTCCGTCAGATACATGGATAGCGGTTCGCTCTTTTCCCCGGCTTTAAAAGCAGGCGTTGGTACGGTTGGCGAGAGTATGCAGTCAAATCTCTCAAACAAAGCGTCAAAATCACGTTTTATGAGCGTGCGTACTTTGAGTGCCTTCAAATAGTAGGCGTCATAATAACCGGAACTTAACACATAGTTGCCGAGCATCATACGGCGCTTGACTTCAGTGCCGAAGCCTTCGTTACGTGTCTGTATATACATATCAACGATGTCTTCATAACGTTTGGCGCGGTATCCGTATTTGACGCCGTCATACCGAGAAAGATTTGATGTTGCCTCTGCTGATGAAATAATATAATATACCGACAGCGCATGGTCAAATGTAGGCAAAGACGTTTCTTCAACGTGAGCGCCTAAACTTTCAAAAGCCTTGACGGCCTGCATTAGTGCCTGTTTGACTTCGCTGTCAAGACCTTCGCCGAAATACTCCTTCGGCAGGCCGACCTTCAAGCCTTTGACGCCGTCTTTGATGCCCGCCGTATAGTCCGGATAGTCGATAGCCGCAGACGTTGAATCGCGGCTGTCGTGGCCGCAGATGGCGTTGAGTGAAAGGGCTGCATCCTCAACTGTGCGCGTCAGCGGGCCTATCTGATCAAGCGATGAAGCAAAAGCCACCAGACCGAAGCGTGAAACGATGCCGTAAGTGGGTTTTAAACCAACGACACCGCAGTATGCAGCGGGCTGGCGTAGGCTGCCTCCTGTATCAGATCCCAGCGCCAAAGGTGCCATGCCTGCCGAAACCGCCGCTGCGCTGCCTCCAGACGACCCTCCCGGCACACGGTGCAGATCCCACGGGTTTGCGCTTGCTCCGAAAGCGCTGTATTCCGTTGACGAGCCCATAGCAAACTCATCGAGATTGGCTTTGGCAAGCGTGATGATCCCCTGTGCTTTGAATCGTTCAATCACGTGGGCATCATAGGGCGGCACAAAATCTTGCAGCATCTTCGAAGAACACGTTGTCGGTATGCCTTGCGTGCAGATATTGTCTTTGACGATCGCGGGAATGCCATCAAAAACGCTCTTTGCACGCCCCTTCGCGCGGCGCTTGTCTGACATCGCAGCTTCTTCAAGAGCGCTATTTGCACAAACACAATTCAGTGCGCTTATTTTTGGCTCCTGTTCCTCTATTCTTTCAAGGAGTGCTGATACGAGCTCGACGGCGCTGATATCCCTTGCGGCAATCATGTCCATCGCCTGTTTTACGGTTACTTCAAATAATTTCAATGTGTCACCTCATTCAACGACTTTGGGAACAATAAAGCATCCGCTTTGCTTTTCGGGAGCATTCGCAAGAAGCTGGCTATTATCCATACTAGGGACAACCTTATCCGGCCTCAGCACATTTACAATACCCTGAATATGCGCCGTGGGCGGCACATCAGCAGTGTCTAGTTTATCGAGCTGCTGCGCGACTTGCAAAATAGCTTCAAGATGTTTTTGGTACATCTTCTTTTCTTGTTCGGACAATCTAAGCCGTGAAAGTGCCGCGATTTTTTCCACTTCGGAAATAGGAACCAGCATAATATCCTCCTAAAATTCATGTCTCAAGATCATAAACAAACGTGGCAAAAAAGCTGTTGCCGCCGCCGTCATCAACGTAATCGATAAGATACAGCTTCGTAGGCGCCGGTGCAGGCGCAAACCTTGCTGTTCTGCTGAGTGCAGATAACTTAATAGCATTGCTGAGCGTGTCATAGACGTATAATGCATAAATATAATCATCGTTATCGTCAGATGCGGCCGTAAAATAAACTTTGCCACCGGTCTGCGAATAATAAAAATCAAATATTTCGGCACGCTCAATAATGTACGTTTCTCCCCCTGTTTCTATATCACAGAGTTTAAGGCTCGTCAATACCTTCTCTGTACCGAAAGTCTGTGTTTCAAGCACCAGCAGCTTTTTTCCATCAGGTGATATACGCAAATCTGTGCCTTGTGTCAACTCTGTTCGCTTTCCATGATGAATTTTATAGATAATATTGCCTAAGCTGTCTGCAAAGAATATCTTTTCGGCAGATACCGCTATACTCCCCTCTGCACCTTCTTGCTCCTCAACAGCCATGATCGCCAGTTCTCCGTTTTGCAAAAAATCACAGGACAGCAGCTGCATCTTTTCATAGCCCGTCATGGCATAAAGCGTGTTGGCGCTTTCCGACCACGCAAATGATGAGGTCTGGCTCCCAAATCCTTCTTCCCCAAGGTTAAAAAGCTTTTCATCTTCGAAGTCATACACATAGAGAACCCTGTTTTCTATTGAAACATCCAAAATGCCGATATAACGCCCATCAGCTGAAAAGGAAGCCTTTCCGATAGAAAAAAACTCAGGTACGTCAATGTTTTGCATACGCCCGTTCGGGTAAAGTATCCAAAGCTTTTCAGACATAAGATAGCTGTCCTGCACCAACGCGGGTTCTTCCGGCTTGTAGCTTCGTGAAAAAGCGATGCGGCCGTCTGCAGCAGTAGCGAGGTATTTTCCGTTCTGCAGCAAAAGGCTGGTTTTTGAAGGTGTGCCGTCCTTGATCACGATAGGCCTTCTCTCAAGCAAGGCATAATCAATATCAGCGGGGTATACAGGCAGTTGGGCACCGCCCAGCTCTACCACAGAAAACATCTTGTCAGGCAAAGACTGACTGACTGATTGCTGAATACGAAGCATGTGGGCGTTGGCCTCTTCAAATGAGTCAAAAGGGCGTGAAATAAGCATCCTGTTCTTAAGGTCGGAAGAAAGTACGGGCATCATACCGGAATCTTCCGGCCAGCGCCCTTCCTGATGTTCAAAAAAGGCATTGGCAATACAAAAAAACTTACTATCAGTATTTTCAGCTCCGGGCGTTAAGCGTACGATCAAGCTGCCTTCTTTTTCTTCAACAGCAAAATCCGCATTGCTTGTCAACTGAATAAAAATGATCAGAGAATCGTTTTGAGCGGGAGCCTCCTGGAAAAGGCCGACAGCAAAATCTGAAAACATCCAGCTGTCTTTTTGCTCATAATCCCAAAAGCTGATCCCGTCAAGTGTGATCTTCAATCGCTGAGGCTGGCCGAGAAGTTCAACACTATATTTCGGCAATTGTGTCAGTTTTGATTCAGCGTAGCCCGTCCTGCGGCTGCCGCTTAGCAGTGACAACGTGACAACAGTCTGGCTGTTTTCCAATGTGATATCTATATCTTTTAAGTTGATATACTGCGTAGTCAAAGAAACGCCGCCTTCAGCGGTTGCGTTCTTATTTTTCTTATCAGCTTCCGGTACACAGGCAGCCAGCAGCGCAATGCACAGGAAGATAAAAACGAAGATGGACAGCCTTTTCAAAGAATACCTCTTGTTTATATAAAAAGTTCACAAGCAAATGCATGAGCCTTTGCTTTTATCTCCTCGATGTCTCCAAATGTTATATTGCCGTTTTCGTATAGTATGCGCCCGTTGACCATTGTCAGCACCACATCAGAGTCTGACCCGCTGTAAACAAAATGATTCAAAAGATTCGTGCGCGGGCAGTATCTTACACCGTGTGTATCGATGACGATGATATCGGCTTTTTTCCCCGCCTCGAGGCTTCCGGTTAAGGCGCCAAATCCAAGCGCTTTTGCGCCTCTTTGCGTGGCAATTTTTAAGGCTGCTTTTGCAGGGATCAGCGTCGGGTTGTGGTGGGTGCCTTTTTGCAACAGCGCAAGCAAAGTCATCTCTTCCATCATTGAAAGGTTGTTGTTGCTGGCAGCGCCGTCTGTTGCGCAGCTCACATTGACGCCTGCATTCAGCATTTCTGAAACGCGTGCTATGCCGCTGCCGAGCTTTAAGTTGCTCCCGGGGCATGAGAGCACGCTCCCGCCCTTGTCAGCCAAAAGCATGATGTCCTCATCGCTGAGCCAGACACAATGCGCTGCCATCACGGGCAGCTCCAGCAATCCGATGCTGTCCATCAGCCCTAAAGGTGTTTTGCTGTGCCTTTTGATGCAGGCCTCATGCTCGTCACGCGTTTCTGAAACATGGATGTGAATACGCGCATCCAGTCTCTGCGCGGTATCACGCACTTTTGCAAACAGCTTTGGACTGACAGTATATTCCGCATGCGGGCCAATTGCCGCATCTACAAGCGGATAATCTTTGACGGTGTCAAAAAGCGCTTCGGCTTTTTTCAGACGGTCTGCGCCGCGGCCGTCAATGTCCATCACCGCCGTGGCTATCAGTGCGCGCATTCCGGCATCATGGGCTGCTTTGGCAATCTGATCTGTGAAATTATACATGTCTGAGAAACTCGTGACACCGCCCATGGCCATTTCAGCCATGGCAAGCATGCTGCCCCAGTAGACGGCCTCCGCACAAAGCTTTTCTTCAGCAGGCCATATGCTCTCTTTAAGCCATTTCATAAGCGGCATATCATCAGCATAGCCGCGCAGCAGGTTCATGGCTACGTGGGTATGTGTATTGACAAATCCGGGGGCGATGATGCCGCCTTGTGCATCGATTCTCCGGTCAACAGGGATCTCGGGGGCGTATTCACAGGGCCCAGCATAAACAATGATATCTCCGTCAATGATGACACAGCCATCCATACACCTGTCCTGCGCGTCGGCCGTGATTAAGAACCCGTTGTTGATAAGCGTAATCATGAGCTTTCTCCATACATATAGGCCTTTTGGTTTTTTGTCAGTTTGTCAATGCTAAGCCCGAGTGCTTTAAGTTTCATCGACGCCACATGACAGTCGATATCTTTGGGCACTTCATAGACCTTATTATGCAATTTTCCTTTGTTCTTGATCAGGTATTCCAAAGACAGAGCCTGTATCGCGAAACTCAGATCCATGATTTCTGCGGGATGGCCGTCGCCCGCAGCCAGATTGACGAGCCTGCCTTCTGCAAGCAGATAAAGCGTTTTGCCGCCCAGATCATAGGCTTCGATGTTGTGCCGCGCTGCATAAATATTTTTCGCCATGGCAGACAGCGCAGGTATATCTATCTCCACATTAAAATGTCCTGCGTTGGATAAAACAGCACCGTTTTTCATCTTCTCAAAATGCTGTGCGCCGATCACGTTGCTGCAGCCTGATACCGTCACGAATATATCGCCGTGTGCTGATGCTTTGTCCATAGGCATCACATCATAGCCGTCCATCGCGGCTTCCATGGCACGGATCGGGTCTACTTCGGTCACGATCACACGGGCACCGAGGCCTTTTGCGCGCATGGCGATACCCTTGCCGCACCAGCCGTAGCCGGAAACCACGACAGCTTTGCCGGCGATCAAAAGATTCGTGGTGCGCATGATGCCGTCAAACACGGATTGCCCTGTGCCGTATCTGTTGTCAAACAAATGCTTACAATCTGCGTCATTGACGGCGATCACAGGATATTTAAGCGTTTTTGCCTTTTCTCTTGCACGGAAGCGCAGCAGTCCAGTCGTCGTCTCTTCGCATGCGCCGATCACCCCGGCGGCTTTATCCGCATCGCGTGTATGAAGCGCTTCAGAAAGGTCAGCGCCGTCATCAAGCACAACATGCGGCCTGTGAGCTAAAGTCATAGAGATGTGCCTGTCGTATTCTTCTGGAGTCGCGGCATGCCAGGCAAACACCTTGATACCGTCCGCAACGAGCGCTGCAGCAATATCGTCTTGCGTGGAAAGCGGATTAGAGCCGGTTACAGCCATTTGAGCGCCGCCTGCTTTCAGAACACGGCACAAATAGGCCGTCTTGGCTTCCAGGTGTATGGAAAGAGAGACCCTGCATCCGCTAAACGGTTTATTATCTTCAAATCTTTTTTTCAGTTTGCTCAGCACAGGCATATGTGCGGCAGCCCATTGTATCTTCTGCTCACCTTCTGGGGCACGGTCAATATCTCTGATTTCACTCACTTCATAGTTCTCCAACAATCTTTTTAAGGTATTCGGAAAAGCTTTGTTTTAAATCGCTGCGCATCAGCGCGATTTCCACCGTGGCTTTTAAAAACCCGAGCTTGTCACCCACATCGTAGCGTTTGCCTTCAAACTCGAATGCATACATGCCCTGCTCCTTATTGAGAGTATTGAGCGCATCGGTCAGCTGTATTTCCCCGTTCTTTCCTGGTTCCTGGACGGCCAGTATGTCGAATATCTGCGGTGTTATGATATAACGCCCAAGTATTGCAAGGTTTGACGGTGCAGCATGGACTGGCGGTTTTTCAACAAGAGCCGAGACTTTGTGCAGATGTTCCTCATTCCCGCCTACAAGAGGCGCTACGATGCCGTATTTTTCGACCTCGCTGTGCAAAACAGGTTGGACACCCAATATGGAGGTGCCGCATTTTTCGTACACATCGATAAGCTGGCCTATGGCAGGCTTTTCAGAAACCACGATATCATCGCCAAGCATAACGGCGAAGGGTTCGCTTCCCACAAATGCGCGTGCAAAGCTGATGGCATGTCCTAAGCCTCTTGCTGTCTTTTGACGTACGTAATAGACATTGACAAGCTGGGATATATCCTCAACCATGTTGAGAAGCGATGTTTTGCCGGTCCTTTTTAATTCATGCTCCAACTCAAAGGATTTATCAAAATGGTCTTCAATATTACGTTTGCCGCGGCCTGTGATGATGAGTATGCTCTCGATACCTGCGCTGATGGCTTCTTCTATGATATATTGAATGGTGGGTTTATCAACAATGGGCAGCATCTCCTTAGGCTGCGCTTTTGTTGCAGGTAAAAAACGTGTACCGAGACCGGCTGCCGGTATCACGGCTTTTTTGATTTTCATATATATCCTCCGTATTTGAGCCAACTATTAATTAAAGTATTATACTATACACTTTGCCGGCAATTGGTTACGTTTTTATTAATATTGTCCCTGTTTACGCAATAAAAAAAGCTGCCTTCAAAAGAAGAAACTTATCTTTTGGATAAGTTTCACCAATATTTTTATTATAAATATCCTCTCTTTCGTTGTCAAAGCTCTATTTGATGATGGGAGAAGGCTGCACGTTAAAAACGTTGGAGTGCGGCGGTACAGACTGTGTGAGCCAAACGTTACCACCGATGACCGAATGATGTCCGATGACGATATCCCCGAGTATCGTTGCGCCCGAATAGATCACGACATGGCTTTCAATATCCGGGTGCCTTTTGATCCCTTTGATGGGATTGCCTTGCTCATCGAGAGGAAAACTTTTGGCGCCGAGCGTGACGCCCTGATATAGCTTGACCCGGTCCCCTATCGTGCAGGTTTCTCCAATCACAACGCCGGTGCCGTGATCAATGAAAAAGCTGCTGCCGATGGATGCTCCGGGGTGAATATCTATCCCGGTGTTTTTGTGTGCATATTCAGTCATAATGCGCGGTATGATCGGCACACAAAGACGGCTAATAAGATTGGCGATACGGTATATGCTGACAGCTTCAAGCGAAGGATAGCTTAAAATGATCTCTTCAATTGATTTTGCGGCAGGATCCCCTTCGTATGCTGCACGGATATCCGTATCAATTGTGGCTTTGATCGCAGGAAGCCCCTCCAAAATGCTGATCGTTATACTGTGCGCTTTTTGTATGCAGTCAGCATCGGCTGAGTCATCGGCGCATTCTTCAACAAGTATGCTGGTAATGATACTGCAAAGGTTCAAAGCCGTATGCCCGAGCTTTTCTTCGATGACTGTTTTTAGAGCCTGCCGGTTGACCGGATCTCGCTCAAATATTCCCGGCAATATCAATGAACGAAGCTCTTTTAACACGCCAATGACCTGCGCGCGCGTGGTAAAATTCAGCACGCTTTTTTTGTTGTTTGCAGCTGCGTCTGTTAACGAAGAAGCTATTGCATCTTTGTTCTTGGCTAGCCAATCATTCAGATTCATAGTGAAACTTCCTTTTTGTATTTTTCTGCGATATCCGCAATGGTTATGCTGTCAAGTACAGCGTCGATTTCGCACGCCATACGCTGCCAAAGTGAACGGGTGAAACAGGTGTCAGAAGTATCACATTTTATCTTTTTTTCGCTCATAAGGCTGCAGTCTGTTGGCGCGAGGCTGCCTTCGATCACCCGCACGACATCACCCGCAGTGATTTGTGCAGCGTCTTTGCTTAAACTGTACCCTCCGGTCTTTCCCCGGATGCCGATCAGCAAGCCGGACTTTTTCAGTGTAAAAAATATCTGGGAAATGATCCGGTGATCTATATTTTGGCGGTTTGCGATACTCGAAACACTGACATGGCTTCCGCAAGAATGTACGGCGAGGTCAACAATACAGACAAGTGCATATTGTCCGTTTTTTGAAACCTTCATAGCCCCTCCTTAAGAAAAATCGCTTTTTATTCCCGCAAATCAATATCGTTAAGGTATTGACAATTGGCTTTATTGGATATAATATAACATCAATACATTATAAACGCAATAGGATTTATAAGAATTAAGGAAACGAGCATATGAAAAAAGAGATCTATCTAGATCATGCGGCCACCACATATACCCGGCAGGAAGTCATTGACGCCATGCTCCCGTATATGGGAGAAGCCTATGGGAACCCCTCGAGTCTTCATGCCTTCGGAGCAAGAGCCAAAAATGCCGTTGAAGAAGCCAGAAGCAAAATCGCTTCTGTTCTTCATGCGTCGCCTGGTGAAATTTACTTTACTTCAGGCGGAACAGAATCTGACAACTGGGCCATAAAAGGCACGGCACAGGCAAACACGAAGCTTGGGCGGCATATCATTACCACGAAAATAGAACACCCTGCCGTTCTTGAGACATGCAAATTGCTTGCTAAACAGGGCTATGAAATCACATATCTTGATGTCGATGCGTATGGTTTCATCGATAAAGAGCTTTTAAAACAAGCATTGAGGCCGGATACCGTAATGGTCAGCATCATGGCTGCGAACAATGAGATCGGCACAATCGAACCTATCGAAGAAATCGGTAAAATCATCAAAACCCATTCAACAGCGATTTTTCATGTCGATGCCGTACAGGCAGCCGGGTCTGTCAAATATGAACTTGACAAGACAAGCTCTATTGATCTTTTGTCATTGTCTGCCCATAAGTTTTACGGGCCCAAAGGGATCGGCGCATTGTATATAAGAAAAGGAACACGGATCGTTCCTCTGCATACAGGCGGGCATCAGGAGCGGGGAAAACGTGCAGGGACTGAAAACGTATCAGGTATTATCGGGATGGCAAAAGCGTTTGAACTGGCAGAATCTGAACGGGATACTGAGAATAAAAGGCTTATTGCATTGCGTGACAGGCTCATTGACATCATCATCGAAGAGATACCAGGCGTGCATCTTAACGGCCACAGAGAAAAACGCCTGCCAAACAATGTTCACTTTTGCTTCGATTATATCGAAGGGGAATCGCTGCTGATGCGGATGGATATGCTGGGTATCGCAGCCTCTACCGGCTCAGCTTGCTCATCGGCATCTCTCGACCCATCCCATGTACTGCTTGCTATCGGGCGGTCACACGAGACTGCGCATGGTTCCTACAGGATGACATTGGGCAAAAATACGACCATGGAAGACATTGAATATACTGCAGAATCACTCAAAAGCATAGTGAAGCAGCTGCGCGAAATGTCTCCATTTTATAATGAGGGAGGAGAATCGTCATGTACAGCAAAAAAGTAATGGATCATTTTTCAAATCCGCACAATATGGGAGAGCTCAAAGGTGCCAATGCCGTCGGAGAAGTCGGCAACACACATTGCGGAGATGTAATGCGCATGTATTTGAAGATCGAGGATGATGTGATCAAAGATGCCTCTTTCAAAACATTTGGATGCTGCGCAGCGATCGCATCGAGCAGTATCGTGACTGACATGGTCAAAGGAAAAAGCATCGAGGAAGCGCTCAAGATCAAAAATGAAGATGTTGCCAAGGCGCTTGACGGATTGCCGCCTGTTAAGGTTCATTGTTCCGTACTTGCTGAAGAAGCCGTACGGGAAGCCATCAATAATTACAGGAACACCCAATCATGATGAAGCTGTCTACAAAAGGCAGATATGGCCTGCGTGCGATCGCAGAGCTTGCTGTCCGTTCTGACAAGCCTGATCCGGTGCCTTTGGCAGCCATTGCGCAAAAACAGAACATTTCCGAAAAGTATCTGGAAAGCATGTTTTCCATGCTGAAAAAAGCAAGGCTCATTCGGTCTGTCAAAGGAGCCGGCGGCGGATATGTCCTCGCCAGAGATGCGAAACACATCATGGTCAGCGAGGTCCTGCGCGTACTTGAGGGCGACCTTCATATCGTTGACGATGAGCATTATGCAGAAGCCAATAACCCTTTGTGGTGTTTGACCAAAAAAATGGTCTGGGATACGGTACATGACAGAGTCAGCGGGGTACTGAGTTCTTCTTCTCTTGAGGATCTCATAAAAAGCAAACAGCAAACAGATAATTAACGATAAAGGGGAAATATATGCCGATCAAGATACCCGAAAACCTGCCAGCATACGGCATCCTGAGCAATGAAAACATCTTCGTGATGGCTGATGAGCGCGCGCTGCACCAGGATATCCGCCCGCTTAAAATCGTTATCCTGAATATCATGCCGGATAAAATCCAGACTGAGACACAGCTTTTACGGCTGATCGGCAACTCGCCGCTTCAGGTGGATATTTTATTGCTTCAAACTGCCACCCATACCCCGACACACACAGCGCCTGAACACTTAAATTTGTTTTACAAGACTTTTGACGATATTAAAATGCATAAATATGACGGCCTTATCATTACTGGCGCACCTGTTGAAACCCTGGAGTTTGAGCAGGTCAATTATTGGGATGAACTCAAAGCCATCATGGATTGGAGCAAAACCCACGTTTTTTCAACTATGCACATATGCTAGGGTGCACAAGCTGGCCTCTACCATCATTACGGGATCCCGAAATACACACTTGATGAAAAAAAGTTCGGCATATTTGCACATACATTGAATAAAGAAAACATCAAGCTGCTGCGCGGCTTTGACGATATTTATTATGTTCCGCATTCACGCCATACGGAAGTGCGCCGTGAGGATATCATCAAAAACTCTTTATTAAGGATACTGTCGGAGTCGGATGAATCGGGCGTTTACATCGTGACCGCTCTGAAAGGCCGGCAGGTTTTTGTGATGGGCCATCCGGAGTACGACCAGTTCGCTCTGCAAAGAGAATATTGCCGGGATATAAAGAAAGGGCTTGACATTGCCCTCCCAAAAAACTACTTCCCGCATGACGACCCTGAAACAACCCCGCCTGTTTCATGGAGGAGCCATGCCAATCTGCTTTTCGCAAATTGGCTCAACTATTATGTGTATCAGGAAACACCTTATATCCTTGAATAAGAAGGTACAAAAACACAAGCCTTCATAATAAAAGCTCAAAACACGCCTTACATATCTTATCAGAACGAAAGCCAATGCACTTGGTCATGGCTTTTTTTGCACAGAGGCATGCACCACATCCTTGATCTGAATGTGTGTGGGTATCCCGTTGATATCCCATTCATAATCATCACCAATGCGAAAGCCGAGTATGGCTGTACCAATTGGCGACAGCACAGAAATCTTATTTTCAATGACATCCGCTTCATCCGGGTAAACAAGCGTGACCTGTTCCTCTTCACCGTTCATATCAAGCAAAACAGTAGAGTTCATGATGACGACATCAAAGGGCAGGTCTTTTGCATCTACAGTCTGCGATACTTTCAGTTCATCTTCCAGTCTTTTCACGTAACTTTTACCGTCAATCTCTTTTTGCTTGATGTCATTGATCAGATCCAACAGCTTGTTTTTATCGTGTTCTGTTATATAGACTCTTGGCATAGTCGTCGTCTCCTTATATAAGTGTGTTTATAATATTTTATGGCTTCACATACGCGCGAATGTCTTAAAAACATTGTATAGCAAATTAAATATTTTCTTTTTTTAAAAATTTAATATCAAGATGGCTGACTGTTTTTAAACCACTATTTTTTTTATTGTGTACCGTTTTGTGCGGCCTTGTTCTTTGATTGTCACCCTGTCCCCCTTTTTCTTGAACAGCAAAGCATCAGAAACAGGCGTTAAGCATGCATGAACAGACTCTGCGGACACCGTCGCTTGCTGTGTTTCCTCCGGCAGAACAATTTTGTACACAGAGCGTTCCGGAGATTCACAGCCTTCTGCATAAACGGTGCTTCCCAAAACCGCAAAAGGGATATCGGATTGATCATCAGTCACTGAAGCTGTATCCAGAAAATCTTCAATCCGTCTGATATATGCGTTTAAAAAATCAAGCATCGCCATGTATGTTTCATAATCTTGTGCATAAGGACTGATGATACTGATTTTTCTGTTATGAATATCAAGCATATGGCTTAATAAGTAATCAAAGATCTCTTTGGATATCGTCAATTTGCTTCTTCCTTTCAAATAAGATAAATGTAAAAAAACATTTCACCAAGGCTTTGTGTGAAATGCCGCGATCATTGATCATTCTTTAACAGTATTATAGAGCACATGCTATCATATGTCAACTCTGGATATGGATGGTTTTTTATGACTTCTGTATAATTTAATGGGAAACTGCGCATTAAATGATAACCAAAAAATCTGCCAGCAGCCATATTTGCAGGATGGGCCTGCTCCCTTTGCCTAATTCTTTGCGCCTTTTATTAGCCCTCGATTAAAAAGCATCCTTCTTAGACACATTCATATTATGCTAACGAGAATAACGGTTGCGATCCTTATTTCACCTTCTTAATTTCTATTATTACATAATAGACTGACACACAAAAGAAAAATTATTATTAATATCAAAACTTATTGAAATGTTATTGACATATGCCATAAACTATTGTATTGTATAGTTCAGTTATTGACATATGCCAAATACTATAGTTTTAAGGAAGGTAGCCATGCCAAGACCCAGAAAATGCCGGCGCATCTGCTGCATGCCAGGCAATAAAAGATTTGGCCCTTTGGATGATGCAGGCGAAGAACAAATTACCGTCGCAATGACGGTGGATGAGTTTGAATCGATACGGCTTATCGATTTGGAACGACTGAGCCAAGAAGAATGTGCCAACCGCATGAATGTCGGCAGAGCGACTGTGCAGGCCATCTATGCCAGTGCACGCATGAAGATTGCGCAATTCATTGTTAACGGTATGGAGTTATCCATCAGCGGCGGTGATTTCATCCTCTGTGAGAGAACAAATTCTGATTGCGGACACGGCGCCCGCCGAAAAAGCAGATGCCGTTTCGGAGACGAAGAAAAGATTTGAAATAAGCGGCTATGCACCGCTGCTTAAGAACTCTTAAGCTATTCATAGAAATGAGGAAATATAGTATGAGAATCGCGGTCACATATGAAAACGGACGGGTTTTCCAACACTTCGGGCACACAGAAAGGTTTAAGGTCTATGATACAGAAAACGGCAATGTGACAATGGCCACGACCATCAACACAAACGGCAGCGGCCACGGCGCTCTTGCCGACATTCTTAAAAAGATCAGCGTAGACACACTTATCTGCGGCGGTATCGGCGCAGGTGCAAAGAGAGCGCTGGATGAAGCAGGGATCCAAATCTATGCCGGTGTATCCGGAGATACCGATATCGCTGTAGAGCAGTTGCTTTCGGGAAACTTGATAGATGATCCGCAAGCGTTCTGCGAACATCAAGGTGAACACCACGGGAACAGCTGCGGCGGACAAACCTCTCACAAATAGAATAAAAAACAAGGCACCTCGCCTTATGACATCGCAGGGCGCCTTATTGGTTGTTGATCCCTCCGCCCTTAATATATAAATGGAATGATCCTGTATTTCACTTTTTGGGTGTACCTGTCCCAAAGCTCTCCGTATTTAGCCCTGCAAACCTTGTCGTCATCGGCTTGGCGGCTCAGCATAAGGGCTATATAGTAAACCGGATACAGCCAAACCATCCAAACCCCAAGGTAGCCGGAGGCAAGGGCAACAGCAACAGCCTGTATGATTTCTCCAAGATAGTTGATGTGACGGCTTGCGCCCCAGTAACCGCTAACAAGCAGTCTGAGATTGCCGTCGCGAAGCACTTTTGGTTTGATCCAAAGGAATTTTTTCCCGGGTGAAATTTTAAACAAATACTTTTGCATATTTGCGCCGCGTGTCAATACCCAGCCGAAGAGGAAGAGCGCCCCAAAAAGTATTGTAAGCCATACCGGATGGCCGGGATCCGGAAGATGCGCGGTAAACCAAAGTGAAACAGAATAAAAATACGGATAGAAAGCAAGACACCCAAACCCCAATTTGAAACCAACGCGTTCAGCAATAAAATCGTAAGTCCAAAGATGAATTTTTTCGAAGATCAGATAATCAAAGCAGAACCAGGTCAGCATAGCACAGCCGAGGAGAAAGCCATAGTTAATACTTTGGACATTCATGATATGATACGACGCAAAAGAAAGCACATTCAATTGAAGCATAACAGCGCCAATCAAATATAGCCACATCTTTGCATCAATAAAGCCGTTTTTAAGCTGCGGATCTTTGACTCTGCCAAACCAAAAATCAGCCAAGATAGATTTGCCGCTGGATGGGTGTTTGAGAACGATGTAAAAAACATAGCCTAATCCGATGGTGCAGGCGCCAATAAGGCCCTGCCACCTCGTTTCATACAACCATGTGTATGGAACGAGGTTAAAATGCCCAAGGAGAAACCAAATAAGAATGCTTGTCCAAAGCACATATTTCCCATTGATCCTGTAGTGCATGACTTCGCCTGTCATCTCATTTTTCACATACCCCTTCATCCTTTTAGCGGGAATGATGATGTGTAAAAGAGTGATCATTAAGTATGCGATAAATGGGGTGATCAATCCTAAAAATAAATTCATGACAAACCTCCGGTGTTTTTCGACATTATTGCAATCGCGGCTTTTCTGCTCAATGCTCTCGACAATATAAATCTGCCGATTTTATTTATGATTCCGGGAACGATGACCGGGCCTCTTCCCAAAGCATTCAATGTTCGTTCGGCGACGATTCTGGCTTCAAGTGCACCGGGCGCTGGTTTGGTTTTCACGGTTTGCTGATAGCCGGGAGTGAGTACAGCACCGGCACAGCAGGCAATCACATCTATCCCATGCGGCTTGAACTCTTTCCAAAGGCCTTCGGCTAAAACAGCGTTAAATGATTTTGTTGCCGCATAAGCCGAAATATTCGAGCTGCCCTGCGTCCCGGCCAGCGAAGACATCAGCACAATGCCGCCACGTTTTTGCTGTATCATCGGCGCAGACAGAAGTTTAATAAGCAGCAGAGGTGTTTTTACATTGACAGCAATGGCGAGCGCCAAATGGTCTTCGCTCGTATTTTCAAACAGGCCTATCGGAGCAAAGGCTGCATTATACAAAAATAAACCAATAGGCACATGAAGCGTACTGATCAATTTTTTCACATTTTCATGGTCAGCCATATCCGCTGCCAGAGCAATGACATCGATTTTGTATTTTTCTTTAAGCCGGACCGCCGCAGCTTTCAGCCGATCTTCTTGCCGCGCCATGATGACCAAATTTAATCCCCGGCGTGCAGCCACCTCAGAAAAAGCAAAGCCCAGTCCGTCAGAGCCTCCGGCGATAAAAGCGTACAGCCCGTATTTTTCTTTGAATCCAGATTTCATAATAATGGCTTCACCAGTATAACAAAGATAATATTTTTGAATGCTTTACAGTATCAATCTAGCCGACCGTTTCGAATTCTATTTTAAGCGTCTTTGCTGTTTTTTTCAACTCATCATCAATAATTATAATGTTTTTCATTATAGATAGATCAGACCAATTAAGGGTGCATTGATCCTTTTCTTTTGCCATGCATCATATCTATGCATACAATAATCGTCCCTGCACCATATCCCAGCGGTTAACAATGACTGTTCCGAAAAATCCAAGTAAACATAAGCTTCCGCAAATCACCAACATGGTTTTGAGTCGAATTCCATTGATAAGCGATCACTTATTGTCTTTACGAATTTCTCCACAGCTTGATCGATAGCATCTATCAACGAGGCTTGATCCTCAAAATCTGGTTCAGCTGTCAAGATGCACTCAATTATAGCATCCGGATTATTGATATCATGAAATAGATTTACATCACCTGAAATATTACTTTTAAGTATAAATGCGTAACCTTTTGCAATATCCCTGTTCCGGGCAGAAAGCCATGCTTCAAAGGCTCCCTTTTCATGTAAGTAGACAATGGCAATTTTTAGACCTTTATCCTTTAATAATTTCGTGTTCAGAGAAAAATTGGACATATCCATGTATCCTTGATATATACTGCTTACATCGTAATGTGGGTGTTTCTTGATAAACGCGGCTCTTAATTTCCCTAAAAATTCTAATATTCCTTTGTATGCAATTTGTATTTCACCCTGATGTAAATGATTTGTATACGCTTCAATCAGCTCATTAAGAGTCTTCATATTCCGCCTCCATATTATTAAGGAATGTTTTGTTTTTTATGATTGCACAGTCAACATTTCCAGTCGATTTGTGCAGGGTTCGCTTCGTTCTCCACCGCAATGTCGCGCAATGCAGCTTCCATTTTACTACATTCTTCGGAGGCACATATCTCAATCTGTTCCCAGGTAGCGTCTGTTCCAATCCGGTCATAGGCGACTGCAAGTGCTCCATAAAAGGCAAGCCCGATGCAATGGCGTGCTGAATGAATGGTCGATGCGCATTGGCCGATCGCTCGGGCAGCAGCCTGCGCAACAGCGTTTTCTTCTGTATCACGGGCAGCCGAATGGCACTCAAGGATTGTTGCTTTTGCCTGTGGCAGCTTGATTTTTCCCGATAACCAGTCACGTGCAGCATTTAATGCATTTTGCGGACGCAGGTCAAATGGATAATACTTGCACCACAGCGGCAATATAACCCGCTCGGAATAGTCAAGTGCCCAATGCGCCAGTGTCGCCTTGCTCTGTGTTTCAATTAATCTCATAAGCGACTGGATATAGGGTGCTATTCCAGTCACTTCGAACATTTTTCTTGCTTTTCATACATATTCTGCTTATTTACCTGTCATAATCTCAGCAGCATCTAATAACCACACAACCTTGACAAAATCTAAAAAATATCTAAATGCGACGAGCCGTTCAGTGTATAACTAAAGCTCTCTGTATCAATCTGGCTATATCTACGGTAATATGTTTTCTGCCTAACATTTAACACAAATCGAAGGACCATCTTTTTGTAGACAATTTGCTATAGAATAACTGAAGCGAAGCCCTCTCTGTCTTCTCATCTTTCAATGATTTGAAATATTCTATTTCGGTGACATATCATCCAAGTCTGTAATAATTGAATTGCTCAGTTCTACATTTGTAGGATACGGTACGCTTAATATATATATCAAACATCTGCCGCCAGAACCGACTCATTTTGATATTCAACCGTCAATGAATCGAATTCTTTTCTTGATTTGATGTCGCAAAGAACTAATCCGCCATGCATTTTACGCCCGGCATCCCCATTTTTCGCGAAAATACACCAAAATCACGCAGCCCATAGGATAGCTAAATCGCATTCCTTGTCATTATCGGCTTTTGATGTATCATTGGCTTTTCGCTCTCTCTGTGCTATGGAAGATGCAGCGTTGCGAGATCTTGCCTTGTACTATCAACGCCAGTATCGCATTGATCACAGTCCCCAAATCTTTGTCATTCCGTCTTGCCATATGATCTCAAGTATCTCGCCAGTTACGATATCCTGATCCATGACAGTCATGCCACCCAACCCCTTCCCCTCAGGTATGTAATATCGTGTAGCTCCAACATTCTCGCTTGAGAAATATTCATCATCCCTTACCGGTTATATGCTCGGTTATTCCATTGTTTCGGCTATTTTTTTGTCTGTTCGTCAGGTCAATATTCACTATTTTTTTATCATGAGTCCAACACATCTCGGCCATGCAGAATATTCAGAGTTTCTTGCCTATGCTTTCGCCTTTTTGGCAGATATATTGTACTGCGGTAATCTATCTGGTCCGACAATTCAACCTACCACGCATCAATTTCAGCCACTTGTGATTTTTTCAAAATTGTTGTCTTTACAATGGCTATTGAGCCAGGCATAATATCGTGTTTATTAATTTTCAGAATTGAGCAACCTGCAGCCAAAACAGGGTACTTCCGGGTAACCCCGTATAAATTGATATCTTACTTTGTCACCTCTGCGAAGTAGCTGCTTTTTGATAGCATCGTCCGACGCTCCATTCTGGACTCTGCAACAGTTTGTTGTATCAGTCCTGTTATTCTTCAAGTGTATTCTACGGTTTCTCAATGAATGACTTTTTGTCTTTTGAAAAACTCCCTGACTCTACCATCAGATCGGTATACTTTCGCCGCGCAAAGTTGTGCAGATCTTTCGTAAGAATCGACAGAATGGAGCATCTACTATAAATTGTTGTTTGTACCGATTTATGCTTGGAAATGATAACTTGCAGCATTCTTCTTAAAATCGTCATCATATTTAAACTAACTGTGTTCTCCCATGGCTTGGCATCCGCCTCCGATTTCTTATCGTTCATTCGCTCTTACCATCTAAGCAGATTTTTCAAATGTTAACACACTTAACCGCTGTCGTGTTTGTTAATCAAAGATATATCAAAATCTTGAAAGTATAGCATAACAAGCGTGCTACTCAAGAGCTTTTAAACATATTAACATGTAAACCAATGAACACCTATGGATTAGCAAACCCCGACCAATGGCATGAAAATGCAAATACACAAAAATGCGGAGGATAATTCTCTAATGTCTTGTTTTGAATCGAGAACGGACATTGCATCATGGCGGGCATAATGCATCTCATCACAAGAATTAACAAAGCAGACTTGGATGATAATTGATGAAGCGTTCTATAACTCTTCCAAAGGATATTCCTCATTGATGAGCACCGTCTATAATTCACAATATCGGTACCATACTGCAAAAAGCAGATAATGCTGGCAAACAAAAGCAGATAGAACGCCCAGTAGAAGGAGACGGTTATCCACGAAATGCTTTTCCTTCTTGATTAATTGCACAAGTCCTAATTAAAGAAGCAGCTTCAGTGACTATTAATCGCAACAAGCCCCAACCAATCGGTTATGTTTTCAGATGAAGCATATTAACAATTATATTTCAGACGTTGTTAACCGTTTATTGCAAACGAACTAAGTTTGAATTCCTTCCGGACCAATTGGAATATCTTTTTTTCAAGCTCGGATTTTATATAGTAAATAAGTCATATTTCCGTAGAGGACAAACAAAATTTTAGCAAGCCCGTATGCCATAAAATCTGATTTGATTGTTCTTTAACCTTTGAAATATTTGATAAGATAATCCTCTTCTCTGTATTGGGTTTCTGACAACATATTTTTTTCTGATAAAAGCTCCAAAAGGTTTATGATGTTATTATCATTCTGATTAATGATTACATCGATCGGAGCCCTGCACAATTTCCTTAAAAGTTCGGATTCGTGTATTAGACATATTGTATCCATCACCGGATAAAACATCCTTTAATAATCAAAAATCCGAATCAAGCATTTCGACAAAATTAGCAATTAACTCTGCTAAGTGTTGAGTTTGACTATTCTAGTAATTTGATTTTGTAGTTGCTGAGCACACTTAGCAGTCTATTTCGGATTTATGTGCTCTTCCTCTATTCGTCCAGTTATATCTCGTATAATGGATCTGCATATTCAACCTGAATATCAAGCGAGGTATCGTTGCCCCTAAATCAGGATGTTATACAAAACTTCCACAATTGCGAGATATTCGTCGCCATTGATTCTTTTAAGTAAATCATTTTCCCTGTTAACGGACCGAATTTGTTTAGCAATGCAATTGTCTTCCATAACACGCCATCTCGTTGACCCGAAGATCACGGATAGTTGAACAGAAACATAGCAATCTTCTTACAATCGAGTAGATATTAAAAAATATCCCCAAATATCAAATTAAACCACGCATATTCTCTTGAATTTTATCCGTCTGTTTCGGCAACATATTATAATATACCTCTACCAGAAGCAATTGCATCTTTTAGCAGACTCTACGAAAGAATGCTGTTAAGCATTCTTGCTTTAATTACCAGAGCTTTCCGATAAGCGTCCTGATTCATTTTTGCTTTAACCTCAAAATTGATCGCTTTTTCGATACGAATCGAATTTCATAGCATAGCTCTTCCTGCGTTAATTGTTTTTGTTTTCTTAGCCTTCCTGTGTAATTTTTCATTGAGCAAATCCATAAATTACGTATACACCAAAACCATCATCTTCCACACTACGTGCAAATATCACTCATAAGATTTACAAAATAACAATATACGTGATGCTTGATTCAAGTGCCTTTAATTTACTGCACACATCCAACCTGATACTCACCAGCAACCTCATCGATGAGTAAATCAAAATTTCATACTTTACTGTCCGACTTCACCTCCTTGTAAGAACTTCCGTTGCCGACATTTCTAATTTCACCACACGCGGGTAAGCTATGTCATCGTTTTATGCCCTTCTGACCAGGACGTTCGACTATCAAATAATTTTCGCTCTTTAACTTATTCTAAGGGATATAAGTCTCTGGAAGCTATTTTATCATTCAAGCCCGGCTTGCCCGATATTTCCCAAGCTGAATAGCATTGACGTATTGTAATGGTTTTCGTCTAAGACATCATCATCAACTCCACCTGAATTTTTAGGCTATTTCACACTTTTGCGTTCTCCAATCAGCATTCAATACTTCTCGATAAAATCGCTTTTTTAGTTTGTTCTGAAAGTATCCCAATACGTTGTCATCTATCGCCAAATGATTCTCATAGGCTGATTTTATCGTCTCTTGATTCTTACTTTGAACTGTATTTTTTCGCTTTTCCGGCAAATCTCGAAATTGACGTATACTATCATCGTTACTTTCTATCACATTACTACTGACCCTGTTGTTTCTCTTGCTGCAAATCCTTTACTTGTTAAATGAACCAATTTCTCAGCCTTCCGGATCAGTATAAATGCGTTGCCCCTCTATTCTCTCCTATAGGAATCGTGTACAACTTTCCATTATCCAATCAACCGCCGCATGCTTCATTGCCCATATAAAAACAATTTTCATCTACCAAATAAACATTCGACGCAATTTTCATCTTCCCGGATTTCAATTCAGAATATCCGGTAGCGGATCTATCGTTGCCAGTGTCTTTTACGAATACCTAAAACCATCTAATTTCATAATGTGTCCCTGAAGATAGATTGATTATGAATTGATACTCACTTATAGTCGTTACAAATTTCTCCACAGCTTGATCGTCGTTTCTCATCATCAATAGATTGACCTCAAAGTTCAGGTGTCATGCTTCAATGATAGCATCTTATAATATCGACATAGATTTTCATCACCATAGTTACTGTTAAGTATAGATGCGTAACTTTTTGCAGCTCCTGTTCCGAAGCCATACCCCACTTTCTGATATTAAATGGCTATTTTTTAAACCTTTATCCTTTAATGACTTCTGCTCAAATGGCATATCCTGACCTGATATATTGCTTAAATCATAATGTGGGTATTTCTGTATAAACTCAGCTCTTAATTTCCCTAAAATTCTAATATTCCTTTGTATCAAATTTCATAACACGCTCAACACCAAGATATTCCCCTTTAAAGGTTTTTTCAACCCGCATCGACTCGTTCTCCCAGCAAGTCGCGCAATGCAGCTTCCTTACTGTACATTCTTCGGCCACAATCTGTTCTGCTCTCTTCGGTCATAGAATAGGCACCCATTTCTATATCGATGCTTGGCCGATCGCTTAAGCAGCCTGCGCAATTTTCTTCTGCAGCATGGCACTCGCTTTTCCTGTGGGTAAACTCTTTTCGAGATGAACCTGTCTTGCTTGAAGCAATATCAATGTACACATCTACTAATAACCATTTGGGATTAGCTGCCGTTAATCTTGTTAGCGCTGATACTTGAGCGGCGAGGCTTTTCAGCTGTTCCGCACTGTTTGTACTCACACGACAATAAATGCCTACTCGCTTTTCCCGCTTTGGAGGTAATGGTGGTATGAAATGTATTGTTTTATTATCAGCCACGACAACACCTCCTGGTCAATAGACAAACTGAAATTTACTTTTTTGCTGTTATGGACCATTTTCTTCACAATAAATCGAATAGGAAATGACAGATACTATGCTATATTTCATCATTGTAGTATTTTTTTATTGCATCTTCTAAGTTGTTTGCTTTCCATATGCGATTATCATATTCGTGATCCCACATAAACACATTATCATTTCGTACTCCATCTTGAGATGTTATCGGGTAGCCATAATAATCGCCGCAGCCATTGCCTCCAAAAAATAATAAGCAGTCAAGAGGCATAAAACAATCAAGTTTTCTTGCAGATAAATTTGTTTCTGTGATTTGCTCCGTAGAAAAAATAAGCCAATTATCCCCGTTCATATCTAGCAGCAGTTCCTTTAAGTCATTAGGCAATTTACAGCCCAATGATTTTTCAACATCAGAAATCTGCTTTTCTGTGGCTGGGGGATTTGGCTTGATGTAATTATGTTTACTTGTCAATTCTCTATATATCACGTGCCAATCCATCATATAACTATCCCCTTTTATATCAATAACTTTACATTTACACTGCTCGATAAATTCAAACTTGTCGAACTGTTTGATCTCCCTATTATCGTTGATTAATTTTTCATTTACCATTATGGCTAATAAACATATTAGCATATTTCAGTCATGTTGGTTATCCTATTCTTCAACCTTTTAACTCTAATATCCAACCTGACCACACAACCTCGATTTTTTCATAAAACATCTAAATCGACCACTTGTAAACCCCTGACATCTAACCTGACTTCTCGCCAACTACTGACATCTAAATCGCTCTGTCACAGGGTTTAAGCCTTGTTTCGATATGTTTCCACGAAGCAAAAAATATCATTTTTTTCATGCTCCGATTTCAAACTCAAAACACACGAATGGCTTATATACTGGGCCTTACAAGCCCCTACTCTTTTACCCTTGACATCAATACTACCGTCTCAACATGCACGGTGCGCGGAAACAGGTCGACGGCCCTTGCGCGTACTGTGCGATAGCCTGCTTGTTCCAAAATGGCGCAGTCGCGCGCAGCCGTGGCCGGGTTGCAGGAGATCATGACAATACGCGATGGCGCAAGGCCTGCCACTGTTTGCAACACCTCTCTGTCACAGCCTTTACGCGGCGGGTCGAGCACCACCACATCCGGAAGCGCCTTTTCAGACTGCAGTTTTTTGGCTGCTTGGGCGGCATCCGCACAGATAAACCGCGCATTGACGATCCCGTTGTTTCGCGCATTTTCTTGTGCATCCCGGACTGCCTGCTCAACCGTCTCTACGCCTATGATTTGCCGCGCATGTGAGGCAAGGCCGAGGCCAATGGTGCCAGTGCCGCAGTAGAGGTCCAGCACCGTCTCTCCCCCGCCAAGCTGCGCGTAATCTTTGGCGATGCCGTAAAGGTGCTCAGCCTGCCGGGTATTGACCTGATAAAACGACAGCGGCGACAGATTAATGTTCAGCCCGCACATCGTATCAGAAATCGTGCCGCCGCCGAAAAGCGTGAAGCATTCAGAACCCATGATCACATTGGTATTCTTGGCGTTGATATTGAGAACAACACTTTTAATATCTTTGAAAGAATGGGCAAGCTGCGCGGCAAGAGTTTCAAAAACACCGTCGCAGCGTTTGCTCACAACAAGCACGATCTGCAGCTGACGGCTGTAAGCGCCCATGCGCAAGCAAATATGGCGAAGCAGGCCTTTGCCGGTCTTCTCGTCATAAACAGAAATGTGTCGTGCTCGTACGTATGCCATGATATGGCTCAATATTGGCTCAAACTCTTTGGGCTGCAGCGCACATCTTACCGCAGGAACGATACGGTGGCTGCGCTTGGCGTAAAAGCCGCAAACAGGCTTGCCGTCAATCAGACCGACAGGATACTGTGCTTTGTTGCGGTAGCCGTTTGTCTGCGCGCTGCCGAGTATGGGCTCAAACTCCGGCGAGAGGCCGCCGATGCGCGCAAACGCATCACGTACAAAGCCGTCTTTGATACGCAGCTCTGCGTCATAGCGAACATGCCGGAAAGCGCAGCCTCCGCATTGTGAAAAGACGTCGCAATCCGGCATGATCCTGTCGGGAGAAGGCGCTATAAGACGCTTGACGATACCGTAAGCATAGTTTTTTAACACTTTGACGATCTTGATTTCGGCAACATCACCGACCGCAGTCTGCGGCACGAAGACTGCAAGGCCGTCGACCCTGCCTACGCCGCTGCCTTCGGACGTCATGCCCGAAATTGTCAAAGTAACAGTTTGGTTTTTATTCATTACCATATTTTCTTGACACAGCGGCTATTTTGTCAAGCTTTTATTTTACAGCGCACAAAACTTTTCTGATTTTTCGGATTATTCGTTGATCATGGGGCGAATATCAAGCAGCCTGCAAATTTCTATCAACTCGTTCTTCAGTTCGCCGTATCCAACGACGCTGTGATTTGAGCGAATATTTGTATAAAAATCCTTGGGGTCACAGTCGAGTTGTATATAAGCATGCGGCCATATCTCTTTATCCTCTTTAAAAACCTCAAGAGGCTGTGAAAATGCGTCGCCTTCAGCAATATGCATGACATATTCACCGTTGATGCGTCCGAGCGTGCCGAAGGTGACTTTCCCCGGTTTTGCGCAGAAAGTCGGGCAGATACCGCGTGCTGAACGCACTTCGTCTTCTGTTTCATCCCAGCGTGCTGCGCACATATAGGCATACTGCTGCGCCCAGTTCACCTTTGATTTATCCACAGCCATATTTGTGGCCATCGTACCGCAGTTGATCATCATTGCGATCCGGCTTTTCTTGTAGATCACATTGAAATCCGCCATGATGGAGCCTTCGTCAGAAAGTAAATTGAACATCTGCATGGACAACGTACAATTTAGATTGCATTGACAAGCGACGACAACGCCTGAATTGTTCATTTCCGATACAGCCGCACAGCATGAAACGTATGTGTTGATAAATTCTCCGAGACATTTCACAGTTGCGTAATCAAGGCTGTAATCCTTGAATATCTTTTTCAGCGCTGCCAAAACTTTCATCGAACGGAGCATCGTCTCTTCCGGCGCATCAATTATACCATGCTCAGATTTAAATTTTTGCAGCAGTTCCCTTGCTGTGTCATCATCCACTGCCCTAGCTTCTTCCAATAAAACCAGCTGATCGATATGTTCTATTTCCACACCAAATATCTTCTTGATCTGTAAAGGATCTGCCGCAGTCGTGTAGGCGCCTATGCTTTTTCCGCCAATAAGACCAAGCCTTGAGAACCTGAGTTCTTTGACGACCATAGCCGCGCGTGCAAAATAATAAATCTCTTGAAGCACTTCTTTTTCGTCAGCGGCATCTGAATAAAAAAGCTTATGCTTAAAACCCATTTCATCCAAAGTCCCGTGCAAAACATTTGCGCCGACAGAGGCAAAAGGAGCCGGTTCCTGCACGCCCCAAATACCGTACGGAAGCCCGACTTCCATAATGACATCAATGATCTGCGGTGCATTAATCCATGTGGCAGGAAGATAAAGAATACAATCAGCCCCTAAGGATTGTATCTTTTTTGCTTCTTTGAGTATATCTGCGCCGTCAAGTATGAGCTGCGTATCCTTATTCACCAGCTCAAGGTCAACGGATTGAAGCCCGTTTCGCGCAGCCAAAAATATTTTTTCTGCCACATCTAAACGTTCTCCCCTTCGCCCTACACAAACCAACCCGACTTTTGCTTTCCTAGCTTTCACAACCAATACCTCCCTTTTTTACATTTATTAAAAAAACAATAATAAATGATGAACATGTGATTCATTTGAGTATTAAACGAGCACGAACGATTATAAACAATAAAATATGTTATGATTCGATTATACATATTGTTAAGAAATTTTACAAACAAAAAAGGCAGTTTTCCTGCCTAAATATAATAATATTCTTAAAAAGAATTGAATATATAGATTTTAAAGCAATATGCAGATAAGGCCGCCGTTGCCCTCGTTGATGATCCTTTGCAGCGTTTCCTGGATCTTCATGCGCGCATCTTCTGGCATGTGAGAGAGTTTACCCGAAAGGCCCTCTTTGACAAGCTCATGCAATGATTTGCCAAAGATGTCTGTCTTCCATATCTTTGCAGGATCCGTTTCAAATTCACTCATTATGTAATTGACAAGGTCTTCACTTTGCTTTTCAGTGCCTACGATAGGTGATACTTCCGTCTCTACATCAACGCGAATCAGATGCAAAGAGGGTGCACTTGCTTTTAAGCGAACCCCAAAACGTCCTCCATGCCGGATCAGCTCAGGTTCTTCCAAAGACATTTCATCCATCATGGGCGGAACCAGTCCGTAGCCTGTTTCACGTACACTTTTTATGGCTTCCGCCATTTTATCATACTCCTTCTTTGCATTGATCAGTGATTTGACGATAGATACGAGGTGATAATCATCGTCGATGCTGTAGCCGCATTCATCGCCGAGTATGCGGTAAAAAAGCGTTCCGGGGAAATCAAGCTGCATCTTAACGCTGCCCTCGCCAAGACGAATCCCGTCTATCGATATATTGCTGACATCATCAAGCGCACTTAAAGCGTCGCTAAGCATTATAAAATCACGTACTTTCACAAGGTTTCCAAGTGCTCCGGAAATGCCGCCCAATACTTCTATAATCAGCCAATGATCAGCCGAGAGCGCCCGTGACCAGCCCGGCATTCCAATGTTGATTTCTTTGAGCGGAAATTCATACAGCAGGTTTTCAAGCATCGTTTTGATGTCACTTTCTGTTAGCCGCATGATATCGAGCAGCAGCACCGGCACGCCGTATTTTGATGCCATGGCATTGCGAAGGCTCACGGTATCATCATTGTTCGGATTGGCTGAGTTTAAGATAATGATAAACGGTTTGCCGAGCTCAAGCAGTTCGCGTATTGCCCGTTCCTCAGCATTGACATAGCTAGAGCGCGGAATTTCGGTAATACTTCCGTCTGTGGTCATCACAATACCGATGGTACTATGTTCTGCGATCACTTTACGCGTGCCAATTTCAGCGGCTTCCTCAAAAGGGATGTCGTGGTCAAACCACGGCGTTGACACCATGCGCGGCATATCATTTTCCAGATGCCCCATCGCGCCGTCCACCATATACCCGACGGAATCCACCATGCGCACGTTCATCTGGGCTTCATTGTTAATTTTTATGGTGACTGCTTCATTGGGAACGAATTTTGGCTGGGTCGTCATGATCGTTTTGCCTGCACTGCTTTGCGGAAGTTCGTCGACCACCCTCTCCTTTTCGCGCGAGTCATCAAGATTCGGGAGCACCAGCATATCCATAAACCGTTTGATAAATGTTGATTTTCCCGTGCGTACAGGCCCGACAACGCCGATATATATGTCTCCTCCCGTTCTTTCTGCAATGTCTTTGTAAAGATTATAGCTTTGCATGGCGCATCCTCCATCGTAAAGATTGAACACTAGATATATATGAAGATATGCACGCGCTCATGCCTTTCATCATCAAAAAAGCACTAAATTTATGAATGGCATATGATGAAAGAGCCATTTTTTATCTTATAAAAAGCAACAAAAAAGCAGAGCAGCATTGACTGCCCTGCTTAGTGAAAGTATTATGCTACGCAGCAGCAGATGTCCCTGCAGCCTTTTTGTTCATGTTGCCGCCAACGATATAGAGGACCGGCAGAACAAATCCGATAAGGCCTGTGAAATCAAAGCCTCCGCCCACAATACTCAGAATGATACTTGCCAAGGCAAGAACACAAAGTACGATACCCGTCACGATAAAGAAGCCGCTTTGTGCAGGGTCTGCGCACTTTTTCAGGCCAATAATTCCAATAATCAGCTCAAGAACGCTGACAATCAACAAGAGAACCATTGCGACCACCAATATTCCGGTAAGCCCGCCGGTCCAAGCTGATAATGCTGCAGCGCCAACCAATCCGACTATTGACAGTATTGTTGCTATAGCGCCAAAGATGATGAATAAAATGCTGACAACTTTCAAAAGACCTTTTCCTGGTGCATCCATAAGATAATACCCTCCTATAATTGTGTTTAATAATATTAATATTTTAACAAATCTGCATACCTCGGTCAAATAAAAATTGCCAAAACAAAGAATAAGCCAGAAACTTCATTTGTTCTTAAAACGTTCGTAACACTTAATGAACAAAACTTGCAGCAGCCCTCTTATAAAGACAGCCGCCAATGATAAATAGCGCAGGCATCACAAGCGCCGGCAGGTTCAAAGGACCCATTGCCACAACGATGATCAAGCTGAGTATGGACAAAACGATGCCGGTCACGATAAAAAAAGATGCCTGCAATGGGTTGCTGCTCTTCTTGACGCCTATGATTTCGATGATAAGATTCACTGCAGCGGGGATCAAAAAAAGCGCAAAGAGTATGATGCTCATCATATTGCCCAAAATACCGCCAAAAAACCAAAGGAGGCCCTCAAAAGAGGCCATAGATGACGACAGCATCATCCACAGCAAAAGAGCGCCAAGGCTGAGAATGACGAAATACCGCCAAAAACGATGTAAATGATGCCATAAGATACAGCTCCTATATAATGGTAATTTTGCTGTATATTATTATAGCTGTATTGCATAATTCTGTCATACAATGAAATGCATGTGCAACAAACAAAAATTAAAATCTTTTTAATGATCAGGAAGCAGCCGGCTTGCCCATAAACACAACAGCCAGAACGCCCGGTCCGGTATGGCACCCGATCACAGGGCCGACATCCTGAATGACAACATTTTTGAAGTTTACATTTTCTTCGATCAGGGCTCTCATTTTTTCGGCGTCATCTAAGTTGTCCGCATGCAGAACGAATGCTGTTTGAAACTCAGGCTGTTCAACGTTTTGCTGTATCACATCAAGGAAAAACTTCAAAATCTTTTTTGTGCCCTTGACTTTATCAGCCGCGACGATCTTGCCTTCGCGGTTGATTTTCAGTATGGGTTTGACATCCAGAAGTGTGCCGATGGCCGCCTGGGCCCCCGAAAGCCTTCCGCCTTTTTTCAGATAGTTCAAATCATTGACTGAAAACCAGGCATGTGCGCGCTGCCGGTTGTCGATAACCCAGTCCCTGATTTCTTCAAGCGATTTGCCTTCGTCTTTTAGCTGCTGCGCCTGCATCACAAGGATTCCAGCGCCCATGGAAATACGCAGCGTATCCACGATCTCGATGCGTGCGTCTGGAAATTCTTCGAGCACTTCTAAGCGCGCCATCTGCGAAAGATCATGATGGCCTGATAATGCGGATGAAAAAGACAGGTAAAGCACGTCTTTGCCGCCCTTGATGATCTCCCGGAACCATTCGGCGATGTCGGCGGGCGGGCGTGTGTTGGTGATGGCCTCTGCACCGTCCGCGAGCTCTTTGTAAAAACCGATGATGTCCGTATTTCTGCCAAGGTCAAACAGCCTTTCTTCGCCATCTACGGTGTAAGGCATCAAAAAGACCGGCATGCCGTATTTGTCTGCAAACGACAACGGGATCTCAGTATCAGAATCCGTCGCTATAACAAAATCACGCATAAGTGCCCTCCAGTTTTATTTCATTATTGTATAAGTCCGTAAAATGATATTTGACCGTGAATATTCTATCATTGACCGGCATTTTTTACAAGGCGGATATAGAACTCAACGCCCTCCCGAAGAGACTCAGTCTTAAGCCGCTCCCCCACGCCATGGATCGTATCAAGGTCTTCGCTGAGTGAACGAAAAGGCGAAAATCGGTACACCCCGTCAGCCAAATGCTCATACAACCTTGAATCGGTCGCGGCGATCATCAGGTAGGGCGCAATCACATAGTCTGGAAAAATGCTCTTGATTGTTTGTAAAATCTTCTGATAGGCCTGCGTTTTCGTATCCGATACTCCGGAAGGTTCATAGGCCTGCAGCACATCGACAGCAATGCCGCTGCACACTGTTCTTTTGATATGCCTAAGCAGCGTCTCCACCGAATCTTGAGGCGCGATGCGGAAATTGACAATCGCTTCCGCTTTTTCTGCAAGCACGTTGGGCGCAGACGAGCCGGAAAGCATCGTGGGCGCAGTTGTGGTGCGCACCAATGCCGAACCTGTCGGTTTTGCCGCAAAACCTGCCAGCAGTAGACGCTTGGTGATAAAAAGATTGGCCGCAATGATGTTGAGCGGAAACTTCATATAGCCGCCCACAGCATCAAGCATATCTTTGAGCGGCTTGTGCAGCCCAGGCTGCAGCTGCCCTTTTTCAAGTGCTGTGATCGCAGCTGCCAGCGCGCCTACCGCCGTTGTTTTCGGCGGCCGCGAGGCATGTCCTCCTGATGACGTTGCTGTAAGTTTGATATCGGCATAGCCTTTTTCGCAGATCCCGATCGTTGCGACCATGGCGTTGATGCCCATGACGGCCCCGTCAGTCACAACGCCGCCCTCGTCAAGCACAAAATCAAACCGCACGCCTGAGCCTCTAAGATACTCCGCGATCTTTTGTGCGCCCTGGCTCCCCATGCACTCTTCGTCATGCCCGACAGCGATATATATGTCACGCTGAGGCGCATATCCTTCTTCAAGAAGATATTCCACACTTTCAAAGATGGCAGTGAGCTGGCCTTTCATATCGATAGCGCCGCGGCCCCAGACATAACCGTCAGCGATATCTCCGGAAAATGGTTCATGCAGCCATTCACCGGCCGTGCGTTTTTCGACCGGGACAACGTCCATGTGCGCAATAAGCAAAAACGGTTTTTCATCAGAACCAGACCCTGTCCATTTGTATAAGAGGCTATACGAGTTTATCACCTGCTTTTCAAGCGATCTGTGCATCAGCGGGTAGGTTTTTTCTAGGTAACGGTGCAGTCCGAGAAAAGCCGCGCTGTCTGTGTCGTTCATTGATGCCGCAGTCACGGTTTTCAACCGGATCATGCCGGAAAGATGCCTCGCAAATTTGTCCTCATCAAGCGGCAAAGGCCTGTACGGCACAGCGTCGATAGGTGAAGGGCGCTTGTAGACAGTATTGATCACCATGATGCAGATCAAAATAAACAGCAGGCCAAATGCTGCATAAAGTATTGTCATAGCAGTTTCCTCATATCATATCTTTTTTGAACATCACACGCGCAATCACAAAGGCGACAACAGACATCACGGGTATGAATATTCCAGAGCTTTGGTAGAGTGCAGGAATCAGCAAAAACGCGATGATCATCAGCAAAGTAGGTACGAGCGCGATCTTCCAGCTTTGTGAGATGAACACGACGCCGAGCGCGCCGAACAAAGCGGGGATCACATAACCCGTCGTTAAGTCAAAGACGCTTGAGAGCATCAGATCGCTTTTGATAAACTGCGTGATCGGGATCACGAGAAGCAGCCCGGCGACAAGCACGAGGTTGGTGACAATCGTGGAGATGGCCACGGCGATGGTCGAGAGGACTTCGCCTTCATCCGATGCCGGATTCACCCCGGCTTTTCTTAGCGAAACCTGCGCGGCAGGCACTTTCATATTCAAAAGGTTGCCTGTGACAAAAGCCAAATATGTGCCTCCGGAACCGACCATTGGCGAATAATTGAACACCTCAATAAGCCCGATCGCCCAGTACATCGGTATAATGGCGACAGCGCCATGTAAAAAAGCGTCCCAGTCCGGCAAAACGCCGTAGATCAAACAAAACAGCAGCGGCACTGAAATGATGAGCAGCAGGGCGGCCGCTGTCCAAATACGCCCGATGCGGTGCGTCAGTTCTTTGTAATCATTGATCATCATGCCTGTGTTCTTCTTCATGACGCGCCTCCTTAAAAAATACCGTGGTACACCACGGACAGGGCTATCGCACCGACCATTGATACGGGCAGCGCAAAGTTCTCCAGCCATTTGGCTTTTGTTGCTTTGATGACAACACCGAAAACGGCCATCAGCAAGGCTCCCGTGAAAAGCTTTAAAAACTGCGCCTGCCCGTTGACAATACCCTGCGCGTTAAAATCAGCAAAAGAAGCGATGCCTTTGGCGATAAACTGGCCGCCCATCACAGCAATGATGCCCATGAACAGCGCATCAACGAGAATTTTCGACCATTTGGGGCTGCGTTTGCCGATTTCTTCGATTTTTGATTGGTATTTCTTAAAACCAAAGATGTTAAACAGCGGGCCGCTGATGATGCCCAAAGTCATCACCCACATGATCGCTGAAAAAACACTTAAGCTCATGCCCGCAGCAGCTTTCGCCACTGAAGCAGCGGCCACCGTCTCGTATGACATTGAACCGATGACTGAAAGCCGTATCCACGAAAACGGCGCACCGATGGTGGCTGCCAGCGTGATCATGGCGAGAACGATGGGCACCGACGGAACGATTGAAAAAACCGCACTGGAAACTGCGGCATCTTTTAACTTTTTAGGATCGACTCCAAGCTGCCTGCCACGGCGCACGGCCCGCACAAGAAAATACAAGGATTGTGCCATGACAAAAACAGCTATGATCGCGCCGATAATATAAAGAAAGCCGCTGTTGATATATTCCTCCAAAACACACACCCCTTACTATGATTTTTTATCTAATTGAAAATAATATTGCTTAATTATATACCTGCAGATATGTATGATGCAACAAACAGGGCATTATTGGTTGACTGTTTGCGCTTTAATTATGAAAAAACGGGAAGACGCTTTTGCGTCTTCCCGCCATTTTACTCGATCCTTTATGTTTTTAGTACATGCCCGGCATGCCGCCCGGTGCGCCGCCCGGCATTGCAGGTGCTTTTTCCTCTGGCAGGTCTGTCACGATGCTCTCAGTGGTCAGAAGCATCGCAGCAATCGAAGCTGCGTTTTGCAGAGCGGTTCTTGTGACTTTTGTCGGGTCAATAATGCCTTTGGCAACCATATCGCCGTATTCGTTCTTCGCTGCATCATAACCGAAATTCTGATCATTTGCATTCTTTATCTTGTCAACGATGACGCTGCCTTCCAAACCGGCATTGCAAGTGATCTGGCGCACAGGTTCTTCAAGCGCACGCAAAACAATCTGCATGCCGGTCTTGATGTCGCCTTCGGCTTTATCAATGGCCTTCTCAACATCTTTTGCTGCGAAAAGAGGAGCGATGCCGCCGCCCGGGACAATACCTTCTTCGACAGCAGCACGCGTGGCTGCGAGCGCATCTTCTATACGCATCTTGCTTTCTTTCATTTCGGTCTCAGTGGCTGCGCCAACCTGGATGACAGCAACGCCGCCGGCAAGCTTCGCTAGCCGCTCCTGCAGTTTCTCACGGTCATAATCAGAGGTCGTTTCTTCGATCTGAGCCTTGATCGAGTTGATCCTTGCTTTGATTTCAGACGGGTCTCCTGCGCCTTCCACGATGGTCGTGTTTTCTTTATCCACCTTGATCTGACGCGCTTTGCCAAGCATTTCCATCTTTGCGTCTTTGAGTTCGATACCGATCTCTTCGGAAATGACCTGACCGCCTGTCAGTATCGCTATATCCTGCAGCATCGCTTTACGTCTGTCGCCGAAGCCCGGTGCCTTGACGGCCACGCAGGTGAACGTGCCGCGCAGCTTATTGACGACCAGCGTTGCAAGAGCTTCGCCTTCAACGTCTTCAGCGATGATCAGCATTTTCTTGCCCTGCTGGACAACCTGCTCAAGTATGGGCAGCAGTTCCTGGATATTTGAGACCTTCTTGTCTGTGATCAGCACGAGCGCATCTTCAAGAACAGCCTCCATTTTGTCGGTATCCGTCACCATGTAAGCAGAAGCATAGCCGCGATCAAACTGCATGCCTTCAACGATGGAAAGCTCAGTCATCATGGTCTTGCTTTCCTCAACAGTGATCACGCCGTCGTTGCCCACTTTTTCCATCGCTTCTGCGATCAGGTTGCCGATGTTCTCATCGCTTGCTGAAATGGCTGCGACCTGAGCGATGGCTTTTGTGCCAGAAATGGGATTCGAAAGTGCTTTGAAGCTTTCGACTGAAATGTCAGTCGCTTTTAAAATGCCTTTTTTGATTCCCATGGGATTGGCCCCGGCTGCCACATTTTTTAAGCCTTCGCGTATGATTGCCTGCGCAAAAAGAATCGCCGTTGTGGTACCGTCTCCGGCCACATCATTTGTTTTCGTGGCAACTTCCTTGACCAGCTGCGCACCCATGTTTTCAAACGGATTTTCAAGTTCTATTTCTTTGGCGATCGTGACGCCGTCATTTGTAATAACGGGTGAACCGAATTTTTTATCAAGAACGACATTTCTGCCCTTAGGGCCAAGTGTAACTTTGACTGTGTCAGCTAACTGGTTGACACCGTCTTCCAGCAAGCGTCTTGCTTCTTCTCCGTATTTGATCTGTTTAGCCATTGATAATTCCTCCTTATTCTTCGACTATTCCACAGTTGCAAGCAGATCGCTCTGGCGGACGATGATATACTCTTCCCCGTCTACCTTGACTTCTGTACCTGCATACTTAGAGTAAAGGACCTTCTGACCTGGCTTTACGTTCATAACGACTTCTTTGCCGTCAACCATGCCTCCCGGGCCAACCGCCACAACTTCTGCTGTCTGCGGCTTTTCTTTCGCGCTGCCTGTCAGAACGATACCGCTCTTCGTGGTTTCTTCGCTCTCCAGACTTTTGATAACAACTCTGTCGCCCAATGGTTTTATGGACATAATAAAACCTCCTTGTTAATATGTTTTATTTAATATACTTGAATTCCAGACTGTTAGCACTCGACATTAATGAGTGCTAACAGGGATAATAATAATATATTAGAGAAATCATGGCAAACCTTAAAAATCTCTTAATTTATTTAATTATGGCTATAATATCTTATTAGCTCTCTATATCTCTCTATTGATCCATGATTCTATCGATTTCACAGATTATCAAAACTTCATAAATAAAATGATACAACAGCAGGACTTTTGACACATCTTGTTGAATTTAAATCTTAATATGAAATGACAAGCGGTTTTTGGGTTCCTCTTTTTGATACATTGCGTCAAATCGCATGCTGGCTTCATGTCACGTTCGCATCCGAACTTTTTATATTTTTCTGTTCACAATTGATAAATATCAGCAAACTGTTTAAAAGATATATTATTTCGACTAAATTTTGATTCAGGAGTATGTCATGGACAAATGGGACAAACGTTTTATGGAATTGGCTGAAACAATCTCGAACTGGTCAAGCTGTTATAAAGATGACCGCAACATCGGCGCCGTGATCGTCAAAAACAAGCGTATTCTCACAACAGGCTATAATGGTGCGCCTGCCGGTATTAAAAGCTGCAAGGATAAGAGCGAATGTCTCCGCCAAAAACTTGGCATCCCCTCCGGCAAACAGCACGAACTGTGCTATGCAATACATGCCGAACAAAATGCGATCATTCAGGCTGCCAAAATCGGTGTCAGTATTGAAGGCGCAACACTCTACTGCACCCATCAGCCTTGCGCCATCTGTTCAAAAATGATTGTCAATGCCGGCATTTCACGCGTTGTTTATGCGAAACCTTATCCGGACGATTTTTCACACGAGATTTTTAGAGAAGCCGGCATAGAGCTGATCCTCTATAAAACCATGTGTCTTTCTTAGCATCATCTATTGATTACCATTCTATTTTGGAGTAATATAATGTGGTGTAAAGTCATCAGTACACCATATTTTGTGATAGGATTTTTGGAGAGTAGTCTATGGCCAAACAATACAGCGCCAGTGATATACAGGTATTAGAGGGGCTTGATGCCGTACGCAAGCGGCCCGGCATGTATATCGGCTCGACCGGGCAAAAAGGTCTTCACCATCTTCTATGGGAGATCGTAGATAATTCGGTTGATGAGGCAGCCAACGGTTACGCCGACCGCATCAGCGTCACCCTGCATGCAGACAATACCGTCACGGTTGAAGATAACGGCCGCGGCATACCTGTGGGCCTGCATCCTGAACTTAAGGTTTCCGGCGTCGAGGTGGTGTTTACACAGCTGCACGCTGGCGGAAAATTCGGCAACGGTTCTTATGCTTATGCGGGCGGCCTGCACGGCGTGGGCGCTTCCGTTGTGAATGCACTTTCAAAATGGCTGACGGCCACGGTTTATGTCGGCGGGAAAGAGTACGAACAGCGTTTCGAAAGCAAGATGAAAAATGGCAAGATTGAGAGCGGACGCCCTGTGTCGGCTTTGAAAGCGGTCGGCCCCACTAAAAACCGCGGCAGCAGGATCACGTTTTTGCCGGATGAAAGAGTTTTTGAAACAGTCTCCATGAATTATGATACGGTGGCTTCACATCTTCGTGTGATCTCGTTTCTCACCAAAGGCGTTAAAATCACTTTGACCGATGAACGTGTAAAAAAAGATGGCCGATTCAAAAAGGATGTTTTCGAATTTTTGGGCGGTATCGTTGATTTTGTGCAGTATTTGAACAATGAGAAGACCTTGCTTCACAAGACACCCATATATTTTGACGGAGAACGCAGCGATGTGCGTGTGGAAATCGCGCTGCAGTACAACGATACCTACAATGAGAACATATTGTCTTTTGTCAATAACATACAAACGGCCGACGGCGGCACACATATATCCGGCTTTAAAACAGCGCATACAAAGGTCATGAATGAATATGCGCGGTCTGCAGGCTTGCTGAAAGATAAGGAAACCAATCTTGCAGGCGATGATTACCGCGAAGGGCTGTGCGCTGTGATCAACATCCGCATGAAGGATGCGCAGTTCGAAGGCCAGACCAAAGCGCGGCTTGGAAACACTGAAGTCAAAACCATAGTCGAGAACATCGTGCAGGACAAGCTATCGCTCTTCTTTACTGATCTTAATAATACCGCCATAGCCACCGAACTGGTGGGCAAAGCTGTGAAGGCCGCAAAAGCAAGAGAAGCCGCCACAAAGGCAAAGAAGCTTGAGCGCCAGCGCAGTAAGCTTGAAGGCGCCCCTTTGGTGGGCAAGCTCTCAAGCTGCTCCGGGCGCGACGCCTCAAAGAATGAATTGTTTATCGTTGAGGGGGACAGCGCTGGCGGAAGCGCCAAGCAGGGCCGCGACCGCCGTTTTCAGGCCATACTGCCGCTTCGGGGCAAGCCGCTCAATGTCGAGAAAAAAAGGCTTGACCAGGTGATAGAAAACGATGAATTCCGTTCGATCATCACTGCATTGGGCACTGGTTTTGACGGCGTGTTTGAAGAAAAAGATTTAAAATACCACAAGGTGATTATACTGGCGGACGCCGACCAGGACGGCGCGCACATCCGCGCGATCCTACTGACCTTTTTCTACCGCTACTTCCGTGATCTTCTGACAGCAGGCCATATCTATATCGGCCGGCCGCCTCTTTACCGTGTGCATAAAGGCACTAAATCTGTGTACGCTTATACAGATTCAGAGCTCAAAGCCGCACAGAAAGATATCGGCAGCGGTGCGAATGTCCAGCGTTATAAAGGGCTTGGAGAGATGAATCCTGAGCAGCTTTGGGAAACGACGATGAACCCTGCACAGCGCAAGCTCTTCCGTGTGGAACTTGATGACGCAGCAGAGGCCGAGCGGCTGGTCACACTTCTCATGGGAGATAAGGCAGAGCCGCGCAAGATCTACATTTCCGAGCATGCCAATTTCAATAAGGAAGACAGTTTTTTCAAAGAGAAGGTAGAAAGCCATGTCTGATAAAAACGCAGTATATGCGACCGAAATCACACCTGTGTCTATGAGCGACTTAATGCATGACTCTATGATACCGTTTGCAGAATATGTGATCATGGACAGGGCTTTGCCGCGCGTCGAAGACGGATTAAAGCCTGTGCAGCGCCGGATACTCTACACCATGATGGAACTCTCATTAACACCGGACAAGCCGCACAGAAAGTCTGCCAGGATCGTCGGCGATACCTTGGGGAAATACCACCCGCACGGCGACAAGGCGGTCTACGACGCAATGGTGCGTATGGCGCAGGATTATGTGATGCGTGCGCCGCTGGTATCCGGGCATGGCAATTTCGGCAGCATGGACGGCGACAGCGCTGCCGCGATGCGCTATACCGAAGCGCGCCTCTCCCCCATTGCCATGGAAATGCTCGCACACATCGAAAAGGACACCGTGCGCTTCTCCTTCAACTTTGATGACACGCTCAAAGAGCCGAATATGCTGCCGGCGCGTTTTCCGAACCTGCTTGTCAACGGAGCAGCAGGCATTGCCGTCGGGCTAGCGACCAACATACCGCCTCATAACTTAAATGAGGTCATTGACGGCGTAATCGCGCGTATCAAAAATCCAAAACTGACGCTTGACGAGCTGATGGTCCTGATCCCCGGGCCGGATTTTCCGACCGGCGGCTATTTACTGGGGCTTGACGGCCTGCGCAGTGCGTACGAAACAGGGCGCGGAAAGATCGTACTGCGTGCAAAAACAACGATCGAGAAAGGCACAGGCGGAAAATCCCTCATCGTCATAAACGAAATGCCGTATCAAGTCAACAAAGCGGCCATGCTGGAACGCATACTGACCGTAACCGAGCAGAAAAAAGATATGTTTGCCGGCATCGCGGACATCCGTGACGAGTCAGACCGCAATGGTATCCGCGCCGTCATAGAAGTGCGCAAGGACTACGACCCCAAAAAGATCCTCACCTGTCTATACAAATATTCTGATCTGCAGACCACTTTTGGTATTAATATGGTCTGTATCGCAGACGGCCAGCCCAAGCAGCTATCTCTTATGGAGATCGTTGATCACTATATCCGCTTCCAGAAGGATATCGTGACCCGCCGTACGCAGTACGACCTGGAAAAAGCGCGGCAGCGCGAACATATACTGGCCGGCCTGATGATCGCCGTTAAAAATATTGATGAGGTCATCCGAATCATACGAGGGTCGTCATCGCCCAGAGAAGCGCGCGACAAGTTGATGGCACGCTTTGAGTTGACGCAGATACAGGCGCAGGCAATCCTTGATATGCGGCTTGCGCGGCTGACTGCGCTGGAGATCGAAGCGCTGCAAAGCGAATACGCGTTTATCCTCGAAACGATATCCCGGCTTGAAGCTATCCTAGCTTCCGAACGCAAACTGTTCAGTGTCATCATGCACGAACTTGAAGGCATCAAGCAAAAATTCGGCGATGCGCGGCGCACAAAAATACTCAGGTCCAATCACGAAATCGAAATCAACGAAAAAGAGTTCAAATCTGTCGAAGAGTGTGTGGTCATACTGACCGCCAGCGGCTTTTTAAAACGCGTCGCTCAGAAATCATTCCAAAAGTCGGCGCTTGGCGAAAGCGACAATGTTAAATATATCGTCCAGTCAGCCACTGACAGGCGCATCCAGGCTTTCACAAGCAAGGGCAATCTCTATACGCTGCCGGCAACAGATATTCCTGACTGCAAACTCAAAGACAAAGGCAAGCCGCTATCCGCCTTGCTTGCCGGCGTTGATCAGGATGAGCAGATCGTCGGCCTTTTTTCGGTCTCTGAATACAAGGATGCTCATGTGTTTTTCGCAACTGCCGGCGGGCTTGTCAAACGCACACATCTTGAGGAGTACGATGTGCGTAACAAAAAGATCGCAGCATGCGGCGTCGCTCCGGGAGACTCGATATTATGTGTATCGCTGCAGACAGGCGAATGCGATTGGCTGATGGTCAGCAAAAGCGGTATGGCGATCCGCTTTTCGTCGGCCGATGTCTCCTCGATGGGCCGCACTGCCAAGGGAGTCAAAGGCATGCAGCTTTTAAAGGATGACTGCATCGTTCTGGCTGCGCCGATATCCGAACAGGATGATGTTGCTTTGTTTACCGATCTGGGCTATGCCAAACTCACGCGTGCCTACTGTTTTGAGACCCAGCGCAGGGGCGGAAAAGGCGTAAAGGCCATTTCGCTTCTCAAAAACGGTGCAAACGGCTCCTGCGTGGCCGCTGCCGTCTGCGTTTCAGAGCCGTGTTCCATACTCGTGACGCTCAAATCCGGACAGAGCTTTCCCTTGTCTACCGAACAGCTTGAGCGCTCGGACAGGAATGCAAGAGGTAAACCTGCCGTGCTTGCGGTGCTCGGCGATACGGTGATGTATGCTGGACGCTCATTCCTGATATAGGTCAACCAGCCTATTGCTAAAATATCGTTTGTTCTTTTTATGTCTTTCTTGTTTCATGTGGAAGAAAATCGTTTAAATATAATTTATATGTTTGCGTGTTTATGCTTGAAAGGAGGCGTCCATGTCAACGAACCCATTGCAGCATGCACAATCGAGCGCTGCTATGAGCCTGCTGCGTTCGAATGCAAATTCCGATCTGGTCAATGCAGCAGCCAACTCAGGTCACGCAGCGCAGCAGGCCGCGAGCCATGAACTGGCACGTATCAAAGGCAGTGAAAAGGCTGCAGCCACTGCGAAACATTTAAAGTATGAACTAGCTGCACAGGCAAAAAACAGAAGCTCAAATGTTCAAACAGAAGAAGCTTATTATCTGACGCTTTCTGAAGAAGCCTTGGAACAATACAGCCAATCCGAAAAAGAATGATTGAGTGTTTAATCGGTTTATAAGCCATGTCAAAAAAGCGCCGGCCTGTTTCGCAGGGGCGCTTTTTTTAAAATGGATCATGATCCCCGAAAAAGGTTTTTATGGCATTAAATTATCGCAAAAAACCTTTCAAAATAGTATCTTCCGCTTCCTGGGGCGAGAGCCCAAGAGATTCCAGCTTCAACAGCTGCTGCGATTCAAGCCGCCCGATGGCCGCTTCATGGACAAGCTGGGCATACTCATGATGTGCGGATATGCGTGGTGTGGAGATAACGGTCGCGTTGTCCATGATGATGGCATCGCATTGGATATGCCCGCGGCACGCATTCTTTCCGATTAGGTCGAAAGTAAAATCCTGTTTGGATCTCCCCCGTGCCACAGAGCGCGAGATCAGCTGCGCCGAACAGTCTTTTCCCTCCATATTGATGGATATGCCTGAATAGGCTTCCTGCACACCGTCGGTCAACAGCCTTTCTGTGACGATCAGCTTTGCCCGTTCTTTAAGGTTGATCTGCGTATCACGGCGTGTGCTGTCAACGCCTCGTATCTGCACAAGCTCAAGCTCGACAACGGCATCGTTCTCGGCATGGATGATGGTTTTGGGATTGAGGATTTTGCCGCCCGTGCCGTCTCCCTGCCCGTAATGCTTTTCCACATAACGGATCTTCGCGCCCTTGCGGATAAAAAATTCATGTATGCCGTCATGCTGTGCATTTTCTTTTCCTGCATTGTGTATACCGCATCCCGCGACGATGAGCACATCTGCCCCTTCGCCTATCTCAAAAGTATTGTAAACGATATCCGTGAGTCCTTCCGATGTCAGTATGACAGGTATATGGACACTTTCGTTTTTTGTGTGGGGCTTGACGACGATATCAATGCCCGTTTTATCTTTCTTGGAAATGATATCGATGTTGACAGTGGTGCTGCGTCCGGCTGCTTCGCCGTTTTTTCGGATATTGTATGCACCCTGCGGTATGCCGTGAAGATCTGCCACCTGTTCAAGCATCAGCTTATCCAACGCATTCAGCATTTTCCACCTCGACTATTCCGCAGTTTTCGCTGCAATCACACCCGTCCATGATGCCGCGTTTAAGAATTTCATCAATATCACGTTGCCATCTATGGCTAATGAAATGTCATTGAGTTTTAGCATGTGTCCCCCGTCAATATTTTATCAGAGAGATTATAATATGAAATGAATCTCATGGCAAGACAAGCCTAATATTGCATCAGCAAATATTTTAAACGATAATGCTTTTTGAACGTTATTCTTTTGTCCAAAAAATAAAGATTCAATTAATTGTTACAAAAGTGTTGCGAAAAGCGCGTGCATTCTTTATAATAAGATGAGCAATAAATAATGCTTTTAAACAAAAAAAATTCCACCAGCTGCGAAAATATAAACAAGTAGGTGAAACCGGCTATGGCAGCAAGATACAGCAGAACACGTAAAACCCCTTTGTTCAGAATACTGGCCCTTGTGCGCACGTCTGTTTCTGCTTTTTTTCGGCATATCATTGGAAAGCTTAAAAAACTAGGCAGCCTCGGGCAGACGAAAAGCCCGGCTTATGCAGCTGCAAAAAGCCGCCGCTCGCATACGCTTCGCGTGAAAAACAAAAGGCGTATAATCATAGCCGCGGCAGGGCTTGCTGCTGTCATTGTTGTGGCTGTCGTGTTGATCACAACCGGGTCTGGCGCCCGCACGCAAGTGGCCTCAACGCTTGATCCTCCGTCAGAGTTTGCATCCGCTTCCGTACCATTATCAACACCTGCCCCCACGGTTTTCAATGCGATGATATCGGTGCCGGTGCATACGACAATTTCTGTATCCCGTGATATGACCGCCGTGGTCATCGCCGATATCCAAACACGCCTGATGGAACTCGAATACATGGATAATGATGAAGCGGACGGCATTTTCGGCAATGTCACGGAAGAAGCTGTCAAATTATTTGAGGAACAGCACGGGCTGGAAGTTGACGGCGTTGTGGATCAGGAAGATTTTGATCTGTTGTTCTCATCGGATGCGCAATTCTACACGATCACCATCGGTGCAAGCAATAAGGACGTCGAAGAACTGCAGCAAAGGCTTTACGAGCTTGGCTATATGTCTCAGGTCACAGGCAATTTCAAAGAACAGACCGAGGCCGCCGTCAAAAAATTTCAGGAAAGAAACAGGCTCACCCCTGACGGAAAAGTGGGACGGAAGACGCGTGAAAAACTCTATTCTGAAGATGTGGTCGCCAACGCGTATTCATACGGCGAATCAAGCCCGGAGATACAGACGTTTCAAAAACGCCTCAAGTCACTCGGATTTTTACTCACAGAACCCGACGGAAACTTCGGCGCTGATACAAAAGCTGCCGTCAAACGCTTTCAGGAAGCCAACGGGCTGATCGCCGACGGGCATATTGGGCCTCTTACCAAAGAAGCGCTGATGTCTGAAAATGCACAGCGGGACGCTCTGACGATCGGATCTGAAGGACAGCAAGTCACCAGAGTACAACAGCGTTTGAAAGAGCTTGGCTATATGTCGTCAGTCACGGGCTATTTCGGTTCAGCCACAGAAAAAGCAGTGCGCAACTTTCAGTCTACAAACAGGCTAGGCGTTGACGGCAAAGTGGGCGCACAGACATTGAACAGGCTGTTCTCTTCCAGTGCGCGAAGATATACTGCATCCAGCGGCAGCAGCTCAAGCGGCAGCTCCAGCGGCAGCAGCTCAAGCGGCAGCTCAAGCGGAGGCCCTGCAAACATTACCGGCGCGAATATTGATTCGTTCATTTCGGTGGCAGAATCAAAGCTTGGTTCTAGATATGTGCGCGGCGCCAAAGGCCCTAATCAGTTTGACTGTTCCGGTTTTGTCTACTGGTGTTTAAATCAGGTCGGCGTCAGGCAGGGATACATGACATCCGCCGCCTGGGCAAAGAGCTCAAGATATTCGAAGATTACGAGTATGAGCGATTTGCGCCGCGGAGACATTATGGTTTTAAGAGGGCACGTAGCCATCGTCGCAGGCAACGGTTACGTGGTCGATGCTTCAGCGAGCAACGGAAGAGTGGTCAAGCGCAAATATACTTCTGCCTGGTGGTCCAGAAACTTCATCTGCGGGTTCCGAATATTTTAAAAATTTCTATTCTCCGTCTATGGGCGTGTCCTCATCGGGCACGTCCGTTTCTGTATTATCAAACTCAATGTCATCAAAGATCTCTGTTTCTTCGATCCTGCGCGTCATTATTGTGGTGGTATCATCCGGAGCTTTGGATAAAAGCGTATCTTTATCTTGAATGACATAGACCGTTTCTCGCCCGTCTGCGCTGCAGATCAGCAGATTTTCCGACACGCTGTATTGGCCTTGCCCCAACACATTTCCGTTGCTCTGATACACAAAATAGACGCCTTCCGGCAGAAGCTCCAGGGTAAAACCTGCATCAAGCAATGAAACCTCATTCTCGCTGAGCGAGTTTCCGTCTGCAGTGATGATACCGGAAACATACCATATTCCCGTAAAATCAGTTTGCGAAAAATCCGGCACCGGCGTTGGTGCCTGGGTCGGAGAGATCACCGGAGCGGACTGTGTAGGCTGTGCAGCTTCTTTATCATCGGAACAGCCCGTTAACAATAGTCCGACCAGCAATAATAGGCAAAGTATATATTTCATATAAAGGATCCTTTATTCAAATTTCTAATTTTGCAGACCCGGCGATGCTGCATACAATTATATTTCCGTTGAATATAAAGTGTCAAGCCAGCAGCCTGTTTTCTGTCGCCTTTAGTGACAATGTCGCTTAAGCTGGACATCAGGCATGGTATAATATAAAAAAATGAAAGGAGATTGTATCCATGATTGACAAAGCTGTCGTTTCACTCATGAACGAACAGATCGTTAAAGAGCTGTATTCTGCGTATTTATATCTTGGCATAGCTAACTATTATGCTGATGAGGGCCTCTCAGGATTTGAAAACTGGTTTTATGTACAGGCACAGGAAGAAATGGATCACGCAATGCTTATAAGGCGCTATCTTATTGATAACAACGAAAAAGTTGTTCTTAAACAAATTGAATCTCCTGAACAGGATTATCAAGATTTCAGCGCCCCTCTCGGGCAGACTCTCTCGCATGAACAGTTTGTGACCTCATTGATCAGCAATATTTATGCCGCAGCACAAACAAGCAAGGACTACCGCTCAATGCAGTTTCTTGATTGGTTCGTGAAAGAACAGGGCGAAGAAGAAAAAAATGCTGCAGATCTTATACGGAAATTTGAGCTTTTTGGCAGCGATGCAAAAGGGCTCTATATGCTTGACCAGGAACTTGCGGCGCGCGCATACGCACCCCCTTCTTTGGTACTGTAGAAAATCTTTTTCTTATGGATAGGCTTGCTGTTGCGTAAGTTCGTACTGTAAACTTTAATATGTTTTGTCATAAAAGGAATAGCTGCGCTATTCCTTTTATGAAAAACCCGCTTGCCTTTATGGGCGGGCATAATCTTTGAGCTTTCATTTTTTCTTTCGTATGAATAGAGCTCATTGGCCTGCAGACATCTTTTTATAGGCATCTTTCTTACTGTCAAAACAATTCAACTTCTAATAAACCGCATTTTTACATAATATTGAACGAGTACGCAAAAGGAATTAAATGATGTACATAATCAAAGTCTTTAAAAAGCCGCGATTTTTTATTGCCGGATTACTGATTATATTAACATTATCCATCTTTTTTATGTGCAGTACAAAAAATTACCACGCCGCTGTCACAACAGTTGATATCGATTGGTATCCAATACTAAGCAGTATCTTTGAACAAAGGAACGGTTTCGTTTTGAAACAAAATAAAACCGCCCTTGAATCTATTTATCTTACCAATGAACGCAACGGCCTGTGGGCGTATCAGAACGAATTAAAAAGATCAGAGTATTTGAAGAATTGGTCAATAAAACAAGGTGTTGAATTTATAAGCATTAAAAGCAAGATTAATATAAGACGCAGCCGACAAGTCGGCAGAGGCTATTCGTTTTACGTAGTTTGTGCTGATGAATATAAGTATGTTTACAAAAATGATCCCAAAATCAATGCATTCTATCTGGGGACATATCATTCGCTAGACCTCATACCGCTTGATAATGCCTGGATTATCAGCCGTGAATGGTATGATGATCCCCTCTCAAGTACGTTTGATGCAAAAAGTATTCCGGAAGGCATGCCCCTGTCCATATCATCGCATGATCAAAAGGCCGTTCCGAACTTAAATCAAAACAGAGCGGCTGCCGTAGAATATGCTGATTCATACTGCGGTGCAGCTTCTCCGATAAACAGCAATAAGTACAACTCAAAATACACAGATTACAATCCGCTTGGCGGAGACTGCGCCAACTTTGTTTCACAGGTCCTCTATGAAGGAGGCGGTTTTAAAAAGAATTCTACATGGAACTATAAAGACGGAAAAGGCAGCCGTACGTGGATAAAGGTAGTGCCGAGAATTTTGTGTATTCTCCAAATGTCAGATAATTTTTATATGGTCCCGCAGGGCAAGGTTAATCCTTGCCCTATATCGTTACAGTAACACGGCGGTGAAGGGCGGTCAAGGTCTTCAGAGCAAAGCGTGCCTTGACGGGCCGCGCACCGCCGTGTTTTAGCTTTGTTAAATTCTCACTTCCACCCGGTCACCAAAGTAAATCATCAAGTGCATCAAAATGTTGCCCCAGTCCCGAATCGGCATTGTCCATTTCTCCGTGATTTGCATCGTCACAAGGTAAAGCTGCTTTAAGAGGGCGTCGTCGCTGACAAATGCGCTCTTGGTTTTCGTGACTTTTCTGAGCTGGCGATTGAAATTCTCGATTGCATTTGTGGTATAAATTATTCGGCGAATCTGTTCCGGATATTTGAACATGGTCGCAAGCTCGTCCCAGTGTTCACGCCAGGAACGCACAGCCATGGGGTATTTGCCGCCCCAGTTCTGCTCAAATTCATCCAGCGCAGCCAGTGCTGCTTCCTCGGTCGGGGCCTTGTAAATTGGCTTTAGCGCAGCCGTAACGGCCTTCACGTCCTTGTACGACACATAGCGTGTCGAGCTGCGAATCTGATGAATCACACAGCGCTGAATCTCGGTCTTGGGAAACGCTGCTTCAATGGCATCGGAGAAGCCGGTCAGGCCGTCTACGGATGCAATTAATATATCTTGAACGCCTCGATTCTTAAGACCGTTGAGCACACCCAGCCAGTATTTCGCGCTCTCGTTTGCGCCTATCCAGATACCCAGAACGTCCTTTTTGCCTTCTAAATCAGTACCTATAGCAATATAGACCGCTTTTTTGACGACCATCCCATCTTCTCGTACTTTGTAATGGATGGCATCAAGCATCACCATTGCATATACGCTTTCCAGCGTCCGGTTTTGCCATTCCTGAATAACAGGCAGTATTTTATCTGTGATTTTAGATACGCGTGTTGCGTCCACATCGATGCCATACAGCTCGTGCATGGCTCTCTCAATATCTCGGGTTGAGGTGCCTTGTGAGTACAAGAACAGTATTTTATCCTCGATTTCCGAGATGTCCATTTGGTGCTTCTTTACGATCTGTGGTTCGTATTCGCCATTACGGTCTCTCGGAACAGACAAGTCGACGTCACCTTGACTGCTGATGACCGTCTTTTTGTAGTGACCGTTGCGTGCATTGTCCGTTTGCTTATTCTTGTAATCATACTTACTGTAACCCAGTTCTTCTTCCAGTTCAGCATCCATAATTTCTTGAATCAAGCCAGACGTGAGTTCTTTCACCAAGTTTTGTACACCGTCTAAGTCCTTAATGCCGCGTTCGTCAATGAGTTTGCGTAACGTACTTTTCTCTCGTTTCTGTGCCATGATATAAAACCTCCATTGTCAGTTGTTATTTTATCTGACAATGAAGGTTTACACAATTTCTGATACACTCTCTGGATAAAAGCCCGCGAGCTCACGGATTTCTTGATTTACAGCGGGCGCGCATCCTTGATTTCAAAAGGAAAATACAAAGGCATCTATCAACATGCCTATGATCTATTGCCCGGTGATATCATCTCGTACTCAAAAAAAGGCAAGATCACGCATGTTTCAGTTGTCACAGGTTTTGATTCCAAAGGATATCCGCTGGTAAATTGCCATAATACAGATAGATACCGCGTTCCGTTTGACATAGGCTGGAACCAAGACACCGTCTGCCACCTTTTGAGTGTTCATTATGATAAATAATAATGGCGAAAAATCAGTACCACCGGCTTAGCCGGTGGTATGCTCTAGCCCTATAAGGGCATGTTACCGGCTTGCGCTTGCAAGCGCATTGAATCGTTTGCCAACCGCATAATATTCTCTGGCCGACCCTAAAGGGTCTTGTTACTTGCCTTTGTTCGTCGGCTTACCCGTAAACGGGTCAATGTACTCCTTCATGCTTATCTGATCTGCGGTGGCGTCTTCCTGTAGCTGCCTTCGGATATATTCCTGCATCCTTTTCGCATTTTTCCCAACCGTATCTACGTAGTATCCTCTACACCAAAAATGCCTGCTTCCGTATTTGTATTTCAGATTCGCATGCCTATCAAATATTATTAGTGAGCTTTTTCCTTTCAGATACCCCATTACCTGAGATACGCTCAATTTCGGCGGTATTCTCACTAGCATATGTACATGATCTGGGCATAGCTCTGCTTCGATTATTTCTATCCCCTTTCTGTCACACAGCTCCCGCAAGATTTTCCCTATGTCTTTCTTCAGCTTCCCATAGATGACTTGTCTTCTGTATTTCGGCGCAAACACAATGTGATACTTACATTCCCACATAGTATGTGCTAGACTATTCTTGTCCATTGGACTGCCTCCTTTGTTTTTGATGCGGTCGGCAAACCTCATCATTTTAACATAGGAGGTATTTGCTTGAAGCTAAAGCTCGCTGTCTTCCCCCGGCATAGCCGGGGGTTTATTTGATTTTGACCGCTTTGCGCTCAAAATCACACTAAAGTGTACAATATAAAGCAGCCTGACGGGAATGTCAAGCTGCTTGTGTTATGGATGTGTTATGTATGCTTCATTTAATTAAAGTCAACATAAATCTGATTGTATTCTCTTTCGTAATTGACACGCCAGTTAGGCACAGCGATAGAAAACCGTCTGCAAAGTTCTTCGATATCCGCTTTGAGACTCAAATTCGCCTGCGCCAGCTCTTCGGTATTATCTATTGTCAGCAATCTTGACTGCAAGCTATCCGCCCTGTAATACAAATCCCAATCAGCTTGAGAGTACTTCCTGAAATTGATGAATGTCATATTGGCGGAGGGTTTGCCCAACGTCTCAAAGAAACCTGTCTCAAGGATTGAGATTGGCTCCAGCGTCGCGGCAGGGTCCGGCGTCGGCACAGCAGGGTCCGGCGTCGGCACAGCAGGGTCCGGCGTCGGCACGGCAGGATCCGGCGTCGGCACGGCAGGATCCGGCGTCGGCACGGCAGGGTCCGGCGGCGGGGTTAACTCCGGCAGCAACGCATCCTCATCAAGGATTCTTTTCACTTTGGTCAACACTTCTCTTGATTTAGCATAGATTGCTTCTGCCTGCATTTTTTCCCATTTCCATATCAGAACGGAAGAAGAAAGCTCATTATATGGCTTAACATCTATCCCATAAATACTTTTGATAAGCTTAATACGCTTATTCTGGTTTGTGACTACAAATCGCCAGTTAAAAATATTATGGTATGACCCATCCATGGAATGCATGTGGATATTGCTGCTGTCTACATTATACAAGAATGCCGCCAATCCGGCAGTTTGCGCAAATGAAACGTTCGTATAAAGATTCCCGTCAAAGGCATCAAGCATTTCGGGCAGCATGTATATCAATCCTTCATTTTTGATCTTATTGAAGAGCGCAACAAGCACTTCTTTCTGACGGTTAATTCTGTTAAGGTCACCCGCTTCAGATGCTTTTATTCCTTTTCTTACACGCAGGTAATCGAGAACCGCCTGACCGTCAAGGTGCTGCAAGCCCGTCTTGTAGGAACGGCCTTGAATTGTATATGCAAAATCCAGGTTATGTTCAATGCCGCCGATCTTATCCACAAGCGCTTTGACTGCACCCATGTCCACCGCATAATAATAATGGACAGGGATGCCGCCGAGCATCCATGAAGCAGATTCACATACTTTTTCAAAACCGGATTCGGCCGGCCAGCCGCCGCCGCAATCGATAGAAGCATTGAGCTTGTATATGCCTGTGACCCCGGGAATATTGGCATAGGTATCACGAGGCAGTGAAACCAAGTTGACCTCATTCGTTTTGGTATTGATAGCAAGAACTATCATAACATCAGCATGAAAATCTTTTTTGCCCTTCCATGTTTCACGCTCTTCAGCATAATCAACACCTATCAGCATAATGTTGACGATGTCATCAAGAAGCCCAAAATCTGCTTTGGATAAAAGTTCATCATACGGATCAACAGTAGGCTCCGGCTCATCCACCGTCGGTGTCTGCTGCACTTTTGGAACATTGACAGGCGGCGTGATTTGCTGCGCGACAGATTGAAAGCCTCCCATCGGATTGAGCATAATGGTCAAAGCATAAACGCCCGCAACAACCAATACCGCTAAAACAGCACAAAGGCCGATAACGATAGCCTTCTTCTTTCCGCTCCACGGCTTTTTTTGCTTTGCTTCTTTACTTTTTTCTTCCCTTTCTGCTGCCGGGGTCTCCCCATTCACTGAAGCCTCAGATCCTTGGCTGCCGAGAGGCTGCATGTTTGTATCATTTTCTTTTTTGTTGTTCTTGGACATTGTCTCACCATTAACCTATTATATTTTGCGGTCTTTTTTGACGGCTTGGATGCCGGTCATTTTTACTCAAGTGTAATTTAAACAAATTATACGCCGCTGCTTTTTGGGGCAATAAATAAAGATAATTGTTTACAAACGGTCAGCAGCGTCACTGTGCCGCCCGAATATTATTGACGATAACGCCATTGCTTTGGTTCCCCATCACTTTATCTTATTTTGGCCAATATCACAATCATGAATAACCACATATCAGCTCTTTAAGTACGTTCATAAAACATCTGCAGAAGCCGCGCAACTCTCATCACACAGCCTTCAAGGTTGTCACATGCATCGATCATCGCTTCCTCCGTGGATACAATGCCCGGAACAATGGAAAAACAGCTTTGAACGCCAATGCTGAAAACCTTGCTGTACCCTTTTCCCAAAATACCGGCAAACGCGATCACCGGTACATTTTTGCGTTTAGCGGCTTTTGCAATACCGGCTACAGCCTTTCCGTATATGGTTTGCTCATCGATCCTGCCCTCGCCCGTCAGTATAATATCTGCGCCGATAAGATGTTTTTCAAACTCAATGTATGACAGCATGGCGTCAATGCCGGAAACGATCTTTGCGTTTGCAAAAGCGATAAGAGGAACCGCCGTGCCGCCCGCCGCCCCCGTTCCGGGTATAGAGCGCATTTCCCTGCCTGTTTTTTTAAGTATGATTTCTGCGAGTTTATGAAGAAAACCGTCCATTTCTATCGCTGTCTGCTCATCCGCCCCTTTTTGCGGCCCATAAACCATCGACGCGCCCATTTTTCCGCAAAGCATATTTTGCACATCACATGCTACTTCGATTTTTACATCTTGAAGATGCGCAAGCATTCTTGTTTCGTCAATGGCAGCAAGTTCTTTGAGGCTCTCACAGCCAAAACCAATTTCTTTGCCTTGCGCGTTCTTATATGATGCGCCAAGCGCCTGAGCCATGCCAGTTCCGCCGTCGTTGGTGGCGCTTCCGCCGATCGCAAGCAATATTTTTTTGGCGCCGTTTTTGACCGCATCAAGGATCAGCTCCCCTGTTCCGTAGGTGGTGGCTTTCTGCGGAGACCGCTGCACCGGTCTTAAAAGCGCAAGCCCTGAAGCCTGAGCCATTTCGATGACAGCGCGGCCGTCATCTGCAAGTATATACTGCGCATCAGTTTTTTCACCCATGGGACCCGTGACTTGTTTTTTTATTGTTTTTCCGAATCCGATAGACTTGAATACTTCTATTGTCCCTTCGCCGCCGTCAGCGACAGGTAGGCAAACCGTATCAATTTTTTCAAATACGCTTTTTAAGCCTCGTTCCATGGCTGCGGCAGCCTGCAATGATGACATGCTGCCTTTAAAGGAGTCCGGAATAATGATGGCTTTCATCAGCATCCTCTTTTTCACTTCATATAGATCACAGTCACTTGTGTCATTATACCATAATTTTATCAAGCCGCAGCCGTAAAAAAACATGCGGCCATTTCTGATGTGTTAATGTATGTTATCGCTCTGGCAGAAAGAGAGTTTTTTTGTACAAAGGAATATATGAAAGTTTGTTTTGGATGCGCCTGCTTTCAAACAAGATAATATCTTTCACCGTAAATCGGCATTTGCGCATCATAAGGGATTCAAAGTCAGCCTTTTCGCTGCGTGTTGATTGAAAATAGCGCGCCAGCGTGATGTGCGGCCGAAAAGGCCTTTTTTCTTTTGGGATGCAGATTTTTTCGAGTGCATTTTCGATTTTTTCATACAGCAAAAATAAATCCTGCAGATCACCGCCGAGCTTTGCGAAGACTATATCTTTACCGTCAAATATGCCGATGCCATTACATTCAAGCTCAAAAACACGGTTCTGTATCACAGACAAGACATCGCAAACCATTTTTATTTTGTTTTGCTGCATTTCACCTAAAAAGCGAAGTGTGATATGAAGATTTTCAATGTCTGAAAAGCACCCATGACCTGCTATTTTCAACTGATTCAGCAGTTCTAGAAAATAGCGCTCACATCCTGTTTTGATCCCGATAAACAAACGCATGTATGTATCCCTTGGCTGTTTGGTTTTAATAATGCTTCAATGATATCAGCCTTGGCCTTCGATGCCCATGGCATCCATCATGATCTTGAATATATCTGTATTGTCAATATATCCTGTAAAATATTTTGCATATGGCCCATAAGCCATGACAGGCACATTTTTGCCTGAATGATCGCGGGAAGCCCATTTGATATTGCTTCTTTGTGTAATCAGAGCGGCCAATGCGTTGCCGATGGTTGCTCTGTCATTGCTTGAAAAAGCTGTTTTCAGTGCGTCAGTTTCACTCCTGCTGAGATCACGGATGCCAAACTGCTTCCTGACAAACTGTGAATAATCAAGCCGCCCTGACGCTGAATCGGCATTTGGCACGATGTTCTCAAATATCGAACCTGTTTGGACTTTGAGCAGGGTGTCAAAGCCGATTGAGTATGATTTTTCTATTCCAATGGTCAATCCGCCGGTTTCGTGATCCGCAGTGACGATGACAAGCGTATCCGTATTTTTTTGTGCAAATTCGAGCGCTGCGCCCACAGCTTCATCAAACGCCATCACTTCATATGCCGTGGTGACCGCATCGTTGGCATGGCATGAATGATCGATCCGCCCGCCTTCTATCATGACAAAAAAACCTTCAGGATTTTTACTCAGAACATCCAGCGCTTTGATTGTCATGTCCTTGATGGAAGGCGCTTGCGTATCGTTATCCACTGTGTACGGCATTTTGTCTGACGCGAACAAGCCAAGCAGCATCGTTGCATTGGTGTTAAGCATCTCTTCCCTGTTGTATAGCAAAGAATACCCCTGAGTCTGCGACTGCGCGATCAGGTCAGTGCCGTCCTTTCGTCTGTCCGGTAAAAAATTTTTCTTTCCGCCGCCCATTAAAATGTCAGGCACTGCATGCAATAGATCCACAGCGGTTTGCTCTTCATTGCTGCGCGATGTGTTGTGCGCCGCGAAAGCTGCGGTCGTTGCATCCGTGATGCGTGTCGTCGTAATAAGACCTGTTGATTTGCCCGCATCTTTTGCGTATGACATGATTGATCTAACAGCATTTCCATCTTTATCTACACCGACAGCATATTTTTTTGTCTTGACTCCGCAGGCAATAGCGGTTGCAGACGCTGCTGAGTCTGTCACAAGGAGTTTGTTGTCATTATCATAATGCGTGGATACACAGCCAATATTCTTCATTGTATCCATTGAGAGCGGATCATTTTCCTTGAGTATCCGTCCGAGCGAAATTTGTTCAAAACCCATGCCATCGCCGATGAACAAAATGATGTTTTTGGCATGTTCCGGCGAGTTGACAACCGTAAAATCAATATCGCTGTGTTCTTGCTCTGCTTCTGAGGCAGCATCAATGGCTTTATCATCTTCTGATGAAATGATAATTTCTATATTTTCAGCGCTCTTACCGCAGGTCTCATTTTTTGCTCCGGGATCATTCGCTTCACATCCACTTAAGAAAAGCGTACAAAAAATAATGGCTGAAAGAATGATCTTGCAAATACTATGATAGTATCTTTTCATGATTACAAACGCGCGGTTCCTTACGATTCAATCAGATTTATATACCAAAAATATAGCTTAAAGAATGGCTGGGCTCCAAAAATATTAAAAACTAATCCCCGCCATCCATGTTAAAGCTGTTGCCAAAATCAAGGCCTTCGAACATATCGCCGATGTTTTTTTGAGTTACAGCTTCTCTCGAATAACTTTCACCATTCAGATGCAATATACCGTCTTCGATATAAAAATCAGAAGTATCAGACATCCCGAAAAAGCTTATGTCGATCTTTCCTCTTTTTGTCTGCGTGTCATAATTGTAATTACCTTGCATGTCAAAACCCATTGATGAAATTTTTAAAGTATTGTTTGCGGCAAAATCTATTGTCGAATAGCCCTGCGTGTCATACCATTTGCCGACGAGTTCCGCATCACCCCCTGGAAACACAAACACAAACAACACCACAAGAACAGCGGCGATGACAACAGCGCCCGCGCATAAACCGACGATGAGCCCTGTTTTGCTTTTCTTAGGCGCATATTGCGGCTGGGGTGCGTATTGCTGGGGAGGCGCGTATTGAGGCGGTTGCGCATACTGAGTTGGAGGTGTGTATTGCGGCGCAGATGGCTGTGTTTGCTCAACCTTATTGCCGCAATTCACACAAAAAGAAGCATTTTCATTAATTTGCTGGCCACATTTCGTACAAAACATTTCATACCCCTCCTTTTTTATTTATATGTATTATATCATATGTCAAAGATCTTGTCTGAATAAATTTCCAGTTGCATTTTGTTTATATATAAAATATTTTTTTATTTCTATTTGCTTTTTAAACAAGCGTTCTTTTTTGATTCGTTATTTGCACACTTCGGTTATTTTCAGTTGCAAATCCATAATTCTTGTGTTAGAATAGCCTTCGTTATCAAGGAACACGCATAAAAAAATATGGAGGATGTTGACTTGCCAAATATCAAATCTGCCGAGAGACGTATACGCACCCATGCAAAATCCAATGCGAGAAACCGGGCTGTTAAATCTGAGCTTAAGACGCTTGCAAAAAAATTCAAGGCCGCCGTTGTTGCGGGCGAAAAAGAAGAGGCTGACAAGCTGTTTAAAGAATATACCAGCGCTCTTGACAAAGCAGCACTCAAAGGAACCTTACACAAAAACAGCGTAAACAGAAAAAAGGCTCAATTGTCAAAAGCCCTTTCCGCTCCAAGCGCATAAATAACAGCTCTTATCCAAAGCCCGAAAGCCCAGATAAATTCGCGGGCGTGCGGGCTTTTTTGTGTTGAGAAGATCATGATAACCCATATATCCTGCACAGTGTTTCGTGCAGCGCAAACGCTGCATCTTTTCTTCCGCTTTTTATTTGATAATCAAGGTCCGCCAGCGCTTTGAGGCCGTCTCGGAGCTGATCTGCAGAAAACCGATCACATTCGTCATACAGCATTTTTACCGCGAAACTTTTCATCTTCATCTGAGTTTCTATTCTAAACATATCGAATCCTGCGTCCCGCATCGTTCTTATTTTGTACATATCCCTTATTTTGCGCGCAACAAGGCCGATCAGCGCTTCTGGGCGTTCATGCATCAAAATGTCTGACAGCAGCTTATAAGCAGCCTGCGCTTTTAGCCCGGCAAAAAGCTTGTGTATCTCGAACACATTGTATTCCAAAGATTTTGATGCGCAATCCAAAAGATGTTGATACGTGATCTCATCAGATCCGCTGTAGACCGAAAGCTTATTGACTTCATTTTCCAGAGCATAATAATCGCAGCCGACAAGAGAAACAAGAAACTGCGCCGTTTTCGCCGATATGCGTGCGCCCAGTGCTTTGGCCTGCTCTTGTACGAAAAATACGCAGTCTGACGGTGAGGGCTGTGGAAACTCACGCACCGTTCCGGCTTGCGCGATCTTCTTATATAAAGTGCGTCTCTTATCCGGTGGTTCTGTGCAGCATAAAACCAGCGCTGTGCTGTCCGGCATGTTATCCAGCTGCCCAGCAATTTTTTTTGCTTCTTCCGCGTTGCCGGATGCATAAAGCACTTTGCAGTCCCTCACGATCACCAACCGCTTATCTGATAAAAACGGATATTCTGAGCACACGGCCTTAAGCTCTTCCGCCGACGGCATGGTATGGTATTCGGTGACGTTAAGATCGGCGTTTTGTATCGATTCTTTTTGGCCTCTCACAGTTTTATTGAGCCTATAACTTTCGCCAGTCAAAATATATAGATTTTTTTTAACCGTCATGATAGTTACCGCCGAAAGCATGGATTTTGATACTGTCATCAATATAAAATTCTATTGAATAGTCTTCCTTGGTCACAAATAAATTTTGCGAGTAAGCCCGCAGGTTCTGCAGTGTCAAGTCGTGCGGGTGCCCGTAACTGTTATTACCTACGCTGACGATGCTGTATTTCGGTGAAAGCACATGCAGCGGCAGCCTGAACGAAGAATTTTTTGAGCCGTGATGCGCCGCTTTGTAGATATCGACATGGCTTTGCGTACAAAAAATCATCGTTTCTTCAAGTCCTGTGATATCCCCCGTAAAGAGTACGCTGCGGCCCGCGTATTCCACGCGTACGACGAGCGATAGCTCATTACTGCTGTCTTTTTGCATTGTGCTGCATGGGTATAATACCACGGCTTTGGTCATATCGTCCAGAAGCACCGTGTCCCCTGCACCAAGCGGCACGATCACAGCGTCCGGCATTGCCTCAGCCACTGCGTCCTTTTCCTGCCATGAGCAGTAGACCTTGCTTAAAAGCCCGGCATTGTAGAGCGCTTTTAAACCTTCAAAGTGATCGCTGTCCGTGTGCGAAACAAAAGCCGCATCCGGGGTTAAGCCTTTGCGTACTGTAAAACTTATGATCTCATCAGCGCTTTGCTCCCGCCCGCCGTCAAAAAAGTATTCTCCGCCTTGTGCTGTACGTATAAAAGCCGCGTCTCCCTGCCCCACATCAAGAAACACAACATACAAACCGGCAGGGCGCGATAAGAGCATCACAGAAACAACGGCCATAAACAAGGCAGCAGCAACAAGTGTTTTGATCCGTGTTTTGATCAGCAAGTATTTTGAGAGCAAAAACAACATGATATACCAGACAGCAATAGAATACCATGGCGGAGAAGCCACATCGATCGCGGCAAACGGCAGGACGCCTATTCCGCTGGTCATACCAAGCATCAGGCGTATTACAGCCGCAGCGATGTACCCTAAGTACTGAGCGCTCTGCCCAATGACAAAGCCGGCTGCCACAATTATGAATGAAAACACGATAGCAAGGGAAGCCAGAGGCACAGCGATGATGTTCGTCAAGATGCCAAGCAAAGATACGCGGTTGAAAGCGGATGCCATGACCGGAAGCGTGCCTGCTGTGGCGCCGAGAGTGGCAGAAACTGTGCCGCTAATATAAGCAGGTGTCCTTTTTACAAACCGCCTGTTGATCTGCCAGCCAAGTGTGAGTATCCCGAAAACTGCGCCGAACGAGAGCAAAAAACCCGCAGAAAACAAATCAAGCGGATTGATGAGCAGGGATATGATAAAAGCGATACTCAGCGCGTTTAATGAATCGGCTTGTCTGCCAAAAAATCGTGCAGTTAGCAGCGATGCAGCCATGAGTGATGCACGAAGTATGGAAGGTGTAAACCCTGTGATGCCAGCGTAAAAGGCCATAAAGGCCAGCGTAGCGAAAAACTGAACCCGCCTTCCCACACGCAGCAGCTTAAGCAGGCCGAATACGGCGGCAATAAGAATGCCCGCATGCAGGCCGGAAACAGCCAATACATGCGCCAAGCCGCTGTCCTTGAAATTTGTGTATGTATTTTCATCGATACCGTATCTGTCACCGAGCAGCATACCGCGCACAACAGGTGAAATATCCTCTTCAAACAGTACATCAATGGTCTCTCCTACGCCTGCACGCACATTGGTCAGTACCACAGCCAAATCCGTGTGTGTGCCCAAAGTTCTTACCTGAGATGCGTACGCTTTATAATGTACGCCCTGTGACAATAGATACAGCTTTTCATCAAAGCCTCCTGGATTGCGCACACCTGCAGGCACCTTTGTATCGGCAACGGCAAATATCACGTCGCCGCATAAAATGTCCGTTTCTTTTGGCGCATAAAGCTTTATGTTGCCGCAGGGCTGGTCGTCAATATGCGCATTGGTGACCATCAAAACGACGCTGCCGCTGTCTGTATGATACGGTTCACTGTAAACGTATCCCGATATATTTTGAGATTTTCCTGTACTGACATAATCGACATTGAACAATAAGGATGAATACGCGGCGCCAAGCAGCAAAAATATCGTTAAGCCAATAATAGCCGCTTTTCGGCGTATTAAAAAAGCCGCAGCGGTCATCGCCGCAGCGGCAATCAAATAAACATTTGTGAAATAAGCATAACGGCCGAGCACGATGCCCAGTGCCAGGCAGGCGGCGAACAAAGCGGCCGGCCTTTTATTTAATATGCGCGTGTCGCAAGGTATGCCATGCACGCCCTAGACCTCGTATGTGCCAAACTCATGAGCAAGCTCTGCTTCAGGGAAGCCTTCGCGCACCTCTTTGAGTATAGCGCTTTCATCATATTCAGGGAAAATATGCGTAATGATCAGTCTTTTGACTTTGGCTTGTGCTGCGATATCTCCGGCTTCTGCCGCGCTCACATGCTGTGCACCTTCCGTTTTATGCTGTGCAAGCAGCGCAGCTTCCATAAGCAGCAGGTCTGCACCGCTTGTAAAAGGCACGAGACGCTCCCCTTCCCGTACATCCCCCGAATAAACCATTCTTTTGCCGTCAGCCTCAAGAGAAACCGCAAAAGACGGGACAGCATGCGGCATCAGAGCGAACCGTGCTTCCATACCCCCTATCAAACAAGCCATGCCGTTTCTGATATAGCGTGCATCTATCATGGGATGCGAAGCGAGCAGCCCAGCTTCTTTTTCTGGTGTGTCCGGCAAATAGACAGGCAGCGGCACATCCCTGCGTCCGAGCTTTCTGGCCACTTCAAGTGCATACCTTAGTGTCAGGGCATCGCCCATATGGTCTGAATGCAGATGCGAAAGTATAAGTGTGTCGATTTGGTCTGCTCTTAACAAACAAAGCAGCTTTGAGAGCGTGCCGCATCCAAGATCAAGCACAACATTGCTGCCACAGTTTTGGATCAGATAACCCGTGCATGCCTGATTTGGCTTAGGATATGGGCCGTAGCACCCGATACATGTCAATTTCACTGTTGAAGCAACCCCTTTGCCCTTTTAACTGGATAGTAGAGTGCAGCAGCCGCAGCAACGCCCGCACCCCACTGTATAAGATTGAATGGAAGCGCCCCGATCGCATACGCAAATCCGAAAGCAAACCATTCGAACAGGCCGTAACCCAAAACCATGATCGCTCCGCCGATCACACAAGCCAATATGAATCTTGGCAGTTTTGCATTTTTCATCATGACGGCACAAACATAGCCCATCAACGCCTTGATCACAAGTGTAGCGGGAATATAGATGCCTCCGCCAAGCAATATATCAGCAAGCATGCTGCCAATGCCTGAAGCCGCTGCTGCCCATGGCGGGCTGATAAGCATGCCTGCGCAGTAGATCACACTGTCGCCAATGTTCATATAAGCGCCCATATTGGTGACGGGAATTCGTACCAAAAATGTAAACACAAAAATCAACGCCGCCATAATGCTCGATATAGCCAAGGTTTTCGTTTTTGTCATTTAATGCTCCTTGTGTTTGATGTTGAAACTATTTTATACGATTTACCTTTGCTGCGCAACGTTCATTTTCTCACTCACGCCCAAACCGAATCCTCATATACTGTACTGAATATTTCTTTTTAAGGAGATTATAACATAGATGTGCGGAATAGCCGGTATTGTTGATTTTGACAACGACATGCTGAAAGAGACAAAAACGCTTTCCGCCATGATGGATGCCTTAAGCCATCGCGGGCCTGACGCAGCAGGTACTTTTATCACACATCAAGCTGCCCTTGGGCACAGGAGGCTCATTGTCGTGGATCCTGCGGGCGGAAGCCAGCCTATGACGCGCTGTCTGGGAGAAAATACTTATACCATCGTCTACAATGGCGAAATCTACAACACACAAGAATTGCGTAAAAGCCTTGAAGAAAAAGGCCATATATTTTTTTCACACTCCGATACCGAAGTGTTGCTTCTCTCGTATATGGAATGGGGCCCTTGCTGTGTGGATCGGGTCAACGGCATTTTTGCTTTTGCTGTATGGGATGAAAAGAAGCAGCGTGTGTTTCTCGCGCGGGATCGTTTGGGCGTCAAGCCGCTTTTTATTGCGCGTGCACAGCAGGCACTGCTTTTTGCATCTGAAATAAAATCAATATTGGCACATCCGATGATAGCACCCGTACTCAAAGAAAGCGGAATCCTCGAATTGTTTGCACTTGCACCGGCACGCACAGCAGGCAAAACGCTTTTTTCAGGCATCGAAGAACTTAAACCCGGCGAATGCATGGTCTTTTCGCCGCTTGGTACTTACGTGCATCGCTATTGGCAGCTTGTCAGTACCAAGCACAAAGACAGCCTTAAGAAAACAACAGAAAAATTATGCTGGTTGATCACAGATGCAACAAAGCGGCAGCTCGTAGCAGATGTACATGTTTGTACATTTCTCTCGGGCGGCCTTGATTCAAGCATTCTCTCGGCGATCGCAGCAAGTGCCGGAGCAGAAAAAAACAAGACGCTTGATACATTCTCTGTCGACTTTACCGATAATGATCTTTTTTTTACACGCAGCATCTTTCAGCCAAGCCCTGACAGTGATTACATAAACGTTATGAGCCGCCATATAGGCAGCAATCATCATGGATGCAAATTTGACACGCAGTCTCAGATTGATCATCTGCGCGACGCCATGATCGCCAGAGACCTCCCCGGTATGGCGGATGTCGATGCAAGCCTGCTTTTGCTTTGCCGTGAAGTCAAAAAAAAGGCCACTGTGGCAATTTCGGGCGAATGTGCGGATGAGCTTTTTGGCGGGTATCCCTGGTTTTATCGTGATGACCTTATGCAGCTTGATATGTTCCCCTGGTCTAATTGTCTTGAATTAAGACGCAGCATCATGAATAAATCCTTATTGCATGCAGATATTGAGGATTATGCAAAAAGCCGTTATCTTGATACCATCGAAGAGACGCCTCTCATCGGTGATGAGGAGGCTGTTGAACGCCGAAGGCAGCAGATGTTTTATCTGAATATTAAATGGTTCATGTCCAACCTGCTGGAACGCAAAGACAGGATGAGTATGGCGTGCGGCCTTGAGGTGCGCGTGCCTTTTTGCGACCATCGTATTGCGGAATACGCCTGGAACATACCCTGGAACATCAAAAACCTTGGCGGCATGGAAAAGGGCATCCTGCGCTTAGCCGCAAAAGAAATGCTTCCGGAAATCATTTATAACCGAAAAAAAAGCCCTTACCCCAAGACACACCATCCGGAATACGCAAGAATTGTCTCAAAAACTCTCAAAGGGATACTGGCAGACTCCAAGGCTCCGCTGCATGCTTTGATCGATAAAACAGTCCTCTTGGATTATCTTGATTCTATGCACTTGGTCACACCATGGTTTGGGCAGCTGATGAGCGGCCCTCAGCTCTTTGCTTTTCTGATACAACTCAACATGTGGCTCAAAGAGTATAACGTAATAATAGATATTTAAAAGAATGGCGCGTTCAACGCTGTTTGATGATGCCGAAATTCCTCAAAAAGGGGTCTGTGAGGCAAAGATGGCCAGACAGTGTTTCTGTTTGTTCGCCCTCTACGAGAAACTGGACTTTGCTCAAGCCCTTCATCGCCGTCAATGTGTTGACCATTGAGTAAACGAGCAGCATCTCATTTCTGGCAGACAGGTTCTTACACGCATCTTTAAATCTTTGCGACAGATTGATATACGCGGTGTCATTATAGACATCAACAAAGAGAATGTCATCCTCGTCAACACCGGCGGGTATGACCGGCCAAACATTATCGCCGTCCTGAGAAAGAGGCCCGCGCAGCAATTCGAAGACGCGCGCTTTTGCACTCCAAATCCGCTGCTGTTCCATCGTACGCGGGATCTCTAGCAGCAGATCAGAGTTTCTGTCAGCAAAATACAGAGGCGCACTGCTGCCGATATACCCTACAAAATCATTACGGATCAAAAAACCGTCTGCTGCGTTCATTTTCATGGCAGGCAAACCGTCCGCATACACCTCTAAACTTGACACGCTCGGAATAAAACTGGTCAGTGTGTAGATCAGCGCCGCATAAGAAAGCTCAGTTTCTTCCGGGTGTGCAAAATCAGACTTGACAGGCAGGCTGTCAAAAAACAAGCGCAATCTTATTGACTGATCAGAAAGCAGTTCATATTCCGGCGGCTGTGAAAACGATAAGTCAGCAGTAAACGGGCTCTCCATGATAGCCGTGTCCTGCGGCCCTTTTTTCAGCTCCTCAATGATCCCTTCAATGTAATTGCCGTCAGTAAATCTTACCGAGCGCACTTCAGGAAGGATGTAGCTGCCGCCTGCTGCGACAAAATAAAGTACCGTGCCAATTTCAGTGATCTTCGGGCGCGGCGGTTCACCGTTCTCTTCATCCTTTTCTTGTTGCTCTTCTTCGTCAGTTAAGAGTTGGGTTTCGGGTACATACCGTGCGTACGCATTCAGCCATGCTTCTTCTATGCTTCCTGTCTGTTTGCGAAGCGGCGCGGATGGGTATCCCATAAAGCCCTGGCGAACCCCGTTATAAAAAACATAGATAGAAGATGCGCCAAGGATGTCCGTCACCGTATTTGCAATGGCCAGTTCCAGCGTGTAGGCTTGTTTTTGCTGCATCGTTCCGTCGTAGAGAAGATAAACATTGGCGGCATCTTTGGAAAATTCAATGTAATCAAGCATCATGCCCTCGGGCGCAACGTTTTTCAGGCTCTCGCTTGAAGGCCCTGCAAGAAGCTGCTCGATTGCTGCCTTGGCCGGGTTTGAATCCTGATCGATCACCAGCGTGCGCAGTTCGGCAGTCAGCGTTCCGCTCGTTTCATTGTAGAAATACACAGCGGATTTTTCTATACGTCCCTTGTATTCTAGGCCACTCAGATCCAGCACGCTGGCGGGCACTTTCTGGCCTGTTTTTCGGCTCTCCCTGATCACACCGCATCCGCCAGCCAATAAGCATACTGCTAACAGTAACAAAATTATTTTTTTAGCCATGGCGGTACCCCACGTTGATCAGCACATCGACTAATGATGCGTAGGTGAACTTCCAGATTTCGTCCTCACGCACAAGGACGACCGGAATGTTTGTACGCGTGATCGCGTCTCCTTCCCGTGCCCTTATGGTGTAGTCGAGCATCACAACGACGGTTTGGCCGTTATACGCGACACTGGCATCGGTGACATTGAAACTTTCAAGGACATTGCCGGTGGCAGCGAGCGTTTCGGAAAAATCCCCGATCTCAGGTTTGATCGAGCCGTCCGGGCTCATGTATGCAGTAAAGTTATAAAGGCGCGTCCAGTCTTTCTTGGAAAATGAATCGAGCGCCTGCTTGAGCGTGTTTTCAGGCGTAAGGATGATTTCCTGGTTGCGCGGCAGCGGCTCAAGATGCGCGGTAGATTCTTCACTCCAGCCCGCTTCAACAAGCGTGATGCGTTGGCCGATACCGCCCTGTCTTTCCACATATATCTGTACGCGTGAAAACTTTCCCATCTCTATGATGGTATTGACGATCGAATATATGGCGAGCTTCTTGCGTTCAAGTATATTGGCATCATTGAGCACAGTGGTAGGCGGCTGTGTATTTATGAATTCTTCGCTGAGCGTAACAAAAAAGATATCTGCGTTGGAATCAACGCTTGTGACCTTAACGTCTTCCCAAAAAAGGCCGATCAACTCATCTCTCTGTGGTGAAGGGCCTTGAATGAGTGCGCGCACGACGGCCGCTTCAAGAGAATCGCTCACCGGCACTTCTATTGTGCGCGTTTCCGCCGCAAGCAGCTTTTCTCCGTTGTAGCTGAAATATAAAGCCACATCCAAGCTGTCTTTGTTGGCAGTTTCTGCCTTTGGGTTTATTTCAGGTATATTCTGCGGTGTCGGCGGCAAAGGCTGTGAAACACATCCGGTAAGGCCGGCCACAAGAATGAGAAATACCATGTATATCCATTTAGTTGACATAGATGACTCCTTAAGCCTTGATCGGCAGATACAGCGTAAAAACACTGCCGCGTCCTTCTTCGCTCGCTACATCAATGCTTCCGCCATGCAGCAGTGCAATTTTTCTTGCAATATGCAGGCCAAGCCCGCTCCCTCCGGTGTCACGCGCGCGTGCTTTGTCAACGCGGTAAAACCGGTCAAACAGGTGTTCTATTTCATACTCGGGGATACCGCAGCCGTTGTCTTTGACCACGATGGCTGCATTTTGCCCCGATCTTTGCAGAGTAACCCACACATTTCCGCCATTGTCCGTATATTTGATGGCGTTTTCTACGATATTCATGACTGCCTGCATCACTTTCAAAGCATCACAAATAATGACGATATCATTCGTCACCGTATAGGAAAGATTGATTCCTTTTTCTTTCGCGATGGGCATAAGCGCAGCCACAGATTTATACACGAGTTCACTCAAAAGTATCTTATCCAGATGCAGGGCCTCTGTTTCGCTGTCTGTTTTTGCAAGCGTGAGCAACCCCGAAATGACTTCGTTCAAACGGTCTATTTCCATGTTGATATCGCTGAGAAAATCCTTGTATATCTTTTCATCCACACCGTCCTGATAAAGAAGAGACTCGATCAGTATCTTCATGGAACTAAGGGGCGTTTTAAGTTCGTGTGAAGCATTGGAAACAAATTCGCTGCGTTTTTGATCAAGGTTTTCCAGTCTCTCGCTCATGGTGTTGAACGTGGCTGCAAGCGCAGCCATTTCATTTTTACCGGATATCTTGATGCGCTGATGAAGGTTTCCTCTTGAGATAGACAAAGCAACGGATTTGAGTTCGTTGATCGGTCGTGTGATGTAGCCTGAAAACAATATACTGAATAAAGCAAAAAACAATCCGGCACACAAGGCAATCATAACAACGATGTTTAAAAACTCCTGAGTCAGATCAACAACGTCCTGAATATCCGCAGAATAAAGAACAGCTCCTATCGTTTCAGCATCATGCACGATGGCTGCAGCATAATAAACAGAATAAAACGGATCGCCGTCTCCGTCATCGATTTTATGGAATCCGTATGAAGTGTCTGCAGGCCCCAGCAGAACATCCGTTATTTCAGTGTGTTCAAGTTTCTGACCGTCGAGTATTGAAAAACTGTCCGTCTGGACGATGCCCGATTTATTGAGAACGATAAAACGTCCGCCGAATCTTTTTGAGCTTTCTTTAGCCAGGGAAAACATGCGCTGCGCATTGGCGCCGTGAAGATGCGGTGCCATGCTGACCGCTACGCTGTTTGTGGTCTTGAGCTGGTCGCGCACTCTAAGCCCGACAAGATAATCCTCTGCAAGGTATGCGATGACAAAAGTGACCGCAGCAAAGGCAGAAGCGGCCACAATGATATAGATGAAAACAAAACGCCACCGTATGGAATACAGCAGGTTATTTATCCGAGAAATAGTAACCCACTCCCCATTTTGTCATAATGAATTCGGGTTTGGCCGGATTGCTTTCGATTTTTTCGCGCAGACGGCGTATATGGACATCCACCGTGCGAAGATCTCCAAGATATTCGTATTTCCATATCAGTTCAAGAAGCTTTTCTCTGTCGTAAACCTTGCCTTTGTTGGTGATAAAGAGCTGCAGAAGATCAAATTCTTTTGCCGTGAGCGGCACATCATTGCCGTCGATGTCAACGCTGCGGTTGTCAAGGTTCACCGTCATATTGCGTGCACGCAGTATTTGCGATTCACGTGTTTTTTCATTGCCTTCAACGCGGCGGAAGACGGTCTTGATCCGCGCTTTTAGTTCCAGCATATTAAAAGGCTTTGTCAGATAATCATCCGCTCCGTATTCAAGGCCCATGATCTTGTCCATGTCATCATCTTTTGCAGTCAGCATAATAATGGGTACGTTGGATATGCTGCGTATGCGCTGGCAGACCTCCATACCGTCAACTTTTGGCAGCATCAGATCGAGCAAAACCAGATCATAGTGTTCAGCCGCAAACATGTCAAGCGCCTGTTGTCCGTCGAGTGCCTCGTCGACCGTGTAACCATCCTGCTGTTCGAGATTAAACCTTAGCCCTTTGATAAGGCTCGGCTCATCATCGACAATCAGTATACGCTTCATATCATACTCCTTGAATGAATATTAAATAAGTCTGTTTTTGATTATACCACATTATGATAAATATTAAAATATGTTGATACACTATCATTGACGAGGTTTTCGTATTTTCTTCATTTGACCGTATGGCTTTTTTGACCTTTTTGAAGGTATAAGGCAGTTTTTGCCGCTGCCGATAAGATCTTCTCTGCCGACAAGCGTCAGCGCCTCGCGGATCAGGCCGTGGCTCGCTCTGTTTTGAAACGAAAGCAGCGCACGCTGCATGGCTTTTTCTTTTGGGTCTCGCGCTACATACACGGTGCTGTTTGTAAGCGGGTTGATGCCCGTGTAAAACATACAGGTGGAAAGTGTGCCCGGGGTGGGGTAAAAATCTTGTACCTGCTCGGGCACAAAACCTTTTGCTTTCAGGCTCACAGCCAGCTCTATGGCATCAAGCAAAGTGCTGCCGGGGTGTGAGGATATGTAATAAGGCAGCAGATACTGCTTTTTTCCGGCTTTTTGCGTGATGTCCGCGAATCTGCGTGCAAATCGCTCATAGACGCTGTAATCCGGTTTATTCATCAGTCGGAGAACTGTTTTGCAAACATGCTCAGGCGCGACTTTGAGCTGCCCGCTGACATGCTTCTTGACAAGACGTTCAAAAAAACGTCCGTCTTTATCTGCCATGATGTAATCATACCGAAGGCCTGAACGGATAAAAACGCGCCTTACGCCTTTGACGCGTTCAACCGCTTCGAGCAATTCGGTCAGGCCCTTATGGCTGACTTTAAGATTGGAGCATATTTTGGGGGCCAAACAGTTTTTTATACAACTTTCCGACTTTCCGGCCGTGCATATCGCATCGTAAAAATTGGCAGTCGGGCCGCCCACATCCGAAATGTTGCCTTTAAAACCATCCATTGATGCTAAACGTATGGTTTCATTCACAATAGACTTCTTGGATCTTTTCTGAATGCGCTTGCCTTGATGGGCGGATATCGAACAGAATGCACACATCCCGGGACACCCGCGCATAGCGGTGATGCCGAACTGAACCTCGCTGAGCGCAGGTACTGGTTCAGAGTACGAAGGATGGGCACGCCGCGTAAACGGCAAGCCATATATTTCATCCATTTTTGATGTTGATAGCGGCAGCGCTGGCGGGTACTGAACCAGATAACGGTCTCCGTGGCGCTGTATGAGCGTTTTGCCGTACGTAACAGCATTTTCGCTGATGGTTTTGCAGGCTGCAGCAAAAGCCTTTTTATCGGCAGACACGATTTCAAAGGGCGGTATCTCTGCATAATGAGCGGGCAGCTGTGTTTTTGGTTTGATCACACATGTGCCGCGTATCCCTGCAAGCTCATTGATGCGCTTCCCCTGTGCAAGGCCGCGGCAGATCTCTTCGAGAGGCCCCTCACCCATGCCGTATACAAGCAGATCCGCTTTTGAGTCGGCAAGATAGGAACGCCGGACTCTGTCTTCATAATAATCATAATGTGCAAACCGGCGGTTTGAGGCTTCAACGCCGCCGATGATCACCGGCGTTTGGCTGTGCGCCTGCTTAAGCCGTGCAGTATACGCGATCGTCGGCCTTGGCGGACGAAGGCCGCTCTTGCCGCCGGGCGAAAACCTATCCTCACTGCGCAGTTTTTTGGACGACGTGTACATACTGACGATACCGTCCATATTTCCGCCGCTTAACAAGAACGCATAACGCGGTGTGCCGAGCTTTAAAAAGTCACCCACCTCCCGCCAGTCTGGCTGGGCAATGATGCCAACGCTGTAACCGAGGCTCTTCACAAACCGGCCGATAATGGCTGCAGCAAACGACGGGTGATCCACATAGGCATCAGGTGTCACAACGATAAAATCCGGCACTTTATGCCCCTGTGCCTCAAGCTCTTGCTGCGACATGGCAAGTAATTCATTCATCATAGCCATGAGTATAACACCTGTTTATGTCTTCCAACAAGCGAATATTCTATGAACGCCATTTCTCTTATCAAGCTTAAGTTCCCGTACCGCAGAACTGCCCTCCATCTGCAGCCATGCTTGCCCCTGATAACCGGGCGTGATGTCAACATTGATGATATAAGTTGCGCCATCTTTGTCATATTCAATCGTATACCGCCCGAAATTATCCGGCACACAGGGGTTTATCGTCAAAGCGCCCCTTTCGATGTGCATACCTATGATATGTTTTATAGCAGCCTGGTACATCCACCCGGCGGCTCCTGTATACCATGTCCATCCGGCACGTCCGGTGTGGCCTTGCGCATCATAGACATCCGCCGCTATGACATAAGGTTCCCCCTTGTATTTGGCCACACCCGCAGGCGTACGCGTATGGTTGATTGGATTGATCATCTGAAACAAATCGAGCGCATCATCTTTAAGTTTTAGCTTGGCCGCTGCAATGACAAACCATGCAGCCGCATGGGTGTACTGCCCGCCGTTTTCACGCACGCCCGGCAAATACGCCTTGATGTACCCAGGATCCTTTTCCCATTTGTCAAACGGAGGCATAAGCAAACGAATGACACCGTGTTCCCGCATCACAAGATGTTCATAAGCAGCAAAGAATGCGCGCCGCGCACGCACAGCGCCGGATAGAACTGACCACGCCTGAGACACAAGATCAATAGAACACTCCGGAGACATACTGCTGCCGACAGGCGTGCCATCGTCAAAATAAGCGCGCAGATACCACTCTCCGTCCCATGCGTTCTTTTCAATATTGTTTTTGATCTCTATGCGCTTTTTGTCATAACTTTCTGCAAGTTCTGTTTCTCCGCGCATCCGGCAAACAGCCGCAAAAGACTGCATGATAACGGCAAGAAAAAATGAGAGCCAGACGCTTTCCCCTTTTCCTCCTTCGCCCACCTTATCCATACCGTCGTTCCAGTCTCCGGTGCCCATGAGCGGCAGTTCATGCTGCCCCAGATTCAGTGCGGAATCTATAGCGCGTTTGCAGTGCAGGAACAGGCTTTCTGTATAATCACTTTCTTCAAATCTTTCGTAAAGGTCGACTTGGCCTTTGGGAATAGGGCGGCTCTTAAGATACGGGACCTGCTTGTCAAAAATGCTCATGTCTCCAGTCACACGTTCATATTCGCACGCGACATACGGCAGGAAGAGCTTGTCATCAGTAATATAGGTGCGTACACCCCACGCAGGTTCGTGCCACCAGTGCAGCACATCCCCTTCTATAAACTGGCGTGATGCACATTTTAATAGATGGCTGTATGCGGTATTAGGGTCGGTATAAAGCAGCGCCATCACATCCTGCAGCTGATCGCGAAAACCGTAAGCACCGCCAGATTGGTAATAACCCGTGCGTCCGAGCAGACGCGATGCATATGTCTGATAAAGCAGCCAGCCGTTGACGATCGTGTCAAATGATTTCTTGCCGGTGGATATGCGCAGCCTTCCGGTCAAGTCACGCCAGAAGTCTTTTGTCATGCGCAGTGCCTCTTCTGCTGCTTGCGCACTGCCCATCTTCGATTCTGTGCTTTCAATCAACGCTTTGTCTCCAAAGCCCATAATCAGGTTAAGCTTTCTTTCTTCGCCAGCTGCAATTTTCAGCTGTGCCTGGAGGCACAACAAAGATGCACCGCATCCGTCATCATCGGATAATTGCGCTGTTTTTAATGCCTCGGGCAGTATATTATGCCCGGGTACACCGAAAAACTCGTGGGCAGAAGCCGTGCAGCGCACACTTTGTCCCGGGATAGAGATAAACATGTTCCCCGGGATCGGGGCAAACGGAGAGAAGGCTTCAATCCGGCTGTTGATTTTTCTTGCACTTATTCCGCTGACAACCTGTGCGCCAAGGACAGGCTCTGCATAATAATAAACGGAAAATACCTCATCCTTAGCTGTATTGTTCGTTATGCTTAAGATACCGGTTTTTACCGGCATCTCTTTGTCGGTATAATATGTCATATATGTGTGAATGCTGCCGAAACGTTCAAATGACGTATAGCCTAAGCCATGTATCACCCTGTATCTTCCATCTGCATACATATCCGGCGCGACACTGAAGGCATGGCCCGTCCTGTCATTGCGGATGATCACGCCTTCTCCCGGTACATCTGTCAGGGCATCGTTTCGAAAAGGCGTCAGCCGAAGCATGCGGGCATTGTCCGCCCATGTATAACCGCCGCCGCCTGCGCTGATGATACAGCCAAGGCTCATGCCGACGAGTAAGTTGCTCCATGGCAGAGGCGGGCAACCTGTCACTTCGATGCAGTATTCCTTTCCGCCTCTTAAAAACCCGCCGGAGCCGTTATCATATGATTTGAGCCTTCTGGGCACTTTGTAACGCCTGTGTGGAACTTCACGTTCGAAGACATGATACGGACGCAACAGATGCGGGATCTTGAGCTGTTCAGCGATGGAGATCCTGCTGAAAAGCACAAGGCAAGACGCTGCGGCCGCTGTGGCAGCATCATCTTGATTTCGCCGCGGCACAACAGCGATCCTTCCATGAGCTCTGCCGGCTGCTGTCTGCGCCGCTTCAGTGATCAAGTCACGCATCATATCTGTATAGGCACCGCTGTCATCGTACACAAAAACGAGTTCTGCCGGTATTTGCTTAAGACTTAAGAATTCATGCGCTTTGGTCAACATTTTGACCGCTTCTATATCCACGCTTTCATGCCCATCAACAAATAGACAAACAAGAGGATTTTCAACCGAAAGACCATACTTATACAAAGTATCTTTCCCCTGCGGTGTTCCTGAAGACAAACAAGACGACGGTATTCTGATCACAGTACGTGATGCGATCTGCTGAAACAAATTGGCTTCCATGCTTTTTAATTTCAGATAACACATTTCAACCTGTGCATGTGTCCATGCAAGGTTGACCGTACGTTTTATGTCTTCTTTGGCTGATATTGTTCCTATGCAGTCTTTTAATCGTTTTTGGGAGTCAGACAATGCAATGACAAAGGCTGCGCTCACTGTCTCCGCCGGCGGAACGATTTTTACAGCCTGCAAAGCTGCCGCTTTGCTTATATCCTGCTCGTTTTGTTTGGCTCTTAAAAACTGAGGTGTTCCAAACACTGTGCCGCGTCCAAAAATGTGTGCTCTGTCTGTGAGCAGTTCGGCCTTTCCATCAAAACAAGCCTTTATAGCAGCAAAAACCGGACGGTTCCTTCGGTAAATATATATCGTTTTGCTTTCAATATCAGGCTGCGTGTCTATAAACAGTTCAGTAAAAGCAGGGTGTGCCAGATAATCTCTCTCTTTGCTTAACACTGGTTCAAGCACGCATATCAGGGCAAGCTTGACCTCATGATTGCCGCAGTTTTTGATTTCAAGATCGCGTATTTCCATATCACATTCGGGCGAAACGCAAACTGTCAGCGTTGTTTCGATGCCTCCGATTTTTCTGAAAAAAGTTGCTTTGTGCGGTTCAAACTGAACGCGTTCTTCATCTGCTCTCAAACATGTCGGTAAAAAGGCCGCTGACCATACGGCTCCTGATTCTAAATTCTTGATAAAAACATGAATGCCCGGCGAACGCCTAAGAACATCGTTTCCCCAGCGGTTTATCAAATAGCCGCGGCACATTGAGTAACCGGTTCCCATCTGTGTCAGCATAACGGTATAGTTTCCGTTGGATAAAAAATGCGCCTGGGGATAATGGCTCAGTGTGCGGTATGTTCTGACAGCGCGGATCTCCTCTGCTAAAACTGCTGTGGTTTCTTGCTTATCTCTGACATTGAGAACGATGCTCCGGGGCGGTACTTTTTCTTTAAGAAGCATTTCTGTTGCCTTGATACAAGTCACACTGTGAAAAAGCTCCTGAAACCTTCCATTTTGAACACAATTGAGTATCGAAGCCAGTATCATGCCTTGATGGTGTGCCATATAGCTTTTGATGATGTGTTTTTGTTTTCCTAGATGCATGCGTGCGCAAGTATAATCTATAGCTTCATAGAAACCGTATTTGCCTGCAGCGCCCAGTTTCTTCAAGCGCATCATATTTGCTATGGCGAGACGCGGATTGACGTGCAGCGCAAGGCAGGTGGCATAAGGAGCCACAACAGATTCACGTACAAGCCCTGACTTTAAACCAAGGCCAGGCACGCCGAATGCTTTATACTGATAATTAAGATGAAGATCAAACGCATAGTAACCTGATTCTGATACGCCCCAGGGAATATGACGCTGTTCACCGTAGCTCACATGCATATCTACGACAGACTTATACGTTTCGCCAAGAAGCGTATTATCATAACTCTTAAGCAATATCAGCGGCATCAGGTACTCAAACATCGTGCCGCCCCAAGAAAGCAGCGCACGTCCTTGTCCTGCAACAGTAAGCGGCCGTGACAAGCGAAACCAGTGCTTCTCAGAAATGTCTCCCTTGGCGATGGCAATAAAGCTTGCTGCGCGTGCTTCAGAAGCCAAAAGGTCATAATGTGAATCGCTCAAGGCGTTTCGCCTTGGTTCATACCCAATTGAAAAAAGGCATTTTTCATCGTCATACAGCTTCGAAAAATCCATGGCAGTGAAAACTGCGTTCATACGTTTTTTGAGTTTCTCGATGCGCCGGCACAGACGCCGAACCGCCACATACCCTTCACCCAATGCTTTTTCCATCTCCGCTGCAAAGCAAAGCGCCTCCTCATCATGATCCTTTTTTGCTTTTTGATAGATTTCTGAGAGGATCTCCAATATACTATGGAAAGCTTCTATATAACCTATTGGAGATATAAACCTTAGGATTTGGCGCATATGCTGCGTCATCGGCGCATAGATATGTGCCTTTGAAGCTGGAAAGTGCCAAAGTATCCGTGCCCAGGGTGCATATGCTTGAAACCATTCCAATGATTGCAAGCGGCAGTTTTGGAGCAACCCGTCGGCATTATCTAATAATTCAAGCGCATGGAGAATGCTGAAAATGTCTGCATCGTGATGAAGCGGTATCTTCTGGCCTTCGGCACGTGCTGCAGCAGCAACACCGTGATGAATAAAAGATGCAAAAGACTGCTTCAACATGTCGGTGAGTACCGCATCCATCAAGACCAGATAGCATGCGAGATTCCCGCTGTCGACCGAAGACACATACATCGGCTCAAGCGGCTGCAAATTGGTTATGTCATACCAATTATAAAGATGTCCGTGCCATTTTTCGGCTTTCTCGATGCCAGCCGTACACCTTTCAAGACGTTTGATCGTTTCTGAAACCGAGCAAAAACCCATGTAATAAGCAGACGCAAACGCAGCCATGGACAAAGCCACGTTTGTCGGCGATGTGCGTTTTGCTGAGCCTTTGCCGGGGCTGTGCTGATAATTGTCCGGCATCCAATAATACTCATCGTCCTTAGCAAAGTGTTCAAAAAACAACCATGTTTGCAGTGCAATGTCAATAAGATATGCGTTTTGGCTTGCATTGAGTCTATGGATTTTTGAACGCCGCGGACGGCTGATCGCCTGCGCTATAGATGGAGCAAAAAACCATAAACTGAATATCCCAAAAGCAACGACCGAGAAACTGCGTGTAAAGACAATGGATAACGCGTAAAGAATCGAAGCCAGCAAAGGTGCAGCGGCCATCTTGCTCCAATAATAAGCGATGCCTGACTTTGAATTTTTTTCCCCTTCGGCTGCCGTCTGCCATTCAAGCAAATTGCGTCTTGTTACACCCATCCTTATCATGCTTTTAACAGCAGCATCAAGCATCAGAAACGTTTCATACGGCAAGAAAGCAAACTTATAAAACGATTGCTCGAATATGCTTTTTGTCTCGTGCCAAATATCTCTTAAAGTTGCACCCTTTCCGGTTTTGCGCAGAAGCAGAGAACATCGAGACAAAAAATCAAGGACTCCATCAATAAAAAGCGGCAAAAGACCGGATATAAACCAAAAAAACGCATTTTGATAGAAAGCAGTTTGGGATAAAAGTATCACGAAGAAGCAAAAGGGCACAGTTAAACTGCGCCTTAAGTTGTCAATGATCTGGTATCTTTGCAAAGCGGACAGCGGGTTCTTTCTTGTGCCTGATTTGGTTCGTATCGTGCTTTTAATCCAGGGTAAAAGCTGCCAGTCTCCGCGGGTCCAGCGGTGCTGTCTGGTTGCCCAGGATGTGTACCGCGCCGGACACCCGTCCATAAGCACCACATCACTGAGCAATGCACATCGCATATAGCTGCCTTCGAGCAGATCATGGCTTAATATGCTGTTGTCGGGAAAAGCATCCCGCAATATGCGTTTGTACAACTCAAGATGGAATATCCCTTTTCCCGTATATATGCCCGTGCCGAACCCATCCTGATATATATCAGATGTTGCGCTTGCATAAACGTCTAATCCGCCTTTACCGGAGAAAATAAGCGAAAATCTTGATTTCGCGGCGCTGGCCACATCCACACCTATCCGCGGCTGCATGACACCATATCCTTTTGTCACAATGCCTTTTTCCTCGTCAAGCAAAGGCCGGTTTAAAGGATGCTCCATCGCTCCGATCATTTTTACGGCTGCATCTCTGGTCAGCTGCGTATCGGCGTCCAGCGTGATTACATATTTTATTTTTGTCGGCAGCTCTTTGGTCACATGGACGAATGCGGATAAATCACCGATCAGCAGCTCGCAAAAATCAAGCAAGGCTCCCCTTTTTCGCTCGTATCCGCCGTATTTTGCGTTCTCTTTGTTATAAATACGTCTGCGCTGCGCATAAAAGAAGACATGCCTGCCATACTGAGTATTAAGACACGCAACTTGTTTTTCGAGGCCTTCTATCATCGCTTCATCCTGCGCTGCGATTTCATTTTTATCTTCTTTAAAGTCGGATAGCAGTGTAAAAAAAAGATTCTCCTGCTGATTGGCAGCGTAATACACTTCCATCTTGCTTAAAATATCCATCCCGTCAAGATCGCTGGTGATCAATGCCGGAATAACCACCATTGTTGCACAATCTTTATGGATACCTGAATAAAGTGCCATTTTCGGTATGAATGCAGGCCTGCACAACAATGCAAACAACCTGTTGCTCACTGCTATGGACACTGTATAAATGGGTATCAAACTGACAACAAAGCCAAGTATGCCAACGATCGCCGGAAACATATAAAAAAGCACCAGAGAAAGCAGCAAAGCGCTGATTGCTGCTGATGCTGCGGCGCCGCCCACATAAAAAAACATCATATGTTTTTTGAAAAAACGTTTTGATTCGACACGCAACGGCATACCGCCAAGTTGAGTATAAAGTTCTTTTATTCTATGCCCCGCAATAAAAAACCCAACATGGATTTGTTCTTTTGCTGCCATTTTCATTGCAGTCCGTGCAACAACAACCTCAGGCAATTTGAGTGCTGAGGCAATACTGCTGATGGCTCTTCGGTAAAAGTCACGCGACTCAAAATCCATCTTTTCGTATTCTGTATCTTCTTTTAAATACCGGTGTACAGCAGAAATATTTTCAAATATCTGTTCAAAACAGACTTTTGACAGCAGTCTTAATGAAGAGATGGCGCCCGAAATACGCAGGATCCCAAAGGCCTGCTCTGTATGAGCCATTTTGATAAGTTTATCTATGTTTTGCCCTTTTAGTAAAAGCTTTTTATTAAGGCTCTTTCTGACTGAAGATATCTGAGGGCTGTCCCGCAGCAGATTGCTCACATGCTCTAAAAAGATCGGGTTCGTTATTTCATTGCGGTATTCGTCAAACAGAGTATCTGATACCATCATGTTTTTTTCAGCTTTTTCACAAAATTTTTCTGCACGGTTCCACATGCGAATATAATCTGTGCTTTGATGCCCGAGCTGCGCGGCTGCACGAAGCAGCCCGATTTTCAGCATATCCGCGAACGCCCATATCTCTCCGGAATCAAGCTCTGCTTCTTTTTGATACGTATCGAGGAACTCTGTGATGCTTGCTATTGAAATATCAAGTGCGCTGTGTCCAAGCAGCACTGATGCAAGCGCCAAACTCCTTGGCCATTGCGCATACCGGCCGTTGGCTATATGAGGCAGGATACAGGGGCGGTTTGTTAACTCAAGCAGTTTTATCTGCTCCATAAAAAATGTGCGGTTATCATAAAACCATTCCGAAAGAGCCGGTAATTCTTTGCCGAGATGTTTGTTTTGGCGCGTTGCCAAAAAAGCGTTTTCAATCATACGGCGTTCTTCATGAAGCTGCAGATGTGCATGGTCTGTTTTTTTTAAAATAACTCTGTCCTTTACAGACATTTCTGCAGCGACTTTGAGCAGCTCATCCCTTGAGAGCGTTAATTCATCGAATATTTGGGCTTTTTTCTTGAATTGCATAGACGCTCCTTAAAAAGTTCTGTTTTCATTAAAATTATTATTGTCTTTATGCCGCTTATCGATACAAAAAAAGAAGCTCTCTGTTGATTCAAAAGAGCTTCCTGTTTGTTTGGTTTGAGACAAGCCTGTAAGCCGAGTTCTGTCGAAAACGGTCATCTATCTACGCCTGCAGTTGCCAGCAGGCTCCAGCGATTACATGGGGCGCGGCGGGCAACCGCATCATGCCCACTATCAATCTTGCACCGGACGGGGTTTACATAGCAGCCAAGTCGCCAAGGCTCTGGTAAGCTCTTACCTTACCTTTCCACCCTTGCTCCAGCAATGATGCTAAAGCGGTATCTCTCTGTTGCACTTTCCTTAGAGTCGCCTCCACCGGGAGTTACCCGGCGTCCTGCCCTGCGGAGCTCGGACTTTCCTCCCGGCACTGGATTATGTACTCTTTTTTTGTCAGTTATACTTTGAATACATAAGCCAGTACCGGGCGACCGTTCAGCTTGCTCAAGTATTATTATATCAGAAAAAGTATACGGCCGCAATTCTCACATTCTACGATTTTACCCGGCTTTTTCAATTTTGCCAAATCACGCGAGGGAAGCTCCATATTGCATCCCATACAGCGTCCGTCTTTTAACTGAGAAACAGGCATTGCCCTGTTCTGCTTGATTCGGACATATCTTTCAATCAACGAAGTATCAACCTTGGCAGCCGCTGCCTCGGCAGTTTTTTTCAATTTATCAAGCTCTGCTGCACCTGCGCGAAGCTCTTCCTCATGCTGTTTTTTAAGCGCAGCAAAATCTTTTTGCGCCTTGCTGACACGCGGCAAGATTTCCTTTAAGCGCGCTGCCGTTTCTTCGGCTTTGGTCATCACCGCGATGGCTCTGCGCTTTTGCTTCATGATGTTTTCATACGTTGTTTCGTATTCATGAACAAGACCGTGTACAACGCCAGGGTCTATCTCATCAAGTTCCATCTTTTCATATTCGCCGATGTCCTTGTGCTTTTTGTTCAAAAGCTCAATCATCCGGTCATACTGCGTCTCTATTTCCGAAAGCGCGTTTTGTTCAACCAGCGCTTTGTTTTCCATCTCACGCAGCACGGACTGCTGCTTTTTCAGAAAGTTCTGCAGCTTGATGAGCTGTTTTCTTGCCGGTGTATTCTTTAATTTTTTTTCATAAGCCTCAAGCTCGGCATCCGCCTGCTGGTACTCATATAGCAAAGCCAGCTTATCCAAATACTTAATCCTCCCCTGCGCCATAAAAAATTATATTTCGGTATACGGCGCTCTTTCACTGCTTGATTTGACAATAGCCAAATCTAATTCTACCTCATCGAGCCATGCTTGTAAACTCATAAATATCTGCTGCGTGAAATGACACTCTGTTTCAAAGTGCCCGGCGCAAACAAGACATATGCCAAGTGATTGTGATTCTAAAAAATGATGGTATTTGGCTTCGCCCGTAATGAGTGCTTGCGCACCGGCCTCTTTTGCTGAAAATAAAAAGTCACCTCCGCTGCCTCCGGCTACGGCAACGCATGTTATGTTTTTATGCGGAACTGCAGAAATACGCAGATTCAGAGCATTCAACGAACTTTTGATTTTATGTAAAAAAGTATCTTTATCCATCTGTTTTGGCAGGCATCCGATACGCATCAATCCGTCTTCAGCCGCACGGACATCGACCAGCCCAATTTTATGTGCCAACATATCATTGATGCCGCCGTCTGCTTTATCATATGACGTATGCGCTGCGTACAGCGAAATGCCTGCTTTTATCAGCTCCATGAGCACATCATCGGCAGCATGGCGGCTATCCAGTGTCTTTTTTGGCTCAAAAAGCAATGGATGGTGCGCAAGTATCATATCACAGCCTGTTTCTCTTGCCTCGGTTGCGACAGCTTTTGTCACATCAAGCGCAACGAGCACCTTGCTGACAGTATCGCTGCAGCGCAATATGAGCCCCGAATTGTCCCAGGCCTCGACAAGCCATGGCGGTGCGATGGTTTCAACAGCCTTTATAAAATGCCCCAAGTCTACAGACATTTTAACACCTCCGAATAATTTTTCTGCCGCCTGTCCATTTCTCTTAAGACATGCATTTCTGGTGACTTTGATTTTTTAATTTCATCACGTATTCTCTGTGCTTGCTTTATCAGATCAAGCACATATTTTTTTAAGAGCTCAGGCCTTTTTTCAAGCAACACCGGGCCAAGCTCAAGCTCAATATCGCTGAGTGTGCGTGCTTTGCCTCGTTTTGCTCTGATCACAGGATAATACTTTCTTCTTTCCAGTACGAGCTGTTCATCTTCTATTAAAAAACCCATGCTGCAAAGTTTTCTGCGCACCGCCCAAGGAGCTTTGTTGCTGGACAGTATCAGGTATTGTGGAACTTTGCAGCCGCCCTCGTCAAGAATGTCAGCGATCAGTTCGCCGCCCATTCCGGCGATCACGGCTGCCTGCACTTCACCCTGCTCAAGCACGTCAAAACCGCTGCCTTCGCGCATCAGAATCCTTTCCTTTTGCCCCTTAGCTTCTGCAAGCCTGCGTGCTTTATCAAGCGAAGGGCCGCTCAAGTCACAGCAGACGGCTGTTTGCGCGACTCCGTTTTCAACAAGCCAAACCGCAATCTTGCCGTGATCGCAGCCGATATCTGCGACCGTCTTGACCGTTGGCACCATCCGTGCAATAGTTTTTAGCCTCACAGATAACATTTGCGCCCCCCTGCAACGCCCAAATATAAGGCAGCCCTTATGAAGACTGCCGTGTGGGTTTGCTGATGAAATTGAGCACCGCTATGCTAATCCAGAAAGTCCCGCAGCTTTTTGCTCCGGCTCGGATGCCGCAGTTTGCGCAGCGCTTTTGCTTCAATCTGGCGTATACGCTCCCGCGTGACCATGAATTCTTTTCCGACTTCCTCGAGCGTGCGTGCACGCCCGTCATCGAGCCCGAAACGCAAACGCAGAACTTTTTCTTCCCGCGGTGTCAGCGTATCAAGTACATCCATAAGCTGCTCTTTGAGCAATGTGAATGCCGCAGCTTCCGCTGGCGCAGGCGCATCATCATCAGGAATAAAGTCTCCAAGATGGCTGTCTTCCTCTTCGCCGATAGGCGTTTCAAGAGAAACGGGCTCCTGTGCTATCTTGATGATCTCCCTGACCTTATCCTCGCTGATATCCATTTCGCGCGCGACTTCTTCAGGCAGCGGGTCACGACCGTATTGCTGAAGCAGTTGGCGTGATACGCGTATCAGCTTATTGATGGTTTCCACCATATGAACGGGTATCCGTATCGTGCGAGCCTGATCTGCGATCGCACGCGTGATGGCCTGCCTGATCCACCATGTCGCATATGTGGAAAACTTATAGCCTTTTGTATAATCAAATTTTTCAACAGCTTTGATAAGCCCCAGGTTGCCTTCCTGGATCAAGTCAAGGAACAACATACCCCGGCCGACGTAGCGTTTGGCAATGCTGACAACAAGGCGCAAATTGGCTTCCGCAAGCTTTCTTTTTGCGGCGTCTTCACCGAGAGCCATGGCCTTTGCAAGTTCAACTTCTTCATCAGCAGATAAAAGGTTGACCTTGCCGATTTCTTTCAGGTACATTCTGACAGGGTCGTCAATGCTGATGCCCTCAGGTATGGAAAGATCGACATCAGCGTCTGTATCTTCTTCTTCGTCCGTGATATCTTTCTCCAGCTCGCTGTCGATGACGTCGATCTTCATCTCTTCAAGCGCACCTAAAAGCCTGTCAAGATGTTCCGCGTCAATTTCTGCACCGTCAAGAGCGTCGTTGATTTCTTTATAAGTCAGGACGCCTTTTTTCTTCCCGCTTTCAATAACTTCCTTGATCTTTTCTTCTCTGTCAATACTGGAAATAACGCCGAGCGCCTGCAGACGCGCAAGATTTTCCTGAGAAAGCGTTATTTCCGCCTGATGCTGCGCAATGTCTTTGCCTGCATGGCGTTCCGATTTAATATCATTCTTTGTCTGCGGCTGTTCGTCAGAAGAATCCTGCTTAAAAATTTCATTTTCAAGCAAAGATGTTTTTTTTACGTTTTTTAGAGCATTGCCGTCTCTTTCTTTCCCGGCCTTTGCTGTGTTGTTCGGCATATCAGCCGTTTTCTTGTTCAAAATTCAATCACCTATTCTTTGTGCTTTCTTTGGCTTAATTCTTTATCTATTTGCCCAATTTCGGCAAGCAGTTGACACATTTGTTCACGGTGCGCATTGCTAAGCGCATCAATAAGCGCTTCGCGTTCAATTTCTTTTTTTCTTATAAGGATATTGTTGATGCAATCCTTAAGATATGCAAGTGGGTCTTGTGCAAAAAAGTCTGTTCCGGCAAGCCTTGACGCTTCGCTTATATCCTCTTCACTCTCAAGTTCGGATAATAGTTCGGCATATGTTGGCTGAATTCCTCTTTTTACGCTGTCGTATATTGCGGAAAAAATATTTTTATGCGTGCGAAGCGCAAAATCATCCGCACAAAGTTCGTCGGCAACCTTTTCAAAATGCAACAAATTTGCCATTGCACAGGCCAAAAATGCGGCTTCAATACCTCCGCTGCCGCTTTTTTCAGTACTATTATACCTGTAAATGGTATTTGTATTCTGTTCTTTGCTTTTCTTTTGCATTTGCCCGATCACAGAAGCCGCAGAATAGCCCGTCTTTTTTGCGACTTCTTCTGTATAGCGTTCACGCGTGATCGGGCTTTCGATTCCCGCAAGTATTTTTGCAGCTTCTATGGCGTATGCTTCTTTGCCGTCTTCAGTTGTAAGATCAAAATTCTTTTCGGCAGTTTGAAGTTTGTATCCCATAGAGGTCGGCGAAGCTTTGACCTTTGCGGCGAACCCTCTGATACCATATTTCCGTATAAAATCATCAGGGTCGTATCCTGCATCGAAGCGGATCACACGCACCGAAAAAGACTGGCCTTCAAGTATATCGATCGCTTTTTGTGTGGCGAGCTCTCCCGCATCATCACCGTCATAGGCTATAAAAACATCACTGACATAACGTTTGAGCAACACCGCCTGTTCTTTGGTAAACGCGGTGCCGAGCGAAGCGACCACGGCTTTCACACCATGTGCCGCCATAGACACGACGTCCATATAACCTTCTACGATGACAGCGCTTTTTGCCGATCGCTGCTTGCGCAGAAGGTCAATGCCATAAAGGTTCCTTCGTTTGTTGAACAGCAACGTTTCTTTTGTATTGAGGTATTTTGGCGCTGCTTCACCCATCGTGCGTCCGCCAAAAGCGATCACATCTCCAAAAACATTGATGATAGGAAACATCACCCTGCCGCGGAACGTATCAAACGCCTTGCCATCCTTGACGGATACCAAGCCGCTTTCATTTATCAGGCTTTGGCTGAAACCCTGGTCAGCCAAAAGCGAAGCCACGCTGTCCCAGCTGTCTGAAGAAAACCCGAGGCCGAAACGTCTGATGATCTCTTCGCCGATCCCCCTTCCTTTCAGGTATTCAAGGGCATCTTTGCCTTTCTGTGCAAACAGCATATCAAAATAATAGCGCGCCGCGATTTTATGCATTTGCGCGATCTTTTGTTTCTTTTCTTTGGCTTCACGGAATCTTTTGTCGTCAAGCATCTGCGGCACAGGCATTCCGGCACGTTGCGCAAGCATTTCCACTGCCTCTCCAAAAGACAGGTTTTCCATTTTCATCACAAAGTTTGTAATATTTCCGCCTGTCTTGCACCCAAAGCAATAATAGAGCTGCTTGTCCCGGTTGACAGAAAAAGAAGGGGTTTTTTCGTTGTGAAACGGACAAAGCCCCCAATACCTGCCTCCGCGCGGCGAAAGCGCCGTATATGAAGATATCACATCCACGATGTCGCTTTTTGCATACAAGTCAGAAAGCCAGACATCTGTAAATCTCGCCACTAGTATTTGTACCAGCCTTTCGGAATGTAGATCTCTCGAAACAACGCGACAGCATATCTGTCCGTCATTCCGGCTATATAGTCAGTCACTGTCTGCATAAGGCCGTATTGCCGTACGCGTTCGTCATGGTCTTCGCCGGGCAGCATCTGTTTTGACATAAAGACTTCAAACAGCATGCGTATCATCTTTTCCGCTTTGGTTTCCTCGGCTTTTGCTGCCGACCCGAAATACACATTTTCAAACATAAACTGGCGGAGCTGCTCTGTCAGCGTTTCGGTTTGCTCTGACATGGCGATCATTGGTTTCTCAAAACTGTTGACGACAATGTCAGTGATCATGGTATTGATCCTGTCGCTGTGCGTATGCCCAAGATGCTTGGCGCATTTTTGGGGAATATGCGTGATGAGGCCAGCGCGTAATGCGTCATCGATATCATGGTTGATATAAGCGATCCTGTCGGCATAATTGACCACCATGCCTTCAAGCGTTGCCGGAGTGCATTTCTTCTTGTGATTAAGAATGCCGTCGCGCACCTCATGCGTTAAATTGAGCCCTGAGCCCCCCTCAAGCAGCTCGACAACGCGCAAGCTCTGTTCATTGTGCTCAAAATGGCCGGTGAGTTCGTTGAGCACACGCTCGCCCGCATGGCCAAAAGGCGTATGTCCAAGATCGTGTCCCAAAGAAATAGCCTCTGTGAGGTCTTCATTCAGACGGAGCGCACGCGCGATGGTGCGCGCGATCTGCGCAACTTCAAGCGTATGGGTCAGCCGGGTGCGGTAATGGTCTCCTTCAGGTGAAAGAAAGACCTGTGTCTTGTGCTTCAACCGGCGAAAAGATTTGCAATGGATGATCCTGTCACGGTCACGCTGAAAAGCCGTACGCAAAGGACAGGCTTGCATCGGCCTTGACCTGCCTTTCGAATCTGCGGCTTTCGCAGCATACGGCACAAGCATATCGTATTCTCGCTGTTCTAAGAACTGCCGGAAATGCGAGCTTAAATCGTTCATACTTATAATTTATACATCGGTAACAAAAGTCCTGCCCGTTTACAAACAAAAGGCGGAGCATAAACCCCGCCTCTGTGTAAATCTGAGTGTTTTTCTATTTTGTGTCCCCGCCTGTTACGCCAAGCGCCGCCTGCGCCGCCGCAAGACGCGCGATAGGTACTCGGAAAGGTGAGCAGGATACATAATTCAAACCAATTTCGTGGCAGAACTGGACTGACGAAGGCTCTCCGCCATGCTCTCCGCAGATGCCAAGCTTGATATCGGGACGCGTTTTTCTGCCGAGTTCCACAGACATCTTCATGAGAATGCCGATCCCCTTCTGATCGATCTTTGCAAAGGGGTCAAATTCATAGATCTTCTTGTTGTAATAATCATCTAAGAACTTGCCTGCATCATCACGCGAAAAACCAAACGTCATCTGTGTCATATCGTTGGTGCCAAACGAGAAGAATTCAGCCTCTTTGGCAACTTCATCAGCGGTCAGCGCCGCACGCGGCACCTCTATCATCGTTCCGACAAGGTAATCGACCTTTGCGCCCGTTTCGCTGATGACCTTCTCAGCAGTTTTTACGACGATATCTTTGACATATTTAAGCTCTTTGGCTTCGCCGACAAGCGGGATCATGATTTCAGGCCTTATCGTGATGCCTTTTTCTTTTGATACTTCTGTGGCCGCTTCAATGATGGCGCGCGTCTGCATCTCAGCGATTTCAGGGTACGTCACAGCCAGGCGGCAGCCCCTGTGCCCCAGCATCGGGTTAAATTCATGCAGGCCTGAGATCGTGGCCTGAAGCTCTTCGATCGGCATGATCATTTCTTTCGCCAGTTTCTTGATATCTTCTTCGTCATGGGGAACGAATTCGTGCAGCGGCGGATCAAGCAGGCGGATAGTCACCGGCATTTCGCCCATCACCTCGTAGATGCCCTTGAAGTCTTTCTTCTGCATCGGGAGCAGTTTTTCAAGAGCACGCACGCGTTGGCTCTGCGTTTTGGAGACAATCATTTCTCTCATGGCCGGCAGTCTTTCCTCATCAAAGAACATATGCTCAGTACGGCAAAGGCCAATGCCCTCTGCTCCGAAACTCAATGCCTGTTCTGCATCTTTGGGCGTATCGGCATTTGTCCTGACTTTGAGCGTTCTGACTTCATCCGCCCACTCCATGATAGTTCCAAAATCACCCGTCAGTTCGGCAGGCAGTGTGGAAATGGGCTCACCGTAAATGACGCCTGTTGAGCCGTCAAGTGAAATGTAATCGCCTTCTTTGAACACTTTTCCGTCAGGCGTGGACATCGTCTTGTTGCGTTCAGATATCTGGATCTCACCGCATCCGGCCACACAGCAGGTTCCCATGCCTCTTGCGACAACAGCTGCGTGTGAGGTCATTCCGCCGCGCGAAGTCAGTATGCCGTTGGCGGCGTACATGCCTTCGATATCTTCCGGAGATGTCTCCATGCGCACGAGTATGACTTCTTCCCCGGCGTTCGCGGCAGTCACTGCATCCAAAGCGGTAAAGTAAATTTTTCCTGCGGCTGCTCCGGGTGAAGCCGCGAGGCCCCTTGCTATACCGCATGCATTTTTGACCGCTTTGGGGTCAAATGTCGGATGGAGAAGCGAATCAAGCGCCCTCGGGTCAATTTTCAAAAGCGCTTCCTGTTTCGTTAGTTTGCCTTCGCTGACAAGGTCTACGGCAATTCTCAGCGCAGCGGCGGCCGTTCTTTTGCCGTTTCTTGTTTGAAGCATAAATAGCTTGCCCTTTTCGATGGTAAACTCCATATCCTGCATATCACGGTAGTGGTCTTCAAGTTTTTTCGCGATGGCTGCAAACTGGTTATAAACCTCAGGCATGGATTTTGAAAGCTCTGAAATGGGTTTGGGCGTACGGATGCCTGCAACGACATCTTCGCCCTGTGCATTCATCAAATATTCACCGTATAGCTTTTTCTCGCCGGTGGCCGGGTTGCGTGTAAACGCCACGCCCGTTCCCGAATCATCGCCCATATTGCCGAACACCATGGCCTGCACATTGACGGCTGTGCCCCAGTCGCTCGGGATGTCATTCATGCGACGGTAAACGATAGCGCGCGGGTTGTCCCATGAACGGAAAACAGCTTTTATCGACTCAAGCAGCTGTTCTTTGGGTTCCTGCGGAAATTCCGTGCCATGCTCTTTTAAATACAGTGCTTTGTAACGTTCAACGACAGATTTTAGATTGTCTGCCGTCAGGTCGGTATCGCTTTTCGCGCCGTTTTCTTCTTTGACATGGTCAAGGATCTGTTCAAACTTGGCCTTGGGTATCTCCATCACGACGTCTGAAAACATCTGGATAAACCGGCGGTAGCTGTCGTAGGCAAAACGCGGGTTGCCCGTCAGCTTTGCAAGCCCTTCGACAGCCACATCATTGAGCCCAAGGTTGAGGATGGTATCCATCATGCCCGGCATTGAAGCGCGTGCGCCGGAACGGACTGATGTGAGAAGCGGATTCTGAGGATCACCGAATTTTTTCTGGCTGATCTCTTCTAAGTTTTCAAGTGCTTTGAAGATTTCTTCAACGATTTCATCAGCGATCACTTTACCGTCATCATGATACCGCGTGCAGGCTTCCGTCGTAACGGTAAAACCCTGCGGCACGGGCAGGCCAAGCCCTGTCATTTCTGCAAGATTGGCGCCTTTTCCACCCAACAGGTTTTTCATCGAGGCGTTGCCTTCGCTAAAAAGATACACGTACTTTTTTGTCATCTTATGGCTCCTTTATATGCAATTTATTTTAAACTTTGTTATGTTTGGATTCATCAAAAGATTATACCCTATAAAAAAGAGATGTACAACTTAAAAACTCGTTTTTTTACATCATTTTCACGTAGCCTTAATTGACTGCCAATCGGTACGCATATTACAATCTTACTAAATAAGCTTTCTTCGGAGATCCTCGATGACTCAAACCACCAAGCAAAATGCAAAAAACAAAGCGTTGCTTTTAGGCGCGTTTCTGATTGCGTTGTTCGTGCTTTTCGCCTTATTGGTATTATCTGCATATGAAAGCTGCAGAATCAAAACATATTCCTGTGACGCTCGCTTATGCAGGGCTTGAGTTTTCGTTCGGCCCTGCCGCCTGCACCATTGTTTCACCGCCAAAAGAGGCAGAGTGGGATGCCAACAACTCTAGCGCTGTCATCTTTCTTGACTTCGATGATACTGATTTTCTTTTTACAGGTGATATGGAGGCATTGACAGAGCGTTTTGTGCTTGAAGCCGGTTATACTGTTGATGCCAAGGTGCTGAAAGCCGCGCACCACGGCTCGAAAAGCAGCACTTCCGAGGCTTTTTTAATAGGAGTCTCCCCCGAATATGTTGTGATCAGCTGCGGCTCTGACAACCGTTACGGCCACACGCATGACGACACCTTAGAGCTCCTTGACAGATACGGCATCGCCTCATTGCGTACCGACCTTTTGGGCAATATACAATTTATTGCAGACGGTCAGGAACTGGTTCTCACATACGGCCATTGAGGTTTTCTCCGCATTATTTTGAGCAAACAAAAAAGGCGCTCCGGCATGATTCGTACAGGAGACGCCTTTTTCTAATTTTTAATCAGTTGACATCGTTCAGATTCCCGACAACAACAGTGGTCTGATATTCTTGACCGGACCTCCACACAGTCAGCATAAGCTCTTCGCCGATTCTTTTGCTCTTGATCAGGGAAACAAGTGTTTCTACAGAATCCATCACTTCTCCGTCAACATCCATGATGATATCATTGGGCATCAGCCGCGCCCTGTCCGCAGGCCCGCCTTCCACGACCTCAATGATGGTGACACCTTGCGGGGAGCCTACCGGATTGAACCTGTTTGTTTCATCGACCAGGCACGATATCCCGATGCCGGGACGTTCGACCACGCCTGTCGCAATAAGCTGTTCTATCAACGGCCGGGCGGACGAGATAGGTATCGCAAAGCCGATTCCTTCGGTGCCAATGGGCACACCGTAATTGTCATAGCCTGCGAGGTAGCTTTTGAGCGTATTGATGCCAATGACCTCGCCCTTCAAGTTGACAAGAGGGCCGCCGCTGTTTCCCGGATTGATGGCTGCGTCTGTCTGGATGTATTTCTGGCTGAATCCGTTGGGCGTCGTGATCTCGCGGTTGAGTGCGCTAACGATCCCTGACGTCACGCTGCCCGCAAGCGAAGCGCCTAAGGGATTGCCAATGGCAACAACGCCCTCGCCCACCTGCAATTCATCAGAGTTGCCAAGAGCAACGGCTTTGAGACCCAAAGCTTCAATTTTTAACACCGCGATATCGGTCGCTTTGTCGACGCCGATCACAACGGCATTGTATTCCGTTGAATCATACAGCGTTACCTTGACATAATCGCTGCCTTCGATTACATGATAGTTCGTGACGATGTAACCATTCTCAGTAAGCACTATGCCTGTCCCATATCCGCTTTCGATCTCTGTGAGTTCACGTCCCATTCTCTGATCAACGCTGACCGTCACACCGACAATAGCGGGCCCGACTTCCTTTGCGATCTGCACGATGGGGCTTTCATTTGCTTCGATATTGGGCGATTCACCGCCGATTTTTGGCACTTCACGCACAACTGGCGGCGCTTCCTCTTGCTGCTCTGCCGCCGGAAGCTGTGCCGTCTTTTTGCCGAGGTTCTCAGAGAGTTGATTGGCAAACGGCGCCACCAGGAAAGTGCCGAGCGCAATGCCCCCAAGAAGGCAAACGCAAAGCAGCAAAGCAACAAGAGCATGCATCCAGCTTCGTTTTTTTACAGGTTGCGTCTGCCTTGGCTTTGCCCCGTAACCTTGCGGCTGCGGCCAATACTGCCCGTTTTGCCAGCCCGCATTATTTGAGCCCCCCTCGTTGGATCTCATACCTTGATCCTGACCGTTCTGTTTTTCTTCGTCCATTTTATCGCCTCCGTTTTTTAAAAGACATTGTATGGAACGCGCATTATGCGCGTATCATTTCACGCGTGTTTTTTCCGGAAAAGCACATGTCAGTGTAAAAGTAAATGTCGTTCCCTTTCCTTCCTCAGATTGAAAATAGATTTTTTCGCCGTGCTGCGCAATGATGCGTTTGACGATGGATAGTCCGATCCCCGTGCCCGGCGTTGTTTTGCTGTGTGATTTATCGACCTTGAAGAAACGCTCAAAGATGAACGGCTGGTCTTCCGATGGTATGCCTACGCCGGTATCCGCGATATGGATATGGACTTTATTGCCGATAAGATCTGTCCAAACCGACAGTTTGCCGCCGTTTGGCATGAATTTAACGGCATTGTCAACAAGATTGGTGATGACCTGAGATATACGGTCTTCATCAGCCCAAACAGCAAGCCGCTCATCAGACAGGCGTATGCTGACCTTCAACTGTTTTTCTTCGATCCTGTGTTCGAACATCAGCAGGCAGCGCCTTAGAAGCTCGTTGATATCGAATTCGCTGTATTCAATGGGAAACTTGCCGGATTCTATTTTTGCAAGGCTCAAAAGATCAGATATCAGCATATTCATACGTTTTGTTTCGCCCAACACGATTTCCAGATATTTATCCCTGTCGCCTTCCTCAATGGCACGGTCAAGCATGCCCTGGATAAAGCCCTGTACAGATGCAAGGGGTGTGCGCAGCTCATGCGATACGTTCGCAATAAATGTATTGCGCAAGCCGTCTTGGATTTTAAGCTCCTCGGCCATTTTGTTGAATGACTCTGCCAGCTCACCGATCTCATCCTGTGTTGTGGGTTTGACGCGCCAGTCAAGATTGCCTCTGGAAAGCTCCGTGGCGCCGCGGCTGATGTCTTTGATCGGACGTACGATATACCTGGAAAGCACGAACACAAGCGCGAAAGCAAACGCCACTGACCCCATAAGCAACACAAAAATCTGCCGGAATATTGCGCTTAAGCCAACGCCCACGGCATCAACCTCTTTATGAATAACGATCGTCCCTGTGATTCTGCCCGCAGCTTCAAGCGGTATGGCCACGGACATCACGGTTCCTCTGAAAGATTTGTCTACATTCGATACACTCTTACAGATGCGTCCCTGCTGCGTTTGTTGCCAGAATTCCTTTATGCTTTCGGAGGAAAACTCGAGCTCTATGTCGCTCTTTCCCAAGGGGTCGGCGATCATATTGACTCTGCCGGCCTGGCGGCTCACAAGCCATATCACAGTTCCGTCTTCCTTGGCTTTTTGATAAAGACTCTCAAGAAAATCATCCTCGCTGAGCCGTCCAAAAAAGTACGCCTCGCCCCATTGGTTGATTTCCTGAGCCTCTGCCACCATCATGTTCATCTGGGAATCAAGATATTGCGTTTTGAGCGTCTCAAACAAGACGCCACCAAGAAGCAAAAACGTCACAAGTATGATCAGCAAATAGACAACAAGCATTCGGGCAAACAGGGATCTCGACATTATTTTACCTCAAATTTGTATCCGACTCCCCAGACTGTTTTGATCTCCCAACCGTTGGTGTTCTCCCCGAGTTTTTTACGCAGCCTTTTGATATGCACATCGACTGTGCGTGAATCTCCGAAAAATTCAAAATTCCAAACCTGCTGCAGCAGCTGCTCACGCGTATAAACCTTGTTGGGGTGAGAAGCAAGAAAAAACAATAGCTCTATTTCTTTTGGCGGCATTTCAACGACTTCGCCCATATACTTGACGGTGTAATTCGAGATATCAATAGAAAGCCCCTCATACGAAATCTGACGGTTTTCTTCCTCCTGCATGCCCGCCCGCCGGATAACGGCTTTAATACGCGCAATAAATTCTTTTGGATCAAACGGTTTAACGATATAATCATCTGCGCCCAGCTCTAAGCCCAGTACTTTGTCAATGGTTTCACCTTTGGCGGTAAGCATGATAACGGGTACAGCGCTTGATTTGCGGATATGCTTTAAGACTTCCCAGCCATCAATGCGGGGCATCATGATATCAAGCACGATAAGGGCAGGCGTGCTGCGTTCAAAAGCATCAATCCCAGATTGCCCGTCATAGGCAAGCGTTACCCTATAGCCTTCTTTTTGCAGATAGAGCTTGATCACTTCACATATGTTTCTGTCATCGTCAATGACCAGTATATCTTTTGACATGGCATATCACCTCATCGTTGTTCCCTCTATATGGCATATTATAAACCCATGGGTACTTGCGACCAAGTCATAAAATGCAGTATTCACCGAATATTCATAACTTCATCATGTTTCTATGACTTCAATACCGTGCTTTTTGAGCAGGGCACATGCCACGCCGTCCCCATGACGCAACGTTTTTGTAAAAGAACCGTCGTAAATGCGCCCGCATCCGCACGAAGGGCTTCTTGATTTCAGATAGGCACGCTGTGCGCCGCAGGCAACGGCCGCCTGAAGCGTTTTGTTTGCCCCGTCAATAAACGCCTGCGTTCTGTCGCTGCCGTCCTGCGCCAGGACCCGCGCAGTCCCTGACAAGACATCATGCCCGTCTCCGCCAGTGATTTCAGAAGGACACCGCGGTACAGGGAGCTGTGCCAGACATTCAGGACAGACAGGTTTGATGAGACCGTCATCATACAATTTTTTTATATGTGCCTCTTCGCGCGCCTGCCCGTCATAACGGCAAGGTATGCCTGCAAGGCAGGCGCTTGCAATATCCATAAGCTTCTCCTACTTTATCGAGACGACAGTCACGCCGTCTTCCCCTTCGCCGAATTGGCCGGGGCGCATATCTTTGACATGTGCATGCGATCTAAGATGTCTGCGCAGGCCTGTGCGCAGAACACCTGTGCCTTTGCCGTGGATCAGCACGGTTTCAGTCAGTCCGGCCAAAAAAGCTAGATCGAGATATTTGTCAGCTTCGAGTATGGCTTCTTCAAGCGTCAGCCCTCTTAAATCCTTCGACATCCCGGGTGAAGAAGTCTGCGCCCGCGCAATACGGCCTATTTTTGATATCGTTTTTTCCTTGACCTCAGGCTCTATATCGCCAATGTCGACTTCAAGTTTGAGCACTCCTGCCTGCACATAGACTCTGCCGTCACGCGGTTCTTTGAGCACTGTCGCGTTGACGCCATGGCTGATAATGTGCACTGTATCTCCTGTTTTGATGTCTGCAGCGCATGTTTTGCTCTTTGTTTTTGGCTGAGTGCGCAGCTTGGCCGCTGTGCTGTTGATGCTGTCTTTCAGCGTTTTGCGAGACACATTGATGTCTTCCTGCCGCAAGGCCTGAGCCTGTTTCAATCCCGCGATCACATTCTCCGCTTCTTCCCGTGCTTCACGCAGTATCTCCAAAGCCTGTTCATTTGCACGGTCAAGCAGCTTTTGTGCTTTATCCTGTGCTTTTTTTAATTCCTTGTCACTTCTGTCGCGAATAGACTGTGCCGTTCGGCGAAAATCCTCTGCCTGCTGCTGTTTGCGTTCAGCTATTTCGCGTCGCCGCTCTGCTTCACCGATCAACTGTTCGAATTTGACGGTTTCTTCAGACATGTGCTTGCGCGCTCGCGAAATGATTTCTTCATCCAGGCCAAGTTTTTTCGCGATCTCAAAGGCATTGGAAACGCCGGGCACACCCATAATGAGCTGGTAGGTTGGGCTTAGCGTTTTCAAGCTGAATGCCATGCTTGCGTTCTTATACACGCTGCTGGACATGGCATAGGCCTTTATTTCACTGTAATGCGTCGTGGCAAGCACAGTGCATCCGCGTTCCTCAAGCGATTCGAGTATAGACATCGCGAGTGCGGCGCCCTCAGCAGGGTCGGTGCCTGCGCCGAGCTCGTCAAGCAACACCAAAGAATTGTCATCTGCATGGCCTATGATGTGCGTGATGTTAGCCATATGCGAAGAAAACGTGCTGAGGCTTTGCTCGATGCTTTGCTCATCTCCGATATCCGCATACACTTTTGAGTATACAGGAAGAATCGTGCCGCTTTGTGCAGGTACGAACAAACCGCTCTGCGCCATCAGGCACAGCAGCCCTGTCAGTTTGAGCGTGACCGTTTTTCCGCCCGTGTTCGGCCCCGTAACGATCAGGCCGCGGCAGCCTTCGTCTATCTCAAGCGATATGGGCACCACTGTTTCTGCATCGATCAGCGGATGCCGTGCGTTTTTAATAACGAGCGATCCGTCTTCGCTGAAATTTGGCGGAGATGCCTTCATCAATGCGGCAAGCCGCGCTTTGGCAAATATCAGATCAAGCGCCGTAAGCACCTCAAGATCTGTCCTTAGTATATCGCGAATTTCACGCAGCTGCTGCGAAAAATCTTTAAGTATACGTTCTGTTTCAGCGGCTTCAGCAAGCTCTAACTCTCTGATGCGGTTGTTGGCTTCCACAACTTCCATTGGCTCGATAAACACCGTCTGGCCGCTCGCAGACTGGTCATGCACGAGGCCCCGGACTGCGCGTTTGTGTTCCTGTTTGACAGGCACGACGTATCGTCCGCCGCGTGTGGTCACAATGGCATCCTGAAGAAATTCCTTATATTTTGGCGACCTTAGTATAGCGCTGATTTTTTCCCGTATGCCCTCATTCTCTTTCATCATGCGCCGGCGCACAGACGCAAGTTCCGCCGAAGCGCTGTCTGAGAGCCTATTTTCATTTTCGATCGCACTGTCGAGAGTATTGATCAGCTTGTCATCAAAGAACAACGCTTGCGCCATGCCGAAAAGCCTGTCCGCACCGCTGCCGTCAAACCCCTTTTTGGCACGGCGCGCGGCTTTTAAAACCCCAAGGACGCGCAGCAGCTCCCTGCACCCGATATCCGCACCCGCTTTGAGACGGGATAGTTCGGCGGTTATATCTTCAAACCCCGTGATCGGTGAAGCTGCAAGCCGCATCAGCACGCTCTCCGCTTCAATCGTTTCCTCAACCAGCATTTTTACGCTTTCCGGGTTTGTTTGCGGCATCAAATGAAGCGCAGCGGCTTTTCCGCATTCAGAAAGCGCGCAGTCTAAGAGCATATTGAGGATACTGTCGAATCCGAGTTTTTGAAGAACTTTTTTATCCATGGCGAATCCTGTTTTTTATTGATTATATCATATCACTTTGCATAGTCTGTTTAAAGCACTAAACACGTATGCAGTCTTTATAAAAAAAGCGCCGAAAAGGCGATTAAAAAGTCATAGATCATTGCGTTTTATCTGTTTTTAATCCTTCGGTCATTTTTTTTGCGATATCGTTTGCTATGCTTTTTATCTGCGTATCATTAAAATCGAGGCCTTTTTCCGTGATTTGTGCAAGCGATGGCTTCATGGGCAATTCGCCAAGCAGGCGAATATCATGCTCTGATAAAAACGCTTCCTGTTCGTCGCCGTAAAGCCGTATCGGCTCTCCGCAGTGCGGGCAGTCGAGTTTTGAAAAATTCTGCACCAGACCGATAAGCTTGATGTTCATCATTTTGACCATATTGGCGGCTTTTGCGACAATCATCGAAACCATATCCTGAGGGACGCTGACGATCACTATGCCGCTTATGGGTATCGACTGCATCACGGTAAGCGGAACATCGCCGGTTCCGGGAGGCATGTCGATTATAAGGTAATCAAGCTCACCCCAAAACACTTCCTCCCAAAACTGTTTGACAATGCCGGCCAGCATAGGCCCCCGCCAGATCACCGGCTGCATTTCATCCTCAATCAGCAGATTGAGCGATACCACGCTTAAGCCTCCGGCCTGCGCGGGCAAAAGCCCAAGTTCGCTTTGTTCGACCTTAGCGTCTTTTATCCCGAGAAGCCGCGGTATGCTGGGCCCGGTAATATCCGCATCCATAATGCCGACCTTATAGCCCATATTAAAAAGCGCCTTTGCCAGCAACGCGGAAACCGTAGATTTGCCAACGCCTCCTTTACCGCTCATCACGCCGATAACATGTTTGACATTGCTGTACGGATTGTTTTTGATTTCACAGCTGCCCTGTGAACTGCATGTATTTTTTGAGGGGCAATTTGCGCAGTCTGCCATATACGGATCTCCTTTTGGCCATATTATACTCTGATAAATACTATGCGCAGCCAAAAGGATTGTCAATAGTTATAGAAATATCCTTAAGTCATAAAATAGATTATCCGTCATCGCAGGTCTCGCACTCAGTATCTATTATCAATGAGTATAAGCGTTATTTTGAAACCGAATCGAGGAGTTCACCGGGAGTAAAAACAGGCTTTTTGCATGTAAAATTTTCACAGACGTAACCAGCAAAAGGCGCGTTTGATTTGTATTGCGAAAGATGTGCAAACAGCTTATCCGTTTCTTCGCTTCTGTCATAATAAAAAACCGTATCAAAGGGGGCATGCCTTTTGAGCAATTCCTGATAAACAACTGCCGCTTCCATATTGCCGTCTTCTGCCGATATGACGATTTGCCGGTCCGGCGTGATACGCCTCATCAAAGCTGACAGTAAATGAATGTGCGCGGAAGGAGAGGCTGCGGCCATCGGCAGCATCGCGGCGATCGCGGCATCGGCAGCATCGCGCCATCTTTGGGAGCCTGTCCATTGCCAGAGCGAGACAAGCGCCATGACCGCGCATGCGCTGCCGGATGGCATGGCGCCGTCGTATTCGTCGCGCGGGCGCATAAACAGCTTTTCCGCATCTTTGGCGGACATGGCAAAGCCGTCTTCGTCGGCAAAAAGAGAAAGCATCTTATCCGCTAGCTTCAAAGCATTCTTTAAATAAGCCAAATCCCGCGTTGCTGTAAAAAGCATCAACAGGCCATTGATCATGTTGGCGTAATCAGGCAGAAAAGCAGGCCCTGCCGCGCCGTCAAGATACGTGCCGCAAAAAAGAGCACCGTCTTGAGTCATGTGTATTAACACAAAATCCGCAGCTTTTTTGGCGCTTTGCATATATAAAGGATTGCCCGTCACCATAGCCATACGCGAGAATGCTTCAATAGCCAGCCCGTTCCATGACGCTGAAATCTTTGTGTCTTTGAACGGGTGTATGCGTTTTTCGCGCAGCGCGAAGAGTTTGTTTAAAATAATGGTGTCCTCTGCATCGGCTGTGCCGTCAACCCCGATCCTGTTCAGTATGTTTTTGCCTTCAAAATTCCCAGAAGGCTTAACGCCATAGCGCAGCTCAAGCCGAGAAAATTCGTCAGCGTTGAGGCAGCTTTTGAGTTCATCATAGCTCCAGACATAAAAAAGCCCCTCCTCCCCTTCCGAATCTGCATCCTCCGCCGAGTCATAGCCGCCTTGCGGCGCCTGCATGTCGCGCATTATGTATTGCGCCGTTTTTTCGGCGACAAACAGCATATCATGATCGCCTGTGGCGGCATAACCTTCGATATATGCGCGCAGCAGCAGTGCGTTGTCGTAAAGCATTTTTTCAAAGTGCGGAACGAGCCATCTTTCATCAGTGGAGTAACGGGAAAATCCGCCGCCTACGTGGTCAAATATGCCGCCGCGATACATCGCATCCAATGTTTTTTTCACCAGACCAAGTGCATTTATACCGTACGCTTTGCTTATATCCATAAGAAATAACAGGTAATGCGGCATGGGGAATTTGGGTGCGCCTGAAAAGCCGCCCCATTTCTCATCAAACATGCGCTCAAGCACACTGAATCCGGCTTCTATCGCCTGTTGCGCGTCGGTATCTGCCTTTGGATGCCGCATATCCGAAAGCTGCGCCGCAACTTTTTCACCATGCGCCGCCAATGCGCTTTTGTCCTGCCGCCAAAGTTCAGAAACCTTTTTGAGCAGCGTGATAAGCCCCATGCGGCCGTAAACATCATGCAGCGGAAAATACGTACCGGCGTAAAACGGCTTTTTCTCTGGCGTCATGATGATGGTGAGCGGCCAGCCGCCGCTGCCCGTCATCGCCTGACACACTTCCATATACACCGTGTCGATGTCTGGGCGTTCCTCGCGGTCTACCTTCACCGGAACAAAATGCGCATTGAGCCATGCCGCCGCTTCCTCGCTCTCAAAGCTCTCATGCGCCATCACATGGCACCAATGGCAGGTGGAATAGCCGATGGATAAAAATACCGGCTTGTCCTCAGCTTTTGCCTTATCGAACGCCTCGCCGCCCCATGGATACCAGTCTACCGGGTTTTGCGCATGCTGGCGCAGGTAAGGCGATTTTTCATTTGCGAGACGGTTTGTATGTGCGGATTTTTCTGGCATAACTTAACCCCAAATGTTTTTTCTTTACTATTATTATAACCTGAATGTTGATAAAGCAAATAAAAAAAACACAAAAAAACATTCATCACTGGATTAAGGCAAAAATCAAGTGTACAATAAGTGAAAACTGATACTACTCAAGGATGTTTTGCCAAACAGTGATGATACCGATATTTTTATCCGCTCTTGGGGTTGGGTTTTCGGGTGCGATGATGCCCGGATCGCTGCTCACCTATACGATCAAACAATCTTTGGCAGCCGGGCCGCGCGCAGGCTTTATCATTACGCTTGGCCACGCATTATTAGAGATCTTTTTGATTTTTCTCATATTTCTCGGTTTGGACGCCATCCTTCAATCAAGTACTGTGCAGATAATAATAGGCATTTTGGGCGGGTTGTTATTGATGTATATCGGCATCGGCATGATCGTCAAGTCTGCACGTAACAAAGTCTCCATACAGCTTGACAAACAAAACGCAACGGCGAAAAACATGCTTTTATCCGGCGCCCTTATCAGTGCATCCAATCCGTATTTTGTTTTATGGTGGGCTGTTATTGGCCTTTCATTTCTCATGCAGTCTTACTATGCTTTTGGCTACCTCGGTGTGTTTGTATTCTTTTTTGGGCATACGCTTGCTGATTTTATCTGGTACGGTTTCATATCTTTGTTTGTCGGAAAAACACGCAGGTTTATCAAAGAGCAGCCATACCGTGTCGCCATCGCTGTTCTCGGCGGGTTGCTCGTTTTCTTTGGAGCAAAGTTCCTTTTTGACGCATTTATGCTTATATAAAACTATCCATATTGTCAGACCATTCTTACTTGCCTTTGGCTGTTTAATTTGTGCCTTTGCGTTTGACAAAGCATTAAGCCGGATATTACAATACACTTACAGACACTAACCCCGTTTTTCAATTTTACTTTTCAGGAGTTTTCAATCATGAACGATGAGCTCAATCAGGTTTTAAATGAATATGACGCGTTCGAAGACGCGGCCGCTGCCGAAGCTTATCTCCTTTCGGCAATCGAAAAATCAAGGCAAACACACGGGCCAAAAAGCCTTTTTTATGCGACGCTTTTAAACGAGCTCGGCTCATTGTACAGAGCCAGAAGCCGCTTCGCTGAATCGGAGAAATACTTCCTTGAGGCGTCTGATCTACTGGGAGAACAACTGGGCAACAAGCATCCCGATTATGCCACTGCGCTTAATAACCTTGCAGGCCTTTACCGACTTACAGGCGATTATGCAAAGTCGGACGCCATGTTTGAGCTGACAACGGATATCTATCGCGTATCGCTGGGCGAAGATCATTTTCTGTATGCAAGCGCGCTCAATAACCACGGCCTTCTGCTGCAGGAAATGCAGCAATTCGAGAAGGCGTGCATGATGCATGAAAAAGCGTTGACTATTCTTGCAAAGCAGGACAACCCTATCGCACATGCCACAACGCATAACAATCTCGTGCAGCCTTACCTTCAGCTTGGGAGGATTCAGGAAGCCAAAGACAATGCGCACTTGGCGCTCAATATCTATGAGAAAGAAGTCTCAAAGAACCATCCTTTGTATGCCATTGCGCTCAACACCGTTGCTTCTGTCCATGCGCACGAGGGCGGTTATTCAAAGGCCGCCTCGCTTTGCAATGACGCTTTGGCCATACTAAAAGCATTTTACGGCGAAACACATAAAGAAGTGGCGATCGCGTACGAAAACCTTGCTATTTTATATGAAAACTCAGGCCATGTCGATGAAGCTCTGGCTGCAGCCAGTAAGGCTGACAGCATATTTAACGCTGTGCTCGGTGAGGACAGCGAAGCTGCAAAAAAAAGCGGCATTTTTAAAGCGCAATTAGAAGCGAAAACGAAAAGTCCGTAAAGGGGAAAACATGAAGGGCCTTCATCTGTCAGAAAAATATTTTTTCGAATACGGCCTTGACATGCTAAAGCGCAAGTTTCCCGCATATGCGGAAAGGATCGCGGCAGACCTTGTGGGCGAGGGTTCGGATTGTTTTGGTTATGATGATGAGGTCTCGCGCGATCATGACTGGGGCCCCGGTTTTTGCCTTTGGCTCAATGCACAGGATTTTCACGCCATCGGTGATGCGCTGCAATCAGAATACGAACTCCTGCCGCGTTCCTTTGCCGGATACACACGCGTGACCACACCGCAAAGCGGCAAACGCACGGGCGTTTTTGAAATAAACTCGTTTTATGAACGTTTTACCGGTCTTGCGCATACGCCCGAAAACCTTTCCGAATGGCGCGTCTTGCGGGATGATTTTCTGGCAGCCGCCACCAATGGCAAGGTGTTTTCAGATCCCGCAGGCGCTTTTTCTAAATACCGCGAAGCCTTAAAATCTTTTTATCCCAGAGACATCCGGCTTAAAAGAATAGCCGCACGCTGCATGTCCGCCGGCCAGTCAGGACAGTACAACTTCACGCGGTGCCTTATGCACAAAGAATATGTCGCAGCTCACCAAGCACTTGGCGAATTCATTAAAGCATCGATTTCATTGGTTTTTTTGCTCAATCACCGCTATATGCCCTTTTATAAGTGGATGCACCGCGCGTTGCAGGAGCTTCCTGTTTTGGGGCAGCGCCTTTACCCCATGTTTGAATCGCTCGTGTTTTACGATATGCATAAAAGCCCTGAGCCATTGTGTGAGCCTGTAGAAACCATAGCAAAGATCATTATCGATGAGATCAGGGCGCAGGGATTGAGTGATATTGAAAGCGATTTTTTGCTGGATCACGGGCCAGCCATTCATCAAAAAATCTCAAACGCAGACCTGCGCTGCCAAGATGTAATGTCTGATTAACTGGGAGGAAATCATGAAGGATGTTTTGATCAAAAAAATACTGGAGCTTGAATGGAATATGTTTTCGGCTGTGCAGAACAAGGGCGGGAAAGCCTCATGCCAAAACGATAGGCAGACATTTGAACTTATGCGCTCAAGCCAATTTGAAACTTATCCTATAGAGGTGCTGCAAAGCTATCATGAAGACCTCAAAAGCGCAGAAGCCGCAGGGCGCAACCTTATGACTGAAAAATATGCCCGCATGATGGAGTCCACGTCGCCTGATGAATACGCCGGGTTCAAAGACTTGCTGCCTGCTTTGGATAATGAGTCCATTTCTTATATCAACAAAATCATCCAGATCCACATGGCATGGGAAAACACTTTCCGTGAGAAATATCCGTTTTTGGCCTCTCTTGGCAGGCCTTCTGCCTCAGACAATGACAGTGCCTTTTCGACCTCCATTCAAACATACATGAGAGGAGAACTTTCGACATACTCAAAAGCTACGCTTAAACACTACTGCGAATATGTTGAGGAAATGGCTGATCAAAACGTCAACCTTGCTGAACTGACGATATTGAATACTGCAAAAAAATACGGTTACACTTCGCTGAAGGAAGCCAACGATAAAATGACGCAGAAAATGAATTGAAGGGAACACGTACAATGAAAAATATATTGATCATCGGCGATTCTTATTTTATCGGCAAAGTTTTTGCTTTGACGGCGCTTAAGGATAAAGGCTACAGTATTCATATTATGAACAGGGGAAACAATCCCTTGAATGTCGAAGGCATCAGTGAATATAAATGTGACCGCCATGATCACCAAAAACTCAAAACGTCTGTGCCTTCGCTTGTCTTTGACGCGGTCGTTGATTTTTGCGCATACAATCCTTCTGATGTGGATATGTTGCTCAGCCATCTTCCCTGCCAGATAAAACACTATATATACATAAGCTCCTGCGCGGTATTTCGCCCCTCTGCCGATTACCCCAAATACGAGGATTCTCCCAGAATAGATTCGATTCTGCCCGGACCGGCCGGAGAATATGCCTACAACAAGCGCATACTGGAAACTGAAACTAAAAAGGTATGCGAACGTATGGATATCCCTTATACGATTCTGCGCCCTTCGTTTGTTTACGGGCCGTATAATTACGCGCCCAGGGAATCATTCTTTTTTAAAATCATGCTGTCCGGCGGCGAGCTGCCGGTCCCATCGCCCTGCCTGGCGCTTTTTCAATTTGTTTACGTCAAGGATATCGCAAAATTTCTTTTGGCCTGTATCGGCAATCAGTCTGTAACAAATAAATCATATAATCTTTCCGCGCCCGAGCTTATTTCTTATGAGAAGCTTATCCAAACGCTCGCCAGCATAACCGATGCGCCGATTAAGCAAAAACGCCTTGACGTTGGCACAATAGAGCGCGAACGTATCCCGCTTCCCTTCCCCTTGGAGCAGCATGAGCTTTTTTCTGGTGAGGCAGTCTGCGATGCGCTCTCGTTGGCATACACGCCGTTTAATGACGGCTTAAAAGAGTCTTTCGAATTCTATAAAAAATACGTGTACAGGCCTTGATCGCGCAACGCAGCGAAAACAACCATCAGATTCTCTATTTTCCCGATATCGCCTGTTTCATGCGCCGGACATATTCCGCGACGGGCGCTGCGCTTTGCCTTCCGTATTGAGCGACCAGCTTGACGATCGCGCTGCCCACGATAACGCCGTCCGCAACTTCTGCCATTTCACGCGCTTGCTGCGGCGTCGATACGCCAAAGCCAACAGCACACGGAATATTTTTGACGGCTTTGACTTTTGAGATGAGCTGTCCGATATCTGTGGTGATCTGCGCACGCACACCCGTGACACCGAGCGATGACACACAGTATACAAAGCCCTGCGCCTGCGCTGCGATTTTCTGGATACGCTGCCCGGAAGTCGGAGCGATCAAAGATATCAGAGCTACATCGTTTTTTTTGCACTGCGGCTCAAGCTCGCCCTTTTCTTCGAAAGGCAGATCGGGCACGATAAGTGCATCTATGCCTGTATGGCTGCAGTTTTCAAGAAACTTATCTGCACCGTAAACAAAGACCGGATTCATATAGGTCATCAAAGCGAGCGGCACATCCGTTTTTGTTCTTAGCCGGCCCACCATCTCAAAAACGGCGTCCGCAGTCGTCACCGCTGCCAATGCGCGCATATCGGCCTGCTGGATCACTTCCCCCTCTGCCATGGGGTCGGAAAACGGTATACCAAGCTCTATAAGGTCTGCGCCAGCATCAGCCATGCGCAGCACAAGCTGCCCGGTTGTTTCAAGGCACGGGTCTCCGGCCGTCACAAATGGTATGAAAGCTTTTCCGTGCGCAAATGCGTTTTCTACTCTATTCATGGATATCCACCCCCTTATACCGCGCTATGGCAGCCACATCCTTGTCTCCGCGTCCCGAAAGATTGACGACGACGATCGTATCTTTTGGAAGCCTTGGTGCGGTCTTGCGCACATACGCGATCGCGTGGGCGCTTTCTATCGCGGGAATGATGCCTTCGGTGCGCGAAAGGTACTCAAAGGCATCCACCGCCTCATCATCTTCGACAGCCACATACTCTGCCCTTCCGATATCATAAAGGTGCGCATGCTCAGGCCCTATGCCTGGATAATCAAGGCCTGCCGATATTGAATAGACCGGCGCGATTTGCCCGTATTCATCCTGGCAAAAGTATGACTTCATGCCGTGGAAAATGCCCGGCGTACCGTTCGTCAGCGTCGCTGCATTTTTATCCGTCTCCACCCCGTGTCCGGCAGCTTCACAGCCTATCAACCGCACGGAAGTATCTTTGATAAAATCGTAAAACAGCCCCATGGCATTGCTGCCGCCGCCTACACACGCCACCAATATATCCGGCAGCCGGCCCTCCTTATCTAATACCTGCTGCCGCACTTCCCTGCCAATGACGCTCTGAAAATCGCGCACCATGGCAGGAAAAGGATGCGGCCCCATGACCGAACCGATCACATAATGTGTGTCTTCGATACGCGCCGTCCATGCGCGCATCGTTTCATTGACGGCATCCTTGAGCGTTTGTGTGCCGCTGGTGACGGCATGCACTTTCGCTCCCAAAAGCTCCATCCTGTACACGTTCAAAGACTGCCTTTGCGTGTCTTCCCTGCCCATGAATATCTCGCATTCAAGGCCGAGCAGCGCCGCCGCCGTGGCCGTGGCTACCCCGTGCTGTCCCGCGCCGGTCTCTGCAATCACACGCTTTTTGCCCATTTTTTTAGCGAGCAGCGCCTGCCCAAGCACGTTGTTTATCTTGTGGGAGCCTGTATGGTTTAAATCCTCCCGTTTTAAGTAGATTTTTGCTCCGCCAAGATCGCGCGTTAACTTCTCCGCGAAATAGAGAAGAGACGGCCTGCCCGCATAATCACGCAGCAATGCGTCAAGCTCTGCGCAAAAATCAGCATTATTGATATAAAAAGTATAGGCATTCTCAAGTTCGAGAACTGCGTTCATCAGTGTTTCGGGGACATATTGCCCGCCGTGGATGCCATAACGCCCATCACTCATTTATTACACACTCCTTACAATGCGCACAAACGCTTTTATTTTGTATTTGTCCTTTTTGCCGTCTGTCTCAGCGCCGCTGCTGATATCAAGACAATACGGGCATAATTCCAAAGCTTTAAAAACATTGCTGAGCGTGATCCCGCCCGCGAGAAAATACGGTTTTTTCAGAGGAGGGATCACTTGCCAATCAAAACATTCGCCTGTACCGCCTGCTTTTATTTTTGAAAATGTATCGAGCAGCAGATAATCACAATCCGTATTTTGCGCAAGAAGTATCTGTTCTCGTGATTTCACGCGCACCGCTTTGATGACGGGTAGGCCTGCCGTCTTTTTTATGTTTGATATATAAGCTGTATCTTCGCTTCCATGGAGCTGGATGATATCGATCACACCGGCTTTGCAAATCTGCACTATATCATCGATCTGCGCATCAACGAACACCCCGGCTGTCAGTATGCGCTTATTCAAACGCGCTTTCAATGCGTACGCACAGTCAAAGCTTATTTGCCGTCGGCTCTTCGCAAATACAAAGCCAATATAATCGGGCAAAAATTCGTTGGCTGCGTCAATGTCCGCTTGCGAAGTCAATCCGCATATCTTTATCTTGCTCATTTTGCAGCCCCTTCCCGCAGTTTCTCAAGCTCCGCGCCAATATTTTCACTGCGCATCAACGCCTCGCCGATAAGAACGGCATTTGCATTTGCGGTGTGCAGCAGCTCAATATCCTCAGGGTTTTTAATGCCGCTTTCCACAACAAAAATCTTATCATCAGGCACAAGCTTTCGCAGCGAAAGACACGTGTTGATGTTGACTTCAAAAGTCTTAAGGTCGCGGTTGTTTATGCCTATGATGCGCGCGCCCGCTCCAAGGGCTGCTTTGACTTCTGCTGCCGTGTGCGCTTCGACCAAAGCTGAAATTCCCAGCTCGTCGCAAATCGCAAGGAAGTCTTTTAGCTTATCTGTGTCAAGCAGTGCGCAGATAAGCAGAACAGCATCTGCGCCAAGCCAATGCGATTCATAGATCTGATATGCATCAACCGTAAAGTCTTTTCGCAATAAAGGCAGCGAAACAGCCGATTTTATATCTGTCAGATGCACGTTGCTTCCTAGAAAGAACTCAGGTTCAGTAAGCACTGACACCGCTGCTGCGCCTGCACGTTCGTATGCTTTGGCGATCTTGACATAAGGAAAGCTTTTCGCTATCAGCCCTTTCGAAGGCGATGCTTTTTTGACTTCGCAAATAAATGACAAGCCGCTTTCCTTAAGCGCCTTTTCAAAACAAAAGCTGCCTCTTCCTTTACGTTGTGCGCGTTTTTTGATCTCATCATAAGGCAGACGATTTCTGGCCGTGTCCACACGTATGACCGTTTGTTTTGCTATCGTCTCCAAAATCATTTTGCGGCCTCATTCGTGGCGCGCATAAACGCCTCCATTTTTTGATATGCCGCGCCGCTGTCAATCGTTTTTGCAGCGAGCAAGACGCCGCTTTCCATTCTGTCCGCCCTGCCCGCCATATAGAGGCATGCGGCCGCATTTAACAATACGATATCTCTTTTGGCGTCTTTTTTGCCGCCAAGTACGGCACGCGCAATCTTTGCGTTTTTTCCAGCGTCTCCGCCTGCAAGTTCGTCACTTTGGCAAAGCGGTATGCCGTATAAGCGCGGGTCGATGGTACAATGATGAAGCGCGCCGTTTTTGACTTCGCAGGCCTGTGTGGCAGCCGTGACCGTGATTTCATCAAGCCCGTCCTCTCCGCATACAACCATGGCTCTTTTTACGCCAAGCCCGGCAAGCGCAGCCGCAAACGGTTCTATCAGGTTTTTGTCACAGACGCCGAGCAGCTGTATCTTCGCACAGGCCGGGTTGGCCAGAGGGCCGATGAGGTTAAATATTGTTCTCACACCGAGTTCCCGCCTTACTGGAGCCGCATATTTCATTGACGAGTGGTATAAAGGCGCGAACATAAAACACATGCCAGTATTTTTGAGAACCCTTTCGCTTTGTTCAGCCGTAAGATCTATTTTTGCGCCCAGCGCTTCCAAAACGTCCGCTGCGCCACACTTGCTTGAAACGCTTCGATTGCCATGCTTGGCGACGGGCACGCCGGCCGCCGCGATGACAAAAGCGGACACAGTGGACACGTTGAACGTACCGGCATGATCGCCTCCTGTCCCTACGATTTCGCACACATCTTCATCGTGCCTAAGAGGCGTGCAGCATTCGCGCAGCACCGCTGCGCACGCTGTGATCTCTGAGATACCTTCGCCCTTCATACGCAGCGCTGTCAAAAATGCCGCGATCTGTACCTGCGTGGCGCTTCCGTTCATGATTTCACGCATCGACTGTGCCGCCGTGTCATAACTTAAGTCATTGTACTCCATAGCTTCTCTGATAGCCAGTTGAATCATAACATCCCTCCAAGAAAATTTTTCATGATCACTTCACCCTTAGGGGTCAAAACCGACTCGGGATGAAACTGGAGCCCGAATACGGCGTATTTTGAGTGGCTCACAGCCATCACCTCCCCGCTGTCATCCCTTGCGATCACTGATAGCTCATCCGGCATTGTGCTGCTGTCTGCGATTAGAGAATGGTATCGCGCCGCTTCTATAGCGCCGGGAAGCCCCGCAAATATTGGATGCGTATTGTCAATACTTATTCGGCTTTTTTTGCCATGCATGAGCTTTTGCGCCCGGCTGATCTTTGCGCCGTAAGCTTCACAGATGGCCTGATGCCCGAGGCACACACCAAGCACAGGGATTTTTTCGCCCAAAGTCCTGATGATTTCTTCACAGATACCCGCATCTTTTGGATATCCGGGACCCGGCGAGAGTATGATGTGCGTCGGCGAGAGTTTTTTTATATCTATTACCGATACAGCGTCATTACGCACCACACGCACATAAGGGTTGATCCCTGCCGCAAGCTGAAAAAGGTTATAAGTGAAGCTGTCGTAATTGTCTATGATCAGTATCATTCTTCTTCCACCTCTTTTGCGCTGATGATGGCACTGATTACCGCTTTTGCCTTGTTGGCTGATTCTTCGTATTCGCGCTTGCCCACGCTGTCCGCGACAATGCCGCTTCCAGCCTGCACATAAACGCGGCCGTTTTGTTTGACTGCCATGCGTATGGCGATGCACGTGTCAAGGTTTCCCGAAAAGTCGATATAACCGAGCGCACCGCCGTAAATGCCGCGCGGTGTTTGCTCGAGCTCATCAATGATTTCACACGCACGTATCTTGGGCGCGCCCGACAGCGTTCCCGCAGGAAGTATGGCTTCTATGGCGGACAGCGCATCACAATCTTCGCGCAAATCACCTTCAACGCGTGACGCGATATGCATGATGCGTGAGTAACGGTGTATCATCATGTAATCCATCACCTTCACGGAAGAAATCTTCGATATCCTTCCAAGGTCGTTTCGCGCAAGGTCGACCAGCATGTTGTGCTCTGAAAGTTCCTTTTCGTCTGAAAGAAGATCGGCTTCTAAGGCTTTATCCTCCTCTTCGCTGACGCCCCTCGGACGCGACCCAGCAACCGGAAAAGTGGCCAGCCTTCCATTTTGCAGCCTTATGAGCGTTTCAGGCGAAGTGCTCATGATCTCTAAATCGTCAATGCGCATATACACCATATACGGCGAAGGGTTTGTGGTGCGCAGCACGCGGTACGCGCCGACAAGGCTGCCTTTGTATGCGCTTTCAAACCGCCTTGACAAAACCGCCTGAAATATATCGCCGTTGCGAATATAATCTTTTGATTTCTCAACCATTTCGCAAAATTTTTCTTCTGTTACATTGCTTGTAAACAAAGGTTTTGCATCCGCATCGCCGATCGGCAATGGCTGTCTGTCCCGAATGATGCGCACGATCTTTTCGATCTCGCTCACTGCCCTGCCATAGTTCTCCATCACATTGCCGCTGCGCATGTTGGCGATGATACATATTTTTTGCTTAAGATGGTCATAGGCGATCACTTTATCAAACAGCATCAGATCAAAATCATAATCGCTGCCTTTTTGCAGCTTCAAGACCGGCTCTGCGTAACCTATCATGGCGTAAGAGAAATACCCGACAAGCCCGCCGGTAAACGGCGGCAGCCCCGGCAGCTTGGGTGCTTTGTATCTTGCGAGCACATCCCGCAGCACATCAAGAGGCTTATTGCTTTGCATAGTTTGCGTGTCATCTTCCTCAACACGTACCGTGCCATTTTTGCATTTGATGCGCATGACAGGATCAAAACCCAAAAACGAATAACGTGCCCATTTTTCGCCGCCCTCAATGCTTTCTAAAAGGAAATAGCGCTTACCAAGCTGCGTTAACTTACGCAGCAGCGTGATCGGCGTGATGATGTCCGCATAGATTTCTTTGCAGACCGGTATGGTGTTGTACTCTTTTATAAGACTGATGATCGTCTCGCAGTTTGGTATGATCATAACTTTACCTGCTTATCATAGTTAGACAAGCGCGATCCTTTCAAAAATTTTTAAAAACAAAAAAGCCTTTGTCCACAAGGGACAAAAGCTAAAAGCTTCTGCGGTACCACCCAAATTGATGATATAAGATCATCCGCTCGTTTTGTATACTGACATATACACCCCGCTGGTAACGGATGGGGCTCCCGTCAGCGTCTACTCCCGCATGAAAATGCAGTTTTGAGCCGCCCTCACAAGTCCATTCAGAAATTCTGTGCTGCCGCATTCACACCAGCGTCGGCTCTCTTTGTACACCCGAACTTCTTACTTCTCTTGCTCTTTGGTTTCGATGTATTATATGCGCAGCCGCTGGTTTTTGTCAAGCCTTATTGTCAGAAACCGGCAGCCGCGTTTTTTGCAACGTTATGAGTCAGAGCTTGTTTGGATATTGGACCCATAGGTTATAACCAAATTTTTTCTTGTCTCTTATGTCCATACAAGCCCAAGGCCTTTCATGTTAAATCCATAAAGAAAGCAAAAGCGTTACACAACGATATCTTTAAGCACCTCTCCGATGCTGTCATTGATGATATGACTGGCCGCTTGATCATATGGCGTGGGCGTCTTGTTAATCAGAATCAGTTTATTGCCGCGGTAACAGCTGATAAACCCTGCGGCAGGATACACGGCCAGCGACGTGCCGCCAACGATCAGCATGTCCGCTTTTTCAATATAACGCATCGCCGTTTCACAAACAGAACTGTCAAGCGGTTCACCGTAAAGGACGACATCCGGTTTAATTTGTCCGCTGCAGATGCAGACGGGTATGCCTGTACTCTTCAGTATGTAGGCGGCATCATATACTTTTAAGCATTCACGGCAGATATTACGGTGTACCGAACCGTGCAGTTCAAGCACATTTTTGCTGCCAGCTTTCTGGTGGAGTCCGTCAATATTCTGTGTGATGACAGCTTTGAGCCTGCCTGCCTTTTCAAGCTCAGCAAGCTTGATGTGCGCTTTTCCGGGTCTGGCATCAAGATAAATCATTTTTTTTCTGTAAAAATCAAAAAAATCCCGTGTATGAGCATCAAAAAAATCACGTGAGAGTATTGTTTCTGGAGTGTATGGATATTGCTGACGGAAAAGCCCTTCAGCGCTGCGAAAATCCGGAATGCCGCTCTCTGTGGATACGCCCGCACCGCCGAAAAAAACGATGTTGCCGCATGAAGATATCATTTTCTGCAATATTTTGTTCATGATAACACCCTTATCAATGTCAGCACTGAATGTAAAAAGAGCCAGCCGCCGCTGCGATTGGCTCCGAATATATAATGGTTTTTTACAGCCAGCTTGGCATGAAGTCATTCGCCACAAGGTCTTCGTACGACTGGCGGCGAACCATGAGCTCTGCTTTTCCTTCATGGACAAGCACGACAGCCGGGTGTGGCAATTTGTTGTAATTGCTGGCCATGGAATAATTGTAAGCACCGGTTGAGAACACGGCCAGTACATCGCCGGCCTTGGCATGCGGAAGCGCGGCATCCCATATCAGCATATCGCCGCTCTCGCAGGTGCGCCCAGCAATGGTGACAACCGTTTCATCCGGCTGATTCATCTTTCCTGCCAGCGCGCAGGTGTATTTGGCCTGATACAGCGCCGGACGGATATTGTCTGCCATCCCGCCGTCTACGCTTACATAAGTGCGCACACCCGGTATGGTTTTGATATCGCCGATTGTATAAAGCGTTGTGCCTGCTTCGCCGACTATTGAACGCCCGGGTTCAATCACAAAAGCAGGAGGATCTATGCCTTTTTCCGCGCAGACAGAATTGAGCTCATCAAGCATTGCCTTCACATACTGTTGCGGCGCAAGCGGGCGGTCATCAGCCATATAGTGGATGCCGTAGCCACCCCCGAAGTTGATCTCGCTGAACATAAAACCTGTCTTCTCTTTGATTTCAAGCAAGTAGCTCACAAGTACATTGACCGTCTCTCGAAACGGCTTGAGCTCGAATATCTGAGAGCCGATATGGCAGTGTATACCTATAAGATTCAAAGCAGGAGCATCAAGAACGGCTTTGACGGCTTCTAGCCCCTGTCCGTCATTGATCCCGAAGCCAAATTTTGAATCCACCTGGCCTGTTTTGATATAATCGTGCGTGTGCGCCTCTATGCCCGGTTTGATACGCAAAGAAACATCCTGTATGCGTCCGGCCTTTTTCGCCATGGCGCCAAGCAGCGCTATTTCTTGGGCACTGTCGATGACGATCCGGCCTATGCCGGCATCCAAGGCCATACGAAGGTCATCCGGCGTTTTGTTGTTTCCGTGAAAATAGACATTTTTTAAGTTGAAACCGGCATTCTGCGCAACGAACAATTCCCCGCCCGAAACCACATCGAGGCCAAGCCCTTCGCTTTCGATGATTTTGCACATGGCGCTGCATAAAAAAGCCTTGCCGGCATACAAGGCCATGCCTTTGCCTTTGTAACCATTGATCGCACGCACATAGCCCTGGCAGACGCTGCGTATTTTGCTCTCTTCCATCACATAAAGCGGCGTCCCGAATTGCTTAGCAAGCTGCGTCGCATCGCAGCCTCCAAGCATAAGATGGCCGTTTTCACTGATGTCAGGCTGTCCCCAATGCTTCATTTTTTATCCCCTAAAAATATCAATTTAAAAGAATATTAACACAGCTATTCAACCCATGTCAACGCGTATCCGTGCCGCAAAATGATGAGCTTTGACTTAAAATTAACATCATCTGCGGGTGATTGCTTTCACAGAAGATTTATCGGAAACCTTTGTCTTCATAAGCTTACTATATTGTGACCAATTGCGCGCTGACCTCGGGCAAAGCATTCAGAGCGCCTTCAAGCGCCTTCATCTCTTGTTCATCACCTGTCAGCTGGAGTATCAGTATCCCCTCATCAGAACAAACGTTTTCAGTTTCATGCAAGCCAAGCCTGAGTTTTATGGAACAGCCGAACCGCGACAACACTTCCTGAACCTGCGGCGACTTCACCCTCCGGTCACTGATTTTAACGATCATGACATTAATCATTGATATGTCCTCCTTTTTTTGCTTATATGTTTATCATACCATGTCTTTTCAAGAATACCATGCTTGTCATCATTTTTTTTGCTTTGTATAATAAAAAGGGTATTCTTTTGCTGCAATATAAATTATATTTTTAGCATTAAAACTTTTCAATAAGTATCAGCGGTAAATAAAGCAGAGAAACCGGAAAACAGGGGTATCTATGAAGCCGTTTATTCTATCATTAACATTGGTCTTTCTGACGACCGCACTGCTGTTTGGCTGTGCGCTTCAAACACCAAAAGATTTAAGCGTGGAGCCGCCAGTGGCGTTGCCCTCAATCACAAGTATGCCTTCTTTAACACCTGCGCCTTTTATAGCTGATCATAAGGTGAAGATCAAAGACAATGAACTATATTATATCATCGCCGAGGGGCACGCCGAATTGTTTGATTTGCCTGATGAAGGAGCAAAGGTTTTGGAATACATTCCTTACGGCGATACAGTCATCCTGCTCGGAACAGCAGGCCTGTTCTCTTATATTCAGGCAGACGGCGGCATACGCGGCTATATGCTGAGCGAAAAACTTTCGGGCGAAGCCGCCGGGGTCCCCGTACAGATGCGTGCAGGCGATATTTATACTGTATACGCGGATGAGTATTTGAGCCTGCGTGTTTCAGCAGACAGCTCTTCTGAACGGATAAAAAAGCTGCCTTCCGGCTCACTGCTGCGTATACTCGAAGCCGATACCGTTTATGCACGCGCAGAAGCCATTGAGTACGGACTGCGCGGTTATGTTCTGACGGATTATCTTGTCTATGCCGACGGCCGTCAGGAGCAGCCTAATATCATTAGGAACACAGGGCTGCATGCCGTGATCTGCAGAGAATCTGTTTCACTGCGGGAAGCGCCCGAAAAAAATGCTCAACCGCTGTTTACGCTGAAAAGCGGTGTACGCGTAGACGTTCTTTCTTATGAAGGTTCATTCGCCAAGGTGTCCGTCAACCAGCAGGAAGGTTACCTGCTTGCTGAATACATCACACGCGTTCCGCATGAAGAAAGCAACCCTTTTAAGATGTATGTGGTCTGTGAGGATTATTTAAGCCTTCGTCAAAGTGCCGCCTCGTCTTCCCCGCGCATAAAAAAACTGTCAAACGGCGAACGCGTCACGATTCTTTACCAAACAGGCGCGTTTTCCCATGTGCGCACTGCCAATGGCGATACGGGTTTTGTTTTGAGCAGGTATCTCTCTGATACAAAAAATGCCGGCGAAGTTCCTCTTGCTCCGCAGGAAAATACCTACCGTGTCGTCTGCAATGATTATCTGACTCTGCGCAGCACACCTTCCGGCAGCGGCAGAGCGATCGCACGTCTTTCCAACGGAACGCGTGTTGAGTTGATTTCTTTTGACGGGCTTTATGCCAAAGTGAGCGCCAGAGGGCAAACGGGATATGTGCTGGCGGGATATCTTAAGGAGGCTGAGCCCGCTTATGGCCTTAAAGTCGTAAAACCTGTGCAAAATTATTCATACAAAACCATGATGGCTGATCTTGAAAAACTAAGCAGTCAATATAACATTATCACGCTCGGCAGCGTCGGCGAGTCCGTACAGGGGCGTGATATTCCCGTCGTGCGCATCGGCAATGAACAGGCCCGGTACCACATACTTGTACATGGAGGTATACACGGACGCGAGCATATGACCAGCCTGCTTTTAACGGCGATTATCGAGTATACCGCGATAGACCAAAGCGCAACATATGCGGGCATAGCAGCAAAAAGCCTGCTCGAGGACATTTGCCTGCACATTATACCCATGGTCAACCCAGATGGCGTGACCATCAGCCAGACATCTTCATCAACAAGCGCGCTCAAGCGTATCTATGAATCAGATGTTGCCTCAGGCCTGACCAGACTGTCATTGAGCAGATATCTGCGGTCGTGGAAATCAAATGCAAGCGGTGTTGACATCAACCGTAATTTTAATGCCGGCTGGTCAGACATCGACTCACCCGCATCGCCGTCGTTCACGCGCTATAAAGGCGAGGGCGCGCATGACCAACCGGAAGCACAGGCTCTTGTCAATTATACAAAAAAATATAAATTTGACGCAACGATCAGTTACCACGCTTCCGGCAGCGTCATCTTCTGGCAGTACGGCGACAACGAAACGGTGAATGCACAATCAAAAGATCTCGGGTTTGCACTGCGTGCCTGCACCCAATACCCGCTCGCAGGTTCGGATGGGCTTGATGCCGGCGGTTACAAAGACTGGGCCATGGATAAAATGGGCATCCCTTCAGTGACCATCGAGATAGGGGCCCGCGCCTGCCCGCTGCCGAAAGAGGAATTTTCGACAATATGGGTACGCAATAAAAAAGTGCTGCTTGCCGCAGCAAGATGGGTCAAAAGATAAGCCATCGGCTGGCTGTAAATCATACAGCCGCTTAAAAATTTATGATTAATTTTTCGGTTAAGTTTTAAACATGTATCCGAAGCCCCAGACAGTGCTTACATAATAATGGTATGGCTTGATGCTGTCGCGCAGCGTTTTTATATGTGTGTCGACCGTACGGTCTGTCCCGAAAAATTCATCTCCCCACACTTCGCTCAGTATTTGCTCCCTGGACATAGCCTGGTTTGGATTTTTCGCCAGATATACCAGCAGCTTGTATTCCTTGGGTGTAAGCACAATGCTCAAGCCGTCGATGTACACGAGACGAGAAGCCACGTCTATGCAAAGGCCTTCAAATATAAGACGCCTTGGCTCATAGTCCTCATGATGTGCGCTATGCCTAAGCAGCACATTGATGCGTGCCATCAGTTCTTTATTTGAAAACGGTTTATTGATAAAATCATCAACGCCGATATCATAATAATAGAGTTTTTCTTGTTCGTCACTTTGTTTTGAGATCATGATAATCGGCGCAAGAGAAGCTTTCCGGATCTGCCTGCAGACATGCCAGGCATCAAGTTCGGGAATATTCGCATCCAAAATAATGATGTGATAATCATTTCTTCTGATCAGTTTTAAAGCGGTTATGCCGTCGGCAGCCTCATCAGTAAGATAGTTTTCCAATGACGCATATGTTTTTATTGCTGCTCTTACTTCTGCTTCCGGGTCGACAACCAGCAGATGTATCTGCTTCATATTTTAATCCTCTGGGTGTCTTTGTGACTAAAACAGATGGTCAGTTTGTTGCCCGGCGTTTCTTTGCATGATAACTTTGTTACATACTATAACATTCTCCTGCCAGAAGCAAGCAAATAAACGTTTAAAAACACCAGAATTCATTAATTGTTATGAATTTGTGAATTTTTTTTGCTCTGTTATTTTACATTTCAGCTTATTTAATAAATTTGGGCGAAAATTTATGAAGTTTTCTCATTTCACTCTAACATTTTGTTGATATGATGATATTGCATAAGTTATACCATACTGTTTTTGTGCACACATTATCAATCTCGCTTGGAGGTGTAAGATGGGAACGAAATCTGTCACGGAAAAGCACGACGGATGCTCAGGTTGCAACAAAGAGAAATACGAAGAGATCGAAAATATTATCGATCTGTACAGGGACAAAGAAGGGAGCCTGATCCAGATACTTCATCTGGCGCAGCAGGTCTATGGCTATCTGCCGCTTGACCTTCAGTCGTTTATTGCGGACTCTTTGAAGATTCCTTTGTCTGAGGTGTCCGGAGTCGTCACCTTTTATTCGTTTTTTTCCACCAAACCCAGGGGCCGGCATACAATACGCATTTGCCTTGGTACGGCGTGTTATGTACGGGGCGGCAAAAAGATCGTCGAAGGCTTAAAAGAAAGGCTTGGTGTCGAGGTCGGTGAAACCACAGAAGACGGCAAGTTCACTTTTGAAGTGGCGCGTTGCATCGGTGCATGCGGGCTTGCACCGGCAATGATGATCGATGACGTCGTTTACAAACAGGTCAATGTAAACAAACTCGGAGCAATACTCTCCAAGTATGACAACGAATAGGAGGTGATTGGTAATGAAATCAGATAAAATTAAGAATCTAAAGCAGCTTGAGGAAATCAAAAAAGAATACAACAAAAATCAGGAAAAGTATAAATACCGTATTTATGTGTGCAGCGGCGCGGGTTGCGTCTCGTCGAATTGCGCTTTGATCTATGACACCTTGGTAAGCGAAGTACAAAAAAACGGCATGCAGCATGACGTCAAGGTGTATCAGACGGGCTGCATGGGCACATGCGCTGTGGGCCCGGTCATACTGGTTCAGCCTGACAAAGTCTTTTATACCGATCTTGACGAGGAAAAAACAAAAGAGATCGTCAAAAATCACATTGTCGGCGGAAACTTCATAGAAAAATATACGTTCTATGACCACTCTCTCGGAAAACATGTGCCTGTGATAGACGATATCGATTTTTTCAAAAGACAGGTCAAAATCGCTTTGCGCAACTGCGGTTCGATAGAGTACAGCGATATCTCTGCATATATTGCAAACGATGGCTATTTTGCGGCTCAAAAGGCACTCAATGAGATGTCGCCTGAAAATGTGGTCGATGAAATCAAAACAGCCGGCATCAAAGGCCGCGGCGGCGCGGGCTTCCCCACCGGTGTCAAATGGGAGGCGGCGCTCAAACAAAAAAGCGATAAAAAATACATCGTCTGCAACGCCGACGAAGGCGATCCCGGCGCATTTATGGACAGAAGCATCATAGAGGGCGATCCGCATACCGTCATCGAAGGCTTGATTATCGGCGGGTATGCGATCGGCGCAGATCTTGGCTACATCTATGTACGGGCAGAATACCCCATAGCCGTTGAGCGCATGACTGCCGCGCTTGACGATGCCAGAAACCATGGGCTGCTCGGTGAAAACATACTCGGCAGCGGATTCTCTTTTGATATTGAAATCCGCATCGGTGCAGGTGCTTTTGTATGCGGAGAGGAAACTTCTTTGATGTCCTCCATCGAAGGGCAGCGCGGCGAACCCAGACAAAAACCGCCGTTCCCTTTCCAAAAAGGTTTATTTGGCAAACCTACGATCATCAACAACGTTGAAACGCTGGCCAGCATCCCCGTCATCATTGCAAAAGGCGGCAATTGGTATACACAGTTTGGCACCAAAGAGAGCAAAGGTACCAAAGTGTTCGCGCTCGCTGGCGATGTGGTCAACACCGGTATCGTCGAGGTGCCCATCGGCATGCCGCTTGGGGATATCATATTCGAGATCGGCGGCGGCACCACAAACAAGAAGAAATTCAAGTCTGCTCAGATCGGCGGCCCCTCTGGAGGCTGTGTGACAACAAAAGATCTGAATGTTAAGACCGATTATGAACCATTAAAAGAACTGGGCGCAATCATGGGCTCAGGCGGCCTTATTGTCATGAATGAAGATGCGTGTATGGTTGATACGGCACGTTTTTTCATGGACTTCATCACTGATGAGTCCTGCGGCAAATGTACTGCATGCCGTATCGGTACGATGCGCATGCTGGAGATACTCGAACGCATCACCAACGGCGAAGGCGAGGAGGGCGACATTGAGTTACTCATCGAACTCGGAGAAACGATACAGGAGACCGCGATGTGCGGACTTGGCCAGACTGCACCCAATCCGGTGCTTTCGACGATACGGTATTTCCGGGATGAATATGAAGAACATATCAGAAACAAGTATTGCCGTGCCGGCGTTTGTTCTGAGCTGTTTATCTCGCCGTGTGAGAACACCTGCCCTGCCAACGTCAACGTACCCGGCTATATGTCGCTGATCGCAGCTGGCCGGTTTATCGATGCATATAATCTGATCAGGCAAGAAAATCCCTTCCCGGCTGTATGCGGTAGGATTTGTACACGGCCATGCGAAAGCAAATGCCGCAGGCGTACGCTAGATGAAGCTGTTGCGATCTGCGATCTCAAACGTTTTGTAGCAGATTATGCGGCGCATAATGAAAAAGCATATTCACACGACATCGTCTTCCCTAAGAACGGGAAAAGCGTTGCCATCATCGGTGCAGGCGCCTCAGGGCTGACCTGCGGCTATTATCTTGCCCGAATCGGTTATGATGTGGATGTGTTTGAATCGCACGATACGGCTGGCGGTGTTCTGGTTTACGGAATACCCGAATACAGGCTGCCCAAAGATGTCCTTGACCATGAGATTAGCCTGATCTCACAGGCAGGCGTCAAAATACATCTCAATACGGAAGTAGGAAGAGACATTCAGTTCAATGAGCTTAAGAATAAATACGATGCCATTTATGTCTCAACTGGTACTCAGCTGCCTCAAAAGATCAACGTGCCGGGCGAAGGCCTGCCGGGCGTCATTCACGGCATCCGATTCCTGAAAAAAGCAAACACCAAAGCTGCCATCGAAATGGGCGAAAATGTCATCGTGATAGGCGGCGGCAATACTGCTATTGACTCCGCCCGCACAGCGCTTCGGATGGGCGCAAAAAAAGTTACGATACTTTACAGAAGGAATATTGATTCAATGCCTGCCTATGAGCAGGAAGTGCACGACGCAATTGAAGAAGGCATCGAGATCATCGAGATGGTAGCGCCCCTGCGTTTTATCGCCGGTCCAAACGGACGCGTAGCCAAAGTCGAATGCGTTAAGATGTGTCTTGGAGAATTCGACTCTTCCTGCAGAAGGTGTTCTGTGTTCGTGGAAGACTCCAATTTTGTTCTGGACGCCGACATGGTCATACCTGCGATCAGCCAGCATGCTGATTTCCCTTTCATCGGCAAAGATGAGATCGGGCTGACATCATGGGGAACGTTCATCTTGCAGGATGATACGCAAATGACCACGATGGAAGGTGTTTTTGCAGGCGGAGATGTCGTGCGCGGGCCTGACGAGGTGATCCGGGCGATCGCTGATGGTAAAAAAGCGGCAGTTTCGATAGACAAATATCTCGGCGGCAAGGGTAAGCTCAACAAGGGAGAGCCTATCGAGATACCCGAAATCTCAGATGATGATGAGGTCGTTGAGCATGGACGCTTCGAGTTTGAGGTTCTTGATCCTGAGACCCGCAAACATTCGTTTGATGAGGTCATCAAAGGTTATCATAAACTTAATGCTATGGCAGAAGCTATGCGCTGTCTGCATTGCGAAAGGAGGTAGCGGTTAATGGTTAATCTGACGATAAACGGACAATCTTTAAAAGTACCCAAAGACAGCACGATCATGAATGCTGCGAAATCTATTGGCATATCTATCCCGGGCCTTTGCCGTTTTGAAGGCGTTCATAAGTTCGGGTCATGCAGGATTTGCGTTGTCGAAGTGGAGGGTGCAAAAACGCTTCAGGCTTCATGTCTTGCCAAGGTCACCGAGGGCATGGTCGTCCGTACCAATACCCAGAAGGTACGCAGAGCGCGGCGTGTGCTCTATGAGCTGCTCCTCTCTGATCATGACAAAGATTGTTTAAGCTGCCAGCGTAACCAGAGCTGCGAGCTACAGGAAATTGGAAAAACGCTGGGCGTGCTCGAATCCCGGTTTGACGGAAAGCACTCCGATTCGCACTTGGATTCTTCCGTGTCCATCACGCGCAATATGTCAAAGTGCGTGCTCTGCAGACGCTGTGTCACGGTCTGCAATGAGATTCAGGAAACAGGTATTTTGAACGCACAGAACCGCGGCTTTGATACGGTTATAGGGCCAGCCATGGACATTCCGCTCGGAACCGTCAACTGCGTATTCTGCGGCCAGTGCACGGTTGTCTGCCCTGTGGGTGCACTCAAGGAAACAGACGCCATCAAACCGGTTTGGCACGCTATCAGCAATAATGAAAAACGTTGTGTGGTTCAGGTGGCGCCCGCCATCAGGGTGGCCATCGGAGAAGAATTCGGCTATGAGCCCGGCGCGCGCGTTACGGGTAAGCTTGCGCAGGCACTTTCGACGCTTGGTTTTGATGATATCTTTGATACTGACTTTACGGCAGACTTGACCATTCTTGAAGAAGGCACAGAGTTTCTCTCTCGCGTCAAAGCTGCGCTTACCGGCGGCGAGGCGACTCTTCCGATGATCACATCATGCAGCCCCGGCTGGATCAAGTACATCGAGCACACATATCCTGATCTGCTGTCTCATCTCTCGACATGCAAATCGCCGCATACGATGCTTGGCGCGCTGGCAAAATCCTTCTACGCCGAAAAGATAGGCGTTGATCCTAAAGATATGTATGTTGTCTCTGTGATGCCATGTACGGCCAAGAAGTTTGAGATCAGCAGGCATGAAATGTGCAATAACGGTTTGCCAAATGTTGACGCTGTCTTGACCACAAGAGAGCTCGGGCAGATGATCAGGGAAGCAGGTATCGATTTTAACCATCTGCCTGACCGCGAGTTTGACAACCCTCTTGGATTATCGACCGGTGCCGCTGATATCTTTGGTGTGACAGGCGGTGTCATGGAAGCCGCGCTGCGCACTGTTTACGAGATCGTGACCGGCCGTGAACTTCCGTTTGAGGGCCTGCATGTCACCCCCATTGTTGGGCTGGATCAAATCAAGACAGCTGACTTAAAGATCGAAGATCCGCTGCCGGATTATCAGTTCCTTGACGGCGTCGTTGTCAAGGTTGCTGTGACAAGCGGCCTTTCAGGGGCAAAAATACTGATGGATCAAATCCAACGCGGAGAATCACCGTACCACTTTATAGAGATTATGGGCTGCCCGAACGGATGTATTATGGGAGGCGGCCAGCCGCGTTCTAAAGACCCTGATGTGCGCTTAAAACGTATGCGGGGCATCTATGACGAGGACGAAAGCAAAACAATGCGTAAATCGCATGAAAATCCGTCAATCAAGAAACTCTATGAAGATTATCTTAAGTATCCTAACAGCCATGTATCCCACGAGTTACTCCACACGCACTATGTCAAACGAGGCAAGTTCAACGAGTATCTTGAAGATGAATATGTGAAGGGTGAGGTGAGTTCTATGGCAGATAGAGAAAATATGCCAAAAGAGCGGCAAAAAAAAAATCCGGCCGATAGAGCCGCGCAACGTGTAAAAGACGATTTGGATTCTGTCAAGGTGATGGCACTTGAGTCAGAAATCAAACGCCTGAAACAAGAGCTCAATGATTCACAGGAAACGGTTGAAATACTCAAAGATGTCATGAGCGATTATGCAAAGAAGCCAAAGCAAAAATAATACATAAAAAAACAGTGCCTGCGTATAAAAAACTGCAGGCACTGTTTTTTATCACAAAGTTGTTAAGCCCGTGCAGAACGTATCGCCGTTAATTTTCCGTACAGCGTACTTCTGTCCTGTCTTCCTGCGTTGATGATGAATTCTTAACCTCAATATCCGCCGTCAGCATTTGTATCTTCTGTCTTCATTATTTTAAGCTCGATACCATCAGGATATTTCCCTGCTTCTTCAATGATCGCAGCGGTCGCCGCCATGCCGATGCCAAAACGGTGTACGCCCATCGCATGCATCGTCACCAGCGTGGCCAGGTCACGCACCCCTCCCGCCACCTTGATTTTGATTTCATCGCCAACAGTCTCTTTGATGACCCTGACATGATGCAACGTCGTGGGCGCGGCTGAAAAACCGGTGCCTGATTTCACATAGTCTGCGCCGCTGTCCATGACGATCTTGGTGGCGTCTATGATTTGCCGGTCATTCAATAGCATGGCCTCAATGATTACCTTGAGCGAAGTACCCTCGCAGGCGGCACGCACTGCTTTTAAGTCTTCGAGCGCTTCTTTGTACATGCCGGACTTCAAATAGCCAACGTTCATCACCATGTCTATTTCATCTGCGCCCAGCGATACATAATATTCAGCCTGCTTCACTTTGATAAAAGTCGGCTCCTGGCCGGACGGAAAAGCAAGCGATGTCCCAAAAGCGGTGCTTGTGCCTTTCACGGCCTCGCCAAGCATTGCAGAAAAACACGGCCATACAAACGCACACCCGATCTCATGTTTTTTACATAGCCCGATCAGCTTCTTGACATCCTGCAAGGAAGTATCGATTTTCAGCGCGCTGATATCGATCAGCTGGGCAATGTCTCGTTTCGAAAGTATTTGCATTTTTTTACCCCCTGGTTTACTCTCATTGTTTTATTTTTTGTTTTTCACGCATCCTTAAATACACCTGTGCATACTTTTTATCATAAGTGCAGCAGCCGATCGATTGCTCCTCAAACATCAGTTCAAGGCAATGATCGCATATCGTGCAGTATTTGATTTCGTCTTCCCTGCCTTCCATGAGTTTGCGCGCCACATGCGGATCCGCAAATGTCTGCCTGCCTAGGCCCATCATGTCCATCATGCCGTCCTCGATACAACGCGCGCCCAGCGTGAGCATATTGCCGTCTTTTGGATCAATGGCCTGCATACCGTTGTTTTTGCCGTTGCGGAAAACCGAGAACCCCGAGCCGATGACAGCTGTTTCAGGCTTGAGTATTTTTTTATATGCATTGGCAAAATACATGTGCAGATACGCAAAGAACGAATGGTTTTTTCCCGCATTCGTCAGCCCTTCTGTAAACCCTGTGCATCCTGCCGAAGCTATGAAATACTGTGCGCCGCGCTCTTCAAGGCCTTTTGCAAGATCAAGCGGTTCCGTCAAATCCATAAGCGGCGAATCAGGCCCTGCCGAACCGCACCCGCCCGGGAAGCCCTCCCATGCTGAGAGCTTCGAGCCAATGAGAAAATTCTTATCGCCCACTGCCTTTTGTATCTTTTCGTAGAGGTCGTACGCAAACCGGCTTCTGTTTTCCCATCCGCCGCCATACTTCCACTTCCTGTCGTTATACGGGCGGAGTATCTGTGACCCGAGATACCCGTGGCACAGCTTCATATCGATGCCGTCCGCCCCCACATCATGCGCGATCTTTGCAGACTGCACAAACTGATCTATAATAGCATCCACTTCCTCTTCGGTGAGCAGCTCTCCGCCCACGCCGTACAAAGGCTTGACAGTGACACGCCGCGAATAGTCTTCGCTCGCGAGTTCACCGGCATGCGTCAGCTGAAATAGCAGCAGCGTGTCTTTATTCACAGCTTTTAGCTTACGGACGAAAGCTTTTAGCGGTTTCTCGTTCCGGGGCAAAATTTCGAGCTGATTCAAGCGCGCCCGAGATTCAGACGAAACGGTAATCGCCTCAAGCGCCACCGTGCCGCCGCCGCCTTTGAAGATATCCTCATACCTTTTATACGTGGTGTCGGTCGGGTTGCCCTCCCCGTCAGCATCAGAGCATTCCATAGACTGCATAAATATACGGTTTTGGCTCAGTCGGTTTCCTATTTTGATCGGTGACAACAATGTATCTTTATAACCCATAAGCATCTGCCCCTTTACCAGTTTTTACGGCTGCAATGTAAGGCTTTAAAACGGTCAGTCTTTATAGAGCACTTTTCTTTCCTTTAGTTCAGGGCCGACAAGCACCTTCACAAGCCTTGGGTTTTCTCTCAGCTCCTTAAGCGCGGTCTCGACCTCAGCCAGAGGCACGATCAAGGATATCATTGGTGTGGGATCGATCATCTTGTATTGCAGCAGTTTTATCGCGTCGCCCCAGTCGTTGCCTATACCGGCGCAGCTCCCGCTCACCTTCTTTTCCTCGATCACAAACTTGACAGGCGGAAGCGACGCATAGTCGTCATCTGCACAGATGCCGAAAGCCTCCACCTTGCCGCCTTTTCTCACCATTTGGAATGCCTGCTCATATGTCTTTGATGTACCGACCGCTTCAATGACATAATCTGCACCGATGCCGTCAGTGAGCTTTTTAACTTCAGCCACGGCATCCGGCGTTACTGTGATATCGATCGTGTGATCAACGCCCATCTGACTCGCCATCTTAAGACGCTCCTGGCTGTCGCCCACAACGATAACAGGAGCCGCTCCGCGTATCTTCCCAAGCGCGGCATGAATGATGCCAAGGCCGCAGCCGATGACCACGAGGCTCGATGCGATCTTCAGATCCATCTTTCTTGAGGCATTGAGCGTCGTGGTTAAAGGTTCTATAAAAGCTGCCTGATAATCAGTCACGGAATCAGGTACGATATAACAATTCTGCCAGGGCGCTTTGACGTATTCTGCGAACGCGCCTGCCGTATGAATACCAATTTGCTTGAACGTATCGCACAAAAGGTGGTCTCCGCGGCGGCAGTAGTAACAGGTGCCGCAAGGCAGGCAGATATCCACCGCCACACGGTCGCCTGGCTTTATCTTGCTGACATCTGCGCCCACTTCTTCGACATAACCGAAAAATTCATGGCCTGTCGTCAGCGGGAGGCATTTGACCTCATCCTCGTATTTGCCTGTATATGAACCCCAGTCCGAACCGCATATACCGCAATATTTAACCTTGATCAGCACTTCATGGCTGCTGATCTGCGGAACCGGGACGTCTTTTAATACCATCTTACAAGGTTCTTCCAATACCTGCGCTTTCATCATTCTCATTATTTACATCCTCCCTTAAATCTCTGTATTCTGTCCACATTCAGCGCTGGAACAGTTTATCGTTTCTGCCTTCGTAAGGCGCTTCTATTATCAGCGGTTTGAGATGAGCGATGGTCTTTTTGACACCGTCTGCCCTGCTCATGGTCACGTCTTCGTGTTCATAGTTTAGCGCGCCGTCGTATCCGACCATATACAGTTCGGTGATCATGCTCTTCCAATCGATGCTGCCCCAGCCCGGGATGCGGAAACGGAACGAACGATCCAGCCTGCCCCATTCCCCCTGCATATTAAGGCCGCCCTTAAGCAGGTTGTGCGATACGATCTGGCAGTCTTTCGCATGCACACTGAATATACGGCTTCCCAATGTGTTGATGTAAGTCTCAAGATTCAGGCCGCCGAACAGCATGTTTGCCGGGTCAAAATTGATGCCGATGCATGGATGATTGCCGACAAGCTCTATAGCCCGCAAAGATGTATGCGTATCATATATAAAGTTATTCGGGTGCGGCTCAAAAGCGATGCGTACGCCGTATTCCTTGTATTTATCAAGTATCGGCAGATAGCGCTCCGCGAAGCGCTTTTCTTCATCCGCCCAGCCCTGCGGGTATGGCCAGTCATTGATATGCCCATAGTTTTCTATTCCCGAAAAAGCCACCACAACATCAACGCCCAGCGCATTTGCCATCTGGGCAGATTTTAAAAGGCTCTGCGTTCCGAATTTGATTTTTTCTTCGGGAGTCCCCGGGCAGATGCTGTCAGTATCCACGCCGTGCGGCCCCATCACGAGCAGCGAATCCGCGTGGTTGCTGATGGCTGATATCTCAAGGCCATGCTGTTCCGCGCTGCGGCGGATTTTTGCTGCGTTGCCGCCTTTTAAAACTTTTTCGACTTCGATCTGTCCATTGCCAACGTAGGCTGGTATTTCTACAGCTTCATAACCATGCTTCGCAGCAAGCGCAAAAACGTCTTCGAGCGGCAGCTCAGAGTAATTGACGACACAGAACCCTACTTTCATAACGGCACACCTCCATAGAAAATTATTTATGTTGATATTTTATTAAGCTTTTTGGAAATGATAAATCATTCATCCGCTCGCTGGCCTTATGTGAGCAGCGTCCGGGAATTTGACTCTTTTCTTGTTTACAAAAAATATTATATCACCTTCACATTGACGCGTCCAGCATCGATGCCTATTGACAAAACAGGCTGGCAAGCTTGATTTGCTGATACGCTAAAAAAATAAAATTACTGTTTATCTCATCTGAAGCCCTATTTATGTTTAGGCAGAAAGTCTTTTATATTACCTGCGATCTCCATTCCTGCACAATCACTGAAGCCGGATAATATGGTGCTATTTTTTGAGGTGAGTTTAAGCTCGACCTTTGACGTGATGCTTTCTTCAATCTCGCGTCGCATCAATCCATTTTTTGGAGCTTTCAGTATGCCGCCTTTTGTGTATTTAGCCATGAAATCGAGCGTATATTTGGCATTGTCCAGCCGGACATCCAGCGTGTTTTCTTTTAGTACGAGATGTCTGATTTTGCTTCTGTTATAAGATGCAAATTTATAGAATCCATTCCCTGTCATCAAATCGGCCGGCAAACATTTCTACTTTCAAACCAGCAGCCATAGGAACCAAGGAATTTAAGGGAACCGAATACTGGGATTTGCTCGAAATTGCGGAAGGTAGGGGCAAGAAAGCATGAACCATTTTTTGCTCTTAATTTGAGGCTGCGGGTGGCATCAGATAATAGGCGAGCTGACACTGCCACTCTGTCTTAATTATCTTACCAGCTCCGACCGGCGCTACCTCCACGGCCGCGGTTTGCGCTACCTCTTTGCTGTTTCTTTGCTTTTCTGCACTCAGGACATCTTTGCGGGTCGTTATCAAATCCTTTTTCTTTGTAGAAAGCTTGTTCGCGCTCCATAAACATAAACTCTGCGCCACAATCCTTACAAGTCATTTTTCTGTCAGACATACACTATCTCCTCAGTAAAATAATAACTGGCATTTCACTTCTACCCTTTGTATATCATAACGCTCATAAAATAGCAACGATTATCCTTTTCTCTCTAAATAAATATGCAAAATTATATTGTTTCTCACACAATAATAATTTTCACCTATGCGACAAATACCGCACCGGAGCATAGAAATATAACACAAAAACGATTGCCCTCGGATCTATAAAATCAGGCCTTCAAAGAATGCACAAAACTCTGTACACTGCCAATAATTCTATTGGCAGTGTACAGACGAAAGCTAAACTAAATAACAGCTGCTGCTGATTTATACTGCCTGCAGCTACCGTTACAATTAAATATTTATCAGCCTATTTGATAAAGCCTAACTTTTTCGCTTCCGCCATATACTTAGGCAAATCCGTGATACTGATTTCAACATCATGCTTGCGTGCGAAGGTCATAAATTCATTGATAGTCACCTTGCCATCGGCAAGGATGTCTGCAACCTCTTTTTGTAGTGCCTTGTCGGTTTCGTATTGTTTGACCAATTCTTCAACAGTAGCCATAATAGTTTACCTCCAAACTAGATTTGGGCGAGCGGTAATGCCAGCACCCACGTTTACCTTTGTTCTAGCACATTTTTCTCCCGATATCAATACACTGTCACTGCAGTTCAAGACTAAAGATAATTGCTTAAATGTCTTTTTTTCAGCACACTATGCGCTATGCTCACAAATAAATACTATTCAGCAATGCTTGAACTATTTTGACTTCGGAGAAACCTTAATTACTTTTCTTGCGGTTGTTTTTGCCGGTGCTTTTTTCTTAGCCTTGGACTTTTTCGATGATACAGTTTTCTTAGCTGTTGCAGGCTTCTTCGCCGTTGTACTTTTTTTGGCTTTGGCCTTCCCAGATTGCTTTTTCTCATCGCTGCCGCTACCGAAAAGCGAGCCTAAAATACCACCCAGAGCTCCCTCCTTCTTGCCGCTGTTTCGGCCACTCAAAAGTGTACCGAGGCCTCCTGCGAGCGCCTCCCCCAAACCGCCGCTGCCTTGTGTTTCATTGTTATCGCCGCCAAGAAACGCAGATGCAAGAACGGTTAGCAGTCCGCCGGAACCTTTATTTTCCTCTTCATTTTTCTTGTTGCCAAGTAAACTCAGCAAAAGAGGCGCGGCTGTTGCGAGGATTGTGGACGTTTGACTTGATGTTAACCCCGACTTTTTTGCAACGCCTTTTTCGACGGACTTTTTGTTATCTCCGAGTATATGCCCAAGTATCTTGGTGCCGTCCTCAATGTCTACATTTTTGAGGAAAGAGCTGATATTGCTTGTGTCATCTTTCGCATGGTCAGACAGCGCTTTTGCAAGAGCCTCTTCGCCAGATTTGGTCGCCACATTCTTCTGCATGCTCTGGACGAGCGTAGGCAACGCGTTGCTTAGAGCTTGCTTAACCTGATCATTGCTTGCGCCTGAGGTCTCACTGAGTGTTTTAACGCTACTGTTTCCAAGAATCGTATCTTGTAGAATCTGTGATAATTCCACGTAAAATCCCTCCCTGCTTTGCTTGTGTTTGGCATATGCACTCTGCATGTCAATCGGAAGCCGTACCAAAAATAACTATAGCCTGTTTGAACGTTTAATTACAGGGATTTGCAGTCAATCTGACGAGTATCCTTCAGCCTCGTCTTCAGCCAGCTTTGCTTCGGCACCGCCTGCGCAGAAATCACAAGGGTCGGTTCGGCGAGCCTCAAAAGCCTCCTCAATAGTACCTTCATACACTACTGCAGAATTTTGTATTGTATGGCAGTCCAGATCAAAATGATAAGAACGCCCCCACTGCGTCCAATACGCAATGCCATCATTTTGAATAACAGCTTCTTGTTTTGCCGCATCAAGGTCTTCTGCAGAAACCGGGTTATAGTCGACCGATAGACCGATTGCCGCAACAAGACCGATTGCCGCAATTACTGTCACTATCTTTTTGGCTTTTGCGTCCATATTTTTGTTTTTAATAAGTATGATTACCAATGGAAGGAATGCAATGACAGCCGCGATGACGCCCATGTTGTTCCACAAAAAGAATTTGACTTTGTTCTTTTCTGAAGCAGGATCTATGCGGTTTGATTGCTTCCAGATTAGCGATCCTATGATTACGCAGACCAGATCCAATGCTATACCTATGATGAGCCACATAGTCTGGTTGCCAGGTATATATAGTATGCCGGCTAATAAGGAAATGACCGCAACCTCGAAAGCGATTGCAGCGAGCCACAGCAAAACAGCGATAATGCGCAACCCTGTCGCCCGACTCTTTGGAGTTTTTTCTGGGCCTGTGTTTGAACTGGCATTTTTCAATACCTTTGACTCAGACTGAGCGTCTTTTTGAGCTTCCGAAGCTTTTTTACTGCTTACAGAAACAATCTTTCTTTCTATTGGTTTTTTCCCCATTTGCCCCATCTCCTTACTTTTAATTTATATGATATATAATATCACTTGCTTAAATGTATAACAACAGTTATTTCTAGCCTCTAGAATAGATTCTCACAGTACTATTAGTCTTTTATAGACTCATATTCTGTTGCCGGTGTCCAATAGCTGTTATTGTATATATCAGTCAATCGGTAAGCGAATTTACAACTCGTGTTCCCGATGCGCATGTTGCTTATCTTTAGCTCTCCGTCAACAAAAAGCTGGTGCCCAAGCTTATAACTGCCCTCATACTGCTCATTATATGTGTAATAATCGCACAGGAAGTCTATGACATCGCCTTTTTTTATTTCTATAAGTCCCTTGGCGACAGTTTCGGTTTCTCCGCTATAAATAATGCGCGCGCCCGCCACAGCGCCGTATTGATTCTCGTCGTCGAATACAACTATAATATCAACGAGCTGTCCGTTTAAAAGAGCCGGTACGCGACCGGTTATAATGCTTTCTCCATCCCTGGTGTCATCCGTGAGGAAGTAATAACTGACAACATGTTCGTCTATAGTGAGCCAAGTTCCGTCATAATCGATCTTAAGATCACCGTCATCGTCAAACTCAAAAACGTTATCAAGTCCGAGATCGATATAGCCGCCACCGTCGTCGACAAACACATTCAGGCTGACGCTCTGAATTAGCGACCACTCCTCCTCCGATAACGACAACACAAATTCGCCCTCCTCCTTTTCAGTTAGAACGATATTTGCGCTGTCAATAAAGTTGTTCTCATAGTACGAGACGGAATTCATTATTCTGTCGGTATCAACCCACGATTTTCCCAGTATCGAACTGCCTAAAAGACTGCTGAAATCCCCCTGCTGAATAAAAGAACCCAATAAACCCGAAATTAGATCGGCCCCTGTATCTCCGCTAAAACCTCCAAAAAGCGATTGCAACGGGCTGGAACTACCGCTTGTCACTATCTGGCCGCCCGCCTCCAGATTAGCAAAGTTCTTAATACACCTGCTGTATTCCTCTTCCATGCCTATTTTGTCATAGGTGGAAAGCATTGTGCTTAAACCCGATAATCTGTCGAAAGGAAAATAGATAGATATCCCGTTTGCATCACTGAACGAAGCCCGGTTGTATTTGACACTCTGCTTTAAAATATTTACCATTTCATCCGCTTCATTTGTGCCAATGTTTTGCGCAAAATGGATAAGGTCTATTTGGTCTATCTTTGCCGACTGCCCGAACTCTCGGGCTGTACTGCGAGCGTTAGATACTATCTTGTAATTATCACCGTCAATGAGGTTGCTTGTTGAAGTTGCAAATGTCTTGAATGCTTCAGGCAGCGTGCCGCTAAGCTCCGCCAGATCAATGATCGATAGCGTTGTTTTGTCTCTGGGAGCGGCTGCGGCACATTGTTCAACAAAATCATCTATTATTGTTTTGCCAATCAATACAGTACTCATCGACGTGTTGGCGGAAAGCTTAGTGATCCAATTGGTATAATACCAGCCGATACCCGGTTCCGTTTCTTCCGATGCAATCATATAATCGGAATAATTGCTAAGCATAAGAGCGTTCTCGAGCGTTGCCATTAGGCAGGTGTCAAACCCGATAAAGTCAAACAAACAACCAGAATTTTTCAAAGCAATGTCTATTTTATCCAAAGTCATGGAAGATTTGGGAAATTTCTGGTCATAACCGTAACCGCTTATAGATCCTCCTCCATGATCCCAAAAGATCAATGCGTATCTGTTTGCAGGAAAATTATTTTTGCAATACTTAATAAACTCGGTCAATGTGTTCGGATCGGTCATGGGCTTTGCCCCAAGGTTATCCTGCAGTAGGACCATCCCATTTTCGGTAAACTTATATCTTTGGTTTGTATTGTTGCTTATGAATTTTGTTTTCCATGAATTTGTTCCGCCCGTCTCAACGATTATGTTTACCTTTTCGTTTATATCGGCATTGAGAATTTCCTTTAAATCCGCAGTTGCCATGCCGCTCTGCGACTCAAGATCGGTTCCGCACATGAAAATCATTATGGTGAATACATCGTTGCCGTTGCCTATTATATGGGTCCTTTTCGGATTTGCCAGGCTGGAAAGGGAAGTGTTCGGCAAAGAGGAAGAGTAGCTAGACGGCTGAAGCGAAACCTCCTGCGTATCAGAAACCATGTTGCTGTCGTAATTTGAAAGCCACGTAATTATTAAGAAGCCTGCCACAATAATAGAGAGTGTATCAGAAATTGTGTAAACCTTCATTGTCAGATAAAATAACAACTGACAATGGAGGTTTTATATCATGGCACAGAAACGAGAGAAAAGTACGTTACGCAAACTCATTGACGAACGCGGCATTAAGGACTTAGACGGTGTACAAAACTTGGTGAAAGAACTCACGTCTGGCTTGATTCAAGAAATTATGGATGCTGAACTGGAAGAAGAACTGGGTTACAGTAAGTATGATTACAAGAATAAGCAAACGGACAATGCACGCAACGGTCACTACAAAAAGACGGTCATCAGCAGTCAAGGTGACGTCGACTTGTCTGTTCCGAGAGACCGTAATGGCGAATACGAACCACAGATCGTAAAGAAGCACCAAATGGACATCTCGGAAATCGAGGATAAAATACTGTTCTTGTACTCACAAGGCACCTCAACCCGAGATATTGAGAGAGCCATGCACGAGCTGTATGGCATCGATGTGGACGCAACACGCGTATCTAAAATCACAGATAAAATACTGCCTGTTATTCAGGAATGGCAAAACCGGACGCTGGAAAGCGTATATGCAATGGTGATGCTTGATGCCATCCATTACAAAGTACGAGAAGATGGGATGGTCGTCAAAAAAGCGGTCTATATTGCTATAGGTACTGATTTAGAAGGCAAAAAGGACGTTCTGGGTATCTGGATAGGCGCAAACGAGAGCGCGAAATACTGGCTGGGTGTGCTCAACGGTCTTAAGAATCGAGGCGTTCAAGATATATTAATTGCATCCGTAGACGGCCTGACCGGCTTCTCCGATGCCATTGAAGCAGCGTTTCCCAAGACCGAGATTCAGCGCTGTGTGATTCATCAGATTCGCAGCTCGACACGCTATGTGTCGTACAAGGACGTGAAGGCCGTTACGGCTGCGCTAAAGCCAATTTACAAGGCCCCGACCGAGGAAGCAGCACTGGCTGCGCTGGATGAATTTGAGCAGAACTGGGGCGGCAAATACCCCATGGCTGTGCGTTCCTGGCGTGAACACTGGGACGAGCTTGCGACCATGTTCAAATATCCGGAACAGATTCGCCGAATAATTTATACCACAAATGCAATCGAGAATTTCAATCGCCAGCTCAGAAAAGTCACGAAAACCAAGAGCGCATTTGTCAGCGACGACGCCCTCTTAAAGCAGCTTTACCTTGTGACGATGCAAATCACGGAGAAATGGACAATGCCGATTCGGGACTGGGGCAACATTTTGATGCACTTGATGATTTACTTTGGTGACCGGGTGGAAGTGAGAATTTAACAAAGCTAAAACACGGCGGTGCGCGGCCCGTCAAGGCACGCTTTGCTCTGAAGACCTTGACCGCCCTTCACCGCCGTGTTACTGTAACGATATAGGGCAAGGATTAACCTTGCCCTGCGGGACCATATAAAAATTATCTGACATTTGGAGAATACACAAAATTCTCGGCACTACCCAATAATAACTGCGATGACGATGATTTTTTTCAGAGAACCTTTCGCCTTGCCGTCCTGCTTATTCGCCGAGTTAGCTACATAATGAACAAGGCCTGAAATCAAATCTGTACCCAGCGTTCTTCTGCCGCTTCTGTTAGACCTGCTAGGCCAAGATTTTGCTCCTGAAGATTTTCTGTCGGCATAGCCATCAATTGCACCTTTGGGTTTTCCTCCAACGTCAACGGCATCGCCCCTCCTGAATACATCGGCGGAACCTTCGGTGATTATCTTTTTCCTTGCAACCGGCCTTTTTTTTCTATCCATATCAAAGCTCCTTATTATAAACGCCAAAGCCTTTCAAAAATCATTAGCCGCCGTTTTACCGACATTGTTTTTTCCCAAACGGTTTGCCCATGCTTCGCAATACAGCGAATAATAGGAGACCTCACGCCTATCTCTATAATTTTCAAAAAATCTCGCCCAGACAATGGAGGGCAGCCCGATAACTATCCAGTACAACGGACCGAGTATAAGTGTTTGGAGAACATGGCCATATTCGTGTATCAAAATCTCCAATCCTGTATTACTAACGTCCGAGTTCGCAGATGAGATATAAATGAAAATCCCGGCCGCCATAGCTCCCTTATGCTTAACCGTAGGCACATAAGTAATAAAAGCATTGTAAAACCTTTCCTGCCTGAACCGTTTGATTTTAAAGAACAAATAAACGATACCGCTGAAAAAATTGACCGGCAGTCCCCATGTAAACTGGATGAAGTAGAACAGTGACCTTTTCAAATACTCTCCTTATTTGTTTGTACTGGTTACAACAGCAATTATAAATGCCTGTTCAATCTTTAATAACGATCTCCAAGTTGGCATTGGAATGCTGAGCTTCGTTAAACACGCCCATAATAGCCTGTCCGTATTCTCGAAGATTCACATACATTGTCTTTGTGTTTTTTATAATGATTGTGAGCGGCTTATCAACAGTGCTCAGAATATCGTTTAAGGCGTCTAGATTTTTTCCGTAATATGAAGGAAATTTTAATTTCTTCGATATGTAAATGTGCGCTCCCACTTTAGATTTCATACGCGCGCCATTAAGCTTCACGCGCCTTTTGGCAAGTGAAGTTGGCTTGTTTTTAACAGTGCCTTTGTCCGCGTCCAAAGATCCAAGACATCTTTGAAGAAAAGCCTTGTATTCGGCTGTCATTCTCGTGCTTCCCTGGCTGTACATAAAGACTGCCCTTTCAATAAAGCCTGGTAAAGGTTTGATAATGGTCTGACGTGTAATATATCAACCCATCGTTTGAATAAACAATGCGCTCACCGCCGCGAAAACTTCCATAATAATTCACGTCGCACTCGTACCATACGCGCCCGGCAGCGTCTGGCAAAGCGCCCTCGCGGTTTCCAAACACGTCTCCCCCTATGCACATCTTATCTGTAACGTCCCAAAGGTTACCTTCACTGCTGACCCATCCTAATTCCATCGCCTTCTCTTTTGTCAGGTAATTTTGCGGAAGGCAACCATACTGATGTATATACGCAGCCACAAACTCATATTCTACGTATTCTCCATATTCCACTACGGTTTGCGGAGACCCGTGAACTACGCCGTTTGGGCTGGAATAAGAGGCCGTTTCGTCTGAAGTGCTGCCTAGAATGGAGCTGTCTTGCTCGCCATTAAACAAGACGCTGCAGGCGAACAGAGGCGTCAGCAATATCAGCAATAAAACGAAGGTTATTAATATCTTTTTATGCATACAACAAACAAAGTTCAGTTATATGTTGCCTGATTTATTCTTCCCGTGTCACCCGTCCAGATAAGACACAGCCCTCAGTCTACAATAAATGAAACCTTAGCGTTTACGCGGTATTTTTCAACCTCGCCGTCTTTAACAATAGCTTTTAGATGCTTTACATAAACCGATTCGATATTGTGAACCGTCTTGGCAGCCTCTTTTACGGCCAGTTTTGTAGCATCTTCCCAGCTCTCATACGACTCGGCTAAAACTTCAATTACTTTCACAACTGACATTATAGCGCCTCCTTGAATAATTTTATAGCATAATTTTATGAAAAACTAGACTTTATAATATAACTCCATAGAAATATGGGTTGTCCCTTCTCTCCAAAGATTACTCAACAAGTGCGTCAGGCGCATTTTTCACTACACTGTTAATCCCATTCAAGCAGCTTTTTTTAGCTTTGTACCCTTCAGATACCGCAATGATCTCGCCATTTTTCGCTTTTAAACGAAAGCGGTATTCACCAGCTTTGTCGATGTACATCTCGAACTTCGGATTTGTTACAGGTTTAAAGCCCTCTTCCGTTTGATTTTCAATTTTCGCTATGAGCGCATTTCTCTTAACACTCTCAATTCCAGCAAGGCATGAATTTTTGTTAGTATAAGTCTCTGAAGTCGCAATAATCTCTCCGTTTGACGCTTTAAGGTTGAACCTGTACCCTGTTTTGGTTTCATTGATTTGAAATTTTCCCATGACATTGCCCTTCCTTATGTTTTATTTTTATTAACAAGTATATGAAATAAGCCTTTTTTCAAAAAGAGTGTTGCAGTCAACCAATAATACCGCGCCCTCGGGTGCATCAATTGGTATCAATTCTTTATGAATATTAACCATATTAAGATTCAAATCTTCACATACAGCAAAGTCGCCTTCAAATCTGTCTAAAACCAATTCTTTAAACCCCATGGACAAAAATGTTTGCATATCAGATATGTTTTGCATATCATATAAATCAATTAACATTCCACCCTCTATCCTATAAGCTGAAAATGAGAAGGTGAGTATTATACATAATAGGCAAACAATAATAACAAAGGCTTTAAAGACCTTATCCATCTTAACCTCTACATATCAACTTCAAATACATAATTCATTATGAATATTTCGACATAATAATTCTTATTTCCTATCTACTATTCATTTTTTTTATGGCTATTATGTTAAATCAGCAAATCTCATTGGATCTGACTGTGTTACTGCAAAAAGCAACCTGTCGAATATCCCGCTGTCCATACCTCTGCGATGGAACCGATAACAGTACTCATCGAGATAACTCTGCAAATGCTTTTTTCCTAAGCTAAGAAAAGTACCCGCTACAAAAGCCTTTGCGTTGCTGACAATAGTATATAGCCACTTGAGCATATCTGAATCCGCATCAAAGGCCTCATATTCATGCAGATACTTTTCAGCCAAAGGCTTTCGGCAGCTACGGTAAGCGTCTGTCTGCACCGTTGAACTTTCGGCAATACTGCTCTTAGCAAACTTGGCGATTGTCTTTCCCTTCAGGTCGGTCACAACCTGCATTTTCACGTATTGGGGCTTGTCATCTTCGTCTGTGGAAACCGCTACCACGACCTTATTTTTCGTGGTTCCGCAAACTCTTTTGCCGCCTTTCTTGGTTTTGCCTATAGGTATCATCCAACTCGACAATACCATTCAGCAGATAGCGGCTGTCCCGCTCGCCATCGCCGAGTTTGACGAAAAGTTGTGGCTTGCTGTAATCGACCAAGTGACGGTCGGCCAAGACGGCACAATGACATCCAGATTCAAGAATGGCTCGGAAGTCACCGCTTAACATTGCCATATTTAGGTTGTAAAGGTATACGGATCGCATTTAATCTGCGCAATAGATGTTGATGGCATCACGCAGAAATTCTGCGCAGCCGGGAGCAATTTTATCGTAGTATACCTTGAACCGATCATCCGCAACATACAACTCGCCTAAGCTCTTGTGGTACTCCTTGCTATATTCCGGTTGAAAAATAGCGAGCCACTTGCCATGAAGCTCACAGGCTTTTTGCGCCAATTCTCCGGCAGGATCGCCGATATCAAGCGCAGCTTTGAGAGTGTCCTCCGCTTCCTGACGTAGTCGTTCGCCTTCAGCATACCTTTTATGGGTCATGCCCTTGATTCTTTCATTGACGCGTTCAATTGCTTCTTCACCGTACTTTTCCCGGATTTCCGTGCCGTACTGATGCTCATTTTCATCAATCATGGCTTGCTTAAAACCCTCGAATTTTTCTTTATCTGACATGGTTTGTTCACCTCTCATGGCGGCAACGGACTTCGTAACAGTTTCGATTAACGTGTCCAGCCGCTCTCGTTTTTTACTTAGCTCGGCAAGATGGTTCATGAATGCTTGCTCCCTGTCAAAATCGGGTGCTAACAGCAACTTCTTGATGTCCTTAAGCGAAAAGTCCATTTCCCTGTAAAACAGAATCTGCTGGAGCGTGTCCAGCTCGGACTGCCCATAAATGCGATAACCTGATGACGCAATTCTCGCCGGCTTGAGAATCCCGATCTCATCGTAATACCGCAGAGTACGAGCGCTGACGCCCGACATTTTGGAAACTTGATTGCTTGCATATTCCATCTATTCTCACCTCGCAAACTCAGTATAAACTATTACGTAGCGTCAAAGTCAACGATTTTTTAAAAGTTATTTAGGAAAATAGATACCCCCAATTTAGTGATTTGGTAAAAGTATTCGGCTCGCCAATCGGCGGGCTGTTTTTTTGCCGTAACAGTATCTTTTAACGATTACATGGCAAATCGTTAAAAGATGCACACCCCCAGAGGTCTAATCGTTAAAAATTAGCACTTGGCAGCCACAGGTTCGTGTCAAGTATCCTCCGATAACGGCTATTCTAAAACACCAACTATTGCTACAAGGCAAAAAGCACAAAGTCCGAAAGCGGCTTAATTCAAGCACTTTCGGGCAAACAAAAAACCACCTGCTGACAAAATTCCTTTTATCAATAGATGGTATTTGATTTGCGTAACAACATAGGCGTTGATACAAATTAACGATGCCCTTGCTGGGTTCTCGGAGGAGGGGTGCAAAATAGGATGAAGGGTGCATACCGCTAAAAGTGCCGACATTTCGGCGTTTTCTTGGCAATATTTCACTGCTGAAAATGCATCAGCTTTTGTTCATCGCATTCAATAATAGCAAAATTCTTACAAGAGAATTACAGCGGCAAACACTCGCATATTCAAAAGTTTGTCCGTAAATATTACCACTAAAAAGTGCGATATTGCCTATCGATTCCCATGCCTAGAATGCCCCTAAAACGGATAGTGTGTCTTTCGCAAAATGGCTGCATCTACAGAAAGAGCCTCGCAACCGTACTGGTAGCGAGGCATCTTTATGTAAGGACTTAAACGGTAATCCGAATGCCCGATTGTAACAGGAAGGTCAGTTTTTTATCTATGATGGTTTCTCCATCCAGCATGACATGAACTTTAATATTAACGGGCGGGATTACGGCATAATTTTTTCTTGTTAATTTATTAAATGTCTATAGTGCCATATCGTCCGTACTGACAAGCTAGTTCATTGATCCTTGAAGTCAGTGCATCTTCGTCTGCTTGACATGTTTGCCCGACAAGTGTTATATTGTGTATATACTATATACACAATTGGATCAATACAATACCTGTATGTCATAATGTGTCCGGACAATACGAGAGGGGTAATCATCGATGGAGATTCTGCGAGTCGAGAACCTGGTTAAGCGATATGAGAAGTTCACCCTGAACAGCGTCTCGTTCGCTCTTGAGCACGGCTACATAATGGGATTCATTGGTCGGAACGGCGCCGGAAAAACAACGACGTTGAAGTCGATGCTGAACCTGGTACATGCCGATAGCGGACAGGTGACGTTGATGGGTGAGGATTTTTTCACCCATGAACTCGCCTGCAAGCAGAAAATCGGCTTCATATTTGGCGGTATCGACTATTATCCCAAGACCAAGCTGAAAAACATCAGCCGGGTAGTCAAACGATTCTATAGAGAATGGAACGATCAGGAGTATGAGAATTATCTGCAGCGATTTGAGCTGGATCCCGAAAAGCGGGCAGACCAGCTTTCCGATGGTATGCGCGTCAAATTCTCACTGGCTCTGGCGCTCTCACATAACGCCCAACTGCTGATTCTTGACGAACCAACCAGCGGCCTCGACCCGGTCTCGCGTGATGACCTGCTTGAACTCTTTCAGGAACTGATCGAAGACGGTCAAAGGAGCATCCTGTTTTCCACTCACATTACGACTGATCTGGAGAAATGTGCCGACTTCATCACATACATCAAAGATGGCGAGATTGTCGCCAGTATGGACAAAGACGGTTTTCTCGACGCCTACCGGCTCATTCGCGGGACGTCTGAACAGTTGACAGCGGATCTGTCAGTGAGGATGATTGGCAGCAAAACCCATGCCTTTGGTTTCACCGGTTTGATCCATGCAACCGATCTGCCAGGCTTGTCAGCTGTTCGTGATCTGGAGGTGGCACCCGCCGGCCTGGAATCGATCATGATCTACATGGAAAGGAAGTGATTTTGATGAAGGATCTACTTGTCAAAGAATTTCGTCTGGCCAGACATCCAACGCTCTTCATTTTCCCCTTCATGGGTCTGATGCTGATGATTCCAGCCTATCCCTATTTCGTTGCCTTCATCTACACCTGTCTGTCCGTCTTTTTCATTTTTCTGCAAGGCCGTGAAAATCGGGATATTCTTTTTACCGTTTCGCTGCCCGTCAATAAGCGGGATGTGGTTAAGGCAAGATGCTGTTTTATCGCCATCATCGAGGTCTTTGAAATCCTGGTTGCCATCCCTTTTGCGATCATTGGCGGCAGGATCAATCCAAATCCGGGTGGCAATGTGGTCGGTATGGAAGCCAATGTGGCTTTCTTCGGCTTTGTTTTCATCCTGTACGCGCTATTCAACATCATCTTCCTGCCGATCTTCTATAAAACAGCCTATCGCGCAGGTATTGCGTTGCTGATTGCCAGTTCGGTCATCAGCCTGTATATCGTCGCAATTGAAGGATCGATACAATTCATTCCGTCGCTCAAGTCATTCCTTGATACAACCGAGCCAGTTGCCCAGCTTGCCCAATTTCCCATCCTGATTGCCGGAATTGTGATCTTTGCCGGTTTCACTTATCTGGCCTTCCGTGTGTCGGCGAGTCGCTTTGCCCAGGTCGATCTGTGAACCGTCCATGAACATCGTCCTGTCGAACACATCTGATGATCCGCTGTATCAGCAAATCTACGAACAGGTGCGCGCCCAGATCATCCGCGGCGAGCTCGCCAGTGGATTTTGCCTGCCGCCTATCCGGACAGTAGCCCTGGAACTGAGGATCAGCGTCATTACAGTCAAGAAAGCCTGGGAAGAACTGGAGCGGGGCGGCTATATTCTGACCATGGTTGGACGCGGCTGTTTTGTCGCACCGCTGCCTGCTGATGAGCGAGACAGCAAACGAGACCATCTTGTTTCCAGCAAACTGGCCAAGGACATCACCTATTATCGCTCGATCGGCCTATCAAAATCAGAACTGCTCGATCTGATCGAACGTCATTTTGATGACTGATCGTCTTTCAAGGCAACAAAATTCAGGCGATTGAACCTTCACCATTGTTATATCTTTTCATCTTGTTTATCTCTATGCCATAACTTCAAGGAATGGCTATCGTGTAGATGAGAATGTCTCATTTACTATTATTCCAGAGGCGGCCACTGTTGTTCGCCGGATATTTGCGATGTACATAAGCGGGATGAGCATTCTAAAGATTAAAGCCGTGCTAGAGGCTGATGGGATTTTATCGCCCACCGGGAAGGAACGTTGGATCAAGCGTACCATCGATATGATTCTCTTAAACAAGAAATACTGTGGCTATTCAGTAGTCAAAGCTGAGAATAAATCTTATGAGCAAGATAACCACCATGAGCCGATTATACCGCTTGAACTCTTTGAAAAAGTACAGGTGGAAAAAGTAAAGCGTACCAACGTCGAAATGGGCGAGAACGATAAGCTGTATCGGAAAAGCAAAAAATACTCATCACAATGGACACAAGAGGAATGATTAGCCCACTCTACATTCGCGTTAAAGTAGTGTGGGCTATCGATTTTGAACCTTTTAATTTTGCCCTACACAATTTAATTTTGCCTCGGCTGTCGTTTGAGGAGGGGTGCAAAATTTGTTGGTCAACTTTGGAGCACAAATCAGTAGCAAATAAAAAAAGCGAGACAGGACGGGCATTTTGCACCCCCTTGCCTCGCTTTTCCCTTGTATTACAGGCTTTTCTAATAAGCAAAATCAGTACCACCGGCTTAGCCGGTGGTATGCTCTAGCCCTATAAGGGCATGTTACCGGCTTGCGCTTGCAAGCGCATTGAATCGTTTGCCAACCGCATAATATTCTCTGGCCGACCCTAAAGGGTCTTGTTACTTGCCTTTGTTCGTCGGCTTACCCGTAAACGGGTCAATGTACTCCTTCATGCTTATCTGATCTGCGGTGGCGTCTTCCTGTAGCTGCCTTCGGATATATTCCTGCATCCTTTTCGCATTTTTCCCAACCGTATCTACGTAGTATCCTCTACACCAAAAATGCCTGCTTCCGTATTTGTATTTCAGATTCGCATGCCTATCAAATATTATTAGTGAGCTTTTTCCTTTCAGATACCCCATTACCTGAGATACGCTCAATTTCGGCGGTATTCTCACTAGCATATGTACATGATCTGGGCATAGCTCTGCTTCGATTATTTCTATCCCCTTTCTGTCACACAGCTCCCGCAAGATTTTCCCTATGTCTTTCTTCAGCTTCCCATAGATGACTTGTCTTCTGTATTTCGGCGCAAACACAATGTGATACTTACATTCCCACATAGTATGTGCTAGACTATTCTTGTCCATTGGACTGCCTCCTTTGTTTTTGATGCGGTCGGCAAACCTCATCATTTTAACATAGGAGGTATTTGCTTGAAGCTAAAGCTCGCTGTCTTCCCCCGGCATAGCCGGGGGTTTATTTGATTTTGACCGCTTTGCGCTCAAAATCACACTAAAGTGTACAATTAAAAGGTAGTCAGTCAATTTGTATCATTGACTGACTACCTTTGTGGAAAGGAAATCATATATTGATAGAATTCTAGCCAATGGGTGCAAAGCAAAGGTCATGGGTGCAAATTGATACCCGTGGGTGCAAATTGAAGATCGTGGGTGCAAAGCAAACTTTTACCAATATAAATAATTACGATTCATACATCCCAATCGTATGCCAGCTTCGGACCTCCATCAAACTGAATCAACCCGCAATAGGAAAAGCTTTCCCGTTTTAAAATGTGCTCTTTACTTAATCGTTAGCATTTGAGAATGGTATATAAATTAAAGTAACAATCATCATTAAAATTGCCTCTATGCCCCTCATTGCCATGGCTGTACAGGGGGCATGGAGCGTTTAAAATCTTGAAGTCGGGATTGCCCGGCTTTTTTTCGCAAAAAAATTTGAGAAATTTCCAAAATGTTATTGACATATGCCCGAAACTGGGTATAATAATTGTAAGCGACATATGCCGGAAACTATAAGGAGGTGAATGTTATGCCAAGAAGAGATGGAACTGGCCCAATGGGCGCAGGATCAATGACCGGAAGAGGATTAGGTTCATGCACAGGTGCTAACGCAGTTAAGTATGGTGCTGGTCTTGGGCTGGGATTAGGTTTAGGACTTGCCTGCAGGCGTGTTTTTGGACGTGGCTTCGGAAGAGGATTCGCTGTTAATCAGAATTCCTCCAAAACACAAAAAGAGCTGCTCCAAGAGCAAAAGGACTTGCTGAAAAATCGACTAGATGTCATTGATAAGCAGTTAGAAAATTTGTGAGAGCAGCAGAAGTAACCGGAGGACGCTCTGGTTATTTCTGTCGTTAAGTGAGGTGAGATTATATGCCAAGACCCCGAAAATGGAGAAAAGTTTGCTGCCTTCCGGACATCAATCGTTTCGGACCTCTTGACTCCCCTGCGGACGCAGTAAACACAGTAAATATGACTGTTGATGAGTATGAGACTATAAGACTAATTGATTTGGACCGATTTACTCAGGAAGAATGCGCCAATCAAATGAACATTTCTCGCACAACGGTTCAAGGAATTTATGATGAGGCGAGGAAAAAACTTGCCGAGTCTTTGGTCAACGGGAAAGTACTTTGGATAGAAGGCGGCGAATATCAGCTCTGTGACGGCAGCGGAAACGGCTGTGGCAGAGGCGGCTGTCGGCGTCATAGATGCGGCAGAGGTTTTGCGGATAATGAAGAAAAGCAGTCTGAAATTTGAAAGAGGCTATTGCTATGAAAAAAATAGGAATAATCATCTGCGGTCGTTATCAGAATTGTGGGGGTGGAAAATGCTTTCGGGCAGCAAGAGAACACGCCGGAGGATTTTCAGTCTATCCGCCTGAAGAAGAACTGCAGATCGTTGGATATTCTTATTGCGGTGGGTGCCCAGGAGGCAATATTGAATACGTCCCGGCAGAAATGATCAAAAACGGCGCGCAAGTAATCCATCTTGCAACAGGGCTGGTAGTTGGATATCCTCCTTGCCCGAGAATTAAAGCATTCAAAGAATTCATAGAAGTGCACTATGAGATACCGGTTGTTGTTGGAACACATCCGATTCCCATGAAATACTTTTCAGATCATGAAAAGATGTCATTTTGGGGAAAAGCAATTAAGGAGATAGCGCCGGAATTGTTTAAGGACTCTGAAGGAACGATGATAGAATACAACTGAGTAATTAGTACTTATTAATAGAACGGAGGATTCAAATGAAAATAGCGATACCGGTAGATGAACAAAACCTGGAATCAGGTGTGTGCCCGTCCTTTGGGCGAGCTCCATATTTCCTTTTCTATAATACAAACACAAAAGAAAGCTACTACCTTGATAACAGCGCTGTTGCCAGCCAGGGTGGAGCTGGAATCAGAGCCGCCCAGGTAATAGCTGATCACGGCGTTAAAGCACTGCTCACTCCACGCTGCGGTGAAAATGCAGAAGAGGTCTTGCGCAAGTCAGAGGTACTGATCTATAAATCGATACCCGGAACCGTGCAGCAAAATATTGACGCGTTTGCAGCCGAACAGCTTATTTTGCTCAGCGATTTCCATCCCGGATTCCATGGCCACGGGGATGTATAATGATGATTATTCGCTTTATTAACAACATATCTCCGGGTACAATTGAGATCCTTTCACGAAAAATCGATGACAAACGTGTGAAGGAGTTGATTGCACAGAATAAAGTAAATGCCTTAGGCCTGTGCCAGGGTAATATCGCCGAGATGATTGTGGCCTCTGACATTGCGGAAAAGTCATCGAATGTCATTGTCGGAGAAATAACCGGAAACTGTCCCCAGCACTTTGTGTGCTTAGGGATATTCGGTGATACCGCTTCTGTTAAAAATGCTTTAGGTGCGCTCAAAAAAGAATTGGTAAAAAAAAGTGAAAATAGCCATACTGAGCGGTAAAGGCGGAACGGGGAAAACACTGGTGGCGGTAAATCTGGCTGCCGCTGCCGGGCACGCAGTTAATATTGATTGTGACGTTGAAGAGCCCAATGGTCATTTGTTTTTTAAGCCTGAAAAGGTCCGGGAAGAAATAATATCTGTAAAAATACCAGTTATCAACGAATGTTTATGCAACGGCTGCCGTAAATGCGTTGATTTTTGTAAATTTAATGCGCTTGCCTTCATAAAGAATAAACCGTATGTTTTTGAAGAGGTATGCCACTCCTGTGGCGGCTGTAAGCTGCTCTGTTCGGAAAAAGCAATCGGAGAACAAGAAAAGCCAATTGGAAAAGTACAAAGAGGCTTTTCCGGTAATGTAAGCGTTCATACCGGGATAATGAATACAGGTGAAGCGTCCGGAATACCGATAATAAAAAATCTTCTTAACAAAAGTATTTTAGACGAAGAACTTCCCGTCTTTGTAGACTGCCCTCCGGGGAGCGCCTGTATCGTCATGGAAAGCATCAAGGATGCGGATTATTGCATACTCGTTGCTGAACCCACGGTTTTCGGTGTTCATAACCTCAACATGGTCTATGATTTGGTCAGGCTGTTTAATAAGCCGCACGGAGTTGTGCTGAACAAATGCCTTGACGGAGAGAACCCAGCAGAGACATTTTGCACAGAGAACAGCATTCCTATATTAGGTCATATACCGTTTGATAACGAGCTTGGTAGTCTTAATTCAGACGCCAAAATAGCCGCAAGGGAAAGCAATAGGTTTAGAGCATTATTTGCTTCGCTGTTTGAAACGTTGATGAAGGAGGTGCGGCATGAAACAACTGTTAATCCTCAGCGGTAAGGGCGGCACTGGGAAAACGACTATAGCCAGCGCTTTTATAAAGCTTTCAAGTGCCAAAATCTATGCCGATTGCGATGTCGATGCGCCCAACCTTCATCTAATTATGGCACAAAACATCGATCCGAAACGAACAGACTATTTCGGTATGCCAAAAGCCGAAATAGCTACAGATAAATGCATTGAATGTGGACTATGCAAAGAAAGTTGCCGTTTCGATGCAATTTCCGATGAGAACGACTTTAAGGTTGATCCTTATGCCTGTGAGGGTTGCGGGGTTTGCGAAGCTGTCTGCCCTGCAAATGCAGTTTCCCTGAAACCCGCCGTTGCGGGAGAACTGATGCTGTATGCTGACGACAATAACGTTTTTTCAACAGCACAGCTGAAAATGGGGAGCGGCACCTCCGGAATGCTCGTAACCGAAGTTAAAAAACAAATGAAAACTACAGCGAATCCAGATACCAAGCTGGCTATCATTGACGGCTCTCCCGGCATAGGCTGTCCCGTGATTGCTTCTCTGAGCGGAGTTGATATGGTCCTGATTGTTGCGGAGCCATCCGTTTCGGGAATCAGTGATATGGAGCGCATCATAAAAACGGCGGAAACGTTCCGGACAAAGATTGGAGTCTGTATCAATAAGCACGACACCAATCCCGCAAATACAGAAAAGATCGAGAAATTCTGCAAAGAAAAAGGCCTGCCGTTTACAGGCAGGATAGCATTTGACCCGGAGGCTGTAAAAGCAATCAATAACGGACAAACCATTGTGGATGTTGATTGTCCTTCGGGACGCGCTGTAAGAGAAGTTTTTAGCAGCACAATGAAGTTGCTATTCAAAGAAAGTGACGGTGCTGAAGCATGATAGTAAAGGTATTATCAGAAAACACAACATCTTCAGAGAAACTCGGCAGCGAACACGGCTTAAGCCTTTACATTGAAACCGGAACCCACAAGATTCTGTTTGATACGGGCGCAAGCGGCCTTTTTGCCGAAAATGCCGAAAAGATGGGCGTCGATTTAACAAGGATTGATCTGGCTGTGATTTCTCATGGCCACTATGACCACGGCGGTGGCTTGAAAACATTCCTCGACATCAACAACCGGGCCAAAATATACCTTCATCAAATGGCGTTTGAACCGCATTACGCAAACAGACCGGGCGGTGTAAAAGCGTATATTGGGCTGGATGAGTCGCTGCTGCCGAATGAGCGATTTGTGTTCTGTGGTGACCGCGTTATTATTGACCATGAACTTGAATTACTTTCCGGCGTTGAGTCCAAAAGGCTTGTTCCTTCAGGCAATACAGATCTGTTCATGAAAGATGGCGATGCTTTTGTGCAAGACAATTTCGCACATGAACAAAACCTGATTATAAGCGAAAACGGAAAAACTTTGCTGGTTGCTGGATGTGCGCACAACGGAATAATTAACATTATCGATCGGCTCAATGCAGAAAAAGGCTGCCAACCTGATTACGTTATCGGAGGATTTCATCTTTACAACCACGGGACAAAACAAAATGAAGCTCCTAATGTTGTGAATGAGATTGGAAATATTCTGTTGGAGACCCACTCGCAATATTATACATGCCACTGTACAGGCATTGAATCCTATAACCGACTGAAAACTGTTATAGGTGAAAATATAGACTATATATCCACCGGAGATCAATTGACAATCAATATGCAAGGAGTCAGAAACAATGAGCGAAAAATGTAATCAAAGCTGCAGCAGCTGCGGAGAAGACTGCGCAGACAGAAAAGAAGCAAAAACAGATTTCAGAGAAAAGCCCCATGAGCTGAGCAACATCAAAAAGGTAATTGGCGTGGTCAGCGGCAAGGGCGGAGTCGGCAAATCCTCAGTAACCTCTATGCTGGCTGTCACAATGAAAAGAATGGGTTATAACGTTGCTATCCTTGATGCGGACGTAACAGGACCCTCAATTCCGAAGGCGTTCGGCATAAAAGATAAAGCCACGGGCAGCGAATTCGGTTTGTATCCTTTGAAAAGCAAGACCGGGATTGATATTATGTCTATCAACCTCCTCCTTGAGCACGACACTGATCCAGTTATTTGGAGGGGACCAATTCTCGGCAATACAGTAAAGCAGTTCTGGACAGATGTTATTTGGGGCGATGTGGACTTCATGTTCATCGATATGCCTCCCGGAACCGGAGATGTACCCCTGACCGTTTTCCAGTCTTTGACCATTGACGGAATTATTATTGTAACCTCCCCGCAGGAGCTTGTTTCGATGATCGTATCAAAAGCAGTTAAAATGGCGGAGATGATGAACATTCCGGTTATCGGCCTTGTTGAAAATATGTCCTATTATAAATGCCCCGATAACGGTAAGGAATATAAAATATTCGGCGAAAGTCACATCGAAGAGATAGCCGAGAAGCATGATCTTAAGGTTCTCGCCAAACTCCCCATTGATCCTAAGATTTCAGCAGCCTGCGATAAAGGCATGATTGAACTCTTTGATGGGGACTGGTTCGATAATATTTCAAAAATACTTGAAAGTTCGGAGGAAAAAGAAATGATGAAAATAGCAGTTGCTGGTGAAGGTAAAAATGTAACGGAACACTTTGGACATTGTGTTAACTTCCTGATTTACGATGTTGAAAACGGAAAAATTACAAATGAAGAGTCTATACCGAACCCTGGTCACAAGCCCGGCTTCCTTCCCAATTTCCTTGCCGATCGCGGCGTAAACGTAATAATCAGTGGTGGCATGGGCGGAGGCGCTGTTGATATCTTCAATGAAAGGAATGTCGAGGTCGTTGTGGGTGCTTCCGGCGATGCGAAAACCGCTGTACTAAACTATCTTAAGGGTGAGTTGAAGTCAACAGGTTCCGTCTGCCACGAGCATCAGCATCATGATGAGTGCAGCGAATAAGGTAATGTTATGTCTATCGGACTGTTTACAGATGAAGTGATAGATCATTTTTCCAATCCACGTAATGCCGGCGAAATGGAAGATGCGAATGGGATAGGCGATGTAGGAGATCCCAGCTGCGGCGACACCATGAGACTCTATATAAAGGTTGAAGATGATCTCATTAAAGACGTCAGCTTCAAAATTTGCGGCTGTGTTGCCGCGCTTGCTTCCGCCAGTGTCACAACTGTTCTTGTCAAAGGCAAAACAATTGATGAGGCGCTTATGATAACAAACAAGGATATCTCAGATGCTTTGGGCGGATTACCTGAGCAGAAGCTGCACTGTTCTGTACTCGGAGAAGAAGCTATCCGAAACGCCGTTGCGGATTACAGAAGTAAAATAACAATTTAGGAGCAGAAGCCTATGACAATTGCGCTTTATGTGATTGCTTTTTCCGCTTTAACAGTTTCCTTTTTTAAGAGCAGAGAGAAAACTCTCCTTGCTCTTAAAAAAGCATGGAAGTCATTTGAGAATATACTTCCGCAATTTTTATCAATCCTCATTATTATTGGTATGATGTTGGCTATTCTTACGCCTGAGCAGATATCAAAATTACTTGGCAGCAAGTCCGGATGGTATGGTGTGCTGATTGCGGCAGCGATAGGCTCGATTACCCTTATCCCTGGATTTGTAGCCTTTCCGCTGGCAGCTGCCCTGTTAAAAAGCGGCGCGGGCTATATGCAGATAGCTGCATTCATATCAACCCTAATGATGGTTGGTATAGTAACAATGCCTGTAGAAATCAGTTATTTCGGAAAAAAACAACAATTGTTAGAAATGTCGCGGCATTCGTATTCTCTTTCATCGTAGCACTGGTTATGGGGGTGTTATTATGAAGGAGAAAATGATAAAATTTATAAAAAGATACCGAATATTTTTCCTTCTGCTCATCATCAACACGGCAGTACTTGTTATATTCCCGAGCATTGGGGAAAAAGCATTTCAGCTGAGCGGTTCTAATTTACTTGAGATGTTGTCGGTCTTACCGCCAATTTTCATTTTGCTCGGGTTGCTGGATGTGTGGGTAAAGAGAGAAACAATGATCAAGTACATGGGAGATAAATCAGGAATAATCGGAGTATTGCTTGCGTTCTTTCTTGGTTCAGCCGCTGCAGGTCCCTTATACGCAGCTTTTCCGGTTGCCGGTGTGTTGTTGAAAAAAGGCTCGAAGCTATCCAATGTATTTATTATGCTCGGCGCGTGGGCCACTACGAAAATACCCCTGATACTCTTTGAGGCGTCCGCGCTCGGACCAAAGTTCATGTTTATAAGACTCGCTATGGACTTAGTCGGCATAGCTGTTATCGCATATATAACTGAAAAAGCGCTGTCAACGAACGACAAAAACGAAATCTATCAAAAGGCCTTAAAAGGAGACTAGAATTATATGTAACAAGATCACAGATAAGAAATTTTTGTTTTGTTAAATAATAAAAGGAGGTAATGATATGGGTAAATATGTATGTTCCATTTGCGGTTACATCTATGACGAGGCAACGGGTATACCTGAAGCCGGCATTGTACCGGGCACAAAGTGGGAAGACCTGCCGGATGATTGGGTCTGTCCTCTCTGCGGTGCTACAAAAGCAGAATTCGAAAAACAGGGCGATGCCGCTGTATCTTCTGAGAAAAAGCCAAAACCAATTGCAGAGCAGCCAACTGATATGCAGGAGCTTTCTCCGCTTGAGATCAGCGCTCTATGCACAAATCTGGCTCGCGGATGCGAAAAGCAGTACAAAGCGAAGGAAGCGGCACTCTTTACCGAACTGGCCGGATATTTTAAAGACGCTTCGCTGCCTGCCAGGAACCCGGATTCTGATCAGCTGATTGCTCTGATCGAAAAAGACCTGGAGCAAGGTTTTCCAAACGCCAACGCTATGGCTGCCGAAGCGGGAGACCGTGGTGCACTCCGCGCCTTGGTCTGGAGTGAGAAGGTTACACGCATTTTAAAGTCCCTTTTGACCCGATATCAAAAAGAGGGCAACGCTATGCTTGAAAACACCGGTGTCTATGTCTGTACCATTTGTGGTTTTGTATACATAGGAGATACCCCGCCGGAAATTTGTCCTGTTTGCAAGGTGCCGAACTGGAAATTTGAAAAGGTTGAAGGGAGGTCATTATAATGTCTAAGAAATATGCTATTAGAAATATACGTCTATGTACCAAAGATTGTTTGTGTCTCTACGTATGCCCTACCGGGGCGACAGATACAGAGAACAGCATCATCGATGTTTCCAAGTGCATCGGCTGCGGAGACTGTGCAGACGCCTGCCCGTCCGGCGCGATTTCCATAGTACCTGAAGTTTATCCGCAGCAGCAGCCCAAAACCGAAGCGGTCGTCAATGCTCTAAAAATCCTTATGCGCAGCAAGTCGGAACAAGAGATGATCGCCGCCGGATTACCCGGAAAGCTGGCAGCCGCTATTGAAAAATCCAATCATATTATGGCTGAGGATATTATCCGGGAAGCAGGATATATGCTTCCTCAAAGCGACAATGCTTTAGCTTTTTTGAAATCCCTAATTGAGCAACAACAACCAGAAGGTTTCCCCAAAGAGGCTGTTACAACATTATTAGAACATCTTGATGAAAAAAAGGGAGGTAATACTATGAGTGAAAACAAAACGCTTAATAATCTGATGGAGGCATTTGCCGGAGAAGCCCAGGCTAACAGGAAATATCTGGCGTATGCAAAGAAAGCGGAAAAAGACGGAAAGCTGAATGCGGCCAAACTGTTTCGTGCAGCCTCCGACGCCGAGACGCTGCATGCGCTGAAGCATTATGAAGTAGCAGGGAAAATCGGATCGACAGCGGATAACCTGAAAGACGGCATTGCTGGCGAAACTCACGAATACAAGGAAATGTATCCCGATTTTGTGAAGGAAGCCGAAGCGGAAGGAAACAAGGCCGCGCTTATGTCATTTACCTTTGCTATGAAAGCAGAAGAGGTTCATGCGAAGCTTTACAAAGAAGCATTGGAAAACTTGGATCAAGCGGAAGATGTTTTCTATTATCTCTGCCCTGTCTGCGGAAACATCGAGAAAGTACGTCCGGACAAATGCAGTATATGCGGTGTGCCGGGGGACAAGTTTATCAAGTACTAATATTGTTATTTAAACAAAATCAAGGAGGTAACGAAAATATGCCTGACTTTGGACATCCGTTTTCTGGACTTGCAAAAGAAAGAAAACTTACTGATGCTGAGTTGATCAGGGCGATTCGATTCATGGTATCAGCAGAATATGAAGCGATTCAGCTGTACATGCAGCTTGCCGAATCAACAGACAATAAGCTGGCAATAGAGGTTCTCAAAGATATTGCAGATGAAGAAAGGGTTCATGCTGGCGAGTTCCTTCGCCTTCTGAAAGAATTGGCTCCTGATGAAGAAAAATTCTATCAGGAAGGTGCCGAAGAAGTTGAAGAGGAGATTAAAAAATCAAGTTTTTAATCCCTTTAAAAACTAAATGATAAAGCCTCGGTTGAAAAACTGAGGCTTTGTTTATATCCACCGTATTTATTTACTTAATGATTTCTTTCCGCTTTTGAAGTGAAACACAATCCTGCCGTCACAGTGAACCGCAGCAGTGTCAAGGAGTGTAATCCAGAGCCGCTCGTCCCATTCGGAAACCGCCAACGGCTGATACTTTAGAATAGCAATGAAAGCTTTCAATTCCTTGCTTTTGCGATTCCGCTTCTCTTTTTCCACTTCGAGGGCATTGTAATGCTCCAAGGCGGCGTTATACCGTTTTTCAATGCGCACGGTTTCCAGTGCGTAGGCCTCCTGCGACTGGGCGACCGAAGCGTTCTTTTTTATATGAGCTTTCATGAGTTCGGACGCGACAGTCATTTCATCGTGCTCCCGCAGAATTTCGGAATCAATCTGCGTAGTGTCGCAGAGCGTCTGACGAATAAGCTCAAAATCGGTAAGCACGGTTTCGCGTCTGCCCATCAGCTCATTATAGGCGATAAGAAACCGCTGCATGATGTCGTCCTCGCTCAGATTCGGAGTCCGGCACCTATCCTCGTTCTTGAATTTTCGGTTGCACTGGAATACCACGCTCTTGTATTCGTCTGTGGAGTGCCAGACCTTACGGCCGTATAATCCGCCGCAGTCGCCGCAGATGATTTTGCTGTGGAAAGCCTTGTCGCTGTAGGCTCTGCCGAGTTCTTTTCGCCTTGCCATTTCTTCCTGCACCGCTTGAAATTCCTCCGGGGCAATAATGGCTTCGTGCGAACCTTCTACATAATACTGCGACACCTCGCCGTTGTTGATGCGAAGTTCTTTTGTCAAAAAATCGGCAGTAAAGCGTTTTTGTAATGCTTTGACTGTTTAGATGACGCATTATTTAATGAAATAATACCCGAAATCGGCATTTGACGCAAGCCTTTTTTGAAACCATAATATGCTTTCGAAGGTGATAAGAAAAAACGAGGAAACCGAAAATATACCCTTTTGAAAAAACAGGGATGCTACGTTGCAATACAAAGCTCCAAATATGATGGAGGAAATTCCTTGACAAGGGTGATCTGATTTAGACACAGGGGTTCGGAAGTTGGAAAAGATTTTTCATTAGCCAAATCCGAGCTCTTACAAAAGATTGTCCAACTTCCTCGAAGCAGGCGAAACCTCTAAAGCAGTTATCTATAGGCATTTCCAGTAATAAAAAACGGCCGAAACTGGACACAGGGGTCAGATTTCGACCGTTTTTCAATTGCCAAATCTTCTACGGATATAACCCAAATAATTTGAGAAATTTCTGCCAGAAAGTCAGTTTACTAGGCGCTGCGACAGCGGGTTCCAACGTTTCCGGGAGCTCGATGGGAGCGGTCTTCAGTACAAATTGCACAGCGATTACGCTGGTGTTTTTTTTTGAAACAAACGATACGGGGATAAAATCGGACTTATCATATTGCTTTACCATTCCATCTATTTCGATCTGGATTGTATCAGGAAGATCTGCCACTGCGTCGTTTAGTTCATTTGTGCCCTCATATAATTCTGCCGCACCGCTTTCTAATTTTCCAATACCGCCTGCAAGAGACTGAATACCCGCATTCACCTCGCCGTACCCTTGGGCAAGGCTTTTTACACCGCCCATATATTCACCAAGCCCCGCATGGAATTGGCCGTAATTATTGGAAAGCTGGGCCAATCCATCTTTAAGTTGCTGTATTTTCGCCGCGAAGTCCGTCTCACTTAATGAACGTTCTATTTCGTCTGCCATTTCCAAAAGTGTTCCTGCGATTATGCCGATAGAGCCGACCAGAGCGTCAAGGCTGCCTTCAACCGAAGTGAACGCTTCCTGCACCGCCGCATAAGTGCCTTTGACCGTTTTGGCCGCAGCATAGTACTCCATAAGCTGGTCAAGGGTAGAGGTCAACGCATCGTCGCTCGATACTGCAGCGTAGATTCCGGAAGGGTCTATGTCCGCGCCAGGTATGGACGATATGGCCGAATCAAGCGCAGAATAAGCAGAAGCATATCCGGCCTTTAAGGTCTGCACACCATCGGTGATCTCCGTTAATCCATTGGCAAGCTGCCTTAGTCCTTCGGGCAGTGCAGCAATATCGCCCAAATTGAAATCTCCGATTCCGTCATCAAGCGCATTCACAATATCGGCCAAAGCCGTTTTGATTCGTGCGGACGCGTCCATCAATTCTTCGGAGTTGCTGCTAAGTTCTGATAACCCGCCTGCAAAATCCGACGATCCATTAGTTAATTTACGCGCGCCCGAATAGGTTTTTGCAATGCCCTCGGACAGCTTTTTCATACCGTCATTCAAATCGCTCACAGCGTCCGACAGACTGGTCATATCTTCGGTCAGACTATCGGTATCCGGCATTTCAATAAGCATGGCAAGCGGCATAGCGGTTATTTCAATACCGCTCATTATAAAATCATGTACATTCGCTGCTACCGTGATATTGGCATCATTTCCCGGCAGGATAGTATGAGCGATCACCTTATCTTTACCTGCGCTGGCGAGCGTCGCGTTGGGGGATGTAATATCCGCACACCTTTCCGTATCCAGTGTGAGCGATATCTGAAGCATGTAATTTTCGTAGAACACAGGAGTTACAGCCCTGTTTTGCGTGATGGCTATTGCGATTTCAAGCTCGCCGTTTTTGCCTGCAAGCTCAGAAGCTGGAAACTCTTTTCCGTCTAATTTATAACGGATGTCTACATTCCAGGGCAGCGCCTTTGTTTGGAGCGTTCCTTGATAATAAAATCGGCCGGCTGTCGTATTAACTGTAATCATATCGCCGTTTTGCGCCAGCTTTTCCGAGGATGTCATATTACTCACTTCGCTGTAATTGCCGTAATCGGTTATCATGCCCCCCTTGAAGCTGTTGACCACATAAATACTCTGTATACTGCCATCTGCCCCCAATATGCCGTAAACAACCTCCTCTTTTTGCGTGGGTGTGCCGGCAGCAGCAAAGGTCGGAGCGGCTACAGTAAGTATGAATACGGTGGTTAAAAATATTGACAGAAACTTTTTCATTTCAAACACTCCTCTTCAAATCATCCTTTTTACGTATGCGAAAGCCGTTTTTAAGCGTTGTTTTTTCAATCACCTTGTCGAAAATAATAAGCAGTGCAGGCAATACGCAGACTACCATGACAAAGGATAGTACTGTTCCTCTGCCCAGCAGTGTGCCAAGCTCCGAGACGATCGGATTGCCGGATGTTGCAGCAAGGGTAAATCCTGCCGCCGCGAGTATGCCCGCCGATACGAGAATGGCTGCCAGGTTATCGGAGAGCGCTTTGCGCATCGCGTCTTTTTTTTGCAGGCTTTTTCTATCCGTCAAATAGTGGTTGGTCAGCAGTATGGCATAGTCCACCGTAGCGCCGAGTTGCACTGTACTGATGATGAGATAGCCTATAAAGCTCAAGGTGTTATCGGTGAAATATGCAAAGGAAAGGTTAATCCATATTGCTGTTTCAATGGTAAAGACCAATAATATGGGAACGGTGAGCGAACGAAATGTGAGCAGTATCACGACAAAAATGCCGATAATAGCCACCAGGCTGACAATACTTGTGTCCATTTCAACCACGTTCTTCATGTCAAATAACGTGGCGCTTTGTCCGGTCAGATAGTAGGTGCTGTAATGCCGCCCGGCGGCATCCAGCACCGATCGCACCGTATCAAAAGTCTGCTCACCTTCCTCCGGCATAGCTGTATACAGGATAATCCGCGCGTAATGCTTGGAATAAAACTGGTCGAGAACTTCTTGCGGAATATATTGAGACGGTATCTCAGCACCCACCGCCGTTACAAATGAAACCACACTCGTGACATGAGGAATGGAGGCAAGCTCATCACAAAGCTCGGCTTCCTTTCCCGAAGTTTCTTTTGGCACCAAAAGCACCAGCAGATTTTCTTTACCAAACGCCGTTTCAATCAATGCCGTGTCTTTTTCGACGCGGGAACCTTTGGCCGCGCTTCCCGTTCCGTATATAAAGGGGGTGCTGGACTGTGCAATAAAGCAGGGTATGACCAAAACAAGGGTGAGTATGAGAAAAGGTATTCTGATCTTTAAAAGCCCCTTGCTGGCTTTGTGGAAACTGGGGATAAGGCTTTTGTGTTTTGTTTTATCAAGCAGCTTGTAGCTGGCGAGCGTTAAGGCCGGCAGGAAAACCATGACGGACAGAAAGCTCAACACGACGCCCTTGGCTAAATGGATGCCCAGGTCCGATCCGATGCCAAAGCGCATGAACAGCAAGGCTAAAAATCCGATTACCGTTGTCGCGGCGCTGGCCGCTAACGTTGGTAATGCCCGTTTCATGGCAAGCCGCATAGCCTCTTTTGGCTCGCAGGAAGTTCGGTATTCATAAAAACTATGTAGTAAAAATATGGCGTAGTCCATGGAAACAGCAAGCTGTAAAATCGGGGTGACCGTTTGCGTGATATAAGATATCTCGCCAAAAAAGGCGGTGGTTCCCATATTCATCACCACAGCGACACCGATGGTAAGCAAAAACAACAACGGTTCTACCCAGGACGTCGTGGAAAGGATGAGTATGATCAGGATAATCGGGATCACATATGCCATGGCCGCCAAAACCTCAGATTCAGCCATAGACTGAAACGCGGCGGAATTCGCGGCGTCGCCCCCAACCGCGCCGCTTTCTCCCAGCAAACCATAGATCGCATTCACTGTCGCTGATTCATGTCCGCTTTCGATGGATACGCCCAATAAAGCATTGCCGTCTTTATAATAATTTTTGGTTATGGAAGCGTCTAAAAACTCAGGCGGCGTGGTCGCCAGTCTATCCTTTCCAAGCACATCGTCCAGCCAGCTTACGGAAGATACGCCGGGAATAGCGGACAGCTTTTCTTTATACGCAAGCGACTCCTGTATGGTGACATTGGTCAGCATGACTCTTGCATTGGGCGTATCACCCGCGAATTCCTCCTCAATTATAGAGATGGCTACGGTAGACTGCGCATCCTTCGGCAGATAATCCACCATGTCATAGTTAACCGAAACACGGGTGGCAAGCAACGCTCCAACCGCCGCCAGCACAAAAAATATGATAAGCACGAACCTCTTGTGTTTTAGTATAAGTTGCGAAAGCTTTCTCACAAATATCCTCCTTAGGCCATACACAGAATAAAATACTTCTTTATCAAACAGGGTGTTGATAAGTCAACTCAAATTTATTATAATAACAATGGGCCGTTAAATCACCAATCAGATTTTTTCCAGATGGTAGATGTTAAACAAACGCGGGGTATAATGTATAGCAACTAACATGTTCTTAAAAAGTGGGGAAAAACAATGGGAAGTAAAAAAGATGACAGGCGGGTCAGATATACAAAGATGGTGCTCAAGGATAGCTTTATTACCCTACTTGAAAAAAAGGACATTTCCAAAATCTCCATTAAAGAGATATGCGAAGATGCCGATATCAACCGTGCGACCTTTTACGCCCATTATAACGACCAATATGATTTTATGAACCAAATACAAAATGAGCTGCTTAAAAATATAGAAAAACATCTTTCCGCCTTTGTTCAGAACGATTTACCTATTGTTCTGGCAGATATGGTTGAGCAAATATTTGGATACGTAAAGGAAAACGCACGGATTTGCAAGCTCTTGCTTAGCGAGCGGGGGGATTTGAATTTTCAAAAGCGCGTGTTTATGCTCGTATACGAGAAGATCATAAACAACATTGCAAGGGACGGCGCAATCTCCAAGGCGGACGCTGAATATATTCATGCTTTTACCCTCACAGGTTGTATTGGAGTTATTCAAAAATGGCTTAATGACGATATGAAAAAGTCACCGCGCTTCATGGCGGAAACTATTATGAAACTGACCACGGTATACCAGGATTTGTACCGGAGCTCCTTTAAGGAGGGTCACGAATCACGCTGAACTCCGTTCGCAATACAACTCCGCCATAATCATCACCGCAATTCAGGTGCTGTCGGGCATCAACTGCGGCGTTTATTTTCTGCCTGTTGGCAGGGGAATTCGAAAATCTTTTCACACATGAGAGGCTATGCGCATATTTGCGCATCACGGTCACGGGCATGCTAATCATTTCCGTCAACCTGGCCGGCTCCACCCATAGCAGCTTTGCCGAAAGCCTGCGGTATTCATCCTTTTCGGCCTCCTCGGTAATGATGCCGACGGGTTACGCAACTGACGACTTTGGCGCATGGCACATCCCGTGGCATTTCGAGTATCACGCGGTCGTTGCCGAAGAACACCTCCTGCGTGGCGTCGCCCAAAGTCACATGAGGATGTGTGTCGAGATCCCATGTGAAAGTCTCTTGCGTGCTGGATGCCGACGCGGCCTGCACGTTCATACACAGGGCGTTCTCTTGAATCATGGTCAGAGGAAATCAGTTCAATTCCTTACCCGTTTGGCGGCCTTTGTTTGTGACATGCACCTGCGCACTGTAAAAAGGCTTTACCAAATATAAACTATGCATCGGGGTTTCTGGCGACACTTTCCATGGTTAGAAACACGAAGCAGCCGCTTCGCTGAACGGCATAAGCCTTGTATCATATGGGCCATGAATATATATAAAGAGCCAGGTGCGGGAAAACAAGAGTGAAGTTTTGGTACAGGTAACCGGATTTTTTAACTAGGTACTCGAAATTTCTTCATTAACTAAAGCAACATGATTTAGAGATTAGGGTCCGAAAGTCATCTGTTATATTTTTTACTAAAAGCGAAAAGAAAAAGCGGGATTGGGAACGGCGCAACCGCTGTTCCCAATCCCGTTTTTTACCCGTTTAAGGACATCTCAAGTTCGATGCCTATCTCATTGAATTTCACGCAAATCTGCTCTTTGGACTGCACTGTCACCTGCCGGATGATTCGTGCCGCCAGGTTATCGTCATACTCTCTGATCCCCGACGCTTTTTCATCTATGAGATCGTACAGAGCCTTGACCCGCGCACAGCCATGCGCCATGACCTCCTGCTCCTGCCGGATGACCCGGAGCTTTTCATGAATGCCTTCTTTCGCTGTAGCTATTCGGATAAACTCCTGATTTTGCCTTTCTGCATCCTCTGTAGTATGCGGGCTCATGTTAAGCGCTCTCCTGAAATCCTCATCCAGCTTTGCCAGCCTATTCTCTAACATAGCCGCGTTATCCGCGCCTTCCTGTTTGGCAATGGCCATCGCCAGGGTATGTTCTACATCAGCTTCGATCAGCTCCCGTTGCTCCAGCACCTGATTGATCGCCCGCAGCAGTGCGTCATGCAGTACGGTTTCCGCAATGGTGGGTGACTGCCCGCATAATCCTGTGGATTCCAGACGGCTGGTGCACCGCCACACGATCTTGTAACTGCCGTCCCGCTGGCGCCAGGTGCAACGCCGGTAGGGCGATCCGCATTCTCCGCAGACCATCCGCTCGGTCATGGCGTACTTGCAGGAGAACTTGCCCTGTCGGGTACGTCCTGTCTTTAGATCGGTAATCTTCTTACTTGCGCGCCTGGTCATTTCCTCCTGCACCTGGTGGAACATCTCCCTGGAGACAATGGCCGGGTGGCTGTTTCTGACCAGATACATGGGCAATTCACCGTTGTTTTTTCTGACCTTCTTGCTGATGCAGTCCACACGATAGGTTTTCTGCAGTAAGGCGTCTCCGCAATATTTTTCGTTGGTCAGGATATTGCGGATGGCCTGCCGTGACCACGCGGATATCCCTGAAGCGGCGGGCAGGCCGTCCGCAATCAGCCCTTCCTGAATCTGCTTGAGGCTGCGCCCGGACAGGTATTCGCGGAATATACGCTCAACCGTTTTTGCTTCTTCCGGCACAATGACTGGCTGGCCGTCCTCGCCCTCGGCGTATCCCAGCAGCCATTCATATTGGAATATGACGTTGCCGTCCTTCATGCTTTTTTGTTTGCCCCATTTGACGTTGGCGGACAGGGACTCGCTCTCGGCCTGTGCGAAGCCCGCAAAGAGGGTGATCAGGAACTCGCTGGTTTCCTTAAGCGTGTTTATATTTTCCTTCTCAAAGTAGACCGCGATCCCGCGCGATTTCAATTCACGCACCGTGTTGAGCCCGTCCACCGTATTCCTGGCCCAGCGGCTGACCGATTTGCACAGGATCATATCGATCTTGCCGCGTTTGCATATGCGCATCATCTTATTAAACTCATCACGCTTGTCCAGGCTGGTACCCGTAAGCCCCTTGTCGGGGAAAATCCCTGCGAACCGCCATTTGGGATTGCTTTGAATCTTCTCCGTATAATACTCTTTCTGCGCTTCGAAGCTATTTAGCTGATCCTCATCGTCGGTGCTCACCCGCGCGTAGGCGCACACATTCAGGATTTTGCCCTCTACGTTGCCCGTGTACTTATTCAGCCGGGGGTTCGCCGGTATGACAGTCACTTCCCGCCGGGCCGGAGCTGTCACCGCTTGCATTCACATCATTCCTTTCCATAGAGAATTCTTCACCAGATATTGTTTTTAGCCCTATCCCCGTGCGGGAGAGGTATATATGAGAAACCGCCTCTTTGAACAAATCCCAATCGGGCACAGAGAGGCGGTTTTCATCATCATGTTTTTTTGTAATAATTGAGCCAGGCGGAGCCTTTACGCTCCTGTACCGGGCGTCTATCCCTTTCAGGATCAGCCGTACCGTTTCGGCGGGATCGTCCGGCTTGGCTATGTTCCGGTTGATCTGGCTTTCCAGCCGAAGCGACTCGGCGCTTGGCTCATATAGGCTGTGAGCGGGTTTCGTGCCGGCGTCCAGCATCCTGTTCTGCAGATGCGTGACAGCGCGATGTACGCTGTCAACCGCAACGTCCGCTCCGTTTCCGCAATCAGGGGTTTTGCATCGAAGCTGGACGATCCCTTTGGCCGTGAGCTTGCCGCCGATCCGCAGCATCCTGCCGCCGCATTCGCCGCAGATAAAGCGCTTCCACAGAATTTGGGCAGGATCATCCCTATACTCCCAACCGGCTATCTTTTCATCATGAACCGCCCGGGCCATCACAAACTGTTCCCTAGTCAGGATGGCCGGGTATCCGCGCTCTCCAGTGTACCGGCTGTTTTCCAGTACCCGCTTAATATGGTGTTTGTTCCAGCCGTTCTCGGAGTATGCGGGAAAGTGGCTTGCATTCATCCCATCGGAAATAGCCTGATAGGAACATCCTTCACCGTAAAGCCGAAAAACCTCTTGCACGGCTTCGGCTTCGGTTACGCAGGGCACGCATTGCCCACCCATAATCCTGTAACCATAGGGTAAGCACCTGTTTTTCATGTCCACACCTCATTCAGCCATTCCGTAATGTTCACCCCGGCGGGCAGTATAAACCGTATGCTCCCATCGGCGCTGATCTCGGCGCTACCGACGATATTCCCGAAAGTATCTTCGGAAAAACCATTTTTGTCGATCTCCATATCCTCTATACCTTGGATCAGCCGCTCCATATCCGCGATGGTTTCACTCAGCTCGTCGTTGCCCATGAGGGCGCGGAGCTTACGCCGAAGCCCAAACTGGCGGGTGTTGATCTCGTTCATATGCGTCTGCCAGTCCGCGTCGCTCAGCAGACTCTGACGTCTGAGACTTGAGAGTGTGTGCGCCTGTTCGGAGATGTTCGCCAGTTCCTGGCGTATGGCCACGATCCCTGTATGCTCCCGCCGCAGCGCCGCCTGCAGTTCGCAAAGCTGCGCGAGCGCGGGCTTTAGTATCACATTCGATTGATGCTTCAGCTTTTGCATCATCCGTGAAAAGGCGGCGTAAATGGCGGTTTCGGCTATCCTGGGCATCGCGCAATCGGAACGGCTCCGGTCATGCCTTTGACATATCCAGGCGACATATCCGCCTGTCGATTGACGGCGCTTGAACACGGTACAGCATTCCCCGCAAACGATTTTGCCGCTCAGCGGGTACTCCTTCGGCGTCCAGCCCGGAGACGGCCCACGGGCTGTCATCAGCGCCCGAGCCTTTTCAAAAACATCCCGCGGGATGATCGCGGGATGGGAGTCTTTGATGTAGTATTGGTCTTTTTCGCCCTTGTTGGGCTTCTTTATGAAGGGGAAGTTGTCGGTGCTCATCTTCTTTTGTGCCAGCGTATCGCCGATGTACTTCTCGTTGGTGAGAATGTATCGTACCGACGCAGGGCGCCATGCCTGGCTGCTCTCCGGCGTGTCTACGCCCATCGCACCAAGGCGGTCGGCTATTTCTTCAGGGCTTATGCCGCTGAGATAACTGCCAAAAACCCAGCGCACGATTTTAGCCTCACCGGCATTCGGTTCCAGCGTTTTCCCATCGATGAGGTCAAATCCATACGGCGCTTTGCAGGTGATAAACTCTCCGGCCCGCATCCGCTTTTTATAGCTCCAGCGCATGTTCTGGCTGATGGACGTCGATTCTTCCTGCGCCATGTTCGCCCATAGCATGACCACCATCTCGTTGTTCATATTTTCGGTATCCAGCCGTTCCCGCTCACTTTTCACGCTGACGCCCATCAGCTTGAGATCACGGATGATCGTCAGGCAGTCGGCGGTATTGCGGGCAAGGCGGTGGATCGCCTTGATCAGCACCTTATCGATTTTACCTTTTTTGCAGTCGGCCAGCATGCGGTTCAAATCGTCGCGTTTTTCCATTTGCATGCCGGTGATGGCCTCGTCCGCATAGATGTCCACAAGCTCCCAATCGGGATTGGCGCCGACCAGCTTTGTGTAGTAGTCGATCTGCGCGGCGTAAGAATGAAGCTGGTCATCCGAATCGCTGCTCACTCGGCAGTAGGGGGCGATCCGCAGAATAGCCCTCTGACGAGCAACGGGCCGGATGATCTCGACATTTGGTTTTTCGCTTAATGGTTTCATCCGGCCCGCTCCTTTCCTTTCTTGGTCAGTGACAACACTACCACACAAGTGATTGCGTATCCACTACAATCCCCGAACAGCCAGCGGCCGGAATTTAGCGGCCAGAAGCTCGTTGGCGGCATCAAATTCTTCCCGCGAGATGGCGCCTTTCAGCGCCAGGCTGCGGATAATCTGCCATGCGGCGCAGTATCGTATTTCGTTTTGAATATCAATCATAGTCCCGTCCTCCCGCGAAGTAGCCCTTCGGCTTCACCGCCCGGATAAAGGCCGCCACATCGTCCATGCTGTCCGTGACCGGCATGTCCGGCAGCGCAGCCAACGCCGCGGCGTGAAACCTTCTGCCCGGCAGGGAGCGCTCATCCAGTATGGAGATCACGCAGGTGTCCGTTTCGGTGCGGATGGCCCGCCCGAAGCCCTGCCGCAGCCTGATCTGCATATCGGGGACAGCGACCTTCCCAATGAAGGTTTTCAGGTCGGGATGTTTTTTCTTTTCATAGTCCGACAGCGCGTCGGGCACGGCGAACGGCAATCTGGCTATAATCAGGCTGGACACCATATCACCGGGGAAGTCCATACCTTCCCACACCGAGCCGGTGGCGAACAGCACACCGTTGCCGCTCGCGCGGAAGGCGTCCAGTATCTTCGGCTGATTCCGCGCCAGGATGAACAGCGGGAATTCGGCGTCGTTTTTTTTCACCTGGGCGCATACCGCCGACATCACGGTATAGGCGTTGAACAGCGCCAATGTGTGGCCGTGGGTGGCCCGTATCAGGCCGATGATCTGCTCGGCGATCTCTCCGATGTACCCGATGCCGTCCTCCGGCTTGCGGTACATCCGCCGCGGAAAATATATCCGGCAGTTCCTTTCGTAATCGAAGGGTGAAGGAGAAACAGACTCGGCCAGGCGGGCGGCCATGCCGATCAGCCCGGTCTGCTCCTTGAACCGCATGAAGTCGCTTCCCACGGCCAGCGTGCCGGATGTCAGCGTCATGGGGGTATTCCGTTCCCAAAGACATTCCCGCACCCGTTCCGCGTAGTCGGCGTTGGCCGCCTTCAGCGCGGGCGAACCGTTCTCATCCGTTTCGGCGTAGAGGATAAAACCCTTGCCGTTTCGGTGAAACAGATTCAGCACCTCCCAGGCATCCATAAGCTGCGAACGGAGCGGAGGCGATATGGCACTGCCTATGTTCCTGCGTATGGATAACAGGGCCTTAAGCGCCTTGCCGTATTGGGCTTTTCGTTCTTTTGTGAGGATATAGTCCTCGTCCGCATGTTCCGTCAGGTCATGGGCGATGGGTTTGAGCTCGCCGGCCAGTTTCTCGGCCGCGAGGACGTATTGCTCGCGCTTGAGCCCGGTGACCAAAGCGGACATATCCGATATGGACAGGGATTTGCCAAACATCTGCCGCGCCGCTTCGGGCAGCTTATGCGCTTCGTCGATAATGGCGGCGCAGAAGTCCGGCACCAGGCTGGGGATGCCCGCGCTCCGGTGTATGGCGTCCGCCAGAAAGAAGTTGTGGTTACATACCTGGACGACATATTCGGGGGAATGGCTGTCCCGCACAAACCGCTGGTAGCGGCAGTCGGTGAGATAGCAGTCGCACATACCCGGTACGCACACCTGGTTGCGGTCATATGCGGAGAGATGGGCAACGCCATCCAAGTCAAGGTATGTTTTAAGCGACAGCAGCGCGCGCTTATTCCGCTCGTTCTTTTTCTCCAGATTGGCTTTGGCGAGGCGTTTGATCAGCCTGTCATCGCAGGCGTAGTGCGCTTTCCCTTTTCGCAGCGCGGCCTTGAGCGGTCGGTCGATCATTCCGGCCTCCAGCATCACGTCGGACATGAAGGGAATATATTCTCCCAACACGGCATTCTGCAGGGCGATGCTGGCGGTGGTGACCAGGATAGGGCGCTCGGCTGCTTCTTCGGTGTATTTGCGGAACAGTATTCCTGCCGCGAGGTAGGCGTAGGTCTTGCCCAGCCCCACGCCCGCGTCGCACAGCGCGATCCTGCCGTCATCCATGCTATCCAGCATATTGTGGCACAGGCGCACCTGCGTTTCCCGCACAGCCATGCCGCGCCGCGGCAGCAAGTCTAAAAAGATTCGGTCGATTTCCTCATGGGCTTTCGCCCTGTTCGTTATATTCATTCAGACGGAGTCCTCCCTGTAATCCTTTGTAGCTTGTAAAAAGAAGAAGTGTGGGCTGGCGCCGCATCGCTATGGACTGACGAACAGACCGCAGCGATCCGGCGCCAGCGCCGGAATTGTGGTTCATCGCTGTTTCGCCATATTTATCACCACCCCCGGCGAAGGGGCACGGTACGGGTCGGCCCAGGGCTTTTGGGGCCATCCGCTGGTTTCTACCGGCGATCTCTACTGCTTTCAATCTCCGGGCAGCCAACCTGTCTGACGTGCAGGCAAACGATTCGCGTCTTATTATCCTCCGGCGAAAGTCCTGGCGGCGGATATGCCACTATCCGCTTGCGGCTGGAATGGATCGCTGCCACGCCGTTAGGCGTGGGTCACGGCGCTTCCTCCGCTTCGCTCGTTTCACCGGTCGTTTCCCGTACCGCTGTCTATGAAATTTTCAAAGGACAGTGAGAAGGCGTTTTGCCCTCTCACTGTCCATCCCGAAAATCAGTACAGGTGTACGGAATTATTTTTCACTGCATCCCTTTTGTCATTTTTACGATGATCTTGCGGATACGGTCATGCAGCGTCATGACGGGAGTTCCATTTTGGCCAGATAACGCCCGAAAAGACACACCCTCAAAATAGATAGCTTGAATCAGACTCTGTTCTTCTTCACTGAGCAGCGCCAACGCTTCGGCCAACTGAGTCTTAAGCAGACTTCTGATTGCCGTATCCTCTGCGGATTCGATGTGCTTGTCCGTCAAATAGGATAGCTGCATCTCGTCCTCCGCAAGCTTGTTTAGGGACAGCACAAGCCCGGCATCCCGTTCGGCCTGGTACCGCTCCCTGCGTTCAGCCTGGGAATATGCCTGATAAACTTCGGCGCTGACCTCCACGTCCTCGCCGTCCACCGTGATGATGTGGACGAATGTGCCGTCCTCGCGCTCGCACTTCCTGTAATTCCTTGCTTTTTGCCAATATTTCATTTGCCTTCCCTCCGAAATCCAGATTTTTTGAACAAACAAAAATCCGGGTTCGGAGGGGCGCGGGCTGTATGCGCCGGGGCTTGGGCGGTACCGTCCATCCTTGTCCTTTCCGCTGTTCAGCCTGAAAGGACAAAAAAAGAGCCTTACGCATAGCTGTACAGCTACTTGTAAGGCTCCGACCGCGTCCATCGGAAATCCGATAATCCGACAGGGGTGGCGCGCTTGATCAAGCGTCGTTCACACGTTTTACACGTGGCCTTTGTTATTAAGGCCGGCGTCCCTTAACCGGGCCGAGTTGTATTCTTTTTTTTACCGTTTGATCGATATCCCGATCTGTGATTTGCAGACGCCGCATTTAACGTACCATCGGACTTTCCGCTTGCTTCCCGGCGGTATCAGGCAAATCATATCATCCGCCGCCGCGGTGTCCTCCGCGATGATCTTCCCCCTGCGGCATATGGGACAAATTAAATAATTGGAACCGGCCGAGCATGCTTTCGTTTTCACACATCGCACCTCCTGTTATCATTAGATTGTTCAGTTATAACTGAACAGAGCGGGTAAAAAAATGCGCCGCCTGTCATTACGACAACAGGCGCATTTCTTCGAGACGAATTTGCATGGCCTGGCGGGACACGCCGAACAATTCCGCCAGCGCCGCGGTTTTGTTGCCGGCGCTGCCGCTTGTGTTATAAAACGCCATCTTTACAGCGCCTTTGGGCATCAGCAGATAGCAACCCAAACGGTCGGCCTGACGCTCAATGACCGCATCCGCTTCTGAGCTTCTGGCAACGCTGGTCATGGCGGCGGTTTCGCCACGCTGCGTGTAAAACTCCTTATGAAGCACCCAATGGGCGAGCTCGTGGGCACAGGTAAAACGAAATCTCCCATCACCGCGGTTGTGTATCAGGCTTGCGTCGATGATAACCGTTCCCGCCTTGACCGGTATCAGCTTGTATCCGCCACCGTTCCCGCGCTCATAGATCGGCACCATCGCGGCTTCAAACACGGTTTCACCTAAAACACGTCCGTTGCTGCGGATAAACTGGAACTCCATCGTCAGTCCATATACCTGCTCGATGATCGACTCCACGGGAACCGGCGAAGGCGCATGCAGGAGGCAGGGATCGTATTGGGATATGACTTTGCGCGCTATGGCTTCCAGCGCTTCTTTGCGATAGGGACAAATGCTCATTCCCGCGTATCCTCCTGTCCGCTCCTTTTTTTGAGTTTCTCAATAAACTCGATCCATTCCGTATCCGTCGCGTCCACATCCTTGGCCATGCGCAGCGCGATCCGGGCGTATTCATTTGCTGAGATGTATTCCGGTAAATCGCCGGGGATGGCTGCATAGCTCTTTGATTCGGCTGCAAGGTCGTACATGAGCTCTCGCTCATGCTTGTCCAACCTGAGTGCCTTTGCCAGATTCTCCAATATATCGGCCTTGGGCGCGGGATTTCTGTCCGTTTCGATGTTGCTCATATACACCGGCGAGATATCCAGAATCTGCGCCATCCCGCGGAGGGTGATATCCGCTTCCAGCCGCTTTGCCCTGACAAATGAGCCGAAGGATTGCTTTGCGTCCATCTTCATAATCACCGCCTTTCAGACTGTTCAATGAAAACAGAACAGCGCATGACCAGTATACCGCTCGTATGTTCGCCTTTCAAGAGCTATAAAATGAAAAGCGCCGACCTGTACAAAATCTGACCAGTTCGGCGCGGCGCAGTGCTTGAAACCTGTTTGGCAAGCGTGTTTTCGGTTATATGGTTTTCAGCGCTTCAAACTCCTTTACGGCATCCTCCGGCTTCAGTATCTTCATTCGGTTGGCGAATACCCATCCGTAAAATGTGGGGCTGACCGCCACGCTGACCGTGGCGGTGAAATGCCCCTTGTCCGTGATTGCGGTCTGGACGTTCTCCCCGAAACGGTCGACAAGGGTTTTCATATGGCGGTTTTCGCAGAGCAGCGTGACTTCGCATACAGGCCCATCGTACATCTGGAACACCTGCCGGGCGTAGAAGGCCATATCAAAGCTGTCCGGCTCAGGCATGGCCGGTTTATCCGTCAGCCGGGGGTCGGCGATCCGGTCTACCCGGAAGGTGATGACCCGATCATGATGCCTGGAATACCCCGCGGCGTAGTAATGGTCGCCGTTCCAAATCAGCCCGTAGGGGCTGAATTCATAGGTCTGGCCGTCGTGCTTATGTGCCTTTTGTTTATCCGGCAGGTATTCGTAATATTTGAACCGTACCTGCTTCTTCCGGTTGATGGCTGTGTGCAGCAGATCAACGGTGATATATACGCGCTCATTTTCGGATTTTATCTGCTTGTCCGAGTACAGATGGCGGGTGAGCTCGCTTGCCTGGTGGGCGCTCCCAAGGGCCAGGAGTTTTCCGATCAGCGCCTGGCTTTTCTTATGGGAGATAAAGCGGGAGGCCTGTACAGCGTCGACCAGCAGCTTCAATTCGGGCAGTTCAAAACCCTTGCCGCCGCAGAAATACTCGTTGCGTCTGCCGGCGTTGCACACGATATCCACACCGCTTTCTATAAGCCGTTCGATATCCCGCGATACCGTCCTGCGGTCAGCCTGAACGCCTTCGCTTTCAAGGTATGGAAGGATATCCGCAATAGCGGCCGGATGCGCCTCATCCGTCCGTTCCTCCAGATACTGCTTGATTTGCAGGAGTCTGCTTTTCTTTTCCATCATGACCTCCTGATTAAGCGAAGATTAGATACCGCAGCGCGTAGCTTATACGTCCGTAGGGCTTTTCGCGGCGCTTTCCTCCATAAGCCCGTATTTGATCTTGATACGGTTCAGCAGCTTGCCCCACGGCTTGGCGAGCAGCAGCAGGAAGATCACGGTGGATACGGCATGGGCGATGTCGAACCACAGCCCCGTGGCGTAGGCGGTGAGGACGGTTCCCCAGGTGATAGGTCGAATAAATCCGATGACGTACCAGATGTTCATGATTCAATCGAAGGCGAAGCCACAAACGAAACCGAACAGCGCGAGGCTCCACCGTTTTTTCATGACCACGCGGTTGCGCAGCAGGCCGGCCCACACGCCGATCATGCCCCGGCAGAACATCTTTATCGCCGGTCAGGGATGCCCATATGAGCAGTGTGGGCAGCGTGACCGCCAAAGCGATCAGCGCAATCCTTGACCGGCTGTTTGAAGGACTTGCTTGCATGCCTGCTCCACCTCCTTCCCGGCGACGGCCCAGGGAAAGAGGTTCTTGGCCATGCGGTTCGTGGCCGTGGTGTAGAAACTGTTCACGGCGAAGAACGGTCCGGGCGGGTTCTTCGCCGTGATAACGCCGTCGAACAGCAGTGAACAGGTGCCGGCGTACGGTAGAAACGCTCACGCTGTTTACAGTGGGCGTCACTCGTCTACCATCAGCGCAAAGAAATTGGGTCTTGCTAAACTTTACAGGCATCAAAGGCTACGCGCAAGCGCGGTGCCCAGTTCTGCCAGCATGATCATATCGGCGGGCTTGGCCGCGTTCCAATTGGCATGTATGACGCAGCGGCCGCTCTGTACGGTAACGACGGGCTGCCTGCCGCCCGTAAATGCGGCCGCACATTGGGAAAGCTCCGATCCGCATTCTTCCAGCAACCGCGCCGCATAGGCGGCATCGTCGGCAAAAGCGTCAAACCCCGTGGCATTTTGTACAGGCGTCAGTCTGCCGATGTCCATGTCCAGATCCATTCCGAAACGACGCAACGCGTCGCTCATATCGTACAGGGATATCCCGCGCAACGGCGGCAGCAGCAGCACCGCCCCGCGGCCTATTGGGGCACTCCAGCGCGTGAAGGGTATAAGCCGGGTGCTCTGCCTCACGAATTCATAATGCGAATCCATGTGCCACGATGTTCCATCGGGCAGCACGCCGCTCAGGCGGTACTGGAAATTACGCGCCATGCCCGACATGGTGGCTTTCGCTTCTTTTTTTGAGGTATACGCATAGCCTGCGGCTGTGGCCGCCGCTGAGCGTATTTTATCCGCTTTTTGCCCACCCTTTCCGAGCAGAAGAGCCATGCCGCCCAGAACCAGCAGAAACGCCAGCGGAATGGCGACATCCGTCCAGCTCATACCGCTCCGTCCACCTTTGTCAGCCTTGAGATCGCCTCGATAATGGACTTTATGGAAAGCGCGCCGTTGTCGATGATCACCTCCCGATCAAGACCTTCCATATTCCTGATCCGCATCACGATCCGCTTGTTGAGGAGTTTGCTCCTGGCGGTTGCGGAAAGAATGTCCTGCGGCGCCAGCCGGCAAAGGTATACCCCTTCCTCCTGTTCGCGGAACAAATCCGCCGCTTTACTTATAGAACCCGAAATGACTGTTGACGGGAGACAGTATATCGCCGCCTCCGTCACAGTCAGTTTCCCCGCAGCCCGAAAGCCCGCCGAGAGAAAGTTCGTCGTCCATGAACCAATGACTTTTTCATCATTAAACATTGATAAGCCTCCTTTTCTGCTTCGGAGCGCCCTGCCGCTTTGCGCGCTCTATTGCAGGGCGCTTTTGTGTCCCGCTCAGGATGCGGGCAGCCTATGGTATTCCGAGCGGGTATAGAATACCTCGATTTCGATGCTGCCGGCATCGATAACCCGCACATCTGTCTCGAATGATATACTGTCGTTTTCAAACTTAGCGATCAACTTGTTCCCTTCGACGCGCCATGTGCCCGGGGCGGGTTCATCCAATTTCCAGGAGCCCCCCAACCAGGTTTCCTCTGTGTCGCCGGCACCGGGCGTGGCATAGTATTTTTCGATTGTACCGTCGTAGTAGATCGCAAGGATCTCTCTTTCCGTCATCACGTTGGAAGGCGGCCCCATCCAGCTTCCTATGAGAAATTCGTCAAGGGGCGCGTTGATATCGGCACTCTGGTTGTTCGGCTCGGATGCCTGCGGCGGCTGCCCGGGTGCGTCCGCGGACGCCTGATTTAGGCTCAAGACAATATGGAAGATTACATCCACCGTTGTGTCGGTGACGTCGCCACCCCCGGTTAGCGTCCACTCTTCCGCAGCTTTGTCATATTCGAATGTGCCGCTCCACTCAAAAGGGCTTCCCCAGAGCAAGCCGTCCAGCGTCAGTCTGTCATGCGCGGCGGCGGCGGTCAGCTCCGGCCCGGCAAGATCGTCGTCAAACTGCAGCTGCGCCGTTCCCGTGCCGTAATCGGGAAGGGAAAGGACAAGACGGCAATCCGTCGTTAAGCCCTCCATGTGTTTATTCTCCTGCGCGCCGGCTCCGCTGACCTCCGCGAGCAAATGTACCCCCGTCCATTCGCCGGAAAAATCGATGGAGTTGCCCCAGGCTTCCGGCGACATTTCCTCCGGATACCCAATTTCACCTCTCAGATCCGGGATCGACTCGCTCCCCTCGCGGAAAAATTCAACGGTGGTATCGTTGATTTCATACCCGTCGTTAATGATCAGATTACCGGCAAATACCCATTCTCCATCCATTTCATAAAACTTGCCCTCGAAATTAAAGTGCATTTGGTCCGCCGAGCCCTCTCCTTTGAGGCCGTTCTCCTTGTTTAGCTCGACAGGTATGCTCTCCTGAGTCAGTTCATCGACAAACCCGAAGCGGGCGCTGCCCTTGCCGCTGCTGTCGAGCTCAAGAATCATCTTCCCCGGCATGCGCATACCCTCGACGGTGAGGCTGCCTTCCCACACACCGGAGAAATCCACCTTTTGCCCGCCTGTCTTTGCGGCGCAGCCCACGGCCAGCGCCAGCACCGCCAGGATAAGCATGACTGCCGTTGCTTTCTTAATAATAAAATGCATACGATCCTCCTTAATCGATTGTCAGGCGGCACGGTCGAAGAAAGGGGCGTGCCGCCTGTTATGGCCTATCGCCGTTTTACTTGCTCAGCCCTGCATGCCAGCCGAGACGACCGGGCGTTACTTGAAATTGATGCTGTTCAGCATCCCCTGCAGCTCTTTGTTGTTTTCATGGTCTGCTCCCGTAATCCCGATCTCGATCCTGTTGCCGTCACTTACCGCAACGTATTTCGTTTGGTAGGACCCCGAGGCCGTAAATGTTGTGGTATAAAAGGTCAGGCCAAACAGCTCCAGTTGCTCGGGGCCCGTGCCGTCGTAATCCGCGGCGAATTTTTCGGCTTCCTTTTCCGCATCCTGCGTGGACGGGCGGACCCATACCTCGATGGCATTGCTGCCTTGGTATGCCTGTATCCCGCCGCTGATGTCCATCTTGTTGTAGCCTGTGGCCACCGTCATGGTGAAGTGATCCGTCTCCACGGCTTCTCCCTTGACGGCTTCCGTTTTGAGTTCCGTGCCGTTCCCGCTTTCGCCTTGCGTCGCGGGGCTGCCGCAGCCGGCCAGCAACGCCGCGCCAAGCGCGATGACGAGGGCTAAGCCAACGATTCTTTTCATGTTGCATAAAAACATAGATATGCCTCCTTAAGTTAGTTTGGTGCTCATTTACATCGCTTCAGGAAAATGCAAGCCTTTGATCAAATACCATTACCATGCTTTCAGGAAGCGTTATTGTTCCCCCATATTGAGCTCCGGACATTCTGTTGCGCACGGTCGCGTCCAGCGTCATGGGCCGTCCCGTGAATGACCGTTTGAAAGCCGCCTGTTGCGATATACGGAAGGCGGCATTCCGATTTTTTGCCTGAATACCCGGGTGAAATGGCTATGGTTCTCAAAGCCGCAAAGCACGCCGACATCGATAATTCTGTGTTTCGGGTCTTCGAGCAACTCCAGCGCCTTACGCATACGAATATCCATATAAAAAGCATACGGGGTCGTGCCTGTGCGATTCTTGAATTTGCGTATCAGTGCGAATTTGTCCATGTTCGCTATTTCGGATAGTTGGGACAGGGAGAACCCGCTTTCATAACTTTCAAGGATGTAACAGATAATCCGCTCGATCGGCTGCGCGTCATGCGCCGCGATTCTTTCCCTGAAGCGATAAGACGCAGCCGCCGTATGGGATAAATCGCCAAAATCAACCGTTATGTTAATCGCCGCCAGCATCCCCACATTCGAACCGTTCGCTGCGGAACCTGAGGCTGTCTTTGCGTCGATATTTCGGTTTTGCCCGTACATACTCCACACCTCCTTCTTAGGCAACCAACGGCGGATGCCGTGCGATGTCAGAGCAGGCTATGCCCACGGATCCTGTGCCCTGGGTCTCCTTATATCGCTGAGCAATCCCGCGTGTTCCCATAAAAACCATTGCTCTGCTTTTTTTCGCAGCTTCACGGGGCGCGGGCTGTCGGCTCCGTTGGTGCGTATGAACACTTTCGCGTATCCATGCTCCGCATAGGTATCCGCAGATTCTTCGACAACGACTGTATACGGACGTTCCGGCGTATAATTGTTCTCGGGCGTGGCGCCCGTGAAATAGGCTTTGCCGATATATCCCGCCTTGCCCATCATACGGTCGCGAATAAACTGTTTTTCCATGCCGCTTAATTTCTGCGGCCCCTTCAAAGCGTCGATCATGTTGTAACATTCATCCTTGTTCTCCGGATAAGCGCAGATTGCCACAATAAATAAGGCGGCTACCTGAAATGGCGATGTAAAACCGAATTCCGGCATGGATATAAATTCTTCCGCTGTCTTGGGAAGCGTTTGAAACATCACTTGCATCATGTCCCTCCTTTCACCTCATAGCATGGGCCCTCTCCCACAACAGTAAGGTACTACGTTGAGCCGCGGGAATTCCACACCTTATGTCCATAAAAAGGCCCTTCCAGCCAACCTCGTGTCCAGATTTTTGGCACAAAAAATATGGGCGCGATCGGCCCACATTCTTTGGATTCTTATTGAGTGGCGGAAGAAAGCTACACGTTTGGATTGATGTATCCCTTTGATACGGCGAACACAGCGAATTTCATAATACTGTCATATCCTGTTTTGTTGAGGATATCGGTAACGGCGGCTTTCACAGAACCTTCGGACATGGCCAGCTCTCTTGCGATTTCCTTGCGGCTTTTGGCCTCACACACAAGCCGGATAATCGCAATTTCCATATCGGAAAAGGAAAGATTGCCGGGGAGCGGTGAAGGAACCGCGCTTGGAAATGTGCCGTAACCGTCCATGGTGCTTCGGATGGCGGCCAACAGCGTTTCGCCCTTTACATTTTTATAAAGAAAGCTGTTCACCCCAGCTTTTCTGGAGTTCTCTATATAGGTGATTTCCGGCATACCTGTCATGATGATAATCTTTATGGCCGGGCACCAGGTGCGGATTTCGGCTGCGGCCGCGATGCCGTTTTCGTTGTTGTCGGTGCATACATCCATTAGCACCAAATCAGGAGCTGCTTTCTTGCAGATTTCCAGAGCATCCGCCGCGCTGCCGATACTTCCCACCACGCGCATATCCTCCTGCCCATTGATTAAATTGGCAAGGGAATCCCGCATGACGACCTGATCCTCCACGATAAGTATTTTAATCATAAATATCATCCTTCCTGTTCTTGGGCACCGATACGCTGATTTGAAACCGCGGCCTCAGCCCGATTGTAAATTCACCTGAAAGCTCATAAATCTGCCTGCGCATACCCGCAATGCCGCTTCCTTCTATAATGGGTTCGGCAGGCAGGCTTCCGTCGTTTCCTATCAAAAGCATGTGCTCATTTTCTGATTCTATGAATTCAACAGATATATTTCCTGCATCGGCATGGCGGACGGCATTGGTAGCACATTCACGGATGACCGCAGCGAAGGCCTCGGCCACCTTTTGATCCTTCGGCAATGCACCTTTCAGATGGACAGCAGTACCGATCAGGGCAAAAGAATGGGTTAAGGAAGATAACAGATACTCCGGAGAAGTGTCAACAGTTTCCGTTATCGCTTGCGTCATATCTGTCAGCAACGGTTTTATTTTTGCTATCATATCCTCCGCGCCCATGTCGGTTTCCAGTAAGCGGCTCAATATGGAAAGGCGCTGCCCGAGGATATCATGAACCCTGGTCTTCATCCGCAGGATTTCTCTTTCCTTTTCCAGCCGCTCAATATTATTGATAGCCGCGGAAATCGCGCGCCCCGATTCTTCTAGCGCGTTGTTGCTTTCCTCCATTTCCCTGGTAAGGACATCTTCTTCGGTAATGTCGATGGCAAGAAGCTGTATATATCGTTTCTTCTTCACAAGAATTGCTTGTTTGGAGAAAAGCCATGAACCGGCATTTCTGATCCGAATCAACAACTTGTCATCCAAGGCCCGTACGCTGACATTATAGCTGTCCTGTATTTTAACGAGGCTTTCCCACAAAGATGAAACATCCGTTGCCGAGTTGATATCCAAAGCCGATAACAACCGGTTCATGGCCGGATTTATAATCAACGTGCGGCCTTTTTCATTGGCGTAAAGGACGCCGCCCGGTAATAAATCCACCGCTTCTTTTATGGATAACCGGGTAACATTCCCCCTTATTCGGCTCCATTCCAAGTCCAGCATGACCGCGCTGCGGAAGATTAGGTACAGATTGGCAAGCATAAATAAATATTGGGAAAAGGCAAAAGACCAGAAGGGCAGTGTCGGGAGCAGAAGAATGGAGCAAAGGAACGGATCCGGCTTCCTATGCTTGAGCATAATCCAAACGCCCAGGACGATAGGAATCACGTCAACAAGCCGATACCCATAAGAATACCCGGCGATAAGATTACGCTGCAGCAATGTAATGGCCAACAGCAGGGTTGCCAGTATGAAATGCACGAGCACGAATATCTCATGGAATAAAACAGACCGCGGAACTTTATATTCCTTGTGGGAAACCAGCAGGAACAGCCGCATGGTTTGCAAAGCGATGGCAATGGCAAGCAGCGCGGAAAAGAAAATCCGGATTTCTGGTGCAAGAGAGTACAATTCAATCATTCTTCCGGCCTCCCCTCGGGACGGAAATCTGAATCGTCAATCCGTCATCATACTCATGGACTCTATATGAAGCGCCCCAGGCATTCAAGGCATTGCACAAAGCTTGCTCCAAATGGAAATGTGAGGGGTCTGTAGCCGGCGTCGTCTCAATGGCGACGCGCAAAACGACGGAATTCTCTTTGACCGACAGGTTAATAAGCAGCACGGCGCTTGCATATTTCATGGCATTTTCCAGAATATGCTCAAAACAATCATATAGCAGGGATGCCGGTGTGCTGTGGATCTGGGTTTTTCCGGCTTCGGTCACCAGCCCGTCTATCCCGGCCGCGTTTGCTTCCCAAAGGGATTCCTGCAACCATAGGGCAAGGGAAGCCGTTTCACAATTCTCGTCACCCGCTTCCAGCAACACAAGATTGCCGCGCCGCTTGCAATAATTCACCAATACCTTGATTTTCGCCAGCTGCTTTTGCAGCGCGTCTTTGTCCCTGGCCGTGTCGCTTGCTGACAGGACGGAAAGAATCACATTAATTCCGTTTACACGATCCTTTAATACGTCGTTTATACGGGCAAACATCTCCTGCTGCGCTTGCAGTCTGGCGATTTCACTTTTGACCTTATGTGTGCGGGTCAGAATACTGTTTTGGACTTTGATCCTTTCGTTTTGCTCTGCCAAAGTCGAACGCAGCCTGATCACCGAATCAAGATGATGAGCAAATATAGAATACCCGCCGTTGATCCGGTACACACCATAGAGGATGCTCGCATCATCCGGCAAACTAAAGGCTACAGGTGCGTTTGGTTCCGGTTGAATAAACTGAGCTTTATCAATAATCTCAGCGGGCAACTCTGCTGCGCAATCCGTATTATATTCGATTTGCATCGTATCTGAAAGAATATGCATATCAATCGGCGTGTTGCGCAGCAATTCTCCCAATTTGTCATTGTTGGGAATCAGCCTGTTGCGGAAACATGCTTCAAGGAACAGTAATGCCATTATCCCATAAACAATGCTGAACTCTGACTCTCTGAAGATGGGAATCCCAAATGCGTATCCGCCGAAGTACGCAACAGAAACGCAGAGTATCAGGAATAAGGGACCGGCTCGCTTTGCCGCCGACTCGGTTTTTTTGCGGGCCGCTAAAAATACAAAGGCAAAAATCAGAAGCAGCGACCAGACGAAAACAAAATAATAAACCCAGCCGTGTGAATAGTATAGGTCGTAGTTATTGCTTTCTGTTCCTCTGTAAAAGCGGAAGGCCATCTGATGAAAGTCATTGGTCAGTACCAGCAGCACGAATAACAGGGAAATGAGGAAGCTTGCTTTCCTGGCAAGCCTGGAGAATAGGCTCTGATGGTTTTTAGCTAAAATTTGTCCGATCCAAAACAAAACCGTTGGCATAAATATCAAAGGAACATAGTAGAAATACCAGAACATACGATGAACAGTACCCTCGGGCAGCAATAAGTTTATGATCCTGATCAGCATCCACAACAGCAGCAGCACGCTGATGGCAAAAAGCTTTTTTTGCAATGCTCTATCTGAAATCCTCATATAAAGCATACCGGTCCACAGGACGATTATGATGATAAAAGCTATATAAGCCAATATGTTCTCAACACCGTTGGCAGGGGATAATAGCCGCTTGCCGAGAACCTGCCTCTGGAAGGAAGCGACAGCGCTTATCATCTGTGTTGCGGTTTCAGGGGTCAGAACGGCGTTTCGCGCAAAAGCATAACGCCCTGAATCAGAGTAAATTGAGAAATCGCAATCGCCGTTAGGCAGACGAAACCCGGCGGCAATCAAATCTTCCGGCTTTGCGTCCGGCAGTTTGTCCGTATCCGTGCGCATAATTCCGGTGGGAAATGACAAGGTTCCCTCGATGGGTACGATGATCTCAATATTCCGGCCGTCCTTAACCATCTGTGCCGCCTGGTAGTCAAACAGAATCGCTACCGGAGCAACCGATGGATCGTCTGATATCAGGCGTCCGTTTTTATGGAGATATTTAAGCAGATGGATGGTGTTGCTGTAGCCGCTGTCTTCATAGTCCAGTCCGGCAGCCATGGATAAAATGGTATACCCAAAGTCAATATGGCTGAGCTTTCCCTTATAACCAAAATATACTTCGTAATCGCCGGTTCGCAGGCAGCTCCAGCCCGTTATCTCATCCTTGATCTGGTCTCGGTCTACCGCAATGATTATTGTACTGACAAAATCCGTCCGGTAGGCTTTGACAATACCTGCTTCCATTAAGGGAATTGCCTGAAGCTCATAAGCGATGTGCAGCGAAGAATCGGATGGCGCAATGATGCTTTCGTAAGCAGGAATATTGTTGGAAAACAGAACAGAGCTATCCGGTGTATCCGCTGTTATAACGCATAAAGCGAAAAGCGTTAATGCAAGTACGCCCAACGCAATGATATATATCCATTTTCGCTTTCTGCTCATCAATGATCTCACCATCAAGATTGTTTATATTCCTAATTATATAGCAAGAGATGGCGCGTCGCAATTTTACCAAGCTCGCTTCGCGGTATACTGGCGCTACTCTTTGGGTGCCGGCTTAAAATACAGCTCGAAGTAAAGACTGTTGTCATTGTTTTCGAGCAAAGCAACCGATAGTGTGTTTCCCTCGCCTATGTAGAAAAAGACCTGCTTAGGGCCTTCCGTTACAGGCGGGTTTTCCGGATCCTGTTCCCATATGTTCGAGCTGACATGTATCTTTTGCGCATTGATATAGTAGTTGCTGGCTCTTGAAATGCTCACATTGCCATAACCGGCGGCATACATTCCTTCATCCGACCAGTCATAAATCGTCACTTGGAACTCGTTCATCAGCGGAACCATCCGGGGCCAGTCTGACGGGATGTTGTAGAAGTCGAATAGCGGATCCCTCTCCGGGCCAAACGGGGTCATGCCACCAGGCCCATCCACATCTTCCTGCAAAGTTTCCGCCGTCTGCTGCAAGGTCGGTTCCTGCGTCGCAGCCTTTGAGTTTTTTGTCGCCCTTTCGTCATTGGCGGCGCATCCTGAAATTGAAACCATAAAGAACGTCATAATAACCATCCACAATAATAATCGGTTTTTCCTGAGCACTTGCCCTACCTCCCAACATAAGTTTTTACTACAAGAGTCCCCGGCAATGCGAGGGCAACGCTTCTGTGCCTGCAACGGCACCGCTAAAAGCAAAACGCGTTCTGTTCGCAAGTGTTTTGTGACAAAACTCTTAATACCTACCTGCAGGCGAAAGACCTGTTCATATTAATTCTATCATGCATGAAAGCAAGGGGCTGTTCTATTATTGATTAGAGCATTATCCCAAGCAATCATTGATTAAGGCCGAAACAAGGTAATATAGCGATTGCAAGGGTACGATGAATGTTAGGTGTCTCTGGGCTGATGCGCCAAAACTACCCATTTATTCTTAGGCAGGACATTGTAAAAACGAAAGGATATCAGTGGCGTGGCCCTTGTTTGTATGCCCTGTTCAATCCGCTGCTTCCGCGTCAAGCTGTCCAATAACCAGATACTTGCCCGGCGCGCTGCCTGAATAACGAAACGGGTAACAGGTAATCAGCGCGATGGATTTGCCGTCCAGCGCGGACATCTTCAGATCAGCGGAATTCTCAAACGCCTGCACCTGTGTCACGATATAGGTATACTTGCTTCCGTCCGGCAGTGTGGCCGTGATACCGTCACCGGCATCCACGGTTTCGAGGATACGCAGGTTATGGACGGCTTGTTTGAAATCTATGTTGTGATGCGTTTCCAGAAATGTGATGGCATTGCCCCAGGCGCGGGCGCAATTGTCGTAGTAGCTGGTGCGGCGCTTGATCATGATATGGGGCATCAGGCGCGGTTTTCCCCTTCCCAGGGCATCGCCCCAGTGATTTTGGAAAATCGCTACGCCAATACAGCAACGGCTTTGTGCGGGATTCTCACCCAGCTTCCCTCTTCAGCCCTCCGCGGCGGGAGGGCACCTGCGCACCACAGTATTCGGTTTTCATTTCTATGCGGCGAACCGCGCGAGCCTTCCGCCCGCCTCCCTCTTTACCTCACCGATTCCTTTTTCACCTCTTAAATAGTATCTTAGCAAGCCAATCGCGGTCAATTTACATCTGCGAATATTGGGAATAGCTGGCATAAGCCCTCTCTCAGTGGGAATACGGACGACCGAACAAGAACAGAGGATAACTCGGGCTTTCCCACAGGTCGCGGATGACAACGCGGCCCTTGCTGGAGCTGGCCTCGACCACCTTGCCGTCCCCAATATAGATGCCGGTATGATGCACCTCGTTCCAGCGGCTGCAACCCGGACAGCTCAGATTCTGCCAGAAAATCAAATCGCCGGGCTGAAGCTCGCTCTTGCCCACAACCCTGTTATTGGTGTAACACCACTTAGCCTGTCCCGCAGCGTTGGTATACATCGACGCTCCCAAATCGGGATCGACCTGGTTGATACTCCAATACACAAACCCCGAGCAATCGAATTTGGACGGGCCTTTTGCGCCCCAGACATAAGGCGCGCCAAGCTTGGTGATTGCCGCCTTGACCACCTCCGCGCCCATCGTTCCCACGGGAAGATTGGATATGATCTCCGTGAGGTTTGCGCCGCCGTAAATATCGACGCCCAGCAGCGCGGCATAGTAGGAATAGTATTCGGGGGACATCATTTCGTCCAGGATTTCCCGCTGGTCGTCCGTGAACCCGTACAGATCGGCGGCTTGCTCATAGGTAAGGCTTTTGTAAGTGATATAGATGTTCAGCGTGGTTTTCGTGACGGTTTCTTCCTCGCCGTCCTCGTTTTCGACGGTTTCCTCGGTTGTCGTGACTTCAGTCTGATAACTGACCTTGTTCATATCGAGGAAGATGGATTTGAGCTTTTCCCGCTTCTCCGGCGTCACAATAACGACATCAGTTCCGGCATCGGCGTCGGTGGTGAGTATGACGGCGTAAACGCTCAGCACATCGTTCCAGTTATTGACGTTCATGCTGTCGCCGTCGATTTCGCCCCGGTAGTTCACCTTGACGGCATCATAATCTCCCGCGGACAACTCGGCAACCTTTGCGTCGATGCCGGATTTGAACCCGGTGTCAATCTCCCCGATGACATCCGTCATGGGCGTGCCGTCCCCGCCCTCGTTGGAATAGAACACGCCGAACGCGGAGCAGAAGATGGCCGCTATGATACACACCGCGAGGATGATGACGACCGCCACCCAGCCGCCCGCCGCAATCACGGCGATCAACCCCTTGGCCGCGGCTATAATCGCTTTCACGGCGGTGGCGACAGCCTTCGCGGTCGCCTTAGCAGCATGCGCCGCGGCTTTGGCTGCGGCCTTTGCCGTTTTCACCGCCCGTTCCGCTGCCTTGGCGGTCTGTTTGGCTGTCCTGGCGGCGGTTTTTGCGGCCTTTTTTGCGGTCTTGACGGATTTGCCTGTCGCCTTCACAGTCTTGTGCGTAGACTTCACCGATTTTTTTGTTGTTCTGACTGTGCCCTGAGAGGCGGCCTTGGCGCCATTTTGCGCGGTCGCCGGCATATTGGCGGATTCCGTACCATGGGCATGACGCAACGCCTGCCGTTCCCGCGCCATCTGCTGCACACGCCGCCTGCCGCTTTCGGCGGACTGACGGCGGGCTGGCTCCCGCGAAGCGTCCTTCGAACCCGCGGAATCCCTGCCGGCGTCAGGCTCCCCGCGGGATTCACCCGGCGCGTCAGCCGCCTTCTCCTTTTCTTTGATAGCCCTGCCGATCTGATTTTTTATCTTGCCGGCTGCGCCCGAAGCCGTTTCGCCCATTTTGCGCGCGGCGGTATCCATGCCGTGCTGTACCTTTTCCGCAGCGTAGTTCTCCGGCGCGCCGTCCTGCGCGGCGGGCTCCCGCTCCTGGCCAGGCAGCTTTTCCTTCGCGTCGCTCATCCCGCGCCGGATAAGCTCCCTGGGAATCCGGGCGCTTTTATCCATTTCCCTGGGCGTCCGGGACACCGGCCTTGTCCTGATATCTCTGCTCATAGCAGCCGCTCACTTCCTTTCCAACGGGAAACAGCCCCCATAAGGGGAGGGAGCGGCGAAAAGGCCGCTCCCTATGCTTCCCGGATATTTCAGGCTTGCCATACTTCCACTTCGGATGGCTTCGTGGTCATGAGCCTGTATGTTGCGTTATGCGGGTACCTGTCCTGCACAGGCACGATGGCTCCCGCACACTTCAGTAACCCCGAACCCGACTCGGCGTTGGTGACATAGGATAGCTGATTTTCGCTGATGCCCAGCAGCTTGGCGATCTCCAGCCTGTCGTTGGCCGACTGGTTCAAAAGCAGCGTGAATTCGCTGTTGCTGAGCATCGTGCGCGCCGTATGCGATTGCAGCAGATCCTCAATGTTCTGCGTGATCCCCGTGCAGGCCGCGTTGTATTTCCTGACGCGCTTCCACAGGGTGAACAGAAAGTTTGCCGAATACTCCTGGGAAAACAGCAGGTATATCTCATCAATGAATATCCATGTAGCGCGGCCGCGCTCGCGGTTGCGGATGACGCGGTTGAATATGCTGTCCAGCACCACCAGCATGCCCACGGGCAAAAGCTGGCGCCCCAAATCGCGGATGTCATAGGAGATGATCCGGCTGCTGGTATTAACATTGGTTTGCTGCGCGAAGGTGTTCAGCGAGCCGTTCGTGAATAATTCAATCGCCAGGGCCACATCCCTGGCTTCCGGCTCCGGCTGCTTCAAGAGCTCGGCGTGGAACTCCCTGAGCGTGGGCGGATCGCCCTTGTAGCCGTTCTTTACATACGGGCGGTAGGCGTTCACCGCGCACCGGTCGATCACGCTCTTTTCCTTGGCGCCCAGCTTGCCCGCGCCCATAAGCTGTTCGCACAGCGACAGTATGAACTCGGACTTGAGCACGACGGGATTGCCGCCGTCGCCGTACCCGGCCTCCATGTCGAGTGCATTGATGTGATTGGGGCTGGTGGCGGATATCTTCACCACTTCGCCGCCGAGGGCGCTGACCAGCGGCGGGAATTCGGATTCGGGGTCGATGATCAGGATATCGTGGTCGGTGGACAGCGCCAGGGAGAGTATCTCCCGCTTGGCCGCGAAACTCTTGCCCGAGCCGGATACGCCGAGTATAAACCCGTTGGCGTTGAGAAGCTCCTTGCGGTTGGCCACGATCAGGTTTTTGGATATGGCGTTGATACCATAGTACACGCCGCCCGTGTCCTGTATCTCCTGTGCCTTGAAGGGCATAAGCACCGACAGGGCCTCGGTGGTCAACGTGCGGAGCGTATCGATTTTGCGAACACCGTAGGGCAAAACCGTATTGAGCCCATCGGCCTGCTGCCAATTGAGCGTGCCCAACTGACACAGGTGCTTGCGCGCCGCCGACTGGAGCGTTTCGGTGTCGGCGTCCAGTTCTTCCAGACTGTTCGCGACGTGTACCAGCGTCAGCACCGCGAACAGCAGCCGCTGATCCCTCGAAGTGAGATCGTCCAGCATCTCGCGGGTTTCCTTGCGCTGCTGCTCGATATCATACGGCAGTACCGCCGAGTAATTGTTGTTGGCGTTCTGCTTGCGCTGCCAGTTCGCGGCGTTGGTTTCCACGCCCAGCAGCTTGTTCTGCATTTCCCGCACGGCTTCGTCGAGATTGACAGGGATGACGTCGATGGACAGCACCAGCGTTTTGCCCATCTCGGTGAGCTCCGAGATCATGCTGTCGCGGATGTAGCTGGCGTACTCGCGCAAAAACAGCACGCGCCCGTACTTGCCGTCCATCATGAAATGGTCTTTTTTGAATTCGAAGCTGTCGGGACAGATGTAATCCTTGAAATCATGGCCCTTCCGCGCGGTTTCCCCGATATCGAACCGGAACGCCGTTTCGCTGCCCGGCCGGAAGAAGTCGTGGAACATCCGCAGGCGCTCGGCCGCATCCAGCTCCTCGGCGTGGGAGCCCATGCGGGCAAGGTGCGTGGACACATCGGAGACGACGCGGGCGAAGTAGGCGCGGGCCTCGCCGATGTCCTTTTTATGGACGGATACGGTGACATACCGCTCCTGCAGGATACTGTTGGACGAGCTTGTGACCTTGCCCATCAGCATCTGGTTGTATTCCTCGCGGAAATGATCCAGACCGTCGTTTTTCTTTGACAGCAGGATGGATTCCTCAAACTGCTTTTTGTTGAGCCGTCTGTTGGATATGGTGATTTTAGTGGTGGCGCCCACATCCAGCGAATTCAAAAGCTCCGAGTAATCCAGGAACATCTCCTGCTTGTCGGCTTTACTGGCGATGGCGTAGTTGATATCCGAGAACCGGACGCATTTGGAGAATTTATTGCCCACCTGAAAAATCCCATCCGGCCAGATACGGCGGATGGGAATGGCCTGTTGTACGGACTTGGGAACGGTCATGCGCTCCCTGTCCTGGCGGAGCATATTGGTCAGCGTCTTAATCATGGCGCAATTCCTCCCTGACGGAGGAATTGGCCAGCAGCGCCGCATAGATGTTTTCAACCTTATACGCGAGCTGCCTGGGATACAGGAACTCGGAGCGCAGCCAGGCCATGACGAAACGCTCGGCGGGCATCCCGTTGTATTTGAAGAAACCGCAGGCCGCGAACGGCGCCGCGCCCAGGATACAAATCCAGCCGGTTTCTTCCGTGCCCGCCACGCTTTTCAGGGCGAAGTACAGGCCAATGGCAACGACGACCGCTAAGAGAGAAAACGCGAATTGCCGCAGGCTCAGCCCGAAAAAGATAGATTCGGTGTAGTCGCGTACTTCTTTGTTGATGCGTACTTCCATGTGGAACCTCCTTGACGTTTGATGGACGGGGAGAAAAAAGCCAGGGAGAAATCCGGTAAGCTAAAGAAGAATAAATCAAAAAATGCATGAACCGCTTTGCGCTTTTCCCGCACAAAGGTTGCATAAGGCACTGGGAAGAGTTAAGCTATAAGCAAATCAAGGTAATAGGGGGATTTGGGCTATGCTGATATACATCGGAATCGGCGCTTTTGTTATCGTGCTGTCCGTCATCTTCCGTGTGGCGGCGGCTTTCCGATTGACCGTCCCGCTGCTGTACGCCCTGTTGGCCCCGACGCTGTTCTCCAAATGGTTTTATGCCAATTATGAGCTGGCGAATATCATCGGGTACGCGCTGCTGGCGCTGGCCGGCCTGTCCTGGGTGATATCCCTGATACGCAAGATTCGGGCGTTCATGGCCGGGCGCCGGGAAGAACGGTTTTCCGAGGAGATACTGCGCCGCAGAATCCGCGAATCCATCGAAGTGGACGAGAACGGATACCGCATCGTGAACACGGACGGCCTTTATCGTTAATTGGGTATCAGGTCAATCCAAGGAGTTCACGAACCAGCCGGTCGCTCATCTTGATGGTGCCAACCAGCACCAGCGCGTTGAACGCGAACTCGGCTATATAGTTCCAGACGACGGTGACAGCCGACAGCGACGGGTCGCCCAGCGCGGGCGGGCTGGCGGCGAACACGCTGAAAATAACGCAGGCCACAACAATGATCAAGCCTTCCAGACAGATCGCGGCATACGATTTGAGGAAGGCTTTTCCCGTACTGCTGGACGGCTCCCCCGCAAACGCGGCCAGGGGAATGGGCGCGATTGCCGTCGCCAGATACAGCTTAAAAAACCTGCCATAGACCGACAGGATCATAATCAGGGACAGCACCCAAATGAACAGGCCGCCCAGCAGCGTCACCAGCCACAACGGAATGCTCTCAAAAAAACCGACCGCGTTGATCTTGGTGACGATCTCGGCGGGCAATGCCGCGGCGTTTGCCGCCGACAGCCCGGAGGCCGACAGGGCTGTGCTGATGCCGCCCTGGGTGATGCGGAATATGGCCATCATCAGATCGAGGCCATAGCTGACCGCGGCCTTTGCCAATACGAAGCGGATAAAGCATTTGACCGCGACTTCCGGCTTTTTGAGTTCGGTAAAGCTGCCCATCGTTTTAACAATGCCTATCACAAAGAACAAGACGAGCAGCGCGTAACCGATTGCCTTGAGCGCGCCGTTGATATCCACGATGACCGACCATATCCCGCCGCCCCGGAAGGCTTCGGGAGACATGGTCAGAAGCTGCCATATCTCGGCCAGCTTCGCGTTCCAGGTTTCCAGCGCCGCGTTCAGATTGTCAACGATCCAGTTTCCTGATCCCAATGCGCGCACCTCCAATCTATTGAAAATCCGGGAAGGGCGCGCCGCCCTCCCTGGTGGTGTGGAGCAGATATCATCAGCCCGTGATAAGGGTCAGGATTTCCTTGGCGAAAGTAATCACGATCCCGCCCGCGACGGTCAGCATCCCATTGGCGCGCTGTGACGGATCGTGGCTCTTGAGGGAAAGCCCGATCTGAAGAATGCCGAATCCGAGCAAAATAATCCCTATGGCCCGAATGATGGAAAAAATGAAGTTGGAAAGGTTATTCACAACGGCAATGGGATCGTCCGCCGCGTAAGCGACGGAGGCGAAGCTGAAACACAGGAGCAGGGCGCAAAAGGCGGCGAATACCGTCCTTGCTTTTTTATTCATCTTCATGCGGGTTCTCCTTCTCTGTTTCTGTTATTGGTATGGGTATAGGGGCAAGAAACGGGCGCCCATAGTACAGGCGCTTTTTGTGCGAATAGGGCGGCGCGCCGCTCATTGTGGTATAGGAGATGTTCGGATGGCTCATCAGGGGATATTTTTCGTCCATGCACGGCCGGGCGCCCCGGATGAGCAGGATGGCGCATCGATTGTCGAGCAAGCGCACCTCGTCGGGCGTCAACAGCTCTCTGCCCGTGATCTGCGTGTTGGTGGAATACGATCCCCGGCTGCCGTGGGTCTGGCCGTGTGTCCTGGTCTGGATACTGGCCTTACCCAGCGCGGTGCTGATGTATTTGTGTGTTTCCTGCTCGTTTCCCCCGAGGTAGAGGATCGTATCGCTGTTGCCCGGTATCGTTTCCCAGGAATCCTTGTAAATCGCCTTGATTTGGGCCATATTTTGGATCACCGTACAGGCTGAAATGTTTCTGGAGCGCATGGTGGCCAGCTCGCGAGTATAGCCCTCCAGCTTCACCGACGCGAATTCGTCGAGTATGAACCGCACATGCCGGGGCAGGCGGCCGCGATGGATTTGGTCGGCGCTGTAGTACAGGCACATGAACGCCTGCTGGTACAGCAGCGACACCAGGAAATTGAAGGTCGCGTGGTTGTCCGGTATTACGGCGAACAGCGCGGCCTTTTCCTCGCCCAGCGACCACAGGTCCATCTCGTCCTCGCCGGTTATGCGCTGTATCTGCGGGATGTTGAACGGCGCCAGCCTGACGGCCAGCGATACCAAAATCGAGGAAGCCGTTTTGCCTTTAGCCTGGCGGTATACCTTGTACTGCTTGACGGCGATGTGTTCCGGGCCTGCCTCCCGCTCCAGCGCCTCGAACAGCATATCCAGCGCCGACATATATTCCTCGTCGTTTTCCCGCGCTTCGGCAAATGAAAGCATGCGGCATACCTGTGAAAAATTCTGTTCGTACTCGGGGGCCTCATAGAACAGATAAAAGGCCAGCGCCTGGAGCAGCGCGGTTTCCGCCCGCGTCCAGAACGGATCGGTTTCGTGGCTTCTGGCCGGGGTGGTGGCGGTGACCAGGCAGTTCACCATGCGCATCACGTCGGTTTCGTCTTTGAGGTAGCGGAAGGGGTTGTACCCGTCCGAAGCTTCAAGGTTGACCAGGTTGAGCACGCGGATATCGTAACCCTGATCCTTGAGCAGGTTGCCCGTAGCATTCAGGATTTCCTGTTTGGGGTCGGTCACCACATAATTGGAATTGGCGCAGAGTATGGACGGCAGGCAGAAGCCCCTGGTCTTGGACGCGCCGCTGCCGCCGATGACCAGAATATTGAGATTGCGCTGGTGCCTGTAGCTGTCCATGCCCAGCCGGACATGCCGGGTCAGCGGGATGCTTTCCTTCTGCGCGAACATTGCGTTCACGCGGTGCGGGGACTCCCACCTGGCCGAGCCGTGTTCCTCTCCGTCGCGCGTCTGGCGCTGGGAAGACAGGTAAACGGCGACAGCGGTCATGTAGATTGCCGAACAGATGAGTATGGTTTTCAGGCTGTGATCCGTCCATGTGATCTGGAACGGGTTGCCCATCGCCTGGGTGAAGTTCGTTAAGAATTCGGGGAGGCCGCCGGACAGGGACTGGGCGGTCAGCAGCGAGAGCCATAGGACGGGAATGTACAGAAAGGCGAATAAGAGGATGCTTTGTCCGGGTGAGTCGCGTTTCATGGTTCATCCCTTTCATTTTTGGATTTGAAAGAAACAAGCCATTTTTAATGCTCATGAACAAAAAAATCGGCCCCGGCCGGCGTGACCGCCAACCGGAGCCGCAGGCATGATATTACCTGCCTTTTCCCTTGACGCGGGCCTTGGGCTTTGCGTCCTGCTGCTTGATGGCCTTGTCAAACGTTTCCAGCTTGGCCGTAACGGACGGTTTTTCACTCGTCCTGCTGCTGTTGTTTTGCGAAGTCGATTTGTCCCTGGAGTTTTTGGAGCTTGACCGTGACGGAGAATCTTTTTTTTTGCCCGTATCCTGCTCATGCTCCGACGCTTCGGCACCCTTTTCCGGCTTGAAGCCAATGGCTTCAAAGATCACATTCGCGCGCTCGATCTCGGTGACAGGCAGCATCAGGTCTATGATATTGGATTTTCCGCGGCGATTTCCTACGCCCGCGTAAAGGATTTTCCGGGGCCTTGACAGTTTTTCAAACTGCCGGAACTGTTCTTTGGGCATGGGGATCACGCGCAGGTCGCGCGTGTTCTGAAGCAGCTTTTTGACGCTCTTTCTCCCATAGACAACTTTGTTGTTCTGGCGCATGGCCAGCAGGAATGCCGCCACGTTCTTTACCAGCGAGCCTGTCAGCCGCAAAGCGATATCACCGCCCGTCAAAGCGATCCGCATCACCTGTTCGGCGGCGTCACCTTCGTTTGCCATGTTCTTTCGTCACCTCTCTTTCCTTCGGAATACTGGACGCGATGTCTTTCTCCATACGGGGCGTCCGTTCCCGTATGGCCTGGCACAGGGAGATTTCTTTCCTGACGGCTCTGATCTCGCCGTTGATGTCCGCAATGTCCTGATATGTTTTTGCCTTTTCCCGCGAGAGCTGTTCCCTTGATATGCCGCAGCCGTCCAGCAGCGCGGCCGCGTCCATGAACAGGGTGAACTCATCCTCCGTGCCTGTACAGCCGGAGGCATAGAGCTCTTTGGCCGGACGCAACGCCTGTTCCGTGGCCAGGGCGTCATACAGCGGCTTGCGTTTTTTCTTGCCGGCATTGAGGATGGTACGCCGCTTGGTTAACGCGGCCAGCTTTATTTCGGCCTGGGATTGATAGGCGGATAGCTGCGTTTCGGACTCGATGCCGTTTACCCGCAGGAAGCGGAACTGCTCTTTGTATTGCTCAAACTTCATGAGCTCCTGCTTTAAGCGCGGAGTCATCCGGGGTGGGTACTCCTGCTTCCTGATCTTGCCGAGCAGATACAGGTAGTGGACATACAGGCCCATAAATCCCGACAGCCTGGTTTTAGGCCGAAAGGGTGCGTAGGGCCGATGGATCGCCGCAGCCGGCCGCAAACCGGCTTCAGCGGCTTCAAGCCGCCCTTCAATGGCGGCGCGGATGCCGTCCTCCGTGAATAGCGTATTCTTCCGGCCCGGACGGATGAAGTTTTCCGTGCCCCGCAATCGAAACGAGAGGTATTTGCCATGCTTGACTTCATAGCCCATGTGTTCCATGAGCATGAGGAAATGGCCGTAACCGGCAGCCTGGCCGATGGCCAGCCGGAGATCCGCATCCAGCATGCCGGCATAGGTCGGCTGGCCTTTCTTCTCCCGCAGCCATTCGGCATAGGTCACGGCCTGGGCGGTTTCACCGCGTATAATGACCGACAGGCCGTACTCTCTGCACAGCCGGTCGGAGAGCCCGCGTATCTGCTCATAATATGTTTTGGCATTGGAGTGGTACTTTTCGCGGGTGTATTTATTGACCGAATTGAAACAAATATGCGCGTGGACATGGTCTTTATCGACATGGACGCCGATCACCGCCTCATAGCCCCAAAGGTGTTCTTCACAGAACCTCCGCGCGATCTCCAGCGCCTGCTCCGGCCGGATTTCTCCCGGCGCGAAGGACTGGATGATGTGGTAGCACTGTACGCCGTCCGTCTTGCCGGCGTCAATCTTGGTCTGCTTCATGGCGAGATAAGGTGCCCGCTCCGTTACGTTGTGATAGGCCGTGAAGATTCTATCGTCCGTTTTATCGCCATTGAGCACATAGTTTATCAGCACATCCGGCCGGGCGCGGCGGGCAAGAATTTTAGTAACCGCCATTATCCTGACTCCACGCTTTCCATGAGCGCGTACACCTTCTGGAGCAGGAACAACGCCTGTGCCGCCGCGCTGTCGGGATCGGTCATCCCCGCGTTGCAGGCTCGGGCGATCTGGTTGATGTTCGTGCCGATGCGGTTGATCTCCACATAGAGTTCATGGATGGCTTCGGGCGGCCGGGCACTGACCGGCTTATCCAGTATAAGCCGCCGCAGGTAGGCGCTTTTGGACAGACCGCATTGTTTTGCTTTCCCTTTTAGCGCCTGCGTTTCTTTTTCGCTCAGGCGCAGACATATTTCATATGCTTTTTTCGTGGTCATCACCTTCCTTCCTGGCGGCTCAAGCCGCAAAAACACCGCACTGGAGGGCGGCATACGGGTCGGGGTGTCCCCGCAAGCGCGCAAAAGATATCTTTGCGCTATGCTTGCGACGACTGCGCCCACGGGCGCTGTCGTCCGGCCCGCGAACGGGCCTTCTGTTTGGAATGCGGAAGGAAGGCTAAAGCCTTCCTGATCTCGTTTGTTAGGCTTTCAAAAAGAAAAATGAGGGCTGAGAAAAAACCAGGGTTTTCGCTGAAATAGCGAGCTGTATGGGTAGGCGCCCAAACAGGCGCGCAGATTTGCGGAAAAGCAAGAAAACAGGCGCCCATTCAGGCGCCCTACGGCTGTATTCCCAGGAAGTAAGTTCCTGTACGCAAATACGGCGGGACTTACTTCGTTTGGCTATGGTTATTCAGACTTGCGTTCATCCCTGGGCGTAAACAGCCGGACACCGGAATCCGGCCTGGGCGCTTCGCCGCCCGCCGCCTCCCAACCTGCTTTGAAGGACGTCCGTACCATGCCGAATAATGATGTTTCGACCTCGTCATATGCGTCCTGGTCAAGAAAATCGCTGAATGCCTTTTCAAATTTGTCTGTTTCCATTCGCTTGCCTCCTTTCGCAAGCAGCACAATACCGCATTCCGCGAAGGAAAGCTATCCCTATTTGCCGAACAGTCAGGCATCCTTATTTGGTTCGTCGTTTTCGTGAGCATCCCCATCGTCCAGGCCAAGATCGTTTTTCATCAGGTTGGCATGAGAGATGCTTTTCGCTCCGTACCTTTGCCGGATGCTATCTACCGCTGCCTCCAACCGTTCCTGCCGTTCTCTTGATTGCTGCTCCTGCTCGAACAGGCATAGCTGGCTGGACGCCTGATCCGCAGGCGTCAGCTTCTGCGCGGTCACGGTCAGCATGCGGATGGGCTTGCCCGCGGGCCACGAGGAGTGGATCAGCGCCAAGGCTTCTTTGAACAGGTCGGCGGCCAGCCATGTGGGAGGCGCGGTGCCTTTCTGCCTGGTAATGGACTTGAGGCCGGTGTCCTTGATCGTTACCTGCACCGAGCCGCATTTCATATTGGCTTTGCGCATCCGGGTGGATACCATGTCGCACAGCGCGATGAGCGCGGTACGGATATCGTCCGCCGACAGCAGGTCGCGTTTGAACGTCCTGCTGTTGCCAATGGACTTGGGTGGATCGCAGTCAACAGTATAGCGCACAGGGGCGTCATCCAAACCGTTGGCGTATGTCCATAAGGTTTCGCCCATGCTGTCCAGCTTGTATCTCAGTCTGTCAACGCTGGCGCCCGCCAAGTCGCCTATGGTTTCAATATGCAGGGAACGGAGCTTCTCCCGCACTGATTTGCCCACCATCAGAAGAGACGACACCGGCAACGGCCAGACCACTTGTTTATAGTTCTCGCGGGTGATGTGCAGCACGGCGTTGGAGGGCGCGGTATCGGAGGCTAACTTTGCAAATATCTTGTTCCAGGATATCCCCACCGATATGGTCACTTTGATTTCCCTGCATATCCGCTCCCGTATTTCGTTTGCCGCTTTCAGCCCATCTTCGCCGAACGGGCGCAGGCAGCCGGTCATGTCGAGGAAACTCTCGTCGATACCACCGCGCTCCACCTGGGGGCTGTACTGTTCGTAGATGGCGTTGATCTTTTCGCAGTATTCCCGGTATAGATGATGCCGCGCGGGGCGCAGCACAAGGTCGGGGCATTTCTGTTTGGCCTGCCAGATGGTTTCGGCGGTCTTGACGCCTTTGGCCTTCGCCAGTTCATTTTTAGCCAAAATGATGCCCCGGCGGCTTTCGGGATCGCCGCAGACCGCCATAGGCACTTTCTTCAGTTCGGGGTACAGAACTTCCTCCACGCTGGCGAAAAACCCATTATTATCGCAGTGGAAGATGATCCTGTCCTGCATAGGCACGGCCATCTTTTTATCCATCCGCAGTCATGTTTATTGCATATATTATATCCCAAATACGCCGGAACGGGAACACGCGTATTAACGGCCAGAGCGCCTTTGCTCCTGGTTTATCGCGTGAATTCTTGACGCAATCTGCCTGCTCATGCGGTAATCACCGCGGCAGGAGAGCATATCAAAATCACGCGCGCGCAGGAACATCATGGACTCCTGCCATCCGGCAAGGCGGGTCACACCGGCCTCTTTCACATATTCCTGAGAAGGAAACGGCTCGCCAGTAGGGTGGCGGAACACCAGTTGCGGCTGATCGGGGTTCCCATTCAGGCAGGTCATGTCGCCCACATACAATGGTTCTTCGTGGATATCGTTCACGCCGATGGGATCGCCGCAGAATCCGGCGAAGCTGCCCATATTGTGGCTGAACAGATAATACTGATCCTGCTCACCACCGGCCTTTTCAAGTATCTTCCCGATGCCGCACAGAAGCTTTTGCGTCTGCGTGACGGCCAGACTATCCTGCTCCTGATTGACAAACCGCATAATGTCGGCCGCTTCGCTTTCGGGGGAACGGTGTTCCACGGGGACATCACTCACGTCCAGCGCCGAATGATCGGCGATGTATGCTGCATACCGCGCATATTCATATCCTTCAGGGGAAACACATATTGCTTCTTTGCGATCCGTCGTGCGAATCAACGCGCAGTCCCACACTTGACCGTCATATGTCAGGTCAGCATTTTCCTGCACGAACCCCCAATCGAATAACAGGTTTTCCCGGAAGATATCGTACAAGGCCGGGGACAGCACGATGGTCTTTATAACCCGAAGCTGTTTCTTTTCATCCTGATGGTCGGCATAGTTCTGCAGTTCCTGTATGTTGATAGCTTTACGCAGAAACACCGCGGCAGGGGGTGCGCTTTTACGATCATCATCGCGTGTATTCTCATCGCCAAACACCATATCGTCCAGCATAGTGCGGGCAGCCAGATACGGCGAGCATTCCCTGCAGGACAACGTGAGCGATTCCCAATATCCATATACGCTGTCCAATGGATGAGGATTTTGGGACAGACAGGCGATTTCCTCCGATGAAAAATGCTCATGCAGTTTTATGAGCGCCCCATAGATTTCTTTGATAACGGAAATTTCATTGGCATGTGCCATAATATCCGGCGCGCTCCATCCGTCTACTTTTTTACAAAACGCCTCGTAATCGGCGGATACGTTCGCTAAAAACCTTCTCTGTTTTTCCGGCGTCAGTTCATATATGTCAGCGTTCATAGGCTATCTCCCTTCCGCAAGTGCGCTTCGATCCGTTCCTTTGCCAGCTTTGCGTATTGCTCCGACACCTCGATGCCCACGGCGAGGTATCCTTCCAGCACGGCGGCCAGCACAGTGGTGCCGGAACCGGCGAAGGGATCGAGGAGCAGGCCGCCCGGCTCCACGATCTTCACAACATCCCGCATCAGCGCCAGCGGTTTTTCTGTCAGATGGATGCGCTGCTGTGGATTGCCGTGCTTGAACACGCCGGGCAAACAAGGTACGGGGCGGTCTACCGGCATGGGGCCGTTGGAACCCCATACGATATATTCGGATTGCTGACGGAACCGGCCTTTCTGTGGCCGTGAGTTGCCCTTGTCCCACACTGCGCAGCCGCGCCAGATCCAGCCCGCCCATTGCAGTGCGTCGGTTAAAGCGGGATACTGCCGCCAGTCAATGAACACGCAGACCGGCGCGCCTTCCTTGCATACCTTCCGCGCGTCGGAAAGCCATTCGGCGGCCCAGCGCGTCCACGACCGCTGATCTTTGGCGTCGCCCTCAAAGGCGGGCGGGGCGCCCACGCCCATGCTGGAGTATTTTTCGGTCGTGGACTTGTTTTTTTCGGCCGGTGTCCTGCCGCCCGAAGCATAGGGTGGGTCTGTGATGATGGCGTCAAAGGTGTTGGGCGCAAAGGCTGATATGAGTTTTAAGGCGTCGCCGCGGATGATTTCCCACGGCTTGCCTGCTGCGTCCTTCATAGGCGTTATGCTCCTTGTTCTTGATGTATTGAGATGGAAGGGCCGCCATGAAAATGTTAGAAGAGAATAAAATGCGGGCGGCCCGATGACGAACCGCCCGTTGTGAACACAGGTATTATACTGTATTTTGTTATGTTTCCAGTCAATACAGGCGGCGAAATTACGCGCCTGCAATTGAAAACGGCGGGGCGCTGGTAAGCGTATCCCGCCGCCTGACGTTATGCGTTCTTCTGCTTCACCGGAAGAATCCGAAGCTGCTTTCGCCGCTCCAGCGCTTCAAAATCCACGCCGGAAACGGTTTCCAGCGTGTCCGGGTGAATGGCGATGATCTCACGCTCTTTCTCCCGCGCATAGCGGACGGTATAGGCCGTACCGCCTTTCTCGCCGCCGTCATAAACAGCGAGAAGATAACCGGCATGGTCGACCATGTAGCGGTTGCGTTCCAGCATGCATTGGGGCGTGTAGCGGGCATTAAGCGTAATCACATCGTCGCACACCGCCAGCGTATTGAAATACCGTTCCCGCTGCTCCTGTGACCATTTGTTCGCTTGCGTTCCACAGGGCAGCACGGCAATAAGCTGGATATGAGGATACGACCGTTTCATGGCCAGTACGATCTCCGCGGCCGACTGGTCTACCCCTTGGGCCATCCCGGTATAGAAAGAGGATACGCCGCTCTCGATCAGCAAATTGACCTGTTGAGCCAGCACCAGCTTGAGCTGTATACATTTCTCATCTTCTTCATCATAACCAAAACTGAAACGCTGTGGACGATGCCCCGTGAATGCGCAGGCTTGTTGTTTCAGCACATTCGCTCCTTCCAACTAAACACAGATGTATATTTTTAAAGCATACACCTGTAATTAGTCTAAGTCAATACACCTTAATTTAGTGTGATAGTATTTTCTACATAAAATGGGGTGTATCAATGAAAGAGCCAACGGAAGTCTTGCGCGGCTTGCGCGAGGATAAGGACCTCAAGCAATCCGATATTGCGGACATAATCAAAACCACTCAGCAGCAATACTCAAAATATGAAACGGGGGAAAGCGAGTTGCCCACCAAAGCGCTTGTCATCCTGGCCGATTTTTACGGTGTGTCCACCGACTATATTCTTGGGCGGACGACATGCAGGGAAGGAATTGCCGGCCTTAACGCAAATCTGACTGCCGATTATCCTGTCGGTTCGCTGATCACCGACGTTCTATCCTTGAGCAAGTCCGGCCGGGCCTCGGTGATCGAGTATGTGGGACTCCAGAAGATCAAGGAAAAACGCGCGAAGAAGTAGGCGGCGATTCAGATTATCCGCTTCTTGATGTGGACAACAAGAAGGACACGCTTTGGTTTTACCGGCCGGGGCATCGGGTTGGGGATGGTTTTCTCCGTCCTTTTTCTTTTGCCGGAGCAGCTTCCCGAACGGGTATCCCCATACGCTTTGCGTGTACGATCTCGGCCTGCATCCCTTCGGTGGGCTGGCCATATACGTTAACCTGGCTGCATCCTTCGATCAGCTTCAGGCACATGTCGAAAGCTCTCTCATCCTGGGCGGTGTCTTTCGGGTCGGCGATGGGCGGGAACATCAGATGCGGGCAGATGGGAATTTCCCCGGCCTCAAAGACTTCCTTTGCGAACAGCCGCGCCGCTTCCACATTTCGCTCCACAGCGCCACGCAGCGGGGCGCAGATATAGGTAATCTTCAGTCCCGTGTTATCCTGCCGGCTGATGTGCCCGTGATCCAGTTCGCTGTGGATTTCCGTTTTCGGATACAGCGACGTTTCGCACAGCTTCCAGCTTGAAAAGGTGCTTGTGACATGCACGTTGAACCGTTCCTGATATTCGTGCGCGCAGGTGTTATATAGCTCGTTCACCTGGTAATATTCATTCCAATGCGTTTCGTCATGTGCAAGTTCATAGAGTTCCTGACGCAAAAAATGCAGGGAACGGCAGGTCTGCGCAAGCGAGGCATATGGTTTTTCATTTGACGTTTTTAACTGACGGACAAAATCCTCCATACCAGGAGCGTCGCCGCCGCCGCGCCATGCGGCAAGATACCACTTATACAGCGTGCGTTCCAAATTGGCCCTGGGCATGGACTCATTCCGCAGGATCGTTTTGTACAGCCGTTCAAAGCCGCGCGTGTCATGCACAATTTCCTGAATTTGCTCCGGCCCGGACAATTCGGTCTGCACATATTCGGATATGATTGCCAGAGCCTTCTCGTAGCTCCCGGCAGCGGTCGCCCGCTCGAACATCTCCTTTGCCTGGGCCTCGAGGCCGTTTTCCTTGAGCAGCCGGGATGCGTTCCCCAGAATGTTGAAAATGTTGCCGTCCATGCCCAAAAGCTGCATTTGGGGCTTTCCGCTTACGGTTTGCTGGGCGTCCGCATGGACGCCCAGCCGGTTGGGGAGATAATCGCTGAGCCAATAGCCGCCGAAGGCGATGTGGCTTTTCAGCCGCCACATCGCCAGCTTCCCGATATCCAGCTTCACATTCTCCATGCCAAACAGGATATTGGTATGGCCTTCATGCTCAAACACATAGGCTTCTTTGAACACAGCGCCGTCCAGCAGGATGCCCTCTTTCGTGAGCAGGTCGTTGATGCCGGATACCCACTCAGCCGGGTCGCCGCCGCAGCCCTGCAGGATCAGCCCCTTAATGTCCGTCATCCTTTTCACATCATCAGCGGTGATATGCCGTATCGTTGTTTCGCTCATTGTGGCACCCCCTTCGGCGCCGTCAGCAGCGCACAGAGTTCCCGCAGTTCCTCCGCCTTATCCGTTTGCTCCCAGGGCGCGTTCTGTTTCATGAAATGGTTGTAGCAACAGTGATCCGCAAAAATGGGGCGGTTCAGCCCCAGCGTCAGGATCATGCCCAGGGGCCGGAAGTCGAACACCTCTTTGATCGCCCGCAATATGATTTCATCGGCGTAAACGCCTGTGCCGTGGGTATCCACGGTGAGGCAGAGCGGGGCGGTCCGGCCTATGGCATATGCGGCGGATACCGTACATTCATCCGCAAGCCCGGCCGCCACAACATTTTTAGCGGCGTACCGCGCCATATACGCGCCGCTTCGGTCTACCTTGGTGCCGTCCTTGCCGGACAACGCGCCGCCGCCGTGGAGCGCGAGGCCGCCGTAGGTATCGGCCATGAGTTTTCTGCCCGTGAGTCCTGTGTCGGCTTCAAACCCGCCCAAAACAAACCGGCCGGAGGGATTGATCAGGACTTCCGTATCGCTGTCAAAGGGAAAGCCAAACAGCGCCGGCTCTATGACCAGCTTCAGCATCTCATGCCGGAGCTGCTCCACGTCCTTATCTTCCTCATGCTGGCAGGACACCACAACGGCGGCAATGCGCACAGGCGTTTTGCCATCGTATTCAACGGATACCTGGGCCTTGCCATCCGGCAGCAAACCCTGAATCATCCCCATTTTGCGGACGAAAGCTAGGCATAGCGTGAGTTTGCCCGCCAGCACGACGGGCAGGGGCAGCAGTTCTTCGGTTTCATCGACAGCATAACCGTACACGATGCCCTGATCCCCGGCGCCCACTTCATAGACGGGGCCGCGGAGAGAGGTGTACGTACCGATACAGCCCGTTCCTGCACTGTTTTTATGAGATAGAGCATCAGGGACAGAATGATCACCCGGCGCAAAACCGGCCTTTCCCGAACAGTTTTCCATACTATACATACCGGCCACAGCGTCCGCAATGTTCGTACTCTGCTCATGAACGAGGATTTCTACCTCATAGTCAGAGTCATATCCGATTTCCCGAACAGTCCTGCAGACAATGGCGGGCAGGTCGGGCATCTCGGATACCGTGATCTCGCCGGCCACCGTGATTTTACCCGCGGTGGCCAGCACCTCGCAGGCAACGCGGGCGCTGCGGTCGTGACGCAGGCATTCATCCAATATGCTGTCCGCGATCAGATCGCAGAGCTTGTCGGGATGCCCTTCGGTGACCGATTCGGCGGTCAGGATTCGCTTATCCATACGCGTTCCTCCTTATTTGTTTTTCTTTTTGAAGCGTAAAAAGACCAGTCCGCCTACGATGAACAGGCATAGCCCTATGGTCAGAATCACCTTGAGTTCCATGGCAAAATCTCCTTTCCGTCAGAATAAATAGCTGAGCGCGACAGCCGCCAGCGCGCCCAGCGAAAGCACGGGCGCCAGCGCGATCCTTGACTTGACGCTGCGCCTGCCCGCCCAAAACCACAGCAGCAGCCCACCGCAGGCCACGACGGTGAACGCCATAGCCGCCAGCGTAAGGCTGAGGCCCAGATACAAACCCATGACGAACACCAGCTTCACGTCGCCGCCGCCGAACAGCCCTTTCATCCAGGCGAGGAAGAAGGGAACCGCGAGCAGCGTGCCCAGCGGATATTCGTACCAGGGACTGCCCAGGCAGACCGATATGACCATGTGGGCGGCGCTCAGCCCCAGCATCAGCAGGATCGCCGTGTTGGGAATTTCTCTTTTTTTCAGATCGGACACGCCGCACCAGGCAAGCAGGGCAATAAAAAGGGCATCCGTCAGGATACCCGCCGCAAACAGCATACCCGTCACCTCCACCGTACCGTCGTCACCCTGTCGTACATATCGCCGTCGATGACCAGCGTATCCGTTTTGAAATCGAAGAGCTGGCCGGCCGGACTCCAGCCGTAGAACGCCTGTACCCAAGCGAGATATTCGCCATCGGGGAACCAAAGCGGAACAAAATGCAGGCGGCTGCCAATTGCCGACCAGGGATTGGCCTTGAGCTGCCAGGTGACCGCGGCGTCGCCGGGATTACCCGTTTTCACCGCCAGGCTGTCCCGGACATCCTGCCACCGGGCCAACTGCCCGTAGGCGGACTCGGGGCTGCGCATCCAGACCATCTGCGCTCCCGTCAGTTTCTCGGGACGGTCATAGTTCGTTGTGATCACCGTGGAGCAGGACACGCTGTAACCGAAGCCCGATTCCATCACCCGCGGCCTGTCCTCATAGGCGATCCGGCTGTCCGGTGAAATGGTGAAGACGGTCGTCAGCCTGGCCCAATAATTTTTAATTACATAGCTCCCGCTCTCCAGCCGCACTTCCTGCCAGGTGTGGTAGACAGACGGCGCGGAGGGCGGAGTGCCCATCAGCCCATACAGGGCATGCCACTGCTCCATGTCCGCATCGTCGGGGTCCGCGACGAAAGAGGCCGGAACGGATTTCACCTGTATATCCTTGGTCAGGACATTGTTGTTTTCATTCACTTCATTCAACACACCGTCCGGGTCTGCAACAATTCGAACCGTATAGCCTCCGGCCGCCGGCACGGTGATCTTGAAGACCGCGAGGTTGCTCCCATTTCCAGGCATGGGGATGGTTTCGGTGTATGACGCCGAGCCAACGGTCAGCCGTATGGCCACGGCCGGCGCGGGCTGTGCCGTGCGGTTTCTGACGGTGGCGGAGACCGTGACCTTCAGGCCGGCGTACCAATCGGTGACCGTGGAGTCCGTGATTTCGATGTCCGGCCGCAGCGCGTTGATTTGGACGACGGCGGTGCGGGCATTGTTGTTTTCATCGCTCTCCTGGATGATATTGTCCGGGTCAACGTAGGCCGTGACCGTAATGCTTTGCGGCGTCAGGGCGGTCGGCGCGACGAAGGTAAACGACACCGTCTGACTGGCTCCCGCGTTCAGCGCTGCGACGCTCTTGGAATATACCCCTATGCCAGGAACCGTCAGCCGCACCGTGGTCGCCGCCGAAGGCGTCGCCCCGGCGTTCTTCACCGTGGCGGAGACCGTGACCGTTTCGCCAGCTTCGTAGGCTGCTTTATCGCAGGTCAGGGTTGACACGGTCAGGTCGGGCAGCGCCAATATGGTGAAGGAAGCGCTTCGAGTGTTGTTGTTCTCGTTCGTTTCAGCTATGGCTCCGGTGGAGTCGGCTGTCGCCGTGACCGTTATGGTCCTGCTCGCCGTGTATTGCGCCGCGGTATATGTGAATGTGACGGTGGTGGAAGCGCCTGCCGCCAGGGAGGATACGTGTTTGGTCTGCGTGGTCAGGTCCGGCGAAGTCAGGGAGACGGAAAACCCGCTCGCGGCGGTTGCACCCTGATTTTGGACAGTCGCGGTGATGGTGATCGCCTCGCCCGGCAGATATTGCGTCTTGTTGCTGCTCAGCGCGGATACGGTCAGATCGGGCAGCGACCGCACCGTGAATGTCGTGCTCCGGGTGTTGTTGTTCTCGTTGGATTCGGCTATGACCCCCGTGGAATCGGCGGTCGCCGTGACGGTCACGGATTTATTGGCGGAGTATTGGGGCGCGGTATAGGTATATGTGACAGTGGTGGAAGCGCCCGCGGCCAACGAGGATACGGATTTGGTCTGCGTGGTCAGGTCCGGCGAGGTCAGGGAGACGGAAAAACCGCCTGCCGACCGCAGTCCTTGATTTTGAATCGTCGCCGTGACGGTAATGGTATCGCCGGCATTATAGGTGGAGGCGTTTGCGCTGAGCGCCGACACCACGAGATCGGCATAGATTTGCGGCGTGCTGATGGACCGTGTTACGGTTTTCGCCTCGTTATATACGGCATGTTTGGCGACGATGACCCGCTGGAGGCTGCTGTTGTTGGGTGCGTAGGCGAACATATTCGAGCGGGTGCGGTTGTCGCGGCCTGTAGCGGATATGCTATATGACCGGTTGGCGTTTGCCTCGCTGAGCGGAATGCGGATGGTCAGCACATCTCCCGAGTTGCCGGTGTATCCCGTGACGCTGGAGCCGGAGGGCAGGCCGGATGTATTGAGGACATACCCGCCGTTCATGTTGGTCAGCGTTACCGTGGAAGTCCCGACAAAATAGCTTCCGCTGATGGACATGGAAGGAGCGGACAGAGAAATGTCATGCGGCAGCAGGGCTTGGGAACGCGCCTTTATGAGCAACTCTACCGCGAATTGCAATACGTCCGTATTCCCGGACTTTGCCCTGATTTTGCTCCCGATCACACCGTTTGCGGCGGCCGTGCGGAGCTGGGCGTCCGTATACGAGCCAAGGTTTGTGAAATTGTACTGGCTCGGATCGCCGTTCTCCGACATCCAGAAACGCATCGCGTTGGCCGTGGCGTATCTTGCCTTTGCCGCCGACATGCCGCCTGAAGCGTATGGGTAGCCGTTTTCCAGAATGATCCGCAGGCCCGTCTGGACCCGTGAGGAATAGCTTCCGAGGATATCCGATTCGTTATATGGGGAATTGGATGGGCTATCCTTTGTGTGCTGGAGACAATATGCGATCTGCTCGGGCGATGTGCCCGTTATATAGTGTTCGGGCGTTCTAAGATCGTTCCAGCCGGAGCCGCCATTGTATTGCAGGAAATGGGTTGTATTGCGCGATCCGACATTTACCGCCGCAAATGCCGGCATCACGAACAGCAGAAACGATAACAGCGCGACCAGTGCTGCCGCCACCGCCATGATGAGCTTCTTTTTCTTTTTCATAGGCTCTCCTTTCTTTAATCGATGTACAGCACCGACGCGCGCGCCTGTATCGGAATCCGGACGACAGCGGCGCTGTCCGTTTCCCACAATAGCGGGATCGCAAGCACAGCGGTGATTTTCAAGGTTCTGCCGTCCGTTTCAACCATGAGGTCCGTCAGCGTGCAGACGGTCTTTCCATCCACGCGTTTTGTCCAGTCGGCGCCGCTGCGCTCGTAGCCCAGCTCCCGCAGATGGTCAAAGAGCAGTTCTTCGCCGACCGCGGGAACATCCAGTATCAAATCCCGCACAGCCGCGTTTTCCATGCTGCCGTCTATCGTCACGGTGACGGCCCGCTGCAGCTCGGTTTCGGCGGTCTGGTATTTGGTGTAGACCGTCACGCCGTTGTATACGACGGCGGTGAGCATGACCATCGCCAGCAGGATAAAGATCGCCCACAGATGGGCGCTTCCGTTTTTGTCTTTTATCAGCCGTGTCATTTGTGATACACCTCCGAAATGCCTCGGGCGGAAGCTGTGAGCGTCACATGGAAGACTATGGGATTACCCAGCGCCGGGCGCAGGATCGTAATGGGAATCGTCCTGGTCACCGTGACCGTGAAGCCCGTCCTGAGCTGGATGGTCATCTCAGCCTCGTCAAACCAGGTGGTTTCGATTTGGATATCATCGGGGCGCATGATGGCGTCGTTTTCAAACACGGACTCCAGGGTTTCGTCGTCCGCTCTGCCGTACAGTTCCACCGTCCTGGCGACATACTTGGCCGCCTGATCCAGCGACTGGCGGGCGGTGAAGATCGGAAACAGCAGGAAAAACGAAGCCGTAAAGGTCAGGATGATCAGCATGGCGATGGCGACGTCTACGTACCCCTCGCCGGTCGAGTCCCGGATAAACCTTCTTTTCATAGCTTTCCTTTCTCCCGTAAAGGGAGGGAGAGCCGGAAAACCGGCCCTCCCACGGGATTTGCCTTCTTGCCGCTTACGGCAGGACGTTGACGTTGGTCAGCTCGCCGCTGATCTTGGCGATGAGGTCTGAAAACAGGTTGGGCATGGCGGCGTTGAGGATCAAGAGGATTGCCGCGCCGATCACGACGACGATCAAAATCTTAAACGCCAGATCGAGGAAGCCGTCGCCGCGGCGGTCACGGGCGAGGTTGCGGAAGGTGGAGCGGATGCGGTTGGTGATGGTTTTCATGGGGGTTCCTCCTTAAGAATTTGGATTTATGAAAAGCCCTTTTCGGGCATTCCACCGGAATTACAGCCCGACGGCTGTCAGGTTTTTGATGATGAGCAGGACGATGGGGATCATGAACAGGGCGATCATAAGGAATGTGAGAATAAAGCTGGCGGTCTTGATACGCTTTGAGCCGTTATCCATATCCCGCCGCAGGCGCTCCCGCTCAGCGGTGCGCAGGTCCCGCTCGAGTACCAGCAGGCTGGTGCGTTGGTCGATGCCCTTGTGTACCCCGCAGAGGATGACGCACAGCGCCGAGAAAGAAGGCAGGCATAGTCTTGCGTCCATTTCCTTGAGCGCCCGCTCCTGGTTGCCCGTCTTGAGGTCCAGGATCAGCCTGTCCAGCTCGCGGCCCAGGGCTTCGCCCGAGACCCGGCGGTACTTCTCGAACACGCCGATCAGGTCGCGGTGCTCCTGAAAGGTCAGATTGAGCGTTTCCACCAGCCTCGGCATCTCCGCCTCGATCTCCCGGTCGAGCCGCCGTACCTTTTTGCGGATGCTCTGCATGGAGCGGAAATAGCTCATAAGGCCCAGCATGCCGGTGAGCAGCGCGAACCACGGCAGGCCCAACGGGATAAACACGATGCCCGCCAGTCCCAGCAGCAGCGCTTTGGCCAGCTCGGACGCGGCGTATTTCCGCGGCGTCTGCTCAAGGCCCAGCCGGGTAAAGTCGGCCTGCATTCGCTTTTCGCGGTAGGCGCTCATCGGAAACAGCCGGGATAGCACCGCGGCCAGTGGGTGGAGCGCTCGTTGGAGCCGCTCGGTCAGGCCGGGTTTCCCGTGTATGTCGGATATGGCCTTAATCGTTTTTCTCGAAGGCAAGCGGAGGATGTGTGACAGGAGAAAGAAAAGCCCCGCGGCAAACAGCGCGGCCGCGAGTGCCCAAATGAGGATGGTCATGCCTTACCACCGCCTTCCGATGGATGGTACAATCTGCCGATCCACAGCGCCGTGGCGCACACCGCCGCCAGCACCACGGCCAGTGTGACCTGGCCCGCGATGGTGTGGACGAGCATTTCATACCAATCGGGCATCATGAACGCCATGACGGGGATAGACCCCAGCAGCAGGAACACCGTCACCGCGTAGTCACCGATTTGCTTCTGCAGCAAGGTATCCGCTTCCATACGGATGCGGCGCATGGCGCCCAGCCGCTCCACGATGCCCGGCAGCGCATAGCGCAGCGTGCGGTCGCCCTGGCACTGGATGAGCACATTGACCCACTCCTGCCAGTAGCGGTTGTCGATCTGTCCTTTCATGGCCTCGAGCGCCCTGGGGACGCTGGCGTCGACCAGCCGTATCTGCGATAGAAACTTCCGAAACACTTCGTCCACCGGCGCGGGGATCAACCGAAGACTGTCCTCGACGGCGCCGATGAGGTCGCCGCCCGCCACATAAGCGTTCGTGATGGTGCCCATGCCCGACTCCAGGGATTCATACAGACCGCGCAGGTAGTCGCCCGTGCGTATGCGGATGATGAGCAGGGGCATGGCCGACAGGCCGACAGCCAGTACCGCCGCGGCCAGCAAGCTCCCGATGGCCGCGCCGATCAGCAGACCGGCCGCGCCGAGCGCCAACGCCAGCCGTTTGTACGTGCCGAGATGCGCCCGCATCCCCGCCGCCGTCAGCATTTCCTCGGCTTCGCTTGCCATCCGTTCGATTCTGCCCGGCGGCTTGCCCGACAGAAAGCGGATGCGCCGGCGCCGGCTTTTCTTTTTTTCCGGCATGTCGGCTGCCCGGATGCCCAGGCAAAGGAAAAGCCCTGCCGTAACCAGCAGGGCCGATATCAGGTTGCCCAAGATGGGTTCACCTCCTTAAAAATACTTCGATTTTTTCCATGGGCGCGTCGTTTTCGGCCAGCGTCCGCGCCAGCGTTTCCGAGATGGGATGGACCCGTTCATGACGGCCGGTCTGTGCGTCGTAGCGGTACAGCGTCTGCGTGCGCACGCCGCCGTCCGCCACGCCCAGCGCCTCCACGATCTCTACGACACGCCGGGTACCGTCGGCCATCTGGCGCTTAAACACCATGACGGGAAACGCTTCGGCGATAAAGGACAGGATGACCTGCGGTGGTATCGACGTTGCCGCCATCTGATACATGGACAGGATGCGGGTATATGCCAGGGTTGCCGAGTTCGCGTGGAGCGACGTGAGCACCGTGTGGCCGGTGCGGGCGCTTTCGACGACGTCGACGGCTTCTTTACCACGCATCTCGGCCAGCACCAGCAGGTCGGGGTGGAACCGCAGGGACTTGCGCAGCAGCTCGGTCATGTCCACATCGGCCTGCTCCAGCTCGGAACTCCGCGTACACGTATGAATCACCCGGTTCAGCGGGCGGCCGGCTTCGTCCTCGTTGACGAGGTCCAGCTCGCGGGTTTCCTCAATGACAAAAATGCGCTTGTCCTTATCCACCGAATTGAGTATGAAGGAAATGTCGGTGGTTTTGCCTGAACCGGTTCGACCGGCAATGCCCACCGATACGCCGTGATTGGCGCACAAAGAAAGGAAATCCAGCATTTCGGCGCTGGCCGTGCCGGAGGCGATGAGTTCCTCCCGCGTGATGCGGGCTTTTTGCTGTTTCCTTAAACTGAACACCACGCCCCGCTCCGGGTCGACGATGGGCGGGATCATGGCGGAGATGCGGATGCGCGGCGTCAGATAGCTGTCCACGGCGGGGTTGGTGTTGTCAATGATCAGACCGCCCAGGCGTACCATTTTTTTGACCATATCCATAGCCTGTTCGGGTGAGGTGAAGCTCTCGGATACCTTGCGGTACCCGGTTTGCGTGACAATTTCAATGTCGTTCCAGCTATTCCCGTTTATTTCCTCGATGGCGTCGTCGTAGATGTATTGTTCCAGAAAGCCGAAGCCGGCCATGTCCAAATACAGCCGCTGGGTGAGTTCCTCGATGTCCAGTCCGTTCAGGCGGACATAATGCGCAGAAAGATAATCCGCGATCAGGCTCCTGACCCGTTCGGCGGAGTCGCGTTCCGCGATGCACAGAGCCAGCTCATTTGCGTGGGTGCGGCTGATATGTTCCCGCGCGTCGCGCAGCACGTCCTCGTAACTCAGCTCCGACGAGGTCGTGTTCTTTCGGTTGTACAAGAGGTCGCGGAGGGTATCAGGCATCCCCGTCACCTCCCGAAAGCGAGTGGAGCAGCGGCCTCAGCGCCTTTTCATATTTGCCGGCGCCGGTATCCCGCACCCACGGCAGTTGGGCGGCGAATGCCAGGCCGCCGGCCTTTTCCACGCCGCCAATGTCGTGATCCGGCCGCGCCATCGACGCGACGGGCAGGATGCGTTCCAGCGCGTCCATCCGCTCCAACAGCGGCTTTACGGACAGGAACCAGCACAGTCCCTGCGGGGTCGGCACGATGGGCAGGATGATGTGGCCGGCATCCAGCGCCGCAGGCAGGAACGGGTCGCCGCGCTGGCCCGAAACATCGAGGATGATCGTATCCGCCCGCTCGGCGCAGCGGTCGACGAAGTTGCGCGCGCCGCCCTCCGCGCCCAGGCCAAGCTCATATGACAGGAAATCGTCGCCGTCCCGCAGGCCGGCATAGAACAGGCCCTTATGGTCCGGGTGCTGGCACAGGTACGGACGGATGTCGGTCACGACCGCGCCGGTCAGCGCGTGCCCCAGGGGTTTCATCCCTTTTTTGACTTCGCCTGGACACCTCACGGGCAACATCGGTTGGGTCAGGTCGGTGTCAATAACGATGCAGACACCCTTCTTTGAAAAGAAAACGCCCAGCGCGTCGCTGAGCACGGTCTTGCCGACGCCGTCGCGCCCCCATATGGCAATCATCATCAGTCCGCCTCCGTTCCCACCAGCACCTTGCCTTCTTCCGGGATGTACGCCGCAGACGATTCGCCCCGCGCGACAAAGGCCAGGTGGATGACGCTGCTCTGTTCCAACTCCGCCAGCCTGAGCGCCTGCTCCGGCGTCACGTAGAAGGAGACGGTGACGGGCAGCTCGTTCTTCTCGCCCTCCGAGGGCCGGGCGCTGACATGGGCGTCCGCGGCGGCGTTGGTGGTCACCATGCAGACCTCGAGGGTTTCCAGGCCCGGAACCACCGTCGTTCTGGCGGTCTGTACCGTCGTATCGGCATCCGGGTCGAGGCCCAGCGATTGATTGGCATTTTTGGCCGTGGCCATGACCGCCACGATATCGCCGGGCAGCAGCCGGCCGGACACGCCCGCGGCCAGGCTGGGCAGCGTCACCGAGACGACCTGTTTTCCTTTTTCCGGCGCTGCGGCCATGGCGTCCATAGCCTCCAGACTTGAGGACAGCTTGGCCGCGGTCAGCACATCCCCGGCGTACAGATCGGACGCTGCGTATTTGCCAACCGCGTCGGACGGGTTTGCGACCGCACCGGTGAAGGCGCTTTTCGGCAGTTCCTGGGTTGTTATCATGTCGGTGGTGAGCTGTGTGCCGGCCTGTACAGTCATCTTCATGACCAGCACCGGCCGGGTTTCGGCAGTATTGTTGGCGAAGGCCGGCAGAATGACGAAGCCGGCCACCAGGCCGGCCACGATGCACAGTATGCCGAGAAACACCCTGTTCTTGAAAATCTTCATGTTATACCTCCTTATGTTTTTTGTCAGCGCGCCGGCCCGTTCTTTTTCTTGTGCCGGGGCTTTTTGATATCATCGAACCGCATTTGAAGCCAGGGCGGGCGCTCCGCCTGCTCCGCCTCGATGCGGGTGCGCTGTACCGCTTCGAACAGCGTCCGGACGGGGATGCCGTTCTGCTTGCAGCCCTGGACAATGCCCGCAAAGTAGCCTTGATGCGGCTCCGCGGGATCGAGGCAGAATTCCCGCGCCATGATGTAAACCATAACGGAGTACCGTTGTCCGTCCCGGTCCCGCACGGTCACCTGTTCCTTGCCATACAAGCGGGGATACCCTTCGTATCGATCCAAGGCCAGTTCACAGACCGGGGTGATCTTCCAAAGCAGGCCGTAGACCTTCTCACCCTGGGCGGGGATAATGGTTGCCACGCCGAAGTGTCCGGCGCCGCCCCGAAAAGCCAGCCGGTAATCGTCCAGCGCCACCGTGCAAACCGGCGTCGCCGCCGGGCAGCGGACGGCCATCTGCTCCAGGTTGATATTGCTGCCGTAAGCGAAGTACAGTTGTTCGTCCATCAGGCATCCTCCAGTATTTCAAGCGCGTCGATCTCCGCCAACCGCTCCAGCAACGCCCTGGCCCGGACGTCCAGGCTGCCTTCCGGCAGGGGACAGGGCATATCCGTCAGCCGGATAAAGCTGTCGCGTATGCAGCGCAGAAAACTCTCCGTGCTCGGGAACTCGTCCCTGCGGAAGTTTTTTTCCCGCAGATCGTCGATGATCTTGGCGGGCGCGCCCTCGAACACTTCTTCCTCAAATATGATTTTCACGCTGCTTTCACCGTCCTTCTCGGTTTTTTTTCTTGTTTTTATTGACCTCATAGGTGTCCTTATCGTAGCGCCAGGCGCGGTCGCCCTCGAGGTTGGCCAGCAAATGCTCCCGCGTGGATTTGAATTCCTCGCCGTTAAGTCCCAGGCGCAGCAGCCATGTTCGGAACGTGAACGCCGGGTTGTCGCTCTCGGTGCGTTTCATGACCGTGCTGCGCTGGGCGATGGCCTGTGCCGACATCGCCAGGCACAGGTTCACATACGCGCGGGCGCGCCCGGCGTGCAGGGTGGCGTTGAAGCAGCGGAACTCCACCGTGCCCCTGTAAAACACCGAATGCAAGTTTAGCGCGTAATACCGTGTATCATTGTAATGGTCTGTGCGCCTGCCGTGATCGCCTTCATACCAGATGCTCTCCAGCCGGGTCAGGTCTTTGGTTTCATCCGCGGAAAGCCGCCTTGCCCGCTGCAGCATGGGTTCGCGCACCTTCCGACACCAGCGGGACGCCCTGGTTTCATTCACCTTGAGCGCCTTGAACAGCATATCTTCCTTCTGATACATGATGCCGATCAGGTTCTTCAGCGAGTTTCTGTTATGATTGGCCGCGTCGATGTGAACGTGCAGCCCGCAGGAGCTGTTTACTTTTGCCCCAGCTTCACGCAGCGCCCGGATCACCTCCTGCAGCTTGGGGATTTCGTCATATGTCAGCGGAGGCGAAACGAGCTCCACCGCATAGTCCCGACCCGCGGGTACGCTGGCGTTCTTGCCCGTTACCCGTTCGCAGTGGATGCTGGCGTCGCTCATCAGCTTCCACGCCTTTCCTTCCCGGTCCGTCACCTCCCAGGCGTCGTATCCGTCGCCGACATACCGGGGGATGGATTCAAACAAACCCGAGATTGTTTCGGCCGCCTGCTTGCGGGTGATGCCGGTCATCTCGTCCTCAACGCCGAATTGCTGCTCTTTCATGGACGTGATCATCTTCCGTACCCCCCTCGGCCTTTTTTATGGTTAGGGGGGTACGCTCGCTTTGATGGAATATCCGGAGCGCCGGCGCTGAACACATCCGCAAGAAACTTCTTACCGCCCGCGTTTACAGCCTTTTCAAAAGCCACGCTGAAATCAGCGCATCGTATCTCTGCTTTCTTTGTAAAAGATGCCTCGCCTATATGCGGAATCGCGCCCTCGTATGTTCCAATGACAAATGTTCCGTCTTTGCCGGCCGCCATATATATCCCGTCCACGCCGCCCATATAGTAAAAGACGCCGCGACCGTTAAGCCTGTATATTTCATCTTCAGTCCATTTAAAACGGCTGTTCTCCGTTCTGGCCTGCCAAGCGACAAATTCCTCTTTATCCATTTGCGTCGCCCTCCTGCTCCTGCGTGATGGATTCGTGTATGGCATGGAGCCTAACGCCGATGGCGTGGACGACGTTGACGGTCACCGAGTTGCCTGCCTGCTTGTACGCCTGGGAATCGGACACCACGGCCAGAACCCGGTCGATCTGATCCTCATCAAAGCCCTGCAGCCGGAAACACTCCCTGGGTGTCAGCCGCCTTATGCGGCCATACCGTTCCATCACGCCCTGGGGCTGGCAGGTCAGCGTTTGGGATACGCCTTTGCCTACGCGCCCGCGCTTTTTCCCGCTGCCGGGGTAGCTGATATTCACGCCGTCGCCCGGTTTTGCTTCCGAATATCCTTTTTTCGTTCCTTCTTTTATGAGCAAAACACCCGACAGTTCGCCCTTATGGTGGCTCATACCGGATTTCCCGTAGTTCGCCGTGATGCACCGAGCCGTATCCGTGATCCGCGGATTCCCGATGGTCATATCCACAAACACGGCGTTTTGGGTCTGGTTGCGGTTGAGGCCGCGGAAGTTGCTGGCGTTTAAGGCATACGCCGTGCCGAGTTTTTTGATCACGCCGTCCTTGCGGTTGTAGCCGACCGCGTACAGTCCCGTTTTGCCGCCCATGCCGCCCGTACCCGAAGTCAGGGTGCAGGCGAGTCCTTCGGCGCCGTAGATTCTTGCGCCCTGTCTTTTTCCGGCGAGGTGTACAAGAGCCTTTGGATTTGTTGGTCCGAAAGGAAATATTTTTCCGGCGCATCGCTCATCAAGATATCCGATAATGAACAGGCGCCGTCTGGATTGGGGCACTCCGTGATCCTTAGAGTTGCGCAGAAACCATTCGCAGCAATACCCCAATCCGCACAGAACGGAGAGGATTTCTGCGAAGGCGCTTTGGCCGTCCGCTGTTTTTGAGCTGAGCAGGCCGGGCACATTTTCAAGCCAAAAATACGCAGGCTGTTTGGCTTGCAGTATTCGGGCAATTTCATAGAACAGAGCGCCTCGCGGATCGTCGAGAGATTTTCGCAATCCCGCGACGCTGTGGCTCTGGCAAGGAAAGCCCGCGCAAAGCAGGTCAAATCCGGGCATGGAAGCTGTGTTGATGGCTCTTGCGTCAGGATAGAACACCTCGCTTTCGTCGATGTCGTGCATGGCGCGGTAGCTCAAGTCGGCGTACTTGTCGATTTCACAATGGCCGATGCATTGAAAGCCGCCCGCGCGGTCGAGCCCGGCGCGGAAGCCGCCCACGCCGGCGAACAGGTCGAAATATTTGATTTTGCTGATCCTCATTCACCTCCGTATTACAGCGAAGCGAGAAAATCCATGATATCCTCGCGGATTTCCTCTGCCGTGTTTTCTTCTTTTGAAGGCTGGATTTGAGGCTGATAGTCTGAAAGCGCCTTTCTGACGGCGTTTGTAATGTGCCGTTCCAAATCATGCAATTGGGTTTCCCTATTGATCAGTCCACACAGATACTCCATGCGCCGGCCTGCCGGGATGGCGGAGATGATCTCGAACGCCTTTTTTTGCTCCGGCCTTTGCATGGAGAACCGCAGGTGCAATCGCCGGGTATCTTCGCTCATGGCACCGCCCGCTTGAGGGCGGTTTGCGCCGCGTACTCGTATCCAATGGCGTTGGCGGACACGCTGTCCATGATGATGGTCCGGCACAGCCCGTCCTCCGGCGCGACGTGCCGTTTCATAAGTCCGGCGCCGCCGCCCAAAAAGATCACCGGCATAGCGGTGGGATCGAACCCGCTTTCGGATATGGCGGACAGCAGCTTTAGGGCGTACCGCCTGCCTTGTTCCTGTATCAAGGCTTTCGCCGCGCCGTCTATGGAGCAGGTTTCGCCCTTGAGTATGGTTTCGATCTGCGCCGCCGTCAGGGATTTGCCGGTATTGCGGCGCACCTGCTCCGCGATCTCGTCAAAGCAGCGGATCATACCAAGCTCCATGCTGCGGCAGGTACCGGCGTCCGGGATGCCGTTATCCAGCCGCATCACGTCCACCGTCCACCCGCCGATGTCGCACAGGATAACAGAGGGCTCGCCCGCGATCAGGCGCATGTTGGACAATATGGCGGCATAGCCCTGGGGGTAGAGCAGCACGTCCCGTATCGTGATTTCATATTCCCGGCCTTCAAAAAGAAAACGCTCCGTTTTCCCACGGAGCAGGTACTGTTTGAATTTCCCCTTGTGCAGCCCAAACCCTGTGAGCGGCAGGCCCGCCGCCAGGATAATATCCGCCCGGTTCCCGCAAGCCCTGTGATCCAGTTCTTTGGCGATGGCGGCCAGTGTCAGCAGGTAGAAGCTGTCGCCTATGGTTTTGTCCTTTAAGAGCGGCAGCCGCCCCGAGCCGCAGACGTAATATTTGCCGCCGTATTCCAGCACATTTTGCTTTGTGTACGGCTCGAAATCGTATTCCGTGATGCCGTTGGGGAAGGACGCGTTCCGCGTTTTGACCGCCGCGTTGCCGTGGTCGATCCCGATGATTTCGGTTTCCATACAGTTCACCTCCCACGATTGGGCTTCGGTTCTGATTTTTGTTTATTCGGATGCTTCACGGCAGGACGATCCGGCTGCATCTGTGCCGCATCCTTTTCGTCACCGATTTTTCTCACCTGGTCTGCACCATAGACGATGCCGAGATGGGAGCCGCTGTCCCAAATCGTATGTAAGGTACCCCCGTCATCGACAAAATCGACGCGGCCCTTGTCGCCGGGCTTCAGGCTGGTATATGGATCATCCATTGAAACGAGTTCTACCCGCGTGCCTTTCGGATACATCTCCCGAAGACGCGCAACGGTTTCTTTTGATGGGAATCGCATAATGCTTCACCTCCCGCGAAACAGTCTTTGACGGATGCCGGCCAGCACGTTCTGCCGCTCCTTCACCTTGCCGGATGTGCTCTCCAGGCTGGAGATGCATCCGCGCAGCCGGTGTTGGAGCTTGCTCAGTACCTTTGGATCGTTGCAGGCGTCCACCACGATATATTCCATGCCGTTCTCTGTTCTGGCAGCCAGTATTTCACGCTTGCCTTTCCCGTCGCGCACTTCGGCTATGAAGCGCTGCCCGACAGACAGGCGGTAAGCCCGCTGCAGTTCTTCGGGGCTGCGACGGATGCCGTGCCTGGCCAGAATGCCGTCCATGCGCTCCGCGCTGATCTTCATGTCCTCCGACAGAACGGAATATATCTCCGCTTTAGCTCTGTTCCGGGCAGCTTTCGCGGACGGCCTCCTCATACGGCTCAACCTCCTGTTCATGAATCTTTCTCAATATTTCAGCAATTTGCGAGAACACGGCGGCCGCGTTTTCCGCTTCCCCGATCAATCCGCTGATCTCATCCTTGCGGATGCCCGCCCATTCGATCCAGACGCGCACTTCACGTTCAGCGCCATTGATATCCGCCACACATTCGAAAGCGGCGTTGTAGGCTTTTGCGACATCCGCGTTATCGTCCACGGCCTGGGACTTCTTCCGGTAATCCGCTTCGAGCCCGGCCAGACTTTCGGCGTCAGCGGCGGCGGCTTCGCGCACATCTTCGGGCATCTCCAGCAGCGTCCGCGCCACTTCCTTGCCGCCGTTGACGGACAGTTCGCCACCGCCCAGCGCAGCGCGGATGGCATCCGCGGCTCCTTCGTCGCTTTTGACCAGTGCGTTCATATCATCCAGGCTGATGTCAAAGGCGGCTTTGTAGTCCTTGCGTTGTTTGGCAAGCTCGACAGCGCGCTCTGCCGCCGCGTCCCGCGCTTCCTCCGGCAGCTTTTCCAGCAGGCGGGTGATGTTATATCCCGCGTTGACCGACAGATCGCCATTATCCAGGGCATCCTTCACAGGGGTGGGGGCGCGCTCGTCGATCTGGATGATTTTGTTCATCGTGTCGCGCCCGACGTCTGCCGTATCCGCGAGTATTTGAGTTGTATCATGGCCGGAATCACCTTTATCTGAATTCAGATAAAGGTCTGTGCGTTCACCTTGCGTTTCCTTGGCCTTGGCCTCCAGTTCCGGTTTCAGCTTAAGCGCGATTTGCCCAAGCTCCCACGCCGACAGGTTGCGCCGGGCTTTCTGCGTATCCAGCGCCCAGCGCTGCGCTTCCAAGTCATCCTCAAAAGCGAATACGGCCATCCGGTAGGGAATGCCGTGTTTTTCGCATATCTCATAGCGGTGGTGACCGTCGATGATGACGGTGTTTTCATTGACAATGATGTGGCTGTAGCAGCCGTTCTGCAGGATATCCGCTTCCAGGGCGGCGTACTGCTCGTCCGAGAGCGGGGGCAGAAGACCGGCAAACGCCGGCGCGGTGGCCGGCGTTTGCTCCGTGGACTCATATGTTATGCCTGTGTTTTTCATTCCGAAGCGCCCTCCGGGACTTCCTCAATCTCGCCGGGCAGGGAGAGGTCGGCGTTCAGAATATCCTCCAGGGATTCTTCCTTCTTACGGGGCGTCAGGAACTCGATCTCGTTGGCCTTGATCAAAAAGCCGGTGTTGGCGCCGTCCGTGACGATGGTTTCAAAGTCCCCATACGCCGCGATCTTGTCGCTCTTTTTCAGAAATTCCGCGCAGCGTTCCGCCAGGGGGCTGCGTACCTTGATGGACACGAAATCGGTCAGCTTGTTGCCGTCCTTGTCCTTGTAGCGCCTGTCGCTGGCGATGCGCAGGATGGCGTAGGTGGCTCCGGTGGCGTTGTTCACGCGGATGCTGGGATCAGCGGTCAGGTTGCCGATGGCGGTGATTTTCAACATGGTTCATTTCTCCTTTTGATTGAAATTTGGATAGAATGCAAAAAAGCGGCTCCGTCCATCCGAAGATGAACGGGGCCGCTGAATGCCGTGGGATGATGGACGTTACCGCCCTTTGGATTGGCACATTTTCTTTTTCGCCGCATACTCGGCCCAATCCTTGCCCTTGGGCGGGAAGAGAGCTGATATGGTGTACCCACGTTCGCTGTACTTGGCGCTGAGCCGCTCGGTCGCTTCCCGGCCCCACTGATCGTAATCCAGGCAAAAAACGATGCCTTTGATTTGGGGATTTTCTTTGAGGTACTGCTCCAGCGTCCCGTCATGCAGACAGCACAGCGCAACGGCATTGGTCTTGGGTTCGCTGTAGATCGAAATATGAGCCATGAGATCAATAGGAGACTCGAAGCAATAAACCATATCCTTGGCTGAATCGACGGGCAAGCGGAAAGCGTAATCTTTATTACCGCCTGGGACGTCGCCCTTGAAGCCGTTGCCGTTCTGGTCGTAGGTGCCGCGCTTGTAGGCGTTGACAGGCTTGCCTTCGGCGTTCATCCCCACGAATATCGCGTTGTGGTGGTCGGCACTTTCGTACAGCAGGCCGCTTCGAATAAAATCCGCGATCACGTTCCGCGAGATTCCTCTTTTGATGAGATAGGCGAACACGCGGCGGTGATTCGTATGGGCTTCGGGCAGAATGAATTCAGCAGATGGTTTTGCTTTTTGGGGCGGAGGGGAAACGCGCGGCGGCGCCGGTATTGGCTGTTCGCGGCTGTGGCCGTTATGCTCCAGCAGGTAATGGACGGCTTGTTTGAAGTCCATGTTGTGATGCGTTTCCAGAAATGTGATGGCATCGCCCCAGGCGCGGGCGTAATTGTCGTAGTAGCTTGAGCGGCGCTTGATCATGATATGAGGCATTTCAGCGAGGGTGTGGTAATTGCCTTTTGGTTTCACCTGGTAGCCGAGGCTTGACAACAGGTCCGGCAGGTCGGTTTGGCGGGCGGTATCCATTTCAATGTCCGTAAAAGGTGGGCTGTGCTCGTTCATAGCATCACTCCTGTCTATGGGGAAATGTAAAAAGCCGTCATCAGTTTTCTTAACGAAAATCTGATAACGGCTCGTGTGGGCGTTTTTAAGCGGTTCTGACATCTACGGTTCGAGGAAAGTAAAAATGCGGCTTCTGAGATGCAGAAAAGCCCGCAGCAGCGGGCTTTTCAGGCTCTGACATCTTTTTAGTCAAAGCATTATGGCGGAGAAGGAGGGATTTGAACCCTCGCACCGGTCACCCCGATCTACTCCCTTAGCAGGGGAGCCCCTTCAGCCGTACTTGGGTACTTCTCCAAAAACAAAAAGCTAGTACATTATAAGAGATGAGCCGCTTTTCTGTCAACACTTAACGCAAACCAAAATAACAAGCTGTTTTTCTCATGATCCATCCGGCCGCATTTACTGCTGCTTGGGTCTGTACTTCTCAGCAAGCAAAGCATACACAAGTTCATTGTGCCAGCCGCCGTGCTTAAACTTGGCCTTGCGCAATTCGCCCTCTTTTTGCATGCCTGTATTTTTCATGACCTTTTCTGACGCCTTGTTGTTTTTGTTGCATCGTGCGTAAATCCTGTGCAGTTGCAGAACTGAAAAACCGATTTTAAGAAGAGTGTCCGCCATTTCAGTCGCATAGCCCCGGCCCCAATATTGCAGCAGCAGATAGCCGATCTCACCGCAGCCTCCGAATTCATTCTTACAGGCAACGTCAATGATGCCAAGGCCGATGAAACTGCCGTCTTCACGCAAATATTCCGGATATCCATATGTTTTATGGCCGACGGTGTTCGCTTGATTCATAACACATCATCAAAAAATGGCCTGAAATCAGATTCTTCCGCACATGTATCAAATATGGTGTAACGCGTCACATCATCGTTACAAAACAGCGTATACAGCAATTCAAAGTCAGCTTTAGCACATGGCCTCAAACACAGCCTCTTGTTTTCCATAAAGCACCCTCATTTATATGTGTATTCTAAGAAAGACGGCTCTCAAAATCCTCAAAGCCGAATGTGCGCACGATCTTGTTTTGGCCGTCAATGGTATGCAATACTATCGCCGGCAGCGGCATGCCGTTGAATGTATTATTCTTGACCATCGTATAATGCGCCATATCACAGAATACGAGCCTATCTCCCGGTTTGAGCGGCTTGTCAAAAGCATAATCGCCGATGATATCGCCCGCAAGGCAGGTCGGCCCAGCGAGCCTGTAGGTGTGCGCTTTCTCCCCCGGCCGCGCTGCATCGATCAGTTCGGGACGGTAAGGCATCTCCAACACATCCGGCATATGGCACGCTGCCGAGGTGTCGAGAATAGCGATATCGATGCCGTTATTCATCGTGTCTGTCACGCTTGAAACAAGGTACCCCGCGCTTAAAGCCACGGCCTCGCCCGGCTCAAGATACACCTGTACGCCGTATGTGTCGCGCAGGCGCACGAGTTCCCGGATCAGTGTTCCCGCATCGTAGTCTTCGCGCGTGATGTGGTGTCCGCCTCCAAGATTGAGCCATTTCATTTTTTGCATATATGTGCCGAATTTTTCTTCCGCCGCCTGCAGCGTTTTGACAAGCGCGTCCGCGTTCTGTTCACAGAGCGTATGCATGTGCAGCCCTTCAATGCCGTCAAGCTCTTCCGCGTGAAAATGCGCCATCGTCGTGCCGAGCCTTGAACCCGGTGCGCACGGATCATAGATCGCATGTTCCTGCGTGGAACATTCCGGGTTGATGCGCAGTCCGCATGAGCATCCGGCTTGCAGCGCCTTTTCTTTGTAAAGCTCCCACTGCGCAAAAGTATTGAACACGATATGCCCGCATATGCGCGTCAGTTCATCGAAATCGCTTTGTTTGTATGCGGGCGAATAGACATGCGTTTCTCCTCCGAATCTGCTTGCGCCGAGTCGCGCCTCAAACAGGCCGCTCGCCGCCGTACCGCAAAGATAACGGCTGATCAGCGGGTAGAGGCTGTGCATGGCAAACGCCTTCTGCGCAAGCAGTATCCTGCATCCGCTGCGCTCAGAGACGCTTTTAAGCTGTTCGAGATTGCGGATTATAATGCGCTCATCGACCACATAGCATGGCGTGGGCAGATCATGCATCCAGCTTTCCATCAGTCTACCATCTTAGGCGAGAAGCTTTCCTGCCAGGGCAGCCCACACCTTATAAGCTCAGCCATGAATGGATCCGGGTCAAACTCCTCGATGTTGAACACGCCCGGCCCTTTCCATGTTCCTGTCATTATCATTATGGCGCCTATCATCGCGGGCACGCCTGTGGTGTAGCTGATGGCCTGGCTGCCCACCTCGCGGTAACATTCCTGATGGTCGCACACGTTGTAGACATAATAACTGCGCGGCGCGCCGTCTTTGATGCCTTTGATGATGCAGCCGATGTTGGTTTTGCCCACCGTGCGCGGCCCCAGAGAAGCGGGGTCAGGCAAGACTGCTTTTAAGAACTGCAGCGGAATGATGTCCTTCCCTTCAAAGCATATAGGCTCGATCGATGTCATGCCGACATTTTCAAGGCATTTTAAATGCGTCAGATAGCTTTGCCCGAACGTCATAAAAAAGCGGATCCTGCGCACGCCTTTGATATTTTTCGCGAGGCTTTCTATCTCTTCATGGTGAAGCAGATACATGTCCTTCTCCCCCACTTCGGGGAAATCATATACGCGCTTTATTTCCATCGGCTCAGTTTCCACCCAGCAGCCGTCTTCCCAGTAGCTGCCCTTCGCCGTGACTTCGCGGATATTGATCTCCGGATTGAAGTTGGTCGCAAACGGATAGCCGTGGTCGCCGCCGTTGCAGTCGAGAATATCTATTTCGTGGATCTCATCGAAGTGATGTTTTGCCGCATATGCGCTAAATACGCCCGTCACGCCCGGGTCAAACCCGCTGCCCAGCAATGCCGTGATCCCCGCCTGCTTGAATTTTTCCTGGTAAGCCCACTGCCACTTGTACTCAAATTTCGCGGTGTCGCGCGGCTCATAGTTTGCGGTATCAAGATAATGTGTTTTCGTCGCAAGACATGCGTCCATGACATGAAGGTCCTGATATGGAAGCGCAAGGTTGATCACGATATCCGGCTTGAACTTGTCTATCAGTGCAACAAGTTCATCCACATTGTCTGCATCAACCTTTGCGGTCTGTATCTTTGTTTTGCCGCCGCCAAGCTTTTCTTTAAGCGCGTCGCACTTTTCGACTGTGCGGCTCGCGATCATGATCTCTTTAAAGACTTGCGGGTTTTGGCAGCATTTGTGTATCGTCACCCCCGCGACGCCGCCGCACCCGATAATCATTGCTTTGCCCATATTTTTACCTCCGTTTTACTTTTCCGATATCACCATCAGCAGTTCGCGCAAAATCTTTAATGCGGCAGCTGTCGAAATACCGCTTGGATCATAGACCGGGCATAATTCAGTTAAATCACAGCCTATGATATCAAGATTGCCGGCTACATACACAGCGTTGAGCAGTTGCTCAAAGCTGACGCCTCCCGGCTCCGGCGTGCCTGTCCCCGGAAAGACTGAAGGGTCAAGCACATCAAGATCCAGCGTGAAATACACCGGTTTCCCTTTTAGGTTATATATAACGGTGTCAAGCCCGGCAAAACCAAAGCTGTGAAGGCCGGTATGTTTTTCACCGAAAGCATGTTCCTCGCGTGTGCCCGAACGTATGCCGAATTGAAAGATGCGCCCGTCCCCGACGATATCATGGATCCGCCGCATGACAGTGGCGTGCGAGAGTTTTGCACCCAGATAATCATCCCGCAGGTCTGCATGGGCGTCAAACTGAATGACATGCAGATCGGCGTATCGTTTCGCGGCAGCACGCACGGCACCGAGCGTGACGAGGTGTTCTCCGCCTATCATCACAGGGCGTTTGCGGTCATCAAGCAACTGCGCCGTCTTTTTTTCTATTGCATCAAGCGCTTTTTCCGTATCACCAAAACAAAGCTCCAAATCGCCTGCATCGCAGACCATCATATCTTCGATATCCGCGTCAAGATAAGGGCTGTACGTTTCCAAAGCGTAAGAATCTGCGCGCATCGCACGGCTTGCAAACCGCGCCCCTGGGCGAAAGCTCGTCGTGGAGTCAAAAGGCGCGCCGAACAAGACGGTATCCGCCTTGGCATATGCTTTGTCACAGCCTAGAAATCTCTCCATCTTCCACTTCCTTGATGATGTCCTCTACATAGGTTGGCAGCGCAAACGCAGCCTTATGCAGATTGGTATTGTAGTATCTTGCCGTTATACCGTATCCTTTCCAGCGATCTTCATTGATATGCTGGGTCGGATGATACTTCTTTGATGAAAAGCCGAAAAGCCAGTGGCCCGAAGGGTAGGTGGGTATGTGTGCCTGATAAAGCCGGCTTAACGGAAAACTCTGGACGATGCGGTGGTGAATGCGCTTAACCGCAAGCGCGTCTTCAGGATAAAACGGGTTCTCATGCTGGTTGACAAGTATGCCGTCTTGTTTGAGCGCTTTGAAGCAGTTTCCGTAAAATTCCTTTGTGAACAAGCCCTCTCCCGGCCCGAACGGATCGGTTGAATCGACTATGATGACATCATACTGGTCACAGCAGCGGCGGATAAATCTTAGCCCGTCTTCATAAAAGATATTCACGCGCGCATCGTCAAGGCTGCATGCCACTGTCGGCAGGTATTCGCGGCAAACGGAGACGACATCTTTGTCGATTTCCACAAGGTCGATCTGTTCGACACAGCTGTACCGGCATAGCTCCCGCACGGTGCCTCCGTCTCCGCCGCCGATGATCAGCACACTGGCTGCGCTGGGATGCACAGCCAGCGGCACATGCACCATCATCTCATGGTAGATAAACTCATCCTTTTCGGTCAGCATAAGCACGCCGTCCAGCGTTAAAAGCCGTCCGAATTCGTGCGATTCAAAGATATCGATGCGCTGAAACCGGCTCTGTGCCGTATAAAGCTGTTTGTCAACATCGATGCAAAGGCCGACATGCGGTGTATGTTTTTCCGTGAATACAAGCTGCATATGCCTTCAATCTCCCTTCAATACGTTTAAGTATTCTATGTTCAAGTCTTCAGGTCCTGTCAGTGAACCGCCTTTTTCCTTCATATAGCGGATATAATCGAGTATCTGGCTGGTGATGCGCTCCCCGGGTGCAAGTATCGGGATGCCCGGCGGATAACACATGACCGACTCAGCGCAGATGTGCCCTTTGGTCTTTTCGATGGGCAGCGCTTGCTTGCTGGCGTAAAAAGCCTGCTGCGGCGTCGTCATCACCTTAGGGCTTATGTATTCGAAGCGCATCAGCCCGCTCTTGTCACGTTTGTACCTGCGGCGTATTTCGGCAAGTGCGCTCACAAGCCTCTCGATATCGCGTTCTCTGTCGCCCACTGATATATAGGCCAGTATGTTGGCGATATCCCCGAATTCGACCTGTATATCATATTCGTCACGCAGTATGTCATACACCTCTATGCCCGCAAGCCCTGCTTCAAGCGTATGAACGGACAGCTTTGTCGGGTCAAAGTCGAAAATAGAATCCTGATTGACGATCTCACGAGAGTAGGCATAATAATCGCCTATCTGGTTGATTTCCTCTCTCGCATATTGCGCGAGATCGCAGACTTTTTCAAAAATGTCTTCACCTCGCAGCGCAAGGTTCTTGCGTGAAATATCAAGGCTCGACATCAAAAGGTATGAGCCGCTTGTCGTCTGCGTGAGGCCAATGACCTGCCGCAAATGGCCTGCGTTGACACGCGGCCCCGACACGAGCAATGAGCTTTGCGTGAGCGAGCCTCCCGATTTATGCATACTGATACTTGCCATATCCGCGCCTGCGCCCATCGCGCTTTTTGGCATGCCGCTGCCAAAGTAAAAGTGCGTTCCGTGCGCTTCATCCGCCAGCACCGTCATTCCGTGCGCATGTGCTGTTTTTACGATCTGCTCAATGTGAGAGCATATGCCGTAATATGTCGGGTTATTGACAAATACGGCTTTTGCCTCCGGGTTTTGTTCTATGGCTTTATTGACATCATCCATCGCCATACCCAGCGCGATGCCGAGCCGCTTGTCCGTCTGCGGGTTCACATAGACGGGGACAGCACCGCACAAAACCAGCGCGCCGATCACGCTGCGGTGTACATTGCGCGGCAAAATGATCTTATCACCGCGTCCGCATACGGAAAGTATCATGCTCTGAACAGCTGATGTGGTGCCGCTGACCATGAAATAGGCGTGGGCAGCACCGAAAGCCTGCGCCGCAAGTTCCTCGGCTTCCCTGATGACAGATACGGGGTGGCACAGGTTATCAAGCGGCTTGCTGGAGTTGACGTCCGCCTCCATACAGGCGCGCCCTAAAAACGCAGTCAGTTCCGGGTTCCCCCGCCCCTGTTTGTGACCGGGTACGTCAAAGGGCACCACCCTTGCGGCCCTGTGGTGCTGTAACGCCTCAAGTATCGGTGCCCTGCTTTGATCCATCTTAATTCCTCCAAGCCCTAGTAGACGTTTCTCCCGCTGAAGATATCGATCATCTCCCGCCGCAGGCTGCCTGTGATCTCAAGCCTCTCGCGCGGCGGCAATTCCTGCACATCCCTGTTAAAAAGATAATTCTGCAGATCAAGCTCTTTGAGCAGCATCTTTGTGTGGAACAGGTTGGCCTGATAGACGTTGATGTCAATCGCATCATATCGGTCAAGCGTTGGTTGTGCGATAAAGTTCTGTATGGAAGACATTTCGTGATCTACAAACAGCTTTTTGCCGTCCACATCACGCGTAAAACCTCTGACACGGTAATCCATCGTGATGATATCCGAATCAAAGCTGCCGATCAGAAAATCAAGCGTGCGCAGCGGAGTGATCTCGCCGCATGTCGCAACGTCGATATCCACCCGGAACGTCGCGATAGACGTTTCAGGATGGTATTCCGGGTAGGTATGCACAGTCACATGGCTTTTATCAAGATGCGCGAGCACTGCATCTCCGCGTGTACGAAGCCCCGACATAGGCTCTTCGGCAATCAAAAATGCCACACTGGCGCCCTGAGGGTCATAGTCCTGTTTGGAAATGCTCAGAACCTGCGCGCTGATCATGGCCGTCACATATTCGAGTATGCCTGTCAATCGGTCGGAGTTGTATTGTTCATCTATGTACGCAATATAATCGCGCTGTTCTCGCGCGCTTTTTGCGTAACACACATCGAATATATTGAAGCTTAATGATTTTGTCAGGTTGTTAAACCCGTAAAGCTTAAGTTTGTTTTCCATTTTTCGCAGCCTTCCTTGACGGGGGTGATCTATGATCATCTTTTCTCCAGCGCCATTTAAAAAATATAAAACGCTCAAGTCAAAATGCCTGCCGACATCCGCTTGAGCGTTCAATCTAAACCTTTGGTTATCTTTATCAGAATTTTAAGGCAGAGTCTATATAGCAAGGAATTACTTTTACTACTCTTATTGATTGATTCACAAGCGTGATGTGCGTTATGCACACGGCTTTAAGCAGCCAACTTCTTTTTGAGCGTGATGCCCAACCAATAAGGCAACAAAGTTGCCATTTCCGGCTTTTGACCCGGCTGTCCGTATGGCCTTGATCTTTCAAAAAGATGGTCAAAAAATTCATTGCCGACAGCATAGCTGCCCTGCCGCAAGGCTCCTCCGCGCCCTTCTTAAGTTACTACTGCATTATAAGCAAAGGTACCGAAAATTACAAGTACTATTTGACTGCCCTGCTTTTTGCACGTTGAACACACACAAATCCAGACACATAGATGCATGAAGTTCGTCTTTTTAAAACAAATATTCTATATTCATTTTCGCTGTTAATATATTGGTGGTACTTTTTGCTAGCCATCTTATAAGCACCTGCAATTGAAAATCATATATGCAGGTAACCATAATAATCCATAATATCATTAGCAATTTCAGCGATTTCTTTTGGACTTTTATCACAACCATTTTTATACCATAAGCAAACCAAGGAAATAATTGCTGATGCCACAGATTCAAAATAGTATAGATAATTATCTTCTCTTCCACTTGAATATTTAGCTCTCCATTCACGGAAGCAGCGAGGCCGCCTCATGGATAACATTTTATCAAAGAATGAAGATTTGGGAGAGCTGAGAACGGCCTTAAAAATATTTGAATTATTATAATAGTATTCAAATAGTTTGTTCAAAGCAGCTTCTAAATTTGGCTTTCCGGAATCAAAGTAGAGATCAGTAATGCTTTGAAATTCTTCCAACAGGCTTTCTTCAATATTATTGAATAAGTCATAAATATCTTTATAATGAAGATAAAATGTTCCGCGATGAATGTCAGCACAAGTTGTAAGCTCAGTAACAGTGATCTCATCCAGATTCTTTAGCTTAAGAAGTTCTAAAAAAGCGGTTTGTATCGAATAAATTGTTTTCCGGATTCTCCGTTCTGAAAAATTATTCTTCATTAATGCTCCCGATGATAATGGACATAATTAACTTGAATGTCCCATAAAAGACTTTATTCGCACATAAGTTTATTGCTTTATTTTTTAGTTTAAGTATAATCTTAATTAATATAATAATCTACACTTGCCACACAGTCCAAATGAAATAATGATAACGGAGGGTTATGATATGGGGAAATTTGTCGTTAAGCAGACCAATACAGGTTACAAGTTTGATCTTAAGGCATCCAACGGAGAAACCATTGCGACTTCTGAAGTTTATACAACCAGCAGGTCCTGCCTTAAGGGTATCGAAAGCGTGAGAAAGAGTGCGCCTGCCGCGAAGATAGAAGATCAAACAGAAGAAAATTACAAAGCCGTCACGAATCCAAAATTTGAAATTTACCTCGACAAAGCAGGCGAATATCGTTTTCGTTTAAAAGCACGGAATGGCGAGAACATCGCGGCTTCTGAAGGTTACAAGGCAAAGAAAAGTTGTGTGAACGGCATTGAGAGTGTCAAGAAAAATGCCCCTGAGGCTTCTGTGGAAAAAGCAGAATAAGGAGAAAATCATGGATATAAAAGCGAAGGTACAAGAGATTGTTGAGAAAGTAAAAGGCGATAAATCGTTTGCGAAAAAATTTAAATCAAATCCTTTGCAGGCGGTAAAATCTGTGCTTGGCGTAAACATCCCTGACGACCAGATCAAAGCTGTGATCGATGGTGTGAAAGCTAAGCTTTCATTGGAAAAGGCTGACGGAGTGCTCGGAAGAATTAAGAACTTGTTTAAAAAGTAAACCGAATATATACAAAATCATATTTTTTTGTTGACCGCCCGTGCATTCTGTTTTTACTGCTGGTGAAATTGCATTCTACCCTTTTTGTAACAGTTTGTTTGGGCGGCAGTATTATTATTTTAGGGAGTATTATGAGTTTTTTTGATTTCGGAAGTGTTGGAATAGATTTAGGCACAGCGAATGTGCGTATTCATGTAAAAGGCAAAGGTATCGTTCTTAACGAGCCCACTGTTGTTTCCGTTGATAGAACTAGCGGAAAAATATTGGCAGTCGGAGAAGATGCACGATTAATGCTTGATCGAACACCTGAAAACATTGTAGCTGTTCGCCCCTTGAAAGATGGTGTCATCGCTAGCTTTCACGATGCAGAAAGAATGCTGAGATACTTTTTAAACAAAGTCTTAGACAAAAGGATATTTTTTAAACCAAATGCCATTGTTTGCGTACCGTCTGGGGTTACTGAAGTCGAAAAAAGATCATTTATCCAAGTATCGGAGGATGCAGGTATTCATCAAGCTTTTCTTATGGAAGAACCTATCGCAGCAGCAATAGGCGCAGGGCTTGATGTCAGCGCAGCCTATGGAAATACGGTCATCGATATAGGTGCCGGGACTACTGACGTTGCCGTTTTTTCACTGGGCAGCATCGTTATCAGCAATTCCAGCAAAACAGCGGGAAATGCATTTGATGAGGCAATAATTAATTATTTCCGTCGAAATTACGATATGCTCATTGGTGAAAACACAGCTGAGCAAATCAAAATCGATATTGGTTCTGCCGTTGAACAGACTGAAAACAAAAAAATTCACATTAATGCAAAAAACCATATCACAGGCCTTCCAAAGACTATTAGTATCAGTACAAACGAAGTGGCCGAAGCGATCAAAGAACCATTAGACTCGCTTATGGATATGTTGCTTTCTTTTTTCGAACAGGTGCCGCCTGAGCTGTCTGCAGATATTTATGGAAGTGGCGTATGCCTGACTGGTGGAGGAGCGCTGTTAAAAGGGCTTGACAGCCTAATTACTAAAAAAACCGGATTAGAATGTGTGATACCGCAAGACCCTATGGCATGTGTCGCTATTGGAGCAGGAATAGCTGCAGAAAATATTAGCTTGTATTCTCATAGCATGGTTACAGATTATCGCAAGGATGAGTTCTATTGATTCTTCCGAACGACCAAATAGCCGTTAAAAACAGTTAAATCAGTACCACCGGCTTAGCCGGTGGTATGCTCTAGCCCTATAAGGGCATGTTACCGGCTTGCGCTTGCAAGCGCATTGAATCGTTTGCCAACCGCATAATATTCTCTGGCCGACCCTAAAGGGTCTTGTTACTTGCCTTTGTTCGTCGGCTTACCCGTAAACGGGTCAATGTACTCCTTCATGCTTATCTGATCTGCGGTGGCGTCTTCCTGTAGCTGCCTTCGGATATATTCCTGCATCCTTTTCGCATTTTTCCCAACCGTATCTACGTAGTATCCTCTACACCAAAAATGCCTGCTTCCGTATTTGTATTTCAGATTCGCATGCCTATCAAATATTATTAGTGAGCTTTTTCCTTTCAGATACCCCATTACCTGAGATACGCTCAATTTCGGCGGTATTCTCACTAGCATATGTACATGATCTGGGCATAGCTCTGCTTCGATTATTTCTATCCCCTTTCTGTCACACAGCTCCCGCAAGATTTTCCCTATGTCTTTCTTCAGCTTCCCATAGATGACTTGTCTTCTGTATTTCGGCGCAAACACAATGTGATACTTACATTCCCACATAGTATGTGCTAGACTATTCTTGTCCATTGGACTGCCTCCTTTGTTTTTGATGCGGTCGGCAAACCTCATCATTTTAACATAGGAGGTATTTGCTTGAAGCTAAAGCTCGCTGTCTTCCCCCGGCATAGCCGGGGGTTTATTTGATTTTGACCGCTTTGCGCTCAAAATCACACTAAAGTGTACAATAAAAAAGCCCCATTTCAAGGGCTTTTTTGGTGCCGAAGACCGGACTTGAACCGGTACGGTGTTGCCACCGCGGGATTTTAAGTCCCGTGCGTCTGCCGATTCCGCCACTTCGGCAAAACGGGCTTCTTTGTAAGAAGCCCGCAATTTTGGAGGCGCCACCCGGATTTGAACCGGGGAATGAAGGTTTTGCAGACCTTGGCCTTACCACTTGGCTATGGCGCCATCAATGACCATTGTATTCTATGAGCGTATCTTCATGTTTATCCCCCGCCCTTAACTGGACGAGGGACACGCACTTTCGCTGGAGCGGAAGACGGGATTCGAACCCGCGACTTCGACCTTGGCAAGGTCGCACTCTACCACTGAGTCACTCCCGCACATCACATAAGGTGCAACTGCCGCTCTTAAACGGGCTTTCAGGCCCTTCATATCCGGCGCTTAAGGCTGGCGTACACCACGCCTTAAACGGGCAGTTTGGTGGGAGCAACAGGGCTCGAACCTGTGACCCTTTGCTTGTAAGGCAAATGCTCTCCCAGCTGAGCTATGCTCCCCCGTCATGCCTTTTCGCCAAATATGAACGCTGCGATATTGTATAATACACATCGCGCTGTGTCAAAATTCAAGGAATTCGTTTAATGCGATATATTGCCTTTAAGCTTGCGCATTGTTTCATTTTCGCTGATTTACTGGTAATATTGCTTTTAAAGCGCAGCCCAAATTATTACCGGCGCTTTTCAAGCTCAGCGAACACCTCAGCAGGCGTCAGCCCGCGTTCACAAAGCAGCACAAGCAGGTGGTAGAGAAAGTCCGCACTCTCCGCGCGAATTTGCTCTGGCGATGCATTTTTTGCTGCAATGATGATTTCAGCCGCTTCCTCCCCTATCTTTTTGCATATCTTGTCGATGCCTTTATCAAAAAGATAGTTGGTATATGAACCTTCCTTTGGGTTCTTAAGCCTGTCTTTGATGACGGCGAACAATTCATCAATGATGCCGTAGCCGCCTCTATAGTCGCCACTGCCAAAAAGAGATTCAAAAAAACACGAGTAGTTGTCGGTGTGGCAGGCAGGCCCCTGTTGTTCCACAAGAGCAAGCAGCGTATCGCCGTCGCAGTCGATGCGCATTTCTTTGAGTGTCTGAAAATGGCCGGAAGTTTCTCCCTTGCGCCACAACTCTCCGCGGCTGCGCGAATAATATGTCATATCGCCTGTTTGCAGCGTCTTATCCAGCGCCTCCCGGTTCATATATGCCAGCATCAGGACGGCGTTCGTCTTAATATCCTGCACCACCACCGGCACAAGGCCTTGTTCATCAAATTTAATGTCTTTTGTGTTCACCATCATTCCTCCTGCAGTCTGACCGGTATGCCTTCTTGCTGCAAATACCGCTTTGCCTGCTCAACTGTGTATTTACCGTAGTGGAAGATCGACGCCACGAGCAGAGCGTCAGCGCCACCGAGCAGCACAGCGTCGCGAAGATGTTCAAGCGTCCCAGCACCGCCGGATGCGATCACAGGGATACGCACAGCGTCTGTCACAGCGCGCGTCATGGGGATGTCGTATCCGTCCTTTGTGCCGTCCGCATCCATGCTGGTCAGCAAGATCTCGCCCGCGCCGCGTTTTTCCGCCTCCATGGCCCACGCCACAGCGTCGCGTCCAGTGGGTGTCCGCCCGCCGTTGAGGTAGACCTCCCAGCCTTCGCCGTTTGCTTTTTTCTTTGCATCGATGGCACAAACCACACACTGGCTGCCGAATTTTTCTGCGGCATCCGAAATCAGCGCCGGGTTATTGTATGCGGCCGTATTGACAGAAATCTTGTCTGCACCCAAACGCAGTATTTCCCGGAAATCATCAACCGTACGTATGCCGCCTCCTACCGTGAACGGTATGAACACCTGCTCAGCCGTCCGTGCGACCACATCCTTGATGATGTTTCTTAAGTCTGATGAAGCCGTGATATCCAGAAACACCAGCTCGTCAGCACCCGCTTTGTTGTATGCTTTTGCGAGTTCCACCGGGTCTCCTGCGTCTTTGATATCCACAAAGTTGACGCCCTTGACCACTCTGCCGTCCTTGACATCAAGGCACGGTATGATCCTTTTTGTCAGCATGTCTTCTCTCCTATTTCTATCGCGTGCGCAAGGCCTATGCCGCCGGTATAAAGCGCTTTGCCTATGATCACGCCCTGCGCACCCGCATTCTTTACTTCCTCCACATCGGCAGGCACGCTCATGCCGCCCGATGCGATGATCTCCATCCCAGTTTGATCGACCATCATTCTGAGAGCTTCAATATTCGGCCCTGTGAGCATCCCGTCACGTGTAATGTCGGTATAAATAACGGTTCGGATGCCGCGACGTTTCATCTTAATCGCAAGGCTGACCGGGTCTTCACCCGAATCCTTAGCCCAGCCGCGTGTTGCCACACGCCCGTCTTTGGCGTCGATGCCAACAGCAATGCGCCCGGGGTATCTTTTCGCAGCCTTTTCCGCAAGATCAGGGTCTTCGACCGCAGCCGTGCCGATGATGACGCGCTCGATGCCAAGCGCAAGGCGTTCCTTAATGTCTGCCATATGGCGTATGCCGCCGCCGAGCTGCACAGGTATTTGCACGGCTTCGAGTATGCTTTTGACCGCTATTTCATTTGCGAATGCCCCGGCAAACGCCGCATCAAGATCAACGACATGCAGAAACTGCGCGCCCTGCCGCTGCCATTCTTTTGCGACTGCCGACGGGTCGCCGTATTCCGTTGCCTTATTCATATCACCCATTTCAAGGCGCACGCATACGCCGTTTTTTAAATCTATCGCAGGGTATACCGTCATGTCAGTCCTCCAAAACGCCGCAGCATGTCAAGCCCGATATCCCCGCTTTTCTCGGGGTGGAACTGCAGGCCGAACACATTGTCCTTTTGCACAGCGGCCACAAAGCGGCAGCCGTAATCTGCTTGAGCGATGATATATTCATCGGGCACATTTGCCGCATAGTATGTATGCACGAAATAGACAAACTTTTGCCCGTCTGAGTCAAACAACGCGTTGGAGCGCGCTGCAAGGTCGTTCCAGCCCATATGCGGGACTTTGAGCACCGTATTGGGGAAAGGCACCACTTCACCGGGAACGAGCCCGAGGCCGCTGTAAAGCCCGTTCTCGCGGCTCTTTTCAAACAACAGCTGCATCCCAAGGCAGATACCGAGAAACGGCTTTCCTTTGCTTATTTCTGCGCCTATGGTTTCGCACACACCGGTTTTTTTAAGGCAGCAGATAGCGTCCCCAAAGGCGCCTACGCCGGGCAGCACGATATGCGAGGCGTCTTTCATCGCTTTTTTTTGGCTGGTAATACGCGCATCAAACCCAAGGTATTCAAACGCCTTCTGCACACTGCGCAGATTGCCCATGCCATAATCAACGACAGCTATCATAGGATGCCTTTTGTTGAAGGTATACCGCTGCAGCGCGGGTCAGCCTCAAGCGCAAAGCGCAGCGCCCGCGCGACCGCTTTGAACACCGCTTCTATCATGTGGTGCGTATTGGCGCCGTAAAGCACGCCGGTGTGCAGCGTGATGCGCGCGCCCATGGCAAAAGCGCGGAAAAACTCTTCAAATATTTGTGTCGTGACGCCGCCGACCGTCTCATCGGGGCACGCCGCGCTGTATGCAAGGTAAGCCCTGCCCGAAAAATCCACGCTCGCGAACGCCAGCGTTTCATCCATCGGGACGAACTGCGTAGCATACCTGCAAATACCTGCTTTATCGCCCGCAGCTTTCGCAAAAGCTTCGCCCAGCACGATGCCGGTATCTTCTATGGTGTGGTGTTCATCGACCCTTGTATCTCCCTTGACGGACAGCGCGATGTCAAACAGCCCATGCCGCGCGAACAGATCAAGCATGTGGTCAAAAAAACCGATACCCGTATCGATGCTGCGATTGCCTTCGCCGTCGATCACAAGCCTAAGGCTAATGCTTGTCTCCCCTGTTTCTCTTAAGATCTCCGCGCTTCTCATTGCGCCTCCTCCTCAAATCTTATTGCGACGCTCCGCGCATGGGCGTCAAGGCCTTCTGCCGCGGCGAAACTTTCTATATCATTATAACATGCTTTAAGGCTGCTTCTGTCATAATAGACGTAATTCGTCGTCTTTGTAAAGCTGTCCACCGAAAGCGGCGAAGAAAACCGAGCCGTTCCGGATGTGGGCAATACGTGGTTAGTCCCCGCAAAATAGTCCCCCAACGGTTCGGGCGAATATGCGCCCAGGAAAACCGCGCCCGCGTTTTTGACCTTTTTAAGATGCTGCATGGGATTTTCGGTCATTATCTCCAGATGCTCGGGGGCGTAGCTGTTGGAAATTTGGAAGGCCTCTTCGAGCGAAGCCGTCACCACGATCGTGCCGTATCGTTCGACGGATGCTTTGACGATCTTTTTCCTTGGCAGCAACGCAAGCTGCCGTTCGATCTCCGATGCTGCCTTCTTCGCAAAACCTCTGTCGGGGGTCAGCAGCACGCTTGCGGCCATTTCGTCATGCTCGGCCTGCGAGAGAAAGTCAGCCGCCGCATAAGCGGGATCGGCCTTACCGTCCGCGATGATCAAAACTTCCGAAGGCCCGGCTATCATGTCGATGCCGACTGTCCCGAACACCTCGCGTTTTGCCGCCGTCACATACGCATTGCCGGGGCCTGCGATCACGTCCACCCGCGGAACGCTGGCCGTTCCGTATGCGAGGGCTGCGATGGCCTGCGCACCGCCGATTTTTAGTATCACGTCTGCGCCCGCAATATCCGCTGCAACGAGAGTGAGCGGTGCGATCTCACCCTTTTTGCCGGGCGGCGTGACCATGACGACCTGCTCAACGCCCGCTATTTTGGCAGGTATAATGTTCATAAGAACGCTGGAAGGGTAAGCCGCCTTGCCGCCGGGCACATAGACGCCCGCGCGCTGCACAGGCAGTACAAGCCTTCCGGTGACCGCACCGCCGTCTTTACGCTTAAAACCTTTTGCTTTCTGCAGCTGATGAAAAGCAGCGATGTTCGCCGCACATTTCTTCAGCGTCTCGAGCAAACAGTCCGGCACTGCCTTATACGCGTCGTCTGTTTCCTGGCGTGTCACACGGATATTCCCGGCACTCAGCGCAAAACCGTCAAAGCGCTTTGTCAAATCAAACAGCGCCTGATCACCGCTTTTCTGAACTGCCTTAATGATGCCTCGTACGTTTTCCAGTATGCCTTGATCAAAATCCGCCTTTCTTGATAGACGTTTGCTGACAGCCGCCATATCCGCCGATTCGTAAATGCGCATCTATCTCTCCTCCACGGCTTGAGAAATACGTTCGATGAGCGGCTTTAAGACAGCAGCTTTAATCTTAAGGCTCGCCCGATTGACCGCAAGGCGTGCGGAAACATCACATATTTCCTCGATGATCACAAGCCCGTTATCCTTGAGCGTACGGCCGCTTTCCACGATATCGAGTATCACATCCGAAAGCCCAAGCATCGGCCCAAGCTCCACGCTGCCGTTGAGTTTGATGCACTCGACAGACTCCCCTTTGGCTGCGTAGAACTTTTTAGCTATCTCCGGGTATTTCGTGGCCACGCGCTTAACAGACGACGTCAGTGAATTGTCTTTTTTGTCGGGATAGCCGGCCACAGCAAGCCGGCATTTGGCGAATTTCAGATCCACCATCTCATAAAGCGGCAAACCGGCCTCAAGCAGCGTATCCTTGCCCACGATGCCAATGTCTGCCACGCCGTGATCCACATATGTGGGTACGTCAATGGGCTTGACCATAATGAAGCGCACATCGTTTTGCTTATCAAAGAAAATGAGCTTGCGCGAATCCTTGCGCACTTCACTGCAGTCGATGCCGCATTGTTCGAGTATGTCCATCGCCTTTTCAGCGAGCCGCCCTTTTGCGAGCGCTATGGTGATCTGCATATCCTACTCCTCAACGATCTGCCTGGTACCGTCTGCGTCAAAATACACCGCTCTTTTGGCACCGCAGCTTTGCTTTAATGCAAGCAGCGCTTCTCTTTTAAGCCCCGCCACAAACAACGTACGTTTGCCCCTGTTTCTCTGTTGCTCTGCAAAGGCATATGCCGCTGCGGATGCGGTATTTTCACACGACACCACGGCATCGGTATCATAATAACCGCAGAGCAAACCCTGCCGTTCCATCGCGATCATCACGCGTTTTATGCCGAGTGCAAAGCCAGTGGCGGCTTGAGGCCTGCCGAACTTCTCAAGCAGCCCGTCGTACCTGCCGCCAGACACAACCGGAAAACCGATACCTTTGGCAAGTCCGCGAAACACGATGCCAGAATAGTACGCGATATCGTGCAGCAGCCCTAAATCTACAGAGAGGTATTTGGAAAGACCATATTCGCAAAGCATGTTGTACACGCTGCGCAAATTTTCGACCGCCTGCGCACATTCATCGGTGCCGCCGAGCGCGATAGCCTTGTCAAAAACCTCACTGCCGCCAAACAGCGCGGGCAGTCCGAGTATTTTTTGCTTAAGCGCGCCGCTTATCCCAAGTTTTTCTGAAGCGGCTTTGATCGCCTGCGCATCTTTGGAATCGACGGCATGGCGCAATGCGTCGAGCGCTCCGTTAGAGAGCGCAAGCCCGCCGACGAGCGCTTTAAAAAACTGCACCTGGCCGATATCGACAGCGAATTCCTTAAGGCCTGCCGTACACAGCGCCTTGACAGCGAGAGCGATGACTTCCGCGTCTGCACGGCTGCTTTTTTCGCCGATAAGCTCTATGCCCGCCTGCGTGAACTCGCCCGCTTTGCCGATGGCGGGTTCGGCCGCCGCAAACGAATTCTGAATATAAAAAAGCCGTTTGACACCCTCTGGCATTTTGGTGGCAGCAACGCGCGCAATGGGCACTGTCAGATCAGGACGCAGCACGAGTATGCGCCCGCCCGTATCGACAAACTTGATCATGCTTTCCTGCATATATGAACCCACGCCGCTCTGGAACACATCGTAATACTCATACGTAGGCGTTTCAATTTCGTCGTAGCCGTTAGCTATAAATTGTTGCCGCATCGCGTTTTCTATGCTTTTTTTGATGCAGCATTCGGCTGGCAAACAATCTTCCACGCCGTCAGGTACGTGTTTTTTATAACTGTCCATACACATCCTCTTTAACGTTTTACTATGTTAAATCACTAATACGTTGAATAGTATAAAATATCAGCATGTTTTTTGTCAAGTAATAATATGTTTTTTATTTGTTGCCTGAAAAGAGATTGAGGCAGGGCTATTTTTTGCTGCTTTTATTCGTTAACGATTCTTAAGCGCAATTTTATCTTTTCGGCTCATTCTTTTGAATGCGTATTCACGGCGCATGGCTTCGGAGCGGGTTTCAAACGTTTCGTAATGCCAAATATCAACTGGCAAGCGGCTGCGCGTGTATTTACTTGCGGTGCCAGCGTTGTGCGCGGCGAGCCTTTTATTAAGATCATCCGTCCATCCTGCGTACAGGCTGCCGTCCGCGCACTTTAATAAATAAGCATAATACATCATCTATCGTTCAATATAGAGGATGCCGAGCGTGCCCGGCCCGCAATGTGTGGCGATCGTTGGCGATGCATCGGTCACCATCACATTGGCAAAACCGTGGTCTTTGTGCAGCATTTCTTTGATATCGTTGGCTTCTGGCGCCATGCAATGCGTGACGCATATGCGTTTTGGGTCAATATCCGCCGCTTTTTCGAGTATATGCGCACAGTATTTTCTGATATAGCCGCTGCCGCGGAATTTGGCGCCCGGTACGATCTCCCCGTTTTTAAGCTCAAGCATAGGCTTGAGCTTTAGCCTGCTGCCCACGATAGACTGTAGCCTGGAGCACCTGCCGCCCATGTACAGGTACTTAAGAGTATCCACGACAAAACTTGCCCTGACTTTCTCCCGCAGGCGCTCGGTTTGCGCGGCGATCTCCGCAAGGCTTGCGCCCGACTGCGCAAGGTCAGAGGCCTCAAGCACGAGCAAGCCTAAACCCGTCGACAGGCTCAATGAATCGACGATAGCAATACGCCCCTTATCAAACTGCTTAGCTGCGGCCAAAGCGCTTTGCATCGTTGCCGAAAGCTTGCTGCTGATACCTGTAAAAAAGATATCATAGCCTTGATCAAGCCACGTTTTGAAAACTTCCTCAAATTCGAAAGTATTCACTGCGGCGGATTTCGGCAAAGTACCTGTCTTATCCGCAAAACTAAACAGTTCCTGAGTTTTTAAATTCTGATCGTCAGGATATGAATTTTCGCCTAAGATAATATGCAGAGGCACGCGCACTATACCACAGCGTTCAATGAGACTGTACGGCAGATCTGCGGTGCTGTCAGTCATGATCTTTACTCTGTTCATGCATAATACTCCTGTAATGATGGTATTTTTCTGGCTGTTATTATACCATGAGCTTTCGCGTCTTGTCTAAAGAACATACATCATATGCACTCTTGCATCAATTGTAAAGATTTAATAAACGCGCTCCGTTTATTTGCCAGAAACCATCATGCGTGTTATGATCATACCGAGCTTATTTGTTAGTATTTCTAATATTTCAACTATGTAGTATTTATTTTTAAATACCTTGATTGCTGAATGATAAGCATTTAAAGAGAAGGAAGCACAGATATGAAATGCTTGGCCATTGGCAATTTTAGGATCAACCTGCCTATTATACAGGGCGGTATGGGCGTAGGCATCTCTCTGAGCGGGCTTGCCTCATCCGTTGCCAATCAGGGCGGAATTGGTGTTATCGCAACAGCTGGAATCGGTATGCAGGAGCCGGATTTCTTTTCCAATTTTGCTGAAGCCAATGTGCGGGCTCTCAGAATGCAAATAAAAAAAGCACGCGCCTTAACCGAAGGGATTCTTGGTGTCAATATCATGGTTGCGCTCTCGAACTTTGCGGATTTGGTCAAGACGGCGATCGATGAAAGCATCGACATCATATTTTCCGGCGCAGGCCTGCCTTTGAACCTCCCCTCTTTTCTCAAGGGCAGCGAAAAAACAAAGCTTGTCCCTATTGTTTCCTCAGGCAAAGCTGCAAAAATACTCTCGCAAAAATGGCTGAATGATTACGATTACCTTCCCGATGCTATCGTTGTGGAAGGCCCGAAAGCGGGCGGTCATTTGGGTTTTAAGCCAGATCAAATCGACAACCCCGAATACGCTTTGGAGAATCTTGTTAAAGATGTGATAGAAAAGGTCAAACCGCTTGAGGATGCGAAAGGGAAGCCCATTCCCGTCATAGCAGCAGGCGGCGTATACACCGGGCAGGACATCTATTATATGATGCAGCTTGGTGCTGCAGGAGTACAGATGGCGACACGTTTTGTGCCAACAGTAGAATGTGATGCTTCTGACGTGTTCAAAAAATGCTATATCGACGCCCAGCAGGATGATATCGGTATCATCAAAAGCCCTGTCGGCCTCCCGGGAAGAGCCATCATCAATAACTTTTTGAAAAGCTCTTTTGCCGGAAAGAAGAAACCTCTTGTTTGTCCGTACAACTGCATATCCACCTGTGAATCCAAAACCAGCCCGTATTGTATCGCTCTTGCGCTGCTTAATGCCAAAAAGGGCAACATGCACAATGGTTTCGCGTTTGCCGGGCTCAATGCCTATCGGTCAACATCTGTTATTACTGTCAAAGAACTGATCGAAACGCTGCAAAAAGAGTATGCGCAAGCGGATTGCCAGCAGGCGCTTGCTGCCGCATTTGATTCATAAACTGCCTGAAAACGCTGTTAAATGAATGGCCTGTCTGCAACCGAAGAAGAGTAAACGCGGTTGCAGACAGGCTGTTTTTCATGTATAATACACCAGCAAACTGCCCATGGAAAGCTTGTGATTTTTAAAAGGGGCGGGCAATAAACACAGGGAGGCCGGAATGGTCAGCAAAATGCCGATGGTCGCTTTGCGCGACGTCATCGTTTTTCCGTATATGGCCCTTCATTTTGAAGTGGGGCGCGACAAATCCATCTCTGCGCTTGAGCAGGCGATGGAAATCGACCAGACTATCTTTCTCGCGGCTCAAAAGGACAAGGAGCTGCTTGATCCGCAAATGCACGATATTTACGAAGTGGGTACCGTATCGAAGATCAAGCAGATCTTAAAATTGCCTGGCGATATCATCCGCGTCCTCGTCAAGGGGACTTGCCGTGCACGCATAAAATCTTTTTCGAAAATCGAACCTTATCTTGAGGTGGAGACGGAAGAACTGGTCTCTTCGCAAGTACAGGAACCCACCACTGAACAACAGGCTCTCAAACGCATGGTGATGGGCCTTTTTGGGCAGCTTGTCAGCATTAGCACCAAAGCCTCTTCCGAAATGCTCTCTTCTGTCAACAGCGTTTCAGATCTCGGGCAGATGGCCGATGTGATCGCTTCGGGACTGCTTTTTAAGCTTGAAGACAAACAGCGTATATTGGAATGCGTTGATGTGACAGAACGTCTCGAAACGCTTGTAGAGCTCTTAACCAGCGAGCTTGAGATCACTGAAATCGAAAATGAGATACGCAATAAAGTCAGGAAACAGATAGATAAATCGCAAAAGGAATACGTACTGCGCGAACAAATGCGTGCGATACAAAATGAGCTTGGCGAAGCAGGCAGCTTGCAATCGGAAGCAGATGAGCTGCGCGAGAAATTGAATGCGCTTGATGTCAGCGATGAGATACGGGAAAAGGCCGAAAAAGAGATCGCGCGGATGGAAAAGCTTTCACCCGGGTCTCCCGAGCTGGGTGTGATACGCACCTATGTGGAGACCATCATCGACCTGCCCTGGAACGTGATGACGCAGGATAATCTTAGCCTTGACCATGCGCGGCATATACTCGATGAAGACCACTTCGGGCTTGAAAAAGTCAAGGACCGCATCATAGAGTATATTGCTGTACTGGCACGCAAAAAAGATCTGCGCGGCCCTGTCTTGTGTTTTGTTGGGCCTCCCGGCACCGGCAAAACATCGATTGCCCGCTCTATCGCCCGTGCTCTCGGGCGCAAATTCGTACGCACCTCTCTCGGCGGCGTGCGTGACGAGGCCGAGATCCGGGGGCACAGGCGCACATACATCGGCGCGATACCGGGCCGCATCATCTCGTCTGTCAAGCAGGCAGGCAGCCAGAACCCTGTGTTTTTGTTTGATGAAATAGACAAGATGGCGAGTGATTTCCGCGGAGATCCTGCCGCTGCCATGCTTGAAGTCCTTGATCCTGAAATCAATAACAGCTTCCGCGACCATTATCTTGACCTGCCGTTTTCACTCGAGCATGTGATGTTTTTAACGACAGCCAACAGTTACGACGGCATTCCCGCGCCGCTGCTAGACCGCATGGAAACCATCGAACTTTCAAGTTATACAGAGCTTGAGAAGATCGGCATCGCCCAAAACCACCTTATTCCCAAGCAGCTCAAGGCGCACGGGCTTGAGCCTGCAGAAGCGGGCATTGAGAACAGCGCGCTTGTGGAGATTATCCGCCGGTATACGCGCGAGGCCGGCGTGAGAGAACTGGAGCGCAAGATCGCCACTGTTTTCCGCAAATGCGTCGTGGATCTTAGCAGCCCTGCGCGCAAGCGTGTGCTTGTCAGGAAAAGCACGCTGCAAAGGTATCTTGGGCCACCCGCATACACACAGGCCGAATCTGAAGCCTTGGACCGCGTTGGGGTTGTCAACGGCCTTGCGTGGACAGCTTCCGGCGGCCAGACGCTTGTTGTCGAGGCCATGCGCATGCACGGAAAAGGCAACCTGACGCTCACAGGCAAGCTTGGCGAGGTGATGCAGGAGTCAGCCAAAGCCGCCTTGAGTTATGTGCGCGCCAACAGCACTGCGCTCGGCATCAACGAGGACTTTATTGACAGCACGGATATCCATATACACCTGCCGGAAGGCGCTATCCCCAAAGACGGCCCCTCCGCCGGCATCACCATCGCCGTAGCGATCGTCTCTGCTCTTTCGGGGCGCAGTGTCAAAAGCAGCGTCGCCATGACAGGCGAACTCACGCTCACAGGGCGTGTTTTGCCGATCGGGGGTTTAAAAGAAAAAACACTGGCGGCTTTAAAGATGGGCATAAAAACGGTGATCATCCCTGCCGGCAACGATAAAGACCTGCAGACTTTACCAGCGGCAGTCCGTAAAAACCTTCAGTTTGAACGCGTATCTGAACTTGGCGAAGTGCTAGGCATCGCCTTAAGCAAGGAATAGCCATGCTGATAAAAAGCGCCCGGTTCTTAACAAGCATGAAAGATAAAACCGGCTACCCACAGACAGGTTTGCCGGAGATTGCTGTGTGCGGCAAATCCAACGTCGGAAAATCTTCTCTCATCAACTATCTGACAGGCCATTCAAAACTCGCCAAAACGAGCGGGAGCCCCGGCAAGACGAGGCTGGTTAATTTTTTTGTGATCAACGAAGAATTTGTGCTTGTTGACCTGCCGGGCTATGGTTATGCCAAAGTCTCTAAGAGCGAACAGAAAAACTGGGCTCAGATGATAGAAACGTATCTGGGGCACTCTGATAAACTGCGCGCGCTCCTGTTGCTGCTTGATATACGCCACACGCCTACGGCTGACGACAAGCTTATGTTTGACTGGGCGGCGCACTTTGGACTGCATGTCATCATCGTCGCGACCAAAGCAGACAAAATTGCAAAAACGCGGCGGCCGGCACAGCTTTCGGCCATCAAAAAGGCCGTCAGCAGCGGCGTGGATTACCCGATCGTCGCCGTTTCTGCGCAAAACAAACTCGGCGGCATTACGCTCCTTGAAGAAATCGAAAAGGCCATTCTATGAAGATATACGCAATAGGCGATCTGCATCTTTCCAGCTTTTCACCCAAACCGATGGATATCTTCGGCACGCATTGGGACGGCCACTGGGAACGCATCAAAAAAAGCTGGCAAAGCCTTGTGTCAGAAAACGACGTCATACTGCTGCCCGGGGACTTGAGCTGGGCGATGCGGCTTGATGAGGCAAAGGCTGATCTAAAAGAAATTTGCGCCATGCCCGGAAAAAAAGTGCTTCTCAAGGGCAACCACGATTTTTGGTGGGGCTCCTTGGCGCAGGTCAACGCGCTGCTGAGCGGCAGTGCTTTCGCTCTGCAGAACAACTGCTTCTTATTCGGCGATTATGTGATCGCAGGCACAAGAGGTTGGCTTTTTCCAGCAAATCGTCAATATAAGCCGGAAACGGATGAGAAAATCTATGTGCGCGAAGCAGCCCGTCTTGAGCTTTCATTATCTTGTGCGCGCAGCAAAGCGCCTGACGCGACGCTTATCGGCATGATCCATTACCCGCCGTCTGATTCAGAAGGCTCACCGACACTGTTTACGGATTTATTTGAGAAGTACGGCGCATGCCATGTGGTTTACGGCCATCTGCATTCAGCCAATATCATCGGCGCGCTCTCCGGCAATATCCGCAGTGTTGATTATTCGCTCGTTTCCTGTGATGCGATCGGTTTTTCGCCCGTCATGCTAAGCGTTTAAGCTTTTACTGAGTTTCGCTGCCCTGAGCACTTAATATATCGTCAACGGGCGTTGCTGATTTTTGAAATACGAGCCGGATGACCTCTGCGATATGGCGGGCACCTTTTATACAAACGCCTTCGCTGCCCTGAACATCCTCGATGTTCTCTTCCGGCACGATCACCAGCGCTGCGCCCGCGCGCTGTGCTGCCAATGCTTTGGCTTTGACGCCGCCGACAGCCCGTATGCTTCCGTTGATGGATATTTCTCCTGTCATTGCCACGCCCTGCATGGCTTTGCGTCCTGTAACCGCCGAGAAAACCGATGCAGCTATAGCCACACCTGCCGAAGGCCCGTCAACCGGCGCACAGCCCGGCATGTTGATGTGAATGTAATAATCCGAAGGATTGATGCCGAAATTTTTTTGCAGGGCCGTCAGCACGTTCTCCACGGAACTTTTCGCGGTGCTTTTCCGCCTGAATTTTTTACTCTCAAAGCCCATCTCCTCTTCATCGACCAGCCCGGTGACCGTCAGAGAACCTCGCGCCGCCCTGACTGCTACTGTTTCGATTTCAATGATCGTCCCAATATTGCTGCCATATACAGCGAGCCCGTTGATGCAGCCCACACTGTTTGCGCCCAGCCGCAAAACCGGGCGTTTTAAATATTTGCCCGTTTCTATGACCCACAACACATGGTCTGCAGCAATGCTGCAAGCTCCTTTTTCTCGTGCTATGCCGGCAGACATCTGCACGATATTGACGGCGTCTCTCCCGTTTGCCGCATACTCACCGATCAAGGCGGCTGCCTGTGCGCTGATGGTATAGTCTGCGCGCAGAGCCGCATTCTTCGATATCGTGACCACCTCTTCAGAATAAAGCGGCCTGAAGAATATCTCCATGCAGCGTGACCGTATAGCGGATGGGATCTCGCGCGGTGATTTTGTGGTTGCGCCCACCAGCCGGAAATCGGCCGGCATCCCCTGCGAAAACACTTCGTGTATATACGGCGGTATGCTTTTATTCTCTTTGCTGTAATAAGCGCTGTCAAAACAAACGCGCCGGTCTTCCAGCACTTTGAGCAGTTTGTTGATATGATACGGATGCAGCTCGCCGATCTCATCCAGAAACAGAATACCGCCGTGCGCCCGCGTGACCGCACCTTCTTTCGGCTGCGGTACGCCCGCCATGCCGTAAGCCCCTGCACCCTGGTATATGGGATCGTGGACAGAGCCGATCAGCGGATCCGCGATATTGCGTTCGTCATAGCGCAGGCATGTCGCATCAATCTCAATAAATTTGGCGTCGCGCTTAAACGGCGAGCCGGCGGTCTGCTTCGCTTTGTTCATCACAAGGCGTGCAGCACAGGTTTTCCCCACGCCCGGCGGGCCGTAGATCAGCACATGCTGCGGATTCTCGCCGCACAGGGCAGCTGACAGAGCCATGATGCCTTCTTTCTGCCCGATGATCTCGTCAAAATGCTGCGGCCGCGTTTTTTCAGAAAGCGGTACATTAAGGGAAATGCCGCGCATCTTGCGCAAACGCTCCATCTGTACCTTTGATTCCCCGTCAAAGCTTGTTTTGCTTGTGCGTTTTTGCTTGAGCTGGCTCAAAAAATAAGCGCCGATAATGACACTCACAGCCAGCTGGATCATTATGATCAATTCGGTCATAAAAAACTCCTTATCCCGTAAATCTAGTATACGGAATAAGGAGAATTGTATGCGGACATCATTTAAACCATTGAATCAATACACGTCATTCCTGTTTTTTGAATGCAGGCTTGCCTTTTTCAAGATACATGTGCACCTTGTCCTTGATGCTGATCGTTCCCTTGAGTATCTCTTCGGAAAGCTGGTCTTCGACGATCTGCTGTATCATGCGCCTTAAGGGACGGGCGCCGTAATTCTCATCAAAACCTTCCCGTGCCAGATGTTCCACCGTATCTTCAGAATAGGTGAGGAAGATTTCGCGCTCTTCAAGCCGTTTGATCACATTGCCCAGCATCAGTCGTACGATCTGGCGCGTATGTTCCTCATCAAGTTTGTGGAACACGATGATATCGTCAAGGCGGTTGATAAACTCCGGCCGGAATGCTTTTTTGAGTTCCTCGAGGATGCCCTGTTTCATCTGTGCATAACCGCGGTCGTCATTTGCCGCCGCGAAGCCAATTTTTTTGGCATCGACGTTGGCTGCACCGAGGTTAGACGTCATGATAATCACGCAGTTTTTAAAATCCACCACACGCCCTTTGGAATCTGTCAGACGGCCGTCTTCAAGGATCTGAAGCATGATGTTGAAGACATCAGGATGTGCCTTTTCGATCTCATCGAGAAGCAGCACCGAATAAGGATGGCGGCGGATTTTCTCAGTCAGCTGGCCGCCTTCTTCAAACCCCACATAACCGGGCGGAGAGCCGATGAGCTTCGAAACCGCATGCTTCTCCATATATTCGGACATATCGAGGCGAAGCAGCGCATCCTCATCGCCGAACATTGCCTCAGCAAGCGCGCGTGAAAGCTCCGTCTTGCCGACGCCTGTCGGGCCAAGGAAAATAAACGAGCCCACCGGCCTTTTGGGGTCTTTGAGCCCGGCGCGCGAACGCCTGATTGCCTTGCTGACAGCTGTGCAGGCCTCGTCCTGGCCAATCACGCGCCGGTGCAGCGTTTCCTCTAGATCGAGCAGGCGCTTGGCCTCATCCTCAGTCAGTTTCACAACAGGGATGTTCGTCCATTTGGAGACGATCTCGGCGATCTCCTGATCAGTCACTTTTGCCTCACGCTGGCTCGTATCATCTTCCCAGGCCTTTTTCATTTCTGTGATCTGCTGGCCGATGCGCTTTTCTTCATCTCTGAGCTCCGCAGCTTTCTCAAACTTCTGATGTGCGATGGCTTCTTCCTTCTCTTTGCGCAACTGCTCCTGCTTTTCTTCGAGCTCTTTAATATCCGGCGGCGCTGTGTACAGACTCAGTCGCACCTTGGAAGCCGCCTCGTCCATAAGATCGATCGCCTTGTCAGGCAGGAAACGATCCATCAAATATCTGTCGGAAAGTTCAGCCGCCGCTTTTAAAGCTTCGTCCGTAATCTTGACTTTGTGGTGCGCTTCATAGCGGTCCCTTAAGCCCTTTAATATCTCAATCGTTTCATCGCGCGTGGGTTCGCCGACTGTGACAGGCTGGAAACGCCTCTCAAGCGCTGCATCTTTTTCTATGTGCTTTCTGTATTCATCGTATGTCGTCGCCCCGACGACCTGAATTTCTCCGCGCGCAAGCGCCGGTTTCAATATACTGGCCGCATCCATGGCGCCCTCAGCCGCGCCCGCGCCGACGATCGTATGTATTTCGTCAATAAACAATATCACGCTGCCTGATGCTTTTAAGTCTTTCAGCGCGTCTTTTAGCCTGTCCTCAAACTCCCCTCTGTATTTGGTGCCAGCGATCATCCCGGCGAGGTCGAGTGAAAAAACACGCCTGCCGCGCAGCAGCTCTGGCACGTTGCCGTCAGCAATGCGCTGTGCGAGCCCTTCTGCGATCGCCGACTTGCCGACGCCCGGCTCTCCGATCAGCACCGGGTTGTTCTTGGTGCGTCTTGAGAGAATCTGCGTGATGCGTTCAATTTCCTGAGTACGCCCGATGACCGGATCAAGCTCTCCGTCACGCGCTGCCTTTGTAAGGTCGCGCCCGAATTTATCGAGTTTTGGTGTTTTTACATCCTTTTTATCGTCAGTCTCTCCCATGCCGGCGTTTTCGCCCGTCACATTGTGAATGCCGTTTTCGATTTCGCCGAAATCGGCGCCCAGTTCATTCATAATCTTGAACGCAACGCCCTCCTTTTCACGGATCAGCGCCATGAGAATGTGTTCAGTCCCCACATAGCTTTGCCCGAGCTGACGCGAAAATGCCACCGACAGCTCGAGTATCTTTTTGGAGCGCGGCGTGTATCCAAAGCCCTGCGTAAACATAAAATCCCCCTGGCCGATCAGCGAAAGCACGTTTTGCATCACCGATTCTTCTGTAATGCCCGTCATTGCCAGCAGATTGGCGGCTGCGCCCTCTTTTTCACAGATCAGGCCGAGCAGCAGATGCTCAGTACCCACATAATTATGCCCGAGCTCGCGTGCTTTTTTCTCTGCATGTTTGAGCGCACTTTTGGCGCCCTCAGTAAATTTAGCAAAAAAATCCATATCTTAGTTCCTTTCCGGCAGGCTGATTTCTGTTTGTCCAAAAAATCAGCGTCAAATAAAAATATTTCGTAACATCTCCGCGCGCACAGCATCGCGCTCATGCGGTTTTGCATATCCGCTCATCTGCGCGATGGTGGCCGGGCGCGTATTCATCATGAGTTTATATAGCTGCCCGCTGGTCATTCCCGGCACAATTCCGAGAGAAACGCCGAGCGCGACATCTGATAGCAGTTTCTGCGCTTCGCTGTCGCCTATACGTCGTGCATACTTAAGTATGCCGATCGCGCGCCAAATGCGGTCTTCAAGCAGCAACCCTAAGTTTGCATGGAGTTCCCGCCTTGTATTTCTTTCAAAATCGATCACCTTATTGGCAGTCGAGAGCAGCCGAGATAATATCTCCTTTTCTGAAACGCCGAGCGTGACTTGGTTTGAGAACTGATAAAACGACCCGGCAGGCGTACTCCCTTCCCCCAAAGCCCCGCGCACCGTCATTCCAACTTTACTGATCATCGCAGCGATACGCTGCATGCCTTTAGCTGCCGTGAGCGCCGGCAGGTGCAGCATCAGTGAAGCACGCAGGCCTGTGCCTACATTGGTCGGGCAGCTTGTGAGAAACCCAAGCTTCTCGTCAAATGCGTATGAGATACCCCCTGAAAGCATGTTGTCAATCCTGTCGGCCGTATCGTAAGTGGCCACAAGGGAAAGCCCTGACCCTAGGCTTTGTATGCGGAAGTGATCCTCTTCCAATATCATCACGCTGATACTTTGGTCATTGTTTGCAATTAATGCGCCGTTTTTGCTTGCTGCATGGTTGCTGCTGATGATGTGGCTTTCGATCAGCGCGCGCCTATCGATCTCATTGAGTTCCAGAAGATGCGTGTATGTAAAATCAGGTGAAACAAGCAAACATCGTTTGGCAGCAGCATGGACCTTTTCGATATCATCCGGCAGCGTGATCCTTGAGGGAAATACAACATCAGCCATATTCCTGGCGAGCCTGATGCGCGTGGATACAACAACATCGCACTGCGGTGCATCATCCTTAAGCCATCTCATTGTTGTCCCTCCTTATCAATCAGCGCGATTTCATCACGCAGACGTGCCGCCTCCTCGAAATTCTCCACAGAGACTGCTTCGCGCAGTTTGCTTTTAAGCTGCTCTCTGGCCTCTTTTTTATTGACTTCCAGTTCCGTTGCCGGCACCGATTGAGCCTCTAAGCGCTCTCCGGGGCGCTTGCCCGTGTGCACTGTGTTCATATGGATACCTTTAAGAACCGGCAAGATGCTCTGTTCAAAAACTTGATAGCAGTTTGCACAGCCGAGTTTTCCGCAGTTTTTAAAACTTATCAGGGTTGTGCCGCAGTTACCGCATTTTATTTCCTGAGCCTCTTTGCCGTCATAAAACGCACTTAAAAAGTCGTTGAACGAAAACCAGGGCAAATCTGCCGTGCTATTTTTCTGTGCAGCACATTGTCCGCACAAATGAAGCGTTTTCATCTGTCCGTTAGCAAAACTCGTCATATGGACGCTTGCCGTATTCTTCTGACAGCTCTCACAAAGCATTATTCTTCCTCCCTGCTCATCAATACCAGAACAAGCTGCTTGAGTATCCCCGCTCTTATGTTGTCCTTCAATACCGCAGGGCTTTGCAGCGCTTTATCAGAAACCGCAGCAGCCATGAGTGCACCCTCGTTTTCAGAAACCGCCCCGCTTTCAACCAGGCGGCAGATAACATCCTGAGCGTCCCGCTCAGAAATCCGCTCACCGATGCGCGATGTGACAAGCCGAAACAGGTGGTTTGATTCATCAATGCGCAAACGCAATACCCGGATATATCCGCCGCCGCCGCGTCTGCTTTCTATGATATAACCTTTGTCGGGCGTAAAACGCGTCGCGAGCACATAGTTGATCTGAGACGGCGCACAATTAAAATGCTGCGCAAGCTCGTTGCGCTGAAGTTCTATCTTCCCTTCATATTCGCTCATCAGTTCCTTGATAAATTGCTCAATGGTGTCGCTGAGTACCGACATAGCCGCACCTCTTCTCTTTTGACTATCTTTGACCTTTATGTTTATTATACATGTTTATAAAAAAAAATCAATGGCTCTAAACATTAAAAACTTTAATTCATGCTGATGTAGTTGTTTTTTACTGATGAATCTGGACATACGGATCAGAAACGGTACGCTGGTTCAGGTACTGCAAAAGGCCGGTAAATATCGCTTCGGCACATTTTTGCTGGTATTCGTCCGTTTGCAGAAGCCGCTCCTCGCGTTCATTGGATAAAAATCCGCATTCAACGATCACACATGGCGCGCCGCCGGTACGCAGTATGAAATAGTCTTCCGGTTTATGCGCGCGCATACGCTGCGGCATAAGCTGTGTATTAAGCTTATCCTGAATGCAGGAAGCGAGCATTTGCCCGTCTTCGGAAGAATGGTAATAGAAAACCTGAGGGCCCAAAACAGCGGCATCGCCGTATTTATTCATGTGTATGGAGATGACCACATCTGCGCAGGATTCTTCAATGATATTCTTGCGCATCCTCATATCATCATGCTTGGTGCTGCCAAGGGCATTTTCATTCTCCCGGGTCATCACAACCGTACACCCTGACTGCGCGCACAGCTTCTGCAGCTTTTTCGCAACGGCTAGATTCAGGCCGTCTTCCTTCACTTTGGTTATCCGCCCTGTCGCACCGCCGTCGAACCCCCCGTGCCCTGCATCTATCACGATCATGGCATTGCTTTGCTGCATTACCCTCTTGGTTTGCGGCATCATGCAAAGCAGCACCAAAACAATGATCGCAAGAACAAAAATAATAAAAATGATATAACGCACAGTACGGTTCATGCCTGCCTCCGCCGCTATATCATCTATATTTGATTGTGCTTGAGGCTATGCTGTTATTTCTTAAAACAACGTTTTTGATGCGTTGGCGTTCAGTACCAAAGGATCTTTACAGGGCTTAGAAAAAGCGGCGGCACACCCGATCATGGCCGCGTTGTCAGTGCAGTACTGTTGCTGAGGCAGCAGCACCGTGACCCCTGCTTGCTGAGCCCGTTTTTCAAACTCTTCGCGCAAAGCGCTGTTGGCGGAAACGCCGCCCGCTATCCCGATACGTTTGATACCCTCTCTTCTGGCCGCTTCAAATGTGTTGTCCGCGAGGAACGCGACAGCTTCGGCCTGAAAACTTGCCGCAATATCCGCTTTGCTGTACGCCGTCCCTTTTTGCTCAAGATTGTGCATGTGATTAATCACAGCGGTTTTCAAGCCGCTGAACGTGAAGTCAAGATGCGGCTCACCTTTGAAACCGCGCGGATAATGATAGACAGGTTTTCCGTTTTGCGCGAGTTCTTCCAGCTTCGGGCCGCCCGGATACCCAAGCCCAAGCGCACGCGCTGTTTTATCAAAAGCTTCTCCCACAGCATCATCACGCGTTTTACCCACAAGGCGGTATTTTCCGTAATCCTCCACCACAGCGATATGCGAATGGCCTCCCGAAACGACAAGGCACAAAAACGGCGGCTCCAGCGTCTCATGCGATAGATAGAGCGAGCATATATGCCCTTCGATGTGATGGACGGGAATGAGGGGAAGCGCGTGGTAGTATGCGAGCGCCTTTGCGTAGGACACGCCGGTGAGCAAAGCGCCGATCAGGCCAGGCCCGTCCGTCACCGCGATGGCCCAAAGCGCGTCAAACCCGACACCTGCAGCTTTCAAGGCTTCGTCCGTGATATAAGGCAGCTTTAATATATGGTTCCGTGAAGCGATCTCCGGCACAACACCGCCGTATTTCTCATGTTCTTTTTGCGTAAAGACCGCATTGCTGAGCACACGCCGCCCTATTGTCACGGCGGCAGCCGTATCATCGCATGAAGTCTCAATAGCAAGGATCAATTTTCCCATATCAGTTTTGTTTTTTCTTCAACCTTTGTTTGTAATAATATAGCCCGGCTGCTGCCGCTGCATTCAGCGCCAGAAACATGGAGGCGAAGCGGATGATGATACGTGCCACAAGATTTGAGAAAAATTGCTGAGGCACCATCATAATCAGTACATCTGTTCTCGGATCCAGTATCCACAGATCGTTGGTGAAAAATACATGATGAAAGGCTGTCCAGAACGAAGAAAAATCCACGGCCGCCCACAAACCTGCCGTCATGACCGCAGCAAGAAAAAAAGCCGAGACTGTGAGAAAAGCTTTGCAGAGCATCGGCAAAGCCTTGACGCGGGCAAGAAGGAACAGCAACACGACAAATACGATCACGCCAATCAGCGCTGCCGTGCGCACATCGCGCGCCGCAAGATATAGATGCTTGACGTCAACCATATGGTCTTTTTCACGCTGGCCAAAAACCTCTCTTTGTTCGCCGCGGATCTCCTCGCGTATATCAAGATTTTCATCTTCTCCGCGTGTATAATCAAGAAGTTTTTGCGTTACTCTATAAAGGCCCTGCTCACTGATGCCGATATGTTCCGCAGTGCCGAGTTCTTGATAGGAACGGTCAAAAAACTGCTCATTGAGTGCGAACATTTCAATGCTGATAATTAGAAGCGCCATGATGAGCAGCAGTGCGATCGTTGCCGAAATCACAGCCGTAAAGGCCGTCTTTCTTTTTCCCATGGCTTGTCTCCTTTTTTTGGGGCCGATGCAAAACAGTGAAAACATAAAGCTGTCCCTTTTAAGAAACAGCCAATGACAACCCGCTTATCAATCGCTCACCCATCCGCTCGTGTCCGCTTTACCGTCGATATCCAGTTTGAAAAGCCATGCCTGCTTAGTCGTCACAGTATCCGGGTCGTCAAAAACAGTTTCGTTGATGGCAGTTACAGTGCCGGATACCGGCGCACAGACCTCGACAGCAGCTTTCATGGATTCGACCGTCACACAGGGCTTTCCTTTTTCGAGATGCTGACCGGGCTTTGGCAGTTCAATATACACGATATCACCCATAAGCGCCTCTCGTGTAAGCCCTACGGTCAGCTGATTGGCTTCCAGCGCGATCCATGCTTTTTGCGGCGTATAGAAAACCTGACTCAAGCTGCTTTCTCCTTTGCCCAAATAAGTCATTTAATATATTTGTATGCAAAGAAGTCAGTCCATCTTCTATTTTTTTAAGTACTGCTTAAATCTTTTTCTGAAAATAATATAGTAAATAATGATCCCCGGAATAATGGTGGCGAAGCTGATATAATAAGCCCACGTGTAGCCCATATAATCAAGAACTCCTGTGATAAGCATTATCGGGGCGACTATCCAGCAGAAGGTGCGCAGCATCTTGTTCGCTTCTTCCTTCATGGCTTTTGGATAGTCGTTTTTAAAGGCAGGCCCTTTTCCGGTCACCGCCGAATACAGCGCAAAAGCGCCGATGATGATCGAGAAGATCGCCATCATTTGGTTCATGTCGCCCATTGTATGCTCCTTAGGTTTTACTGATCTTAACGCCGTCAGGCGTGTCTTTTAACGTGTAGCCTAAAGACAGGATTTGATCTCTGATCCCATCCGCCGCGGCGTAATCACGCGCTGCGCGCGCCTCTTGCCTCTTTTTGACGAGTTCTTCGACCCTTTCGGGTATCTTATCTTCTTTCGGCAGCAGCCCGAGCACCTCAAGCACATTGTCAAGCGCAGTAAGCACCTCTGCCGCAGCATCGGCATCTTTGCTGCTCTCAAACAACTGATTGGCCTCACGAATGAACTCGAATATCACGCCCAACGCTTCGGCTGTATTGAGATCATCGTCCATGGCCTGCCGGAAACGGGCTTTAAGCGCTGTGATATGTGACGCAACGTTTGTTTCACCCGAGGCCCCCGACTGCGAGATGTGCTTTAAGTTGTCGCGGCAGTTTTTGATACGTGCCATTGCCGAAGCAGCCTGTGCGATCAGCTCCTCTGAAAAATTAATGGGGCTGCGATAATGCGCAGACAGCATAAAGAGGCGCACCACAGAAAGATCATATTTTTCTGCAATATCGCGAACTGTAAAAAAGTTGCCTTTTGATTTTGACATTTTCTCATTATTGATATTGATATAGCCGTTATGCAGCCAGTAACGCGCAAACGGTTTGCCTGTCGCCGCCTCTGACTGGGCGATCTCGTTTTCGTGGTGCGGAAAGATAAGATCCTGCCCGCCGGCGTGTATGTCGATCGTATCGCCGAGATATTTCATGCTCATGGCGCTGCACTCGATGTGCCATCCCGGCCGCCCTTTCCCCCACGGGCTGTCCCAGCCTTCTTCGCCGGGCTCCGCCGCCTTCCAAAGCGCAAAATCCTCAGGATTTTTCTTTTGTTCAAAAACATCGATGCGCGCACCGGCCATACGGTCTTGCGCCGACTGCCCGGAGAGCTTGCCGTAATCAGGGAAGCTTTGTACATCAAAATACACATCGCCGTCATTTACATAAGCGTGCCCTTTTTCTATCAACGTGCGCACGATGCTGATGATCTCTCCGATGTGCTGCGTGGCGCGCGGGTGTACCGTCGCGGCGCGGATCCCAAGGCCCTCCGCATCCTTGAAATATTCCATGATAAAACGCTCGCCCAGCTCAGCAAGCGTTGTGCGCTCCTGCTCTGCACGCGTGATCATCTTGTCATCAACATCCGTGAAGTTCTGCACGAACGTCACCTTGAACCCAAGATACTCAAAATAACGCCGCAGTGTATCAAAAATGATGAATGGCCGCGCATTGCCGATATGAAAGTAGTTATACACCGTCGGGCCGCAGGCGTAAATTTTGACATGGCCCGGCTCGAGCGGCACGAAATCTTCTTTTTTTCTTGTCAGCGTATTATATAGCTTCAAAAACACACCTCACTAAAAATCTAGCCGCATCATTATAATATATGCTCTGCAAAAAAGTCAAACAAACACCAGCCTGTCAGCCTGCGTTTGCACATGCAGCCGCGCCATTTATTTGGATTTATATTTCTTTTTCTCACTTTTGGGTTTCAATGCCCTCTGTTTTAGGCTACAATATGATATCGAATAATATCGAATTGAACAAGGGGAGTGAGTTTGATTTCACCGCGATTGGAAGTCGATTTAGGAAAAATACGGCACAACACACGCGTTATCGTCGGTATCTGCAAAACTTATGGCATTGAGGTCATTGGCGTCACAAAAGGTGTTTCCGCGATGCCGCAGGTTGGCAAGGCCATGCTTGAATGCGGGGCCGTCGGCCTTGCAGATGCCCGCATCCGCAACATTGACAAACTGCGTGCGGCAGGTATCGATGCGAAGATCATGCTGCTTCGTCTTCCGAGGATCAGCCATGCTGCGACCATTGCCGAAAAAACTGATTGCAGTTTAAACTCAGAGTTCGGGACGATCCGCCGGCTCACTGAAGAAAGCCGCAAGCTCGGCAGGCAGCATGGCATCATCCTCATGATAGATGTCGGCGATTTGCGTGAGGGCATCATGTACACGCATGCATTGCGCGGCATCAAGCGCATTCTTTCTTCAAACAGTATACATCTTTTGGGCATAGGGACCAACGTGGGTTGTTACGGCGGCGTTTTGCCCACGGGAAAAAACATGGGCATGCTTGCCGATATCGCGCAGGATATCAGAAAGCGTTTTTCCATTCCTCTTCCTGTCGTTTCTGTTGGCGGCACAAACTGTCTTCCGTTGATCCAGAGCGGACAAATGCCGTCGCAGATCAACCAGATCCGTATCGGAGAAGGGATCCTGCTTGGGCGAAACAGCTGCCATAACACGATTCTGGATAACACATATCAGGATGCCTTTACGCTTTCGGCAGAAATTGTTGAGATTAAAGATAAACCCTCCCAGCCGATAGGCTCAATTGGCAAGGACGCTTTCGGCACCAAGCCCTCATTTAAAAACCGCGGCGTACGGCGCAGGGCTCTGATCGCTTTGGGCAAACAGGACGTCAGGCTGTCCGGGCTTATCCCGGCAGACGAAAGCATAAAAATCGTCGGAGGAAGCAGCGATTATTTTATTCTTGATATCAGTGACTGCGAAAAATATTACAACCTTGGAGATGAGATCGACTTTCATCTTTTGTATCCCGGTCTGTTGTCCGTCTCCTCTTCACCTTATGTCACACAAGTCTTTAAGGAGGACGCTTTTTGAGCTTTGATGTCATTATCATCAGCCACAATGATGCAGCAGTATTATCGAGATTAATGGACATAGAAAAACAGGCTTTTGGAGAAGCCGGCCTTGATGCATGGAGTTTGGTTCCGCTGGTTCGTCACGGGAAAGTGCTTGCGCTCAAATACGGCAATGAGGTGATCGGAGGTGCACAGTTTATGCGTGACTGGAGCGATCCTGCGAAGGCATATCTTGTCGGCATAGCCGTTGACAGCAGCTTTCGGGGCAAAGGGCTTGGCACGCGTTTTTTATCAGCTTGTATTGAACTGCTCAAAACCGAGGGCATCAAATGCATTGAATTGACGGTGGATCCGCAAAACTATGGCGCGGTCAAAGTTTACGAAGAAAAGCTTTCGTTCCGGACTGTCGCGCAGAGAAAAAACGAGTACGGCCCTAAAGAGGACCGTCTGGTGATGGAACTCGAACTTTAAAAAATGCCAAAAAACGTTTAATCTATCCCAAGGACGATCCTGATCGTTCCTGTCAGAAAGCCCTCCCACCCGTATTTCTCATATTCATTTTTTCTTCTCTGCCTTGCGGCTGCGCTTGCGCCGGTGCTTTGGCTTCTGCCAATTTCAATCGTCACAGACTTAAATCTTTCATTGACAGGCTTATAATGCACGATTTGTTTGTCAATGTCTTTAAAGCAGAGGAGCGGCGTTTCTTTTTCGTCTATCATCAGGACCATGCGGCCATACTTGAAGCTGTAAACAAAACCTTCCGATACTGACTCCGCATAGTCGGTAAATGTTCCCCCTGAGCCATTGAGGCCGTAAACGGAGGATTCTGCACGAAGCGGATAGCCGTTTTGCAGCAAAGCATTCGTTTTCTGAGCATGAACTTTGGATAAAGCATCGATTCTCTCGGTGACAAATCTTTTGTTGTAGAATGTCATCCCGCCCTGCTGATGCAGATCTATATAGGCGTTGGCTTTGGGTACATAATGATCAAACCATTTGATCAGCGCCCTCGTTTCGCTTTCCGAGCCAAGGCTGTGTCCGGCGAAATACGCCATACCGGGCTTAGATGAAAAGTGGCTGGTCCTTTTTGCGCCTTTTGCGTGCTGTCCTGCGTTGATTGACGGCATATTCCTATTAAGATCAACGCCTCTGGCATTTGATTTTCTGCTGGCATTTGCGCCATTGATGACCATCTCTCTCCCGTCAGGATTGACAAGCGGTACTGCAACGATGACGACCTGTTCGAGCAGCCATCTGGTATAAGGATCGGCCTGCGCTTTGATAAGGGTATCATTCAAAAATTTTATCGCGTAGTCTGTGCCTGCAAACTCCCTTGCATGCACGCCGCCGGTGATCATGATCAGTGGTTTGTCCTGTTCGTTATCACCTAAGGCCAGTCTGACCATATAAATATTTCTTCCTTGCTCGCTTTGGCCAATGGTATAGACTTCTACGCCATCGTGTTTGCCAAGATTCAACATGTATCCTTCTAAAGCGCTGTAATCCATCTGGTTTTCGAGGTCTATCACGTGATTTATGGGCATGCCTGCGATATTGACAAGGCTCCACTTAGCGGCAACAGCTTTGTGGTAATCATCGGGCTTCATGCCAGCTACCGTCATCCGTCCGTACTTTTTCTGTTCTCTGTTGATGCCAGCCAAAGGCATCAAAGCTGGCACTGCATCAGAATATGCCCCATATGCTTTTTCATCGCCGATCGAAGAAAACGCCCTGATCTTGTAGAAATACGTTTGTTCCGTATCAAGCCCCGATTTTTCATAGCTGCCTGAAGCTGTCGTCGCAATCAGGTTGTATGCCCCTTGGTTTGATGCCGCCTCGAAAACCTCATAGCCCGTTGCGCCGGGCGTACCCGCCCAGGTCATTCTGACGCTGGTCTTAGCCGGCCTTTCAAAGTTTATTCCCGTCGTTTTTGCAGGCAGAGGCTGCGCTGATTTGGCCGGCGTGAAATCGCTGTATGCCACTGCCGCACCAACTTTTCTGAATGAACGCACCTGGTAATAATACGTCATGCCCGTAACAAGGTTTTTATCTGTCAAGCCGACCGTACGCCTTGACTTTGCAGTGTGTATCCTGGTGTAGGGGCCGTCGGGCGATGTGGCACGAAAAACTTCATAACCGCTTGCCGGCGAAACGCTCTTCCAGCTGACTCTGGCGCTGTTATGCCCGGATGGAGTTGCAGAAACCAAAGCCGGGGACGGAAGCTTCGGCGCGGCAGACATCACAGGCGAGAAATCGCTGTAAACTTTCTTTTTATTGACGGTACGGTATGACCGCACTTTGAAAAAATATGGCGTACACCTGCATCAAAGCAAGCGCGCACTTTATAACTGTATACTGTATTTGCATTGAGGGCAGGATGTGTGAAAGACGTCGCTTCCCCATCTGTCAGAATATATTCGAAATCTTTATCCTGTGCATGTGCAACATGTTCAGGCAAAAAAAAGCCAGACAGCATAAATACAAACAGAGACACCAGCAGAATACAGGTCGTTCTGTGTAAATCATGCTTTGATGGCCCCAGTTTCATTTTCGCCTCCGGCTGGTTGTGTTCATATAGGCTGGTTGTTCATCGCGGATTATTAGAATGATTATACGCACCTTTAATAATATAAAATAATTAGATACAATGTGTCAAATTGTTGCATTGTTTGGAATTCCTTTGATAAATGCTGACAATAGCTTATCGATGTAGCAAATACTTAACAGATATTTAAACTGTTTTCTAATCAGGTGTCAGATTGATTAGGCGGGGTCATCACCATGCTATTACTATGAAAACAGGAATGACAGCATCATTATTAAGCTTTGTAACGCAGTTGAATGTTGTGGGCAGCCGGTAAGACGGAGTGCCTGAGCGAGGCTCTTTTTACATAAAACGCTCAAACCGCTCGGCCTTTGCTTTGCAGACCGGGCAGACGCGCGGGGGCTTGTTGTTGGCGCAAAGATAGCCGCAGACAGTGCAGCGATAGACGGGGTATTTGAGTGCCAAGGGCGTTTTGCCGTTTGATATCTGAGCCTTTGCAGCCATCGCCCTGCGCTGCTCAAGAGGCGGGCGTCGTTCAGGCACCTGCTTGTTTTGCGAATACTCATCTGAAACGTACAGCGCACAAAAACATGCGCCAAAGTCCGCCAGGTCGTCATCTCTGTAGATACAAGGGCAGACGATATCCAAGTTATCCTCTTTGTCTTTTCCCTCAAACAGGCGGCACGGGCAGCTTTCTATGCCGTAACGCTTTTCATTTGCGATAAGCCCTTCGCATAATCCTCTTACAAATTCCTGATCGGGATTCAGCGCATAGCCGCCTTCCTCTGCCTCCTGCTGAAGCTTTTCAAGCCTTTCATCAATCTCCACTTTAGTCCTCCACCAGCTCTTCCAAAGCATCTTCATCATAACCTACAATACACTTGTCGTCATTGATGACTATTGTCGGAAACGAGCCGTTCGGGTTATGGCGCATGTGCTCTTTGCGCACAGTCTCACGTTCATCTTCTGAAAGTGTATCCACATCCACATAAGCATAGCCGATATTGTGATCGTTTAAGAATGCCTTCGTCTTTTTACACCAGCCGCATGTGCTCAAGGCATATACTTTGATGTTCCCTGCATCGCGGCCGCTGACTTTCTTGAATCCTGCCATTTGCTTCTCCTAAATATATTTTTAATTTATTCTACCTTACCAAGAGAATAGTGACAAGCATTTAAGGCCAATATTAATCTAAAAGGCCCTTGTGCCTCTTGAAAGCATTTTCACAGGCTTTTAAAAAGTGCGCAAGATTGACAACGTTATAGTGCTATGCTACGATATTCATCGGCTAACAAGACCTCAGGGGCGGCTTAATAATTTTTATTTCTACCCATAGAATGATTATTTGAAATGCTTCCTTGTTCTGTCATTTTTTTGGTTAAACAGAGTCATTACTTTTTGAATGAAACAGGTTTTCTAAACTCATAAAAGACGACTGAAGTTTAAAGGAGAGTTTAAAGTGGACGATAAAATCATGTTGATTGCGCAGCGTCTTGCCGCACTTCGGGAGATCATGAACGTCTCTGCCGGTGATATGGCAAAAGCAACGGGTTTGAGTGAAACAGAGTACATAGAATATGAAAAAGGCAAAAGCGATTTCTCTTTTTCGTTTCTCTATTCGGCTGCAGGCAGGCTGGGTGTTGACATTGTCGATCTGATGACAGGCGAAACGCCAAAGCTTTCTGTCTGTTCGGTCGTCAAAGCTGGCAAGGGCCTTCAAATGGAGCGACGCAAAGAATACACGTACGAACATCTTGCCTATATATTCAAAAACAAAAAACTCGAGCCTTTTCTCGTGACCGTCGAACTTAACGATACGGATGCACGCTCGCATTTGAACGCCCATGAAGGGCATGAGTTTGACTATATCCTTAAGGGCAGCATGATTCTTTATATCGACAATCAGGAAATTTACCTTGAAACCGGCGATGCTGTATATTTCGATGCCAAACATCCGCACGCGATGAAGGCAGTAGGCGGCACTTGCAGGTTTCTGGCAGTTATAGCTAAATAGGAGGGCAGCATGAGATTATTTGAAAAATATGTTTCCGGCGATTATCAATCATATGAAGACTTCAAGAATCATTTTAAAATAGAAACCCCGGAGCGTTTCAACTTCGCTTACGATGTTCTGGATACGCTGGCTGAGTCAAAGCCGGACAAGCGTGCTCTTTTATGGGTGCATGAGAATGGCGAAAAACAAACCTATACGTTTTCGGACTTAAAAAGGCTCTCAGACAAAGCCGCAAATTATTTTCTTTCGCTTGGTATCAAGAGGGGCGACAAAGTCATGCTGGTGTTAAAGCGCCATCACGAATTCTGGTACACCATCATGGCGCTGCATAAAATCGGTGCTGTCACCATTCCTGCGACGCACCTGCTGACCAAAAAAGACATTGAGTACCGCGTCAATGCGGCGGGTATCCGTATGATCGTGTGCACACACAGCGGCATTATTGCTGACAGTATTGATCAGGCGCAGGCTATTCCAACGCTTGAGTTCAAGGCGCTTTTAACCGGCAAGCGCCAGGGCTGGCTCGATTACTCTTCTGGTGTTGATGCCCAAAGCGAAGAACTTTTCGTCGCTGCTCTTCCGGTAAATGATGACATCATGCTGCTCTATTTTACATCCGGCACGACAGGCCATCCCAAAATGGTCATTCATTCGTATACGTATCCGCTGGGGCATATCCCCACCGCTGTACATTGGCAGAATGTTGACCCCGACGGCCTGCATCTGACGATCTCGGATACTGGATGGGCAAAATCCGTCTGGGGCAAGTTGTACGGCCAATGGCTCGCAGAAACTGCGCTCTTCGTCTACGACCATGAAAAATTCATTCCGGCAAAGATGCTGTCTGCGATCTGTGACAACAAAGTCACGACATTCTGCGCACCGCCGACCATGTACAGATATTTTATTAAGGAAGACCTTTCAAAATATGATTTCTCCAACCTGAAATATGCCACGATCGCCGGCGAGCCGCTCAATCCTGAAGTGTTCAACCAGTTCAAGGCTGCGACTGGTTTAAAGATGATGGAAGGCTTCGGACAAACTGAAACGACGCTTTCTGTTGCCAATTACATTTACATGGAGCCGCGGCCTGGATCCATGGGTAAACCTTCCCCGCTGTTTGATGTGGATATCGTCAATGAGACGGGAGCGCCATGCGCCTGGGGCGAGCCCGGGGAGATCATCATACGTACGGCGGACGGTGTGCAGCCCGGCATGTTCCTTGGCTATTACAAGGATGACGCGCTCACCTCTTCAGTCTGGCATGGCGGCATATACCATACGGGAGATGTTGCGTGGAAAGATGAGGACGGTTATTACTGGTATGTTGGCAGGACGGACGACGTCATCAAAAGCTCCGGCTACCGCATCGGGCCTTTTGAGGTGGAAAGCGCCTTGATGGAACATCCGGCCGTGCTTGAAACAGCCATCACAGGCGTGCCTCATCCAGACCGCGGGCAGGTCGTCAAGGCCACTGTTGTGCTTGCCAAAGGCTATGCGGCTTCTGATGCGCTTGCGCTTGAGCTGCAGGAGCATGTGAAAAAAGTGACTGCGCCGTATAAGTATCCACGCGTGGTCGAATTCGTCACCGAACTCCCCAAAACCATCAGCGGTAAAATCCGCCGCGTTGAATTGCGCGAGCGCGACAAACAATAAGAACGTTTTTCCAATCAGTACCACCGGCTTAGCCGGTGGTATGCTCTAGCCCTATAAGGGCATGTTACCGGCTTGCGCTTGCAAGCGCATTGAATCGTTTGCCAACCGCATAATATTCTCTGGCCGACCCTAAAGGGTCTTGTTACTTGCCTTTGTTCGTCGGCTTACCCGTAAACGGGTCAATGTACTCCTTCATGCTTATCTGATCTGCGGTGGCGTCTTCCTGTAGCTGCCTTCGGATATATTCCTGCATCCTTTTCGCATTTTTCCCAACCGTATCTACGTAGTATCCTCTACACCAAAAATGCCTGCTTCCGTATTTGTATTTCAGATTCGCATGCCTATCAAATATTATTAGTGAGCTTTTTCCTTTCAGATACCCCATTACCTGAGATACGCTCAATTTCGGCGGTATTCTCACTAGCATATGTACATGATCTGGGCATAGCTCTGCTTCGATTATTTCTATCCCTTTCTGTCACACAGCTCCCGCAAGATTTTCCCTATGTCTTTCTTCAGCTTCCCATAGATGACTTGTCTTCTGTATTTCGGCGCAAACACAATGTGATACTTACATTCCCACATAGTATGTGCTAGACTATTCTTGTCCATTGGACTGCCTCCTTTGTTTTTGATGCGGTCGGCAAACCTCATCATTTTAACATAGGAGGTATTTGCTTGAAGCTAAAGCTCGCTGTCTTCCCCCGGCATAGCCGGGGGTTTATTTGATTTTGACCGCTTTGCGCTCAAAATCACACTAAAGTGTACAAACAATAAAAGCAGCGCTGGAATAGTGTGCGGCGCTGTTTTTTTTTTCAAGTTTTATGGAACTATTTGTTTTGCATATCGTCTTACAGTTATAAGAAAATAAGAAAATCAGTGTATCATAAGAATGCAAGGAGATGACAGATATGAAAAAATTTTTGGCTCTTGTACCGGTTTTGATCATTTTTCTGCTGCTGTTTGGCTGTTCCGGCGAACCTTTAAGCAACACAAATCTTCCCAACCCGATCGTGGATGCGGATGCAGCAGGCCTCGCGGCTTTGGGCTTGCCGATTGACGCTCCTCAAAATGCGCAAAACATCAGCTACAGTATCATAAGCAATCAGATCGCACAGGTTTTTTTTACAGCTGACGGCGTCTCATACAACTACCGCGCCGCAAAAAGCGAGGAAGATATCTCCGGCGTTTATGAAACGTTCGAGGATGTGCATGATGTGCTTATTGACGGCGACGGCTGGACTGCAGCCATCACTGTCAAAATGGTCAAGGAGGCAGACGGCGGTCTTGCGGCTTGGCGCTTTGGCGACACAAGCTTTTCGCTCTTTACCTCTGATCCCGTCAGTGCAGAAGCTTTAAGCCATACAGCCATGGCGCTTGCGGAGAAAGCTTATATCGATTTTAGTGTGTCTTAACGAGGAGACCTGCTGGCAATACGGCTCGGCAGTAAGCGCAAGGCCGGCAATAAAGGCTGTCATCAGTATGGCACAGGCTTATAACATCGCGGTCAGCGCGACGAGGGTCTGCCCGCTGTAATATGTGGCTATGCCCAGTATGCCGGCTAAGCGGACAAATCTGCCGCCAGCCCTTTTTGAAGCTCGCAGCATATTCGAAAGCAATATGAGCACACCGCCGATTGACATGCATAATGCAAATCCGGGGTTGAGTTTGCTTACGAAGAGCATAGAAAGGGCTCGTGCCGCTATCGCACACAGTACAAATGCATAAACGTGTATCCTGCGGCTTAGCTTATTAAGATCTATGCCAGACAGCTTGCAGGCAAGCAGGCCTGTGCCTGCAAGTAAAACAAAAAAAACGGCATCGGATACACCGGGAGCCGCAATCAGCCAAAATGCGCTGATATAAAGAAGGTTCATGCACAGATAACCGAACATCCCTGCAACAGCAAATGCCTTTGATTGATCACTAAAAACGGTTAAAATATCTGCTGCGAGCGCAAAACACAGTCCGCTCAGGATTAAAAAATGATATATATTGTTTGTTCCGGAACGCGAGGCGCTGACAGCCACCAGGATCAGCATGACGCTTGCTGCAGTTTTATAAAACAGACGCCCGAAGATTGTTGCGCTTTTGCGCGTATACACGTAAGCGCCAGCGAAAACGATCACCAGCGCCGCGAAAACATATGGCACACTCTATGACTCCTCTGGCTGCTCTTCGTCCTCATAATACAAACGTTCAAATTCCTCCCAGATACGGTCAAGCCTGTCTTCGTCTTCAACGGGCACATAACAGTCACTGCCGTCCTCATCTTCGAGGACCTCTAATATCAACACTTCGCCGTTCTCTATGCCCTCTACATCCTCCTCGGGCGTGAGCGCCACAAAAAATCTGTCTTCAAAATCGAACGTCATGACATGAACAAAACGCACGTCCCTGCCTTCTTCGTCTGTGAGGATAACAACATTTTCTTCGTTCATCATCGTCTCCTTGATAAGCCTAACGCGGCATTTTAATATTATGTTGAGCCTTTGTCTGTTTTATACGCAAAAGCTTGCATCAGAGCTGATGCGTATCAAGGTATGTCCTTAGTATATACACTGCAGCGATTTTATCAACCACCTGACGCCTCTTTTTGCGGGATACGTCAGCGTCAATAAGCATGCGCTCAGCACTGACCGTGGTGAGCCTCTCATCCACAAAGACGGACGGCATGCCCAGCGCATTGACCTCTGCCATAAATTCACGCGCTTTTTGGGCTGAAGGCCCTTCGCTCCCGTTCATGTTAAGCGGTAATCCGGCCACAATTAGCTGCGCGCCCAGCCCGCGTGCGCGCTCCACAATATAATATGCATCGTTTTCGCCTTTGCGCATATAGGTTTCGATCCCCTGCGCTGTGATGCCGAGAGGATCAGAAACCGCAACGCCGATTCTTTTTTCACCAATGTCAATGCCCATGACCCTTTTCATCGTTCACCTTTTTTCATTCAGAATAAAAAAGCCAAGCCCGTCTGCGAGCCGGCTTATAAAAAAACTGCTTGCGGCTTTTTAGAATGCATGCGCACATTTTGCTTTGCCATCTGTTCACAAAAAGCAGCTATTCGTCAGAATTCTCCAAGCTTTCAATATAGACCTTGACAAACTCCTCAAGCAGTTCGTCCCGCTCAACACGTTTGATGAGCGAACGCGCGTTCTTGTAACTTGTGATATATGTGGGGTCTCCGGAAATAATATAACCGACGATTTGGTTAACGGGGTCGTAGCCTTTGTCTTTTAATGCATCACAAACGAGCCAAATCACTTCTCTTGCTGGATTGGCAAGCTCTTTCGTCAATGAAAATTTCATGGTCTCATCAAATCTGGCCACAATGGTTACCCCCTTGACTGTTGCGTTTATTATATACCACGCCTATGGGAAATTCAAACGCAACAGACAAGCGTCAAAAAACTTATTACATTCGTAAGAGATGCATAACGTATTTGTAAAAATATCCGCCTCTTCCGTTTTATCGCTTTAACAACAAAGCCGGCGATGCCGCCGGCCGTGTCATCAACTGCTTGTATCCACTATTCTATCCATGTGGTCGTTAATCGTTCTGCGGCCTTGTCTCATTGCCCGCTTCAGCTGCGGCTGAATATACGGAAATGCTATCACCGCAGCAGCTGCGCCTATAGCTCCGCCGGCAATCATGCCGAGCAACACATTCAATCTCATCTTGCCACTCTCCTTTCAAGCAGTTCACTAATGATAGTTTGCTCAAAAAAACGCAATATACGCAGCAAATATCAATGGGTTTTTACATCATGCCCTGCGATCATCAACAGCAGCCTTCAAAGTCTCTTCAACAATCAAAGAGCGCTGGATTTTATTTTCCGGAAAACGCCAAAATCTTCATGTATCTCCGATTTCGAGGAGCATTCATGCTTGGCTTATTGTTTGGAGGTGCCCAGATCAGTGAAGCCGTCAGCACCTTTAAATATAGCTTTTACCTCCCTTTTGCTGTGCAAATAAAGGTGAGTACGCACGCAGCTTCTCGACGGACTCTTTTGTATGTGTGATCACGGTGTCGATCTGTTTTTGCGTGTTGGTGCGTCCGACGGTAAAGCGCACTGCGCCGCGCGCTTCCTCAGGAGTGCGCCCCATGGCGGCAAGCACATAAGAAGGTTTTCCGGAGCCCGACGCGCATGCCGACCCTGCCGATACCGCTATCCCCTCAAGGTCAAGCCTCACCAGCAGCGCAGCAGCCTCTATACCGCCAAAGCTCAAGTTCACATGGCCGGGCAGCCTTTTGGCTTCACCACCGTTGAGCCGTGTTTCTTTGATCTTAAGAAGCCCGTCGGCAAGCCGCTTCGCCAATGCCGATTCATGGGCTGCGAATTTCGCCATATTTTCTGCCGCCAGCAACGCTGCCGCGCCAAGCCCCACAGCGCCGGCAATATTGTCTGTGCCTGCGCGCAGGCCGCGCTGTTGTGAGCCTCCGTGTATAAACCGGCCGATCTCAAGGCCCTGGCGGATAAAAAGCGCACCGATGCCTTTAGGCCCGTAAAACTTATGTGCGCTCAATGAAAGCAGGTCGATATCCATCTTTTTCACGTCAACCGGCACATGCCCGACAGCCTGTACGGCATCCGAATGCATCAGAATGTCATGCGCGCGCGCGATACCGCAGATCTGTTCGATCGGCATCATAACACCGGTCTCGTTGTTCGCAAACATCACGCTGATCAGGAAGGTATCCTTTTCTATGGCTTTCTCGACCGCACAAGGCTCCACAAAGCCCGTTTCATTAACGGGCAGATAGGTCACCCTAAAACCGCGCTTTTGCAGATATGCACAGGTTTCCAGCACCGCGTGATGTTCCACCTGAGTGGTGATGATATGCCCTTTTCCGGCCGTGTCGGCAATCCCTTTGATGGCCCAGTTATCGCTTTCGGTGCCGCCTGAAGTGAAGTATACGTCATCACAATCCGCACCGATGAGTGCAGCGGTCTGTTCTCTTGCCGTCATCAGTGCTTTTTGCGCAATGCGTCCAAAACCATGCTGGCTGGATGCATTCCCGAAATACGCATCAAAAAAGGGCTGCATCGCTGCCAACACCTGCTTATCTATGTTTGTTGTGGCTGCGTGGTCAAGATAAATGCCCATGTGTTACACCTTAAGCTGTTTGCCAAACCTTTCGATCATTTTTTATTGCCTTCAAGCATGTCAGCGCGTTTTGCCCTCAGCAACTGCACGTTACCGTCATTCTGAAAAACCTTTGAATGATCACGATGCATCGCGCAGATCTGAACTTATAAAGCGGGTTTATAATAGCCTTTTGACTTTTGGTTGTCAATTATATTTTTAACGCTGAGCGACCATAATATCAGCAATAAAAAAAGCACCGGAGAGGCGCTTCCGGTGCTCACGTCTTAGTTTCATTCAATGTCGATCTTTCTGGTATTGTCTATCTGCTTAGCGCGCGGTACACTGATTTTGAGTATGCCATCATCGAGCTTGGCTTTAATGCCTTGTGCATCGGCATCTCCAAGATAGATGCTGCGGCTTGCGGAAAAGCTGCGGCGCTCTCTGTGAATATAGTTCTTGTTTTCTTCATCCTTTTTTTCATCGCGGTTAAGTGCGATGCGCAATGTCCCGTCATTTAGCTCTATAGAAACTTCTTCTTTCTTTGCGCCCGGCAGTTCAGCCTCAATCAAATAGGCATCATCCTTCTGCTGGACATCGAGCTTGAAAGCGTCGTATCCCCGCCGCCCAGCCGACCATGGGTCGGTAAAAAAGTCATCAAGCATGTTGTAAAAATCCTCAAAACCTGTGGTTGTCAGCCCGCTGCCGCGTTTGCGGTAAGGCATCAGATTTGCCATGTCAATCAACTCCTTTACTACGCTTATTGCTAGTTTTATGACCTGATTAATTTGTTAGCACTCTCGCCTCATGAGTGCTAATCATTCTATTTATTTTATATAACTCTTAAGAAAATATGTCAATATACATCTTTAAAAAATTCATATTTTATTAAAAATCTCTGCTTTTATTAAAATTCTTCAAGAGCGTTCATAAGATCGTATCGCAGTAAATACTTCATCTGCCTTTTTGTTTATTTTATCAAAGTCCATATACGGCACATAATACGTTTCCAGTTCATCATGTTTGCGCTTCGCCTTTCTGAGCGTTAAAAACGCCTGCCCAGTCAAGGCCTCATAGTTCTCTATATCTGTCTTGACCTCCTCTTTATATAAATCAATTTTATCTTGTGCCACGTATCGATTAAGATCGATGATCACATCTTGTAAATGTCCGGTTTTCAGATGCCTGTTGATTGTGATAAAAGCCAGCTTTAATTCTGGAATCATGACATGCTCGATCTTGGACTGGGGCAGCATCGGACTATAGAATCTCTCTGTGTCAAATCCCTCTAATAGCGCTTCCTCTGAGATCCTGGCGAGCAGCTTGCTGACTCCTGTGCCCCATTCGCAAGGCAATGCGTATACTTTAAAAGAATTGTCAAACAACGTATCTAAATGATCAACGAGGCCCTTTGGTGTGATGGCACTCGCAAACATTTTTCTTTCCTTGCCTGCTTTTCTTTGATTTTTATGCTTCAGTTCTTTTTCAATGATCGCTTCCGACTCTGTATAGTATCCCGAAATATCAGTATTTGTATCGTATATTTCGTTAAGCGCCTCCAGCACACTCTTTGCAGCGTTAAGGTATTTATAAGCCCTTACGAACAGCGTTCCGGTCTCGGCATTAGCCTGCATGATCTTTGACTTGTTTTTCCTGATCGCGCTTATATCCCAATATTCGCCTAGATTGACGATCTCATCCACCGCACCGGGATTGATAGGATCTGTGATGTGCGGCGCAGTCCCGTCCACAACGGCTGCACCCAATTTTGGAACCGCGATGCCGTCCAATGAATCCGGGTCCGAAGAACAATGCATATATTCGATATCCATGCCCATTTCCTGCACCCTCTCCCCGATATGCCGCATAAAAGTTGATTTTCCCACGCCCGGGCCGCCTTTGAGGCAAAAGATATGGTTGGCTTGCTCCTGGGGCATTATATACTTGTAATAAGAATAAAAACCGATGCCCGTATTGTTGCCCGGGAACATTCTTCTCACAGCTGTTTTTTCCATGTGCATCCTTCTCCGTTTCGTTACTTTTCTTGCTTTTTTGATAAGACTATTACATTTTCACCGACTGTGCGCTCAAGTATTCTCTTTTGATATGTCTGCCAAAAAGCTTAATCATATCTCAAACAATTTTACTTATTTCTGTGCGAAGCTGTTTGATGATGCGTTTTTCCAGCCGGGATATGTATGATTGCGATATGCCAAGCGTATCGGCCACCTGTTTTTGCGTACGTTCTTTCTGGCCGTTGAGGCCAAAACGCATCTCCATGATGATCTTTTCACGTTCACAAAGCTTTGAAATACACGTCTGCATCAGGTCCTTTTCCACGCTGTCTTCTATCTCTGTGTAAACTATGTCCGGCTCAGTGCCAAGAATATCTGAAAGCAGCAATTCATTGCCGTCCCAATCGACATTAAGCGGCTCATCGAACGAAACTTCATAACGCTGTTTGGCGTTGCGCCGAAGGTACATGAGTATCTCGTTTTCGATACAGCGCGAGGCATATGTGGCCAGTTTGATTTTTTTATCCACATCAAATGTATTGACAGCCTTGATCAGCCCTATGGCACCGATAGAAACAAGATCTTCAATGCCGATGCCGGTGTTTTCAAATTTACGCGCAATATAAACCACAAGACGCAAATTGCGTTCAATGAGTATCCGCCGTACCGATCTGTCACCGGTGCCCAGCAGCCGCAGCAGTGTCTCTTCCTCCTTGTGGGTCAGCGGCGGCGGCAGTGCCTCGCTGCCGTTGATATAGTGTGCTCCTAGTGCCAGTCCGAGCCTGATCGCCACCCATGCCAACAGTTTCCGTATCCAAAGCATCCTCATTTTTTGTTCCTTTCCTCATTTCATCGAGTGTTTTACTGCCAATGATGCCGCTGAATCCGGGCATGGAATGGCGGTAAACGCAGACCACAGCACGTACTCCGTTTTTTTCATGGCTCAGCGCCGCCTCGTCAATCTCGATCCCGTAAGAAATGGCCTGCCCTGCGGCTGTCTCGTACGGAATTATCCTCAAACGGTCGGCCATGCACACCGACCGCCCTTTCAGCAGCTTATCGAGCTCCTTGCCGAGGAGTTCGGCCGCGGCCGCACGGCTTAAAAACAAAACGCCGCATCCCGTGATCGGATCCCTGGCAAAATTGCCTGTATCTGCAAAAGCCTTTATCGTTATCTGCCGGCCACCAAAACGCAGCCGTAGTTCTACACAGCCTTGTTCACGTTCAGAGACGCTGCGTCTTATGTGCGCGAGAATGGCTGTCAATACAGTGCCAGCAAACAGCCCGATCAGTATATACCGGGCAGGCATGCGCATGATGATGATCCCAGTTTTATATGCCGGCTCTCCTAAGCTGATCACCCCTGCAAATATGGCACCTGCCAGCAAGAACGACACAGCCCAGAACGCGCACATGGTGATAAAAAACCGTTTTTCACCGCGTCTGTAATAACCCAAAAAACACATCACGAGCGCAGCCATGGTTTTAAGCGGCAGCGTTGCCGACGCAGCCCCCAGCAGCAGCACCGCGCATGCATAAAAACCGCCAATGGATGCGGCAGACACGATTCGCTTCCATTTAAACCGCAAATGCGTGATTTTCGCCGCAAGAAGCATGATCAGCATGTTGACCATGAAATTGTCCAAAAAGACAAGTTCGATATAAAGCTTATGCAAACCGTTATTGCCCTCTTTTTGTGATATGCATATTATATAGATACTGTGATTTGATAAATTGTAGAACTGCGCCTTGGCAAAAAAAGAAAATGCCGCAATTTTGATTATGATGTCCTGCTGCTATGAAATGCGGCATCCTTATTTACAAAAAGCTGTGAATGTGCGGCACGGCTTTTCGAATAATTCAGTTAAGATAGTATATATGTCTTGACAATATCTATGAAAACGCCTGTTTTTTGCGACACTTCTTCGGGCGAAAGGCCTTGGCTGTGCAGCCTTCTGCAAAAGCAAGGTATGCTCTCGCCAAGTTCTATAAGGTTGCCATCCGGATCGAAAAAGCATATGGTGCGCTGCCCCCAAGCCTCTTCAGTAATGCCGTGCATGAGCTTGACGCCAAAAGCCATGATCATTGCTGCGTCCGCTTCAAATTGTTCTGTTTCAAAGCACAGCTCGAGGCCGTTGTTTTTGCCTGCGCGCATCCCTTTGCGTGCTGCCGCTCCGTCTGCCTTTGGCTGCCATACCGTCAAACCGCCTTCAAAGGTTAAGCAACGGCCAAAATCAAGATGAACAGCCAGCTTCATCACTTGTGTGTAAAAACCCTTCAATTTTTCTACATTGTCTGTGATCAATACTGCCGAATGGTATCTCATAAAAACTCCTTACAGACGCACCGTTTTGATGCGAATCGTGCCGTTGTCCAGCATCACCAGCCCGAGAGAAGGGCGCATACTGCGCGGTTCGCCGAGGCTGCCGGGGTTATAAAGCCGCACGCCGCGGCTTTGCAGCTCACGCGGCTGATGCGTATGTCCGAACAGCACAAGATCCGCCTGCTTTTCGCCGGCCAAAAGCGAAAGCCGCAGCAGCGAAGATTTTACGGCCTGTTTATGGCCATGCACGCAGAGTATACGCACGCCTTCGATATGAAGGTCAAGCTCGTCCCCCGCAGATGCATAAAAATCGCAGTTGCCGCGCACCGAATAAATGGGCTTATGCGTCATTTTACGGATATGTTCTGCGTCACGGGCGTTATCTCCGAGATGTACGATAATATCGAAATCCTCAACACGTTTAAGCGCCGCCGCTATGTTCGCAATGTGTCCGTGTGTATCGCTCATGACCAAGAGCTTTTTCATATGCGCTCTCTCATGAGCTTTTTTTTGAGTGAATCAAGCGCCTGAGCGCGGTGGCTGATGCTGTTCTTGATGTCTGCAGGCAGCTGTGCAAAGGTTTGTCCATATTCGGTCACAAAAAAAAGCGGATCATAACCAAATCCGCCGCTGCCGGAAGCGTGCTGCGCGATCTCTCCTTTGATCTCCCCTTGAGCAGTTGTCAGGGTTTCGCCCTTAACGAGCGCGACAACACACACAAACCGTGCAGAACGATCCTTCATATTCTTAAGTTCGCGCAGCAGTTTCTCGTTATTCTGCGCATCCGTTGCACTTTCTCCCGCGTAGCGCGCCGACCGAATCCCGGGCGCACCGCCCAGCGCATCAACGCACAGCCCGGAATCATCTGCCAGGGCATCGCATCCCGATAAGAAAGCGGCTTCACGCGCCTTTTTTACAGCGTTCTCTTCAAAACTGTCGCCGTCCTCAACGACATCAAGCGCGATGCCTGCATCCTTGAATGTAATGATTTCATCATAAAAGTTCCCCAATATGGCCTTGATTTCTTTTGCTTTTCCCGCGTTGTTGGTCGCAACAAGCAGCCTTTCCATATCTTCTGCTTATCCTCCTGTATCTTTTGTATGTGCACGCTGCCGCTGATAGGCGGCAGCGCTATGCAACCCCTTTCAAGAACATCAGGTTCTTTAGTTCATGGTATTGATGTACTCAGGATATGCCATGGTCTTCTGTGCAGTCGATGAAAACTCCTTGCCGTCCATAAGTACGCGCACCTCTTCAATATTGTCAAACTGCATCAGTGTCAAAATAATACACCGAAGCAGCTTCTTTTCCTTCTCGGGCGTTTCGCGTATGGTTTCAAGTTCTTTTGAGAAATTGATGGAGGCAATGCCGTCGTCATCCACAGAAACACCAAGAAGCGCTGTGCCTTGCGGGAACATGTTTTTAAGGCCGCCTTCTCCCGGCCCTTTGACAAGCTCGCTCATTGCCGCAAAAGCATCCGCCTGTCCGCCCACAAATTTTGTGATCGGCACAATGGCGGTTCCTGCCTCGTTCTCAAAATAGAGCAGAAGCTTTGAAGCGTTGTCAAGATCGGCCGCTGACAATGTTGTAACCACGTTAAGATCAAAGGTGCCAAAAGCTTTACTGATATCAGTACCGCAGGGCAGCTTGCCTTTGCAGCCTTCCTGTTTGATCAAAACCGAATCGATAGACACAAATTCGGTCAGCGTATTAACGATGGCCGACACCTTATTCATTTCGCTGACCGGATTTGCCGCAGCGATTGCACCTTCGCTCAGTTTAAGCGTCGCGGCCCCTTCTTTGATCGACAAGCTCAGCTCTGTACCTTCTGACAGCACTGGATTCAATCCAAGATACGCCATCTGCGCATCAGCATCGGGATTTGCCACTAGCTGCGAGACGGCCGAAGCGCCTATGCCTTCAACCCATGGTATCTGCTTCATCACTGGTACGATATAACCCAATTCGTCCTCAAAATAAAGCACAGTTTTCCGCATGTCCTGATCGCCCAGTAATTTGGCTGCGGGTATCTCCTCATAGGGTTCCTCTTCTGGCGGCGTGCAGGCATAAAGTCCCGCCATGATAACGGCAGCCAAGGCCACTGCAACAATTCTTTTCAGCATTTCCCGTTCCTCCCCCTCGCAGGCTTTTTACAAGTATATTAGAGGAAGCAAGGGCATATGATTGCAGATGCTTGATGCGCAACTTTATTTGTCTGTGTTTTTTATTTCCTTGGTTTCCGGATTGATATGGACGATCACATCAGCGACCTGGGGGAAAGCATCAATGATAGCGTCACGCGCGCCGTCGGCAACGCTGTGGCCTTCCGAAACGCTTATTTCTCCGGATACATCGATCGCCACATCAACAAGGAGGCCGCGTCCCATACGGCGGCATTTGAGCCAACAGACTCTTTTCGCGCCCGGCACGCCTGCGGCCAGCATTCGCAGCGCAGCCATCGTATCGTCGTCCGGTGCCGCGTCAAGCAGCATGCGGCTTGCTTCCGTTATGATACCGACAGCAGTTTTGACGATAACTGCACATATGGCAACAGCGATGACCGGCTCAGAATAGAGCATAAGCGGCCGGATGCCTGTATACTGGCCGATAAAAGCAAGTGCTATCGCGAGCACGGCCCCGGATGTGGCAAAAATATCGTTGCGGTGATCCATCGCGTTGGTCATCACCGCTATGGATCGCAGCTTTTTCCCGGCGGCGAAAGTCGCCTTGAACATGAATGCCTTGACTGTGATGGAAATAAGGGCCGCGCCGAGCGCGAACCAACTCGGAGGGCTCACCGTTTGATCAACAGCATTGGCGATCGCCTCATAAGCGATAAATCCGGTACCGGCAATCACCATCAGCCCCACAACGAATGAAACAAGCGCTTCCATCTTGCCGTGGCCGTAATGATGATCTTTATCCCGCGGTTTGAGCGCATATCCAAGGCCAAGCAGCACGACGACCGCACTTAAAACATCGCCCGCTGAATTGATGGCATCTGCTTTGAGTGCTTCGCTGCCTGTCCAAAAGCCTACTGTACCTTTAAGGGCGAGCAAAAACACATTGCCGATAAGACAAAGCGTGATGATTTTTACACCCGCGTCTTTTTTCATGTCTTTTGCAGCTTTCATGTTTATTGTATCCATCATATCAATAATTTCCGTGAAAACAAAGCGTTTTCATATAAATATGCGCTCTTACCCGCATCAATTTATCTGCCATATCATATGCCAAAGACAAAGATGTTAAGCCGAGTGCAGCAAAAATATAATAAAAAGCTGGCGCTAAGCCAGCCATTTTTTAAAAATCCAGAAAAGTCTTCGTTTGAACGCTTGTGTTGTTAAGCGCGTTCCATGTATTCGCCTGTGCGCGTGTCCACACGGATCATTTCGCCCTGATTGATAAACAGCGGCACCATGATCTTTGCGCCCGTTTCGAGAATCGCGGGTTTGTTGCCAGACGTCGCCGTATCGCCCTTGAAGCCGGGATCGGTCTCCGCGACCTGCAGCTCCACAAAATTGGGCGGCTCGACGGAGAACGCGACACCCTTGAAAAACTTGATCGTCACAGGCATGTTCTCTTTGATGTAGTTGAGCGCTTCTTCAACCTGCCCGTGGTTCAAGGGCACCTGCTCGTAAGTGTCATTGTCCATGAAATAATAAAGTTCGCCATCGCTGTATAAATATTCCATGTCCTTTGTCTCCACATGCGCTTTGGGGAACTTTTCTGATGGATTAAAAGTCTTTTCCAGCACGTTGCCCTGCATGATGTTTTTCATCTTGGTCCGCACAAATGCAGCGCCTTTGCCGGGCTTGACATGCTGAAAATCAACAATAACCCACACCTGCCCGTCTATTTCTATCGTCAGGCCTTTCTTAAAATCACCGGCAGAAACCATGATGAACCTCCGTTTATCAAATAATTATTACGTCACGCGGCGATGCTGTCAGATTCACGCTGCCGCTTTGCTTGATCACACACAAATCCTCTGTGCGTACACCGAAACGCCCCTTTATATAAATGCCCGGCTCAATCGTTATAACCATATCCTCTTCTAATATGGCTTTTGAAAGCGCGTTCATCACCGGCGCTTCATGTATAAAAAGCCCCACGCCATGCCCGACTCCGTGACCAAAAGCTTCGCCGAAACCATGCTGCGCGATGTACTCCCGTGCCGCTGCATCCACCCGATGCGCAGGCACGCCCGGCATTAATGCCAAAACGGCGCGCTCTCCCGCACATTTCACTATATCATATACTTTTTGCCGCTCTTTGTCCATATAGGAAATGGCCACTGTGCGCGTAAAATCTGAACAGTAACCGTTAAAGCGGCAGCCGTAATCCAGCGTCAGCAGATCGCCCGGGCGCAGAATCCTGTTTGAAGGTGTCGCATGAGGCAGGCTCGAATTTTCGCCCGATGCCACGATAGGCGGGAACGCACTTTCAGCGCCGTTTTTGTGCATGAAATAGACGATCTCTGCTTTGATATCGTTTTCGCTGATGCCGGGTCGCAAAAGGCCGCGCAGATGGGCAAAAAGTGCATCGTTGTGCTTCGCGCCCTTTTCGATGAGCGCAAGCTCATTTACATCCTTGACGGCGCGCTGTACGCTGATATCTTGCGATATATCGATAATGTCATCTTCGCTTATGTTTTTCTGATAAGCCCTGTATGCCATATAAGAAACGCCGGACAAGTCTACGCCCAGTTTTTTGACACCCAGTTTTTTGACATGATCGAACAGAAAGTCAATTCTTTCCTGCCCTTTTGTATCCACAACGGTATAATCTGTTTCGGCCTCGGCCTGCTCGGTATAACGAAAATCAGTAAAAAACAGTTTGTGATCCTTCGTGACAAGAAGCTGGCTGCTCGTACCGGTAAACCCTGAATAATAAGCGACGTTTTCTTTTGTTGTGATCAGCGCCGCGTCCGCACCGAGACGTTGCAAAGACGCGCAAAGCCGTTGTAACCTCATGTTTTTCCAAGCTCCTCTTCGTATATGCGTTTCATTTCCATAGCATCCTCCGCCATCGTGCCGCGCGATTCGCATATCAGGACAGGCTCTAAGTTCCTTTTGATGATCTGCCGGGCGAGCGGCGCAAAATCAGGGCCGAATTTTGTATCCGCGAATGTGCGGTGCATCTTCTCCCCCGCTGCGGTATACTCAATGCGGGAGAAATGCGCATGAAAATGTCGCATACGCTCTTTGCCAAGCCCGTTTTCCAGCTTATCCAGTACCGCAGCAAAGTCATGTTCATCTTTTAATGCGCCGAGCCCACGCGCATGCAGGTGCCCGAAATCAATGGCCGGCACAAGCTTCTCGTCCATCAGACAAATGTCAATGATTTCATCCAGATCACCGATTTGCTTCAAACGCCCCATGGTTTCCGGGCACAATGTCACGGTATACAGCTGTTCGTCCTGCAGAAATTTTAAAACAGCGCTAAGCGAGTTTTTAACAAGCGCAAAAGCCGCAGCGCGTGCAAGGGTGCCCGCCGAGCCCGGATGGAACACGATTCGTGTCGCGCCCATCCACACAGCGGCTGTGATTGTTTGAAGAAAATACCGCAGGTTTGCCTCAGCTTTTTGCTCATCGTCCGTGGCAAGATTGATATAATACGGCGCATGCACGCTCAGCGCAATGCCGTTTGCATAAGCCTCGTGCGCGATTTTTTCAGCTGCTGGCTGAGAGATGCGCACACCGCGCCCGAATGAATATTCAAAAGCACGAAGCTCCTTGGCTTTGATCCAAGAGAACGCTTCATACGTGTGTTTATGCCCCTCTGCATAGAAGCTTTCCGAATTTCCCGCAGGCCCGAATAATACCATACGGCTATATTACCAAAGTCCGTACGATGAAGTCCAGTAATTTATGCTAAAAAAACCGGCGGAAAATGCGCCTTTGGTTTTCCCTTCATATAATCCTAAGCTGCAGCTTCTGGCTGGCAGGTTATATAAACTTTCTGCCTCCCTCAACGGCTGCATGCAGGTTTGGACGGGGATCATTGATAATGATGTTATTGTCCGGAATTCTTGGTCAGCTCCGCGGCCAGCTTTGCGATGGCTTTGCTTTCGATGCGCGATACAAAGAAGCGCGCTTATTTGAAATGGTTTTTTGGCTCCATCTGACGGAACCGAAAGTAGATATTGACCTGTTTTTGCTCAGTCAACTCTACCCGTTCAATGAGGCTGACAATCAGTTCCCTGCTGTTCTTTTTTGCGTGAACGAAGCTCTGCGCCAGCGCCTTTATCTGTCTTTTTTTCTCCTGCGGCGTTTTGATCGATTCCGCCGATAGCTGTACTCTTTTCTCTTCAAGCGCCGCCCGCTGCTCTTTGATGCGCCTGTAGACGCGTGTGAAATCTTCTTCGTCCAGAACGCCTGAGAGCTTATCCATATACATTTTGTCAAGACTGGCTGTCAAACTGCTGATCCTGCCGCAAAGACGCTCAATATCCGTTTTGTTTTCACCGGCCTTATCAAGTTCGTTCAGCTTTTTTTCAGCTGATTTCTCAAGCTCGCTGACGCTTAAGTATTGCCTGCAAACCTTTGCGACTTGCTCTATAACGGCGTCGGTCACGGTGTTGACTTTAGCCGAATGGCATGTGCATTGGCGCCCTTTTGCATAACGCTGATACGTACGGCAAATGAAGTACAGCGTATCCTCACCCTTTGCATTTGGCCTGTTTACGACAGCAAGCGGGTATCCGCATTCGTGGCAGCGGATGATACCTTTGAGCAGATAATCATATTTGCGGCATCTCGTCTTTTTCCGGCTCTCGATCAACATCGCAACTTTGTTGAACACTTCTCGCTGAATAATAGGCTCATGTGTATTCTGGACAACTTGCCATTGCTGTTTTTTCATCCGTACACATTTTTTCGTTTTGTAACTGATGCGCTTTGTTTTCCCCTGCGCCATATCGCCCATATACGTGGGGTTCTGCAGCATGTCCGAAATCCGCTCCGAGCTCCATAGTCCTGTATATTTCGTCATGCCCGCTAGCTTAAGCCCGGCGTAGGCCGATGGCGTAGGCACGCGGTCTTCGTTGAGCCGACCGGCAATCTGTCTGCATGATTCTCCGCTGGCCGCCATCTCAAACACCCGCCGCACGACAATGGCAGCTTCCTCATCAATCTCTATTTTGTTTTTTTCAGTTTCCGAGAGTTTGTAACCATACACCGCTTTTCCGCCAATAAACAGCCCCTTTTTTTGTTTGTCATGCTTGACGCTTTTGATCTTTTTTGAGATGTCTTTGGCATACATGTCGTTCATAATGGCCCTAAATGGCGTGATGTCGTTAGCGGTGCTTTCCACGCCGGTATCTATCCCATCCAGCAGCGATATGTAGCGCACCTGCCGCTCCGGAAAGTAACGCTCCATGTAATGCCCCGTTTGGATATAGTCGCGACCCAATCTTGACAAATCCTTAGTCACGACCATGTTGATCTTTTTGTCTTCGATATCCGTGATCATGCGCTGGAACTCGGGGCGGTCAAAAGACGTGCCGCTCCATCCGTCATCGATGTACGTGTCATACACATCGAGCTTATACTGACTGGCGAAGCTTTTCAGCATGCTGCGTTGGTTGGTCACGCTCTGTGATTCTGTCTCAGTATCATTCTCCTTTGATAATCGAATATACAATGCGACTTTATAGTCCATTGGATTGCTTATTTGTACATGCATATCATGCCTCCGTCAATAAGCAACCTTTCATCGGTTTTATCATAGTTCCAGCCGATAGCGATTGCAAGTATACGTTAATTTTTTATGCTTGCCATTTCACTTTTCAAAAACAATAAGAAAGCCGTTTCAATGATCTTTGAAAAATCTTTTCCTGTCTCATCATAAAAGCACGTGACCTTTATTTGCGTTTTATTCATCACCAATGTCCTCCAAAAGTGTTTATGTAAATGACTATGCAAAAAAACAAAGCTTATTGATTGTACTGATTAAAAATTTTTCTGTACGATTCTACATGAGTGGAATGTGTCCGGAGCGGCGCTGGTTAACGCCTCACAGATCCCCGTGCGGCTCTATCATTCCAAACCGCAGTGAAATCTCCCCCAATCAAGCGGGCTGCTGCCATAGCAGGAGTATCGTTTGTTTTTCCTTTGCGGGTCATGGCGAGATATCTTTTGCCTTCGATATTTTTAAGCCAGCTTTTGTCTCTCCGTGCCTTTATAATCCAAGGCACATCATGGCGCAGCTGCTTGCGTCGCTTTCCGGTTAAGGCCACAAAGTAACGTACTCCGGACACAAATTATTCAGTTTTCAAAGGCCTCCCATGGCACGGTAATCCCTGTGCCATAGAGGCCTAATCTTTACAGCTTATGGAAGCCGTAAAAACCCCTTCACTTATAAGCAGTGAGAAGGGGCTTTCGTGGAGTGCCAATTTTATTTGTTCACAGTTTATTAACATTTTCTCTGCTGCACGGATTGAGAACTCAATAGCCCACTTGCTACACTTTTCCTGATAAGCGATCTGGGAATAGGCGAATCCGGGTCGACATATCCGGTGTCATTGGCGATATTGGTTGCAGTTGTCAAAAGGCGACATATCTGAAGTACGTCTTCGGACGATTTGGGTTGGATGTTCATATAAAAAAGACAGGCATATTTTCTTTTTCTCATATACCGGCCTTCTTTCTTAAGTTTAGCGGCAGCGCCGCAAGTTTGGTGGGTCATAGGGAGTGCGAACTCCCTATCAAGAGGGCTTTTGTATTAACAAATGCCATGATTGCAGGTGCATTTACTTTGTTTTCAGAGCTACTGCAGCAGCTCCAAATGAGGTTGTTTAAAAAGAGTCTTAAAGGCTTAAAAAACAATCAATCCCGTCAGATTATCTGCTTCGTATATGCTTTGATGCTAAATCAGCCAGTAAAAATCAAACTTAAATAACGCTTTGCACAGATTGGGGCAAGAAAATGAGTACTCTGTACACACACAGTGTACAGCGAATGACCAAAATTCTGTTTTCTCACGCGTTTTCTTGTGTGACGAATCTCTACAGCGATGGCTTTGTTTGCCCCATATAGTGTACTGACAATTGTAAAGTGGACAATTAAAAAAGGGAATTTAACAGATATCGCTGATTATTTACACCACGAACGCCATTTATATTTCAACCGCCAACTGCAGCTTTATCTGGTCACAATGCATGTAACGGACAAATGGAGCATTCCTATCAAGGATTGGGGGGGCATCCTGATGTACCTGACGATTTGCTTTAGCGATAGGCAACGTCCGAATCGCTGTATTCAATCAGGTGGCTTGTCACCAAACCGATCAGCTGTATCGCCAGTATGTCGCGTCTCCCTTCGATATCGATACCGATGACGACCTATACGGCCATATGGATCACTCGTTTGTCATACCGAATTTTTTCATATAAGGCATCCACCCATAGAACAGGAAAGATTTTGTTAAGTCTGCGACTTCGGAACGCTTGTACCTGCTCGTTTAGTTCTCTGGTTATGCTTGACACCTGTCCGCGAAATATGGATTCAATACCCAAGTTCTGCGCTAACCTTCTGATTTTCCTTGTCGATATACCGTTTGGAGTGCCCCCCCAATCCTTGTACCAGTTTCAAAGTTAGGGAATCGATGATATTGGGTGTCCCCCAAACTTAGGTCCAGTCTAAATGAGAAAATTTTATTGTTCAAATGCCCACAAACCCGGTATTTCGGGCATATTCGGCCCGCGCAAGATATTTTAGTGCGCTGTGCGGCCTGAACTCATTGTAGTCTTTTCGCCAGCGTTCGATCTTCTCTTGGGCATCCTACAGAGACATAAACCAGTTCGTATTCAGGCATTCGTCTCTGAAGCTCCCGTTGAATGATTCTATATGCGCATTGTCGGCAGGCCTTACCATTTTTTTGAGAGTACATCCTGCAGCATAATTTTGTCCAGGCTTAAATCGGCCACCAGTTTCTTCAACTTGATATTCTCTTCTTCAAGCTGCTTCATTCGCTTAACATCGCTGGGCAGCATCCCGCCAAACTTGTTTTTTCACCTGTAGAATGTCTGTTCTGCAACCCCCAGTTTTCGGCATACCTCAGCCACTGGCGTGCCCATTTCCGCTTGTTTCAATGCAAAGGCAATTTGCTCTTCAGTGTACCTGCTTTTCTTCATTTGTCCGTCCACTCCTTTTTTGTATTGTAACATTTCTCTCATTTTGAGTGGACCATATTTTCAGGGAGCAGGTCAGATAGCAGAAAATAGTTGCATTTGTTCAACACGACACTGCAATCAAAGCATTTGATTATATAGACTTTCAGCAATATACAAAATCAATCCAGGCGAGTCCTACCTACCAATTTTTACGTTAATCATGTGATTTTTAAATGCTCTAAGCCCCATACCACAGCACCCAGTACTAGCATTTTATCAAGGATAATATAGTTTATTTTTTTTGAACTGTTCATCTCGCTAAGTTTCTCTTTAAGAAGGTTGATTCCTTCCTTATTGCTTCCCTTTACGTAGATAGACCCTGCAAGCACCACATCAATCTGATCTAAATGCCGCAGTTTGGACTCATGAATTGCAGCATGGATGGCTTTTGCATTGGCTTCACCCATTTCGCGCAACATGTTCAATGCTGTTTCATCTTTGTTGTCTGCCGCCTGAAAAATGATCACATCCAGATCCCTTAATTCAAGCATCTTATTCTCAATGCGAAAAATTAGCTCATCCATCATTTGCTCTTTTGAGTCGATTTGTAAAAACTCGAACAAAAGATCGGCCATTAAGGTGTGCTGTCTGTCCAAAAAAAGTGACTCATATACTTTTGCAACAACTTTTTTCCCAAGTAGATATCCGCCACCGTTGTCAGCCGTTAATTCAAACTGGCCACCGATTTGGACCATATTTTCTTCCTGGTCTATTGCGACAACGCCATAACCTGTGTCATTAACTGCACAGACTCCGTAACCGCGAGGACATCCAGCTTTAACCCCGAGATACGCTTGATTACACAGTATATAGTCCTTATATCCGATTTGTTGTATAATGCTTGCGATACGTTCATAATGATATGCCGTGTCTAAGCCGGCGAAACCAATGCAGCATATTTACTCGTGAGATCCGCCACCTACTGAACCATCCCAAGTATCGATTTTGGTCTTCTTCTTTTCCTCTTCGTCAAACCACTTTGTGGTGACGCATTTTGTTTCTGTAAAAAAACGAATCCCGTCTTTGCCTAACGTATGCATGTCTCCAAAAAACGAATCCTTATGGCCAGCAAAAGGGAACAGCCCGACCGGTACAGGTATTCCTACATTTATTCCAACCATGCCTCCGTGTGTTCTTTTTGCGAACTCACGGCTATAGTAACCACTTTGTGTATATATCACAGAACCATTTGCAAACCGGCTTTTGTTCATTATCGCAAGTCCTTCTTCAAAATCTTTGACCCTCTTTATGCAGAGTACCGGTCCGAATATTTCCTCGCTGCCGATAGTCATTTCTTGCGTAACATGGTCAAAAATTGTCGACCCCAAATAAAAGCCATTCTCATAACCTTTTACGGAAACATTTCTGCCATCTAGTATCAGTTTTGCGCCTTCTTGGATCCCCTTTTCTATCCATCGCAGTACAAAATCACGGTGACTTTGCGTAACCAGCGGTCCAAGATCTGAAGATTTCTCATACGAAGGCCCAATTATCAGTTCGCTTGCATATTGAACGAGAAGTTCTGCCAACCTATCCGCTATGCTCTCCTGTGCTACAATGACCGGCAAAGCCATGCATCTTTCGCCTGCACATCCAAACGAGGAATTGATGATGCTCCTGGCCGACCTCTCCAACGCTGCATCTTCAAGTACCAGGCCATGGTTTTTGGCTTCACACAGAGACTGAACCCTTTTACCATTTGCGGCCGCTGCGGAATAGATGTGTAACCCAACAGATGTTGAGCCTACAAAGCTTATGCCTTTTATATCGGGATGCTTCAAGAAAATTTCAGCTTCTTTTCTGCTACAAGTCAGAATATTAAGAACGCCGGGGGGAAGCCCCGCTTCATGCCACAGTTCGGTCAGTTTAATCGCTGTCATAGGGGTGCTAGAAGCTGCCTTTATCACCATTGTGTTTCCCGTGGCGATGCAAAGCGGAGCCATCCAGCCCATAGGTATCATGCCAGGAAAATTAAACGGCACAATACCCGCGAAAACACCCAGCGGTTCTCTGTATGACACCGTATCAAATCCAGCCGAGGTATCCATTAAGGAATCGCCCATCATAAGTGATGGAACACCGCACGCATATTCTACAGGCTCTTTAACTTTTAATATGTCTCCTTGTGCTTCTTTCCACACTTTTCCTTGTTCACGCGCAACTGTGTATGTAAGCTCATCCATGTTCTTGATAATCAAATCCCTGAAATTATACAAAACCTGAACACGCTTCATTACGGGCGTGTTGGACCACGATGAATACGCTTTTTTTGCGGCCGCAATGGTCCCGTTAACCTCATCTTCAGTACAGCACGGTGCTTTTGCAATAATTTTGCCAGTGCTCGGGTCAAATATATCCATGAAAACACCGGATTTTGATTCATGCCATAATCCATCAGAATAATACTTCAATATCTCCTGTTTCAATGCCAAAGTCCTCCTTTTGCAATTGGTTCATCCTTCATCCGTTCGTAAACGATAAACATATCCTTACAACTTCCTATTAACCTGTTTTGCGTGCCATGACCGCCTTCGCTTTTGCAGCGATGATAGGAGCCGTCAGCCCAAAACGCTCCATCAGATATTCTTCAGTCCCAACCTCGCCAAATTCGCCTTGCACCCCAATGCGCTCGAGCGGTGCGGGGTAGTTCTCGCAAAGCTCCTCAGCTACAGCGCTGCCTATACCGCCAATAATCTGATGATTCTCTACAGTTACAATTGCGCCTGTTAATTTCGCACTCTCAATAACACAGTGCTTATCTATGGGTTTTATCGTGAACATATCGACTACTCGCGCTTGTATGCCCTCAGCAGCTAGCATATCTGCGGCTTTCAGGGACTCATACACGGTTACGCCATAGGTGATTATGGTAACGTCTCGGCCTTCTCTTAAAACGACAGCCTTGCCTATCTGAAATTCAGAACACTCATCATAAATCTTAACCATATTCTTGCGGGCGGTACGCATATACTGCACACCATAGGTTTTGGCCATCTGCTCAATAAGTTTCTTCATCATGACCGAGTCAGAGGGTTCTAGTATGGTAACTTTCGGCATCACTCTCATTATTCCCACATCTTCAAAAGCCATATGTGTCCCGCCGTTGTATGTGCTGCTCACACCGGCATCACCCCCAACTATCTTGACATTAAGATCGGGATAAGTGCAACACATGAATATCTGATCATAAATCCTGCGAGTGGCAAATATGGCAAATGTACTTAAAAAAGGTATCATGCCTGCTGCCGACATGCCACCCGCCATGCTGCAGCCATTGGCCTCTTGAACCCCCACGTTTATGGCCCGTTCCGGAAACTCTTCTGAAAAGGGAGTCAGCCCCATTGAGCTGCACAAATCACAGCTAATGACTACAATTTTGGGGTTAGCTCGGGCGGCTTCCTGTAACGCCGAACAATAGGCGGTGCGCATTTCAACGTTATCCATGATATGTTCGTTTATCAGTTTTACCATCTATAATCACCTCTTGGGTAAGTGCCTTGCGCATATCTCTTTTCAATTTCAGCAATAGCCCTGTCACCTTCCTTATGACCAAAAGAGAGGTAATGATTGAATTCGTGCTCCTCAGCGATATTTATGCCCAGCCCCTTTATCGTGTCCAGAACGATGCAGTGAGGTTTGCCCTTTACAGCCTTAGCGCTTTGTATAGCATTGTAGATTTCCTCCACGTCGTAGCCCTTGATGGTTTCAACGTCAAATCCAAAAGCCCGAAACTTTTCCTCAATATTTAAAGGCTCATTTATATCTTCCAGCCTGCCGTCAAGCTGTTTTTTATTCCAATCTACAAAGCAAATAAAGCGATCCAGCTGTCTGTGATTGGCCTGCTGGCAGGCCTCCCATACCTGACCTTCGTTAAGCTCCCCATCCCCCACTATGCAATAAGTCCAGTTGTCCCGGTGCTGCAGGCGGTTGGCCAGGCAGATGCCCACTGCTGCGGATATACCCTGCCCTAATGATCCCGTGCTCATATCTACGCCGGGGGTTCTGAGCCTGTCCGCATGGCTGGGAAGCTTTGTTCCGGGTTTATTGATCGTTTTTAACCATCCCATTGGAAAATAACCCTTTAGTGCCAACACTGCATACAATGCGGGACCACTGTGGCCTTTGGAAAGCACGAGCCAATCCCTGTTTTCCCAAGCTGGATTCGTTGGATCGATTCTCATCACACCCCCATATAGCACAGCTAAAACGTCCGCAATTGACGCCGATCCGCCTATATGCCCAAAACCTGCCTCCGCTATGGCTTTGGTGGTCTCGATACGGATGTCAGCACTTAGGCGGCGCATTTGTTCATAATCTATCTTGTTCACTTCCAACCTCCATGTTATGGACACTTGTTTCCATTCACAAAACGCAATCCATACATTTCCCGCCCAACACACAGACGGCACCCTGTTCAATGGTTTTATTTACCTGCTTTTGCACCTTTTCGGCTGCATTACGGCTTATGAGCGATCCCATCTGTGTCTGGGGATCAAACGGATCGCCAATCACAATGCATTTCAGTTTTTCAATAAGCTTTTGCGTAAATGCCTCTTTGACAGTATTCTTCACAACAGATCGTTTGGACGCAGCGCAGACCTGACCACAGTTGAGTGTTCTTCCATTGACAGCATTCTGGGCTGCGGCATCGAGGTCAGCATCGTCAAGCACGAGCATTGCATCATTTCCTCCAAGCTCCATACAAACTCTCGCCATATGGGATGCTGCATTAATACAGACATCCACTCCGACCTCTAAACTGCCTGTTAAAGAAATCGCATCGACCTTTGGAGATGAAGCAAGATGCCTTCCCACCTGCGAACCTCTGCCTGTGATAATTTGCATCGCCTGTGGTGGCATGCCCGCGCGCAGTATAATGTCCGTCATCATGATATTGCTCAAAGGCGCCTCTGAAGAAGGCTTAACAATAACCGCATTCCCCATTGCCTATGCGGACACAACTTTATGTGCGTATAATTCAATGGGAAAATTGAAGGGAACCAAGCAGGCCACCACGCCTAGCGGATCGTGCCTGACAATCACGAGGTCAGTGTCATGAGGTAAAACCTGTTCGTACGTATGCCGCATTTTTTCTGCATAACCTCTGAAAATAGCTACAGCGGTATTAACCTCACCCAGCGCATCGGAAAAAATCTTTCCCGTTTCCTTAACCAGTGTGACCGCAAGACTATCCTTAGCATCGAGGAGCATATCGGCAGCTTGACACAGTATTTCGTACCTCTTTTCAAAAGGAACTGCTGACCAGATATCCTTTCCTTCACAGGCGATCTCCAGCGCTCTCTCAACGTCCTGCGAAGTGGCGCTAGGCACCGTATCAACCAACTCGCCTGTAGCGAGATTGTATACCTCGATAACTTCACTGTTGTTACTTGCAACATGTTTTCCGCCAAGTATCATTTTCATCAAGTATCATTTTCATCAAGTATCATTTTCATAGTGAAAAACTCCTTTCCCTTAATAACAATCATTTTATCGTTTCTTTATTCGGAAACGCTTGCGCTCATTGGGCTCAGTATAGATCAATGGGCGCATTCTGATCTGTAGACCGCCGAATCACCATTTGTGTAGAAAAAACCTTTTGCTTTGGTTTTGTTGCAGGATATTTGATTCTGTTGATCAGCATATCCGCGGCTGCCCGGCACATGCTTTCAAGCGGCTGTGCCATTGTGGATACCGATGGATCAAAGATGGAACCAAGCTGTATACCGTCAAAACCAAAGACAGCGACATCCTGCGGAATGCGAAAGTTGTTACTGGAAAGATATTTTATGCCCCCGATTGCAAGCACATCGTTGGCTGCAACAATGGCATCAGGCGGCTCTGAAAGCCGCATGAGCTGTTTCGCCGCTGTGTAACCGCCATAGAAACTAGGCTCAGTGGTTATCATCAAGTCTTTATCAAAGGCAAGCTTTGAATTCTCGATCGCGTTACGATACGCTGTCTCTTTTTCATGGAAGGTGCTGCTTTTGATAGGGCCGCCGATAAAGCCTATCCTCTTATGGCCTTTTTCAATGAAATAACAGGTGGCCTGCTGTATACCCGCATATATATCCAGCAGCACTGTGTCAATTAAGCTGTTCTGGCTCCGGCAATTCATGATGACAACAGGGAGCTTTTTGTTTGCTCCCATCAGCAGCTCTTTTGTGACGATGTCGTCAATGCTGCATAACACAACGCCGTCAACCGGGCTTGACGCTATATTCTTAAACAACGTATACACGGTATGATCGCTTGTGTCCATGGAATACAGTATAGAAGTGACCCCATACGAAAGAAATGACACATGAAGCATGTTATACGCTTCCATATAATAGGGCGTTAATATATCGGGCACGACAACAGCCACCATGTTTTTTAGTTTTGTGCGCATGCTTCGCGCGGTGGCACTTGGGACATAGTTGAGCTTATGCACCACAGCCGCTATCTGCTCCTTATACTTTTCAGATAGTGCTTCAGGGTTATTGAAATACTTCGATACCGTACTGGGTGCAACCCCAGCCAAACGCGCCACATCTTTGATGACAGCCATTTTTCTACTCTCCTGTGTAATTGCTAACACAAACTCTCATAGTCATTGCCCAAAGCGCTTGATGATATTCTGCTGCTGTTCGGGAGCCATCGCGACGAAATATGCAGACAGGCCGCCCATACGAACGCGAAGGCTCTGATATTGCTCAGGATATTCCATCGCGTTTTTAAGATCCTCCACATTGCAGCCTGTGATCGTGAGGATCTGCCCGCCCAGCGCACAAAAACTCCGTATCAGGGATACCAGACGCTCGACTCCGCTTTCCCCATCATAATCTGATGTGAGCAACGCAAGGTCAAGAGGACAGCCCCCGAAGTAATTGTTAAGATTCGATTTGGTGATGCTCTTCATAGCGGCGGTAGGCCCTTGAATATCACGTCCGGGAACGGGTGAGTAATTTGGCGCCAAAGCTTCCCTGTCCATGCGGCCGTCTGCGCTGGCAGCCACACCGCGGCCTAGCAATGCATAATTCTCAAACGTGCCGATACCGCACATGAGCATCAGAGACTTGTCTTCTCCCGGCAGAGATTGAACAGACGAAGCAAAATCATTCAAAACACGGGACGCGATGCTGTCTGTATAATCATTGTCGCATCCAAACTTCGCAACGCCGTGCATGATGTGCGCGCGCAGGCGTTCATATCCTTGCCAATTGCGTGCCGTGGCTTCGATCAAAGTTTCCAGGCTTACAGTTCGCTCTTCAAAGACCAGTTTTTTGATGACGGCCAGTGAGTCTACAGTATTGGCAAGACCGGTAAACAGCATCATATGCAAAGTGTAACGATTCCCGCCTTCTGTGATATCCTTCCCCTTTTCTATACAGTCATGCGTCAACGAAGACATGAGCGGATCCGGCGCAATCATTCGCGTGAGGTACATGCTGTCTATGCGCCGCCTGTAAAAATAGCGAAGCATATTGTCTACCTGCCGCAAATAGGCCGCATAAAATGCTTCAAAGTCTTTAAAACCGCATGGGTCTCCGGTATCCAAACCTTCCCTAATCCCGTCCTTAAGCAATGTTTTTCCCCGGTGCAGGACCCATTCGACACACTGGATGTTCATCACATGGCTGTACGTGAAATAGCTTTTTCCGGGTATCAGCACTTCCCAGCAGCCATCGTTCGAGTAGCTTCGTGCATCTTCGGGCGGAATACCGATACTTAAAAGCCCCGGTATGATGATTTCATCGTTATAAATGGCGGGTTCGCCTTGCCCATAGCGCAGCACACGCGCTGCATGCTTTAAAAACTCCTCAGGCGTTTGCGGGCTGACGCGTATTGCAAGTGTGGGCATCACAAGTGACATTTCATGGACAAGTTCAATAAACAGATAGGACAGCGCGTTTGTTGCGTCTGTACCGTCTTTGCCAGTCCCGGCGAGTATCAGGTTCATCAGCCAATTGTTCACAGACTGCCCGTAATTATAATTCGCATCACTGTGGATGTCTTCATCATCCCTCCATGTGAGCAGTCTCTGATCATAGGCGCCCGTCAAGGCTCCTCCCGTTTGTTCTCTTTCAATGTGTTGGTTTGGCTTAATGCCCAGCGACAATGTGCCAAAGGTGGTGTGGCTCTCCCCCATTTTCGGGTCTATCAGCACGCGTTCGTTGCATTTAATAAGGAAACTGCCAAGCAGGTCTCTCAAAAACGATTGATCATACTGGCCGCTTTCAAGATCGTTTTTATAGAATGGGTACAGATAGCGGTCGGCAGTGCCGAACGGCACATGCTCTGCACCGGAAGCCAGCAAGCAATACGTAAACCAAAGGCTCTGCAGCGCCTCTTGGAAATTTTGAGCCGGATATTCCGGCACACGAGAACAAACCAAAGATATTTCGTAAAGTTCCCTGCGGCGGATTGGGTCGGGATGCAGCAGGCTCATTCTGAGCGCAGATTGCGCATATCTTCTTGCAAGCGTACACAGCGCATCCAGCGATATCAGCATCGCTCTGTATAAGGCGAGCTTCTCTTGATCCGGCAGATCTGAAGCGAGCAGTGCGGCCATTTTTTTGTTTATCTTTTTCTTGACACCTATGACACCCTCAGTGAGTATCAGCTCCCAGTCCGGAGGGTGGTGCCCCCACACAGAATTCTGATCCATGAAATAATCCCGTGCATGTGCGAGTTCTTCATCTGTTGCATAGCGAGGCATCAATGTGCCCACAGCCGGGCCGCCGGAATTGAGCACGCCAACGATCAACTCGTCCTCAAAGATTTTAATCGGAAGGTTTTCCGAAACGCAGGCAAACATCATGGCCTTACGAATGATCAGCGGCTCTGCACGCACTGCATCGTCGGTAAGAATATCTGCATCAGCAAAATACCATTCCTTTGGGGAAATGAAATCCTGCGTGAATAAACGTTCTTTGAGCTTTAAAAGCCTTGGAGAAAGCGGCATCTTCGCCTCCTTTCCGGTCACAGGAGCGATACTTTTTCGGGCAGTTCATATGGTCAGGAAGTCCTGCTGCCCTGATCATGCTGCATGGGCTTAAGATACAGATACTGCCAACATCGACTTCGCTTCAACGTATAAGGCTTCTTCATCAAAACCGTAATGCTTATGCAGAACGGCCGCGCTGCCGTTATCGACAAAAACATCAGGGATGCCTAAACGTTTGAAGGGCACCGCCACCGCATGATCTTGCAGGCATTCTGCCACAGCACTGCCCAGCCCGCCGATGACATTGTGGTCTTCTACAGTGATCACGCCTTTGGCTTGTTTGGCAGCTCTGATAACTGCCTCGACATCCAGCGGTTTGATCGTGTGCATATCAAGCACTCTGGCAGATATACCCTCTGCGGAGAGCCTGTCGGCCGCTTTTTTGGCGTGATATACGCACACGCCGCAGGCAATAAATGAAATATCCGAGCCTTCGCGGACTTTGATGGCTTTGCCTATCGTAAAGTCCACATCGTTATCATAGACAAGAGGTTCCAGCCCGCGCCCGATGCGTATGTACACGGGGCCCGGCACATTGAGCGCTGCGCCGACCGCAGATCCTGTCGTTCTTGAGTCACTAGGAGCCAGCACCGTCATATTGGGAAAGCTGCGCATGATCGCGATATCTTCAATGGCGCAGTGCGTTGTTCCCCCTCCGGAACTGGTGCCGGAGTGCGTGGCCACGATTTTGACGGGTAGGTTGCCGTAACAGACGTCAGTTCGTACCTGTTCACAAGCACGCATAGACAGAAATGTTGCAAAGCCTGAAACAAACGGGATCAAGCCTTCAAGCGCCATTCCCGCAGCTATCGACATCGTATTTTGTTCGGCAATACCGAAGTTGAAAAAGCGCTTTGGAAACTGCCGCATAAAATCAATCGTGCAGTTGGTCCGCATGGAATCGGGCACCAACACGACAAGATTCTCATGTTGCTGCGCAAGTTCCAGCATTTTCTTTCCATAGGCTTCCCTGGCAGTAATCTCTTTATAGATACTGTCAATGTTTTTTACGGAGGTTGTACTTTTCATCTGTTATACCTCAATTTTGTGGATCAGTCAACTCTAAGCATTCGCAGCACTTTTCGAGCATTTGCGCATCTACAGTCCCTGAGTGCCATTTCGGGTCATTCTCCATAAACGGTATGCCTTTCCCTTTCGTTGTGTACCCCAATATCACTGTGGGCTTTTTTTGGTTTTGTGCTGAAGCCTCTATTAAGGCATCTATGACCTGCTCCATATCGTTTCCGTCTATTTTAATCACACGCCACCCGAAGGCCTCCCACTTTTTATCCAAAGGCTCAAGCGCCATCAAATCTTCTGTCCATCCATCCAGCGAAAGCCTGTTTCTGTCTACCAGACATATCAGGTTATCAAGTTTGTACGAGGCTGCCGCCATCGCGGCCTCCCAGATGGAACCTTCCTGACTCTCGCCGTCACCGATCAGTGAAAATATTCTGTGCGTCTGTTTTTTAAACCTAGCGGCCAGTGCCATGCCCACCGCAATGGACAGGCCATGCCCGAGCGATCCCGTGGAAACCTCAATACCGGGCACTTTGCCTTTGCACGGATGCGTGCCGAAATGTGTCAACGGCTTCCCGGCATCTTCCCACAGTTCCTCTGCAGGAAAATATCCCTGATCCGCCAATGCTGCATATAGGCAGCCTGCTCCGTGGCCCTTGCTGAGCACAAATCGGTCTCTATCCTCCCAATTTGGTTCCGACGGCCTGTGCCGCATCGCGTGATAAAAAACCCCTACCATCATATCTGTCATCGAAAGGTCTCCGCCCAAATGCAGCGAGCCCGCGCAATATGCAAGCTTCAGCAGCATTTTTCTTATCTGCACTGCCTTGAGCTCCAAACGCGCGATCAGTTTTTCATCTTTTCCGCTCAACTTCATAAAAGATTTTTTTCTCCATTATTCATAGATTTATCAGGTGTAGATCCGAAGCAGGATCACTGCTTTACATTCTTCATCAGCGGCCGTCACCCCAAAATGACGCGCTTGGATCTTTTATCCACTCATATTGAGGAAGAAAACCTCCCAGTCTCCATGGTTTTCCCTTAAGGTTGCGTATCGCCCAGCTGTACCACATGGCATACCCGGGAACGGTGACCTGCGGATGTGTCATGTTTTTATCCAAAACGACCGTGCTGTTTGTATACACCTTATAGACGTTCTCACCTTCCTCACAATACCCGTATCCGTCTTCCGGCTCGAATTTGTAAAAGTACAGCTCAGGCTGTTCATGAATATGCGGCGGGAAGGTTGCCCATCGCCCGGGGAAGACGATCACTTCACCAAGAACCAGATTGGAGTTTGGTTCCGTCTCATACTCAAAAAATGTACGCACAAGACGCCGTGTTGTTCCGCCTGCTTCGTTTTTCCCTCGTTCTTCTGCTGGGCAGTCAAAAGGCCTGTATAACCTTACAGGAAACTCCTTTTCATTTGGGACAGCGTAACACGCGATTTCGCTCATTGCAAAAATGCCATGTATCTCAATTTTTATCCCGGCAGGCACATGCAGCACCCATGGCTCGTCATTGAACGTGCTGTCACGCCTAGCCCGCGTTTTTTCAGACCCGTATATAAAAACGACCTCTCCGCTCAGTAAAATAAAGGCACTTTCCTTATGAATATCGATTTTTTTGTATTCTTCATGTGCCTCGATCTTCAATATACCAAAATCCATCTGCATTATTTTGTTATTTTGAGCGTTTAGCACAGGCGAATAGCCGGTTTTAAAACCACTTTTATTAATGATATGCAATGAATTCCTCCATAAATAATAAAAAATCGATTTTTGTATCTTTATTATAATCTTTCATGATGCCAATGTCAAGTGATGCTGGCAATTCTTCATTGATCAAACGCGACGTGCAAGGCATCAGACTAAAGATAACTTATAACCCACTGCGGCTTTTCATCGTGAGTGATGCCCTGTATTTGGCTTATTTGATAAGAAAAAAGGCCCGGTTCTTTTCGAAAGCAAGCCGGCCTTGCTTGTCATCATGGCCTGAGTGAAATATTTCTGCGTCGATTTTTTAATCATGACCTCTGCTAACGTTTCGTCCTTTATGTTTTCAGAACATTCAGGCTTTTTATTTTGCCATCCTTGTTGACGCTTATTGAACCTATAAAGTTTTTTTCTTCATCAAAAATTAAGGGTGAGATCTTTAAATAAAATTCACTGACCCCTTCTTTGTTAAAGCTATCTTCAATTCTGCACCATTCAAGCTCCCCTTCGTCTTGTGCAGTTAGCTCCCCTGAAAAATCATCGGACATAAAATAGAAGGCCATTGTTTCAAATTCGCACCCTTCAATGATCATATTGAATACTCCTCTGAATCTTACGTTTCCTAAAACGAGGCCTGTTTCTTCATAAACTTCTCTTTTACAGGCAGCGGCGAGGGCTTCTCCCCTTTCTTTCTTCCCCCCGATTACAGTATATTGGCCCTTATAAGGAGGTTTGTTTCTTTTTATTAATAGTATATCTTTGTCTTTGACGACATAACAGAAAACCACAGCAGAATGGTAAGCATATTCTTTGTTCATGTGAAGCTCTCCCGTGTTTATTTTGCTTATTTGGTTATTGTGATCAGCATCCTCATGCTTGGATTACATATCCTCATCAGCTATAAAAGTAAAAACTGTTCCTTCTTCTTGACTGCTGGTGACTGTGAGTGTTATTCCATGCCGGTCAGCGATTTGTTTTGCGATGGAAAGCCCAAGGCCTGTGCCTTTGTTATTGTCCTGATGCTTGGTTTTGTAAAACCTCTCAAAAACATGGGGCAGATCATCGGCCCTGATGCCCTTTCCTTTGTCTGTGACAGAGACATGGTAATGCCCATTGTGCAACCACGTTTTGATGAATACAGCCTGTCCTGTGTCAGAAAACTTGATGGCATTATCAAGCACTGCGATAAACATCTGGCGAAGCCTGCCGTAGTCTCCCATGAACGCAAAATCTCTTACAGTATTGTCGCAGTCAATTGGCACGGTTTTATTTATGGCCACGTACTTAATAGAACGGACAGCGTCTTCGACCACATCAGGAAGATTAAGCCGCGTTTTTTCAATGGCATAATCGGGATTTTGCAGCCTTGAGAGTTCCAACAGATCATTCACCATTCGCTCAAGATGGATGCTTTCCGATAGAAGCTGCCTATGATATTCTTTGGCTTTGCCGGGTTCGGACACAATGCCGTCAGAAAGCGCCTCAAGTGAGCCTCTTATCACCGTGACAGGGGTACGAAGTTCATGCGATATATTGGAAATATAGTCTTTGCGCATCTGTTCCAGTGCGGCGCTTTCTTTTGATGCTGCATCAAGCCTTTGCGCAAGAATATCAATATTTTGTGCCAAAGAACCGACCTCGTCGTCCTGCCTGATATGTGTTTGCGCCGCATAGTCTCCGTCAGTCAATTTTTTTGTGACGCTTTCCATGCTCCTGAGCGGACGAACAAAGCGTTTTGAAACGAAAACAGCGATGGAAATCGAAAGTATCAACGCAACAGCCAGACTGATCCCCAGCATTTGTATGCCCGGAACCCATGCTGAGCCCACGCTTTCCGCATCGGTACGCAACAAGACCGCGGCGATGATTTGTCCGTCTCCCGAATAGATTGGCGCCCCGACTGTCACGGCCGTCACCTCAAATAAGGCTCCATAATCCTCGTGATATGCAATGCCGCCTTCAAATACTGCATCAACAATCTTTTTTGCCTCTTTGGGAAGTTCATTATAGCTGATCTGATTCTTGCCGCTGCCGACGAAAACCGTTTGTGCCGCTTGATCAACGATCCAAACATCGCTCATCGCGATATCATTTACAAACCGCAGGTACATACCAAAGCCGCCGCTGCCCATTCTTGGCCCATGCATGGGCATCCTGCCGTTTTCCGTCAGGATAGAGCCAGTCCTTATATATTCCGAAAAAGTATCAGCGATGGCTGTGGCGCGTTTTTGCAGGCCGGTTCGGTAGACATAACCCGACTGTCTGGCAAACAGCATGGAGAAGACGATACCGGCCATCAAGGAGAACAACAGTAAAACAAACACAAAATACAATATCAGTTTGCGTGTAATCTTATTTTTCATTGACTACCTCGAATTTATATCCCATGCCCCAGATGGTTTTGATCTGCCAGCCCGGGTGCGGATACTTGTCCAGCTTGGCGCGAAGACGCTTGATATGGGAATCCACCGTCCTGTTGTCACCATAATAATCATATCCCCAAACACTGTCCAGCAGATTATCTCTTGTAAACACCCTGTTCTTATTGGTAGCCATCACCCATAAAAGTTCTATTTCCTTTTTTGTAAGCGTGACGGAAACGCCGTTTATGGATACGTCAAAATCATCAAGACCAATGACAAGGCCGTCGAACTCGAACCTTTTTTGTTGCGATTCATTCTCAGGCGTACGCTCAACCCTGCGCAGTATCGCCCTTATGCGTGCCATGACTTCTGCCGGCGAAAACGGCTTGACGATATAGTCATCCGCGCCGATATCAAGCCCCATAATGCGCTCGAAATCTTCACCTCTTGCTGTGACCATGATGATGGGCACATTGGAAACTTGCCTTATCTCCCTGCATACCTCAAAACCATCCTTTTTTGGCATCATCACATCCAGCAGGACGATATCAAATTGCTTTTTCGAAAACACATCAAGCGCCTCTTCGCCGTCATATGCCGATGCAGCTTGAAAGCCTTCCTTATTTGCATATTCAGATAATATGGACACGATCTGCTCATTGTCATCTGCTATCAAAATATTCGGCATGCTGCACCCCCTTATCCGGATTCTATTTGGCTTTTGTGTTTTTTCTGTGTCATCTGAATTCTACCATAAAAAAACAAGAAAAAAACATGGTTTTGCCACAAACGGCGGGTATACTGAGGCCGAAAGATGAAGAAAGGAGGAGCCTTAATGAAAAAATCCAAAAAACTTGTTGTTTTTGCGGTCATCGTATTGGTGCTTGCAGCAACGACAGTGACCGCGTTCGCAGCGTCCAAATACAGCAGCCCTGCAGAAGCAGTGGCGGATTTGACGAACCGCACTGTTGAGGACGTTGTTGCAGAAAAGCAAGAGGCCGGTAAGACTTATGGCAGCATGCCCAAAGATGCAGGCGTGCTTGATGAATTCAAGGCTGAGATGCGGGAAATGAAGAAGGACGTACTCGCAAAAAGAGTGGCTGACGGCTCAATGACACAGGAACAATCAGATACCATTATCAAGGCTATTGAAGAAAGGCAGGCTGTGTGTGATGGTTCAGGTTCCGGGCAAATCGGCAAGCAGTATGGCGCTGGCTTTGGCAGAGGCCAAGGGTATGGCTTGAAGCGCGGCCCTGGCAACGGGCAGGGAAGGATGGCAGGCCAAGGTGCTTGTGCCGGTTCTTGTCTTGGGGCAAAGTAAAAGCCTAAAACCCCGCAGATATTTTGTTTGCGGGGTTGTTTTTTTATGATTGCAGGATACAAGTTGTTCAGAGACGAAAGAAGGATCATCACACTATAAATCCCGCTGCCAGAACAGCCAGCACAATCAATGGCGCCGGAATTTTCTTTGTAAATAAAAGTGCTGTTGTCAGCAGCATCACCAAGATATTGTCAAGCTCGAACCCGCTTTTCTGCATCAGTATGATTGCCGCGACGGCAATAAGCCCCCCGGCGACAGCTGTGATGCCTTTCAAAGCAACTTTGATTCCTTTGATATTCTTTAAGCTTTCCCAAATTGGGTATATGAAATAGATCAAGAGCAGCCCCGGTAAAAAAACGCCGACTCCGCTGACAACAGCGCCCATGACCTGCATAAAAGCGCTGCCACCGCGGGCAGCCATGCCGCCTGCGTATGCGCTGAAGCTGAACATCGGCCCCGGCAGGCCTTGAACAAGCCCAAATCCGGTGAGGAACTCTTGGTTGGTCATAAACTGGTTCACTTCAACCAATTCGCTGTGCATGAGCGGCACCACCACCTGGCCGCCGCCGATGACCAGATAGCCATAACGGTAAAACCTCTCAAATAAATAGATGAGTCTGTTATGCCATATCAAAGTGAGCAAGATGCCCCCTATGGCAAGGGTTCCAAACGCTATCAGGTATCCCCATGGAGGGGTGATTTTGACGCGGTTCCACAAGTCCTTTTCTTTTGAAGTCAAAATAATTACCACTCCGCCAGCGATCAGGACCAAAGGATAAATCCAAGGTTCACGGATAAAGTAAGTGGTGATGGCTCCAAAAAGCAGAAGCAGTATCGTTATTTTATCTGTGACAACTTTTCGCCCGATGCTAAAAGCTGCAACAATAATAAAGCCAACGGCCATTGGCCCGATAAAACGGAGTATATCCAATGATATATGCATGACACTAAGAAGCTGGGCTAAAAACGACAGCAGCGTCATCACAGCAAGCGCCGGCAAAGCCCAAACCAGCATCGTCAGAAGCGCTAATACAGGCCCGCCCATCTTATAGCCGATGGCAACGATTGTTTGGGTGCTGCTGGGGCCAGGCAAAATGCCGGTCAAGGCGATAAGCTCGACAAGCTCTCCTTCAGACAAATAGTTTTTCTTTAAGACCAGCTGGTTCGTGAACACACCGTAATGCGCTTCGGGGCCTCCGTAAGCCCCCAAGGAACAGATGAATACATCTTTTAAGAACGTGCGCCAAGGCCGTTTTCTGTCTTTCTCCAAGATTGCGTCAGTTTCCATGCTATGAAGCCCTCGCTTCATTTTTCCTTTTATATGCGTGCAACCGTTTCGTCTCTTCTGGTATCTATTTTACCTAGAATAAAAATTTGCGTCAACCAGCGGTCATTGGCTGCGCACATTATGAGCGGTTATCGGGTTGTTCGCTCCAATGCTTTGGTGTGTCCGTTTCAACCAAAAAACACTTTCCGCTGCATTCAATGTTGAGCGAGCAAAAAAAGCGCCCCGCAGCCCGCGAAGCGCTTTTGATTCTCAATGTCAACCGCGCCTCTTGCGCTTCACGAGTATGATCGCTCCTGCGCCGAGTGCCAAAACAATACCAGCGATAAGCAGGTAAACAACCGTAAAGTCCTGCTCTGTTTGCGGAAGTTCCAAGGCATCGATCGTCACATCATAAATTACGGAGGCGCTGTCATGCGAGTAAGTCACGCGCGTCGTTCCGCCTTTAAGCCCTGTGAATGTGTTATCGTCACGCGACAGGTATTCGTCATCGAAGTCCCAATGGCCGCCCTCTGCACTGGGCGTAAGTAAAATGAGCCCATTAAGGTTTATCTGCCCGCCAGCAGGAGATGCCGTCAAATACAGGAAGCTTGCCGTTATATCGTATGGCTGCCCTGCATCAAGCGGATAGCTGCTGTTGGTTGAAACCGTTGCATCCGATGTTTCCTTCCAGTTGACGAAAGCCGAAGCAGGGCTGGCAAAGGCATCAAATGATCTGTCTTTGTTATATCGGATCCCGACATACCCGCCCGTACCCGCGGTAAGATTCACCGTTTTACCGTCAATCACGGTTGCCAAATGCATCATTGTATTTTCCGAACAGTCGAGTTCGGCAAGCGCAGTGAGCCCGCTTAAGTCCAGCGATGTCAATTTGTTCTTGGAACAATACAGATGTGTCAATGCGCTGTTTTCGTCTAAATCCAATGCAGTCAGCTGGTTATCGAAACAAATCAGATGGGTTAATGCCCCAAGGCCGCTCACATCGAGGGACGTAAGATCGTTTTTATAACATCCGATAAGTGCCAACGCACTGCAGCCGCTCACATCCAGAGATGTAAGATAGTTATCGGAACAATACAGCTTCACCAAAGCATTCAGGCCGCTCACATCCAATGATGTAAGGTTGTTCACCCAGCAGTACAGATATTTTAAAGCGCTTAAGCCGCTGACGTTTAAAGATGTCAGCTGGTTATGGTAACAATACAGATGGGTTAATGCACCAAGGCCGCTCACATCCAGAGAGTTTATTTGGTTGTCGTAACAAAAAAGACGTGTCAAGGCACCAAGGCCGCTCACATCCAGAGATTTCAGCCTGTTATTGGAACAATTCAGGTAGTTTAACGCGCTTGCACCGCTGACATTCAGAGATGTCAGTTTGTTGTAGAAACAAGACAGATGCGTTAAAGCCTTAAGGCCGCTCACATTCAGGGTTGTCAGTTGATTGTTGTCACATACTATTTTCGTTAACGCATAACAGCCTCTCACATTCAGAGATGTCAGCTGGTTTTCAGAACAAGCCAATGTCTCTAATGCGCTAAAGCCACCGAGGTCGAGCGCACCGGCCAGCGACTTTCTGTTTATGTCAATACTGGTCGCGCGCTTCTCCTCATCATCGTTCCATGTCACACCCGTCCAAGTTTCGGGGTCGTGAGGGTCATAGCTGCTGTCCAGCTGCCATCCATTTGTACGCGTTCCGTCTGCTGATGTCAGTTCGAGAAACGTCTTTAGCTTGCTATAGTCGTTGCCGTTGTAGTGAGAGCCGTCATACGCATATGCCGCTACAGCGGCCGGCATCATATCAGAGGGAAGGATAAAACTCTTAAGGTACCCGTAGCCCTGCGCATCTAACTCATCGTATGGCACAAAGCGCAAAGATGCGCTGTTGATGCAGAACCTTATGCCGCTCGGCGATTCATCAGGGCCAAAGAATACATGCCCGAGATGCGTGTTGCCAGTACGGCTTAACACCTCGACCCTGTCCATGCCTTGGGAACTATCCCGCATAAGAACCAGCGCGTTGTCGTCGAGCGCTTTTGTAAAGCTCGGCCATCCCGTACCGCTGTCAAATTTGTCGGAGGATGAAAAAAGCGGCTCCCCCGTAACGATGTCGACATAGGCACCGTGCTCATAATGATGCCAGTATTCGTTGGCAAACGGGATCTCAGTGGCAGCCTCCTGCGTCACGCTGTGCTGCAGCGGGGTCAGCGCAGCTTTGATGTCTTCGTCCGAAGGCCGCGGGTAGTCCGCGGGGTCAATGATCATATTTTTGACACGCGCAAATTGTTCCAAGGGTATGTGGCAGTACCCATCAGGGTTCTTATTCAGGTAGTCCTGATGATACTCCTCTGCATCAAAGAAATTTAAAAGAGGCTCAAGCTCAACGGCAAAGCCGTCGAATCGCAACCGCTCAACATCTGCGACACGCAGTGCCGTTTGTTTTGCCGCATCATCTGCCCAATATATGCCCGCTTGATACTGCGTCCCGAAATCGTTGCCCTGCTGGTTTATAAGCGTGGTGTCAATGGATCTGAAATATGCAAACAGTATCGCATCGAGGCTCACCTCATCCGGCCTGTATTCGACACGTACCGTTTCCTTATGGTTGGTTTCCTTAACTATTTCGTATGTGGGCACCACGTCTGCAGCGCCGTTGGCATAGCCGCTGGTCGCGGCTTCAACTCCCGGTATAGACTGCATCAACATCTCAGTGCCCCAGAAGCATCCCCCGGCAAGATAGATCACTTCAATGCCTTCTTGTCTTACGTATGTTTTATCCTTTTCATTTGTTTCCGTGACAGTATGCTGATCAGTGCTGACACTTTGCGTTGCCTCCGTTTTAAGTTCTGATGGGTCTTCAGCACAAGCGCTTACCGTTAAAAGCAGCAGTAAGACAATGATAAGAAATAACTTTTTCACTGTATTTCCTTTCTTGTGAGGTTTATCCTGGCTCTTTTTACCTTAATATTAACGCGATGATGAAGATAAACTGTGAACGGGATATAGATTTTTTTTGAATGTTCAGCGTTTTACAAGGTTTGGATGTACCGATCGAAGTTGGATGCGGATAGGCCGCCGGCCTTCTCGGCCGGCAGTTATTTTATGCTTCGTCACAACATGCTTTGAGGATTTTTTCCATGTTCAGGATATCTTTCATGGTCATAAACCCTTTTTTGCGTGCGATCTTTGTTGCAGCGTCCAGTGCGCTTTTCGCATAGATGTCTTTGAAATATGACTGATGGGAGATTTCTATCTGGTCTTCGGCCCCTGCGAGCAGCACAGTATGTTTGCCGACGATGTTTCCTGCGCGCACTCCGTACACATCGGGTTTCTTTCCGGTTTTCTCTAACTCATGCGCGAGTTTGAGCGCCGTGCCGGACGGGCAGTCGTGTTTCTCTTTAAAATGATAATCAGTGATCTGGATATCATGATCAGGCAGCATGCGGCTGGCGATTTTCGCGAACAGCATCAGTATGTTGATACCGGGCGTGATGTTGGGCGCCAGCAGAAACGCACTGGCCGCATCTCCCGCAAGTGACTTGAGCACTTCCTGTTGTTCCAAGCTAAAGCCTGTTGTGCATACCACCATATCGATTCCGTAGCGAATGGCCAGCGGCGCTATCTCCATAGTGGCTTTTGGACGTGAAAAGTCGATGATCACGTCAGGCTTTTGCCGCAGGACCATTTCTTCGAACGCCGCAGTTTTGATGATCGGGGTCACACCGTCTTGTGTGTCCGTATGGTTGTCAACGGCAAACAACACATTCATACCGCGCGCCAGTGCGGCTTTTTGGACAGTGCGGCCCATTCGTCCGTATCCGAGCAATGCGATATTTTTCATATGCGTTTCACCTGTTTTATTATTGTTTACGGTATATACAGCTTCTTATCCGGATTATATAATATTTTTTGGCTCTTTCTCAAGAACTATTTTCGCGTCTGGCTGTGTTCTTGGCACCCAAGCACAGTCCTGGGATATGATACGTATCTGAAGAAAGCATTAACACCTCTTTTAATAACAAAATTATAGTTAAAGCATCGCTGCTGCCAATTATGATTACAATTTGTACTTAACTTTCTCTTGTTTTTTTAGTTTTATTAGGGCATAACATTTTTAATCTCTTCTACAATAGTATTAACGTCAACTCCCTCAAAGCAAGGTAAAGTAATTGTATTATCCTCAAGAAATTTAGAATTAACCTGTATTTCATTATATTTTTCTCTATAATACCTGCAATTTGATAAACAATAAGTTCCAATTGTGGTTTCAATACCAGCTTCTTTAAGAGATATAATTAACGCATCCCTATCTATTTCTGTAGGAACTGTAAAAACGATACTCTGCATATTATGAATAATGTCATCAGTATGTTGCTGGGCAATAAAACCAAGCGGTTCAAGTTCACTTTTATATTCTTCACAAATATTTACTCTTTGAGCAATAATGCCGTCTAGTTTTGCAATTTGTTTTATTAGCATTACACATTGAAGCTCAGGTAAACGATAATTATAACCATATGTGATAAACTCTACTCTATTTTTTAATGGAATTGAACCATGCATCAATTTCACTTTCAGTATTTCTGCATATTCATCGCTATTTGTTGTGATAGCTCCGCCTTCTCCCGAAGTTAAAAGCTTACGCGGATGAAAACTAAAACATTCCAGATCTGCAATATTCCCGACCTTTTTGCCATAAACACCACTTCCGATTGCACAAGCAGCATCATTGATCAACGGCAGGTCTGCTTCGGCACATATTTCTTTGATTTCATTGATTCCAGAAGGATTACCTAAGCTACTAACAAAGATTACGGCTCTCGTTTTTGAATTTATTTTTTTCTTTAGCTGTTTTGTATCCATATTATAAGTGTCAATGTTCACATCTGCAAACACTGGTTTTGCACGACACGCTTCAATCACATTGACAGAGGCCGGAAAAGAAAAGTCTGAGACAATGACCTCATCTCCTTCTCCAATGTTTAATATTTCTAAACACATTGATAAAGCTGTCGTAGCAGAGGAAGTAAGAAATGAATGCTTACAACCAGTATATTCATTAATCCTTAAAGGCAATTGAGCAGAATATTTTCCCCTTGTGAAAATTCCGCTTTGAAATATTTCCTTAAATTCGTTATTAACTTCATTAAATTCAATATAAGGCTTAATTAATCTTATCATGCTTCACCTCTTGTCTAATTTATCAATATACCAGTTAATTGTTTTTTGAAGTGCATCACTAAAAGACGTTGGATTAAAATTTATTAGTCCAAGCAACTTTTTATTAGACGCCATATGGCAATCTACGTCTGCAACACGACGTTCTTTATAAATAATATTGTCACTATACTGCATTATTTTGCATATTTTTTCTATTAAATCCTTAATACTAATTTGTCCGTTCGTTGATATGTTTACACTTTGTCCAATTGGTAATATATCGTATATTTTGCATACGGCATCCACAGTATCATGCACATAAATAAAATCTCTGCTTTGCATGCCTGTCCCATGTATCTGCGGATTTTGCCCGGATAGTATTCTGGATATCGTTAGGGGTATAATGCCTGCCAATTCCCCTTGATGATTCTGTCTCGGGCCGAAATTATTAAACGGCCTGACAATAAACGCATCCAGTCCGTATTGGTTGACATAGCTAAAAAGCATGATATCAGCCGCTGCTTTTCCAGCTGCATATGTTGTCGTGGCTTTAAACGGATGATCCTCGTCCATGGGCTCATAAACCGCTGATCCGTAAACCTCGGAAGATGAAAAATGGCATAATGTCTGGAAAGCGCCTTTTCTTAAAAGCTCAAGCAGGTTCTTGCTTATGTTAACATTCGTCATGTAAGCGTTCGATGGGTTAATGAAAGAATAATTCAAGGCTTTGGTTGCGCAATTAAAAACAACATCAATACTGTTTCGTTCTAAAACATACTCAAGTGTCCCGCATATTTCCGCATCATCCTTAATAAAATACGCGCCATTGTTAAGTGCTTGTGTGATATTCTCAACAGTGCCGACGAATAGGTTGTCCAATATGACAACTTTCGCAGCCCCCAAAGCAATGAGTTTATCGCACAAATGACTTCCAATAAAACCTGCTCCGCCGATCACAAGTATATTCGAACCTTTGATACTTTTACGCATGATTACCTTCCCTTAATTTTTTGTTTGCTGCTTCTAATATATTTAGAATTCTTATTGCTTGATCTGCATTGGCTATGGATGCTTGCCCAGAATAAATGCAATCCGCAAAATGGTCAAGGCTGTTCAATAGGGAGTCCTCACTCTCTATATAAGGAACATATAAATCACCTGTCCTGACCTTGGTTTCATATTTGCCGTATTCACTGAACATTTGGTTGTTGATATCAAAACCCTTATCGTATACCATGAGTTTCTCACTGTCTTTGAGATCATCAAAAACGATCATCTTTTTTGTGCCGCCGATAACCATAAGCCTTTCCTTCAATGGAGATATCCAGCTTGATTTATACATCGCAACAAACGAGTTGTATTTAACTGTCAGGTATGTCAAAACTTCTTTTTTTGAGTATTTCTTTATACCCAAGCATTCAACACGTTCAGGCTCTTCTGGGCCATAAAGATGATCCACAACTGCAAGGTCATGCACCGCGAGATCCCACATGGCGTTCATATCATTTTTGATGTGCGGCCCTAAGTTGATTCTGGATGAATCAAAAAAAAGCATCTCCCCAATGTCCCCGGATGACACCATCTCTTTTATCTTACGGATAAACGGATTGAAGATTAATATATGGTCAACATGAATCACCACGCCGTTCTCTTTTGCCATATCCCTCAACTTCATGGCATCACTCATTTTTGTTGCCAAAGGTTTTTCCATGAATAAGTGCTTTTGACTTGAAAGTACAGCGCGCGCTACAACCTGGGCTATATCGTTGCGCAATGCAACAGCCACTGCTTCAACTTCACTATGGCGAACCACTTCCTTATAGTCTCTGTAATAACGAACCGAATCTCCATACAGCGTTCTTGCTTTACTGAGTTTCGTTTCGTCTGTATCGCAGATTCCATATAGGTTAAGCTTTCTGCTGTTTTTGATGTTTCTGGCAATGTTAGGGCCCCAATAGCCAAAACCAATCAAAACGGTGTTTTTCAAAATGAGCTACCTCCAATACTAAAATCCCATATTAAAAAGAACAATTCCCACGATGATAATGCAATTGCCCAATACTTTCTTAATTGTGAGCTTTTCGTGCAAGAATACCGCACTCAGCAGCATCACAAAGGCATAGCCTAATGTTTCAATGACCGCGCCGTATTTTAAGGGAATAATCGTAAAGGCATACATTGTTATTCCCATTGCGATGAAAAGCAGCAGATAAGCTACTGTCACATACAAATTCAAATACTGTTTTATAAAGCTGAGGGTTTTTACAGTACTTTTAGTCGCGCTTTTCTTTAATAATATCTGAGACACAGATGAAATAAAAACTGAAAAAACCATCAAAGCAATAAAATCAAGCCGCATCGGTAGAAACCACCATAATCCCCAGAATGATGACTGCTGTACCAACAATATTAGAGATGCTGATTTTCTCTCCAAATATCAATATGGCCCAGAGCATATTCCATATTATTACTGCCCCTTTATTTGAGTACGCTTTCACTAAAGAAAAGCGTTTGATCAACTGCTGCCAAAGCAACGCGTAAATCCCTAATGAGATGACAAGGAGCCCTGCAAACAAAAAGAACCTACCGCTTAAAAACTCACTCATGGCAGCCGACTTTGAGCATACGGCTGTTAAGGAATAAATAAGGTAGCATATATGCAAAAATGCATAGTCACCTATTTTTTGAAAAGTACTTTTTTGCATTTGACGCCTTATCTATGCTGCGGCGGAATCTCAAAACCGCACACTGGACAACGATTTTCCTTGACTCTTTGGCCGCATTTGCAGACAACGCCGATTCTTTTGGCGGGGTTGCCAACAACCAGCGCGTATGGAGCGACATCGTTTTTCACTACGCTGCCCGCGCCTACCATGGCATATTCACCGATCGTGTTGCCGCAAATAATTGTAACATTTGCACCGATGGATGCGCCCTTCTTAATAAGCGTAGGCACGACCTTCCAATTAGGATTCTGAGCACGCGGGAAATAATCATTTGTAAAAACCGCGTGCGGACCCACAAAGACATCATCCTCAATCGTTACACCATTATAGACAGAAACGCCGTTTTGCACCTTCACATTGTTCCCGATTGTCACAGCATGGTCTACATAAACATCTTTGCTCAAGATGCAGTTTTCGCCGATTCTCGCATCCTCACGAATCTGGACATTAATCCAGACCTTAGTCCCTTGCCCGATTCTTGCTTTGCCGGAAACATGAGACGACTCATGTATATAATAATCGTTCATTAACTCTCCTCTTATAAGGCGTTTATTGCCGCTGTAACCTTTTCAAGATCACCGGGCTTCAATGCCGGATGAACAGGAATAGACAGCACTTGATCTTTAATGATGTCCGTGACCTTATATTCCGTATGGAAATTCATATTCTTATAGCAGGCTTGTTCAGGTATGCTATAAGGATAAAAAATGCCGTGTCCTATTCCGCTGCTTTCAAAAACCTTTATCAGATCCTGTCTTTTTCCTTTTAACACCTTGATCGTGTACTGATGATACACATGGTGCGCGGCGTCTGATACATACGGGACAATAATACTGTCATTTATAATATTTTCATTGTAGAAAGAAGCGTTTTTTCTTCTGGCATCGTTAAAACCGTCAAGCTTTTTAAGCTGCTCAATTCCAATCGCCGCAGAAATATTGGTCATCCTATAATTGTATCCAACGATGTCATGCTGATACCTTATTTTCATTCCGTGGTTAACGAGTAATCTTGCCTTGTCGGCCACAGCCATGTCATTTGTTAACACGATCCCGCCTTCAGATGTGGTCATATTTTTCGTCGGGTAAAAGCTGAATGTTGACGCATGTCCAAATGTTCCGCATTTTTTGTTCCGCCATTTGGCACCATGAGACTGGGCGCAATCTTCAATGACCAACAAAGCGTTTTTTTGAGCGATACTTAGTATTGCGTCCATGTCGCAGGATTGCCCGAACAGATGGACGACCAATATCGCTTTGGCATCCGGATTTTCTTTGACTTTTTGCTCCAAAGACAATGGGTCGATGGTAAACGTTTTTTCATCAATATCCGCGAAAACGGGTTTCGCGCCAACGTAGACGATACTGTTTGTTGAAGCAATGAACGAGTATGCCGTCGTTATGACCTTGTCTCCTTCACGTATTCCAAGAGCTCTTAAAGCTAACTCTAACGCAGTGGTTCCGGAAGAACATGCAATACCATGCTGAGTGCCTATGTATTGTGCAAAACATGTTTCAAAGTCGATAACTTGTTTCCCGCTTGCTATAAAACCGCTGTCAAGTACGCCTAGAACCGCACGTTTTTCTTCCTCACCAATTTGCGGAGTGGCTACTGGTATCATTATTCATTACTCCTTATAATAAAAAGATAGTTAATTAAGGTCAATTTCTTTATCTATAATAAACCCGGGCCGATTCCTTGCACTATCCAGTGTTCTCCATAAATACTCCGCTATGATGCCAAGGGATATGTTGGTTATACCAAAACCGAATAATATGACGGCAACAATAGTTGGAAAACCCGCCGAATATGGATAAAGATCAAATATCTTAACGATGAGAATATATAAAGCATATAGGATACCTGCGAAGGAAAGCAAGAGACCCATGATAGACACGGCGCGAATCGGGGCGAAAGAAAACGATACAAATGAATCAATAAACATCTTGATCCTTTTGCCAAACGTCCATTTTGATTTGCCTTTTTTACGCTCAAAATAATCACAATCAATTATGGCACTCTTAAAACCCATATCAATTATCTGCAGGAATATGGATGAATTGAGCTCCTGATGTTTGTTGACCACATCACGCACCTTTTTATTGAATATAAGGTTATTTACACCGCCCAACGGGAAATTTTTAATTGCATAGCGGCGTACCAATCTTGCAAATAGTTTGGAGAAAAAGTCTTCATTTTTTGATACTTTTGTTTTCCTTTTTTGGACATAAACAACATCGTAGCCTTCAAGTATTTTGTTGTATCCTCTATCTATTAATTCTACAGGCTCTTGGAGATCTCCAGAGAAAAACATTGTGATTTCGGAGGAAGCTTTGCTTAATCCAGCCCTAATAGCTGCGTGTGAACCATAGTTTCTTGATAATATAATCAGTTTTGCTTTTGTATATTTAAAATTGAATCCTAATATTTTTTCAGCAGAATCATCTGTAGAACCATCACTTACAAATATGAGTTCAAGCTTGTACGCTTTATCTTTGGCATATTCATCCAATAAATTACACAAATCATCGACATTCTCTGATTCATTGTAAAAAGGAGTAATGACAGTTAAATCCGTTTTCAAAATTCCAAATATCCTTCCAACAAACTAATACTAACTTAATACACCATTCACGTTTTGTCCAGTAATTCGGCTAAATTCTTGTAACTGTTTCAACAAATACACATTCCCTTGACATGCAGCCTATCAAATCATAACCGTCCCACACCAATCCAAAATCAAGCGCAGCCCCTAACGGCACTATCCTGTCGATACCTTTAAGATTATTGTCCAGCACGAAGTTTTTAAGGTCATCCCTGCTTATTCCATAGTAAGTCAGCGTCTGGTATTTTTTATTGACGATATGCGCAATTTCAGAAAGGTCATATACCGAAGTTTCCACGAAGTACCCGCCTGTGCCGCGTATTGTATCCACATCCTCCGGCAATTCCTTCATGATGATTCTGTAAACATAATTGTCATCCATGCGCTCAAATGATATCCCCTTGTGCGTAATGGCATCCCTGCAAAACTGGGTATACTTGTCCACCGCCATGACAGGCACCAGTTCATATTTTTCCTTGGCAACTTTCCGTACTGCTTCCCAAAACCGCTTCCGTGCTGCGCTTAAAACAGATTCCTCACCGCGCCACACCACCAACCGCGGCGAGCTGCACGCGTTTTGATCCATCAAATACGTGTCATTAAAAAACCCCAGCGCCTGCCGGTCAAGGTTTTCACAGTCAAGAATAGCCTTGGCGTCGATAACACAGAAGGAATATCTGTCAGCAAAAAGTATTTCCGTGCTGCGCGGCGGAAGCGGCGACGTTCTTATCGCAGCGATCGTCGCATCTCCGCCCCAAACGATTCTCACGTCGCAAATAGATGAAAAGTAATCCGTCAGTTCCTTTATAATGCCGTATTTAACGACATATAAGCCATCGGATATTTGAGAATATTGGGGCTTTTCCAGAACCTTAACCAGTGCGTCAATAATAATGCTTTCCTGCACATGCTCTTTTGGGGCCAGCTTAATAATATTGTTATTTCCGGCCAGCATAGACGCAACAAGAGAATACATGAAATTCACAGCAACGTTGGAAGGTGTGATATGGAAGACGATTCCCTTTCCCGCAAAAACAGCTTCGCCATGCGTTTTCATATAATCCGCTTTTAATTTGCTCATGCTGGATTTTCTCATCCAAAAGGCAAGCGTTGTTACATCAGGGTATTCCCTTATTAAAGGACTCTTGAGCAGCAGCCTGGAAACATCGTCAAAAAAATCCAGCGTTATTGCTTCAAACGGTTGCCTGATCTTTGCAGACAGCAGACGTGCTTCGTCGATTTTTTCAGGCAACACAACTTTCATATCTTTATGCTCAATTGGCTGCATATGTATCGCTGCACCCCCTAATTTCCGCATTCTTAATCCGTCCGTGTACTGCGATATACTTGCCTTTTCTTCCGCACGGGCAGTCGTCAATACCCAAGATCGTGCCTATATCTTCGGTCAGAAGAGAATGGCCTGGATAGCTTTCAGGCAATACCGATATAACCTGCAGCAAACCACTTTCCCCAATTCCGGCTTGTGAGAAATCTATGGGGTCGCGAATAATGACATCAGAAAATATTGAGGTGTGAAGATGCCCATGCTCGCACTCCATATATATTGATCCTGTTTGTTCTACCATCCCATAATAATCATGAACACGCCGTATACCACACACATTTTTGAGGCCCGACCGAAAAGCCTCGCAGCTCACAGATTGGTCAACAAGCTTTTTCCATCCCCCGCCGTGTATAAGTATCCCTTTTTCCAAATCAAGCTTTGTGCCTGACGCTTTAAGCGCATTATAGAAGTGCTGCCAAACAATAAAGGTGAATCCGAATAACAGTATACCCTTTCCTTTATGCTCATGAATAAAGCTCTTTAGTTCATCCAGTTTCAGCTGCATATCGTCATCCAGCGCATAAAAAATATCTCTGCCGAACACAGAAAAACCAAGTATACCAGCTCCCCGGGCTGAAAACAGGTTTCTATCTTTCACTACAGCCTGTGAATCCAGTATGATCAGCGGCAAACGCTTTGGCCCAATGAACGAGGAAACGATTTTGGCGAGAACCTTGGTTTGATTGGTCGCCGTGCGTTTATCGAGATGAATTTTCGAGACCTGCTGTCCTGTGGTGCCCGAAGACGTCATCGTTTTTAATATCTCTTCGCTGCTTCTTAAATCAAATTCCTTAAACAAGCGTACCGGAAGAAACGGGATATCTGAGACGCGGGTTATACCTTCAATATTCCTTCCCAATGCCTGCAATATCGCTTTATACTCCGGGCACAGTTTATAATGCCTTTTTGTGAGTGTTTTAAGCTCATCGAGCAAAACAGCCTCTTTTTGCGCGGAGTTTAACGAATAAGGGGGCGTCTCAAGCATAGTCTCAACACTCACTCAAACACCTCCATAATTCTCGCATAGATTGTTTTGCCAGATTCGTTCTTCGGTATCTTTTGTATGTATTCCACTTTGATCGCGCTTTTGTGTATACGCAAAACAGTCGAGAGAAAGGCTTCAACCTTGCCGATGACCTCTTTATCGGTTATCACTACGATCATCTGATCGTCCTTTCCAGTACAGGCACATTCATAGCCTTTGTTCTTAACCATCTGCTCAATCTCATCTAGATTGACTCTGTTTCCGAATATTTTGATAAATCTCTTTTTTCTGCCGACAATGTAGTAGAAGCCATCATCGTCACGTTTGGCCATATCGCCGGTATACAGTACGCCGTTATTCTCATCACCCTTTGAAAGATCATCAAGGCATTCCGCATAACCCAGTGAAACGTTGGGGCCTTGATATACGAGTTCGCCAGGCCTTTCCGGCTGTGTGATTTCATTGCCAGCGTCATCAGCGAGACTGAATTTGCCGCCCGGTATAGCCACGCCCATGCTTCCGCATTTGGACAACGCGTATTGATACGGCAGATAACTCATCCGGGCAGTTGCCTCTGATGCCCCATACATAACATAAAACCTAAGCCCCTTCTGCTCGCTGTACTGAGCATACTCTTTGGTCATCTCATAGTTAAGCTTACCGCCAGCCTGTGTCATGGCTCTGAGTGTCGGGAGATTCATAGAGAAAAACCTAAGCTTTTTGAGCATCTCATAAGTGTAAGGTACGCCACCAAAAGAGGTCGCGCCGTATTGCCTGAACACGGCCCAAAACTCCTTCTGCATCACCGTGTGATTGGTCAATATTATCGCCGCGCCAGCGAGCAGGTGGCTGTTGATGATTGAAAGCCCATATGTATAATTCATTGGCAGCGTTGTGATTGGCCTTTGTGTTTCATCCAATTCCAGGTATTCTGCTATTGAGTGTGCATTTGATTCAATATTCTTATACGATAATCTTACAAGTTTGGGGCTGCCGGTACTTCCTGACGTTGTCAGCAAAAGCGCCAAATCAGGATACAATAGATGCTCACCATAATGCAAATCTACCAAAACATAGTTTCCCCACCTGAATTTCGGTCTTTTGTAATCGAAACTATCATTGGGCGCCCAGATATAATGCGGCTTATGCGTTTCGAGCAGATTTTGCGCAAGCTCTTTATTAATCGCTGCATCCAAAAGCAAAGGGACATGGCCCGCGCGCAGACATGCCAAATAACCCGCTACACAATCTTTATCATTGCTACAAAAAATAAGGACAAGCGCCTTCTTGTTTTCAATATGAGCGGCTATTCTGTCAGCTATACGGGCAAGCTCCTCATACAAAACCGGCTCCGCATCCTCCTGATATATAGCAACATTTTTCTTGTGATTTTCCAGTGAGCGAAAAAAGCTCATGCTATTTGGCCCCCGTCTACGCCGATTATCTGTCCTGTGATGTATCTCGACATATCAGATGCCAGAAAGACAGCGGAATCCGCGATATCTTCCGGCAACCCAACTCTACCCATACTGACGCGCTGCAGTTTTTCCTCGATATATTTGGGGTCAACGTTTGAGAGAAGGTCTGTGCTGATGACACCCGGCGCAATGGCGTTGACTCTTATGCCTCTTGGCGCCAGCTCTTTGGATGCGGATAATGTAAATGACAGCAATGCGCCTTTGCTTGCACTGTAGACACATTGCCCTGCGTTTCCCTTTGTGCCGACAATCGATAAGATGTTAATGATACTGCCTGATCCGCTTTTTTGCATTATCCGCGCGGCTAACTGCGCGAGGTTGATAGACCCGAACACGTTGACTTCGAAGACTTTTTTCATAAGTTCGTTGGTTATCATGCCAAGAAGCGCGTCTACCATAATTCCAGCGTTATTAACCAGAATATCCAGTCTCTTTTGCTCTTTATAAATCTGCATCACGGCAGCCTTGGATGCTTCAAAATCAACAACATCAAAGCGTAGCGGCCTGATCTGCGGATTGTTTTTTGCGTTCAGTTTTTCACAAGCTTCTTGTTCACGGACATTGGCGTAAACAACAGCACCTCTGCTTGCATAAGCATCTGCGATTGCCGCTCCAATGCCTCTTGACGCACCTGTGATCAAAGCAACTTTGCCTTCAAGCATATTTTTGTTATTCGAATTCGACACCATATTTGGTTAAAATCTCCCGTCCTTTTGCATAAGTGCTCAGATCGATAATATCTTCCGTATCCATCATAATATCAAAAGCGTCCTCAAGTTCCGCTACCAATTTCATGTGCCCAACCGAATCCCAGGCAGCAATCGTGTTGTATGCAAGATCCTCACCGATTTCGCTCTTCTCCAGAGAAAAAACATCGCTGAATATCTCTTTTAGCTTTTGTTCGCTGTTCATAGAAGCTCTCCTTTTTGTTTATGTTTCACATAGACGTATTTAATGTCGCATACCTCGAAACCAAGAATGTTATGGACTTTTAAAATATTCTTGTTGTTGGAGGAAACGCCTGTTATTATTTTTTGGTGTCCGGCCTGTAGAATATAATTCATGCCTTTGTTGATCAAGCTTATTCCAAAGCCCTTGCCTTTAAACTGCGAATACATCCCCGCCAACCCGGCATAACCAATAGGGCCTTCGCTTTTTCGGGCTATAAAAAAGCCTGCAGGTACACCTTTGACAGAAAGCTCAAGGAAGTGGTCTCCCTTATCCATCAAATCTAATACCCAATTTTTATACCGCATCCCAGCTAGTTCTTTTGAAAAATGCGGGTCTAAAGATATCCTGTCAGTATCAAAAACATCATGCGGAATCTTTTCAATAGCGCGTAAAATCTCTGCTTTATCGAAAAGCCTTTTCATATCAGTGTTTCTTTCCGTAATCTTAATAAAAGAAGGACCGCGATAATTGTCTTTTGACAACTCTAAAATGATTTGACTCTCAATAAATGTAAAGCCAGCCCGAGGCAGATTCCAAATAAAATCCGAACAATTTACCGGGCATTTTAAGACCACATAATCTACGTCTTTATCAATAAGATACTCTTCCAAATCGGAAATCGAATCGCTGGCAAGCAGGTCTATTTCTAAACAACTCACGCCGATATTTCTCTTTTCCCAAGCCGCATCAACAACATTCATAATACTGCGCTTACACCCATTTATGCCTTTATTATCTAATAATCATAAAATATAATACCCTATGTTATAATGTAATGCAAGTCTTGTAGCCATCGATAAGTCTATGTTTGAATTTATCTGTTATCTCTTTTTCCTTTTTCTGCTTATTATATATATAATAGAAATAGTTACTATAGCGCACAACGATATAACACCACCCTCTAATAGACCTGGCTGACGATATTCAATTACTACGCTATGTAGGCCTTCTTTAATTGGTACACCCATAAACATGATGTTAACACATTGAGGCTGAATTGATTTACCATCTATTATTACTTTCCATCCGCTATTGTAGGGTATTGAGAAAAACAGTAACCCATCCTCTTTTGCCTCTATAATCCCTGCAATTCTACTTTGCTGGAAATTTCGAATCTCAAAAGAACCATTTTTTAGCAATGAATTTCTTAATGCATCAAATGTGGATAAATCGTTTTTTTGTATCGTTGCATTTATACCACCATATTCAGTAATTTCAGTTGGAAAGTCAATGCGCAATTGAGTAATGTTATCAATCGAAAGCAAGATTTCGTACTCTGTCTGATTTGGATATATTGTAAAGTATTCGACTTGCGATATAGAGTATTCATTATCAGTTTTATAATATATAGCGGCAGTTGCTTTGGTAGGTGTCTCAATAGTTAATTCTAACGTAATTATGCCGTCTATTCTTTCTTCAGGCGTAATCACAATTCCAGGGATCAGTCCTGTGTATTGAGGTAAAAAATTTGCAACCTGTTCATATTGTATGTTATTAGTAATATCATCATATAACAGAACATTGGCTGGGATTGTTGTTTCTTTTACTATTGGAAGCTGTTCTTTTTCCGCTGCCAAACAAACTGCCTCAGTTTCATCCTGCGTCAGATATCCTGCAAATAAATATGCCGTTCGTTCCATGACAGAAGCTTTATAAAATGCGCTTTGATCAACTTGTCTTGTATAAATAAATCCAAGCGGCAAATAATACCGGTTTTTGTATACCTGAGTTATTCCATCCCTCGTATTGAAAACATGATCATAACTATATCGATCTGTATTGTTTCGTGAAAAAAAATACTTTCCGTTTAAAAAACCACGTAGTAACTCATTATGCCCAAAGCCGTAGAATAATCCCGAAGACTGACCTCGTAACTGGAACGCTTCCATAAAACTCCATAACTCTCCCGAAGCAACACTGCTATATTGCTTTTCTCCAAAATAGTTTTGGATAAGTGGATCCGTAAGGTCATTGGTTCCATAGTCTTTGCCCACACGATAAAAATCATCATCCATCTCTCGAACAGTATCCAATGCCGTCAATGTATTATCAAAATATGGAATAGTAAAACTGCCATCTAAAGGTACGAGGCTACGTAAGTTAACGCTAACAAATAGATTAATGCCAAGCTCCATGCATAAAATCACAATTAGGACTAACCCAATTTTTTTGATCAGCTTTTTACTCAATACAAACACTACAAAATAGATGAATAGTATTGAAGCTGTGCTAATAATTGATATTTTTGCGTTTAGATCGAGTGAATCAAAGGATCCAAGACGTATCACAGACCAAATGGTGCTATAGCACCACAAAGCAACTGCAATAATAAAACCGCTTACTGGTGTTTTTTCTTTTGATTCATCAAGCAGGCTTCTGACTCCTTCTGCAATCGCTAATGCAAAAGCCGGTACAAGTATAAAAGTCCACCGGGAAGTTCTGCTTGAGAACGCATTAAAGACAGGATTGATTGTTTCTGGAAACAAGAGTGCAAAAGCAATTATTGCCATAATTATAATTCGTAATCGATTTTGACGCCCACGTTTGAATAAAAGTGGCAAAATTATCAACAATAATATTCCAACATATAGAAATGGCCCCTCATAGAAATTAATAACTCCAGTATAAATATTTACCCCAAATTGCGAATTTGAAAGAAAGCGGCCCGCAACCGTTGCCAATTGATTCCATGAAATTATAATCAATTGGGATAATTCATTTCCACTTATACGAGGGCTGTTGAGCAATGAGGCAACTTGTGGTAAAACAAGTACTGCCGCCAATGCTAGCCCCCCCAGTACTATCCCAAGTAGACGGAGACAGTAAATAAAAAATGGTTTCCATGAGAAATTATGCAATGCAAAATATCGAATAATTGAATAAGCTGCCATCAACAATAATATCATGAATGTAAAATATACTGAGTGTGCAGCAAGCATTCCTATGGCTAGGATTAAAAGCATCCAACGCCCAGATGAAACGTAACGTTCGAAGGCATACATGACAAGTATAAACATTACAAACATCGTTGCGAAATGATAATGCTGCCCCCAGCCTGTGAAAAAACCACAGAAGGTTATACACAATGCTGCTGCCATTCGTGGTACATTGCGGTATCCCAACTCTCCTATGTACAACCATGCTAACACTGCTAGAACCAAATACTTTACGACAGTAACGATACCCAGGCCAACAGACATCTCTTCTGCTGGAAACAAAAAAAGCAGAACGTTGAATGGATCCACTAGTAGTGATGAAGCGCCCATAAGGCTTCCGCCCATACCCAAAGAAAAACTCCAGAAGCTAAGATTCCCCTCTAATAATGCTTGTCGGAAACTAGCATAATACGGCCAATAACTGGAATAGGTATCTGCTCCAATATCTAAATAGCTATAAAAAAGTCCTTTGTAAGACATCCATCCGAAACAAATAGCTGTTATTAAAACACAAAGCCCTATATATAATGCAAATCTTTTTCGTTCATTATTCATAACTTTCCTCTCGCTCATGATTCCAATAAATCTTTGCATGCTTTCCAATTTGGAAAGCCTTTTGGAACATCTAAGGCAGACTTGGGCTTAGCGTCGAAAAAAAATCTTAAAAACTTTTCTCACTACTTTTTTGAATAGAACTCTATAGCCTTGTGATTCTATTATTCTTCTGGCAGCTCTATACTTCTCTAAGGTTTTATCTAAAATCTTACATATATTATTTTTTTTGCAGAAATATCTATTGCTCATTTGAAACGGATCTTCCATACTAAACATGATTTCATAGTCTTCGCGATACATTTTCCTGGCTTTATCGATAATCAATCTACCAGAAGTATACGTTGCATATGACCATTGGGTTTTAGAAATGCCACTTGCATCATGTTCAATATGGCTTCTTTCATACTCACTGAAAAGTTTTTTAAATGGGTGGTCTATATTCTTGGGAAGCCAATCATTCATGCATTTATTCAAGGTTTCGCCATAACCAGAATAATGGATAAATCTTAAGGGCTCTCCTTTTATATATTGTTTTCCATCCACCTCATTCATTTCACAGTTTAGGAGCGACCACGTTCCAAAATTATATCCCCTGTGCTTAAAAATTTCCACATCAAAGAAACAGGGGGCAAGGTCAATCCATTTTTGGTCTGTAAAAATGCCACGCTGGATATCATCGTAACAAAAGAGATAAAGCCGTTCCGCCCACCAGTTGATAAATCTCTGAGCTTCTTTGCTACGGTTTATCGCCAGGAAGCCTAAATTATATACTCCATGTGCAGTACTAGATAACTCCATATCAATATTACCTGGCTGCAATAGATGCGGGCACAGGATAATCGGGCGTTTTCTGAGAAGCGCTCTTAATTCCGTAAAATCGTCATATACGCATATGTCAGGATCAAGATAAATAAACATATCTTCATTGGGATAAGCTTCTAATAAATATCGGAAAAACTGTCCCTTGACGGACGTTGAAGCTTCAACTATTGTGTGCTTAAATATAAAACGATTAAAATTCCCATTCCATGAATCTTTAGCCAGAACCACTTGATCAAAAAAAGGTGATATCATTCCAGTGGGAACTTCTCTTTCAACTAGGCATATGATAAAAATTGCATTAGGGATGTGCCTTTTCACAGATTCGGCAAGAATCTTTGCTTTATGAATATAATTTGTGCATATTGATGTGAAGATAACCATATACTCTCCTTGACTATCGCATTATAAACTTTTTTATGATACTTTTTATCACAGGTAATTTATTTAACCTGTTCAAGATAGCAATACTTTCTTTTAACGACTTATTCATATATATTTGATCAATCAAAGCTTCGCGTAAAATAATGGCGTATTTATCAGCATGCTTTTTATATAGCTTCGTATGACTAAAGTATATATCTCGATAAGTCTGTTGGATATGATTTAAGTTTTCTTGAAAAACCTTTGTTCGTGAATTTGATTTAATGCGATAATGAAACAAAACCTCAGGTATCTGATATATTTCACGATCTAATTCCAGGATACTTAGCCAGAAATCGTAATCTTCCATTCCATGAGACATGACTGTATTAAAACCGCCGACTCTCTCCCAATCGGATTTATAAAACAAAGCCGTTACAAAAACGATATTGTCAAGCAACATCTTATCAAGCGAATATGCCGGTAACTCCCATCTGCCACTCTTATCGCCAAAAAAATCTGCCTGACAATAAACTACGCCAATTTCATGATTTGATTGCATGATCTTAACAGCTTTTGCTATATAATCTGGCTCAATTTTGTCATCAGCATCAAGTGGCAATATATATTTTCCTTCTGCTACAGAAATGCCCGCATTTCTAGCTGCAGCTGGCAACACTCTCTCTTTTCGAATGATCCGAATATTTGAATCATTGATCCTGCTGAGTATTGTTTGAGTATGCACATCATCCGATCCATCATCAATTATAATTATTTCTATACTTGGATATGTTTGCGATTTAGCTGATTCAATCGCTTCTTCAATATATGCTCCATCATTAAAACATGGAATTATGACGCTAACTTTATCCATTTAAAATAGACTCCTTTCTATGAATCACTTCTTTTCTTATATAACTGACCATACATCAGTATCTTCGCAGCCGACTTAATGCGGCTATTTTGCATATCTGTATTAATCTTATCCATGTTTGTTTTAAGCTCATCCAGCTTGGATTTTTGCATCTCAATTGTGCTTTGACACAGAGCAATATCAATTTCACGCTGCATATAACCTGTTCTCCAGTCTTGAATTTCACACTGAAAACAAATCTTTATATATGTCGCACTGGACATGTCGCCTTTTATTACAAACTGGGGGTCAAATGTATAAAAAATATAAAAATCCCCTTCTTTTTCCGTTTCAGCATTCAATGGATCAACGTCAATCTGGCCCATATCACTCTCAATTTTTTCAATCTTAATCTTACAAGGGTGACCTTCAATAGGATCCCAACGTATCTGCTTGGCACGACGTAAATGTTTGCTATTAAAGACTACAGTATATCCATCCGTCGTTAAGGTTGCATGCACTCTCTCTATATTGATATCCGTAAACCCTTGTCCTGTGTCAAAAAACAATGTACTAAATAATTCATTGCCAAGGAAAGCACTAACCGCTTTTTCAAGATCAATATGCACAATAGGCTTAGCGAAATCATCCAACTCTACGATGCCCACATACTTGTATGCGAAATGCTTCTCCCAACTCAAAAAACACTCCTCAATTTGATGGTTTATGCCAATAATCTGATAATAGTCTGTTTCTGTAATCTGTTCACACAATGAGTGACTATCAATAAACTGCCTTATCATACGCCACAGAACAAACTCTAGGGGTACCATGCATGGCATATGCCATTCATAGTCAATAATATAGTAATTTCCGTCTACAGGAAATATGTTGTCTGCGATTAAATCAATGTTTGCATCATTTAACCAATGTAATGGCTCAGCGCAAGTATGAGTTCCAAAAACAACTTGAAAATCAGTCGAATAATGTCCCTGTGAAACCTCCACGCCACTGTATAACATATCACGGAAATTTGAGATCTGCGCAATAAAACAGCTTAATCCATTTCGAAAGCATTCCATAAGAATTGTGTCAAAACTCTTTGTGTTGACATACGGGAAATTAATGGCGCCTAGGGCTTCTGCAGAGCAGTTGATATTAACCAGTGAATTTCTTTGATACTTTCCGAAGCACTTCATATGCTCAATATGCTGCTCGCTTTCTTGGTGTAACGCTTTTTTGAAAGCTCTCTTTTTATCGTTTTCAAAATACGTCATAATCTTAAAATGATTATAACGATTTGTGCTTAATTTAACATAAGCTGTTTGAACCGGCGCCCTTTTACTCTTTGCTATTTCTACTAAAAATGAATTTGAAAACCTGTCCATTACTTTTTCCAGCATTAAAGACCGATATACATTTCTGTTATCAAAGAGCTGTACACGAGTGGCCTCTAGTGCGATATCTCTTGTGCGGGGCTCCATAGAGTTAACCGTCGAGTCACTAAAAATCTCAAATGGAAATTTATAGTCTGGAAAAGGATAAAAGTATTTTATAGCATGCAATTCGGCCTGATCAATTAATTCATTTAATTCTTCTTTGGAAAAGGTCCTGATTTTCTTTCCTATATACCCATTAATACCGTCAAAAAAACCACCCAGATGATCTTCCCTGGCACCGGAGAAGTACTTAAGCCCCAAGCGGTTTTCAATTGCTAGCAAAATTATCCCATTATCCTTTAAAAAAGAAGATATCGCCTGTAAAAAACATACATGCGGATTTCTTCCTTTCATGAATTCACCTGAATACTCCAGAACGCCATTGATGATTGCATAATCAAACCGTTCCTCAAAACACATATCCTCCAGATTTCCTACCATTATCTTTAAGTTATCCAGACTCTTATGCCTTTCATAGTTAATTAACGCACGCCTTTCCGTCAATTCTACCGAAACAACTGCCTTCGCCCTGTCACAGAGAAGGCCGGTAAGAGCGCCACATCCTGAGCCAACCTCAAGAATGGTGCTGCCCTTTTTAAATGGATACCAATTCAAAATATTCTCGCGCAAAGAAGATAAATGGTAAACTATAGGCCAGCTTTTGCTTTGCGCAGCTTGATCAATATCACCATTTTTAACAATGTCAAGTATCTGCTTTTCTATGGATTCGCCATCGGAATAATCCGTTTGGCCCTTATATGAATCAAAGATTAACTCAGCCAATTTAATTTCCCTCTTTCTCGTCGCTCATTGGTGAATGCTTTTTTCTATCCATTGAACTCGCATTGGGGGCCCCAAGGTCTTAATGCCTTTTGTGCTTTCTATTTGATTGTTTCCATATACTTTATGTAAGAATCACAAACATCATCAGTATCACCGATCATGCGAATTTGTCCATGATCAAGCCAAATGACACGATCACACAAATCCCGCACCGTCTGAAGGCCGTGCGAAACAAAAAGAACCGTAGTTCCCCCGCTCATCAATTCTTTCATCCGGATTAGGCTCTTGTTTTGAAAATGCGCATCTCCCACTGAGAGTATCTCATCCACAATCAGTATATCCGGCTGGACAATCGTTGCAATAGAAAAGGCAAGCCTCATTATCATGCCTGAAGAAAAATTTCGTATTGGAGTCTCTGCAAAATCCTTAAGCTCCGAAAACTCAATGATATCTTCATATCTATCCTGCAGATAATGTTTAGAATAACCTAATACAGCACCGTTAAGAAATATATTTTCACGTGCAGTTAAATCAACGTCAAAGCCAGCGCCCAATTCGAGCATTGGAGCAATGTTTCCGTTGACCTGTACGCTGCCGGAAGTAGGGGTCATTATTCCGGAAATCACTTTTAACAATGTACTTTTTCCTGCACCGTTGCTGCCAATAAATCCGATAACCTCTCCTTTTTCCACAGTAAATGTAACCTCTTTTAAGGCTGTAAATGTTTTGAAATGCAGCTTACGCGAAATCTTTTTAACAAAAAACTCTTTTAGACTGTTTACCCGATCGTTTGCCATACGGAATTCCATTGTTACATTCTTTGCTTCAATAATCATCATTTTCTTCCCGCTTTAAAGATAAAGAATAAACTTATTTTGGGTCTTCTTAAACACTATTACGCCTAAGGCGAAAGATATTATCGCAAAAACTGAACAATATATCCATTGCTGAAAACCTGGTAAAACGCCATCTAAAACGATCGTCCGAATAAATCGAATAAAATGATACATCGGATTAAACTTGAGTATATTTAGCATTAAAGGAGGAAGTATGCTCTCCGGGTAAAAAAGCGGCGTAAGATACGTCCAAATTGTTAAAAAGACACTATATAAAAACTGCGTATCACGAAAAAAGACCATCATCGACGCAAGCAAAAGAGATAGACCATTGATAAATAAGAACAGCATTAGTATCCCGTAAGGAATTGACAAATGATACGCTGTAATTTGGAGCCCAGTGATAAGTATAACAATGTAAAGCGCAGCTAATGAAAAAAGAAAATTTACTCCGGATGAAAGCACACGTGAAAAAGGATAGATATATTTTGGCACATATACTTTGTTTATTAGAGATACGTTTTGTACAATGCATGTCATAGACTGCGAAGTTGCGTCAGCCATATAATTAAAAATGACAATACCGCTAAGCAGATAGACTGCAAAATTTGGAATATTCCATCTAAACAGCGTAGAGAATACCAAATATTGAACAACCATAATAAGTAGTGGATTCAGCAGACTCCATAATACGCCCAGCACAGATCTTCGATATCTCGTTTTAAAATCTCTCTGAACCAGCTGAGATAGAAGAAAACCATATTTATGGTAAATAATCAGTGCTCTTTTTATCATAATCACCTTAATTCTTTCGAAATACTTTGCTATTATAACATCAAGATATGGTGTTGGCAATTTATTTACTTTGCTTACTTAACTAGTATAGATTGTATCTTTCGCTTGTACAGAATTGTTTTAAGTATTCCAACAAATAAAGGAGAGTAAAATATTTTGTCGAATATTTAATATCGGGTATTTTGACCCGCGTTGTGCTTAATTAACTAGAAATATACTCATGGAGGGCCTGTCAGTTGGACAACGCTTTCGATATAATAGCTAATCGTTTTAATTCTATTAATAAGTTTTTACGTAATAATTTTCGAATTGGTAAATACTATGAACAATTGCCAAAACAAATTTTTATGTTCTGGGATGATAGTATAGAAAAAGCTCCCGATATTGTAAAGTTATGCGTTGATAGCTGGAGAAAGCTTAATACTGAATATGAGCTTAAAATATTAGATATGGCTTATGCAAATAAGGTATTAAAGCAATTTCCATTTGATAGTACGCAGATAAGTATGCAAGCATTATCTGATATAGTGCGTATTAATGCATTAAAAAACTATGGTGGAGTTTGGGTAGATGCCTCTCTGTTGGCAATAAAGCCTTTAAGTGATTGGTTACCAAAGTCTATTAATACCGGTTTTTTTGCTTTTCATTGTTACCATGCAAAAGGTTGTTTGTTGTCTTCTTGGTTTTTAGCTGCGACAAAGAATCATTTAATTTTAAATAGATGGTGGGAGGAGATTGTTAGGTATTGGGATAAGCCTAGAGATTTAATAGGCGATCCCAGGTTGGTCCCTAATTTTGAGGTTGATGATCCCATATATGAAGTATCACATGAGAATTCAATTCGCTCCAATAAATATCCGTATTTTTGGGTTCATTATCTATTTTCCCTGATGGCTAAAGTTGATTCTGAAATTTCTGATGTTTGGTATAATGTTCCAATAATTTCTTCAACTGAATTGCATAAGCTACAACACCTTATAAGAACTAATGATTGTGCTGATGTAAAACAGATCTATGATTTAATTAAGCATTCACCTGTTGAGAAATTAGACTGGAGACTTGAAGTTAAATACTTAGATGCTATTAAACTAGCTGTCAACAAAATTAATTACTTAGAAGAGAACTTGGGCTTTTAGAATGTTTGTTATTCTAATCTTCCATAATAATCGAGTTCTGAGTTAGCAATTTATTTTCCTTGCCTTTAATCAATAATCTTCTTTATACTTCCTGGAAAGCCAAACCATCTGAAAATACCCCGAAACAATCGCGTAACAAGAGATACCTATTGAAGCATTCATATAAGGATTATAGTAGCTAACTATAAGAAAGCCCACTAGCCCTAAAATAACTAAAATATCCGACATAATTGATAAATTATCACTCTTTTTTATTTTAACAATCAGTATCAAAAGCATATAAGCGATTGGGAAGAAAAACAGAACAACCCCAACAACACCCATCTTGTTCAATATATCATAATAGAAATATTCAACCAACCCGTCTTCCCTTGAGTTGATTGATGCTCCTAAACCATTTCCAAAAATGGGATTATTGCTGATCATGTCACGCAGCTCTTGTATGGTGGTGTTGCGTAAATCATCTGAGTCTTTTGTGTCAACAATATATTGTTGGATATCTGGTTCAGTATCTGTGGTATAGCTCCCCTCATTGTTAGTATTATATAAATGATCTGAGATATTAACAGTCTCAACAGTTTCTTTCTCACCCGACACAGAATCATTGATATCCTTTTCTTCGGCAACTTCTTCTTTAACAAAATCTATTGAAAATACACGATTTACCGCAAACTGAAAATAGCTCTTTCCAGACGCCACTTGCTGTGCCATTGTCAAAATAACTGCTACCAACATAAAAATAACAACATGCTGGAAGAGTTTTATTCTCTTTCCTTTCACACTGATGAAGTGCAAAATGATTGTAAACCCAATTGTTATAAATGCAGCGCCATATATTGATCTCGTATAAGTCAGCATCAATGCGCAAAGACATACACCTGCAGAAATAGCATATACCCAAATAAATTTCTTACTGCATACTTGCTTGTATGTTGCAAAGATAATTCCTACAATCAAATATGAGCTGCTTTTTGTAAAAATGCGGAACAGGTTTGTTGTTATGTAATCAATGTTTCCAATTTGAGTACTAATTAATATTTGGTTAATTGGTTTGTTCAATTCGTTTTGTACAAGGCATACGATATTGATGCCTATAATTAGAATAGCTTGTATCAAAGCGCCCCAAATAATGCATTTTTGTATAAATTCAAAATGATGGCCGTCTTTTATCGTGACCATAGCCACAGGGATTAAAAACAACCATGCAAACCCAAATATATCCTTTTGCAGTACGTCAATTCTGTTTTGATTCAGAATGCCTACTAATGCACAAATGGAAAGATAAATAAAGAACACGGCGATGCTTATAATAATAGGGTTTTTTACCCACTGGTTAAGTTTACTGAAAAAAACCGGCAACGCAGATATGAGTGCAATAAGGCCGATTATCATACGAAAGCTAAGCGGTCCAAGCATTAGCCATCGCCCACCACCGCTGATGGTACAGTCAATTAATAGAAGGCAAAAAAAACAAAATGATATCTTCCGCATAAATTCAATTGCTTTATTTTGTTTAGAAATGATACTCTCCATTATTCTTCCTATACCCAAACAATCTGTGCAATTTTTCTGAATAACCCATATTTAAAAACTCTATGTTTGAATAGAAATACAATTCGATGAATTTTGTTGTGATCGCAAAGCTCAGAATAGGTTTTGACGAGAGTGGCCTGTTCTTCTGATAGATAATTGTAATATGTTTCGTAAAAATGTTTCGCCTGCTGCATGGAATGCCTCATCGAGATTCTTATATTGTTATTGATAAATAGCTTGTTTATCAGGTATTGAAGGCTCATCACATTCTTTGCGCCTATGGCGTTTTTCTCATGCTGCCTATAGGTCACAGAAGCTAAATTTAAAAAAGAAATTCTGCCAAAGGATGAAGCAACCAATGCAATCCACCAATCATGCATCATTATGTTTTTTTCATCGCTACTCTTAATTGACATCTGTGAAAGGGCTTTGTTTATCATCATTGTGCATCCTGTCACAACATTTTGTATTAACAGATGCCTTAGCAATGTTCTGTTACCTTTAAGATGCGAATACGCCATAAAGGACTTTGAAAGCAAATTCATCTGATTGTCTGCTATCTTAAGATCTGTAAAAACCAAAAGCGGAGAATCAGCACCAGCCTTTGCTTCTTCATACTTCATTGCATTTAAGCTGGTTTCAATTTTGTCGACAGCCCAAACATCATCCTGATCACAGAACATGATATATCCCGAATTTCGGATCAGGGCATGTTTTAACAAGAAAAAAAAGTTGCTGCAGGCACTTCCACATCCGTTTCTATTGTCAATAAACTCTATCTTATTGGGATACCTTTTAACATATGCCGTTATAAGACTGCATGTATTGTCTGTTGAACCGTCATCCGAAATAAAAAGACGCCAGTTTCTATATGTCTGGTTAAGAATTGAATCGATTTGTTGTTTAATATACTTTTCACCATTATATGTGGCCATAAGTATTGTGACCATTATTTCCTGCAGCATTTTATCTCCATAATAGACAATCAAGTCTCTTTCTGTTTTCTCCACTTCACAGCATATTTAATCATTGAAACAACATGAATTATGAAATATTTGATTTGTTTTGCTCCTGCCTGCTGCCAGTCATGATAGACAATAAAGTATGGGTTATACTGTATTCGCGTATACTGCCGCACTTTTCTTGACAGATCGGCATCTTCCATATACAAAAAGTAGCGTTCATCAAAGCCGCCAACTTTTTTAAAAAGCTCTGTTCTTAAAAACATAAAACTGCCTGAAGCAAACTCAATATCATATGCCTTATCCGCTCCCGCCTCTGTCATCTCATATTCATCCTTGTACTTTTTAAGAGCCTTGACTTTGCTCCTTCGTGCCAACATGTATAGTGGTTTGGGGTCTCTTTTTGGCAGAATCTGAACAGCGCCATCCGGATAAAGTATTTTGGGCGTGATCATGCCGATATCCGGATTTGAATCTAAATAGCAGGCCATTTGGCTTATGACATCCGATTCTAATACAATATCCGGGTTAAGAATCACATGATACTTTGATTCAAGTATATTTAAAACCTTATTATGACCGGCTCCAAATCCAATATTTTTTTCATTTTTTATTATTGTGATATTATCATTTTTCTCTTTTGCAATGTTTATCGTTTCATCCTGTGAGCCATTATCAATCAAAAAGATATGGCAATCTTCAAGTTTTACACATTCATTTATTGAGCCAAGAAGATTACCAATATACTTTTCATCGTTATATGTCACAATAGAAATCGTAATACTTTTAGCCATAAAACCTCATCAATCATTCAGCTTATAGTATTGATTATAGTATTCCATATAAGACCCGTCTCGTACATTCGCAAGCCAGGCTTTATGATCCATATACCACATGATCGTTTCTTCAATCCCTTGCTCAAAAGTATAGGCAGGGCTCCATCCGAGCTCGCTGGTTATTTTGGTGTTGTCAATAGCGTAGCGCCTGTCATGGCCGAGCCTGTCCTCAACATATTTAATGAGCTTTTCAGGCTTCCCAAGATTAATAAGTATAAGCTTGACAATCTCAATATTGGCTTTTTCATTATTCCCGCCAATATTGTAGACTTCCCCATCTTTCCCTTTTTCGAGCACCGTATCGATCGCACAGCAATGATCGCTGACATGCAGCCAGTCTCTTATTTGCATGCCGTCTCCATAGACAGGCAGCGGTTTTTCATCTGCGGCATTGCCGATCATCAGCGGTATCAGTTTCTCAGGAAATTGGTACGGGCCGTAATTGTTGGAGCAGCGTGTGATATTGACCGGCAGCTTAAAAGTCTTATTGTATGCTCTTACCAGCAAATCTGCGGATGCCTTGCTTGCTGAGTAGGGGCTGTTAGGCGCAAGCGGAGTCGATTCTGTGAATAATCCCGTTTTGCCGAGTGCGCCATACACTTCATCTGTGGATACCTGCAAATACTTGACCCCATCGCGGTAAGTCGGATATCCTTGCTGGTCTTTTCCTGTTTGCCAGTTTTCTTTAGCACAATCAAGCAAGCATTGTGTTCCAAGCACATTTGTAACAATAAAAACCTCGGGTTGTTTTATGCTTCTGTCTACATGGCTCTCTGCAGCAAAATTGACCACATAATCAAAGCTGTATTCGCTGAAAAGTGACGTGACCAATTTTCTGTCTGTTATATCACCTTTGATAAAAAAATGATTCCTGTTTGTATTCAAATCGTCTAGATTCTGCAGGTTTCCCGCATAGGTCAAAGCATCAAGATTAACCAATATCCAGTCTTTATGTGTGTCAGTCAAATACCTTATAAAATTCGAACCAATGAATCCGGCTCCGCCGGTGACCAAAACTTTTTTCATGCTTCCTCCTGCGAAAAATGATAATCCGCTTCCATAAATGAGGGCAGCTTTTTATCTTTCTCAGATAATAAAATACTTTTTTCATCCAGCGGCCAATCTATAGCGATATCTTTGTCATTATATATGATACCGGCGTCATATTCGGGATGGTAGATGTTTGTACATTTATAGGTAAATAACGCTTCATCGGATAAAACCAAAAAACCATGCGCAAAACCTTCAGGAATATAGAACATTTTTTTGTTCTCACCTGATAGTTTGACGCCCACATGCTTCCCATAGGTTGGAGAGCCTGCCCTTAAATCCACACCTACGTCGAATACTTCTCCGCAGACGACCCTTACCAATTTCCCCTGAGCATGCTTTGTTTGAAAATGCAAACCCCGCAAAACACCTTTTTTGGATTTTGACTCATTGTCCTGTACAAAATCCATAAACAGGCCTTCGTTTTCAAAAGCCTGCTTGTTATAACTCTCCATGAAATATCCACGATCATCACCAAAAACCTGAGGCTCTACTATAATGAGCCCGTCAATGGACGTTTTAACAACTTTGATTTTGGCCATACTATTTATGCCTTTCTGCCAACTGATGAATGTACTGCCCGTATTCAGTCTTAAGTAATGGCTGGGCGAGTCTCATAAGGCATGCGCTATCAATATACCCCATACGAAACGCGATCTCTTCTATGCAGGCAATATAGAGCCCTTGCCTCTTTTGTATGGTTTCTACAAAACTGCCTGCAGCCAAAAGATCGTTGTGTGTTCCGGTATCAAGCCAGGCCGTCCCCCGTCCGATGATTTCAACTTTCAAGCTTCCTCTTTTCAAGTACTCCTCATTGACAGTTGTTATCTCAAGCTCACCGCGCGCCGAGGGCTTAATGCTTTTAGCTATGCCTACAACGTCATTATCATAGAAATATAAACCAGGGACAGCATAATTGGATTTGGGGTTTGCAGGCTTTTCTTCGATGGAAACAACGTTGCCTTGTTTATCAAATTCCACAACGCCGTAGGCCTGCGGCTCATTGACATAATAACCAAAAATAACAGCGCCCTGTTCAAGTTCAACTGCATTGTGCAGGCTTTTTGTAAAACCATGCCCAAAAAAGATATTGTCACCCAATATCAGCGCACATTTGTCATCACCAATAAACTCTTCACCTATTATAAAGGCTTCCGCCAAGCCATTTGGCGCCTGTTGGATCTTGTAACTAAAATGCATACCAAGGCTTTCGCCGCTTCCGAATAAGTTCTCGTAAAAGGGCAAATCAGTGGGTGTTGATATGATCAATACTTCTTTAATACCTGCCAGCATAAGTGTTGATAAAGGATAATAAATCATCGGTTTATCATAAATGGGCAGCAGCTGCTTAGATACAGATTTCGTTATTGGATAAAGCCGCGTTCCTGAACCGCCAGCAAGAATAATCCCTTTCATTCTTTCTTCCTTTTCTCTGATTATTTTAAATACGCGTTGAGTGCATCGTTCCAGTGCCTGAAAACATTTTCCCCTATACTTTTCAGTTTTGCGTTTTCCAATACACTCCATCTTGGTCTCGGTGCGGGACGTATGAACTCTTCACTCGTGACCGGGACGACCTCGATATCAATATCTTTGATCTTGAATATCTCTCTGGCAAAATCATACCAACTGCATTGGCCCTCGCATGTCGCATGATAGAGGCCGTACTGTTGTGTACCCATCAGAGCGCATACCGCAGCGGCTAAATCAGCGGTTGATGTGGGAGAGCCAATCTGGTCGTCAACAACCCGAACAGAGCTGTTCTGCTCAGATAATTTGAGCATCGTCTTTACAAAATTATTACCTTGGCCGTAAAGCCACGCTGTACGAAAAATATACCACTTGTCATGGTACTCCCGGACAAACTCTTCACCCTGAAGTTTTGTCTTCCCATAAATTGATTTGGGATCACAAGCGTCTGTCTCAAGATATGGGCGCGGCTTGCCGTTCTCGTAAATGGGCTGCCCATTAAACACATAATCAGTCGATATATGAATCAATTCTATTTTTTTTTGATTGCAGATCTGAGCTAAGTTTTTAGGTCCCATTGCGTTTATACTGTAAGCGTTTTCCTGATCAGTTTGCGCTTTATCAACATTTGTATAAGCAGCACAGTTGATGATCGAGGTGGGTTGGATGGCTTCAATGAGCCCATTAATTGATTCATAATTTGTAATATCAATTTCAGGGATGTCATATGCCCTATAAGTTATCTTCTTTTCAAGAAATGCTTTCTGGATTTCTTTTCCCAGCTGACCATTTGAACCGATAACTAAAACCATTATATTCCCTCATAAATGTTACAAATATTAAGCCTTTTATATATTATAACATTACTTAAACAAATTCAATGTTTTGCTTGCATAAGTATTTATGATTGCCAAACTGACATGCAAAATGTTACAATATTTGTGTTTGCACCATACCTATCAACAGGAGGAACCCTTATGAAACGAATTCTGCCGGTGTTGATGATCGTGTTCGCTTTGGTGTTTGCGGCATGTGCTGCGCCCGAGCCTGAACCGGTTATGGCTCCGACACCCGAACCTACAGTTGCGCCAACACCATCACCCGAGCCCACCCCGGAGCCTACTCCCGAGCCAACTCCGGAAATAAAGGATATCTCGTATACGACCGGCCTTCCGTTTTTTGATGAATACAGGCCAGTATTGGCTATCATAGAGAACTCTCCTGCCGCGCGTCCCCAAACGGGCCTGCAAACAGCCGATATCGTGTATGAAGTGCCTGTAGAAGGCAGCACAACACGCTTTTTGTGTGTTTTCTCAGACAATGTGCCCGAAAAGATACTGCCGGTACGCAGTGCGCGCCCGCCTTTCTTATACATACAAAATGAATGGGATGCTGTGTTCATGCATCATGGCGGCTCCGGTGAAAAAAAAGTGGACTGGGTTCAGCCATATAGCTTTTACGGTCATCATCTTTATGACCAAATCAAATATGATGTTGATGCAATGAAATCAAAATGGAAGGCCTATTTTCGGCGTGTGCCGGGCATAAAAGCACCCCATAATTCTGAAGGGAACCCGCTTCTTGCGCAGGAGCTCTACGACTACGAGCCAAAGCCCCTTGGTTGGCAGTTCGATGCAAACGTCTCCTATTCTGGAGAAACGGTATCCGAGATATCGTTGAAAATGTGTGCAAGATCAGCAAGCTTTATTACTTACCAATACGACGCTGAAAACGACGTTTACCTGCGTTTTATGGGAGGAAAAAAATTCACGTCTGCCGAAACAAAACAACAGGTGCATGTCAAGAATATCATCGTCCAATATTCCACGTACGACTCAGTGCAGGGTATTAAGCTTTGGAGCATGGTGGACCGCGGCAGTGCAGATTATTACATCGGCGGCAAGCTTATCAAAGGCAGTTGGGAGCGAAAATCAGATGACAGTGTGACAATCTACTACGATGACAAAGGCGAGCAAATCGTGCTGCGCCCGGGCAATACGTGGATACATATTCATCCGAACCCTTAATTTCGCAAAATAATTTTTTTATTCATAATACTTTTTTCAGGGGGAGCTGGCTGCGATCAGCTCTCCCCTATTATACTCGAACAAATTCTCTTTTTTTGATGAAAGGTCCCCTATTTCTTAGTTTTCGGGTTTTTTGTTGACCATAGCCCTGCTCAAAACCCGCATAAATACAGGGATATCTTCGCTTACATTAAGCGCGCTGCGATACATAGGAGCGTGAAATTCCGGTCATATTCGCGATCTCGCGCTGTGTCTGCGGGCGCAGGCCGCCAAGCCCGTAACGCATTTCGATTACAGCTTTTTCACGTCCGCTGAGGCATTTTCCAAGCAGGCTGTAGAGCATATTGGTTTGTATGCTCAGCTCCGCCTGATGCGAGACAAGGTCTTCGCGTGTGCCCAGAATATCTATCAAAGAGATTTCGTTGCCCTCTTTGTCCACCCCTATGGGGTCGCTTAGAGACACCTCGCACCTGACTTTTTTACCGGATCGCAGCGCCATCAACACCTCGTTTTCGATACATTTAGCAGCATATGTAGCAAGCTGCGTGCCCTTCTTTGGAAGAAAAGAGTTGACAGCTTTTATCAAACCGATAGTCCCGATCGATATCAGGTCGTCGTTTGTCAGCATGGTGTTCTGATACTTTTTTACGATATGTGCGACCAGCCGCAGATTGTGCTCTACAAGCTTATGCCTTGCAGTCTCATCTCCGCCGGCACTTGCCTTAAGACATGCCGCTTCTTCTTCCTTGCTGAGCGGTTTTGGAAAAGTCTTGCCGGATAAATAACCTGCCAGCAACAGCAGTTCTTTGACGATGTTCAGCAATTCAAACATAATATCCTCCGCAGCCTCTTACAAGAAGCGTATGCAAAAACATGCTGCGTTTTGCCTGTCCATGTCCACAGGGGGCCATACTACTATATCGGGAATGCTGTTTGAATGTTAATATATAACGACATAAATAAAAAGACTTCCCGTAAGCAGGGAAGCCTGATCATGGTTGCTGTGTTTCTAATCGGGATCGCCGATGGCAAAGACGAGCTCACAGCTTGCCACTAGTTTGTCCTGAACATACGCTTTTCCGGCGCCCGTGCCCACACTGCCTTTGAAGGCATCAATCGTTGTTTCTATCACAAGCGTATCGCCGGGCACAACCTTTTCATGAAACCGCGCATTTTTTATCTTGCCGAGAAAGGCGAGTTTTCCCGCCATTTCTTCCATTGTCAACAGCGCAATACCGCCTGTCTGCGCCATAGCCTCCACAATAAGCACCCCGGGCATCACTTTTGTTTCGGCGAAATGGCCCATAAAAAACCATTCATTGCCGCTAACGGCTTTGACGCCCTTTGCTTTAACGCCCGCTTTGAGTTCATCGATCCTGTCTATCATCAAAAAAGGCTCTCTGTGAGGCAATATCTTTTTTATTTCCTGTATGTCGAGCATAAGATTCTCCTTAATCCCAAGATTTCTGTTTTTTAAATGCAATGCAGCTGTTATGACCGCCGAAGCCGAACGAATTGGAAAGCGCATACTGCGTGTCCATCTTTCTTGCCTTGCCCTTGACGTAATCGAGCCTGCAATTCTCGCTTTCGTTTTTCAGCCCGACCGTTGGCGGGGCTATTCCGGCGTTCAGTGACATCATGGCCATCAGCGCTTCAAACGCGCCCGCCGCGCCCAGCATATGCCCCGTCATTGATTTTGTGGAGCTGACAAGCAGTTTCTTGGCGTGTTCACCAAAGCAGCTTTCGATGGCCTTGCTCTCGCATTCATCGTTGAGCGGCGTGCTTGTGCCGTGTGCATTGATGTAGCCCACATCCTTTGGCTCAATGCCTGCATCCTGCATGGCCAGCTGCATGGCTTTGATGGCATAAGTCCCGTCCGGGTGCGGTGCAGTGATATGGAACGCATCGCAAGTTTGTCCGTATCCGGAAATCTGGCCGAGAGGTCTCGCGCCGCGCCTTTTTGCGTGTGCTTCGCTTTCGATCACAAGAAATGCCGCACCTTCCCCCATCACAAACCCGTCTCTGTCTTTGTCAAACGGGATACTTGCTCTTTTTGGGTCTCTGCTCTCGGAAAGCGCCTGCATCTGGTGGAAGCCCTGGATCGCAAGTTCATTCATCGCAGACTCCGCACCGCCGACAAGTACAGCATCGAGGCGGCCTTCTTTGACAGCAAGGTATGCTTGCCCTAAGGCGTCAGCGCCTGATGAGCAGGCCGTGACAATGCTCAGGCAAGACCCGTGCAAGCCGTAGCGCATGGCTATCATGCCTGCCGCCGTGTTTATGATCGCTTTGGGAATAAACAGCGATGAAATCGTTCTCGGGCCGTCCTGCTTCATCTCATCGTATTGATCGCAGATGATGTCAAGCCCGCCGATACCGCACCCGAGGATAACCCCGACACGAAAGGGGTCAAAGTCTTTCATGCCGCTTTGTTCCCATGCCTGTATCGCCGAGATCATTGCCATCTGCGCAAAACGCTCCATACGGTTGGCTTCACGCCTGTTTAAAAACTGCGTCGGATCAAAATTTTTGACCTCGCCTGCCGCATATATCTCCGTATATTCTTTGTCAAACAGCTCAGGCTCACTGATACCGCATTTGCCGGCGATCGCGTTATCAAAAGCCTCCTTCGCGCTTAATCCGATCGGAGAAACCGTACCCATACCCGTTATAATAACTTTATTTCCCATAAAACCTCCAATAACTCAAAGGGCTCAAATAACCATTCCGCCGTCAACCACCATGACCTGTCCCGTGATATAGGCAGCGCTGTCGCTGCAAAGAAAGCCTACGAGATCAGCAACATCTTCAGGTGCCCCAAAACGGCGCATCGGAATAGCTTGTTTCATTTTTTCTTTTACATCTTCATCAAGGCTGTCCGTCATGGCTGTCGTGATAAAACCAGGCGCAACAGCGTTAACGCACACATTACGCGCGGCCACTTCTTTCGCGCATGATTTTGTAAAACCTATAATAGCCGCTTTGGACGCCGCATAATTGGTCTGCCCTGCGTTGCCGATGATACCGACAACAGAAGTGATATTGACGATCCTTCCCTGCCGCGCTTTTGCCATAAGTGAAACGGCTTCGCGCGTACAATAAAAACAACTGTCCATATTGGCGCGCATGACTGATGTATACTGTTCATCGCTCATACGCATCAGCAGCCCGTCATCGGTAAGGCCTGCGTTGTTGACAAGCGCATATATACCGCCGAGAGATGCCACGCATTGCACGATCAGGTTTGCGCAGCTTTCCGGCTTTGACAGATCCGCCTGAAGCGCCACCGCGTTGCGCCCGAGCTTCTTGATTTCTGCAAGCAGCTCCTGCGCTTTGCTCTCGCCGCGGTTATAGTGCAGTGCGATATCAAAACCGTCTTGTGCAAGCTTTAAGCTGATTGCCCGGCCGATACCTCCCGAAGCACCTGTGACCAATGCCACCCTGCTCATCTCGTTACCCCCTCCGTGTCGATGAATTCTGCAAATGTCGCACGGTCCCTCACCGAAAAGACCTGCGTTTCCTTGTCCACGCGTCGCCTGAGCATCTTGGAGAGCACGTTTGACGGGCCCACCTCAACGAAGCTTTTTACCCCATTTGCGATCATGTGCTCTGTGCAGCTATGCCAAAGCACTCTTGAACGCATCTGCTGTGCAAGCAGAGCGCGTATGTCGCTATCCTGCTCGTACAGCTTGCCCATCGCATTGGAATAGACTTTAATAGCCATACCGCCCAGTGTTTCCCCGGTAAGCAGCTTTAAAAACTCTTTCGCCGCATCATCAAGCAAAGGCGCATGTGAAGGCCCTCTGACAGCCAGCATGGTGACCATCTTTGCGCCCATTTGCTCGAATTCGGGTTTGAGTTTGTTAAGGTCTTCTGCCCTGCCCGCTATCACCGTCTGCAGATCAGACAAATGGTTCGCAAGATAAACATCATGGCAGCTTTCAATAGTTTGCTCTATCTGATGCGCCGTTAACCCTATCACGGAGAGCATCCCGCCCGTTCCTTCAGGAAATGCTTCATCCATGATGCGGCCTCTTTTGCGCACAAGCGCTGCGCATTGCTCAGGATTAAACACACCTGACGCACACAAAGCGCTGTATTCGCCCAGGGAGAGGCCGGCGCACACATCCGGCATAAAACCCTTTGATTTGAGTAAAGCAAACAATGAGATGCTGTGTGCAAATATGGCGGGCTGCACAACTTCGCTCTCATTCATGCCGTGCCCTTCAAAGCACGCTGATTTTAAATCCAGTTCTGATCCCTTAGAACATGCGTCAAACGTATTTTTATAAACGGTATAATGATCGTATAAGTCCTGGCCCATGCCAACCGTCTGCGCACCTTGTCCGGGAAACAAAAATGCTCTTAGCAACCTTTAACCTCCGTCAATCCTTAAATACACGGCCACATATCTCACGCAAACACGTTTCGTCAAACAACTCGGCGATGATCTCTGCCGCCGGCTGTATGCGATCGATCAGGCAAGCACACTGACCTGCCATAAAAGAGCCGCTTTCTTTGTCACCGCACTGCACCGCACGCTGCAGCGAACCCTCTCCAAGCATTTCAAGTTTTTTGACCGCATCTTCTTCATACTCGATCTGTGCAAGCTTGCGCGCAAGCGGGCTGCGAAGAATGCGTACGGGATGCCCCGTCACGCGCCCTGTGACCTTGCTGTCAATATCCCTTGCTTTGATGACGCGCGCCTTATACTCTTCATGCACTGAGCATTCTTTGGCCAGCAAAAACCGGGTTCCCACCTGTACGCCCTTTGCGCCGAGGCAAAAAGCCGCTGCCACTGTTTGTGCGTCGCAAATCCCGCCGGCCGCGACAACAGGCAGTTTCACGCTGCGCACAACGTTCGGGACGAGCACCATCGTCGTGAGTTCTCCGATATGGCCGCCTGCTTCGCTGCCCTCAGCGATGATAAAATCAACACCCCTTTTTTGCATCATGACCGCCAATGCACGGCTTGCCACCACAGGAGCCACAAGGCATCCTGCATTTTTCCATCTTGCGATATACTGCGAAGGGTCCCCCGCGCCTGTTGTGACGACCGGCACGCGCTTTGTGCAGGCCAGCTCTGCCACATCTTTCGCGTTGGGGCTCAATAACATCACGTTAAGCCCAAACGGCTTGTCGGTTTGTTCACGTACAAGATCGATTTGTTCGCTGACCCATTCGGGCGGCGCATTGCCTGCTGCAATCACGCCAAGCCCTCCGGCCTTGGATACAGCGGCTGCAAGGCCGGCGTCAGAAACCCAAGCCATGCCGCCTTGTATCACAGGATAATCAATGCCAAGCAGCTCGCAAATGCTGCCATTAAGCATTCTTTTTCTCTTCCAAATAGGCGATCAGTTTGCCGACTGTGGTGAGATCTTTTGCATCTTCGTTCGGGATTTTGATGCCGGTTTCTTTTTCAAGATCGATCAGCATTTCAACCATATCGAGTGAATCCATTTCGAAATCCTCGACAAAGCGTGAATCCATTGTGATCTCTTCCTTCTTGAGCCCAAGCTGTTCTACCAGATTTTTGACAATGATGTCTTGCATTTTTTTATCCTCCGTTTTTTATATTGTCCAATCTATCACCACTCCGCCATACGTCAGACCCGCGCCGAAGCCGACAAGCGCCACACGGTCGCCCTTTTTCAGCCAGCCCTTATTATACGCATCGCACAGGGCTATCGGTATGGTTGCAGAGGAAGTATTGGCATACTGACTAATGTTTAAAAAGAACTGGCTTTTTTTCAAGCTCATTTTTCTTCTCACGTAATCGATTATTTTTTCATTCGCCTGATGCGGGATGATTTTTGTATACGGTTTGTCTTTGCACATTTTGAGAAGCTTACGCAGCGTTTCTTCAACGGCATTCGTGGCAAAGGCAAACACTTCTGAACCCTTCATTTTTAAGTATTGCATTGGGTTTTGCGAAATACACCTAAACGGTGTTGCACGCAGCTCTTTTTTGATATAAAGCACATCTTCTCTGTCCGGAATACCGCCCAGAATGGGGTAATGCATGCAACTCTGTGCACTTTTTTTCAGCACTACGGCGCCCGCGCCGTCTCCAAATAACACGCAGGTCGCGCGGTCTGTCCAATCGGCATAATAGGAAAGAGCCTCGCTCGCAATGACCAGTACGGCATTAAGATTCAAGGTGTCCATCAGGCTCGCAGCAGTCACAAGGCCGTAGATATAGCCCGTACAGCCGGCCGAAACATCCATGCAGGGGCAGTCGATATCCAGCTCCTTTTGGATAAGGCTTGCTATCGAGGGTGTTAAATACTCTCCGGTTACAGTGCTCAAAACGATCAGGCCGATCTCGCTTTTATCAATACCCGCCTGTTCTATCGCCATACACGCCGCTTTATAGCCAAGCTCCACAGTCGTCTCTTTTGTGATCACATGCCGTGTGCTGATTCCCGTACGTTTTATGATCCACTCATCGCTGGTTTCAACGAGCTTTTCAAGATCACTGTTCGTTAAGATTTTTTCAGGCACGCAACATGCGATGCCTGCCAATTCTACTGAAGCCATCAATTTATTAAAGTCCTCTCATCCCTAAGAATTTTTCGTGTCTTTTCTCTACCAGCCTGTTGACCGGTATTTTTGTCAATTGCCGCAGAATCGTCACACACTCGTTTCTTATCTCTTCAACACTTTTATCCATGTTGAAACGGTCAAAACCCTCCGGCTCTTTGATTACTTTATCGACGATTTGAAATTTTTTGAGGTTATTGGCGGTCAGCTTTAAGTTTTCAGCTGCTTCCTGCGCCAGAGAGCTGTCCTTAAATAATATGGAGGCGCATCCCTCCGGTGAAATGACTGAAAAATAACTGTTTTCCATCATGATCAATCTGTCCGACAATGACAGCGCAAGCGCGCCGCCGCTGCCTCCTTCACCGATAATGATAGATATGACAGGCGTTTTGAGCTCAGCCATCACTTTTAAATGCTGCGCAATAATCAGTCCCTGCCCGCGCGCTTCAGCTTCAACACCCGGAAATGCGCCCGGCGTATCCACCAGGCAGATCACAGGCCGCCCGAACTTTTCAGCCTGTGCAAGGGCGCGCATGGATTTTCGGTACCCTTCAGGATGCGGCATGCCGAAATTGCACAGCATACGTTCCTCAAGCGTGTGCCCTTTTTGCTGCCCGATGACCGTGACAGGCCAGTCCTCAAACCAGGCTATGGCTGTAATGATGGAAGGATCGTCCCCATAACAGCGATCGCCCCTTGTTTCAAACACACAGCGGAAGAGCTTGTCGATATAATCCCTTGCCTGCGGCCTATTCTCTTTGCGCGCGTTCCTGACTCTTTCCCACGGCTTTTCAGGTACGTTTATAATATCAACATCTTTTGAAGACATCATTCCGACTTCCCTTTTATATGTTTTTGAGTTGCAATGTCATGCTTGCAGTGAAGAAAAAGAATATCTGCAAGCGTATCGCGCATATCTTTTCTGTCCACGATACGGTCAATAAGACCGTTCTCATAAAGAAATTCAGCCGACTGAAAGCCCTCCGGCAGTTTGTCATTAACGGTCTGCTGTATCACGCGCGGGCCTGCAAACCCGATCAAAGCTTTTGGCTCGGCGATCGTGATGTCTCCCTGCATGGCAAAACTCGCCGTCACACCGCCCGTGGTCGGGTGGGTCAACACATTGACATGCAGCAGCTTATGCCTACTGTGGCGCGCAAACGCAATGGTCGTGCGCGACATCTGAAGCAACGAATGGATGCCCTCCTGCATACGCGCGCCGCCCGATGCGCAGAAAATGATGAGCGGCAGCTCATTGACGATGGCAAACTGCGTGATGATGACGATCTTCTCACCCACCACGGTCCCCATGCTGCCCATCATAAAGTATGAGTCCATCACGGCCATTGCCGTCCTAAATCCTTTGATGGTGGCTTTGCCTATCACCACACCTTCCTGCATATTCGATTTTGTCTTTTCTGTCGCTATCTTGGTCTTATAACCGGGAAAAGACAGCGGGTCCTTGCTCTCGGCCTCGCGCTCGATCTCAATGAAGCTTCCGGAATCCACGATGGCGTCTATCCTTTTATATGCCGGCTGGCGGAACAGAAAACCGCAAAAAAGACACGTTGAATTGTTTGCGTGCACGATTTCCGCCATCATGTTTCTGCCGCAGCCCCCGCAGGCAAGCATTTGCACATCAGCTTTTACAGAAGCTTTTTCGGCTTTTGTTTTAATTTTTTCTTTAAACAGATCCATGTCCGCCCCCGTTAAAGCGCTTAAAAAACTCCTGTTCGATCCATTGGGTATGCACATTGCCGGAAGCAAAATCGGCTTCCATGAGCATCTTTTTGGCAAACTCTTTGTTATGGCTGATTCCGTCAATATGAATCTCGTCAAGCGCAGCGAGGCTCAAAGCGATGGCCTCATGCCGGTCGTCTCCAAAGCAAATCAGCTTTAAGACCATAGAATCATAATACGGCGATATCTCATCTCCCGACTGAAAACCGGTATCTATACGCACGCCATAGCCGGCCGGCAAACTCATATTACTGATGATGCCCGGAGACGGCCGGAAGTTTTGGGACACGTCTTCGGCGTTGATCCTGCATTCGATCGCATGCCCTCTTTGAGTTATCTTTTCCTGCCGGACAGCAAGATGATGCCCGAGTGCGACCTGTATTTGCGCTTTAATGAGATCCACACCGTATACACATTCGGTCACCGGGTGTTCGACCTGTATGCGTGTATTCATTTCCATGAAATAAAACACATTATCGTCCGTGAGCAGAAACTCCACCGTGCCTGCGTTTTTGTAGCCTACGCGTTTGGCAATCTCAACAGCCGTCTTCTGAATGTCATCAAGCACTTTTGGGTCAATGTTGACGGCGGGCGCTTCCTCGAGCAGTTTTTGGTTCTTGCGCTGCAGGCTGCATTCTCTTGTGCCGAAATGCAGTGTGTTGCCGTGTGCATCGGCCAGAACCTGCACTTCGATATGCCGCGCTTTGGCAAGATAGGCTTCGATATATACGCTTTTGTCGCCGAATGCCATTTCCGCCTCGCGGCACACGAGCGGATACTCGCGCTCTAAATCTTCCATGCAGCCAAGGATACGGATGCCCTTGCCGCCGCCGCCTTTTGATGCTTTGATCATAAGCGGAAATCCCACATTCTTTGCGGCGCTGACAGCCTCTTTGAGCGTGCTGACCACACCTTGCGATCCCGGCACGACAGGGAAACCGTTGTCTATCATAAACTGTCTTGCTTTTTGCTTGTCACCCATCAGGCGCATGGCATCAGGATCCGGGCCGATAAAGCGTATGCCCGCCTCCCCGCAGGCTTCTGCGAAAGGAGCGCTCTCAGCCAAAAAACCCACGCCTGGGTGGATCAACCCTGCACCATATGCTTTTGCTGCCGCGATGATGCTCTCGATATTCAGATAGCTTTTCTCCGCAGGCCTTGGCCCGACGCACACTCTCACATCAGCGAGACGCGTATGCATGCTTCCAGCATCATTCTCGGCATATACGGCGACAGTGGACAACCCGAGTTTTTTGCATGTACGTATGATTCGGACCGCGATCTCGCCTCTGTTGGCTATCAGCACCGTTTCCATATCAGTCAGCCTTTGCGTATCTGAAAAGCGCATCGTTCGCTTTAATCGTTTGTCCGTCTTCCGCCAGCACGCGTTCAATCACACCTGCCTTAGGCGCACAGATCTCATTCATCATCTTCATAGCCTCTATGATGCAAAGCGGTTCACTTTTCGAAACTTTTTGGCCCTCTTCGACAAACGGCCTGACGCCTGGCTCCTTTGCTACATAAAATACTCCGGAAATGGGCGCAAAAACGATATCATCGCCAGCCACTTCCGCTGTGTTCGATTTTTGAGGAGTTTCTAACGTTTCGGCAGCAACAGGTATCTCAATGACCGTCTCCTGACATGCAGCGGCCGGTTTTGGCGTTGCCGTGCCTGCGCAGTTTCTCTCAAGTCTCAATGTAAAATCATCCGTTTTTATTTCAATTTTATCAAAAGAAGATTTTTCAGCTTTAATGATCAAATCATAGATTTTATCTATTTCCATAAGCTTTCCCTTTCAAAAACGGTCTCGTGTTTTATGCGCAGACACAAATCGAAGTTAGCTATGCTAACAAGCATACACCTACGCAATAATACCGTGCGCGCGTTTATCTGTCAATGTGCAATACTGGATAATTGTGATGGAAAAACCAAAGGCTAAGCGAAGAATACAGCACTTGCGCTTTGAGATTCATCAAATTTTCCTGTAATTGCGCCCAAATTGCCGTCTTCTGCCCGAATTTGTTTAGTTTCATTTAAGAATATTCATAGATTTATCGGGCTGGAATTTATAAATTTTTAACATATTTTTAATCATTGCTCTCTCTTTTTTTGTGCACAGCACTCAATCGCTGTTTTTGACTGTTTTATAGTGCTTGTGCCCGCCCGATAGATTGTAAACCTCTTTGAAGCCCTGCGCGAGCAATATGTTCTGGGCCGCGTTGCCCGTCACGCCCTTGTTGCAGTATGTGACCGCCACAGCGTCTTTATTGAGTTTGTCGGTCGTTTGTCTCAATTGCGCGTGCGGTATGCTTTTCGCTGATTCAATATGGGCGTCACTGTACTGCTCAGTCTCTCTTGCATCTATCAGCGTATACTCTCTGCCGGAGCGCATCAGTGCGTCAAGCGCCTTTGCGTCCATGAGCGGCCGCCCGCGGCTGATGGCGTTTTCCAGTATCATACCGGAGTATATCACGGGATCTTTGGCCGTTGAATACGGCGGCGCATACGCAAGGTCAAGATGCGGTAGGTCTTTGGCCTTGGCGCCGAAGGTGATGGCCGTTGCAAACACGTCGATGCGCTTGTCAACGCCGTCATAGCCCACGATCTGCGCACCGAGAAGCCGGCCCGTCGCTTTGTCAGCAACGGTTTTGATGACCATCTCTTTGCCGCCAAGGTATTCAGGCCTACCTGGTTTTATGTTGTGGCTGACTGCGATATCAAAACCCTCGGCTGCCGCCTCGCGCTCACCAAGGCCGGTGTGCGCAACACACATATCAAATATCCGGAAAATACCTGTGCCGAGGATGCCTTGGAATTCAAGGCCGCCTCCAGTTATAACATCGCCCGTGATGCGGCCTGTTTTGTTGGCTGTGGAACCAAGCGGGCAATAAACAGGCTTCCCCGTGATCAGCTGGATCTGCTCGGCGCAGTCTCCGCAGGCATAAATATCTTTCATGTTGGTGCGCATAAACCGATCGACACTTATGGCTCCAGTTTCTCCGAGCAGAATGCCTGCCTCTTTCGCAAGCGAAACGTTCGGGCGCACACCGGTGCACACAAGCACCATGTCAGCTTCAACAGCTTGCCCGCCTAAAAAAACAACGGCGCTGCGGCTGATTTCCTTAACGTCCGCTCCTGTTATGACCGGCACACCTTTGTCTTTTATATATTTCTTCACATATACGGCCATATCGCTGTCAAGGCGCGGCGCGACCTGCTGCATTTTTTCGATCAGTGTGACATCCATGCCAATGTGCCGCAGGTTCTCGCAGACTTCAAGCCCGATATAACCGCTGCCGATGATAGCGGCTCTTTGCGGTTTACTCTCGTCAATAAAGGCTTTGATACGGCGCATGTCCGCAATGCTGCGTAAAGTAAAGACGTGCGGCTGTGCAATGCCCTTTATCGGCGGTACGGCCGCCACAGCGCCCGTCGCCAGGACCAGCTTATCATAGGTGTCAGTCATGACAGCTTGCGTATCAAGGTTTTTGACAACGATCTGCTTATTGCCGGTGTTGATACTTAACACCTCATGGCGCGTAAGCACGTCCACATTGTATTTGTTTTTAAAGAAAACCGTATCGCGCGGTGTGAGCTGCGCAATGTCCTTGACTTCTCCGCCCAGATAATAAGGCATGCCGCAGCCCGAATATGAGATGTCTTTATCTTTTTCATAGATAACGATATCAGCGCTCTCGTCATTTCTGCGCGCTTTCGCCGCTGCCGACGTTCCCGCCGCCACAGCGCCGATAATCAAAATCCTCATGATCCTGCCCGGCCGGCTTCAAGCCTATCAAAGAATTCTTTTAGGTTTTCCGGCAACACATATGGCGCATGTCTTTTTGCAGGGGCACCAGCATAGACCGTTTTTAATATGGCGTTTACGATCATTGTCTTCGGCGGCGAAGTATATTGTTTGCCTTCGTGATCAAACACACGGCAATCCACACTTTTGCCGCATAGGCTGCCGCAGTCGCAGCAGCCTGATTCGTGCACCTCATCCATGATATCAACGCCGTTGACACGTATGGTGGGCGAACTTCTAAACTCATGCTTGACCGCGAGCTCTTTGGATGTGATGTTGATTTTGTTGACGATGATCTCATACCCTGCCGTTTCAAGCACTGAAGTCACTTCGCTGACTGCCGCGTCAAGATTCTCATCTGCCCCCTGACACCTTTGGCAAACACTTAAATCAAGAAACAAAAAATCAATCGTGATTTTTTTTGTTTCAGTGCAGCTGCATCCGCAATCACAACAATTTTCTTTTATTTTGCATCACTGCTTTCTTATTTATTTTATAGACCGTTCATCAAATGATTAAAATTTCTTTTTTTTGCAAGTACTCACCAGCCGGCAGGTTTTAAAACCCCAGATAAAGCAAGTAAAAACCAATAAGAAGCATCGCGCTGCCAAGGATGATCCTGAGAACCTTACTGAATGTGCCGTATTTCCCGCTTGCCGTGAGTTTTTGCACAAAACCGACAGATGTGCCTGCAACAATCACAAGCACGCTGTGGCCGATCGCATAGAGCAGCAACAGCAGTATGCCCATGAGGAGACTGCCTCCTTGCGCCACCATGGCAAGCAGCACGACAAGAACAGGCGTTGCACACGGAGAGGAAAAAAGGCCGCCGAGCGTTCCTGCCAGCAAGGCGCCGAAGTACCCGCGTCTTTTATTCTTGCTTATCGCATAGGTAGCCGGTATGAAGTTGAATACCTCCCAGATCTGGAGCGCCATCAGTATCATAAGCACACCAAGAACGATAAACCACCAAGAACCCGTGCCTTGCATGAGCTGCCCGAGCAAGGACGCTGCTGTTCCGAGTGCAGTAAAAGTGATGGCCATGCCGGCTGCGAAAACAAGCGACATACGAAAAGCTCTTCTTGTATCCTTGTGGCCCGTACCGCCTACATACCCGACCACAAGCGGAACACTCGCAAGCGCGCAAGGCATGAATGACGTTAACGCGCCGGCTAGCAGTGCAAGAAGAGGCGCAAGCCAAAGATTTTGTGACATTGATTGGGCAAGCGATTCGAGCCACTGATTGAGCGCCGCCTCCATCATTCCATCCCCATCTCTTCCAACACAGATAAAAGCTGTTCTTTTGTCATGCCCCCCACATGGGCCGTTAAGATGTGTTCGCCTTCCTCGTTTGCGTAGCGGTAAAGCCTAAGGCCGATCGGGCTCTGCGGATCAAAAGGTTTTCCGTTTGCATCGAAAAAGAACTGTGTGGGGATAGCGCTTATCCTGTAACCTTGTGCATACTCCGGGTTCTTCCAGACGTCAACGAACTTAATGATAGCCCTGCCGCGCAGATCACGGTTCAATTCCTCAAGCACAGGCGCCATTTCCTTACAAGGCGCGCATGCGTCTGCCCCAAAGTCTATAATAATGGGCAGGCCGTAAGATTTGAGCTGTTCAAGATCTATGGGCCCTGCAGCATGCAGCGCAAAATCGCTGTCGTCATCGGCAACCGGGGCCGGCTGTTGCGATTCTGCGTTCTTCAAAAACCAAATCAAGGCCACAGCAAGCACAATGGCTATAGGAACAACGATTTTGAATAACTTCTTCCTGTTCATCTTTTCCCGAGTCATTTTTTTAACCTTCTTTGATATTTGTTGTTTAAATGATACCCAACATATTGATATCCGTCAATATGTTTTTTTGTGTCACCGCGCGGGCTTATTCTTCATAAATATAATGGGTAAGAATATGATGAAAGGAGAGATCCGAGCATGATTCCAAAAACGGCATTGCAGCAGCTTGCGGCAGCGATCAAGTCAACACCCGAATATGCGCAAATTATTGACCTTCGTAAAAGGATATTTGCCGATCCTCACCTTGGCAGTTTGATGCAAAGTTTTGAAAGGGAACACACAAGGATTTTCCGCTCAGACATCAAAGAAAATGAATCAGAGCTATATCTTAAGAAACTTTATGCCGACCATCAACGGTTTCTTGAACAAGAACCGATCCGCGACTACATCAAAGCAACGCAAAAATACCATGAAATGATATCCGGTTTTATGGATTATTTGAACCAGCTGCTTAGTATCGGCCAAGGGCGCTGATAACCAAAGAATGAAAACCGGCTTAAGCGTTCATAGCCTAAAGCCGGTTTTATACGATTTTATGTGGATAAGGCTGTCTACACTTCGTCATAGTCCGCCATATCATTGTATACGGCCATGTCATCCATTTCGTTATCCATATCATCAAAATCCGCGACCATATCCCAGCTTCCAGGCACACCGTACCATCCGTCAAAATCCGCTGCACCTATCATCGGGTAATCGTCTACGCCGATATACTCACATCTGCCGAACCTGTCGCAGCATACGCCGAAACGGTTACAGCATCTGCCGAACCTGTCAACAAAATAGCACCTTTCACGCGGAAAACCAAAAAAAGGCGGTGCCACTATCGGAAAACGCCTTATTGGCGCGACACGCGGGAAACGTGCACGTGGTATTCTTCTGCGCGGGAAATGTGCACGCGGAACAGCACGACGGGGAAACCGGCCTCGCGGAAAAGAGGGCGGGCGCTGTGCTGTCTGCAAAAATCTGCCGCTTGTGTTTGAACCATCAGACATATCTTTACTCCTTCCATATCATATATGTCGTTTGCTGATGTATACTATGAGTTCTGTTCTCAATATGTTCTTTAAAACCTCTGCATGATTTTTTATTAAATATCGATTGTATGATTTTTCAAATAAACCGATTGATAAATACAAATGAATCTGTAAAAAATAATGACAAAAGGAGGCCATGTAAATGAAAAAAGTGTTAATTGCGATGATGGTTATTTTGATGTCGTTTGCCGTGTTGGCCGGTTGTGCGCCTGATAACAGAAACGCTGCCCCAACACCTCTGCTACCGACACCAGTAATAACACCGGGCATGACGCCCAGCCCACTTATTGAGGATCCCGAATTGCCGCAGGGTCTTGATCCTGCACAGGATATGCAAAACGGCGTTAACGGCGGCGCAGGTGCCGGCGGCGGTGCGGGTGCTGGCGGCGGCGCAGGTGCTGGCGGCGCAGGCGGCATCGGCGGCGGCGGCATGTAGTCAGTTTAGTCTTCAATATGTAAAAGCATAAAGCATCGTAACGAATTTGCCCCAGTCTATCCTTAAAACATAAGGAAACGGGGCATTTTTTCATATCCTCATACGAGCCGAAAAAACAAACAGTCAGCACCTATAAGCTGTACGAGCCGAAAAAACAAACAGTCAGTACATATAAGCTGTACGCGCCCAAGAAAAAACAAGACATCCATCATGGATATCTTGTTTTTTTCATGACCATTTATGTCTATGCCATATTTTTCACGCGCTGTTCCAATGCTGCAAGCTGTTTTTTAAGCTCCTGCGGCATTCTGTTGCCGAATTTGTCATAATGTTCTTTGATTGATTCGATTTCTGTAAGCCATTCTTCTTTTTCGATATGCAATAGCGCATCCATGTCTGCATCGCTGACATCAAGGCCTTCAAGGTACAGATCTTCTTTTGTCGGCAGGTAACCTATCGCAGTTTTCTGGGCGCTGGTTTTTCCTGCCACACGTTCAACCACCCATTTTAGGACGCGGCTGTTTTCACCAAAGCCCGGCCATAACCATTTTCCGTTTTCGTCCTTACGGAACCAGTTGACATAAAAGATTTTCGGAAGCTTGCTTGCATCCGCACTTGCCCCGAGATCAAGCCAGTGCTGCAGATAGTCACAGATGTTGTAACCGCAGAACGGCAGCATCGCAAACGGATCGCGCCGCACCTGACCGATCTTAGCAGAAATGGCGGCAGCAGTGATTTCAGATCCCATAATAGAGCCGACAAATACGCCGTGATTCCAGTCAAAACTTTCATGCACAAGCGGAATAGTATGCGGGCGGCGTCCGCCGATCAGGATGGCGGAAATAGGAACACCTTTGGGGTCTTCCCATTCCGGCGCAATAACCGGGCACTGGCCTGCCGGCGTTGTGAAACGGGCATTCGGGTGCGCCGCCTTATCTTTGCTGCCATGCGTCCAGTCTTTGCCCTTCCAGTCGATAAGGTGTTCAGGCGCTTTTGTACCGTTATCTTCCCACCAAACATCTTGATCATCCGTCAAGGCCACATTGGTGAATATGGTGTTTTTTTGGATCATTTTTACCGCATTGGGGTTTGAATCTTCGGATGTTCCCGGAGCGACGCCGAAAAAACCGTATTCGGGATTGATCGCATAAAGCCTTCCGTCATCTCCGAATTTCATCCACGCTATGTCATCGCCGATCGTCTCGACCTTCCAGCCGGGAATTGTCGGAATCAGCATCGCCAGGTTCGTTTTTCCGCATGCACTTGGGAAGGCGCCTGTAATATACGTCTTGTTGCCCTCAGGATCTGTCAAACGCAGTATCAGCATATGCTCCGCAAGCCAGCCTTCGTCTCTGGCCTGCACCGAGGCGATACGCAGCGCAAAACACTTTTTACCAAGCAGCGCATTGCCGCCATAGCCCGAGCCGAACGACCAAATAAGCCTTTCCTCGGGAAAGTGGCTGATGTACTTTTTCTCGATGGGCGCACACGGCCAAGCCACATCCTGCTGCCCTTTTTCAAGCGGCGCGCCAATGGAGTGCAGGCACGGCACGAATTCACCGTCTTCACCCAATATGTCAAGCACAGCTTTGCCCATACGTGTCATGATGCGCATGTTGGCAACGACATACGGGCTGTCCGTCAGCTCAACGCCGATTTTGGAAATGCGCGAACCGATCGGCCCCATGGAGAACGGGATCACATAAAGCGTCCTTCCCTTCATGCAACCCTTAAAAAGATCAGTCATTGTTTTTTTAAGCTCGACCGGATCTATCCAGTTGTTGGTCAGCCCGGCCTGATCCTGTGTTTTTGATGCAATATACGTTCTGTCTTCTACGCGAGCAACGTCTGAAGGATCGCTGCGGAAAAGGTAACAGTTTGGGCGTTTGACCGGGTCAAGCGGAGTTGCCGCACCGCTGTCAACCATCTCTTTGAGAAGCGTTGCGTTTTCTTCCTCCGAACCGTCACACCAGTAAACCTGATCCGGCTGGCATAATTGTTCAACTTCCTTGACCCATTCGAGCAGTTTTTTGTGTCTGGTCATAATAATCACCTTTCAAATTTTTTATAAACTTCGCATTAACATAAGCATATACTAATCTTGCTGAAATGTAAAGAATTTATACGTGGTTTTTGCATAAGTGAATTATAAATCTTGCAAAATATCATGTGACAGAAGTTAAATTTGCTTTTATTGATAAGTATTATGATAATTTTTGCACTTCTATGATTCTTTTACGTCATTCAAGAGCGTTTCACGCCGACGCCGTCTAAGTGAGAAAAGCTCTTCAAGCACGACGAGCAGGCTGCCGATGATCAGCATCAGGTAATACGTAAAAAACCGCCAGATAAGCATAGCGATATAAACAGCTTTGCCGAAAACCGGCCCGAAAAACAGGAGAAAACCGCCTTCAGCCGCTCCCGCACTGCCCGGAGTGGGGAAAAAGGAAACCGCAAGGTACGCGAGCGCCTGTAAATACAATAGATCGATAAGGCTGTAAAGCGTATTGCCAAACGCCAGATAAATGAAATATGGTATCGCAAAAAAGAAGGCAAGATTGAAAACGGAAATGAAAAAAGAGCCTATTGCGCGTAACTTGTATCGCGAAATATATGAAGCCGCAGTGTGGTAATCGTCTATGGTTTTGCTGAAGGATGCCAGTGTGTTATCGTCGTTTTTAATGATTCTGGCGCGTGACAACAGACGAATAAGCGCTTCCCCAGTTCTGAGCACGAGTTTTTTGTTTATGATAGTCAGAATAATAGCAAAAACAGCAATAAGATTGAAGACAAAACCCAAAGTGGCAAGCCAGAACACTTCATTGTAATTAGCATAATAGTAACTGCCGCGTACGGCCATTGCCGCCACAAACATGGCACACAGCGAAAGCTCATAAACCACAAACTTAATACAGACGATACAGGTAGCCGTGCCGACCGGTATATTGTTGCGCCGCATATAAACGACCTGTATGGGCTGGCCGCCGGTTGCGAACGGCGTAATCGCCCCATAATAAAGCCCGATGATGCCAACCTTCAGCGAACGTAAAAAAGGCTCGCGCTTATACATATACGAAGTGATATCATGCAATAACAGCGCATCTGTGAGCCAGTACAGAAGAAGCATACCTATACAGGCCACAAGCCACCAGACGGAAAAGCTTGCGATAGCGCTGAATACTTCTTCAAGATTTTGATTGAAAATCGCGATAAGTCCGACTACGACAATGGTGATGCCGATGTATATGATACTGAACAGGTGCTTCCTTTTTTTCTTCATCTGCCCCCCAAAAAGTGCCTTGTGATCATGTCGCAAATTATCTTTATGCGGTTTTGATCCGCTTATTGAACAGTTCCAGCGCTGCTTTCACTGCCGCGTCCATATTGTAGTACCTGTACTCACCAAGCCTTCCTTGGAAAAGCACGTGCGCTTCCTGCTTTGCGCGCTGCGCATACTGCGCGTATAGCGCCTGCTGCTTTGGCATAGGCACAGGATAATAGGGCTCCCCATCCCATGTCGGGTATTCTTTTGAGATCACCGTTTTTGAGTGTTTCTGCCCTGTCAGCTTCTTGTATTCAGTAATCCGCGTGAAATCATAATCGTTCGGATAATTGACGACGGCCGCAGGCTGGTATTCTTCTGTATCCAGCGTTTCAAAATCAAAACGCAGGCTGCGGTATTTGAGCCTGCCGTACTCATGGCCGTAAAACGCATCTATCCTTCCTGTATAGATCAAGGTGCTATAGTTGATGTCGTTTCTGACTTGCTCAAAATCAGTATTGAGAAGCAGCATAATATTGGGGTGCGCCGCCATGCGTGCAAACATTTGCGCATAACCATTTACAGGCAGCCCCTGATAGGTGTCCGTAAAATAACGTTCGTCACCGCCAAGGCGTACCGGAATACGCGCAATCACGGACGGATCCAGTTCATCAGGATAGACGTCCCACTGCTTTTTTGTATAGTATTTAAAAAATTTCTCATAAATGTCCCTGCCGGCCGCTGCGATCACGACATCCTCGCTTGAGCGTATTGGCCTGTCCGGTTCGGCCATGGATTTTAAGTAATCTTGCGTCTCGGATGCGGACAGGTCAACGCCGTAAAGCATGCGCAATGTACGTGCGCAGACGGGAAAAGGCAGGAACTGTCCATCGACATATGAGAGTACACGATGCTGGTAAAGATGCCAGCCGGTAAATCGCGAAAGATAATCAAAAACTTCTTTTTCTGAGGTGTGAAAAATGTGAGGCCCGTAGTTGTGTACCAAAAGACCGTCAGCGTTGTATTCATCTGCGCAGTTTCCGCCGATATGTCCGCGCTTTTCGACAACGAGTACGCGCTCATCCATACAGTTTGCGATGCGTTCCGCCACTGTCAACCCGGATATGCCGGCGCCCACAACCACATATTTACATTCCAATATGCTTTCCTCCGTTGGCCTTGCTTCGATGCCCTCTCTGGTATGTGTCGATCACATATAGATACCGCTCAAACGCCAGATCCACGGCATCCTCCCAGCTGCGGTACAGTACCCGCTGCGCATTTTCTCCCACCTGACGTGCATGCGCAGGGTCAGCAATGATCTGTGCTACAGTATCCGCCATCGACTGCGCGTTGTTTTCCGTAAAAAAACCATCCTGATCCGTGATGCCGTAAGAAGTGCTCGAGCCGCTCACAAAGACCGTCGGGCAGCAACATGCCGCGGCCTCGCGCGGTACCAGCGAAGATGTATCATACAGCGACGGAAACAGCATAGCCGTGCTGCGAAGATATATTTTTGTGATCATATCGCGGTCTGCTATTCTGCCTGCAAATGTCACATTTGCTTCAAGGCCGCTTTCACGTACAATCATCTCCATATCGGGGTGCTTTGCGCCTTCCCCCACAAACAGCATATGAAAAGTGGTTCCGCGCTTCTTGAGAAGCGCCAGAGCCTCCAGAAGCATCTTTAAGTTTTTCTGCCAGACAAGCTGGCCGATATAAACAAGCAGCGGCATATCGTTTTGTATACCGCACATGGCATCGATGTCTCCCAAATCCTTTTCGCCCGGTCTGCAGGGCGCAAGATCGCATCCGTTGCCCATCACGTATACGGGCCCTTTATATCCATATTCGCGCAGTGTTTCGATGGATGCTTCGTTGACCGTCCATACTTCATCGGCCGTATCGAAAAAAGCCGCGATCTTTGCAAGTATGCTTTCTACGATGATTTCGGATTTGAAAGCATCCATAAAGTCTTCCCTGAATTTTGAATGAAACGTGGCGATAAGGGGAATGCCCTGTCTTTTCGCAATGCTTCTTGCGGCTATTCCAGTGCTGAAGGGGCAATGTGCATGCACGATATCAAATGGTATCTTTTTCAGCGACATCCAAAACGATGTGGACATCTGAGGAAATCCGAAACGGTATTCGTTACGCGTTGGAACTTTAAAGGATGCAAAACGGTATACTGGAAAATCATAACTATCATCGGCTTTTGGATGTTTTGGGGTAATCACACAACAGGAACCATGCTTCTTGTTCAGCCAATAAGCGTAATTTTTTACTACATTGGCCACGCCATCAATGATTGGCGGAAACGATTCATTAAACTGTCCTATTGTGAGATCCATTTTACAGCAAGCCTCCTTAAGGCCATTTCCTCATTTTCTAGAAGTCTATATCATTATAGCAAAATGTTAAAAAAATTCAATGGCAGCTATTGTCGTGATTTTTTACTTGTTTCCTAAATACTTTCTATTTTACCGTAAATGAAGTCTTTCATTCGCGATCTTGATGATGTCCGCGATAAAATCTCCGATCAAAGGAAGGTTGTTGAGAAACGTCTGCTGCAGCAGATACAACACCAGAGCGCCCAGCAGCGTAAAACCCACCGCGATCCCCAAGCCCCGTGCAAGCCCTCCCGCAAAACCGATCCAGAGCATACGTTTCGTGTTATTAAGATGCACAAGATAATCTGCGAGTTTTAATTTTTCGAGCATCAAAGCAAGTTCATTGAGCCGTCTCCCGGTTTCGCATTGTGCCTTTTTTCTGCGCATACGCCTTCCTTTCAGGGTTAGTTTGGGTATTTTGCGCAGAAAAATACGCAACCGGCTTTATGCAGCATAGCACAAATAAAGACGCTTTGCTACCGATGCGCATACATTTTTTCGGGTCTTCAATCCAGAATATCATCGATAAGAGATTTGAATTCTTCTTCTTCTTTTATATCCTTAAATACCGGCCCTGTTCCATCCTGAGACGCGCCGGATTCGTAAAGCCAGGAATAATCGCTGTAAACTTTGCTCTCTTCCGGCTTCTGCGCGCTGCTGAAATCTGCATCGTCAGATGTTTCCGGCTCTTTAAAATCTGGTGTTTGCTCAGCTGTTTTCGGCTCTTCAAAAGCTGGGTTTTCGATATCGTTGAGCGCCCTGTTGATCTCATGGAGTTCCATATAAACATCTTTATCATCAGCCGGCTTTAAGACGGTTTCCTGTTGCTCATCCAATTCCTTAATCGAATCATCCTTAGCAGGCTCAAGATCTTTCATGTTTTCGGCTTCGATTTCTTTTAAGCTTTGCGCAATGTTCCTGTCTATTTTATCAAGAGCATCTGTATTGATGCCGCCAAGAGGCGCTGCATCTTTTCCGAAATAGCTTTGGTACGTCTGCTCAAAATAAGCGGCCTGCGCGTTGACCATATTGGCAAAATTTGATGCAAACCCCTGGGCGCACGCCTTTAATTCTTCGAGGCGGTTTTGTGCCTCAGACAGATCACGCGTTGTCTGCTCTGCCCGGCTTTTTGCTGTGCTTTCTGCGCTGCTGATAATAAGCTCTGCCTTATGCGTGGCTTCGCTGATGATACGTTCAGATGATTTTTGTGCGGAAACCAATGTTTTCATGATGGTTTCTTCGGTATTTTTAACTTTGAGGAGCTGTTCCTTTGCAGTCTCAAGCTCATCTTTGATTGCAGCTGTTTCTGTTTGGATCGCTTTAAACTCGTCAATGATTAAATCCAAAAATTTATCGACTTCGTCTTCATCATACCCTTTGAAAGACTTTTTGAACGTCTTTTCCAATATGTCTTTGACTGTGAGAGGCACAATATTTTCCCCCTTTATGTTATTCGCAAGCTTTTATCTTAATATTGCCGCATAAACAACAGGCTATACGCGGCATGCCGCAAGATGTTTCTTGCGGCATGCCGTAATCGTTGTTTATCCTTTACTCAAACCTGCGAAAACCTTCCCTGCTTCCGCGTTCGTCAACACTTTGCATCACATCGACATTAGAAGGCGCCACCACGAAAATGCTTCTTGCAACTTTTTTGAGATCGCCTCCGAGTGAATATACTGCGCCGCCGATAAAGTCTATGATTCTTTGCGCAAGCTCCCTGTCTAGCTCATCTAGGTTCATGATGACCGGTTTTCTTGCCTTTAAGTTGTCAATAATGGCTTCCGCTTCTTCGTAGCTGCATGGCTGGAAAACCAACATGCGCATCTTTGCGGCAGAATTAGGCATCCCGATCACTTTTGTGGATTGCTTGCGCCTTGAAAAACGCTGTTCCTCGGGTTCCTGCACTTCTTCTTCTTCAAAGAAGCCCTCGTCTCCATCCATCATTTCATCGCCCTCATACTCTTCTTCTTCAAGGCCGACCGCATCAAGGATACGGTTAAAAAAACCTCTCGCCATAATATTGTAACCCCCTGAAAATTTTAATTTGACCTCGCCCCAAACACGGCCGTTCCAATCCTGACCACATTTGAGCCTTCTTCTATAGCAGCTTCAAAGTCATCCGACATACCCATAGACAGATACGAAAAATCAGGGCAATCCTGCTTGAACTTCTCGAAAAGCTCACGCATTTTTATAAAATACGGTCTGTTGTCATCCGCATGGACCGGAATTGGCGGCAATGCCATCAACCCCTTGATGCAGACGCTCCTCATCACAGACAGCTGGTCAAGAAAACGTTCAAGGTCTTCTTCGTATACTCCTGCTTTTGTCGGTTCTTTCGCAATGTTGAGCTGCACAAGCGCAGAAATCTCCGTGCCATTCTTTTCGCACTGTATTTCAAGTTCCTGCGCCAGAGAAAGCCTGTCCAGCGAATGCAGCAGGTAAACCCCGTCAAGGATAAACCTTACTTTGTTACGTTGCAACGGCCCGATGATGTGCCAGTTTAAATGTTCTGAAATTACCTCACGTTTTTTCAGATATTCCTGGACACGATTTTCACCAAAATCCCGTATGCCGGCTTCTACAGCCTGTTCAACGGCATCGGCGCCCACCGTTTTGCTGACCGCCACGATCGTAATATCGCTTCCCGTTCTACCCGTTTTTTTTGCGCTGACATCAACCCTTTCTTTTATATTATTTATGTTGCTTTGTATATCGGTCATTTACCGTTCCGCCTTTAACCGGTGGCTTATTTGTAGATCTTAGAGCCGATATCCAACGAAGGCTGCCCTTCTAAGTTTTGTATGAGCACATTGTCCCCATCGTTTGCCACCACTTGAACCGGAATAAACTGCCCGCTTACTGTTTCTATGAAATCTTCACTGTCGATAGTCTGAATGCTGCTTTTCGGCACACGCAGCGCTTCCTGTATACCGTAGATCCGCGCTGAAACGCGCCTTTCACCAAGCAGCGGGCCAATATTATCCTGTACTATTATAGTATACACGAAACCTTCTCTTTGTTCAAGCTTTGTGACATCATAAACAAGGCCTGTATACTGATTTTGTAAAAAATCCTCAAAAACAATGGAAAAACTGTTACCTAAATGCATTTCTGGTATATGCTTGTCGCTCAAAAGGACCACAAACCACTCATCCTGATTGACAACACGGTACAGCGGCGCATAAGCCTGGTCCTTTTCCGGTGTCGCCACCGTTTTCCCCGCAAAAACTTCCTCAAGCCCGGCGCGTGTGAAGCTTCCGATATTCTGTTTGGCCATAAGAGGCTCACAGCCGTCGAAATAAAAGCTCACCAAACCGTTTTCCTTTGCCGAAAGATGGCTGCGCCATTGCGCAAACAAGCTCAGCATCTCAGCTTCTGAGGCATAGTAGCCTCTGAGCTGTTCATCCGGAACCGTCACGCTTTTCAGGTAGGCCATGCGTTCATTGAGCAAGCCTTCCATGTCGCGTTCGAGGCCAAGCACAGCGGAGTGCCTTTCCTCAACGACTGCCTGCTGTATCTTAAGCGCCGTATCATCTACCATTGCATTTATTTCGATCAGTTTCTCATCGATGATGCCCGCACGCCGGACTTCAGTCTGGTGCTTGAGGATGGATTTTTGCAGCTCGAGCAGTTTGGAAAGCGTCTCGTCATTATAGCCCCAGGCATACACTTCAATGATGGGGTCACCGACATGTACAAACTGGCCTTCCGTCGCGATATATTTCGTTTTCCCGTAATTTTTTGCCTCGTAGACAATCTCGTCGCGAACGATCAATCCATTGAAAGTTTCGTCGAAACTAGCCTCTGCCCATTCAACTGTTGTGGTTGGCCGCACCTGCAGCAACAACACAAGAACCGCAATGAGCACCCCCAAGGAAGCAAACAATATCACAAAAAACTTAAATCTCGGTCTGCGTCTTGATGAGGGGTTCCTGTATGTTCCGGTTTTTCTATAGTAACTGGCCTGTGGTCTTTTTCTGACTGCCATCCATACCCCTTCTTATGTTTACCTACATGACTTATTCTCTGTCAAGCAAGAAATACCTTTGACTATGATTAAAAAATAAGCGCGAATAAGCGCAAGTATGACCGATATAATGTCATAAAGCTATTTTGACTTCCACACTGTTCCCGCTAAGGTTATATTTGATATCCTCACAAAGCGCCCGAACGATCATAAGCCCGCGCCCGCGTTCCTTAAGCAGCACATCATGGTTTCTGTGGGCAGGCTCAGCGTGCGCAAAACCGCTTCCTCCGTCAATGACGCCGATACAAAGCTTGTTGCCGACGATATCAGCACGAAAAAAAACAGGCAGCTTCGCTGTAGGATGCGCATGCTCAAAACTGTTTACCAACAGTTCATTAATGATCAGCGCTATATCGTATCTGCGTTCTTCACTCAAGACAATTTGTTTCTCCACACCGCAAAGAACACCTTTGGCTACCTTTTTTATATCATCTATAGTTGTCAGCACATACCGGCTAGAATAATTCATAAAGCCTCAAAAGCACAAAATTTACAACTCATAAAAATAAGTGTGCAGCCGTGCTTCTCCACCCTTTATATACCCTTAAGCCTGTATCTTTAAACTTATTTCTCGTAGAAATTTCTAAGCTTAATCAATATCCTGCGTTCTATACGCGAGACGAACATCTGTGAAACACCCAAAGATGCAGCCACTTCGCGCTGGCTTTTATCACCCACGTAGCGTTGATTGATCACTTGCTTTTCCAAATCATTCAGATGCTCAAAGCAATAGGCAAGAAAATCTCGGTCCTCGATCTTTTCATAGGCGTTATCGGTGTTTCCTGCAAGCTTGATGAACTTTGCATCCTCATTGAGCGCCATGTAGCTATCCAGAGACGCCGCGTAGCCCGCGGTTTGCGCTTCCATCAGCTCGAGCACACGCTCAACTGAAATCTCCAGATAGCATGAGATCTGCTCGGGCGTCGCGCTGCGGCCGTAATTTGCTGCCAGGGTGCTTTTTGCATCTTCAAGTTTTCTGATCATCTCGCTCTCCCGGCGGGAAATACGTACCATGCGGGTCTTGTCCCGGAAGTAATTCTTTATTTCTCCGACAAGCGTCGGCGTCGCAAAGCTTGCGAATTTTACACCGCGCCCGGTTTCATAGCGGTCAAGCGCTTTGACAAGCGCTAACGCCGCCACTTGGTAGAGGTCATCATATTCGACGCCTCTGCCAGCAAACTTCTTCGCTACTATTTCGGCTATATACAAAAACTTTTCAAGAATGTGATTCCTCAAGGCCTCGTCCCTTGATCGCTCATACTCCTCAAAAAGTGCCTGTTCTGTCATTTCCGGCATTTGTGCGCACATAGACTTTTTAAGACCACCCCTTAGAGCTTTGCAGCTGCTGACACCCCGTACTGAAAAATATCAAAAATCTTATTGATTGCTCAGGCTTTTCCGCAGATGGACTGCTGTAAGTTTATTATCTTCTATATCCATTTCGCAGGTGTCAACCAATGCATCCAACAGATATTTGCTTAACCCGTCGTGCTCTTTTTCTGCAGCGCCGGCAGTTTCTCCGATCGGTGAAAAATCCATATTGATGCCGCCGTCCACAGTCATGCACAGTTCAAGCGCGTTTGCCCCCTCTGCAAGCAAAAGGGTACAGGCTTCGGCACTCGCGACCTTTAAGTCCTCGATCTCTTCAATATCAAAACCTATGCGTTCAGCCACAGCCGAAACCGTCAGCCGCACAGCGAGTATGTAATCAGGGCGTGCTGGAAAAGAAAGCACGATTCTGTCTCCGTTCACTGCTTGCTCACCTCAATTATGAAAATTTTATCAAGCCCCGTGAGTGTGAAGATTTTTGCGATATACGGTTTTAGATTAAGTATGCTGATCTGCCTTCCGGCTTCCTTCACCTTTTTAAGCGCGCTGACAAGTACGCCAAGACCCGTTGAATCGATATATTTCAGGCTGGCACAATTCATAACGATATCCGCTTTCTTTTCATCGATCAGCGCGTGCAGTTCTTTTTTCAGGCTGTCTGCATTGTAGATATCAACTTCGCCGTACAGGCCGACTTCCCATCTGCACTTATCCTCATTGTAATTGGCGTCTAAAAGCATATATGTACCCCCTCAGCGATCCCCTTTTTTTGGCTAATGGCAAATCTGTCAAAGTGTTTTCACTCTATGTGTCTCCCGGCTTTTCAGGCAATATGGTCATTGAGCCACTCGATGATATCATCATAAACATGCTGTTTTTGTTTTTCGTTCAGGATTTCATGTCTCATACCGGGATAAACCTTCAAAGTGATGTCATGAACTCCCGCTTTGCATAAGGCAGCAACATCTTTTTTCAAGCCTTTGAGACCCTTGCCGCCGATACTGTCAAACTCCCCTGCCCCTATAAACAGCGGTATGCTTTTGGGGAATCCGCAGATCGTTTGTTTTTTTGATGCTTTTCGCGTTCCGCCGATCAATTCATAGATAAATTCGACCGTCCCGGTGTTGCCGCAAAAAGGATCGTCCATATAGGCTTTCACAACAGTTTCGTTTGAACTTATAAACTCAGAACCGGTTTCACCTTTAAAAGGCCGGTTGAGCGTGTCAAACACGATGCCGTGCAGCAAAGGCGATCTATGGCGTCTCCCGAAAACGGCCATGATACACCGTGCCAAGAACCGAACCAGGGCGGCAAGCGGCGCGCTGATGCGTCCTGTACCTGTCAGTATAACTCCGGCAAGCGTTTTGCCGTCATGCGCTGCAAGTACACGGACCAAGGATGACCCCATGCTGTGCCCAAAAATGAATACAGGCAGCCCCTCGTTTTCCTCTTGTATACGGTTTGTGAGCAGCGCCATATCTTTGACGGCAAGCATGAAGCCGCCGTCTTCATCTGAAAAATAGGCCACCTGCGAAGGTGTGCCCGCAGTGGCGCCATGCCCCCGGTGGTCTGCTGCATAAACCCTAAAGCCTGCCTTAACGAGCGCGCCCGCAAAATCCGCATAGCGCAATGCATGCTCAATGGCGCCATGTGCAATCTGCAGGACTGCTCTTGGGTTTGCCGCTTCCCATTTATAAGCCTGCAAAACCGTTCCGTCTGTTGAATCGTAGCTGAATCGCGATGGTCTCATGGATAACTCCTCAGTTATCATATCATCTTACATATTCCTTGTAAATAGCTCAAGTTTTGTAGTCCTTGTCCTTTTATTGGGCTGAAAAACGGCTGCAGTTTTGATCAAAACGGCTGCTTTCTTCCGTATTCGGCGATGTCCTTTATACACACACCGGCGAGTATCATCCCCGCAACAGACGGGACAAAAGCCACGCTGCCTGGAACAGAACGTCTCTTGGCGTTTATGCTCTCCAAGTCTTCAATCGGCTTTAAGGGCGCTTCACGCGAATATACCACTTTAAGCCTCTCAATCCCCCGCTGCCTCAGCTCATGCCGCATCACCTTGGCAAGCGGGCATACAGACGTTGCGTATATGTCCGCGACCTCAAAACGCGTAGGGTCAAGTTTGTTGCCTGCGCCCATACTGCTTATGATAGGAACGTCTGCCTTTGCCGCCCGCATGATAAGAACAAGCTTTGAAGAAACGGTATCTATGGCATCAATGATATAATGATACTGCGAAAGATCATAGGCATCCGCGTTTTCTACAGAATAAAAGCAATCGTAAGCCTGCACGTTACAATCAGGATTGATCGACAACACTCTCTGCTTCATCACGCTGACTTTGGTTTGGCCAAGCGTATCTTGTGTCGCTATGATCTGTCGGTTTAAGTTGGTCTCACAGACCACATCGCTGTCAAACAAAGCAAGGCTGCCGATGCCGCTGCGCGCAAGTGCTTCCGCCGCATAAGAACCGACCCCGCCGATACCGAACACCGCCACTTTTGCGCGCAACAGTCTGCCCATTGCATCCGCACCAAGAAGCTTTTTCGTCCGCGAAAACGCATCGCTCATCTGCATACCGCCACTGCTTCTATCTCAATGTGTACATCCTTAGGGAGCCTTGACACCTCTATGCATGACCGCGCGGGGTAAGGCGCTTGGAAATAACAGGCGTAGACATCATTCATTGCCGAAAAAACGCTCATATCTTTTAGAAACACCGTCGTCTTGACCACATCGCAAAGAGCCGCGCCTGCAGCTTCAAGTACGGCTTTTAAATTTTCCAGCGCCTGTGCCGTTTGCTCCGCGATACCTCCTTCTGCAATACCGCCGTTCTTTGGATCTATGGGGATCTGACCGGAAGCAAACACATAACATCCTGCTTTTATTCCTTGTGAATAAGGCCCGATAGCCAAAGGCGCTTTTTTGGAGATGATCTGTTGTATTTCAGTCATGATATTTCCTCATTGCCGCTGCCGGTTTTGCTTACAATATAACGCATTTTTTGAGGCTCTGCAACGTTTTTACATTCTATGAGCAGCTTGAAGCAAAGCGTTCGCAAAAGCTTATCATTTACAAAATCAGCTGCATGAGCACGGGCATCAGGGTCGACTGCAGAGCAATGCCCAGCAAGGATACTGTATAAACAGCAAAAAGCCTTCGAAAATGCGGCGCCGCGCAGACAACCCTTTCATGGGCAGTACTGGGTATCCGCCTGCTTTTAAACACTGTCAAAGAATGATTGATGCAAAGAACGCCTGCTTTGCATATGCAGGGCAGCATGATAAGATTGGGTATCAATAAGCATGCCGCAACAGCCAATATGCCGCCGGCAGTAAAATCAAGGAAAAGCACGCCAACAGCAAACCCCACACAAAAACCCTTCATGATAAGCATCGCATTAATCAGAACGAGGCCGAGAGTGATCATCGAGAAAAAAGCGAGAGCACCGTAATAAAGCGTGTTTAACAAAAAAGCATGAAAGAATATGCGCCAGTGGTCGAGCGGCAGCGTTTTGATTGAAAACAAAACTAGGCCTGCGTAACCGCCAAGCGCCTCCTTTGTTTCCACTTGCATGTTGCTGACTGTAAACGTGCCCGCTGTGATGCCAACAACAAGAAAAAACACGAGCAATAAATACTGTACTTTATGTCCAGCAATGTCTTCAAATATACGCCTTTTTGCCTCTTCCAGCAAACACATAGCCTCCGCTTCTCTTCTGCTACATAGATATGTGCAGCGTCTAAGACATATGTGAAAGATTGGTTTGCAGGGCTTATATCAGGCTGTTTAATCAACGTGTTTGAGCTCAGTGCTGAGCTTGTCTGCCAGCATCGCGATAAATTCACCGTTGGTGGGTTTGCCGCGGGCCTCAACGATCGTGTACCCGAAAAAATCCTCCAACACATCAAGGTTTCCCCTGTTCCAGGCCGTTTCTATGGCATGCCGCATCGCGCGCTCAACCCGCTGCGGCGTAGAGTTGTATTTTGTTGCAACCATGACGTAAAGCCCTGTAGTCAGCCGGCTCATCAAATCAAAATCATTGTAAACAAGCAGTATGGCATCACGCAGATAACGGTAACCCTTGATATTGGCCGTAATACCGATGGCTTTGATATGCTTTGTCACGATCGTTTCCGGATCGTGGTCCTCATTAAAATCAAGTGCGTGGATACGGTGCTTTTTATGCTCCATCAATTCTAAAATGCGCCTTTTAAACACGTCTTTATCAAAAGGCTTCAAAAAAACATAATCTACATCGTGACTTTGTGCTTTTTTCATCACAAAATCCAGCCCGACCGCTGTCGTCATTACAAATTTTGTTTGCGCATCGTACCCGCCTTGCTTTAGTTCCTCTATGACGGCAAAACCATCGAATATTGGCATGATCAGATCAAAAACTAGCAGGTTTGGCTTAAAATCGCGTGTCATTTCCATGGCCTGTTTACCGTCAAAAGCATAATCCTGAATCTCGAACAAACCGGTTTCTTCCAAAAAACCGGACAAAAGCCTCAAGTAATCTCTGTTATTGTCAGCGAGTATAGCTTTATACGGGGGCATGTTGTGCATATTATTCATTAGATACCGGCCTCTGCTGTGATTTTTTTGACAATTTTTTATCATACTTAAATATAATATTCAACAGCATTTAAGTAAATCCTTGTTGCTCTAGCACATATAACCAAAGCTTTCATATTTCAGCAATTTTCGACAAATGCTGCCTTTGGCTTTCATTGCACCTGGGCGAGCATCCAATCTGCAAATAGTCCGTAACCTTTGGCAGGATTGTTGATAAATACATGGGTCACAGCACCCACGAGCTTGCCGTTTTGCACGATTGGGCTGCCGCTCATGCCCTGGACGATGCCTCCTGTCTTTTCTAGCAACTCTTTGTCTGTCACGCGGATCACGAGCCCTTTTTGGGCTGCCATCGGCTGCTCGCTGATTTTGATGATCTCACAGGCAAATTCTCTGACGCCTTTGTTGTCGATCGTGCAGAGTATGCTTGCAGGCCCTAGCATCACTTCATCATTGCGCGCCACAGGCAAAGGCCGGGAAAAATGTTCAAGCTCCACATTATTGTAGAGTTTCCCATAAATACCGTACTCAGTATTTTTCATGATCAACCCCATTGTTCCAGACGCACTGGAAAAGAACCCTTTTATTTCACCAGGTATGCCGCTCTCGCCCTTATTGATCTGGATGATTTCTGAAAAGTATATTTCGCCTTGTCTGACGCTCAATATGCTGCCGGTGTCAAGATCGCAGATAGCGTGGCCAAGCCCTCCAAACCAGCGGCCTTTAGGGTCAATGAATGTCAGCGTGCCGACGCCTGCTGTACTGTCTCTCACCCAGACGCCAAGGCGCAGTTTGCCGTCGATATCCGCAACAGGCTTGATGTCGAGCTCAATCATCCGCTCATTTCTGTCAATGACCACAGCAAGGCTTTCCTGTGTTTGGTTCACAAGCACAGACACATGATTGGCATCTTCGACAGCTGTCCCGTTTATGCTGACGATCACATCGCCCGGCAGCATACCCGCTTCACGCGCCGGGTTGACCGTTTTCCCACCCGGCAGCTCTATGCCCGTTATTCCCACAACGAGTGCGCCTTTTGTAAACAAAGTCACGCCGATGCTCTGGCCTCCGGGTATCACCATGATTTCATCGCTGACGTTGACTTTGACATTTTTGACAGGAACTCCGAACAAAGAAAGCGCGATCATGGCGTCGCCTGTATCTAAAGACTCTATGGTCAGCGGGGCTTGCATACCGGAAACCGATTGAAGTGTATCACCGGAAATACTGATCACGCCCGCCGTCAGAAGATCAGCGCGCACAGGCAGCCCAAGGTCGATGGTTTTGTGTGCGCCGCGTCTGATGTGTATTTCATCCGGTATATGGGAATAGCTTTGTACGGCTGGAAGAAAATAGACAGTGCACAGCACTGCGACAAAAATCAATCCAAAAACTTTAATAAATTTCCTCAAAAAAACACCTCTTTGCGACCTGCACAGAATTATTGTCGTTAGAGGTGCATGAAAATATACTTTGAAATATTCACAAGCATTTGATTAAATTGTCGTTTTAAATACTTCTGCCTTTTTGATCATTTCAGCGGCATGCGCAAGAGTCAGCTCTGAATCGCCGCCTGCCAGCCTTGCGACCTCAAGGATGCGTTCCTGTGCGCCAAGCGGCACGAGAAAGGTACGCGTTGCTGTGGCATCGCTTTGTTTTTTAACAAGAAAATGGCTGTCTGCCATGCTGGCTATCTGCGGCAGATGTGTGACACACACGACCTGACGCGTACGTGATATGTTTTGCAGTTTTTGCGCCACCACCTGGGCAATTTTCCCGCTGATACCGGTATCGATCTCATCGAAGATCATGGTGGGTATGCCGCCCTGATCGGCCGCTATGTTTTTAAGAGCAAGCATGATGCGGGAAACCTCGCCGCCCGAGGCAATTTTTCGCAGCGGTTTTTGAGGTTCTCCCGTATTTGTAGATATAAAAAACTCTACACTATCTATGCCGTTCTTGGAAAACACACAACTGTCGATGTCGCCAGTATCAGCAAAGCACACTGTAAACCGCGCGGAAGCCATGCCAAGGTCTTCTAGCTGCATATTCACCTGCTGCGTAAATGCTTCGGCAGCCTCGCGACGCAGCGCGGACAAACGCACGGCTTTGTCATAAACATCCGCCTTGAGAACGGTCTCATTTTTCGTCAGTTCTTCAAGAAGCTCTTCGCTCGAAACAAGGCCTGAGAGCTCCTGCTCGGCCTTCTTTATATAGGCGCCCGTTATGGACGGGTCAGCATACTTGCGTTTTAAGCCTGCAATCAGCGCAAGCCTCTCTTCAATGCTCTCAAGCGTGGCCAGATCGAAAAAATCTTCGTCCATTTCACTGCGTATTGCAGACGCTACTTCTTCAGCGGCATAATACGCTTCATCGATGCGCCGTGCGAGCTCATCATAGCGGGGGTTGACGTCAGCAAGGCTATTAAGGCTTTTGCCGGCGTTTTTAAGCGCCGACAGTGCACAAAGAGGCTCCGCCTCATACAGCGCCGCATAAGACACTGTGAGGGCATCCATAATGCGCTCAGCGGCATTAAGCCTCACCTTTCGCGCAGCGAGCTCTTCTTCCTCATTTTCGCCGATATTGGCTTTCAATATTTCATCGATCTGAAATTTTAAAATATCGATACGGCGCTCACGTTCACCGTCACTGCCCATTAAGCTGCGGCGCCTTTTGACTGCTGCCGTGTAAACAGCATAACTTTCTGCAACCTGCTTTTTTAGCGGTTCAATGCGCGGATCAAAGCCGTCAAGCATCAATATATGTTGTTTTTCATTCAAAAGCGATTGATGTTCATGCTGGCCGTGAATATCCACAAGACGGTCACTGATGCTCTTTAATACTGCAAGCGTTGTCAGCGTACCGTTGACCCTGCATACATTTTTCCCTGATACTGAGAGTTCTCTTGACAGCACAAGCTCCGGCAAAATTTCTATCTGCTGCGCGTCAAGTATATCATTCACACTGTCAGCTGCATCGATGAACCAGGCCTCAACAACGGCGGTATCCGCACCTGTGCGTATAAGCTCTCTGTCTGCACGTTCGCCCAGAACGAGATTGACGGAATCAATAATGATGGATTTGCCCGCACCTGTTTCTCCGGAAAGCACATTGAGGCCCTCTGAAAGACTGATTTCAAGAGACTCTATAAGGGCGATATTCCTGATAATGAGTTTTATCAACATAAACTAAACAACCGTCAGCGCTTGCCGCTGACCATGGCTTCAAGAGCCTGGATCACCTTGTCCTGCATGCCTTCTTCACGGACTGCAACAAAGATAGCGTTGTCTCCCGCGATAGTGCCGGCGATTTCAGGCAAACCGAGCGCGTCAATGGCTTCAGCCGCGGCATTTGCACTGCCTGTCATGGTGTGGACCACAACCACTGCAGCCGCTTTGTCAACGGAGATGACGGTGTCACGAAATACACGTTTAAAGATGTCTAACTTGCCCGACGGTTCCCTGCCCGACACCGCGTATTTATAAGCCCCGCCGCGCGCCTGCACCTTTATCAGCTTTAGCTCCTTGATGTCGCGTGAAATTGTGGCCTGTGTCACGTCATAGCCTTGTTCCCGGAGTAATACCGACAGTTCATCCTGCGTCTCAACGTCACAGTTGTCGATGAGCTCAAGAATCTTGCTTTGTCTTCCGTGTTTCATCCACATCACCCCTTTTTATCTGTCCCAATTAACAAACTTGGACCGCAGCAAGGGATAGAAATAATCTTCCCTGAATCTAATAAAATGTGCGCTGCGCTTTGATCTTCTGACTCTGACTTCCTGCCCGTCCAATATGTCTATTCTCTGAATGCCGTCAGTAGCGAGAATCATATTGTCCGGCGCAGTTGGACGGATCACGATTTCACGGTCTTCTGAGACCACAAGCGCGCGAGAATGCAAAGAATGCGGGCATATAGGCGTGGTGAGCAGACATTTTAGATCCGGGCTCAAAATGGGGCCGCCCGCTGAAAGTGAATATCCTGTAGAACCCGTCGGCGTTGAAACCAGCATGCCGTCGCAGGATACTTTATCCGCCAATGCTCCGCCAATGAAAAGCTCAAGGCTGATCATACGGGAAACGTCTTTTTTAAGCACTGCCGCGTCGTTGAGAGCAGAAATATTGTAGAGCTCTTTGCCTGCATTGTAAACGGAACAATCAAGCATGACCCTCTCTTCAATAAAGTATCTTCCTTTTTGCAGATCTTCGATGACAGCGTCAGCCTGCCCGATTTTGGCTTCAGTCAGAAACCCCAGCCGGCCAAGATTGAACCCAAGTATGCATACGCCGTATTGGCTCGCTTTTTGTGCCGCTCTTAAAAGCGTCCCGTCTCCGCCCAGCACAAAAAGGCAATCGACAGACGCATAATCAATCACATCGCTTTCACCTTCCGGCATACCCTCCTTATCAAAGGAAACAGCCACCCCGCGCTGACGCAGACAGTCAGCCACCATGCGCGTGCCTTCAAATTCAATATCTTTTTTTGGATTGGCGTAAAGCCCTACGCTTTTTAAGTTCATTTGTTTCCATTATAAAGATACTTGCATATTTATTCAACAGCTAATCGGTGAATTCAAAAACATTTTCATGGACTGCGTAGGCAAAGTATATAAATAATAAAAAAGACCGATGGAGGCTTTAGTGCTTTACAGGCTATTCGGCGTGTTGATGGGCTGCATTAACCGCGCTGTCCGTATCCGGCTGCATATCTTCTCCGCTGTCACGCAGACAGACAAGGTACTCGATGTTGCCCTCAGGCCCTTTGATAGGGCTGTAATCAAGGCCGCACAGTTTAAGCCCCGTCTCCCGCGCACTCTTGATCACATCTTCAATCACAGCTTTGTGCACAGCTTTTTCACGCACCACACCTTTTTTGCCGACGCTTTCGCGCCCCGCTTCAAATTGCGGCTTTATGAGCGCGACGATGGTGAACGGAGGATGCAGCACGGCCGCCACGGCTGGCAGTATCAGCTTCAGTGAAATAAACGAAACATCAATAGCGGCAAAGCTGGCAGGCCTCTCGAACATACCGCGCTTAAGATGGCGCGCGTTTTGACGCTCCATCACACCGACGCGGCTATCCTGCCGCAGGTTCCATGCAAGCTGTCCGTAGCCCACATCAACAGCGTAGACGAATGCCGCGCCGTTTTTAAGCATACAGTCTGTAAAACCGCCGGTAGATGCACCTATGTCTATGGCAGTCACATCATTGAGCTGCAGGCCAAAGGCTTCAAGCGCCTTTAAAAGCTTCTTGCCGCCGCGGCTCACAAAGGCATCCGCTTGTTTCACATATACTTTTGCGCCTTCGGTAATCTGAAAAGAAGGTTTGCTGCACAGTGTGCCATTCACAAAAACAGAGCCCGCCATCACCAGCAGCCGCGCTTTCTCCCTGCTCGGCGCAAGGCCGTTTTCGAATAAATAAACATCGATCCGCTTTTTCATCACTTAGAATCCCGCATGAAAAACATCAGCAGGTAAGCCACAAAGCCTACTATATGTTTGTTGTTGTCGATGGCTATGGTTTTGCCGGCCGCTTTGCCGGCAACGGTGCCTGCGGCAATGATACTTGATACCGCTATGGGGATGATAATGCCCTGCATATTTTGCGCAGATAGTATGATTTTGATGGCAATAGCAGCGCCTGCGGCTCCGCTGACGATACCGCAAATGTCCCCGATAACATCTGCGCAGATATTTGAAACAACATCTGCGTTTTGCAAAAGACGTATCGCGCTTTTTGCCTTTTTGATTTTCTTTGATGCCATGGAAACAAAAGGCTTCGGATCGCACGTAGCAAAAGCGATACCGACGATATCTGCGCCAATCCCAATAAGCATGATGAAAAGTATAATAAAAACCGCGGCGGTCACAGACAGGGCATCCATCAGTGTTTCTGTGACGACACTGATCCCCGCTGTCAGCACAAGCGTGATGATAAAAGTCTTAAGTACCCAGAACCTGAAAGCTTTTCTTTGCTTTTTGGCCAATTTTTTCTCCAAATAAAAAAGCGGTGGTGATATTTTGGATAAACCTTGCGTCTTAGGTCCAGTAGGATTTCCCTCCAGAGATACTTCCCGTCGCCGGAAAAGCGGTTTCCCTTTAAACCCTGAAACGCCCCGTCACCGGCTGCGTGACTGGATTGCCGTTTAGACCACACTATAATCTCCAAAATATCTCGGAGGATATAATAAACAAATGTTATTATTCCCCACGTACAGTCTAGGAGTTTTCCTCAACAGCACTTTTTCGGTTTCTAGCCTCTTTTGCCAAGCGGGTTTCTCGCAGCAATCGTCCAAAAGGCGCGTGGCCTTTGCGCCAAAAGGCGTGTTCTGCAATAACGCCCCGCAAAACGCAAGGCAGGCTACGCTGTACACAGCATCTCGCCGCGTGACAGGTTTCCACCCCAAGTAGTAAAAGCTAAGGCTCCTACCTGCTTGGGTCTCCACGGAAGCGGGGTCAACGCCCGCATGCCATTGCGGATCGCCCCACGACCTTAACTCCCAGCATCAGCTCCCGACTGGGCGTCAGCAGCCAACACCAGAAACTTCATCGATGTGCCCTTAGCGGATTTTTAGGCCCGCCTTCGAAACCGTAGTACCGACTAGAATACTGCACCACCATGTTTGATTATACAACACGTGCTGCATTTTTTCAAATATCCGGCTTATAAATTATTAATGTGTTTATATTTTTTCTTCTGTATTGCGCTCCGTATTGTTTCCAGGGTTGTAGGCTTTTAAAATTTCAGCCTTGACCTCCTCAAAGATATCCCGGTTTTCTTTTAAGAAAAGCCGGGCATTGTCTTTGCCCTGGCCGATACGCGCGTCTTTGTAAGAAAACCAAGAGCCGGATTTTGATATAAGCCCCAAAGCGACGCCTAAAGACAAGACGCTGCTCTCCATCGATATGCCTTCTCCGTAAAAAATCTCAAATTCTGCTGTCTTAAAAGGCGGCGCCACCTTGTTCTTGGCCACCTTGATGCGCGTGCGGTTGCCGATCATTTCATCGCCGTTCTTGATGGTCTCGATGCGGCGCACATCAAGCCGTACCGAAGCATAAAATTTAAGCGCTCTGCCGCCCGGCGTTGTCTCCGGGTTGCCGAACATCACGCCCACTTTTTCCCTCAGCTGATTGATGAACACCGCGACAGTGTTGGATTTGCTGACGATCCCCGCGAGCTTACGCAGCGCCTGCGACATCAGCCGTGCCTGAAGCCCCACGTGTGAAGCGCCCATTTCACCGTCTATCTCTGCCTTGGGGACAAGCGCCGCCACAGAGTCTATGATGATGATATCGATCGCGCCGCTGCGCACGAGCGCTTCGGTGATCTCCAGCGCCTGCTCGCCCGTATCAGGCTGTGACACATACAGGTTGTCGGTATCCACGCCAAGTCTGTTGGCATAGGCCGGGTCAAGCGCATGTTCGGCGTCCACAAATGCCGCAGCTCCGCCTTTTTTTTGTGCCTCGGCCACCATGTGCAGCGCCACCGTGGTCTTGCCCGATGATTCCGGCCCGTAGATCTCGATGATGCGTCCGCGCGGCACGCCGCCCACGCCTAGTGCGATATCAAGTTCAAGGCATCCTGTGGGGATGACCGAAACGGGAACTCTCGCTGCGTCTCCGAGTTTCATCACGCTGCCTTTGCCAAACTGCTTTTCTATCTGCGTAAGCGCCATCTCAAGCGCTTTTTGTTTTTCTACCGACATTCCCTTATACCCTCCTTTGTCATTGCGTTGCTTTATAAATGATACGCCTGGCTATTTGTGTTTGACAAGATCCGCCAGCACATCACTGTTCTTGGTAAAATAACTGATGCATGAGATGACCGACAGCAAAGTGGCCGCGCACATCAGCACGATACCGACTGCAGCCAGCGAGCCCTCGAAAAACGTGCCAAAGAAAAGCTCGCCGCGCAGCAATAAGGCAACAACAGCCACGATCTGCACGATGGTTTTAGCTTTGCCGAATGAATCAGCAGCGAGAACTTTACCTCCCGCCGCCGCCAGCAGCCGCAGGCCGCTGATCACGAATTCTCTGCCTACCATCACGATAACGAGCAGCACAAATACATCTGAAAACCAATGTTCTGCGAATTCGAATTTGGCAAGCAGCATGATAAGCGCACTGCACACCAGCAGTTTGTCCGCGATCGGGTCAACGAGCTTTCCGAAATTCGTCACCAGCCCGTGCTTGCGCGCGATCAGCCCGTCAAACAGATCAGTCAGTGATGCAACGACAAACACAAGGGCTGCCCAATAGTTCCAGTACGGGACATCGATATAAAAAAAAGCGATAAACACGGGTACCAAGCCAATCCTGACCAGCGTGAGCTTATTGGCAACATTCATTTTGCGTCTCCTGTCAGATCATATTCGCTCGCGTCTTTGATAAGCACATCATGAAACGTGCCCGGCGTCAAGTCTTTTTTTGTATCTACGAATGTGATGCCGTCCACATCCGGCGCCTGCCCGGCCGTCCTTCCGGTATACTGTCCGTTATTGCCGCGCCCTTCAATGAGCACGCGCATTATTTTTCCGATCTGTGCCCGGCAAAGGCTGCGTGAAATGCCCGCCTGCAGCGCCATCACTTTGTCATAACGCAGCTGTTTTGTCTGCCCGCCGACCTGACCGGGCATCTGTGCCGCAGGGGTTCCTTCTTCACAGGAATAACGGAAAACGCCCAGCCGTTCAAATCTTAGGTTTTCCACACATTCGAGCAGCGTATCAAAATCATCATGGGTCTCTCCCGGAAACCCCACGATCAGAGATGTGCGCAGTGTGAAACCCGCTTCGTGCAAACTCTTAACGAGAACCGTCGATGAGGCCATTGTGTGGCGCCTGTTCATACGGTGCAGTACATTGTCCGAAAAATGCTGCATCGGTATGTCAAGATAGCGGCAGACATTTCTTTGTTTGACCATTGTTTCGATGAGCCCGTTTGTGATGCCCTCCGGATAAGCGTACATCACACGCAGCCAGCCGCCCTGCATGATATCGGCCGCTTCTGTGATCAGCTTTTGCAGCAGCCGCTCACCAAGATCTTCGCCGTACCGCGTGGTGTCCTGCGCGATGAGAATGGCCTCCTGCACGCCTCCCGCGCGCAGATCCTCGATCTCGCTCAGTACGCTTTTAAGACTCCGGCTTTTGAGCGGCCCGCGTATCATGGGGATCGCACAATAACTGCACCGGTTGGAACAGCCATCCGCGATGCGCACATACGCAAGATGTGCGGGCGTCGTCAGCACGCGGCCGTCAAGCTCACCGTCAAGCCTTTCGCAGCACATGTATTTCTGGCCGCCGAGTGCGGCACGAATGGCGTCAAGCAGCTTGTTGTACGATGCCACACCAAGAAACGCATCCACTTCGGGCAGTTCGTCTTTCAAGGCATGCGCGTACCGCTGGGCAAGGCAGCCCGTCACGATCAATGCCCGTGCACCGCGTTCTTTATATTTTGCCATTTCCAATATAACGTCTATTGACTCGCGTTTGGCTTCTTCTATAAAACCGCAGGTGTTGACGATGAGGACATCCGCCTCTTCGGGGTCGTCTGCGACGGCAGCATTGCTGCCTGCCAGTATGCCAAGCATATGCTCGGTATCCACCCTGTTTTTATCGCATCCGAGCGACACGATATGAATATTGAGCCTTTCCATCTATTCTCCAAACATTTCGCTATATATATCCCAGGTAATCAGCACCTGCCGCGCTTTGCTTCCTTCAAAAGGGCTGACGATCTTGCGCTGCTCCATCTCATCGACCAGGCGGGCGGCGCGTGCATAACCCACACGCAACCGGCGCTGCAGCATTGAAATCGAGGCCTGTCCGTATTCGAGCACGATTTCGACGGCTCTTGGCAGCAGTTCATCAAAATCTTCATCCAGATCTTCACTGTAATCCGCCGCGTTGATATCGGACATGATCTCCTCATCATAACCGCTGCCCTCTGTACCGCGCGATACATATTCCGTCACGGCTTCGATATCATCATCAGCAACGTAACAGCCCTGCAGCCGCACCGGTTTTGGCGCACCTGAAGGATGATAGAGCATATCGCCGTTGCCAAGCAGCTTTTCCGCGCCGTTCTGATCGAGTATCGTACGCGAATCCACGCCCGAATTCACTTTGAACGCAATGCGCGAGGAAATATTGGCCTTAATGATGCCGGTAATGACATTGACCGACGGGCGCTGCGTCGCCACGATCAGGTGGATGCCTGCGGCGCGGCCAAGCTGTGCGATCCGGCAGATGGCGTCTTCAACTTCTCTCGGCGCCACCATCATCAGCTCTGAGAGCTCATCGATGATGACCACGATACGGGGCAGTTTTTCTTCTTTGTCGGCCACCGCATTGAACCGCGCGATATCGCGCGCGCCCGATTCTGCAAAAACCTTGTAGCGCGAAGTCATTTCGCTGACCGCCCAATTAAGCGCGCTTGCTGCCTTTTTTGGCTCAGTCACCACCGGCACGAGCAAATGCGGTATGGTCTTGAATATCGAAAGCTCAACCACCTTTGGGTCTATCATCACCAGCTTGAGCTCATCCGGCGTGGCCTTAAACATCAGGCTCGTGATTAGTGAATTGATACATACGGATTTGCCGGCGCCGGTTTCGCCCGCGATGAGTATATGCGGCATTTTTGTGATATCCACATAATAATTGTTGCCTGCAATGTCTTTTCCGAGCGCAAATGTAAGCGGAGAAAGCATTTTTCTGAATTCTTCGGATTCAAGCAGCGGGCGCAAATGTACAAAAGTCACGTTGGAATTCGGGACCTCGATGCCGACAGCGGATTTGCCGGGTATGGGCGCTTCTATCTTGACCGACCTTGCCGCAAGGCTTAAGGAAATATCGTTTTCGAGTTCCTTGATGCGTTTGACGCGCACGCCTGGCGCAGGGCGCAATTCGTACCGGGTGACCACCGGCCCTTTGACGATGTGCACCACCTCAGCCTCTACACCGAAGTTGGCCAAAGTTTCCTCGATAAGCTGTGCACATCTTTTCTGCTCATCCATGCTGGTCTGTTTTCTGCGTTCCGGGGCTTTTGAAAGCAGCGACAGCGGCGGCAGTTTATAATCTCTGCCCGGCGTTCTGCGTGCAGCAGCCACCGCAAGGCTCTCGTTTTCAGCCTCCAGCGCCTCATAGACTTCTATCGATGGCCCGACAGGCGGATCAGCTGGTTCTGCGGGCATGGGCAGTCCTGCAGCCTTGGCCGGCACATCCTCAAAAACTTCGTCGTCAAGATATGCATGCTGCTTTCTGCGGCGAAAGCTGTGCGCCCCGAGTATATCGGGCTCGTCCGGGTCCGTTGTTTTTATTTCATCCTCCAGCAGGTGCTGCATATCTATGCGGTGTTTCTTGCGTAGTGAGGCGCTTTCTATGGCGCGCTGCACCGTGCGTTTGCTCACCATCGCAACATCCTGTCCCATTTTCTTGAGCGACAAATTGGTCAGCACAAGCACCGAAACAAGGGCCATGGTGATGAATAAAATGATACAGCCCACATCGCCGATGAGCAGATTGCAGGGATAGACAAGCAGGCAGCCAAACGCTCCTGCACCTGCGCTTTGTCCGCCCAGACGGTAAGAATCCGCCACATAAGCGAAAAAGCCTTTGTCCAGCTCAAGTTCAGAGAGAACAAATGTATGCACAAGAGAGAGCACGGCGATGACAAACATGACGATGAGTGCAACCTTGCCCTTGTTGACCTTCTTGTTGCGCGCGGCAATGATAAGCGCACCGATCACGACAAAAATAAACGGCACTGCATATGTGAAAAGCCCGAAAAGCCCGAGAAAGACATCCCGCAAAGCTCCGCCGAGCAATCCGGTATCCGTCCTTACAAAAACACAGACGCCAAGAAAAACGCCGACTGCAATCAGAATGATGCCGGCGGCCTCCCCCATGCGTTTTGGTTGTTTTGTAGTTTTGTTCTGCTTGCCTTTCGGCATGGGTTTCACCTCGGTATGTATTATAACATACCGAGGTGAATTTACAAATAGTTAAGGAAACGCTGATCAAAGTGCGGTGCGCCGAAGCAGGAAGGATGGTGCCATGATTGAGTTTTTTAAGGTGCAGCTGAAAAAACAATATCCGCGGGGAAAGAGACTTTATACTTAATGGTTCCCTCCTGGTCAGATGCCGGCCAGTTCGCGTACCTTATTCATAGCCTGCGTATAAGTCCCGATCCCGCAGATAAGGCCGCATTCCACCGCTTCTTTGCCGACAAGCACGGTGCCGCAATCGTTCGCCATCTCGCCAGTCTGCATCATAAGCCCTCGGTATCCATCCTCGCTGATGCGTGAATGGCTGCACACAAAATCCACGATCCTCTGCTGCATCTTATCAAAAAAATCGTAGGTCTGCGGCACGCCGATAATCACGCCGCTCATACGAATCGGATGTACTGTCATACTCGCGCTCGGTGAAATATAAGAATGGCGCGCAGATACAGCAAGCGTCAGCCCGATGCTGTGCCCGCCGCCCAAAACCAAAGACACCGACGGTTTGCTCATCCCGGCGACCATCTCCGCCAGCGCAAGCCCCGCCTCCACATCTCCGCCCACCGTATTCATCAGCAATATAAAGCCGCGTATACTGGCGTCCTGCTCAATCATGACCAACTGTGGAAGCACATGCTCATATTTTGTGGCTTTGTTCTGCTGCGGCAGATGCAAGTGCCCTTCTATCTGCCCGATGATGCTGACGATATGTATGGGAGACTGGGCAAGCGGAGCGCCAAACTCTTTGATATCCTCGCTTTTCGGTGATTCCGGCGTTTTGTTGCTTTTATCGCTTTGCATAACAGCCTCTTCTTTTTGATAATAAAAATATTATCCGCCAAAGAGACTGCGATTATGCTCAGCCTGGGTTGAGCATGACAGGCTGTATCTGTCTTCCCTCAAGCGCGAGTTTTGCAGCACTGCTTATCAAAGACATGTCCGCGACAACAGATGTACATTTATTTGCGCTGTCATCCTGGCGATAGGGAACAAAGTAGATATGCCGCGTACTGAGCAGAAGGCCGAGGTTTTTTGCATTTGCGGCCAGCGCATCGTTTGTGGACACTGCTATCAGCAAAGGCGCTGCATTGCGAAGCTGCGCTTTGGCAGCGAGAAGCACAGGCGTATCCGTAATGCCCAGCGCAAGTTTGGCGAGCGTGTTTCCAGTGCATGGAGCAATGATCAAAAGGTCAAACAGCTTTTGCGGCCCAACTGGTTCTGCGTCGTTTAAGCTGTCAATGATATTTTTTCCAGTCGCTTTGACAAGAAAGCTTTTTATATCCGCGGCTTTTGCGAAACGCGTGTCAAGATTCGCGGCATTGTATGAAAGAATAGGAGTCAGTTCGGCACCCTTAGCTGCCATCGTTTTTACAACAGGCAAAACCGCCTCATAGGTGCAAAAAGACCCAGTAAGCGCAAACCCAATCCTCTTTCCAGCCAGTTCCATTGTTTTACCGTACCTCACTTTCAAATGCATGCAGTATAGCCAGAGCTGCAGAGGTTGGGAAATATCTTCCCGGAAGGCTCTGTTCCAAACGTACGTTGGCTCCCAATCGTTTTGCTTCCTCTAAATCCATGCCATAAGGCGGCGAAGCCAGCTCAGTGACCAGCGCCTCTTTGCGCAATGATACGAGCGTTTCTGCCTTAAGCACATGCTGCGGTACTGTGTTCCACACCGTATCTGCATTTTTTAAAGCCATGGCCGCGTCAATGGTGTGCACAGCGTGATAACCTTCTGCTTTGATAAGCTCGATATCGGCGGGTTTACGGGCCGTCGCTGTCACCTTTGCCCCGTGGGCGCTGAGCAGGCGGCAAAGAAATTTTCCGATACGCCCGAAACCCACGACCACGCAGTTTTGGCCGAACAGCGCAGAAGAAGACGCGTTGTGGTAGGCGCAGACAGCCGCCTGTGCTGTCAGCAACGCATTCCTTACAAGAAACGCTTCGTTCTCTAGCAGATCCAAGCAAAGTTTGTCTCCCAGAACAGCTTGCGCGGTGCCGTCGCCGCCGCCCAGCACATACCTGCTGCAAGGATACATTGCTACAACATCTTCTATATAAATTGACCTCTCAGCATAAGGCATTTTCAAAGAGCCGTCGGTCAGCCGATACGGCACAGGCAAGAATACATAGTCGGGTGAATTCAACTCTTTATCGTCAATCCCGAGCTTATGAAAACCGCTTATCCCCACATGATACCCTTTTTTCTTAAGCAGGCTGCACAGTTCAAGCTGCCTTTTATCTCCGCCGACGAGCTGAATTTTTTGCATAGCTGATAACCCCTCTGCCTCTTGCATACGTTATCATATGCGTTTGTTTGGGCGCAGGTGAATCGTGCTGATCCGATTCGCCGCAGCTAAAGAAAGGCTGGCCTTTTCTGACACTGCTGGGCAGAGAAACGCTGAATGAACATATTCTTATGTCCGAAGCCATGGTTTAGCATGCATTTCGAATAATCCAGCTGGTTAACAGCAATAATGGAGCACATGTACACTTTGCAGGGAGAGGAATACCGATTGAGCTGGCAAAAAACCAAACAGGAAATTCAAAAACGTATATGTGAATCTTCTTCAGCGGCTTTTTGCGGTTTGAAGAGACTGATCAGTTATATAAAAGCATGCTTCTTTTACACATTTTCGCGGTTTCGCCGACTTAAAAGTATTGTGGAACGTACACAGCACGCGTTGGTTATCTGCATAAAAAAGCATCATAAAGCAGCTGTTGAACACCGCAGTGCATATCCTCATACCGATATAGAAATGGCTAGTACGCATCAAGGGGTAAACGCAACAGCCGCCGCGGGCAGAAACAAAATGAAGCGTATCCGGACATCCTGGCTGCACAGCGTAAAAGAAGGCATCAAACTTTCTCGTGTCCGGACCTGTGCAAACAGCACTTTGATCGCAAAGCTTTCTGTATCAGCCGCCGCAGTGCTGCTCGGCTTTGCGGCAGTGCTGGTTATTGTATACGGCGTCATCCCTTCGGCCATGACGCAGGCAGAGATGATCATGGAACACGATGCCGCTGCTGAATTGTATGCGCGGACGCTCAAGAGTTCCTTATCTTCAAGGGCGCCTGTTGCAGTGCCGGAGTCAACACCCCTGCGCGATTGCTTTTCTTCCGTACGAAAAATCAATCCTGATATTATCGGCCGTATTCATATTGAATCGCTTGATCTTGGATATCTTGTGACACAGGGAGAGGATAATGAATATTATCTTGGCAGGGATTATAAGCACAAAAAGAGCACCAGCGGAACGATCTTTCTTGACTGCCGCTGTGATGCAGGCCTTGACCCGCCCCGGGGCCATTATATACTGTACGGGAAAAGTATACCTGGCGGCTTCATGTTTGGGGGCCTTTCGCGGTTTCGTGATGAAGCTTTTAGCCGACAGAATGCCATACATTTTGATATGCTTTATGCAGATCATGTATGGGAGGTCTTTTCAGTTTATGATGCGAAGCCGGATTGCTGTTTTTGCCGGACATCGTTTACAGGGCCGCATGACTGGCTTGATTTTCTTATCTCCTTACAGCAAAAAAGTTTATTTGACACACAGGCGCAGCTCAATATTGATGATGTGCTGCTGACGCTCTGCGCACAGAGCGATGCGTTTGAAGAGACGCGGCTGATCATTCATGCAAGGCTTGTGAATTAGCTTATTCGTGTCGCAGTGCTTCGACAGGGTCAAGCTTGGACGCTTTGTACGCAGGCATCAGGCCAAACACAAGCCCTACCGTCGCCGAAAACAATATGCTCAAGCTTGCCGCTGCCCGGGAGACTTCTGTTTGGATGCCGAGGATGCTGCCGGCCGCTTTTGTCAGGGCCATGCCCGCAAACAGCCCGAGCAGACCGCCCAGCAGCGCATAAAACAGAGCCTCAGCCAAAAATTGCCCCAGTATGTGGTGTTCGCCGGCGCCCAGCGCCTTGCGTATACCGATTTCGCGCGTTCGTTCCTTGATGGAAACCAGCATGATGTTCATGATCCCGATGCCCCCTACGAGCAACGCGACGGCAGCTACGGCGCTCACCACAGTCCGGAAAATATCAAGGATATTTTGCGCATTTTCCAGCTCTTTTGTTAAATTGATGGTTTTAAGCGTTCCTTCGCCGTATTTGGCAAGCAGGACGGTCACACAATCGTTGATGACGCTGTCCAGCACATCAGTGTTTTCGGCAGATATGGAAATCTCGTCGATATATTTTGTTGAAAACATCGTACCGAATGTTGTGATCGGGATATAGCATTTGCCCGAGAAAAATGAGGCATAGATCGATTTGTCCTCCCTCTCGACGCCGACAACAGTAAACTTCTGGCCGTTGATGCTGACCTTTTTGCCTTCTGCGCTCTCGTCACCGAAAATATCTGCTTTGGCCTTTTGGCTTAAGACCACCACTTGCCTTCCGTAGTCCACATCCTTTGATATGATGCCGCGCCCTTCAAGAAAAGTCATCTGTTCCATGGAAAAAAGCGCTTCGCTTGTGCCGACGACATCGGAAACTATTTTTTTGTTGCCTGCAGACAAATGGCTCCTTTTATAAACCGACGGAGCCACTCCGCCGACTCCGCTGATGTTTTCAAGTAAACTGACGTCCGTCAAGACCAGCAGGTCGCTGGACCCGCGGATTTCATTTGGAAAAAACCAGACCCTGTTGATACCGAATTTCTGCAGCTCGCTGTTGATCATCTTCTGTCCGCCGTTCCCCACGGAAATGACCGTGATCATAGACGCGATGCCGATCATGATTCCCAAGACTGTGAGCGCTGTCCTCATACGGTTTTTTTTAAGCTGCTGTGCAGCAATACCGAAATAATCACCAAACCTCATGATGCCTCCCTGCTCACGATCATGCCGTCCTTCAAGACCACCAGACTGTTTGCACTTTCAGCCACCGTGGGTTCATGCGTGATGAGTACGATGGTCGCGCCCTCTTTGTTGAGTTGTTTTAATATCCGTATGATATCTTCACCCGTGCGGCTATCAAGGTTGCCGGTCGGCTCGTCGGCAAGTATGAGGCTCGGAGAATTAACAAGCGCACGCGCAATGGCAACACGCTGTCTCTGCCCGCCGGAAAGTTCGCCCGGGAAATGTGATGCGCGTGATGAAAGGCCGGTCAATTCGAGCAGCTCTTCCGACTTTTTTCTTCTCTCCCGAGGCGTTGCGCCCGAATATACCATCGGAAGCTCAATGTTGGCCCGCGCAGTCAAAGACGGCAGCAGATAAAAAGACTGGAAAATAAAACCTATGCGCTTGTTTCGCAGGTAAGCTTTGTGTTGGCTGGATAAGCTGCGTACATTCGTGCCTGCAAAAATATAGTCACCTTTAGACTGGGTATCTATACATCCAAGTATATTCATCATTGTGGTTTTCCCTGACCCAGACCGTCCCATCACGGCCAGAAAACTGCCTGGGCGCACTGCCAGTGACACGCCCTGCAAGGCATGAACACTGGCATCACCGCGTCCGTATGTCTTGTAAAGATTTTTGACCTCAATCATATTTGATCTTTTGTCCCTCCTGCAAGTTTCTTGCCGCAGCCACGATACGTTCGCCCTCAAAAAGGCCTCCTGTAACCTCAACATAAAACGCATCCTCAAAACCTGTGACGATCGCGCGCTTCTGCACCACATCGCCCTTTGTGACCACAAACACGCACCCGTCTTCAGTCAGGCTGTCTATCGGCACAGCAAGCACGTCTGCCTTGCTGCTCAAGACGATCTTGATATCGACTGCCGCACCGACCATCTTGGAGAAAGAGGCATCAGGCTCAATCTCGATCTTCGCCATTGTATCAAACGTCGAGAGATCACCGATGCCCGAAGCAGATACTCCCACTTTTTTGATGACGCCGTTGGCATATCCCTCGTCTGTGATGATAGTCACATCCATCCCTTCAAACAGGTCTTTGACATCTTTTTCATAAACATATCCCACAATTTTGACAGAGTCTGTATCGGCGATGACCATGGCAGGCAGCCCCGGCGAAAGCACCTCGCCTCTGTTGACATTGACAGCAACCACGGTGCCTGTCAATTTGCTTTTATATACCATGCGTTCGACCGCACTCTCAAGCCTCTCCAAGGCAAGCTGCGCAAGCTCTGTCTCTGAACCTTGAACCGCTATTTTTGTCTCAAAATAATCCGAACCAATACCAGAGAGGCTCTCTGTGAGCATGGACGACACTTGCCTTGCTTCATGCGCGCTTTCCCGGCCGAGCGCTTCGTTGAACGATTCGTAATCATAGCCCGTCGTCTGAGAAAGCGCAAGCGCAAGCTTTGCTTTTTCCTGCGCCAGTGTCAGCGGCCCGCCGCTTTGAGCGAGCACAGCCTTTGCCTCTAAGTCACGCAATGCATCGAGCCGCAGTCTTGCTTCCTTTAACTTCACTGTCAGTTCGGTGTCATCAAGCGAAAAAAGCGCCTCGCCTGCGATGACCCTGCTTCCCTCGAAGACATGTATCATGGCCACTGTACCGCCCGTTTCACTCATCACACTGTATTGGCTTGACGGTACAACTTCGCCGGACAGTTCCAGCGCGTTCTCGAGTTTTGAATATTTCACATCGTATAGGCGCACATCAACTGCCGGTTCGCCTTCATCAAAATACAAAAACCAACCGGCTCCGATCACAGCCAGCACAGCAAACAACAGGATCATTTTTTTCATACAGGCACCCCCTTAAAAACGGCAATCCAATGATTTTAGTTTGGCAGAAACGCTTCAAGGCTATTCTCAAAAAAGGTGTTGCATTTTTATACATTTTCATGTATAATTATAAACAATCTATACGGGAGGCGATTGTCAATTGGTAAACGTCAGTGTGATCGGGGCCACAGGCTATTCAGGCGCGGAGCTGATGCGGCTCTTGTCCGGCCATAAAAAAGTAAAAGTACTGCATGCAGTCTCGAAAAGCTTCGCAGGGCAAAAATTAAGCAGTGTCTATAAAAGCTTCCATGCGCACGATCATAGTCTCGAAGAAATGGATCTGCATGCAGTCAGCAAAGACAGCGATGTCGTTTTTACATGCCTTCCGCACGGTACGTCCTCTAAAGTCGTGCAGGCTTTGATCGGCAGCGGCGTTCGCGTGATCGACTTGTCGGGCGATTTTCGCTACAAAGACGCGGCCGTCTACGAAACATGGTACGGACTCAAGCATGAGGCCGCAGAGTTGCTTTCCCAAAGCGTTTTCGGCCTGCCGGAAGTGTACCGCACAAAGATAAAAAATACGCAGCTTGTCGGCAATCCGGGCTGTTATACCACCTGCGCCATACTTGCGCTTTATCCGTTGCTCAAAGCCGGCGTGATAGACCCCTGCGGTATCATCATCGATGCCAAATCCGGCGCCAGCGGCGCAGGGCGCAGCGAAAATACAGCGTTTTCATTCTGCGAGGTGGATGAAAACGCCAAAGCTTACGGCATCGCGACGCACAGGCACACGTCAGAGATAGAGCAGGAACTTTCAGCTGCCGCGGGCGGTGAGGTCGTCGTTTCTTTTACGCCGCATCTGCTGCCGATAAAGCGCGGCATCATCTCGACAATCTACGCCGTGCCGAAAGTTGATGAAGCGGCGGCCATAGATGCATACGCGATGTATAAAGACGAGCCTTTTGTTCATGTGTATGAAAACGGGGCGCTGCCCGAAATCAAGCATGTGGCGGGCACAAACAACTGCGCCATCGGTTTTGCTTTTGACAAGCGTGCCGGCAGGATGGTCATCGTCTCCTGTCTTGACAATCTGATCAAAGGCGCATCAGGGCAGGCCGTTCAGAACCTCAACATCATCTGCGGTTTTGATGAACGCGAAGGATTAAACGATATCGGCTGGTATTTATAAGGAAGAACAGGATGGGAATGATGGACAAATACTATGAAAAAGCGAATATACTGATAGAGGCGCTCCCCTACATACGCCGGCTTTCCGGCAAAACCGTCGTCATCAAATACGGCGGCGCAGCCATGCTCTCGCCTGAGCTGTCTGAAAAAATCATGCAGGACATCACGCTGCTAAAATACGTGGGCATGAACCCCATTGTGGTGCACGGCGGCGGCGGGGATATCAACAAGCTGCTCAAGCTCTATGAGATAGACCCTTTGTTCCACAACGGGCTTAGGGTCACAGATACGGCGACGATGGAAGTTGTCCAGATGGTGCTGCTCGGTAAGATCAACAAGGATATCGTGTCCCAGCTGGGGGTGGCCGGAGCCAAAGCCATCGGGCTGTGCGGCAAGGATGCCGGTTTGATCCAGGCGGAAAAAATACAGAGTGACGACGGCTTTGATTATGGCTGTGTCGGGCAGATCACCGGCATCAACACCAAGCTGTTGAATACCCTGGCGCAGGATGAGTACATACCCGTCATCGCGCCCATCGGTATCGGGGAAAACGGCGAATCCTACAACATCAACGCCGATACCGTCGCAGGGGAGATTGCGGCTGCGCTGAGTGCAGAAAAACTGATGTTTTTGACCGATATAGACGGCATTCGCAGCGACCCTGAAGATCCTGCCACTTTGCTTTTTGAAATCTCCATTGATGATATCTATAAATATATCAACAGCGGTGTGATCTCGGGCGGCATGCTTCCCAAGGTGGAAGGCTGCATCAAAGGTATACAAAACGGCGTCAAACGCACGCATATATTAAACGGGACGATACCCCATCCGATCATTCTTGAAATATTCACCGATACGGGTATCGGTACGATGGTGAGGGCTTGATCCATGGATATAGAAAAAATTAAGCAACTTGATAAACAGTATTACTCCCCCGTTTTCGGCGAACGGCTGCCTGTGTGTTTTGAACGCGGCGAAGATGTCTTTCTCATAGACAGCAATGGCAAGCGCTATACCGATTTTCTTTCAGGTATCGCGGTCAATTGCCTTGGTTATTCGGATGCGGGCTTCAAGCAGGCGCTCAAAGACACCGTTGACAGCCTGCTTCACACCTCCAACTACTTTTACAGCCAAACACAGGCCAGCCTTGCAGAATTGCTCTGCAAAGCCTCGGGATATGACAACGTGTTTCTGGCAAACAGCGGTGCCGAGGCCATGGAAGGCGCACTAAAGCTTGCACGCAAACTCCACTGCAATAACGGCAGAGCGCGCTTGCGTTTTGTGACCATGCGCGGCAGCTTTCACGGGCGCACGCTTTTGGCGCTCGCTGCCACCGGGCAGGAAAAATTCCATACACCTTTTTTACCGCTGCCGTGGGCGTTTGATTATATCACGCCCAATGACATCGCCGCTTTAAAAGCCGCGGTCAGCGCAGATACGGCTGCCGTGGTGATTGAGCCCATACAGGGAGAAGGCGGGCTTTTGGAGATCACACCGGAGTATTACGCCGCGATGCGCAGTCTTTGCGACAGGCACGGCGCGCTGATGATCGCGGACGAGATACAAACGGGCATGGGGCGCACAGGCACGCTGCTGGCCTCTTCTTCCCTCGGCGCAAAACCTGATATTATTGTACTCGCAAAAGCACTCGGCAACGGTGTGCCTGTCGGCGCTTTCTTAGCACACGGCGCGGCGGCACAGGCTTTTGAGCCGGGTGATCATGGTTCGACTTTCGGCGGCAACCGTCTTGCCTGCGCAGCCGCCTTGTATGTGACGCAAAAACTGGTCCGCACGGACTTGCTCACACAGGTCAGCAAAACAGGTGCGTATTTTAAAAAGAAGCTGGCTGCACTGAAAGAAAGCTGTGCGGATATCATTGAAGTGCGCGGCCGCGGACTGATGCTCGGCATCAAGTTGTCCGATTCGCTGCCGGCAAAGGAGATACAAAAGAAACTGCTGTCACTCGGGTTTGTCACGGCAACGGCAGGTGACAACGTGCTGCGGTTCCTTCCGCCTTATGTGATCGGCCATGCGCATATCGACGCGCTGGCGGATGCGCTTAATTCGGTTTTTGTATAAACAATGCAGCATCACAACCGGAGGACTTTATGCCCAAAAGAGATGACATAAAAAAAATCATGGTGATCGGCTCAGGCCCGATCGTGATCGGCCAGGCTGCAGAATTTGACTATTCAGGCACGCAGGCGTGTAAAGCGCTGCGCGAAGAAAACTATGAGGTCGTACTCATCAATTCCAATCCCGCGACGATCATGACAGACGAAGAGATGGCCGACCGCGTGTATATAGAACCCATCACGCTTGAAACAATATCCATAATACTGCGCCAGGAGCGCCCGCAGGGCATCATCGCAACGCTCGGCGGCCAGACAGGGCTCAACATGGCGGTGGAGCTGGCAGAAAGCGGCATCCTCGATGAGCTCTCTATCGAGCTTCTTGGCACTTCGCTTGAATCCATCAAGCTTGCCGAAGACCGCGAGCTGTTCAAAGCCACGATGGAACGCATCGGCGAAAAAATTGCACGCAGCTGTATTGCGGGCTCGATATCAGAAGCCGAGGCTTTTGCCCGGGAAGCCGGTTTTCCCGTCATCGTGCGTCCTGCATACACGCTTGGCGGCACGGGCGGCGGCGTCGCACATGATACAGAGCAGCTTAAGAACATCACCGCTCAGGGGCTTTCCTTTTCTATGATACACCAGGTTCTTCTGGAGCAAAGCGTGGCAGGCTATAAGGAGATCGAATATGAGGTGATGCGCGACGCCAAGGACAACTGTATCGTGGTGTGCAACATGGAAAACTTCGATCCTGTCGGCATACACACGGGAGACAGCATCGTTGTCGCGCCTTCGCAGACGCTGTCCGATAAAGAATACCAGATGCTCAGAAGCGCGTCGCTCAAGATCATACGCGCGCTTAAGATCAAAGGCGGCTGCAACATACAGTTTGCGCTTGACCCCGATACGTATGAGTATGTCGTTATTGAAGTCAACCCGCGCGTGTCGCGTTCGTCCGCACTCGCAAGCAAAGCCACGGGTTACCCCATCGCACGCGCTGCCGCTAAGATCGCTGTCGGCTACGGGCTTGATGAGATCACCAATCCGATCACGGGCGAAACGTGCGCCTGCTTTGAACCCACGCTCGATTACGTGGTCACCAAGGTGCCGCGCTGGCCTTTTGACAAATTCGTGACCGCAACACGCACACTGGGCACGCAAATGAAAGCCACAGGCGAAGTGATGGCGATCGGCCGGAACTTTGAGGAATCGCTGTTAAAAGCCATCGACAGCCTTGATGTCAAGCTTGATTACCAGCTTGGCATGAAGAGCATCGCGTCGTGGAGCGATGAGGAGTTGGAAAACTCACTTAAGAACCCGGATGATGAGCGCATTTTCGTCGTCTCCGAGGCGCTTGACCGCGGTTACAGCGTCGACGATATTTTTGAAATCACAAGAATTGACAAGTTCTTTATCAGCAAACTTAAAAACATCGTGAAGATCGCGGAAGAATTGAAACGCCATACCATCGATACGCTGCCTGTGGATTTGCTCAAAAAATGCAAAAGGTACGGCTTCGGCGACAGCTATACCGCGAACCTTTTGGGTTCTCAGGAAGCCGCCGTCAAAGCGCTGCGCATGGCGCTTGGGATCCGCCCCACCTATAAAATGGTCGACACCTGCGCTTGTGAATTCGAGGCCAAAACGCCGTATTACTACTCATGCTACGATACCGCAGACGAAACGCGGGACAGCGGGAGAAAAAAGGTCGTCGTGCTGGGCTCCGGCCCCATACGCATCGGCCAGGGCATTGAATTTGACTACTGTTCCGTACATGCTGTGATCGCGCTGCGGCAGCTTGGCCTTGAATCCATCATTATCAACTCGAATCCGGAAACGGTCTCGACCGATTTTGACACCTCCGACAAACTTTATTTTGAACCTTTAACGCGCGAATGCGTGCTCGACATCATCGAGCGCGAAAAACCCGAGGGCGTCATCGTGCAGTTCGGCGGGCAGACAGCCATCAATCTGGCCGCGCCGCTTGCCAAGGTGGGCGTGCATATTCTGGGCACGTCCGTTGACGGCATAGACCGCGCCGAAAACCGCGACCGTTTTTTGAAAACACTCGAAAAACTCAGCATTCCCGTGCCGCCCGGCGCAACCGCATTTTCGCTTGAAGACGCAAAGATCATCGCGCAGCGTATCGGTTTCCCGGTGCTGGTACGTCCTTCATATGTGCTCGGCGGACGCGCGATGGAAATCGTCTACAATGTGCAGGAACTCACCGAATACATGACTGCTGCAGCAAAAGTATCGCCTGAGCATCCGGTGCTTATCGACAAATACCTGATTGGCAAAGAAGTGGAAACAGACGGTATCTGCGACGGCAACGAGGCGCTCATCGTCGGCGTGATGGAACACATCGAACGCGCAGGCGTACATTCGGGTGACAGCTTTGCGGTTTATCCCGCGCAGACGCTGGAGGCACAGACGAAAAAGACGATCGTCGATTACGCCGTACGCATCGGCATTGAGCTTGGCATCAAAGGGCTCTACAACATTCAGTTTGTCGTGGAAGCGGACGGCAAGGTGTATGCTCTTGAGGTCAACCCGCGCGCAAGCCGCACCGTGCCTATACTCTCAAAAGTCACGGGAGTCCCCATGGTCGCCGCTGCCACGCACATCATGATGGGCGGTACGCTGCACAGCCTTGCTATCGGCACCGGGCTGCACAAGGAAAGCCGCATGATCACAGTCAAGGCGCCTGTGTTTTCGTTTTCAAAAATGACTACGGTGGATATCTTTTTAGGCCCCGAGATGAAATCAACGGGCGAAGTGATGGGCACGGACTATACGTACTTAGCGGCGCTGAAAAAAGCCTTTGTCGCTTCGGGTGTGCATCCTCCGCGCGCCGATCTGCCGATCCTTTTCTCCATCACCGACAGAGACAAGGGTGAAGCAGCCGGCTTTGCGCGTAAACTGCTCAAAATGGGCTATGCGCTTGCCTGTACTGACCATACATATTCGTATTTTTCCTCGCAGGGCATCGCTTGCAGCCTTGTTTCCAAAGAAGATGTGATCTTGGCGCTCAAAGACAGGAAAATAGGCATGGTCATCAACACACCGACACGCGGCAAGCTGCAGGATCGCCTCGGATTCATGCTGCGCCGCACCGCCATGGAATTCAATGTGCCTTGTATCACATCCATGGATACGCTCAGCGCGCTGTTGTCTGTGATGAGCGCTGATGCCATCGAAGAGCATCACATACCTTTGAATATGTATTTAAAAGGAGAATGAAGATGGAAGACCTGATCTGCTATAAACCGCAAAAGCCCTTTTCGCAAAAACATCTGCTTACGCTTTTAGATTACACGCCTGACGAAATATTGACCGTTGTAAGCCTTGGTTTGAAGCTGAAAAAGCAGTATAAGGAAGGTCTGCGCCCTCCCCTTCTTGCGGGCAAAATACTTGCAATGATATTCGCAAAAAGCTCAACACGCACGCGCGTGTCTTTTGAGGCCGGCATATACCAGCTTGGCGGCACGGCGCAGTTTTTGAGCAGCGCCGATATACAGCTTGGCCGCGGAGAGCCCATCAGCGATACCGCAAAGGTGCTCTCTCGCATGGTCGACGGCATCATGATCCGCACCTTTTCGCAAAGCGACTTAGAGCAGCTTGCGGCGCACGGCACCATCCCAGTGATCAACGGCTTGACAGATCTTGTGCATCCTTGCCAGATACTTGCCGACTTAATGACGTATTACGAACACAAACGCAGTTTCAAGGGGAAGCTGGCTTTTATCGGCGACGGAAACAATGTGGCCAACTCACTGCTCATCGGCTGCAGCAAACTCGGGCTGGATATAGCCATCGCCTGCCCGAAAGGTTTTGAGCCAGACCTTGGGATGCTCGCCGCGGCACAGCAGGCGGCGGCTTTATGCGGCAGCACCGTCACCGTCACGCATGACCCCGTTGAAGCAGCCAAAGACGCCGATGCCGTGTATACCGATGTGTGGGCCAGTATGGGGCAGGAAAGCGGCGCATCGGAAAAGTATGCGCACTTTGCCGGTTATCAGGTGAATGACGACCTCACGGCACACTGCAAAAACGATTATATTTTCCTGCACTGCCTGCCGGCACACCGCGGAGAAGAAGTCAGCGCTGACATCATTGACGGCCCTCACAGCGTGGTTTTTGACGAAGCTGAAAACCGCCTGCACGCTCAAAAGGCGGTTATGGCGCTGCTGTTGGGAGGCAAACAGTGTGGCCTATGATGGAGAGCATCATTTTCAAAAAAGCCGAGGAAAAAGATACGGCTGTCATCAAAAGCGTGACGCGCAAGGCTTTTCTGGGCTACGCACAGGAAATACGCAAACAGGATCAGGTGGCCGCGCTGCACGAAACCGACGCGCATATATTGAGCGACATACGCAATAAGCATGTATATATCTGCGAGGTGGACGGGCAGGTTGCGGGCGCAGTGCGTTTCGAAGTGCTCGATGAAGACATCGCTTACCTCTCGCGTCTGGCCGTTGATCCTGATTTCCAGTCTTTGGGTATCGGCGGCCTGCTGCTGGAAAAAGTGCGCCGGGAATGCGCCGCGCTTGGTGTGCGTGCGATCGCTTTGCATACCGCGAGCCGCATACGCGCTTCCGTGGCTTTTTACTTAAAAAACGGTTATTACATCCATTCTATCACCCGTGACAAGGCCTATATCCGTGCTTTTATGGTCAACGAACTGTGCGAGATGGATGAGCTTTTTGACTATGAGTCGATAGTGGGTGACAGATAATACATATTTATATGCCAAAATCAATTAATTTCCTTGACTTTGGCAACATTGCATGCATATAATAACGCAAAGAAAGAATGACCAGGGAGCACGCATGAACGATCTCTCGTCCGCAAAAAGATATTTTTGGTTTAGCAGCCGGAGCTATTATTATGGCTTCGGTTACTTTGCGTTGAATAGCGGACACCGGCGAGAGTGGGTTGCTTAAAAACTGGTAAATGTTGTATACCAAGGGGAGCTCATGCCGGGCTCCCCTTTTGATTTTCACAACCGGAGGAAAAAACAATGATTGTTATCTTAAAACCCGGCGCGGAGCCGCAAAAGATCAATGAACTGATACAGACCCTTGAGCAGGACTACGCCCTCGAGGTTCAGCGCATGGACGGCGTCAATTACTCCATTTTGGGGCTGATCGGCGACACCTCTTCCATCGATATAGAGCCTATCGCGGAGCTGTCCGCCGTGCGCAAGGTGATGCGCGTACAGGAACCCTATAAAAAGGTCAACCGCGCTTTCCATCCTGACGACACCGTGGTGCACGGCAAAGGCTTTGAGGTCGGCGGAAAGCAGCTGGCTCTGATGGCCGGCCCGTGCTCGGTCGAAAGCGAAGAGCAGATCGTCTCCATCGCAAAGCAGGTCAAGGCCGCAGGCGCCAATTTCCTGCGCGGCGGCGCTTTCAAACCGCGTACCAGCCCGTACCGTTTTCAGGGGCTCGGCAAAGAGGGGCTTGATTTTTTGGAGACGGCGCGCGCGGAAACAGGGCTGCCGATCGTCAGTGAAATAACGAGTGTCCAGTATGTTGATTTGTTCGTTGACAGGGTGGATGTGATACAGGTGGGCGCGCGCAACATGCAGAACTTCGTACTGTTAAGCGAGCTTGGGCGGTGCAAAACGCCTGTTTTATTAAAACGCGGCCTCTCAGCAACGATCGAAGAATGGCTGATGTCTGCCGAATACATCGCGGCAGGCGGCAACCCCAATGTTGTGCTCTGCGAACGCGGTATCCGCACATTTGAAACATCCACGCGCAACACGCTTGACTTAAGCGCAGTGCCTGTCATCAAGCGCCAGAGCCATCTGCCGATCATCGCTGACCCAAGCCACGCGACAGGGCATTGGTGGGCAGTCGGCCCTCTGTCTTTAGCGGCGATTTGTGCAGGAGCGGACGGCGTCATGATCGAAGTGCACGCGCAGCCCTCCGAGGCGCTTTCAGACGGCAAACAGTCTTTGCTGCCTGAAAAATTTTCAGATCTGGCGCAGCAGCTCAAAGGCGCGGCGGCGTTGATGGACAGGACGATATGATGGATGTGGATTTTACAGAAAAACGCATACTCTTAGCCGGCCTCGGCCTGATCGGCGGATCTGCAGCCAAAGCGATGCGCATGGCAGGCTACCGATATATAGACGGCCTTGATACCGATGAACAAACGCTTGAAACGGCGCTCAAAGAGGGCGTGATCAATGCGGCCTTCTCTGAAGACGCGATGCCGTACGACCTTGTGCTTTGCAGCCTCCCCCACCGGGCCGTTCCTCAGCTATATAAGCAGGTGCAGGGCGGCCTTGTGCAGGGCGGCGTGTTCGCGGAGCTTTCGGGTCTCAAGTCTGCCCTTATCCGCAAGCTAAGTGCCGTAATGTGCGACAACCACGTGCTGCTTTGTCTGCATCCCATGGCTGGCAGCGAGAAACAAGGCTATGCCCATTCACACGCAAAGATGTTTGATGGTGCGCCGCTGATACTCACACCGACCGAGAAGACAAATGAAACGGCGCTTGAATGGTCGCACTTTATCGCTAAGGCTTTCGGCTGCTGCGGCATGCCCACGCTTTGCGCAAGGCGGCATGATGAAGCCATCGCCGCTGTGAGCCACCTTCCCCATATCGCGGCGCTCGCGCTGTGCGAGGCGGCATCAGGCAACGAACGTTTTGCGGGCGGCAGTTTTTCTGCGGTGACGCGTGTCGCGCAGCTCAATGCGCCGCTCTGGGCAGGACTCTTGGCAGACAATGCAGAATATGTTTTAAAAAGCCTTTCCTCGTTCCGTCAAAGCCTTATGGCGATCGAGGCTGCGATAAGCACCGGTGACGCGACGGCGCTTGAAGCGTTGCTGCTGCGACTTTCAAAGGAGGATCACAAAAAATGAACATGCTCACCATCCGTGCCGGCGCAAGCGAGTACCGGGTTTATATCGGCAGGGGCCTTATCGCCTCGCTTGTCGAGCGTGTGGCTGATCTGTTTCCACAAAGCCGTTTCGCCATGATCACTGACACAAATGTAGAAGCCTTATACGGCGAAAAAATCATGCAGGATTTTGAAGACTGCGACGCCGAATGCGCTTTATTTTCTATCGAGCCGGGAGAAGCATCAAAGAGCGCTGAAACTTATGTGCAGCTGCTTTCCGCGCTTACTCAAAACGAGTTCAACCGCGCGGATGTGATCATCGCTCTTGGAGGCGGCGTTGTCGGAGACCTTGCGGGTTTTGTCGCCGCGACATACTTACGCGGTGTTCGTTATGTCCAGGTGCCGACAACACTGCTCGCGCAGATAGACAGTGCAGTGGGAGGCAAAACGGCTATCAATCTGCCGGAGGGTAAAAACCTCGCAGGCGCGTTTTACCATCCAAGCGCCGTTTATGCGGATACGGATGTGCTCGACACGCTGGATGCATCCGATTTTGCGGATGGTATGGCGGAGCTTATCAAATACGCACTGATCAAAGATGAGGCGATGTTTGCCGCACTTGAAGAAAGCGAGGCGGTCAGAACAAAGTCGGAAAACCTTGATAGCCTTATCATGGCATGCCTTGGCATCAAGCGCGATGTGGTGGCGGCGGACGAGCGCGACCGGGGCGATAGAATGCTTCTCAATTTCGGGCACACCATCGGACACGGCATAGAGCGGCTCTGCGCCGCTGACGGGCTGCCGATGACGCACGGGCGCGCTGTCGCCATCGGCATGGCGGCCATCACTGTGGCTTCTGAACGCGCCGGCCTGACACAGCCCGGCACCGCTTCGCGTATCGTTGCGGTGCTAAAAAAGGCAGGCCTGCCCTATGACATCAGCGGTTATGACAAAGACAGGATTCTTGAAGGCATTTTTATCGATAAAAAAAACGTTGCGGATACGCTGCACCTTGTGCTGGTCAGCGAACCGGGCAAATCCTTTTTATACCGGATAGACCGCAGCGATATGCGCAATTTTATCTGAGGTGTTTATGGACGTTATTGTTTCACCGTCAGCGCTTGGCGGCATCGTGAACATACCGCCTTCCAAGAGCGCCGCACACCGCGCGATCATTGCGGCGGCAATAGCTGACGGCAAAAGCGTGATCAAAAACGTGGATCTTTCAAACGACATTCGCGCAAGCATGAATGCATGCATCAGTCTTGGCTGCAATTTTGAGACGGAGCAAAGCGGCAGCCGCTGTATCCTTCATATACAGGGCGGCTTTGAGCGCGGCAAAAAGGCGGATATCGACTGCTGCGAATCCGGCTCGACGCTGCGTTTTTTTATACCCATTGCATGTGCGCTCGGCGGCGAAAAAAAATTCACTGGCGAAGGACGGCTCCCCCGGCGGCCTATTGACGCGTATCTTGATATCTTTGACGCGCAGGGCATCGCATACACCCGTCCGGCGGACTCATATCTGCCGCTCAAAGTCAGCGGAACGCTTGAAGGCGGCTTTTTTGATATTGACGGGCGCATAAGCTCGCAGTACATCACCGGTCTGCTTTTTGCGCTGCCTCTGATGAACAAGGATTCTATGATCAACGTGACCGGCGGTTTTGAATCACGCGGTTATGTTGACCTGACTGTGGACATGCTGCGTAAATTCGGCGTGCAGATAAGCGCAGATGAGAACAGCTTTTTTGTAGGAGCCCCTCAGGCCTATGCGCCGCAAGACATCACCGTCGAAGGCGATTACTCACAGGCCGCGTTTTTTCTCGTCGGCGGAGCAGTTACGGGGGAAGCGCGCTTAAGCGGCCTTTTAGAGCCTTCGCTGCAGCCTGACAGCGTGATCACCGCACTGCTTTTAAAAATGGGTGCCGATATACGGCGCGAAGGCAGTGTGCTTATAGCGAAAAAATCCAAACTGTACGGAACGGATATCGACGTATCACAATGCCCCGACCTTGTGCCGCCGCTCGCCGTTGCCGCTGCATACGCACAAGGCAAAACGCGCATCACCGGCGCCGCAAGGCTGCGCATCAAAGAGAGCGACAGGCTCTCTGCTCTCGCGCAGAACCTTGGCCGGCTCGGTATTAAGACGCAGGAAACACACGACGCGCTTGAGATCACAGGCGGGCCTGTTGCGGGCGGCGAAGTCTCATCCTTCGGCGACCACCGCATTGCCATGGCTTTTTCGATCGCGGCTTTAGGCGCACGCGGCAGCATTCGTATCAGCGGCGCGGAAAGCACAGAAAAATCATACCCTGCGTTTTATGATGACCTAAAAATATTGGGAGGAAAAATAGAATGAGCAGCATTTGGGGCCGCCGTTTTACCGTGGACATTTTCGGGGAATCCCATGGCGTCAAAATTGGCGCTGTGATACACGGCATACCGGCCGGTACGGTTTTTGACTTTCCCGGCATACGTGCCTTTCTTGACAGGCGCAGGCCGGGAGGCGAAGCATGGTCTACAAAGCGCAGCGAAGCCGACGATTTTGAGATCGTGAGCGGATACTTCGGCGGCCACGCAACCGGCACTCCGCTCTGCGTGCTGTTTCACAACACCGCGCAGCGTTCTTCCGACTATGACGGCGGCCAAAACAGGCCCGGACATGCCGACTTCACCGGACATGTGCGCTACAAAGGTTTTAACGACGCGCGCGGCGGCGGCCATTTTTCCGGGCGCCTCACTGCGCCTCTTGTTTTCGCCGGTGCGGCTGCGCAGCAGATCTTGTCGCAAAATGATATTTATTTTGCCACGCACCTCCGCCGCATCGCGGATATCGAGGACAAAGGTTTTGATAAAACGCATGTTTCAAAGCAGCTTGCGGACAAGCTATCCGCTTCACGTTTTCCGATTATTGACGAATCCGTGCGTGAGGCGATGGAAAACGAGGTAAAAACTGCCGCATCCGAGGGCGATTCTGTCGGCGGCATCGTCGAATGCGCTGTTTGCGGCATCCCGGCGGGAGTCGGCAGCCCGCTTTTTGATACTGTTGAGAGCGCGCTGTCTTCATTGCTGTTCGCCATTCCGGCCGTCAAGGGCGTAAGCTTCGGTGCAGGTTTTTCTTTCGCACAGATGCGCGGCAGCCAGGCCAACGACGCTTATACGGTCAAAGGCGGGCGCATCGTCACCACATCCAACAACAACGGCGGGATAATTGGCGGCATCACAAACGGCATGCCTTTGGTGTTTGAAACGGTGATCAAGCCGACGCCGTCCATATCACGCCCGCAGCAAACGGTCAATCTGCAAACGCAAAAACAGGAAACGATAGAAATCAAGGGCAGGCATGACGCGTGCATCGTACCGCGCGCAGCTGCGGCCATAGAGGCGGCGGCATCCATCGGTGTGCTTGACCTGCTCATGGAAAGGGGCCTGTAAATGGGATATGAGAAAGAACTGCGTGTCCTGCGCGACAAGATCGACAGTATAGATGCCCGGCTTGTGCCGCTGTTTGAGGCACGCATGCAAGTCTCGGATGAAATCGCGGATGTCAAGCAGCGCTACGGCCGGCCTGTGTTTGATGCAGACCGGGAGAACAATGTGATGGAACGCGCTCTTTCGCATTTGACGGACTCAAGCAGCGATGCAGAAGCGCGCCGCTTTTTTCGCGCGCTGATGGATCTGAGCAAGCAGCGCCAGGGCACACACTTTGAAAAACTTGACGACATCGCGGCCGATGAAACGCCGGCTATCGGGCATCTTGGCCTCAAAGGCTCGTTTTCTCATATAGCCGCCTTGGAGGCTTTTGGCACCGACGCGCCGCTCAAAAGCTTTGACACATTCGAGGCAATGTTTGAAGCCCTGCGCATTGGTGAGATCGGGCGTGCCATACTGCCTGCCGAAAATACGGAAACGGGGAGCATCACAGCGGTCGTTGATCTGCTCGCACGATATGGCTACTTTATCATAGCAGAACGATTGCTCAAAGTGTCGCACAGCCTTCTTGGCCTCCCGGGTGCAGGCCTTGAGCAGATCAGGGAAGTATATTCGCATCCCGAGCCCATTGTCCAATGCAGCCGCTTTTTGTTGAGCCATCCGGGTATCGTCTCGCATCCGGCGCTCAGCACTGCGCAGGCTGCCAGTCAGGTCGCGCAGATGGGCAATAAGACAGTCGGCTGCATCGCCTCATCGCTGGCAGCGCAAATATACGGGCTTGAGGTGCTTTCAGAGAATATCCAAAACAGCAGCGGCAACTCCACGCGTTTTGTCGTTGTTGCCAGAAAGCCGAAAATGACGGGCGCCTGCGACAAGACGAGCATCGTATTCAAGCTTGACCATCGGCCGGGTTCTCTTTTTGAATTGCTGCACCTGTTTTCGAATATCAACATCTTAAAGCTTGAGTCCCGGCCGCTTGCGGGACGCCCTTTTGAATACCTTTTCCATCTTGATTTTGAAGGCAGCACAGATGATGAAAAAATCTCACAGGTGCTTGCGGAGGCCAAAAAACATGCCGCCGAGCTTGTGTGGCTTGGCTCGTATCCGCGCATGACGCTTTAAGGAGAAGACAGATGATAAAAGCAGGCCTTATCGGCGGTAAACTATCGCACAGCCTTTCACCTCAGGTGCATCAAAAATACTGGCATCTTATCGGAAAACAGGGGCAATATGCACTCCTGGAAACGCCTGCGGATAAACTTTCTGAACTGCTTGACGCGCTTACTGAGAAAGGATATATAGGAGCCAATGTCACGATTCCGCACAAAAAAGCTGTCATGCGGCATCTTGATGTGCTCTCCCCTGAAGCAGACGCCATCGGTGCGGTCAATACCATTCATTTTTCAGACGGACGGCGCATTGGCTACAACACAGACTATTTTGGGCTTTTGTCTACGCTGCTGCGCTTTGGGATGCCTCTTTGCAACAAGCGCGTCGTCATTCTCGGGACGGGCGGCGCCGCTGTCTGCGCATTTTGCCTTTCCAAAGATCAAGGCGCATCTGAGGTGCTGGTCATAAGCCGCCAGCCGCAAAAGGCCGACAAACGGCTCGGTGCTTTAGGTTATGACGCGCTCGAAGCACTTGACAGCATCGATGTGCTCATCAACACGACTCCGTCCGGGATGTTTCCTGACATAAAAAGCTGCCCCGTTTCCGTCGCGGTGATACAAAAATGCAAAGCCGTTGCGGATGTCATTTATAACCCTGAGCAAACACAGCTATTAAAAAAGGCCGCAGAGATGGGCAAGCCATGCGCAGGCGGCCTTTGGATGTTGTGTGCGCAGGCGCTCAAGGCACAGGAAATCTGGCTTGGGCGCGCTTATGACGCGTCTCTTTGCGCCAGCATATTCAATGCGCTGCGGACAAAACCTGACCGCACCAACATCGTGCTGATCGGTATGCCGGGCAGCGGCAAAACCACGGTTGGACACATCCTTTCAAAAAGGCTCGGCCGCGAATATGCAGATACAGATATGCTTGTTGAAGCGTCCCACGGGCGCATACAGGACATCTTTGCCAAAAGCGGTGAAGCGGCTTTCCGCGCGCTTGAGCTTACTGCGGCGCGCGGCGCTGCAGCGAAGACACGCGCCGTTATTTCCACAGGCGGCGGCATCGTTCTGACACAAGCGTCAATGGAGGCGCTGCGGGAAACAGGCATCATCGTATACATCGACCGCCCGATGGAGCTTCTTCTTTGCGAAGTGGATACTGCCGACCGGCCGCTGCTGGCCGGAGGACGCCAGCGTCTCATTTCACTTTTTTCTCAAAGGCGCATGCTTTATCAAAAATATGCCGATATCACAGTACAAAACGCTGCTGACGCTGCGCAATGTGTAGATGATATCGTCAAAAAACTTAAGGAGTATAAATCATGAAAATACTCGTCATCAACGGCCCGAATATCAATCTGCTTGGCGCGCGCGAACCGGATATATACGGCAAACTTGATTATGCAGCGCTGCAGAGTGCGCTTTTGGAATTCGCACAAGCCAACGGCATCACGCTTGATATGTTCCAGTCAAATATTGAAGGCGTTTTGATCGATAAAATCCAGCAGGCCTTTGGCAGTTATGACGGCATTGTCATCAACCCGGGCGCGTACACACATTACAGCATCGCGATACTCGATGCCTTAAAAGCATGCCCTGTACCCGCCATCGAAGTGCATTTGAGCCACATTGCGTCAAGGGAGGATTTTCGGCATAAATCCGTGACCGCGGGCGGCTGCATCGGCCAGATCAGCGGCCTTGGGTTTGATTCTTATCTGCTTGCCATCAAAGCGCATGTAAACCGCATCAGCGAACGCAATCAATAATATAAAGAATCCTTTTCCAGCTTGAGCGTGGAAAAGAATGTTGATAAGGCGGGCGCTTCATTCGCCGCCATTGAAACGGTGTTCACCGGTGAAGCCGCCGACAGCGATTCCGGCACCGTGATGACTATCGTGGGCATAGCTGAAAGCATTTTAAAAGTGATCCTCAACTATTTTTCCAGCAAGGAAAAAGAATAGGTCACAGACGATAAAGGGTGCCGAATACGGCATCCTTTTTTTGTTATAGATTGACCTTGGGCAGGCTGAATCAAACAGATCCATTGTGCCAACCAAGAATGCAATGTATTTTATAAATCCAGCTGAGAGAGCGTGGCCGGCATTTCATGTTTGGTGTTGACCTTGTCAGGGCCGGTCACCAGATCAAAACAGGAAATAACCAGCATCCCCCGCCATACGCACGGCTCGCCGGGTTGGTCGAGTTCTCCGTTGAATCCGTCTGAATCGGGGCTCTGCGCAATACGTGTTACTTCCCCGTTTGGATTGACTTTTGCTATCGCATTGGCTGAAAAATCAGCGATATACAAATTGCCGTCTTCGTCAAACATCATGCCGTCGGTGGTTTGAAGTTCTTTTGGATTCTTTGCCCACACTTTGTTTTCCCGCACGCTTCCGTCTTCATTGAACGTGATCTTATGCACCGCTCCGTCACCGAAGTTGCCGACATAGAGATTGCCGTCCCTGTCAAATGCGATGCCGTCCGCACCGTACTGGCACTCCGTGTTTTGTGTGATGAATGTTGTTAAGATATTTGTGTCATCGAGCGTATTGTCGATCTGTATATTTTCATCGTCCAGACGGAATTTGTACACACAGCTGACCAGCAGTCCGGAAGGGTCTTTGACTTTCGACATCAGGCTCTGCGTTACATATAAATGATCCCCGAGTATGCGCACGCCGTTTGGATGCTCCATGCCGTCAGCGATGACCGTCGTTTTGACCACTTTATTGTCTTTGATTTTTATGCGCAGCATGCGCCCCTTGTAAAGCAGCTCCTCCGCGCCTGACCATCCCTGGTTGTCACATATATAAATGTCCCCGTCCTCACCAATGGCTATGCCCATCGGCCTTGAGACTCCGGTTTGCGGGTGAACAGGCACGTCGACCCATTTGGTGATATTTTTTTCCTTATCTATCCGCACAAGGCAGCCGGACATCTTCACATCCGCAAAATTCGGGCAGGAAAGTATTAGATCCCCGTCCTTGTCCACGGCCATACCGTCCGGAGTGCAAATGTAATCCGGCAATAATGCGAAAAGTTTTGGTTCCTGCATTTTTCATTCTCCTTTTATTCTAAATTTTTGCCAATTCGCTGTAGACCTCTTCCAGCGCGGTGTATGCCTTTTCAAAGACGGCTTTGAGCTTAGCATATTTCTCAGTGTTTTCGCTTTTCGGCGCAACGGTCTTGACTGCATAGTTGAATCTTTCAGCTTCATGGAACCCTGAAAGCTCTCCGATGGCAACACCGGCAGTGATGGCGGCCCCCATCGAAGTGGCTTCCTCAAGGCTTTTCATCTTCAGAATGTTCATGCCGAATACGTCCGCAAGTATCTGCCTTTGTATGCTCCCCTTAGCCATTCCTCCGATCACGAGCATTTCCGAAATTGCGATATCTTTTTTGAGAATACTGAGTATGATATCAAGGTTCATGGCGATGCCCTCGATCACGCTTCTGAGCAAGTCGCTGCGTTTGTGCTCCATCTTGAGGCCGATAAAAGCACCGCGCGCATCCGGGTTCCATCTTGGGCTTCTCTCCCCCAGCAGATACGGCAAAAACAGAAGCGCGTTCGAGCCCGCTTCCGCCTTCTCAATTTCCATGTTGATGAACTCATACGGGCTTTTACCCTCTTCTTTTGCTCTTTGCTGCTCATATTTACAGATCTCATTCTTCACCCAGTTGAACGCAGCGCCTGCTGTCTGCATCGTTCCGCACGGCGCCACATAGCCAGGCACTATATGCGCCCAGTTGAATGTACGCATCTTTGCATCAAATACCGGTTCTTTGCTTGTTGTGCATATCCATGATGAAGACCCAAGACAGCTGTAGGTTTTTCCTTCCGACACAGACCCGGCACCCACCGATGCGCACATACCGTCGCCGCCGCCGACAACGACTTTGGTACCCGGCGCAAGCCCGCATTCCTGTGCGATGACGGGCTGTACTTCGCCGGCAATGTATGTCGACTCTACCGCTTTTGGCATTTTGTCCCCGTCAACACCTGCGGCATCCAATATTTTTTCAGACCATGCAAATCTATTTAAATCAAAGGCATTTGTGCTTGAAGCGTCTGAATAATCCGTTAAAAACTTTCCGGTCAGTTTATACACGATATAGTCTTTCGCATTGAGCATCTTATATGTGTTTTTATAAACTTGCGGCTCATTGTCTTTTATCCACATCAGTTTTTCGATACCGTATGAACAGCTGATCCTGTGCCCGACTGTCTTGTAGAAATCCCAAGGATCGATTTTTTCTTTAATATGATTCTCTTGCTTTGTTGATCTCATGTCTGCCCATATGATCGATGGGTACAAAGGCTTTCCGTTTTTATCAACGCACAAACAACCCATCATCTGGCCGGAAAAAGATACAGCCAGCACATCTTTTTTTTCAATGCCGCTTAAAAGCTGCTTTGTGCTTAAACAGATGGCCTTCCACCAGTCGTCAGGGTTCTGCTCAGCCCAGTTCGCGTTGTAGTACCGGGTATCATAAGAGCTGGTGACGCTGCCGATAAGCTCTCCTTCCACCGAAAAAAGCGTGGCTTTGTTTCCTGAAGTTCCAACATCATGGGCCAGCAGATACTTTTTCATTTTTTACTCTCCTTAAAAGCAAAGTGACTTTTTATTGATAAAGTTTGGGCTAATATTTGATCACGATCTTTTTACACGGTTCTTTTCTTGCGATGATATCAAAAGCGTCCTTGATGTCCTTGAATTCTATCACATGCGAAATAAAATCTCTTGGTTTTAACAGCCCAAGCTCGATCCAGTTCATGATTTGGCTGTGTGCAGCAGCCTCTTGCGCTTTATCCGGAAATTGCTGGAATTTTAAATTCCAGTTGTACGGCGCTTTGCTCCAATCGAGTTTCATGGACAGATCGGGAGAAATCCCGTAAGTGCAGATCGCCCCTCCGTCTTTGATAAGACGCATGCCTTCTTTGATGAGCGCATTCATACCGACGGCATCCAGCGAAAAATCTACCCCGTCTTTGCAGATGCCGCGCACGATTTCATAAGGATCGGCCATTCTGCTGTTGTATGCATAATCTGCCCCGGCTTTTTTTGCTTCTTCGATCTTTTCATCCATGATGTCGAAGACGATGATGGGCGCCAGCCCCAATATTTTTGCAAATCTCACAAAAGAAAGCCCGACCGGCCCTGCGCCGAAAACAACAAGGCTCTTGTTCGCGGCAAACCCAAACTTCTTCGTCGCCGCAAGCACCTCCCTGAATGTGATGATCACGACTGCTTCTAAAGGGTCAATGTCTTTTGGAAGCTTTGTCTGTGTGTAATAAAACTCGCCGAAACCGTCAGCCCCCGGCCCCTGGCCGTTGTTCGCCATGGCCTTCCAGTCGCCGCAAATCGCATACTCTGAAAATGCGCCCCAATATGATGCGTATCCGTCCAAATTGCCTTCAACAAACGGAAGCATGACGATATCGCCGATTTGGAAGCTGGTCACGTTTTTCCCGACCTCCACGACCTGTCCTATCCCCTCGTGCCCCAAAAGGCAGGGGTAGTCTGAGGCTGGTATGTTTTTGAATTCACCGTGCAATATTTTGGTGTCGGTCCCATTGCATACGCCGCAAGCCAGCGTTTTCACCAATACTTTGTTTTCTGAGCATCGGGGGGTAGCCAACTCCACGATCTCAAGCTTTAAATCCTTTGTTACTGCCAAGCTTTTCATTTGTTACTCTCTCCCTGCGATTGAATAATAATAGCCTGTCCGGCTTTTTTAACTGTGTTCTCTTTAATGACCAGTGTACCATGAATGTGCGCCTGAAAACTAACTTTTTTTAAAAATAAAACTCTTATTGATCAAACAATATTGGCATGATCGAAAGAGTTGTTGATAAGTCAGAAATGCTCAGCAGGCCCGGATAAAAATCCGGACCTGCTGATTGATCTCTATTTTTCTTTTGTTCTACTTGCCGACCACATACACATAGTTGGTGGTGGCTGAGCCGCCGATGTTGAGCATCAGGCCGTTTTTGGCGTCCTTCACCTGATAATCTCCGGCTTTTCCGGCAACCTGCTTATAGAGGTCAAGCATCATCCGAACACCGCTGCCGCCGACAGGATGCCCGCAGCCGATAAGCCCGCCGCTCGGGTTGATGGGCTTGTCTCCCGTCAGTTCGGTGCGTCCGGCCTCGATCGCCTCGTACTCTTTGCCAGGCTCCGTGATACCGAAAGCGGAAACAGCCGCATATTCGCTTGAAGTAAAGCAGTCATGCGTTTCAAAGAAATCCATGTCTTCGACGCCCATCCCTGCTCTCGCATATGCTTCCTCGACCGCTTTGCGCGTCCACGGCAGCACATACTTTTCATCCTTGGCTTCCTCGACCTTTTTGGCATAGGTGATCGGCGCAACCCTGTGCCCCCATCCTTTGATGTACGGCAAATCGCTTAAGCTAAGGCCGTTCTTCTTTGCATATTCTTTGGCATACGCTTCCGTGGCAAGGAACAGCACAGCTGCACCGTCCGTCACCTGCGAGCAGTCGGAAATGGCCAGCAGCCCGCCGACCTGTGCATTGTTGGCCGTTCCTCTGTCGTTGGCCTGCGCTTCGTCCATAAACCAGTTTCTTGCCTGCGCTTTCGGGTTTTTCTTGGCGTTTGAATAGTTCTTCGTGGAAATTTTTGCAAGCGCGCGCATGAACCTTTCCTTGTCCGGCTTGTATTTTTCAAGGATGGTGTCAGCCAGCTTGCCGAAAAGCTTCGGGAACGGGAAATCCACGCCCTTTGCTTCCTGCTCGTAGTTGGCGGCTCTTCCTAAGTAATCGCCGCAGACCTTTGCATTGACCGTCTTCATCATTTCAAAACCGAGCACCATCGCCACGTCGTAATCACCGGCGCGCAGTTTGGCAAACGCCGCGTCGATAGCGACAGAACCTGAAGCACAAGCCGACTCATACCGTGCGCTCGGCACGCCGTAAAACGCCGGGCTGACCTCTGTCAAAAACGCGCCCCAGTGGCTCTGGTCACAATAATATTCACCCACAAAGTTGCCGATGCACGCAACGATGCGGTTTTGCTTGTTAAGTTCAATCACATCCTGCTCCGTCATGCCTACAGAAGAAAGGCCGTCTTCAACGGCTTCTTTGAGCATAGCCAAAAAGTTTTTGCCTTCTTTTGTCCAGTTCCTGCTATAATCAGTCTGGTCGCCTCCCAGTATATATACCTTCTCCATGAATATTCTCCTTTCTACAGATTCGCCCGGAATGATTTGCGGTAATCAAACGGCGGTGTGATCGCTTTTTTGTTCTCTTCGCGGATACCGCTCAGCTGTTTTGCAAGTATGCCCGACTCATCCACCTGCTTTGCGAGTTTGAGCACTTCTTCAAAACCGCCGAGTGCCTGCATCAGCGCGACCGGCCCCACCCAGTTGAACCCTGTCGTCATGGCGATGTCTGCGTCCGTCACTTTTTTGGATACCTGCTCTGCCGTCACGATGCCGTATGTCACATAGCTGACAAGGAAGTACTTGCACAGCATGGCTTCTTTAGAAGTATCGGCTTTGAGCGCACCTATGGCCTCTGCATAGCGCCCGGCTTTTAAGTTATCCACCATGGCTTTGGCGAACGCATGCGTATATTTTTTGGCCGGCCGCAGCTGGCCCGATGCGATATCATACACCAGATACTGCTTTGAGCCGTCTTGTGCTTTTTCCATCTTGAACAGGCCGTCTTTGGCTTTGCGTCCGAGCTTGCCCTGCGCTATGAGTGTTTCCACAAATTCAGGCAGAACAAAGGCTTCGTTGTCGTAGTCGTTTGATTTGGCGTGAATATTATCTACGATGGCTTTATGCACATCCAGGCCGACAAAATCCACAGTGACCAGCGGCGTCATGCCCCGGCCGGTAAAAGGCCCGATGATCGAATCAATATAATCAATGCCGCCTTCTGCCTTGTATTTGACTGCATACTGCAGCGCCTTGTTCAAGAAATGGAAACCAATGCGGTTGCCGAGGAATGCAGGCGTATCCGTGGTCTCGATGACATCCCTGATCAGCACATCTTGAAGGTAGGCTCTCATCGCGTCAAACAGCGCCGCATCCGTATACTTTGAGCGTATCACTTCGCACAGCGTGAGGCTATACGGCGGGTTGAAAAAGTGGGTGCCGAAATAACGGCTCTTTAAGCTGTCGCCGAAATTTTCAACAAGCTCATTGATCGAAAACCCGGATGTGCCCGTCGTCACAATAAGCTCCGGCTTGGCACAATCAGCTATCCTTTTGTATATCTGCGATTTGATGCCGGTGTCTTCCGCAACGCTCTCAAACACCCAGTCAGACTGCGCCACACAGTCTTCAAAATCATCATATGTCTTTGGGATCAGCCTTGCGCGCACCGAATCCGCCTTGACCGAGTTCGCAGCCACATCAACGGCCTGCTGCGCCGCTTCCATCTTGCGGCAGATCAAAAACACTTTGGCGTTTCCGAAAGCCGCAACCAGCCCGGCCACCGTCGCGCCCATCGTTCCGTTTGCTCCCACAACCGAAACTGTCTTAATGTTCAGCATTTTTTGTCCTCCTGTATTAAACTTTTTAATTACTTTCTTTTTTCGAGAAATGCGCGCATGGCGTCTTTTTGCTCCTGAGTCGAAAAGCACTCAGCAAACAGCACGCTTTCCAGGTCTTCATCTTCCCGGCCGCGCACAGCCTCTTTGGCAAGCATGACTGCCTGCGGCGAGAGTTTCGCGATCTTGCCCGCAAGCGCCTTGGCTTCTTCCAAAGCATCGCCGTCACAGAGCCTGTCAGCAAGCCCTGCTTCCAGCGCGCGCGCGGCATTGACGTACTCGCCCGTCAATATCATCAGCATCGCACGCGACTGCCCGATCTTGCGTGCAAGGCGGCGTGTTCCGCCGAACCCCGGTATCACGCCGAGTTTGACTTCCGGCTGTGCGAAAACGGCGCTTTGCGCAGCGATGATGACGTCACAGCAAAGCGCGAGCTCGCAGCCGCCGCCCAGCGCATATCCGTTCACAGCAGCGATCACAGGGATGCGCAGATCCTCGATTTTGGAAAACACGGCGCTGCCGGCCTTAGAAAACGCTTTGGCCTGCTCTGCATCCATATCCGCCATCTCAGAAATATCAGCGCCGCCTACAAATGCCTTTTGGCCTTCTCCTGTCACAACCAAACAGCGTATATTGCCTAAACCCTCAAGCGCCTCTTTAAGCTCATCAAGCGTCTGTTTGTTGAGCGCATTAAGCTGTTTGGCGCGCGTGATGGTGAGTATACCTACGCCGCCGTCTGCTTCATAACGAATATTATCCATCTTATTTCCCCAGCAGCTTCAATGCCGCCGCCGTGATATCCTCTCCGCGCAATCCGAACCTTTCCTTTAAGTAGTCCACAGGCCCGACTTCACCGAACTCCTCCTTGATGCCGACACGCCCAAGTTTTGCAGGCGCACGTTCAGCGATCACTTCGGCGACCGCACTGCCAAGACCGCTTAGGTAATTATGGTTCTCACATGTCAGTATGATACCTGTCCGTTTGGCCTCTTGTTCCACAGTTTCTGCGTCAAAAGGCTTGAGGGTGAACATATCGATGACGCTTGCGGATATCCCTTTTTGTTTGAGCATATCGTGTGCGCGCAGCGCTTCGTAGACGCATATGCCGTTCGCGATGAGCGAAATGTCATTCCCGTCCCGGAGTTTGACGGCCTTGCCGATCTTAAACTTTGAGCCATCCTCATACACCTTGATGGCATTTTTGCGCAGCAGCCGAAAATAGAATATCCCGGGCAGATCCTTTGACTGCCTGACCACATCCGCCAGCATCACCGAATCCGTAGGTTCGATCACAGTTGCACCCGGCAACATACGCATAATGCCCAGGTCTTCAAAGCTCATGTGCGTGCCGCCGTTGAGTGCTGCCGTCACGCCCGGGTCGCTTCCGATGATTTTGACGTTTGTCTTGGCATAGGCGCACGAAAGCCATATCTGGTCAAGTGCCCTGCGCGTCGAGAACGGCGCGAACGTATGCATAAAGGGTATGAATCCCTCAACGGCAAGGCCTGCCGCAACGCCCGCCATATTGGCTTCCTGCACGCCGCAGTTGACCGTCCTCTCAGGAAATTTTACCGCAAAAGGTTTTGTACCCATGGCCGCCATCAGATCAGCGTCCATAAGGACGACCTTATCGTCCTTTTCGGCCAGCTCTATCATCGTGCTGCAGAACACTTTTCTCATTTCAAGTTCTTCTAATTTGTTTTCCTTTACAGGTATAATCATATTCTATTTACACCTCATTCCTTCCAGGCTTTTTTGCTTGCTTCAAGTTCTTGCACCGCTTTTTCCATGTCTTCCTTGGACACGGGCGCATTGTGGTTGCTCGGGCTTCCTGCCCAGAAACTTACGCCATAGCCTTTGATGGTATTCATCACGATCATGGACGGTTTGTCATTCTGCGCCTGCGCATTCTTGATTGCGGTGTAAATCTGGCCGATATCGTTGCCGTCTATCAGCTGTGTGTACCACCCGAACTCGGAAAACTTTTTGTCAAGTTCGCCAAGATCACAGATCTCCTCTGTGGTTCCGTCGAGGCATTGCCTGTTGTAATCCGCGAAAACGATCAGATTGGACAGGTTCCTATGGCCCGCAAACAGCGCCGCTTCCCAGACCTGGCCTTCCTGGCTCTCTCCGTCTCCTATGACCGCGTACACATAGTTTTTCAGGCCTTTCATCCGGCATGCCAGCGCAATGCCGCACGCAGCCGATATTCCCTGCCCGAGTGAGCCCGTCGTCATGTCGATGCCCGGTGTTCTGTTCCTGTCGCAGTGGCTTGGCAGGCTTGTACCCGGCCGGTTGAGCGTATCGAGGACTGCCATCGGGAAGTAGCCTTTCATGGCAAGCGCCGCATAAAGCGCCGGCCCAGCATGGCCTTTTGACAGCACAAATCTGTCACGTTCTTCCCAACTGGGGTCATCTGGCCTTATGTTCATGACCTCCCAGTACAGCACCGCCAGCAGATCTGGTATCGACAGTGCCCCGCCGATATGCCCAACGCCGAGGCTGCCAATTTCTTTGACCGTCTCAATGCGTATGTCTGCGGCTTTTGTTTTTAATTCCATCTGCCTTGTTTTTGCTAATATCATTCAAAAAGCCTCCTAAATCTTTTTTCGTAACATTCCTTAAGCGCCGGCCGAAAATCAGGGTGTGCGATTTCTATCAGCGCCTTTGCACGCTCCCTAAGCGTTCTTCCCTTCAGCTTTGCCACACCGTATTCCGTGACGATATAATTGACATCATTGCGGTTTGTTGTCACGGCTGCCCCTTCATCCAGCTGGGCGACGATCTTTGAGATCCTGCCACCTGCTGCCGTCGACGGCATCGCGATGATGCTCTTGCCGCCTTTAGACATATTGGCGCCGCGCACAAAATCTACCTGGCCTCCCACAGCGCTGATCTGCTTTAATCCCACGCTCTCCGAGCACACCTGGCCGTATAAGTCGACCTGCACGCATGAGTTGATGGAGATCATGTTGTCGTTTTTCCGGATCACATACGGATCGTTGGTGTACTCAACGGGCGCCATGTAGACCATGGGGTTGTCATGAACAAAATCGTAGAGCCTAGGAGTCCCCATCAGGAACGACACAACGATCTTGCCCTGATGCAGCGTTTTCCTGCTGCAGTTGATCACGCCTGAATCCACAAGCTCCACCACACCGTCGGAGATCATCTCCGAGTGTATGCCAAGGTCTTTTTTGTCTTTGAGCGCATGCAGCACCGCATCGGGAAGTGACCCGATCCCAAGCTGCAGCGTATCGCCGTCAGCGATCAGCGCCGCGCAGTTATCGCCGATTTTTTGTTCAACCTCCGTGATGGACGGCGGCTTGAGCTCGATAAGCGGCGCGTTATGCTCCACAAACGCATGTATCTCGCTGACATGCAGGAAGCTGTCGCCCAAAGTGCGCGGCATGCTGCTGTTGACCTGCGCGATCACCGTTTTTGCGTGTTTTGCGGCTGTCATCGTATAGTCCACAGAAACGCCGAGGCTGCAATAGCCAGAATGATCGGGCGGGCTTACCTGTATCAAAGCCACATCGACCGGCAGCGAACCATTGGTGAACAGCGAGGGTATCTCCGAAAAATAACACGGTGTATAGTCTGCCCTGCCTTCGAAACAGGCTTCGCGCGCCGGCCCGCCTACAAACAGTGAATTGTGGCGGAAGTACGGCTCCATGCCGCTCGCGCAGTAATCTCCTTTACCCATGAATACCATGTGCACGATCTCGACATCCCGGTAAGCCTCGCGGTTTTTTACCATTGCGTCGATCAAAAAGCTCGGTTCGCCCACCGCATGGCCGATAACCACACGGTTTCCGCTTTTGATCAGCGACACAGCATCCTGTGCATTCATTTTTCTTTTATCGTACCAGTTCTTCCATTCCATATCGTTTATTCCTTTATATGCGCGATGTCTTTGGCGAGTTTCTTTTTGGCTTCGATATTGCCCTGACGCGCAATCATGATCCTCTGGGCCTGCGGCGAGCCCGCGCCGTGCAGCGATTCCGTACGGTAACCGACCGCGGCTGTGCCAAGCGTAATGTTCTCAATCAGCCGAAGTATGCGCATGCGGTTTTCGGTCGGCACGCTGTCAACACCACGCAGATATTTATCTATGTATGGCTTTAATTCCGGGTTGCGGAAATCCTTCTCGGACGGCATCGTCACCATCAGCCCGCCTGCGATATCTTCGGCCAGCCGCGACATCTCATACGGGAATCTTGTGACGTTCTGTTTGCACACGTTGGCCAGCAGCAGATCAATCTCATAGTTGCCGGCGCATGTTTTGCACCCTTCACAGCTGCTTGCTATCGAGCAGGCATACATCGTTTCATTCAAATGGGTCATCTCTATGAGTTTGTCTTTGATATGGCTTGCCTTGGGGACGCCGTTGTAATCGGCGGCCAGCGCGGCTGCACCGATCAGCACATCGCCGACGCCTGTTTTGCATGCGTAGCTCGTGCGGTGGTATCCCGCAAACCTTTCCACGAGCGTGCCCACAAACTCTGTTTCGCCGTCCATGAATATACGCTCATTGGGTACAAACACATCTTCGAATATGACGAGCGTTTCATGGCCGCCAAAGCTTCTGTTGCCAAGATCGATGTCCGGATTTTCCTCGAGTTTTCTCAAGTCACAGCTTTGCCTGCCATAGATCATGAAAATCCCTTTTGTATCGCTGGGAACCGCAAAAGTGACAGCATAGTCTTTGTCTTCAGGGCGCATGGATATGGTCGGCATCACGAGCACTTCATGAGAGTTGATCATGCCGGTCTGATGGGCTTTGGCACCGCGCACCACGATACCGTCTTCTCTGCGTTCCACAACTCTTAAATACATGTCGGGATCAGCTTGTCCAGAAGGTGAAAGCCCTCTGTTGCCCTTTGGATCCGTCATGGCGCCATCTACAACGAGGTCGTTTTTCTGGATGTATTTCCAGTATTCGATAAAACGTTCGTGATAGTTTGTGCCTTTGGCGTCATCGATTTCTTTTGTTGATGTGTACACCGCATTACCTGCGTCCATACCCACACAACGTTGAAAGCATGCCGATGTTTTCTGTCCCAGCAGCCTGCACATCTTCACCTTTTTCACCAGGTCTTCTGTGCTTTGGTGAAGGTGCGTAAACCTGTTGATCTTCTCGCCCGTCAGATTGGATACGGTCGTCATGATGTCGGCATATTCTTCCTGCTGTGCAAGCGCATATGTCATCGTCACCGAATTGAGCGAAGGCTTGATCATCGGGTGTTCCGTAGGCTCTTTCACCTGTTCGCCCAGAAGATACACTTTTAAGTCAAGTTTCTTTAAGCTCTCTACGTACTCTTTTGCAGTTTTCATTAAAATTTCACTCCCTTAATTAATATCTGTTCCCATATATCTTGCGCGCGTGCTGAATCGTGAAAGGAATGTGGCTGTTCACAAGCAGCCTCTGCTGATTGTCTATCACGCTTTGCGAGAAGAGTTCGATTTCTTCCTGTTTCATGCCGTATTCGCGCAGCCTTTTGATGGGCTGCAGCTTTAATAGCATATCGAACAAGCCGTCAAACGGTGTGTCATACTCAATACCAAGCCTCTTTAAGCTTTTTTCCACCGTACTGGCCAGAGCTGTCAGTTTCTCAGTCGGCCTCTCGGTGAAATAAAGGTTGAAGACTTCAGAAAAGAACTGACAGTTCGCTTCGCCGTGAGGCACATGGTAGTTGCCTCCGAGCGGATACGCAAGCGCGTGCACCGAGCCGACGCCCGCGTTGCCAAAAGCGATGCCTGCCATACAGCTGGCTGTAAGAAAAGCGCCGGCAAGATCTTTTTTGGCCGACTCCCCCTGCTCAATCATTTGCGCAAATCCATTGAGTATCATCTCGCAGGCCGCAAGGCTGAAAGTCTCTGTAAATGCATTGGCTTTGGGAGAAATGTAGGATTCTGAAGCGTGTACCAGCGCGTCTATCGCACTGAACACGAAGAACTTCTGAGGAAGCCCTTCCACAAGCGCTGGGATCATTACCGCGTGGTCTGCAAACAACGCATCGTCCCCGAGCCCCATCTTTGTGCCCTTGGACACGATGTGCACGATGCTCAGGTTGGTCATCTCGCTGCCCGTGCCGCACGTTGTCGGCACGATGATCAGTTCCTTCTCTTTGACCGACGCTGTTTCTTTCGCAAACAGGCTGCGGGTCGGCGCACTTTTCAGCACAAGTATCTTGGCAATATCGATGACGCTGCCGCCGCCGACCGCCACAATGCGCCTGCACCCGAAATCTTTTGCCTTTTCGGCGATACCGTCTATCATTTCATCGTCCGGCTCGCCCATGCCGAATTCGTCTCGCAGCAGCACCTTACACTCAAGGCCAAGTTTGCTTATGAATGTGTCATGCAAAAACGCCTCGGTAAAAATAAGGTCGTCACCACCAAGGCCGAATTCCTCTGCAAACGCACCGAACTTGTCAAACGCATGTATCTGCGGTTTGACGATCAATTGTCTCATTTTTCTACCCTCCATATGGTTTAGCCGCTTGGCACTGATACTGTCAAACGTGCTTTTATTTTAGATAGCGATCACTCATCATGCAATACGATGGCTATGAGTTTAAGCGGTTCTTCGCTGATGCACTTGATGTAATGGGAGCCGCCGCCTCCGGTAAGCATGACGTCCCCCTCGCGCAGGGTTTGTTTTTCCCCGCCGTCGTCGGAAGTCTCGCCTTCTCCGCTGACCACACAGTAGAACTCTGTATTCCCGTCATGCACATGCGGGCCGATCGAGCAGCCTGTCTCAAGCGTCAACAGCGTTGCCAGCTTGCACTTTGAAGGCAGATCGCCCTCTTCGCAGAAGTCAGTAAAATGTGCTTTGCCATATCCATCGCATAAGTTTTCTTTTACTCTTTCCGGCCTGTCCTTATTTTTTATGATCACGTTTATCACCTTAACCTTTTTATCAAATAAGATCTACGCGATCCCGAGCATATCAATCAGCTCTTTTTTGGGGATGCCGTATTCATCCCAGCCGCGCACTTCATAGTACTCATCGATCATGCCGTCTATATCCGCAATGTTCTCTGCCGCTCCGCCGGTGCCTCTTCTTTTGCGCATCTTGGGCGGCAGTATATCGTCTTTTCTCGACTGGCCGTCACGCACCTGGTACATCCTCTTTAAGTTGAAGATCCTCTCGCCGCATGCAAGCAGCTCCTCATGTGTCATATCCCAGCCCGTCACCATATTGATCCACTTGACAAAGGTGCTGAAGGTTTCCCCTTCCATACCGAAGATGATGAACTTACAGCATGTCAGCGAATCGCACAGCGCCTGGAAATCCTGCGACACTTTGATGTATTCAGGCTTTCCCTCGGTCGAGAACCTGTCCATGTCCATGCTCTTGTAAAAACCGAACCCGGGGTAATTCCCTCCCACTTCAAAATCGTGTGTAAACGAGTTTAAGTGGCATGCACCGCGTGTGCTTGTGGCGTACTGAAGCCCGGTGCTGTCGGCTGCGCGCGGGTCATGCGCGGGAAACTCAAGGCCTCTGACGTGCACCGCGAACTCGGGTGCCAATCCGCCGATTTGCTCTGCTGCTCTTTTTGTCCCCTCGGCAAGGATATCGCCGATGCCTTCACGGAAGGCCACCATTTTGATGATGCCGATGAGCGCATCAGCATCGCCCCATTTGGCTTCTATACCGCCCAGCATCTCTTTGGTGATCACGTTGTTCTCATACGCTTCCATGACAAACGAGACCACGCTGCCTGCGGAGATCGTATCAAGGCCGTAGCGGTTGCACAGCTCGTTGCCGTAGGATATCGCCGCAAGATCGTTGATCATGCAGTTGGCGCCCAACATGCCAAGCGTTTCATATTCGGGCCCGCCGCCTTTGACGCATTTGTACTTGCCTTCTTTGATCTCTATCGTCCTGCCGCAGCCGATGGCGCATTGAGCGCAGTTATATGGCTTCACAAGTATTGTTTTGGCAAGCGTTTGTCCGGTGATGGGCTCTACGTCAAAATTGCCGGCCGTCCAGTTTTTGACGGGCAGGTCTCCCGACGATTCGACCGTTTCCATGCCGCAGGCCGTTCCGTAATTCCTCAGGTAGCTTTTTGTGTTGTCGTTTATTTTGGGCGCCCATTCTTTGACGCTTTGCTTTAACGCATCCGGCTCGGCAACCTCCGGCGCCATGTTTCCGTTAAGGCTGATGGCTTTAAGGTTCTTAGAGCCCATCACTGCACCAAGGCCGCAGCGCGCCGTCGTTCTTCCCTCATAACCGTCGTTCATGATGGCTGCGATGCGCACCAGTTTCTCGCCGGCCGGGCCGATGCTGGCCGTCACCGTCTTTTTGCCGTGCGCTTCTTTCAATATGTCATCGACTTCATAGGTGTCTTTTCCCCAAAGATGCGATGCGTCGAGAATTTCCGCTTTTCCTTCTTCAATGTTGATATACACCGGTTTTTCTGCTTTGCCTTTGACCACGATGCCGTCATAGCCTGCACGCTTCAATTTGTATCCCCATGAGCCGCCGGAATTGCCTTCTCCGAAAGAACCCGTGAGCGGGGAACGCGTGATCGCCTGATGCCTTCCGAAATTCGGGACATTTGTGCCGACTAGAGGACCTGTCATAAAGATAAGCAGGTTATCAGGGCCAAGAGGGTCTGTGTTGCTGTCCGTTTCGTCATATAATATCTTCGCGCCAAGGCCGCTTCCGCCAAGGTATTTCCTGAGTATCTCCTCAGGGATCACCTCGTCTTTCATGCTGCCGCTCGAAAGGTCCACCCTTAAGATTTTTCCCGTATAGCCATATGGCATTTTTTTGTCCTCCTTCTTCTTTTTCATCCTCCGGCAATGGGAGGCAGTATTTTTAAAACCGTATCGTTTTTTATCATGGAGTCGGGCTTTACGATCGCGTTATCCACAACGAAGATCGCGTTTAAGATAGATCCGCGTATCAGTTGAGCGCCCCTGAGCTTTTCTTCAAGCCCCTCTTCGCTCTCAAGCAGCAAGCCGGCCGCTTCTGCAACTGTAACCGCGTCCTTATCGCAATGTAATTCGACCTCTCTTTTTCCGACGATATCGCTGAGCATCGCGCCTAATATAACCTTGATCTGCATGTACCTTTTTCCTATATCTCAATAACGACTTTGTAATGGCTGCCGTCTTTATAGCTGAAAGCCATGGCTTCTTTCACCTCATCCAACGGGAAAACATTTGTCACAAGGCTAAGCAGCTCACTGTTGATGGTGCCTTTTTCCATTGCTTCGATCGCAGCGTAAAAATTCACCTGCGAATGAATCCTGACACCGCGGATATTGATTTCTTTTAATACAATTTCTATCACGTTCATCAGCACCGGTTTCGACGGAAGCCCCACAAAAACGATGCTGCCGCCGATTTTGCATGCTTTGGATGATGCCAGTATGGACGGTTCTAAGCCTGTCACTTCAAAAACAACATCGAACCCTTTATTTTTAGTGATCTTTAGCGCTTTATCCATATAATCCGGTTCAAAGGGATTCACCGCTTTGAACCCAAGTTTATTGATAGTACTGAGCCTGTATTCATTGACCTCGCTGATGACCACATCGGCCGCGCCGGCCATTCTTGCAACCAATGCAATAAGGACGCCAATGGGGCCGCCGCCGATCACCAGCGCCCTGTCCCCAACTTTTAAGCCGCTGTTGCGTACGTCATGCATAGCGACTGCCAAAGGTTCGGTCATCGCGGCAAGTTTCAAATCTATACTTTTGGGTATTTTATAGACTTTATTCAGCGGCACTTTTACATACTCGGCAAAACTTCCAAATTCATGAACGCCGAGCAGCTTTAACTGTGCACAGATATTGTCTCTTCCGGATAAACACGCTTCGCAGCTGCCGCAGCTGTGATAAGGCTGGATCACGACGTTGTCTCCGGGTTTCAGATCCGTGTCTTTATCTGTTTTGACATCTTCAATGATCCCGGAAATCTCGTGTCCCAGAATCAAAGGCAACACAGCAGTCGGATGATGGCCGTTGAAAACATGAAGATCCGTTCCGCATATTCCGGCGTATTTAACTTTTACCAGTGCTTCGCCGTGAGTTATTTTTGGTATTTCGATGTCTTTCAGGCTCATTTCGCCCCATTTTTCAATATATGCTGCTTTCATCGTATCGTGACCTCCAAGTGTTTATTTGACTGCAATCGAACAGCTGTTCACATCTTTTAGCGCCAATCCTCCATGCTGTACAGCTTCAAACCATCCAAATTGATACCGTAAAAAGACGAAAGGTGCGAAACGATGTGTTTCAATACTTTTCCTGTGTTTCTCTCAAAAAGTGCTTCAACGATCAGATCATGATGTTCTATCTTTTTGAGGCTGTCTTGAACATCCAGATATTTTGTTGCCTGCAAAAGCTGAATTTTCAGGTACAGCTCTTTTTGCATTTTGAGCAGAAAATCATTATTACCGATCTTCGTCAGCTCTATATGAAAATCACAATCTTTTTTGATCCTGTTGAACATATCGCCCTGCATGGCTGCCTCTTTGCACTCTTCTGCAATATTTCTTAGATTTAGAAAATCCGCATTGCTGCCATACTGGACGGCGTACTGGGCGGCCAGACAATCCATGTTGATTCTGAGCAGGCCAAGATCTTTGATTTCTTTATCCGAAAATGAGATGACTTCTGCATGCCTGTTGGGATAAATATTGACAAGCCCCTGCATGGACAGCTTTCTCAGAGCTTCACGGATCGGTGTTCTGCTGACACCCAGCTGCAGCGCTATTTTCTCCTCCTGCAGTTTCTCTCCGCATTGAATTTGCTTATCTAAAATCATGCTTTTGATATACTCATGCACCAAGACCGACAAATTCTTTCCGACAAACTTTGGATCGCTCTGAATCTCTTTTAGTCCTTCCATGCCTATAACCTCATCTCTGCAGTTAAGCTTGATCCTTCGCTTAGCCGCATATTATTTTCTCTGCTCAATCCTGAACAAACCCTGACCCGCCAATGCTGACTCTGAGCCCCGCGTTTTCTGCAAGCTTTTTGCATTGCTGCGCTTTTTCGGTGCTTTGTTCCGGCCAGTCATGCATCTCGTACATGCTGCCTGTCATCTCATACTTTGATGATCCGATCTGATGGAAAGGCAGTATATGCATCTCGCTCACGCCGTCAAGCCCCGCAGCAAACCGCACAATTTTCCCGAACTCATTCTCATCATCGTTCACATCGGTGATCAGCGGCACGCGTATGATCATCTTCGCACCCATACCGGCCAGCCTTTGCGCGTTTTCAAGTATTAAACTGTTGTCAACGCCCGTCCACTTCATGTGGAGCTTTGCATCTACCGCCTTGATGTCATAAAGAAAAAGATCAGTATACGCGGCAATTTCCTTTAAATTTTCCCATTTGGCATAGCCGCACGTCTCTACCGCTGTGTGTATCCTTTCATGCCGCAAGCGCTTGAGCAGTTCAACACAGAATTCTTTATGCTGCGTCGGTTCGCCTCCGCTCAGCGTGACCCCTCCGCCAGATGTCCTGAACACGACCTCATCCTTCATGACTTCCTTGAAGAGCGTGCTCACTGTATACAGCTTGCCTGAAGGGTTCCGCGCATTGAAATAGCATTCTTCAACGCATTTGAAGCAGTGTGTGCACTTGTCAAAGTCCGTCAGTACATTTGCGTCTGCGTCTGCATGAATGGCGCCTTCCGGACAAACGGGTATACACGCCATACATTTGCTGCAGTTGTATTCATTGAACATCAGCCGGGGCTTGTTGGGTATGGCCTCCGGATTCTGACACCACTTGCACCTAAGCGGGCATCCTAAAAAAAAACTATGGTGCGCAAACCCGGCCCGTCATGCAATGAACACCTCTGGATATTTGAAACATATACATTATACTCCATTTTTACAAACCTTTCTCAAATCTTTTTATGATGTTATCCTGCTGCACGGGAGCCATCGCTATAAAGTAAGCGGAAAGCCCCCCCATTCTCACTCTTAAATCCTGATGCTTCTCCGGATTGACTTTGGCATCCTTTAGATCTTCCGCATTGGTGCTGGTGATCGTCAGGATCTGCCCGCCGAGATTACAGAAAGATTTTATAAGATTTTTGAGCCTGTCAAGCCCGGCTTCATCTGCATAATCATTGGAGTTCTCGGCAATATCGACAGGCGTTCCGCAGTAATACTTGATCAAAGAAGGCTTGCTGATGGTCTTGAATATCGCGGTTGCCCCGTTCACATCTGCGCCTGCTACCGGCGAATAGTTGGGTGCGAGCGGTCCGCCGAACTCACGTCCGTCTGCCGATGCGCCGATATCACGGCCAAGCACAGCATAATTTTCAAATGTGCCGATCCCGACAGGGAACATCATGACATTTTGCTTCCTGCGCCAGATCTCGACACGGTCTTCAAAATCTTTAAGCAGCCGAACCGCTAAATCATCCACGTAGTCATCATCATTCCCGAATTTGGGAACCATGTTTTTGGCCATTGCGCGCAGGCGCTCATGCCCTTTCCAGCCGTCTTTGAGGGCCTGTACAATCTCTGACATCTTGACCTTTTTTTCTTCAAAGACCAGCTTTTTGATCACAGCCAGAGAATCGACCGTATTGGCAAGGCCGGTCACAAGGATCAGATGGAAGATGTATTTGGCGCCGTCTTGCGAAATATCCCTGCCTTTTTCGATGCAGTTGTCGATCATTGTTGAGAACAACGGGTCCGGCGCGATCATAAACGACAAACCGAAATTTTCGAGCCTGCGTTTGCACTGAAAATCGATCGCTTCGAACATTTGCTTCTTATAGGCGGCATAGAACATCTCAAAATTGTCAAACTCACAAGGATCGCCCGTGTCAAGCCCTTCACGCACGTTGTTGTTGAGCGATACGCCCCTGTGGAGCACCCATTCCAGACAGCGCAGGTTCATCACATGCGCATAGCTGAAATGGCTCTTTCCGGCAACAAGCGTCTCCCAGCAGCCATCATTGCTGTAATCACGCGCGTCCTCGACCGGTATGCCGATATCCACGAAACCCGGAATGATGGTGTCGTCATTATATATCATCGGTTCGCCCTGGCCGTACCTTAACGCATTGGCGATGGTTTTATAGAATGCATCAGGGGTATCCTTATGGACCCTTGCTGCCAGCGTCGGCATAAGCAGCGACATTTCGTGCATCAGATCGATAAAGAGGTAAGAAACCTCGTTCGTCGCATCTTTTCCGTCTCTACCGAGACCGCCGACGATACAGTTCATCAGCCAGTCATTGCCCGACTGCCCGTAGTTAAAGTTGGCTTCGCTGTCATCGGGTTCGTTTTCCTGCCATGTGAGCCCTCTTTGCTCAAAGCCGCCTGTGATCGTCTTTGCAAGGGCTTCGTCGGGCACGAGCCCCTGGGAAAATAAACCGAAGCTGTAGTGGTTCTCAGCCTGTTTGGTATCGATGATGATGCGCTCGTTGCATTTGATGAGAAAACTGCCGATAAGATCAAGCGCACGCTCTTTCGTGATGCGTTTTTCATCAAGGTCTTTTTTGTAATAAGGATAAATATACTGGTCTGCCCTGCCGAGAGGTACATATTCGCCGCCGCTGTTGACCATACAGTAAATAAACCAGAAGGATTGCAGCGCTTCATGCAGGGTACGGGCAGGCTTTTGCGGCACATGAGAACATGCCTCATAAATCTCCAGCAATTCCCTCTTGCGAATGACATCTTCACAGGCAAGAGACTGTTTGAGTGCTTCCTGTGCATGCCTTTTTGCAAAATCCACAACGCCGTCAAGCGCAATGATCATCGCCCGGTATTCAATAAGCGCCGCTTCATCCGGATGGGATGCGCGCATCTGGCGTTCTATCGCCGCGCCTATCTCCTGTTTTAATCCATCGATGCCGATCTCGATGACCTTATCGTACTGCGGCGGATGGTGCCCCCATATCGAGGCTTCGTTCAGCTGGTACTTCGCCGCTTCTTCGCCCTCTTCTTTGGTATAATAAATGGGCATCACCGTTCCCCAGCCGACGCTGTTCTGGTTGGGGTTGCCGACAATAAGCTCATCCGGTTTGATGATCGCCGGCAGGTGATTTCCGATATAGGCCTGCGCCATCGCCTTGCGCACAACAAGCGGTTCGCTTACAAGATGCTCGTTTCCGTCGAGAATATTGGTATCGACAAAATGCCACACGCCTTTGTCTTTATATTCGACGTTGAACAACCTATCTTTTAATTTTTCAAGCCTGCTTGTCAGTTCCATTTATATTACCTCCTTAGCCGGTCATTTTATAATGATGTTTCTTGAGCTCCTGTCTGCCGTGATAAAGATCGCGATCAGCAGCAGCAATCCGAAAACGATCTGCTGATAAAATGAATCGAGCCCGACAGCTGAGATGCCATTCTGGATGATCGCCACAACCGCGCAGCCGACCGTCATCCAGAGCGCGTTGCCTCTGCCGCCTGACAGCGATACACCGCCCAATACAGCTGCGGCAATGCACATCAGGGTGAGCGGGTCTCCGACGTACGGCGAAGCGCTTTTAAGTTTTGCGACCAATAGAATGCCCATCATACTGCTCAAAAACGCGCTCACCACATAGGCGAACATTTTTGTCTTGCGGATCGGGACACCCGCCATGCGCGCCGCTTTTTCATTTGCGCCGATAGCATATATGTATTTCCCGAGGCTCGTTTTTTTCAGCAGGATATAGGCGATTATAACGACCGCTACACCGATGAGGAAGTAAACAGTGAATATATCGATGACCGTGATCTTGGTAAAATCAAAGATTTCCCCTTGTGCACGCGGCACCGATACGGATCCGGAACCGGAAACGACAAGCGCAAGGCTGTTCCATATGCTCATGGTCCCGAGTGTCGCGATAAACGAGGGTATCTTCACAAACGTAAACAAAAATCCGTTTAACAGCCCCGCCAGTATGCCGAACAGCAATGGCAGCAGGATGCCGCCTGCGCCGCCTAAAGCTCCGAGCAGCGTGGCGCACAGCACTGCAGAGAACGAGCAGACGCCGCCCAAAGATAAGTCAATGGAGCCGATAATCAAAACAAACGTGATGCCTGCGCCCATAACCAGAAAAGTCGTCATGTCGGTGAGCAGGTTCTTGATGTTGAGCGGCCGCAAAAAATTCGGATTGATCGAAGTGATCACAACGACAAGCACCACGATGACAAGCAAGCTGATGTATCTTGTGATGTTGGCTCCGCTCGTGTTGATTTTTAATCTGTTCATTAAAGGTTTCATGTTTGTCTCCCCCTACATCATCAATTTAACGATATCGACTTGTTCGGGCTTGTTTTCGCGCCCCGCTTCAAACTCTCCGGTAATAAGGCCGTCTTTCATGGTCAGTACCCGGTTTCCAATCCCGATGCATTCGGCCAATGTGTCTCCCAAAAGTATGACCGCAAGGCCTGTTTTTGTGGCTTCTCTGATGATCGAATATATTTCTTCCTTCGCGCCGACATCAACGCCTCTTGTGGGGTGGTTGAGTATCAACACCTTGGCTTCAGAAGCCAGAACTCTCGAAAAAACGACCTTCTGCGCATTGCCGCCGCTCAGTGACTCGACAAGCTCTTGCTCACTGCTGCATTTGATATTTAATTTGCCGATCCACTCCTTGGACTTTTTGAGCTGCTTGCCTTTTGAGATGAAAAGGCCGGAGCTGACGTTCTTGTAATTGGAAAGGCAGATGTTTTCGTAAACAGGCAGGATGCCGAGTATACCTTCTTCCCGCCGTTCCTTGGGTATAGAAAGTATGCCTTTTCTCAATGCCGCGGACGGCTCTGCGTTGGATATTTTTTTGCCGAAAAGCTCGATGACGCCCGAGGTTGCTTTATCGTCACCTGCGATGACTTCGCAGACCTCCTCTTTGCCGGAACCCACAACGCCCGCGATACTGATGACTTCGCCCTCATGCAGGTCAAAGCTCACATCACGGAAAGCGCCCTTTTTACTCAAGTTTTTCAAACTGAGCACCACATTGTCTTTGGGGTCAGTCTGTTTGTCGATCTTGTAGTATTCGCCTGTTCCGCTCCTGCCGACCATCAGCTCGTAGATCTTATCTTCGTTGGCCTCTGATGTCTTGATTTCACCGACGTTTTGTCCGTCCTTGAAGACATAAATACGATCCGTAATCTCAAGAACCTCGTCAAGACGGTGCGAGACAAAGATGACGGCATTGCCCTCTTCTTTAAGTTTTTTCATCTCGGTATACAACTGCTTTATTTCTGCGTCGCCGAGCACAGATGTCGGCTCGTCAAGCAATATGATCGCCCTGTCTGATTTTGAGCTTCTTGCCGTGTTGAGCACCTTGGCGATCTCCACCATCTGCCTTTTTGCAAAAGTCAGCTCTCCCGCTTTCTTTTCCGGCGGGATGTCCTCGTTATCGATTTCTTTTAATATGTCGGCGGCCGCTGTGTACATTTTGCGCCAGTTGATAAAGCCGAATGTCTTAAACTCCTTTTCCTTGCCGAAGAAGATATTCTGGCCGACTGTCAGATTGGAAACGATAGATTGTTCCTGAAAAACCATGCCTACGCCCAGCGCATTGGCTTCCCGCGGGTTCCGCGGCGCATACTTTTTGCCGCGTATCAGCATTTCGCCTTTATCAGCGCGTTCCACACCGTTGATGATCCTGAACAGCGTCGTCTTGCCGGCGCCGTTCTCGCCGACCAACCCAAGGATCTCGCCTTCATATATGTTGAGGTTAACGCTCTTTAACGCCTGCACCCCCGGATATGTTTTGTTTATGTCTTTAGCTTCAAATAACAGCTTCTTTTCCATAAATACACCGCTCCTTTGTTTCTGGGTTGATTATTTGTTGACAAGTTTACGGCCTCTGGTCACCGAAACCGCGACAGCGGCCAGTATGATGGCTCCCTGTATTCCCGTTTGTATCGTGGCATCGACGCCTGACATGATAAGGCCGTTTTGCAGCACGGTGACGATGGCAGCGCCCAACAGCGTATTGACCACGCCGCCTTTGCCGCCGCTCAGCGCAGTGCCGCCGACAACGACCGCAGTCAAAGCCGGAAACAGCTGGTTTTGCCCGGAGAGTATCGTTCCCCTCCCTAATTTGCCCGCACTGAGAACGCCCGCAACACCGACGCACAGCCCGGCCAGCACAAATGATATGATCTTGACCTTGTCGATGCTGATGCCGGAGACTTTGGGTATCGTCTCGTTATCGCCGATAGAATAGATATACCTGCCGTAAGCCGTGTAGCGCTGTATGACGAACATGATGAGGAAAACAACTATGCCGACCAAAAACGTATACGGTACCATGCCGGCGATGTCTCCGTTCACGAGCGTCTTTAAGAAATCATATTGAAGGAATGCGGGTATGCCCTGATAGGAGAGCATCCCGGCGCCGGCCGCCACGCTTGACATCGCCAGGGTGACCATGAAAGAAGGCAGCTTGGCTTTGACGTGTATATAACCGTTTATAAAGCCGATCGCGCCGCAGCACAGTACAGAAAGAATCAGGCCGAAAATCCCTAGGTCAAGGGGGAACTTATCGCTGATTACAAAGATGCTGATGATAGAAGCGGAAAACCCCATCACGCCCTCAAGTGAAAGGTCAATACTGCCCATGATGACGACAAATGTCAAACCGAGAGAGAGAATTAGCGGTATCGCCAGTTGGTTGAGTAATGCCCTTATGTTCATGGGCGCCAAAAAGGATGGCTGTGCGATCATAAAGACCACGATGAGCAAAAAGAGAATGATGACCGGTGCGATCCTGATAATCTTCGCCTTGGTGTTCTGCGCTTTGACCTGTTGCGCGAACTCTTCACCCACGGTAAGCTTTTTATTGTTTTCTGCCATAGTGTTTCCTCCCGGTTAATGATATAAGTTAAATAACACCGACAACTATATAGACCATTCCAATTATATCATACGCCCCGAGATGTTACGCCTCGAGGCGTTAGTTTTCAAGCTTTTTATAAGTACAGTCCTCTATTTTTTTAGGGGCATTTTTTATGATAATGCCTGATTTTTATGAAGGGAAGCGCAAGCGCTTCCCTTCACATTTTCTAAAGTATTAGTCTTGGATCAACGGGATATCCCACGGTGCATAGATCATGCTGGAAATGTCCGTGAAGTCGAACGACGGCGTGCTAGCTAAGAATTCGTCAACTGTGTCAGCCGTAACAAGAACACCGGATGTCAGGAAGCTTCTCTGATCAAGCGGAAGCTCTGAAGGCACGATGTTTCCTGCCCATGCCTGATACAGGTATGCGAGGCCCATGCCGCCCTGTTTGTAAGGATCGCTGAACACTGACGCTGTCATCTTTCCGGCTTTGATAGCCTGAACAGCGCCGTCGATGCCGTCAACGCCAACGACCTTGATCTTGCCGATGAGGTCTTTTGCCTCAAGCAGCTCTACGACCGAGAGAGCCATACTGTCATTCGCGCACCAGATGCCGTCGATATCGCTGTACTTCGCCAGCCATGTCTCAGCAATTGTGTAAGCCTGCTGCGGATCCCAGTCAGCCGGCAGATCTTCGAGCAGCTCTACGCCCGGATATTCCGCCAAAGCTTTCTTCAAGCCTTCGAAACGGTTGATCGCCGCGCTGTTGGCAAGCATGCCCTGGATCGCAAGGACCTTGCCTTCGCCCGGTGTGTCGAAACTCTCAAACATGGCTTTTGAGATGTTGTAACCGGAGCCGTTGTCATCGAGAGTCTGGTGGAACACATAGTATTCGTAGTCTTTGATCTTGAGCTCATCAGCTGTGCTCCATGTTGTGCTCCAATATACCTTATTTTCTTCGCAGTATTCCGCGATCGGGACAGCATTCGGAGCATTGTTAGGATCAACAGTGACTATGCAGTTCGGTGCATAAGACGCGATAAAGTCTCTAACAACCGTCAGCTGCTTTTCATCGCTTCCATCGCTGACCAACATGACAACTTCACAGTCTTGTCCCTGACTCTTGAGCCAATCTGCAAACATCTGGCCGCCTTCCTGCAGCTGGATGTAATACGGATTTGTCAAAGATCTGATCGCCATGCCGAGGTAGAGTTTTTCTCCCGCAGCGGGTGCTGGTGCATCAGGCTCTTGAGCATCAGGCTCTTGAGCAGCCGGCTTTTCAACAGCAGGGGCCTCCGTGTCAGGTGTTTGGGTTTGCGGCTGGCAACCTGCCATCACGATGCTCAGCGCGAAAACCAGAGCGAGAATCATTACTACTGCTTTTTTCAACATACTTTCCTCCTTGTTTATTATCACCGAAGGGCTGGGTATATAATAATACTGCGCACCTTCAGAATGAAAAACGGTTATTGATAGCGATTATTTTCTGTTTGCTTTGTTTCCCCTTAAGACAGTTTTGAAATAACTGGTGCGTTCTGTCACATAATGGTATTCTATCATATTTCTTTGTACTTTATATGCGTTATTGTATACAATCATTGGCTGCAAGTCAAGCCTGTTTTTTGATTGTTTGCAATTTCATACGGTTTATCTAATGGCTCTTTCTTATTGAGGGCTGGCTTGGCCCATTATTATTGTCTTGGCTGTCCGGTATGTGCGGTCATGCCGCCGTCAGCGGTTATGCAAGTGCCGGTGATAAACCCGGACTCATCAGAGGCAAGGAAATACATGATGTTGGCGATATCCTCTGGCTTTGCGATCCTTTTCATCGGAAAAGCGTTTTCAAACATGCTGACAACCTCTGGCGGATTGCTCAGGAACATAGGCGTACCTGTAGCACCGGGGCAGATCGCATTAACACGGATACCTTTATCCGCATAATCGAGCGCCATGGCTTTTGTCAGCGTCACGACCGCGCCTTTTGATGCGTTGTAAGCTGCCGCGCCATAGTCTCCGTACAGGCCGGAAACTGAAGCGACATTGATGATTACGCCGCTTTTTCTTTCCAGCATCTGAGGCACAAAATGCTTTGACAGCAGATAAATGGCTTTGACATTGACGTTGAACACAGCATCCCAATCCGCTTCTTTGACCTCATGGATCATCCCGCCTCGGAAAATGCCGGCATTATTGACTAAAACGTCACATCCCCCTATTTTTTCATTTGTATATTTGACAAGATTGATCACATCTTGTTCATCGCTGATGTTGCCATGAAAATAATGCAGCCGGCCCTGTGCTGCCTGCGCCTTGTGTTCGGCGAGCAGCTCATTGGCCATCGGCTCATTGACATCAACAAAAACAACGGAACACCCGTTCAGTAAAAATTTTTCTACCGCAGCTTTTCCCATCCCTGAACTTCCGCCCGTGATGAGAACTCTTTGACTGTCCATATTGATCATCCTCCTTAAGTTTTGAAAAAACAGCCGTCAAAATCTATTTTGCCGGGTCGACGAACAAAATAGCCAAAATACTGTTTCTGTAAATACATGTTGACAAAAAACGAATGCGGATTGTATACTATATTATAAATTGATATACCAACGTATGCACTATACACAATTTATCTCGTCCTGTCAATATGGCAACATAAAAAAATAAAAGGATAATATACCTATGGAAAACTTTGATGGCCTTTTGCTGCAGCTGCTCGAAGAAGAGAAAAGCCTGCAATTCACTGAATTCAGCAATCAGACTGCGCTCCAGATCGGTTTGATTTTGGTTGATCTTGCTAAAGCGCGCGGCCTAAGCGTGGCTATAGACATCACAAGAAACGGGCATCAGCTTTTTCATTATGCTTTTGCCGGCACTTCACCCGATAATGACCGCTGGATCAAAGGCAAAACCAAGATCGCTAATATGGTGGGGCACAGCTCCTACTACTGCGAAATGTTTTTCAAGAACAGAGGCACCACAGTCGAGCCGGATTTTCACCTGTCCCATCTTGAGTATCTGCCTTACGGCGGCAGCTTTCCGATTATCATTGCAAACACAGGCATGATCGGTACGATCACCGTTTCGGGCTTGCCTTCGGAAGACGACCATAAACTTGTTGTCGAGGCCATAAAAAAATATTTGGGGAAATAATAATCATTAAGGAAGGTGTGAAGATGAAACACAAGATTTTATTGTTGGGCCTTGGTTTCTGGGGCCGCAGATGGATAGGCATCATCATGGATTCGCAAAGAGTCGAATTGTCCGGTTTTTGCGGCACAAAAGAAGAGACCGAAAGCATTTGCGCGCAGTACGGCATTTCAAGGGACCTGGCTTATACCGATTATAAAGAGGCCATTGAAAAAACAGATTCTCAGATTGCCGTCAACGTACTGCCGGGGGTCCTCCATTTTGATGCGGACAAACTTGCTCTTGAAAAAGGCCTGCATATCATCACAGAGAAACCTCTCGCGATGAGCATGGATGAAGCAAACGCTCTTTTAAAGATCAAAGCGGCCAATCCCCGCCTCAAGTTTATGACCTGCCAGAACTACCGTTGGCGCCCGCATAATCAAGCGATCAAAAATGCCATCCAGACGGGCCTGATCGGAGACATAGAATCATTGCTGGTCGAGTTCCGCAAACAGGAGGATCTGCAGGGGTACCGCGCCGGGCTGGAACAGCCGCTGCTCCAGGATGTCTCTATCCATCATTTTGACCTTGTCAGATTTTTTACCGGGGCCAGATTCAAAAGCATTTACTGCCATTCGTACAGGCCATCATGGTCACTTTTTAACGGACGCCCCAACACCGATGCTTTGATCAAGATGGACAATAACATCCGCGTTGTGTATAACGGCAGCTGGGCAGCCCGCGGCAAAGAAAGCTCCTGGGACGGCAACTTCACGATCACGGGCAGCAAAGGCTGTTTGACACTTGACGCCGATAATAATGTGTATTTCTTCAAGTACGAAAAAGATGAAGCCGTTGTGATGGAGGCCGGAGCCGAACAGGGCATGCTCTTGACGCTGCCTGACATGGCCGTATCAGAAACGGAATACGGCTTGACCCATATACTTGACTGTATCGAAAAAGATTTGGTGCCGGAAACCACGCTCGAGGACAACGTGTACAGCCTTGAAATGGTTTGCGCCGCACTTGATTCTGTAAAACAGCAAAAACTTATCGAGAGATAGCAATACATCATCATTTTGGCTGTGCGGTCATGCGCAGCCTTTTTTCTTGCGTCAGCCATCAAAAAAGCGCCTAGACTCTTCATCAAAAAGAGCTCTGGCGCTTTTTTTGTCTTAACGGCGGCTGGCTCTAAGTAAAATCCAGCCGTCAAAAACAATTTAAATAGACCTGATCACACCGCCTTCAACACGTATTGACGCACCATTAGTCGCCGCTGAAAGGCTTGAACAATAATAGGTCACCGTATTGGCCACTTCTTCGACTGTCGCGAAACGCTGCAGCAGCGATGTGGGGTCATACTCTTTGAAATAATCCTTGACATGCTGCTCCATCGTTTTGTTCTGCGAGGCGGCGATACCGCATTGATATTCGGCCGTGCTTTCGGTATATGTGAGCCCCGGCAGTATGGAATTGACAGTCACACACGTTCCTTTGGTCAGCTCTGCGAGCGAACGTGTCAGCCCGAGCATGGCTGTTTTTGTCACCGAGTAATGGATAAGCAAAGGCAGGGGCTTGAATCCGCACTCGCTTGATACATTGATGATCCTTCCGTAATTTGCTTTGAGCATTTTCGGCAGATAATGCCGGGCAGTGCGTACGGCGCTCATCACATTCACGTTGAAAAAGTACATCCAATCCTCATCGGGGGTTTCGTCAAAAGGTTTTGACTCATATTGCCCCAGATTGTTGACCAGTATCTGCACTTCTCCCGCGGAATCCGCCGTCTTGATCAGTTCATTGGCACCTTCAAGAGTGCTCAGATCGCCAGGGCCGGGTATCGTCTCCCCGAATGGCCTTAACTCATCTGACACCGCTTTTACTTTGTCCTTATCCCTTCCATTGATCACGACACGAGCGCCCTCCGCCAATAGGGATTTTGCAATGGCTTTACCGATACCTGCCGTCGATCCTGTGACGATCGCAAGCTGACCTTTCAGTTTTAAATCCATTTGATTACCTCCATGTGTTTACTTTGGCCTTATTTTAAACAATATTTTAATTATTCCATGCAAGGGCAGCGGAACCGTATCTTAATGCGCCGCCGCTCAACGTTTGACTTTGCCGTTATAACACTTCGTTGATCTCGAGATGCTCATTGTCCGGCCTTCTGAAAAGGATCCATTTTGACCCGTTTTCCCAGACACTTGGTGCATGTGTGATCGTTTCTTCTTCGAACACTATGCCTCTTTGCTCAAGCTTTTGCTTGATAGCCTCGATGTTTTTCACTTTGATCGCGATATGATCAAACCACCCATCGCTGCGCTTTTGCGCGTTCGGCAGCTGGACAGCCTCAATACAAAGATCGCCCAGGCTTAAAAAACAAATCTTGACTTCACCGTTTTCACTTTGCAAGGCCGTTTCATGTGCGACCTTAAACCCCAGTATCTTTGAGTAGAAGCTCTTTGTCTTTTCGATATCGGTGATAAACAAGCCTATATGCGCAAGACCTTCCATTTTTGCTTCAGACATTTTTCTATCCTCCTCATTAGTGTTGATTTATCAAGAAGATGTTTCCGCAGTATACGCATCAAGCAGCACCTTAGGCGTTGTGGTCGGCCTGTTTTTTTCGATATCAAAAAAGCAGCCCGTTTGCCTGCCGGTGCAGCAGAGGGTATCCCCCGAAAAGATCTCGATCATCATTTCCCATTTGACTTTGCCCAGCCGCGAGATCCAGCTGCGCGCGAAAGGGCTGTCCGTGATCGTGAGCGGATGTTTGTACTGCGCTTCAGTTCTCACAAGAATGGGCGAAATCTTTTGCTTCATCATTTCTTTGTATGGATAATATTTGTTCAGGAAAGCGTGCCTTAGATCCTCGAACCATTTGATGTACACAATATTGCTGACGATCCCCATAGAATCAATCTCATATGCTTTTACCATGATCTGCTCTTCTATCATCATTGGTCTGCCAGTCATAGGGTCCTCCGTCTTTTGTTTGGCTTGCTTGTTTGATCTTAGCTGCCTTTATTCACTTAACTGCGCCTGCACCGCGGTCATGGCCACCGTATTGAATATGTCCTCTGCATTGCATCCGCGGGACAGATCATTGACGGGTCTGTTAAGGCCCTGTATGACCGACCCAATAAGCTTTCCGCCGCCCACGCGCTCAACAATTTTATACCCGATATTGCCGCTCTGCAGATCAGGAAAAACAAGAACATTAGCCCGCCCCGCGACGAGGCTGTCAGGGCATTTGAACCTGCCGACACTTTCAATGACCGCTGCATCAAACTGAAGCTCACCGTCGATGAGCAGCTCCGGTGCAGACTGTTTAGCCAGCGCTGCCGCCGCCGCGACCTTATCCACAAGCGCGTGATGGGCGCTGCCTTTGGTCGAAAATGAAAGCATGGCCACTTTGGGTTCGTCTTCTATCAGCTGCCTGTATGTATGCGCTGCCGCAACGGCGATACCGGCAAGCTGTTCCGCAGTGGGACTGACGTTGACAACACAATCGGCCAAAGCCCATACTTTTGCTTCAATAAAGGGGCTGTGTGTCAAGTCCATGAGCTGGCAGTTTGATGCCATGGAAACGTCCGGGCGGCATTTGATGATCTGGAAAGCGGCTCTTAACACCTCGGCAGACGCTGTGGCGGCGCCTGTAACCATACCGTCTGCATCGCCGTTCGCTACCATCACCATTGAAAAGTAAAGCGGATTTCTGATAAGCCTGTCCGCTTCTTCTCTGGACACGCCCTTATGCTTTCGCAGCTCGTATAGTTTTTGTGCATAAACAGCGGTCTTGCTGTATAAATCAGGATCGATAACGGTCAGACCGGCTGATGCAAAGCCATGCAGCCGTTCCTTTACTGCCTGTTCATTCCCAGCCATAATGATATGCGCGATGCCGCTTTCTGCTGCCTGTTTTGCAGCCTGCAGTACTCTTGGGTCAGAGCTTTCGTTCAAAACGATGGTTTTTTTAGAGGTCCCGGCTTTTTTTATGATCCTGCCAATCGCGCTCAATGAAAGCTCCTCCGCAGCCTGTTCTAAAAACGGTATCTATGTGGGTATCTGGTTAAGGCTGCACTCTGTGCTGTCCGCCTGATCTCACAGACTGCAGCGCCCTGATACCCTCATGATCCATGTTTCTTTAGTCTATTGTATCTGATTTTCTGATTTTCGCAATGGCTTATCAAAAAAACCGACCTAAAAGATAGACCGGGATCCAGCCTCGTACTGTCCAAACATTCTGCGGTGTTTACTGAAAGCTCATGTTTTTTAGCTTTGTCAGCCTTTTTACGGTTTTACAGTCAGTCAGAATAGCGGACGCTGCTTTTCTGCCAGCTGCTCAACAGCGATGACAAACCGGTCTATCTCCTCTGCCGTGTTATATACGCCAAGCGAGGCGCGCAAAGTGCTGTTCAAACCGAAGCGATGGATCAGCGGCTGTGCACAATGGTGCCCGGCCCGCACAGCAAACCCAAGCCGGTCCAAGTGTTTGGCGATAGTCTCCGACGGTATGCTGTCTATCACAAAAGAGACCACACCTGTCTTGCCCGGAACCGTCCCAATAAGACGCATGCCGGCAATATTTTTAAGCTGCCCAAAAAGCCTTTGGGTGAGCCGCGCTTCGTGCCGCATGATATTTAGCATACCAATATTTTGCATATAATCGACGGCTGCGCCAAGCCCGACAGCATCTGCGATGTTTGCTGTGCCTGCTTCAAATTTCTGCGGCGGCTGCGAGAACAGCGTCTGGTCAAAACGCACTGATTTGATCATCCCTCCGCCGGTTTGATACGGCGGCATACGGCAGAGCAGTTCCTTGCGCGCGTAAAGCACCCCGATACCTGTCGGCCCGTACATTTTATGGCCGGAGAACGCGAAAAAATCTGCACCCAGCGCCAAAACGTCTGAATGTAAATGCGCCACCGCCTGCGCCGCGTCCACAAAAATAAGCGCGCCATGCCGGTGCGCGATATCGGCCATCTGCCGGACTGGGTTGACGGTACCCAAAACATTGGATACGTACGCCGTTGATACGATCCGCGTTTTTGGTGAAAAAAGCCTTTCGTACTGGTCAATATCCAGTGCACCGGCCTCATCAACGGGCACTTTTTTAATATAAGCGCCAGTATTTTGGGCGGTAATCTGCCACGGCACGATGTTGGAATGATGCTCCATTTCCGTAAGGATGATCTCATCGCCCGCTTTTAAGTTCTGCTGCCCCCAGCTGCCAGCGACGAGATTGACAGCTTCTGTCGTGCCTCGCACAAACACGATCTCATCCTTTGATGCCGCGCCGATAAACCTTTGCAGCTTCGCGCGCGCCGCCTCATAGCTTTCAGTCGCCCGCCTTGCGAGGCTGTGCGCGCCTCTGTGGATGTTTGAGTTGTATCCGCTGTAATAACAGTCAAGCGCATCTATCACACACTGCGGTTTCTGTGTTGTGGCTGCGTTGTCAAGCCAGACAAGCGGATGGCCGTTGATTGATTGACGGAGGATCGGGAAGTCACTTTGCAGGGCTTGCGCATCTAAAAACGTTTGACCGTTATGACGCGTTGTGGGAAAAGACGGCATAAAATAATACAGGCTGGCTGCTTTAGGCCTTACCGCTGCTGGTTCTGTTTGCATGACAGGCTTGATATGCTGTGCCCCGGAAGAAATATTTTGATCAGCGTATTCTCCCCAACCGCCTGTCTCCCTCAACATCCGGTTCGCAGTCTCTTTGATCATTTCGGTCAAACCATCTTTAGAACAGCTATTAAGTGCTAGCCCATACGGGTCATTGATAATCATAGTAGCTTCCCACCTCGACATCCTCGAGCACCCCGAGCGCGTCGTCTGCAAGAACGGCAATTGAGAAATACAAACTCAGTATGTACGACGCGATACCCCTGTTGTCTATGCTCCCAAGCCGCACAGAAAGGCTGGGTGTATTGACTTCATCCGGCACCCCGGGCTGATGCAGCCCGATCACACCCTGCTCGCTTTCACCAACACGCAGCAGGATCATGTTCGTTTTCCCCCCCATACCGTTCGCATAGGAGCCTTTGATTTGGAGTTTGTCACACGGTAAAAGCGGCACGCCGCGCCAGGTGATAAACGGCGATCCAAAGAAATTGACTGCCACCGGCGGTACCCCTCTTTTGGTGCACTCCCTGCCGAACGCTGCAATCGCTCTTGGATGTGCCAGAAAAAAAGCAGGCTTCTTCCATACTTTTGCAAGCAATTCATCCAGATCATCGGGCGTGGGCGTGCCTCTTCTTGAAAGCACTCTCATATGCGGCGAAGCGGCATTCAGCAGTCCGAATTCTAAATTGTTGATCAGTTCATGTTCCTGTTTTTCCTTCATCGCTTCGATGGTCAGCCGCATCTGTTCATCCTTCTGACCGATCGGTTTATTAAAGATATCCGTCACGTTGGTGTTCAGGCGAAGTATCGTCTGTATGAGGCTGAGTGTGTACTCTTTCGGTTTGTCGTCAAGGTCGGCATATGTCTCCGAGATCGCATCTTCATTGATGTGCCTGTAGTTTGACTCGATACGTTTTTCACCGTATTCGTTATAAAGATCGTCTGCCTGCCTGGCTTTTTTTATATGGTTGACACGGTAAGTGCCGGCTTCAACGGGAACCCACGGCAAAAACTTGAGCAGCCACCGCGGTGTAATGCTCTCCATCATCGGCACTGACTTTGTGGTATCAGAAAGACGCCTTGCAGCATCCGGAAGCAAGCTCATATGCCGCATTGTGTAATCGGTCTTATCCATTTTTGCACCTCTTATCAACATTCTGAGGACTGTTTACATCCTCATTCACTATATGTACAGCTGTTAAGAAGCGTGTCGGGCGGAAGAAAAACGCAGAAAAAGAATAAAGCCACGTTAAAAAACGGGCTTGCCATAAAAACACCGGCATATTTTTTTAAAAATGAAAATTACTGAAATTCACGCAATTGCGTCCCTTTTTTTTGGCTTTGTAAAGTGCGCTGTCCGCAGCAAAAAGCAATTCATCAACTGTAGCATTGCCCTGGCAGCTGGCGACGCCGATACTCAGCGTCACAGACAAAGCCCCCGACCGCGTTTGGATCTTTGCTTTTGCTGCCTGGCTGCGGCACATTTCAAAAAGCGGCTTTGCACATTCATATTTTGCCGATGTAATAATTAGAAACTCCTCGCCGCCAATGCGCCCCAGATGGGCAGATTCCCCCAATTTTTCTTTGAGTATTTGTGCCAGCCCGGTCAACACTTCATCTCCTGTCTGATGTCCGAAAGTATCGTTGATCAGTTTGAAATTGTCTATATCACACATGCCCAAAGAAAGCTCGCTGTTCTGTGCATTCGCAATCACAAACTCCCTTTTAAGGATATCAAGTATCGAGCTTCGGTTATAAATGCCTGTCAGAGAATCATATGCCGCCTGATGGGCCAGCATTTCTCTGCTTTTGATCAAGGCTTCCTGCATATCGATCATACGGCAGCCCACCTGTACGCGCGCCTGCAGCTCCGCCTGTTTGAAAGGTTTGACAAGATAATCATTGGCACCCGCATCAAGCGCAGTGACTATATCGTTTGTTTCGCCTCTTGAAGTCAGCATGATAATATACGGCGGGTGCTGTGTATTTATGTTTCGAATCCGGGCAACAAGTTCCAGCCCGTCAAGCTTCGGCATCACCCAATCAAAAATCGCCAGTTTAGGCGCATCAGGGCTTTTCATTATATCCCAAGCCTGCTTACCGTCAACAGCTTCAGCAACCTCATGCCCTTTTTGCGTCAGCGCCGCTGTTGTAATCATGCGGCACATTTCGCTGTCATCAGCAATCAAAATCCGCATCAGGTTCACTCCTTTGCATCTTTGAGCTGTCCCGTTAAAAATATTATGAATATCATAGTATTTATACCTGCCCTGATACCTGCCCTCGGAACAGCTATCCCGAAGACACTCTTTTCGTTAATAATGCCTGCAAATAATCCAAAATCTCGTTTTTTGCGATACCACCGGGTTCCATTTACCGTTTATTGAGTATTTCTTTGTCAATAAAGTAACATGAAAGCATGTATACGTCAATGAAAGTCTTTTTATGTTTGGAAGGCAAAAACAAAAACAAAAAGCCGGTTCAGCTGTTATTGCTGAAGGCTCTTTGTACCCGGTCATACTTTAAATTTTGTCACGTTTCAGGAATTTCGCCGCGCCACTAACTCTACCGCTTCTTTGACCAGATCGCGGATAGTATCGAACTTTCCTTCTGATATGAGTTCCGGCTTGACCATCCAGCTGCCTCCGCAAGCGGCAACCTTCTTAAACGCAAGGTAGTCAAGCACGTTCTTTGCATTGATGCCGCCTGTGGGCATAAACTGCATCTGAGGGAAAGGTGCAGAAAGCGCTTTGATCATCGGCAAGCCGCCCGCCTGCTCTGCGGGAAAAAACTTGACCACATCAAGGCCGTACTCAATCAAATACTGTATTTCGGTGGGCGTGACTGCGCCCGGTGTAAGCGCAATATCTTTTTTAACGCAGTATTCGACGACTTTGCGGCTGAATCCCGGAGATATGATATACGCGGCACCGGCATTGACAGCACGTTTCGCCTGCTCCACATCAAGTATCGTTCCCGCACCCAAAAGAATGTCCGGAAACGCTTTGGCCACACGCTTTATGGATTCTTCCGCTGCATCGGTGCGAAAAGTGATCTCCGCAACGGGCAAGCCGCCTTCCATTAAGGCTCTGCACAACGGAACCGCATCATCAGCGCGGTCGATCTTAATGACGGGGACAAGACCGTAACCGGAGATTTTTTTCAAAGTTTCGTTCATTTTGTTTCTCCTTTTATCATAATTTTTAAACAACAGCTGCGCAGCATACTATGGAGGATCATGAAGGCATGCTGCGCAGCCAGAAAGCTATTAACGTGTATCGTTCAAACAATTGTGCAGCTGCATGTCCTGCCCTCGAGCACATCGATCAAGTTTCCAACAGCCATCAGGCCCATCGCCGCGATCGCTTCATTGGTATGCGCACCCGTATGAGGCGTCATGACCACATTGTCAAGCCCCAGCAGCGGCGAATCAGTGACCGGTTCTTCTTCGTAAGCATCAAGCCCGATACCTCCGAGGTGGCCGCTTTCTATCGCTTGGGCAGCTGCCGCCTCATCGATGAGTCCTCCCCTTGCCGTGTTGATCAGAAATGCACCCTTTTTCATGCTGGCAATCGCTTTTTTGTCGATAATGTGCTTTGTTGCACTGCTCAGCGGCAAATGGAGCGAGACAAAATCCGCCTGAGCCAAAACATCATCAAGGTTTTTTTGTTCAACGCCGTGCTGCCCTGCATAAGCTTTGTCAAAATACGGATCATATGCGATAACGCACATTTCAAAAGCTTTGGCTCTAACTGCGAGATTTTTGCCGATCGCACCGAAACCGATGATCCCCAGCGTTTTGCCTTTCAGTTCAGTTCCGTTGTTGCGCGGCCATTCGCCTCTTTTTACGGCTTCGTTCAAACGCGGGAGCGCCCGTGCAAGCGCAAGCATATGCGCGAACGCCAGCTCGCAGACCGCCGTCGCATTTGTTCCCGGCGTGTTGGTCACACAGATGCCTTTCTTCTTCGCAGCTTCTAAGTCCACCCTGTCGACGCCAGCACCATAGCGTGAAATCACTTTTAAGCTCTCAGGCGCTTTTGCTATCACTTCCGCTGTGATATAGTCAAGCCCGGCAATAAAGCCGTCAACGCCTTTGAGCAGCGGAACGATCTCGTCGGGTTCAAGCGGCCGCACATGCGGGTTGTACACGACCTGATCGGCAAAGGCTTCGATCATCGCTTTGGCCTGCGCATTCTGCGGCTTTGTAAATGAAGTGGGCGTAATCAATATCTTCATTGTCTTACTTCCATTTCGGATTGTCTATGATCTCTGTTTTGCCGTCTTTTTCGACCAGCAGCTTGCGGTATCCTTTTGACTCAATAGTGCCGTAATCATGGCCGGCATCACCACGGAAGCAGAAGAAAGTGACCATCGGCACTGATCCGGTATTGATGCTTCTGTGCGCGTATCTCGGCGGCACATATACCATCACGCCGGGCGAAAGCTTCTGCGCGCTCCAGTCACCTTCCGGGCTTTCCATCAGCATATACCCATCACCGCTGAGGCAATAATACACTTCCGCCGTTTCAAGTATTGAATGAAAATGGCCTTTGGTCATAAAGTACTCGTTCCCCACTTTGCCCGGATAGGTGATGCTTGCGCCGAAAGCCAGATGCGCATCCGTTTCAGGAGAGCCCATTTCGTAAAATTCATAAACGAGCGGGTCGCCTTCCGCGATGAGTTTTTCTGTTGCGGCTTCGTCCGCATACATGCCGCGCATGTTCGACACACGGCGTTTGCTCGACTCTGCCCCGCTTTTTGACAATCCCGTCTTTAAATCAAAATCAACGGTGAAACCTTGTATCCAGTTGAACTTTTCAGCGTTGCTGTTGCTGCTCATTATCCTTCATCTCCTTCGTTTTTTTTCAACCACCGCTCAATACCGGCATGATCCATAGCGCATCCCCTTCATGAAGAGGAGTCTGCGCGGCTTTGCCGATATCAAGCGCTTTGCCGTTGAGAATGAGCATGATGCCTTTTTCAGGCAAGCTCTTGCCGGCGATCTGCTCGGCGCTTCTTAACAGCTCTTCAGCGGTCGCGCCTTCCCTTAAATCGACATCGAGCAGGCGCGACTTGTCATTCATCCCTGACACAGGGAAAAGCTTAAGCTTGACGGTCATGATACCAGCGTGCTGAGTTTCTGCTTTTCAAACGCAGTTTGCGTCGGGTTCCCGTTTTCGTCCCAAAGCCTGAGCTTGTAATACTCATCAAGCATGATGTCATACATCTCTTTCGTCAGCACCTTGCCTTTGGCCATACCGGAAGGAAGTTTTTCCGTCATTGTGCGCTCTGCAAGATAGTCATCTTTCCGCGACACGCCTTCACGCTGCAGGATGGCCCTTTCAAGCGTATATATCCTCTCCCCGATGTCCATGAACTCAGGTGAAAAATCATAGCCCGTGACGTACTCAAGCACCTTGTCTTTGGGCTGATCAGAAAAGCCCATCGCGCTGCGGACCACTGTACAAATCCCCAGCGAGTCCACATAAGCTCTCGTGTCCTGAATGTCTTTGACCATCTTGCCTTTGCCTTCCAATGCAAAACGATCAAACTTGCCGCTGGTCAGCTCATCGCGGATCGTCCATCCGCCAACGTTGTGGCACGCGCCCCTTGAGGATGTTCCATAAGAAAGCCCCATGCCGTAAAAACCTCTCGGCTCATATGCGGCATACGCCATGCCTTTCACATGCATCATGTATTTGGCAAGTTCCGGACGCTCTCTTTGTATTTCGTAGAAGGATTTTGCAAGCATGTCACCGAGGCCCTGCCGGTTTGCGATCATCTTCACCAGCGCGACCATCGCTTCGCCGTTTCCAAAATTCAGCTCAAGCCCGCCTGTGTCCTCTTTTGTCAGTATGCCTCTCTCATAGAGTTCCATCGCGAATGCTATCATCGTGCCTGTCTGCATGGTATCTATGCCAAGTTCATCGCATGCTTCATTGGCTGCAATGATGGCCGCCATATCAAGCACGGCGCACTGGCCTCCAAACGCACCGATTGTCTCGTACTCGGGGTCGCTCTTGGCACCCTTGAACGGGCCATCCTTCACCTCGCAGAACTGCGCACAGGCCACCGGGCACCGGAAGCAGGCCACGTTTTTCACCTTGTATTTGTTCACGAGCTCTTCGGCATAGATGCTTTCCGCATTCTCCAAAACAGCTGTCTGGAAATTCTTGACTGAGTAGCACCCTAAGTCATTCAACACTTCGGTGTATTGTGCTGTGCCGTATTTCGTATGGTTCGCTTTTCCGTCCCGGCATGCTTTCATGTTTGCCGAAATATATTGCTTCAATGCCTGCTCATCATGCATCTTGAGCTGTCCAGTTCCGCGTGCCGCTATGCATTTGACGTTTTTCGATCCCATCACGGCGCCGGCGCCGCCTCTTCCGAAGCTGCGTGTATCGACCTGGATACATGCGTATGAAACCAGTTTTTCGCCGCCGATGCCGATTGACATCACGCCGTACTGTTTGTCGTCTAGTGTTGTCTTGATGTATTCATCCACCTCTAATGTCGTTTTTCCCATGATGCCGGATGCGTCATGAAACTCGACACTGTCATCCTTGATGGTGATATAGGTCGGATTCTTTGCCTTGCCCTCAAGTATGATGCCGTCATAGCCGGCTCTCCTCAGCTGCGGCCCAAAATACCCGCTCGAATTGCTGCAGATATATTTCTCTGTGAGCGGCGATTTTGTGGCAAGCTGAAATTTTGTGCCTGAGTATACAGGCATTCCTGTGAGCGGCCCGTTCATGAAAATGATCTTGTTCTCTTCTGAAAGCGGCGCAACATCCGGGCCGATCTCGTCGTAGTAATACTTGGCGGCAACGCCCCTGCCCCCAAGAAGCAGTTTGTAGTATTCCTCCGGTATGCTCTCCACCTTATACGACAGATCATTTAAGTTGATTCTTATGAGCTGCTGCGTATAGCCTCCTGTAAACATCATGTATCCTCCTAAAAATATGTTTTCGGGTCCAAGACCCGCGATTTTTTACTGAAACACCACCACGTGCTTGATGCCTTTGGCCTGCTTTGCGCTCTCGAATCCGGAAAGGATATCTTCAAGCGCATAATGGTGCGTGATAATACTTTTGACATCCACAAGCCCTTCGGATACAAATTCCAGCGTTTTGCGGAATTGAGCGATGCTCGAACGCGTTGATCCCGTCAGATATAGCTCTTTGTAATGCACGATGTTGGTATCTATCGGCACAGGCTGTTTATCAGCGGGTATGCCGCCGAAGAAGTTGACCCGTCCGCCATAATTCATAAGCGGCAGCATGGCTGTCTGGACCTGCGGCACCGGGCATGCCGTAATAGCCACGTCAAGCCCGCGCTGCCTTGTGTTCTGCTTGACAAAGCCTGCAAGATCATCTCCATGGTATGTGGTGACAAATGGAAATCTTTTTTTGCACTCTGCAAGGCGTTCCTGCGAAATGTCATTCAAAAACACGACTGCACCTGCCATGTGCAGCAGCTGTATGTGCATCAGGCCGATCGGCCCCGCGCCTACAACCAAAGCATAGTCACCCGGCTCGACGCAGCATTTGGTAAAGCCGTTGTAAGCGCATGAAAGCGGTTCGGTCACAGCGGCTTCCTCGGCGGAAACGCCTGGGGGCAGCTGCATCAGATTGCCTCTTGCAATGGCATCGGCGGGGATACGGATATATTCTGCAAAAGCACCGTCCATGTTGATTCCAAAAGCACGGTAATCGTCGCACAGATGAAACCTCCCGCTTACACAGCGGTCGCACAGGCCGCAGCCGACGTTGGGCTGAACCGCCACCTTCATACCTTTTTTGTACAGCGGTACGCCGACGCCGACCTCGGCGATGGTTCCCGAAAATTCGTGGCCGAGAGTCAGCGGGTTTTTTTCATCCACACCTTTGTATCCGTTCTGCCACATGCGTATATCCGTGCCGCAAATGGATGCAGCGTCTGTTTTGAGAAGGATCTCGTTGTCATTGATGACGGGCACTTGAGTATCCACAAGACGGATGTCTCCCGGGCCAAACAGTTTTAAACTTTTCATGGCATGATTCTCCTTTTATAGATGGACAATGCTCTTCTTCTCGATCGATCTGTTGCCTGCCTCCACAATGCGTACCGCCATCATGCCGTCCGTCCCCGTCACGGGCGGCATTTTGTCGTTTTGGATGCAGTCGATAAATGCGATATCTTCGGCACGGTAGGCATCAAGAAACAATGTCATCCAGCTGTTGATAAAAGGCGTGCACGTTCCGTTTTCCACCGTTGTGCATGTGACAAAACTGCCTTCTTTGCGTCCGACATGCAAAATGCCCTTTGTGCCGATAAGCTCGACCTGTGCATCATAGCCGTATTGTACATAAGCGGCTCCGTCGAATATAAACTGCACCCCGTTTTCAAATACCCCGTTGACGATCACGCTGTCATAATAATCGGGGTATTGCTGTGCCACTTCCTTGTTGCGGTAATTGCCGCCAATGGCATAAAGTTCTTTAACTTCGCTTCCTGCAAACCAGCGAATGCTGTCTATATCATGGCTGTTGACCTCTGCGAGTATCCCGTTTGATTTTTTAAGGTCGTACATCCATGGCTGCGGCTTGCTTGGTGCACGCGTGCATGAGCGTACCATCACCAGATCTCCGATGGCGCCGCTGTCCAGCATCTTTTTTGCCTGCTGGAAACTTGTATCGTGCCTGCGCATAAAGCCAATCTGAAGCTTGACTTTGTTTTTTTCACATGCTTCGATCATTTCCTGGCATTCCTGCGAATCCATCGCCATAGGTTTTTCACAAAACACATGCTTTTTTGCGTTTGCGGCGTTGATCACGATCTCTTTGTGCAGGTTGGTGGGCGCGACCACCACCACCGCATCGACTTGTGGGTTTATAAGCGCTTCGCGGTAATCCGTATACCATGCATCGATCCCCAGTTCCTCTGCCGCCGCTTTGGCAGCCCCTTCCATCACATCCACAGCAGCGGCCATCCTAGCACCAGGAACCTGCGTGTTGAAATTCCTCGCATGGATCATTCCGGCCCTTCCGCAGCCTATCAGGCAAACGCCTGTTTTGTCGTTTTTCATCTCTTTAACCTTTCATTCAAAACTCAATATCATAATATTTCATGACGTTAATCAATGTCTTCGATCCCAAGCCCCAGCAGCCTGCAAACGGTATTGAGCTCATCTTTTTTATTGCCTTTGATGATGCTCAGATGGTGTGAATACAGTTTGTCAACCAGCTTATGCCCGTCCTTGACGCGTATCAGGCCGCCGTTTCTGCAATCGCTGCCCGGATACTGCACATACTTTTCAAGCTCTGCACCGCATACGAAGAACCTGTCAAGGCTGCTGTGGATCTTTGCGAGCGTGAAGCTGCCCGTACCCATCTCAGCATCAAACATATGGGCATTCTCATCAACGATGCCGAGTACCTTATCTTTCATTTCCCATTTCGTGGCCATCGGCTCGGGCACCAGCCCGAAATAGCCGCAGTGCACCAGCAGCGCATGGTCGTCAGGATCCGGCACGTTGGGGAATTCTTTGATCTTCTCATGCGCCAGGGCCGCCATGCCCACAAGGAACGGGTAGATATTCGTCATGATCACCGGCGCTTTGATTGTTTTTTCAAGGATGTATTGCGTCAGCATGGACACCGTATCGCCTTCGCATGCCCAAACGATGCCCTGTTTCTTGTAGAAAAGGTTGATGGCCAGGCAAGGCGTCGTATCGGTCAAAAATGATTCGTTCAGGCAGTTCGTCCCCACGCCCGTCACGTTGCCCGTCTTTTCAACCTCTTCCTTCATCGCAAGATACAGCTTATAGGCCGAGAGTACTTTCTTTTCAGTACTCAGTGAGCATTTTTGCACCGGGCTTCTTTTGACCTCTTCCCGCGCGATCTCGTCCGGTATCGCTTTGGCTTTGTCTCCGAGCTCTTTATAGCTTTTTATGACGATGTCGATCCCGAATTTTTCTTTGATCAACTGCGTGCATTCTTTCTCCCACCAGTAAAAACGCTTGAAAATGTCGGCCTGCATGCCGTCTCCCGGCGTATCCTGGAACACGAGGAATTTTGCCGTCTTCATCTCCTGTTTGAGCGCTATACTGCGGAAAACGACTCGCGCAAGATCCGGATTGTAGGGCGCAAATACGTTAAGCCCAAGCTCTTTGAAGACGGTGAGTATCTCCCAGTCCCACATGGCCATTGTGCCGTACGACGACGTGATGATGACCATGGGCAGTTTAATCGTTTGAAGGAACTCAAGCTTTTTGTAAGCTTCGCCCACCAGCACCGGAAACACGACTGCCTGTGCCTCTGAAGGTATGGCATCCCCCACTGCCACCGAAGGCAAAAACTCCACCTCATCCGCGAACATCTTTGTGATGATCTCAAGCTGCTGCTCATACTCGTTTTCTATCACGCTGCTAAATTTCAATGGCACCGCTTTAATCTTCATGGCTTCTTCCTCCGCTTTTTTTATTTTGACCTACAGCCTGGTTAAACATAAGTGTTGCTTACCTAATGAGTTTAAAACAAAATTTATTTGTGTCTCCTCTGTACTTTGCCAGCGAAAACTCTATCGGCGTATTGTCTTCTAAGTAAGCGATACTTTCAAAGTACTGCAGAGGCGCTCCTTTATTAATGTCCAAAAGCGAAGCCTCATAATCTCCTGCGAGTATGGCCTCCATACTTCTTGATACCCAGGCGACATTGTAACCATATTTGGATTCGAGCATTGCGTAAAGCGAATTATTGATGAAATCCTCGGGAACAAAATCCGAGCATTTATGATACGGCAAATAGGTAATGTTGATAACGACGGGGACCGCGTCGGCATAACGAAGTCTCCAAAGTTCCCAGACGGGTTCTCCCTTTTTCAGACCAAGCGCAGCAGCAATTTTTTCATCTGCGATCGTTTTGCTGAATTCTATCACTCTCGTTTCGGGAATCATCCCTTTGTTGCGTATTTCACTCTCAAAGCTTTCTATACGCATGGTAAAATCCTGATTGATCTTTGGCTTTGATACAAAAGTGCCTTTCCCTTTGAGTCTGTATAGCTTGCCTTCTACAACCAGTTCGTTGATCGCCTGGCGCACGGTAGGCCTGCTGATGCTAAAATGCGCGCTTAAATACTCTTCAGTGGGAATCGGCTCAGTCAAATCCTTCACTTTTTTGATATATTCTTCAAGTATCAGTTTTAATTGATAATAATAGGGGACCGAGTTGTTTTTATCGATTTTTTCATTAACCAGCATAGCAAACCACCTTTTTAAGATTGTACGCCTGCGTGCCCAACGGACTCTATCAAAAATAAATAAAGAATAAACTTATGTATGTTTTCAATATAGTGTATGGCTTTGTTTTTGTCAATATGTTTTATGTTATTGTTGTCTTATTGTCTTTACATATTACTCGCTTTATAATGGGTGTATGAGAACAAGCCGCGTGCATCTCCCTCAAGGATAAATCTATATATATTTTATGTTGCCTAATCACAGACCGTCTAACAAGTGGTCATTTTTTAACAGCGCAATGATAGGTTTTTAAGCATGCAGATGAATGTCAAATAGTTCTTGTTTATTAATGGCATAAAGAGTAAACTGTAAGCGTGGCAAAAAGATCTTGTTGAGACGAAGCTGAAGATTTTTAAAAGACTTCTTGGCATCAATCGTTCTAAGATACTATCATGACAAGCCAATATCACAATGAACAAAACACGATGTTCCCATTGATGATGAAAAGGCTATGGAGGAATGCTTCAATGAAAAAAACGCCGTTATTTGAGACTCACTGCAAACTTGGAGGCAAGATAATCGATTTTGGCGGCTGGGCACTGCCTGTGCAGTATACGGGTGTGATCAAGGAACATGAACAAGTGAGAAGTGCAGCAGGCCTTTTTGATGTGTCTCATATGGGAGAGATCACGGTCAGAGGAAGTGATGCCCAAATGTTCCTGCAAAATGTTCTGTCTAATGACATATTAAAAACAAGAAAGCATCAGGCTGTCTATTCCCCCATGTGTTATCCAGATGGCGGTGTGGTCGACGACCTGCTCGTTTATAAGTTCGATACGGACGATTACCTTTTGGTCGTTAATGCTTCGAATACGCAAAAAGATGATGAATGGCTTAAAAAACAAGCTTATGGCCAGGTTGAAATTGAGAACGTGACGAACAGCTACGCACAACTTGCGATCCAGGGCCCAAAGGCGCAGCAAATCCTTCAAACGCTGTGTGATTTTGATCTTCATGAAATCAAGTTCTTTTGTTTCAAGCCTGATGTGCGCATCGGCGGTATACCGGCCATGGTATCACGCACCGGGTATACGGGAGAAGACGGGTTTGAGATTTACATTGCCTCCGGCGATGCACCGCTTTTATGGGACGCACTGCTGGCGGCCGGCGGAGGCTATGGCCTTGTTCCCGTCGGACTTGGCGCAAGAGACACGTTGCGGCTCGAAGCCGCACTGCCGCTGTACGGGCAGGATATATCAGAGCATATCACGCCGTTCGAAGCTGGCCTTGGTTTGTTCGTGCGCACCGAAAAACAAAGTTTTATCGGCAGGGAAGCCTTGATCGCACAAGAGCAAAAAGGGCTTTTAAGGATGCGTATAGGGTTTGAGATGATCGACCCCGGCATTCCAAGAAGCCATTATGAAGTGTTTTCGGACGGAAAAGTGATCGGTTTTGTGACATCAGGCACTTTTTCCCCCACATTAAAAAAAAGCATCGGGCTTGCCATCGTGCAGAGCGAATATACGCCCTTAGGCACTAAGATCGATATTGGTATCAGAAACAAACCGGTCAAAGCCAAGGTTGTCAAACTGCCGTTCTATTCAAAAAAATATAGAAAAGATTAGTACTTTCATATTAAAATATAAGAGGTAAACGCAAGAAGGGAGCGCATGGGAAGGCACAGCCGTGTTGACATGCAAAAAAGCAAATGAATGTTTTAGACGGAATGAAGTACTCAAAAGATCACGAATGGGTAAAAGCCGAGGGAAAACAAGCCTTTATCGGCATCACCGATTACGCACAGCATCAACTTGGGGATATCGTGTTTGTCGAGCTTCCGAAGGTGGGCGCGGATTTGGCCGCAGGTGATGCTATCGGTGTCGTCGAATCGGTGAAATCGGCATCGGACATTTTTACGCCTGTTTCAGGCAAAGTGGTGCAGGTCAACGAAACTCTGCCTGACTCGCCCGAAAAGCTCAACAAAGAGCCGTACGCGCAATGGATAGCCGTATTGGAGTTACATGATGCCGCCGAGCTTGAATCGCTGATGAGCGCCGACGAATACAGCCAGTTCTGCGGAGCAGAGGCATGAGCAGATACATACCCGGTACGCACACACAGCGGCAGGCGATGCTGCATGACATCGAGCTTGACAGCATGGAGGCTCTGTTTGCTTCCGTGCCGCAGTCCGTGCGGCTGAGCCGCGCGCTCGATCTGCCGGAAGCGATGTCAGAAATGGAAGCGGCGGCACATCTGCGTTCTATCGCAGCCACAAATGCCAATACGGAAGAAAACACCTGTTTTCTCGGGGCGGGCGTTTATGACCACTACATACCTTCCGTTATCGGGTATCTGCTGCAGCGGCAGGAATTTTATACGGCATACACGCCGTATCAGGCCGAGTTGAGCCAGGGCTCTCTCCAGGCAATTTATGAGTACCAGTCGATGATATGCATGCTGACCGGCATGGACGTCGCGAATGCGTCGATGTATGACGGCGCAAGCGCACTGGCAGAGGCCGCGATGATGGCCTGCCGCTCTGTATCCAAAAATGAGATACTTGTCGCGCACAGCGTCCATCCCGAATACCGCGAGGTCATCAAAACTTACGGACGCTTCAATGGATTTGATGTCGTGGAATATCGTTATGCTGACGGAGTGATCGATCTTGCCGATCTTGAAGGTAACATATCAGATGATACCGCCGCTGTGATCGTACAGACTCCCAACTTTTTTGGCATCATTGAGGATTTAAGAGAGGCGGCTGTCCTCGCGCACCGCAAAGGCGCGCTGCTGATCGCCAGTTGTGACCCTCTCTCGCTTGGTCTCCTTGCATGCCCGGGTGATATGGGCGCAGATATCGTTGTCGGGGAAGGCCAGCCGCTGGGGCTGCCATTAAGCTATGGCGGGCCGCATTTCGGGTTTTTTGCCTCCAAGGATGCGCTGCTGCGGAAAATGCCCGGCCGAATCGTCGGACAGACGCTTGATACAAAGGGGCGGCGCGGCTTTGTGCTGACCATACAGGCAAGGGAGCAGCACATAAGAAGAGAAAAAGCAACATCGAACATCTGCACAAACCAGGCTTTGTGCGCACTCGCGGCAACGGTCTATTTAACGGTGATGGGCAAGCAGGGCCTTGGCGATGTCGCCAGTCAATGTGTATGCAAGGCGCATTATGCCTGTGAAAAGCTGGTGGAGACAGGCCTTTTTAGTCCTGCTTTTCAAAAGCCTTTTTTCAAAGAGTTCGCGCTTAAATACAAGGGGAATATCAAAACATTGAATGAGAAGCTGCTTGAACACCGCATCATCGGCGGTGCCGACCTTGGCCAATATTACCCCGAACTTGAGAATACATGGCTCGTCGCGGTGACGGAAAAACGTACAAAGGCGCAGATCGACCGGCTGGCGGAAAAGGCGGTGGCGGTATGAATCAAAAAGCGCTTATTTTTGAAATGAGCCGTCCCGGCAGCACAGCCTATGCGCTTCCGAAGCTGGATGTGCCTGAAAAGGATATGAAAAAGCTGATACCTGAGAATCTGCTCCGAGCAACGCCCGCGCCTCTGCCCGAGGTCAGCGAGCCTGAAGCGGTACGGCATTTTACGCAGCTCTCAATGCGCAACCACGGCGTGGACGCAGGGTTTTATCCGCTTGGTTCGTGCACTATGAAATACAACCCCAAGATCAACGAAGACATGGCGCGGCTTGATGGATTTGCGGGCATGCATCCGCTTGCACCGCCCAAAACCGCACAAGGCTGTTTAAAACTGCTCCATGAAACGGACAAAATGCTGAGTGAGTTAACCGGCATGGCGCGGGTATCTCTGCAGCCGGCGGCCGGCGCGCACGGCGAGCTGTGCGGGCTGATGATCATCCGCGCCTATCATGAGCACAACGGTGATATGCAAAGAAGGACGATCGTTGTGCCCGATTCGGCACACGGCACCAATCCGGCTTCGGCGGCAGCGGCGGGCTTTAAGGTCGTCGAAGTCAAATCCGATTCTCGCGGGATGGTCGATCTGGAAGCGCTGTCTGATTTGATGGGCAACGAGACCGCAGGGCTGATGCTGACCAATCCAAACACACTGGGGCTTTTTGAAGAAAATATCTCAGCTGTCGCGGATATCGTGCACAAGGCCGGCGGCCTGCTCTACTACGACGGCGCGAATGCCAATGCCATACTGGGGATATCCCGGCCGGGCGACATGGGTTTTGATGTCGTGCATTTGAACCTGCACAAAACGTTTGGTACACCGCACGGCGGCGGCGGCCCGGGAGCTGGGCCTGTCGGAGTCAGTGCCAAGCTGGTGCCTTTTTTGCCAAAACCCGTGATAGAAAAAACCAAAGACGGCTATATACTCGATGAGGAAAGGCCGCTTTCTATCGGGCGCGTCAGATCCTTTTACGGCAACTTTACCGTTGTCGTCAAGGCATATACATATATTCTTTCGATGGGCGCAGACGGACTGAAAAAGGTGTCTGAAACAGCCGTTCTCAACGCAAACTACATCAAGGAAAAACTTAAAACGGATTTTGCGCTGCCTTACGATACACCTTGTATGCATGAGGTGATACTCTCGGCAATCAAACAAAATGCGCATGGTGTCTCGGCCTTGGATATCGCCAAGCGGCTCATGGATTTTGGCTTTCATCCGCCGACAGTCTATTTTCCGCTGATCGTCAAAGAAGCGATGATGATCGAGCCGACCGAAACGGAAAACAGGGAAACGCTTGATGCGTTTATCGGCGCGATGAAAAAGATAGCCAGAGAAGCCAAAGAGGAGCCGGATACCGTCAAAAATGCGCCGCATTCCACGATCGTATCAAGGCTTGACGAAAAAACCGCCGTGACAAAAAGAATACTTAAATACACACCATAAAGCCACAATTTTATCTGCTTTTTAAGGATTGCGTTCTTCTTAGGCGAAGATTTGATGCGCTTTTGGACACACGCCCTTAAGGTGGCGCGGCTGCTTAAAAACCTGCGTCAGCTGTTTGACAACAGGGGCGAAGACAAGACCGCGTTCAACTGTCAAGACAAGGCGTGGCGCGAGCGGCTCAAACCGGGCATCATTACACAAGAAAACTATATTGCCCGGCTGAAATCGCATTATAAAAAGAAAATGTAAATAGGTGATGGCTTCATCATCTTTTTTGTATGTACCCGCTCCTTGACTTATGCATTGCGCGTTAATCAATGACCTTGATGGATGTGATGATAGGTTGGTCTTCTTTCTTTACCGTGCCGTTATTATCCACTACTGGCGTATCCGCGCATATCCTGTCGACGATATCTATTCCATCAGTAACATAACCGAAAGCCGCATATTGCCCGTCAAGATACGTGCTGTCTTCGTGAACAATAAAAAACTGAGAGCTTGCGCTGTCATATTCATTAGAACGCGCCATCGAGATTGCGCCCCTGGTGTGAGACAGGGGATTCTTCACGCCATTTAAAGAAAACTCACCCTTTATCGTTTTGCTTCACCTTCGCCACATTTGTTTCGATGCGTGCTTGTGAGCAGGTAAGAACAGACGTTTGTTATAATAGCCTTCCGGTTCGTTTCCTCGGTAACAATGCAGGCTACAGCGCCGGAACGATGGGGGCAACACACTGCGCTCTTGAGGATGTTGGGATCATGACCTCAATCGGCAACATGGCAGTTGTTGAGCCTGGCGACCCGCTTCAGATTGCAAAAATTATTGAGGCCTCTCTTACATGGGAAGCGCCTATCTATATCCGTATGGGCAGAGAATCGCAGACGGCCATCTATGAAAAAGACTATAAATATGAGATCGGCAAAGCCATCACCGTCAAGGAAGGCGCAGACGGCGCATTTATTTGCAGCGGATCTATTGTACATTTTGCGCTGGATGCTGCGAAGAAGCTCAAGGACGATATCGGCGCTGATGTTCGCGTGATTGATATGCATACGATTAAGCCTCTCGACAAGGATGCTGTTATTACTGCAGCGAAGACAGGCCGGATCGTTTGTGCTCAGGATGGGAATATCATTGGCGGTCTTGGCCACCACGTAGCCGCAGCGCTTATGGAAGCCGGTGCATCCTGCAAATACAAAATGTTCGGTTGCCCGGATCATTTCGTGCCGGTCGCTACGACGGAGTACTTATACAGAAAAAATGAATATGATACACAGGGCTTATATGACCACATGAAGAAATTATTGTAAAAGGCAGGTGTTCCTCCATCCAAGCTGACCCCTTATATTTAATTCTTTACACAAACAAATAGTCGAAATAAACTACTCAATAAGGCAGGAGCATCTTTTACACGATTCATATAATTGGGTTCCAACTACAGATATGTGGTTGGAACCCAATTTTTTTAATAATACACGGTAGTGTAAAGTAGTATATGCTTTTGCCATGAACCCATAAACAATACCATCTTGCAAGGTGCGCCAGGAAGGCGCCATCGTGAACAAGGCCGCTTATATGGCCTTTGGAATCGATCTGGAAGGCCGCAAGGACGTTTTGGGCGTGTGTTCTACAACCTAAACACTCAGAATTACATATTAGAAACAACCTGTTCAATACAATCTGCCAACACTAAATCGACTTCTATATGTTTTGTACTGTTGCCAGGATCAGCTTCTTTTTTGTCGATTTCACGAACAGCTTCAATCATCCAATTACACGCCATTTCAGAAGATATTTTCCCCGTGTCAACAACAAGGTCAAACCAGTTTGTGTCATAGACATCGACTCTGTGAAATGTTTTGTAAAAACTCTCTCTGGCCTTGTCTTTCGACATGACGAGCTCCTCTGCTTGAGACTGGCTGATGCTCTTAAAATTTGCAACATTATTGACGCGTTGATTAAACGGTGCCTTTATACGAACGCTTATCACATCGCTGAATTTACAAAGACTGACGAACGCTCCTCTGCCAAGCACAACACAATTCCCTCTTTTAGCAAATGCAAGAATTATATTGTTGAGATGGACAACAGTTCTTCGTAGATTTTCATCGAACCTGCCCCAAAGTGTCATGGGTTTTTCCAAAACGTCATCCAAGTTTATCATTCCATATTGCATCAAGACTTTTTCTATGAGTTCTTTGTCCACAACTACGTAGTCAAGTTCTTTTGCGACTTTTGCTGCAAATGGCTTACTTAAAGAAGGGGCTTCACTTCCATATTCTCGAGACATTGCAATCACAGCCATCTTATATCCCTCCTTAATCATTTATACGTATATTATAACATTATTAATTAAGTAATTCAATTTAACTGTAATATTTATAAAACAACTTCCCAAACCCATTATGCCATACAGACTCCTGCATAGTCTTAAAAGTTATGGAGCCTTCAAGCTCATTATAAAGTAAACACTTGTGTCGTAAAGCGGCCACAACAGTTCTATCCTACAAATTTTCATCTCATCAACTCATCATCCCCCGCATCGCCTCTTCAGCCCCCTTTAGCCGCCTGCTTCATGACATCGCTCGTCACGCCCCTGTAATATGCCAAGCGTGGTCGATATGTCCTTGTGCCTGAGGAATTCCTGCACGACCCTTGGATTGACGCCGCGCTCCAGCATCATAGTAGCAAACGTGTGCCTGAACTGATGAAACGTGCTCCAGCCGCTTACAACGCACACAAAAAGAGCGCCCAACCGAGCGCCCTTTGTATTTCATATCATCGGTATCCTGCTGCTTACAGGTAGCCCACGACCATGTCGCCGATCTGCGTTGTCGAATAGCCCATCTTGCCGACCGACATGCTCTTGATGTCGTTTTTGACGGCCTTCATGATGGCATCTTCGATGGCTTTGGCCGCCTGCTCTTCCCCAAGCTGCTCAAGCATCATCTGCCCGGAGGCGATCGCCGCCAGCGGGTTGATCACATTCTGGCCGGTATACTTGGGCGCGGACCCGCCGATGGGTTCATACATGGAGACGCCCTGCGGGTTGATGTTGCCGCCCGCTGCGATGCCCATGCCGCCCTGTATCACTGCGCCTAAGTCCGTGATAATGTCGCCGAACATGTTGTCCGTCACGATCACGTCAAAAAACTCAGGGTTCTTCACCATCCACATGCATGTGGCATCCACATGCGCGTAATCGGTCTGCACGTCCGGGTATTCTTTGGCCACTTCATAGAACGTTCTTTCCCAAAGGTCAAACGCATACGTTAAAACATTGGTCTTGCCGCACAGTGTCAGTTTCTTTCTCTTGTTTCTCTTCCTTGTATACTCAAACGCGAACCGCAGGCACCTTTCCACGCCTTTGCGTGTGTTGATGGATTCCTGCAAAGCCACTTCATCGGGTGTGTTTTTCTTCAAAAATCCGCCTGACCCGGTGTAGAGCCCTTCTGTGTTTTCACGCACCACCACAAAATCGATATCGTCCGGCCCTTTGTCTTTGAGCGGTGTTTCCACGCCTTCATACAGCTTGACCGGCCGCAAATTGATATACTGGTCGAGCGTAAAGCGCAGGCTCAGCAGGATGCCTTTTTCCAATATCCCCGGCTTGACATCCGGATGCCCGATCGCTCCGAGAAGGATGGCCTGCTTGGATTTGATTTTCGCAAGATCCTCATCGGTCACAAGCTCTCCCGTTTTTAAGTATCTGTCTCCACCGAGGTCAAAATGCTCAAGTTCCATGCCGAACCCGAATTTGCTGCTGGCCGCTTTTAAGACTTTAAGGCTCTCATCGACGACTTCGGGGCCTGTGCCGTCTCCGGGGACCACTCCGATATTGTATGTTTTCATATGTTTTGCTCCTTTAAAGCTTTGATCTGCTGGTATTGGTATCCGTCCCTTAAATGCCTTATGTATGCCGCCCGGAACGGCTTTGGCAGGCGCAGGCAGCCTTAGGCAGTCACACGCGTTTTGGCTGCTTTTTTACGGGATCATACTGCGTCTTAAAATATCGCTTTATACGCCTATATTGGCTGAATTATGGCTTTATGGCCTTCTTGTACCTATATATTCTGCGTTATCTCTCCATGAATGCAATAAAATAGCTGCTGCTTTTATTTTCACAGCAGCTTATTGCACGCTTTTGGTCTGGGTGAGAGGAATTGAACCTCCGGCCTCTTGAACCCCATTCAAGCGCGCTACCAAGCTGCGCCACACCCAGATGCTGATTCGTTACAACGGTAATTATATTAGCATTTAATGCACTCAATGTCAATTTAAAAAGCTTTGCGTCACGTAAAACCGTAAACCGTCACCACATATATCCACATAGGATAATTTTAATTATCCTACATATTTGAGCGCTGCAAAACATATTTTTAAAAGAATCAAAAAATCACAGGGTACGCAAATAAAAGAGCTGGTGGTTTTTCGCAGGAACCGCCAATATTGTTTATTTTTTCATTGTTTGGGGAAACTTTAGAATCAGGAGTGCACAAATGAAAAACAATAAAACGACCGGACTGCTGTTGATCGCTGTTATCGCCATGACACTTTTGCTGAATATTCAGTTTTATTTTTTTGCAGAAGACCATACCCAGGATGATACTTCAGCAGTCTCAAAACAAACCCTTGCTGATCTTCAAAATGATGAGCCTCTGCTGTGCGACTCACATCAAACCTATCTGAAAAGTCTCGAACAACAATTTGATCGCCGTACAAGAATAGACGATTTTAATGATCCAGACCTTTGGACAGGGTCAAAAAATGAAGCTACCCAAACCGGCCTTTTCAGGTTTTCATGCACAGACAGCCAAGCCTTTATTCAAAGAAAATTTGACGGGTTTTTGCAGCTGCAGTCTTATTTATATTTTGATCTCGATATCGATGGCTTTGAAAATATCGAGTGGGCCGTTGTCTACTTCATGGAGGATCTGAGTTATTCAAATTATTTTGAGTGCAATCTGCTGCCTCTGTTATCTGAAGGCAAAAGCAATACGCTGATCAATAAAAAAGACTTCATCATAGGCTCAGGCGTTCCTGACTGGAGCAGGATCAGCACGATAAAAATGGCCTTTAAAACCGCCAAAGGTAAAAAATCTCATGTGTCGGTGGAAGAAATAAGCACCTATGATGCGCAGCCTCTTTGCAGTATATGGTTTGACGACGGCTGGCTTTCAACATACAGCCAAGCCTATCCGCAAATGAGGGCCAAAAACTTAAAAGGCATCATCTCAGTCGTCAGTTCACAAGTCGGCTATCCCAGTTTTTGCAATGAAGAGCAGCTTAAGGAATTGTATGATAGCGGGTGGGATCTTGTTAATCACAGCTACAGCCATAAGAATCTTGTAGATATAAAAACCGATGAAGCTGAACATGAGATCGCAGCCTGTAAGCAATATCTTGAATCAAAAGGGTTCTCGCGGGCGGCTGATCATTTTGTGCCTCCCTACTGCGCGACCAATGATGATGTGGACGAAATCATCAAAAAATACGCCGCAACTTCAAGGCCTGTTTGGAGCAAGTTTAACTATCTTCCCATATATGAGCCGGGGCAACTCGGGTTTATGGAGGTCACCAACGAAACATCGCCGCAAACCGTCAAGGAATGGATCGATACGGCTGTCGAAAACGGTTTGTGGCTGGTCCTTATGTTTCATTCTCTGGAATCCCCGGCAGAGCTGTCAACACAGTATGACGCGCAAAGCTTTAGCGAAATCATAGCCTATTTGGACGAAAAGAAATCGCAAATCAAGTGCGTGACGCTATCGGATTTGCTGGATACGGACACCCTGCTGGAACCTTCTTGTTCAAATAATACTGAAAGTTCCGGAGAATGGCAGCTTGTCTGGGAAGATCATTTCAACGGCACATCACTGGAGCAGGAAACTTGGAATGTTGTCAGCGCTAAGCCTTTCGCAAACAATGAGCTGCAAACCTACCGGAAAGAGAATGTCAGCATCGCCGATGGCTTTATGCAAATACAAAGTAATTATGCTGATAAAACCTATTTTTCAGGTGCTGTGACCACAGACAGCAAAAAACTGCTGCAGTATGGAAAACTTGAGATAAGGGCAAAGCTGCCTTACGGCAAAGGAATTTTCCCCGCCATTTGGCTCAAGCCGTCATCCGGAGATGTTCTACCTGAGATAGATATTGTTGAGTTTTTAGGCCATGAGCCAGACAGCCTTTGGCATGTTTTTCACTACGAAAAAGATGGCCGGAAAGAAGCCTACACCTACAATCATAAAGCCAAGAGTTTCATAGATGATTTCCACGTTTTCTCGATTGAATGGTCAAAACAGCGCATGCGCTGGTTTGTTGACGGCATCGAAACATTCGCGGTAGACAGCCATATTCCGGCGTGCAAAATGTATCTTTATATCAATACCGCTGTAGGCGGAGACTGGCCGGGCGATCCCGACCGGCAAACCAATTTCCCGCAGACTTTTCTTATAGATTATGTGAAATATTTTTCAAGGAGTGAAAACAAATGATATACCTTGGGCTTGCGATGTTCCTGCTTTATTTGATCTTTAAAATACTTTATATTTTTTATCCATTATGCAGCAAAAATCACTCCGTCTTGACGGATAAAGTCAGCTGTTATAAAAGCTTTGCTTTATTGATACCTGCTTATAATGAAGAACACGTAATCCTCAATTGCATCAATTCGCTCAAAGTTCTGCCCTATCCCAATTACCGTGTTTATATTATCGATGACGGTTCTGCAGATAAAACGATTGAGATCTTAAGCAAACATCTTCTTTTGATGCCGGCCAGAATAAAAGAGGATGTTCGTCTTCAATACCAACCCATACTTGCCAAATACCGTTCCGGGGTGTTTCCACATATCTACGTGATCAGCAAAAAAAACGGGGGCAAAGCGGATTCACTTAACGCTGGCATTGCCTGTTGCAGGCAGGAGATCGTCATCACGCTTGATGCAGACTGTATGCTCAAAGAAGATGCCCTGAGCACAATGAACAAGGTTTTTCAGAATGAAAAAGTTGTGGCGGCTGGAGGGACTGTCCACATCACGCAGAGCATCAGCGCCTGCGCCAGACAAAATCTTGTTTTCGGATTGAAAAACCTGATCAAATACCAGGTCATGCAGTATTTAAATGCTTTTTATCTGCAGAAATTCACTCAGTCATGTTTCCGATCATTGGTGGTGATCTCGGGTGCTTACGGCGCCTTTGCAAGAAATCTTTTAATCACGCTCGGCGGTTACCGCAGATCAGTCGGCGAGGACATGGACATCACTCTGAAAATCCATCAATTCTTAAAATCAAAAAAAAATAAATATATCATGACATATGTCCCGCAAAGTGTTTGCTACACCGAATGTCCTGAAAGCATCAAAAACCTGACAAAACAGCGGATACGCTGGCAGAAGGCCATCATTGATTGCACGGTAAACTATGGCTGCAAGATGTTCCGTCAATTCAATCCGGGGATCTCCTTTTTCTTTACGGTCGATTATTTTTTTCTCGGCACACTGACATGTTTTATTTTCCTGCTGACACCGCTCAGTATTATCCTTGGGAGTCAGGTATCTTATCTTTTGATCGCGCTTTTTTCAACAGACATCATATTGGGCATTATCGAGTGTATCATATCGAAAAAAGTGGCGGCGCGATACAATTTTAAATTTTCAAAAAATGACTCTGTCAGGCTCGGCCTTTTTATCGGGTTGAAAATGTTCATATTTAAGTTCCTCAACATTTTCTTTACAGTCATCGGAACGCTTTGTTATTTCTCAAGCAAAGACCGATGGAACAAAGCCGAAAGGCTTGGCAGGTGTTTTGCCGGAACCGATAAAAGCTTTAAGGACAACACTGAAGGCTTAAAAAGTGCAGCCTCCTCTGTAAACAACAGCTGACAGTCTCTCAAGAAGCTTATGCGACGGCGGCATCAGCAGCAAACCGGCAATGAAATTGCCCGCGCAGTGCGCAAGATCAAAAGGTATCCCGCTGATCCAATAGGCAAGTGCCGCCGATGGCCCTCCGATAAAGAAGTAAGGTATGGCGCATAGGGCTCCGAAAGAAAGGCCGTAGGCTGCCGAGATGAGCGCCCACAGCAGCACAGATTGCGATCGGCGAAGAAGCAACGCTATGCCGATCAGTATCGGCCACACATACAAATAATTGAGCCACCATAGTCCAAATCCATAAATCAGGCCCTGCACGATGATAAAAACAGCGACCGGATAGAAAGCCTGCTTTCCGAATACGCGTGTGTACACAATGATCAGCATCGACACAAGCTCAATATTGGGGATGAAGGAAAGTGCAACCTGGGCGGCGATCAAGATCGCGCCCAGGAATGCAAATGCGATAACTTTTCTGGCCGTCAGCTCTTTTTCACCAGCCAACGGTAAGCGTGATTTCAAACCTGTCTCCGTCCTCGATCGGCGTAACATCCACGCCTGTCATCACCATTTCGCCGCCCTTTGTGAAGCACCACCATTCCTGGTTGTCCTCGTTTGCGGTCTGCCCGCCAACCGTTTTCACATATAGGCCGAATTCAGATTCCTCCCCCTCGATCAATCCTTCCTGTTCCAGCGCACCGCGCAGGTACTCTGCATCAGTTGAGAAGTTTATCTGTTTTGTGCTTCCGTCCGCATAAGTCGTGGTGATGACAAGTTCCTTTTGCCCTTGTGCCGGCTTTGCAAGCCACTGTGTGTACACGATAGCGAAGGCTGCGATCAACACAGCCAGCACTGCGCATACGAGGATAAGCGTTTTTTTGTTGGCCTTGTTCATAAAAATACCCCTTTCTAATCATTGATTCTTTTGAATCAATACAAAGAAAAAGGGCAGGGGTTAAGCAAATAAATCAAGGTTATCTGCACATACGAACACCAAATCCTCGTGGCTCTTTGTATTGACATTCAGGCAAGTCTTCTGACTTAGGCTTTTTCGCTTGGTTCTGCCTTCCCGGTTTCCCAGTGACATCGTTAGAAACAAGCTCCACCATACAGCGACGGGTTCGTGGGGTTTCCCCTCTTCCTTATTAAGCCAAGGATTTTTTTCATATAATCCTGCGGCGCCTGAAGTGAATCCTATTCAATTGTATTCATTATAGATAATTGTTTGCCTCCGTGCAAGCTTTAAATAACGAATATTTTTTCTATTGGGGATCATGCGTGATTTAAAGACTTGCTGCAACTTCGTGCAGCAAAGAAAGCGTGATTTCTCTGATATCGTTGACAATGCGGTCAGCGCTGCATTCTTGGCTATGGCACGTCGCTTCGCCCACATAACGGATCACTTTCATTCCCGCAGACTTTGCCGATTGCGTGCCGGCTATGGAATCTTCTATCACAACGCACTCATGCGGACTGACGCCAAGCTGACGTGCTGTAAGCAGATAAATATCGGGCGCAGGCTTTCCTTTGTCCACATCATTTCTGGAAACGACAATATCAAAATAAGGTGAGAGTGCAAGCCTTTCGAGCACCTGCAATATGTTTTTTTTCTCGCTTGATGAAGCAACCGCGGTTTTATATCCTTTTTTATTTATCTTTTTTATCAGAGCGGCTGTCGGTGTGATCGCCTGTAAGTCCCCTTTGCGGTAATGCTCCTCTATTGTCTCTTTTTCTTCAGAAAACAGCTCCTGCGCTGATGCCTCAAGCGAGTAACTCTTTTTTATATCCTGCCACATGTCAAGCGAATCGATACCTTTGTACTTTTCAAGGTCGCATCCATCCACATCATGCTTGTACTTTTTGAGCATCAACGCTGTTGTTCTTAAGTATTCTGGTTCAGTATCGACAATAACGCCGTCCATATCAAAAATTACTGCCTTTAAAGCCATGCTTGCTCCTTGTGTCGTCTAACAGTTGGCATCCATATCAAACGTGTCCGGATCCGGCCCTATTCTGTGATCCTTATTGAGCCGGTCGATCGTTGCCATGTCTTCACTGCTGAGTGCAAAGTCGAACACATCTGCGTTCTGGGCCATTCTTTCCTGGTGGATCGTTTTGGGTATCACAATGACATCTCTTTGCAGATGCCATCTTAACACAACCTGCGCCGGAGTTTTGCCGTATTTGTTTGCAACTAAGAGCAATGATTGGTCTTTGAGCAGTTCGCCGCCGCGCGCAAGAGGGCTCCATGCTTCTGCAAATATTTTTTTGCTTTTCAGATAAGCGCACAGGTCGTTTTGGCTCAGCCACGGGTGCAGTTCTATCTGGTTCACAGCCGGTACGGTTTCGCATTTTGATAACAGTTCGTCGATATGGCCGGCATTAAAATTGCTCACGCCGATAGCCCGGACAACGCCTTCGCGGTAGAGTTTTTCCATCGCCTTCCATGTTTCAACAAATTTGTCGCACCGCGGCACAGGCCAGTGGATCAAATATAAATCAAGATAATCGACTCGCAGCTTTTTGATGCTTGCGCTGAAAGCTTCCAGCGTCGATTCAAATCCATGATCCTCATTCCATACTTTTGTGGTGATGAACAGCTGTTCCCGCGGCACACCGCTGTTGCGGATTCCTTCACCGACACCGCGTTCATTTTGATATTTGGCGGCCGTATCGATACTCTCGTAGCCGGTCCTGATGGCGAGATCGACACAGCGGGCCGTATCGTCATCAGGTACTTTAAAAACACCGAGTCCAAGAATGGGCATTTTTACACCGTTATTAAGAACAACCTTGTCACTTAAAGATTTATACATACGCGTCTCCCTACTTTTCTAGTTCTGTATATCGTTATACCCGCTGGTCTGCCACTGCGTTTTGCAACGTGCCAATGCCTTCGATCTCAATTTGTATGGTGTCTCCGGCTGACATCGGCCCGATACCGCTTGCTGTGCCTGTCGCGATCACGTCTCCCGGGTTCAGTGTCATCACGACACTGATGTAACTGATCAACTTCTCGACAGGGTGAATAAAATCGTCTGTATTGGCATCCTGCTTTAACTCGCCGTTCAAGATCGCCCTTATGCGCTTGTTCCGCCAGTCATATTGGGTCTCGACCCAAGGGCCTATCGGACAAAAAGTATCAAAGCCCTTTGCCCTTGTCCATTGTGATTCTTTCTTCTGAATGTCACGCGCGGTCACATCGTTTAGGCATGTGAACCCGAAAACATAACCACCCGCTTCTTCCGGTGAGACATTTTTGCATTTTTTGCCGATCACGACCGCAAGTTCGGCTTCATAATCCACCCGGCTCGACTGCACCGGACGAATGATGGCATCAAACGGATCCAAAACAGAAGAAGACGGCTTTAAAAAAACCAACGGTTCTTTGGGCAGCTCCATTTTCAGTTCCCGCGCATGGGATATATAATTCAAGCCTGCCGCAATGATCTTGCCCGGCATCACCGGTGCGAGCAGCTTGACTTCATCATATGAAAATGTTTGGTCTGTAAGCGCAATGCCATTAAAAGGGTCTCCATGAATGCTTGTTATCGTATCGTTTTCATAAACCCCATAATGCTCATCTTCATGATACAAAAACCTGACGACTCTCAAAATCCTTCACCTCTTCACAAAAAAGATATGTGCTCCACAATTTCTAACTATAGCATGTTTGGCCAAGCATTGTCCACAAAACCTATACAAAAAAACAATGTACCGATTCTTTTTTTGTGCTTGTTTGCATGGTTTGACTTGATGCACACTTTAACTCTTCAATGTGAATATCATGCAGGGGCAGGTTATTTCGGAGGGTGCACATTTGGCAAAAATATATCAAATTTTGGTGCGGATAAACGAACGAAAGCTTGACCTTTATCGTAGCGGCATTCTTTATAAAACATATCCCGTCGCTGTTGGCAAACCCGCAACGCCCACGCCACGCGGCAGTTTTACGATTATCAACAAAGCCTTTAATCCCGGCGGTTCTTATGGCAGCAGATGGCTTGGCCTCTCTATGCCGCACATAGGCATTCATGGCACTAACAATCCAGCTTCAATAGGCAAGGCAGCTTCAAAAGGCTGTATACGCCTGCACAATAAAAATATCGAAGAGATTTATTCTCTTGTGTCTGTGGGCACACCTGTGCGCATCATATAAAAAAAGCATGCAGGCGCAAAGGCCAGTAAGCTTTCGCTATCCCCCTTCGCTTAAACCGCATGTCTTTTCCATCATATTCATTTTTTTCTTTCTGTTTATTTAGGCTGGTTGCGGATACTGCCTCTGCGGACAAGGTTGATAATGGCAAGCAGTATGATAGACCCGAGCAGCGCCACCAGAAAGCTTTCAATGTTAAACCCTGTAACATCAGCTCTCGCGCCCAAAAGATTCATGATGAAGCCACCGATGAAAGCGCCGATGATGCCGACAATGATATTAGCGGAAACCCCCATTGAGGGGTTGTTCTTCATGATCATGCTTGCAACCCAACCTGCCAGCCCTCCCAAAATGATCCATGCAATAATACCCATAGTGTTTTCCTCCATTAAGTAATTGGTATCAAAAATATTTTTGACTAATGGGATTATATTTATACGCACATCAAAATAATGGTTTTAAAACATTGATGAAAACATCTCTGAAAATTTTTTTCTGTTTAAAAGTCGATGATGCCAAGATGCTCGAGCAAGATTTTTATACCCATGAGAATCAAAATGATGCCGCCGGCCAATTCGGCTTTTGACTTGTATTTCACACCGAACACGCTGCCGATCTTGACGCCGACAAAAGAAATGGCAAAAGTGGTGATACCTATTGTGATCACAGCGGGGACGATACTGACCTTAAGAAACGCAAATGTCACACCGATGGCCAGCGCATCAATGCTCGTGGCGAGCGAAAGTATCGTCATGCGTTTGAAACCAAAAGAGCAGCTTGCATCAGAAACCGTACAGCAGCGCGATTCGCGTATCATGTTGATGCCGATGATGGAGAGGAGCACAAACGCTATCCAATGGTCGAACTGTATGATATGTGCGGCGAACTGTGTGCCAAGTAAGTAGCCGATGAGCGGCATCAAAGCCTGAAATGTGCCGAAATACCCGCCCGCAACAAAAGAGTGTTTAATGCTGTATTCTTTGACCGAAAGGCCTTTGCATACGGCCACCGCAAAAGCATCCATGGACAAAGCGACCGCAATCACCATCAGCTCCCAAAAACTCATTCGTTTATTCCCTTCAAAAAATAAACCCACGGACAGCAACGCTGCTCATGAGTCTTGTTCTTTAAGGCAAACCAGGCCAAGGCCGGTATGCCCCTTTTGCCACACGGCATGCCGCGCAAACGACTCCCCCATGGAATATCTTAATCCTATTTTACTATATATGCGAAAAAGGTGCAATAAATCATTGTTCATTACGGGTCCCGACTTTAGAAACTGCATTCTTTTGTGTTCACAGTTTATATTCCATCGGTGTGAAACGTATGCCTTTGATTGTTTTCTCGCTGTCTGTGTTTATAAACCCAAGATGGCGGTAAGCTTCAACTGCATAAGGCGAAGAATTGACCGTGATTTTATCAATCCCCTCATGCGTTTTGCAATGTGCAAGTATGGTATGAAAAAGGCGCTTTGCGATACCTTGTCTTTGGTATTCCTTTTTCACAAAGAGCAGACATATGTGAGCGAAGTCCTTAACTGCAATAACGCCAACCAACCCAATTGCATTATAACAACCCCAAAAACGGATCTCATCCGCATCTATTTTTCTTAAGATGTTTTTGTACGCAATAAAATTCTTAAACTCCAAAATCCCTTCGCGCGAGTAATCAGGAGCTTCAAATTCATCAAATACCTCCTGAACCAAATCCAGCGCAGGCACAATGTCGTTTTTATGCAAAGCCCTTATATCCATCTTGGCTGCTACAGCCCACGGCTGCCGGGTTTTACGGCAGGCAGCCCCTGGCTGCAGAGCGGACATTCTTCGGGCGGGTAGGATACCACCTCCATGGGCAGAACCGCATGGAAAGGCACGCCGAAGTCAACTGCACCGCCCGAGCGGTCAACAATGCAGCCCACGCCTGAGACCTCTGCACCAAGGCTTTGCAGCAGCGCGATCACTTCTTTGACCGAGCCGCCCGTGGTGACCACATCTTCCACAACAAGCACGTGCGCGCCTTTATCCACAGTAAAGCCTCGCCGCAGCGCCATTTGGCCGTTCTCGCGTTCAGCAAAGATATTGGGAATACCAAGCTGGCGCGATACCTCGTAGGCGAGTATGATGCCGCCGACCGCCGGCCCCGCGACAATGTCTATGCCAGAAAATTTTTTTGCCAGCATTTTGGCAAAGCGCTCAGAGATGTCTGCATGCTGAAACAGCTTTGCGCACTGCATATACCTGTCGGAATGGCGTCCCGAAGTGAGCAGAAAGTGGCCCTCAAGCATCACGCCAGTCTGCCGGAAAATGTCGAGTATTGCTTCTTTGGTCATGTCAAACCTCCAGCGCGCCTGTCAGCGCGGTAATGTCTTTTATGTTCATGTGCTGTGCATATTGCTTTAGTTCATAAAGTATACGCAGCGGCGCTTCCGGATCGCAAAGCCCCGCCGTTCCCACCATCACGCAAGACGCGCCGCAGAGCATGAATTCCGCCGCGTCCCCGCCCGTCATGATGCCCCCCATGCCGATAACGGGAATCTTTACCGCGCGGGCGACATCATAGACCATTTTTAAAGCCACAGGCTTGATGCACGGGCCGGAAAGGCCGCCCGTGATATTGCCAAGCACCGGGCGTTTTGTATACGCATCAACCGCCATGGCGGGCAGCGTATTGATCAGCGAGATGGAGTCCGCTCCTGAGTCGGCAACCGCCTTAGCCACGCCGACCACATCTGCCGACGGGGTCAGTTTGACGATCAGCGGCTTTTTTGATACGGCTTTGACGGCTTTAACGCACTGCGCCGCTAAGGCAGGGTCGGTTCCGAGGCTTGCGCCGCCAAGGCGTACATTCGGACAGGATATATTGAGTTCAAAAAAACTGATTTTCGTACCCTCCAGTTTTTCTGCAACTATGACATAATCATCAATGGTTTTTCCGGCTATGTTGGCAATGATCACAGTGCCGAGTTTGAGCGTTATACCCAAAGTTTCTTCGATAAAAGCATCCACGCCCGGGTTTTGCAGACCGACGCTGTTGATGATCCCCGACGCGGTCTCCGCGATGCGCGGCGGCGGATTCCCGATGCGTTTTTCCGGCGTCAATGATTTTAAGGCCACGCCGCCCAGCTTTGACACATCAAAAAACCAGCCATGCTGCTGGCCGAACGCAAACGTGCCCGATGCCGCAATAACAGGATTTTTCAAACGTACGCCGCATATAGAGATTTCCATGTTCACAGCCATCAGAGCACCACCTTAAAAAGATCAAAGACAGGGCCTTCGACACAGACCTTTTTATAGTCAAGCCCCTGCTCCGTCTTAACACCGCAGACGCAGACCGCGCAAGCCCCAAAACCGCAGCCCATGCGTTCTTCAACGGAAACCTGGCACGGGATGGCAAGCGGCTCGATCAATTTTTTTAACGCGCAGAGCATTGGGGTTGGCCCGCAGGAGAGGATCAGGTCAGGCTTTTTATATTGGAGGCGGTTTTCAAGCAGCGCCGTCACCAGCCCGTGTTCTCCGATCGTGCCGTCATCCGACGCGATGTGCACAGCGTTGCATCCGGCAAAATCATCAACGCAGTATGAATAGGCGCGGCCGCGGTAACCCAAAAAAGCCTCATATTGCTTGTCCGGCCATTTTTGGATCACTGAAAGCAGCGGCGCGATGCCCACCCCGCCGCCTATGAGAAAAACCGATTTGTCCCTGTCTTGAAGCAGAAAACCGCGCCCCACAGGAAGTATGGCCGAAAGCTCAGTACCCTTACCGCATTGCGCAAGCGCTTTTGTGCCTTTGCCGATGATCTTGATGACTATAGTCACGATCTTGGCCGCAGCATCCGCAGTACTGATGCTAAACGGCCTGCCGAGCAGCAGTTCCTCATGCCCGGGTATGCTTATATGGGCGAACTGGCCGGGCACAAACTGCCGCAGATCCGCATCCGGGCAATAAAGCGTCATCTTGAAAATATCGTGCGCTACGGGCGTGTTGTCCTTAACGAGGGCTTTGACCTTTTTGAGCATTTCGTCTCCTCAAATCTCATTTAAGCTCAGCGGCTTAAGATCAGCATCCGTTCTGCCGGATCTCATGCTCTGCAGCAGCACGCGCGCCGTATCAAGAGAGGTGATACATGGTATGCGTCGCTCCACGGCCATGCGGCGCATCTTGAAGCCGTCTCTGTCTGCACGCCGCCCTTTGGTAGGCGTGTTGAGTATAAGCTGGAGCCGCCCGCTTTCCACGAGCGACCGGATGCTTCCGGGGTCGCTGTCCAGTTTGTCCACGGTGTTTGCCGCCACAAAATTGAAATTGAGCAGGTTCGCTGTTCCTGCCGTGGCAAATATGTCGTAACCCAGATAATCCAGAACCGCCGCGATCGGCAAGAGCTCCTGTTTGTCGTTGTCGGCCACTGTCAGCAGCACTGCGCCCTTCTCTTTGGGCAGCGAAAGCCCTGATGCGATCAGCCCTTTAAGCAGCGCTTCGGCATAGTCCTCTGATATGCCCAGCACCTCTCCTGTGGACTTCATCTCCGGCCCGAGGCCGACCTCCACATCCGGCAGCTTTTCAAACGAGAACACCGGCACCTTGACAGCGATGGTTCGGCGCGGCGGATACAGCCCTGTGCCAAAACCCATGCCGGAAAGCGTCTCGCCAAGTGACGCGCGCACCGCAAGATCTATCATGGGCACGCCGGTCACTTTTGAAATATACGGCACTGTACGGCTGGAGCGCGGGTTCACTTCTATCACGTAGATCTGCCCGCCCGATATCACATACTGGATATTGACAATTCCTTTGACCTTAAGCGCAAGGGCCAGCTTACGTGTGATATCAATCATTTCGTCCTGCTGGTCCGCAGATATGCGCTGCGCCGGATACACCGAAATAGAGTCTCCTGAATGTACGCCCGCACGTTCGATATGTTCCATGATGCCCGGTATCAGCACATCTTTGCCGTCGCTGATGGCATCCACTTCAAGCTCTAAACCCGTCATGTATTTATCGACAAGTACAGGATGCTCCTGCTCCTGCCGCCCGATGATGCGCATGTATTCGCGGATATCGTCACTTGTATAAGCGATCTCCATGCCCTGCCCGCCAAGCACGTAAGAAGGCCGCACCAGCACAGGGAAGCCGAGCGCTTCCGCCGCATCAACGGCCTGCTGTTCTGTCATGACCGTTCTTGCCTGCGGCCGGCGGATACAGAGCGATTCTAGAAGCGCCTCAAATTCCTTCCTGTCCTCCGCACGGTCGATACTTTCAAGCGGCGTACCTATGATTGGAAAACCCATGGCCTCAACATGTTTGGCGAGCTTGATGGCGGTTTGTCCGCCGAACTGTACAACAACGCCCTCCGGCTGCTCAAGCTCTAAAATATTCCCCACTTCCTCAGGCGTCAGCGGTTCGAAATACAGCCTGTCGGAAGTATCAAAATCGGTAGAGACCGTTTCAGGATTGTTGTTGATGATCACCGTTTCATAGCCCGCTTTTTTGAGCGCCCAGACGCAGTGTACGCTGCAGTAGTCGAACTCTATGCCCTGCCCGATGCGTATGGGGCCCGAGCCCAGCACAACAACAGTCTTCTTTTCAGATCGCGCTGCCTCGTTTTCCTCTTCGTAAGTCGAGTAGTAATACGGGCTGACTGCGTCGAATTCAGCGCCGCATGTGTCGACCATTTTAAAAGCAGGCAATATCGCTAAATCTTTGCGCAGCCGGCGCACCGATATGGCATCCATGCCGGTAAGCTGCGCGATGGCACTGTCCGAAAAGCCCATTTTTTTGGCGTTCTTGAGCCGTTTATGGCAAAGCGCCTGCTTGCCGTCTCTTGAAAACGTCTCTTCCATATCGATGATGTTTTTGATCTTTTGGAGAAACCACATGTCTATTTTGGTCAGCACGTAAATGTGCTGCGCTGATATGCCGCGCCGCAAAGCCTGCGCCACGAAGAAAATGCGCTCATCATCCTGTTCCTCTATCCGCGCCATCAATGTTTTATCGTCAAGCGCCCCTGCGAACGGGAAAGAGAGCGAATCAAGCCCAAGCTCGAGCGAACGCACAGCTTTTAAAAACGCACTCTCAAAACAGGAGCCGATGGCCATGACCTCGCCTGTCGCTTTCATGCGTGTACCCAGCTGTTTGTCGGCTTTTGTGAACTTATCAAACGGCCAGCGCGGAAATTTGACGACCACATAATCGAGCGTGGGCTCAAAACATGAATACGTTTTTCCGGTCACGCCGTTTCTGATCTCATCGAGGCCGTAGCCGACTGCGATCTTAGCGGCGACTTTGGCAATAGGATAGCCTGTGGCTTTGCTTGCCAGCGCGGACGAACGCGAGACGCGCGGGTTGACCTCGATCACAAAATAGCGCATGCTTTTTGTATCAAGCGCGAATTGGACGTTGCAGCCGCCTTTTATCTTGAGCGCATCTATGATCTTGATGGAAGCGGTGCGCAAAAGCTGGTATTCGGCGTCGCGCAATGTCTGCGACGGCGCGACAACGATGCTGTCGCCCGTGTGTATGCCCACGGGGTCGATGTTTTCCATGTTGCAGACAGTGATGCAGTTGCCTTTGGCGTCGCGCATCACTTCGTATTCGATCTCTTTATACCCTGCGACGCTCTTTTCTATGAGCACTTCGCCGACGCGGCTCGCGGCCAGACCGCTCTCGCATATACGCCTAAGCTCCTGCTCATTGTGCGCGATGCCGCCGCCCGTGCCCCCAAGCGTGTAAGCAGGCCGCACGATCAGCGGAAAGCCGTGCGCGTCCGCAAACTGCTGCGCCTCTCCCGGCGTTTTGGCAATAATGCTCTCTATGCTCGGCTCGCCGATCTCGTCCATCAAAGCCTTGAACTCTTCTCTTCCCTCGGCCTTGCGTATGGAATCCGCATCCGTCCCGAGAAGCTTTACGCCCATTTCTTCAAGCACGCCGCTCTCGTGCAGCTCCATCGCAAGATTAAGCCCCGTCTGGCCGCCCAAAGTGGCAAGCATGCTGTCGGGGCGTTCTTTAGCGATGATGTTTTTGATCACATTGACGGTCAGCGGTTCAATATAGACTTTGTCGGCCAATTCGGGATCGGTCATGATGGTGGCGGGGTTTGAGTTGACAAGCACGACCTCAACGCCTTCCTCTTTGAGTGCGCGGCAGGCCTGCGTACCTGCATAATCAAATTCTGCCGCCTGCCCGATGACAATAGGGCCTGAGCCGATGACAAGCACTTTTTTTATATCCTTGATTTTCGGCATAGGCTATTTCTCCATTCTGCGTAGAAACTCGTCGAACAGGTATGCGGTGTCTTCAGGCCCCGGCGACGCCTCTGGATGAAACTGCACCGTAAACATGTCGTAGCCCTTATAGCGCACACCCTCGATGGTGCCGTCGTTCCAGTTGCGGTGCGTCACTTCAATGCCGTCAGGAAGTGTTTCTTCCACAATTGTATATCCGTGGTTCTGTGAAGTGATGTACACGCGGTCTTTTGAAAGATCCTTGACAGGATGGTTTGCGCCCCGGTGTCCATACTTTAATTTTTCGGTGTCCGCGCCCATGGCGAGCGCCAAAAGCTGGTGGCCGAGGCAGATGCCGAATATGGGTTTTTTGCCGATAAGGCCCTTTAAGTTTTCGATCACCTGTGTATTCAATTTGGGGTCTCCCGGGCCGCTGGTAAGCATCATGCCGTCATATCCGCCGGCAAGTATTCTCTCAGGGCTTGTGCGCGCGGGAAACACGGTTACGCCGCATCCGCGTTTTTTAAGGCTGCGTATAATGCTTTGCTTCAGCCCAAAATCAATCACAGCAATATTAGGGCTGCCTTGCGCATAGACGTATTCCTTCTCGCATGTGACGATGTCCACCGGTCTTTCACGAACAAAAGCGCGCATGGCTGAAAGCTGTTTTTCCGTAGGCTCGCCCTTTGTGATGATGCCGCGCATGGTGCCTTTTTCACGGATGATGCGTGTCAACGCCCGTGTGTCAATACCGCAAAGGCCGTAAATACCGTGCTGCTTTAAATATTCGTTCAAACTGCCCTCGCTCCGCCAGTTGGACGGGCAGTCGCACGCCTCACGCACGATGAATCCAGCGACCTGCGGCTTGGCTGATTCGGGGTCTGTCTCATTGACGCCGTAGTTGCCGACAAGCGGGTATGTCATCGTGACGATCTGTCCGCAGTAGGACGGGTCTGTCAGCACCTCCTGATAGCCCGTCATGCCCGTGTTGAATACGACCTCGCCCATGATGTCGCATTCTGCGCCGAAGCTCTCGCCGACAAAACGCGTGCCGTCTTCCAATGTGAGTATCGCCATGTGTTATTCCTTTCCAGTATTAAAAAACTATGCGGCGGCGCGCAAGCGCGCCCAGAATATCCAGTTTCATGTCCTGCACAGCCACCCTTGCTGCGAGCGGCGCAGAAAGGTGTGCGTACTGCTGCTTTTTGTAGGCGAGCAGTATGCCGCGCGACGAATTGATAACGGCTCCAAGCCCGTTTGCATCGAAATTGACGGCGATATCATCCGCGCCCGCGCCCTGTGCGCCGTAGCCCGGCACGAGGAAAAACGTGTGCGGCAAGCGTTCCCGCAATTCTCTGGCCTGTTTGGGATACGTTGCGCCCACAACCGCGCCCACGCTGCTGTAGCCGCAGCGCCCGATATACTCTTCGCCCCAAAATGCGACCTTTTCCGCCACGATCTCATAAAGCTTTTTGCCCGCCACATCAAGGTCCTGAAATTCGCCGCCCGATGGATTTGACGTTTTGACGAGAACGAAAATTCCCTTGCCTGATTTTTCGCAGGCCTGTATAAACGGCTTTATGCCGTCACTTCCAAGATATGCGTTGACCGTTAAAAAATCTGCAGGGCTTTTTATAAGATGCGCTCTCGCATAGGCGGCGGCTGTCGAGCCGATGTCGTTGCGCTTTGCATCCGCAATCACGATAAGCCCCTTTTGCCTGGCATATGCCATGGTGTCAAAAAAGCAATTGATGCCCTCCGCGCCGTATTGCTCATAATACGCCGACTGCACCTTGACAGAAGGCACCGTATCGGCGATGGCATCAATGATATCGCAGTTGTAGCGAAAAACGCATGCGGCAGCTGTGGCGTTGCCCGGTTCATCCTGCCCTTCCCGGTAAGATGGCGGCAGGTAGCCGTATTCCGTATCGAGCCCCGCGCAAACTGGGCATTGCGTCATTTTGATGGCTTCGCAAAGCTTATCTATGCGCATGAATCGCCTCCGTCGAACACCGTTTGGCCTTCTACAAAAGTCTGTATGACCACGCCGTGCAGCTTCTGCCCGATAAACGGCGTATTTTTGCCTTTTGAAACAAGGCTCTTTTCCGTGAGCGTGTATTCTGCATCCATATCCGCCACAGTCAAATCTGCAGGCATGCCTTCCTTGATCACACCGCCCGGTTTGCCGATGATGCGCGCCGGATTGACAGACATCAGCCGCGCGATTAAGTCGGCATCTTTGGTCAGGTGCGTGGCCGTGAGAGAGAATGCCGTTTCAAGCCCGGATATCCCCGAAAGTGCGAGCGCAAACTCCAGCTGCTTCTCGTCTTTATGATGCGGCGCATGGTCGGTCGCTATGGCGTCTATCGTGCCGTCAAGCAAAGCCTCCTTGATGGCTTCCGCATCATCCTTTGTGCGCAGCGGCGGGTTAACCTTGGCGTTGGTGTCGTAACTGTTGCAAAAGCTTTCATCAGCTGAAAAATAGTGCGGGCACGTTTCGCATGTGACGCGTATGCCTTTCTTCTTTGCCGCACGGATGATCTCTGCGCCGCCGCGCGTAGACACATGCTGGATATGTACACGCAGCCCGTATGTCTCAGCGAGCAGCACATCCCGTGCGATCATGGCCTCCTCGGCGACGCGCGAGCTGCCCGGCAGCCCGAGCACCGTTGCCGTTTGCCCCTCGTTCATCACGCCACCGGCAAGATCGCTGCATTCTTCATGCGCCATGATGAAACGGCCGAACGTATCGGCATACTGCATGGCCGCGCGCATCACCGCACCGTTGCTTATGGGTTTTCCATCGTCCGAAAAAGCCACGCAGCCCATACCGGCCAGTTCTCCCATCTCGGTGAGTTCCTTACCTTCAAGCCCTCTGGTGGCAGCACCCACGGGGTACACTTTGGCGGATGCCTGCCGCGCTTTTTCCAGCACGAGCGCGCATACCGACGCGTTATCTATGGCGGGTATGGTGTTTGGCATACAGCATACTGCCGTAAATCCACCCTTCGCGGCTGCCCGCGTGCCCGACTCAATGTCTTCCTTGTATTCCTGCCCAGGCTCTCTTAAGTGACAGTGCAGGTCGATAAATCCGGGAAATACGGTTTTTCCCTTGGCATCATACACTTTGTCTGCGCTGCCGACATCACTGCCAATGGACTTGATGTACCCGTCTTCGATAAGTATATCCAGCCTGCCGCGTTTGTCTCCTGCAGGGTTTGCCAGCACGCCGCCGCCAAGTTTAATTTTCATCGTGACTTCTCCTTGTCAGAAGGTAAAGCAGCGCCATACGCACCGCCACGCCGTTGGTGACCTGTTCGTCGATGGCGGAATTTTCGGCGTCCACAACAGTACTCGCCATTTCAACTCCCCTGTTGACCGGGCCGGGGTGCATGATGAGCACATCCTTATTGCACTGGTCTAGAAGCTGCTCGTTGATACCGAAAAAGTTATGGTATTCCCGCGATGACGAAAGATACGCGCCTTGCAGCCGTTCTTTTTGAATGCGCAGCCCCATCACAACGTCTGCATCACCCACCGCTTCTTTCAAGTGACCCGTAACAGCCGCACCCATGTGCTCTATGCCTTGGGGCAAAAGTGTTTTTGGTGCGCACAGCGTGACCTTTGCACCAAGTTTTTTCAGCCCCCAAAGATTGCTGCGCGCCACGCGGCTGTGCAAAATATCGCCCACGATGGCTACTTTGAGCCCTTCTATGCGCCCGAAATGCTCTCGCATCGTAAACATATCAAGCAACGCCTGGGTCGGGTGTTCATGCATGCCGTCACCGGCATTGATCACGCTGCCCTTGAAATGATCGGCAAGAAGCTTTGGCGCGCCTGCATAAGGGTGGCGGATGATGATCACATCGGTCTCCATGGCCTCTATCGTCTTGCCCATATCAAGCAGTATTTCACCCTTTGCAACGCTGCTTGACGACACGCCGAGATTACTGAACGCGGCACCTAAAAATTTTGCGGCCAGCTCAAAGCTCAAGCGCGTGCGCGTGCTGTTCTCATAAAACAAGGCCACCACCGATTTTCCCTGCAGATGCGGCATTTTCTTTGCCTTTTGCTTCAGGTACTGTTTCATCGCAACAGCCGAATCGAGTATGCTGACGATCTCTTCTTTGGGCATGCCGTGCAAGCCGATAAGGTCTTTGTTTTTCAGAAGCATATTTGTACTCCGTTTTATTCAGGGGAGCCTATTCCGGCTCCCCCTATACCAGATTTGTTACGCTGTTTCTTTTTGTTTTTTTGCTTTTTTCTCACCGAATTTTTCGGGAAGCACTTTGTTCAAAATGATGCCGATCACTGCTGTTAAACCGTAACCCTGCAGGAAGAAACCGGAATCAGGATTAATCGGCACTGCCGCGCCGCCAATGCCCACAACAAGCATAATGGACACGATCAACAGGTTACGCGAATTTGAAAAGTCCACCTGGTTTGTCACGAGTGTACGCAGACCGACAGCTGCGATCATACCGAACAGCACGATGCTCATCCCTCCTATGACAGGGCCGGGGATGGATTCTAGAAAGCCCGCAAATTTACCGATAAAGCTCATAATGATCGCGAAACCTGCAGCAATCGCAAGAGAAACCGGATTGTAGTTTCCCGTTGCTGCCAGCACGCCAGTATTCTCTGAATATGTGGTGTTCGGCGGGCCGCCAAGAACACCGGCAGCCATTGTCGCTACACCGTCACCGATGAGCGTTCTGTGCAGGCCGGGGTCTTTGACAAAATCCTTGCCGACAACTGCACTGTTCGCCGTGATATCGCCGATATGCTCAACGAACGTCACGATGGCGATAGGGGCCACGATAACGATCGCCCGCCAGTCAAACTTGGGCAGGAAAAAGCTTGGGGCCGCCACGATATCCGCGTTCTGGATGGCTGAAAAATTGACTTGTCCGAATGCAATGGACACAAGATAACCAACGACCAATCCAAAAAGCAGCGGAACCATTTTGAAGAAGCCTTTCACGAAAACTGAAATGACGATGACAGTGATCACGACAACTGCAGCGATCACCCATGATTCCCATCCGCTCATATAGCTGATGGCAACAGGTGCGAGGCCAAGCCCGATGCAGATGATCACAGGGCCTGTGACAACGGGCGGAAAAAAGCTCTTTATTTTATCCGCGCCAAAAATCTTAACCAGCAGAGCAAGCACAAGATACAGCGCACCCGCTACGATAATAGCGCCTGTCGCGTAAGGCAGCGCTGCCTGATACGCCGGTTCTTTAATGATCTCGCCGCCTTCTCCCAGCATATAACCGATGGCATTGTATCCCGATGCGGCAAAGCCCTCTTTGAACGCGTCGGCAAGCTCCCCGCTCGCACATGTGGCTGTTGCCAGTATGATGGCTGCGATAAAACTGAAGCTTGATCCCAAGAATACCGGCACCTTGCGCTTTGTAATCAGATAGAATAATAGCGTTCCGAGTCCAGCGCAGAATAAAGCCACTGCCGGGCTTAAGCCCGTGACCAACGGTACAAGCACCGTCGCGCCGAACATGGCGAACATATGCTGCAGGCCAAGAAGCATCAACTTGCCTCCCGATGTCTTTTGTTCCATAAAATACCCTCCCTAATTAATTAATGCTGCCCGTTATGAAAAAACCTTATCAACGATAAGGTCAACCGGGCAAATCACTGATCACAACATTGTCAATTCCGTCCAACTCTTTGATATTAACGTGGACGACCTCGCTTCTGGATGTGGGGATGTTTTTACCGACATAGTCTGCCCGGATGGGCAGCTCTCTGTGCCCTCTGTCCACCAATATGGCAAGCTGGATCGCATTCGGGCGCCCAAGATCCATGATAGCGTCAAGCGCGGCCCTGGCAGTGCGGCCTGTATAGAGTACGTCGTCACAAAGCACCACGGTGATCTTATTCAGATCGAAAGCTATGTCGGTGCCTTTGATGACAGGGTGGTCGGATAAAAGCGAGAGGTCGTCACGGTAGAATGTGATATCCAGTGTGCCGAGCATTGGGCGTACGCCTTCAAACTGCTCAATATATGCCGTAATGCGCTGCGCAATGGGCACTCCGCGGCGGTGGATACCGATCAGCGCCAAATCTTTTGCACCTTTGTTTTTTTCAATGATCTCATGCGCAATGCGACGTAGCGCCCTGTCAAGCGCTACGCTGTCCATGATAAGCGCTTTCTCCATTGCCAGCCTCCTCTCTTTATTAAAAAAGCCTTGCCAAACGGCAAGGCTAAAACAGCGCAACGACTGACCTTTATAACCTTGCCGGACTCTCTGGACCGAATTAAAGGGTCTTGAATTGCTTTCTTAGAAGATACCACAAGCTGCCTATGTTTGTCCAGCAGATATTTTCAGTCTGCCGTTTTATTCTTGCACCAGAACCAAAATATATTCTGATTCACCAACATTCAAGGGTACAAAAAAAGACAGCCGCGCCGTCTTTTTTTATTTGTGAATACACAGTGGCTACTGATGCATCACGCGGATGCCTCCGGATATGGTTTTGATGCCCACTTCCGGGCCGCCGCCGTTCACACTGCCCTGCGTATCCCGCCCAATGACAGAGCTTTTGAGGCTGCCGCTCACCAGCAGTTCAAAATCCGTGGAAATGCCGCCCGATGTCGTTCTCAAGTTAAGGTCAAAAGCTGCCTTTGGATGCAGCTTAAGCTCCACACTGCCGCTTATTGTTTCTATGCTGATCGGCATAAGCTCTTGTTGGGGCTGCAGCACAGCCACGCTGCCAGATGTATTGTCTGCCTTGACCTCCCCCGCCACCTGCTCAATAAGCAAAGCACCCGAAGTACTCTTAAGCTGCAGATCTCCGGTCAGCCGTCTTGCCGAAACCGCGCCCGATATGCTTCTGAGCCAAACATCCGAAAAGTCGGCGCCCGATATACTGACCGCACCGGAGACTGTTTCGGCCTCGAGTGTCTGTCCCGCGCAATTTTCCAGCGATACCGAGCCGCTTACGCTTTTGAGCTTAGCATTGCCAAAGCGCAGTCCCTGAGCGTTGATGCTGGCTGATGTGCCTTGCACGTCGATATGGGCCGCAAGCTCTTCCGGAAGCCAGATGCGCATGGTGACGTTGCCGCTTAAGAATCCCGGAAATGTTGAACCCGCATCAAAGCGGATACTCAGTGTATCACCGATCTTCTCAACGTCAAGATAGTTATCTTTTATTTGGCTGGTTCTTATCTTTCCGTTAAGCTCTGCCCTCGGTGCGCCCGCTGCGATGATGATCTCTCCGCTGACACAGTGCACGTTGATGTTTTTGATACCGGCAACATCCAGCGCTTGCGCTTCCTCGATGATCACTTCAGTGCCGCCGGCGAACAAGCTATGGAAAGAACCCCCGATCATCAAGACAACGCCTGCGCCGACCAGACAAACCACCAACACAGCCGTAATTACCAATACAACCAGTTTTGTATTGCTCATTTTCCTGTACCTGCCTTCTTGATTTTTTGAGAAATATTATTTAAAAACGCCATATTGGCTTTATTAAAGACTTTTATAAGCGCAATGTTTCCGATAAACATCAGCAGCCCGAACGCCGTTGTCCCGATCGAAACGAAGACGGCGAGCAAAAGCGCAGAAACTTCCGACGCATAAATGGCCGCGGCAGCAACGCCCAGCAACCCTGCGGACACAAACGCAACGGCCACAATGAAAAACACACTGAGCGTGATGTATCCGATCGGCACGATGAACGCCGCATAGAGAAAGTTGACGCTCCCCAGCCCCGCCGTGACCGCAAAGGCGCGCAGCATGCTCGACACCTTTTTTGTTTCGTTGGCGCTCGCGATCACGCTTTGCGCCTGGTATTCCTTCGCGAGCTTGCGCGGGTCTCCAAGCCTCTCGCACAGCGCCGCTTCGTCTTTATCTTCCGCACATTCGAAATACTCTAAAAAATCACCAATGATATCGTCCTTCTCGGCCTTTGGCAACCTGCGCAAATGCGTCTCGAGCTGTTTTAAAAATTCCTGCTTATTCACACTGACCTCCTAATATGCGGCCTATGCCGCCGGTAAACGCATGCCAGTCGGCAAGCTGCGCCGCGCGTGTTTGCTCTCCTTTTGTCGTAAGCTGGTAATACTTTCTCGGCGGCCCTTCCGTCGATTCCTTCAAATATGTGCTCACAAAGCCGTCGTTTTTGAGCCGGCGCAAAAGCGGGTATATCGTGCCTTCGGAGATCGCCACACACGTCGATATCTCTGCCACAAGCTCATAGCCGTATCTGTCCTTCTTTTTTAGCAGTTCGAGCACGCAAAGCTCCAAAACGCCTTTTTTCAGTTGTGTGTTCAATGGCCCACCTCCCTCTTTTGGATACATCATACCACACAGTACCTTTCATTGCAAGGTATTGTTGAAAAAAATTTTAAGGGTTCTGGGGCTCTGTTAAAGCCTAATGTTGATTTTGTGCTTTTTAGAGAAGTGATGCACGCAAAGCCTTCTTTGCAGTTGTATTTTTTTCGAAGCTTTTTACGGCATAGCCATGTAAAAGCCAAGAAAATTATTATCCTTGCCTTCTTCTGACCCTAAACCGCAGCACTGTTTTCAGCTTTTCGGGCGCAGTCCGCCTGAAATCCGAAAGATAGATCTCGTGATGGCTTTTTTCCGCCCTCGCGCAGCCCTGCTGCTCTGTAAAGGCGTGCATCTTTTCAAAAGTCGCGGGTTCATTATCGAAAGGCCCAATGTGCAGCATCTGACAGCATAAGCCTTCGCAAAATGTTTCCAGGCGCACGGCATCCATGACGCTGCCCTTTTTCTTTTTCTGCATCTCCCGCACATCTTCAAACAGTGAGTGCGTTATAAACGGCGGCTGCATGATCATCAGCGTCCAGCGCAGTTTGTCTTTCTTAAGAACATCAAACGCCTTGCCGTCTTTAACGTCCCAGAACCCTTCGAGTGCCGATACCTTGTATTCGAAATACCCTTTGGGCGCTGCGCCTTTTTTGGGCAGCATCTTTATGCCGTACGAGACGGCGTAAAGCGCGCCCACAGCTTCCTCAAACCGTGCGTCCGTATTCGGGTCTCCCTCGCCGCCGATCATCGCGTAAGCAAGCGGCGGGACTTCTATGATCTGCGGCTTGCCTTTGGGCGGCATATACAGCCGTTTGACAAGCGCGTCATATTCCGCTTTTTCCATGGTTTCCTCCCCTATCTTTTTGCGCCGCAGTGCGGGCACCATGAGAAACTCTCATCGATCTGCGCGCCGCAATGCGGGCATTTTGCATATCCGCCGAAATCTTCAAAGCCGCCAAAGCCGCTGCTGATTTTTTTTAGCCGCGTAAAATCGATGTCAGCGGCAGTCTTGAGCCTTTGCGCGTATCCCTCGTCCGCCTCGTATACAGCGCCGCAGCAGCGCAGTTTGATGTAATAATGCCTCTTCCAAGAGAATGTGGGTATAAAAAAGATATGAAAATAAGAATAGCTTTTTGTGAGCACGGCGCGAGAGAGCCGTCCGCAGGCGCCGCAAACGATATTGTCGAACACGCGCAGCTCTTTTTCCTTCTGGTCGATGCCGAAAATACCGATGAAAAACATGTTGGCATTCCCCCTTCAGTTATCATTATAATGCATTTTAAGCACCGGTCAATGAACCCTGATCAGGGGCATAAAAAACTCCCGAGATGTTCATCGGGAGCCGTTTTTTTCAGAGCTGGCTTTGCATCGTCTTAAAGTTCTGTTTGGCTTGCTGCACTTCCTGATCGCTTGCGTCCTTGGTCTGGTAATAGCCCTTTTGGCGCATCTGGTCAAACACCTGATACTGGTCCGCGCTCGTCTGGTTGAACTGGTTTGACAGTATTTTGCGAAGATTCGGGCATGAGGCCTCCTGGATATATGAGGCGTACGAAGATATCAGGTGTTTTTCCTGGTTTAAAAGGTCGTTGAGCAGTTCCTGCTCGGTCAAATTGGGTTGCTGGTGCATGGTCTTCCTCCTTATCTGTGTGATTCAAGATAATTCAGCAGATTGTTGAAATTATCCCTGTGATGGTTCGCGAGCTGCTGCGCACAGCTTTTAAGCGCCGGGTCTGCAAAGTACTGCGCGTAGACATCGCTCTTTTTGGCTGCAAGCGCTTCGTACTTCAATTGGTCTTCGATGATCGTGAGATTTTTCGATTCTATCTCCGGCATGTTTCCTGTATTGTTAAGCATGGCTCCCCTCCCTTGTTAGATTGTTAAGACTATTTTGTTCACACTATCAAAAAATATGCGCTTTATGTTTTATGAAAATTCATTTATAATCAAAAACATGGAAGATATGCTTGTCATCAGCGCGATAGAACCCCAGAAAAAGAAAAAAGACCGGTACAACATCTACGCGGACGGCGAATATGTTGCCTCACTCGGCGCGCAGGCGCTTATCAATGCCGACCTTCGCACCGGCATGGCTGTTGACAGGGCTGTTCTCGAATCGGCCGTTTTTGAGGACAACAGCCGTTATGCTTTTGACAGTGCGGCGGCCATGCTCGCACATAAGATGCGCACGCGCAGCGAGCTTGCACAAAAGCTTGCCGATCGCGGCATCAGCGAAGCTGCCGTGCAGGCTGCTCTTGACAAGCTCGAATCATACGGTTATGTAGATGATGCGGCCTATGCGCATGAGTTCGTGCAAAGCGCTATCGCTGCGGGCCGCTTCGGACGGCGCGCCGTCGCATACAAGCTTGCAGAAAAAGGCCTCCCCCGCAACATGATAGAAAACGCAATGACACTTTATACGGAAGATGATGAACGGCACGCCGCATCAAAGCAGGCCGACGCTCTGCTCAAACGCTATGCGGATATTGGCAAGCGCCGGCAACAGCAAAAAGTGTATGCGGCGCTTATGCGCCACGGTTTTGACAGCCATATCATCAGCGCGCTGTTTTCGGAGGATGAGTATTGAGATTAGAGATATACAAACAGCTTATCCATAAAGAAGGTTTTGTTTCCGGCGGGCACATCAGCGAGGCGCTCGGCATCACGCGCGCCGCGCTCTGGAAGCATATCAAGGCCATGCAGGCCGACGGCGCACTGATAGAAAGCGTGACCGGAAAGGGCTACAAGCTTGTGCAGCCGCCCTCTGTGCCGCGCGCCGAATATGTGCGCGCACATCTTAGCAGCGATATTCCGGTTTTTTTCGAAGAAAGCACAGCCTCCACCAACGAATCCGCCAAGGCTGCCGCGCAGGACAGCTCTTTAACAGCTGCAGTGTTTCTTGCTGGTCAACAAACCGCGGGGAAAGGGCGAAAAGGGCGCAGTTGGGTGTCTCTGTCCGGTCAGGGTATTTACCTGACGATGCTCGTGCGCCCGAAGATTGAGCCTTCAAAAGTCTCTGGTATCACGCTGATGGCTGCCGTGGCCGTCTGTGAGGCCATAGAGCAAACGGCAAATATAAAAGCACAAATCAAGTGGCCTAACGATATCGTTATCGAAGGAAAGAAAACGGCTGGCATCCTTACTGAAAGCATGATGCACATGGACGGCGTGGATTATGTCGTCTGCGGTATTGGTATCAATACGGGCAGCTCTGCGTTCGGTGGCACGCTGTCACAGAGTGTAGGCACATTGCAGGCCAACAACACGCTGCTCGCGGCTGCCATGATTTCACGTTTTCTAGATGCATACAGTACGTTTACCCAACACGGCGTTGCCGCATTCATGCCGGCGTTCCGTGAGCGCAATGCGCTCTCCGGCACAGTGACGCTGCTGACCGCAGACGGAAGCAAAACGGGTGAGCATATCGGGTTTGATAATGAGGGTGCCATCATCATCGACTGCGACGGTAAACAAAGAAGTTTTATCGCAGGCGAAGTGTCTTTGAGGGGAGAAAAAGGCTATGTATAAAGGATGTCTCACGGATATCGGCGGCGTGACGGCCGGGCATTACACGGACAGCGAAAACAAAACCGGCTGCACTGTCGTGATGATCGCGCAAGGTGCGGTGGCGGGCGTTGATGTACGCGGCAGCGCGCCGGGTACGCGCGAGACAGACTTGCTGCGCCCGGCAAACCTGGTGGAGCATGCGCACGCCTTTGTTATAAGCGGCGGCAGCGCTTTTGGGCTTGCCGCAGCGGACGGCGTCATGCACTGGCTCGAAGAACACGGGATCGGTTTTGACACAGGTTGCGCGCGCGTGCCCATCGTGCCCGCAGCGGTGCTGTACGACCTTGGTGTTGGCAGCGCGGCAGTGCGCCCGGATGCGCAGGCAGGATATACTGCGTGTGAAAACGCAGTGCTTAAGCCGCTTGCCCAAGGGCCTTTCGGCGCGGGCACAGGTGCGAGCGTAGGCAAAGCGGCAGGTCAGCATCTGGCCGGCCGCGGCGGCTTCGGCACGGCATCCATAACGTTGCCGGGCGGCGTCATTGTTGCTGCGGGTTTCGCTGTCAATGCGTTTGGTGATATCTTTGACCACACAAACGGCCAAAAAATCGCGGGAATGCGCGGCGGCAGCGTTTTAGAGGCCATGATGCAGGGCAGCACACAGGATTTTTCTGCACAGAACACCACGATCGGGATCGTGGGCACCAATGCGGTGCTCACCAAAGAGCAGGCAGGCAAGCTTGCGGCAATCGGGCAAAGCGGTATCGCGCTGTGCGTACGTCCCGCGCACACCATGTTTGACGGCGATACAGTGTTTTCTTTTGCCACAGGTGAAATGCAGGGGAATTTTCACGCCGTGCTGGCCGCAGCCGAGCAGGTTTGCGCCTATGCCATTATTAATGCGGTTTCGGAGGCGGGCGGATGATTATCGGCACAGGCGTTGATATCGTAGAGGTCGCGCGCATACAAAAGGTGGCTGATAATAAACGGTTTTTCACACGCGTATTTTCAGAAGCGGAGATCTCATTTTTCGAAGAATGCCGATACCGGGCAAATACCGTTGCCGGCAGATTTGCCGCCAAAGAAGCTGTTCTTAAATCGCTTGGTCTTGGCATATACGATGTGCCGCTGTGCAGTATCGAGATACTGCACACTGGCGAAGGCCGCCCTTTCGTATCCTTGAGCGGCGCGGCGCAGACCCATGCACAGGCAAGAGGCATAACAAACATCCACATTTCCATTTCGCATGACGGCGGCTTTGCTATCGCGCAGGCTGTCGCGGAAGGAGGCTGATATGATTCCTGTTCTCTTCAAACAGCAGATGCGCGATCTTGACGCGCACATGTCAAATGTTTTGCATATTCCGTCGCTTCTTCTGATGGAAAATGCGGCGTTCGGGCTCACCACAGCCATCTTTGACCGGTTTGGCATGGAGAAAAGGATCATTGCGCTTTGCGGCACAGGCAACAACGGCGGCGACGGCTTCGCTGCGGCGCGGCAGCTTGCGGCAAAGGGCTGCGATGTGAAGGCGCTGCTGGTCGGGGAAACGAATGATCTGCACGGCGACGCGGCTGTAAACGCCGCCTATTTTGGCAACCGCATCATACAAATCACCGATGAAGCTATCGCGAAAACTCAGTTTGCCGATATCATAAACTGCGTCGTCATCGACGCGCTGTTCGGCGTGGGGCTTGCACGCGATATCGGCGGGCTTTATGCAAAAGTCATCTCACTGCTTAACCAAAGCGGCGCGTATGTCGTGGCTTGCGATATAGCGTCAGGGATTGATGCAGACACGGGCGCGGTGCGCGGCATCGCTGTCCGTGCGGATGAAACGGTCACATTCGGCTGCGCAAAGCCCGGCCATTATCTTTTTCCCGGGCGGGAGCATACGGGCATCCTCTCAGTCAAAGAAATTGGGGCATCGGACGGTTTTGACATCGGTAAAATGTATGCCGTTACAAACAGCCTGCGTTTGCCGGCACGCGCTGCGGATACGCACAAGGGCAGCTTCGGCAGACTCGCGTGCGTTGTGGGCAGCCAGGGCATGGCTGGCGCGGGGTTGCTGTGTACAGGCGCGGCGCTGCGCGCAGGTGCGGGGCTCGTGACGGTTGGCGTTCCGTCAGGCCTGCAGAGCCTTTTTTCTGCACGCCTGCCCGACAGCATGACCTTCGCGCTTGATGAGTTTTCGGGCAGTTTGTCTGAAAACTGCTCGCACGGGATTGAGCAGCTTCTAAAGAACAAAACAGCGCTGGCAGCAGGTCCCGGGATTTCCACCGAAAGCGGTGCTGCAGCAGCTGTGCGTTATATGCTTGCGCATCACGACATACGCAAGGTGTTTGATGCGGACGCACTCAACATCATTGCACAGGACAAAGACATGCTGCAAAAGGTCGTCGGGGATATCGTTCTGACACCGCATCCTGCCGAATTCTCACGGCTTTGCGGATTGGATTTGACAGAAATACAAAAAGACCCGCTCCGCAAGGCGCAGGGTTTCGCAAAAGAATATGGCGTCACGCTGCTGCTAAAAGGCGCGACCACCATCGTCACCAATGGTGAAAAAACGGCGTTCGTGACTGCCGGTACGCCGGGCATGGCGCGCGGAGGCAGCGGCGATGTGCTGACAGGCGTCATCGGCGGGCTGATGTGCGGCGGGCAGCAGGGCGGTATGAACGGCTTTGACGCTGCGGTTTATGGCGCGGCCATCTGCGGCAAAGCAGGCGAATCGGCGGCGCGCAACTTGGGTACGCTCTCAATGACAGCCAGCGACACGCTTGCGCATATTGCGGCAGTCACAAAAGAGATGATGGTATAGAGTCGGCCTAGAGAAGACCGGAGAATTTTATCCAAAGCCCATGTACTGTAATTCCAACAATTCCTTTGGGTCTTTGAGTATACGTTCATGTTTGCTCAGTGCCCGCAAAACACGTATCAGGCCTTTTTGCCATGTACCAGAAGCTTAATCCTTTTTAAAATGCCGCCCTCATCGGGCACGGCGGCTTTTTCCAGTCCTCTGCTGAAGGGCATGGGCACGTCTAAGCCGCAATAACGCATCACGGGCGCTTTGAGGCTGTAGAAAGCGTCACTGCCCGCGACCACGGCAGCCAATTCACCGCCAAAGCCCCCCGTCTCACAGGCTTCATGCACGATCAGCACACGTCCGGTCTTTTTTGCGGAATCGATCAGCGCCTGTTTATCCAGCGGCACGAGCGTGCGCAGGTCTATCACTTCGGCGCTGATGCCGCATTCTTCTTTGGCTTTCTGTGCGGCTTGAAGGCACACTGGCAGCATGCGTCCGTATGTGATGACAGTCAGATCAGTCCCTGAACGGTGTACTTTTGCTTTGCCGATGTCAACAACATATTCGCCCTCCGGCACCTGCTCCTTCGTTTTGTACAATAGCTTTTGTTCGAGAAACACGACGGGGTTGTCGTCCCGGATCGCGGCAGTAAGCAGCCCTTTAGCGTCGGCCGGCGTGGAAGGCACAACGACCTTCAACCCCGGCACATTGCAGAGCCATGCTTCCGGGCTCTGGCTGTGCTGCGCCGCCGCGCCTGTGCCTGAACCTGCCGCCGCGCGCACAACAAGCGGCACCTTAATCCTGCTGCCGAACATATAACGCAACTTGGCCGCCTGATTGACCAGCTGGTCCATCGCGTTGGTCAGAAAATCACTGAACATCATGTCCGCGACAGGCCGCATGCCTTGAAGGGCCGCGCCCACAGCTGTGCCAACAATGGCTGCTTCTGAAATCGGTGTATCTATGACCCGCTTTTTGCCGAACTCCTCAACCAAACCGGCTGTGACACCGAAGCCGCCGCCGTAGAGGCCGACATCTTCCCCTAATATAAAAACTGCATCGTCGCGGCGCATTTCAAGCGTTAAGGCTTCATGGATGGCTTGTGCGTATGTTAAGTTTTTCATGGTTTCTCCTTATGCATAAACACCGTTGCGAACAGTTTCTTTAGAAGGAAAAGGGCTGTGCTGTGCAAATGCAGCTGCATCGTCCACCGTCTCTTTCGCTCTTTTCTCAATGTCGTTTATTTGGCCTCTGGTCAATATTTTGTGGCTAAGCATGACTTTTTTCATTTGAACTATGGGGTCTTTTTTCTTCCATCGCTCGATCTCGTCCTTCGGCCGGTATACGTTTTTATCGCTTTTTGAATGCCCCGATATGCGGTAAGTATCACACACCAGCAGCATAGGCCCGTTGTTTAATACATATGCGCGCGCGTTTTTGGCTTGATCGTATACTGCAAAAACGTCATTTCCGTCAACCGTTTTGCCGGGCATGCCGAAGCTGGTTGCGCGTATGGAAATATCCTTTATACTCATGGAAGCGCTTGTGGCCATAGAAAGGCCGTATTTGTTGTCCTCGCAGACATACAAGACAGGCAGTTTCCATATGGACGCAAGATTGAGCGATTCATGAAAAATACCTTCATTAGAAGCGCCGTCTCCGAAAAAGCATACCGTGATCTGGTTTTCTCCGCGCATTTTCTGCGCCAGCGCCGCACCCACGGCCAAGGGAAGCCCCCCGCCGACGATGCCGTTCGTCCCCAAATTGCCATGCTCAAAATCTGCAATGTGCATAGAGCCGCCCCTGCCCCCGCAGCAGCCCGTTTCTCTGCCCAGAAATTCCGCCATCATTGCGGCAATGTCGATGCCCTTAGCGATGCAGTGTCCGTGGCCGCGGTGCGTGCTTAGTATCAAATCCTTTGGTTCAAGCGCTTCGCAAACACCGGCAGCCACAGCTTCTTGTCCGATATAAAGATGGGTGGTGCCGTGCACTTGTCCTTCTGCAAACAGCGCTTCTAACTTTTGCTCGCTGTATCGTATCAGCAGCATCTTCTCATACATATGCATACAGACAGCCTGGCTGTGGTCTCTCATTGATAGCCTCTCTTGTTTTTTGGCAGCGCAGCTTTTAAAGCTGCCTATTTGGTAACAATTATTTTTCGTTTATCGATAACATTTTATCATAAAACCGTTATGTGTCAATGATTTGTGTTGCGTATTGACTCAGCGTTGACGTTTGTGCGCAACAATGTTAGAATTTCTATGTTTGCCGGAGAAGGCATTCTTGCACAGACCACCCGGCCATAAGGAGAACCGTATGATCAAAAAACGCATTGCCGCACTTGTGCTTTTCGCGCTGTTCTTACTTTCAGGCGGCTGTTCGCTTATTGAAGTCGATGAGGAACTCGCACTGAAAAAGGAAAACGAAAAAGTCATCATCGAATATAGAGGCGAGAAAATCACAAAAGAAGACGTGACGCTTAAAATGAAAGCTGAGTTGTCCAAACAACAGCTCAATCTTGATGATATTAAGGAAAACGAGAGTTACTGGCCCTCATACCTTGAGGGTTTTATCAAGCGGACCGCCGCATTTCGGATCGCGATGGATAAAGCCGACGAGCTTGGCCTGTCAAGCCTAAGTGAAGAGGAAGTTGCGCAGCTTGATGCGCAGTATCAGGAAGGCCTTGAAACGGCTGACTCCTCTATCGGTTTCTATGTTCAGACTGCCGTCGATGCCGATCCCACACTTGATTATGATGAAGAATACGCCGCGTGGCTTGAGGATTACTTAAACTCAATCGGCTATTCCGCAGCCACTTACCGGCAGCAGCTTGAGCGTGAATATATTTTTGAAAAGGTCAAAGAGCATTATATCAGCGGCATTGAGGTCTCCGAAGAGGACGTCCGCAGTTATTACGATACCAATGTGGATGTGCAAAAAAGCAATCTGGAGCTGAATCCATCGTTATTTGAGATGCAGCGCAGCTTCGGGCAGGTTTTCTATTATCCGGAAGGCTATATGTATGTCAGGCACATCCTCTTAAAATTTGATTTTGAAGCCAGCATGGATATTTATCAGGCAAAATCCGCGGGCAATATGCCTCTTTATGATTCCTTGATCAGCGAAGCATCTTTGGCGATACAGCCTAAAGTTGATGAGCTTATGTCGCGGCTCGATGCCGGCGAAGATTTTAATGCATTGATGGAAGAATACAATGAGGATCCTGCTTTTAATGAGGAACCGCTTAAAACAAAAGGCCATGTTATTGGGCCCGCTTCTCAGATCGATATACCTGGTTATGTAGAGGCAGCCACGGCCTTGACGCAGGCCGGCCAATACTCAAAGCCCGTCTTTGGGATGATGGGCGCGTACATCATCCGCTGTGAACGGATGCTTAAGGGCGCAATGCCATATGATGAAATGAGAGAAAGCATCAGGGAAATGCTGCTCACATCACGCAGGGAAGCCAAATGGTCAGAACTGACCAATGAATGGGTCGATGCCGCTACGGCTGACGGCACACTCAAAATGTTCGTGTCAAGATTTTGATGACATATAGTTATGCGCCTGTTTCCAAATGCGAAACGGGCGCTTTTTTTATTTTTTTGCACTACGACAAATCCAGCAGGGAAGATTCTATTGGCATTTTTTGAGCAGCTTTTTATAGCTTAAATCGATACCGATCGCACCAAGGGGAGCAGTGATCATGATTGAAAGCACGGCGATACTCAAAATGATATTACCGGCAGCGATGCCCGCAGCAAGAGGTATCGCGCCGACGGCGGCCTGAACGGTTGCCTTGGGCAGGTAACCGATGTTGCAGAACAGCGTTTCCTTTTTATTCAGGCCTGATCTTATAAGGCTCAAAGATGTACCGCCCGCTCTGAAAACAAGCGCGCCAAAGATCACAACAACGGCAGCAATGCCCGCGCCAAAAATATAGCGGATATCCACTGCTGCGCCCAGAAGCACAAAAAGCACGACCTCAGCAGCTACCCATATTTTCGAAAACTTGCCAGAGATCCTCTTGGCCACAACTTCGCGCATTTTGAGCACCGTGCCACCGACCGCCATCGCGGAGAGCAGCCCGGAGAATGGCACGACAGCGCTCAAGTACTCTTCGAATCCAACCAGCAGGAACGCCGCGCCCAGTATCACCAGTACTTTTATGGTATCACGGATGTGAAACTTCCTGAAAATCAGTACAAGCGCATAACCAACTCCAATGCCGACAGCAAACCCTGTCACAATCGAAACCGGCACATGAAGAAGCGAAACCGCACTGAAGCTGCCGCCGCGGGCAATGCCCACAAATGATGTAAACATCACAATGGCATAGATATCGTCAGCGGTCGCGCCCGCCATAATAAGCTGCGGGATGCATTTGTTGCGCCCGTACCCTTTTTCCAGCAAAGCAAGCATTTTAGGCACAATAATAGCCGGAGACACCGCGGCCAGCATGGCGCCGATGATCGCCGCCTCAACAAGCGTCACGCCCAATAAAGGCGGCGCAAGCAGCATTGCACCCGCGATTTCTAACGTAGCCGGAATAAAACACAGTAAGACTGCAGGCCTGCCGACTTTTTTTAAATCTTTGAGGTCGAGCGACAGCCCGGCGCGTACAAGTATGACAATGAGCGCAATTTCACGCAATTCTGAGGAAATATGAAGGATGCTTTCATCTATCATGTTTAAGGCAAACGGGCCGAGTATTATACCCGCGATAAGCATGCCAAGAAGCCCGGGAATGTGCAGCTTTTGAAATACCGCACTGAGAGCAAAGCCGAAAATCAGTATAAGCGCCACGCTGGTCAGCATTTGATGTATCCTTTCGATGCTTTCTTTTTTGCTTTTTTCCGCAAACAAAAAGCTGATGGTTCTGTGAATCAGGCACAGAAGTCATCAGCCGTACGGCGGTTTTGCTTGCGCAGGGGAGAACTTCATTCCCTCAATAGCACTTTTTATTATATACACCGGATAGCACGAAAAAGTCAAGCAAAAAAACCGTTCGGATAACGCTTATTATTTGTTGTGCAGAAGGAAATGCTAAGAACACGCTGATTCACTTTGATTGAAACGCCAAAGGCAGCATTGCGAGCGGGTCAGCGGCTCATAAAAACCAAGGGGGGCATTTCTTATGCAAACGGTATGGAAGGGCGCGATCAGCTTCGGCCTGCTTAATGTACCGGTGAAAATGGGCGCAGCCACAATGCGCGAATCGATAGCGTTCCGGCAGCTGCACAAAGTGTGCAATACACCGATTAGCCAGAAACGCTATTGCAGCACGTGTGCCAAAGAGGTGCCCTATGAGCAGATCGTCAAAGGTTATGAGTATGAACCCGGCAGGTTTGTGCTGATCAAGGAAGAGGATCTTGATGCACTGCCCGTTAAAAGCACAAAATACATAGACATCGTGGACTTTATCCAAATCAGCGAGGTCGATCCGGTGTATTTCGATAAAACCTATTACCTTTGGCCTGAAAAGGGCGGCGAGAAACCGTATCTTATACTGCGTGATGCCATGCGTGAGACAGACAAAGCGGCTGTTGCCAAAGTCACACTCCGCAACAAAGAACACCTTTGCCTCGTGCGGCTGCTTAAGGATGCGCTTGCAATATCCATGATGTTTTTTGACGATGAGATTCGAAGCACCGCAGAACTTGGCATAGCAGAGCTTTCTTCAAGCGTTGATGTGCGCAAAGAAGAAACGGATATGGCCAAACAACTTGTTGAAAACTTAACTTCCGCTTTCGCACCGCAAAAATACCATGACACCTATCGCGAAGAGCTATTAGCGCTCATCCGCGCCAAGATCGAAGGGCAGGATGTGGTTCATGTACAAGAGGCTGTGCCGGAGCCTTCGGGTAATGTGGTCGATCTCATGGAGCGTCTGCGCCAAAGCGTTAAAGCCACTCAAAAACGCTCTGATGATGCTGCAAAAAAGCCTAAAAATAAAAAAAGCGCCGCCAAATGAGAAAAGGCAGATTGCAAAAAGTATGCCGGGATCGGGCAGATGCGCTTGCTTAAATATTCGGCAGTTTCTGACTTAACCCATACACAGGTGCGAACAGATCCCCCACGGCTTTGATCCGCTCTTCCATACTGCGCATATTGAGGCTCTGCGGGCTGATGCCGTTTGCTAGCTCCTTCCACGTGACAGGCGCGGACACATTGGCGCCAGGCACCGCGCGCACACTGTACGGCGAAGGCAGCGTTTTGCCTCTCCCATTCTGCACAGCGTCAAGATAAACGCGGTCTTTGCGCTTGGCGATCGTACGTTCGGTCGTGAACAGCGCAGGTTGTGCTTTTTCGATATGCTGACATATCTTTTTCAAAAAATCACGCACCTTAAAAAAAGGCACCGGTTCTATGGGCACCACAACATGTACGCCTGTCTTCCCCGACAGTTTCGGAATACCGGTAAGCCCATACGCATCAAGGGCTGTTTTGACAAGCAGCGCGGCTTCTGCCGCCTCTTTATAGCCAGTGCTGCCCGAAGGATCAATGTCGAATATGGCCACATCCGGTTGGCTTTCGTCGGGCAGACGCGAAAACCATGCATGCATTTCGATACACGCACGGTTGGCCATGTAAATAAGGCTTGGCAGATCGTTGACAAGGCACCAGTTTATCGTTTTGTCTTTGGAAACGAGCGAAACGCTTTGAAGCCATTCGGGTGCATCGGCGGGGCGCTGCTTTTGATAAAACGTTTTTCCGTATATGCCGTCCGGATAATGCAGCATAGAGAACGGCCGGCCTTTGAGATAAGGCAATATATATTCTGCCATACGTATATAGTACTCAATCAGTTCCGCTTTGGATGCGCCGAGTTCAGGAAAATAAATCTTTTCCGTATTGGTCAATGTCACCTCTTTGCCCTCAACCATGAATATACTTTTCGATTTCATATTTTCTCCAAAAAACCTGCAATAGCAGGAGCACGCATCAGGCCGCTTTTCGTATATTCTAAGAAACGCACAGACACGTGAACTTTTGGCAAAACCCATCTTGTGCCTGCGGTGTCAGGAGGATTGACAAACGGACACGGCCCGCAAGAGTCAGCAAAAACGGAGGCAAGTGTATTCCATTGTTTTTGCGTCACACCCGATGCCGCCGCCCCGATATACAAAAGCCCGCTTGCGTGCGGAATGCCCAGAAGCAAAGACTTAAAGCGATTACCCTCTGCAATGTAACCGCCGACAGCCGCTTCAAGCTGCCTTAAGCACTTTATTTTCTGCCATGCGTCTGTTTTTTTGCCGATATGGTACGGGCTGTCCATCTTTTTGGCAACTATGCCTTCAAGCCCTTCTGCCCTGACCGCCTCAAAAAGCGCCTTACCTGCGCCTATTGTGCGATCCGCATGCTGCATAACGCTTTGTCCAAAATCGATCTTTTCAAGGATTAGCAGCCTTTCGCTCAGCGGAAGCTTAAAAACTGCTTTCCCGTCAAACCAGAGTATATCAAAAACCATATAGTAAACGGGGATCTTTGATGCCGCGTACCTGATTTTTGACGGCATACGCATAAGATCGCGCTGCAGCACAAGCGGGAAATCAGGCTTTCCGTTTTCTCCGAGCGCAACGATCTCTCCGTCTAAGACAGTCAACGGCTCAAGTTCTGACAGGGCTTGTGACACTTCCGGGTACTGCAAAGTGCGTTCGTTAAGGCGCCGGTTATAAAGCCGGATGCTTTTGTCGGCAAACACATATGATAAGACGCGCACACCGTCCCATTTGACCTGAAAAACCGTATCAGCGCTGTCAAACACTTCTTTACGTGTGACCGGCTCCATGGGTTTGACCGGCCAATCAAAGCCCTGTTTATCCATAATGGTTTATTTTGCTTCGGCCACCGCAAAAAATGTATGGGTCGGGGGCTGCAAAAGTTGTTATCAATGACTCTTGTGAAAAAAAAGACGCGGGATAAAACTGCTCCCGCGTTCCGTGCTGATAAAAATTGCGGCTTTTTAAGCCTGCTTAGCAGGCAACTCAAACAGGCGGCAGGATGCCGCCTGTTTGACAGAAAACCTTATTTAAAATTCTGGACTTTGTCGTAAATGACAGGAACCTTGAAAATGTCACCCTGCAGCGCCTTGAGGATGCACATGATTGTAAGAACAACCCATAAAACGCCGGCGATCCAGCTGATAATACCAAAAATGACAACCATGACGGGCGGGCCGTACAGATATGCCATGGGGTTCACCAAGGGATTCGGCATAAAGATCGCGCTGAGAATACCAAGTATGATTAACACGGCCACAAAGAAACATCCCATCACCAAGGACTGCCAGGCATGCGTGCGTACTGTTTTATTGTCTTTTTCGGAAACCAATACGATAATTGCGCTAAGAATCGCGAGTACATAAGCAAACCAGCTCGCCGTTTTTTCGTCCATACCCATTGAATTTTTCTGTTCAGACATAATGGCACCTCACTTTTAATTATTCTGTTATTTTATTATACCGAAACAACATGGCTGTGTAAACCGCCTATTTGCCTGTTTTCAGACCTTTTGCAGCCTTTTGTAGTACGCCTGAATCATATGCAAAACTGGATCTTTTTTTCTCGCGCATCTGGCGCTCAGCAATGGCAACCAGCCTGTCGATAAGCGCAGGAAAAGACACGCCCGACGGTTCCCACAGATAGAATGAGAACGACCCGGGGATGGTATTGACCTCGTTGGCATACAGCTTGTTTTCTGATTTATCTATAATATAATCGATGCGCACCACGCCCTTAAGATCAAGCGCTTTAAAGATATCAAGAGAAAGCTTCTTGATGCGCTCAGCCATTTCTTCGGAAATATCGGCGGGTATTTTACGCCCCAAAGATTCCATGCCTTTTGTTTTGCCGCCGCCGCTTAAATACTTTTCTTCAAAGCCAAGAAAGCGGCTGGCTGTCACAGGCTGCTCGATCACGCTCGCTTTTGCGTCTCCGCCAGCGCCCAGCACAGAGCAATTGACCTCCATGATGTCCTTAACTGCTTTTTCCACAAGTATGCGCTTATCGTACTGTGCCGCGACTTCGAGAGCGAAGCGCAGTGCTTCACGGTCATCCGCCCTGTTGACGCCAATGCTTGAGCCAAGGTTCGCCGGCTTGATAAACACAGGATACGAGAGTTTTTGCTCTACTGTCTCGCAGACCCCGTCACTGTCATTAAAAAATTCATCGCGTTCGAAAAAAACCGAATCAAGCACAGGAAACCCGAAACCCAAAAAAGCGGATTTCATGATGATCTTATCCATGCCGACAGCAGAGCCTGTCACCCCGGCACTGGCGTACGGTATGTCAGAAAGCTCAAAAAGCCCTTGTAAGGTGCCGTCCTCGCCGTGCATGCCGTGCATCGCAGGTATCGCCACATCGATCTGGCAGATTTCTTTTTGTTTTTTGCCGTATTCATAAAGCGTAGCATCAGCCGCGCATGAGAGGAACACACGCCTTATTCCCTTCGCTTTGGGGTCAAAGCTGGAAAACACAGCCATATCAAACAGCTTATCGCCTGTATACCACTTGCCGTCTCGGTCGATGTATATGGGGATCACATTGTATTTATCTTTGTCTGCGTTGGCCATGAGCTGCAGAGCCGTGATGATGGATATATCGTGCTCCACGGTCCTTCCGCCGAAAGTAACAGCCAGGTTTTTTTTCATATAACTCTCCTATTCGTTGTAGTTATCAGGCAAATCGTTTTCGAAAAGCACCACATCGCCCGGACGCGCCTGCTGCCACAGCGATTCTGACGCCTCGTCGAGCGAAGAAAAAACATAAATGCTCGCTTTGTCAAAACCGCCTTTGATCAGCCCATCGTATATAGGTTGTGTGTGCTTTTGGCCTATAAGATACACAATATCGGCAGCCTCTGCCATCACTTTTCCGAACGCAAAGTTTTCCGCCTTTTCCTGTGCGCCAAGCTCCACCAGCCCGGGCGTGACGACGATTCTGCGCCCTTCAAACATCTTGATGACTTCCATTGCCGCGCGAACACCCGAAGGATTGGCGTTAAATGCATCGTCGATCACGGTGACGCCGCCCTTCATGGGCAGAAGCTCAAGCCGGTGCTGCACGGGCTGGATTTTACGGATGCCCAGGCGGATCTGCGCCGGTGTCAGCCCGAGTTTTCTGGCGACAGCCGCACAGCCCGTGATGTTGACGATGTTATGTTTGCCGAGAAGCTTTGTTTCGCAAGCGATACGCTCTCCGTCAAGTATAAGGTCAAAACGGCTGCCATATTTTCCGACCTGTATATTTTCGGCGCGCGCATACGCATCTCCCTTGTAATCCAACGCAAAAAGGTATTTCTCATGCGTGGTTTGGTGATACATCTTGAGGCAAATAGCGTTATCGGCCGGGAAAAAAGCGGTTCCGTTCTCCTGCAGCCCTTCAATCAGCTCGTATTTTGTTTTCGCGATGTTTTCAATGCTGCCCATTGTTTCAAGGTGCTGCGGCCCGACCCAGGTCAAAAGGCCGTATTGCGGATGGACAAGAGAGCAAAGCTCCTTGATGTCTCCCTGATAGCGCGCACCCATCTCCGCAATGAACACCTCATGCGATCTTTCAAGCTGCTCACGCACAACCCGCGTCAAACCCATGGGCGTGTTGTAGCTTGAAGGCGGCACAAGTACATTGAATTGTTCAGACAGTATGGTGCCGAGAATAAATTTGCAGCTGGTTTTGCCATAGCTGCCTGTGATGCCGATGCGGATAAGGTCGCCGCGCCGCGCGAGTATGCGTTTGGCATCATGAAGATACCAGCCGCGAATGACGGCTTCAAGCGGCATGGCAAGCAGATTGGCTGCGATTACACCGATACCTGCAAGCAGTATCAATAAAAAAAGCACCGTCCCCGCAAACACCGTGCCGGGGAGCACAAGCAAATCAAGAAGCAGCGCTCCGCCAGATACAATGATATGGAAAACGCAGATATAAACAAACAAGCGTTTGACGCGTCCGGTATAAACAAGCGGTTTCTTGGCTTTTTCGCCGCGCAAACGCCGTATGTACAATATAAAAAGCAGCAGGTACACCGCGCCAGATACAAAGAAAATGTAGATTGCCGCATCGGGAAAGAAAACATTGGCAAGCAGGGTCAATAAAATCCCAAAGAAAGCAGCGGCGGCAGGCAGAGCGTATACCGCCCTGCGGTGCGCACACAGCCAACGAAAAAGATTCTTGTTTCGGTACCCTTCAAGCTGCAGCATATGCACAAATCTTTGGCAAGCCAGCACCAGCAATGCCGCGGTGAGTATGTACAACGCAATATGAACGTACGCCGTCATCCGTTAACCTCCGAAAAATGTAACAACGATATGGAGAAAGCGCCCAAGGCACTCAAGGAAAGCATAATGCCCCGCGCCGCTGAAAACCACCAACCCGGCATCGGGGATCAGCTTTTCCATCGTCCTGCCGAACCTAAGCGGCGTTTCTGTATCTTTTTCACCCCATATCAGCAGCGAAGGGCTTTTTATATCTTTGAGGCGGCTTTTCAGATCGAGATTCACGATACGCACAAAAACCTTTTTCATGCCGTCCGGCAGCGCCCGAAAATCCTGCGACCCCGCGTTTTTGACGCGCGCATCCACATCGATGCCGAGCGGTTTGAGCAGCCTTTTGGCCATACGCCCGCGGCTTAAGCGTTTTGCCGCTTTGTAACCGTATATGCGCAGATAGTAGCGCAGCGTGCGGCGTTTTAATAGCCCTGCCGCGCCTGTAAACACGATCTTGCCGATCATCTGCTGATGCTGCGCAGCAAGCAGTATGGTGACGCGTCCGCCGAACGAGTGGCAGATCACATGCGTTTTTTGTATGCCGAGCTGCTGCAGCAACGCATATATCAGTGCGGCGTATTGTGGCACACCGTAGTGTTCGGGCGGTACACCGCTGCCCCCGAAACCCGGAAAATCAAGGGCCGTGACGCGGTAACGGCTTGACAGCGCATCAATGACAGGGCGCATCGTTTCCATACTTGCGCCCCATCCGTGCAGCACCAGAACGTCTTCTCCTTCCCCGTGCTGTTCATAATTGATTTTTATGCCGTCTATGCTCGTTATCATGCCTTCCTGATTGCCTTTGTGGATTCGTGTCGATTATACATTTTTGGCACGCCACTATCAAGGCGCGGTTTTGCCCTTCCACATGATCAGCGCATCCTCGTCTCCGTAGTATTTAGGTCTTTTGCCGAGAATCTCAAAGCCAAGATGTTTATACAGGCTGACTGCATCTAAATTTGTGATACGCACTTCCAGCGTGTAGCAGTCTAAAGCCGTCATGCTGAAAACAGTCTCAATTAAACCTTTGCCTATGCCGCGACGGCGAAAGCGAGACATCACGGCCACGTTCATGATATGGCCCTCATCGAACATTGTGTGCATGCCGCAATACCCTACGATGCAGCCGTCAGCCTCGGCAACGATGTATAAAGCCCACTCATTGTTGCATATGTCGTTTTGCAGTGAAGCATAAGACCATGGGCGTAAAAAACACGCAAGTTCAATACTGTAAATGTCCGCCAGGTCCTTTTCGGTCGCCTGCCGGTAGGTGACCTTCATACTTTTTCCTTTGCCGCCAAAACACGCTCTGCCTGCGTTTCGCGCAGATAAAAAGGCTCAAGGCTGTACGTATCCTGGCTTATGCCCGTTTTAAACATGTCCAGAGCCGCCATGCCGACAGAACCTGCACGCTGCAGCACGATGCCGCCGTGCGCCACACGAAAGCCTACATCGGCGGCGGTTATTGTATCATGATAGTTGACGGCACCGTCGCCCAGAAAAACAACACGTTGCCCTTTAAGAGAGCTGAGTACATCAACCAGAGGAACTGCACAGTAATCCGTTACCCTCTTGCCGCCCAAATAGGTTGCTGTATATACTTCTTTGCGCCGCGCATCCATAACGGGACAGACGATCTCGTCCGTACCCACCGCGTTGCGCGCGAGCGCATCCAGCGTGTTCACACCGACAGCCGGTTTACCGGACGCATGCGCAAAACCCTTGATCATGCCGATGCCGATACGTAGGCCGGTGAACGAGCCCGGGCCCGATGCGCAGGCAAAAAGATCAATATCACGGATAAAAAGCCCGGCGCTTGAAAGACAAAAATCAATCATCGGGCCAAGCGTTTGGGAATGCGTGCGGCCTGCGTTCATGTATGTTTCACAGCGTATCGCGCCTTCGCTCAACACCGCCGCCGAGCATGCGTTTCCGGATGTGTCAACAGCCAGTATGTGCATCTTTTCCCTCTTTGATTTCTATTGTGCGCTCATCGCTGCCCGAACCCGAAAAACAAACGAAAAACGTCGGAAAAAGCCGCTGCGCGTGCTGCGCCCACTCGATGACGCAGACGTTGTCACCTCCGGCACAATCATAGAGGCCGATATGTTCGAGTTCCTGCTCATCCTCTATGCGGTAAAGGTCGAAATGGCAAAGCTCAAACCGCCCCTGATATTGGCGCAGCAGCGTGAACGTGGGGCTGGTTAAGTCTTCCTTTATGCCGAGCCCCAGCGCTATGCCTTTGGCAAAAACCGTCTTGCCAGACCCTAATCCCCCGACAAGCGCGACCACATCGCCCTTATTGAGCGAATCTGCAAGCTTTCTGCCAAGCGCGAACGTCTCTTCTGCGCTTTTGGTGACATGGCGGAATACGGGCATGGCTTCTCTCCTGCTCCTTTAAGCTGGCAGTAGTATAACCGAATTATGCTCCAAATGCAAACGGACGGCGCTCTCAATTTCTGACTGGCCGCTGCTGTGTCTGCCTTTTGCAATACAGTGTCAATTTTTTATGATGAACTTGCGCAGCGGCTTGTAAATCACAAATGCGATGGTGCTGTTGATACCGGCTTTGATCAAGTTGAACGGTATGAGCACAGGCAGCAGCAAAGATTGGACAACTTCAGGAGGTGTCCCAAAAAAAGCCGGAGTGATGATCAGATTGGCGGGTATCATGATGACGGCCATCGCAATGGTGCCTACAACAAGTGCAATCACAGCGCCCGTCACAGCCTGCTTGTGCTTATAGATCAGCGATGATACCGTCACCAACGTGCCTGTGGCTATAAAGTGCATGAGTATGCCCACCCAACCGCCGACAGCAGCCGACACTGTCACGCCTTGAATGACGGAGGAAACCGCTGTGACGGCCAGCCCCGCCAACGGCCCGAACGCAAAACCCGCGATCAATATGGGAACATCCATGGGTTCATATTCCAGAAACGGCGCAGCCGGAAAAATCGGGAAACGTATCAGCAGCATTAGAACGATCGACAGGCCGGTAAGAACAGAGAGCGTGGTGAGGCGTCTGATATTTCTGCTGAATTTCATGAATCATCCCTTTCGCCGCACAATGAAATAGTTCCGAAATCCCGGCCTGTTCTTGTGATCCTGCAGCGTCAGCGAGGAATTTATCTGCTGCCCCGGAATTTTCAAAGTCATCATCTATCACTCCAATAATACAATTCGCGTGTAGACACGTCAATGATATTCTAAGACACAGCGTTGTCATTAAAATGCCGTAAAATAGCATACACAAAATAATTTCAAAAAGCAGTTGTTAGGTTTTCCGGTGTTCTCTTAAAAATACTGGAACAGTGTGCATCTGATATTGCCGTTGTAGAGCTTGCGTTTCTTGCTTGCGCGTTTGCCGAACCAGCGTTCAAACTGGTCATCCGCTGTGATGACTGATTTGTTTTTTACAGCAGCAAAGCTGCGCCCCATATCGCTGTAAAGCCTGTGTACAGAATCTTTTTCACCGAGCCTTGACGCATACGGCGGATTGGTCAGCACTACGCATTCCTGCCTTTTAAATTGCATAACATCAGCATGGTAAATCTTTATATCAACAGCTGCAGCCTGGGCGTTGCGTGCTGCCGCAGCAAGCGCCTTTTTGTCCGTATCCGATGCAAAAATAGGCTGCATAGGCTTAAATTGCTGCCCCGCCGCCTCTCTTTGTCTCTCAAACGGCTGCGCAAAACTGCTCCAATGCTGAGCGTCAAAGGCCCGCGTGAGCCCGGGGGCACGCTGCGCGCCTATCAAGGCAGCTTCTATGGCGATCGTGCCCGAGCCGCACATGGGATCGGCAAAGCAGCCTTCTTTCCAGCCGGTAAGCATGACGAGCCCTGCCGCCAGTGTCTCGCGTATGGGCGCCGCCACGTTGGCCGCCCTGTACCCGCGGCGGTTTAACCCCGAACCGCTCGTATTGATACACGCACATACACTGTTGCGCAAAACCTTCAGATGGATGTCGTGTTTTGGCCCCGTTTCCGGAAGCACGCGCACCTTGTGCGCTTCCATCAGCCGCGTAACAACAGCTTTTTTCCCGACCGACTGGATATCTGAAACGCTGAAAAGCGCGCTGGCCACTGAATCCGCATTGACGGGAAAAGCCGCCTTTGCGCCGATATACTCTTCCCACGCGATGCCGCGTACGCCTTCGAAAAGCTCCTCGAAAGAGGCGGCGGTGAATTCATGCAGCACGATATATACCCTGTCCGCGGTGCGAAGCCAAAGGTTTGCGCGCGCGATGCCCTCTTCGTCGGCACAAAAATAAACACGGGCATCACGAACGCTCACGCCGCTTAGCCCGAGTTTTTTGAGTTCATGCGCGGTCAACGCCTCTAAGCCAAAAGCGCAAGAGGCAAAGCAGCTATATTCCATCCTCTTCGTCCCATCTGTTGAGTTTGACACCGTTGATATGCAGCGCGAAATTGCATCCCAAGAACTTTGCGCTCTCTTCGCACATCTGCATCCGGGACAGATAAATGCTCAAAAACTCCATCGGAGATGCCATGGCATTCATGGTATAGTCTATCGCGATCATGCCGTTTTCCACGGTCAGTTTGGTGGCCTGAATAGAAAAATTCACGCGTTCATGGATCCCTGTCGGTATGACATCCCGCGCACGGACGCGCGCCCTGTGCGCATCTACCTTGTCGGCAATGATCAATGCAGCCGATATGTCACTGACGGGCTGCCCAGTCTCCTCCTCATGCTGCCCCACAGCCCCGCACACCTCGCACGCTTCGCTGACGCTCATGCCCATTTCGCAAAGTATGGAAAAAAGCAGCACGGCGCCGCTAAGCCCGTGGTTCTTCCGGTTGATCATATTGCCGACATCATGCACCCATCCTGCGATCCTGGCGAGCTCTACCCGCCGTGAAGGGCTACCTAGCTTGCCGAGCACCTCGCCTGCGATACGGCTGACATAGCCCACATGCCTTGGGCCGTGATCCGTGTAGCCGATCACTTCAAGCACTTTGTTGGACTGCTCAACGAGCTCTCGCAGCCTTGTGCAGTTTTTTACATCCTCAAATGTTACAGCCATTCAATCTCCCATCTTTGCCAGCGCTTCAAAGTCTTCATCGCCGGAAAAGTCTCTTTCGATCTCGATCTCCCCTCCCAGGGCTTCGTATGCATTTTTGATCGCTAAATAATCGTAGTACTTTAAGCTCTGCCGGCGCATCGCCTCTTCCAGATATGGCAGCGCATTTTCGCTTCCCAGTTTGCCGAGCAAGCTTGCATAAAGTGCTTTGTGCTGCTCGCTGTATAAAAAACGTTCGAGCACATGCTCATAGACGCGCGTATCAAACGGCATGTCCGCAAGCACATCGAGAAAACAATCCGCGGCGTAACGGCTCTTGGCGTTCTCATAAGCTAAAAGAACACTGTCGAGCAAGTCTGAGCCCGCACCTTTTAATTCGTTGGCACAGGCCTCGGAAAAGCTGCTCTCTTCACCCGCAGCTGCAATCACTTCGATATAATACGCATAGGGCCGAGGGAGATCTGTCTCTTCAATCAGGCGTACAATGGCTGATTTGAGCGCGTCGCTCTTTTCCCCGTCGTAATTTTTCATCAGCGAAAGGAGCAGCGAGTACGTGCATGCGCTCTTTTCGACGATACATCCGATCAAAGGCCCCGGCAGCGCTATCCCTGCCAGCACGTAATGCCCCAAAAGCTCTATCAGTTTGACGTCATCGAGCGATGCAAAATACGCATTGGGGGACTTCCCGCCAAGCCAGACCGCAGGTTTGTCAAGCCAGTCCAAATAGATCTTTGGCATCATCTCTTCAAGCCGGTCATCTTCAATACCGAGCTGTGCCCTGTAATCCTGAAGATATTGTGAAAATTTTTCTTCAAAATCAATCAAAGCGCCTGTCTCCTCCGGGTATATCCTCATAAAGCTTATCATAGTATCTGTTGATAGTGGCCAGAGAAACACCGTATATCCTTACCAGATCCTTCTTCAGCGGCAGGTTCACATTGTCCATCAATTCGCTGATGCACAACTCAAGCGCAGCGGCCATGCCCTCGGGCTTCCTGACCCACTTGCCGTCATCAGAACGTGCCTTAACGATAGAAACCAGCAAATCGACACCTGCAGACACAAAAGTATCATCATATCTGGAGCTGGCCTGTTTGATAAAGCTGGAAAGCACCTCTGCGAACGGTGCAGGCAGGGACTTGATATCTTCGGAAACAGCACCCACACGCACTTCAGCGATGGCGCCTCGTATATAAGCCACATAGGGTTCTTTCGCGCCCATGCGTTTCAAATACATAAAGATATCGTTTTTGATCTCATCAGGTTCGGTGCTTTTAAGCAGAAAATCACGAAACGCGTTTTCTACTTTTTTGTCGGAAAACATGCTCATGATCTCAAGTACGATTTTTTTGATGTATTCATCGCCGAAGTTTAAGCCCCAGAAAATAATGGCTTTAAAATAGGCGTCTTTATGCCATTTATGCGCAAGACTTTTGTCTTTTTGTTTGAGGCATTCATTCAAATAGCTTATGCGCCGCTTTATCTCATCATACTGTACCTGATACACATACTCAAGTTCCCTGTGCGCCCTGTTCTTTTTTGCATCTTCCGCCCGTGATTTATAATAAGCGGCAAGGCTGTTATCAGGGTCGATCTTTAATATTTTTATAAAACAGCCAAGTGCCTCGGCATATTGCCCGCAGTTGAAGGCAGCCAGACCGCAAAAATGAAGTATGCGCACATCGTAAGGCTGATAGGCCACGATTCTTTGAAACCATTTATATGCCTTCTCGTGATACCCAAGTTCGCAATAAGTCAGCGCCACTTTGTGCATGTCTTCGGGGGCAATATCCCCTGTTTGATCGAGTTTGTCAAGATACGCTGAAGCAGCCGCATGATCGTTAAGATCTGAGTAAAAAAGCGCAAGGTTGCAGCAGGCATGCAGATTGCTAGGCTGCTGCGTTAAGACTCTTTTTGAAATTTCAATGGCTTTTTGTTTTTTGCCGTCAAAAAAATACGCCAAGGCCAGATTGTTCATCGCAGAATGAAGATACGCATCTTTGCCGACCGCTCTTTCAAGATGCGCGATCGCCCCTTTGTAGTCCCCTTTGTCGAGGCTCTGTTTGCCTTCGTTGGCTTCCTCAAGCACCATACGGCGCCCGACATCGTGAAGCATGCCCTCCTCTTCAATCTCTTCCTCATCGATCATATCGATAAGCTCATCAATGTCCTCTGCGTATTCGCCGTTAGGATCCACAGCCAGATACTGTTCAAAGGCTTCATCAGCAAGCTCATAATTCTTCATACCCATATAATTGCACCCGAGCGCAAACAGGCATTCCGTAGGTGTGCTCCCGAATTTGGCGATTTTAAGCAGCACATCATTCGATTCTGCATAAAGGCCCATCTCTGAATAGATCTGTGCAATGCTTAAGAGATATTCAATATTTTCCGGCTCCATGCCGAGTACGCAACGGTAAAGCGCGAGCGCTTCTAAAAAATTGCCTGCATCGATATGCTTTTCTGCTTTTTTTATAAAAAACTCTGCAGGCTGATTAAAGCTTAATATATTGCCCTGTCTATCTTTATTGTTTTTCATCGTGCCTCCGTGGCCTAATTATATCATAATGGATTAAAACATTCATCCGTTTCAAGTTTGTTTGCGGCAGATAAATTGCGCCCTTTGCGTGTCTTCGCGAAGGGTTTTGTGCGAAAAGCATTCGAAAACTTCGGTAGCAGCAAACCCCGCTTTCTGCATCACTTTAATGACACTTTGTACTTCATGCGCATATTGCAAATGTGTCTCGCTGTGTTTTGCATAAAGACTGCCTTCGCGCGCAAATAGAGTGACGTCCATTTTGAGGCTGCAGGCAGCTTTATCATATGTATTGTGCCATATACAGGTGACATCATCCCTGTCATCAAAGTAAACCTGCCCGTCCATAGCCTCAAGCTTTGCGCGCGTGCTCAGATCAAAAAGAAGTACGCCGCCTTGTGTCAGTGCGTCAAAAGCTGACGCTGCAAAGCTTTCAAGCCCTTCCGTATCAAGATAGTTAGGCCCGTCACATGCACAAACCACAGCGTTTACTTTGTTCCCCACGCAAAAATCGCGCATATCCTGACGGACAAACATCACAGGGCATCCCTGTTCACGCGCTTTTTGCGATGCCACAGACAGCATCTTGGCCGAACGGTCTGATGCAACCACTTGGTGCCCGAAAGCCATAAGGCGGCAGGCTATGTTCCCCGTGCCGCAGGCCGCTTCGTATATGCGTGCGTTTTTGCACCCGATCAGCGTATTTAAATAGGCCGCCCATCTGTCATAGTCGGCATCGTCCATGAGTTTATCGTAAAAAGCCGCAAGCGCGGTATAGGCTTCCATAGCGCCTCCTTTTCAAACAAAACCATCATATGGCTCAAGACCCCAATATACTACACCGCCTTTATTTTCACAATAGGCAAAAAGCTTAAAGCCTTGATGAGTCATCTTAAAATTTAGTTGCTTGCATTTTCATCATTTGACAACGTAGAACCATGTATGGTTTGCTTTGTTGACGAACGTTCTTTATGATGATATAATTTAAAAAAATGAATACGATACAGTTTGAGGTGCGGTTTTCAAGAGTATACTATGCTTAGGCAGCGGGTGCCGGCGAGGCATAGTGGAAAGGGGAAACTGCCGAAGGGTGAACCACTCCGTATGGTTTTTCTCTGGGGGTATGGCAAATAACCATACAACTGCCGCCCTTGGTTGGGGCGGAGCGCTGCTGTTATCCTTTTTATCTGCAACAAAGAAAGATGATGGTGCGCTGGTTGGATCATGCGTGCCGTTTTTATTTTAGTTTTGTAATTTTGGAGGAATCATGAGAAAGTTTAATGTAGGAATTGTCGGCGCAACAGGCATGGTGGGACAGCGTTTTATATCACTGCTGTCGGATCATCCCTGGTTTGATATCGCGCTTCTAAGCGCAAGCGAGCGTTCGGCAGGGAAGCCTTATGCGCAGGCCGTCAGCGGACGCTGGGCTATGGACACGCCTCTGCCCGAAGCTGCAGCCGGTATGATGGTGCATGACGCTATGGATATCAATGCCGCAAAAGCGCTTGATTTCGTCTTCTGCGCCATCAGCCTTGACAAGGCGTTGACCAAAGAGCTTGAGACATCATATGCTAAGGCAGAGATACCCGTGGTCAGCAACAACAGCGCACACCGCGGCACACCGGACGTACCTATGCTGATGCCGGAGATCAACGCGGAGCATATGGACGTTATCCCTTATCAGCGCAAACGGCTGGGAACGAGCCGCGGTTTTATTGCCGTCAAGCCCAACTGTTCTATACAAACGTATGTGCCCGCACTGCATCCTTTGAGAGGTTTTGGCATCGAAGAGATCGCAGCGTGTACCTATCAGGCCATCTCAGGCGCGGGGAAAACTTTTGAGACCTGGCCGGAGATGATCGACAACGTGATCCCGTACATCGGAGGCGAGGAGCAGAAAAGTGAGCAGGAGCCGCTCAAAGCCTGGGGCCGTATTGAAAACGGCATCATCGTGAATGCAGATAAGCCCGTGATCACCAGCCAGTGCATACGCGTACCGGTGACGGACGGACATATGGCTGCCACGTTCGTCAAGTTCGCAAGCAAACCGCCGATCGACGAGATAAAAAGCCTTTGGGCAGGCTTCAAAGCGCTGCCCCAGCATCTTGCGCTCCCCAGCGCACCGGCGCAGTTTTTGCAGTATTTCGAGGAAAATGCGCGGCCGCAGACACGGCTTGATCGGGATAACGGAAACGGCATGGCTGTATCGATAGGACGTCTGAGAGAAGACGCGATATTTGATTATAAGTTCGTTTGTCTTTCTCATAACACGCTTCGCGGCGCGGCAGGCGGCGCCGTGCTGATGGCAGAGCTGCTGGCAGCCAAGGGCTATTTCGACAGGTAGTATCGCATAAGGTCTACCGAAAAAAAGGAGTGAAACAATGAGTATTTTTACAGGAGCCGGAACCGCGCTTGTCACGCCGTTTAACGACAAAGGCGTCGATTTTTCTGCATTTGAAACGCTGATAGAGTACCAGATCGACGGGGGCATAGACGCTCTCATCGTCTGCGGGACCACGGGCGAATCTTCCACCATGACAAAAGAAGAGGATATGCAGGCCATAGATTTCGTTGTCAAGCAAGCGGCAGGCCGCGTTCCGGTGATTGCCGGAACCGGAAGCAACAACACGCAGACCGCCATAGAAACATCAAAAGAAGCAGCCGGCCTCGGTGTTGACGGGCTGCTCGTTGTGACGCCTTATTACAACAAGTGTACGGACGCGGGCCTTATCCGCCATTACTTTGCGATAGCCGATGCAGTGCGCATTCCCATCATCGCTTACAACGTGCCCGGAAGAACGACTGTCAACATAAGCCCGTTGGTGATGAAGGAAATCGGCATGCACGACAACATCGCCGCCGTGAAAGAAGCCAGCGCCAATATCACACAGATAGCTGAATCTGCCAGAGTCTGCCCTAATATCGATATCTATTCCGGGAACGACGACCATGTGGTGCCTGTGCTCTCTCTTGGCGGCAAAGGCGTGATTTCGGTGGTCTCCAACGTGGCGCCCCACATGATGCATGAGATGGTGGAAAGTTACTTGAGCGGCGATCATGCGCGCGCGCTTGAGCTGCAGTTCGCGCTCAATCCGCTCGTGAAGGCTCTGTTCAGCGAAGTCAACCCGATACCGGTCAAAAAGGCCATGAACATGATCGGCATCAAAGTCGGACTGCCCCGCATGCCGCTGACAGAAATGAGCCCTGATAAAGCTGCGTTGCTTGAAAACGAACTTCGCAAGCTGGGTTTTGACGTGATGTAAAACCGGGGTGTTCCCGGCTGGACAGAAAACAGAAGATGTGAGGTTTCAATGAAAATAATAGTATGCGGCGCGAATGGCCGGATGGGACAGGTTATTGCAGAAAACGCCACTAGGTCAACCGATATTCATATCGTTGCAGGTGTTGACAAGATGCCCGATATCAAAAGCAATGGCTTTCCCGTCTACGCAGATATATTCGACTGCCGCGAAGCAGCTGATGTCATGATCGATTTTTCGAGCCCTGATGCACTGGGTGCCAATATTGTCTATGCAAAACACAACGGGCTGCCTCTCGTGATCGCGACAACAGGTTTTACTGACAGCGAGAAAACTCAGATCAAAGAGGCGGCGGCGCAGATCCCTGTTTTCTTTTCTGCCAACATGTCTGTCGGCGTCAATCTGCAGATCGAGCTTGCGCGCAGAGCCGCTTCCTTTTTCGGCGAGGATTGCGACATAGAGATCGTCGAACGGCACCATAACCAAAAAACAGATTCGCCGAGCGGCACAGCGCTGGCTATCGCCGAGGGCATCAATGACGCGCTGATGGTTCCCAAGCCCTTTGTCTGCGGACGCTGTACACGCACTGACAAGCGCGGACGCGAGATCGGCATACATGCTGTGCGCGGCGGCACGATACCCGGAGACCACAGCGTGATGTTTATCGCCACGGATGAGATCATTGAAATCCACCATACGGCGCAGTCCCGCCAGATTTTCGCCTTGGGTGCGCTTAAGGCAGCGGCCTTTCTGTGCGGTAAACCGCCGGGCCTATACAGCATGAATGATCTGATACTGCAAAGCGCGGTCACGAACATCAGCAAAGCAAGCGGCCAGGCCGTGATCACGCTGGCGAAGCTGCCGTTTTCTCCGGCCACCGTTGCGCAGATATTTTCGGATATCGCGGCTGCGGATATCAAAATAGATATCATCAGCCAAACGGCGCCGTATGAAGGGCTTATACGCCTTTCGTTCTCTCTCCCCGAGCCTGCTCTTGCGGCATGTATCGGTATCATTGAAAAATACGCAAACGATGAGACAAAGATACTGCAAAGCAATAACCTGTGTAAGCTGACTGTGGAAGGCGCCGGCATGCAATACCAGTCCGGCGTGGCCGCAAAGCTGTTCGGCGCACTCGCAGAAAAGAATATAGGCATTTTTATCATCACCACATCCGATACGGCTATCAGCTTCTGCGTGGAAGAAAGCGACGCGCAGGGCGCCATCGGCGTCGTCGCCGAGGCTTTCTGCCTGTAAAACCAAACACTAATAAAAAGCGGGGTTGCCCCCGTTTTTTATTGCCTATTTTATACCGATATCCGTCCTGTACTGCATGCCTTCGAAGTGTATCTTTTTGATCTGCGCGTATGCCGTCCTGCGCGACTGCTCAATATTTTGCCCTAAGGCTGTGACGCCCAATACACGCCCGCCGCTCGTGGCCAAGTTTTTGTCTTTGATTTCCGTGCCCGCATGGAACACGACCGCGCTGTCCACAGCATCTAGCCCGCTTATGGGCAGGCCTTTTGTGTATGCGCCCGGATATCCGCCGGAGGCCGCCACCACGCACACGGCGCTGCGCGCATCCCATTCGAGCGTTACGTCACCAAGCCGCCCGTCGATCACGGCTTCTATCACGTCGATCAGATCATTATTAAGGCGCGGCAGCACCACCTGCGCCTCAGGGTCTCCAAAGCGCGCGTTGTATTCCAAAAGCTTCGGCCCTTTTTCCGTAAGCATCAGGCCGAAGAAAATAACGCCCCTGTAATCTATGCCTTCCGCAATTAGCGCCTTCAATGTACGCGCAAATATCTTTTCCTCGACTTCGGCGCGGACCGCATCGGTATATTTTGGGCTCGGTGAAAACGTGCCCATGCCGCCCGTGTTGGGGCCTTCGTCATGATCAAAGGCGCGTTTGTGATCCTGCGCACTCTCCATAGCCAGGATGGTTTTGCCGTCACAGAACGCAAGCACCGAAACTTCGGGCCCTTGCAGGAATTCCTCTATCACTACGCGGCTGCCCGCGTCGCCGAACACCTTGTTGATCATGATATCTTCCAGCGCCGCCTGTGCCTGCTTGCCAGTTTCACAGATCAGCACGCCTTTGCCAAGCGCAAGGCCGTCCGCTTTTATGACAACGGGCAGCGGGCAGCTGCGCACATACGCAAGCGCCTTTTCGTAATCCGAAAACACCGCACAGGCCGCGGTCGGTATGCCGTATTTTTGCATCAGCTGTTTGGCGTACACCTTGCTGCCTTCGATGCGCGCGCCGTCAGCTTTCGGCCCGAGCGTGCGTATGCCTTCGGCCAACAGCCTGTCCGCCAGCCCTAAGTAGAGCGGATCGTCCGGCGCGACGATCACAAGATCAAAAGCCTCGGCTTTGGCATATGCGGTGATGCCTTCAATATCTGTCGCGGACAAAGGCACGCACTTGGCTATTTGTGCGATGCCGCCGTTGCCGGGTGCGCAGTGTATCTCTCCCGCTTTGCTGCTTTGCTTAAGTTTCCATATGATGGCGTGTTCACGCCCTCCGCCGCCCACGACGAGTATCTTCATGAAGTTTACCCCGCTGCAGATCAGTGTTTGAAATGGCGCATATTAGTCAGCACCATCGCGATGCCAAGTTCATCGCACGCTTTGATGGAATCTTTATCGCGCACGCTGCCGCCCGGCTGTATGATGGCGCTGATGCCATGCTCGCAGGCCAGCTTCACGCAGTCGTCAAACGGGAAAAAAGCATCCGACGCAAGCACCGCGCCTTTTGCGCCCTCTCCTGCACGCTGCAGTGCGATCTGCGCCGCCCATATGCGCGACACCTGCCCCGGCCCGAGCCCCAAAGTTCCGCCATCCTTCGCCACGGCGATGGCGTTTGATTTTAAATGCTTGACCACCTTCCATGCAAACAGCAGATCACGCAACTGCGCATCCGTCGGTGCAAGCTTTGTGACCGTTTTGAGTTCGCCCGCAATCAGCGCGGTATCGCACTGCTGCACGAGCAGCCCCCCTAGCGGCTTTTTGATATCAAGCGCGGATTGTCTGAACGGCGCAGTCAGATCTTTGAGCCGCAGAATGCGCAAATTCTTTTTTGTTTTGAGTATCTTAAGCGCTTCTTCTGTAAATTCGGGTGCGATCACGATCTCAAGAAAGATCTTGGCCATCTCTTCGGCGGTCTTTTTGTCAACAGTTTCGTTGGCCGCGACGATGCCTCCGTATATGGAGACCGGGTCTGCCTCGTAGGCCTTCATATAGGCCTGATACAAACTATCCGCCGTACCCACGCCGCATGGGTTCGCGTGCTTGACGGCAACGACGGCGGTCTGCTCAAATTCGCGCAGGCAGTCGAGCGCGCCATTCGTGTCGTTGATGTTGTTGAATGAAAGTTCCTTGCCCCAAAGCTGCTCTGCCTCGGCCAGCGTGCTCTTAGTATAAAGCGGTTCTTTATAGAACGCGGCGCTTTGGTGCGGATTCTCGCCGTAGCGCATATCCTGAACCTTTTCATATGTCAGCGTGAGCCTGTCGGGATAGCCTCCGCCGTTGCGCGCGCGCAGGTATTGCGATATCAGCGCGTCATACGCCGCCGTATGCTCGAAAACCTTCACGCAAAGGTCAAACAACAGCTCGCGTTCAAGCCCGCCGTTTTTGAGCGATGCAAGCACACGCCCATAGTCCGCAGGGTCTACGATGGAAGCGACATCCTGCCAGTTTTTCGCGGCGGCGCGCAGCATCGTCGGCCCGCCGATATCAATATTCTCTATCGCATCTTCAAGTGTGACGTTTGGCTGTGCGATCGTGGCTTTAAAGGGATACAGGTTGACTGCGACGACATCTATAAGCCCGACGCCAAGCTTTTGTATCTGCGCCATGTGTTCTTCATTGCCGCGCATCGCGAGTATGCCTGCATGTATGTCCGGATGCAGCGTTTTCACGCGGCCGTCGAGACACTCAGGAAAGCCGGTGATATCCGATACATTGGTCACTTTAAGCCCTGCTTGCTCAAGCGCACGCTGCGTGCCGCCTGTTGACAGTATCTCAAATCCAAGATCGATCAGCCCCGACGCGAATTGGGTGATGCCGGTTTTGTCGTACACACTTAAAAATGCTCTTTTCATTTGATCCTCCAAATATGAAGATAATAGCCTTGCTGGTTATTTCTTTTTTTTATGAATTTGTTATTTTATTGGCCTTTTGATTCTCACAGTTCTGCCGGTGATCTTGAGCCGCCCCGCGCAAAGCAGCGCGACGGACTTCACAAGGATCTCATGTTCGGCTTTGAGCACACGCGCCGCAAGCGTCAAAGGCGTATCCGAGTTACGCACCTTGACGCATTTTTGCATGATGATAGGGCCGGTGTCCGTGCCCTCGTCCACGAAATGCGTCGTCGCACCCGAAACCTTCACGCCGTAATCGAGCACGGCCTTGTGCACATGCGCGCCGTAAAACCCTTTTCCGCAGAAAGACGGGATCAGCGCCGGATGTATGTTGACGGTCGGAAAACGATTGACGAATGCGCTGCCGAGTATCGACATATAGCCCGCAAGCACCACAGCCTGTGCGCCGAATCGCTCTGCCGCCTTGATCAAAGCGGCTTCGTGCGCCTTCGCATCAGAAAAATCCTTGCGTTGTATCACGGCCGACGGCACGCCCGCTTTTTCCGCACGTTCAAGCGCATAAATGCCCGGTTTGCTCGCGATCACGCCTGAAATCTGCGCCGGTATGCGCCCGTCCGCACAGGCGTCCAGCAAGGCCTGCAAATTCGTTCCGCCGCCGGATACCATCACAACGATCTTGTCTGCCCGCACAGCTTCACTCCTTCGCCCTTCTCGACTCTGCCGATCACAAAAGATGTTTCTCCCAGATCCCTTGCCGCAAACACTATCTCGTTGGCCTGGTCAGGATCCGCCGCGAGGACCATGCCGATCCCCATGTTGAACGTATTGAACGCATCGCGGGTTTCGAGCTTCGCTTCGATCACAAGCAATTCAAACACAGGGAGCATATCCCAGCTGCCAAGCTCGATTTTTGCGCCGAGCCCATCCGGCAGCATGCGCGGGATGTTTTCGATAAAACCGCCGCCGGTGATGTGCGCAGCGCCCTTGATATCAAACCGTGCCATCAGAGACAACAGCGTTTTCACATAAATACGCGTGGGGGTTAAAAGTTCCTCCCCCATGGTTTTCCCGAACGCATCGATATACACGGCAAGCTTTTGTTTTTCCATAGCCACGAGTTTGCGCACGAGTGAGAACCCGTTGCTGTGAATGCCGGAAGAAGCGAGCCCAACAAGCACATCGCCAGGCTTTATACCGGCCCCATTGATCAGCTTGCTTTTATTCACGCTTCCAACGCAAAAACCCGCAAGGTCGTATTCGCCTTCTTGATAAAATCCGGGCATTTCGGCCGTTTCGCCGCCGATCAGCGCGCACCCGGCCTGTCGGCACCCGTCCGCTATGCCTTTGACGATATCCGCCGCAACGGCAGGTAACAACTTGCCCGTGGCAATATAGTCAAGAAAAAACATAGGCGCGGCACCGTGGCAAACCACATCGTTCACACACATCGCCACGCAGTCAATGCCCACGGTATCATGCCGCTCCAACACAAACGCGGCTTTGAGTTTGGTGCCCACGCCGTCGGTTCCGGCGATGAGAATGCTGTCGCCGTTGTCATACATGCCGCCAAAGCTGCCAAGCCCCGTCAACACATGCTCGTTGAAAGTAGACGCAGCATGGTGTTTCATGAGGCTGACGGCCTTATAGCCTGCCTCCACATCAACGCCCGCCTCTTTGTATGTGTAGCTCATCATGATCTCCTTAAACTTTCAGCAAACAGTTTTTGCCGAATTGCCTGGTATTTACAATATCTTCAGGGTACTTGCCGTTAAAGCACCCCAGACAGAAGTTACATGCCGCGCCCTCCACGGATTTTAATAGTTCTTCAATGGAAAGATAGTAAAGAGAATCAGCGCCGATAAAACGCCTGACTTCCTCGACAGTTTTTTTTGCACCGATAAGCTCTTCATGCGACGATGTATCAATGCCGAAATAGCATGGAAATTTGACAGGCGGCGAACTGATGCGCATGTGCACCTCGCGCGCACCGGCGAGCTTGAGCATCTCAACGATGCGTTTTGATGTGGTCCCCCGTACAATAGAATCATCCACCAATAGAACGCGCTTACCGCGCACATTGCGTTTGAGCGCATTGAGTTTTATGTTGACGCTCATTTCACGTTTGCACTGTGTGGGCTGGATGAACGTGCGCCCCACATAACGGTTTTTTGAAAGCGCGATGGTATAAGGTATACCGGACTGATTGGCGTAACCCATCGCCGCGGGCATGGCAGAATCGGGAACAGCCGCGACGACATCAACATCTGCGGGGCTCTGGATCGCCAGCCGCTCGCCCGCGCATTCGCGCGCTCTGTGAACGGGTATACCGTCGATATCAGAGTCAGGACGCGCAAAATATACATATTCAAAAATACAAAGCGCAGTGTCCATCGCTCGCATGCCGTTGTAGGATTTTAACCCGTCCTTGTCCGCCACAACGACCTCCCCAGGCCGAAGATCGCGGATGAATTCTGCGCCGATGGAATCAAAAGCGGCAGATTCAGAAGCAAACACATATGAATTGTTGATCCGTCCAAGCGCGATTGGCCTTATGCCTTTGGGATCGCGCACACCGATGAGCATATCGGGCGTTAAGATCACAAGGGCATAACTGCCCTTTATAAGACCCATCGTTTTTTTCACACCGTCAATGATGCTTCCGTTGCTGTGTTTGGCAATGAGGCTCGCGATGATCTCTGAATCTATCACAGTCTGAAAGATCGCGCCCGTGTTTTCAAGCTCTTCCCTTAATTCACAGGCATTGATCAGGTTCCCGTTGTGTGCAAGGCCGATATGCCCCTTCTTTGAACTGATCACAAGCGGCTGCGCGTTGGCAAGCTGGCTTTCTCCGGTCGTCGAATAACGCACATGGCCGATGGCCGCGTGTCCGCCTTCGAGCTTACACAGCCCCTCCCGGAGCGCTTCGCCCACAAGCCCCATATCCTTGTGGTAGCCGATACGTCCGTCTTTGGCAACGGCGACACCGGCACTTTCCTGGCCGCGGTGCTGCAGAGCGATAAGCCCGTAGTAGGCGGCTTCCGTTGGCTCTAAGGTGCCGTCCGGACAGTAGATCCCGAATACGCCGCACTCCTCGCGCATACAATCACTGTCGGGTTTGATGCGCACATACGGCCGGGGTATTTTTATATCCAGCGGCATTTTATTCTCCCATCAATCTGCTGATGATTTCCTGATAAGCTTCTTCAACGTCTCCAAGGTCTCTGCGGAAACGGTCCTTATCAAGTTTTTTGCCGGTTTCCATATCCCAGAAACGGCAGGTGTCGGGCGAAATCTCGTCCGCAAGTATCAGGTTGCCGTTAAAACGTCCGAACTCGAGCTTGAAATCAATAAGCTCGATGCCGAAATCTTTTAAGTAACCGCTCAGTATCTCGTTCACTTTCAGCGCCGTTTCCCGAATGATTTTGAGCTCATCATCAGTTGCAAGATCGAGGGCGCGCACATAATCGGAATTGATGAAAGGATCGCCAAGATCGTCGTTCTTATAGCTGTATTCGACGATTGGGCAGCGAAACTGCATGCCTTCCTCAATGCCCATGCGTTTGGAGAAGCTGCCGGCGGCCTTGTTGCGCACGATCACCTCCACAGGCACGATACTGACCTTTTTGACAATTGTCTCGCGGTCTGAGATCTGTTCGACAAAATGCGTTTTGATCCCGTGGCTTTCCAGCAGCTTGAAAAAATGGTTGGAGACTTTGTTATTGACGACGCCTTTACCCACAATGGTGCCTTTTTTCAAGCCGTTGAATGCGGTTGCGTCATCCTTATATGAAACGATCACGCGATGCGGGTCGTCCATTGCATAAACCTTTTTGGCCTTTCCCTCGTAAAGCTGTTCCTTTTTCATATGCTTAACTCCTTTTGAAGTTTTTGATTCGATTCCATCACTTTTTTTGCCATATCCTTCTTATGCGCAAAAAGCTTGTCCTTTAAGGCTTCGTATTTGATCGAGAGCATCTGAACGGCCAGCAGTGCGGCGTTTTCTGCGCCGTCTATCGCGACCGTCGCGACAGGGATGCCCGCCGGCATCTGCACAGTGGAGAGAAGGGAATCGAGCCCGTCCATCGTTGAGGACTTGATCGGAAGGCCGATCACCGGCAGCGTGGTGTATGCGGCAAGCACGCCGGCAAGATGTGCAGCCTTGCCTGCAGCAGCGATAATGACCTCTATACCGTTCTTCTCGGCAGAAGCGGCAAAGGCGTGCGCTTCGTCAGGTGTGCGGTGTGCGCTTAACACACGCGCTTCCACGGTAACTCCGAAGCTTTTCAATGTTTTGATGGCTTTTTCAAGAACAGGCAGGTCTGATATGGATCCCATGACAACAGCAGCTTTCACTCGCGGCCTCCTTGATGCGGTTTTTTATAAAACTTATCGACATATCCAGTCTACTTTAGGCATCATGCAGCTGTCAACGAATATACATACTTTAAAATATGAAGAAAAATAATCGTTCGTTTTAATTCCGAACGATTATCTAATAGCATTTTCAAAAATAAGACTGGGCAGACGTAAAGCTCTTTACTGCAGCAGGCTGAATACAAAAAGGAAAAGGCATGCGAGGATAAAAAGCAGTGTCCCTGCATTGAGCCAAACAACGTATAAACGCTTTTCCTTGGGCAGTATTGATGATGCTTTATTAAGAACAAATGTTTTGCGCCGAACGATAAGCAGAACGATCCCGGCTAACCCCAAGCCTGTGAAAACAAGAGTGTATAAACCGGCCAGAAATAGACCGGCTGTCTGGTCATTTGACATGGGCACAGTTTCGAGCAAATCAAGTTCAGGCGCATAAGACAACACCGCAGGCGCCAGCACAGATCCCATGAAGTTGATGACCATATGTAAAACAACGGGGTATTTGAGTTTGCCGGTTTTTATATACACATAGGCAAACATCGCCCCCAGGCCGAAGGCATAAAAAAATTGATGAAGATTTCCGTGAAACAACCCAAACAACAAAGCAGAGGACAAGACTGCGATGCCTTCTCCGAATTTGACGATCCTGTCGATCAGCAGCTTTCTGAAAAGCAATTCTTCAATAAAAGGCGCCAGTATGACCGCAAACAGCATATTCCATATCCAATCAGAGCCCAGCACGATCTCCTGCACCCAATTGGTTGGTGTAAGGCCGGTCATGGATTGAATTGCCGCAGACACAACGCTTCCGATGATGCCTCCCGCATACAGGATCCCTATGCACATGATCAGCAAAACGCAAAACTGCCCCGCACCCATGTGCTGTGGACTTATTTTTACAGCAGGGATCTTTTTCACAATGCTCCAAAAGATCGGAATTGTTGCCAGATACGGAGCGATGCTCAGCATCCATATGTACCAGGCTTCGGTTTCCAGGCCTTCGCTGATGAATCCTGCAATCACGGCGATCATGATCTGAAGGATAATGGTTGACGCAACAAGAACAAAAAAGGCAGCCCCAATCCGCGAGAAAACTTTTCTCGCCGTTTTATGATCAGGCTGCAAAATCAAGCTGTCATCCATGCACTTTTTAACTCCTGCTCAAGCTTTATGCTGTCAACTTTATCTTTTAGTCATCATACCATATATTGTTTATAGCGTCACAATGATTTTTGCCTTTATATCCGCCATTTAAATTTATTCTTTAAGTCCTCCATAACGGATAGCGGCCTTCTTACAAGCTGAGCCACACAACATAGCAGGAGGAAGTTTGTTATGCTGTATGGCTCAATCTGCTTGTAAACTTTTTTATTCCCGCAGCGAATGATTATGGCACATCAACTATATTTTTTACAGCATTCGCATTGCGTTTTTGGCTTGATAGTTTCGCCGCATCATCCTATTATCAATATCATCTCTTCTCTGTTGGTATCGCATGCCCGTTACCGCTGTACTCTGCCCGAAGCGTCGCCCCCTTTGAGCTTCTCCACCTCGGCCACAGAAACACGGTTAAAATCGCCAAGTATGGAGTGCTTAAGACAGCTGGCAGCCACCGCAAATTCGAGCGCTTCCTGCTTGCTCTTATAAGTACCAAGAGCGTATATCAGCCCGGCTGCAAATGAATCGCCGCCGCCCACGCGGTCAATGATATCCCTGATCTCATATTTTCTGCTCAGATAAAAATTTTCTCCATCGTTAAGGCACGCAGCCCAGCCGTTGATATCCGCACTAACGCTTTCACGCAGCGTAATGGCCACGGCCTTCAGATTCGGATACAGCTTTAGCACATTGTCGCCCAGCGCCTTGTATTTATCTGTATCCAGCTTGCCGCTCTCTACCGCCACATCAATATGCACCCCTAAGGATTTCTGGCAATCTTCCTCGTTGGCTATCCCATAGTCGCAGTATTTGACAAGCTCGGGCATCACCTGCGTTGCCGTTTCACCGTAATTCCACAGTTTTTTTCGGAAGTTAAAATCACAGGAAACCGTTATACCCTTGGCCTTTGCAGCCTTGACCGCCTCAAAACAAAGCTCTTTGGCATTCTTGCTGATCGCCGGTGTGATGCCTGTGAAATGGAACCAACCCGCATCCTCAAACACCGCTTCCCAGTCTATGTCTCCGGGCTTGGCAAGCGCTATGGCAGAGGCTTCACGGTCATACACGACGTTGGAAGGCCGCTGATTCGCACCCGTTTCCAGAAAATATATACCTATTCGGCCGTTGCTGCGCAGGATCTTTGATGTATCCACGCCCCATTTCCTAAGCTCCTGCATGCAGCTGTCGCCGATCGCGTTCTTGGGCAATGCGGTCACAAACACGGCATCCTGCCCATAGTTGGCAAGCGATACGGCCACATTGGCTTCTCCCCCGCCGAATGAAGCTTCAAGGACTGGCGACTGAAACAGCTTTTCGTTCCCGGGAGACTTGAGCCTGAGCATCACTTCTCCGAATGTGACAATCTTCATATTTAAAAAACCTCCGTTATTTTTTTTGCAGTCAATCAGCTTTAATACCGACACCAATTAACCCCTACTGTGACATTCCCTCTTTTGTGATCCTAATAGTCAAGACCGTCAAGCTCTTTGTTAATAATGCCAAGAGCTTCTTCTGGTATACGGTAACCCGAGGCCTTTGCGTTGATTTTAATATTATCAATATTGGTTGAACCGAATATGACCGGTCCAATTGAGTCATGCCTAAGGATCCAGCTGATTGCTATCAAAGAAAGCGGTTTCCCCAATTCTTTTGAAATATCCCGAAGCTTTTCTCTGACTGATATGAGCTTATCAAACTCTTTACCAGCAAATCGTTGGTTTTCTGATCTTACATCGGTGATTTTTTCTTTGAATTTCTCAATCGGCATATCTGAAAGAAGCCCTTGACAAAGCGGTGTATACGGCAAAAACATGATATCATTCTGTGCACACCAAGCAATCATTTCATCTTCGGATTTATATACCAAGTCAATGGCATGGTAGCGAGATGAGTTTCTGTCAAGCATATTGTACAGACATTGCTGAGACACGGCTCCAGCTTCTTTGCAGACCTTGGCGTCCTTAATAGAAAAATTTGAGATGCCGAAAAACCTGATTTTCCCGCTGTCTTTAATTTTTGATATTTCCTCTAAAGTATCTTCGATCGGCACATCGGCATCAGGCCAGTGCAGCTGATAAATATCAACATAGTCAAAGCCTAATCTTGACAAGCTCATATCTATCTCTTGTCTGATGCTTTTTGGTTTGAGACAGTTGTATATTGTACCTTTTTCATCCCAAAGCAAGCCGCATTTTGTAGCAATGTAGACCTTGTCTCTGATACCCTTGAGTGCTTTGCCTAAAACCTCTTCAGCATGCCCAAAGCCATATACTGGGGCAACATCAAAAAAATTTATACCAATATCCATTGCAAAATGAACCGCAGATATGCTGTCTTTGTCGTTTGATCCGCTCCATGTTTTGGGCCCGGAAAGCTGCCAGCACCCAAACCCAATTTCTGATAGTGTCATGTCACAATGTTCAAATCTTCTGTAATTCATTTTTTAACCCTTTCTCTTTCTGCTGAAATACCAAACCGCTATTTCAATGAATATCTTATAAATCGATAGCTCTCACTGCTGGCTCCGAACGCATTATTTTTGCCTTTGAATGCACACTGGAAATTTAGCAGTCCAATGAATGACCGAGAATGCTTATGATATCAAGCAGAATCGCATGCGCGCCAGCACTCTCAAATAATCAGTTTTTTACTTGGTGATTGCATCCCTTCCGGATCTGTCTGCGTTTATGTATACGGCAAACAACACAAGAATCCCAAATACGATCTGCTGCCAGAATCCGTCAACTGCAACGACGTTCAATCCGTTTAATATGACAGTCACCAAAGAAACACCAAGCAATGTCATGAACATATTGCCCTTGCCGCCCATCAAGGAGTTGCCGCCGAGAACGGCAGCAGCAATGGCAATGAGTGTAAAGGGTTCGCCCAAGGTCGGTATGCCGCTCTTTAGCTTAACGGCAAAAAACACGCCGCCAAGTGCACTCCCTAAACCCGAGAGCGTAAACGCCCATACTTTTGCCATTTTTACATTCAATCCGGCTAATCTGGCTGCATTTTCATTAGCACCTATGGCATATAAAGTTTTCCCAGTGACTGTTTTGCTTTGAAATAAGTAATAGGTCAGCATGATCAGAAGCGCAACAACAAACATTAATGGTAAAAAGTCCAATCTTGCCCGGCCCCATTCAACCAAATGCCATACACTGGACGGCATGGATAATGGCTTACCGCCTGAAAGCAGATAAGCTGCGCTTAGCCATATGTTCGAAAAACAAAGTGTCACAATAAACGACGGTACTCTGACTTTTGCGTATATGATGCCGTTAAGAAACCCGGCCACAATACCGAATAGCGCGACCACAAGATAAGCAGCATACCCGATTTCCTGAAGCAATACAGTAAGCAGCACGACAGTAAATGACACTATTGAACCAAGCGATAGATCGATTGAGCCAACAAGCAAAACTACGGAAACGCCGCAAGACATCATAAGTACCGGTGAAATATCAGTGAGTAAATTTCTGATGTTTATTGTGCTTATAAAATTAGTATTTATCGACGTGAATATAACCACCAATATAACGATTGATATGATGCTGATATAGTTTATCAGATTGACCCTTATTTTTTTAAATAATTCTGTTTTGTTTTTCATGTCATCCACCTCACATCATGTATTTAACGATATCCAATTGTTCAGGCTTGTTGTGGGGAGGTGCATCGAATTCCTTTGTAACAGTACCGTCTTTCATGACAACGATCTTATTGCTTAAGCCAATACATTCATCCAAAGTGTCGCCAAGCAGTATGACAGAACGGCCTGACGCCGTAATGTCTCTGATAATTGCATAAATATCTTCTTTTGCGCCAACATCCACTCCCCTTGTCGGATGGTTCAATACCAAAATGTTTGATTCACTTGATAAAATACGCGCAAAAACAACTTTTTGGGCATTACCGCCGCTCAGACTGTTGATTTTATCTTTATAGCTCGAACACTTTATGCTCAGATTCTTTCTCCATTCTTCAGCTTTCTCTCTCTGCAGCTTTCTTGAAACAAGTCCAAATCTTTTTAGCGACTTTAAGCTGGATAATGTTATGTTCTCAAGGACACTGAGTATCCCAACGATCCCCTCATCACGCCGCTCCTTTGGGATTGATAGAATGCCGGATTTCAATGCTGAGTTTGGCGAAGAAAAATTGACATGCTTTCCGTTTATGAATAAATCCCCAGAACTCTGAACAGCATCACCGCAAATCACCTCGCACACCTTTTCTTTTCCGGATCCCACCACCCCGCAAATCCCCAATATCTCTCCCTTGTGCAGCTTGAAACTGACATTTTTGAAATACCCCTTTAAACTGAGATTTTTCACTTCGAGCACTGTTTGAGCTTTTGGTTCTGTCTGTTTATTGACTTTGTAGTATTCGCCCGTGGTTGACCTTCCTACCATTTTTGCATAGAGCAGCAATTCATCAGCATCTTTGGCATCAACGGCCCCCACTTTTTCTCCGTCTTTAAAAATATAGATCCTGTCTGATATTTGCATCACTTCGTCAAGCCTATGTGAAACAAACACAATAGAATTGCCTTCATTCTTCAGAATCTCGACTTGGTCGAATAACTTTTTGACTTCACTGTCATTCAACACTGATGTCGGTTCATCCAGAAGTATCAATGAGCCTGACGCAGCATTGGCTCTGACCAGCTTTAGAACTTTCGCAATTTCCACCATTTGTCTGTTTGCGAAATCAAGGCTGCTTATTTTCTTTCTGGGCGAGATATCAAGGCCTATGAACGAAAGCGCTTCCTCTGCACTCTCGTTCATTTTTTTCCAATTAATAAATCCGGATTTCTTAAATTCGTTTTCCCTGCCAAGAAATATGTTCTGCCCGACTGTCAGGTTTTGAATCAATGATTGTTCCTGAAATACCATCCCAACGCCCATATTGTTCACCTGGATCGGGTTGCCGGGGGCATATGTTTTCCCGTTCATTGTCATTGTCCCTGTTGTTGGTTGCTCCACGCCCATCATGATTCTTAATAAAGTTGACTTGCCTGCGCCGTTTTCTCCGATGACCCCTGTCACTTCACCGCGGCGTATTTCAATATCAACATTTTGCAAGGCAAGAGTCCCAGGATACTTTTTGCTGATTTTTTCTGCTTTAAACATAACGCTATCCATTGTTTTCTTCCCTTCAATTTTCACTTTATAATCACTTTTCTTCCTCTCACCACAGAAAAGGCGACCGCAAGAATTATAATCAGTCCTTGAACCGCCCCTTGGATATAAGGATTAACGCCAAGCAATATAAGTGCGTTTTGTATCACTACAACAATCAATGCCCCTACCAAAGTATTCACAACGCCGCCTTTGCCCCCCGAAAGAGCTGTGCCGCCCACAACAACTGCGGTGATACTGGGGAAAAGAGTACCGCGGCCGATTAAAACCTCACCACGGCCTATTCGCAAAGCGCCAATGACTCCGGCAACCCCTATACAAAAACCAGAGAATAAAAAGGCCAATATTTTTACACGGTCAATTTTGACGCCAGTATTGCGCAGAACATTCTCGTTATCACCGATTGCATATATATGCCTTCCGAATGCAGTATAATTCTGCAGCAAATAAGCGATTAAAAACATAAAAAGCGCACTGAAGGATATCACAGGAATACCAAGGAAAGAGGCTTGAATAATATTTTCGAACATAGGATCCTGAACCATAGCCGGCTCACCTCTGTAACTCAAAACCGCAAATCCGCTCATGATGCTGGAGATTGCAAAGGTGACCATGAATGAAGGTAGTTTGACCTTAACATGAATAATTCCTGTAATGAAACCGATAATGGCCCCTGCGATAATTGAGATAAGCATTGCCCAAACGCCCATATTTAAGTCTGTTTTTGTATTAAGCACCATGAGCGTCACAATGGATCCGACAAACCCCAATACCCCTTCTATTGAAAGGTCAATGCTTCCCATAATAATGACAAACGTCAAGCCCAGGGACAATATCAAAGGCGTTGCAAGCTGGTTAAGGATCGCAGTAAAATTGGTTTGGGTAAAAAAGCCTTCGATAAAAATACTTGAGCCGAGAGTGTATCAGAAATTGTGTAAACCTTCATTGTCAGATAAAATAACAACTGACAATGGAGGTTTTATATCATGGCACAGAAACGAGAGAAAAGTACGTTACGCAAACTCATTGACGAACGCGGCATTAAGGACTTAGACGGTGTACAAAACTTGGTGAAAGAACTCACGTCTGGCTTGATTCAAGAAATTATGGATGCTGAACTGGAAGAAGAACTGGGTTACAGTAAGTATGATTACAAGAATAAGCAAACGGACAATGCACGCAACGGTCACTACAAAAAGACGGTCATCAGCAGTCAAGGTGACGTCGACTTGTCTGTTCCGAGAGACCGTAATGGCGAATACGAACCACAGATCGTAAAGAAGCACCAAATGGACATCTCGGAAATCGAGGATAAAATACTGTTCTTGTACTCACAAGGCACCTCAACCCGAGATATTGAGAGAGCCATGCACGAGCTGTATGGCATCGATGTGGACGCAACACGCGTATCTAAAATCACAGATAAAATACTGCCTGTTATTCAGGAATGGCAAAACCGGACGCTGGAAAGCGTATATGCAATGGTGATGCTTGATGCCATCCATTACAAAGTACGAGAAGATGGGATGGTCGTCAAAAAAGCGGTCTATATTGCTATAGGTACTGATTTAGAAGGCAAAAAGGACGTTCTGGGTATCTGGATAGGCGCAAACGAGAGCGCGAAATACTGGCTGGGTGTGCTCAACGGTCTTAAGAATCGAGGCGTTCAAGATATATTAATTGCATCCGTAGACGGCCTGACCGGCTTCTCCGATGCCATTGAAGCAGCGTTTCCCAAGACCGAGATTCAGCGCTGTGTGATTCATCAGATTCGCAGCTCGACACGCTATGTGTCGTACAAGGACGTGAAGGCCGTTACGGCTGCGCTAAAGCCAATTTACAAGGCCCCGACCGAGGAAGCAGCACTGGCTGCGCTGGATGAATTTGAGCAGAACTGGGGCGGCAAATACCCCATGGCTGTGCGTTCCTGGCGTGAACACTGGGACGAGCTTGCGACCATGTTCAAATATCCGGAACAGATTCGCCGAATAATTTATACCACAAATGCAATCGAGAATTTCAATCGCCAGCTCAGAAAAGTCACGAAAACCAAGAGCGCATTTGTCAGCGACGACGCCCTCTTAAAGCAGCTTTACCTTGTGACGATGCAAATCACGGAGAAATGGACAATGCCGATTCGGGACTGGGGCAACATTTTGATGCACTTGATGATTTACTTTGGTGACCGGGTGGAAGTGAGAATTTAACAAAGCTAAAACACGGCGGTGCGCGGCCCGTCAAGGCACGCTTTGCTCTGAAGACCTTGACCGCCCTTCACCGCCGTGTTACTGTAACGATATAGGGCAAGGATTAACCTTGCCCTGCGGGACCATATAAAAATTATCTGACATTTGGAGAATACACAAAATTCTCGGCACTACCCTTGAGCCGATCACTAATAATAAAAGAAATATAAAAGGCGCCCTTGATATGATCTTGTTCCTTTTATACTCCTGTTTCATTCGCAAAGAAAATTCTTCTGCAACTGTTGCCTCATTGGGTCCGTTTTTCATCTGTCTGCCTCCAAAGCTTTTTACATCATCCTTGTTTCTGTCTTTTTTACATCATCCTTGTTTCTGTCTTTTTTACATCATCCTTGTTTCTGTCTTTTTTACATCATCCTTGTTTCTGTCTTTTTTACATCATCCTTGTTTCTGTCTTTTTTACATCATCCTTGTTTCTGTCTAGGATATAGGGAGACACAAGAGCATCTCCCTATATCCTAAAATGCATCAAGCCTTTGCTATTTCATTGGCCGTGCGATTATAAAGTCTAGATCGTTTGGATCATACACCGGCTTGTTTGTGACAAACTGATCTTTGTACTCCTGCATGGTATCTGCAGAAATCAAAAATCCGTTCGTATAGAACATTCTCTTTTCAACGGGCATATTTGGCGGATCCAGTTTGCCTATGTAAGCATTGTATGCATATGCAACACCATAGAACCCCTGCATCCAGCCGTTGTTTGCAATTGTACAAACAAGATCTCCGCTTTCAACAGCCGCAATCGCATCCGATATTCCGTCGACACCGGTGACCTTGACTTTTCCGTTCAAGCCTTTAGATTTAAGAGCCTGAACAATGCCCAGCGCCATGCCGTCACTGGCGCACCAGATACCGTCAATATCCGAATACTTCGCCAGCCATGTTTCAGTGATTTCTAGAGCTTTCTTTGTATCCCAGTCACCAGCCTGATCATCAAGTAGCTCAATGTCCGGATACTCCGCCAGCGCCTGCTGCAATCCATTGAACCTGTCTACAGCCGCATTGTTTGCCAACATGCCCTGCATTGCGAGGATCTTTCCTTTTCCAGGTGTAGCAAAGCTTTTAAACATCTCAACAGCGATATCATATCCCTGCTTCACACCATCGCATGACTGATGGCACACAAAATATTCATAATCCATGGGAACGATCCCTTCAGGAATGTTCCATGCATTTGCCCAATAGACACCTGTTTCTTCGCAAATTTCAGCAATTGCCGCTACGTTGGGGGCGTTGTTCGGATCGATAAAAAGAATTGTGTCTTTTCCCGTTCTCGCAACCAAAGCTTTAAGATCGTTTATTTGTTTTTCATCATTTGCTTCACACGGCAAAATCTGCAGCTCAGCGGTCCCCGGCGGCAAAGTATCTATGAACAATTGCGCGCCTTCAACGTATTGCATATGGTACTCACTCGACATTGAGCGAATACTTACAGCAACAGTTAACACAGGTTTATCTGCAGCTTCAGCCTTAGGAGCCGTATCCTCTGTCTTCTGAACTGGTTTTTCTGCCGTTTCAACTTTTTCTGCCGTTCCCTGGCAGCCCGCGATCAAGATGAATACGAGCATAAGAGCAATAACAACGCTAATGGTTCTTTTCATTTTTCTTCTCCTTTAATCATTATCTTTGAATAAAAGTCACAGGCAGGCTTCTTTTTATGAATCACCACCTTAACAGTATTTATATAAATCTGGTATCGTTTCCCGTTCCTTTTACCAGTATTTAAATAGCTTTATTTTCTTATTTGATTTATCATTAATGAAAACGTTTCCCGTTATTTTGTATATATTCTATGCAAATTAAAAAATACCTTCTTTAATTTGATAATTTAATAAAATTTGTCCTTAAATTTTTGGGCTGCAAGTAGATTCCCGTATGACCAATCTGGTAGGCAATATGATAGATTGTTTGATGTTGATATTTCTGTTCAGAATGTTTTTAATAATGAGTTCACATGCCAGTTTTCCCATCGTTGCTATAGGCTGAATGACTGTCGTCAAGGATGGAGAAAGGAGTTCTGTGATCCCAAGCCCGTCAAATGAAGATATGGATATATCTTGAGGTATCGTAAGCCCGGCTTCTTTTATGGCTGCATACGCCCCCCACGCCACATATTCATTAAAGCAATGGATAGCAGTGGGCCTATCTTTTAATTCGAGCAGCTTTTTGGCAGTATTGTAGCCAGGATTTTCCAAAGCAAGCCCTTCAATAATATAATCTTCATTAATGGGAATGCCATAGCCTGTTAAAGCATCTTTGTATCCAAGTAAGCGGTTTTGCAAAGCCGTAATATTAAACCTATACCCAATAAATCCTATTTTCCTGTGTCCAAGTGAAATGAGATGCTCGATCACGTCCTTGGTGCCTTCTCTGCCGGCTGTATCTATATAATCAACGTTATGGACATCCGCATGTATCGACAGTATCTCCATTCTTTCTTGGATTTTCTTAATGAACTTATCGTCCGTTATACTTGTGCATATTATTATTGCGCCGCTGATCCTTCTTGCTATCATTTCCTCCAGATAATATTTTTCCTTTTCCGGATCTTGATTTGTGATATATAAAGACAGCGAAAAGCCATGCTCACTGGTCACTTTTTCTATACTCTCGATGATCTCAGGGTAAAACGGATTCTGTATCTCCGGGATCATAAACGCTATTGATTTGCTGCTCCTTTTGACCAGCCCACGGGCAAGCTCGTTTGGTATAAAACTCATTTGTTCAATAGCAGCCATTACCCTTTTTCTTGTTGACCTGCTCACCGGTGCACTGGAATTTAAAACACGCGAAACCGTGCTGACGCTCACGTTTGCTTTTGTTGCAATGTCTTTAATGGTGACATTATTCAGTTTTACGCTTTTATCCGGCACTGTGTATACCCTCTTGAAAACCTTTTCATCATATTAATATCTTTATTTAGTTATGTCAAATGAATTTATACCACTTTGATAGTTATTCATGCCATGCCCGGCCTTTTCATCTCTTTTTATCCATATAATCTATATTTGTTCCCTTGAAAACAAACCGACGGATCAACCTTCTATCCATTATGGACTAAGCAAATCAGCCGCTTTTTGCCACAGCGGCCATTCAATAGCGGCCATTTTTACGGCAGTCAAAAAAAGGCGCGGAACGCCCTGCAAAAAGTCTGGGTTCCGCGCCTTTGTCATGGTCTTGTATGGCACTTTTTTAAGATTTGCTTTGGTTGATGAGCTTTCTAAAATCGATCATGCTTTTTTAAAATCGGTTTTTTGTCTGCTCAATACCTCCAACGGCGTTTTCCGTCAAGATCAATATGTACGATGTAACGCGCACCGTAACCCACGCCGCCATGTTTGTTCATAGACAGTGCGTATTTTTCAAGAAGGTTTCGGATCTTTGCGTCTTTATGACCTATATCGACGGCAATGCCTTTTTTATGCCGCGAGCTTAAAGCGCCGCCGCGTTCCTTGTTCCATTTTGCACAGCGGTAACCGCCCGCGACGGCTCCGTTGGGTGCCGGAGTCTTGCGGTTTGGGATAAAAAAACCTGTATTCGCTTGCGTATTTTCGGTTACACGCATGAGACGTTCCGCAAGGATGCGCACGCCGATCGACACCTCTCCCGCTGGTCTTCCTGTGCAGTATTTTCCGCCGCACTGGCACTTCATATCATCTTCAAAAAAACGCGGTATGATGATATCCTGCCCAAGAGCAGCCAATGTCTTGGCCCCCACCTTGGCATCTGGTTTTAAGCCCATAGCGGCCTGAAACTGGCGTACCATGAACGGATAATCCTTTTGATGCAGCAGCGTGACAAAACCCCACAGCTTAAAACGCTCAAGCGATGCCGCCTGCAAAGTTCTCCACGTCTTGCTGCCGCAGATGCCGTCAACACAAAGTTTCATTTTGCGCTGAAACAATCTCAGCGCAACGTCCGTTTTTGCGCCGAATATGCCGGCCTCAAACCCGCAGTCAAATCCGAATTTGTTAAGCAGCGACTGCAGCAGCTTGACATCTTCCCCCGCATCATTTCGCCTTAAGCTGCTTACGGAGCCGGACGAAGCTGCATTTGTGTTAAAAAGTGCATTCCAAGTCTTCGGACCGACGATGCCGTCAGCTTGCAAGCCGCCTGCATCCTGATAGGCTTTGACCGCTTTTGCGGTTTTCGGCCCGTAAATACCGTCTATTCTGCCAGAGCAAAACCCTGCTTTTGAAAGCGCCATCTGTACATGGCGGATATCTTCCCCGCAAAGATAAGGCCTCCCTTGGTGACTCAATAACCTTGTATAAGTCATTACAATTTCTCCTTTTTAGCCTTCAAGGCCATTTTTTGCGTTGACTTTAACCGCCCGTAAAAAAAACACCCGCAGAAGGGTGTTTTGATGAATGCCGTTTATTATGGGCCGTAATTAGTTGCAAATTCAAGGTTTTCTTTGTTTTCTTTGATACGGCAAGTTATATCTAAAAAACGCATCATTCAACGCAAAAATACTCTAGCTCAAAAAGAAACGCAAAACAGCTCATTGATTGGCAAGATCCTTCATATCTCTCCAAAACCAAAAGGATAGCTCTTATGCCAGTGCCAGGCGCTGAGGACCATATCCTCCAGGCTGTAGCGCGGCTGCCACCCAAGCCTTTGTTTTGCCTTCTTGTTTGAGGCGATAAGCACAGGCGGATCCCCTGCGCGCCTTTCTGCCACCACTGAAGGTATCATGCAACCGGTCACTTTTTGTGCCATGTCGATGATCTGCCTGACTGAATAGCCTGTGCTGCTTCCAAGGTTGAAAACATCGCTCGGCCGATCGGCATCAAGGTGTTCTAAGGCCAATATATGGGCATCTGTGAGATCTCTCACGTCTATATAGTCGCGCAGACAGGTACCGTCCGGCGTGGGGTAATCATTTCCGAAGATTCTTATATGCTGGCTTTTCCCGAGGGCTGTCTGCAGCACTAGGGGGATAAGATGCGTCTCCGGGCTGTGATCCTCGCCAATACCGGTCAAATTGTCAGCGCCTGCCGCGTTAAAATACCGCAAGCAGACATACCTTATACCGTAAGCCTTATCACACCATTTAAGCAGTCTTTCGACAGCAAGCTTTGATTCCCCGTACGGGTTGGTCGGCAAAGTGATATCGTTCTCTTCAATGGGCTGCTTTCTTGGTTCTCCGTAAACAGCGGCGGTTGACGAAAAAACAATGTTTTTTATTCCGTGGCGACGCATGGCTTCCAGCAGCATTTGCGCACCGGCCAAATTGTTCATGTAATATTTGAGCGGATCAAGGCAGCTCTCCCCAACAAGTGAACTTGCCGCAAAATGGATGATGCCGTCTATGTGGTGCGTCGTAAATATACTGTCTAAAAATGAGGTTTCGCGCACATCGCCGACACACAATTCGCCAAATTTAACAGCTTCTTTGTGGCCCGTACAAAGGTTGTCCGCAACAATGACTTTGTAACCTTGCCTGTGAAGGGCAGCGGCCATATGGCTGCCGATATAGCCGGCTCCTCCGGTTACCAGTACCGTTTTCACTTACGCTTTCCTCGATTCATTTTATATTTAACACAATAAACACTCTTGTGTGCACCTTGATCGATAATATATGATAACACAAACAGCTGATAAATGATCCGTTTTTCCGCTTGTACCTATGTATATATGGCCCGTTACCGCTGTACCCTGCCCGAAGCGTCGCCCCCTTTGAGCTTCTCCACCTCGGCCACAGAAACACGGTTAAAATCGCCAAGTATGGAGTGCTTAAGACAGCTGGCAGCCACCGCAAATTCGAGCGCTTCCTGCTTGCTCTTATAAGTACCAAGAGCGTATATCAGCCCGGCTGCAAATGAATCGCCGCCGCCCACGCGGTCAATGATATCCCTGATCTCATATTTTCTGCTCAGATAAAAATTTTCTCCATCGTTAAGGCACGCAGCCCAGCCGTTGATATCCGCACTAACGCTTTCACGCAGCGTAATGGCCACGGCCTTCAGATTCGGATACAGCTTTAGCACATTGTCGCCCAGCGCCTTGTATTTATCTGTATCCAGCTTGCCGCTCTCTACCGCCACATCAATATGCACCCCTAAGGATTTCTGGCAATCTTCCTCGTTGGCTATCCCATAGTCGCAGTATTTGACAAGCTCGGGCATCACCTGCGTTGCCGTTTCACCGTAATTCCACAGTTTTTTTCGGAAGTTAAAATCACAGGAAACCGTTATACCCTTGGCCTTTGCAGCCTTGACCGCCTCAAAACAAAGCTCTTTGGCATTCTTGCTGATCGCCGGTGTGATGCCTGTGAAATGGAACCAACCCGCATCCTCAAACACCGCTTCCCAGTCTATGTCTCCGGGCTTGGCAAGCGCTATGGCAGAGGCTTCACGGTCATACACGACGTTGGAAGGCCGCTGATTCGCACCCGTTTCCAGAAAATATATACCTATTCGGCCGTTGCTGCGCAGGATCTTTGATGTATCCACGCCCCATTTCCTAAGCTCCTGCATGCAGCTGTCGCCGATCGCGTTCTTGGGCAATGCGGTCACAAACACGGCATCCTGCCCATAGTTGGCAAGCGATACGGCCACATTGGCTTCTCCCCCGCCGAATGAAGCTTCAAGGACTGGCGACTGAAACAGCTTTTCGTTCCCGGGAGACTTGAGCCTGAGCATCACTTCTCCGAATGTGACAATCTTCATATTTAAAAAACCTCCGTTATTTTTTTTGCAGTAAATGTATCGCAAATCCGCCGATCTCATTTTTTAGGTATACCGCAACCGGCCTGTTTGCAGGCCCCTTAGACGTCGCCCAATCCGCCGTATACCCGCGGGTCTGAAGATAATAGGCCGCGCGCGCAATGCTGTTTGTCAGTATTGCGATATGTCCGTTAGCGCCAAGCCCCGCTCCCTTATTGACTTCTATGCCGCTCCCGGCAAAATTGGATGAGTTGCCCGGCTTGACATTGAAGCCGAAACCATGGGAAAACTGTTCTGCGATATCCATAGATTCGTCTTCGTTGTTCGCGTTGATCCCAATATGTGCGATTTCGAAGCCCAGCAATGCTTCGATAGACACTTTAACTGTTTTTGTGATCGCTTCAAAATTCTGCGCTTTGAGATCTGCGGTGTTGCACAACCAACCGCCGCCGATGGCATGGATATAAGGCTTATCCGCATAATCAGCCAGATTCTTCACATCGACGCCGCCAGTCGGGATAAACTTGGCCATGGGGAACGGGCCGCTGAGCGCCTTACAACCTGCAAGCCCGCCGTAAATATTCGCAGGGAAAAATTTTAACACATCTAGGCCGTATTTTAAAGCCTGCTGTATTTCGGTAGGCGTCACACAACCAGGCGTGATGGCTAATCCTCTGCCAAGGCACCATTCCACCAATTCGGGATCAAGCCCCGGGGCGACGATAAACTCAGCACCCGCGTCCGCAGCAAGCTTCGCTTTTTCGAGCGACAGAACGGTTCCTGCGCCAACGAGCATTTCAGGAAATGCTTGCTTAACCTTCGCGATGGCAGGTATCCCCTGTTCTGTACGCAAAGTGATCTCCATCACATGGAGCCCGCCGTCCATCAATGCCTGTGCTGCGGGTACTGCAAGCTGCGCATCTTCAATGACCACGACCGGTATGAGCCCCATGTTTCCAATTTGTTTTAAGATTTCCATATTGATCTCTCCTTGAAAATTATTCATGCAAAAAATTTTCTGTGTATCATACACATATCTTTGCATTGGTGTGACTGTTTGATATTAGCAATACTCTCATTCTGTCGGCTCGTTTATTTTTATTCCTCTAGAAAATGCGATTATAGAGAGCACAGTGATTCCAATGACAATTTGCTGCCAATAACCGGATATATTAAGCAGCATAAAACTGTTTTGCAGCATGACGATGAACAAGGAACCAACAATGACCCCCAAAATTGTTGTTAACCCATTCGATATACTGACGATACCAATAACTGCTGCTGCCACCGAGTTTAGTTCATAACCCACTCCGGTAGAAGGCCACGCAAAGCCCACGCGTGCCGCATCCATAAGGCCTGCCAGGCCAGCCGTAAAGCCAGATAAGGCATAGGCAAATAACTTGATGCCGTTTACGTTGATACCCGATACCTTTGCCCCCCATTCGTTGCCTCTGATTGCAAATAACCGTATCCCCATGACCGTTGAGTGTAATAGAATCGCAAAAATCACCGCAAAACAAATGTAAATAACAAAGGAAACAGGGAGCGGGCCGATATAACCTTGCCCTATTAACCTCAATTCGATCGGCAAATATAAGCTCGGGTTGTTTTCTGTGATCAAATGTGAAAAACCGTTGATGATGCTGAGCATACCTATCGTTGCAATGAACGGCGATAATTTGAGTTTCGTCACCAGCATGCCGCTGATAAGGCCGAATGTGACGGAAGCAGCCAGGCATATAAAAACAGCAATAATAGCAGGCAATCCTAAACTTTGAATGATCACAGCACAGAAAACACCCGAAAAATTATAAGTGGCGCTTACTGATAAGTCGATACCTCTCGACAGCAGCACAACGCATTGCCCGAATGCAGCTATACCAATAAATGAGAATGATTTTAGCAATGCTATTAAATTGCTTTCGATAAAGAAACGGTCAAAAAGCAGCGAAATCAAGATGTATATTAGGGTCAACGTTGAAAAGATAACGATATACGGGTATTTTTTTACCCATTTGAAATGTTTTATTTGATTGTTCACGATTGCATTATTTTGATCCATGTTCATCTTGATCCCCTCCGCGAAACATATAATCCAAAAAATCAATTCGACAAATGTTCTTTTTGCCTGTAAACTTCATCCGAAACCCCTGTTATCCTGCCTTTTTGCAACAAAAAAACCCGATCACTGACCGTGATGGTTTCATGCAGATCATAAGATATAAATAAGACTATGAGGCCTTTTTCAGCCAGACCGTTAATTTCAGCATATAATTCCATTTTCGTATTAAACGCTAATTCCTTTGTTGTGATAAAAAAGATTAATGCTTTGGGGTTTGTGGTCAAGTATTTTGATATAAGCATCTTTATTTGGTCGCTGAAAGATGCCTTAGATATACTCTCATTAATGTTATGATATCGTATTTTTTGTTTTTGCAGTAATGTTTGCGCGTAGTTATCTTGCGCCTTCCCTTTTATAAACACTCCGCAACTCATTTTATGTATAATCGGCAAAGTCAGGTTATGTTTAATGCTCATATCCATGATCAACCCGTTTAATGCCCCATTCCCCATCACCATATTAATCCCGTTTTTAATTGCATCCCTTGGGTTTCGGATATCAAGCCTTGTATCGTTGATCCATATTTCTCCACTTTTTTTCTTTTCCATCCCAAAAAGAAGCTTTGCCAGTTTATCGCACCCCGAGTCGGGCAGTCCGGTAATCCCAATCACTTCTCCGCTTTTCGCTGAAAAAGTAATATCCAACAGTCCGTCAGCAGAAAGGCCTTGAACTCTGAGCACCCTTGCGCCTACAACCCTTTCTCTGGTGTAAAAAGTCTTTTTAACTCTGTTTATCAAGCTGTTTTGACTGACTTCATCAGGTATTTTTTCTCCATGGTTCTTGTAGATGACCCTTCCCATCTTCAGAACGGTAATACGGTCTGCAAGTGTGAATATTTCATCGATACTGTTTGTCAGGTACAAAATAGACATCCCCTGGTTTGTTAACAGAGGAATATTCTCTATAAATATTTGCGTGTCGGCTTTCGAAAGATAGGCCAACGGTTCATCCAAAACAATTAGCTTGCTGTAGAATGAAATCGCTCTGACGATCTCAAGAATGCGCTTCTGAGACATTGTCAGATCACTGACCAGAGTCCTTGGATCCAAATTCAGTCCCATCGCTTTTAGCAGCAATCGAGTATAATCAAAAGTCATTTTTTTATCGATAAAAGGAAACAGCTTATGAATTTCCCGCCCAATAAATAAATTCTCAGCAATACTCAGGTTCGGTATTAAATTCATTTCCTGATGGATAAAGCTTATGCCCAGCTTTCTTGCCTGATCGTATGTATCCAGGCTGACCTCCCTGCCTTCAAAAAAAAATTTACCCGAATCTTTATGACATAAACCGGCAATTATTTTAGCAAGAATTGATTTTCCTGAATTGGCCTCTCCGAGCAGTACATGGATCTCACCTTTATAAATATCAAGGCACACGTTTTCCAGGACTTTTATTTTATTGATCTGCTTTGTGATATTCTCAAGTCTCAATATCTCGTATTTCATACTGATGCTCCATTCAATCTTCGCCTATCTGAACTTCGCCACATTGCTTTTGTCAACAACGATAACACCAGTATCGACATGCTGTGGCAACGGATTGATGCCTGTGATGTCATTGGCCATTTTTACCCTGTCGTGGTTGTAATCATAAAGGAATTTCATTGCATAGTACGACATTGTAAAAGTCCTCTGAACAATCGTGGCTTCAATAACGCCCTGTTCAACAAGCTCCAGAGTGGCGTCATCCCTGTCCATTGAAACAATCTTGATTATTCCGGTTTTATTAACTTCCCGCAATGCAGCTGCCGCGCCAACTCCGCTTATCGAATTGCCGCCGAAAATGCCTCTGAGGGAAGGGTTTGCCCTTATCATTTGTGACGTGACTTCTGCCGCCTTGGAAGGGTTCGCTTCATCGCTCTGTACGGAAACGATTTTCACATCAGGGTAGTTTTTCATGATGCAATCTTTAAATCCTTCTGTCCTTTCATCGATGCTGAATACGCCCGGAATGGTCAAAATGCCTACATCACCGCGTTCTCCAATCGCTTTTGACAGTATTTCAGCAGCTGCCCAACCAGCATCGTAATTATTTGTCCCGAAATAACATAGCCTTTTGCTTTTCGGCGCATCGGTATCAATGCAGATGACGGGTATTCCAGCTTCGATCGCTTTGTTTATGCTTGCAGTCATCCCTTCAGGATCAAGCGGCGAAACCAAAATGCCGGCCGGATCTTTCTTTAAGACTTGTTCGAAGATATCTATTTGCTTTGCCGGATCATTCCCGGTCTCACCGGTAAACACCGCCCTTACGGAGAGCTCAGCTGCAGCCACCTCTAGCCCCCTTTTATGCGCCTGCCAATAAGGAACATTAATATGCATCCCGACCGTATAGTAGACTTCATCCTTGTTGAGTTTCCCTTTTTCATCGGTCGCTAAAACTGCTTGATTGTTGCCCTTCGACTCGTCGATATTCAAATCCGTTGCATCTCCGCCGCGAGTATTACAACCGGAAAAAAGAAACAGAAGGCAAAAAACAAAGAGTATGAGTTTATATTTTAGCATTTTGTGTTCGTGATCAGCTTTTGACATCACCTTTCCTCCTTCTTCAGTAGGCTCCCTCCGGCGCTTAGCAGGATTCTAAGCGCTCACATCAAATAAGCGGAAGGATAACCTCAACCATCGTTCCCGATCCTTTTATACTATAAATCTTAATACCGTATTCCGGCCCGAAATTCAGCTTTATTCTCTCTATCACATTGATCAATCCAATAGAATAATTCTCCTTTTGGGTCAGGTTATTTTTCATGCCTGCAATGTATGCGTTGATCTCGTCAAGTTTTTCTTTTTCAATGCCCACCCCGTCGTCTTTTATCTGTATGATCAATCTGTTTTGTGTCCTGAACGCATGTATCGAAATCTCGCCGGCGCCCACTTTTGTTTCAAGCCCATGCTGAAAAGCGTTTTCTACAAGCGGTTGTATGAGCAGCTTAGGAACACGATGTTTAAGCGTGTCTTTATCAACTTTATTGATGAAAGAAAACTTATTGCTAAAGCGATAATGCTGTATCGTCAGGTAGTTTTCAACATTTTGTATTTCTTCTTCTAAGTTAACCATGCTTCCTTTATTAATGATGCTGTATCTGAATAGCTGCGACAGTGCTTTTGTCATTTGTTCGATATCGCGTGCGCCCTTTGATATGGCTTGTCCGCGTATCGTTTCCAGTGTATTGTGCAGAAAATGGGGATTGATCTGACATTGCAAAGCAAACAACTCCGCTTGTTTAATAAGCACCTTCGAAGAATACTCGCTCTGTGATAATTTTTTCATATTGTCCATAATATTTTTTAATCTATTAAAAATGGGCTGAAGAAATTTTCCTTTGTTCATAGATACGATATCATAGTCATAATGGCCTGCATCAATCTGCATGACCAGGCGTTCAATACCGACAATTGGCCGATAAATATTCTGATAAAACAAAGAGATGTTAATGAGCACCAATAAAAAGCCCAAAAAAACAGATATCCCCATAAGATAGAAAGCTGAAAAATCGTTCCTTTCAAAGTATTGTGCCGGCATCAGATATAAAACAATGCAACCATCAAGCGCAGAACGGTCATAAAAAACATATTTATTGACACCATTAATCATCAACTGATCCGTCATCCCGGATGTATTGTTGAGATGGTTTAAGATATTCTTGTCTGTGAATGGCGGCTCCTGCTCGTTTGTTGAAAACAAGACATCACCGATGCTGTTGACGAAGATCAGGTTCCCCTCTGCGGGAAGGTCGACCTCTTGGATATGTTTTTTTATTAAACCCAGATTTTTTTCGATAACGATCAGTTTTTTTCTATTTGAATCTTGTTCTTCAATGCTCTTTATGAACTGTAAATACTCACCGTCATATTCTTTTCTCCGCAAAATCAGGCCAAGATCACCTCTGTATATCTGCAGTTCATTAAACACTTCAGGGGTGCTGGGTTTAAAGTAATAAGGGCTGGCCATATTCTTGTACGGAATAACTCTGTCTTTGTTGATTATCAGTGTGATCCCGGATATGTCTGTATGTAAATTGAGGAAAGAATCCATAAGTTTCCACGAATCGCTTTGGTTATTTACGGCCACATGCGCCAAATCAATGAGTATTTCTGTTGTCTTGATCTCATCCCTGATTTTTAATGTAGCTTGCGCCACCTGTCTGCTGATCATTTTTGTTTCTTCTTCTTTTTGAAACTGTTTTGTGTTTATTAATGAAAACAAAATGCATACAATAATGATCAAGATACTCAGCAGCAAGAAGATGCCGCAAAACATCAGCAACCTTGTTTTTATTTTAGATTTAACATCGCCATCCAGATTTATGATGTGGTTAACATTTACATGTGGTTTCATCATCTGATCAAGAATTATATTGTGTACATTTTTCTATAGCTTACAGGACTGACACCAACAACTTTTTTAAATAATCGGCTAAAATAATCCACATCCTTGTATCCGACTAAGTCTGCGACCTCGTTCACTCTATATCTTATATCTATCAGCAGATCCTTGGCAATTTTCATTCTGTAATTCGTCAGATAATTTTTGAAATTTATCCCTGCTTCTTTTTTAAATAAATCTGAAAGGTAGCAGGGGTTCAGATAGACAATGTTTGCGACCTCATTGAGTGTGATATTATGACGATAATTCTGGCTTATATATGTTTTGACAATGTTGATGAGCTTACTGTCCTGCTGTCGCCTGAGCTGCTCATACGCATTTGAAGCCTTTTTATATAAATCCATGAGATACATATGTATTTGATGGATGGACATACACTCCTCAATATCTTTGAAGGCCTCGATCTTTTTTATCATTCCTTCTTCTATATCGCTGTGTTTTTGTATGATGATTTCATAAATCATCTGGGCGACATAGATGGCAAATTTAAAAATGCAAACAGCATCGTGAGGATTTTGATTATTGAAATGATTAAGACGATCGCTTAAAAACTTTTCAAAACCGTCATAATTGAAGGACTCAATAATATTTGAGAGCTCGATCTCTTGATTAGGCTGCAAAACCTCCTTCATATTGTTGTTATATTGTTCGGTATCAATGATTCTTCCTGTCCCAAGTATGATCCTTGCTTTGATTGCATTGACCGCGTCAAGATATGTTTTATCCAGATTTTCAATTTCTCCTTGACAGCTGCCCAAACCGGCGGTCAGCTCTAAGGCAAAGCTGCTTTGCATATCAGCTTTTGATGCCTCAAACATATAAGAGATGCTTTTTAATACTGTTGTCAGTTCTTTTGGATTGTAGTTTATGATGCATGCAAATTTGAAGTTGTCTACAGAAACAAGGCAAACATCATAGCATTCCTTTTTCAACAAATCAATATACTTTGAAAGCACCCCGAAAATCTTATCTTCAAGATATATATCTTTGATTAGTTTTTCTTGTTCTTTATCCTCTGCTTTAAAAAGTATAACTTGGAAATTCCCGTCTTTGAATTTCATCCCGTACATCTGGTTGATTTTTGCGATACTCAATTCTTCGGCCAAAATCTTGTTGTTCTGCATGATATCAAGAAAAAGCCTATCCTTTAATTGGCTTACACAGACCTGTAATTTCTCCTTTATGATTTTTTCTTCATCAGACTTGTGTTTGCGTTTTTGGATTTGCTTGCGCGTTTTTATCATCAGTTCGCTTAAATATTTTTCTTCTATCGGTTTTGTGATATAATCGAGCGCGCCTACTTGTATTGCTTTTCTTGCATATTCGAAATCATTATAGCCGCTGATAATAATAAACTCCGTATTAAGTCCCAACTTACGTGATTGTTCAACCAATGATATGCCGTCCATGCCCGGTATCCTGATATCTGTGATTACGACATCAGGCTTTGTTTTTTTGATCAAATCAAAAGCTTCCTGGCCTTCGTGTGCTTCAGATGCAATCTTATAGCCTAGCTTTTCCCATTCCGTAATGCCTTTTAATAATTCGCAAACCCAAATCTCATCATCGACTATCATTAAATTGAGCATAGCATTCACCTTGCTTTATTTTTGTTTCACATGACGGCTTTTTACTCGCAGGTTACTTCTCTGGCTGGATATTTTCGGGTTAAAGGGGAAAAACGTTGCTTTTTCCAAACTCAATTTTTAATATTTATTACAAATATTCGACTGTCGGGCAACAAAACCCTTTATTGCTGTACTGGTGCAAGGTATCCGACTTAATATGATAAGCCGGATACCTTGCGGGAGATGAATGAAAGCTTTGTTAAAAAATATATTTATCACAACCATGCCTCATCTCTGCTTAAACACATATTTGCCAATTGTCTGCGCGGCCTATTTCACAGCACCTTTCAAATCAATATGATTGACTTTTTTCAGCCCAGTATACACTACAACGCTGTACTTGGTGTTGAGTACTCCGCAGGGTTCAAATTTTTTTATTGTTCCATTTGTCACGGCTTCATGGAATTCTGTTGGATAACTCGTCCAGAACTCTAATCCGATATTATAGGTCCTTCCATACCATGGAAATCCGGACAGTCCATATGCGACCTGCCAATACCATATATACGGAAATATTTTAGCATCCCATGCCACGCCAATGCCTAATTCCCGGTTTGTGTTGGTGACGGCATACCAACCATCTTTCAATCCTTCAATGAAAAACAAGTCTGCCATGGGCGTCTCACCTGAAGGCACTTGTGTCATATCCACCAATTCGCCTCTTTTTGTCTTTGCAGCCGGCCATTTTCCCTTAAAACCTGATTCATACAAGCTTGTATCCGGATTAAATCGTTTGCATACGCTAAAATCTTTTGCAGGAACGTCGATTCTGCAGCTCCCGTCTAGAAACGGCTTCCCGAATACCGGATGGTGCCCCCACATGTATGGGATCTCTTCATTTGAGTTATTGGTGATCTTTTCATCAAATTCGATCACTGGCCTGTTGCTGTACATCGTGATCTTTTTATCTATATAAAACGGGAAACGGTAGGTTTCACATTTTAAGGATATGCTGATTATGTTTTCTCTGTCTTCTTCAACCCTGTATGACCATGGCATCAGGGTGACTTCTCCGTGCAGTCCGACTTCTGCGTTTTTATAAATATACGGGCCTCCGCCCGGGAAGCATTCATGCCAACCGCCTTCGTAGTAATCCGGATGTGCGCCAAGCCTTTGAGAACATGACGGGATAAGTTTTGACGTATCTCTGATCCCTCCAGGTGCTTTCCACATAAAATCTATATCCATTGGCTTATAAACCATGTCGACGATATCAGCACCTTTATCCAAAAGAATGTTGATCTTTAGCAATTCGTTTTCCATTGTGATCATTTTGTTGTTTCTATGTGAGTATTCAATTATACGGCATCCGTAATTTCTGTTTGATGAATAATCCATATCGTTTGCCTCAAAATTTTTGATGGATTTAGGCAGATACCATAGAATGTATCTGCCTAAATCCTTTCGCTATGAACTAAAGCTGCATGATTACCATGAACTTCTGTCCATAAGCTCCTCGATATAAGTGTCCACATTTGCTTTCGTAACAACTATCGTTCCTGTGTCAATGGAAGACGGATTCGGTTTTGTGCCGTTTGTTTGATAGTCATAAATCCACTGGGCTGCCTGATAACCGCATCTGTAAAAGTTTTGCGTCAGCGTCGCATGCACAACGCCGTTGCGGATAGCATCCAATGTTTCATCCATATCATCAATGCCGACCACGGTAATTTTACCAACAAGGTTTCTTTCTTCAAGTACTTTAGCCGCAGAAGCCGCTGATTCACCGCTTGAACACACAAAGGCATTTAATTCAGGATATGTAATGATCGCTTTTTCCCATTCCTGCATGCCCGTTGCCATATCGCTGTTCGATGCATTCGTTGCAAGCCATTCAAAACCAGCCGCGTGCTTCTTGAGGCCATCCTTGTAACCGTTAAAGTTCGCAATGTTTTGGGCAGCATCAAGCGCAAACATCTGTCCTACAACGTAGATCTTTTCGTCACCCATTTTTTCTGATAGAACTCTGGCACCGGTTTCGCCGAAGTTTTGGGGATCTGTGCCCATAAAACCAAGCTTGTCAACATTCGGGACGTCGCCAATGACACAAACCACCGGAATGCCCTCATCTGCTGCTCTTTGCAATACAGGTTGCATTGCATCAGGTGCAGCGCCGTACGTGATGATGCCGTCTGCTTTTGCTGCGATTGCGATTTCGATCTGCTTCACAACCTCGTTGACATCATTGGTGCTAGGGCCAACCCACTGTCCTTCAAATCCAAGATCCCTGGCAGCATCTTCAAAGCCTTGCTTTGCAACGAGCCAGACAGGATGAGCGATGAGCGGCGGAACATAAACGATCTGCAGCGGTTTGTCGGGCGCCTTCTCAGCTTCCTTTTCCGGTGTCTTAGGCGCGGCCTCGGATGAGATCACATCTTGCTTTTCAGTTTGCGCCTGTTCAGCGGGCTGTGTACATCCTGCGAAAAGCGTGCAAAACATTAAAGCAGCTACTACAATAAACACTATTCTTCTCATACTCTTTTTCCTTTCAGTTTATAAATAGGATTTTGTTTATACTTTTCCTCCTTCCATTTAAACCCAACATCATCACCTTATTTTTCAATACAATACGAATTAATATCATTCATCGAAACCTGATGCAGCCAGAAGAAGCTTGTGTTGTGTTGCTTCCTCTTTGTACATCTCCATTCTGACGGCTCCCCTTGCCAAAACAACGAATTTGTCGCAAATTTCCAACAGTTCCGGAAGCTCAGATGATATAACAACTATGCTCAGCCCCTGCGCCGCCAGTTCACCGATAATCTTGTAGATTTCATTTTTTGCGCCGACATCAATGCCTCGGGTGGGCTCATCAAGAAACAATATCTTAAGCTTTGACATCAATAATCTCGACAGAATGACTTTTTGCTGATTCCCGCCGCTCAGTGAGCCGATATTGTTGTTCAGATTGGACATCATGATGCTCAATGATTTTTTATATTTTTCCGCCAGCATTCTCTCATATTTTTTCTTGAGGATTCCATATCTCGAAATAATCTTTAACACGCAGATCGTCATGTTCTCCTTGATTGTCATGGCTTGGATCAAGCCGTCTTTTTTTCTATCCTCAGACAAAAGTCCAATACCGTGTCTTAACGCATCGGCCGGTTCATTGATGATGCATTCTTTGCCATCAATAAATATCTTGCCGCTCTTTTTTGGCATTGCGCCAAAAATTGCTCTTAATAATTCACTTCTCCCTGAGCCAACGAGGCCGGCTAATCCAAGAACCTCGCCCTTTTTTAAGGAGAACCCAACGCCTTCAATGATGTTTTTCTTAAGCGAGTATGGATGACCGACCGTAAAGTTATCTACTTTAAGGACTTCTTCCTGCAGCGTCTTTTCAACTTTTGGGTACATGGTCTCGATCGTTCTTCCGATCATGTCTTGTACTATTTTTTTTGAATCAAATTCGTTTTTGTTGTAAACAGATACGTTTTTCCCGTCCCGCAGAATAACGATCCTGTCAGCTATATCGATCACCTCATCAAGTTTATGGGAAATGTATATGCTTGATATACCCTGTGACTTAAGAGAACGAATCGTTTTCATCAAGTGCTCGGTTTCGGATTCCGTTAAACAGGACGTCGGTTCGTCAAGGATCAGCAGCTTCGGATTCCTAACGAGCGCTCTTGCTATACATATCAACTGCTGTATGCTTGCGCCAAAATTTCTCACCGGGATTGAAACGTCAATATGCACACCAAGGCTCTCTAAAATTGACAACGATTCTTTTTTGATCTTTTTCCAGTTGATCGTTCGCAGGCTCGTTTTTGGGAAAATACCCATGAATATATTTTCTGCCGCACTCAATTCATTTTGCAGGTTGATCTCCTGGTAGATCATCACCACACCGGTGTCTTCAGCATCACGCGAAGAAGAAAATATTTTTTCTTCACCATTCACGATAATTTTGCCGGAACATGTATTGTCATATGAATACGACCCGTTTAATACTCTCATCAGTGTGGATTTTCCCGCACCGTTACCACCAAGCAACGCAAGTATTTCGTTCTTTTTCAAGTCAATGTTGACATTATCAAGCGCATAATAATTTCCGAACCTTTTGCGCATATCTTGCATTTGCAATATGTACATTCGACATCTCCTTAAGCGTATTCAGGCGGCTTTTGATTTTTCCCTTTTGTAGCCGTCAATCACGACTGCCATGACGAGAACAAGGCCAATCACCAAATTTTGCCAGTATATGGATATCTTCAAGATCGTCATGGAATTTGCCAGTAAGTTTGTAAACAAAACACCGATCAAGGTGCCTAGGATCGTTCCCGACCCGCCAAACGTGCTGGTTCCTCCGATAACGACGGCGGCAATGACTGTAAGCTCGAATCCCGTGCCCGCTCCGGCCTGTGCCGACCCAAGCCGGGAGGCCATTAAAACACCCGTCGTGGCAGACAACCCGCCGCACATGGCATATATAGCATAATAAATGTTCTTAATTTTTATGCCCGACAATCTCGCTGCCTCCGGATTTCCGCCGACGGCATAGACCGACCTTCCAAATGTGGTCTGTGTTAATAAAAGAAATGCAAACCCCGCTATAATAAAGGCCACCCAACACACCATCGGGATGCTCAGGAAGTATCCCTGTTCGATCTGTTCAAAGGCTTTGGGCAAAGGATAGACCGGAACGCCCTCTGTCAACACATAAATGATGCCTCTTGCGATGTTTAATGAGCCGAGTGTCATCATCAGAGGCGCGATCTTAAATTTGAATATGATAAAACCATTAATTAACCCAATCACCACGCCCGTCAGGATGCCCAACAGTATGCACAAAAATATGGGCAAACCATTGACCAGTGCGATACCGGTGATCACGCCCCCAAGACCCACAACAGATCCGACCGACAAATCAATGCCTCCGGATATCATGATAAAAGTCATGCCGATTGCAGTCATCAGCGTGAAGCTTGCCGACCTGAGTATATTGATGATATTACTGCCGGAAAGAAACACAGGATTCAATATTTGCACGATGATAAGCAGTACAATCGTTGGAATAATCACACCGCTTTCTTTCAAACTGAGAAATTTCGACAAGATATTTGTCTTTTTATATTCATTAGATTTCAATCAATGATCATCCCTTCAAAATTTTTCTTTTGATTACTATAATAATTTTATGCCATATATTTTTCTGAAACAACCGGATAGGCTTTATATTACCCTGTCTATAATTTGGGTTTAAATGAATCAATAAATACAAAATGAAGAGTATAACTATGGCTGTTTGTTTGTTTTTTTAAGAAAAAGGGGGCTTAAACTGTCCCGCATGGCCTTGCTTTTTAAGGCATGTCAAACCAACGCAAGCCCCATATCCTTCATATACTTTTTTGATTCAAAATTGAGCATTCTGCCCTATTTTGTGCCGCCTGTATGTTTCGTTTCAAGTACACATACAGGATGTTTGACTCTTTCTTTCATTTTGATGTTTTCAAGACGTTGCTTAACGCGGTCAAAATGCATCACAGTCAATAGTGACGAATCCTGATTTGCAACGATAAAGTAATCCCCAAACGGGGTAAAGTCCCTCGGGGCTTTACCGCCTGTATGGCATATATCTAATAGTTCAAGCAGGCACCCTTGCGTAACGGCAAACGCTGTCAAACTGTCATTGCCTCTGTTGGATACAAACAGGTATTTCCCATCGTCTGAAAATTTTATGGCTGCCACCCGGTTTTCCTTCGGCACATTATCAGGAAGTGAGCTTATTTCTTGTTTGAGGACAAACTTATCTGCCTCAAGATGAAAGACAAATACGCTGGCACTTAACTCAGCCACAACATACAGCCACTCACTATGTTGCGGGTGAAAACACAAGTGCCTCGGACCGTTGCCGGCCGGAATATGAATATTGTTTTTTGTCTTAACCAGCTTTTTTTCTTTTTCATTGACCCTGTAACAAAACACAGTATCTACGCCCAGATCGCAGACGTACAGCATCCCATTTAAGTATTTTGAAAAATGCACATGAGGCCCTTCCTGACGGACTGGATCAATGCCTTTTCCCTCGTGTTTCATCAAACAGCAGACCTCTTTGGGAATCCCGCCGCTGTCCAGTTCAAACATGGCCAAGCTGCCGCTGGAATAGTTAGAAACAAATAAGAATCGTTCTTGATCATCTAAAGCCAGGTGGCACGGATCCGCGCCGTAAGACCGCAAAGTGCATTGTTTTTTAAATCCATCCTTATCGGTGCAAAAAGCTGACATATTGCCTTCTGGAACCAGTTCTTCAACTGCATACAAAGTTCCATTTTTATGCTGCAAAAGATAAGACGGGTTGGGTGTTCCTATATGAGAAGCGATCTTTGTTATCTTTTTGTTTTCAAAATCAGCTTTGTATAGGAATATACTTTCTTCTGATGGCTCAGCATAAGTACCAACGTAGAAAAACCGTTCTTTCATGACAATATAATTCCTCTCCTAAAAAACTATTTATTTGATCGGTTCAGGACGCCCCCAGCCGCCGGCTGCGAGCCCGCCTTGGCCAGCAAATCCTTCCGGCATCCCAGGAATAATCAAACCGCCATCGATACGCAGTGTAATGCCTGTAATATACGATGCTTTTTCAGAAGACAGAAAGACCACTGCATTTGCGACATCTTCAGGAAGACCGGAACGCCCAAGAGGTATGGCTTCTCCAAGCTCATCCCAAAAGTCTGCGCCTATCGGTTTTGACTTGTCTGCGAATTCATCTTTCCAGAAATAATCGCTTTTTTCACCATTTTTCATTGCAAAAAGTTCATCTTTTGTACGAATACGGGTTGCGCCAGGAGCCACATTGTTGATTCGTATGCCATACCCTGATACATCCAGCGCAAAGGCTTTAATGGCATGATTAAGAGCTGCCTTGAGCCCGCAATAGATCCCGCATTCGGGATACGCACGCTCACCCCTTGATGAAGTGATATTGATGATATTGCCCTTTATATCATGATCGATCATATACTTTGTAGCGTCACGCATCATGATAATAAAGGATTTGAAATCCAGGTTTATCAGATGGTCCATGTTTTTTTCTGTAATACCAAAGATGGGCTCACATATGGTCTGCCCCGCATTATTAACAAGCAAATCAAGGCCCCCAAGCGCCTCAACCGCTTTGCGAAAAAGTTCATGGCCGGCGCCAGGCTTATCTAAGGATGCCTGAAAACAGTAGCCTTGTCTGCCATGATTTTCGCGGATCTTTTTTACTACTGCGGATGCATCATCTTCCTTGCTTGCGTAGGAAATAACGATATCATACCCTTCTTCTGCCAACGCCAAGGCAATACCTTTGCCTATTCCTCGGCTTCCCCCTGTAACCAAAGCTTTCTTGTTCATCGTGAATTGTTCCTCCTAAATTTATGATGATATACATCACCTTAATTATAAATTCAATGACTTGTATTTTTTATAGGATAAGTTTTGTTTTTCCAGTACTATATTTAGATGTTTGCTGGTTTTATTGTTATTTTGATTTGTTTTAGGATATCGTTCTCAATTACACAGTTCCCTCAATGCTCATAATACTGCCCAGTCATTAATCCTTTGCCCCCTCTTTTGACCTAAACAAAAAAGTCCCTTTTATAAGGAACCTTTCAGTGGCCGTTATTTGTTCTTCAGCCTCTATCTTCTATAATGTTACATATTAATCATTTTGAGTATAATTAATTATCTTAGGAAACCAAATTTATTCTACCCCTCCGCTGGCAGTGTCGAGCCGCCGTACGGCATCACGATGACGCCCGCCTCTTGCCCGTATTTGCTCAGCGCTGCATCCAAAGCCGCCTGAGCGGAGTCAAACGGCGTCATGAACATGGACCTGACAAACGCATCGTCCATATCGGACACAAGATAGACATCCGCGCGCTGCTGCACCATACCGATGGCCGCCGCCTTGTGGCCGCCGAGCTCAAACTTCTGCTGTATTTTCTCTATCATCTCACACGGGCTTTTTGCACTGCACATCCAGCGCTCAAACACTTCCTCGCCAAGCCCCTCGGCGCACGAAGCCGCGAGTATGACAACGCCCCCGTCCCTGACCGCATGCTTTGCGTTATCAAGCGCCTTTTGCGCCTGATACAGGTTGATATCTTTGGGATAACCTCCTGCCGACACAAGAACGATATCCGCACGTTGCCTTATCTTCACCTTGTAGAGCGTATCTAGGAATGCACAGCCTTGCCTGTGCGCCTTGATATGGTCACCCGCCACGGCTTTGATGATACGCTTTTTCTCATCCAGGACAACATTGAGTATAAAGTCGATCTTGATAAAATCCGCCACTTCGTCGATATCCGCACGCACGTTGTTGCCGTCTATCCGGCCCGCAGCGGAACTCTCCTCCACCATCTTTGAGTGGTTGGCCTGTATGGCAGCCGCGGTGGACACGCCCGGCATGACGGCTTTGGCGCCGCCCGAATAGCCCGCGAAGTAATGGTACTCGATGTTGCCAAGGCAGATGATCCTGTCCGCGTTCGCCGCCTCTTCAAACACATCCACAGGCGTGCCGAACGAAGTGGTTCCAAGATGCACGATGCGCTGCTGGTCCGAATCCACGCACCGCACCGTTTCATACACCGTGTCGCCGACGAGCTGCCTTTTCTCTTGCTCGGTATGCGGCCGGTGGTTGCCCAGTGCAAACACGATCGTGATGTCCGCGCTTTCTGCGCCTGCCTGCTGCAGTTCCTTAAGTATGAGCGGCAGCACCAGTTTTGACGGCATCGGGCGCGTGATATCCGAAGTGATGATACACACCTTTTCGCCTTTTTTGACGATGTCACGCAGACGCCGGCTGCCGATGGGCTCATTCAGTGCGCGCGCGGCCTCTTCCCTGTCCTTGAGTTCTGTCTTAACTTCGTTGGGTAAAAGTATGGCGCGCATGTTGCCGTCCGGTATGGTGACGCTCATGCTGTGTTTCCCGAACCCCAGATCTATATCCATATCTCTCCCTTATATCCTTGCGACGCCGCTTTGCTTTGCGGCTTCGGCCACGGCTTGCGCCACAGCTTTGCCGACCCGCGGATCAAACGGCGCGGGGATCACGTACTCGGCTTTGAGTTCACTATCGCCGATCAGCGAAGCGATGGCATACGCCGCGGCAATTTTCATCTCATCGTTGATATCGGAAGCGCGCACATCCAGCGCACCCCTGAATATCCCCGGAAACGCAAGCACGTTGTTGATCTGATTGGCAAAATCGCTCCTGCCCGTGCCGATGACGCTTGCGCCGGCTTGCTTGGCAAGCTCCGGCATGATCTCGGGCACCGGGTTCGACATCGCGAATATGATGGGGTCGCTGTTCATGGATTCCACCATCTGTTTGGAAAGGATACCCGGCGCGGACACGCCGATAAACACATCGGCGCCTTTGATCACGTCTTCCAGGTTTCCTTTTTTCATCTCTGCGTTTGAGATCTTTGCCATCTGCTGCTTGAACGGATTAAGGCCGTCTCGCCCTTCATAGATCGCGCCTTTGGAGTCACACAGCAGCACGTTCCTCAGCCCCATGCTCATCAGCAGCTTGGTGACAGCCACGCCCGCTGCGCCTGCGCCCGACACGACCGCTTCCTGGTCCTCAAGCTTCCTTCCGGTCAGCTTCATGGCATTGATCATGGCGGCCGCCGTCACAACGGCTGTGCCGTGCTGGTCATCATGGAAGATGGGGATGTCGCAGCGTTCTTTGAGTTTCTGTTCGATCTCAAAACAGCGCGGCGCGGAGATATCCTCTAAGTTGATGCCGCCGAAGCTGCCGGATATCTGGCACACCGTTTCGACGATGCTGTCCACGTCTTTGGACTGGACACACAGCGGGAACGCGTCCACGTCGCCAAACGCCTTGAACAGCACGCATTTGCCTTCCATCACCGGCATGCCCGCTTCGGGGCCGATGTCCCCGAGCCCCAAGACCGCCGTCCCGTCGGTGATGACCGCGACCATGTTCCAGCGTCTTGTGAGTTCATAGCTTTTGCTGATATCTTTTTGTATTTCCAGGCACGGCTCGGCCACGCCGGGCGTATATGCCAGCGACAGATCCTGTTTGTTTTCGACGGGCACTGTCGCGATGACTTCTATCTTGCCTTTCCATTCATAATGCAGCTTTAAGCTCTCTTTGTTGTAGTCCAAAACACTTACCTCTCATTACCGAATTTATCTGCCGCAGCTTTGAGCGCGGCCACGGCGGGCAGCTCTTCTCCCGAAAGAAAGCGCACCATCGCCCCGCCGCCCGTGCATATATAGCCCATCTTCTCTGCCAGATTGTATTTGTTGGTGGCAGCGATGCTGTCTCCTCCGCCTAATACCGTAAACGCCTTTGTGTCCGCTAAAGCCTGCCAGACCGCCTTTGTGCCGTGTTCTGTGAGCGGCTGCTCAAAAACGCCCATCGGGCCGTTGACAAACACCGTCTTTGCGTTTGCGATCTCGCGTGCAAACAGCTGCGCTGTGTCTTCCCCTATATCTGTCAGCTGTGTATCAACCGGCAGGCTGCCGATCAAAACATTGTGCCTTTTTTCATCGGCATAGGCCATATCGACCGGTGTGATGATCTTGTCTGGAAAGCCGCTGAGCAGCCTTTTTGATTTCTCAATAAACTCCCCGAGGTTGTTTTTCAGGATATACTCAAGCGAAGCTTTCCCTATATCGACGCCTTTGGCAGCCAGCATCACATTGCCCACCAGTCCGCCTGTGAGCACTTTGTCCGCGATGCCATCTCCCAGCACCTTGTCCATCATCAAAAACGCATCCTGTATCTTGGCGCCGCCCAAAACGAACACAAGCGGTTTTTGGGGCTTTTCGAGTATCTGCGCAAGCACGCTGTACTCATTCTCAAACAGCCTGCCCATTGCCGAAGGCAGCAGCTGCTGAAACGCTGTCAATGTCGGCTGGTCCCGGTGCGCGGCTGCGAATGCGTCACAGATGTAAAGATCCGCAAGCGGTGCGAGTTTGCTCACAACCTGTGTTTTGGCCTGCAGCTGCGGTGTCAGCTTGAGTTTTGTCTCAAAAAGCGTCATCTCTTCGGCCATGAACCGGACGTTATCGAGCAGCAGTATCTCGCCGTCTTTCATCTCTTTTATCTTCTGCTGCGCATACGGCCCGCACACATCCTGCACATACGCGATGTCTTTGCCGGCCAATTCCCGCAAAGCCTGCGCGTGCAGCCCCAAGTGGTAGTAGTTATGGTATTCCACATCGCTGCCCTGATGTGCGAGCATCACGAGCTTTGCGCCCTTATCCGCCAGCTCGACCACGGTGGGTATGCAGCCTTTGATGCGCGTCGTGTCTTTGAGCGCCTTTTTTTCTTTATCCACCGGCTGGTTGATATCCACGCGCAGCAGCACCGTTTTGCCCCGCACATCAAAATCATCGATGGTATTGATCCCGAATTTCATATCATTTCATCCCGAGGTACTTGTTCGTTTCCGCTGTGCCGTCTTCCCTTGCCGTCTGCATCTTCATGGCGGCACGCACCGCATCTATGCTTTCGGGGATCACGACCGATTCCTGCGGGATATTGATCGCGAACATGATATCGTCGCCCGATTTGACGATGGATTCTTCCCACAGCGCGATCTCATACATATCGCCTCTGGGGTTGCCCAGATCTCTGGCCCATCTGAACATTGATGCATTGCCGAGGAAACCGTCGGCTAATCGCACGCACATGATCCGCGGGTGCGCTTTTGCCATCTCCCAGAGCTCTTTCTTATCTATCTTTTTCCCAGGTGTTACGATCACTGTGATGATGTGGCCGTGCGTCACCGGCGTGTGCACCAATATGCCTGTACACGGTATATGCGGCATGATGGTCATCAGGTCTTCCGCCTGGTGGCTCGGCGCTTTTTCCAGCTGCAGTGCGTTGGTCAATCCTCTGTGGTAGTCGCCGGGGTCGGCCACGCGCCGCACGATGGTGATCGCCACTTTTTGGGCACCCACCGCTCGGTCTATCATATCCACCGCGCGTATGAGGCCTGTGGTGTTGCAGCTCGTCAGTTTCAAAAACTGCTGGCCGACGCCTTTTTCATAGTTTGCATAGCCGTGGAAGAACACATCCGCGACCTCGTTCTTCTCGCCGCCCTGGAACACTGCTTTTTTATTGTATTTGGCGTAAATTTCTTTGTTTTTTGCGCCGATGCCGCCGGGGGAACTATCGAGGATGATATCGCATTCCTGCACCAGTTCTTCGAAGCTGCCCGATACCGGGATGCCCGCCTGCTCCATCGCGTCGCTGCCCGGCGCCGCGTTGAACATCTTATACGGCATGCCGCGCTGCGCCAGGGCCCGCACTGAGAGCGTCGGCGCCACGTCCGCCACGCCCACAAGTTCCATATCCTGCTGGGCCGCGACACCGTCTGCCAGCCGTATCCCGATCACGCCGTATCCCGCTACGCCCACTTTGACTCTTTTCATTCTAAAACTCCTCCGTATTGTTTTCTGCCTATAACTTTGATTGCTTTGTTTATCGTTTTTGTTTTATATTTTCCATGTGAATATTCATCACATGCGTGCTGATATCCTTTTATAAGCTTTCCGTTGGGTTAATAAGCGCTGCTGACATAAGTATTTGCCTGCAAGGGGCCAATTTTCGTCAATGATTCTTCGCTTATTCCGGTGTGACAGTAATTTCAACACAGTTTCCGTCTGGATCCAGCAGGACAGCTTCATAATACCCGTCTCCGGTCATGCGCGGCTCTCCGGTAATGGTTATGCCGTCTGCCATGAGTCTTTTGACGATATCATCCACTTCACGCTTTTCGGCGACTTCAAAAGCGATATGCGTAAAGCCTGTCGATTCGAAACCTTTCTTATTGCTGCCGTCTGGTATTGTATCCATTTGCATCAATTCCAGTCTGCATCCAGAGTCGAATGATATGAAATATGATGAAAATTCCGCCTTAAATTCATGCGCCGACACATACTTTTCATTTGATTTTCCGCCAAAATACTTTACATAGAATTCTTTCATCTCTTCGAGCTTGTACGTCCATAAAGCCACATGTTCAATTTTCATAGTTTTGTATCCTCCCGCAAAATATTTAACAAAAAGCATTGACATGTCTATAGTAATATATTAGTATACTTATGTCAACTGATTTTTATATAAGCGTTTTTATTATTATAAAGGAGGCGAGCCAAAATGTATACCCAAAAGAACTCAATAACAAACGGCTACAACGAATACATCGCGCTTGAATCCCCCGCCGGCAGGCTGGCATTGATGGATGTCGGTTTACTGGTGCTGGATCCCGGCGAAAGCCACAGTTTTCTTGAGAGCGGCAAAGAAATTGCTGTTCTTCTAATAGACGGCGAGGCCATTTATCAGTGGGATCAAAACAGCGTCACTGCACAAAGGGGCAACCCGTTTGATGATAACCCCTGGTGTATCCATGCACAAAAAGGCCAGGAGATAAAGATCACAGCTATTGCGCACAGCGAATTCTTTATACAAATGACCAAGAATGACGCAGCGTTTGGCACAAAATTATACTCTCCGCAAGACACGCATACACAGCGCGCAGGCGCAAACGGGGAGCTTCAAGGTATGATGCGCAGAAACATCCGCACCGTTTTTGACTACTCCTGTGCACCCTACTCAAATATGGTGCTGGGTGAAGTGGTCAACTTTCCGGGCCGTTGGTCAAGCTACCCACCGCATCACCATCCTCAGCCTGAAGTGTATTTTTACCGGTTTGACAAGCCACAGGGGTTTGGCGCCGGCTTTACTGACGGCAGGATCTATGAACTCCGTCATAACGGCATGCTTCTCATCACCGATAAGTTCCACTCCCAGGCCGCTGCGCCGGGATATCCGATGTACTATGCCTGGGGCATACGCCATCTTGACGGCAACCCTTGGAAAAAGACACGCATCGATGATGTTGAGCATACCTGGCTGCTGGAAGATAATCCCGATATTTGGGAAGAAAAAATATAATACTTTGTTTCTTTTGACCTCCATTCTATAGAAAATCAGCCCCCTTGCATTGTGTTGGCAAGGGGGCTGATTTGTCCATATCCTATAAATGAATAAGTAATCAAAGACAATGCATTTTATAAAGACGAAAGAGGCTCCAAGCGCCTGACGAGCTGTTCCAGATTGTTTTGTGCAAAAATGCCCATGGTTTGCAGCCTGTCGGAAATGTCCACTGGTTCAGATTTTCCAGGCAATATGGCGTTCAGTACGCCGCCCATAAACACAAAATACTCCTTGCCTTTGTTTTTGGCTATGTCGATGAGCTGTCTGCCGTAGTCGAGCGCCTGTCCGTTATGGCAGCTGATACCGACGATGTTCACACCTTCTTCGTCGGCAAGATCAAGAACATCAACCGCGTCCATGTCTACGCCGCCGTTCACCACTTTGGCCCCGACCGCAGACAAAACCCCCTCGACCAAAAGCAGCCCGTAAGTGTGCGCATCACCCGAGGCAAGAACGATTTTTTTGCCTTCAAGCGCATCTTTTAGCCCATTTTTATACAACTTTGCTATTTCATCTTCGCGAATCTGCACAGTTTGCCGCCCTAAGACCGTTGGATAAAATGGTTTGATTTCAGCCATTCCCTCGTTGCAAGTGGTAGAATGAAAAGCCTGTTCGAATTTAAGCGGGTTGAACCTGCTCAGCACAAAAATCATCTCAAGCGGGTCGTTTATATCTATGCCTGCAGCCAAAAACCCATTGAGTGCATTCGAAAAGAACAATTTCCCCTGCTCAACCATGACGTCGCGCATGGCTTCCAGCTTGGAAAAATCCATAAGTTCATCCCATTCCGGCGCTTTCTCTTCAACCCTTTTACCTGCGGCAAAAATATTCACTAGTTCCTGCAAAGTCGGGACGGCTATCTTTTCAGTAATAGACACCGGATTGACACCCAGCCCCATTTTGTATTTTCTCTCAGCCAATATCGTCATCAAAAGTTCCTGAACGCTTATTCCATAGTTGCCGTGCGTATCATGTTCCCATTGCAGATTTGTCGAGCTGTTTATATAATGCAGCGCGGGCTGCTCGTCTGTGGAAAGCGCTTTATGAAGCGCCATCGCTATTGCAGTTCGCGTGTGCCCTTCGCTCAGAAGCCCCCCGTATGCAATCATATACCTTGCACCGCATAATGTCGTACAAATATAGTGTTCAAGCATCGCATAACCGACATACGAGCTGCAGTCGATAAAATACCCGGCATAACCATCGTCAAGGTACGTTTTGACCATCACATCTTCATCATGTTTTGACGCAATGATGCCCAAAGAACGTATCATATTGCTAAATCTCGTCAGATTGTCATCATAGCCGGGATAATTCCATATGATCTGCGAAAACTCACCGATAAGCGTTGCGCCTGCTTTTATGGCGTTTATTGTGGTTTCAAGCCCGCTTGGCGATGCCAGATGATAATCATTAAAAGTCACTTCTATGGGTGCTGCTTCCACCTGAGCTTTGTAGTCTTCATAGCCGTCCATAATAAAACTTGTCGTTGAAGGCGCTTTTTCTCTGTATTCCTTTGGCAGGGCTATGACCCCGCTCGCGATCGGCTGAATAGAATCGACAATCAAGCCCGTTCTTTGAGAAAATTCGTAGAGCTTTTTGGTCGCTTTAACCTGTTCTTCCAAGGTGGCCAGGCCCATAAGAATGTTCCAGTAGATCCTTCCTTCTTTTCTGATCTCTTTCTTGTATTCGAGCAGGCTTTTATAGCCGCTTTCACGTGTAAACCTGCTTTTCCCAGACTGAATAGATCTGCCCATTTCCATACCCTCTTTGAGCAGCTCTCTGCCGTCCGGATGGCACGCGGGCTTTAATCCCTTGATGTATTCTATCACAGTACTGTTCATAGATGTTGGCTCCCCGTTATTTCCTCGTATTATGCTATAAACTCAGGATGGTTTTTTCTGATCTGGCTCTCCCTTTTCATTGTCATATGGTCATGATGCGCATCAAGCAGCTTTTTGAGTTCATTTTTATTGCCGTTTAGTATATATTCAACGATCCTCTGATGGTCCAGATAAGACTCTTCGAGGCTGTTCGGAAAACCCATATCCAGCATCAGGAACCGGATATAATGCGCTCTCGTGTTGGAAATGATATTCCAGATCGGTTCATGCCCGTTGACTGAAAAAAGAAGCCGGTGAAACTCATTATCAAGCTTGATGTAGCTCACAATGTCTTGTTGCTTGATCGTATACTCCATTGCATGCAGCGTACTGCCGGTCAGGTTGCTCAAGTCCGCCTGGTTTTTGCATAGATCGATACAGATCTCCATTTCCATCACATGCCGCATATACGCCATTTCTTTTGCGATTTTGAGGTTGATTTTTGAAACATATGTCCCCCTCTGCGGGAAAACATCCACAAGCATCTCGTCAGAAAGACGGATCAGCGCCTCTCTGATGGGCGTCCTGCTCACCCCCAACTCAGCAACGAGACTGGCCTCGTTGACAGCCGAGCCCGGCTTGAAATCAAGAAACTGGATCGCATCCTTGAGCGTTTTGTAAACATCGACCTTCCTTTTTCGTCCGGCCATGTTTTCTGATATGTCCATGCCATTTACCCCTTATAATAGTGATACATTAATATATCATTATCTTTTAGGCTTTTCAAGGTATCGGCTGTGTTTAGATAAAGAAGCGCTGATTCATTCCGTCTGCGCAGCGTTAAAACGCCTTGCCCTTTGAACCTTGTGTCATCAGCGCTTCTTATTATCCGGCAGTTCGCATGCTAAAAACTCGCGCCTGTGATCCAGATCAAGACAAACCTAAACCATGCCGTACTTCTTCTCGATTTCCGCCGTGCTGCGGTCAAGTATATCAAATATGCCGTCAACATCGCTGTTTGTGATAACCAGCGGAGGCACAAAGGATATCCTGTTGTTGTGATAACCATTCATCTGCGCGAGCAGCCCTTTTGCTCTGGCTGCATCCACGATCTCCATGGTTTCTTTGGGCGCAGGTTCTTTTGTTTCGCGGTTTTTCACGTATTCTATGCCAAGAAAAACACCTTTGCGTGAATATGCGCCTACGATCGGGTGCGCTTCTGAGTATTTTCTGACTGCTTTTTCTAAGTATTCCCCTGTCTGTGCACATTTTTCAACAATGCCGTCTTCCTTGAAGATATCAAGGACCTTGTTGGATACCGCACAGCCAAGCGCAGACCCTGCATAGGTGCTGACAGTATAACCGGGAGCCAGATCATCAAAAATCTCTGCACGCGCAATGCATGCGCTCATCGGCACACCGCCGCCAAGAGCCTTCCCTAAAAGCGTGATATCAGGCACAGCGCCGCTGTGCTGTGATGCAAACATCTTGCCGGTCCTGCCCATGCCCGTTTGTATCTCGTCGAAGATAAGCAGAAAACCGTACTTGTCCGCGAGTTCTCTTAATCTTACAAGGAATTCATCCGGCGGCACTATATAGCCTGACGAGCTTTGCATCGGCTCGACGATCATCGCCGCCACATTGCAGACATTCGCATACGGATTCCCAAGGCTTGTCTGGCCTGTACTCATCATCTTATCTATGACCTTGACACAATGCATATCACAGGATGGGTGCTGCATCTCGTACGGGCAGCGGTAGCAGTAGGCATAAGGAAAACGCTCTATGCAATGGTCCGCACATGGCACAGGATTGAACCAACGGTGCATGGAACCGGCTCCGGTAAAGCCCATTGTCGCTGTGTTCTGTCCGTGATAGGCACCGTAAAAGCTGATGATATGCGTTTTGCGCGTATAGTTCCTTGCAGTCCGAATGGCCATTTCCACGGCGTCCGACCCGCTCAGCATCAGCCGCACTTTCTTTCTATAGCTGCCGGGGCTAATTTCAATAAGCCGCCTGACAAGCCTTAAACGTTCAGGCGTGGGAAAATCGAACCAGTGCGCGAGTTTCATATACTGCTCGCTCAAAACATCTGCGATCCTCTGATCACCATGCCCGATGTTCATGGTGGAAAAACCGCCGATACAGTCGATATACTCGTTGCCGTCAACATCCCAGACCTTCATGCCTTTGCCTCGTTCGATCAGCGGAGGCTCGCTCCATTTGGTGAACAGCACGTTTCCAGGATGCTCATCATTCAAAAAATCAGTGATCCCTTGCTTGTTCTTCGGGGGCAGCGATTGTGAATCAGAGATTCTCTCCAACAGTTTCTCATAAGGTTTCTTTTCCATGGTCATTCTCCTTTCCGTTCAGCACGGGCTCGTCAGTGTTGTGATATCGGTGTATTCTAAGTCAAAAGCTTCTGAAACACCCGTTAATGTGCACTTTCCATCATAGCAATTCACACCCTTTGCAACTCCTTTGCACATACCGCAGGCTTTTTCAAGGCCATGGGCAGCGATCTTAAGGCCGTATTCAAGGGTCGTGTTTGTAAGTGCAATTGCCGATGTCCTTGAAACTGCTCCGGGCATATTGGCCACGCAGTAATGAACGACATCATCGATGATGAATACCGGATCCTGATGGGTTGTTGGCTTTGTGGTTTCAAAGCAACCTCCCTGGTCAACCGCCACGTCAACACTGACGGCACCCTTCTTCATGAGTTTGAGATCCTGTTTTGTAACAAGTTTCGGCGCCGCCTTTCCAGGTATCAAAACGGCTCCGATCACAAGATCTGCTTCGCTTAAGGATTTTTGTATATTTGCTTCAGAGCTGTAAAGCGTTGTATTGCTTCCGTTGAAAACATCATCAAGGTAAGCAAGCCTTTTCACACCAATATCCAAAATGGTGACATTGGCTCCCATTCCGCGCGCCATTTTGCATGCATTTAAACCCACAGTACCGCCGCCGATAATAGCCACTTTGCCGCGCTCCACTCCCGGCACGCCTCCAAGAAGGACGCCCCTGCCTTTATACGGCTTTTCCAAGTATTTTGCGCCTTCTTGTACTGAAAGCCTTCCGGCGATTTCGCTCATCGGCCTTAAGCAAGGCAGTTCACCATGCTGGTTTTCGATTGTTTCGTAAGCCACGGCAGATACTTTGTTGTCAAGCAATGCCATCGTCAGATCTTTGTCAGCGGCCAGATGAAGATAAGTATACACGATCAAGCCTTCTCTTAAGAATGGGTATTCAGGTTATCGGCTCTTTCACTTTGACTATCATTTCAGCCTTCGATCAGACAGACTCCGCATCAGGCAAAATCATTGCGCCCGCAAGCTTGTATTCTTCATCTTCAAAACCTGATCCGACACCTGCGCCAGCCTCAACCAAAACGCTGTTTCCCGCATCCATATAAGCTTTCACACAGCTTGGCGTCAAGCCGACTCTGTACTCATGGTTCTTTATTTCCTTCACGACACCCACGACCATATCCATCTCTCCCCTGTATATAATACAAGCAGCTGCACCGCAGATCACGCTACGCTTTTATATTAATATATTACTATACCGGTGTCAAGTGAAAACATGCCATTTTTTAAAATAATTATTGTATCCACACAATGCAATACGCCCTTGAAAAAGCCAAAGCGCTCAACTCAGCTTGCGCTTTGGCTTTTAAAAAAGTTCTATCTGTTTAGAGTTTTTCCGATGCCATTGCAAATCAGCCCTTATGCCCTTTGCCCGCAGCGCCGGCTCGAAACAGTTTTCATCGAACTGATCAGTGCATCATCTGCCCTCCGCATACATTGACGGCCTGGCCTGTCATATAGTCAGCATATTCAGAGGCGAGAAACACAAATACTTTTGCAATATCCCTTGGCGTGGCAAGCTTTTTCATGGGAACAGCATCCGTCCATTTCTGCTTGATCACTTTCGGGTCTTCGCCGGTTATCTTGGAAACGAGCTTGGTTTCCAGTGTCGTCATTTCCGTGTCGACAGAACCGGGGCACACACTGTTCACATGTATGTTTTCTGTTGCCAGTTCAAGCGCGAGCGTTTTTGTCAACAGAATCACGGCGGCCTTTGTCGCACAGTAATGCCCCAGCAGCGGAATGCCCGCTTTGCCGGCCTGCGACGCAGTGTTGATGATCCTGCCGTAATTTTGCTTCCTCATTTGAGGAATGACCGCCTTGCAGCAAAGGAATACGCCCTTGGTATTCACTGCGAAAATTTTATCCCATTCCTGCGCGGTGATATCCTCGATCTTTTTCATGCAGTTGATGATCCCCGCATTGTTGCACATGACATCAATGCTGCCGAAGCAGTCGACGACCTTTCGGATCATCGCATTGACATCATCTTCATCGGTCACATCCACTTTCACGGCCACAGCTTTTTTTCCGGACGCGCTGATCTGTTCTGCAGTTTTTTGGGCTGCCTCAAAATTAATATCGCAGACCGCGACATTGGCCCCATGCCTTGCAAACTCATCGCAGATCGCCCTGCCGATGCCGCTTGCACCTCCCGTTACCACTACGGTTTTATCACAAAAATTAATCATCCTTCATCTCCCTGTTGCGTATTTTATTTGGCGATCTCTATGATCACCTTCACACCTTCGCCGCTTCTCATAAGCTCAATGCCCTTGGCTGTGTCCTGTATCGGCAAACGGTGCGTGATCAGCTTTTCTATGGGGATCAGCTTCTTCTCTATGATCTGTACGGCAAGGGGCATCGTTCCCTTGGTGATAAATCTTCCGTGTATGTTCACCTCATTGATGACGATCGGCGCAGGGGCCACCGTGGCATTGGCGCGCGTATTGATTCCAAAGATGATCACATGCCCGCCTTTTTGGGCCAGTTTTACGGCATCTCCCATAAGCATGCCCACAGCATCAACTACGATATCCGCGCCCCTGTTCATGACTTTTTTGACCTCTGTCTCCAGATCCTGCGTTGCCGGATCGATGGCATAATCGGCTCCGATATCCATTGCGGCTTGCCGCCTTTTTTCCGAAACGTCAGAGATGATCACCGTGGCACCTGCCGCCTTATAAAGCATCACGAAGATCATCCCGATGGGGCCTGCGCCAAGAACAACAGCATTTTCACCGGGATGGATACGGAAGCTCTTTGTTGCGTTTAAAACGCACGCCAAAGGCTCGGCAAGACACGCCACATACGGCACAACGTCCTTACTGATCGAATAGACAAGTTTTTCAGGCACACAAAGGTAATCCGCCATCGCCCCGTCCCTGCTGTCTCCGACATGCAGGAAATTCTCACACAGATTGATTTGTCCTGTTTTGCAGTAATAGCACTTTCCGCACCATTGATTCGGGTGTACAACGACTCTGTCTCCCGCTTTAAAGGTTGTCACACTGCTTCCGACTTCTTCAACAGTACCGCAGCACTCATGGCCAATCACGACTCCCTCGCGGAAAAGAAATTCAGGAGGATCAGCAAGGCCGCGCACGTCTGTGCCGCAAAGGCTCACTGCCTCCACACGTATCAGGACTTCATCTGGATTTTTGATCTGCGGAATTGGCACCTCTTTGATAGCCAGGGTCCCGGCTCTTTCAAATACCGCTGCCGTCATGGTTCTATTTTTCATTAAATCTTTCCTCCTGCTATTGATTATTACAAGGCTTAAACCTTCAAAAAGTCATCGTAAAAAGTGTTTTTTGTCCTTAGTTGGATTTCATCGCGAGTCCGGAAATCACGCAGATTGAGTGGCTCATTTTTATATATATTAAAACTGCTATAAAATCTAATTTCATACAGAGCAATTCTATACTAATATATTAGTTGAGCGTTGTCAAGTGCTTTGATGTTATGCATCTTTGATCAATTTATCATATAAAATCTTGAACTTTTTGTGCAAATCAGCGTAAACCAAATGGTCGTCTTTATTGGGTGCTATGATTGTTTTTGGCGTATTGCCTGGCAACATGTCATCATAGCCTTTAACCTGTTTGACTGCCACCATCGCCGCAAACGCGGCTCCGTACACCGACGCTTCACTGACAGCCGCCACACTTATATCAGTTTTAAAGATATCTGCCTGTATTTGCAGCCACACCTTTGAGTTGGCATAGCCGCCGCTGGCAACCACTCTGCTTACTGGCCCATTGAGCCTTTCGATGGCTTCATACACAGCGTAAATGCTAAAGATCACGCCTTCCATCGCAGCCCTTAAAAGATGTCTTTTGTCATGCCAAAGCGTGAGGCCGCATATATGGCCTTTTGCCTCTTCGTGCCAGCCAGGGGAACGTTCGCCCGACAGATACGGCAGAAACAAAAGGCCGTCACTTCCAGGCGAAACCTCGGATGCATAATGGTCGAACAACGCGTATTCATTTGAAAACCCAAGCCGCTTGGCTTCATGCGAAAACTCAGCCGGGTATTGATCCCTCAGCCACTTGAGCACTATGCCGCCGTTATTGACGGCTCCGCCCGCCACCCATTGACGCCTTGTAAAGCAGTAACACCATGTTTTTCCTTCCTCATCAAATACAGGCTTGTCGACAGCGATCCTTAAAGCGCCGCTTGTCCCGATCGTGCAAGACATAGTTTTGTTGTCAACACCGCCGCAGCCCAAGTTCGCCAATATGCCATCGCCTGAGCCTGCCACAAAAGGTGTGCCTTCCAAAATGCCCATCGCGTTGGCATATGTGTTGTTTAGACCTCTTAGTATATAGTCACAGTCTACCGGCTCTCCGAGCTTGTCTTTTTTGATTTTCAGCACGTCTGTTAATATTTCGCCGTCCCATTCAAATGTATGGATGTTAAAGCAGGCCGTCGTCGATGCGTCCGTGATATCGATCACATACTCACCGAACAGCTTAAAAAGGATATACTCTTTAATGGAAACGATCTTATTTGTTTTCTTGAAAAGCTGTGGCTGATTTTTCTGAAACCAGAGTATCTTGCTGATGTGGTAGATGGGGTGTTGGAATCGGCAGCCCGTTTTTTTGTAAAAATAATGGCAGTCGTATTGACGTTCTATGAACTTTGATTCTGCCGCAGACCTTTTATCCGCCCAGGGGAGCAGGTTTGTCAATGGCTTGCCGTCATTGTCTACGAGCATAAAGCTGTGCATCTGTGCGCTTAAGCCCACAGCCTGGATTGAAGAGGCCTGAATATTCCCTTTTTGCACACAGCCTTTGATCACGTCAATAAAAGACTCAAAAATGACATGGGGTGATAGCTCAGCGACGCCCCCTTCTTTCCGTATCATATCGTATTCTTTATAATCGAACGCGACCTGCATGCCCGACACATCAAACAAGGCGGCCCTTACGCCGGTTGTTCCAATGTCAACACCCATATACACTCGTTTCACAAAATACTCCTTGCATGCTTTTTAGCATTGCTGCGCGACGCGCCGTCGGCCACATCCAGCATCATAAAGCCCAATGCCTCACGCCGCACTTACAGTTTACTATTTGCATCACCAATAGACAATCCATATATCAAAAATGCAGTAAAAGCTCTTATTCACTTTTTAGCAAAAATTTTATGGGCAAATGATATAAACGCCCTGCTGCCGCAACAACAGAGCGTTTCTCGATGTCATCCGGTCCGAACCTGCCCTAATGGTCACATCTGACGCGCAGTCTTTTTGGCCAGTGAAGCCATCCGCACGCCTTGTTTTTCAAAGGGCCATGATCGCTGCGTTTCGGCTAAGTTTTGCGTCCCGATGCGTTGCAAAACTAGAGTATCTCGGAGACATTGTCCCAAATTTTTTGCACTGCTTCTGCCACTTGCTCCATATCGCTGTCCGTACCCAGCAGCAGCTTGTGGTGCGCACACACAGAAGTGTTTTTGTATGCACGTTCAGCTTCTTTGAGCTTAAACCGCTTGGGATCGATCTGCTTTGTATACTCTTCGCTCAGCTGATGGCGTTTTTTTGTCAATGGGCTGTAGATTTCGCAGTCGTTGAGCGGTTGGTAACAGGCTGTAAACGGATAATCGAGCTCAGCGGACAACGCACGGCGGAACGTATCGATGTGAAGCCCTTTAAAAAGATCTTCATCATACCGAAAAGCAATATTGAAATATGACTGCCTGTCAGTGCCTTCCTGCCTCCTCATGGGTTTCAGCAGCCCTTGTTCATTGATCAGCTTATTAAGATGCAGTGCGTTTCTTTCCCGCAATTCCACCTGCGGCTCAAATTTTTCGAGCTGGCCCAAAAGCACGGCAGCCTGGAATTCTGTGATTCGGTAGTTTCCGGACTGAATAAAATTCCCCACGATCGCATAGTTGCCTGTATGGCCTTCCTGTGTTTCTTTGACAGGCCGTCTGCCGCAGTTGCGCAGCGCATCAAGCTTCTCGGCAATATCATCATCGTTGGTGGTGATCACGCCGCCTTCTCCGCAGGTGAACACCTTGGAATTCTGCAGCGAAAAGCTTGCAACGTGAGTCAGGTTTCCGATTTTTTTGCCTTTGAAGACAGAACCATGCTGATGGGCGGCATCTTCGATCACGTACAACCCATGGCGATCTGCGATCTGTAAAATGGCATCCATGTCGCATATCGTTCCGTAAAGATGGACGACAATGATCGCTTTTGTCCGCGTAGTGATTGCAGCTTCGATCTGCTTTGGATCAATGCACCAGGAGTCTTCTTCAACGTCTACAAAAACAGGCACCGCATTGACATCGATGACACACGCGGCCGTGGCCTGCCATGTCAGCCCCGGAACAATGACTTCATCGCCAAACCCGATATTTAGTGCCTCGAGGCACAACTGCAAAGACACCGTGCCGTTTGCAACGGGTATGGCATGTTTTGTACCGATATAATCAGCCCACAAGCCTCTGAACTGCGTTTCCAGCTTGCCATTGTAGGACCATTTGCCCTCCCACAGTATGCTGTCGAGCAGTGCTGATTCTCTTGCGTCAGCAACAGGCCAGAGGGGCCATTTCGTTTTGCGGATCGGCGCTCCGCCGTTCATTGCTAGCTTTTTCATGTACACATCTCCTTATTTTTCTGGCGTCTTTTTATCCGTTACGGTTTATTCCCCTGTCCTCCTTTCTGTGCTGATTGGACTGCGCCTTTTCTAGGCCGTTTTTATTCGTCTTTTCAAACTTTGACCCATTGTTTTGAAACGCTGCTTTTGTATGAGGCGTCAACGACCCTTTGCATATAAAGTCCGTCTTCGAATGTCGGATAGATGCCTTCCTGGTGTTTGCCTTCCAGAACGGCTGCATAGATCAGCTTCATCAAGTTTTTCCATGTTTCCGCATAACCTTCCTGAAGCCCGCCTGCAAAATCGCACAGCTTTGCTGAGCCCGGCTCAAGCAGGTTGAAGTCTTTCATCAGGCAATGGTTGGCCGTGTCGCGTTCGCCTATCCACAGCGCATCTGCCCTTTCCGCGTTCCATGCGATGCTTTTCTCGGAACCATGTATTTCAAAACACAGCTTGTTTTTACGGCCTGCACAGGTCTGCCCCCCGACAAAGACTCCTTTTGCGCCGTTTTCAAATTCCAGGAGCAGCGTGGCCTGATCTTCGGTATCGACCTTGATCTCTTCGCACTCCTGATTTTCATTTTTTTGATAGGATTCTATCCTGCCGACCGGTTTCTTGCGTACAGGTACAAACGTATTGAAGTCCGCATAGAGACTGATAATCTTCTGCCCTGTGATTCCCTGAAGTATATAAAGGCAATGGCTACCGATATCGCCGATCACCCTTGAGAGGCCGCTGTACACAGCTTCAACACGCCAGTTATAATCACTGTCATAAAAAAGCCAGTCCTGGAAATAGAAACCCTGAATAAAGTTGATTCTTCCGAGTTTGTTGCTTTTTATAAGATGCCTTGCCTGGCTGACAAGAGGGTAATAAAATGTGTTAAATGTAATGGCATTGATGAGCTTTGTTTCCTTTGCCATAGCTGCCATTGACTGCGCTTCTTTTATATCCAGAGACAACGGCTTGTCACAAACCACATTGATCCCTTTTTCCATCGCCTTTTTTGCAATGGGGTAATGCAGGTTGTTGGGTGCACATATATGAATCACATCTATCCCCGCTTTGTCAATCATGTCATTCCAGCCATCATAGTATTCCTGCACATCATATTGCGCTGCTCTTTTTTTTGCAGTGTCCATATCGCTCTCTGCGATACATGTTTCTATATATCCCAGCCTTCTTAAGCTTTCAAGATGGATCGGCCCTACAAAACCCATTCCCACAATGCCTGCTTTTAATCTTTTCATTTTTTATATGCTCCTTTTTCTTTTCCGCTTTATTCATAAAATGCCCGCCCCAGCTCGTTTTTTCCTTACATGGAACGAAAAAAGTACGAATTTTGTCGGGGAAGTTGATTTAATTGCCGCTTTATTTCTTTTTGCATGAAGTCTGTTAAGATGAGTTTTGCATCTTCTAAACTGCTTTAGTTTATTATATTCTTGGTTCTATGGCTTGTCAATTAAATTTTTGATCACAATAATTTTTTTCTCATGGCATCGATTGTTTTAAAATGACTTGCCAAATGATCAACAATGAAATAAAATATTGAATATAAACTAAATTGGTTTAGCGGGTACTGACATGGATTTTTTAACGATCAAGGATATTGCTAAGATGGCCGGCGTGTCGCCAACTGCCGTATCTTTCGTTTTAAACAACAAAGAGGGCGTCAGCGAGAAAACAAGAAAAAAGATCAAAGAGATCATCAGCCAAACCGGTTTTTCGCCGAATATCCACACCAGAAGGCTGAACCTAAAAAAAAGCTTTAACATTAATCTGGCCATCAAGCAGAATCAGGGCACATTGAGCAATGTGTTTTTTATGGAAATATTGCTTGGAATATTATCCGAAAGCAGGAATTATGATTACAATATCGTTTTATCAGATATATCAGACCTGAACCGTGAAAAACGCTTGCTTTATAATATCAGAAATAACGACTCTGACGGCATCATTTTTATTCAGGACCCAAGCGATTACCTGATCACACAAGTTAAGGAAACCCGTTTGCCGTTTCTGATCGTTGACACACAAAACCCAAATTCGCCGTATACCACGGTAAGGCTCGATTACTCAAAGGCGGCAAGGACCTCTGTGGATTATTTGATCGCAAAAGGGCATAAAAAAATCGCTTTTATTGGGATGGAATCGCATCCTCGCTTTTATATCAACACATTCAACGGATACAAAGAAGCCATCGAAGCGGCTTCGCTTTCATTTATGCCCGATTGGATACAGCCAAGCGCTTATGATGAGGCTTCATCTTATGCATGTATGCACAGAATCCTAAGGTCAAAAAATCTTCCGACTGCGGTTTTCAGCTCCAGTGATGTTTTTGCATACAGTTCTATAAAATGTGCCAAAGACAACGGCTTTCATGTTCCTGAAGATATTTCATTCTTTGGCATGGACGATGTGTACCTTTCAAGACACATGCAGCCTGCGCTTTCGACGCTGCGTATTGATACAAGCGAGATGAGCAAATCCGCGATGACCTTGATCGATAAAATGATCAGCGGCAAACCTTCGCAGAGCGTTGTTTTGTCTTCAACAACGATCGTTGAAAGAGATTCGGTAAAAAATATTTTCGCTTCGTAAACATAAAAAATGCATCACATATTGTCTTTGAGCATGTCTCCGACAGTTTTGTAAACCGCATGAGCTTCACTGATTATTTTGCTGTCTGCACTCTCTATCACAAAACCTTCGAAATTTTGGATCACAGGTATGTCATTCTCTCCGTCGCCAATGAAGATGAGCCCGGAAGACGGCCATCCTTTTATCTCAAGCAAGTCAAGTATTCCGGTCGATTTGTTGACCCCGCGTTTATTGATGTCTAAAAACAGGCCATTCAGATTCAAACAAAGCTTATCATCAAATGCTATGCGCAGAGCATCGGTACACCTATTATATACATCCTCTGCTGCGTAAGCCAAAGATATCTGCAGCAGATCTTTTTGCAGCAATGATTCCTCAAAAGTGATTCGGTTGCATGTATTATCAAATTTTACAAAAAAAGATTCGGCGCTGCGGATAAATAGCTTGTTTATGCCGCTTGAACAAAGCAGATAATGCATGCTTTCAAGAGCAGAGGGATGCGTCAAAACTTCTTTTATCAAATCATCCGGTATGCTGCTGCTCCGCAGCAGCCTTTGCTTCTCATCGTAGAGGCTTGCCCCGTTTGTACAAATCAAAAAGTCAAATGGTATGCACCATTTGTGAATTTGAGACAGTATGAGGTTCAAATCTCTTCCGGTTGCGATACCAAACACGTTCCCGCCTTTTCGCCACTCCGAAACCGCTAAGATATCTTCCGTGCTCACGATGCCGTTTCTATATAAAGTCCCGTCAAAATCACTTACAGCAACACGCATAGTTCCCCTTTTTATGTCCGGTCTTTTATGAATCAAACTTCGGGACAGCGACCCCGCTTTCTTTTAATGCCCTGATCTTATCGGCAAACTGCGGCAGATGCTGTTCATGCGCGACCAGCAATTCATCTAAAACTCGCTTTGTCTCAAAGCCGCCCCGTATCAAGGGATTCAACGTAAAAGCCTCCAGGGCCATGCCGTAATCGCCGCTTATCGCCGCTTCAATGGTGCACTCTTCCATGGCCTTCATGAGCTGAAGCCAGCCTTTTTCGGCCGGACGCATCTTGCCCCATGCCAGAGGATCCGCCCCGCGGCTTGACAGGATGCAGGATACTTCAACGATCGAATCAGTATCAAGACATGGAACCGCTCCTTTATTCTGCGTGCTGACTACCATATGTATTTTTTTATCATTGTATATAGCGTCGATGCATTCACAGGCGGTGTCGCTGTAATATGCGCCGCCGCGTTTCTCAAGCTCCTTCGGTTTCGTGTATAGCTTCGGGTCTTTGTAAATTTCAAACAAAGCCTTCTCGACTTCGTACATTTTCTCAGCACGCGTAGCGTTTTCCCGCAATTCCTCAAGGCTGTGCTCCAGCATTTCTTTTTCCATATAATAATACCGGTGATACCCGCAGGGGAGCAACTGCATAGAATGCAGCAGCTCCATAGAAAAAGGAGCCGCGTATATATTGACAGGCGTCCCGCCGTTTTCATCATTGATGTATTCTATCAAACGGCCTGTCAAATCTGTGCCGTCTTTGTCAGTGACTTTATGCCAATGAAAATGATTGAGCCCGACAAACCTGTACTGAAGATCCGAAAGTTTCTTGCCCAGCAGGGCGGGTTCTCTCATCATGGCAATCGTGGGCACGTTACAAAGCCCCACGCATCTGGACCATCCAAAGTGTTTTATCGCCGCTTCCGTGATCATTCCGCTGGGGTTTGTAAAGTTTATGAGCCATGCATCCGGGCACAGCGCTTTCATATCACGGATGAGCTCGTGTATAACCGGTATCGTTCGCAGCGCTTTTAAGATTCCGCCAGCGCCGTTGGTCTCCTGCCCCAGCATACCGTGCATCAAAGGTATGCGCTCATCTATGATTCTTGCTTTCAATTGCCCGACACGGAATTGGGTGATCACAAAATCCGCATCGCGCAGTGCATCTTTTCTGTCAGTTGACGCTTGTACCAACACTTTATATGGCGTTGCATCCCACATGCGCTGTGCGAGCGATCTGATGATCTCCACACGTTCTCTTGCTTCTTCGATATCAGTCAGCCAGATTTCCGATACCGGCAGCTTTTCATATCTGCTGATAAGCCCCTCGATAAGTTCAGGAGTATAACTGCTCCCTCCTCCGATAGCTACTATTTTTATTTTCTTTTTCATTGCGTTCTCCTTACCGTTAACCTTGCCGGCTTGGGCTTTTTAAGCGTAGTGATCAAAGATACAGGCTGACCTATTGCCGTTGCGTCCATCGAGCTTTTATAAACATGCCCGCAAAGATGCCGAGCACAAACCAATGCTTTTGCTCGGCATCTTTGACTGAGATGGGCTCAGACAGTAATATTAATCACTGTTGCGTAATTTTAGTATCCTTTAAAAACTTATTATACTGCCTCTAGCTTACGCTTCACCTCAAAGTTGTCAAGCCAAAGGATCAACACGATCACGATGCCCCGGATGAGCAACTGCACATACCCTCCGACATGCAGCATGTTCATCACATTCTGCAAAACGACAAGAGAGAGCAGGCCGATAAAGGTCTGCGGAATACCGCCCATGCCTCCCGTCAACGATGTACCGCCGATAACCGCACCGCAGTGGATGAGCAAAGGCACCGCATCACCATAAACTGGAGAACCGGCATTAAGCCGCGACGAGAGCATGACACCGCCCAGGGCCGCCGTCACACCGCTGATCATAAAAGCTATCCACTTTGTTTTTCTTGCATTGATACCGGCATATACAGCCACTTCATAGTCTCCGCCTACCGCATAACAATTTCTCCCGAACTGCGTGTAACGCAATACACAGTACATGAACACCAGCACCACGACCATCGCGATCGAAAGATAAGTAATCGAACCAAAAAGCTTGGAGTTGGAGATCATCATATAATCAGGATTCTTGGCAGAAACGGGAACAGCATTGGTCAGCTGCAGACAAATGCCCTTAAGAACCATGCCCATACCTAAGGTGATAACGAAAGGCTCGGTTCTTTGATGAACCACCAGGAAACCGTTTACAAAACCCACAATCAAACCAAATACAAGCGAACACAATATAGCAAGCGGGATCGGCAAGTAATCCAATAACATGATCGTCATGATGCTGGAAAGGCTCAATACACCGCCAACCGACAGATCGCAGCCTGCACAAATAATGACAACTGTCACGCCGGCCGCGATGATAAGATTGACGGAAGCGGAGTTAAATATGTCCAACAAGTTGTAAGCCGAATAAAACTTTGTGTCAGGAAACAGCATCAAGATCAACATGGCCACAATGGCCAAAAAGGCTTTCTGCTTTGATGCCAGCTTAATAAGGCTTTTGCCTAAATCTCTGCTTCTCATGCGTATGCCCCCTTTAGTTCCTTGCGGTTGTCAAGCCAGATCGCCGTAATAAAGACTGCACCGCTCAATATCGACTGGATATGCGTACCAACGCCCAAAAGGTTCATGCAGTTGGATAACAGCGTCACCAGCAAAACGCCCAGCAAAGTCCTGATCACGCCCCCGTTGCCGCCTTTCATGGTGGTACCGCCAATAACGACCGCAAGGATTGCGTTTAACTCAAAACCTAAACCGATGATCGGCGAAACGTGAGTGATTCGAGAAAACTGCACGATCCCGCCCAACGCCGCCATAAGGCCTGATATCGTAAAGATCAACATGACGGTGGTTTTTACAGGTATCCCTGCTAAGCGTGCCGCAGTCTTGTTGCCGCCTGACAGCATGATCGAGCGCCCTCTGTAAGTTTTAGATAGAAAAATGTGCAGCAGCACAAGGCACACCAGAAAAATGATGATGGGAACCGGGAAAATACTGACTGTTCCCGACCCGATCGTATTAAAAATAGATATGTCAGTCTCAATCCAGCGCATTTGCTGTGTAGACCCTCCGGATATGATCAGTGCCATAGCGCTGTAAACTGTACTCATACCGAAAGTAATAAACAATGCGTCATACATTGACATAGCGCCCGCGCTGATAACCAACGAGCTGTTGATAAAGCCTAAAAGTGCGCCAAGAGCCAGCCCGATAAGAAGCGCAGGGACCTGCCCTAGCGGCTGTATCAGAGATATCGTCGTGACGGCAACAATGTTGATAATGCCGGCGACGGAAAGATCGAGAAACCCAGATACGATCGCAAAAGTCATGCCCAGGGCGACAAAGCTCAATGCTCCAAGCTGCCCCATGATATTGGTTATGTTTTGGGTTGATAAAAATTTTGGCTCCACGATGATCGTGACCACGACAAGCGCAATGATCGCAACCATGATCATATACTCTTTGAGGAATTTTGTTACCTTCGTAAAAACATTGCTAAGCGTGCTCATATAGCTTCCTCCTTATCAATGCCCAGCGCATTCTCCATGATGGTATCCGGAGCAACGGTTTCAGGGTTAAACTCGCCTGTGATACGCCCGTTATAAATTGTCAGCACTCGGTTGCTCATATGCAGCACCTCCGGAAGTTCTGATGATATCAGTATGACAGAGCCTCCGTCTTCAGCGATGCGCTTCATCAGTAAATATATTTCGTACTTGGTGCCGACGTCTATCCCTCTTGTAGGCTCATCCATAATGAAAATACGCGGTTCAGTCTCAAGCCAGCGCCCCACGATGCATTTTTGCTGGTTTCCGCCGGAAAGGCTTTTGACAGTCGTTTTTATCGAAGGGGTTTTGACATCTAAAGCTTTCACCTGTTTTAAAGCAATTTCTTTTTCCGATGACATGCTGATAAATCCTAGCTTTTTGATTCTTTTGAGTATAGCCATCGAAATGTTGGACTCGACTGTAAACGGCAACACAAGCCCTTCTTGTTTGCGGTCTTCAGAAATATAACCCATTCCAACTTCTTTTGCATCGTTGGGGTTTTTTATCCTGACCGGTTTTCCGTCGATGAGGATCTTGTGTCCCTTCACTTTATCAGCACCGAATAATGCTCTGACTATCTCCGTCCTTCCTGCGCCAACCAGCCCGACCAACCCGAGGATCTCGCCTTTTTTTAATTCGAATGATATATTATTCAATTTGCGCGTATTGAGAGAGCGAACTTCCAGAATCGTTTCGCCAACATTGCGCGGACGCTCAGGAAACTCATTCTCGATCGAACGGCCGATCATCTTGGATATCATTTCTGCGCGTGTATATTCACTTACAGGCTTTGTATCTATGATATGCCCGTCCCGCATAACCGTCGCGATATCGCACAACTCAAATATTTCATCAAGTTTATGACTGATGTAAATAACTGAAATACCATCTTTCCTGAGCTGATTGATGATACTGATAAGATGTTTTAATTCGTCGGACGTAAGACTGCTGCTGGGCTCATCCATAATGATGAGCTTTGAATTAAAAGACAGCGCTTTTGTTATTTCCACCATCTGTTTTTCAGAAACGCTGAGCTCAGAAACTGGCTTGAAGGTATTGATTTTGCTTCCTATGCTTTCTAAAAGCTTTTTTGCCTTGGCATGCGTACCGCGCATACCACCCATCTCTTTGAACCTGCCTAAGAAGATATTTTCTCCGACGCTCATGGCGTCGACTAAATTGAACTCCTGATAAATGATACTTAAGCCCTTTTGCAATGCCTCAACAGGCTTTATTTTTTCGATTTTCTCTCCGTCAAAAATGATGGTGCCCGAATCCTTTTTGAACACACCCGACAGTATTTTCATCAAGGTGGACTTGCCGGCCCCATTTTCGCCCACAATACCGTGCACAACGCCCCGCTGTATATCAATAGACACATTATCAAGCGCTTTTACACCCGGAAATGATTTGCTCACATCTTTTATGGAGAGGATGACTTGTGAATCTTTATTCTGCATTTTGCACTGACTCCTTTCCAATCGTTATAGACTCGTTCTCCAGAACGAGTCTATAACCCAATCAACAACTACTTCATAGTTATTTTCCCGTAGCTTTTTTAATTACCACTCTGGACGAGGAATATCAGCGATCGTTTCAGCTGTGTAAAACGCCCAAGGCACGTAATTAACTGGTTCAACCGTTCCTCCTTCAAGGACAATGCGCGCAAGTCTTAAAGATTCTTTTGTTATCACTTCAAAATCCTGCGCAAGTGACAAGCTCTGGTCGCCATCCTTAACCTGGTCGTACCCGGCCCTGTTTCCATCCACGCCAACCGAGAAAATGCTTGCGGGATCCAGATTCGAGCTTTGCATGGCCTGGATGATCCCTGTATAGCCGTTATCCCAATGGCAGAAAACACCTTCGATCTCATCGCCGTATTTCACGATATAGTCCTGCATGATGTTCATCGCATCCGAAGCTGACCATGTTGTGCAGTTCTGTACGTCCAACACTTGGATTTTGGAACCTTCAAGACCGTCTGTGAATCCCTGATGCCTTTTCAGCTGGGCATCATGCCCGGCCTGCCCGCCGATTTCAACAACTTTTGCACCGTTCGGGAATTTCTCGATAAACGCCTTGGCTGCGGCTTGTCCGCCCATGTAATCGTCGGCAGAAACAGTGAAATCGCGATACTGCTGATGATCCGGAGCAAGCTCTGAAGAGAATATGGCGACGACAATCCCTGCTGATTTTGCCTCCATCAGAGCCGGAACAATACCTGAAACATCATTCGGATTGACAAATATCGCGTCAACTTCTTGTGCGATCATGTTCGTCACGTCTTGAGCTTGGGTTGCAGCATCGCCTTTGGCATCCGTAATGATCAGATCATAACCATAGCTATCTGCATGTTTCTCAAACATTTTTGATGAGAAAGCCTGCGATTCGTTGGCCATGTCCATACACACAAAAGCTATTTTGTATCTCGTTTGGCCTTCGACAGGCGCTGCCGGTGCATCTGGAGCTGCTGGTGCGTCGGGTACTGCCGGTGCATCTGGAGCTGCCGGTGCTTCCACCGGTGTGCATGCTGCAAGTAGCACCATCAGAAGTACTAGAATGACACCTAGAATCCTTTTGTTCATAAGTCTTTCCTCCTTTTTTATCAAGCAAGCCTTCGCCTGCTGATTTGCTACAGCACCGACACATCTTCAAAAAAAGTTTGATTATATTTATTTCACTTACAAATACAATCTGTTAAAAAATTATAGTTTATGCGATCTTTTTATATTTCTTAGAATGAGCCTTGGTTCGCTTTTTTGTTATTTTAACAATAATACTATAAATTAGTTTTTCTGGATGAAAAACACCCATAACTGACGGATTAGTATACAAAACTGAACAAAAAAGCATTTTTTAATCATAAAAGGAACTATTGCTAAGAAACACCTAAAATCACTTATCACCCCTTTTTCTGGCCGCCGTCCTTATCTTCTTGACGAAGCTCCTTTTGAGAAGCCAAAAAGCAGCGGCTGCTTTTTAATCGTAGTAGGCTCGTTCGCCAGAACGAGCCTACTCCTTTTTCATCGGCTACCACAATAGCATTTTGCTGGCAGCCTCTTTCTTTACCACTCTGGACGCGGGAGATCTTTGACCGATTCAGCTGTGTATAACACCCAAGGAATGAAGTTGACTTCTTCAACCGTTTCTCCTTCAAGCACTTTGCGCGCAAGTTCAAGAGATTTTAACGCCATGTCTTCGAAAGACTGCGCAAGGGATAAGCTTTGCTCTCCAGCCTCAACCTGATCATATCCGGCTCTGTTGCCATCAACGCCAACCGAGTAGATGTCGCCAGGTTCCCAACCCGCACTGCGCATGGCCTGAATGATGCCCGTATAGCCGTTGTCCCAGTGACAGAAAACACCCTCGATCTGATCGCCGTATTTGACGATATAGTCCTGCATGATGTTCAAGGCATCTGAAGCAGACCATGTGGTGCAGTTCTGGACTTCAAGCACGTTGATGTTGGAACCTTCAAGACCGTCTACGAATCCCTGATGTCTTTTCAGTTGGGCGTCATGCCCGGCCTGTCCGCCGATCTCTACGATGTTCGCGCCGTTCGGGAATTGCGCAACAAACGCCTCAGCCGCGGCCTTTCCGGCAAGGTAATCGTCGGCAGAAACAGTGAAATCCCGATACTGCTGATTCTCCGGAGCAAGTTCCGAAGAGAATATGGCGACGACTATGCCGGCTGCTTTTGCCTCCATCAAGGCCGGGACTATACCTGAAACATCATTCGGATTGACAAATATCGCGTCAACTTCTTGTGCGATCATGTTTGTCACATCCTGAGCCTGAGTCGCTGCATCGCCTTTGGCATCTGTGGTAATCAGATCAAAGCCAAAGCTGTCAGCATGTTTCTCAAACATTTTTTGTGAAAAAGCTTGAGATTCGTTTGCCATATCCATGTTTGGGAAGGCTATCGTGTATCTCTGCTGGCCCGGGTCTGCTGCAGGGGCGTCCGGAGCTGCGGGCGCATCCGGTGCTGCGGGTGCTGCCGGTGCTGCACATGCTGCAAACAACACCATCAATAGTACCAAAATGACACCTAGAATCCTTTTGTTCATAGTTTTCTTCCTCCTTTTTTTATCAAACAGACATTCGTCTGTTGATTTGCACATGTTTTGAGCCGAGCTTCTCTTCTCTAATAATTCGTTTTTAATTTTATATATTAATATATCTCTTTGATATACTAATATATTTTTCTCTGTTTTTCAAGTTTTTTAATGAATGACTCAATATTGCTTTTGGCATCAGCCTTGGCTTAAAAAATTGGTGCTTTAACTATATTAGTAAATATGATATTAAACTGTCATAAAACACCCATAATTGACGAAAAAGTATTCAAAACTGAACTGCAGACTTTTTCCTAATCAACAACGGCTAACACCAACGTGTTTTTAAATCATCATCGTCTCCCTTTTTGCAGGTCTTACACCAGTGTTTATTGGTTTCTTACACGGTTGTAAACCTGTTTATATATACGGCAGCTCCTGTTTTGATTGCTTAATCGTCTTGGCTGTTATTGATCAACCGGCCGCCACAAATTTAAACAATCATGATCTCTACACCGCTTTCTATAAGTGCCTTTCTGCAATTTTCAGGAACCGCATCGGTGATAACCAGGGCTATGTCCAGCAAAGGCATGAGCGAGACCACACCGCGCCTGTTGAATTTTGATGAGTCAGTCAGTATGATGCGCCGCTTTGCGCTCTTGGCCATCGCCCGCACTGCTTCAGTGCGCAATAGGTTTACATTGGAAAAACCCTGCTCGGCATCAAATCCGTCCGTGCCGATAAAAAACTTGTCTACAAAAAATTCGCGTGCGCATACCCTCACCAGGGGACCTGTCATTACTTGTGCGTCGGGTTCGTAATAACCGCCCAAAAGCACTGCACGCGCGCCTGAAAAAGACCGTATATGCGCCGCAATGAACGCTGAATTTGTGATGATGGTAATGTCGCGCTTTTTTGCCGCAAGCTCAGCAGCGAGCATTGCACAGGTCGATCCGGATTCGATCATGATCGTTTCTCCGTTTTCAACCATCTCCTCAGCCATGTGTGCAATTCTTTTTTTTATCTCATAGTTAAATGACATCCTGTAATTGACGTCGTCCTGGGAAACACGCAAGGCAAACCCGTGCTGGCGCCTTAAAAGCCCTTTTTCCTCCAGAGCCGCGAGGTCTTTGCGAACAGTCACCGCCGAGACATCGAGCATCTGCGCCAATATAGCCACATCAAGGCTTCTTGATTCGTTGAGCATATCCAAGATTTTAAGACGACGTTCGTTCATCATCAAAGCACCTGTTCTGTCCTTGCAATAATATCATCCTGTGTCTGGCGCGAAAGCACATTGAAAAACGCCGAATAGCCCGCCACGCGGACGATCAGGTCTCCGTGTTTCTCCGGGTGCTCCTGGGCATCAAGCAGCGTCTCGCGCGATACCACGTTGTATTGTATATGGAACCCATGCAGCGAATCGAAAAAAGTACGGATAAGCAGCAGAAGTTTCTCACGGTCCCTTTGATTTGCGAGCATCGTCGGCACAACTTTTTGATTGAGCAGTACGCCGCCCGTGATTTTTTCCGTGCGCAGCTTGGAAACGGATTTCAAAACGCTTGTCGGACCGTTGACATCCATAGAATGGGTCGGAGAGCAGCCTTCCGCCAAGGGTTCTCCAGCGTAGCGTCCGTCAGGAGTCGCCAGCGTATTTGCCCCTTGGGGTACGTTCGCGGATATCGAAGAGGTGCCGGCATAGTACACGCCGCCGATAGGCCCGCGGCCATAGCGCGTGTTCTTGTATTTGTTAAGCTCATCGATATAACTGTCATAGCCCTTGACCACGAGCGCGTCTACGTAGTCGTCATCATTGCCGTATTTGGGCGCCGCGAGCAGCAGCTGCCGGATACGCTCACCCTCTTCTCCTTCAAAGTTGCTCAACAGCGCATTCCACAGTTCAGCACGCGTCATGGTTTTTTCTTCATAGACGCATTTTTTGATTGCCGCCAGCGAATCTCCCAAGTTGGCAATGCCGACCTGAAGATCGCTGATAAAGTCATAGACGGCACCGCCTTCTTTCAAGTGCTTCCCTCTGGCAATGCAATCGTCAGTCAGCGCTGAGCACAGTATATCAGGGACTTCTTGTTCGATCACCATATCCGCAGAAGAGTCGAGAATCACAGCCTGCCTGCAGAATTCGCGAATGAAGATATCCCATGCGTGCATCACTTCATCGAAGGTTTCCATGTCAAGAAAATGCCCAACGCCGCTAAATACACGCTTTGCGCTTTGAATGTCGACGCCGTCGTTGAGCGCGATCATAAGTGTTTTGGGGAAGTTTAAAAAGCTCATGCCCGTGCAGCGGTAACCCCATTTGCCGGGAACCGCAACTTCAACGCAGCCAATGGCGCTGTAATTCATAGCATCATCTTTTTTAACACCGAGGTTTATAAACGACGGTATGATGATCTCATCGTTGTTGAACGCCGGCATTCCAAAGCCGCAGCGAATCACTTCTATGCATTCGCGCATGAATTCGTTGCTCAGTCCGCTGTGGTAACGTACCGTCAGGTTGGGTTGGGGCAAATGGCACCGCGCAACGCTCTTCAATATTAGATAGCTTAACTCATTGACCGCATCCTTGCCGTCCGCCGTCTGCCCGCCGATCGTGACATTCTGATAAAGCGGGCTGCCCGCCGAAAAACGCGTATGCGACCAGCTTCTTATTTTATTGATGGATATCGTTTTGAGCCAAAGGTTCTCGAGAAGCTCTAAGGCCGCCTCTTCTGCCATGCCTTCCGCTTTGCTTTTCAAGTAGTACGGATAACAAAACTGATCAAGCCTCCCGTACGAAAGCGAATGGCCGTTAGACTCTATCTGCAGTATCAAATGGATCAGCCACACGCTTTGCAGCGCTTCATGGAAGGTCTCGGCAGGATATCTGGGTACTTTCCGGCAGATCCGCGCGATCTCTAAAAGTTCTTCGGCGCGCTGCACAGAAGCCGTTTTGGCCTGCTCTTCAGCCAGGTCCGCGAATCGGTTTGCAAAGGCTTCCACGGCGTCAAGCACGATCAAAATGGCACGGTAAAAATAACTTTTTTTAAGATCTGCAAATTCGGCAAGATTGAGCATATTCTGCGCAGCCAGGGTCTGAGCCCTCACGCCTTCTATGCCTTCGCTTAGAATCCTGCTGTAACTGACCGCAACATGCGCGTCGCCTGACGTGATGTTTCCCTCCGTCTTGATAATGCCCAGATCATACAGCAGCCGCGAATCCGCAGGGAAAGCGGCATAGCCCTTGTCCTTTAATGTGCGCCCCTTCCAGTATGGGTATATGTCTCTAAGTATCTGTTTATTCTCTTCAGTAATGGTGAACCGGTCCCCATCCCTTTTTTCGAATTCATCAAGTTCCGCGACGACCCAGTCTATAGCATATTCAGGGAAAATAGGTGCAGCTCTGTTTGCGCTTGCATGGTTGCCGACGATCAGTTCGTCCGGATCAATAAATATTGACATGTTGCGCAATACAGCATCCACCATATACGCGCGTTTCAAAACAACCTGATCCTGTTCGTGCGCTCTGTAAGCTTGCGTTGTGTAAACGGCCCTTTGCGTACAGACAGCAGGCTGTGTGCCCATTATCCTTTTTCGTATCGCTGCCGTTCTGGGGTGCAGCTCGCCAAAGTAACTCATTATCTATCTCCTGAAAATTTTTAATCAAAAATAAGCTCTGCGGCTCCCGTGATGCCGAAGTCCTTTTCCAGCTCCGCGAAACGGAAATGGACCGGCTGAGGTATATGGTTGTATCTGTCAAATTCTTCTCTGATGCGCCCAAAAAGCGTTTCACCGAAGTTGACAAGGCCGCCGCCGAAAACAAAAAGGTCGATGTTGAGCAGCTGATAAATGTTGAACACACAAACTGCGAGGTAATGCGCCATCATTTCGACAGTTTCAATGGCCAGCCGGTCATGTTTATGGTAAGCGTTTAAGATTTCGACACAATCGATGTGACCGCTTTCCGAAAGTATGCTCTTTGTCCCCTGCTCAAGGCGTGCTTTGACATGCGCCGGGACATACCTTCCGGCAGCATAAGACATAAAACAACCCTGGTTTCTGCAACCGCAAAGCAGACCCTCGTCAGGCGTTATCAGCATATGCCCGCATTCGCCCGCCCAGCCGTAACTGCCGCGAAACACTTTCCCGTCAATGACGATACCGCTGCCTATGCCCGTTCCGACTGCCACATAGACCATATGCCTGCTGCCGCGGCCTGCGCCGCGCCTGTGCTCCGCAAGTGCGGCCACGTTGCCGTCGTTATCCAAAACGATTTGTACAGGCAGGCGCTCGGCAATATAATCACGCATTGCAAAATCCCTGATGTTGGTCATTGAGGCCGTCATGCATACAAAGCCTTTGTCGAAGATTATAAACGAAGGCATACAGACGCCCACACCTTTGAGCTGCTCAATCCTGAGCCGATTTTTATCAAGCAGAATATTGACATTTTCAACGATAGCATCCGAAAAGGCCGGGCCATCCGCTTTGATATCGGTGGGGTGCTGGATCCTGTCTACCAGCATGCCCTCACTGTTAAAAAGACCGTATGCGACTTTTGTGCCGCCTGCATCGACGCCAATGACATATTTTTTTTGCAATGCTGATACTCCGTTTAGATTTGTTATTTATTATATATGAAGTAGTTTCATATGTCAATTCACGTTTTATTTTTATAATTATATTTACCTTCATATGAAACCTATGGTATTATAATTCGTAGTTTATGGCACAAGCCTTCCATGCAACGGCCAATGATAAAGGAGACATATTTGTGAAAGCTTTGATCTTTAATATCCAGAGATTTTCGCTTCATGACGGGAAAGGTATACGTACCACGGTATTCTTCAAAGGCTGCAATCTGCGGTGCAGCTGGTGCGCCAACCCCGAGTCGCTCTCTTTGGAACCGGAATTGATGCAGGGCAAACCAGTCGGTAAATATTATACGGTTGAGGAATTGATGGCCGAGATATTGAAAGACAAGCCGTTTTACGATAAGAGCAACGGCGGCGTCACTCTTTCCGGCGGCGAGCCTCTTCTGCAGGCGGATTTTGTTTCCGCGCTTTGCGATGCTCTTCACGCCTCAGGTATCAATGTCGCCATTGAAACGGCCGCAAGCGTTCCAAAGGAGATATTTGCCAAGGTGTTAAAGAAATGCGATCATGCATTTATCGATTTAAAGCATTGGAACTTAAATAAGCATCTTGAAGGCACCGGTACTGACAACCGGCAGATACTTGCCAACATCCGGTATGCGCTTGTCCACAAGCTGCCGGTGACGCTCCGCATCCCGATCATTCCCGGCTACAATGATTCCCGCGCTGATGCCCTGGCCTTCTCGGAGCTGTTAAAGTCGCTTGGCGCATCAGATGTGCAGCTTTTGCCGTTTCATCAGCTTGGCGAAAGCAAGTATACCAGGCTCGGCAAGCCTTATGAATATTCGGGCATCCCGCAGCTTGGCGAAGAGAGCCTTGTGGAGTACTCAAGGATACTGTCCGATGCGGGCATCAAGATACAGATCGGCGGTTGACGGCAACCTGCCCGTTTTTTACCGCTTTTTAAGCAATCGCACAAGAGGCTTAACACAAACCGGCGCAGGCACGTGTGTATCTGTTTTTTTCGTCAGTTGCCCGGTGCTGGTGTCAATTTCAAAGACGACGATATTGTCGCTGTCCTGATTCGCGCAAAGCAGATAATGCCCCGTTGCGTCGATCGCAAAGTTTCTCGGCGTTTTCCCTCCGCATGGCACAACACCTTCAAAAGAAACTAAACCGCTGTCAACATCAATACGGAAGATCGCAATATTGTCAAGTCCGCGGTTGGAGCAATAAAGGAACTGGCCGTTTGGCGTGATATGAAGGTCTGCGCTGATGTTGCCCTCGCTGGCTGCGCCTGCCGGCACGGCGGACACCTTTTGCATTGTACTGAGCGTTCCTGTCTCCTTGTCAAACGCGGCCACAGATACCGAAGAATCGAGTTCATTGACGATATAGCAGAATCTCCCGTCTGCGCTGAATTCACAGCATCTTGGGCCTGCGCCCGCTTGTGCTGCAAAATCCGTCATGCCCGCGTCTGAAAGCGGGGTGCCCGCGTCTTTGTATCTGTACGCTCTGACAAGATCCGTGCCAAGATCGCATATGTATACATACTTTGCGTCTTTTGAAAACGTTGCGGAATGCGCATGTGGCCCTGCCTGCCTTTCGGGGTTTGCACTTTTTCCTTCATATTGTATGAACTGTGCCGTCATGCCGAGCGCGCCGTCCTTTTGGATCGGATATACGCTTAAGCTTCCGCTTGAATAATTACTGACCACCAAAAACCTGCCGTCCGGGCTTATAGCCGTATGGCACGGGTCTGTACCTCCTGTGGCTGACTGGCCGATAGCTTCGAGGCTCCCGTCTTCCCGGACAGAAAACGCACTGACTGCCCCCGACGGTTTGCCCATAAATACCTTGAGTTCGTTGACCGCATACAGCTTCGCAGTATCGCTGTCCACAGCGAGGTAGGATGGGTTGTCAGCCTTCGCGATGCTTTTTAGTTTGAGCTCAACGCTATCCATGTCAAATTCATATAAGTAGATGCCTTCTCCCTTCCCCTCAAAGATCTGCCCGGTGCCGAACTCTATCGGAAGAGTATAAGTGCCCACATATACGTCCTGTTTGATTCCCATCTTCATGGCCTTTCTTATCGTATTTTAGTTTTTGCATTTTTCAAATTCATCTGAAACTTTTTTAAAGGATACGCGGCTGCCGATGCTTTCGAACCCCCACCGTACGGCGCCAAGCACCGGCATCTTCTCAAGTTTGATGAAATTCAGTTTTTTTCCCCTGTTTGTTTCACAAAGTTTCTCTTTGAGCCGGACGATCCCCTCTTGATGGCTTCCTTTTACATAGATAGACCCTGCGAGTACCACATCGATTTCATCAAGATGTTGCAGCTGAGACTCATTGATCGCGGCTTGAATGGCTCTTGCATTGTCTTCACCCATTTCGCGCAAGATATTCAATGCAGTTAAATCGTTGTTGTCCGCAGCTTCAAAAATAACAACTGCGAGGTCTTTTAATTCAAGCGTCTTGTTTTCGATGCGCGTGATCAGCTCATCCATCAACTGTTCTTTTGCGTCAATATTTAAGATCCCAAACAAAATTTCGGTCATGCAGGTGGGCTTCTTCTCCAGAAAAAGTGCATCATATACTTTTGATACGACTTTTTTGCCAAGCAGGTATCCGCCGCCGTTATCAGCTGTGAGTTCGAATTGGCCGCCTATTTGCACCATCTTTCCATCCTGGTCGATGGCTGTGACGACGCAGCCTGTACCGTTTATAGCGCAGACACCATACCCCAGGCGGCACCCGGCCTTAACGCCGAGATAAGCATCATTGTACAGTAAATAATCCTGATACCCTATTTCTTTTAATATGCTGTCTATACGGATATAGTGGCATTTGGTATCCAGCCCTGCCAAACCGAGAACGCTTTTTATGACATCCTCCATGCAGATCCTGTTTTTCCGCAGTATAGTATTGGTGAGGGCGCAAAGCTCCTGTCTCATTTCATTGTATCCGCCGTCGAGATACTCATGATTTGTTCCGCCCCAGTGCACCAGATCTACATAGCTGCCGTCGATATTAAACAATGCAGCATGGGTCTTCGTCCCGCCGCCGTCAATACCTAAAATGTATTTCCCCATAATGTCCTCTTCCTAAATCATTTGGGCCGCCGCTTTGTCCAAGATCACCGTCACATCTTTGTGTAAAAGCAGCATAGATGCCGGAAAATCAGTTTCTAAAGTTTTTTGCCGAGACAGCTTAGCGACGATCTGCGCCTTGCCCTGCCCGTTGGCAACAAGAACGATCTTTCTGGCTTGCAGTATATTTGCGATGCCCATTGTGATGGCCTGTTTGGGTACATCTTCAATACTGTCAAAAAACCTTGAATTGGCTTTAATCGTCTCTTCGTTCATTTGCTGCAGATGGGTAAAAGCTTGCAGTTTGTTTTTGTGGGGCAGGTTAAAGCCGATATGTCCGTCCGTGCCAATGCCCAGAAAGATCACGTCTAGGCCGCCGCATTGCCCAAGCTTTTCATTATAATCTGCGCAGGCTTTTTCTGTATCTTCAGCCAGCACATCAGGCACATATGTCTTGTTTAAATCAATATTGATTTTTTTATATAAATGATGATACAGATAATAGTAATAGCCCTGCGGGTCATCCTTCGGCAACGGGACGTATTCATCTATATTGAACGATGTGACCCTTGAAAAGTCAAGACCCTCTTTTTGATGCGTGTCGGCAAGCTTTTCTAAGGCACCCACAGGCGTGCTGCCGGTCGGCAGAGCGACAACAGCCTCCGGCTTTTCCCGGATGATGTCAGCGATGATATTTGCAGCTGTGCTGCTTATTTCCTCATAAGTTTCTTTGATGATAAATTTCATATCTTGGTTCCTTTCTTTATTATTATCCCCCGACAGTCACTAAGAGGCCCTGCTGTTTCGCAAAATCAATAGCTTCCTGCAACTCGGTGTCTTCGGGCTCATTGATATCTTCCAGCAAATACTTTTTGCCAAGTTTATTGTATTTGCCGATCCCAAGCTTATGATACTTCAAAATGTCGATCTGTTTTACGTTCTTGAGCTTTATTGCAAATGCTATCCTGTCCATTAAATCTTTCCCATCGTTGATGCCCGGAATATAAATGAATCTTAAGACCAAAGGCATGTGCGCGGCAGATAATTTTTGCGCGTTATCAAGTATGATCTTATTGGAGATGCCCGTATACTTTTTATGGGCTTGAGGGTCAAAAAATTTTATATCCAGCAAGACCAAATCAATGACCCCAAGCAGGCTCTCAAAAACTTCCCATTGAGCATAGCCTGCAGTCTCCAAAGCAACGTGGATCTGATTTTCTTTTAGTTTTTCTGCTGCACACCTTATAAATTCAGGGTACATAAGCGGGTCTCCGCCCGAAAACGTGACGCCGCCGCCGGACGCATCATAAAACACCTTATCCTTTTTAAGCTCATCCACAAGCGCATCAATGGTATAGAGACTGCCGGTTTTTTCATACACGTTTGCAGCGCATACCTCCACGCAGCGGCCGCATGACGTGCATAGGCTGCGGTCGATACGATACTTGCCTTCCTCTAAAAATATCGCGCCTTGCGGGCATTTTTCCATGCATTGGCCGCACGATGTACACCTTTCGGCATGCACAAGGATCTCTGGTTTGCTGCTAATGGCCTCCGGATTGGCACACCACAGGCAGCCAAGAGGGCAGCCTTTCATAAAGACAGTGCTGCGGATCCCCGGGCCGTCTTTTGTTGCGTATTTTTGAATCCTTGTAATCAGGCCTTTTTGTGCGGGGCTACATGGCATTGTGTTCTGTCCTTCCTATGATCGCATCCTGCACGTTTGGTGTCAGCGATGCAAACAATGCACAATACCCCGCGACCCGCACCATGATATCCGGATATTTTTCAGGGCTCTTTTGGGCCTCTTTTAAAACGTTGGAATCAATGACGTTAAACTGCACATGGAAATTTCCAAGCAGCCTGTTGGCATTGAGAAGCGCGACAAACTTTTCTAAATTGTCATCTCCGGAAAGCATGCCCGGCGAAAGCTTGATGTTCAACAGCTGGCCGCCCGCCATTTTGCAGTTCGGCAATTTCGATATCGATTTTAAGACTGCTGTTGGCCCTTGTTTATCAGTGCCGATAGTCGGTGAAGCGCCTTCGTTGAGCGGTTCGCCCGCTGCCCTCCCGTCCGGCGTCGCCCCGACATCCATACCGTAAGGCACATAGGAGGAAATGTTCGAGGTCGACATGGTATATCCGCAACCAAAAGGGCCGTTGCCGAAGCGTTCGTTCTTATAATCCGGCAGCAGTTTGAGATATGACAGGTATACATCCGCAGCGATGCTGTCGGCATAATCATCGTCATTGCCGAATTTTGGCGCATTTTGCGCGAGCCTGCGTATCGCAGCCCCCTCTTCGCCCCCCCAGTTATTATCGATCGCGCTTTTCAGCTGTTCAAACGTGATCATTTTTTCATCAAAAACGAGTTTCTTGATCGCGGCCAGCGAATTGCTGACCACCGCGGTGCCGATCGTTGACTGGCTGACAAAATCAAACTCAGCGCCGCCTTCTTTCAATGTTTTCCCGCGTTCGATACACTTATCGACAAGCGCCGACGCGAAGGGGTCGCTGTCATGGTGTTTTAGTGAACGGTCGCACACATAATCACTTTCTACAGCCAGATCAGTATAGAACTTCAAGAATCTTTCCCACGTGCGCCAGAGTTCATCGTAATCGGCAAAACGGCTGATGCTGTCGTCCGTCTTGTCAACCGAAATAAGACGGATGCCCGTATGCGGATCAAATCCGTTGTTAAGCATCAGTTCGACGATTTTACCGAAATTCATATAGGTCATCCCAGTCGCCCTGTGTCCCCATCTGCCCGGAATGGCTATTTCCACACATCCCATCGACGCATAATCCCTGGCCACTTCTTCCGGTATGTTGATGGATCTAAGCGCCGCGATGGCCGTTTCGTCGCAGAACATGGAGGGCATGCCAAACCCTTCCCTGATGAGTTTTGCGGATTCGACCAGCAGCTTCTTTGGAGAGCCATGCCAATAACGGACCGAAAGATTCGGTTCCGGCATTCTCGAGAGATCCATGGCATCAAGGCACAGGTAAGAAAGTTCGTTGGTGCCGTCCGTGCCGTCCACTTTCATGCCTCCGACCATAAGGTTCGAATACAGCGGATAACCCGCGCTGAATTTTGTATGGTCCCAGGGCCTTATCTTGTTCAGCGTGTTTAGTTTGACAAAAAACAACGCGGTATACTCCAGCGCCTTTTCCTTCGTCAAGCCTTTATGCATATCCGCGTCAAAGAACGGGTACATGTATTGGTCAAATCTTCCGAACGAGAATGAATGCCCGTTGCTTTCGATCATCATCAGCAGATGTGTAAAGTAAACAGCCTGAAGCGCTTCAAGATAAGTCTTTGGCGCGCCTTTGAAAACCCTGCCGCAGGTATTTGAAATTTCCAAAAACTCTGCTTTTCTTTGTCCGTCACTTTCCAGCAAGGACATTTCATAGGCTTTATCGGCAAACCTTTGCGCGAATTTCAAAGCCGCGTTGAGCGAGATCACGACCGCTCTGTAAAAGTCTCGTTTTTTGGTGTCAAGATCAGCTGCTTTCAGCTTTTCTTCCGCTTCCCGGATTATGCCGCTAAGCCCGACCGAGAGTATTTTTTCGTGATTGGGGATAATATGACCGTCCCCCGACATCGAAATGCCGCCCCGGTGGATCACATTTTGTTTTTCTGCCAGAATGTTCGTTTGTGTAAGATTGCTGCTGACCTGATCCAGATGGGTCCTCCCCTTCCAGTATCCCTGAATACTCAATAGTTCGTTCTTTGTCTCTTCTTTTATCTTAAAAGCATCTCCCGGACGTTTTTCAAAATCATCCAGCTCGTCGATGACCCATTCAAAAGAATATTCAGGAAAAATAGGCGCCGCCCAAAGCTCGGAGGCCTGGTTGCCAACGATCATCTGTTCTGGCTCGATGAATATCGTCATTTCCGACAATATCTTGTCAAAAGCTTTCGCCCTTCTTATGATGATGGGCTCATCTTCGGTGGCCTTATATGAGTCAGTAATAAGCATCGCACGTTCACTGCAAACACCGGGGGTGGTGTGCAGCAATGCCTCACGCACTCTTTTGACTCTTCTCCCGTTATCAAGATCTGTCATTTTTTATCCTCCCTATATTCCTAAGCGCAAAAACCAAGCGCAAATCATTAATGGGCAGTGATCACATTCACACCTTTTTGCCGTAAGGCATCTGCATCTTTTTTGCCAAGAAGGTCGTCTGTGATGATAAAGTCTAATTCATCTATGTCTAATATCTTTGAAAAGAAACTCACACCGCACTTTTCATGCCCTGCTATCAGTATCTTTTGTTTTGAGGAGACTGCCATTGCTTTTTTTACCTCTGCATCCAACTCATCCGGCACTGTGACGCCCCGGCACAAATCAAACCCCTGAGCGCCGATAAACGCTTTGTCTGCATTGAATTTATGAAAAAAGTCAATGGTCATTGCGCCGATAAAGCCGGCCGATTTTTCATCATAAATCCCCGGAGCCATGATCAGCTTGATCTTTGGGTAACCCTGCAGTATATTCCCGACGACTAACGAATTTGTGATGACAGTGATTCTTTTTCCCTGTAAATGCTTTGCTGTCTGCAGCGTGGTGGTGCCGCAATCGATAATGACAGATTCACCGTCCTGTATCAGCTTTGATGCCTCATAGCCCATTGTTTTTTTCTTTTCGGCCATTTGTCCGGATTTGAGCGAAAAGCTCGGCTCGATCGCGGTGCCTTCATTCAGCTGGGCACCGCCGTAATTAGTCGATACGATACCCTGTTTTTCAAAAATAGCCAGATCACGCCTGATGGTCATGGTAGAAACATCAAAAAATTTTGATAACTCATTGACCTCTACGGATTTTTCATCCAGCAGGATATCATATATCCTTCTTCTTCTTTCAGCTGATGTCGCCATAAATAAACGCTCCGTTTGTTTATAGTCTCATCATAGCATCAAAAAACACATCTGTAAACATTATTATTTGTTGCTTTGTTATCTATGTTACCTGCGACTGCGGCATACTGTATGCCAATCACCACGTCGAATCGGCTTTGTCAAACCAATGAAAAAGCAAAATGGCTTTGACCATCGCCAAAGCCATACTTAAGCCATCCATAAATGCGAGGAGATTCGTTTTTCTATACAACGCCGCTCATGGCATAGTAGATGGCACCAATCGCCTGCGCAAATTGGGCAATTGTATAGTGCGGATCGTTTTTAAGCTGTTTCATTAATGGCGTATTGGCCATTTCATTGTCCGCAGCGATAAGCGTGATCCCTTCTACAACTCTTCGGGCGCCCTTTTGCATCAGTTCGAAGCAAAGCCTATTTTTGACCAGCCTGCCGAATAAGTATCTTTGCTTCGCCTTGGGGTGCATGATGTCTTCTGACTCAAGCCACGTGACCGCAAGAAATTCCCCTAAATCTTCAAAAATCCTTTTGCACACGGCGCAATTTTCTCTTTCCGGAAGCGCCATCATGTGCTCTAAAAACGGTTTTCTTTGATCTATCGGCGTGATCGGCACAAAAAGCCCCTCCGGCCTTTCCGCGATAAACCCTTTTTGAATCAGCTCATCATAAAGGTCTTTTCTCTCCTGCGCAAAATACTTGATCGCCAGTCTGAAAACGCCGCTTTGGCTTGTGTACTTTTGCAGCGTGCCCGGCAAACCTGTGTTGAAATTATTGATGCTCCGCAAGTCGTCCGACTGATACTGTTTTTCGGGAAAACTGCCAAGGTCAATAATGAAATTATAAACCTCGAGCGGTATTTCCGGGATCTCGCCGTGCTCATCGACCCAACCCGTTCCAAGCTCGGTACCGAGCGTGTGTGCAAAGACGCCGTTTTCGACCTTTTCTTCCCCCTCGCCAAAGGCCATTTCTATGGCAGCAGTATAAGCTGCCATAGGCCCGTCGTTTGTCATTTTGACGATGCCGCCCTTGGCGCAGTGCGGCTGCAGCATTTCGTTAAGGTGCGTCAGCCGCGCGAATTCTTTCTCGTAATCGATGCTGCCGTTGTCTCTGATGCCCCTTGTTTTATACACTTCACCGCCGACGATTTTGTTTTTGATCACGACATCCGGGAAGCAAAGACCTATGCCGTCAAACAAAAGGGTTCTTTGTCCGTAATATTCATCACAAATATCCACCGCCGTTTGAATGGCCGCATTATCCGCGGTTTTTTCCATGGCTTTCTTGAGCAGCCGGCCGATCTTTTCTTCGCCGCCTAAAGCATTGAACGTCAACTGATGCCTGACAAGCTTAACAAGCAGCAAAACAGGATCAATGAGTTGATTGATGCGGGTAAAGTTTGCCGGGAACCAGTCATATTCTTTGAAGAATTCAATGTTGTTATCAATGGAAACGGCCATTTTGATATCCGTCCCGCCAATGTCTATGCCGCAAAGTGTGCCTTTGAGGTTTTTTGCCGTATCTACATAAGAAACCTTTGCTATTACCGGTTTCAAGTCTTCTTTTGCTGCGGCAGGCATGGATTTTATATCCTGTATGTCAATATTAAAATCGCATCCGCCGACGCTCCCGAGCATCCGCTCAATCACGTTGATGCACCTTCCGTATCCGATCCTGTCTTTGCGCGCTGCTCCGATACCAAAAACATCTGAAAGGCTGTTTGTGAGTGACAGTACATCTTTATTCTTTGTGTCTATGTAGATGTTGAGTTTTTTCCCGCCGAGCGATGAGAGAACATTGTATATCCTGGCATAGACATAACTCTTGATAAATTCTTCGCCTTCCGCCAAAGGAGGGATACTGATCACAAACCTGCTTTGTTTGCCATCCTCCAAAAGGTCAAGTATGCAGTGGATGTCACTTTTTTCCTTGTCAGCGTCAAAGGCGCGCCGCACATCCGAGATATAAACCGGCCGCCCCTCTTTTGCCATGCGTACAAACTCAGCAGTTCTCATTCTTTACCCTCCAAAATGTTATTCACCAGAGCCTTTTTTCTTTCCATTTCATGAGGCGTCAATGGTTTTGCCTCCTTGCCGACAAGGTATTGTTCATTGATTGTCAAAAATTTATCGGCTGCCAATGGGTTGTAGTTGAGCAGTTCTATCCTGATGCCGCTCCCAAAGCTTGCGACAAAACGCGCGATTTGCGCAATATTGTCATCATCATCTGTATAACCCGGGATCAACGGTATTCTCACCAGCATATTAACCCTGCGCTCAATCAGGTTGGATGCGTTCTTGAGTATCATCCGGTTGCTTTTGCCAGTCACCTGCATGTGTTTTTTTTCGTCGAATATTTTGATGTCTGCGATAAACTGATCCGTGACGCCCAAAAAGTCCAAAACGTCTTCTTCTCTCGCATAAAGGCACGTTTCCATGGCTGTGCCAAGACCGTGGGCTTTGCACTTTGACAGCAAGCTCCAGCAAAAATCCTTCTGCGATAACGGCTCCCCGCCCGATAATGTGATCCCGCCTCCAGAGTTGTTATAAAAAACACTGTCCTTTATTAATTCTTCGATCACTTCATCGTCGGTGATCTCGTACCCGTTCATTTTCAGCGCCAACGGAGGGCAGCCCTCAACGCATTTGCCGCATAGCGTGCATTTTTGTTTGTCTATCTGCACCTTGCCATCCGAAATGTGCAGCGCATCATATTTACATGCCTTCTCACATCGGCCGCATCCTATGCATAATGTCGGGAACCACATCACGTCAATAGCTTTGTGCCTTCCTTCAGGATTTTGACACCAGGGGCATCTTAGCGGACACCCCTTTACAAAAACAGTGCTGCGCAGCCCGTCTCCGTCATGGACAGTGAATCTTGATATATCAAAGATGACCCCCTTCACATCGCTCATCAGCTATACCATGTCCGCTCAATGATTTCATTCTGGAGATCGCCTGCAAGCTCAGTGAAATAAGCAGTGTATCCGGCAACACGGACCGTCAGGCTTCTGTACGCTTCGGGGTCTTTCTGTGCCTGCAGCAGGTCTTCCTTGTCGACAACGTTAAACTGCACATGAATGATGTTTAAGTCGATAAAGGCTTTGAGCAGTGCTGTGAATTTTTCAATCCCCTCTTCGTCTTTGAACATTGAAGGAGAAAATTTCATGTTAAGCAGCGTGCCGTTGCTGCCGAGCATGGAGTCTATCCGCGAGACAGATCTTAATAAAGCCGTCGGCCCGTTGATGTCTCTGCCGTATACGGCGGACAGCCCGCCGTCGGCCAAAGGTTTTTGCGCTTTGCGGCCGTCAGGCGTCGCCCCGACATTCGCGCCCATCGGAACATGCGCAGAAACCGTGTAAAGACCGGTATGGTAAGGGCCGCCCCGCACGTTCTTAAGCCCTTTGAATTTGTCGGCAAAGTATTTGATCCATTTGTATCCGATCATGTCCACCCATTCAATGTCATTGCCGAATTTGGGCGCATGGTTGAGCAAAGTCAGGCGCAGCGGTTCGTCGTCCTGGTAATTTGCCACCAGTGCCTTGTAAAGCTCCTGACTGGAGATTTTTTTGCCGTCATATACCATTGACTTGAGCGCCGCAAGGCTGTCGGCGATATTCGCAGGCTGTATGGCCTGGATGCCCGATAAGTTGTAATGCGCACCGCCTTCCGTGATATCCATGCCCTTATCGAGGCAATCGTCGACCACCGCCGAGAGAAAGGCTGACGGAAGTATCTGCGCATGCAGCTTTTCAACGATTTCGCAGCAACGTATCATCGGTTCAATAAAATAATCGATCTGCTGTTTAAACGCCGCCTCAACATCTTCAAATGTACGATGCTGCGCCAGGGTGCCTGTTTTGGCGCCCATCTGCTTGCCGGTCAGCATGCAGACCCCGTCATTTAACGCAAGCTCCAAGGCTTTGACCATATTAAACATGGCAGCGTCGCTCCATCCTAAGCTGTTTCCGTGGGTCGTTAATTCGACGCAGCCAATGATGGCATAGTTTTTTGCGTCAAACGCGCTTATCCCCTTGTCCATCAAAGCCGGTATCACGGCCTCATCGTTGAATATCTGCGGCATGCCGCTGCCAAGGCCAATCACTTTGGCACACGTTTTTAGAAATCTGTCTGACGCGCCTTTGAAAACCCTTGCCGACAGATTGGGCTGAGGCAGCCCCAAATGCGCCTGCGCTTTCAAGAATAAATATGACAACTCGTTGGCAGCTTCCTCGCCTTCCTGGGTAACGCCGCCGAGCGCCACATTGAAGCCGATAGGGAAACCTGCAAAATACTTGGCGCTGTTCGAGCTCCTCAAATACACGATCTGATTGAATTTGAGCCAAAGCGCCTCGATGATCTCAAGCGCCTTTTCGTATGTGATCAGGCCGTTATCAAAATCCCTTTTGAAATAGGGATACAGGTACTGATCAGCCCTGCCAGGCGAAAACGAAGACGCGTTTGACTCCATCTGCAGAATGACATACAAGAACCAGAAAGATTGAACCGCTTCCCGAAAACTTTGTGCCGGCTTCTTTTTAAGCGTGTTGCATATGCTGGCGATCTCAAGGTATTCATTTTTTGTAGCAAAATCTTTTTCTTTTTGAGCCAAGCCTGTTGCAAGCCTCTCGTACCTTTCGATAAACGCGATCGCGCCTTCAAGCACTATGGCAACAGCCTTGTAAAACTCGCTTTTTCGCGGTTCCGCTTCCTTAATGCGTGCCTTCACATCTTCAAGCAGGCCCGCCGGGCCAAGCTTGATCCATTTTTCGGTATTCGGGCAGACGTGTCCCTGCGCGTGATCGGTTTGGTTGATCTTAGCCACTTTTCCAATGCGCGACATCTCCTCTCCAAGGATCTGCCCCACTTTATCCTCGAGTGTTTTGCCTTTCCAGTATGGCAGTATCTCGTGTCTGAAAACATCTATATCTTCTGGCCTGACATAGAATTTGTCCTGAGGGCGCTCATGCAAATGGCAGATCTCCTCATCGACCCATGACAAGCCCGATTCAGGAAAAATCACACCACCCCTGACTCCTGCTGTCCGATTGCCGACGATCAGCTCGCCTTTGTCGATCCTTATCGCCATTTGTTTGAGCGATTCGCGAAGCGCAAGGGCTCTTTTGATTGTGACAGACTCTTTTTCATTTTGCTTGTAGACACGGGTTATTATCTTTGCCTGTTCGATAGACGCATACCTGTTTTCCTTCAGCATGCTGTTTCTGAGCGTCTGTATCCTTTTGCTTATCTTTAAACGGTCAATCAGATCGATGTAGTTTTCCATGAGTTAACCTCCTTTTATACGGCACGTTTTATTGAATGCGTTTCCAATGCCATGCCATGCGTGTCGTTTTTGATTAGCTTTTGGGTGCAAAATAGCCAAAACTCTTCATCGTGTTCTGTTTGAATCTGCTGTCTGGTTGTAACTTTTGGTATGATATCATTATACAGCCTCAATGAAAAATGAAAACACCCATTACTGACGTTTAGGTGTACAAAACTGAACTATAGAAATTTTCTGAAATCTGTCGGGCTGACCCCATGGCGTTTCTTAAACAATCGCGAAAAATATTTTGCAGATTCAAACCCAATGTTTCGGGATATTTCTTCTATTGGCATATCCTTTTTGGCCAGAAGCCTTTTCGCAGCTTCAAGCCTTAGAGAGGTTATGTACTGGGTAGGTGTCTGGCCTGTTTTTTGTTTGAATTTGCGTATCAGGTACGATTCGCTGACATACACAAGATCAGCTAATTCTTTTATTGTGATAGGCAAAGAAGAATTTTCATTGATGTAATGCAAGACCATATCAGCCATAGACTGGAAGCTGTCATTCCGTATCCTTATTAGCTGTGTAAACAGTATCTTTATACAATGGTCAATAAACTCTTCGCGGCAATCTTTTCTCTTTGATTCTTCAAGGATCATCGAAAGCAGCCATTCGAGTGTTCCCGTGTTGTCTGACACATGAATGATGCTATCAAAGACAAAGTTTGTGCTCTCGATCCACAAACATATCACCTCTTGATGTCTTGTTGGATCCAGAAACTCCTGATGATCAAAGCCGCAGGGATAAACGACAAGATTGTAGAGAGAGACCTGCAGCTTTTTCTCCAGTATCTCGATATTCGCGTTGCCTTTTAAGAAGAACATAATCTCCATATGCTTGTGATGATGTCTGTTTAAATTCCAGATATCGCTGCGTTCGTTGAACTTCTCACAAAAGACGACTTTGAACCTGCTTTGTTCTATTTGGCACAAAAAACGGCTTTCAATTTCATTATTCATATTCTTAAGTCCTTGAATTATCTATCGTTATGATGCTAGGATGCTTGATTGGTGCTTACTGCTTATATTTTATCTTTAAAATGACACTGTGGTCAATCATTTTGGAGAATTCTGTACAATTTTCGCTTTGACGCGAAAAAACATCAACGCGCTTTAAGGTGACGTTGAACAATGCTCCGCTGCTGCCGCTGGCCAGGTTGAAGCAGCCATATCGAAGGAAGCATATGGTTTTCCGCCACGGTTTATTGATAAGCTGCTTTAAGATTAAAGAGAGAACGCTTCTAAAAAGCGTAAAAATTCAATGGCCAAGGCAGACCTTTTTCAGTTTATTTTTAGATAAAATGGTTGACGCAACATGTTTTTTGTTATAAAATACTCCTTGCGTCCGTTGGACGTTGATGACGCGGGGTAGAGCAGTTTGGTAGCTCGTCGGGCTCATAACCCGGAGGTCGTGGGTTCAAATCCCTCCCCCGCAACCATTTTACACCATGACCCGATTGGACACGATTCAGTCGGGTTATGCATATGGCGGCATGGCTCAGTTGGCTAGAGCAATCGGTTCATACCCGATAGGTCGTTGGTTCGAGTCCAACTGCCGCTACCAAAAAAGCCCTTTCACAGAGGGCTTTTTGCGTCCATGGCATATTTTGAGTTTACTTAATTTTACTTATAATCTGTTTTCATAATGCACAATTCCCCGAAAAATATCGAAGCTGCAAGACGTTCAGAATGCTCAAGCAGAGCATAATAGCAGGGTTGCATCTCAATAAAACAGACTTGTGTCTACAAATTTTCCCTCGGATTTCCCTCGAATGACGTTAAATCACGTGATATGAGGATGTACAGAACGCTAATACTCTTTTACGTTGTGGTATATCTTAGCGTTTTTTCGGTTTCCGTTGCGGGTTAATACCATGAGGCTTCCTATAGTATGTTTTGAAATTTTTACTCTTTTTTTGTTGTTTCAAGATTTGCGTACGGTAATACGATGTTACAATTATTCTTCGCAATTGTTTTTGTAATTAATGTTTATGAAAATACCAAAGTAAATCGTCCTCTGCACTGTTAGGCTCATTAGCAGATGACCAGTATACTGTTAAATCATTAATATTTAATAAAGCTTTTAACCATTGCCCCCACTATGAGGGCTCTATTCCCTATTCTATGACCATAAAAATCGTTTAGCCGGTTGTTAACAACACTCTCGGTCATTCCAATATAGAGTATTGTTTCTACTTAAATATAAATAACTTTACAACAACCATTATGGGTATAAAAAAGACTTTATAGTATCACTAACGGGCGCGCTGCCTAAAGGCGGACAGTATTGATCCTAAACTTTTTGTGCCCTTTAAAAAATCCATTGTGTTTTTTTACCGATGTGATAAAATAGATTATCAAAGTGTACATATATCTTCAGTTTTCCTGACGTGTTTTTCAGCTTCTATTGTTTTTCCTTTGCAGGTCATCATTGAATAGCATAAAGTCAATACTTTACCGTGCTTTCTGCAGCGGCTGCAGATCAAAATGAGAGGAGGGTTGGTAGGGTACGTGAATTTTTTGGTGTAATGAAAATCTTTGGAATTTTAAACATTTAAGAAGAAGGTGATTTGATGTTTGGAATGGATAAAAAATCTAAGGATATGAAAAATCCTGAGGATGCGCTAAAAGAAGCCGATAAGAAGTTAAACAAAGGCTTTACTGGTTTTGCTGCCAAAGCATTCATGGGCAAGGAATATGTTGATAAGATGAATCAGGGGCTGGCCATGGGCCAAGAAGCCATAGAAATGCAAAAAGCCTATCAAAACCCTGACCCGAATGGCATTCCGGCAACAGCCGAAGTCTTGTCTATACAGGACACCGGGCAGCTGGTCAATTTCGACCCGGTCGTAATCCTGCAGTTAAAAGTCACTCCGCCCATCGGAGTCGAATTTGAAACAACTGTAAAAACGATCGTTTCAAAGATTGCCATACCCAGAGCCGGGGACACCATAAATATCAAGTATTCACCGGCAGACCCCACAAAGATCCTGATCCAATAAGCTGTGCAGCTTTGAGCCGCTCTTGGTTTGCGTTTAAAGGGCGGCTCTTTGTTGTTTTTGCATATGTAACAAGCAATATATACCTATTGATCTTTTTTCAACAGATCTCGGATCTCGGCGAGCAGTATTTCTTCCTTTGAAGGTTTGGGCGGCTCGGCTTCTTTTGTTTTCTGTTTCTTCATTTTGTTGATGAGCTTAATGATCAGGAAAATGCATAAAGCAATAATGAGAAAATCAATCACGCTTTGAATAAACAAGCCATAGTTTATCGAAGCGCTCCCCACCAGAACGCTTAAGTCTTCAAAGTTGATGCCGCCGATGATAAGCCCAAAAACCGGCATCAATATGTCATTGACCAGCGAAGACACTATTTTGCCTATAGCCCCGCCGATAATGACGCCGACTGCAAGATCTATGACATTTCCTCTTGATATAAAAGTTTTAAACTCTTTAATCATGGTTATGTTCCTTTCAAAAATAATAATTTTTATGACAAATAAAGAGAGTCAGAGTGCGGCTGGTTCACGATTGATAATTTTTATGATGCTTTTTGATGCAGAATCAAGTGCTATAGTTTGCCGAAAGAAAACAGCAAGCCCAAACCGCCTATGACAATTTGGATGATTTCAAGGACTGTGTTAGATGAAAAAAAGCCCACTCCCAATAAACCAAGAACGCCGATCACAATGAATGCGATACTCATGATCAAAAAGTAACTTCTCTTTAATGCTTTCATTTTGATTCCCCTTTCACCCATGAGGTTTCAAGCCAAGAACAGCTGCGCTCTTTCCCTCTATATCACGGTATTTCGACGTTCAAAAATATATTCCTCTTTTTGCTGGTTAAAACGACGCCATAAGAGGCCCATCATGACTTGGTTTTTTATCAAGTGTGCAAACCAGTTTCATTATTGTATAATAATAAAAGGCCAAGCTTTTTAACATTTAAAGCAATGACTCTGCGGCCTGGAGCATATCATCATAGCGCACAACAGTTAAAGCAGGATTTTTTTGATCTAGACTTTCAGCAGCCTTGTTAATCTTAAAAAAATCGAAAGCAATTTGAATGGAGTGAAGCAAGATGAATAAAATCATGTTGTTAATGGCCGCTTTGGCATGTGCAGCTCTTTTTGCATGTGCGCCTTCTGCTGTCCCAATAAAAAGCGAAGTGCCGGATAAGGAAAGTATCCCGGAACCTGCAGCCACTCAAGCTCCTTCTCTGGAAGCTGTGATTGAATTTGATGATGCGGTTTTGGAAGAAAGGATACGCGCAGAGCTTGGCATCACAGGCAGAGAGCTTACAACCAAAGATGCAAAAGGCGTCACTTATCTTTTTTTGTCCACAACGCCTCCGGATGAAAAAAAAATCACAAGTATTGATGCGCTCAGGTACTTTACCGATTTGGAGCGGCTTTTTTTAACAGGCAACCAGACCAGCGATCTAAGCCCTCTTTCGGAACTCAAAAAGCTAAAAGAACTGGCCATCATGTCCAATCAGATCAGCGATCTAAGCCCTCTTGCGGGGCTTGTCAATCTGGAGGACGGATTGTATTTAAACGGCAACCAGATCAGCGATATAAGCGCTCTTTCGGAGCTTAAGTATCTCAAAACGCTCGCATTGGGTGATAACCGGATCAGTGATCTAAGCGCTCTTGCTGGATTGACAAACTTAAAAAGGCTCGAATTGAATGTAAACCAAATCAGCGATATAAGCCCTCTTGCCAAGCAAAAAACCTTGAGATGCTGTATTTGGATAAAAACGCTATCGTTGATTACAGCCCTGCAGCCGATGTTTATGAACAGCTAATCCATAAGGATTTTGAATTAAGCATCATTGAATAAGTACTATTATGTTTTATACAACAAGGCAGGGCAGGCTCCAGGCCCGCCCTGCCCCGCCTCCAAAAACATTGGCCTTCGGAGGCGTTCACTCACCCGGGTTTAAGAGTTTAACTCTTATCTTCCGGGTTTCATACAGAGAAGTCAAGCCATGCTGCAAGAACATATTATCTCCACCTCTCTGGTATTATTGTGCGCTGCAGCTTAAAAATTTAGTCATTCTAAATTATTCCATCATAGATTCTCATCGCACCATACCATCAGCGCGCAGATGTCCCTGTTGTTTGATTGGCCGCCGTTGACTTAAAATACACAGAACCGCTATAATGAATAGTACCACGATTTTTGTCGGATTGGAGGGAACCAAATGATAGACGAGATCTTTGAAAAACTCCTGGAATCGGCAGAAGCCGCGTTTTTGGAAGTCGGCGTATTTGTTGGCGCTGTGCTGCTCATTTTCGGCTATATCAATTATAAAACGCAGGGCCGCTTTGTCGAGAAGCTTGAAAATTCGAAAAAGCTGCAGCCTGTCATCGGCGCGTTGCTGGGTTTAACGCCCGGCTGCGGCGGCGCGATATTCGTGATGCCGCTGTATCTTAAGGGTACCGTCACATTCGGTACAGTGGCCGCTACGCTTGTCGCCACGATGGGCGATGCGGCGTTTGTGCTTATATCCACGCGCCCGCTCGATTATCTGCTCGTCAGCGCCATCAGCTTTGTCGCCGCTATCATCACGGGCTATACGGTGGATAAACTAAAAATTGACGGCGGCTTTGCCAAAAGGCGAGAGGTTCTGCTCAAAAAGGCCGCGATTTCACCTGCGGCACATGCGCAGCTTCAAGACGGACCCGTACGCCACATCGGCCACAAGGACGGCGACAGCGTCGATGTGTTGCTTCACCACAGTGAAAAAGGGCACCATGATCACAGCACTGCAGAGAAGTTTACGCACAAAGCCGCTTATATCGTTTTTTGGGCGCTTATTGCCGTTGGCCTTGTGCTTGGGGTCATGCTGCTTGCCGATATAGACATCAATACGGCTATCGGCATTCCTGGCATCGGCACAGTCATCGGCATAGGCGGCACGTTGTTTTGTATTGTCTATATGATTGTAGGCAGGCGCATATTCAAGAACGAGGAACACGAGACATCGGAGCATAAACTCTTTTCGTTCAAAGAAACGCTCGTGCACAACGCACAGGATACGGCCTTTGTGAGTCTTTGGGTATTCGTGGCGTATTTTATCTATGAGCTGTTTGTCGTGTTTATCGGAGGGGAAGCCGTGATAGCCGGCTGGATGATGGCGACAGGGCTTGCCGCTGTGATCGTCGGCGCGGTTCTCGGGCTGATTCCCGGCTGCGGGCCGCAGGTCATCTTCGTTTCACTTTATGCAAGGGGCATGGTGCCTTTTGCAGCGCTGCTCGCCAATGCCATCTCGCAGGATGGTGACGCACTGTTCCCGCTGCTCGCCATAGACCGGCGCAGCTCTCTTATTGCGACGGTGATTACCACCATTCCCGCGCTGCTGCTAGGCATCGGCGCATATTACATCGAAATGCTTATCCTCGGCGCAATTTAGCATTAATATATCCAAAGAATAGCTGCAAAGCCTCTGTAAATCCTGCCGGAGGCCGGCAGCCATAGAGCTGGTTACATCTTTATAACCGGCTCTTTTTCATTCCGGCGGTACAGCACGAACTTGCGCCCCGATACGGACACCGGCTCCGCTTTTGCCGCACTGCACAGCGCTTCGAGCGCTTCCTTTGCGGATACAGGCGCATTCTGCTGCACGCTGCCCTTGATAAGCTCGCGCGCTGTCAGCGCTTCATCAGCCTGCGTCAAAATGTTCTGCGTCAAGCCCGCCTTACCGACGTAGAGTATGGGCTCTATGGTATTTGCCATGGCTCTTAAAGCCGCCCTTTGTTTGCTGGTCAGCATATCTTTGCTCCTCATTCCATAAACTCGAATTCAAGCCCCTCGAGGCTCACTGTATCTCCCGTCTTTGCGCCCGCTTTCCGCAGCGCCTTGATGATGCCGAAATCTTTGAGCAATTTTTGAAAATGGCGCATGGAATCGGGGTCATGAGGGTCTGTCTTTGCAAGTATCTCGCGGATGACGTTGCCGTCTGCAAAATAAACGCCATCTTCGCTGTATATTTCAAAGCCCATATCATCCTTCTCCAGTGCCCATTCCTCTATCACGCCGTCTTCGAACACAGCCTGCGGCGCCGGCAGCGTATCGAGGATTTGTGCTGCCCTTTTCATCAGCGCATCCGTACCTTCGCCTATGGCAGCACAGATCTCAAACATCTCAGTCCCGCTTTTTTCAAGGTAAGCGCGTAGCTTTGCGGCATGCTCCTGTGCCTTAGGTGCATCCATCTTGTTCGCAGCGACGACCGAAGGCCGCTGCAAAAGGGCCGGAGAGTACCCCGCGACCTCCCGCCGTATCACCTCGTAATCCGCGATAACATCGCGCCCCTCGGCGCATGAAGCGTCAACGACATGTATCAGCATCCGCGTACGCTCAATATGGCGCAGGAAATCATGCCCGAGCCCTGCACCCTCATGCGCGCCTTCAATAAGGCCGGGGATATCCGCCATGACAAAGCTTTTTTCATGCACTCTGGCGACGCCCAGATTCGGCGACAATGTGGTGAAATGGTAATCGGCGATTTTCGGGCGCGCGCTCGTACATGCAGCAAGCAGCGTGGATTTTCCCACACTTGGCAGCCCAATAAGCCCAATATCGGCGATGGATTTGAGTTCGAGTACCACATGGCGCCCTTTTGTCTTGCGCCCGGGCGTCGCAAAGCGCGGGTTCTGCCTTGTCGGTGTGGCAAAACGCGCATTGCCCTTGCCGCCGCTGCCGCCGGACAACAGCTTGCGCTGTCCTTCGCGCATGTCCGCTGCGACACGCCCCGTCTCAAAATCTTTGATCACCGTGCCTGCGGGCACGCGGATCAAAAGGTCATCCCCCGTCCTTCCGCGCATATTCTTCTTTTTGCCGGGCTGCCCGTTTTGTGCGGCATAGCGCTGCTGGTATTTGAAATCCATCAGCGTGCGCATCCCGGAGTCCACCTCGAAAATGACCGCACCGCCGTCGCCGCCGTCACCGCCGTCCGGCCCGCCCGCATTCACGTATTTTTCCTTCCGGAACGAGACGCAGCCGTTGCCGCCGTCGCCCGCTTTTATAAAAATCTTAGCTATATCAATAAACATCATTGACCCTTTCCATCCCAAGGACAGATATCACTGAGAAAGCAGACAGCGCAGCCTGGCCTGCGCGCGCTGCAAACATTCCGCCCGTGCCATATCAGCCAGTGGTGCGCGTTTGACCACTTTTCGCGCGGGATGTTTTGCATGAGCTGTTTCTCTGTTTCCAGCACATCATTTGCGTCTGCGAGCCCTAAACGGTTTGCGACGCGGAACACATGTGTATCCACCGCGATGGCCGGGATGCCAAATGCGTTCGAGAGCACCACATTGGCTGTTTTGCGCCCCACACCGGGCAGCGCGGTGAGCTCTTCAAGCGTGCGCGGCACCTTGCCACCATATTTCTGCGTCAATATCCGGCAGGTTGCCAGTATGTTTTTGGCTTTTGTGCGGTAAAACCCGCAGCTTTTGATATAATCCTCAAGCGTTTCCTGTCCGAGCTGCGCTAAACTTCCCGCATCAGGGATTTTTGCAAACAGCACCGCCGTCACTGCGTTGACCTGTTTGTCGGTCGTCTGGGCTGAAAGCATCGTGGCGATAAGCAGCTCAAACGCATTGCGGTAACTAAGCCCGGGGCGCGCGCCGCGGTACTGATTTTGAAGCCGCATAATTATCTGTGCCATATCGCTCATGCTATTTTCTCCTGCCGTGTTATTCGCTATTATACTCATTTTTTACACAAAAGCGCAAGGCGCATAATTTCATCGGCTATGCAAAAAAATAAGGAACATGTTCAATGTGATCATTAAAACAGTGCTTATTTACTTTTTCGCCATGTTCGTGATGCGGCTGATGGGAAAACGGCAGGCGGGCGAGCTGCAGCCTTTTGAGCTGATCATTGCCGTGATGATCGCCGAGGTGGCCGCCACGCCGATGGACAGCCCGGGCGTTCCCATCACCTACGGCATCGTGCCCGTCGTCGTGCTGCTTTTAATGCACAACGCCATTGCTTTTATTTCGCTCAAAAGCGAGCGCCTGCGCGGCTTTATCTCCGGCCACCCGAGTATCGTGATACACAAGGGCGTCATCGACAACAAAGAACTCAAAAAACTAAGCTACAATTTGAGCGATCTTTTAGAGCAGCTGCGCGCCAAAGATGTGATGAGCATCAGTGACGTGCATTATGCCGTGCTTGAGACCAACGGGGAACTGAGCGTCATGCTCAAGCCTGAAAAGCGCCCCCCTGTGGCTGAAGAGCTTGGCCTCTCGCCGCAAAACCCCGGCTTCTGTTATGACGTGATTCTCGACGGCAAAATGAAGCCAAGAAACCTTGAACGCCTCGGTTTTAACGAACAGGCACTGCTCGGCGTATTATCGCAGCACAGCATCCGGCGCGTGCGCGATGTGTTCCTTGCGATGAGCGACGAAGCAGGCAGCGTACTGCTTCAGGATTACCACGGCAAACAGATGACGGGAAGCATGAGCAATGGCTAAAAAAATCACGCTCGCCGTGCTTATTGTGCTGCTTTTAGGCGGCGCATGGTGGCAGAACGCTTTTATCAACGGGGCGACCGAAAGGCTGACTGCACCGCTGGCCAAAGTGCGAAAGGCGCTTGAAAAGGAGGATTTTGACGAGGCGCACGCAGCAGCGGAAACATTTCTTGCGATGTGGGAAAAAGAGAAACAAACCTATGAGGCGCTTTTTGACCATGACGATATCGACATGATATCCGCGATCGCCAAGCGCATGAAAAGCTACTGCAGCACACGGTTTGGGCAGGCCGCTCTGGCCGAAACGCATGCGCTGCTCTTTTATATTAACCACTTGAGAGATATCGACAACTTAGGATGGGAGAATATATTCTGATACATCAGGCCCATGAAAAACTATAGCTGAGCCCATTTTCTATCTCTTCTTTGGTCAGCAGATTGGGGTCTTCAAAGACGATGGCCCCGGGCAGCCCCGTCTGTTTGGCGCACACTTCAAAATGGCACGCCGCGATGCCCATATCCAGCCGCTGCAGACAAAACCCAAACAACAGATTTCCGGCATAACGCTTGCTCTGCATCAGGTAAAAATGGCACTTGCCGTCGTGCATCAGCACACGCCACGGCTGTTTATTGGAAGCCGAGGGGCCAAGGCGCACCACCTCAAGGCATTCCCTGAGCGGCGAATCCATAAGAACAAGCGGCTTTGAGAAGCTGCCGTAGAAGAAAATTTCTTCGAAGGCCTTGCGGATGGCACTGCCTGCGCCGGCTGTGACTATTTTCTCCACCAGCGATCTGTTCTGCGCCTCATAGCCTAAGGGTGAAATGGCCGGTATGATCTCGTCTCCCGATGACAGCAGTTTTTCCGCCTTTTTGCGCTGAAAACCGCCGAGCCAGCATGTACCCAGCCCGAGCGATGTGGCATAAAGCACAGCTTTTTCAAACACGTAGCCGAAGCCTTCGATATCAAGCCCGCCTTTTTTGACGCAGCCGCCGAAAAAATGTTTCGCGCCCCTGATCGCGCCGTATGTGCCGATTTTCAAGCCTTCCGGAAGCGCCATCATTTCAAGCCGCACATCCGCCCCAAAAGGGTTTTCCTTTTCGGACGCCAAAAAAGCCTCAAACTTTTTGATTTTATCAGGCTCAATCTCGCTGTGCGCATAAGTACGCACAGACCTTCTCTTTTTAATCAGTTCAATAACGTCCGTTTCCCATTCCACGCATCACACCTCCAATGATTCTGCTGGTCCCCCAGTTTTGCCTTCGCATCCCCACATTAATCACCAGCCCGAAGGCGATCATGTTGGTCAGCAGGTGCGAGCCTCCGTAGCTCAAAAACGGCAGAGGTATGCCCGATATGGGCATCACGCCGATGTTCATGCCGATATTTTGGAAAACATGGAACAGCGTCATCGCCATCACACCGACCACGATCAGCATGCCGAATTCGTCTTTGGCTCTTGACGCGATATACATTGTGCGGAATATCAGCGCAAAATACAGCACGATCAGCAGCAAAGCCCCCACAAATCCAATGGCCTCGGCAGTGGTCGCAAATATAAAATCCGTATGTTTTGCGGCGATATGAGTCAAGCGGCTTTCCCCTCCCAGCGAAAAAAGCCCCTTGCCGGAAAGCTGGCCTGAGCCGACAGCAATCTTTGCCTGATTGGCCTGGCGTGAAAGATCTTCAAATTGCTGCTCGGTCAGCGTTTCAGTCTGAATCCCAAAAAAAGTGTAAAAACGTATCCTCTGCCAGGGTGCCATGATAAGCCAGGCTGCGGGCAAAGCGACGCCTGTACAGACCAGCAGCCCGATGATCAGCTTGATGCTTGTCCTTGCTATAAGCAGCATGAAGAAAAAAGTAAACGCGTACACAAGCGCCGTCCCCCAGTCGGGCTGGATCATAATAAGCAAAACAGGCAAGGCGAACACAGCCGCAACGGGCAGGATATCTCTTATTTTCCTTATGCCGCCGTCTTTTCCACGCGTGCGGTTGGCTATCATGCGTGCAATGGCAATGATCATCACAATCTTTCCGAGCTCCGCAGGCTGAAAGCCCGAATTGCCGATGCGGAACCAGCCCTTGGTGCCGCTGACTTCGGTACCGAACAAATACACAGCCACAAGCAGTGCGATCACGATCACATACATCCATTTGTAATATTCGCCGATAGCATGGTAATCCGGAATCAGCACGATAAACATCGCAAGCAATCCGATACCAAACCATGCAAGCTGCTGGAGCACATGATAAAGTTCAAGATGTTCGATAGCCGCCGCGAGAGAGTTTGAGGTGTCAGAAAGCGGTTGCGACTGGGCGCTCGCGATCGCAACAAAGCTGAACAGAATCAGCAGAATGATATTTCCGAAAAGCAGCCAGTCTATGAATTTGAACATTCTCGGGTCTATAAACTTAAGTTTCAAACCTTAATCCTCTCCGTGTTACAAATGTATTTTTGAATTATAACATAAGTATGAATATAAAATAAGCCCTGCTATTTTTTTTTTACAATATAGCAAATATCTACGCGGCAGGAAAGAGGCACCGATAAAAAATTGATGTTAAGCGCTGTCAGCAACCGCATAGACAAAGCGCCGCAAAAAATGCTATATTATAATGGCATCAAACGCAGGAGGCAGATATGGCATACAGGGCATTGTACCGCACATGGCGGCCTGCGCGGTTCGCAGACGTGTCGGGCCAGGCGCATATTGTCAAGGTATTGACAGGCCAGATAAAAGCGGGCCGCATCGCGCACGCTTACCTTTTTTCAGGCCCGCGCGGCACAGGCAAAACCAGCCTAGCCAAGATCTTTGCGCGCGCCGTCAACTGCGCATCGCAGCAGGATGCTGAGCCGTGCGGCGCTTGCGCAGCCTGCCTTGAAACCGCAGCTGAAAACCCGGTCGATATCGTGGAGATCGACGCCGCGTCCAACAACGGCGTGGACAGCGTGCGCGACCTGCGCGACCGCGTCAACCTTCTGCCCGCATCCTGCCGGTATAAGGTGTACATCATCGATGAAGTCCATATGCTCTCGAAAGGCGCTTTCAACGCACTGCTCAAAACGCTGGAAGAGCCGCCGGCGCATGTGATCTTCATACTTGCCACAACAGAACCTCACAAGCTTCCCCCCACCATACTCTCACGCTGCCAGCGGTTTGATTTTCGGCGCATATCGGCCGAAGATATCGCCGCACGGCTCTCAATGGTGGCCAAGGCGGAGGGTTGCGATTTTGAACCAGAAGCGATTGATGCGATCTCCCGTGCAGCCGAGGGCGGTATGCGCGATGCCTTGAGCATACTCGACCAGTGCGCCGCGTCGGGTTCTGTGACTGCGCAAAGCGTGGCAGCGGCGCTGGGCAGCGGCGATATGCAACAGCACCATCTGCTGATCGGCCACATTGTGGGGTATGATGAAAAAAACGCGCTTTTACAGCTTGCCGCGCTTGTCTCGGGCGGCGCTGACACACACGCGCTGCTTAAAGCGCTGGCGGACGCGTTCCGCAGGATGATGTGGATCAGCGTGGGCGCTGCGGACGCGGATGACGAAACGCTTGACGCATACGCAAAAAGCTTTGGCAAACAGGCCTGTATCAGAGCCTTGAACATATTGATCCAAAAAGAATACGAAATGCGCCAGAATCTGCGCGCCGATATCGTGCTTGAAACGGCGGTTTTGGATATCATGAGCCCCGAGGACGACCCTGCCGTGCCGGATACGCTGCGCATCGAAAAGCTTGAAGCGCGCCTTGCCGCGCTCGAACAGGCGCAATCACAAGCACCCAAAACGGCGCATACAATACAGAAAGAGTCCGCAGCGCCCAAAAAACCTGCCGAAAAAGCCAAAGCGGCTGCTGTAGCTGTAAAAACTCAAAGCCCAAAAGGCAGCGACGCGGGACCTCTCCATAAGAAGCTGCTCGACACGCTCAAGCAGGACGCTTATCACATCTGCCCTTACGCTTCAAAAGCCAAACCCGTTTTGCGCACTGACGGCACGCTCGAGCTTGAATTCTGCAGCACAGATGAAATGTCTGCGGAATACTTAAAACAGCCTGCCGTGATGGATATCATAAAAAAAGCTCTCGAAAAAGCAGCCGGAAATCCTATGCCGGTCTGCGTGACTATGGGACAAGAAATCATAAATACACCAAATACGGACATACTCGCCATACTGGGCGCGGATGTAGAGGAAATCTAAGGAGGTTTCTATGGCAAAAAGAAAATCTATGGGAGGCGGCGGCATGAACATGGGTTCCATGCTCGCCAAAGCACAGCAGATGCAGGCCGATATGGCGGCAGCGCAGGCCGAGGTAGAACAAGCTGAGGTTGAGGCCACCGCAGGCGGCGGCGCAGTGACCGTGCGTGCCAACGGTGCGAAAAAGATACTGAGCGTGAAAATATCGCCCGAAGCGGCCGACCCGGACGACTTAGAAATGCTTGAAGACCTGATCATGGCAGCCGTCAACGAAGCGCTTTCCAAGGCTGACGAGATGATGCAGCAAAAGATGAGCGGCCTGACAGGCGGCATGAACTTAGGGGGGCTTTTATAACCATTGAACACGATTATCGAGCCTTTGCTGAGGCTGATTGCTCAGTTTGCGAAGCTGCCCGGCATCGGGCAGAAAACGGCGCAGCGGCTTTCCTTTCATGTGATCCATATGGATGATGCAGAAGTGGAAGATTTTGCGCGCGATCTATTGAATGCCAAGAAGATGGCGGCCAAATGCCCGGCCTGCGGCAACCTAATGCAGAAGGGCGAGCCGCTCTGCATCGTGTGCGCGGACAGCCGCCGTGATCCTTCGCTTGTCTGTGTGGTGTCTGATGTAAGGGATGTTCTTGCGATCGAAAAAACGCGTGAATACAGGGGCATCTACCATGTGCTGCACGGCGTGATCTCCCCGATGGACGGCGTGGGGCCGAACGATATCAACATCGCGGGGCTGATCGACCGGCTGGCCGCGGGCAGCATCGCCGAAGTGATCCTCGCGACCAACCCCGATGTACAGGGCACCGCGACAGCAGCGTACATCGCCAAGACCATCCGTCCGCTCGTGCCCAAGATCACGCGCATCGCGCATGGCGTGCCCATCGGCGCCGATCTTGAATACACCGACGAGGTGACGCTCCTGCGCGCCATCGAAGGCCGCACGGCCTACTAGGGGAACACATAAGTATAAAAAGCTTTTTTTTGGCAACAATAAACAGCATCAACCATAAAAGGAGAAGGTTTATGCGCGATGATGGTTATGCTGCCGATGTAAAGCGTGCCTATACCGACTGGCAGGCGGCTGAAAACTATTTCCAGAATGTGGACGATCCCGACCTTATCGATTTTGCGATATACGATATGGAGGCCGCCAAGAAAAAGTACGTGTATATGCTCAGAAAAGCAAGGGCGGAATACGGCGAAGCGCAATAGAAAAAACAAAAAGCAGAGGGAAAGAACCTTCTGTTTTTTTGTAATCCTATCTTAAAAACGTTACATAAAATTGCATTAGCATTTAAAATTTGATATATTATTTGATAACTCGTCAATATTTTTTTGGGGTGAATCACTATGTTATTAAATGATATCTTCAAAAACTCAGATTATAATGATACGCAGTTTTCCGAAGCTTCAATAGAATCCCTGCAACGTAGGATCATTATTAAGAACATTCGAGACGTTGAAACACCTTATATTGAATGCTTAAGCCGAAAAAAAGACATCAGGCTTACTCCGGAGGAAGCTGTCAGGCAATTGTTTCTTGATAAACTTATAAACTCTTACAATTACCCTATTGATAGAATCCAAGTGGAAGTTCCTATCCATTTTGGTCGTGAAATTAAAAGAGCAGATGTCATCGTTTTTGATAAGGACAAGCCCACAACGCCCTATATTATTGTTGAGCTTAAAAAACCAAAACTCAAAGATGGCAAGGAACAGCTCAAGTCTTATTGTAACGCAACGGGGGCCCCCATTGGCGTATGGACAAACGGCAATCAAATCTCTTATTACAACAGAAAAGATCCAAATTTCTTTGAAGATATTCCAAACATTCCAACTGCACATGAAAAACTATCTGATATACTGACTGAACGCTGGACAATTGATGACTTGGTCAACAAAGACAAATTGGTCAATGAACGAAAGTCATTAAAGGAACTTATTCTTGAAATGGAAGATGAGGTGCTGGCTAATGCCGGTGTTGATGTGTTTGAGGAATTGTTCAAACTGATATTTACAAAGCTCTACGATGAGATGGAGAGTGGCAGAACCAAATCCCGCCCTCTTGAATTCAGGAATTATGGCGATACGGAAACAGAGCTGAAAGCCAAAATACAAAGGCTGTTTGATTCTGCCAAGCAAAAATGGGAAGGCATTTTTTCGCCGGACAGCAATATAGCATTAACGGGTTCGCACCTTTCTGTATGCGTCGCTTCTTTGCAAGACGTAAAATTATTTAACTCGAATCTTGATGTTGTGGATGACGCATTTGAATACTTGATGAGCAAAAGCAGCAAAGGCGAAAAGGGGCAGTATTTCACTCCGCGCTATGTCATTGATATGTGTGTAAAAATGCTGAATCCGCATGTTGATGAAACTATGATAGATACGGCCTCAGGCAGCTGCGGCTTCCCCGTTCACACGATGTTTTATGTTTGGAAACGGATATTGACAGACAAGGGGTTACCCCAAAGCCACCTATTTTCATTGGAAGATAAACCAACAGAGTGCACGGACTATGTGAACAATAATATATACGCTATTGATTTTGACGAAAAAGCCGTCAGGGTTGGGCGGACTTTAAACCTGATTGCGGGCGACGGGCAAACCAATGTGCTGCATTTGAATACTTTGGATTTTGACCGATGGGATGAAACGACAAAGGACGAAAAATGGCAGGATACCTATTATGAGGGCTGGAAAAAATTCAGAAGATTCAGAAACAAAGCCGGTTCTGACCGCGAGTACAGCTTTGATATTTTGATGGCGAATCCGCCCTTTGCAGGCGATATCAAAGAGAGCCGCATTATTGCCAAGTATGATTTGGGCAAAAAATCGAACGGGAAATATCAAACAAAGGTTGGCAGGGACATTCTGTTTATAGAGCGGAATCTAAACTTTTTAAAACCCGGAGGGAGGATGGCAATCGTACTGCCACAGGGAAGATTCAACAATTCCAGCGATAAATATATCCGCGATTATATAGCGTCACACTGCCGTATCCTGGCTGTGGTCGGGCTGCACGGCAATGTGTTTAAGCCGCATACAGGCACAAAAACATCTGTGCTGTTCGTGCAAAAGTGGGATGACAAACTCTGCCCCAAAAAAGACGATTACCCGATATTTTTTGCCACCATGCAGCAGCCAAGCAAAGACAGTTCGGGCGATAAAATCTACATAAAGAATGTGGACGGAACGCCCCTGCTAGATGAACACGGGCACTTAATCGTCAAACACGACTTATATAACCATGAAGGCTTGACGCAGGATGGCATAGCCGAGGCTTTTACTGAGTTTGCAAAGAAAGAGGGCTTAAGTTTTTTTCGATAAGCCCATCCGATACGCCTTTTGATGAAGCTAAGTACAAGGCGTTGATGGATGGGCTTGAAGCAGTTGAAATAACGCTTAGTGAGTGTAAAACGATAATTGACTTTCGTATTGATGCCAATACCTACAAAAAAGACTATGTATATACAGGGAAAGTTTTAGGCTTATTAAATTCTTCAACAATAGAAAGCCAGATGCAAACTATACAGAATTTTGGGGCTTATTCATTATGCAATGATATCAATTTTGTTGATGATGGCGTTCCATTCTTAATGACAAAAAATGTTCGACATAATTATATTGAATGGAGTAACATCAAGTTTATTGATGAAAAAAGTCATTGCATGCTACATAAATCTCATTGTTTAAAGTTTCAAGTATTAGTAACTATGGCTGGGGAGTATCTTGGAAGAGTAGCAGTTTATGATAAAGATGATATTTGCAGCTCTAATCAAGCAATTGCAAAGATAACATTAAAACCAGAATATAACCCATATGTAATATCTACGTTTTTAAATACACGTTTTGGTCAGAATCAAATTAATAGATTTAGAACAATTACAGGCCAACCCAATATAAATATGGCGCTTATTAAGTCATTGTTAGTACCATATTTTTCTAGAGGCTTTTCTTATAAAATTAGCAAGAAGATACAAGATAGCAATACCATCATAGAGGAATCGCAGAGTAACTTCTACCAAGCAGAACAATTGCTTCTCGCTGAATTAGGCATGGAAGACTTTACACCAAGTAAACAAAGCGTTGCAATTAAAAATTATGTAGAATCGTTTTGCCAAAGTGGGAGGCTCGATGCAGAATACTATCAGCCAAAATATGAGGCATTCAAAAGCATGATAGCCAAATACCATAACGGTACGCAAACTATAAATAGTATTTGCTCTTTTAGGGATAAGAATTACAATCCAAAAGACGAGACTACATATAAGTATGTTGAGCTATCTAATATTGGCAATGCTGGTGAAATTACAGATTGTACTATTGATCAAGGGCGAAATCTCCCATCAAGGGCAAGGCAACTAATAAAACAAGGCGATATAATAGTATCATCGATAGAAGGTTCTTTGAGTAGTTGCGCCTTGGTAACAAATGAGTATAGTGGCGCACTTTGTTCAACAGGTTTTTATGTATTGAATTCTGATTTAATTAACTCTGAAACACTATTGATTATGTTCAAATCAATTCCATTGCAGAATTTATTAAAGAAAGGCTGTTCGGGAACTATCCTAACTGCTATATGCAAAGAAGAACTCAACAGTATTCAAATACCATTAATCAACAGCTCTGTACAAAACGCAATCGCCAAGAAAGTTAAAGTAAGTTTTGAGCTCAGGTTAAAAAGCAAAGACCTCCTCGAAAAAGCCAAAACCGCCGTAGAAACGGCAATTGAGCAGGGCGAAGATGCTGCTTTTAAATGGCTGTCACAAGACAATTGATCATTTCTCCGTCAGATCAAGCCCCAGGTACTGAAAATGCATGGTGTCAAAGCCTTCTTTGAAATCGCCGCCCCACGCCCAGCCGTATTTTTCGAATATGTCGATGACCTCGCGCGGTATGCAGAACGGGCTCTTTTTATTGCGCTTGTCCGCATTTTTGTAGAACGCGTTATGGTTTCTGTTGATATCTATCGCGGCGCCGAAACTGTGATGCGAGAGTATTTTGCTGTTATTAAGCCCCGGCCCTCTGATGGCGCGGTAGCCGAAGCCGTAGAGCTTGTAGATGGGAAACTGCATATCAAGCGCGTAGATTTCGTCAAATATGGCTTTGACGTTGTTTTCCAGCTTATCATTGATATGCACGGACATTTGTGAAGCCACTTTTTTGCCGCGCGAGAGCCTCCATATGGGCACCGTCACTTTCACGATATGTTTTGACGCTTCGGCCCGGGTGGCAAAGCCCGGCGGCGGGCTGTTTGTTGTATAGAATCTTTTATCCGTACCGAAAAGAAACGCGTATCTGTCAGCGGTGTTTTCAAACACGGCATCCTGCGCCGTCCATACTTTTTGGGCCGGCGTTGAAAAGACACGCACGGCACCTTTAAAAGTGCCTTTTGATGTGACAGCATAAGCCTGATAAAAGTAGAGCGTTTGAGGGGCAAGACCGGTCACGAGCTTGTTTGGCTGGCCGTCGATCAGCTTGTTGGATTTGAACTTTTGGCTAAGCGTATAAGGGCTTTGTCCCATGTAAAAACCGCTTTGGCGTACTTTGTAACCCTTTGCTGTATGGATCTGCCCGAGCAGTACGGCTCTGTCCGAATCCAGCACCGTTGCCCGTTGTGTGGTCACAGAGAAAACCTTTGGCTGCGGCGTTTCGTCCGCCAAAGCCTTGGTCGGCATCGCGTATCCAAATAAAAGCATGAGCGCCAAAACAAAAACAACTGTTTTCTTCATCAAAACGACAAATCCCCTTCTATGTGCTGTATACAATATAGCATTGTTTCTTAAGATAATCCAATAAAAAGGGTATTAAAAAGCCGGCTTTGTGTAAAAAGCCGGCTTTTTATGTCTCTTTGTATACCTTAAGTTTGCTCGATCTGCTGTTTTGATATTTTTGCGATGAGCGGCCGCAGCGCCTCTATAAGCAGCATCAGCAGCCACGCGTAAACGGGCAGCTCCACTGCTGCCGCGATCAGCCTCGTGGGCAGCAAGGCCGCAAGCGGCGCGCCGTAGTACAGCCAGATGACCACCGTGTTGATGATGACTGAGACAATGATCTGTGCGGACGCTGAGGCCGCCGTCACTTTCAGTATGGTGTTGCGCTTTGATTTTAGGTAAAACAAACCGGCGATGACGCCGAACAACCCCATGGTCACGGATAAGATGGGGTTATACGCGCCGATCTGGACACCTAAAAAATATCCTGCGGTATCCGCAACGAAACCGGCAAGAAAACCGGCCAGCGGCCCGAAGAATATGCCTGCGAGCATCACGGGTATAGGCGTTAATGAGACATCCACGGTTTTGAGCCCGGCTGGCGCTATAGGGATCGAGAAAAACGCCTTGAGCACCGCGGCGAGCGCTGCGAGCAGCGCAATGATGATGAGCGTACGAAGTGAAAAAATATTATTCTTCATACAAAAAAACCTCCTTCCCTTGATGATAGGCAAAGACACGCCATTAAGAGAAAGAAGATTCTCAAAGCAGCGGACGCGGTTTTGTACCGCGGGCTTAAAAACCCTTCGTCTTTGGGCGACATCCCATCCCAAAGCACTTTACGCACAAAACCTACTCTGCACTCCTATCAAGATATGCCAATTATATCAACTCTTTGTGACGCACGCAACTGTTTTTCTACACATCTGCCATATTGTAAACATCTTGTGAAGCCGTGTTTTACAACAGTTTGTTTTATGGTATAATAGCGGCGCGCAAAAGCGCTCAAGGAGGAACGCATGCTGCAGTTGTGGCGCAACAGGCCGCTGATGGTCACCATCATTGTGGCCGTGATACTGCTTGTTGTGCTGATTATCACCGCAGGCAGCAACAATATGACGGGCACGGAAAGCATTCTTGGCAGCGTCTTTTCACCGGTCCAGGGTGCGCTTTATTCAGCGACGGATGCTATCGGGGGCTTCTTTGGGCGCATTTTCTCGGGCAGGGACATCCAGGCAGAGAATCTTGCGCTTTCAGCACGCGTGGCCGAGCTTGAAGGCCTGCTCAGGGACTACAACGAAGTCAAGCAGCAGAATGACCGTTTGAAAGAGATGCTCAACTTCGACACACAGGCAGACACTTTGGAATACGTTTCAGCCCGTGTGATCGGGAAGGCTCCCGGGCATTGGTTCAATATTTTCATCATCGACGCAGGCATGTCGAGCGGAATTCACGTCAATATGCCTGTCGTCAACGAAAAGGGGCTCATTGGCCGCGTCGTCCATACGGGCGCGAACTGGAGCCGAGTCATGTCTATTATCGATGCATCAAGCGGTGTATCGGGCATCGTCAAGCGCACACGCGATAATGGTATGCTAAGCGGCAGAGCCACGCTGGACGATGAGACCGCACTGCTGACGATGGCTAACCTTCCGCTTGACGCAGATCTGATGCCGGGCGATACAGTCGTCACATCGGGACTCGCAGGTATATTCCCCAAGGGCATCGCCATCGGCGAGGTCGTTGAAGTCACCCCGAGCAGCGACGGGATGCGCAACTTTGCGCTTGTCAAGCCATGGGTGGATTTTTCGCGGCTTGAAGAAATCATGATCATCACCACAAAGCAGCTCGATTTAGATGAGGCTTTACAATGAGATTCCTGCTGCTTTTTGCCGTCGCGGCGGTCAATCTCATTTTTACCGGGGCAGTCTTCCCGAATATAAATTTGTTTGGCATCGCGCCGGATATCATCATATGTACCATAAGTTCTATCGCTATTCTGGAGATACGCATGTCAGGCGCTGTTTTCGGGCTTGCGTGCGGGCTTGTACTGGATTTGATGTTTACCGGGTCTATCGGCTTTTATGCCATGGCGTATTTTTTGACAGGTGCTGCTTCGTACGGCATATCCATGCGTCTGCGTTATGTCGATAAGTATATTGTGCCTGGCTGTTTTGCGGCCGGCGCTTATTTATTTAAAGAGCTGACGAGTGCGCTGCTGGTGTATATGACTGGCCTCTCCTTTTCCCTTCCGCAAATGCTTTTTCGCTATATATTGCCCGAAGCACTGTTCACAGGTGTGTTTATGCTGCTTGTACATACGCTCATGCGAAAGCTTTACCGGGCAGGTTCTATTCGTCCCAGAAGTTCAAAAGATATAAAGAGGCTTGGCTGATCACTGACGCGCAGCCATCAGCCTTTTTGAGGAGATGTGCCATGACCGGAAACAACAAAAAGCTGCAAAGAGCCCAGGCCCGCGAGCTTGACAGGCTTGAAGTTATTAGGCTTCGTGCTGAGAAAAAGCAAAAAAAACAAAAAGCGGCAGCTGATAAAAAAACGCGCAGAGCCCAATTGGCCACCCTATCAAGACAGGATGCCAAGGCATACCGCATCGCAGAAAAAGAAGCAAAACATGCCGCGCGGCTTGAGGCGCGTACCCGTTTAAAAAGAGAGAAAGCACATTATCTTACGCTCGATCCTGCCGAAAAAAAGATCTTCCGCAGGGAAAAGGCGCGCATCCGGCGGCTCAAAAGGCGCGCTGCCAGTGCTGCGTCCAAGGCCGTCAAATACGTGCTTTTGGCTGCGCTTATCGGCTGTATTATGTATGCCGGCAAAGTGGCCTACAGCGCTTTGATCGATCATACCGCAGCATTCGGAGACACCGCAAAGGTTTCTGTCACCACGCCTGCGCCCACGGATTCACCCGCCTTGCCTGAGGCCACCGAGGCTCCGATGCCTGAGCCGACCGTCGACCCGTACGAGCTGCTGCTTTCGCAGGCAGATCTTGATTTTATGAAGGGGCGTGTCAACCTGCTCGTACTCGGCATTGACGAAAGCATCGAACGTTCGAACTGGGGTTCTTTCCGTACCGATACGATGATCCTCGTTTCCATTGATTTTGAAACTAAGGATATACACATGATCTCGCTCCCGCGCGACAGTTTTGTATGGATATACGGCACCGATGAACGCGAAAGGATCAACACGGCATTTGCCAAAGGCGGCGGCTATAAAAAGAACGGTTTTCAATACGCCATGAACACCGTGTCTATGGTTTTAGGCGGCGTTCCCGTCAATCACTATGTCTGTTTTGACATGAACGTCGTCAAAGAGGTCGTCGATGCTTTCGGAGGGCTTGTTTACGATGTCGATATTAAGGTGAGAATGGGCGGCCGCAGGATCGAGCCGGGTGTCCAGCATATGGACGGGCAGATGGTGCTGGATTACTGCAGACAGCGCAAGGGTGACAGCGACATTTCCCGCGCAGACCGCCAGCAGCGCATGATACTTGCCATACTCGATGAGCTCAAAAAGACCGGCCAGCTCAAAGACGTACCCGCCATCTATAGGGCCGTCTCAGGCAATATCTATACCGACCTGACTTTTGAGCAGATCGCCGCGCTGTCCGTTTTCGGTCTGGGGATCGAACCTGAAAGCATACAGCGCCATATGCTGCCCGGAGGCTTCCTCAACATTGATGGGACAAGCTTGTGGGGCATCAATCAGAACCAGACAAAACGACTGGTCAAAGATATTTTCGGCGTAAATATCAACGCGAGGGACACCGATGATCTGGCATATCTTCGAACACTGGCGGCTGAAAAACGGCAGGCCGTGGCGGTCGCGCTTGCACTGGTTGCCGAGGCTGAAGCTTACATGAATGACCCCGACTTCAACACGTATGCGCAACCGGAAGAAAAAACACAGCTGGCGTCACTCATACAGCAACTGCGGCTCGCCGCGGCTGTGAAGAATACACATGATGTCGAATCGACGATACCGCCGATCACGCAGGGCATTGAGGCGCTCAGCCAATATCGGGCAGCAGTTATAACCGCTGTCAGCGAACGCAAGCAAGCCGCCCAAACAATGCCGACGCCGGAAACTTCGCCTGCGCCTGAGCCAGCGCCATGACCGGTTTGCCTCCTTTCATGCAGACACAAAATTGCCTTAAAAACACAAAAGCCGCAGGCATCAGTAGCTGCGGCTTTTGTATTGGCGCAACGCGGTGCGCCGAAAAATAAAGGAGCATAAGCGGTTGCTTTTCATCATTATAACCACTCATTTCCCGTTCTATACATTGAATGAAATTTGTCGAAACACATCCTATACTTACACTTGCTTATCTGATATAATGTGCCCATCGTTGGGAAAAAATCAATATTGGGGGCTGCAATATGGTCGAGGTCAAACAAGTCTTGAATAAAAAAGATGTGAAAAGATTCGTTTGTTTCCCTGATGCCCTTTACAAAGGCGTCAAATACTACATTCCTGAACTCAAATCCGAGGAATATTCGATGTATTCCCCGGAAACCAATTTTTCTTTTGAATACTGTGACGCAAAGTTCTGGCTGGCATACAGGAAAGGGAAAATCGTAGGACGGATCGGGGCCATCGTCAATAAGTGGGCCAACGATCTGTGGAAACAAAAACAAATACGCATCACCCGTATTGATTTTATTGATGATATGGAGGTTTCGGGGGCTCTTTTCAACGCGGTCGAAGCGTGGGCAAAAGAGCTTGGCCTTGATGAGGCGCACGGCCCGCTCGGTTTTACAGACCTTGATAAAGAAGGCTTATTGATAGAAGGCTTTGACCGTATGGGCTCAACGGTCACGATTTATAACTATGCGTATTACCCGAGGCATTTTGAGGCACACGGCTATGTGAAAGACATCGACTGGGTCGAGTTTCGTATAAAGGTGCCCGAAAAAGATGATACCCGCGTCGCGCGTGTCAGCAGGCTTGCAGAGAAAGTCATGGAGCGCTCGAATGTGCGTTTCTATAATATCAAAAAAATGAAAGAAGCTGCGCCTATTATCGTGCAGATCTTTGAATTGCTCAGCGAATGTTATAAGGATCTTTACGGCGTGGTGCCGTATACTGAAAAAATCGCCAGAGATTATCTGAGACGTTTTACGCCGCTTCTTCATCCCGATTATGCCAAATTTATCGTGGACGAGAATGACAAGCTCGTGGGCTTCGGGCTTGCTGCGCCGTCTCTTGCGCAGGCTTTTAAGAAATCCCGCGGGCGCATGCTGCCTTTTGGCTGGTTATATCTGCTCCGTGCCCTCAAACACGCCAAAGAGTTAGAGCTGTATCTCGTCGCGGTGCATCCTGATTACCAGAAAACCGGCTTGCCTGCGCTGATGTTGAACGACATCACCGCTTCGGCCATCAAAAACGGGATCGTTGCTGCAGAATCATCCCCGGAGCTCGAGGACAACAGACGCGTGCAGGATTTCTGGAAGAACTATGATGTCGAGCAGCACAAGCGCCGCCGTTGCTATAAAAAGCATTTGTCTTGATGAGATTTTTTATGCCTCAGCGTCAAAGGGCGTCAAGTTGCGCGCAGCGCTCAGCATGACGGCTTCTTCCATCGTGTAAACGCCCGGGCCCTTGCCCATCAGCCATTTCGCCGCATAGATCGCGCCTTGCCCGAAGGCCGCGCGGTTGAGTGATTCGTGGACGATGCGGATCATCTGGTTAGGCAGCCCGAACACCACGGTATGCTTGCCGACGATGCCCCCCACACGCAGTGAATTGACATGTTCATTCTTATCCAGCCCTAGATCCTCAGCGATCCGGAGCGCTGTCCCCGATATATCCGGTTTTCCCTTAAAATGCTCTTCCACGATCTCAATGTCCGCATGCGGCACGATGCGCTGAAGGATCTTGGAAACCTCTATAAGAAAGTTTATGCCAAGCGTGATATTGGGCGAATACAGCACAGCGGTTTCGCTGCCAAGCTGTTTTAAATGCGCAAGCTGTGCTTTCTCATATTTGGAAATCGCAGAAACGATGCGCGTGCCGTATTTGGGCGCATGCTTATAGTTCTCAACGGCGCTGCTCGCAGAAAAATCAATGATCACATCAACGAAGTTGTCTTTATAGAATGCATCGGGGTCAATCGAATCGATAGAGTGTATAAGGCCATAATCTCCCTCATTGCCGAGGATCCGGCTCGCGAACTGCCCCTCGCATTGATGCGATCTGCGCAGCACCCACTTAAGTTCACAGCCTTCGTCATTCATGATCTCATGTGCCACCACAGAGCCTGTTCTTCCGAGCCCGAACATACCAACCGTTATTTTCAATTCCGCGTCCTCCTTTTTTAGTGCGCTTTTTATGCCCATAAAGCGACCGCGCCACAGATAATGCATGCCGTTAGCAGAATACTGAACTATGCCCCGTATAACATAGATAAATCAAAACAGCAATTTCTTCCATGCAAAGCGAAAAAAGCGTTATTCAGTTTTACCCTGATGATCATCCATCAGGAATGCCACCAATACTGCCAGTAAAAATGACCGAAAGTTGACTGCAGCCTACCGGTATATCCGGCTTTTATGTACCGGTTTGTGCTAAAGAAGTGGTAGCGTCCCGGTAAAAGGCCCGCATTTCTGCGCGGTGCTGATTAATATGGTATAATATTAGCATAAACAAAGCTTGAGCGCAAGATTTTGAACATAAATACTCTATACGGCTGTTTTTGGCCCATAAAACTTTTGCGCGAACACGCTTTACAACACTAGTGAAAAGTGTATACTTTCTTATATATGAAAGACAGGGAGAAATAATGGACAACTCATATACGGTCCGTTTCGGGCTTGATGTCGGTTCGACAACGGTCAAATGTGTGGCGTTTGATAACAATAAAGTGATTTTTTCCGATTACAAGAGACACTTGAGCGATATTGCCGGAGCGGTCAGCTCCATGCTGAGCCGCGCGTTTTGCGCGCTTGGCGACGTACAAATGACGGTCTGTGTCACGGGCTCGGGCGGCCTCTCGGTCGGCAAATGGCTTTCCATGCCTTTTGTGCAGGAAGTGATCGCCGCGAACAGCGCTGTCAAAGCGTTTATCCCGCAAACGGATGTCGCCATCGAGCTTGGCGGAGAGGACGCGAAGATCACCTATTTTTCGGGCAGCACCGAACAACGCATGAACGGCACGTGCGCCGGCGGAACGGGCGCTTTTATCGACCAGATGGCATCGCTGCTCGAGACCGACGCGCTTGGGCTTGATAAGCTTGCGTCCGGCGCTTCGCACATTTATGACATCGCCGCGCGCTGCGGCGTGTTTGCCAAGAGCGATATACAGCCGCTGATCAACGAGGGCGCTGCGCGCGAAGACATCGCTGCATCCGTCTTGCAGGCCGTCGTGAACCAGACCATCAGCGGGCTCGCCTGCGGCCGCCCCATACGCGGCAATGTGGCTTTTCTCGGCGGCCCGCTTGCTTTTCTGTCTGCGCTCAAGCAGCGTTTTATTAAGACGCTCGGGCTCTCAGAACAGCAGATCATGGACACGCCGCATGCGATGATGTTCGCAGCTGCCGGTGCCGCTATCATGGCCGGCGAAGCCGTCTTAAGCCTTGCATCGCTCAATGAAAAAGCACAGCAGGCCTGCGCCTTTGAAGGCGCATCAGCCAGCCTGCCTCGCCTTTTTTCTGATGAATCAGAATATGCGGCGTTTTTGGAGCGCCATGCACAGGCGGCCGTCCCCCAAAAGGAAATTGCGCAATACAGGGGCGCCTGTTATCTTGGCATTGATGCCGGCTCAACAACGACCAAAGCCGTGCTCGTCTCCGATGACGGCGATATCTTATACACGCACTACAGCACCAATAAAGGCCGTCCTCTTGCTATCATGCGTGAAATGATAGCGGATATCTACAGCAAGCTGCCCGAAGGCGCTTACATCGCGCACGCAGCATCCACCGGCTACGGCGAAAATCTTGCCAAAGCGGCGTTTTCGCTCGATACAAGCGAGGTGGAGACCGTCGCGCACTACACCGCCGGAAAATCTTTCTGCCCCGACACGGATTTCATACTCGACATCGGCGGGCAGGACATGAAATGCCTACGCGTTTGCGACGGTGTCATTGATGAGGTGATTCTGAATGAAGCCTGCTCGTCGGGCTGCGGATCGTTTCTTGAGACCTTCGCCGCTTCTTTGGGCTGCGACATACAGTCTTTCTGCCGGCACGCGCTGTTTGCGCCGCAGCCTGCAGACCTTGGCACCCGCTGTACAGTATTCATGAACTCAAAGGTGCGGCAGGCGCAGAAAGAAGGCGCATCGCTGGGCGTTATTGCCGCCGGGCTTTCATACTCTGTGGTCAAAAACGCACTTTTCAAGGTCATCAAGCTGAAAAACACCGAAGAACTCGGGAAAAAGATCGTCGTTCAGGGCGGCACGTTTCTTAATGACGCCGTGCTGCGCGCATTCGAGTTGCTTTTAGGGCGCGATGTGGTGCGTCCGGCCATTGCGGGGCTTATGGGGGCATACGGCGCCGCACTGATCGCCAGGGCGCGCTGCCCGGAAGGCAGCGTCTCCTCCATGCTTTCGCGTACTGCGCTCGAAGATATGAAGATCACACAGTCACATGCGCGCTGCGGCCGCTGCGAGAACAACTGCAGGCTGACCATCAACAGCTTCGGCGACGGGCGGCGCTTTATTTCCGGCAACCGCTGCGAACGCGGGAGCAGCAGCGGCGAAGAAAACAATCAGCTGCCCGATTTGTACGCCTATACGGAAAAGCGGCTTTTTGATTACCAGCCGCTGGATATTTCGTCAGCGCCGCGCGGAGAGATCGGCATACCCCGCGTTCTTGGGATCTACGAAAACTACCCGTTCTGGCATACTTTTTTCACAGCGCTCAAATACCGTGTCGTGCTGTCTCCGCGTTCATCACGGGCTGTCTATAACGCAGGAATCGAAAGCATCCCTTCCGAATCGCTTTGTTATCCCGCAAAAATTGCCCACGGCGCTGTGCGTAAACTCATTGACAACGGTATAAAGACCATCTTTTTCCCATGCGTACCTTATGAGAAGAAAGAGCAGCAGAGCGCTGCGAACAACTTCAACTGCCCAATCGTTACTTCGTATGCGGAAAACATTAAAAACAACATGAGCGAGCTTAAAGAAAACAGTGTTGATCTTTTGATGCCATTTTTGCCCATGGACAGCCTGCGCATGCTTGAACGCAGGCTCATCGAAGAGTTGCCGTACATACCGGCAGCAGAGATCAAGCATGCGGCAAGGCAAGCGTGGCAGGAGAAACTGTGTTTCCAAAGCGACATCCGGCATCAGGGAGAGCTTATCATGGCAAAGGTGCGGCGCGGGGAGCTGCAGGCCATCATACTTGCCGGACGTCCATACCACATAGACAATGAGATTAACCACGGCATTTCATCCATCATCACATCGCTCGGGTTCGCCGTATTGACAGAGCAGAGCATCGCGCACCTCGGCGAATACCGCCCGCTGCGTGTGCTCGATCAATGGATGTTCCACACGCGCATTTTTTCCGCTGCGCATCTTGCGGGACGCACGCAAGGGCTTGAGCTCGTGCAGCTCAATTCGTTCGGCTGCGGGCTTGACGCAGTGGTGACCGACCAGACGCAGGATATCCTCAAGGCATACGGGAAGATCTATACGCTTCTCAAGATAGATGAGATCAGCAACACCGGCGCGATACGTATCAGGCTGAGATCTCTTGCTGCGGCCGTTGCTGAGCGCAGGAAAAAACACCTGCTTGAAGGCATCAAAGAAACCGTCAAACAAAAAGCGTTTGCGTATAAAAAAGTGGTGTTTGAAAAGTTCATGAAAAAGGAATTTACCATACTCTCACCGCAGATGTCGCCCATTCATTTTGACTTTGTGCGCGCTGTTTTTGAGGCTTCAGGTTTTCGTTTTGAGCTGCTGCCCTCTGTAGATACAGCGGCCGTGGACGAAGGGTTAAAATACGTCAATAACGATGCGTGCTATCCCTCTATACTCGTCACAGGCCAGCTGATCGAGGCCGTCAAATCAGGCAAATACGACACAAGCAAACTCGCCTGTATCATCTCTCAGACCGGCGGCGGCTGCCGTGCCAGCAACTACATCGGATTTATACGCAAAGCGCTTGCGGACGCGGGCTACGCACACATACCCGTTATTTCGCTCAATGTGGCAGGCCTTGAATCACACCCCGGCTTTAAGATCACGCTGCCCCTGCTGCGCCGGGCTATGCGCGGCATGGTGTTCGGAGATCTTCTTAACAGGCTCACCCTTGCCACGCGCCCGTATGAAACGCAGACGGGCGAGACAGATGCCTTGTGCGAAAAATGGAAAAACACCGCGCTTTCTTCGCTCAAGGGTTTCAGCGTGCGCCGTTTTAACCGTATCGTGACCGACATGGTGGCGGCCTTTGACGCCATCCCCGTCTCGGGCAAGCGTAAGCCCGTCATCGGCGTGGTGGGTGAAATACTCGTCAAATACCACCCGACGGCAAACAATCAGATCGTGCGCGTGCTCGAAGACGAGGGCGCTGAGGTCAAAGTGCCTGACCTTATCGATTTTCTTCTTTACTGCGCATACAATACCAATTTTTCATATAAAAAACTCGGCCGCCCGAGGCTCAATGCGTTTTTCGGGAACCTGACTATTCGCTATATTGAAAAATCACGCAGGATCATGCGCAGGGCGCTGGCGCAGAGCAGGCGTTTCACCGCGCCGTCTTTCATAGAGCAAAAAGCAAAAGCTGCTTCTGAGTTTCTTTCCATCGGCAATATGTCGGGCGAAGGCTGGTTTTTAACGGGTGAGATGGCGGAGCTTTTGGAGGAGGGCGCAGACGGCATCGTCTGTGTGCAGCCTTTTGCGTGCCTGCCGAACCACATCGTGGGCAAAGGCGTGATCCAGCCCATCCGTGCGCGTTTCCCCGATGCCAACATCGTGGCGATAGATTACGACCCCGGCGCCAGCGAGGTCAACCAGTTAAACCGTATCAAGCTGATGCTGACACTCGCGCACGACAAGATCGCAAAGGCCGTGTCCAAAGACGGTGTCCATAAGGCCGGGTGAACATAAGGACATACAAAAAAGAGAGCCGTTGCAGCTCTCTTTCTTTTTGTTTATTATTCGCCGGCCAGAATGGCTTTGATGCGGCGCACGCCTGCCGAGCTTGACTGTTCCTTCTGGATTGTGAACCGCCCGAGCGTTCCGGTGCTGTCCGCGTGCGGCCCTCCGCAGATCTCTTTTGAGAAATCCCCCGCCGCGTACACCTTGACGATATTGCCGTATTTGGATTCAAAAATGCCGATCGCGCCCTTGTTTTTGGCTTCGTCCACGCTCATCTCCTCACAGGTCACCGGATAATCCGCTTCTATGGCTTGGTTTACAAGCCGCTCCACCTCTTTGAGCTCATCGTTTTCCACTTTGCGCGAAAACGCAAAGTCAAAACGCAGCCGCTCAGCGGTGATGTTGCTGCCGCGTTGCTCAACCTCTTCTCCGAGTACGCGCCGCAGTGCCTCGTGCAGAAGATGCGTCGCGGTGTGCAGCCGCGCCGTGGCTTCGCCCGTGTCCGCCAGGCCGCCTTTGAAGCGCTGCTCCGCGCCCGCACCCGATATCTGCTGGTGACGCGCGAACGCTTCTTCAAAGCCTTTGGTATCCACCTCGAGCCCTTGCTCATGCGCAAGCTCGAGCGTGAATTCGAGCGGGAAACCAAACGTATCGTAAAGCCTAAAAGCGTCTTTGCCCGGGATGATCTTGCCCTCCAGCCGCACTTTGAGCTTCTCAAACTCTTTTAAACCCTGTGTGATGGTGCGCGAGAAGCGTTCCTCTTCTAAGTTCAGCTCGTTGATGATACGCTTTTGGTTGCGCTCAAGCTCGGGGTACGCGTCTTTGTAATTGTCGATCACCACCTGTGCGATGGACGCAAGCGACATCTTATCGATGCCAAGCCGCAGCGCGTACCTGACAGCGCGGCGTATCAGCCTGCGCAGCACGTAGCCCTGGTCGACGTTAGACGGCGTCACGCCTTTTTCGTCGCCGAGTATGAACGCCGCGCAGCGCACATGGTCCGCAATGATGCGGAAGCTGCGTGTGGTGTCGGGGTCTTCCGTGTACTCTTTTCCCGAAAGCGCCGCTATTTTTTCAATGACCGGGCTGAATATATCCGTATCATACACCGAGGCTTTGCCTTGCATTATAGTGACCGTTCTGTCAAGCCCCATGCCGGTATCCACGTTTTTCTGCGACAACGGCAAGTACTTGCCGTCGGCAGTTTTGTTATATTGCATGAACACATCGTTCCAGATCTCTAAATATTTGCCGCATGAGCAGGCAGGGCTGCAATCCTCACCGCACGCTGGCAGGCCGGTATCGATAAACATTTCTGTATCCGGGCCGCAGGGGCCTGTTTGCCCGGCGGGGCCCCACCAGTTGTGCTTTTTCCCAAGGAAAAAGATATGGCTTTCGTCCACACCGTGGCTTCTCCATATCTCGGCCGACTCGGTGTCTTTGGGCGCGTCTTCGTCGCCCGCAAAGCATGTGAAATAAAGCTTGTCCTTATCAAGCCCGAGCCATTCCTTTGACGTTAAAAACTCAAAGCTGTACGCGATCGCTTCCTGCTTAAAATAGTCTCCTAAAGACCAGTTGCCGAGCATTTCAAAGAACGTGCAGTGCGAGGCGTCCCCCACCTCGTCGATGTCTCCCGTGCGTACGCATTTTTGCGCGTTCGCGAGCCGTTTGCCCTCGGGGTGTTTCGCGCCGAGCAGATACGGCACAAGCGGGTGCATGCCTGCCGTCGTGAATAGCACCGTCGGGTCGTTCTCGGGTATCAGCGATGCAGACGGGATGACCGCGTGGCCTTTGGATGCAAAAAAGTCAAGGTAGAGCTGCCGGAGCTCTTTGCTTGTCAGCTGTTTCAAGTTCGTTTCTCTCCTTTTGATGTATCGCACTCCATTATAGCAACATATCAGGCTTGCGACAAGGTTTTTGGGTTGGAGCTTTTTAAGCTTTATGACATTGAGGGCGCTGCAGGATTCATGAGGGCGCCGCCCTCAAGCTGATATGCCATTTAGACTGTCAAGTTAGCGCATGGCATATCAAATGCTCTTCGGCCTTATGCCCTCCGCCCTCCCCCGAAAATGCGCAGCATTTTCGTTTAGGTTTCCAAAGGGCAATGCCCTTTGGCGGAGGTTTGGAGGCGGAGCCTCCAAGAAAGAAAAGCCACCTTTGGCGGGGGTTTGGAGGCGGAGCCTCCAAGGCCGTCCCCCCCGCCAAAAAGCATCCATCTCCCCTAGTTGCCTATATACATGTTCCCGTACGGCCTGCTGGACTTTGGCTGATACATCACAAAATCATCCGCGGATATTGACGAAAGGTCAGCCTTGAAATAAGCTGCGTAATCGCCGATCACCTTTTGCAGGAACTCTTTGTCTTCCGCTTCAAGCGGAGCCGCTTCTATCTCGCGCTCTATCAAGGCTTCTTTGACGCGCCCGCGGATATACATCCGGCCGCCGTGCATGCCCGTGCCGAAAAACCGCCCGACGGAATATTCTTCCGGCCCAAGCTCAAGCCCCATCACAACGATACGCCCGCCCGCCATGTACTCGCCGAGAAAATCGCCCGCCTTCTGGCCGATGACGATCTTGGGCACTTTGTCCATGTACTCTTTCATGTGTATGCCCGCACGGTAGCCCGCGTAGCCCTTAATAAAAAGCTCTCCGCCGCGCATGGCGTAGCCCATGATGTCGCCGCAGTTGCCGTGCACGATAAGTTTGCCGTCGTTCATGGTGTTGGCGATGCCGTCCTGTGCGTTGCCGAACACTTCAAGCGTCGCGCCGTCCATGTAACACGCCGAATCGTTGCCGAGCGTACCGAAAATGTGCAGATGCGTGTGGTTTTTGAGCCCGCAGCCGATATAACGCTGCCCGAAAACACCGCGCACAGCGATATCTCCCGGCTTTTCGGCAAGCGCCTTGATGTGCTCATTGAGCTCACAATAATTCGTGCTGCCTGCAAACAGTTCTGTCATATTCAAACCCTCCTTCTTATCAAGAAGAAATCTTTTCCTTCATTCGCTGCGTTCCCAAAGCATTAAGGCCGAAGTTTGGGTCGGTCAACGGTCTTTCAAGGCTCGATAGCGGCGTTTTTTCGGTGATAAGGGAAGTGTATATGCCCGCCCTGTCCACATCGCCGACGAGTATCATGCCCACGAGTTTGTCATCACGGACGAAAAACCGTTTGGCAGCTCCCGTTTTGTCATCATAAGCTTCGATGGCCTGCGTGTCGTCCCCTCCCTGTATGCCTGCCGTGATGATCGGAAACCCGAAGAACCCGACCGCGTTCATCGGGAACACGCCGTCAAAATCATCCTTGCAGCCGCACATGTCATGCGCCGCCGCACGCCCCTGCATATATGCGTTTGGCCATAAAGCCATGATCTTGCGGTCACCGGTAACGATATCCACCGCCTGCGTCACGTCACCTGCCGCGTAGATATCGGGAACGTTGGTGTGCATGGCTTCATCAACGATGATGCCGCGGTCCACTTCCACGCCTGCCTCTTTGGCCTCCATGACGTTGGGGCGCACCCCGACACCCATCACGAGTATATCGCAATCAAGTACTGTGCCGTCTTCAAGCACCACCTGCTCAACACGCTGCTTGCCGATCACCTTTTTCACGGTCTGCGAAAGATGGAACGTTAAGCCGTTTTGCTCGAGCCGTTTCTGCACTGGCGCGGCTGCCTGCTCATCGAGTATCATCGGCAGCACGCGCAGCGCAAGCTCCACCACATGCACGCTGCCCGCCACGGGCGCAAGCCCCTCAGCGGCTTTGAGGCCGATAAGCCCCGCGCCCACCACGACGACGCGGCTTTGCGGCTTCAGGAGCTTTTCGATACCCAGCGCATCGCCGTATTTTAGAAACGTGAAGACGTTTGACTGTTCTCCAAGCCCTTCGGTCTTGGGTACAAACGGCGATGAGCCGGTCGCGATCAGCAGCTTATCGTACGGCACTGCTTCGCAGGTGCTCAGTATCACCTGCTTTTTGTCCGGCTCTATACGCAGCGCCTTATGCCCGAAAAGCGTTTTGACGCCGTTTCTTTCGTAAAAGTCCTTTTTGCGGTAAATCATATTCTGTGCGCTCGCTTTGCCAGCGAGGTAATAGGATATCAGCGGACGAGAATACACATGATGCGTCTCGTCTGAGATCACCGTGATGTTGCCTTCCGCACCGCATTTTTTAAGCCCTTCTATGCAGCCGACAGCCGCTGCCGAATTGCCAATGATCACATAGTTCATCACGGCACCTCCTTGTATTTGAGCGCGTTGTTCGGGCAATGTTTGACGCATTCGGGTTCGCCAAGCTTTGCGCACAAATCGCATTTGGCGGCCACCTTGCGCTTGCCCTCATCACGCACGATGGCGCCGTACGGACACACGAGCACGCAAGTCCAGCACCCGACGCACCGATCCGTCTCATTGAGCACAAGCCCTGTTTCTGGGTCTTTTTGCATCGCGCCCGTGATGCAGCCCTGCACGCACTTTGGGTCTTCGCAGTGGCGGCACTGCAGCGCGAAATTCTGCTGCCCGCCTGTCTCTACAAAGAGGCGCTCCACCGGACGCGGATCCTCATGCTTATGTGCCTTTATGATATCGCCTGTTGCCGAATGCGCCGTGCGGCAGTACACCTTGCACAGCCCGCACCCGAGACACCAGTTTTCGTCAGCGTAAACTTTTTTCATGTCCTGTCCCCCTATTCGCCCGCATGCATGATGCCGAGAACATCAAGCTCTTTTTGACTAAGGCCAATGCCGCGCAGCATCAGCCGGTTGCCACGCAGGCTCTCAATGGCGTTGATCCCCATGCCGCCCAGCATTTCTTCGATCTCATGCCGCCAGCCGTTGACGAGATTGACAAGCCGCTCCGCCGCGATATCGGGGTTGAGCCTCTTGACAAGATCATCGCGCTGTGTGGCGATACCCCAGTTGCACTTTCCCGTATAACACGTCTGGCACATGTGGCACCCCACAGCGATCAGCGCCGCCGAAGCGATGTAGCACGCATCCGCGCCGAGCGCCACCGCCTTGATGACATCCGCGCTGTTCCTGATGCTGCCCGCTGCCACGAGCGACACCTCGTTGCGAATGCCTTCGTCGCGCAGCCGCTGGTCGACCGAGGCCAAAGCGAGTTCAATGGGTATACCCACATTGTCGCGCACACGCTGTGGCGCAGCGCCCGTGCCGCCGCGAAAGCCGTCAATGGTGATGATGTCAGCACCTGCCCGCGCAATGCCCGAAGCGATCGCCGGGACATTGTGCACCGCCGCGATCTTGACCGAAACCGGCTTTTTGTAATGCGTCGCTTCCTTGAGCGAATAAATCAGCTGCCGCAGGTCTTCTATGGAGTAAATATCGTGGTGCGGCGCGGGTGAAATGGCGTCGCTGCCCTGCGGTATCATGCGCGCCTCCGAAACCTGCTCGCCCACCTTTTCGCCCGGCAGATGGCCTCCTATGCCCGGCTTTGCGCCCTGGCCGATCTTGATCTCTATCACCGCACCGGCGTTGAGATACTCAGGATGAACGCCGAACCGCCCGGATGCCACCTGCACGATGGTGTTTGCCCCGTACTGATAAAATTCCCTCGCGAGGCCGCCCTCACCGGTGTTATAGAGTATACCAAGCTCAGTCGCCGCGCGCGCGAGCGCCTCATGTGCGTTGCGCGATATCGAGCCAAAAGACATGGCCGAGAACATCACCGGCACGGAAAGTTTGATCTGCGGCGGCATCTTGGTCAACAGCCTGCCGTCCTTATCAAACGCGAGCTTCTCGGGTCGCCGCCCGAGCATCACGCCCGTTTCCATGGGTTCGCGCAGCGGGTCTATCGACGGATTCGTGACCTGCGAAGCGTTGATGAGCATTTTGTCCCAATACACCGGCAGCGGATTGGGGCTGCCCATACCGGTCAAAAGCACGGCGCCCGAAGCGGCCTGCTTATAGATCTCCTTGATCGCACCGGATGTCCAGTTGGCGTTGGGCTTAAACTCTAGGTCATTCACGCGTATTTTAAGTGCGCGCGTCGGGCAAAGAGCGACGCACCGATGGCAATTGACGCACTTGCTCTCATCCGCAGTCATTTTGCCAAGGTCCGCATCGAGCACATGTACCTCGTTGGCGCATTGCTTTGCGCATACTTCGCACTGTATACATCTATTTTCATCTCTTTCGACCAGATAATCCGGCCAAGACAGCTGCAAACTCATTGCATCCCCTCCACCAATCCAATAACCGGCTCACCGCCGGCAGGCGCCCAGACACGGTCAGGCGCATCACACACGATACGTATCGCGGCCTCTTCACTGGCCACATAGAGCATATCGCCTTTCTCCGCCGCCACAAGTGAACGCAGCTTGATACGGTCATTAAGCGCCAGCATACCGCCGGGAAAGCCGAGTATAATAGAAAACGGGCCGTTGATGAGCGCCGAGCCGTATACAGCGCGCATTGCCGTAAATTTCTTTTTTTGTTCTTCGTCCATCATCGCGATCTCACGCCAGAACGGCGCGACCACGACATTGACAGCCTCCTTGAGTGACATGCCGTGCCTGCGCACCAGCAGATCGAAAATATATGTGATGACCTCCGTGTCCGTCATCAGCGAACATTTGTAGCCGAAGATTTCGACAAAACGCCTGTTGGCATCATAAGACGATATCTCACCGTTGTGCACGATAGACCAGTCAAGCAGCGTGAACGGATGCGCACCGCCCCACCAGCCGGGCGTGTTGGTCGGGAAACGTCCGTGCGCCGTCCAAAGATACGCATCATATGACTCGAGCCTGAAAAAGCGGCCGATATCCTCAGGAAACCCCACGCCTTTAAAGGCACCCATATTCTTACCCGAAGAAAAAACATAGGCGCCGTCCATCTCGCCGTTGATTTTAAAAACACACCGCACAACGAACTCCTGTTCATCCAGTTCTGATTCCTGCAGCTTAGAGAGGCGCGGCGTTACAAAATAACGCCAGATAAGCGGGCTTGATTCAATCTCCGCAACCTTTCTTGTGGGTATTTTTTCTGCGTTTGCAATATCAAAATGCCTGTCGATAAAAGCATCAGTCGATGTCTTTGCCGCAAGGTCGTCATAGAAAATATGCAGAGCATAAAGGTCTGCATAGGCGGGGTATATGCCGTAACCCGCAAAACCGCCGCCAAGACCGTTGCTCCGGTCGTGCATCAGTTCAATGGATCTGATGATCATCTCGCCTGAGAACCGCCTGCCGCTTCGGTCGATCATACCGCTGATCGCACATCCGGAAGGTATCCTTATTTGGCCTTCTTTTAACATCTGCCCTCTCCTTCATAAATCTATATAAACATATTGTTTTTTCAGTAAAATAAAAACGCCAACCAAGCTTTTTATTCTTATAAGCTGATCGAAACGTCTTTGTTTCCGTCCCCGTATTCGTGGCCTTTTTGCCGGAATCATTTTCCGACAATGTGATTATACTATCGGTTTTATAAAAAAGCAAGAGCAAAATGCGAGTTTTTGCAATTTTTAATATTTTTAATTTCATTTTTATCTTTTATGGACAATTTTATTGCTTTTATCATACCTCTTATGAATATGTTCCATTATCATCTTGCATAATGCGGGATTTTATATCTGCTTTGAATGGATTTAAATACCAGTTATAAGCACGGCGCAAAAAGCGCAATATATTGTCGTAAAGCTGTTTTATGGCTGTCGTGAGCCTTATTGCTTTGGTATCTTAAGAAAACGTACGCGAAGCAGATGTACGGTACAAGCGCAGGAAGGCTAAAACCGCACCGGATGGTGCACAAAGGGCTAAGAGGAATGCTGGGCGGCAAAAGTCGGCTGCCGTATCATGCCAGAGTCTTATACGCGGGGTTACCGCAAACGGCCCGTAGCGAGAAAAAAACAAGACGGCCAGTAAGGCTTTATATGAAAACAGCGGCGCGGGATGAAAGAATTCCGCGCTGTTGTTATGCCGGCATTTCTTATAGCATGCCGCTCTTGTTCTCGAATTTCTTTATGTTTTTATTTTCACCTACGACGATCAAGACATCTCCGCGCTCGATGCTGTCTTCGCCATGCGGAGCCGTATGGATATACCCGCTTTTTCTTCTTATGGCGATGATATTCAGCCCGTATTTATGGCGAAAATTGAGCGAAGCAAGGTCCTTCCCCGCCCATTCATCGAGTGCGGCGATATCCACCATACGCAGGTCGCCCATGATCTCAACATAGTCGATCACATTAGAGGCCGCAAGGTTGTTCGCAACGCGCATCCCCATATCGCGTTCGGGGTAAACCACTCTGTCTGCGCCTGTTCGTTCGAGCACCTTGCCGTGCAGATCATTCTGTGCTTTGGAGACCACGTACTTGACGCCCATCTCCTTGCACAGCATGGTGATGAGTATGCTGGATTGTATGTCAGTGCCCACGGTGACGACCGCCACATCAAAGTTGCCTATGCCGAGTGCCGCCAGAGACTTTTCGTCAATAGCATTTGTTTTTACTGCGTGTGTCACATACGGCGCGATATTTTCGACCAGTTGTTCATCGCTGTCAACCGCCAGGACATCCTTGCCAAGGCTGTAAAGCGTTGTTGCGACGCTCTGGCCAAAAAGCCCCATACCGATCACAACATACTGTTTGTGTTTCATCCTATCCCACCATAAACCTTTCTTCAGGGTATCTTAAAATGCTGCACTCTTTGAGCGTTCGGCTGGAAAGCCCGAAAACAAGTGTCATAAGGCCTATGCGTCCAGTGAACATGGTCGCGATCAATATAAATTTACTTAACACACTCAGGTATGGCGTCAGCCCGGCGGAAAGCCCGACCGTCCCGAACGCGGAAATGACCTCAAAGACGATATTGGATGATGTGAACATCGCCTCCTGCCTGCTTTCTTCCACTGCGATCATTGCAAAACAGGCGATCAGCACAAACAGCAATGCGAACACCAGAATGGAGAGCGCGCGGCGCAGCGTATCATAGGCAAGACGCCTGCCGAGGATGTTGACATCCTCACACCTTTTGACACTGGAAAAAGCAAAGATCGCAACAACGGCCAGTGTCGTCGTTTTTATACCGCCGCCCGTGCCTGCCGGCGATGCACCGATGAACATGAGTATCATCACGATCAAACGTGTGGCGGGCAGCAGCGATCCCTGGCCGATTGTAGAGAATCCGGCTGTGCGCGGTGTGACGGCCTGAAAAAAACCACTCAGCAGCTTGCCGCCTGTATCCATTTCCCCAAGCGTCCGGGGGTTGAAAAGCTCAAATGAAAAGACTGCGGCCATGCCGGCTGCAATAAGCAGTGCATTTGTGATCAGGACGAGCTTAGAGTAGCGCGAGAGCTTTCTGCGTCCACGAAAATGATCAAAGTTGAAAACATCAGCAATAACAACAAACCCAAGGCCGCCAAAGATAAAAAGCGCTGTGACGGTCAGCAATACCAAAGGATCGGAGGCAAACACAGAAAGGCTGGTGTATTCGCCGGATACCGCGCCCATCAGATCAAAACCGGCATTGCAAAAGGCTGAAACCGCATGGAAAATACTGTGGAAAATGCCTCTGGCCCCAAGCATGGGCACAAAACGCACGGCCAGAACAGCTGCGCCTGCCAGCTCAAACACCAGCGTGTATTTGACCACCTTGAGTATCATCCTGACCACACCTGAAAGGTTTTGCTCTCCGAGCGCTTCCTTTATGACCATCCGCTCGCTCAAAGTGATACGCTTCCCGAGCAACACAAAAACAAGCGTCATCACAGTCATCACACCCAAACCGCCAATCTGGACGAGCAGCAAAATGACGATCTGGCCAAAAAGCGTAAACGCTGTGCCTGTATCAGCAACAACAAGGCCTGTCACACACACGGCAGACGTGGCTGTGAACAGCGCATCCGCAAAACCAAGCTGCGTGTCGGATGTTGTGGCGGCAGGGAGGGACAAAAACAGAGCCCCTAACATGATGAGCGCCAGAAAACCAAATATAATGATCTGCGCAGGTCTGAATTTATGCATGCCACCCACCTGTTTTCGCTTATTATAACATACGCTTATTGTGTGTCAATGGAGCCAAGAGGCCCTAAGGATTTCTTAAGGAATGGGAATAAAACGCGGCTTGTGCCTGTCAAACGCGCACACATAGCGGAACCCGATGTCTTTTAGCATATGCAGGGCTTCTTTGACGGCATGCCCCACTGTCGCTTCGTGATGCGCATCCGAACCTATGGTCACGATCTCGCCCCCAAGCTCTCTAAAGCGCGCTGCGATCGGCCTTTCGGGCATTGTGTCGGGCGTCATAATAAGCCCGTTGGTATTGATCTCGAGCCCTTTGCCCTTGGCCACAAGTGTTTTTAAAATCTCATCTATGGCGTCTTTGTGATCTGAAAAACGCAGGAGATTGTCTTCATAAGGGCAGAATTTGCCGATATACCCAAGATGCCCGTACACATCATAATAATCGCAAGCAGCTGCGCACTCCGCGCAGGCACGTAGGTATTGTTCATAAATATCTCTTTGCGTGTACATATCCCATATGTCTCTGTAGAAGGGGTCTTTCCCGTATACAAGATGCTGCGATCCGATCACACAATCAATCTCCTGTGCGTTTATGATAGCCTCCATGCGCTCTATTGCCGCGATATCGAGCCCCGCCTCAATACCAAAACGCATATTAAGCGCAGGAAAATCATTGACAGCCCTGCCAAAGCCTTCTTTGTAAGCCTTGATATCGAGACAAAAATCTATATCGCCGGGCAGATCAAAATCGATGTGTTCTGTAAAACAAATCTCTTTCAAGCCCGCGTTACACGCTGCCTGCGCCATACGCGGCAAGGGCACGTCGCAATCTGCTGAAAATGCTGTATGGATGTGGTAATCGATCATGCTTGTCTCCTTTTTGGTGTGAAGTCCTGCCTTACACTTCTTTTTCTAAGCCGCAAAAAGGCCTTGATGGCTTCGCTTATCGGGACAATGGCAAAAGCGGCCGCTGTGGAAAAGAGCCACTGCTCCCCGGATAATGGCACGACGCGGAAAAATGTACCAAGAGGCACAAACCAGACCACCGCGGTCTGAAGCAGCGCGGAAAGCGCGAAGGCCATGTGCATCCATTTGCTGCCGATAAGGCCAAACAGCACCGAACGTGATGACGATCTGACGTTGTAGGCATGGAAAAGCTGGATCAGTCCCAGCGTCAAAAACGCCATGGTGGTTGCCGTTTGCTGGTCATTGTACAGCCCGAGAGATAAGAAAAACACGCCCAGCGTCAGCGCACCCATGACAGTGCCGAAAACGGCGAGACTTGCCGCCATGCCCTTCGCAAAAAATCCCTGTTTTGCATCCCTGGGTTTGCGCTGCATAATGTCAGGGGGCGCTTTTTCCATACCCAAAGCCAGCGCCGGGAATGTATCTGTGACAAGATTGACCCAAAGTATCTGTACAGGGTATAAGATAGTATAACCCATCAGTGTGCCGATAAACAAGGTGATCACTTCGGACAAGTTTGCGGAGAGCAAAAACTGCACCGCTTTTTTTATATTGCGGAATATGCGCCGCCCTTCACGCACGGCACTCACGATCGTTGCAAAATTATCGTCCGTCAATACCATGTCCGAGGCATTCTTTGAGACCTCTGTACCGGTTAAGCCCATGCCGACGCCAATATCCGCCGATTTGAGGGCCGGCGCGTCGTTCACGCCGTCGCCCGTCATCGCGACCACGTGCCCGCGGGAGCGAAAAGCGGATACGATGCGCACTTTGTGTTCGGGCGCGACACGCGCATACACGCGGATACGGTCTAATGTTTGGCCAAGTGCTGTATCATCCATTGCGTCGAGCTCAGTGCCGGTCACTGCGGTATCGTCCGCGCCCAGAATGCCCAGACGCTCCGCTATGGCGACCGCTGTGATCTTATGGTCGCCTGTGATCATAACGGGCATAATGCCGGCAGTTTTGCAGATTTCCACGGCTTCTTTGGCTTCCTTCCGCGGCGGATCCATCATCCCTGCGAGCCCCAGAAAAACCAAATCATTTTCAAGGCCTTCCTGCGTTTGGGGCACGGCTGAAAGCGGCTTGTACGCTGCAGCGATCACACGCAGTGCCTGCCGGGCAAATTGCGCGTTTGCTTCAAGCAAACGCTCTCTGTCGGCTTCCTCAAGCTTCCTGACAGCGCCAAGATGGATATATGTACACCTCGCGATCAGTTCATCCGGCGCGCCTTTGACGAAAAGCACTGGGCTCACAGCGCCGTTGACCGTGCTCATGAGCTTTCTTGCTGAATCGAACGGTATTTCAAAAACACGCGGCAGGCTCTTATCAAGCTTTTCGGCACGGGCGCGACGGGAAGAAAAGGCATACAGCGCCGTTTCGGTCGGGTCGCCGATAAGCTTTCCGCCGTCCTTTTGTGTTTTGGTGTCGTTGCACAGCACAAAAACTCTGTCAAGCAGTTCAACCGTTTCGTTGGCGGGAACATTCTGCGCATCGTACTCGCGATCGCCGGCAAACACTTTCTGCACGCTCATGCTGTTTTGCGTCAGCGTACCGGTTTTATCGGAACAAATGACGCTCGTGCTGCCAAGCGTCTCCACGGCCGGCAGATTGCGCACGATGGCGCCGCTGCGCGACATTTTCTGTACGCCCATGGTAAGCTGCAGTGTCACCACGGTGGCCAGCCCCTCCGGTATGGCTGCAACAGCGAGGCTGACCGCGACAAAGAACATTTCGAAAGCTTCCCGTCCTGTCAAAAGGCCTGTTACAAAGACAACGGCAGCTACCGCAAGCACGGCATAAGAGAGCATTTTTGAGAGAGCGCCCATACGCCGCTGCAGTGGGGTTTGTCTCTCTTTTGTGGTGCTGAGTATATGCGCGATTTTCCCAATCTGTGTGCGCATTCCCGTTAGGCATACTACGCCCGTCCCGCGCCCATATGTGACGCTTGTGCCTGAGAACGCCATGTTGATGCGCTCCCCCAGCGGCGTTTCATCGGATAAGACCGCTTTTTCATCTTTCTCGGACGGCACGGATTCGCCCGTAAGCGCTGCTTCCTCTATTTTGAGACAAGCTGATTGCAGCAGTCGCAAATCAGCGGGCACATAATCGCCCGCTTCAAGCAACACCACATCGCCCGGGACCAAATCTTCTGCTTTGATCACTTTTGCGCTGCCGTCGCGCAATACCCGTGTTTCGGGCGCAGCCATTTTTTTAAGGGCCTCAAGCGCTGCCTCTGCACGTGCTTCCTGCACCGTACCCATCACAGCGTTCAAGGCGATCACGGCAAAAATAATGACGGCATCCGATATTTCGCCCAGCGCAACACTGACGGCCGCCGCACCCGCAAGCACGAGGATCATCAGATTTTTAAACTGGCTGATGATGATGCCAAAAAGCGTCTTTTTTCTGCCTTCCTGCAATATGTTTCGACCGTAAGCCGTTTGGCGTTCTGCTGCCTCTTTGAGCGAAAGGCCGCCTGCACCTGTCTTGAGCGACTGCAGCGCTTCATCCGGGCTCATCTCATGCCATGCTTTGTCCATTCTTTGCTCCGTACCGATGATTCTTTCATCCATGTTTCTCATAACCACGCTCATTGTATTTTTTTGTCCATTTGTTGTCAATAGCACTCTTGTCTGCCTCAAAAATAATGCAAAAAAATACCGCGAAAGCGGTATCTTGATGCCACACCGGCAAAATGCATAAAAACATCTGTTTAATACGGATTCATGAACATCTGCGTCCAGTAAAGTGTACCGTTTGCGGCTTTCGCCACACCGATGCCTATGTTGGTATAGGCCTGAGAGAGGATGTTTGCACGGTGCCCGGCTGAGTTCATCCATGTCTGCATCACCTCTGCAGCCGTTCTTTGGCCGTATGCGATATTTTCTCCCGCTGCGCTGAACCGCAGACCGAATTTTTGCATCATCTGAAACGGCGACCCATAAGTCGGCGAATTGTGTGCAAAATACTTCTTGTCGATCATATCCTGGCTTTTGATGCGCGCCACTCTGCTCAGCTCCGTGTTGAGCTTTAACAGCGGCAAGCCGCGTCTTGCGCGCTCCTGATTAACAAGCTCAAAAACCTGCTGTTCATGGCTTGAGAGGGCTTTTGTGTCAGGGATCATGATCTTTTGTCCGATAAGTATTTTCGAAAAATCCTTGATCTGCGGGTTTGCTTTCTGCAGTTCGGCGAGGCTGATCTCAAACTTTTTTGCGATCCCCCACATGGTATCGCCTCTTTGCACCGTGTAGCTCACGAGTTTTGTTTCAGGTATGGCGATCCTCTGGCCCACATAAATCAACGACGGGTTTGTGATATTCGGGTTGGCAGCAAGCAGCTCACTAATGCTTACACCATGGTTTTGCGCGATCCTGCTCAGCGTATCGCCCGCCCTGACGGTGTAAGTGGCGGCAAAGGCCGTCTGCACCGTCAGTGCGCACAATACCGATATCAATAAAACAACCTGTTTCAACATTTTTTTCATCTTTCTGTACTCCTAAAAATTCTGTTGTTTCGATATATTTTGTCCGTATTCGCGCATGAATATTTACAGGCATGCACACACATGGAGTATCCTGCTAATCCTTTTTTTAGGGGATTCAATTTTGCAGCAAATCTATAGATCTGGAAATCAAAAAATGCTGAAGCAGCCAATCGGAGGCGTTACAGTGACCATTACAATAATAGTCTGAGAACGCTCACTTTTTAGACTGTCTCGCATGCTCGTTCAACAAACACTGGCGGGCAAACTTGAGACTAAAAAAGCGGAAGCGCACAGTTTTTTACGTGCGAAAAAAGCAGCAGCGCCATTTATACGCTTTTCAGAACAGAATTAAATGCACACAGCATCTTCAGATCAGCCTCAGCAGTATCATATACAGCGGAATGGTTATCAGAGAGAATAATGTGGTAAAAAGCACGTTTTTTGTGGCATACTCGACATCGGCGCCATAGAGTTCGGCAACGATGGTCGTCTGCATCATGGCCGGCAGACCCATCTGCACAGTGAACACATTGCGCATAAGCAACAGGTCAACCCCCTGCACAACACCGGTAAACACTTCTATCGCTGCCATACAGATAACGAAACAAAGCGCCGGGATCAATACAAAACGCCCCAGCAATAAAGCGGCCGTATCTTTTTTTAGCCTGAGCCCTTTAAAGCCGATAAAATGAATCATGCAGCCGGTGAAGAAAAGCGAAAGCGGCGTTGTCATACCTCCCAGATACTCTGCCGTTTTCAACACAAGGGGCGGCAATTTGATTTCAAGAAGGATCACAGCAAACATCAGCAACACAGCGATTATGGGCGGCGAAACAAGTTTTTTTAACAGCTCGCCAACAGTCGCGCGGCTATGGCAACATGAGATAATGTCGGCATCCCTGCGGATCGCGAGATACCCGAAAGTCCAGAAAACCACCGTATTGGCCAGATAGTAAAACACCGCAAAAGGCATACCCGCGTCGCCGAAAAGAGCCTGAGCGACCGGAAAACCAATGAAAACTGAATTTGAAAATGAAAACAGAACGGCAAAAACACCCTGCCGGTGCCGGGGGATCTTGAAAATAACGGAAAATATCCTGCCCAAAAAGAAGGACAGCGGCACCGCAATGAAAACGACCAAAAGGGGCAGCCATGCCTCGATCAGCTGCTGCCGCGTGAAATACTGCGACAGGCTGTACACCAGATTGCCGGGCAGAGCAAACCTGACCACGACATTGGACAAGACCTTTGCCGCATCGCGCGAAACCCACCCCAGCCCCGCTGCCAAAACGCCTGCTCCAATGAGCAGAAAAATGATGATGACCGGTTCGACAGATGTCCAGAGCGCAGGCATCATCCGTAAAAAGCGCCGTAAATCGCTTTGATCGCTTTTTCAAAATCTTGTTCGTCCACACCCACGATGATGTTGATCTCGCTGGAACCCTGATCGATCATGCGGATATTGACGTTACTCTCGGCAAGTGCCGTAAACAGTTTTGCCGCGACGCCGACCCGCCGGATCATGCCGAGTCCGACTGTGGCTATCAGCGCAAGCCCTTTGAACACCTCAAGCGAATCCGGCTCGCACATGTTGTAAACATCGTCAAGCAGCATGGCCTGTTTCCCTTCGATCTCGCTGGTGGCCAGCACGATCCCAAGTGTATCAATGCCGGAAGGCATGTGTTCAAAGCGGATCTCGTTCTTTTCAAGCGCCGAGAGTATCCGCCGGCCAAACCCGAGTTCAGCGTTCATGTTGGCTTTCTCAACCGCAATAACGGCAAAACCTTTGCGCCCTGCGATGCCGGTGATGATTTCCGAATCTTTCTCTGTCACATTGGGTACGATCATCGTACCCGGATCATCCGGTGCGTTGGTGTTTTTGATGTTGATGGGGATATTGGCTTTGAAAACGGGAAAAATGGCATCCTCGTGCAGCACGGTGGCACCCATGTAAGAAAGCTCCCGCAGCTCTCTGTACGTGATCTTGCGGATCACTTTCGGGTCGTCAACGATGCGCGGATCCGCCATCAGCACACCCGACACGTCTGTCCAATTTTCGTAAACATCTGCCCGCGCGGCTCTTGCCACGATCGCACCCGTGATGTCCGATCCACCGCGCGAAAAAGTCTTGACCTGGCCGTTTGGAAGACTTCCATAAAAACCGGGAATCACAGCTTTGCATGAATGGCTCAGACGCCCGCGCATGACGGTACGTGTCTTCTCGGATGCGTACTTGCCGTCTGCATCAAAGAAAATACAGTCAGCAGGGTCTATAAAATCAAATCCCAAATATTTTGATAAAATGATACCGCTCAGATACTCGCCGCGGCTCACAGTATAATCAACGCCGGCGCCTTCCTGCACATCAGAGGCAATCTTTTCAAGCTGCGTTTCTATATCAACATCCACCTTGAGTTCATTGCACAGCAGCACAAAACGTGTTTTGATCTCGCTATAGACCGCCGCGGTATCATCACCGCGTACCGTAGCCGCATGGAGTGCATAAAGCAGGTCTGTCACCTTAGTGTCAGCTGCATCACGTTTCCCCGGCGCTGAGGGCACAATATAGACACGCTGATCATCCGCCTGTATGATCTGCTTGACTTTTCGAAACTGCGCAGTATCTGCGAGGGAGCTGCCTCCGAACTTGCAAACCTTCATGAATGGCTCCTTTTTCGTTCCTTCTTGGCTTTTTTGTGCTTTCGGCCGCGCCGTGTTTTTTCGTTTTCATCCGTCATGTGTTCATCATTCTCGGGCTCAGCGATTTCGTCAATCTCTGCGTTTTCGTCAGCTTCGTCCGCTTTCTCGGCCTCGGTAAACAAAGCTTGCGCCTGTTCGCTTTCGTCTGTTACGTCTGAAACAAGCAGCTCGTCCTGCGTCTCACCCTTTTGTTCTTCAGGCTCTTCTTCGGTTTCGTCCTGCGCTTCAACAAGAAGCCGGCTTTCAAAATAATAGCGTTTTTCTTCGGCCATGCCCAAAGAAAATGATTTTCTCGGCAATACGCCGTATGAAATAACCGCATCAAACAGCTGCTCTTTGGCAATTGGCTCCATCAAAAAGCCAAGGCTGGCATGTTCATGTGAAAGTGCGTGAAATTCATCATCACCGTGAATGTAATCCACATGCGCTCTTGGCATCTCGCGGCACAGCATATCGAGTGCTTTCGTCAGCGTCTGCGCCATCAGCGCGTGCCTTGGTTTAGTAACCTCAATATAGCCTTTTGACATTTTGGACTCGAAACGAATGACCTGAGCGCCGGGTTTTGCCTGTCCTCTTGTGCCGCGTGTATACATCATATGCGCCTGCTGTCCAGATTTATTAAGAATCGACACGATGGCACGCAGAGCGCTGGGCACATCCACATCAAACACGATGCGGTGTATGGGATGAACGCTTAATCCGTGATCATAAAGATTGACGATCTCAACAAGCGCGTACCGAAGAGGGCTTGAATGCTGCTCCTCCTTTGGCATCGAGATCTTGCTGTTTTCCCAAATCTGTTTGGCGGCAGCGAGCGAATGGTTGCCGTCACCCACTGCAAAAAGCATGCCGTCTTTCGCTTTTTCTTTGAGACGCAGCAAAGCTTCGGTCATGCTGTCAAGCACTTGTTTGTCGTCTGTGAACCAGCCTTTGATATGCCCGCCGCCCTGCATGAGCGTCGTGTCATAAATCTTTGCAAAGCTGTCCTTTGCACGGTATACAGGGCCGATCACACTGTCTCGTTCATCGTTGATCAGCAGCATCACATGCGGACATTCCAGCACGGCATCTTCACGCAGCGCCATACGCACAGGCATGCGCTCAGACACTGTCTCTTCGGTCGCGCGTATCAGCGGTTTTTTGCTCTGGTCTGTGTCGTAAAGTTCAAGATCAACCGCAAGGATCACTCCGATACGCGTGCCATGGGGCGTTTCGCGTTCAACGAGCACCATGCCCTCAGGCAGGCATACCAGCACACCGTCTTCGATATAGCTGCGCATCGTCTGTTTCGCATGATCGATGCGTTCAGAAATATCCGGCGCATCAACGAAAACCTCCGGAACGATGATATGGAATGACGATGGTGCGCCCCCGATCGTTCTTGCTGTCTTTATCCAATAATCCTCATTCGAGGTGAATTGATCGCATGCTATGACCGCCCACTTTTGTTTGTTGACCTTTTTTTCGGGAATCAATATCTGCGGAAAAATGACCCCTGCCTGCTCTGCCTTGTCCATTGAATCCTCCTAATAGAACTCTATATCATATCTACGACAATATAACACACTTACCCTGTGTATTCAAGATGATGTTGGAGGTGAAAAGAGTGCCTTTGTTTACGGCAATGCACAAGCCCATCGCTTTTTTAGGCAGGCAAAAATAGATGGTGCATCCAAGGCAAGTATATGAACACAAACAAAAACAGCCGGCCAATGGTTTGAGCGGCTGTCTATTTGCGATCTATGCTTTGGTTCTTTGGGTTGATACAGCGCGGTGCCAACGTACCATATCGCGTATGGTTTTCCATAGCGGGCGGGCACGGTAGCCAAGTTTTTTTTGCGCCTTTTCGCAGGATATACACGAATTAGACATTAATACATCAATGGAATATTTGGAAAGCACCGGTTTTTTACGGACAACCGCATAATAAAGCGGCGCAAACAATGCGGCCGTCTTGACTATCACCGAAGGCACCTTATGCCGTTTGATCGTGTTGCCTGTGCTTTTTTCGACAGCGACTATGATGTCCTCAAGGCTTGACACGCTGCCGGATATGATATAGCCCTGCCCCGGCTCCCCATATTTCCATGCACGGTATATGCCGTCCGCAGCATCCCTCACATCCACGAAATCGTATTTGCCGTCGAAGTAGTACTGCGTTTTCTTGGCGTCTATGTAACCCTTGATGGCACTCCCTGTATATGATGACCGAAAATCATACGGGCCGATGATGCCGGACGGGAACACGATGACGGCATCAAGCCCTTTCTGCATGGCGTTCATGACCTCAATCGTGGCCATCGCCTTTGATTTCGCGTAATCTCCGTGCAGGTTTCCAAGGTCTGAATCCAGAGTTTCATCAATGCTTCCTGCCTGCGGTTCTTTGAGCGCATGGACGCTTGATATATGTACCAGCCGCTTCACGTGCTTTTCAAGGCACGCATTTAACACATTGCGTGTACCGCCTAAGTTCACGTCATATATGATCTTTTTTCGCATGCCGGACAGCTGGACAAGCCCCGCAAGATGGAACACAAATTCACACCCGCGCACAGCCGCAGACACAGCGAGCGGATCGCGGATGTCTCCCGTAAAAATCTCTTTTGCATATTTTTTGATAAATGAAATATCTTCTCCGGGCTGAATAAAAAGCCTCAGATCTTTATGCCCCTTTTTATAAAGCTGTTTGACAAGCACATTGCCGATATGACCGCCTGCCCCTGTGACAAGTATCATGTTTGATCCTCTCCTTGAATGAATTACAATCTATGATTGCGGTTATTTTAGAGGACCCTGCGGCAGGCTCAGTACTGTTATATTATCCTTTTTATATTATACCCTTTTCATCCAAATGAATTATGAATAATATGTTAATATTATCTAGATTGAAGTTTTCTTTCACTTATGACGGCTTTATCTGGATTTTTTTGCCTCCTTGTACCACTCAACGGTATCAATGATCGTCTCCGTGACTGGGCGCGGCGAAAACCCCAGCATATTGCGTGCTTTTTCACCGGAGATCTTAACGCCGGACAGCATCACATCCACAGTTTCCTTGGTGACGACCGGTGTTTTGCGAAGCAGCGTGTAATACAACGGCGTCATACGGGCAAAAAGCTTGACAAGCGACGTTGGAACGCGCAGCAGCCTGAACTCTTTTCCGCAGCACTGCCCGATCTGATAGATGATATTTCGTATGCTGTAAGGCTCACCTGTGATGATATACCCTTCTCCCTTTTCGCCCTGCTGCCATGCGCGGTAGGTGCCATCGGCTACGTCGCGCACATCAACAAAATCGTATTGTCCGTCAAAGTAGAACTGGAAGCCCCGCGCTTTGATGTACTTGTTAAACATGGCTCCGGCCATTGATGATCTGTAGTCATCCGGGCCGATCACGCCTGTCGGAAACACGACAACAGCGTCAAGGCCTTCCTCACAGGCAGCCAGCACCTTCAGCGTGCCTTCAAGTTTTGTGCGCCCATACTCATCGCCGCGATGACCTATGTTTTTATCTATCGTTTCATCGACACGCATATCGGATGAAGGCGAAAGCGCATGTATGCTTGAGACGTGCACGAGACGCTTGACGCCATGCGCCAAACACGCGCTCACTATATTTTCTACGCCGCCGACATTTATATCATGCAGCCTTTGTTTGTTGCGGGAAGACAGGTTAATCAGAGCCGCCAGGTGAAACACATCACTGCACCCGCGTACGGCTTCGCTGACAGCTTCTTTATCACGAATATCGCAGCGTACAATCTCTTTGACATAACGTTCAATATGTTCAGTACTCCCACCCTGTATCATCGCACGCAGATCCGTATGCCCTTTTTCATACAGCAGTTTAACAAGCACATTCCCGATATGGCCTCTTGCGCCCGTCACAAGTATCATCGTGTTCCTCACTTTATTGGATTGCCTTGACGGGCACCAGCGCCATCACTATGCTCATAATGTACGCAACGGCAGATATAGACTGCCACGGGAAACCTATGATCAGAACCGCCAATGTCACAAAACCCATCACCGCCGAACCTAAAACATGGTGTTTGTGCACCGTGAGTGCACCAAAGATCCCGATCGCGTTCGCTCCGACCATCAAAATACTGACCAGTAAAGTGGTATCTGCATTGTGCGGGATAAATGTATCCACGCGGTATGGCAGCACTTCAAAAAAAGAAAGCAGCCCCAGAACGATACCCAAAGAGCCTGCCACTATACCAAGCCCGATTTCTGTCTTTCTCAAGCGTCTCCCCCGTCCCGGCATTCTCTGCCATCAAGCTTTTTATATTATACAGCAGAGTTTTATGGTGCGCAACGCGCATATTGTCAATTACACATACAGAATGCGTGTTTGCGCATTTAGATAAGGCCTGCCGGAGCTTTGCCATCTCAGATGCTTTTATACTTTAAACGCGTGGCGTTTCCGCCCCGTATATGCCTTTCCTCCTTGTTCCTTTTCAAGACCTCTGCGACTGCGCGGGCGGTTGCCGTTGAAATGGCGCAAAGCCTTTCTGTCAAATCCTTATGCACCGTTGATTTGCTGGTCCCGAACAATTTTGCAGCCTGCCGCACAGTCGCCCCGCTTTCAAGAACATAATCCGCGATCTGCTTGACCCTCTCTTCGATATATGCTTTCATATTAAAAGCCCCCTTCTCACATACTTTTACTATATGTATGTTTCAAAAGAGGCTTGTATGTTTTGTTTCTGTGCCAGCTTGTCTCTATGTCTTGTCAATAATAATGGTCAAATCATTCAGTTCATACGTGCGGAATCCAAAAAGCGCTATAAAAAAATGAACACCCAGGCATCTGCCAATAAGAAAAAAATTGTGTGCTGCTTATCCGTTCTTATTGGTGTCCGTATTATCTCTTGCCTGAAGTTTTTCGTAATAATAAGCCATATTCTCTTTGCCCCAGCGCCACATATCGTTGACAATCGGCAATATCGTTTTCCCAAGATCCGTCAAATAATACTCAACTTTGGGCGGTACCACAGGATATATATGTCGAAAAATGATGCCGTCCTGCTCAAGCTCCCTCAGTTGCTTGGTCAAAATGCGGTTGCTGATTTCTTTAAAAAGCCTGAACAACTCACCGTACCGATGCGGACCTTCATTACCCAAATGCCAAATGATCACAACTTTATACTTACCGCTGATAATCGACATTGTTAATTCTTTTTCGCAGTTGAATTCGTTATTTCTTAAGCGACGCTCAATTTCTGCTCTTAATTGAATAGGCAAAAGATCCTCTCCTTATATTTAATTATAGCTTCGAATCATAACCATTATATTAGATTGATGCTCATAATACAAGGAAAGATATCTGAAAATTCACCTCGCAAAGCTTCACTTCAAAACCGATTTAAGTACATATGCTTTGGGTTGCGTCATTTCCTCCAGTGTATAGGATACGCCCTCACGACCAAGCCCTGTCATTTTTCGGCCTCCATGCGGCTGATCAATATTTCTGTAGTTCCCAGAACCGTTGATAATCACGCTGCCGCACTCCATTTTCGAAGCGACACGAAAGGCCTTCTTCATATCTTTTGTCATAATACCTGCATTAAGCCCAAATGGCGTATTGTTCGCAATTCTGATCGCCGCCTCTTCCGTATCAAAGCTTATTATAGGAAATACAGGGCCAAATACTTCCATATCCTTGCATATGCTCATGTCGGTAGTAATGTCCAGCAGCACTGTCGGTTCATAATAGGTTGGTTGGCTCAGTTTCCCACCTAATATACATCTGGCTCCATGCTTGATCGTTTGCTCTACCTGTTTTTGCACCTCAATCGCCGCTTTCGGGCTGATCAATGAACCCAGTTCTGTTTGCTCATTCAGCGGGCTTCCTCTCTTAATGCTTCCCAGCCTACTAACAAGCTTCTCAACAAAAACATCCTTGATACTATTTTGAACCAAAAAGCGTTTTGGAGCACAGCAGGTTTGTCCGGCGTTCTGTATCCGTCCGCTTGCACATTCTTGAACTGCAAGCTCGATATCTGCGTCGTCAAAGACAATAAAAGGGTCATTGCCGCCAAGTTCAAGAAAAAGATGCTTGAGCGTTCTTGATGCATTCTGCGCAATCAGCTGCCCCACCTCGGTACTGCCGGTAAAACTCACCGCATCTATATCCGGACTTTCTACCAACAGACTGCCGACTTGCGTTCCTCTGCCGGTGATTATCTGCAATACACTTCCGGGCACACCCGCTGCCAGCATAAGCTCTACGATGCGTATCAACGTCAGCGGGTTCTCAGAAGCAGGTTTGAGGATCACGCTGTTGCCGACGCTTAACGCAGACGCCACTTTGTGCATGCTAAGCTCTACCGGATAATTGAACGGCGCTATGCATGCGATCACACCCAGAGGCTCACGCAGTGTGAAAATGATGTCTTTGTCGCAGCTTGGCTGTGCATCTGTCATTGTCCTACCATAAAAATGCTTAGCCTTTTCCACATAACTGCGCAATATCTGAACAGCACAATCAACCTCCCCCGTTGCTTCACGAATTATTTTGCCCATCTCAGTACTGAGCAGCACTGAAAGTTCCTCCACTTTTGCTTCCAAACAATCAGCACACTTTAAAAGTATACGTGCTCTGGCGTGGGTAGGCATCGCAGACCAGAGCTTGCTGCCCTGCTTTGCGATCTCAATGGCCTCCTTGACATCTTCTTGAGTCGCGCTCGGAACATCATCTATCAACTCCTGTGTGGCAGAATTGTATATGGCTATCGTTTTTTGATCACTTGAACACTTGGCTTTGCCTCCAATGTACATCTTCATATCTTTTACGTCCTTAATAAAATTATATTACTTAACAAAACCTATACATATTTACCCTTTAAGGGATTGAAATAGGATTCATAACATAGTATATTGTTCTTAAAATCATCAACAAAGGGTGTGCTGGCTATAGGGAATGCTGCAAGTCCCTATAGCCAGCCAATCATTTTTTAGAAATCACTGTTCGGATTGTAATACTTATCGACATTTTCTGTACTGATAACATCAGGTGCTGTGTTGATAAGCTTCTGCACAGGGTTTCCTTGAATGTAGTTAAGAATAGTGTTCAGTGTCAGCTCCGCAACAGCCGCCGGATCGTTGAGGCCGGTCGCACCGTATTTGCCTTGCTTGATCAGTTCAAGCGCTTCTCTTTGACCGTCAGCAGCAGCCAATACAAGGATCTGCCCGGCCTTACCAGCGTTTTCGATTGCCATTAACGCTCCTAGAGCCATGCTGTCATTCTCAGCCACGAGACAGTTCATATTTGGCGCAGCCTGGAGCATATCCTCAGCAGCTGCAAGGCCTCCTTCTTGGGACCAGGCGCCCCAGCCTTGGGTCACGATTTGGAAGTTGGTCTTGTTGAATTGACGCAGCTGTTCTTCAACCACACCTTTTACAACACCGATTCTTCTGTCAACGCCGAGCATGTTGCCCTGATTTCCGCTCAATACTCCCAATCTGATTTCATTGTTGCCCATTTTTTGTGCAAGCCAAACTCCAACCATTTCACCGTTATTGAGGTTGTTGGACTGGATCATCGACACATAAGAAGCTGAAGGATCAATGGAGTTATCCATGATGAAAACCGGAACTCCGGCAGCCGTGGCTGACTCTGTTGCAGGAATGAGCCCCTTTGGATCTGTCGGATTGATGATCAGGATATCAATGTCCCTTGCCATAAGGTCTTCGATATCTGATATCTGCTTCGCCATGTCACCGCCTGCATCAACAGAGTAAAAAGTGATACCTTTTTCTTCACATAATCTCTGCATCGCGTTTGACTGCGCCACAAAGTACGGTGCACCCATTGTCTGCATCGACAAACCGATTGTCAGATCGTTGACATCCAACGGTTCAGCAAGGACCACTTCTGCAGCAGCCTGTGATTCCTGTATCGCCGGGGATTCCTGTGTTTCGACTGCGGGCGCGACCGTTTCTGCACAGCCTGCCAGCATGGCACCTAAAAGCAAAACCACCAGCAACATGCCCAAAATCTTTTTGACTTTCATTTTGTCCTCCTAATAATTTCTTATTACATAAAACATATTTGTTATGTTTTGATGCCACCGTTTACTATTATTTATCTTTGTTCTCCGCGCCCTGCAGCAGAACTGCCACCAGTATTATGACGCCCTTTATAACCTGCTGCGGATATGCTGCCACGTTCATAAGATTCATGATGTTTCCAATCATGCCCAGAATAAACACACCAAGCAAAGTATTGAGTACGGTTCCTTTTCCGCCCTTGATTGCTGCTCCGCCAATAACAACACTAGCGATTGCATCCAACTCCATGCCCTCGCCAACCACCGGTGAACCGACGGCCGCTCTTGACGCGCTGATGACACCAGCCAACGCGCAGACAACACCTGAAATAACATACACAATGAACTTGTACACCCGCACATTGACACCTGAGAGCTTAACAGCAGTCTCATTACTGCCGATGGCCGTGATCAACCTTCCAAACACTGTATACCTGAGCAGCAGCACAAAAACGGCAAACACGATCAAGATGACGTAAGCCAAGCAAGGCAGCCCAAGAAACGTCTCTTTGCCAAAGAAGATCAGAACCCTGTTGGTAATCTGTATGGGCGTTCCCTTGGAAATGATAAAAGCGAACCCTCGCGCAATCGTCATGAAAGCCAGCGTTACCACGAAAGGCGCCACATTTCTGACAGAAACAAAATAACCGGATCCTGCCCCCACGGCTCCGCAAATCAGCACCGTAAACAGTATGGCCAAGGGAAGACCCATCGATTTTAAGAAGAAACCCGTCAGCACGCAGCCCAGCGCCACAAGCGACCCGACAGACAAATCAATGCCGCCCGTCAGTATGACAAACAGCATCCCCATGCTTATGATCGAAATACCTGCATTTTGTCTTAGCAAGTTTGAGATGTTTTTAAAAGTAAAGAAGGAGCTTGAAATAACCGTGGAAACAATAATCAATAATATAAATATAATCAGAGTATTATATTTAACCAGCAACTGCAGTGGATTAAAGCCCTTGGTGGCCAATCCTGAAAGATTTTTCTTATTGTTCATTATTATATCCCCCTCATTATCATCTTCATGATGCTTTTTTCACTGATATCAGGGTGAGAAACCTCACCCTTGATTTTTCCTGCATTAAATACATAAACGCGATCACACATTCCGATCAGCTCTATCATTTCTGAAGATATCATGATGACCCCAAGGCCAGACTTTGCGAATTTATTAATGAGACTATATATCTCAACTTTTGCGCCCACATCGACACCGCGTGTAGGCTCATCAAGAATGATAACTTTGCTTTTTGTGTTGAACCATTTGGCAAGGACCACCTTTTGCTGATTGCCGCCGCTCAAATTTTGCACACTTGTTTCAGCGCTTTTTGTCTTTATCGATAAAGCGCCGATCAAGTCATTTGAAATATCCTCCTCTTTTTTCTTCTTGATCCATCCTATTGCCCCCATAATTTTTTTCAGATTGGCGAATGTGATATTGATACGAACAGACATCGTGGGAATCAGACCATCCGTCTTTCTGCTCTCAGGCACCATCCCTATCCCCTTCTTAACCGCTTCTTTTGGAGAGCGGATAACGGTTTGCTTCTGATCAAGAAATAGTTGACCGCTATGCTTGATATCCGCACCAAATACTGCCCGTGCCACCTCTGTGCGGCCGCTGCCAACCAAACCCGCGAACCCTACCACTTCACCTTTTCGGACAGAAAAGCAAATATCATCGAACCGGTTGGAACAAAAATTTTCTACGCGAAGAACCTCTTCGCCGATTTTGTTGTCTCGTTCTGGAAACAAGGTGGTAAGTTCTCTGCCAATCATCAGCTCCATCACTTGCTTCATCGTCGTTTCCGATGTTTTAAGTGTTCCTGTCACTTCACCGTCGCGAAGCACAGTGATATTATTGGCAATCTGAAACACCTCCTCCAGACGATGAGAGATATAGATGATGCTTACGCCTTTGTCCCTGAGTTTAAAAAGTATTTTGAAAAGATTTCCTACATCCTGCGGTGCCAGAACAGCGGTCGGTTCATCAAGTATGAGTATGCGCGAATTTTCAGACAACGCCTTCGCGATCTCGACGACCTGCTGGTAAGCAACGCTTAAATCTTTCACGAAGCTTTTGGGACTGATATCGATGCCGATATTTTTGATGATCTCTTCCGCTTTCTTGTTTAGCTTTCTTCGATTGATAACCCCGTTGGCTTCACTCATATTGCCAAGATATATGTTCTCAGCCACAGTAAGCTCAGGCACGAGTGCAAATTCCTGATAAATGATACTGACACCCAGTTCTTTACCTCTTCGCGGCGTGTTGATATCAACAACCTTGCCATCAATACGAATTGTTCCGAAATCCTTTTTGACTGCGCCAGATAATATTTTGACAAGCGTTGATTTGCCAGCACCATTTTCCCCAACCAGTGCATGGATCTCCCCTGGAGCCAAGCTGAATGAAAAACCTTTAAGCGCATGGACACCCCCAAAACACTTGATAATGTCCTGCATTTCTACTCTGTAGTCACCCGGCATCGGAAGACCTCCTCATATTTACTTGGAACAGATTAATGTATTTTGTATATTTTTTTGGCTGTATAATCGGATTTTGTTTCGCTCTTCTATGCATAGAATAAAACACTGCGAGTTATATGTAAAGTACGCACTATTTTGTACGGCTATAACATTATTGTTACTATATATCTTTTGTTATTGTTTTATTTGCAGTTGTTGATAGTCCATAATTCAAACGGAAAGAATGTGCCATATGCGTTTTTATACAGAATTAAAAAAACTATAAGGTTTAAGACTAAAACTGTCTTGTCTCTGCAGTTTGCCCAGCCCGCTCCCGCCTAAGCCCGGTGTCCACAATGCTTTCGTTGATAAGCCGCGCATGCAAAACAAAACGCGCGCCGTCAAACTCATAGAAACATGTGCACAGTGTCAGCACGACGTCATCCCCGCTGAGCAAAGCGTCTGTTTTGTATAGGCTTTTTTCTTTGATTTTTTTGAGAAAGGACAGCCATTCGGGCTCATTTTTAAATTCGGTTTCTATAAAATAAAAATGCGTATCGGTTACATAGGCTGAAAAAATTTCCCACCGATAATCAGCGTAAAGCGTATCAAATTGAAAAATGCGGTTGTTTCGGAAGAAATCCTCTTTCTTATATTTTATGAGATTGTGAAACATGCTGCCGTTTTTCATATTGTGGCCGTATATGATATAATGCCCGCGCTTGGGCAATGATTCTATATCGCATCTGTAATCAAGGAATATTGCGCCGCTTTTGCTTTTTTTACCCTCTAAGTCGGTTGACAAGTAGTGCAGGTTGTCCGTTCCCTGCGCCACTAAATAATCAATGCCTGCCACATCCATGCTTATGCGCCCGATCACATCCGGGTTTTGCTCTAGCGCCAAAGCATAAAACTCTCTTAGCAACGGGCATTCATCCATCAGCGGTTTGTCAGCGGGTTCAGCGTTATAAAGTGCGCTTGTCTCCGGCAGTATGACTTCGCTCTTCTGAAAAATCTTTGCTGCTGATCCGGATTCTCCTGCCTCGGGCCTTTCAACCAAGGTCTCTTTGCCTGCCCGGCACACGCAAGCGGTCAAAACAGCTGCTGCGAGTAAAACTTCCAGCCCGCTGGCTGCCATTTTGGCCAGCGATTTTATTTTTCCGCAACAGATATCATATGCCGCGCTTTTTATTTGTTTTTTCAAACTGCAGATAACACCTCATTTGAAGCCGGATGCCCCGGAGATTAAAAGTATTGCTTTTTGGCCTTTTTTTATTCATCCGATGACATGTTTATGAATTTGCAGCTGATAAAATGACGGTATATAAAGGGCTTTCAAAGATGTTCTCAAAACGGGTTATAAAGTTTTCTTCATAAAAATCTGTGATTGAAAGTGCTGTTTTGGGTTTATATAAATTTACGGCTTGTTATGAATGACAGTAGGGGGGCGCAATTGGAAACATTGAACCGTTATCTTGAACAAACGATACGTCACATGGCCACTGATCTGCATATTTGCGCAGGTTCGCCTCCGCTGATGCGCGTCAATGCGCGGCTCACTGCAATTCCGGGCACATCAAAGATGTCTGAAGAAGATGTGTCAAAGATCGTGCAGCGCAGCCTCGATGGCAATCAAATGTCCGTTCTTGCCAATAACAAGGTGATCGATTTTTCGTATTCAATAAGAGGGCTTGGGCGTTTCAGATGCAATATCTATAAGCAAAGGGGCACGTATGCCATAGCTGTGCGCATGCTGCCTTTTGCCATCCCTGACTTTTCATCACTCGGGCTGCCGGAGATCATACTGCAGTTCACCAAAAAAACAAGGGGGCTGATTCTGTTCGCCGGGCCGTCAGGCTGCGGAAAATCAACCACGCTGGCCAGCCTGATTGATATCATCAACAAAAGATACAGTTATCATATCCTGACCATTGAAGACCCTATCGAATATCTGCACCGGCACAATAAAAGCCTCGTGACGCAAACAGAGGTCGGCGAGGATGCGGAATCATTCGCAGCGGCACTGCGTTCGGCACTGCGTCAGGATCCCGATGTCATCATGGTCGGGGAAATGCGCGACCATGAAACCATGGCCATCGCCCTTTCTGCAGCGGAAACGGGACATCTCGTGTTCTCGACATTGCACACGACAGGTGCGGTAAAAACGATCGACAGGATCATCGATTCATTTCCGACGAAACAGCAGAACCAGATCAGGAGCCAGCTCGCAACCGTACTTGAAGGCATTGTATCTCAGCATCTGCTGCCAAAGCTGTCTGATTCGGGGTTGGTGCCGGCTTGTGAGGTCATGGTCGCAACACCTGCAGTTAGAAACCTTATACGTGAAGAAAAGCACTACCAGATAGCAAACATCATACAGACTGGGAAAGACTCAGGGATGTGTTCCCTTGAACGCAATCTGGCCGAACTTGCTTCAAAGAGCATGATCGATGAAGATATGGCACGCAGCAAATCACCGGACGTCAAGCTTTTTGAGCAGTATTACAGTATGGCCAGAAAATAAAGGAGATACCTATGAAAAACGCATGGCAGTTTTCGAATTCTGATTTGTCCTTATTATCAGGGCAGCTTGCGCTCATTGTGGATTCGGATTTGTCTTTGCAGGAAGGCTTTGAGCTCATCGGCCAGCAAGCCAGATCAAAAGCGATCAAACAGCTTCTTCTAAGGCTTAAGAAAAGATTGAATGAAGGCGACTCTCTCGGCAAGGCGCTTGAACAGGAGAGCAGCCTGTTGCCTGAGTATTATATAAAAATGGTCAACATGGGCGAACAAAGCGGCAATCTTGAGAAGATCTTAAACCGTATAGCGGATTCCTATGAGAAGGACGCAAAGATCTCGGCCAAGGTGATATCTGCCGTGACTTACCCCATCATCCTGACCGTTCTGATGCTCGGTGTGATCGTTCTGCTTCTTTCACAGGTGCTGCCCATGTTTGATGAGGTTTTAGGCTCGCTGGGCGCGGAAATGCCCGGCATCACGCGGGCGCTCATGGCGATCGGATACTTTTTAAGCTCCCACATTCTGATATTTCTGGCGGCCGCGGCGCTTATCGTGCTTGCCGTGGTCCTGCTACGCCAAACAGAGCGCGGCAAAGAGTTTCTTGATTCCGTCAAGCTTGTGATGCCGATACGCAAAGGCATCGCGAGGGATATCGCCGCGGCGCGTTTTGCAAGAAACCTCGCCATGCTGCTGCGCAGCGGTATGGGGCTGGCCGAAAGTGTAAGGATGACCAGTGCCATCGTGATGAACATAAAAATCAAGGCACAGATCATAAAAGCGGCAGAACAAATAGAAAACGGCAAGACGCTCAAGGCCGCGCTTTTGTCTTTAGGCCTTTTCCCGGGGCTGCTGCTGCAGATACTGGCGGTGGCAGAAAGCACAGGCCACATAGATTCTATGCTGGAAAAAGCAGCAGACGCCATGGAAAATGAGCTAGACCATAAGCTCAACAAGCTGACCACGGTCCTTGAACCTGCGCTCATTATCGTTTTGTCTTTGATCATCGGCATCGTCTTGATCTCGGTCATATTGCCGGTGATCAGGATCATGAATGCCGTGGGGTGACTGTATGGTAAAGAACCGTTTGGCCTTTGTCTCCCCCATCGTTGCGTTCCTGATCATTGCCTTCTTTGCAGGCATCGTCTTTTGCAGCGTGGCCGATACCAAAGACCGTTTCAGCGAAAAAAACTTAAGGGAGGTGCGGGACACCGTTTTGAGCTATGTGTCGCAGTGCTATTCCCTCGAGGGGGAATACCCGCCTGATCTTGATTATCTGGCGCAAAACTACGGCCTCCAGTTCGATCGGGACAAATACATTTACCACTATGAGCTTTTCGCATCCAATATATACCCGGATGTGCGTGTTTTTCACAGAGCAAAGGCGGGTGATCAGCATCAGAAATAAAGCGTTCGCAATTGAATCCATTGCCGTGATGTTCGTTCTTATTATTTTCGCTTTCACCGTTTTTGTCGTTATTGACGCCGGATCATCCGCTTTTGATAACATCGTGGGTGAGAAAAGACTAGCCGAGACGGCGCGTGTTGCATATTCATACATCAATACGAAGGTCAGGCAAAATGATGCTGTATCACGCATCGATGTTGCCGATACCGGCTTTGGCAAGGCGCTCCAGATCGCATTTGAGGATGGCGAATATTTAACTTATATTTTCTTCTCAGATGGCGCGCTGTACGAGTGCATCGCTAAAAAAGATGTGCCGCCGACCAAGGAGGCCGCCAATAAAATAACAATGCTTGATGGCTTTGAAGTCAGCCTTGGTACCGATTGTATCCGTTTGACTTTTATCATGCAAATTAAGAGCCAGACACGGATGATTCATGGCACCGTAGGATTGAGGACATGAAAAACAAGAAAGGGTTTACCCTTGTCGAAGTGATTATTTCCATTGCCGCGCTGGGGATCATCTGCGCTGTGCTGCTGCGCCTGTTTGTTCTGGCCGGCGGCATCAATAAAAAGGCGGGCATCACGCAGCAGGCAGAGATGTTTGCAGCTTCACATATCGAGACGCTTCTTTGCGCAGATACACTTGGTACAGGTCTTGGCGCCTTGGGCATCAGTACCTTAGGCGTTTTGGCCGAAGGCAGGCACGCGGTTGAACAGGACGGTTATACCCTCTTGATCGAATACGCCGAAAAGCAGGACGGGTATCCGGGTAAGCTCTATGACATCTCCGTCAAAGCCATGCATGAAGATGAAGTGCTGGCCCGCATCCGGACAGCAAAATACTACAAGGAGCGGCCGGATGGTTAAACATGTGCTGTCATCAAAAAAAGGCGCATCCTCGATATTCGTTATGCTACTGCTTGTCGTGCTCATGGTTTTCGGCGTCGCCGCGCTGACGATCGCGCTGTCCCATGCGCGTCTAGGCCAAAAAGTATCGGAACGCAGCATTGCCTATTACGCTTTGGAAGGTGTTGCCTGGGAGCGTTTCGCGCAGATAGACAAAGCCCTGCAGCCTGCAAGCGGCGAACATGCAAGCCCCCTTGATGCTGCTGCCCAAAAAATATCCCAACTTGGCTTTGAAACAACTCTGCGCTTCAATGACGGTATTGTTGAGATATCCTATGAAACATGGGATGAAGAAAATAACATCGGCATCAGCGCCATACTTGCCTATACGCCTGATGATGCGCACAGCCTGCGTCCGATCCAATGGAAACAAATACAATGATGAAAACAGCTGTAAAAAACAGAATAGCAACAACTGCGTGCAGTATTTTGATGCTTTTCATCGTTTTTACCGTACTGGCAGGCTGCTCATCTGAGAAAACGGACACAGCGGCTCAAGCAGACAGCATGGATGCTGACTCGGTAAAAAAAGCGGATATCGATGCTTTGTTTGATACTGTGCTCGCGGGGCCATCGCTGCCGCCCGATGTGTTGCCGGATGAACCTATATGCACAGACTATACAAACAGGGGCCTGCTGCGCATCAGATATAACAATGACTCAGGCGCAGCGCTTAAGCTTCAGGTCATCAAGGATGCGCAAAGTATCGCCTACCACTTGCAAGGAGACGGCAGTATCGAGGATTTCCCCCTGCAGTACGGAAACGGCGAATACACGGCGCGTATCATGCAGAATATCGAGGGAGACAAATATTTTGCCGCAGAAGCAAAAACTTTTTCTGTCACCGTCGAGGATGACCTTGACGTCTATTTAAATTCAGTCCAAAGCGTCAACTGGGATTATGACAGGCTTGCCATCCATGCCGTGCGCGGCATCGTCTTTGATACCTTGAGCGGCCATTATGAAGATGTCCATTTTGCGAGCGCTCAGGATCTGTATGGCTACATCGTCAACCATATCAAATATGACGACACAAAAATACTTCGGCTATCCTATGACTATTTGCCCGATATCGACCAGACCTACGTTGACCAAACGGGCATCTGCTATGATTTTGCTTCGCTTTTTGCAGCAATGCTGCGCAGCATCAATGTGCCTGCAAAGCTTGTCAAAGGTTATGCAAGCTTTGAGCCGGATACATACCATGCCTGGAATGAAGTCTATATAGCCGGAGAATGGATCATCATCGACACGACAAAAGATGCCACCTCGTTTTCTTCCGTTTCCATGCGAAAACAAGATGATCACTATACGAAAGTCTATCAATATTAGATTGTAAGCAGCCAACAAATTAAATTGCTGCTAATCTATGAAAAATATTGACGGTTATTATAGAAGGTGATAAAATAAGCTATAATTAAATAGAAATATATACATAACAATAACAATCATTTCTTTTCGCGAAGAAAACGGCAAACCTGCCGAAAGGCAGGGGCGCAAAGCAAGAAGTCTAAAACTGTTTAAAGTCATGACCGTTCTGCTGCCTTCGTATTTATTGGGGCAGTCTTATTATATGTGCATGTTTGCATGGTGCAGATATGTATGATTCCGTTATGTTTTTGTGAAAGGCAAACCCGCGCGAAAGCCGGGGACGCAAAGCTTTGAAGTCTAAAGCGCGCAAGCGCCATGACGGTTCAGCCGCCTCAACATTGAGTGCGGTTTTTTTGTTTGATTACAGAGCTCATGGCCATTGCGTACTCATGAGCAGGAGGGATGTTTCAATGAAATCAAGACAATTTATGGTATTCTTACTGGTCTTATCGATGGTTCTCGGTTTGTTCGGCACGGCCGGATTTGCGGATGCCGATGACAGCGGGTTCGACAGCAAAATCGAATTGAGCAGCGGCCAGGAAGAGGACGGCGACAATCCGGACGGTGAAGAACCAGGCGGCGAGAACCCGGACGGTGAAGAACCAGGCGGCGAGAACCCGGACGGTGAAGAACCAGGCGGCGAGAACCCGGACGGTGAGAACCCCGACGGCGGGAACCCGGACGGCGGGAACCCCGACGGCGAGGATCCCGACGGTGAGAACCCGGACGGTGAAGATCTCGGCGGTGAGGATGAATTCGGCATGCTGAGCATGATGATGATGCCGATGGGAGTGGGGATCACTTCAGAAGGCAGCAACACCATTCTTCTTTATGTGTATGTCGGCGGCCCTCCAGCCCAGAACCCGCCGCTTCTGTTCAGTCCTCCGCTCGAGTTGACTGGACTGACCAACGAGCAGATTGGGATTCTTCAGGGCAACTCCAACTGGAGCACTTTCTTTACAAATCTTAATAATTTTACGACCCAGAATCTGAGTGCGTATATCGGTTTAACTGCTAATCAGTATTATGCGAACGGCTCAACAATCGAACTCTCAGGAACCGCCCCCAATTATACTCTGCACGTTTATCTTAAGTCCGGTTCGATCAATACCACTTATACCGTCAATTACGAGGATGAAGACGGGAATGTGATCTATCCCCAGAAAAACGGGAGCGGCAAAGTCGGCGATTCGGTGACTGAATACGCCCCGTCGATCACAAACTATACATTGCTAAGCCCAAGCCCGGAGACGATCACCCTTCAATTGACAGGGAATGTCATTACTTTTGTATACAGGCTCAATGTCTACAACGTCACCTACGACGGCAACGGTGCAGACTCCGGCACCGCACCGACCGACAATACCGATTATCTTGCAGGCGATACGGTCACGGTGCTCGGCAACACCAGCAGCCTCGCCAAAGCCGGATATAACTTCGGCGGATGGAACACACAGGCTGACGGCAACGGCACAGGCTACGATCCCGATGACACATTCGCTATGCCGGCTGCCAACGTCACGCTGTACGCAGTCTGGAACGCCATTGATTACACGGTGACCTACGACGGCAACGGCGAAGACTCCGGCACCGCACCGACCGATCTGAATGACTACAACGTCGGCGATACGGTCACAGTGCTCGGCAACACCGGCAGCCTTGCCAAAGCCGGATATACCTTCGGCGGATGGAACACACAGGCTGACGGCAACGGCACCTCCTATGCCGCCGGTGCAACGTTCGCTATGCCGGCTGCCAACGTCACGCTGTACGCAGTCTGGAACGCCATTGATTACACGGTGACCTACGACGGCAACGGCGAAGACTCCGGTGATGAGCCGGACGATTCGAGTGACTACAACGTCGGCGATACGGTCACAGTGCTCGGCAACACCGGCAGCCTCGTCAAAGCCGGATATAATTTCGACGGATGGAACACACAGGCTGACGGCAACGGTACCTCCTATGCCGCCGGTGCAACGTTCGCTATGCCGGCTGCCAACGTCACGCTGTACGCGGTCTGGGAAGCCATTGACTACACGGTGACCTACGACGGCAACAGCGAAGACTCCGGCACCGCACCGAACGATCCGAGTAACTACAACGTCGGCGATACGGTCACGGTGCTCGGCAATACCGGCAGCCTCGTCAAAGCCGGATATAATTTCGACGGATGGAACACACAGGCTGACGGCAGCGGCACCTCCTATGCCGCCGGTGCAACGTTCGCTATGCCGGCTGCCAACGTCACGCTGTACGCAGTCTGGGAAGCCATTGACTACACGGTGACCTACGACGGCAACGGCGAAGACTCCGGTGATGAGCCGGACGATCTGAATGACTACAACGTCGGCGATACGGTCACGGTGCTCGGCAACACGGGCAGCCTTGCCAAAGCCGGATATACCTTCGGCGGATGGAACACACAGGCTGACGGCAGCGGCACCTCTTATGCCGCCGGTGCAACGTTCGCTATGCCGGCTGCCAACGTCACGCTGTACGCAGTCTGGAACGCCATTGATTACACGGTGACCTACGACGGCAACGGTGAAGACTCCGGCACCGTACCGACCGATCTGAATGACTACAACGTCGGCGATACGGTCACGGTGCTCGGCAACACCGGCAGCCTCGTCAAAGCCGGATATAATTTCGACGGCTGGAACACACAGGCTGACGGCAACGGCACCTCTTATGCCACCGGTGCAACGTTCGCTATGCCGGCTGCCAGCGTCACGCTGTACGCGGTCTGGGAAGCCATTGACTACACGGTGACCTACGACGGCAATGGCGAAGACTCCGGCACCGCACCGACCGATCTGAATGACTACAACGTCGGCGATACGGTCACAGTGCTCGGCAACACCGGCAACCTTGCCAAAGCCGGATATACCTTCGGCGGATGGAACACACAGGCTGACGGCAGCGGCACCTCTTATGCCGCCGGTGCAACGTTCGCTATGCCGGCTGCCAACGTCACGCTGTACGCCGTATTTGAAATCAATACTTATGATGTTAAGTTCTTTGAGGAAGACGGCACGACACAGATCGGTGCGACCCAGACGATTGATCACGGATTGTTTGCCACAGCACCGGCCGATCCGACCAAGCCGAACCATACGTTCGTTGGCTGGGACAACGGTACAGTGACGCTGACCAAAGCAGAGATAGATGCTCTGGCTGTGACCGAATCAGCCGACTACACGGCCGTATTTGAAATCAATACTTATGATGTTAGGTTCTTTGAGGAAGACGGCACGACACAGATCGGTGCGACCCAGACGATTGATCACGGATTGTTTGCCACAGCACCGGCCGATCCGACCAAGCCGAACCATACGTTCGTTGGCTGGGACAACGGTACAGTGACGCTGACCAAAGCAGAGATAGATGCTCTGGCTGTGACCGAATCAGCCGACTACACGGCCGTATTTGAAATCAACACATACACCGTCACTTTCGTAGACTTTGACGGCACCACCGTGCTCGGCACGGACGTTGTCGACTGGAACACAGGCGCAACGGCACCGGCAGACCCGACACGGATAGGTTATACTTTCACCGGCTGGGACAGCGATTACAGCGCCGTGACGGCGGATATGACAGTGACAGCGCTGTATGCCATCAACACCTATACCGTCACGTTCGTTGATTTTAACGGCGTGGTGCTCGCTGTGAGAACAGTCAATTACGGCGATGATGCGCTGGCGCCCGCAAGCCCGTCAAGAGCCGGTTATACGTTCACCGGCTGGAGCGTCCCGTTCACCAACATCACAAGCAATTTGACAGTGACCGCCCGTTACAGGCTAGATCCAATCTACACGCTGACCGTCACCATCGTCGGCCAGGGCACGGTAGGCTTAGGTTCGGGCACATATGACGGAGGCGAGACTGTCTTCTTAAATGCCGTCAGCGTCACGCCCGCCGAAGGTTATGAGTTCGTCGAGTGGGAGGATGCGCAGGGCAATCCCATAAGCTCCGTGACCATGAATACGAATACCGAGATCTTCGCGGTGTTCAGAGAGGTCGCAGTGCTGCCGGCCGAAGAGATCCCCGCCACCGGCGATCCCGGCGATACACAGGAAGAGCCGGTCGAAATAGCACCGGAGCCTGTCCCGCAAGCACGCACCAACTACAGCTGGCTGTGGTGGCTGCTGCTGATCCCGCTTCTGCTGCTGCTGCTGCTTGCGTTCCTGTGGCGCAATGTCACCATTATGGTTTATGCCAATGATGAAAAGGGCCAGGAGCAGGTGCTGCGCACTATCCGCAGATTAAAGCGCAAGAGGGACGAAGTGGTCGTGAAACTCAAGCAGAACCACGTACGCGACGGCGAATACGGTTGGTTGAAACTCGGACAGTCGTTCACTGACCGCATGAAGCAAAACAGGCTGGTCGTTCAGGTGGACGATGCCAGTGTTCTGTCGGTGACCATACCCGATAATGCAGAAGGCAGGTTCACAGCTAAGGTCGACAGCTGGGGCGCGTAAATACTGCACTGACCTTAATGATCCCAAACGGGGCAGCGGCTTAAAACCGCTGCCCCGTTTTTGTGTGAGGTCATGATCATATAATCACATTTATGTACGATAAATACCTTTTATGGCAAAATATTTTATTAGTATTTCTTGACATTTATTAAATGCGATGATATGTTCATATAAAATAATTGAATCTATACTATAATTTATGCATGGGGATACAACAATTATGGTCAGGTTGGCAACAACAGTACGACGAATCAAACGACACCGGTGCAGATTGGTGCCCTGTCAGGAACAGTCAGCATCACAATGCGCAACGCGGTTGCCTATGCGATAAAGGATAACGGAACTGTGTTTGCCTGGGACGCGGACACACAGGGCAAATCGGCAACGACACCACTGTGACTGCACAGAAGACGCCAGTACAGATCCCAGGATTGGTAAACGTTGAAAAAATCGTAACCATGATTGATAAAATGCAATAAAAAGATACCAACCTTAGAGGTTCCCGATCTTGTGATCGAATCATGAGATGTTCGCCCTCATACGGATGTACAACGCCAAGATAGCCGGTTCGCTTTATATAATCCAAAGAACAGTTTAAATTTTCATATCAGCATCACAAAAAGAGTGGTTTTATTAGCCGCTTAGGAAATAAGCCCTGACGGCTCGTTATGGGTTCACCGTCAGGGTTTTAACATTCCATAGCCACATATCCTCTGGCCGACTTCCTGCGACCACCTGTACGATCTCAATGCCGTTTTCCCATTGCGTCCTGCCGTTCATCTCAAATACGAGAAGAGTTGCCGGATCTTCAATTATTTCCGGCAGGTACTGGATGGAAGAACCGTTTCGCGATGTCAGCGTTATGGAGGAATACTCAGATACATCAAGATAGTCAAGCACATCCTTTAGATAAACGCCACACAACTCCTCTGAGGTTATGCTTCCGTCTGCTTGCGATTTTTCCACTGTTATATTCGCTTCATCCAGCTTGGCATAATCAAATGATGAAAATACCTTGAGTTGTGCCCCCTCCACACCAAAAGACCATCGCGGCAGTGCTGGTTCCGCTTTGCAGGCGCAAAGCAGCACCAGCACGAGCAGCACAGCACCGATGAAAAAGAAACCTTTTTTTGCGGTCATGCCTATACCTCCGTTCTAAATTATTTCTTTCAATTGCTTTGAATGACTGTCAATATATCCGGAAATTTTCTCACGCTGACGCCCTGTGGATACTGAGGCTCGCTTATTGCAATGCCGGGGCGTATTTCGACAAGCGGTGTTTCTGGCGGAAGCTCCTCCGATAAGAAGCCGAAATCGAAGGTCATCCCTGTAAGGTCGAGTGTTCCCCCTGCATCCCCCTCGCCGGGCTTGATATCCAGCACCGCGTTCGCCGTTACGCCATAAGCGCCTGTGAGTGTAAGCGTATGGCCGTTTAATATTATCTCCTTGCGCCCTGACAGCGGTATGCCTGTCAGATCAATAGTCTCGTCGCCGCGCAGTATGACAGTGGTGTCCCCCGGCGAAGGAAACGCGGATTGTATGGAATCGTGTTCCACGAACGAGGGTTCCTCCGGCAGTTTTGACTCGGAATCAATAGGGTCTACCGTTTCCGCAGGCAATTCGGGCGCTAAGTCCGCAGAGGTAACGGATAAATTTGGTGTGCAGCTTGCAAGGCATATGAGCGCCATCGCGCACACAAGGGCAAGTATTTGTTTTTTAAGTATCTGCTTCATGTTGAAACTCCTTTCTAACCGAGAGCATCTTTTATCGTGTCTAGTAAGTCGTTTAGTTTATCTAAGTTGTCGCTGTCTATTGTAGGTCCGCCGCGGAAGTATTCGCTCCACGCTTTGTTTGCTTTGTCAAATACCGCCTGCCGCGCCGCGTTGCTCGCCATCGCTGCTTCCCCAACGGCTTTGCTATAAGCTATCGCGTCCTGAATATATTCCTCGGTGAATCGGAGGCTGAACACCGCCTGTGTCAGCGTTGCCTCTGCGTTCAGGAAATCCTCCGCCGGAGCGATAACGCCCGTCACGTGCATTGCGGAGGTGGGGGTCATATCGACGCCGCTCACATAATATGGATTTGTATTCCATAGAGACGCCATGAACATACCGCCGCAGGCGCCACCGTTTGTGCCGCGCACCCCGGCGAACATCATCGATTCGCCAGTGGTTGCCTGCGCAAAAGCCGTTTGGATCGGTATGCTCTTCTGGGGCATGAGGCTGTCAAGCATGGGCAGGCTGAAGCCGAAACCGTATTTGTCCGATACCGCCTGAAGGGTGTCGAACACATAGAAAACGCTGCTTGCGCTGTCCATGGTCACGACCGGCGCATCGTAGTTCAACTCAGCGTTGGGATAGCCCATATTGCCAATATAGCCCGCCCAGCCGTTCTTGGCGTCATAGCTCTTGTTCAGCGGCCCTAAGTTGCCATAGTAAAATATCTCATAGTCTGGGTTTTGTGGATTCCATGCACGGAAGCCAAAGGTTGTATATTGCCCCATGGTCTGTATCTGCCAGCCCTCCGGCAACATGACCGTAAAGAAGCCGCCGTTATATTCCACGAGATTTATGTTTGCCGCCTGCTGCTGCGGCTGATCGTTTGGCTCTCCTTTGCCGCCGCCCTCATCATAGTAATTCGCATCTGGCTTATAAGAGGCGGCCGCTTCGGCAAGCGCCCCCAGCGTTGCGTCGCCCTGGCCTTGCAGGTATTTACAGGTATATTGGATGACAGAGTCCCCGGTATACTCCGTCAAAGCCAGCAATTCCACCGTATGCGAATCAACCGTGTAGGTATACATAACGCCGGGCATCTCTTTGCCGGAAACCGTATATATTTGATACTCTCCTATGCTTTTTAGGCGAGCGCCGTATTCCGTGCGTATACGCTCAGTCAAAGCCTCAAAGTGCGCCCGCGCGTCAAAGTCGCCGTCGCCGATATTTCGGTACACAAGCAGGTATGGGATAGCGCCCTTTGTTTCGGTATATATTGTCGCGCCGTTCTCATCGCTCCATTCGGCGGAGAAGGCGCTGTTGTATAGGAAAGAGAAATCCTGCGCCGCATTGGAAAAAACAGCGTATTCGCTTAACTGCGCGGGCTGCGTGCTGTCGGCAGGAGGCGACGCGGCGCCATCCAAAGACGAGAGATCTATCCCTCTTATTCCAAACAGTTCTTCCACGCCGGAACATATATAGAGCTTGTCGCCTATGGCGGCATATCCGTCCTTGAAGCTGAACTCGACCGCGCCGCCATCATCAGCGCGGAATTGATAGATCACCGTATCTGGCATGGGATGGTCATCGCTGGACTGTGAGATATATTGGCCTGTCACACGCATCGATGCGAGCGCGTTGAATACCTTGTTTGTAATTTTTGCACTGGTTATCGACTGCGGCTCTTCGGTTATTCCGTCATGCTGGATATAAATGGTGAGCACATCCGGAGAATCGCTGTCATAGTTCTTTGCCCATGCCTTTACCATGTCTCCGTAGAACCCGAAGAGCGGCCGCCCGGCTTCGCAGCCTAAGAGAGCTGCCGTTATGAGCAGAGTGACGACGAGTATTAGCGCCATTGTCTTGTGAGCTTTCATTATTTTCCCTCCTCTAATATCCAATGCCTTGTATGGCGAGGCAATCGTAAACATTTAACTTAAGCATTTGACACCACGACGGTAGCATTGTCTTGAACACGGTATACCGAAAAAATGGTTTTATTTGCAGGCCAGAAAGAGCATACACTATGATGATGTTTTGCCTTTATCAAACACCTCGAATTACTCATCTTGGCAAAACGGCCCGTTGTATCGTACCTAAAAGTTCATCCATGATCACAGCATTCCACGCATTAAAAACAGTCAAATCCGAGCCTTGGGGATAGATATCAACTTGCGTCTGGCTTTTATTGTTAGTAACGCTCAGCGCAATCCGTATATTACCCGTATGCGCGGCATCGGAAACGATCAGTGTACCGCGAGAACTGTTGGCGCTGTCAAGACACAGCCCGAGAGCCTCAATGGTATCGTATAATGCATTGATCACGATGCTTTTTTCGTAGGGAAAGCATCGGCTCTGTGGCTCCATAACGTTCACCTCCATAATGAGGATAAACGGCAAACGGATGTATAGGTAGTCCGGAAAGGGTACAGGCAGCCAAAAACAAGGTCTAGTTTTGGTATAGGTACCACCATTTCCCCATATTTAATCTTGGAACAGCCTCCCGTTATGTGGTATAAATGAGGAAAAGCATTTGTCGAACAGGAGCGAATTATGACAAAAGACGTTCATGCTCAGACGAAAAGAAACTATCTCTATTTTACTGCTCTGATCGGTCTTGGCTTTCTTTGGACAGGGACAGCATATATCGTTCAGGCTTACCGAATGCTTTCTTTTCTTGACGGAGAAACAGTGAATCTGCTGGCCTGTGGTGCTTTCTATGTCTGTCAGGCTCTAGGCATTGGTGCCGTTGCCTTTTTATTTACGAAACGCCCGGCTATTGCAGGCGGCCGCGCAATTCCATTCTGGACGACCATCATAACTCTGTCCTGCACTGCGGCTGCCGTGTTTTCATCCGCATTGCCGGTCATTCTAGCTGCTGGTGTGCTGATGAACGTCACCATCGGTATATTGTCCGGCTGTTATCTCACCAGGCTGGCCACAGACATTCCGCAGCAGCGCCGCGGCCTTGTGTTTGGCAGCGCCTATGCTTTTGGCAGCATTGGTACTTGGCTTATATCTCTACCCATGGAGGGAAAGCTTCTCTGGAACGAAGTCAGCTTTTATGCCGTGGCCATTCTCGCTGTCATATCGCTGCTTCTGGTCAAACGCCTTTCGCCGCCAACAGAGAAGCTCCGAAGCGAAGCTCCTCTGCAAGCCGGACTTGGCAAAAAGGTCATCTGGCTGGCTGCGGCAGTGCTTTTTCTGCTTTCGCTGCAAAACACGCTTGGATTCTCTTTCCCGCTCAAGCACGCGTCAGGCGCCGTTTATATAGAATTCACACGCGTATTTTATGCTGTTGGCCTTATCATCGCAGGTCTGATCAGTGACAAAAACCGCCGATGGGGCGCTATATGCTGCTTGGCTGCGTTGGCCTTTCCTTTCGTGGCGCTTGCACTTGGCAGCAGCGTTACCGGAGAGACGGCCATATGGATGATTGCCTATCTGTTTTTGGGCTTCTGGGCGGCATATCGTATCCTTGTTTTTTCTGATATTTCTGCAAGAAGAGTCCTTCCTGCTTTTGCTGTCATCGGACTTTTGGTGGGGCGTCTTGGAGAAGCAGCGGGTACTCTTGGCGCGAGCCTGCTGACTGGCACGCCGCTTGTCATCGTTTCCGGTGTCTTTTTTGCTCTTGTTATTGCTCTGTTCCTTCCTCTTTATCAAAAGATATATTCCCCGATTATCAGCACCGAAGAGATGGAAATGCGTCGATTGTCTGAATATGGGGGACGCTTCGGCTTATCCGCCAGGGAGCAGGAAATATTCAGTCTTATTATACGCGGGCTGTCGAACGCTGAAATAGCCTCGGCGCTTTACATCACCGAGAGCACGGTCAAATTCCATGCTGGTAACATATTTAAAAAAACCGGTCTTGCCAGCCGTTCGGCGTTGACGGCTGATTTCAAGCTGGGGAATAAATATGAAAAATGATGTGAAAAAATGAATAGAAAACAGTCTTCGTCAAGTCACAATAACAGTAGGAACAAAACTATTCTGTGAAACATGAATTGGTGTTCGTGGTGTCTTTGCTATAATTTTTTGTGGCTGATATTCGCGTACTGCAGACAACGGTGATATAATAAGACACGGCCACAAAACCATATCTAAAAAAATCTTATCAATAGAAGCTAAAAGTTTTTCCTATTGATGATAATGGCGGAGAGAAAAGCCACCTAACTCCAGCACTTAAAACTGAAAAGGTGCCAAAAAGTAGTTTAGCCTAATATAATTACCTTTAAATGGTATTGCTCGCCTGCACATTCTTTTATTTTTGGAAGCCATATCAGCGATATCGGCAGACTTGAAGCTGCAGTTTAAAGTCTGCAAAAGAATAAAAGGTACGTTTGCAATAAAAGCGTAAAGCCAGAGGGTATCATACGATTGAGGGTTTTTCGTGTATGATCTATCTCATTGCTGCTAAGCTTCGGCTTGCTTGTCAAAATCCGTTACGACAATTGGAGTAGAACCCGTTTAACATAGTGTGTTGACAATGCAGTGTATACAATATAGAATATAATATATAATTTTTTAAATAAAAACTCCGAGCCTGAATTGCCTAAAGCTTTTAACGTAGCGCTATGGTGCCAGGACGACAAGGGTATGCTGGAAACGGCATGACCCTCCCTTTTGGAAAGGAGTATCGATACGCGGTTCTTTTGTGTACGTGCTGATCCTTTCGGGTCAGTTTTTTTTTAAAAAAAAGAATGAAAGGGAAATGATAAGATGGGATTAACAAAAATGTGGATGGAAATCAACGGGGCCAGCAGAATGATCATTTGCGACCCGCAAAAAGACTCACTTTCAACAGTGTTAAGAAGATTGGGCTTAACCGGTGTTAAGATTGGGTGCGATGCCGGACAGTGCGGTGCCTGCTCTGTGATTTTAAATGGTGAAGTTGTTCGTTCTTGTGTGAAGAAAATGAAAAACGTGCCTGAAAATTCGAGAATAATGACAATCGAAGGAGTTGGCACGCCTACACACTTACACCCGCTGCAACAGGCTTGGATTACATATGGAGGTGTACAGTGCGGGTTCTGTACTCCGGGGTTTATTGTTTCTGCAAAGTGTTTATTGGATACAAATCCTTCTCCAACCAGAGAAGAAGTGCGCGCTTGGTTTCAAAAGCACAAGAATCTCTGCCGCTGTACTGGTTATAAACCTTTGGTTGATGCTGTCATGGCCGCAGCAAAAGTTCTTCGCGGCGAGTTAAAAATGGAAGACATCACCTACAAAATGTCTGCTGACGGGAAAGCATATGGAACCCATTTTCCGAGGAGAGAAAGCGGCATAGCAAGGGTATGCGGGCTTGCGAATTACGGAGACGATATGGGCTTAGCTATGCCAGAAGATACATTGCATCTGGCAGTAGTTATTGCAAAAGCCGCGCACGCAAAGATAAAAAGCATCGATGATACAGATGCGATGAAAATGCCTGGCGTTACCAAAGTCATCACTGCGAAAGATATAAAAGGAACAAACAGACACGCGCTTCCTTGCGGACATCCTCGAACCAAAGCATCTGGGCTTGAGTGGCCGATAATATGCGATGATAAGATTTCTCGCTACGGTGACGTTGTGGCTGTCGTTGCTGCGGATACCCGCGAACACGCGAGAGAAGCTGCAAAAGCAGTTAAATTAGACCTTGAATTACTCCCTGAATACACCAATGCTATTGAAGCGATCCTTCCCGATTCTGTTGACATTCACGAAGGGGAGCCAAATCTTTTTGTTAAATGGCCGCTTCGCAAAGGAGAGGACACGAGAAACGTGTTTCCAAATGCTGAACACATTGTTGAAGGAAGCTTCTATAGCTCGAGAGAGCCGCATTTGAGTATCGAGCCCGATGTTGTACAGGCCTATTGGGGCGACGATGAAATGATGACCGTTCATTGCAAAGGGCAGTTTTTGTATGGAACAAGGTCTATGATCGCGGCTGGTATTGGACTGCCGGAGGAAAAAGTCAGATTAATAGAAAATGAGACGGGCGGCAGCTTTGGTTATGCCGTATCTCCGCCGTCGGCCGGGCTCGCAGCAGCCTGCGCCATGGCGCTTGAAAAACCAGTAACGCTGACGTTTTCATACCCTGAACACCAGTGGTTTACAGGCAAACGGACCCCTTCGTTCTCAAATATGCGGTTGGCAGCGGATAAGGAAGGAAAAATACAAGGATTCGAATACGAAATTCTTTATGAAGTGGGTGGCTACATTCAATTTATTGAAAGCCTGCTATGTAAAGCAATTCTGTTCCCAGGTTTCCCGTACAATATTCCAAACATCCTCGGAATGGCTAAAGCAGCATCATCCAATATAAGCTATGGAACGACATACAGAGCGTTTGCATCGGTACAAGCCTTTACAGGTTCAGAATCCATCATTGATATGATGGCAGAAAAACTTGGAATGGATCCATTCGAATTCCGCTATAAGAACATCGCGCGACCGGGGGATCTGACATGCAACAACCGGCTCTTCCATGAATACCCCATGGAAACGCTAATGGATATGCTCAGACCGAAATATGAAGCAGCTAGAGCAAAAGCGCAAGCAGAAAGCACATCAGAGAAAAAACGTGGTGTAGGCATTTCTTTTGGTGGATATGTTGTTGGAGATCCAATTGACAGTGCTTCAGTAGATCTGGAATTATGTGCAGACGGCACATTTGCGAACTATAATACATGGGAAGATCAAGGCCAGCATGCTGAGTCCGGGGCGCTGCTGCACACATATGAGGCCCTTAGGCCTATGAATGTACCGCTAGAGAGAATAAAGCTTGTCATGAATGACACAAAGCTTGCACCGAATACTGGCATTGCGGGCGGAAGCCGGCTGCACTATTATACAGGGTTGGCTACAATTGACGCGGCGAACAAGCTGATGGATGCAATGCGTAAGACTGACGGAACATATCGCACATATGATGAGATGATAGCGGAAGGTATTCCAACCAAATACAAAGGTGTTGGCGCCTCTGCGCCGGGTCATAACAATTTTGATGTCAACAAAGGACAGGGTGATGCTTTCCCAGAGGTGATGTACGCGCTTTTCATGTCAGAAGTTGAAGTTGATGTGGCAACCGGCAAAACGAAAGTCTTGAAAATGACATGCGCAGGTGATATAGGGGTTATCGGAAACCTCCAAGGCGTTGAAGGTCAGGCATACGGAGGTATGTCGCACTCTCTCGGGCTCGCGCTGAAAACGGATTTCTCCGATATGAAAAAACACTCGACAATGCTTGGGGCAGGTATTACTGAAATTGAAGATATGCCTGATGATATTGAGCTTATGTGGCACGAGACTTTTAGAAAGAACGGACCCCATGGTTCGGCGGGCTGCGCAGAAACTTTCCAAAGTTCGGGGCATGTATCGATACTAAATGCAATCAATAACGCAGTTGGCGTGAGAATCTTTGAGCTGCCTGCAACACCTGAAAAGGTGAAAGCTGCAATGGAAATCAAGGCTGCAGGAAAAGAAATCAAGCCTGAAAAATACTATCTTGGACCTGATTTCTACGAAGATATGGATGAACTTGAGAAAAACCCGGCATACTGGGACTTTGAAAAAGCCTGATAGAAGACGGACGGTTATCAAGGCTGCACGCCGCCATTGTGCAGCCTTGATAAGAAAAGAATAATGGACAGTTATACATCGAGAAAAAACTACGAAACTTTTGCAAAAACATGTGTTTATGGCAATAAAGCATCTTGTGTTTGTGCATGCCCGTTCAATTTTGATGTGCCTTCCTTTATTAAATATATGCAGGAAGGCAATTATAAACTTGCGTATAAACAATACCAATCACAATCGATATTCCCTGGGATAGTCAGCAAGATATGCAATGAGCCGTGTAAAAAAGCATGTGTTAGATGTGACCTTGATGAAAGCATATCCATGCGCCTTCTAGAAAAAGCGAGTATTGATTATTCAAATGTTTCGGATCCGCCAAAATTTAATCTGCCGCGCAAGAATAAAAAAATCGCTGTGATTGGTGCGGGCTTGTGCGGGCTGACATGCGCGACAAAACTCGGATCGAAGAATTACGACGTAACGATATATGAAAAATCAGATAGGATTGGGGGACGGCTATGGCAGCTTCTTGATCCTGATGAATTCTTATCAGAAATTGCATTTCAGATGAAAAACGCACATTGTGAATATATCATGGAAACCACGATAAATACGCTTGATGACATTGAATATGATGCTGCGTTTATAAGCACTGGCAAAGGTGAGAATGATTTTGGCCTAAGAGAAGGATTAAACAAGAACTCTTTCAGCACGGTAAAAAACGGTGTTTTTATGGGAGGCAACATACTTAGCACTTTGCCTGTTGAGGACATTGCGCATGGAGTAACCGCTGCACATTCCATTGAAAAGTATCTGAAAACAGGATTGATGGACGGCATCCCTGAAACTTTTATCTTAAAACAAAGTCAAATAAGGATGGATCTTTCGAGGGTTCCTCCGGCAGCTATTGTGCGGCCGAAATCGGCAGAAAAATACGAAAAAGAAGAAGCTTTATGTGAGGCAAGCCGATGCCTCAAGTGCAACTGCACGATTTGCAGTGATGGTTGTGAGGTGTTCTCGTTTTTTAATAAGCCACCAAAATTGATGGTTGGTGATGCTATGGCATCCTTACATACCAAAGCAAGTTTTACCGGACAACAGGCGACCCGCACCATGTCTTCGTGCAATCTTTGCGGACTTTGCGGAACGATTTGTCCTGAAAAAATTGATATGGGAAAATTCTTCTACGATTTCAGACAATTTAAATCGGAAGACAAGATGTACCCTCCCGCGTTTCACGACTTCTTTATCCGGGATATGCATTTTTCGAACAAAGAGGCTTATTTGGTACATACCGCTCCGAGGTACAATAATGCGAGCCACTTGTTTTTCCCAGGATGCCAGCTAGCGGCAAGCGATCCAAGGTATGTGGAAAAAACGTATAATTACTTGCTTGAAAGAATTCCCGATACTGCATTGATGCTTAGCTGCTGCGGCGCCCCCGCTGATTGGGCAGCAGAAAAAAAGCTTAACCGTATTGTCATTGATAAGTTTATAGCGGAATGGGAAAAGATGAATAAGCCAATTATAATTTATGCCTGTCCTACATGCAAACATCAATTCGAGAGGCATGCTGGCCATGTAAAAGGGACCTCGCTTTATGATATGATAGTGAAAATGGGTTTGCCCGACGAAACAAAACGGCCAATGAATAATGCATGTGTATTTGATCCATGTTCCAGCCGTTATGATCCGTCAATGCAGCAAAGCGTTCGTAAAATCGCAGAAAGAGCAAAAGTTAAGTTGAAAGAGCTGCACTATAGTAAAGAAAAAGCGCAGTGCTGCGGTTTCGGCGGTCATATTGTTGCCGCTAATCCAACGCTTTATAATATTATTGTTGATAACAGGATTTCGGCTGATGATGAACCTTATATTACCTATTGCACCAATTGCCATGATACTTTTTCGATCAAAGGCAAGACTTGCTACCACATACTGGACGTTGCGTTTAACTTGAATCAAGCGGACTATGTTCCGCCATCCTTAAGCCAGCGCAGAAAAAACAGGCTGATTGCAAAAAATAACATTTTGAAGAAGGTGTTCAACATTCATATGGAAGAAACGAAAGACTATAAGGAAGATATGACGGTTATAATTTCAGAAGACTTGATCAAAAAAATGAACGATGGGCTGATACTGTATGAGGATGTATATAGCACCATTGCGCACTGCGAAGAAACCGGAAACAAACTGAAAGATACGCAAAGCGGGTTTTATATTGGGCACTTGCGTATTGGGCTGATTACATATTGGGTTGAATACTTTATCGAAGATGACAAATATATACTGAAGAATGTCTATTCTCACAGGGTTCAGATTGTTGAACAATCTCATAATTATATTCAAAATCGCGACGGAGGGAATAATGAATGATATAGCCGAACGGGTTCTCGATCTTTCTTCACAAGGTTTATGTTGTTCACAAATATTAATGCAGATTATTGGGCTTGAGGTAAGAGGCAAAGAGAATGCTGAACTTATTAAAGCAATGGAAGGGCTTGGGTACGGAATGTACGGGCAGTTTTCATGCGGAGCCTTATCCGGTGCAGCTTGTGCACTTTCTTTACATTCAAAGAGTAAAGCGGAAACCGTGGCTCTATGCAATCGGCTTACCGATTGGTTTAAGGAAACATATGGGGGCACCGAGTGCAGTGATATTCTTGGAAAGGGCTGTCCGCCTACATCGAAGTGTACAGAGATCATTATGCAAACAACTGAGAAGTGTTTTGAATTAACGGAAGGTGAATTGTGAAAGGGATTGTCTGTGTAAAATGCGATGTTACGCTGGAAAAAGAACGAACAAATTTTCAATACCTGAATCATGAAATGCATGCTGATGTATTAAAATGTCCGTCCTGTGGGCAAGTTTATTTATCGGAAGAAATGGTCAAGGACAGGATCGTTAAAGTGGAAACAAGCTTGGAGGACAAATAGATATTGGGATTTATACGAATGCAGCTGTCCGCCGGTTATTTCGATGGCAGCATGTGCAAGAAGGATTTGATGTTTGAGCATGCTGATGCTTATAAGGCAGTACTTAAGCCGGTAGGTTTTGTGCGCTTTGCACATATACCGAGAATCAAATGCGGTTTGGCCACCCTGCCCTTATTAAGGTATTTGCGACGTATTATTGAACACCTCTCAGTTAGGATTTTTGAAGTCAACATCAATAACCGCGAAAAGGTGCGTGACGAAGTGGCAGGATTATTGCAAGAGGCATTTCATCCGCACGCGCAAAAAGGACTACCATGAGAAAGCGGTTCGCTGCGATTATCCTTGCAGCAGGGTATTCTTCCAGGATGAAAGCTCTCAAAGCAACGCTGCCCTTTGGCGATAAAACAGTTATCAGTCGGCAAGTAGAATGTTTTTTCAATGCTGACATCAGCGATGTATTTGTCGTTGTTGGATATCAGGCGAAACGTATTAAAGATGTCTTACATAATTTTCCGGTATGCTTTGTTGCAAACGAGAACTTTCACCAAGGTATGTTTAGCTCGGTTCAAGCTGGAGTAAAAGCAATTGATTCCAGTGTTTACAAGGGGGTTTTTTTATCGCCAGTTGATTACCCGCTTCTGCAGCCCTATACATTAAGGGAATTGATTGAGAATTTTGATGCGTCTCAGTCAAAAATCATTTATCCTTGTTATCAGGGCAAAAAAGGGCATCCTCCGTTGTTTTCAGTTGATCTTTTTACGGATATTTTGCAGGCGCAAGTAAGTTGCGGACTAAAAATGATATTCGAAAACTATCAATCCCAAGCGCGTTATATAGATATGGGCAATCCCACATGCATAATGGATATGGACACGAAAGAGGAATATATTAGGGCTATGCAATATTATAAGCAGCGTACAGCACCCGATAGAATGGAGTGCGATTATATTTATAGGCGATATAACGTTCCGGATACAGTGATTGCGCACTGCAATGCGGTTGCCTTGACTGCAAAAACCATCGTCGAGGCGCTGCATCAAAAGAACAAAAAAATCCATAAGGAGATCGTTTATGCAGCCGGCCTGCTTCATGATGTTTCAAAAGGCTTGCCGAATCATGCCCTTAAAGGTGCGATGATACTAAAAAACATGGGTTATCCGCGTGTTGCATCTTGCATCGAAAACCATATGGATATCCCGCCAAGTCTGGCTGAAAACATAAGTGAGGAATCGATACTTTATCTTGCCGATAAGATCGTCGATCAGGAGCGTATTGTCAGTTTTCAGGAGCGAGCATCCCGTATAACTGCAGATATGCCGTATGCAAATAAGGCCATTCAAAGGTTAGAAACAGCAAAAAGAATCAAGGAAAAAATCGAACAGGTTACCGGAACAGAATTATATAACCTTATTAATGTCAAAGGAACGGTTCAAGAGCAACCATGACTGAAAGATATGTCTTGCTTTTTCGGCATGCGCAAACGTGTCTAAGCAGCGGCAAAAGACTAATCGGGCAGTACGATGAGGTGTTAAGCAGTACTGGCATCAAAGAGAGCCACCGAATCGGAGAGCTGATAAAGAACTGCCACATAGATCATGTGTTTAGCAGCACATTGGCTCGTGCAAAACAGTCGGCTGCAATCATATCCAGTTACATCGGCCAGGAGCCCCAAACTGATGAGGATATGAGCGAGATCAGCCTTGGAGAGTGGGACGGCCGGTTTATTGAGGACATCAGGAAGTCCTTTCCTGTTGAATATCAAGAGCGCGGCTCTGATATGATAAGATTCCGTCCGCCAGGCGGTGAGAATTTTATCGATTTGCAAAAAAGAGTTGTTAAATCTTTCAGGAAGATTATGGGAAGTGACGGCAACCTTATTCTTGTCGCTCATGCTTCTGTTAACAGGATAATACTGCGAGAGATTTTGAATTTTCCAATAGGACATATTTTTCTTATTCATCAGGATTATTCCTGCTGCAACATGTTGATCAAAAAATCACTTGAAACCTCCGTCAAACTCATAAATGCAGATGCTAAATGTGCTGTAAATAAAATTAAAGAATGGGAGAAAGAACGATGAAGATCGCGGTTATTTCAGATAAAGCGAGCCTAAACGGATCAATCAATAATTGCTTGTCACATGTTAAAACACTCTTGATTATTGAGATGAATGATGATCCGGAAAGCGCAAAAATATTAAAAAGCTATAGTCATTCTTTCGAAAAAGACTATGCCCGTATTGCTGTTTCCGAAAATTGCGAGGCAATGATTTGCGGGGTTCTTTCTGCAAGCGCTTACGCTATTCTTGCAGACCGGCAGATCACAAGATATGACGGATCGGGCATGACTGTGTTTGAGAGCATCCAAAAAATGCAACACTATAGTTTGAATTGCTTTAACAGTCATGATTATCTTACTGATGAGAAAAAACATACATGTCGTTGTGATTGAGGATCTGAACGGTATACATTGATGATGGAAGATGTAAAACTTTTTGAAAGTGCATTGTTTTCCCAAATAACTGGGGCTTGCGTACGCCCTGGTGGTTTTGCTATAACAAAAAGAGGCATTGAAGCGTGTAAATTTGTTGACGGATCAAAGATACTCGACGTAGGATGCGGCAGGGGTGCTGCGGCTGAATTTATTGGGCGCAAATTCGGATATGAATGCACAGGCATCGATCGGTCACGCGCAATGATTGAAGAGGGCTTGAGCAGAAACAGCGAGCTGAATTTGATCGAGGGGGATGGGCATAAGCTTCCCTTTGCAGAAAGCAGTTTTGATGGGGTTCTTTTTGAGTGCAGCTTTTCTCTGATGGAGAACAAATTAGCGGTATTAGAAGAAACTAATCGCGTTTTGAAAAAAACAGGGAAACTGATCATTAATGATCTTTATCTAAAGAAAGGAATATTGGATGAGTCAGCGTGCGTTAAGGGCATCACGTGCATATTGCATGCACTTAATATTGGAGACTTGAGAAATTGGTTAATAAAATCAGGGTTTGATATTCTCATTTTGGAAGACCACACTCCTAAGCTTAAAGAATTGATGGCTAACATCATTTTGCAATATGGCTCATTGGATTGCTTTTGGGAGAAGGTTATGGGACTCTCAAACGTTTCTGACAGCATTTGCTCGGCAACACGGGATACAAAGATGGGTTACTTTTTGTTGATTGCACAAAGGATAAAAAATCATTAGGATAATGATTTGGCACGAAATGTTTTCTTAAAAAGCGAGGGGTGTGTTTTGAACAATTTAACCGGAAGTGTCTTGTCGGATACCGATAGTGTTTGTCCTGTATGCTTAAAAAGAATTAAGGCGCAACGGGTTCTTGTGGGCGATGATATCTATCTTAAGAAAAGGTGTACAGAACACGGCTTGTTTTCATCAATAATATGGCGCGGGAATCCGGCATATAATGAGTGGAATCGGGAGAACGAAGAGGTTCGCCCGAAAGTGGCCTTAACGCAAAAGAATAAAGGATGCCCTTTCGATTGCGGTGTTTGTTCAGAGCATAAGCAACAGGCGTGCTGTGTATTGATCGAAGTAACGACTCAATGCAATCAACATTGTTCGTTTTGTTTTGCGCATTCATCAAATGCACATCAGCAGCCTTCTTTTGAAAAGATAAAGGATACCTTGCGTTTCTTAATTGAAATAAGTGAAGATCGTCCGTTCAATATCCAGCTTTCCGGTGGTGAACCCACTTTAAGGGATGATTTGCCGGAAATTATTTACGCAGCAAAGCAAATGGGTTTTCCGTATGTTCAGCTTAACACTAATGGCCAAAGATTGGCTTTAGACGAAGAATATCTGAAACGCTTGATTGAATCCGGTTTATCATCAGTTTTTTTGCAGTTTGATGGAACAAATGATGATATATATTTGCAGCTGAGGGGCAAGCCACTCTTAGATATGAAGAAGCAAGCAATCAATAACTGCGCACGATATAAAGTTGGCGTGGTGCTTGTGCCTACCCTTGTTCCCGGTATCAATACAGGTAACATTGGCAAAATGATTGATTTTATGCTCAAATCTCTGCCAACAGTCAGGGGGATACATTTTCAGCCGGTCAGCTATTTTGGCAGATTCCCTCATGCGCCACATGATAGCGATCGCATCACCTTGCCCGAAGTGATCCAGCAGATAGAATTGCAGACGAAAGGAAGGATCAACCTAACGGATTTAAAACCGCTGCAATCGGGCTGCACGTTGTGTTCTTTTAAGGGTAGCTTTACACTGATGGAAAACGGCCGTATTGTCTGTACAGAAGAAGAAAAAGTAAGCTGTAATTGTCAGCAGTCAAAATCGACCATCATTAGAGCGCGCGATTATGTCAAGAATAAATGGATGTTATGGGACGACAATGAAAATCAAGAAAACGAAGATTTCAAAGAATGGGATCAATACGTAAGACGATTAAAAGAATACAGTTTTAGCATAACAGGGATGTCATTTCAGGATGCATGGAACCTTGATTTGTCACGCCTTCAAAAATGCAGTATAAATGTTTTGGACATTGAAAGAAGACGACTGATTCCTTTCTGTGCGTATAATCTTACAGATAATCGGGGCAGGTCACTCTACAGGAGATAAGCCGCATGATCGAAAAGACACCGCTGGAAAATTGGATTCGCACTAGGATTTTTCCGGGCGACAAATTTTTAAGCAGGGATAGGCTTGATGTTTATCAGGTTAGCGCCTTAAAAGATTGTATTATTTATGCTGCAAATAATAGCCATTATTATAAAAAACATTTAGCGGGGATAAATGCTGATGATATAAAGGATTTACGGGATATCCGCATGCTCCCTTTCATGGATGCGCGTGATATTTGTCATTACGGAAAAAAAATCATCTGTGTTGTGCAGGGTGAGATATCAAGAATCGTAACGCTTGACACATCGGGGACCACCGGTTCACCGAAACGAATTTATTTTACTCATGAAGATCAAGAGTTGACGATTGATTTTTTTCATTACGGTATGTCGGTATTTACGCAAAGGCATGACCGCGTTTTGGTTCTTTTACCGGGCGTAAGACCGGGAAGCATTGGGGACCTTTTAAACATCGGACTTAGCCGTATGCAGGCTGAAACATTGATATTGGGAATCGTTGATGATTTTAGCAAAGCTGAGCAAGTAATAATCGATGAGGAAATTAATGTAATCGTTGGCGTACCCCAGCAGGTGTTTGCATTGGCAAAGATGAATAAAGCCAAAATAATTAAAGCGAAAGGCTGCCTGCATTCAGTGCTTTTAAGTACAGATTATATTCCCAGCGCAACTGTTAACTTGATAAATCAAAACTGGGGCTGCAGAGTGTATGAGCATTACGGGATGACTGAAATGGGGCTTGGCGGTGGTGTGTTCTGCAAAGCCATGTATGGTTACCATATGCGCGAAGCAGACATGCTGTTTGAAATCGTAGATCCGGACACCGGCTTGCCTGTGAAGGATGGATGTTTTGGAGAAGTGGTATTTACGACACTCACCAGAAAGGGCATGCCTTTAATAAGATACCGTACCGGTGATATCAGTCGGTTCATAGCCGAACCATGTGCTTGCGGTACAGTGCTCAAAACGATGGACAGGGTCCAGTACCGCATTGCTTCAACGATACGTCTTAGAGGCGGACATCTATTGACAATGTCGGAATTGGATGAATGTTTGTTTGGTGTAGAAGGTATTATCGACTTTGATGCTGTGCTTACTATGCATGAAAATATGGAAATTCTGGTGCTCAAAGTGAAGATCTCAAACACAATGCTTAAAATCGATGATACAATAAGGACTGCGCTGCGCAAGTCTGGCTTAAAAGAAATCTTGGCGCGCGGGGAGTTAGCGGTACGAATAGATAGAATGCATCAAAAGGAAACTGACAAAAAGGGAATAAGAAAAAGAAATATCCTAGACGAAAGGTGAGGCGCATGAGAAATATTTATGAAAATGTGGTGAAGCTGCTAAAAAGCGGAGAAAGTATTGTTTTGGCACTTCTGATTGCCGATTCTGGCTCTACGCCAAGAGAAGCTGGTGCCAAGATGATTATTCGCGGAAACGGCAAAATCATCGGAACAATCGGTGGTGGTTTGATAGAAGCCAAGGTGCAAAGAATGGCGTCTGATCTTTTCCGCAACAAGAAATCATGTGTTGCTGATTTTGATCTTACTGCAGATGGAATTGCAAGTATCGGTATGATTTGCGGAGGAAAAGCGACTGTTTTTTTACAGTATATAGATGCTTTTGACATTAACAACCGCTTGCTGTATCAACAAGTTGTCTCTGCCTGTTCACAAGCCAAGAAAGCATGGCTTGTTATAAAAGTCCTCAATAATGATAATAGGTATAAACAATATTTATTTGAAAAATCGCTGGTACCTTCTGATCCCGAATCAGAAGAGGTCCTTAAGAAAATAAGCGTGAAACTGAATAATAAAAGGCTTTTATATCAAGAAGGCCATGATCGGTATATTGTCGAGCCGCTAGTTGGTATGTGCAAGGCGTTCGTCTTCGGGGGAGGGCATGTGGGGTTTGAACTCGTTCCCGTATTGAGTCGTTTAGGATTCTATACAGTCGTCATTGATGACCGCAAGGAGTTTTCGAACAAGCAAAAGTTTCCAAATGCGCAGCAGGTTATAACTGATAGCTTCAATGATGTTTTTGAAAAGCTGCCCATGGACAACAGAAGCTTTATTGTTATTGTGACCAGAGGCCATATGCATGATTATAGTGTATTGACAAAGGCGTTGCGTACAGATGCGCATTATATTGGCATGATTGGCAGCCGTAAGAAATGGGAAACACAAAAAGCTCAACTGATAAACGAAGGATTTACATCAGAAGATATAGCCCGCGTACATACGCCGATTGGCCTAAAAATAAACGCTGAAACACCTGAGGAAATAGCTATCAGTATTGCTGGGGAGATGATTCTAAGCCGTTCTAAAATCAATTATTATTAGAAAGGCTGCTTTTTTCCGTATAAGGCATCATTATATTTAAAACAGTAACATAATATCTTTTGGCGAAACACCGAGCACCCTAGTTATTTTAGGTAATCCTTGCCCTTTGGAGATTCGCCACCATATCAAATTGCTGCCTTCAACCTGACTGCTATATTTAAACTTGATCGTCCACTCGAAGGGTTCCTCAATTGTTTCAACAATCTGAATTGGGAAACTATTATCAACGATATCAGCCGAGAAGTAGTGTGCGCGGATGCCGATGGCACAAAGGCCATCTTTAACAGGCCTGCCCGCATCGAATACAGCACCCCATGCAGGCACTGCTACGAGCGTATCTCCAGCTTTCTTAGCGTCGACGACATTTTTACACCCCGTCAAAACAGCACCTGTGCGTGTGACTGGTTCCGCGAACATACGTTTTGTTTCACCCGAACATACGATGCGACCGCTGTCCATGATCGCGAGCTTTGATGATATCATGTAGGCTTCGTCACGGTTGTGCGTAACCAACAACGCGTTTTTGTCAAAAGTTTTTAGTGTGCTCATCAACTCTGCTATCAACTGATCCTTAAGAAAGGTGTCGAGTGCGTTAAATGGCTCGTCGAGCAGCAGTATTTCAGGCTTGCCTACAAGTATTCTTGCGAGCGCTGTGCGCTGCTGTTGTCCGCCGGACAGCTGATGCGGTCGATGCTTCTCAAGCCCAATCAGGCGCATGCGGCGTATGATCTCTGCGATGGCTAAGCTCCGAGTACGCCTGTCCTTCTCGTGACTGAGCCCGCATCCAATATTTTGCTCAACATTCATGTTGGGGAACAATGCGTAATTTTGAAAAAGATAACCAACGCACCGCGCCTGCGCAGGCAGGTTGATACGCTTTTCACTGCTGAATAAAATCCGTCCGTTCAGTATTATTTCTCCACGGTCTGGCGTTATGATGCCCGCGATACAGCGCAGCGTCAGAGTCTTTCCGCAGCCCGATGCACCCAACAACGCAGCAACACCATTTTCGGAAAAAAATTTTACACTCAACGAAAAGCTGCCCAGTCGCTTATAAATATCGATGTTGATACTCATTGTATACGCCCCTTTTGCCTGTTTTTACGCTCCAGCAAGTTGATGATTAGGAGCACCGTTGCGCTGATAACGAGATTTATGATAACCCACTTTATGGCACCGGCATCATCGTTGGTACGCCAAAGCTGATAGACCGTGGTCGATATCGTTGCAGTCTTCCCCGGCGTATACCCGATCAGCATGCTGGTCGCCCCGTATTCGCCAAGAGCGCGCGCAAAAGCCAGTACCGCGCCGGCTAAGATTCCCTGCCTGCACGCTGGCATTCGGATGCGCCAAAAAATATAGCTATTAGAAAGTCCCAGTGTTTTTCCACTCCAGCCGAGCGTTTCGTCAAAACTCTCAAAAGCGCCGCGCGCCGTTCTGTACATGAGTGGAAAGGCAACCACCGAGGCGGCCAGGATACCTCCATACCATGTCATAACAAACTGTATACCAAACTGCTGCAGAAATTGCCCTATAGGATGTCTGAGCCCGAAAATAAGCAGAAGGAACCAGCCGCAGACCGTGGGCGGCAGTACCAGCGGCAGCGTCAATATGACATCTAAAATGCCTTTGAGCAAACGTGGCAAACGTGCGATGTAATAGGCAAGCAATATTCCGGCAAAGAAAACCACGACGCTTGCCACGGCGCCAATTCGCAGACTGTTCCATAGCGGATACAAATCCATTTTCTTCTCCCAAAAAGATGGCGGCACTCAACCAACGCCGCGTGCCGCACATCAGCTCATATTTCTGCTTTATTCCTGGATCAGTGTGAAACCGACTTTTTCAAATACAGCCTTACAGGCGTCGTTATGAAGGAAGTCAATAAACGCCTTCGCAGCCTCCTTGTTTTTGCTCACGTTCAGCACCGCAGCCGGATAGATGACCTGCCCACACATCTCAGCTGTGGCTGTATCCACAACTGTCAGCTTTTCGCTGTATGCGTCAGTCGAGTAAACAACGCCGCAATCCACACTGGCTTCGCTGACCTGCGTAGTCACTTCTTTCACATTGGAACCGTATGTAATGGCGCCGGCTTTTGCAAGCGCGTCCTCATCCAAGCTGAAGTATGCAAGGATCTTCTGCGTATACTGCCCTACCGGCACGTCGCTGTTACCCATCGCTAACAGAACGCTGCCCTCTTTGAGCTTTTCAGCCAAATCGGCGAAACTGGCAACACTCTTTTGGTTGCTTTCGGGAACGACCAGAACAACCTTGTTCTCCAGTATGTTAATCCTCGTGCCCTGCTCGACAAAATCCAGCCCATCCGGGTTGATATCGGTGTCCTTGGAGCTATCAAGCTCGTTCATCTGTTTCTGCGCTGCCGAGATGAACACGTCACACTCAGCGCCTTCTTGTATCTGCGTCTTAAGCGTACCGGATGATTCAAAGTTCAGCGTGATCTTCGTTTCAGGCACAGCAGCCTCATACAGTACGGCAATCTCCGTCATTGTTTCCGTAAGGCTCGCTGCAGCAAAAACTATCAGTTCAACCTGCTTCGCGGCAGGCTCTACAGCTTCCGTCGCCGACGGTTTTTCCATAGCGTTCTTGATAGGTTCGGAGGGCGAAGTGGTTTCGTTCCCGTAGGGCTGTCCGCAGGCGGCAAAAGCCAGCATCAGTACGAGCACGAGGACAAAACCAATCGTCCTTTTCAGGCAATTCATTGTCATTACTTTTTACAACTCCTTTTTAATTCGTATTACATAAAATACTTTTCGCATTTTGTGCCATCGTATTGTTATTTTTTACAACTCGCAATCGTGCCAAAACCACGTTTGTTTCGGTTCGATCTTATCCATTGCATGCTTTCCTTACTTTCCAAACGCGCAATTCGGAAAATGACATTCGCCGCAGTTGAGACACAAGCCGCCCTCACCGTACTTAACAAGCTTCTCCGGCGAAACTTGCACGTCAGACATGATGCTGGGCAGCACGAGGTCAAATATTGTGCGGTTCGCATACATGACGCAACCCGGAAGCCCCATCACTGCCCTGCCGTCGCTGGTATAGGCCAGCATGAACATAGCGCCGGGAAGCACGGGTGCACCGTAGGTAACAACTTTTGTGCCGCTGTTACGGATCGCTTGAGGTGTTCTATCATCGGGGTCCACGCTCATGCCGCCAGTACAGACGATCATATCCATACCTGCGTCGAGCATATCGCGTATAGCGGCGGTGATCTTCTCGCTGTCGTCACCAAGTATCACATGCTGGTTGATCTGCAAGCCGAACTCGTCAAGTTTTTCCGCTATGACAGGCGTAAACGTATCTTGAAGACGGCCCGAAAACACCTCATTGCCCGTCGTGATGACACCTACCTTCTTCTTGCTGAACGGAAAAACGTGAAGCAGCGGCTTGGGACCGGCCAACTCTTTAGCCTTTTCCATTTTATGCATATGGATCATCAGCGGTATCACGCGCGTGCCCGCCAGCTTGTCCCCTTTTTTTACAGCATAACCGCCGTGTCGCGTGGCGATCATCATTTCACCCAAAGCATTGACTGCGTTCAGGCGCTCTATGTCGACGGTCAACATACCATCGACATTTGCTATTAGCTCAATCTTGCCTTCTTTAGGCTTGGAAGCGCTGATGTTTTTGCCCATGCAGATATCGCGCAGTATCTTTGCCGCGTCGTTCTCGTGCAGCATGTTTTCGGCGTTCTCCCAAATATAAACATGATCCTTGCCGACGCTGAGAAGCAAGGGGATATCATTTTCTTTAATAACGTGACCCTTTCGTAAAACAGCATCCTTTTTGACACCTCTGATAATCTGAGTAATGTCATGGCAAAGCACCTGCCCAACAGCATTTTCTGTTTTGATGAGCTTCATGTCATATCCCCCGTCAATTTTTTGTTGCATGTCACATCATTAATTGTGTCAATATCCTTATTTGTCTTTACCAAAACATTCTATGAAACAATTGTCGGCATAACACCTGACCTTGTCGACGAACGTCTCATAACAGACCAGCAATTCCCGCCCGGCAGGCGTCAATTGACTGCTGCCACCGTACTCCCCACCTGGCTGACGCTCGATTAGAGAAAACCCCAGATTTTCTTCCAAATCCGAAAGCATGCTCCATGCCTTGCTGTAGGAAATCTGCATCTTTTCACACGCTCTCTTCACCGTACCCGTATATTCGATCATATGGAGCAGATGAGCGCCGGCTGCGTCCAACAGCTTATTCTCCCTCATCAATGAAATCTCGATATATGGACGGAACAGCTGCCGGTTATGCTGATCCACCAACCATGCAAAATCGTCTGGAGTATCAGCGTCCTGCACCACGCCCTCGTCTTCTACATCAACCATTTCAACCTGCCAGCAGCTATCTTGTATCGCTTTTTCCAGCCCTTTGTCAGATTTCGCAGCGATTAATACGGGCAGTATGTCTCTGGATAACAGTATGGGATGTCCGCTCTCACCTTTGCATACCGGCTTTACGATGGGTGCATGCGAATCCATGAGCTTTAAAACCGTATTCAGTGTAAACAAGGGGACATCCACGGGAGAGAAGAATGTCCTGTCACATTTATCCGCAATGTAATTAAAACCGATTTTCGCTGAGTCAAACATCTCAGAGCTGGCAAAATTATCGTTCCGTACGCAGATGACACCCGTTTTTGCAACATGCTTTTCCAACTCCTTCCCACGAAAGCCCGTTACGACAACGATTGGAAAAACACCGGCGCGCTTAAAATTGGCAATAATTCTTTTTGCCATGGAGATCGCACCGATTTTTAGCATAGGTTTGAAATCACCCATGCAGGATAACATCCCTGCAGCGACAATAACTGCACCGGTTTTCACTAAAAACTCCTTTTCAATACCTTTTTAGCGATTTGTATTAAATTACAACACGCTGGGTAAAAACAAAAGCATAATCTCATTGCGAACACACGCAGCCCTATGCTTCTGGATACTTTCAGAGGTGGGTTTTCCCGGCGCGAAACCTCCACCCAGCCGGCAATGTTAACTCATCATCTCATCTAATCTTCAAATCAATTCTCATCCTCTTATCTCATCATAAAAATACTGATCCAAAAAAGAATCAGTTCACACACAAAAAAACCGTGAATCGAGACTCCTTTCCAAAATGGAAGGGTACTGCCGTTTCCAACATACCCCTGTCGGCCTGGTACCATAGCGCTACGTTAAACGCGTTAGGCGATTAAGGCTCGGAGCTACATTTATTAATCTGTTTATAAATTATATATTGCATACTCGACATTGTCAACATTACCGATTAACCGTGTCTCTACGTTGTCAATTGATCTGTTACACTTTTGGCGGAAAGCTCACTCCAATATCGGAGAGGATAATTTTTGCCCAAAACCTGAAGCAGAAAGTTGTTGTCCCATAAAAGCCACGTTTCCCTGATGCTTATCAACCTATCTGGCGAAGGAAACTCCATATGGCATCAAAGCAGATAAACAAGAGCTGTTAAGAATGAGAATCAAAGATATTGCAGCATCAAGAGTCAGATATGGATATAAGCGAATACATATATTACTTCGAAGAGAAGGCTGGGAGATAAACCATAAGCGGGTATATCGTATTTATCGAGAAGAAGGGCTCAATTTGCGCTGTAAAACGAAGAGAAAACGTATTGGCGGAAATCGAATCCCAAGACAAGATACAACAGCTGTTAATCAGTGTTGGGCGATGGATTTTATATCTGATTGTTTATTCAACAGGAAACGCTTTAGGACGCTGACCGTAATTGATATATTCAGCAGAGAATGTCTTACCATCTATGCTGATCAAAGAATAAACGGAGAAAAGGTTATAGAAGCGCTGGAAGCAATCTGCTGTGGCAGAGGAATACCCGAGAGAATCAGAGTAGATAATGGCCCAGAATTTATATCTAAAAAACTGGATGCATGGGCGTATTCTGCTAACATTAAGCTTGACTTCTCCAGACCAGGTAAGCCTACAGACAATGATCATATAGAGTCTTTTAACGGTAGTCTAAGGGATGAGTGTTTAAACATCAATTGGTTCTTGTCAATCGACGATGCAAGAAGTAAACTGGAAGCATGGCGAATGGATTATAACGAGTTTAGGCCGCATAGTTCCCTAGGGAACTTAACTCCAAGAGAATATGCTTTGGAGCTAGAATCAAGCAACTAATTGTTACCAGTTGCTTGACGAAATTACTGACATTATGATCTGACCAGTTTTGGGGGGACCCTCAAAAGACCGTTTGTACTAACATTGAAATTGGACCTAAAAGTGTTGGCAGGTCATATATGTCAATTCATGGTACAATATATATATATATAATTACGATTAAAATGCCGAGGGGAAATGATATGGCGGTTAGGCTGCCCGGGCCAAAAGGGTTTTTAACGGAAGATGAAAAAGCATCTGCTCCAAAGATGACGAAAAAGCTAATGGGGCGTATTTTATCATATATAAAACCTTATTGGCTCCAATTTTTATTTGTGATCGTTGCAATTATTCTATCTGCTTCGATTGGTTTGCTTCCCTCTATCTTAACAGGGAAAATCGTGGACGAGGCACTGATTGGTAAAGACATGCGCTTGCTTGTTAAGCTGCTTATTTTGGCATTCGGCACACTTACCGCTTCACAGGCGATAGAAGTATTGCAAAGCTATGTCAATGCATGGATTTCACAGCGGATCATTTATGATATGAAAAACCAAATGTATGCACATCTGCAATATATGCCGCACTCTTTTTTTACAAGCGAGAAGCAGGGGGATATTATAACGCGGATGAACAGCGACATCGGAGGTGTGAGCACCGTAATATCCGGGACGCTTACCAGTATCGTAAGTAATATTGCCACGGTTATCACAACGCTTATCGCCCTTTTTGCGATGAACTGGAAGCTGGCCATCGTGGGTATTGCCGTGATACCGCTTTTAATTCTGCCTACCAAAAGAGTGGGCAAAACACGCTTCCAATTAATGATGAAAAGTCAGGTAAAAAAGGATGAGATGAACCAGTTGGTAAATGAGACGCTGAGCGTTTCTGGTTCATTGTTGGTTAAATTATTTGCAAGAGAACGTAAAGAATATGAAAAATTTAAAAGCATAAACGATCAGGCTGCAAAAATATCCGTAAAAGAGGAAAGCTCCGGCAAATGGTTTCGTATGATCATGGGAATGTTTACGCAGATAGGTCCTTTGCTCATCTATTTTATCGGTGGTTATTTTATCATTACGCAGACGAACAGCACGCTTACAGTGGGAACGATTACGGCAACCGTCGCGCTGATAAACAGAATGTATCGTCCAGTGCAGTCGCTTTTAAATGTACACGTTGATTTTACGAGGTCGCTTGCGCTTTTCTTAAGAATATTTGATTATTTCGACCGGGACGTCGTCATAAAAAGCAAAAGGAACGCAATCAAACCGGATATGACGGGCGACATTGTTTTTCAGAATGTACAATTTGCGTACAGTAAAGACAAAACAATCCTGCAAGATGTCAGCTTTACCGTTCCATCTGGAAAAATGTATGCGATCGTCGGAGCATCGGGATCGGGAAAATCGACCATCGTTTATTTAATTCCGCGGCTCTACGATGTGGGCGGCGGTTCCGTGTCCATATCCAGCGTGAATGTAAAAGATATCGATCTTACCTATTTGCGGGAAAACGTCGGTATGGTGACGCAGGAAGCTTATCTCTTTAACGGGAGTATTGCCGAGAACTTAAGAGTGGCCAAAGAGGATGCCACGGTTGAAGAGCTGCAAGAGGCATGCAAAATTGCGAATATCCATGATTTTATATCTGCGCAGCCGGATGGTTATGATACGCAGGTGGGTAACCGCGGGCTGAAGCTTTCGGGCGGAGAGAAGCAGCGGATTTCCCTTGCAAGGGCGGTGTTAAAAGACCCCAAAATTTTGATTCTTGACGAGGCGACCTCCGCTCTTGATTCCATTTCGGAAAACGCGATACAAGATGCGATGGAAACGCTGATGGCGCAGCGTACCAATATCGTGATTGCGCACAGGCTTACCACAATACTTGCGGCCGATCGGATACTGGTTGTAGAGAATGGAAGTATCATCGAACAGGGCGGACACGAGCAGCTTTTAAACAATAACGGCGTTTATAAAAAGCTTTATGATACACAGTTTAGGAAAATTATCGACCGGGAAGACAAATAAAAACGGCCGGGGGCCGCTCTTACGGGCTCTGTGAATTATTTTCTGTAAAAGCGCTTCTGTGACGATAGCAAATAGTGTTTCCGGAGCCAGAGGCACCGGAGCCGTCACCGCCGTTAGGCGGCTTGGCCTTGACTCGGCTCAAGAGCAAATGCTATGCTGCTCTTGCCGCCGAAGAAACCAAAGTCTCTGTTTCCATCACCGTCGGCTGATTTGAAAATAGCATTTAAGATGAGCCGTGTCAAGGCTGACGGGGTTATTTAGCTCAGTCTACCGGGATACATGATGTCCATTTCACAGTGGACAGGCCCCCAGTTTCTAAGAGTGCCAGTCCACTTTTTGGTTAACTCGAATGTGGCCAGATACAGTGCTTTGAGCAACGAGTTGCTACTCGGGAATACGCTCCTCTGGCGGTTCAGACGCCTGTAGCCGCTGTTTAAGCTCTCGATGGCGTTAGTGGTGTAGATAACCTTGCGTACCTGCGCGGAGAACTTAAACATAAGACTGATGACGTCCCAGTTGTCAGCCCAGCGCTTCATGGCGTTTGGATATTTCTTCTCCCATTTTCCCGTCACAGCCAACATTTGTGCGTTCCCCTGCTGTTCGTTGGGCGAATGGTAAATAGTCTTTAAATCGGTGGCAAACTCCTTCTTGTCCTTGTCGGCCACATATTTGAGCGTATTGCGCACCACGTGCACGATGCAACGCTGGTATTCTGTTTGCGGATATGCGGCTTCAATCGCCTCTTTGATTCCAGATAAACCATCGGCACAAAGCACAAAAATGTCAGCTACACCGCGGTTTTTAAGCTCATTGAGCACAGAAAGCCAATACTTGCTGCTTTCGTTTTCACCGATAGAAATTGACAAAACTTCTTTGTGACCTTCTTCGCTGATGCCTAGTATCACATATGCGGCCTGCTTTTTGATGACACCATTATCCCGCACATTGAACACAATAGCGTCGATAAACATAATGGGGTAGACAGCGCTCAATGACCGTTTCTGCCATGCTTCAATTTCAGGCATCAACTTATTGGTGATGCTTGTGACAAGACCTTCGCTGACCTCAAAACCGTAAATTTCTTCAATCTGGTCGGATATCTGTTGTGTGCTCATACCCCTTGCGTACATGCTGATGATTTTGCCTTCAATGGCTGAGATATCGCGGCTGTACTTGGGCACGAGTTTTGGGTCAAAATCGCTGTTCCTGTCCTGCGGAACCTGAATTGGCACAGTTCCGTAGTTGCTCTTAAGCGTCTTTGGCTTATACCCGTTGCGAGAATCCGTATAATCCGGGTCTTGGTGCTTTGACTGCTCCATTTGTGTTTCAAGCTCGCTCTCGAGCATGTTTTGAATAGTGCCTCCCAGTAAATCGCGCAATGCCGTCTCGATATCCTGCGCTGACTGTATGTCGTATTCCTCCAGAAGCTGCGCAATGATGTTCCGTTTTCCTTCGCTCATGCTTAGTTTTCTTGGTCTACCCATATCAAATAGCCTCCTGTGTTTATTCTATCACAGAAGGCTATTTACAGAAAATTTTGAACAGGCTCTTTCTATCCCCTTAGGTGGACGCCCACGCTTGCCTTGGTAATAAAATGGCTGAACCAGACCTACCCATTCTTCCCAATGGATGATCTCATTCATGGTATCCAAGAACTCTTCTCGTTTCGTTATCCTGCTTCTTCCGCTGTATTCAATATCGCTGATGGTTTGCTGATTCATCCTGAACTCCTCACTGCTTTATTTGTCTTCTTATAAAAATTTTACAATGAAACGGCAGTTGTTTGCGACTTAATCAGTGATTCCCTAGTGATCCAACTTGCGTTCTAAATTTCCTTGGAGATCAAAACTAGCCGAGCTACGTTTCAATAATATTTTTCGAATATCATTAAATCTCTGCATTAATTTTGGAATTTCTAAAAGATCACTTTATTTTGTTCCGATTATCTGGTATTGTTCAAGTAACAAAACGAGGAGGAAAAAGTGTGAATAACACAGATATTGCGATACTGGAGATACTGAGGAAAAACGCGCGTGAAAGCGCTTCCGTCATAGGCGAAAAGGTCAATATGTCCGTTTCTGCCGTGGGTGAGCGCATTCGCAAATTGGAGGCCTCGGGCGTGATAAAGCATTACACCGTAGTGCTGGACGAGAAGAAGATGGGTCGCGATGTTTGGGCATATGTTCTTGTATGCATAGAGCGCCCAAAGTACCATGAGGGCTTTTGCGATTTTGTGCTAAAGCAGGGGGAGATCGTCTCGTGCAACTATATGACGGGGAATTATGATTATTTGCTTGTGGTCAACACCGATTCCACTGCGGGCTTAGAACGCGTCATCCGGGAGATCAAAGGCGTACCGGGCACTACAAGGACGATGACAGCTGTCGTTCTGTCCAACATCAAAAACGGATATACGGCAGAAATAAAACAACAGAACAATTAAGGAGGCATAACAATGATTATCGGAATCCCCAGAGAGATCATGCATGAGGAGAGGCGCGTTTCTGCAACCCCGGAAACAGTAGCGAAGTACAGGCAGGATGGGCACATCGTATTGGTGGAAAAGGGCGCGGGTATTGGCGCATTTTTTGATGATGCGGCATACTCAGAGGCAGGCGCAGAGCTTGTGAACGATGTCGCTGAGCTGTATGCGCGTTCCGAACTTATTTTGAAGGTGAAGGAACCGCTGTTTAATGAACAGAAGGGCGTGCATGAACTGGATATGATGCACAAGGGACAGTATTTGATCACCTTCATTCATCCCGCATCCCCCGTCAACCACGAAATGGTCAAAAAGATGGCGGCAAATGGTATCATCGGCCTCACCCTTGACGGCATTCCCCGTATCTCCAGTGCACAGAACATGGATGCATTGACCTCCATGAGCACCTGCGCAGGCTATAAGGGCATGCTGATGGCGGCAAATGTGCTGCCCAAATTTATGCCGATGATGTTCTGTGCGGTAGGGCAAATCTTTCCCGCAAACGTGCTGGTGATCGGCGTTGGCGTGGCAGGTCTGCAGGCGATCGCTACCGCAAAGCGTCTTGGCTGCAGAGTTTTTGCCGCGGATATTCGTCCCGCCGCGCAGGAGCAAATTCAATCCCTCGGTGCAAAGGTGGTGGAGACGGGCGTGCCCGCAGAGCTTGCCGTTGCGGAGGGCGGTTACGCAAAGAGACTGCCCGATGAGTGGCTCGTCAAGGAGCAGGAAGCCTTGAAGGAAGCCGTCAAGAGCGCAGATGTGATCTTCTGCTCCGCACTGATTCCCGGCAAGACCGCGCCCGTGTTGTTGACAGAGGAAATGGTAGCCTCTATGAAGGATGGCTCCGTCATCGTGGATATCTCCATCGACCAGGGTGGCAACTGCGCCTGCACAGTTCCGGGTGAAACCGCCGTCAAACACGGTGTGTCCATCTTTGGCACAAAGAACATCCCCGGGCTTCTTCCCACAAGCTCCACCTGGATGTTTTCACAGAACATGTACAACCTTGTCAATTACCTTGTTAAGGACAATGCGGTTGCGCTGGATAGAACGGATGAGATTACGGGTTCTATCCTTGTTACCATTGACGGCGAGATTGTGCACGCAGGTGCGCGCGAGGCGATGGGGCTATGAGCTGGTACATCCTATTAATCGTATTTGTGGTATCGACGGTGGTGGGCTATAAGCTGATTTCCAATGTGCCGTCGCTGCTCCATACGCCTCTGATGTCGGGCATGAACGCGCTTTCGGGTATTACGATACTCGGCGCACTGACGGCAACAGCGGCGGCGACCTTTACGGGCAGTAAGATACTTGGCGGCGTCGCCATCATCCTTGCGATGATAAACGTAGCAGGCGGCTTTGGCGTAACGCATCGTATGCTTAAGATGTTCAAAAAGGGGGATAAGCATGAATAACATATTATTCTATTGCCTCTCCGGGCTTTGCACGCTCGGTATCCTCATTGGCATCGCCATGATGAGCAAGGTCAAGACCGCAAAGGCAGGCAATCTCCTCAGCGCATTCTGTGTGCTGGGCGCAGTATTGATCATCCTCATCCACCACCATATCCTCTCTCACTGGTATCTGTACCTGTTTATGGCAATCGGCCTGGTGATCGGCTTGGTGTGGGCGGCAAAGGTCAATATGATTGAGATGCCACAGACGGTAGCATTGCTAAACGGCTTCGGCGGTGCAGCAAGCGCGATCGTGGCAATTATCGCACTGATTCACGATGCAGGCGCCTCCCTTTGGACCACCAACACGGGCATGCTTGCGCTGGTTGTAGGCACGGTTACCTTAACGGGCAGCCTTGTGGCGGCAGGCAAGCTTGCAAAGGTATTGCCGCAAAAGCCTGTTGTGCTAAAAGGGCATAGCATGTGGACGCTCTGCGCGCTCGCGCTTTCCGTCGCGTCCATTGCGTTTCCATACTTTATGTCCAACGTATTGGCAATCGTTCTTGCGGTCGTCTTCTCCGCGGCACTCGGAATCCTGTTTGCCATTCGTGTAGGCGGTGCGGATATGCCCATCACGATCTCGCTTCTCAACTCGCTTTCGGGCGTGGCCGGCAGCATCGCAGGCATGGCGATCTCCGACGTGCTGCTGTGCGCGGTCGGCGGGATCGTCGGCGCAAGCGGCCTGATTCTCACGCGCATTATGTGCGTTGCAATGAATCGCAAGCTCATCGGCATCCTTATCCCCAAGAGTATACCCGCAGGGAAGGTGGAAACAGAGGAAACGGAAGCCCCACAAGAGGAAGCCCCTGTTGAAGAAATCACGGAAGAGGCGGTTGCCATTGACCCCGCTGAGGTGCTCAGGGCAGCACAGAAGGTGATCATCGTGCCGGGCTACGGCATGGCGCTTGCACAGGCGCAGGAGCATGTTAAGGCGCTTGCGGATAAGCTGGAAGCAACGGGCAAGGAGGTCAAGTACGCCATCCATCCCGTCGCGGGCAGAATGCCGGGGCATATGAACGTGCTCCTATGCGAGGTAGATGTGCCATACGATCAGCTGTACGAGATGGACAGCATCAATCCGGAGTTTGCGGAGACGGATGTCGTGATCGTCATCGGCGCGAATGATGTCATGAATCCCGCCGCAAACACTGCTGTCGGCACGCCCATCTACGGGATGCCCGTCTTGCAGGTGGAGGATGCAAAGCATATCATCGTGTGCAATTTTGATTTGCATCCCGGCTACGCCGGCGTTCCGAATCCGCTGTATATGAAGACGAGCGGAGTCAGCCTTCTGCTTGGAGACGCGAAGGAAACCGTAACGCAATTAACTAAAAACCTTTAACCATCCTGCGCATACATATCAGTACCACCGGCTTAGCCGGTGGTATGCTCTAGCCCTATAAGGGCATGTTACCGGCTTGCGCTTGCAAGCGCATTGAATCGTTTGCCAACCGCATAATATTCTCTGGCCGACCCTAAAGGGTCTTGTTACTTGCCTTTGTTCGTCGGCTTACCCGTAAACGGGTCAATGTACTCCTTCATGCTTATCTGATCTGCGGTGGCGTCTTCCTGTAGCTGCCTTCGGATATATTCCTGCATCCTTTTCGCATTTTTCCCAACCGTATCTACGTAGTATCCTCTACACCAAAAATGCCTGCTTCCGTATTTGTATTTCAGATTCGCATGCCTATCAAATATTATTAGTGAGCTTTTTCCTTTCAGATACCCCATTACCTGAGATACGCTCAATTTCGGCGGTATTCTCACTAGCATATGTACATGATCTGGGCATAGCTCTGCTTCGATTATTTCTATCCCCTTTCTGTCACACAGCTCCCGCAAGATTTTCCCTATGTCTTTCTTCAGCTTCCCATAGATGACTTGTCTTCTGTATTTCGGCGCAAACACAATGTGATACTTACATTCCCACATAGTATGTGCTAGACTATTCTTGTCCATTGGACTGCCTCCTTTGTTTTTGATGCGGTCGGCAAACCTCATCATTTTAACATAGGAGGTATTTGCTTGAAGCTAAAGCTCGCTGTCTTCCCCCGGCATAGCCGGGGGTTTATTTGATTTTGACCGCTTTGCGCTCAAAATCACACTAAAGTGTACAATCAAGGCCTTCCCCCTTTCAGAATATGCCATGGGGGAAGGCTGTTTTTGAGAATTTGCGAAATTTTCTCTTAACCCGTACAGCAAGGTTTCTATAGACAGATGCGGCAAAGACCCGCATCGATGATGGACTGCTATCATAAAACTGTACACCCAACTGTACAAACATAGTAATATAAAAAATGCAGGAGGGAACTGAGTAATGAAGCGATACAGCAACGAATTCAAAGAAGAGGTCTTGTCGTTAGCCAAGGAAATCGGTGTTCGACAGACGAGCGAGAAACTGGGAGTAGCTCAAAAAACATTATACAAGTGGCAGCGAGAAAAAAGGCTTACGGGGCAACTTGCCAATAGAGTTGGTGAAAGTGACGCTGAGAGAATAAAGCGGCTTGAAAAAGAAAATGACGAGCTACGTCAAGCGAACGAGGTTTTAAAAAAAGCAATGGGTTTTTTCGTACCTCGATAGAAACAGTAAAGCCACGGCATGCGTATCAGTGGCTGCATGAAAACAGAGGTAAAATCAGCGTAGCATTCATTTGTGATTTGTTTCAACTTAGCAGGCCGGGCTACTATAGCTGGCTTAAAAAGAAGGATACGCCTGACAAAAACTCGCCGATTCTATCGGATCTAAAAGAAATACGCAAAAAACACAAAGCTTATGGGGTTAAACGACTGCACCAGGCGTTGAACAAAGAACGAGAGAAGAGAAAAATGCCCAGAGTGAGCTATGGTCGTGTTTATGGAATTTGTAGCGCAAACGGTCTTCTGTAAAAAGTCAAACGGCCTCGGGGTATTACACAACAAAATCGTGCTGACCAGGTAAGCGAAGACCTGATACAACGCGATTTTACGGCTGAGCATCCAAACAGAAAATGGCTGGGTGATATCACTGAAATATCGTGTAAGAATGGTAAGCTCTACATATCAGGTGTGTTTGACTGCTTTGATGGGGCTATAGTGGGGCTATCAATGGAAAATCATAAACGCGCAAGCCTGTGCTCTTCCTCACTAAAGAAGCCGTCCGCCGATTTGGAAAAGACAAAGATCTAATATTTCATTCTGGTCGTGGCAGCCAGTAGACCAGCCTTAAATATAGATGGTTATTGGATGGCTACAAAATCAGACAAAGCATGGGACGTACCGGCAATTGCTATGATAACGCTAGGATGGAGTCGTTCTTCGCAACATTGAAGAAAGAACTGATTTACAGGATTCCTGTGTCGAGACTAACGCGGGAAGAAGTCAAGCGACAGATATTTCGATGGGTTGAATGTGAGTATAACAGAGATCGGCTATATTCCGCTAATGAAAACAGTATGTCTCCGCTGAAAAAACGAGCTGCATACGACTCGCAAGAACAGGCTGCATAGAGTTTTTTTATACCTCTGGAATCATTATTCTAACGCTCTCGTCGGCATATAAAAATAGCAGGCCTTGCGGCTTGCGTAAAGGGGGCGCTAGACCTTGACACAAGCCGCAAGGCCTGCTCTGTAAAAAACTACCGACGGGATCATTTGAATAGTAAGAAGATGCTTTGCTATAGCTGGGTGTACAGAAAAGTTGACAACTCGGAAGAATATACAGGCAGCTCCAAAAAATAAAAGGAGAATATACTTATGTTACTCTTAAGAATAACAAACCACGCTGTATTAGGTCACGTATAATGTAGTTCGCAAAAGTTAATAAAGGAAAGACCATCGGAGTCTCCGAAAAGATAAGTGAATCAACTCATCTCAATAAGGAGTGAAAACCGATGGTCTATGAAAATAATACCCCAACAATTGAACAATTGCTACTGTCATTTATAGCAGAGCAAGACCCACTGCAGTCATTGCTAAAATGGCTGTGTGGCCAGCTCATGGAAGCTGAGCTGAAATCAAAGATCAAAGCAGATAAATCAGAACGGACAGATAATCGAGAAGGATACCGATCCGGATATCGAGTCAGACGCTTCGATACGCGAATGGGCACTATGTATCTCTTAGTGCCAAAGCTTCGGAAAGGTGGGTATATTCCGTTCTTTGTGTCAGAGAAATCAAGGTCAGAAGCAGCACTCATGAACGTGATTCAAGAAGCCTACATCAACGGTGTATCGACTAGGAAAATCAGAAGGTTAGCGCATAGCTTGGGTATTGAATCCATATCTCGCGGACAGGTGTCAAGCATCACCAGAGAACTAAACGAGCAGGTACAAGAGTTCCGAAATCGGCGGCTTGAAAAGACGTATCCAGTACTATGGGTGGATGCCTTGTATGAAAAAATTCGGTATGACAACCGAGTGATCAATATGGCCGTCGAGGTTGTCATCGGTATCGATATCGAAGGGAAACGCGACATACTGGCGATAGAGCCGATGCAAGAGGAATCAGAAGCCACCTACAAGAGCCTGTTTGACAACCTGAAAGCCAGAGGGCTGGAAGAGGTATGGCTGGTTGTATCAGACGCCCATAAAGGCTTGACGAAGGCGATTCGTGAATCGTTTGTCGGATGCGCATGGCAACGGTGCAAGGTGCACTTTATGCGAAATATCTTGGCTCGCATCCCCAGCAAAGATAAAGCCACTTTTGCATCAAGACTCAAGCAAATATGGCTGCAGCCGGATATTGATACTGCCAAAGTGTATGCCGACAACTTGATGGCCGAGTACGAAAACCGATATCCCGAGGCCATACGAAGCTTAGAGGAAGGCCTTGAGGATTCGCTTCAATTCTATTCCTTCCAACGCATTGACGGCAGAAAGATTTTTTCTACGAATATGCTGGAAAGACTGAATCGGGAGATTCGAAGACGAACCAACGTTGTAGGCGTATTCCCAAACATGGACTCTTACATCCGCTTAGTGACAAGCCACCTGATTGAATACAGCGAGGACTGGTCTGCGGGCAATGCTTATATCAACCCAGAGAAGATTGCGCTTATCCAGGAAGAACGAGAGATAGCCGCTTAATCATTTGCAGCTGTCCGCCAGCCTTGACAGGGCGTTATTCAAATGCCCGTTAAAGAAGCCAGCCGACGGCGATGGAAACTGAAAGCATTCCCCATATCCGTCAGCTAGGAAGCATAGCATTTGAATTTGCGCCCGGTCAAGGCCAAGCCGCCTACGGCGGTGGCAGTTACGGTGCCTCTGGCTCCGGAAACATGACGATATCTATCGGAGAACTGATGGAATTTGCGAACTTATCTTGACACTAGCAATATCTTCAACTCTACGGACTGACACGCCAGCCAAATACATCTCAACGAGGGCTTCTTCAACGCTGATCTCGCGTTTCTGGTAGCGCTGGATAATTGCCGTTTCAAAGGTCAAGGTGCGCAGCTTTGGTACCTTCAGATTAACTTCTCCGGCTTTTGTCAGCAGCTTACGGTCATAATGCCCAGCTCTTGTATCTACACGCTCTTTGCTGCGCTCGTACCGTTTTGCGTTTGTCAGTCGGTCTGCCTCTTGGTCTAAAAGCTCATTGAGTGTCTTTTCGACACTTCCCCGCACCAGTTCACCTAATTCCTGCTTTATTACTCCTTCATTTAGCTGTATAATTTTATCAGACATGATCCTTTCCTCCTTGGCTTATGTGGTGTGATTACTTCATTTTACCAAGTGAGACGGGTCATGTCCTCTTTTAACCCTATATAAATGTGCGAAACTTATTGGACCTTATCGAAAAGAAAGTTAGTAGAATCCGCATCTGCAAACAAAAATCTGTCACAAATTGAAGAAGTCACAGAAAAATCATTGCTTATAATAATAATAGTTGTTCCGTTGGCGGTGATTCTATCAAAATAAATATCTGTTAAATGCTTTGAAATAGGATCAAGCTGCGAAAAAGGTTTTATAAAAATAAGAACTTCCGGCTGAGATATCAGCCATTTGCAAAGTAAAATTTTTTGCCGTTGAAAAAACCCGAGCTGAGCAGATGTGCCAATTGGATCTTTATTCTCACATAGATCGTACAATTCATAATCATCTTTAAACACATTAAACAACTTATTATTAATGAAAGGGAAAAATTTATACTTCAGCTTATCTAAAACAAGTACGGATAAATTTTCTTCGGCATTGCGGTTATTAAATAAAGTAGTATCGGCGGAATGTTCTAAAATAAATCCAAACCCCAGTTTTTTTGCCTGTTTTAAGTTTTTAAACTTAAAAGGTTTTCCGTTTAAAAAGCCTTTGAATTTAACAGTAGACGCATTATCAAGTAAGCCTTCAGTTAGCATATCACTTATTTTGCTGTTGCTGTCCAAAATACCTAAAACTTCGCCCTTATATGCAGAAACACTTATTGAATTTTTTTTACTTGGATCGATAATATCAATTGAACATTTCAGACAGTTATCAGGTTTATGAATATATTTTGGTTTTTTAAAGGAATCCGCACCAACAAGTATTTTGAAAATACATTTATAATCATAATCGTCCCTATTGAATGTTTTGATAATTTCGCCTTCTTTTAAAATCAAAATCCTATCAGATATTCCGATTGATTTTTTAACATCGTGTGTAAAAAATAAAAAAGAATAGTTTTTCCCCTTTAATGTTCTTACAACTTTATTTATAATATCAATATCGTTATGGGAATAGCTGCTAAATGAGTCGTCATCTATAACTATTAATTTGTTTTCAAGAAGATATGCCCTTGCTAACTCCAGTAGACGTTGTTCTATAAGAGTTAGGTTTTTAACTAAAGTATTTACATTGATATCAATGTCTATCGTATCCAAACAGTTCTGGACAAACTTCTGCATATATTTTTTATTTATTATGGAAGTTTTATTTTGTTTATTTATAAAAGGAAGATATAAATTTTCTGCGACTGATAATTTTGGAACAAGGTTCGGATAATGACTAATAAAACATATACCTAGTTTTATAAAATTTAATGTTTTTGCATAGCTGATTTTTTTATGTTCAAAATAAACAATACCGCTATCTATATTTTCACCGCCGGATAAATAATTATACAGCGTTTTGCCCGCCTTGTTCAAGCTGAGAATAGTTAATATTTCGCCTCTAAAAATGTTTAAAGACAAATCTTTAAGAGTTGGCGTATTTTTAAAAGATTTATTAAGATGCGACAATCTTAATATTTCATATCTCATAAAATCATACTTCCATCTTTCAATAATATCTTAATTGTTAACTAGAGGAAGCGTAATATCAACCTCTGTACCAACATCAAGTATGCTCTTCATAGACAAGCCATATTCGTTGCCAAAATATAATTTTATGCGTCGATTTACATTAATAAGCGCAATACCCGAGTTGCTGTTGTTTTCATTTGCATAATAATTAAAATCAAGTGTAGAATCATTAAATACTAAATTCAGTTTATCTAATCTTTGCTTGTCCATTCCTATACCATCGTCAGATATGTTAATAAGCAGCATCACCTGCGTAATAATAATCTTAATGACAATTCTTCCCTTTCCCATTTTTGTTTCCAGCCCATGGTATATTGAATTTTCAATTATAGGTTGAATAGTCAACCGCGGCAACTTAAAGTCAAGTATACTATCATCTTCTCCATCCAGATCAACTACCAGGGAAAATCTGTTATCAAATCGATATTGCAGTATTTCAAAATAATTCTTAACATTCTGCAATTCGTCATGAAGGCTAACAAGATTTCGGTTTTTACTAATGCTGTAGCGAAAAAAATTCGCAAGTGCTTCAGTCATACTGGCTATTTCGGGTACTTTTTGTTTCAATGCTTCACCTCTTATCGACTCCAGTGTGTTGTAGAGAAAGTGAGGGTTTATTTGACTTTGAAGTTCAGCAAATTCAGCCTGTTTTTTCAACAGTTCGGATATGTGTTCCCGGTCTGATGAAGCTTTTAATTTTGAAAGAGTTCTCATTACTTTTTTGATAAGAAAATGTTGATTTGCTTTTGTTGGTAAATTAATTTCTCCGCTGACTATTATGTTGAATAATTTATATATTTTAATCACCGGAAAAAAAATATATAATATAAAAAATATATAGATTGCAAGAATGACAAATAAAACAGCTAATATTGCTATCAAAGACAGGCCCGCATTATTAAATAAAGAAGTATATATATTATATATACAGAAAATTATTAATGAACCCATTAATGTTGTTAAAAAACTTATTAAAAAGAGCCTTAAGCTATTGCTGATTTTCAACATTTTCCCGCCTTATTTATATAATTTACGATATGAAGATGGTTTTACACCAACATTTTTTCTAAATAATTTAGTGAAATTTTTTATATCATTATAACCAACTTGTTGTGATATATCTAATATATTTAATCTTGTCGTACGTAATAAATTTTTTGCTGCATTGATACGAATATTTATCAGATAATCTGAAAACGTGACACCAACAACTTGTTTAAAGATTATCGAAAAATAGGAAGTGCTGTAATTAGCCAATGTAGCCACTTCATGTAATTTTATCGGTTTACTGTAATTTTCAGAAATGTATTGCTTAATCATCTGTATGGTTTTTGATCTCCCGGTGCTGATTTTCGAGAAAAAGTTCGCGAATAAAGATATTACAGCATCACAAAAAATATTAATTAATTCATCCAAAGAATTAGCATGATACAATTTTATATCAAGATCCTGAATAAAGGACGAGACCGCATCTCTTTCTTCATTCAGGTTGAAATAAACCATTAATATTATTTCCTTAATTTTATCAAGTAAATTTATTATAATCATTATATTGTTAATATTGTTTTTTGAAATTTGAGTTTGTAAGTCCAAAAACCAATTTTTGATCTCATTTTTATTATTTGTTTCAATATAGTTTATTAGGTTCTGTTTTTTATTATTTGTTAATATTTTTTCGATACTTTTATTATTAAAAGAATTATCTTTATAGGAAATAATCTTGTCATTACCTATAATGATACGACTTTTAATTGTTATTATTGCAGCATTTAATGATCCAGTAATATTTGATATGTCCGTTTCAATACTGCCAAGCCCAAGTGTTATAATAGACGACCCATAAGCATCGGCATATTTACATGCTTCTTTAAAAACAACTTTATGAATATTATTGCAGTTACTATTGCAATCAAAATTTAAAATACAGATAATATCATAATCGGTATCATTTAGTATTAATTCATTTAATTGCTTTGAGTATATTGAGCTGATAACATCCGATAGCTTTTTCAACAATATTTTATCTTGAGAATTACCAGCCCTGTTCAATTTTTTATCACACTTAAAAATCACGACCTGAAACTGGCCCGGTTTAAAATTACATAAATATTGTGTGTTGATAATATCTATGCTTGTGTTGTTAAAAAAATCCGGCTCAAATAACAAAGTGTTCATCAGACCGCTTCTTATTATTTCCCGATTATGCGTTAACTCACTGTTTATATATTGCTGTGCCTCTTGGCTTTTTAATTTTTCATAATATTGTTTGCTGATTTTTTCTAACGCTTCTATTAGATCTTCTTTTTTAATTGGCTTTAAAAGATAATGTTCAACTCCATATTTTATAGCCTTTTGAGCATATTCAAATTCCGCATAACCGCTGATAAGCATAAAACTTATATCTGGGTGAGAGTCCACTGTTTTTTTAATAAGCTCAATACCATTGAGCCCCGGCATTCGAATATCTGTTATCAAAACATCAGGGTTATGTTCTACTATTAAATCATACGCATCAATACCATTGGTAGCTACAGCTACGATCTCAAATCCCATCTCTTTCCAATCAATAATATTCAAGATCACCTGACAGACTTTGTATTCATCATCAACAATTATTACTTTTAGCATATTAACCTCCATGAAATGCTAAGGAGAAATTGAACAAAAAAGGGTATGCGCCCTTTTTGCAAAAGGCGGGGAAAATCCAGTTTCTCAGAATAATGCTCCTGTTTATTGCCCTTCCCGGGCACCTCCTTAAAAAGGGCACATTTTTCACCGTAAAAAGCACAGGCCTTTGCGTCAACATCTGCCGGGCGCGCACATCATCGCCCTCAACTCGTAGTTATAGGCGGTATTCTCAGCTAAAACTCTGTAACAGGCTTTGTTAAACCCAATGATCTTCTAATGGCGCGAAATGAGCACTGCATCTTAGCTTGAATTGCGCTTTTTGATATAGCATGCGGCAATACCATTTCCAGAGAGAGGCTCTTTCAGGGGGCGGCGGTATATAGTAATCAATTTTTAGTGTACAAATCCTTCATGATATCATTCAGGCCAAAATATCCGGGATTAATTTATGCGGCCTCAGCAACGGAACGTTTTCGCTTTAATGCTTGTATATACATGGCCGCTATATTTCTATGGAAATACATCGTTACAAGTATGGATGCCCCTATGGCTTTCATTGAAAACGCCGCGAGTTCTATACTCTTTTTATTATATTATATATACTTTGCCTTTTCAATACAATACGAGCTTCAATCCGGATTTCGCTTGCAGAGCCGCACTACATATTGGATAGTAAACTCAGAATATATAATAAGCAGGGACTGGCTCGCGGAGTATTGTTGAATTGACAAAACAAGCATTTCCGGCTGAAAAAATGGTATGCGCACGCCATTATAAAGTCCAAGAAGAAGCAAAAAGTTTAGAGTCGAAGCACCGCGGCGCTTCGGACGTTTTTTCAAAATTTATTTGATACTGCTATAAACATTTATTATATCAGTCAAATCAGGGTAACCGGCTGACCAGTTACCCTGACTCGATTCTGAATTACCTCTTACTTCTTTAAAACGAATATGAACTAAGTACCGTAAATATTTTTCTGGAACGTCATCTTCTCATCGAAGTAATTGTTCGCCGTTGTTTCTTAATAACCTTCGAAAGCAGGGTTGGGGGTATGCGAAATATCTGCAAACGCGCTGTAAGGCGGCATAGGATAGGCAAGAAATTCTCTTCCGTTTCTTATGTTTTCCACTCCTTCGATTGCTTTCATTATTTCATCCACCGTAAGCGTCAATATCATTTCGTCATGAGGCAGCCCACCAAAAACCCGCTCGCCATTGCTGCCTATCGCAAGCCCCGGCTCCCCGGTCAATGCGGTTTTAATCCAGGAATCATTGCACGTCGATTCGCCGATAAATGAAAATTCCCTCTTCTTGTAATCGACGTTAATTGAGCCTGCCAGGACCCAGAAAGCTTGTTCCGGAGTAACATACATCAATATCCCATCCGGGTCATCAATGATTCCGCTTTCCAGCGGAGCCACCGCAAATCCCTCATTCTTATCTCCATCCCATTCAGGCATGGCCTTATGATGCGCCTGCGCGCAAGGAAGGTTCTGGCTCCACCTGTTAAGATAGGGCATGGCGGAATACCATTTTTCATCCCTTTCCCTGAATCCATTCACACCGCGGCAATAGTCCGTATTGAAATTCTCATTAAGCAGCCCTACCGCTTGTCCCAGACTAACCGCTTGTCCCACAGCAAGACATGGAACATTTTGAATTGCCGGAATTTCTAGGCCTTTTACCGCAAGCAAGTCTTCCTTTTTCTTATAGTATTTGTATGCGACCGGCAGCGTCCGTAATCTGAAATGATACATTATTTTTTCGTGTATCTCTTCCCAGTTGTAATTTGCGCTCATTCTTTTCACCCCTTTCCCCGAAAATGGCTGTAAGTCGTTAATTCAGATAATCCTCTGCGTTATCTGCTGTTATTGCTTCGAACGGAATTATGACTGATTTGTCATATGATTCGCCATTTATCATACCAACAGCGACTTCGACCCCCATAGATGCCTGGCCTTTTGAATTCTGGAACACAGTCATGTCAAATGTTCCGTCGATGATCGCCTGCACCGCAGCTTGGTCTCCGTCCACGCCGCAGATGATAATATCATCCTTTTTCCCTGCAGCAAGAACGGCCTGCATTGCTCCCAAAGCCATAGAGTCATTCTGCGCTATGATAGTATCAATTTCCGGATAGGTCTGAAGCCAGTCTTCAGTAATCCTCATACCTTCGTCTATCTGGGCTTTTCCGTCGTCTTCGGCCACAACAACTGCATCGGGACATACATCAAGGAAAGATTCCTTAAGCCCCTTAGTACGGCCTACTTCAGCTGAGCATCCAATGGGAACATACAGAAGACCGATCTTGGCTACACCGCCTGTAGCTTCCTTCAACCACTCGCCTTGGATTCTACCTGCATCGACATCATCGGAACCGACGTACACATCATAGGCACTTTCGTCTTCGACAAGCATATTTACGCAAATTACAGGTATTCCTGCCTCCATTGCGGCCTTTGTACCAGGAGTTATGCCATTACTATCAACAGCGCTTATTAAAATCGCATCATACTTGCTTGCAATCGCACTCTCAATCTGATCGAGCTGTTTGGTTATATCATTGTCAGCGTTAAATGCATCCAATACGACTCCTAATTCATCAGCTTTTGCTTTAGCTGCCTCTGTTAGAGCGGCTTGGAAGGTGTTGTTTGCCTGAGCTAGGAAAGCAATCCTGATGTCGGATTCTGCTACTTCTGTCGAGTCAGAAGTTGTGCTTGAGGAGCTTTCCGAATCGGCTTCCGATTCTGTACTTCCGCAGCCTGCAAGCACCATGATTAAAACACAGAGCAGAGCAAGTATCGTTACAAGTCTCTTTTTCATTTTCTTTCCTCCATTATAATATTTATTATTTTTTACTTGACCTTTTATCAAGCAAAATCGCTTTTCATATTATTATTTTTTACTTGTTCTTGTATCCAGTAAAACTGCAACGAAAATAATTACACCCTTAATAACCATCTGTGGATATGTGGTAATACTGAGAAGATTCATTCCGTTGCTAATTATTCCGAGAATCAACGCGCCAACGATTGTACCACTTATTTTGTTGACCCCACCACTTAGAGAACAGCCACCGATGACAGCCGCGGCAATCGCATCCATTTCATAGCCTTCGCCAGCTGCCGGCATTGCAGCCCCCACACGAAAAGTCAGCACAATCGATGCCACACCAGCAAGAAGACCACATAGTGTATGTGCAAGCACCCTAATTTTAAAAACATTGATTCCAGACAGTCTGGCTGCATCTTCGTTTCCACCAATGAAGTAAACATATCTGCCAAATTTCGTTTTATTCATGACAACAGCTATAACAATAGCCACAATTACCATAATATATACCGGAATCGGTACACCGAGAAAAAACCCCTGGCCAATTTGCAGGTATTCTTTTGGAAAATCTGTTATGGGAAAACCGTTACAAAACATAAAGCTTAATCCTCTAGCTGCCTGAAGCATAGCAAGAGTCACAATAAATGACGGAATCTTAAACTTCGCAATCGCCACGCCGTTTAGAACGCCGAATGCAGCTCCCACCGCGATTCCAACAAAAATGACTGCAATCATCGGCGCCCCTGTCTTTGCTGTTAGAGCAACCAGTACACCAGCAACACCTACCACAGAACCTACAGATAAATCAAAGCTTCCTGTCGTCATAACGATCGTCATACCTGTCGCAAGAATCGCATTAACAGCGATCTGCTTAAGTAGGTTTGTGATATTTGTATAGGTGAAAAATGCTTCTGTGCGTAATACGGCCATCAAGGCAAATAAAATCACAAATACAAAGAAGATTTTATTTTCAATGACAAATGTTTTGATACGTCTTCCTTTGTCTATTCCAAAAAAATTCGTTTCCATATTTACCATCCTCATATTCTTAACTTGTAGCCATATGCATTATCTTTTCCTGAGTTGCATTAACTCTTGATATTTCACCGTTGATCTTTCCCCCACGAACAACAATTATCCGATCGCTCATTCCCAAAATTTCGGGCATTTCCGAGGATATCATGATAACTGCCATTCCATTACACGCCAGTTCAGATATTAGCCTGTGTATTTCGGATTTTGAACCAACATCGATTCCTCTGGTAGGCTCATCCAGTATAAGCACTTTTGGATTGCATAAAAGCCATCTGGAAAGCACAACCTTCTGTTGGTTGCCGCCACTTAATGACTTTACTACCTGTTCCGGGCTAGACAGCTTTATGGAAATTCGCTGAATCATGGATTCAATCTTTTCCTTTTCTTTAAATTTGTTCACAAAAAATGATTTAGAATGAAATTTCAAATCCGTTATGGACATATTTTCTTTGGATGAGCGGCAAAGAGCAAGCCCCATCAGCTTCCTATCCTCGGGCACCATCGCAAGGCCGTTTTTAATCGCATCCTCCGGTGAATGAATGACAATTTCGGCACCATCCATGTAGATTTTCCCCGAATCAAGTTTGTCTCCGCTGAAAAGTGCCAACATAATTTCCGATCTGCCAGCGCCCATAAGCCCGGAAACACCTAATATCTCACCACTTCGAATCTCGAAAGACACATCCTCAAACAATCCTTTTTTTGTTATATGCTCCGCTTTAAACACGACATCGCCAATATCAGACTTCTCTTTTGGATATAGACTCGTTAGCTCCCTCCCAACCATCAGAGAAATCAGCTTTTGCTCAGTCATATCTTCGATCATATAGCTACCTACGAAATTACCATCTCGAAGAACTGTAACCGTATCAGAGATCTCAAACAGCTCATCAAGTTTATGCGAAATAATGATGACAGATACCTCTTTTGTTTTCAATATCCTTATTATTTCAAACAGTTTATCGGTCTCGCTTTCCGTTAAAGCCGATGTTGGTTCATCCATAATAATAAGGTCCGCGTTGTAAGAAATCGCACGAGCAATTTCGATCATCTGCTTTTGAGCAACACTCAACGATGAGACTTTTTTTGTAATATCGATATCGAGCTTGAGCTCCTCTAATAGTTTTCTCGCCATGCTTCTAAGTTCTAAAAAATTAACGAACCCGCCGGCCACAGGCTCTCGCCCTATCCAAATATTTTCCGCAACTGTCATGTTCTCCGCAAGGCTAATTTCCTGATGGATCATAGAAATCCCTTTTTCCAAAGCATCTCGGGGCTGTGCTGGTTTATAAGGCTCGCCCTTGTAAACCATCTCCCCGTTATTCGGGCGATGAACGCCAAGTATGATTTTCATCAAAGTCGATTTCCCGGCGCCGTTTTCACCGACCAGCGCATGCACTTCTCCTTTTTTAATCCGGATCTGTGCATCTTGAAGCGCATATACCCCGTAAAAACTCTTTGAAATATTTGATGCTTCAAAAATATAATTTTCCATCACGTTTTCCTTCTTTTTACTCTCCGTTGACGATTGTCAGATCTTAGCGATTTTTTGCACCACTACAGGTCTCTGTTCCTTCATAGATTTCGTAGCAGCAAGTCCGATGAGGATTGGCTGCAACCCGTCATAACCATTGACCGGGACATCTTGCTCGTTGTTTACCGCATCGACAAACGTCTGCATTTCAGCAGCATATGCCATCTCATAGCGTACACGGAACGGACGTATCGGGTTGTCGCTGACCTTGCCGTCCGAATTCATATATTCTACGGCCGTTTCCGTATCATTTTTTGCATTCAGACATCCTTTGGAACCGAACACTTCGACTCTCTGATCGTGTCCATACACTGCCTTACGGCTATTATCGATAATCCCAACTGCGCCATTTGCAAATTTTAAAACCGCAACTGCTGTATCAACATCCCCAGCCTCACCAATAGCTGAATCGATCAGAACGCCTCCGTTTGCATAAACCTCTATGACTTCACTGCCCGCGAGGTAGCGCGCCATATCGAAATCATGAATCATCATGTCAAGAAAAATCCCGCCTGACACTTTAATGTACGGAATCGGAGGCGGAGCAGGATCTCTCGACGTCACTTTGACAATCTGGACGTCTCCAATTTTATCGTCTTTTACCATATCGCGGACTTTCTTAAAATTGTGATCGAACCTTCGGTTGAAGCCAATCTGAAGCTTCACGCCGCATTCCTTGACTACTTTCAACGCCGCAACAATTTGTTCAACATCAAAGCTGATCGGTTTTTCACAGAAAATCTGTTTACCCGCTCTTGCGGCTTCCATTATAATCTGCGTATGCGTATCGGTAGAAGAGCATATCACAACTGCTTTGATATCAGGGTCACGCAAGATATCTTGATAATCTTTTGTCACAATGCCAACTCCGATATCTTCTGCCCATTTTACAGTTTCTTCGTTTAAATAAGGTTCTGCGATAGTCTTAATTTTTGCATCCGTAATGTGCTTGGTGATGATCTCGGCGTGAATTTTACCGATTCGACCGGCGCCAATAATTCCTAACATCATTGTCAATACCTCCATAAAATTCTATTTATGCTCAATATTACACTAACCTTAACCCAGCGGCCTTCCTTCGCTGATTTCTCCGTCGCGCCACTATGAAAACTCAGACCCTTCGTGCTTCTTTGATATCGACGATGCGCTGTCCATCAATTTCTGCAGACCGATGCGCGGCGCTTCTGGCCGCCCACCCCGAGCCTGACTGCGGAGAGCACGAGCTATTGTCATAAATTATCATTTCGTCGGCAGCCATATCCCCAAAACAGTCTGTCGTGATTCCTAATTTCATTTTTTATTTCTCCAATAGTATATAAAAGGTCTTTGATCGTCCAGAACGAAAAACGAGTGCCTCAGCCATCCTGAGTTCTTCGGACAAAGGAGGATCTAGAATTTCTTTGCAGCCTGTATATGGTTATTCTGGTCTGCCTGAGCCTCAAGGATTCCGTTAATCTCGGTCACTTCGGCGACACCTATACGCCAGTAGGACTCGTAACCGGGGGACTCCGTTCCCTTCAGGGTCATAATCTCGATCACACAGCTTGCTTCCTGTTTTTTCGCATCTTCAAGCGCCGCCTTCAATTCATTATTTGTTTTTACACGATACCCTTTGCAGCCCATGCTTTCAGCGTGCCTCACATAATCCACGTTAATGAGCTCACCATCGCAGATACCGGTCTGCGGGTTATATTTTCGAAACTCGTTGCCTTCGCCTCGCTGACCGGCTTCGATCTGCAGTCCGGCAATGCATTGGCAGCCATAATTGTTCATTATGAGCGCAGTTATTTTTTTGCCTTCTCTTAAAGAGGTAAAAAGCTCGCTGTTCAGCATCATATAGCTGGCATCGCCCATCACGGTATAAACCTCGCTGTCCGGAAATGCAAATTTCGAACCGAGCGCACCTGCAATTTCATATCCCATGCAGGAAAAGGCATACTCCATATTGTAAGTGCCAGGATTCTTTGTTCTCCAAAGTCTTTGCATACAACCGGGCAATGTGCCTGCTGCCGCGACGATGATCGCATCGTTATCAAGAACTTCGTTGATAATACCGAGCGCTGCCGTTTGGGCAATACGCCCTTCACATTTCATGGAATAAAGCCTGTCCTGCTCTTTTTCCCACTCTTCCTTCGCATCCGCAAAAAACTTTGCATCAAACTCGGATTTGTATCCGATCTTCTCAAGCGCTTTGGTCATCTCGCAAACAGCAGCTTTCGCGTCAGCACAGATAGGAAGCGCGTTCATCTTGTAGTTGTCAAAGTTGTTGACGTTTACGGAAATAAACTTACAGTTTTCATTTTTGAACTGCCACTTGGATGCTGTAGTAAAATCGGTAAAGCGAGTTCCGATGCCAATCACGACATCTGTCTCTTTTGCAAGACGGTTGACAGGCGCCGTGCCGTGAACACCTTCTGCTCCCAATAAATAGGGCTCGGACCAGCTATAAGCGCCCTTACCAGCATGTGTCTCTGTCAGCGGGATGTTAAACTTCTTCGCCATCTCAAGAACCTCAGCCTCCGCGCCAGAGTATACAACACCACCACCGACAATTATCATGGGCTTTTTAGCATTCTTCATGATTTCTGTAAACTTATCGATCACCTCGGGAACAGGGTTCATGCGGTTGACGTAATGGACTCTTTTGTCAAAGAACTCTTCCGGATAGTCATATGCTTCTGCCTGTACATCCTGAGGAAGCGCAAGGCAAACAGCGCCTGTATTCACGGGGTCGGTGAGCGTACGCATCGCATGGAGAGCGGCTGTCATGAGCTGCTCGGGGCGGCTCACTCTATCCCAATAGGTACAGACAGCCTTGAATGCATCGTTTGCGGTAATGGTATAATCGTGAAACTGTTCAATCTGCTGCAGCACCGGATCGGGCTGACGTGTAGCAAATATATCCCCCGGCAGCAGAAGCACAGGCAGTCTGTTGGCCGTAGCAACACCTGCCGCCGTGATCATATTCAGGGCGCCGGGGCCGATTGATGTGGTACACGCAAAAATCTCTTTTCTTTTTTTCATCTTTGCATAAGATACTGCCGCCTGTACTGCGCCCTGCTCGTTCATAACCTGGTGAAACTTCAAATCGCCGTCGAACTCTTCCATAGCCTGCCCGAGCCCCGTGCAGTTGCCATGTCCGTAAATACCCATAATACATTTTACGAATTTGTTTTCGACACCGTCTATGCTTATATACTGGTTATCTAGAAAACGCACAAGTGCCTGTGCCATAGTCAGCTTTATAGTTTTCATAATCGCTCTTCTCCTTTTCCGTACCAAATACTATATGATTGCCTCTATAAATATCTTCTGCCGGACTCGCCGCCTTTATATCTCGGGGAAAAACTTCGCGTCCGCCTGCGTTGTCCATTGGTATTCCTTAACAACGGAAGTCGCTATATCTTTTTCTTCTCTTAAGCGAATGCACCAAAGATAAAATTCCGAATACCCGGGGGCAGCAACCTGGGAATGTGTCACATTTGCTGGCATTCCCATCAGATCGTTATGACGTACTTTAAAAGCCTGATCTCCGTATTCCGCAAAGCCATAGCCGTTTTCAGGCAGAAATTTGTAATAATACATTTCCGGTTCAACATGCTGATGAGGGGGATAAGACGACCATTTGCCTGGAAAATGGACAACTTCACCAAGGAAAAAATTCGTTTCCGGACAATTCGACCGGTCAAAGAATGTTCTTACAATACGAGTCGCACATTCGTTCAGCTGGCCTGCGCCCCGTTCCTCGTTCGCGCAGATGCAATCTTTCGGATAAATCAGCTTTGAATAAAACGATTTATTATTTTCCGTGCGCATGACGGCAACTTCTGTTTTTTCAGAAAGACACGAAACAGCAACATGTACATTAGACGGAACATGCAGCAGGACTGCCCCGTCATGGAAACAGCACTTCCTGTTTACCGTTTCTTTTCTCCCCTCCCATTCAAAGATAACTTCGCCGAAAAGAAGATCAAAAACCGTCTCCTCTGGATAGCAGAAATTAAACACATCATGTTTTCCCATCGAAACAACACCAAATTCCATACCCACCATCTCCGGATTATTGACGCTGGATAGCATTTCATTGTAACCCTTTTCAAAAGGCTTTTGTCTCTTATAATTCATTCACAATTCTCCTTTTTTAAGTATTACTATTCCGAATGCCGAAAAAACTATCAAAAATATTCGACGCCAAAGTTTTGATTGAATATATTTTTTATTTAGCTTATTACTTGGCATCGTTTTCTTTTAATAAATAGTCGTTTATATTAGTACATATATTATCTTAATAAAAATCAAACACATTAACAATGCGTGTTTATTTCGTTTTTCAGGGGTTTTCATTTGTTCTTTTGGCCGGTTATGCGACTTTTCCCTGAATGTCCGATTAGTCTGCATTCATGAATGACTGCCTCCGGTAATACTATAGATTTCTTGTCCAGTTTCCGCTATTTCAGTATCACCGGGCCTCTTTTTTGAGTAAAAGCTTTGCAGGCAGTATTTGTCCGCAAACTTGAAACGGCTACACTAAGCTAGACAGAGAAAATACGGGCAACCAGTCCTTAAAGCTCTCGTTTCCCCTGATCCACAGCCCCAAGACGTCCTTTATACCTTCAAGAGTGATGCTAATCAATAACGGCCTTCTTGATTATTCGCCCGTCCTGACGCGATAGTGAATGGCGTCAATATAGATAACGGCATAGATACAATATACATATTCAAACACCGCTGCCCGAACCGACTCTTTCGTCTCATAGTGCGTCCAGTGTATCAGCTCTTTCTTCATAGTCGCAAAGAAGCTCTCCGACCATGCGTTGTCGCCCGGCATCCCCACTCGCGAGAAGCTCTGATGCAGCCCATATTGCTGCAGCATTCCCATTACGGCTTTTGATGTATACTGGCTGCCCCTGTCGCTATGGAAGATGCAGCCTTCAGCCAGTTTGTGCCTTGCTATCATCGCCAGTATCGCATTGATCACGAGTTCCTTTGTCATTCTGTCTGCCATATGATCTCCAAGTATCTCGCCAGTTACGATATCCCTGACCACACAGTGATACATGAACCCCTCGTCCGTTCTCAGGTATGTAATATCGCTTGTAAGCCCCATTCTCGGCTTGATCGGAAATTCTTGATCCCTTAGGATATTCGGATACCCATCGCCTCTGGCTTTCTTGCTGTTCGTCAGGCTCTTGGCTCTATGCCTGTTGTGGCATGAGTCCAAATACATCTCGGCCATGTATTCAGCGCATTTCTTGCGGCCTATGCTTTCGCCTTTTTTGCGAAGTTCTGCGGTAATCCTATCTGGTCCATACGTACCACGACTCTCGTCAAACTCTTTTTTGATTCTTTCCTTTAAATGCGCTTCCCGTCTTTCAATGGCTACCCGATTCCTGAGCCAGGCATAATATCCTGTTCGCTCTATTTTCAGAATTGCGGCCCACTTCGCCACAGGGTACTCGGGGTTACCCCGTATAAATTGATATCTTACTTTTGGTGACTCGCGAAGTAGGCCGCTGCTTTTTTTAGCATGTCACGCTCCATTCTGGCCTCTGCAAGCTGTCTTCGTAAGTCTCTGTTTTCTTCTTCAAGTGTGGTGAACTTTGTTTTATCACCATCAGCGGTATACTTTCGCCGCCAGTTGTAAAGCAGATTTTCGTGAATCCCCAAATCATCTGCTATCTCTTTTACCGATTTTGGGCTTGCGTACGATAACTTGACCGCATTCTTCTTAAAATCGTCATCATATTTCTTCCTGTATTCTCCCATTTCTCCGCCTCCGATTTCTGAGCGTTCATTCGCTCTTTCCATCTTAGCAGATTGTCTAAAATTCTAACACACTCCCAAACCCTTTATGAAAAAATTAATAAAGGGTTTTGCACATTTGATATTAATACATATCAATTTGTCGCCACTTAAAAAGAAATTTGCCACTTAACATGTTTAAGTCATTTGTTCAATTGTTAAATTATAATGTGTTCAGCTAATAATAGCCTCTGTTTTTCCAAAATTCTCGCCGCTTTTTTCGCCGTTCAGCCCACTCATAAACCCAATCTGGACAGCGCTTTACATGAATATTGGATTGCCTACACCACCGTTGCAGTGTTCGTCTAGGTACTGTTAATATACGCGAGGTAGCCCTGATGCCATATTCGTTTATTTGTATAAATGCATATCTTTTTTGCTGATAAGAATAATGTCCACCCTTACCTAAGCTAATGAACTCTGCTTTTATTTCTTCATATAATTGCTGTTGCATTAGGCATATAAGCTGTTTTGTTGAAATGTTCAGTCTGTTCACCTGCCTGTATTCAATTAGTGAATGTGCAAAATGTGCAAAATAAATGTAACCCTTTATGTTTATATATCATATATGATACTTTACAAGTAAAATGCACAGATTGCACAATTATATTATTCGTACCACTTTCTTTTTGGCTTATTATCATAAGATAGTTTATTATCAACAATCCTCAGGGACGCCTGGATACCTTCCTCACAGTCTCTAATATAATCCTTTGGCAACTTATACCCTGCAACGACATTTTTTACTGTTTGCCCACAGACTGTTCCAGTGCTCCTTAACAAACCCTTTGTGCGCAACTCATCATAAAATTTTGATTTATTTTCAACCCCGTAGTTATGATAATCACACCAGCGCGAAAATGCTTCATAGACATCCTTTGCTTTTAGATTTGTTTGTGCGGGCTCTAGGCATTCTTCAATAAAATTATCTATTTTTGCGCTGTTCTTGCGATAATGATTGGTCGCACTGATGATGCTTTGCGGTGCTTCCGCTCCCTCTTCGCGAAATAACTTAAGGCCCTCTAAACAATAGTTAAAAATTCCGCTGATGTTCTCTCTGCTTTTTAATCGCTCCTTTAATGTTTTGTCCTGTGAAGCCTCATCAAAATGCCTGTTAAAGGGTATCACTGTTAAACGCCCGCTGGTAAACAGTGTATCGTCAAGAATAACGGGTAAATGATTCGTATTTATGAATAGCTTGAATCCTGGAACAAATTGCATCTCTCGCTCATACAAATGTCTGGCTGTGATAGTATCGCGCCCTAAAAGCGCTTTAAGCAACCCTGCGTCAAAAACCATATTATTGGAAGGCTCACGGGCCTTTAGAAACCTGCAATCCTTTAACCGGGCAATATCTCCACTTGCTTGCCTGCCGTCGCTATTAAGCTTATATGCTAGTGTTTCAGGGTTCATAGTAAGGGCATATCCTCCGGCGCCACCCAACACATATCCAATCGTTTCAACAAGCGTACTTTTACCGTTGCGCGTTGTAGGACCATAAAGCAAAAAACAGGTTTCCATCGAAGTGTCGGTTGTAAGGGAATACCCTAATATCTTCTGTAGGTATTTGATATTTTCACCATCGCCCTCCATTATTTCATCCATGAATTTTTCAAATTCTGGGGTGCATGCATTTTCATCATAGACAACATTAGAGATTTTTGAAAGCATATCGCTGGCCTTGTGTTTCCTAAACTCAAGACTTTTTAAATCGTAAGTTCCGTTTAAACAGTTTATCAAATCAACGTTGCTATCTAAATCACCAGCACATATACAATATTTGTCTCTGGCGTCTTTTACTATTGTTTCTCTAAAGCTTAATTTTCTAAGCTTCAGCAGATATTTTAAGTATCTATCTGCTGTTTGTTCATCGCTAATGCCCATGGCATATTGTATTAATTCATCAACCATTTTCTTTACTAATCGGCTAACAATCATACCCTCAGCATCGGGCAACCATACTTTACTATTATAAATGTACCATTCTTTTGCTGTTGTATTGTATCTGCATTTATCTTTATGTAAATCAGCAAAAAGCTCGCTTGTTCCTTTGTCATCGTACGTGTATTTTTCATGCGGCATTAAGTCCTGTAATATAGCTTGATATTCATTATCAAGGGAGATGGAAGGGGCTTTTTTATCAAACAGGGTAGAAGTCCGAGGTATTCCGTATAGTTCATGTTTAAAGTATCCTATTGCTTCTTTTAAACCCAGATGTTGTGATTCCATAATGTAATCGATAATAGAGCCGCCTTTATTACAGTGTGCACCAAAACACATAAAAGTGTTTGTACCATGATAGTATACAAGGTCACTATTATGTCCACAAAGTTCACAGGTCTTGAACATAGCATACTTGGAATTATTACATTCAAGTTCTCCGTTCCGCGCTTTAAGATATCCAAAGAAGTCGAAATCTCTTTTTAGACTATCTAACTCCTTCATATCATATGCATTAAGATTTGCTATCTGCAACGGATTGCTATCTTTAGGTAGCGAATAATGACTTAATATATCCTCAAATGTAAACATAGCTTGTCCATCACAAATAGTAGCTCTTTGGTTGGTTCCTAGAAATATTCTGTCGGCGTTTTTACATGCCATATCACACTGCGGAAAAAGGGATTGCAAGCATTCCATAATTACTTCTCTTTTAGAATTTAAAGTAATAACCTCGTTACAAATAAAAGCAAGGCGGTATTTTGGCTTGCTTTCAGAATCGCTAAAAGTAGGGTAATAAAAAGCAGGGGATAGGTTATTTTTCTTACATATGTCAAGCGCATCTTCGATTCTTAGAACCGATTCTTCATGGTTGTCATTATCAATATCGACACAAAATAATTGCTGCTCTGACCAGTTCTGCGCACCCATTCCGTCCTTAAGAACAGCAGGGCTAAAACTATACCCTTTCTGTATTTTATCAACAAGCTGTTCTAAAGATATCTCACAAGGGGGTGAAAGCTGGATACGTTTTTTTATTTTACCAAAATCGTTCTTGGCAGCTTCCTTTGTCTTGAAAGAGATTGTATCAATTTGTAATTTCATAATGATTTACCACTTTCATTATTTAACCATGCTCGAAGAGCTTCCACCGGAATTAGAATCCGTCGATCACCTACTTTAATTGCTGGAAACCCTTCTTGCTTGATGAGCTTATAAGCTATAGGACGGCTTATACCAAGAAGCTGAGCCATTTCATCAACGCTAAGCGCTAATTTTTCAAAATGATTTAAATTAATAATTTGATCCATAATCAAGCCTCTTTATCTGAATTAATATCCCAAAATAGTTCTTTATCACTAATATTTAAATACTTTGAAATACGTTTTCTCCAAGCAGGATAGAATGGCTTTTTGCCGTTTAAAGCACAATATAAATCACTTGGGGTAATCTTCGTATTCAAAGCAAGCTGCAATTTTGTAATATTACGTTCCTTTAATATTTCAAGCAAATACATTAGCACACCTCAAAAACCATATTTTCAATAGACTATTGACTATATTTATTATAGTGATTATAATAACTAATGTATAGTGGATACAGATAATAATAATACATATACAAGCCATTAATATGGATTATAATCGTAAAAAGAAGGTGATATTTTGTATAACAATGAATTAGTTAAGATTTCTGCAGAAAGAATCAAAAAATGCAGGAAAATGAAAGGCCTATCTCACAAGAAATTAGCGGACGAACTAATCGCAAGATATGGCATTAGGATTTCCCCAGATGTACTTAAAGTTTATGAAATCAACGATGAGTTTCATTCAAGATTTGGTGATCTTAAGGGGATGAGAATAGAGTATCTATATTGTTTAGCTGACTTTTATAGAGTATCTACAGATTACCTGCTGGGCATCACGGATATAGAAACACCTAGTATGGATATACGAGCAATAAGTAAAAATACTGGATTAAGCCAAGGAGCTATATTTGCATTGAGACAAAATTTAGATGACGAATGTAATGGACATGAAAGTCTGCTCAACACAATTAATGCATTGCTTGAAGACGAATATTATCCACTTGAATTAATGAAAGATGATAAAAAATATAAGAAATTGCTTGAAAATCCATCTGTGCTAACGTTAAGCAAAATAGATGAATACCTATCATATGAGCCTAAGCAAAAAATTAGATACGGAATAAAGCAGGGACAATTAGTTCAATTATCCGATAGGGAGAGCGGGGAGTTTGATATTAGCTACCAAGGAGAAATATCCGAAGCTGAGATTTTGGAAAATGCCTTTCTATTAGAAATACAAATTAGGTTAAAGAAATTAAAGGATAGATTGAAAAAGTCAAAATAAAGACATGAAAAATGAGGTGATTGAACATGTCAAAAAAGCGCAACCCCAAGGGCATGGGTACCGTTCGGCAGCGTGTCGATGGAACATATGAAGGTCGCATAGTTATCAATGGCAAACGCAAATCATTCTTTGCCAAAAAGCAAGGTGATGTTATTAAAGCTATGCGCGCTGCAAAAAAAGCTGCTGATGAGGGTATTTATTTTGAGCCAACTAAGCTAACGATAAGTAAATGGCTTGATGTTTGGCTTGACGAGCATGTAACTTCTTCTGTGAAACCTCTTACATATGCTACATATAAAACACAATGCGAAAATCACATCAAACCTGAGCTTGGAAAGATTAATTTACCTATGCTGAACGCGACGCAAATACAGAAACTCTATAACGACCTCTCACGGATTAAGGGGTTGTCCGCAAAGACCATCAAGAATACCCACGGAGTGCTGCATAAGGCACTCTCAAAGGCTGTAGCACTGCGATATATCAGTTATAATCCATCGGATGCTTGTACATTACCTAAAGTTGAAAAGAAGGAAATACAGCCGTTTGAGCAAGCTGAGATAAGAGCATTCTTAGATGAAATAGCGGAAGGCGAACGGTTAAAGGATCTGTTCACCGTTGCTTTGTTTACCGGTATTCGTGAAGGCGAGATTTGCGGCCTATCTTGGGAATCGATAGACTTTGAGAGGGGTACTATCTGTATAAAACAACAACTATCAAAGGAAAAGAAGCCTAACGCGAAATACTATATCGCTGCTACAAAAAACGATAAATCCAGAACTATCACTCCTGCACCGTTTGTTATGTCAATTCTAAAGGAAGTAAAAAGGGAGCAAAGCGAAAATAAGCTAAAGGCAGGCCGTGCTTGGTCAAACTCATGGAACTTGGTGTTTACGAATGAGATAGGTTCTCATTTATGCCCACAGACCGTGCTGAAACGCTTTAAAAGGATTGCTGCAAGAATAGGTAATCCTAGTGCTCGCTTTCATGATTTGCGCCATACATACGCTGTTACAGCGTTACAGGAAGGTGACGATATAAAGACAGTACAAACTAACCTTGGCCATGCCACTGCATCCTTTACGTTGGATGTATACGGCCATGTCAGCGAAAAAATGAAGGCTGAGTCAGCAGCCAGAATGGAAGCGTTTATACAAAGCATTAAAAGATAATAATGGCTATTAGGTTGACTCACAAAGTCTTAACGGAACCGACTTTGTCATGGCGGAAAGCAGTCTGTCGAATATCCCCCTGGCCAGATCTCTGTGTCAGAATCTATAACAGCATACTTGTTGAGGAGTAGATTGATGAACGAAAATCAATGCTTTGAAAAAGAAAGAGAAAAATATAAACCAAAAAATATCAAGTTTCTTTTAATTGCAGAAGCGCCACCTCAATATGAAAGCGGGAGATTCTTTTACTACCTTAATGTAAAAGAACAAGATAGTCTGTTCTTGGAAATAATGAAAGTTTTATATCCATCATTGTTTATTGATAAAACCATTACGCAAATTCGTAATTGCAAAGATGAAATTCTTAACAGATTTATGAAAGATGGGTTTTATTTAATAGATGCCGTGGACACGCCGATGATACAGAATAGTGCAAGTTACAAAAAGGGAAAAATTAAAGATTCCCTTAATGAGCTTAAAGAAAAATTAAATAATTTGGTTGATCAAAATACTCAAGTTATTCTGATTTCAAAAAATGTGTATGATGTTTGTTATAAAGAATTAGGAATAAGCGGATACAATATATCTAATATTGAGATGCTTGATTTCCCGGGGTCGGGCAAACAGATAATATTTCGAGAGAAATTTGGGAAATTAATAAGAACACTAGTTAACAAATAGCCATATAAAAACCTATAAGGGGTAAAATAAGGGGTAAATTGCCCTACACACATTAAAAAAAGCCCATTTGTCCGATAATTAGGGGCTTTTCTCTGGCGGAGAGAGAGGGATTCGAACCCTCGTCACGGTTCCCCGTGAACACGATTTCCAGTCGTGCGCCTTCGACCAGCTCAGCCATCTCTCCATATCACGCGAGGGATATTCTATCATACGCATCCTAAAATAACAATACAATAACAGACATTTGTATTGTTTTGTTGAGCTTCGGTTTGGCTGTTCCGGAAATATGGTTTTCAGCCGGGCGGCCATCCCATCGCGCGCCCCCCAAGCAAATGAAAATGCAGGTGATCCACGCTTTGCCCGCCGTCCGGCCCCGTATTTGTCACGATGCGGAAGCCGCCTTCAAGGCCAAGTTCTTTGGATAGCTGACACATAACACGAAGGATGTGTGCCGCAATTTCATACTCGCCGTCGCCAAGCTGCAAAACAGATGCTGCGTGCTTTTTTGGGATCACCAGTACATGCACGGGCGCTTTCGGGTCAATATCCCGAAAAGCAAGCACACGCTCGTCCTCGTAGACTTTAGAGGATGGGATTTCGCCCGCAACGATTTTACAGAACAAACAGTCTTTCATTCATGCTCCTTTTTCGGTTCCAAAAACAACCTTGCCTTTTATGCTTTTCAGTGTTACCGATTTGAGGTCATTTTTTTTTGCAATGGCGGCCACACGTGTGTACCGTTCGCAAAAACCCTCCATACAACCGTTAAAAACCGCCGACGGCTCCTCAAACAGCACGTAGGCATTTTTCCCCATACGGCTTTGCAGAAAATCCTTCTCCAGCATATCGCCCAGCGCCATAAGCTGTGCCGCACGGTTTTTTGCTATGGTTTTTTGGACACGCGGTTTTAAGCTGTATGCCTTCGTGCCTTCCCGAGGCGAATACGGGAATACATGCACGCGTGAGAACGCAGCCTTTTCGACAAAAGTCAATGTCTGCGCGTGTTCCTCATCCGTTTCACCCGGAAATCCGGTGATCAGATCTGTTGTGACGGCCGGGGCATCGAACGCCTGCCGCAGTAAAGATAGAAAGTCCATATACTCTTTTGGCGTGTAAGGACGGTTCATGCGTTTTAAGACTGATTCCGAACCGCTTTGCAGAGAAAGATGAAAATGCGGGCAGAGGTTGTCTGCCGATGCCGCCTGCCTGACAAAATCTTCACCGAGCAGACCGGGCTCCAGCGAACCCAAACGTATGCGTACACCGTGCAAGCTGCCAAGCGCCTTGATGATGTCCCCAAGCCCCTTTCCCCCATGACTGTACGATGCAAGATTTATCCCTGTGAGCACGATCTCCTTCACGTCGTGCTCGGCCAATATTTGCGCTTCGTCAATTACCTCAGTAAAATCGCGCGAACGCGAACGTCCGCGTACATAAGGAATGATGCAGTAGCTGCAAAAACAATCGCAGCCCTCCTGGATTTTAAGGACGCCGCGCGTGCGGTTGAGCGCGTTTCCTGCGCGCAGAGGCTCGTAACCGCAGCCGCTCAGCTTATGAGTCAAGTCAATCCCCGAAGCGCCCGCAAGAAGCTGTTCCGCCACCTCGACGATTCGTCCGCGCCCGTCTGTTCCTAAAACGGCGCTCACGCCCTCCATGCCAAGGATCTGCTCCGCAGCCCTTTGCGCCAAGCACCCCGTCACGATCACATGGCCGTTCTTGACGGCGCGCCGTATCGCTGCACGGGATTTTTTATCCGCCACAGCAGTGACTGTACAGGTGTTGACGATAATGATATCCGCAGGCATCCCAAACTCTGCTGTTTCATAGCCATGCTGCGCAAAAAGCGCCTGCATCGATGCAGAATCATAAGCATTGACCTTGCATCCTAGCGTTAAAAAAGATACCTTTTTCACATCTGCCCCTTGTCATACATAACAGCCGCGAGCACCGCGATACCGGCAGTCTCTGTACGCATGATACGCGGCCCCAGCGTGACGGATAAGCCGCCCGCCTGCTGCATAGCCTTTACTTCGCCCCGGGTAAATCCGCCCTCGGAACCGATCACGATGCCAATATCGCGCGCCTGCCCTGCAAGCGCCGTTTTGAGCGTTGTGTGTTTTTCTTCCTCCCAGCACACGATCAGCGCTTCGTGGTTTTTCATATGCAATGTTGCATCTTCAAAGCTTTTGATGTCTGAGACAGGCGGCAGTAAACTGCGTCCGCACTGTTTCACAGCTGCCAGCACGACGCGGCGCAGCCTGGATACATCCTTTGGCCTCTTGACGCAACGCGCTGATAAGAACGGCACGATGGCTTTTACGCCAAGCTCGACAGCTTTTTGCACGATCTCTTCCATCTTTGCCGCCTTGGGATAGGCTTGATAAAGCGTCACGGCGATATCGGGCTCACACATATTTCGCACACGCGCCGTGATTTGCGCTTTGACATCAGCCCCCACAGCATCCGTGATACGGCACATATAATCGCTTCCCGTACCATCGAAGGCAATAAAAGTATCGCCAGGCTGCATGCGCAGCACGTTTTTGATATGGTTGGCTTCCTCTCCCTTGATTTTAAGGCTGTCTTCACGTATATCCGCGCTGTTAACAAAAAACCTATACACCGCGTTTCACCGCCGCAAGTGCACACCAGTCGCCCATGCGCTGTGTATCTATCACCGAAAAATTTCTGTTTTCAAGAGATCTTAAAACTTCGGGAAGGCGTTCTTCGATAATGCCTGACATGATATATACACCTTTATCCGATAGATAATTTGCAGCTTCTCTATTAAGCTTGATGATGATATCAGCAATGATGTTGGCTAAAATAACATCAAACTTTTCTTCATCCGCATTTTGCAGTAAATCCGATTCGCGTACCGAATAGTTATTTACGCCGTTGGTCTGCGCATTTTCTTTGGCGACGCGCACACTGATGCCGTCATAATCAAGCGCGAGCACACGCTGTGCGCCGAGCTTTGCAGCCGCGATTCCGAGTATGCCAGAGCCGCAGCCCACATCTATCACAGCCGCGTCTTTGGGCATATACTTTTGCAGCAGTTCAAGACACATACGCGTGGTTTCATGTACGCCCGATCCAAAAGCCATGCCTGGATCTATTTCAACAACGATATCGTCATCATGCGCGTCAAGGGTTTCCCACGTCGGCTTGACGACGATGCGTCCGGCCGCGCGGAAAGTGCCAAAATGCTTTTTGAAATTTTCATTCCAATCAGCATCCTGAACAGTATTGACTGAGAATAACAGCCCCTCCGCTTCGGGTTTGCCGAGCAGTTTGAGGCTCTCGATACGTCCCCTGATATAGGCCTGAACGCCCTCAAAGTCGTACTCGCCGTAATAGGCTTTGACGACCACGTTGCCGTTGCTTTCCTGGGATATATCGGTTAACTCATCACCTTGCGCGGCAGGTATGCTGCCTCCGACGATCTCTACGCCGTGTGCCCCTGCATCCAGCAGCACTGACGATATAATATCCGACATTTCCTCAGATGTATCGACACAAACCTGTTTCCAGTTCATTTTCCCATAACTCTTTCAAAAAAACTTTTTTCCTTTTTGCCCAGCTTATCAAACTCGCGTAACAATGTTTTTTGTTTTTCACTGAGTTTGTTTGGCACTTCGACTTTTACGCGCACATAAAGACTGCCCTTCTTATTTGAATGCAATTGGGTGATGCCCTTGTCTTTAAGGCGGAAGACGGTGCCCGTCTGGGTGCCCTCAGCCATCTTATACTTGGCTTTGCCCTCAAGTGTCGGCACGGTCAGTTCTGCACCCAATGCTGCATCCACAAAGGTGACCGGCATCTCAATGATAAGATCATATCCTTCACGCGCGAAATACTTATGCGGCATTACCGTAATGTATATCTGCAAATCACCCGGCTGGCCCCCGCGCTGTCCTGCGCCGCCTTCGCCGCGTATCGTAATCACCTGTCTGTTGTCAATCCCAGCTGGTATGTTGACGCTGAGCGTCTTTGGTTTGACAGATGCGCCCCGGCCTTTGCATTCAGGACACGGATCCTTGATGACCTGCCCGCGCCCGCCGCAGTCGGGACAGTCCACCACATTGACGAAACTGCCAAAAGCCGTGTTGCGCTGCTGGCGGATCTGTCCCGCACCGCCGCAGGCAGAGCATGTTTTAGGTTCAGAGTCTTTGCGCGTACCGGATCCTGCGCATGCATCACACGTTTGTTCCTTATTGAGGCGCACCTCTTTTTTCACGCCGAACGCGGCTTCTTCGAAAGTGATCTTCAGTTCCATACGCAGATCTGCGCCATGTACCGGGCCTGAACGCCGCGAAGATCTGCCGCCGCCGAAGAATGATTCAAAAATATCACCGAAGCCGCCCATGAAGTCATCAAAGCCGCCGAAACCGCCGAAACCGCCGCCGTTTTCAAACGCAGCATGCCCGAAGTTGTCATACTGCTGCCTTTTCTGCGAATCAGACAACACACTGTAGGCTTCACTGGCTTCTTTGAATTTTTCAGCCGCTTCCTCTTTTTTTTGATTTACATCGGGATGATATTTTTTTGCGAGCTTTCTGTAAGCTTTTTTGATGTCCTCACTGCCCGCCTGCCTGTCGACGCCGAGAACTTCGTAGTAGTCACGTTTACTTGCCAAACTTAAAACACCGCCTCAACAAATTGATAAGTATCTGCCTGCCAGTCCATAGGGCCGGCTGACATCCGAAAAGCCAAAGCGCGTGTTGTAAAACGTTCTGGCTTCCGGCAATTGAAAATCGGTAAATCTAATTTTTCTTATTTTTTATCGTCGTCAACGACCTCATAATCGGCGTCAACAACATTGTCGTCCGGCGGCGGCGCCTGCTCCTGGCCGCTCTGTGCACCCGGCTGACCGCCTGCAGCCTGCTGTGCGTTCTGCTGCTGATAGATCTTGCCGAATATATCGTATGAGACCTGCGAAAGTTTCTCCGCAGCAGCCTTTATGGCCTCTAAGTCCTCACCCGCAAGCGCCGATTTGACAGCGGCTATCTCCGCGTCTATCTTGCCCTTGTCATCACTGCCGACTTTATCGCCCAAATCCTTGAGCGTCTTCTCTGTCTGGAATACGAGCGCGTCCGCGTTGTTGCGTGTCTCCACTTTTTCTTTTTCCTTTTTGTCGGCTTCGGCAAACTGTTCAGCGTCCTTGACCGCTTTGTCAATATCCTCTTTTGACATGTTCGTTGAGGCTGTGATCGTGACTTTTTGTTCATTGCCTGTGCCAAGATCCTTCGCGGAAACATGTACGATACCGTTTGCGTCTATGTCAAAAGTCACTTCTATCTGCGGAACACCTCTTGGTGCCGGCGGTATGCCTGTCAGATTGAAACGCCCAAGCGTCTTGTTGTGCGCCGCCATTTCCCTCTCGCCCTGAAGCACATGAATCTCCACACTGGTTTGCCCGTCTGCTGCCGTTGAAAATATCTGGCTCTTTTTCGTGGGTATGGTGGTGTTGCGCTCGATAAGCTTTGTGCACACGCCTCCCAATGTTTCGATGCCCAGCGAAAGAGGCGTCACGTCAAGCAGCACGATGTCGTTGACCTCGCCGCCGATCACGCCGGCCTGAATCGCCGCGCCGATAGCCACGCACTCATCCGGATTGATGCCTTTATACGGATCTTTGCCTGTGATCTCTTTGACTTTTTCCTGCACGGCCGGTATGCGGGTCGAACCACCCACCAGTATCACCCGTGCAATATCAGAGACTTTTATACCGGCGTCTTCAAGCGCTTTGCGCAGCGGCACAGCTGTTTTCTCCACCAGATCCGCAGTCAGTTCATTGAATTTTGCGCGTGTCAGCGTCATATCAAGATGCTTCGGCCCGGTCGCATCAGCCGTAATAAACGGCAGATTGATGCTGGCCTGCAGCACGCCCGAGAGCTCGACCTTGGCTTTTTCCGCTGCTTCGTTGATACGCTGCATGGCCATTTTATCTTTTGACAGATCGATGCCCTGCGACTTTTTAAACTCTGACACGATGTAGTCCATCACTTTGTGGTCGAAATCATCGCCGCCAAGACGGTTGTTGCCGTTTGTGGCCAGCACTTCAAAGACGCCGTCACCGATCTCAAGTATCGACACGTCAAATGTGCCGCCGCCCAAGTCGAAAACGAGGATCTTTTGTTCTTCGCCTTTGTCCATCCCGTATGCAAGCGATGCTGCCGTAGGCTCGTTGATGATGCGCTGTACGTTAAGTCCGGCTATGCGCCCCGCATCTTTGGTGGCCTGGCGCTGGCTGTCCGTAAAATATGCCGGCACCGTGATCACCGCATCTGTCACAGTTTCTCCAAGATACGCTTCAGCATCCGTTTTGAGCTTTTGCAGTATCATTGCAGATATCTCCTGCGGCGTGTAAGTTTTTCCGTCAATGTTCACTTTTCTGTCAGTGCCCATGTCCCGCTTAATTGAACTGATCGTCCTTTCAGGGTTTGTGATGGCTTGGTTTTTTGCCACTTTTCCCACAAGACGCTCACCCGTATTGGAAAACGCGACAACAGAAGGCGTTGTCCTGCTGCCTTCCGCGTTAGTGATAACCGTCGGTTCGCCGCCTTCCATCACTGCCACGCATGAATTTGTTGTTCCAAGGTCTATGCCTATAATCTTTCCCATTGTCTTTACCTCCTAATAAAAATATATTACTTGTTCACCATAACCATGCTGTGACGCAAAACTCTGTCTCCCTGTGTATAACCTTTTTGCACCACGATTGCCACCGTGCCGGAAACTGCGCCGTCAGCCGGCTCAACCATTTGCATAGCCTGATGCAAATTTGGGTCAAACACTTCTCCGAGCGCAGGTATCTCGCAGACACCCAGCTTCTCCAAAACATCACGCATCTGACGGTAGACCATTTTCATGCCATCCGCGAGTGCGCTTTGCTCCTCACATTCTTCTATATGTTCAATGGCCCTCTCGAAACTGTCGAGTACGGGTAGCATCATTTCTATGGTACCGCACTGGCCGTCTTTGATCGCATCTGCCCTCGCCGCGAGCATGCGTTTCTTGTAATTGTTAAAATCGCTGTAAGTACGCAGGTATTTATCTTTAAGGTCGTCGCGTTCCCTGCATGCCTTCTCAAGTTCGCTGTCCTGCGACTGCCCGGCATCTGTCTTCGCGCATTCCTCTTCCTCCTGCTCAAGCGCAGCGGTATTATCAATTTTCTCATTTTTGTTTTGTTTTTTTTCATACATATGCTTATCTCCTCCCCAGTTTAATCGTCTGATTCAATAAAATTTGAGAATATGCTGTTCAAACTGTTGCTCACATATCCCAGTATGGAAATCACCTTGCCGTAATCCATTCTCGTCGGCCCAATGACGCCGAAAGACCCCAGCGATTCCCCGCCTATTTTATAAGTCGCAGTCACAATGCTCATGTCCTCAAGCTCTTTGACCATGTTTTCCTGCCCGATCGTGACGGAAAATTCAAGCTTAGTGGCTTTTTTCATCATGTCGTAGAGCATTTCTTTTGTTTCGAGCACGGATAAAAAATTTCTTGCCTTTTCCACGCTCATGTATTCGGGAAACTCGATGATCTTCTGCGTCCCGCTCAGCACAATGCCTCTTTCTCCCTGCGGTTCAACGCTCGTTTCGATAGCCGAGATGATGTCAGATACAAAATCGCTGTTGATGCCGATATTTTCGCGCAGACAGCAGATCAGATCCTGTTCAGCTTCCTCGAGCGTTTTTTTGGACAGTTTCTCGGTCAGCAGCCCGCCGATCATCTCAAGATAGCTTGGTGTAAGGCCTTCCGGCACCGCGATGACCGTATCCGTCACAAGCCCTGCATTGGTGATCACGAGCAGTATGGCTTTGCGTTCCGTGATCTTGACCATCTGAATGCGTTTAATGACCGATCTTTTGAGCTGCGGCCGCAGCACCATCGAGATATGATGCGTAGAGTCAGAGAGCGCCTGCGCCGCTTTTTCCATCACCTGCTCAACTTCAGACATCCTGTCTTTAAAATAACGCTTTATTTTTTCGGCTTCCGCATGGCTCAGTTTGACAACCCGCATCAGGCGGTCGACATAATACCTGTACGCCTTTTGCGAAGGTATGCGGCCGGCCGACGTATGTGGCTGCTCTAAAAACCCAAGTTCCTCCAAATCAGCCATCTCATTGCGTATGGTCGCGGAGGAAAGATCAAATCCGTGTTTTTTGGAAATGGTGCGCGAGCCGATAGGAAGGCCAGTCATGATGTAATCGTCGATGACGGCCTTTAGAATGCCAAGCTTTCTTTCACTTAAATCCAACGGCCTTCCCTCCTTTCTCTTATTAGCACTCTTCCATGTCGAGTGCTAACATCATGCAATAAAAATAGCACTTATTGTCTGCAAAGTCAAGCCTCGAAGTGCATTTTCATAGATTTTTTATAAATTCAACGATCAGGGCGTTTTGCAGGTCAAAACCTTTGCTTGTCGGCTTTATGCCGCTTTGATCGGCAGTTATCAGACCGGCTTTTTGCGTTTTGGCTATGGCCTTGGCATATGTTCGGGTAAATTCGGTGCCGAACTTTTTGCGGTAATCATCAAAGCGGATGCCATCCGAAAGGCGTAGCCTCAGCATCAGGTATTCGGCAAGCAGCTCAGCAGCATCAAGCACCGTTTCGGACACAACGGGGCGCTGCCCGGCCATAACAGCAGCGATATAGGCTTCTAAATCCTCAGTATTACCGGTTCTTGACGGCTTCTCAAAGTTGATATAGGAATGCGATGCGACACCCAGCCCCAGATATTCTCCGCCCGTCCAGTATTTCAGATTGTGCCTGCATGCAAAGCCTTTTTGGGCAAAATTAGATGTTTCGTAATGTATATAACCCGCTGCCGTTAAAATTTCTTCCGTCATGTGGCACATCGCCCTGTCTTCCTCTTCGCCTACGCCTGCATAATCTTGTGCCAGCGGTGTGCCCGGCTCGATTTTGAGCGCATATGCGGACACATGCTGCGGCGACAGAGCGGCCACACGCTGCAAAGTTTCGATATGGGTCTTTATGCTTTGGCCGGGAAGGCCGAAGATGATATCCACATTGATGTTTTCAAACCGGCGCGCAGCAGTCTCATATGCTTTTTTAAAAACTTCCCAGGTATGCTGCCTGCCTATGCTTTTCAGTATCGCGTCATCATGCGTTTGCAGGCCGATGCTTAAACGGCTGGCTCCGGCCCCTGCATAAGCGGCCAGCTTATCATCGCTGAGCGTCTCGGGGTTTGCTTCGATCGTGAATTCATGAGGCTGCCAACGGCAGATAGATTTTAAGCCTTTTACAAGCGATGAAAACTGCTCCGGCTCAAGCAATGAGGGCGTGCCTCCGCCGATAAACACAGTGTCTACGGCGTGGTTTTGCAGCAGCGGCGCATATATGTTTGCTTCAGCCAGAACGGCATCGATATACCGGCCGATCAAGGATCCCCTGCCTGTAAAAGAAACAAAGCTGCAGTATGCGCATTTTCTCAAACAGAACGGCATGTGCACATAAAGCCCGATGGTACGCATCAGTCCATTTTGAGGACAGACATGAACGCCTCGGACGGCACCTCGACGCTGCCCACCTGGCGCATGCGTTTTTTGCCCTCTTTCTGCTTTTCCAGCAGCTTCTTTTTGCGCGTGATATCGCCGCCGTAGCACTTGGCGAGTACATCCTTGCGCATGGCCTTGACGGTTTCGCGCGCAATGATCTTGCCGCCGATGGCCGCCTGAATAGGCACCTCGAACATCTGGCGCGGTATGGCCTCTTTAAGCTTTTCGGCAATGCTGCGCCCTCTAGCATATGATTTGTCTCTGTGAACAATAATGGACAGCGCGTCGCATACCTCTCCATTGAGCAGTATGTCAAGACGCACCAGGTCGCTTTTCTTGTAGCCCTTGAGCTCATAGTCAAGCGACGCATAGCCCCGCGTACGCGATTTTAAGATATCAAAAAAATCATAGATGATCTCGTTAAGAGGCAGCTCATAATGTATCATCACGCGCGTGCCTTCAATATACTCCATGTTTTTAAATACGCCGCGCTTCTCCTGGCAGATATCCATCACGGCACCCACATATTCATCAGGCGTCATGATGGTCACATCGGCGATCGGCTCTTCCATATACTCTATCTGTGTGGGCTGCGGCAGGTTCGTCGGGTTTTCCACAACCAGCATCTCGCCTTTGACGGTCTTTACATGATAGCTCACGCTGGGCGCTGTGGTCACAAGGCTTAAGTCAAATTCGCGTTCAAGCCGCTCCTGGATAATCTCCATATGCAGCAGGCCAAGAAATCCGCAGCGAAAACCAAACCCGAGTGCGACTGAAGTCTCCGGCTCATACAGCAGCGACGCATCGTTGAGCGCCAGCCTTGCCAGCGCGTCGCGCAGGTCTTCATAATCTGCACCGTCAGCCGGATAGATACCGCAGAACACCATGGATGTCACATATTTGTACCCGGGCAACGGCTTTGAGGTGCCGCCTTTGGCATTGGTGATCGTGTCGCCCACACGCGTGTCCGAAACATTCTTGACGCTGGCGGCGATATACCCCACCTCTCCCGCGCTGAGCAACTGCGTTGTTAACGGCACAGGTAAAAACACGCCGACCTCGGTCACGTCAAAACGCTTGTCTGCTGCCATAAACAGTATTTTATCACCCTCAGCCACACGCCCCTGCTTGATACGCACATAGCTGATCGCGCCTTTGTAATTATCGTAAAACGAATCGAATATAAGTGCCTCAAGCGGTGCATCCGCATCACCGGACGGCGAAGGCAGATGCTTGATCACAGCTTTTAATACATCGTCTATTCCCGTCCCCTCTTTGGCGCTGATGCGGGGCGCATACGATGTGTCAAGCCCCAGCACATCCTCGACTTCCTTGCACACTTCATCCACGCGCGCGGACGGCAGATCGATCTTGTTGATAACAGGCAGTATCTCTAGCCCGTTATCCATCGCTAGGTATACGTTGGCAAGCGTTTGCGCCTCGATGCCCTGGCTTGCATCCACAACAAGTATGGCACCCTCACAAGCCGCCATGCTGCGCGAAACCTCGTAAGTAAAATCCACATGCCCAGGTGTGTCGATAAGGTTCATCATGTATTCGGCGCCCTCATGCTCATAGAACATCCGTACAGCCTGTGACTTGATGGTGATGCCGCGCTCCTGCTCTAAGTCCATGGTGTCGAGTATCTGGTTGCGCATATCACGCTTTGACACCGTGTTTGTGGTTTCTATCAGCCTGTCGGCGAGCGTGGATTTTCCGTGGTCTATATGCGCAATGATACAAAAATTTCTTATCCTGTCCATGGATGCCATAAAAAACCTGTCCTTTGTTTTCATCTACCGCACTATATTATATAAAACCGAGGTGAATTGCAATATCGGCTTTGGCTTAATTTTTCTGTTGTGATAGAATGAAGGAACAAAATCGATGATCTGCTGTGTCTGGTGCGACTGTTTGATGCCTATGCCATTGCAGCTTATTACATCTTGGAGGTGCCAACCTATGAATGATCTTAAAAGAACGATCGAGGCCCTTGTCAGCAAAGGGTTCAAGGCCGTGCTGGCCGCGGATGCCGCAAAAGCCACTGCTTATGTGCTCTCGGTGATCGGCAAAGATGAGACCGTGGGTATGGGCGGCAGCGTCACGCTGTTTGAAACCGGCATTGCGGACGCCCTGCTTGCACGCGGAAACACTGTTTTTTCCAGCCAGGTCGCAGAGCGCACAGGCGAAGACAAGGAAGAAGCCAAGCGTCTTGGGATGGGCGCGGACGTGTATCTGACTTCCACCAATGCGCTCACGCTTGAGGGCGACCTTATCAATATAGACGGCGTCGGGAACCGTGTAGCAGCCATGATCTACGGACCGCCAAAAATCGTTTTTATCGCCGGAAAAAATAAATTGACGCAAAATCCGCATACTGCGGTTGCCCGTATCAAAAAGATAGCCTGCCCGCAGAACGCAAGGCGGCTTGGCCTTTCAACGCCATGCGCCACACTGGATCGCTGCACCGACTGTGACGATGCTTACCGCATGTGTAACGTCACGGTACGTTTGCAGCGTCCGACACGCGGCAAGGAAATACACGTCGTCCTCATAGACGGCGACTTTGGTTACTAGCAAAAAGCTGCCGGGACCTTATTGTCCTCCAGTATATTAATCGTATGGAGTTACACAGGAAGGATCCATGTTATATATGCTGGCGCAATTGCGGTCGGTTTTGGCTTTATGACGACGAGAAGCATAAAATCAAACCATCAGCACGCATAACGGATTGATTTGCTTTTATTCAGCCAAGAGCTACATCGAGGCACATCATAAGCGCAAACCCGATCATAGCGCCGATCGTCAGTTTATTATCGACGATACCCTCCCCGTTGCTTCCGCCTGGTATCAGCGCATCGATCACCACATAGATCATCGCCCCTGCCGCAAACGCGAGCACAAAAGGGAGTATCGGCCTTATTATGCTGATGAGCAGCGCACCCGCCACACCTGCCGCAGGCTCGACTGCCCCGGAAAGCTGCCCTAAGAAAAACGCCCGGCCGCGGCTCATCCCGCCCTGCAGGAGCGGCATAGCGACCGCCGTGCCTTCCGGAAAGTTCTGTATGCCGATGCCCATCGCCAGCATCATGGCCCCCACCAGCGTTGCCCCGGGCACGCCTTGCGCAAATGCGCCGAAAGCCACACCGATGGCCAGGCCTTCAGGTAAGTTGTGGACTGTCACAGACAGCACGAGCAGCATCGTGCGCCTTGCGCCGGTAGACAGTCTTGCCGTGCGCTTGATCCTTTTGAGCATCGTATCGCTAAGTTTTAAAAAAAGGCCTCCCAGCAAAAAGCCGCCCGAGGCGGCCAGCCAGGGTATGCCTTCCATCTCTTCTGATAGCGCGATCGCGGGCTGAAGCAAAGAAAAAAAACTGGCCGCCACCATGACCCCGGCGGAAAACCCGAGCATGATATTGAGCATTTTTTTGCTGATGGTCCTCATGAAAAGCGCCGGGAGCGCGCCCAGCGCAGTGACAAACCAGGTAAAGCATGTTGCGATCAGCGCCTGAATGACGGCAGGCATCCCAGCAAATTCACTCATAGATAAAAAATCACCCCATGGGTTTATATATGCGCACAGGGTGTTTTGAGTGCAAAAGTCAGATGCTGTCTATATCGCGCTGAATCTGCTGTTTAAGTTCATCCAAGTTGCTGAACTTTTTTTCATCACGAAGGCGTTTTTTGAACCTGACGGTGATCTTTCGTCTATATAGGTCTGCGGAAAGAGCCAGAATATGGATCTCAATGCTTCTGCTGCCGCTTTCTGACACAGTCGGGTTGATGCCGATGTTACACACGCCCTTATAATTGCCGCCAACAGCGTCAATCTCTACGCTGTAAACACCGCTTGAGGGGATCAGCTTTTCCCTGCTAACACGAATGTTTGCCGTCGGAAAACCAAGCTGAGTGCTGCCGATGCCGCGGCCCCTGCCGACTTTGCCGCAAACTGAATACGGCCGGCCAAGCAACTCTTCGGCCAAAACAACATCGCCCGCTTCCAGGCATCTGCGAATGCGCGATGAACTGACCGCTTCGCCGTGTGCGATCACTGGCGGTATGATGCATACCTCAAAGCCCAGCTTACGGCCCGCATCCATCAAGGTCTGCGCATTGCCGCACGCATGGCAGCCATAAGTATAATTATACCCAGCAACCACGAGGCGGGGCGAAAATGCCTCCGCAAGTATTCTTTCAAATTCTTCGCTTTCAATCGAAGCAAATTTTTTATCAAAATGCGCGACACAAAATATGTCTATGCCTGCCGCTGCAAAGGCGCACGTTTTTTCTTCAGTTGTCATCAGGTGCTGCGGACGCTCGCTGCAAAACAACTCGCCAGGGAGCGTGTCAAAAGTCAGTACGGCGCTTTGCCCCGGCGCTTGCCTCGCTGCGTCTATCAGCGCCATATGGCCGATATGCAGCCCGTCAAAGGCGCCAAGCGCCACCGACAGGCCATGGTAGTGTTTTTTTCTCGCTTCGTTGAGCTTGATGATTTCCATTCAGTTGTCCACCAGCAATGTTGTTATTTTGATTTTCCCGTTCTGTGCGCATCCTATGCCGATCAAGCATCCGTCTGTATAGACACGGGCTGCCATGGTGTCTTCACCGTGATATACCGCCTGTGCCCCGTTTACCAGCATGCTGCGGCAGTTTGGCTGCACGTCTATGCGTGCAAGGCCGCGAAGAAACATATCCGGGGGAAGCAAAATACTGCCTAGATCGGTGATCTGCTTGATTTCGTCCGCTGTGTAAGCATCCGCGATATCAAGTCCCGCGCATTTCGTGCGCACAAGAAAAGACATATAGCTGCATGTCCCAAACATTTTCCCAAGATCCTCACACAACGTACGGATATATGTGCCTTTGCTGCATACAAACCGCAGCAGGTGGGCCTCCGCGCGTGTTTGCCGCAGATATTCTGCCTTGTGAATGACAACTGTGCGTTGCTTTGCCGGTACGCTTATCCCGCGCCTGGCCAGTTTATACAGCGCCTGCCCCTCATGTTTTGCCGCCGAATAGGCGGGCGTTCGCTGCGTGATCTGGCCTGTAAAGCCGGCAAGAGCCGATTTTACGGCTTCCGTATCCGGAGGAGGCGACGTGCAGACCTTCATCACCTGACCGTAACTGTCTGCGGTATCGGTGCTTTTTCCAAAAGTCAGCTCCGCGATATACTCTTTTTGCGCGTTCATCATGTAGGAAGAAATGCGCGTCGCTTTGCCTACGCAAACGGGCAGCACGCCGCATGCGCCGGGATCAAGGGTTCCTGCGTGGCCTGTCTTTTTCACACCGAGTACGCCCCTTAAAAAAACGACTGCTCCGTTTGAGGACATCCCCGGGGGCTTTAAGAAATTGACAACGCCGTTCAATCCACCATCTCCGTCAGTTTATCAAGAACGGATTTTTTCACTTCATCAAGTTTGCCGCCCGTCACGCACCCAGATGCTGCCGCGTGGCCGCCGCCGCCGTAAAGCGCCGCCAGCGCACCGACGTCCGCACTTCCTTTTGATCTAAAGCTGATTTTGACGCCTGCAGGCAATTCACGGAACAAAACCGCCACCTGCGTTTCCTCGATCTCGCGTGCGACTTCAACGATGTTCTCACAATCTGCGCTCCCGGCGCCGAATTCTTTCATGTCGCTGTCAAGCAAAGTCAGGCATGCGATACGTCCGTCTTTAAAAAGCTCCATTCTTGAAAGTGCGCGCCCCATAAGCTGCGTTGACAGCAGCGAGCGTTGCCGGAACAGGATATCTGCCGTCCCCCTTAAGTCGAAAAGCTCGACAAGCTCAGATGTGTAAAGCAGCACTTTTTTGCTGGTGTTGGAATACGTAAAATTGCCCGTGTCGGTCGACATCGCGGTATACAGGAACTTAGCCATGTTTTCGTTGGGCGTCATATCAAGGTCACGCATGAATTCAAAGATGATTTCGCCCACAGACGAGGCGTCCGTCACATAATTGATTTGCGCATAGTGATCGTTGGTGGAATGGTGGTCAATGTTTGCGGTCGTTTTGGCACGTTTGAACAGCTTGTGGCACTTGCCGAGCCGGACGCTGTCCGCACAGTCTACAGCAACAGCAAGGTCGATACTTTCCGGCGCTGACTGCGGCGCAAGCAGCGTGTGCGGAGAAAATAAGGCTGCATATCGGGAAGTCATGTCACCGTCACAGCAGACTGCGACATCTTTGCCCATATCGCAGAGCATCTCTTTCAAAGCAAAACAAGAGCCGAGCGTATCGCCGTCCGGCTGCAAATGAGCGATCAGGGTGATGTTCTGTGCTGCGCCTATGGCCTGCTTTATCCGTTCAAACTCCATAATGCGTTTAAACCTTTTTGAGCATTTGAGAGATTTTGCTGCTGTACTCTATGGATGTGTCGAGCACAAAAGTGATCTGAGGCAAGCGGCGCATCCTCATCCGGGAACCCACTTCGTTCTTGATAAAGTGCTCAGCATGCGACAAAGTTTCAATCGTGGACTTCTTTTTCTTCTCATCGTCAAACACGCTGATATAAGCCTTTGCGTATTTTAGATCACGCGTTAAGTCCACATGGGTCACGCTTGCCATCTCAGAGACCCGCGGGTCTTTTATCTCGGTGCTGATGATCTCGCTTAAAACACGTTTAAACTCAGACTGTATGCCTGCCATTCTGTCTTTTGACACTATCTTTCAATCTCCTGCATTTCAAAGGCTTCGATGACGTCGCCTTCCTTTATATCGTTAAAGTTTTTGAGCGTAATGCCGCATTCATAGCCCTGGCTGACTTCTTTGGCGTCATCCTTGAAACGTTTGAGAGAAGCCATCGTGCCTTCGTGGATGACCACATTGTCGCGCAGCAAACGCACTGAGGCATTCTTTAGGATCTTGCCGTCGGTGACATAGCTGCCCGCGATCGTGCCGATGCTGGATGCGGAAAACACCGTGCGTACTTCGGCATGGCCAAGCACGACTTCTTTATATTCAGGCGCAAGCATGCCCTTTATCGCAAGCTGCAGATCCTCTATCGCTTTATAGATAATGCGGTAAAGCCTTAATTCCACCTTTTCTTTTTCAGCTTCGATGCGCGCCATGGCATCGGGCCGCACATTAAAGCCGATGATGATCGCGTTTGAAGCGGAAGCAAGCATGACGTCCATGGCTTTGATCGCGCCGACGCCGGCATGGATCACCTTGACGCGCACCTCTTTGTTGCTCAGTTTCTCAAGCGCCTGCCTGACGGCTTCTACAGACCCCTGCACATCGGCTTTGATGACAAGATTCAGATCCTGCACAACACCTTCCTCGACATGACTGAAAAGGTCTTCAAGAGAGACTTTTGAAAGATTTTTGAGCATATCTGCTTTCTGCTTATCTCTTCTTTCTTCGGCAACCTGACGGGTAAGGCGGTCGTCCTCCACCGCATGAAGCGTGTCTCCCGCGACGGGGACTTCTGAGAACCCAACCACTTCCACAGGCTGCGACGGGCCAGCAGCCTCAACACGGTTGCCCAAATCGTCCACCATCGCGCGGACGCGGCCGTAAGCGACGCCCGCAACGATCATATCAGAAATATGCAGCGTGCCGTTTTGCACCAGCACTGTGGCCACCGGGCCTCTGCCCTTGTCAAGTTTGGCCTCGATGATGGTGCCCTTGGCAAGACGGTTGGGATTGGCCTTGAGTTCCAAAACATCCGCAACAAGCAGTATCATTTCCAACAGCTGGTCAATGCCGTCTCTGGTGATCGCAGAAACAGGCACCATCACGGTGTCTCCGCCCCACTCTTCAGCAACCAGCTCATATTCGGTCAGATCCTGCTTGATGCGTTCCGGGTTCGCGCCTTCTTTATCCATTTTGTTGATAGCTACAATGATCGGCACGTTGGCGGCTTTTGCATGGTTGATGGCCTCAACCGTCTGAGGCATCACGCCGTCGTCAGCGGCCACGACAAGAATGGCGATATCCGTCACCTGCGCACCGCGCGCACGCATGGCTGTGAATGCTTCGTGCCCCGGCGTATCAAGGAAAGTGACCTGTCGCTCTTTATGCGTGATGGTGTAGGCACCGATATGCTGTGTGATGCCGCCCGCCTCATGCTCTGTGACGTGCGTCTCTCGTATGGAATCGAGCAGCGAGGTTTTGCCGTGGTCAACATGGCCCATCACAGTCACGACAGGCGGCCGCGCCTCAAGCTTATCGCCGGCATCAAGCTGATCGCCTTCGCCGAGAACATCTTCTGCTGTCTGCGTAAGCTTATACTCAAGTTCGATCTTGAATTCTGAGCAGACAAGCTGAGCGGTATCGTAATCGATCTCCGAGTTTATTGTACACATCATGCCAAGCAGCAAAAGCTTTTTCAAGATCTCTGCGACTGGTTTCCCTGTTTTTTCTGCAAGATATTTCACAGAAATCGTTTCAGCTGTCATGATGGCCTTTTCAACGACGACAGGCTGAGGTGCCGCAACAGGCTTGGCTTTACTGCGGCGCTTGCCCCTGTAGCGCAGATCCGATTCGTCGATGCCGACCTGTTCTTTCATCAAAGCCTTTTTAGATTTCCTGCCTCTTTCGTCCCGGACATAGTTTTGATGTGCGCCTTTTTTGCCTTGATGCCCCAGCGGCCCTCTTCTGTCCACCTGAACAAATCCGCTCATACCCGTATCGGCTTTTGTTTCCGTCTTTCCCGGCTTCCTTGCCGGTTCGGCATGCGCAGCAGGTGCTTTAGTTTGTGTGCGAGGTTCCATTGCCTTTGGCGGCCTTGGGGGCTGCTCCTGCCTTTGCGCCGGTTCTTTTGTGCGCGGCAGCATCTGCTTCTTCAAAGCCGCTTCCTGTGCATCCGCCTCCTGTTTCTTTGGCGGTTGTTCCGCGGCAGGCGTGACAGTGTCGGTTGTCTCCTGGCTGGCTGGCTTGGTTTTTTCTTCAGTCAGTTTTGCTTCTGTGGCTCTGGCAAGTTCCTGAGCCTCCTGCTGTTTTTGCAGCCGTTGTTCTTCAGCTTCAGCGCGCGCAATCTTGACGAGTTCTCCCTCGATGCGCTTTAAAGTAAGCAGATGGCTCTGCACGCTTGCCTGCAGCGCTTCGATCCGCGTCACAGTCTGCTTTGAGTTGTCCATCAGCTGTTTATTCATATCGATAATCTTCAGTTTGCTCATTCCTTGCTTCTCCCACCATCCATTAAGTTTCTGATCGCATCAGCGAACCTTTTGTCAGTGATGCCAAGCACCATGATGCCCGGTTTTCCGACTGCATCTCCAAGCCGTGTCTGTTCATTGACCGTCAGCGTACAAATACCAAAGCGGCTGCACATTTCTTCAAAATTTCTTTTGCTTGATGACGAAAGCCCCTCCTGCAAAAGCAGCAGCCGTATTTTATTGTGCCTGATGCCCTTTTCGCAAGCTGCCGATCCGAAAACAGCCTTGCCGGCGCGCACTGCAAGCCCAGCCATCGAAAGATTATTTGAGGCCACGCCGCAGTATCACCCTTTTGATAGCATTGTACGCATCATCACTCAAACCTGCAGACAATGCGCGGTCAAACGCCTTTGTTTTTTTTGCCTTGTCAAGGCACGCAACCTCCGGGCACACATATGCGCCGCGCCCCTGCGCCTTGCCGGTCTCATCGGCGGACAAACCGCCTTCGGTCACCACGACGCGCACAAGCTCTTTTTTGGGCCTTCCCTGCCTGCATGCGATGCACATGCGCACAGGTACTTTTTTCGTCTTCACATCAAACCCTCATTATGTATCAGTTTTTTCAGCCTGCGTGTCTGCAGCATCCTCTTCCGGTCCGGCAAAATCAGTGCCGTTATCGGTTCCAGAGCCTTCGGCTTGAGTATCTTCGAACTCTTCGTCAAAGAAGATCTCGCTGTCGAAGGGTTCTTCACTGTCCTCTTGCTCTTTATGATCGCTAAACAGTGTTTGCTCTATCTGGGTCTGGCTCTTTATATCAATTTTCCATCCTGTGAGTTTGGCTGCCAGACGGGCGTTCTGCCCTTCTCGGCCGATCGCAAGCGACAGCTGATAATCCGGTACGACCACTTTGGCGGCTTTCTCATCTTCATTGATCTGCACCATCAGCACTTTGGCCGGGCGCAGCGAATTGGCGATATACTCTATCGGATCGGAGCTCCAGGGTATCACGTCGATTTTTTCATTGCCAAGCTCCGCCACGATCCTGTCGATACGGGAACCCTTCTGTCCCACACAGGCACCCACGGGATCGACATTCTCGTCTTCGGAATAAACCGCTATCTTGGTACGCGAGCCTGCCTCGCGCGCAATGCTTTTTATATGAACGATATTCTGCATTATTTCTGGCACTTCAATTTCAAACAAACGTTTTAACAGCCCGGGATGCGAGCGTGATACAACGATCTGCGGCCCTTTCGTGGTTTTGCGCACCTCTGAAACATAGACCTTAATATGGTCATTCACATTGTAACGTTCTCCCGGGATGCCTTCTGAAAGCGGCATAACGCCTTCCGCTCCGTCGATCTCCAACAGGATGCTGATTTTGTCCACACGGTGAATAGAGGCAGACAGAACTTCTCCTTCACGCTCTTTGAACTTGTCATACACAACGTCGCGCTCTGCCTCGCGCAGACGGTGAACAACCACTTGCTTTGCGGTCTGCGCAGCGATGCGCCCGAAAGACCCCGGCGTGACCTCCATCTCCAGTACATCGCCGGGTTCATAAGCTATATTGATTTTCTGAGCATCTGGCAGCGAAATCTCTGCGACATCGTCTTCCACTGTTTCAACAACGGTTTTTTTGGCAAACACACGGAAAGCGCCGACCATAGGGTCTACCTCCACGCGCACATCCTGCGCACTCCCGTAATTCTTTTTGTAGGCGGAAACGAGCGCATTTTCGATCGCATCGATCAAAACGCTTTTTTCGATTCCTTTTTCTCTTTCCAGCGCTGCCAGCGCCATCAGAAACTCTGTGCTCATTGAAAACCTCCGAATTTATATGTCGACATGCAGCCTTATCAAGGCCACATCCTTATGCGCAAAAGCCGTTCCGTCTTCGAGCGTAAAGCCGCTGTCGTCATATGCAGACAAAACGCCCGTCAGCTCCTTGTGCCCGTTTGCCGCGCGGTAAAGCTTGATATCCACTTTTTTTCCGATGCTGCGCGCAAAATCACGCGGCGTCTTCAAAGGGCGGTCAAGCCCGGGCGACGACACGCACAGATAATATGAATCTTCGATGGGATCATTTTCCTCTATGACAGGGTCAACAAGGCGGCTGATCTTTTCGCAGTCTTCGAGCATCAGCCCACCCGGTTTGTCAGCGTAGATAATCAGTTCAATCTCTTTGCCTGTCTTTTTGATTTCTGTCCCAACATATTCGTAGCCGTTTTGCGTGATGATCGGCTCAACAAGCGCCTCAACGGTCTTTTCATTTTTTTTAGATATGATTCAGCACCTTCCCGAACAAAATTCCTTTTTTTAGCTTACAATTCAAAAGAGTGGGTTCTTCCCACTCTCCGGTAAAAAAGCATATCAGCATGGTCAATATACCACAAACAGCAAATTTGTGCAAGTAAAAAAGATGGGCACAGGCTTGTGTCCGTTGTCGTTCGTTTTTTTAGGCTTCCAGTGCAAAATAAAAACATTTAACTACACAAAACGGTAAAACAAGGTTATAATTTACGTAATCAGGCCAAAATCATAAGTCATTGTTCTTTTTTGGTATTCTTTTTCGGATTGGTGGTAAAATGAACAAAATCAAAGCATGCCTTGTCATTGTGATCATTGTTGTGTTCTCCGGATGCATAGGTTTGTTCCCGGTTGCTCCGGTCAGTGTTGCATCGCTCGGCGTTGAGGAAGGCAGTGCCGATGCTTTCGGCTTTGATTTGCCGCCTGAGCCCGAAACAACGCCGCAGCCAACCCCTGCGCCCACACCGCAGCCAACTCCCGAGCCTGCGAAGATCAGCATCATGGCAGTGGGCGATATCATGTTCCATAGGGCTCAGATCGACGCTGCTTATGACAAAGAAACAAAAACACACGACTTTTCATACAGCTATCAGTTTGTTAAAGACATTCTTTCCAGCGCCGATCTGGCGATCGGCAATCTGGAGTGCCCTTTGGCCGGGCCGGGCAGGCCTTATTCGGTCGCGAACGGGAAAAGCTTCAACGCACCGGACAGCGCGGCCATCGCTCTGAAAGAAGCAGGTTTTGACGTGCTCTCCACGATCAACAACCACAGCCATGACAGGCGGCTCGCCGGTTTGCTGCGTACGATCGATACGTTGCGCGAGGCGGGCATCGTGTGTGCGGGTACGCGCAAGGACGCAGACGAACCGCGCTTTTTCATGACAGATTTGCAAGGCATCCGTGTCGGCGTCACGGCTTACTCTTACGGAGATAAAAACGCGGATTACGCCAATCTTTATGCTCGCTCGAACACACAAAAAGCGCTCGAGACGATTGGACAGACCGTGATAGAAATGCGCGAAGCCGGTGCCGAGATCGTGATATTGTTCATACACTGGGGCAGCGAATACCAGCGAAAACCTACCGGCCAGCAGACAAAGCTCGCGCACGTCCTTTGCGAAGCAGGCGTAGACATCATCTTTGGTTCGCATCCGCATGTGCTGCAGCCTGTAGACATCCTGACATCCGAGTCAGGGCACCGTACAATCGTCGCTTATTCTCTCGGCAACTTTATTTCCAATCAAAGAACGCGCTTCAATCCCAAGTTCAAATATACTGAGGATTGCATGATACTCAATGTCAGCGTCACAAAGCCGTTCGGCGAAAACGCTTATGTTTCCGGCGTTGCGTATCTGCCTACATGGACGATGATGTATACGAGCGGCGGTAAGCGGCATTATACCGTTCTGCCTATCGAAAAGGCTCTTGCCAAGCCCGAGGCTTATGATCTGCTTACCGAATACGACAAGAAAAAAGCACAAAAATCTCTTGATGACACAAACGCTCTTTTGGCTGATGCCATCGAAAGGGGCCTGTTGTCGCTTATGCCGCTCGATTGATTATTTGATATGCAAAAAGCAGGAGCGCACGGCCCCTGCTTTTTTTCACGTGTTTATTGGCTTACTGAATTGCCTTTAACGCCGTGGAAACACTTATCGACATGATCTGCCTCAAGCCTCTTTTTGCTTGCAATCTGAACGATGATCGTGACCAGTATGGAAAGCGAGAGTGAAATGATCAGCGGATCGACAAAGCCAAGCAGTGTGCCCTCGGGCGCAAGCGTCGGCACGCCGAAAATCAGCTCAGAAAGCTTAAGCACGGCTGATTCTTTGGTGTGAAAGAACAGCATCCACAAAAGACTGCTTGAAAAACCCGCGACCATGCCCGAAATAGCAGCTGTTTTGGTCATCTTCTTGATATACAGCGCACCGAAATACATCGGAAGGAAAGCCGCGCAGCAAAGGCCAAAGAACAGCGCTGTTCCGCTTGCTATGGCGCCCTCCCATATTGTCGGCAGCACATACGATAAAGCAATGGTGACGACGATAGCCACAAGCACGCCAAGCCGTGAAACAAGCAGCCCTTTTTTAGAATCAGTCTCCTTGATCTTGAAGATATCTCTGCCCACAGCCGTGCCGATGGCGTGAAACTGTGAACTGATGGTCGACATCCCTGCCGCCAGCAGTATGATCAGGAAGGCCGTGACAAACCATTCCGGCATGAAGTTGCCAATAAAGGCGGGCATGATGCTGTCCGTCCCGCCCGTCGCCACAACAGCAATGGATCCCTGGGCGTTGAAAAACAGCACATTTGAGAGCGCACCGACAACGAAAGCCACGCCTGTCATCATCAGTATAAACACGCCGCCGATAGGCACGGCGCGGTTGAGTTCCTTATCGCTTTTGACGGTCATAAAACGCACTGCAAGCTGCGGCTGTGCAAGCACGCCGATACCGACGCCCATAACGATCGTAGAGATAACAACCCACCAGTTTTGTGAAAACAAGGTCGGCATTGAAGTCCAGCCTTGGAAGCCTCCTGCCTGAAAACCGCTGATCTGCTCCGCTATCGCCGGATTGGCCGCCAATTCGGTCAGCTGCTTATGCGAAGGCGCAATGCCGCCAAGCTGCGCATAGACGGCAATGATGAGCACAGTCATGCCGAGCAGCATCAGCGAGCCCTGGAAAGCATCCGAGTACATCACGCCCTTCATGCCGCCGAAGAACACATACGCCGCAACAATGACGGCAAAGATCAGCAAAACGACATCGTAAGGCAGCCCAAGGCTGCTCTCCAAAAACTTTGATACGCCGATCATAACGGCTGCCGTGTAGATGGGCATAAAGATGAAAATCACCCAGCCCGCAAACTTTTGTACAAATGACGATTGATACCTCTTTCCCAGAAACTCAGGGAAAGTGTGCGCGTTTAAGTTGCGCCCGATGCGGCGTGTTCTTTTGCCGAAAAAGATAAAGGCAATGAAAACGCCGAGAAAAATGTTTAAAAACGTGAGCCAAAGCAGGCTGAACCCGAAAACACCTGCTGTGCCGCCAAACCCCACAATGGCAGAGGTGCTGATGAATGTCGCGCCGTATGAGAGCGCCATGATCATGGGGTGTGTCTTGCGCCCGCCCAGCAGATAGTCTCCTGTGGTCTTCGTCCTTCTGTAACCCATGACGCCAAGCACCGCGATCACGCCTAAATAAATGATGATAATAACTATTTTTACGAATAGGCTCCAGTCCATTTTTTATCCCCTCCTCTCTCTCTTTAAATATCCAGTTTATCGGAAATCTCTTGTTCTGTTTCCTGCCATTCTTGTTCTACGGCAGGCTCATCGGCATCCGCGCCCTTGTTCCAGTTAAATATGCCGTAGACAACACAGGCGAGCGCAGACAAAATGCACAGCGCATAAGCGGCAAAGATCGCGAAATCACCCATTCCAAGCATGAGGTCACCTTCCTTCATATTTATTTATAATCTGTATATCAATATATTAAAAAACCCCTTGGCAAAACCAAAGGGTAAGTAAAAACCGACAAAAACAACTGCCGCCTTGATGCTATGACAACCTTGCTACCCTATGCTACCTTTATATTGTACAGTATAGAAAGCATCAGGGATATTGTCAATACACTTATTGTAATTTATGACATAAAAAATATTCCAGCTGCTGTATTTTATCTGCGTTCTTTCCCCATAAGCGAAGCTTTTTTCTTTGTTGGCCGATTGTAAAAAAATTCTGGCTTTGCTAGGGCTTTTTTTCTATGCTTTCTCAATATTTTATCCTTCTGCGAGTTATGCTAACAGAAACGAAACAAGGTAAGGTTTATGCGTATATCTTTGGTTTTTATGCTGGGGCTGCCCGTTCTTTATCTGACCGGAAGCCTTAAAAAAACTGTCAGCGCCATGCGTATCGGCGGCAAAGCGTTCGTCCTTTATTTTTTTCTGGCAGCAGGCCTGTCTCTTTTGCCGACTTTTTCCGTTCTTGCATTCATCCACATGGATGCCGCGGGCGCTTTTATTTGTGTCGCTCCGGCTGTTTACCTCGCGTACCAAAAGGAATTAAGCTATCGCTTATTATTGGCTGCGATGCTGTCGGTCATGCTTTCCGTTGCCGCATACTATATTCTTTCCTCATATTCGGTGCCGTATCTGCAGCCGCTTACAGGCGCCGCTGTGGCTTTTATCGGCCTTGTCTGCTTAGGCAAACGTGCAGCCAAAGCATCGCCCGTACTTGCAGGTGCCTACAGTATCAGTGAAAATATGATGACACTGCTTACAGGCCAGGCGCGCCTGCTGCGTCTTTTTGATGCTGTTGACCTCGCTTTGCTTTGCACTGTGTTCTGTCTGGCGGCAATCGGCACGGGCGCACTGATTGGCAGGCAGCGTCAAAGCTCAGAAAACGGAAAAGTTCCTGATTTGCCTCATCCCAAATTTCCGGATCCCGATCACCCAGAGCAGGAAACGCCAGAACCCAAGATTCCCGAAACCCCATTTCCTGGCATCGAATTTCCAGAGCCGGAGCTGCCAAAGCCCGAATTGACATACCCCGTATTTCCCGAAGTTGATTTCCCCGGCATCAAACCAGATGTTCCGCCGCCGGATTTAAAGACAAACGAGAGTTAAAGACACGCTTAACTGGTCCCGCGTTCCCTAAAATGGTCTGGCGCATCGCTGCGATATGTTATATAATAGCCGGGCAAAAAGGGAGGGTTTTCGTTTTTGTTCGAAGTGAAGGCTGTGGACAAAGGCAGCGCGGCAGAGCGCGCCGGCATACTGGCAGGTGATATCATCGTCTCGGTGAACGGCGAGGCGTTGCTTGACTATGTCGATTATATCAGCTTCTGTGCACACAAAAACTTCAAGGCCCGTGTTTTGCGCAACAGAAGGGCTTTGACTGTGCACAGCAGAAAAGATGAACATGAGGATATCGGGCTTGTTTTTACCAGGCCGCTGCTTGGCAAAAAGAACGTCTGCGGCAACCGATGTGTGTTTTGTTTTGTTGACCAGCTGCCAAGGGGCATGCGAAAATCGCTGTATGTCAAAGATGAGGACTGGCGCTATTCGCTCATCATGGGCAACTATGTCACGATGTCCGCAATATCAAAAGCGGAGATCTCGCGCCTTATACGCCGCAAAGCATCCCCTCTCTATATTTCCGTACATACAGTCGATGAGCAGCAAAGGCGCATCATGCTCGGCAACCAAAGCGCGCTGCCGATACGCCCGCTTTTAAGAAGGCTTGCGCGCCGCGGCATATGTTTTCATACACAGGCCGTCATCTGCCCGGGTTTCAACGACGGCAAAAAGCTTTTAGATACATATCGGTTTCTCCGCGGTCTTTATCCTTCCGCCTTGTCTCTCGCCGTGGTGCCCGTCGGGCTCACCGGCCACCGCGAAGGCCTTTGCAGCCTGCTTCCTGTCACGCCCCAAATGGCACGGGAAACGATTAAAGAGGTTGAAAAATGGCAGCAGGAATGTTTAAATGGTATTGGTACGCGTTTTGTGTTTGCCGCGGATGAATATTATATACGCGCCGGGCTTGATCTGCCCTCAACTGAGCACTATGAAGGTTTTTCACAGATCGAGAACGGTGTCGGGCTGATGGCTCAGTTTTTGGATGAGGCGAAGGAAGCCTATTTAAGCTGCACAGGCAAAGGCGCACATGCCAGCATCGTGACAGGTGAGGACGCATACCCATATATTAAAACTCTCGCCGACAAAGCCGTCAACGAATGCGGGGCACGTTTGCATGTGTACGCAGCGAAAAACGAAACATTCGGCGGCGGCGTGAGCGTCAGCGGTTTACTCGGCGGCCATGATATACTGCGGGCTGTTTCCGGCAAGGCGCTGGGGGAAAAGCTGCTGATCTCCGCCAGCGCACTGCGCGCAGACAACGTCTTTTTAGACGGCATGACTCTGGGTGCGCTCAGCGCATCTTTGGGTGTGCCTGTGCTGCCGGTTGCCGACGGGTATGCGTTTGTGCAAAGCCTGTGTGAAGAAGAGCAAAAGGAGTAACAATGGCAAAGCCGTTTGTGGCGATCGTAGGCCGCCCGAATGTCGGCAAGTCTACTTTTTTCAACAGAATAGCCGGACGGCGCATTTCCATCGTCGAAGACACGCCGGGCGTAACGCGGGATCGGATCTATGCTGATGCCGAGTGGCTCGGGCGCGAATTTACGATGATAGATACCGGCGGCATCGATCCCGATGCGGGCGAGGTGATATTAAAGCAGATGCGGCTTCAGGCTGAATTGGCTGTGGACATCGCGGATGTCATACTTTTTTTCGTTGATGCCAAGCAGGGCGTTTTGCCTGCTGATTTTGAAATTGCGGATATGCTCCGGCGTTCCGGCAAACCGGTGATCACGGTCGTCAACAAAGCAGATACGCAGCGCGATGAGCAAAGCATGTATGATTTTTACGCGCTCGGCACCGATAACCTATTCGCCATCTCGTCTGCACAGGGCCTCGGCCTTGGGGATCTTCTCGATGCGGTGATCGCCGACTTTGAGCCGGCAGACACAACACAGCAGGAGCAAGATACGATAAAGATCGCCATCGTCGGGCGCCCCAACGCAGGCAAATCCTCGCTTGTCAATGCTATTATCGGCGAATCGCGAACCATCGTGTCGGAGACCGCGGGCACCACGCGCGATGCCATCGATGTCCCGTTCCTGCGCGGCGATATACACTATACTTTGATCGATACAGCCGGCATCCGCAAAAAAGCGCGTATCGAAAACAAATCGATCGAACGCTACAGCGTGATACGGGCTTTCGCAGCGGTACGGCGTGCTGACGCCGTTATCGTGATGATTGACGCCACGCAGGGCATTGCAGAGCAGGATGTGAAGATCGCCGGCTTCGTTCACGATGAAGGCAAGCCGTGCGTCATCGCAGTCAATAAATGGGATGCCGTGGAGAAAGACACGCACACAGTCAACAGATTTGACAATGATATCGTCTCTGCGCTCGCCTTTATGGCATATGCGCAAACAGTATATATTTCGGCTCTTAAGGGACAGCGGCTCGGCAAAATGTTTGATCTGCTGATGGCTGCGCTTGAGAACAACCGGAGGCGCATCACCACAGGACTGCTGAACGAATGCATATCGGAGGCGATCAGCATGGCAGAGCCTCCGTCCGACAAAGGCAGAAGGCTCAAAATCTATTATGCGACACAGGTTGGCACATGCCCGCCCCATTTTGTGGTGTTTGTCAATGACGCACGTCTTGTGCATTTTTCGTATATGCGCTATCTGGAAAATTATCTGAGAAAAACATTTAATTTTACCGGCACCCCGCTCAAGCTGACGGCGCGCAATAAAACGGATAAGGAATGAGGAGAACGGCAAAATGGTTTTGTGTTATATCGGGACAGCTCTTATAGGCTATCTGATCGGATGTGTATCTTTCGGTTATATTTTCGCAAAACTTTTTAAGGGTAAGGACATCCGGGACGTTGGCAGCGGGAACGCGGGCACCGCCAACGTGATCCGCAATTACGGCTGGGTCATCGGGCTGCTGACGTTTATCGGTGATGTGGCAAAGGGCGCCGGCGCGGCATATATCGGCTATTTGCTTTGCCCGCAAGGTATGCTTTTCGGCTCCCCTGTCCCCATCAGTGTGTGCATCGGCGGTCTTTCGGCCGTTGTCGGCCACATCTGGCCGGTTTTTCTTAAATTCCGCGGCGGCAAAGGCGTCGCAACAACGCTGGGCGTCTTTCTTATCATGATGCCGCTTTACACAGCCATAGGGCTTGGCATCAGCATCATTCTGATCGCAGTCACACGCATGATGTCCGTCGGTTCGCTCACAGGTACGCTGCTGATGGCGTCTGCCTCCTTTATTTTCTTCTTTGGCGATATCTGGCACAACGCCACATGCGTGCTGCTCTTCATACTCGTGTTTTATTCGCACAGGGCAAACTTAAAAAGGCTTGCTTTAGGCAAAGAAAACCAGCTTTAAGGAGGATAAATGCTGCAAATCATCATTATCGTTTTAGTGCTCGCGGCTGACCAGCTGAGCAAATATCTGCTCGTACCGGTGCTTGAGACGCTGCCCGGCCGGACGCTGCCGGTCATTGAAAACGTGTTCCATCTCACCTATGTGAAAAACCACGGGGCATCTTTTGGGATCCTGCAGGGCATGCGCATATTTTTTATTATCACTACTGTCATCGTGCTTTTGATCGTCGGATATTATATGATCCGCGGCAGAAAATCACAGCCGCGGTTTTTACGCATCTGCCTTGCGCTGTTGTTCGGCGGCGCGCTCGGCAACCTGTTTGACAGGGTGGCCTTCTCATTTGTGCGTGACCTGTTCGAATTTAGGTTCAGCTTTTTCCCCTGGGTGTTCAACGTGGCAGACGCAAGCCTTGTTATCGGGTCGATCATGCTTGGGATATATCTGCTTTTTATCTATAAGGGCAAAGAAAAGGGGGGCGCTAGACTCTTTGCGCAAACCAAAAAAGACACAGAAAAAGATTTTGCACACCCACCTAGTGACACTGAAGATGGCGCAGATGGATAGGCCAAAGCCTAAAAAAGAACCGCTGGCGATCCGGCTGGCCGCGTGATCAGGGTTTGCTAAATTATGCAGCTTAATATTTCTTCCAGCGTGATGTTGTAAAAATAGTCTTGTACGCCGCAGTCCTGCAGCGCTTTATTTATGTCTCCTTCCTTGTATGGGCATCCGACAAGCTTTTTTGCCATTTCTTCTATGCCTTCTTTTGCAAAAAAATCGCCGAAGAAACGGATATCGGCAATCTTTCCGCTTTCCACAAACGCCTGTACGCAGAGCTTACCGCCCGCAAACCTTTTTTCTTTGGTTCTGTTGAATTTTGGGTTGTTGCCAAAGTTCCACTCCCAGGTGTCAAACTGTGCGCGCTTTATTTCCATGACATTCTCGATATCCTTTTGGCTCAGATCATATGTCTCCATACCTTTGAGCAGGCCACCGAGCATGGCTTCTTTGAATTCAAGGCTGGTCATTTTGGTTTGCAAATGCTCTGCGATATTGGTCACCCTCTGGCGCACAGACTGTATGCCCTTGGAGATGATCTTTTCATCATCCACGCTGAGCGCGCGCACGAGCGCCTCAAGGTCGGTGTCAAACAGCAGCGAGCCGTGGTGCAGCGTCAAAGCCTTGCGCATATACTGAGCGTTGCCCGAGAATTTTCTGCCCCCGATCACAAGATCGTTCCGTCCGCTTCTTTGCGCATTCACGCCAAGAGATAAGAGTACGTCAAGTATCGGCTGCGTATAGGTTTCAAACTCGATCCGGCTCTCCCCCGGCTTTTTGCTGATGAACGAAAACTGCCAGCCGTTTTGGTCGGTATAGATGGTGCCGCCGCCTGTGATGCGCCGCACGATATTGATATTGTGCGCTTTGGCGTACGGCATGTTGATTTCCTGCAGTGTATTCTGATACCTGCCGACCATCAGCGTGGGCGTTGTGCGCCAGAATATGAAATATCCATCCGCGATATCAAGCGCGTCCATGGCGTATTTTTCAAGCGCGAAATTGAAGTTGGCATCGTCGCTTTCGCTTTTCAGATAGATCATTTATGCTTCCCCATTTCCTTGACAGCTTCAATGGCGTTGTAGGAGCTTCTGACAAACGGCCCGCTTGCAACGTATCTAAAGCCTTTTTCCAAACCGATGCGTTTATAATCCTCAAACTGGTCAGGATGTATGTACTGCGCCACCGGGATGTGGTATTTGGAGGGCGCAAGGTATTGGCCTATAGTCAGTATATCGCAGCCCGCAGCCAAAAGATCATCCATGACATCTGTCACTTCGTTTTGTGTTTCTCCCAGCCCGACCATAAGCCCTGTTTTGCTGCATACGCCGGCCTGTTTGACGCGGGAAAGCAGCTCAAGCGAACGCGTATACTTTGCCTCCGGCCGCACTGCCGCATATAACGAGGGCACCGTCTCGATATTATGGTTAATGATGTCCGGCTGCGCACTGATCACCGTTTGCAGTGCATCCAAACTGCCCTGAAAATCCGGTATAAGCACCTCCACAGTGCTCTTTGGCAGCCGTTTTTTGAGCGCAGCAACGGTTTTGGCAAAATGCGCAGCGCCCCCGTCGGGCAGATCGTCCCTGGTCACACTGGTGACAACCACGTGCAGTAACGAAAGTTTCTCCGCAGCTCTCGCCACGTTTTCCGGCTCATCAGCATCGACGGGAACTGCCGTGCCCTTACCGACGGCGCAAAACCGGCAGCTGCGTGTACACACGTCCCCAAGTATCATAAAGGTTGCCGTTTTATTGGCAAAGCACTCCCCCCTGTTCGGGCAGTCCGCGCCTTCGCACACCGTATGGAGTTTCAATGCGCGCAGCATCTCCTCCATTTTCTCGATGGCGCCGGTATCTATCCTTTTTTTCAGCCACTCCGGCTTGCGGGAAATTGCCATAAGCTCCTCCTCGTTTGATTTATTATAATTGAACAGCCCAGATAAAAGCAAGGCTGACCACCTTAAGCCCCTTATCTGCAGCATTGATAATGCGCGGCGTTAATGGTAGAATGGCCGCATGGAAGAAAAGGAAATCACCGTTGAGCAAAATGCGGACAGGCTTGACAAATACCTTGCTGAAAACTTGGCGTTGTCGCGCTCACACATTAAAAACGCCGTTATTTCGGGTGATATACTTATCAACGGCGCACCCGGAAGGCCGAGCGATAAATTAAAGGCCGGCGATACAGTCACGGTAAAGATACATCCGCCGTCTGAACCTAAAGCCGCGCCCGAAGATATTCCCATAGATATCATTTATGAGGATGCTTGGTTGGCGGTCGTCAACAAGCCCCAGGGCATGGTCGTGCATCCAGCCGCAGGCAACCAGACCGGCACGCTTGTCAGCGCGCTGCTTTACCGTATCACAGACTTATCGGGAATAAACGGACAGCTGCGCCCCGGCATCGTGCATCGGCTCGACAAGGACACTTCAGGCCTGCTCGTCATCGCCAAGAACGATACGGCCCATACCTCGCTCGCAGAGCAGATCGCACAGAAAACGGCGCGGCGCATCTATGCAGCCATCGTGCACGGCAATATCAAGGAAGATACTCTCACAATAGACAAGCCCATCGGACGCAGCCGGAGAGACCGTAAAAAAATGGCTGTGGAGGCGTCCGGGCGAAGCGCTGTTACGCATATCCGCGTTCTTGAGCGGTTCGGCGCTTATACGTTTATCGAGGCGGAGCTTAACACGGGCAGGACGCACCAGATACGCGTACACCTCTCCAGCATACAGCGGCCTGTGGCGGGAGATAGTGTATACGGCCCCAAAGATGCAAAGCTGCATGGCGGCGGCCAGCTGCTTCACGCCAAAACGCTTGTACTGCGCCACCCGCAGACGGGCAAGCAAATGGTTTTTCATGCGCCGCTGCCGGATTACTTTGAAAAGTCGCTTGCATATTTAAGGAACGGCCTTCGACAATGAAGTGTTGACTTTTCAAGGGCAGTTGTCTATAATGGTCTAAGCTAAAAAACTCCCATTAACGAAGCCGTAAGAAAGCTTCATCGGGGTATGGGAGGGAGGGTAATAAGTGGCAGAAATTCGTGTTGGTGAAAATGAATCTTTGGAGAATGCGCTTAAGCGTTTTAAGCGACTGACTGCAAGAGAAGGAACGTTGGCTGAATTAAGAAAGCGCGAGCACTACGAAAAACCGAGCGTGAAGAGAAAGAAGAAGGCAGAAGCGGCTCGGAAGAGAAAACACTAAGTCTACATAATCGCAGATGAACCCGAGGCTTTGCTTCGGGTTTTATTGTCCCTGACGAATGAGGCTGAAAGGAATATTTATGAAAAGATTATTCTGCGTGCTGGCCGTGCTGTCCTTCGTACTGGCTCTGCTTATACCGGGCACAGCGCAAGCTCAGAGCAGCCAGGTGCTGGTGGTGGATGTCAAGGGCGAGGTCAATGCGGCGATGAGCGCGTATATCGCGCAGGCCATCACCGAAGCGGAAGAGGCATCGATGCCTGTGGTGCTCGATATCGACACTTACGGCGGCCAGGTGCTCGAGGCGGATACTATCAAAAAAACGCTGCTTGCGGCTGGCGTGCCTGTGCATGCCTATATCAGAGCCAACGCACTTTCTGCAGGCGTCCTTATCTCTATATCCTGCGAATCCATCATCATGGCGCCCTCGGCGGTGATCGGCGCAGCGGAGACCATCCCCAATGATGAAAAAACGCTCTCCACATGGATTGGTATCCTCACATCAGCCGCTGAAGCCCGCGGATATGACCCGCAGTTGGTAAAAGCGATGGCCGACAAACGTTACGCCATTGAGGGCTTGACGCAAGAGGATGAGCTGCTCACGCTGCGCGCCGCCGATGCGCTGGCATTTGGGCTCTCCAGCGGCACCGCGGCGACACTCAATGATGCGCTGGCGATGCTTGGTTACGGGGAGCATACAGTCATCAGCAAACCCATGAGCTTTCCCGTCCGGGCTGCGCAGTTTTTAACCTCCACACCAATTTTAAGCCTTTTATTCCTCGCGGCCATCGTATGCATGGGCATCGAGATCATGACGCCGGGGTTCGGCATTTTCGGCATCGTCTCAATTGTCTGTTTCGGGCTTTATTTCGGCGGCGGATTTCTTGCCGGCTATGCCGAGTGTTGGAGCGTGGCTCTGTTCCTGCTGGGCATCGTGTTTATCGGAATTGAGATCACCGTGCCCGGTTTTGGCGTTTTCGGCGTGCTCGGTATCATCGCACTGGGGGTAGGCCTTCTTTTTGCCACACGCGATGCTGCAACGTTTTTGACCGCGCTCGCTGTCGGCCTCGTTGGCGGCATCATTGCCCTTCCTCTCCTTTATAAGCTCTTCAAACGCTTAGGGCTTTTGCGCAGGATCGTGCTGTTTGCCAACATGACCCCAGAAGAAGGCTATGTCAGCCATGATTTTGGCACAAGCCTTGTGGGGCAGGAGGGCGTAGCCCTGACAGACCTCCGGCCTGCGGGTTTCGCGCGCATAAACGGCGTGCGCACAGAGGTCATCTCCTCGGGTGCCTTCATTGAGAAAGGCACACAGGTCACCGTGATCAAGCATACGCCCGGCCGCATAGAAGTAGACGCAAGATAAGATCATCCGCCTATTGCGGCACTGTTACGCTTAACTGTTCCTGATGCCAGAAGAAGGCAGGCCACCCTGCCTTCTTTTTTTTATGCTGTACGCATAAAGATAAACGATAGCGGCACGGAGTGTATTATTTTGAAGAAGCTTCGCGAAATTAGAAAACGAATCGTATCGGCATTCGAGCTTGCGCCCGAAGCGGCGGGCAGCACGCGTCTGACGCTGATCGACAACACGCGCGTGTGCCTTGAAAACCACAAGGGCATAGCCGAGTACACCCAAAAAAGCGTCCGTATCCGCACGCATGTGCTTTGCATCATCATCAACGGCAGCGCGCTTTGCCTTGAGCGGTTCGGGCGTGAAAGTGTCGTGGTCAGCGGAAATATACACGCCATACAGTTTGAAAATCTGCGGTAAAAAGGTGGAAAGCGCCATTTTGAGATTATGGAATTATTTTGCCGGATATGTTATGATACGCGTAGAAGGCCTCTCTCTTGAGAAGTTTTTGAACACGGCTTTGGATCTGCACATTGCCGTGTTGGATGCACGGCGGCTTTCCTATACCGCGCTTTGCGCTGTGGTCAATATGCGCGGCTATAAAAAGCTGCTCGAAGCTCTTTCCGCACGCTACGCCATCACCGCAGAAAAAAAGGCGGGCGTGGCATTTGGGGTCAAGTGGCTCACGCGGCGCAAAGTGCTGTTTTTTGGTCTTCTGTTGATTGCGGCCGCGGTGTTTGCCGCTTCGTTTTTCGTATTTGAGGTGCGCGTCAGCGGGCTCGAGTTTGGCGCTGCGCAGGCGCTCAAAGAGGAGCTTTCTGCGCTCGGCATTTACAGCGGCGCGTTCAAAGGCAGCATTGATCCAAAGTATTCAGAAACGCAGCTGCTCATTGCGCATGAGGAATTTGCCTGGATCAATATAAGGATACACGGCGCAATTGCCGAGGTACAGGTGGTGCTTTGTGAGCCTGTGCCGCAAATCGTTGATGACACACGCCCCTGCAACATCGTTGCTGTTAAAGATGCGCATATCAAACGCATCACGGCAAGGACAGGGCGGGCGCTTGTTAAAGCTGGCGACACGGTCCGCGCAGGAGACGTGCTGATATCCGGCCTTATATGGGATGCAGGCTTAAAACGCATGCTGTTCGCCGCACGGGGCGATGTGATCGGAAGCGTATGGTACACGGCAAGCGCCAGTGCGCCTCTGTATAAACAGACATACACGGCCACAGGCCGAACGCAGACACAGCGCATCATCGTGATCGGCGCGGACAGGGCGGATATCGACGCAGCGTGCACATTTGAAAACTTTCAGACACGCGTATTAGAAACGCGGGATGTCGTCGGGCTATTTCTTCCGGTCAAGATATTGCTTCTTGAGCACAGCGAAACAAAGCTTATCTGCGAGCCCGTCGACACGCAAATCATCAAGGCTGACATTGAGGAACGCGCCTACTGCGACGCTGCAGCAAAAGCGCAGGCAGATGTCGTCGCGCATGTGCCGGTGTTTTCCGAGCAGGACGGGATACTGCATGTCACTGTCTATTTGCAGACATATGAAGACATCGGAAAAGTTGTCTATTTGGAGGATTATTAATTGGAAACGACCAACGTCGAACTTGGCATCGAGGTAGAAAATATTGACCATCTTATCGCGCTTTTCGGCGCGTTTGACGAAAACTTAAAGGCTCTTGAAAAAGAAACGGGCGCGAGCATCATACCGCGCAATACACATGTGGCGATATACGGACGGCGCGAGGAAGCCGAACTTGCCAAAACGGTGGTGGACAAGCTTCTTAGCATGATCTGCAGGCATGAGAAAGTAGACCTTTCACGCATCCGTTATGCCGTAGAGCTCGCACGCGAAGGCAACGCCGACGCCATAGAAGAGATCATGACTGACGTGATCGCCATCACGAGCAAAGGGCGGCAGGTCAAAAGCCGGACCATCGGCCAGAAACGCTATGTCAAAGCCATGCGTGAAAACACAGTGGTTTTTGCCATAGGCCCCGCGGGCACCGGCAAGACTTATCTCGCAATGGCCATGGCCGTCGTCGCGCTCAAAAACAAAGAGGTGGAACGCATCATATTGACGCGCCCGGCAGTTGAAGCCGGCGAAAGCCTCGGCTTTCTGCCCGGCGATCTGCAGACAAAGGTGGATCCGTACCTGCGCCCTCTTTATGACGCGCTTTATGAGCTGCTTGGCGGTGAAATGTATGCCCGCCTCTCCGAACGCGGCGCCATTGAGGTCGCGCCGCTTGCGTACATGCGCGGGCGCACGCTTTCCGACGCCTTCATCGTGCTTGACGAAGCGCAGAACTGTACGGAAGAGCAGATGAAGATGTTTCTCACAAGGTTTGGCGAAAATGCACGCGTCGTTGTTACGGGAGATATCACTCAGATAGATCTGCCCAAAGAGAAAAAAAGCGGCTTGAAGCAATGCATCAGCATACTTGAAGGCGTGGACGGTATCAGTGTTCAGTATCTGACGCACAAAGATGTGGTGCGCCACGAGCTGGTGCAAAGCATCATCCGGGCTTACGAAAGATATGAGAAAACCCAGAGGAGGTGACCGCATGGCTGCAGCCACCAAAAAGAGAAAAACCGCGGCCAGGAAGCAGCTGCTGATCGCTGCAGTGATCGGCTTTTGCACGCTGCTGATCGTCTTTGCCCTTGTCTCACTTTCCGTCACGCCTGTCAAATACGATATATCGGTCGGCGAAGTGGCCCCCGTGTCTTTAACGGCCAGCCGCGACGTGATCGACACGGTGTCAACAAATGCGGCAATAGATCAGGTGCGTGCAGATGTCCAGCCGATTTATACGATTATCAACAGCATCACACAGGAATCGCAGCAGGCCATACTTTCGTATTTTGAAAAGGTGCAGACCGTCAATACCAGGGTCCGCAATCAATATATAAGCCATCAGCAATTCGAAGACCCAAGCAACCCGCGCGAGCATTATATGTCGCTGTTCGATGCTTCAAAAGTGGCGTGGGACGAATTTTTGGAGCCGGAGGATTACAACGCCGTCCGCTCCGAATTCGGCGATATGTCCATATCCGAAGAAACCGTCCGCGCAATGGCCGCGTTAAACAACGAACAAATCGCCTCAATGGCCGATGCAGTCATCAGCCTGGCTTCGGGCGCGCAAAGCAGCGGGATCACCGAAGAGAAGCTGGATGCCGAAAAAGCCGTTATACTGCAGAATCTGACCACGCTGTATCCGGATAACGCCAAAGCTTCCGTCGCTTACTACCCTATCAACCATGCGCTCAAGGCCAATAAGCTTTTAGATTTGCAGGCCACCCAGCAGGCGCGCGAAGAAGCAGCGTCTGAAGTGCAGTCCATCATCTATAAACAAAACCAGACAGTAGTTGTGGCCGGCGATGTGGTCACAGAGGCACAGTATGCCGTACTGCTCGCTCTTGGGGTCGTCGGCAGCAACAATATTGACTATATGCTCTATATCGGCGTTTTTCTTCTGCTTGCGCTGCTTTTTGGCGTCTATTCGGTTTATATCAAACAATTTGAACCCGACGTCTTTAGCGAAACAAGAAAGCTTCTTGTGATTGCAAGCGTCATCATCATCGTGACCGCCATTGCTTTACCGCTGGCGCGGCTCGATACACGTGTCAATCCTGTGTTTTTTGGTACTTTGCTGGTGTGCGTGCTGGTGTCACAAAGAAGCGCGCTTGTCCTGAATATCCTGCTGGCGTCCGTCACCGGCCTTATCGCATCATGGCAGACAGGCATCATGAGTTCACCCATGCTGCTCGCGCTGGTCACAGCGGCCGTAGGCGGCTCAGTCAGCGTGTTTGCGCTGCACAAGCCCGGCCATCGTTCATCGCTTTTAACCGCAGGCCTTTTGGGCGGTGCAGCAGGCACTGCGGCAGTGCTCTTGATCGGCCTTGTGGGCAGCACAGCCACGATTTGGGACAACCTGTTTGTCGACGGCGCCTTCGCTTTAGGGAGCGGCCTTTTGGGCGGCGTGCTGGCCATCGGGACTCTTCCGATCTGGGAAGCCGTATTCCGTGTTTCCACACCTGCCAAACTGCTAGAGCTATCCAACCTCAACCATCCGCTGCTCAAGCGGCTGACCGTTGAGGCGCCCGGCACTTACCACCACAGCGTACTCACGGCGAACCTTGCGGAAGCAGGCGCTGATACGTTGGGTGCCAACGCACTTCTTTGCCGGGTTGGCGCATATTTTCATGATGTAGGCAAGCTCATGCGCCCGCGCTATTTTAACGAAAACCAGAAAGGGGAAAACCCGCATGACGAGCTTGACCCCCATGAGAGCGCTAAGATCATAACAGCCCATGTCGAGCAGGGCCTTATGCTTGCGCACCGTTATAAGCTGCCCCGCGAAGTACAGAACATCATGATGCAGCACCATGGTGACAGTATCGTTCCGTATTTTTTCCACAAAGCCAGCCAAGCAGGCCTGTCACCCAAAGAGAAGGATTTCAAATACCTGGGCAGCCGGCCTTCCACAAAGGAATCAGCCATCGTGATGCTTGCAGACTGCGTGGAAGCAGCCGTACGCAGTATGAACGACCCAGACCGCGACCAGGTCAAAGACATGATAGACAAGCTTTTCCGTGATAAGTATAATGACGGGCAGCTTGATGACTGCCCTTTGAGCCGGCGCGATCTTAACAGGCTTGCACAGGCGTTTTTACATGTATTTGACGGCGCGCTGCACGAGCGCGTCAAATATCCAGATCAGGAGTAGAGCGATGATCAGAGTTTATATCACTGTGCAGGATGTCTGTATAGAAAGGTGCCTTCGGCGGACAGCCGTCAAGGCCGCGCGCGCAGCCGCCAAATACGAAGGCAATGCCGGCAGTGTTTCGCTGATGTTTACCGATAACACGGGAATACACAGCCTCAACAAAATCTACCGCAAGCATGACGCGCCGACCGATGTGCTCTCGTTCCCCTCGGATGAAGCGGGCTTTCTTGGCGATATCGCCATTTCTCTGCCGCGTGCACAAACACAGGCCGACGAATACGGCCACGGGCTGCAGCGCGAGGTGGCTTTTCTAATTGTGCACGGCATGCTGCATCTTTTTGGTTATGATCACAACACTGAAACGGAGGAAACCGCCATGCGCGCCCGTCAGCGCGAGATACTTAGAATAGCGGGGTTTATAAGAACATGACATATAAAAGGCTGCTGGAGCAGGCAAAAGAGGCCAAATCGGGCGCATATGCCCCGTATTCGCGTTTTCACGTCGGCGCAGCTTTGCTCTGCGCAAACGGCCGCGTATATACCGGCGCAAATATCGAAAACGCTTCTTACAGCGTCACGTGCTGTGCAGAACGGGTGGCTCTTTTCAAAGCTGTCAGCGAGGGTGAAAGAGCATTTTTAGCGATCGCCGTCACTTCCGACTCGGATAAACCGACCTATCCGTGCGGCGTTTGCCGCCAGGCGCTCAGTGAATTCTCGCCCCGGATGGATGTGATAGCGGCTGATGGTGCGCTGGATCACCAGACCACGACACTGGATTCGCTGCTTCCCTGCGCGTTTTCCGGTAAGGATATGGAGAAATAAAATTGGAACACAGATCAGCTTTTATTGCGATAATCGGCAGGCCAAATGTGGGCAAATCCACACTTGTCAACAGCCTTGTGGGTGAAAAGGTCGCCATCGTTTCAAAAAAACCGCAGACAACGCGCAGCCGCATATCAGGCATTTTGACTGGCCAGGGCTATCAGATCGTTTTTCTTGATACACCCGGCCTGCATGCCCCGAAAAACAGGCTCGGCGAATTTATGGTAAAGACCGCTTATGAAGCGGCACGCGATGTGGAAGCCGTGGTCTTCGTCTGCGATGCGCAGCGCGGCGTCGGGCCGGAGGATATCGATATACTGCAGAAAATGCTGCGAAGCGGCACACCCTTGATCGCGGCTGTCAATAAAACGGATGCAGCAGGCAGCCAGGGCAGCACACAGGCTGCTCAGCTACTGGCAGAAGCCGGGCTTGATTCAAAGCCGTACCTGATATCCGCCAAAAACGGCGACGGCGTTGGCGAGCTCAAAGAGGCGTTGATGCAGTTTTTGGTGCCGGGCCCCAAGTACTACCCTGATAACCAGCCAAGCGACCAACCCGAAAGAATCATAGCGGCTGAAATGATACGCGAAAAGGCGCTTGCGATGCTGCGCGAGGAAGTTCCCCACGGGATCGGCGTTTCGATCATGCATATCGGCAAACGCGAAGACAAGGATATCGTTGACGTGCAGGCCACCATCATCTGCGAGCGTGCAAGCCACAAGGGCATCATCATCGGAAGCGGAGGGCGTATGCTCAAACGTATCGGCAGCGCCGCAAGGCAGGATCTTGAGATGCTTTTTTGCTCCAAGGTGTTTCTTGAACTTTGGGTCAAGGTGGAAGAGGGCTGGCGCGACAGCACGCGCGTGATGCGCGAGCTCGGTTACGAATGACATGGGCGAACTGCGGCAGTCGCTGTCCCTGGTATTAAGGACAGCGGATTATAAAGACAACGATAAGATCATCACACTGCTGACCAAAAACTACGGACGCATGTCCGCGAAGGTACGCGGCGCAAAAAAGCAGACCTCCAAACTGTTTCCGGCCTCTTCGCTGTTTTGCTGCGGCGATTACACCTTCTACGAGAAAAGTGGCCGCTACGGTGTCAAGAGCTGTGAAGTCAAATCTGTTTTTTTTAATCTCCGGCACGATTATGACGCTTTTTCGGCAGCGTGTTTGATCACAGACGCTGTGGATAAGATCGCGCAGGAGGACAACGTCTCCCCCGGCCTGTTTTCACTGACTGTGCATGCGCTGTATGCGCTTGACACCGCAGCAGCGCCGCCGCGCACAGTCATCTGTTACTTTTTGCAGCGTCTCCTTTTTATCGAAGGCGTGTACCCGTGTCTTTTTGCCTGCGTATCCTGCGGTGCGCCGCAGAAATCGGGCGGTTTCTCTGCTTCTCTCGGAGGCATCGTCTGCCCGGACTGCGATAAACCCTATGACAGCATACCCATTGATGAAGCCTTTGTCACGGCATTGCGCAGCTTGGCGCGCACAGCGCCTGCGGACATCGGCAGCCTTGCGTTGGATGAGGATATGTCGCAGCGAATGAGCAAAGCGCTCATCGTATACCTTGAGCACGTATTGCAAAAGCCTTTAAAAACGGCGCGGTTCATCAAGGAGGGGTAGCTTTTTGCTTGTTTTACCCCCCGGAAAGACATGTTTTTACCATGAGAAAATGAACGTATTGAAACTGGCTCAGAATTATTGACATCAGCGCATACTTGTGATAAAATTCCGTCTTGTCGGCTGCTTGATTTACATTGAGCTGCGGCAGGGATTGGGCGCCTGTAGCTCAGCAGGATAGAGCAACGGCCTTCTAAGCCGTGTGCCCGGGGTTCGAGTCCCTGCAGGCGCGCCAAACATGGTGGGTATAGCTCAGTAGGTTAGAGCGCCAGGTTGTGGCCCTGGAGGCCGTGGGTTCAAATCCCACTACTCACCCCATTATGCCATACATTGGGGTGTAGCCAAGCGGTAAGGCACGGGACTTTGACTCCCGCATTCGTAGGTTCAAATCCTGCCACCCCAGCCAATACAGATTTGACCCATTAGCTCAGTTGGTAGAGCACTTGACTTTTAATCAAGGTGTCCCGCGTTCGAGTCGCGGATGGGTCACCATTTTAGCCCTTTAAGCAGCGGAAAAACCGTTGTTTAAGGGGTTGTTATTTTAATTAGCTTAAGATTATATTGTTTGTCGCTATTTATGCCACTACATCCATTCAAACTATTAAGCCTATTTAGATGCAAAATTCGAGTCAAACCTATTATAAAAGCTTGTTCACATTTAATACTCTATTTCCTATTGGATGGATGGATGGATGGATAATTACGTGTTGTCGCTATGCTGCTATGCCCCAGACTTTTGCTTACTTGGGAAGCTTTTTCTTAAAAACCCTACATAAGAATGCGTAGACTGAAAAAACAATTGATTCATCAATACGGTATGGACTGCTAATTTGACGTTCTAATTCACTTATCATATGAATAATGAATCGAATCCTCGCTTCAATTTCATTTAATGGTACTTCAGACCAATCATAACTATCATCTATACATAGAATACGAGACAACCCATGATAATGATTAAACGCTTCAAGCATAGAATTTTTTTTATTGTTTGAGTCGTCAACATTCATAAAATGTTGGGCAGTATAAAATAAACTACGTGTTCTTGCATTAAAAAACTGCCTCTTTGAATAAGAAAAACCGTTATAAATAATAATTTCATCCCAATTAAAAGAGGTTGTATTTATGCTAAGTTTGTTTAAAATTTCGTTATATACGTGATCATGATTATATTCAAATCCGTAAAGATGAATTGGTTTTAATTCAACATTAAAAACTTCATGTATTGCTTCTATAAAAAATGCCATAGTTTCAATTAAGTAATAGTAATGAATATGCAAATATTTCAACTCTCTTCTTCTAATTCTTTCTTTATTATAAAAAGCAATGAAATAAGTCGTAAAACAAACAGAGAGAATAAATATTTGAAATTGTTTAAGGGCTGCTATAAAATTTGCATAATTACCAAATAAATAAAACACAAAAACAGCTAGTAAAACTAATGCAAAAATAGGCGACATCATTATTAGTTCATATACTGCTCTACAAAAAAATCTAATTATTCTGCTACATATCAATAAAAGACGATATATTATTCTTTTCATACAATTAGTCCCCATTTTTCTAAGCATATTATATTTTTTTTCTACTAATAATGCAAATTTGGATTATTAGTATATTTAAATTATAATTGAAAATATTTTCAAACCGCTATACTCCCGGACTCTTTCATTTTATTTTTGCTTTGCCGTTACAACAGTCTTTCTTATGCAAAAATGCGCAGCAAAACTGCCCAATGAGGAAAAGCCATGTTATAATGCACTTAATAGCATCGTGTTTAAAAACTGTCGATAAAAAAAAGAATGAATCAGCCTAAAAAACGCATCGCATAATTTGGTTTCTGTACGGTATCCTTTTGGAAACGCACCCTCTTTAATATTATCAAAAAAATTTTAAAAGACTGGGCACACTGCTGCGCTGTATGCTTCTTTCCATATTATGTTATTTATGACCAGGAAGAGCGTTCATATGTCAGCTTACACTTTTCGGAGAGTACCTACCTGCTTAGTGTTGCACGCAACATAAGCGGCGATCCCGATGTTTCCAAAGGGCAGCTCCAATGATGGGAATTTGAGGAGTTTTATACCTACAGCTATGCTTATACACAAGATGGGTTCATACTCAACATCGAGGGGCATGACGAAAATTACATAGTCACCATTGACGGTTTTGCGTCAGCGCAAATCACGCATATCGAGTCAAACGACACCATACTGTATTACAGAGACCTTTCATTCATTGCAGCAGAAGACACCTGCCAACCATCAAACCCGGCTGTCGGTGCATGGCATTATGAAGGACGCATTATCCGGCTCAACGCGGACTTTTCAGCGACTCTTGAGCGCGGTGACACAACGGTTTACGGAACATACACTTTTGACGATATCACCATGAAGGGGATACTCACGCTTGTTTCCGCGGATATAGTACGAGACTTCAACATAAGCATGTCTGCAGGTACGCTATATTTGGAAGATATACCCTACACGCCTTACGTTGAGTAAAAAATGCCATCGATATCTGATGCCGCGGTATCGGCGGCAATGCCTGCAGACAAGGAGAAGAATATGTCAGTCACGAATGCTGAGGCAAAAAGCTTTTTTCCTGATCAAAGCCAGACTCGGTCTTGACAATGATTGGAGTAAATGTTTAAATTGTATCAGATTATGAAAGAGAAATTGTTGAAATTCTTCCTGAGGCTGCTGAAACTTGACCCCATTAAGGATCTTGATACTGCGCATATCGTAACCGACAGCGAGGGCAATGGCTCAGAAAACAGCCTCGGCGGTGCTGAATCTGCCATCGAAACAGATAGCGTGGGCGATGGCTCAGAAAACAGCCTCGACGATACTGAAGCTGCCGCCGAAGCAGACAGCGCGGAAGATGGCTCAGAAAACAGCCTCGGCGGTGCTGAACCTGCCGCTGAAGCAGAAACTCCTGCTGCTAAAGACAGTCAGCCATTGACAAAGGCCAAAGAAAAATCCGGCAAGCGCTGGAGCAAAAAAAAGATTGTTTTCCTTAGTGCTGCGGCTCTCCTCGTACTGCTGCTTATCGGAACCGGCACATGGGCTTATTCCATTTGGGAAGACCCGATGGCACAGTTCAAAAATGTGGCAGAGCAAATCACAACACCGCCTCCGACTGCGGCTCATTCCACTGATACCCCAACGGATCCAACACCCGAGCCCACCATCGACCCCTATGAGGCATTACTGGCGCAAGCCGATACAGGCTTTTTAAAAGACATCGTCAACATCATGCTGATCGGAGTCGATCATTCTGAAGAGCGTCAAACATGGAGAGGAAAAAAAGCCTTCCACAGCGACGTGATGATCGTGCTGTCTGTCAATAAAAACACCGGCGCTGCCAACATGATCTCACTGCCGCGCGACACCTATGCCAAGATCCCCGGTGTCAAGGGCATCTATAAGCTCAATGCGTCTATCGACTGCGGCGGCGGCTGGCCCACCGAAGGCGGTTTTAATAAAGTCTGCGAGGCGGCGCAATGGATGCTGGGCGGCATCCCGGTGGATTACTATTACGCGGTAGACATGAATGCAGTGAAGAGCCTGGTGGATGTCATCGGCGGCGTCCATGATTTTGATGTAGAAATGAGTTTTAAGATGCAGGGGCGCTCCTACTCCAAAGGCGTGCAGGATATGGACGGCCAGGCCGTGCTGGATTACCTGCGCGTGCGCAAGGGTGTTTCGGAAGCGGGCGACTTAAACCGCATCGCCCGACAGAAAAAAATGCTGGTTGCGATATTTGAAGAAATCAAGCAGAAAGGAATGCTGACAAGTATCCCTGCGCTGCTGGATGCATTTGACGGCAATCTCTATACTAACACAACGTTTGCGCAAACGGCGGCGCTGGCGGCCTTTGCCTACAACGTGTCCCCCGAAAGCATCGGCATGTATTCGATGGGCGGAAAATACAACTATGGGATATTCAACTGGAACTTTGTGCTGACTGACCAGAATGCCCGCGTCAAGCTGATCAAGAAGATATACGGCGTTGATGTGGAAAAGTACGGCGAGTATTCTTCCGCGGCAGCCATTGCAAAATGGAACCGGATGCAGCTGCCCGTGGTCAGAGCCGGTGCATCCAGTGTACTCTCCAGTGTCAAGACCAGGCTTGATGCGGATGCAAAACTGCCCATATATGGCGAACCCACGCCCACGCCAAAACCCACCCCGGAGCCAACACCAGTTCCGCCCGAACCAACGCCGGATCCAACGCCCGATCCAACGCCGGATCCAACGCCCGATCCAACGCCCGATCCAACGCCCGATCCGCCCGAACCCACAGACGAGCCGACAAGCACGCCGGAAAGCTCCGGAGACCCTCTGGCGCTGTTGAGTGCACACGGCGCTGTCAGTGTGCGTATATCGCTCTTATCTTCGGGCATACCATCCGGATATCGCCAGTTTCTGCCCGCTGGCAAGGAGTGGGCGCTGTACAATAAGACAAAAAGCGGCCTTGACTCACTGACGGCCAACACCGACAAGATCGAGCAGCTCAAGGCCGATATTGGAGCTCTGTGCAAAATGTTCTCCATCCGCCTTCCCAATTGGAGGGTGAATTATGAAAGCAGCAACGAGATCAAAGTCGATTTCCGGTAAGCAAAAAACTCTGTCCGCCCGGCTCCGGAAGCGACAGTCAGCCCTGTTGAAATATCCACTGCGAAAAAATTCATTATTTGTCTGCTTTTTTGGCTAATGACTTCTCCAGATTTTGCATCTTTTTATTTCTGAAGAACAGTTTGATCCTTTTCCAAAAAACGCCGACTGCAACACCGCTCGCTATGACGACGCCGGCAACGATCTGTACAATATAGGATGTAGCGGCGGGGTCAATATAGGCATACGCCGTGGTAGAGAGCATGAGCGTCATCAACATAAAATAAACGATAAAAACCCCGAAATTCTGTAAAGCTCTTTTCATTTTTTCCTCCATCAATGTTTATAAAAGATTCTTTAAAATTTTAATCACTGATTCCCGTTCCATTGGAAAAGGATTATTATCCATACGCCCAAGTGTAAAAGCTTCTTGAGCGATACCGTCAATCATATGATCAAAGATCCCAAAAGCCGAAAGCCTAAGTTCCTGGATCCCCCGCGTGACACCGTTTAGCCATGTATCGAACCCCTCGGCACTGCCGAAAAGCCTTATGATTTCTGTCAGTTCAGGCACAGCCTCTGCGTTGATTTTTATCATCGCAGAAAGCGTGATGGCTGCCGCGAAACCATGTTCGACGCCGTGATTCAATGTCAGCGGGTATGAAATGCTGTGGCATGCGGTCGTTTTTGTCATTGAAAAAGCCAGCCCTGCCAGTAAAGAACCCAGGCACATCTCTTTTCTGGCTTCCGGGTCATCCGCGCCGTCAAGGGCAGAAGGCAAAGCGCACTTGATGCACTCGACAGCATGAAGGGCAAGCGCCTGAGAAAGCGGGTTCCTCTTCCGCGCCCAGAAAGCTTCCATCGCGTGGCTCAACGCATCAAGCCCGGTCGAGAGCGTCAGCCTTGGCGGCATGCTTTTTGTCAGCTCAGGGATCATAAACGCGTACTTGGGAAAACATCCGGGATGTTCGACAGACAGCTTTTTTCTGTACTTAAAATCCCAGATCGTGGCCCATTTTGTCACTTCCGATCCGGTACCGGCCGTGGTGGGCACTGCGATTATACCGGGCGGCTCATAGCCTTGAAAAAATGACTTATGCGCGATCGCCTCCAAGATGCCTTCGTAATCAAGGCCGTGCGTATTCGCCAACCCCTGCAGCGCGGCGATTGCTTTGGCAAGGTCGATACAGCTGCCCCCGCCGATTGCAAGGATACAATCATATTTATCGGCGCTGCGATGCAGTTTCAAAAAGCCAAGGACATCATCCACAGACGGGTTTGGCCGAATATCGCTGAAAATGCGGTTCTTTTTCTGCTTTGTGAAGCGGCCGAAATCTTCATACGCTTCTAAGCGTTTCAATGTGCCTTGGCTGGCCATGATCATCACGCGCTTGTCCGCCATGCAAGACAGCTGCTCCAACAAAACCGGCATAGAGGTAAAACGTATATCCACAGGTGAAAATGGCTGATATTGCATCATGTGGCCTTTCTCCTTAATGATCCGGGATCAATGTCAGAATCTGCTTGATCGGCAGGCAGTTTTCACTCGCCTCCAGCGACCTGCCGTGTTTGAGTATCTGCTCCGCCGTGCTCTGCATCGCCGGAAACATGCTCCTGATCAGATGGTTCGCATGGATCACGATATTCACGCCGTGCCGCGCCAGCTCTTCTTCTGTGATGGTGTTGTACGTCGTCGGCACAACCACTATCGGAATGCTCTTGTTTGTCTTGCGGAACCGTTTACAGAATTCAATGACCTCATCCGGCTTGCCTTTGCACGAATGTATCATGATACCGTCTGCGCCCGCTTTAACATAGGCGTTGCAGCGGTTTATGGCATCCTCCATGCCTTTCTCCAATATGAGGCTTTCACAGCGCGCTATGATCATAAAATCAGAGGTCTTGAGTGCATTCTTGCCGGCTTTGATTTTTTCACAGAAGTCTTCAATACCGGCCTGCGTCTGGGCGGCCTCTGTACCAAAAAGCGAATTCTTTTTCAGCCCGTCTTTATCCTCTATGATGATGGCGGAAACCCCTTTGCGTTCCAGCGTGCGTATATTGAACACAAAGTGATCGGTGAGTCCGCCCGTATCACCATCCAGGATGATCGGTTTGGTCGTGACATCCATGATTTCTTCGATCGTACGTATCCGCGATGTCATATCCACCAACTCGATATCCGGCTTTCCCTTCACTGTTGAATCACACAGGCTCGAAACCCACATCGCATCAAACTCTTTGGTTCCCTTTATTGTCTCTACTTTGGTTTTTTCAGCGATCAGGCCGCTTAATCCGCTGTGTGCCTCAATCACAGATAAACAGGGCTTGTAACTCAGCAGCTTTTTCAGCCGGGAGCGCCTGTTTTCCGGCATAGCCAGCACTTTATCGAGCTGCGTTATGATATCCTCAGTAGGCGTATGCGTATAAGGAAACTCGATAAGCTCCCCGCCCCACTGCTTAAGCTGTGCGATGACCCTCTCGCGGATCTCCGCCTGGTAACCGGTCGTCCAGTTGTCGCCGTGTACGACGATGTCAGGCCGCAGTTTCTGAAGTATTGCGTCGTATTCCAAAGAGTCCTGAACCACCACTTTTGAAACACACCGAAGGCTGCTGAACATCTCGATACGTTCCCGAAGCGGGATCAGCGGATACCGTTTGTATGACACGATCACTTCGTCCGTCAACACACCCACGGTGAGTTCCCCAAGTTGTGCAGCTTTGTTTAATATGTTCAAATGTCCGCAGTGGATGATGTCTGTGCTAAAACATGTATACACACGCTTCATAGGGTGATCCTTTCTGATCCAATCATGCTTTTGAATCGGGATGAATATACGCTTAAGTCTTCTGCATTATCAATCTCATTACAAAGCCGGCCGCCAAGCTCTTCAGTAAATAAATCCATTTTGTCCAATATGTTGTTAAGTGCTTTTTCGGCATAGACATCTCGCTGCCCGTTGGCACAAAACCTTTTGATCTGTTCAAGCCACAGCAGCATATCCTTTTTCTGCATATGGTAAATTGGCTGGCAGGCCACACAATCCGCTCCGAAGTACTCGATTCCGATCGCCTTGACCCTGCTGTCTGTTATCCTTGCCTTGAAATCCTTTTCCGGAAGCGGCGCAGAAGCGTCGACCGCGACGCAGCTTTTCCTCCTGTGCAGCAGATCACTCATCACCGAAGGCTCAAGCACCAGATCGCCGTGGAGCAGGATGATTTCATCATGTAAAAAATCGCTGGCGCAATCGATCGAGTAAATATAATTCGTGTTTTCATAATCCGGGTTGGCAATAAACTTGATATCCATCTTCACTTTCAGCGACCCGACATAGCCAGACAGCACATCGGCAAACGGGCCGGTGGTGATGATGGTTTCGCGGATGCCGGCCCTTTGGAGCAGATGCAGCTGCCAGCTTATGATAGAAAAACCTGCGCCGATATCCGCCATACACTTTGGTCGATCGTTTGTCAGCGCACCCATGCGCTTGCCGACCCCGGAATTCAATATTAAAGCCTTCATTGTCTTTTTCCGCCACTCAGATAAGCCATCAGCGCCTTTTTGTTCTCCAAAGGCGTCGTGTCTGGACGCCCAAGATCAGCCCTTGCGCCCAATGCCGCCATCACTTCGATCAGCGCCGTCCCGCGCTGCGCTTTGGCTTCATCAATACACTGTTTCAGCCCCGATTCATCCGATGTACGCCTGTGAAAACCGTAACCGAACGATTTGGCAACTGCGCAAAAATCAGTCTCTCCCTTTGCCACAGGCATTCCGCCCACCGATTCGTGCGCCCCGTTATTCATCACGACATGCACCAGATTGCCGCATTGACAACGCGCTGCGAGAAGCGCATTTCCAAGATGCATCACCATAGAGCCGTCTCCGTCAATGCACCATACCCTTCTGTCCCGTTTCTCAAGAGCGATGCCCAGAGCGATCATGGATGCATGCCCCATCGAGCCGACTGTCAGAAAATCTTGGGCATGCCCTTGTCCACTCGCTTTTCGGATCTCAAAGAGTTCCCTTGACGCTTTGCCGGTCGTCGAGACGAAGATATCCGTTTCGTCCGCATTTTCCGCGATGATACGGATCGCCGCCTCCCGCGCCATTGTGTTGCTGTTTTTGTAGTCTGCTTTTTTCTGTGATGACAGTGCGCCTTTTCTTATAACAAAAGCGCTGCTTTTGCCCTGCTGCACATGCGCCGATGCCTGCCTGATCCACTGTGTGAACTCTTCTTCCGATGTCTCTTTGGACATGACATAACAGGCGATACCCAGCATGTCAAACATGGGCAATGTGATACTGCCCTGAAAAGCATGCTGCGGCTCATCTTTTACACCTGGTTCCCCGCGCCAGCCAATTACAAAAATGCATGGTATCGCGTATACGGCGCCGCTGAGCAGTGACGCGACAGGGTTGACCGCATTCCCGATTCCGCTGTTTTGCATATAGACAAGTGCGGGTTTTCCCGTTGCCAAATAATGCCCTGCCGCAAGGCCGACAGCACCGCCTTCGTTGGCCGCCACGATATGTTTTTCGCCAATCCCATATTCGGTGTACAGAAGATCGCACAGAGCGCTCAGCTGTGAATCGGGCACGCCGTAATAACGGCTGACGCCTAAACTCTGAACCCCCTTTAAAAAAACCCTTACATCCATACTAATTCTTTTCCTTGCTGGTGAGCTTATCGATGATGTATTGCCCCCCGATCTGCGCACTCTGGCCGAAATGTGCGATATACGTCTGCATGATCTCTGATATCTTCGCAGCAAATTTTTCACTTGAGCCCAATAGCTCTTCAACGGCAGCGCACAGCTTATCAAGGCTGAGCGGATCGATACTTTTCCCGATCTGGCTGCGCAGCATTATTTCCAAAGGTTTGGCTTCGATCACATCGTATTGGGGATTATTGATCTTAGGAGGCGTGTCGATAAAAATCACAGGCCTCTTTGTGACAAATGCGAACTCATACGCCGTTCCCGACCAGTCGGTAATGACAATATCTGAATTGAAAATCGAGCTGCTGTCCGAAAAATCCAGCTCAAAGGAAAGATCGTCTCCTTCATAACATTTATAGTGTTCCACGATGGCATTCATTTTCACGGCATAACGTTTGACATACTCGGGATGCGGCCTTACAACCACCTTAAAGCCTTTGCCAAGCAATGCGTCGAGGATCTCATGGATGCAGCTGTCGAGGATATTGTGCTCCTGCCATGACGGTGCGATGAGTATCTTGCTGCTTTCGCGCTTTCGTTTGTCCATCATATCGTAACGCGACTGCAGTTCCTCGAGCATGGCGTAGCCGCATAAAACAAGGTTCTTTTCCGGCAGATGATAATGCTGTTCTGTCTGCCGGATTTCATCTATCTGGAACGCACCGACACAAAAGATAGTATCGTAATGATCGAGCGCACCCTTTTTGAGAACCATGGTCGTGCTCAGCGGATAATGAAACATGTACACATATTCAATATCCTTTCGCACCAGCGAACGCTTCAGATGGTACTGCTGAAGATCCGACATCGTCATCACGAACATATCCGCCTCTATTTTCATAAACAGCACGATCAGCCTGTTGTCGTCAATATAATACGGGCGAAGCTGGGGGCTTTCTGATGCAAACACCTGGTCGTCTGGATCGCTCGTCACATAATGGATGACTATCTTCGAATTCTCTGTGATGTAGTCGATAACGCCTTTGAAATATTTATAGAACCCGCTCTTTTCAGAATAAAAAACCAACTGTTTGACATTGTCTTCGTCAAAAAAGCGCCTGTAATCCTGCTTTGCCCTGGCTTTCTGTTCGGCGGTCGGCTTGAGCTTCTTTTCAAGCTCCCTGCTTTTTGCCAGTGCCAGCTTGCTCTTCTCCAAAGCCTCATAATCAATGTATTTTTTCGGGGGATACATCAAATTGACAGCCAGCATCAGCAGCAGGGATATCAGATTGCTCAATATCCAGTAAAAGCCGACGCCTGCAGGCACGATAAAAGCGAAGTAGAATGAAAAAAACATCAGGAACAACGCCATTCCCCAGCGTCCGAACCATCCGGCCTCACGCTGCAAGACATTGACTTTATTCTGAACGGCCGAAAGCAGTACGGCACTCCCGCCGGAGAGGATCGGAACGAGCAGCATGATGTTCCACTCAAGCGCGGGTATAGCGGCCAGGTTGACACCCAAAAAATGAAGGTCAAGCGTCTTTATTTTCGCGATAGCGTCGGCAGCGCCGGAGACTGGGACACCCGAGAATGCGGTCGTATAGAACGGATCGTTGATCAGTTCGATGACTTTAAGCTGCGCACCGGACCCAAGCTCTGCTGTACCAAGTATCTCAGACGCTTTTTGCACCAACGCATTGATGGTATTGGCATCAATGTGCAGCAAGTGCTGCAGCGGGTTATACACGACGGCAATCAGCCCGAGGATGATCGGTATCTGTATCAGCAACGGAATCGTGCCGGCAAGGGGCTTATAATTCTCCTGTTTATATAACGCCAATTGCTTCTCGGCAACCGTGTCCCGGCTGCCGACACAAGACGCTGCGATCTCATTGATCCGCGGCTGAAGCTTTACCATTTTTATTGAATTTTTTTGCACCCATATGTTGAGCGGAAACATCAGAGCTTTGGTCAGCAATGCAAACAATAATATAGCAACGCCGTAATTTTTGACCAGTTCATAGCACAGCCACATGATATATCCAAGAGGGATACCAATGATCGTGTTGATTACATCCATGCGTCACACCTTAATACGTTATTCAATACAAAAGATACGGGCGCCATTCTGCACATCATATCTGGATCTCAACGGGGCTTTGGAATGATGCCGCGAAGACTGTCCGGAGAATCAGATGTGATGGGGTCTTCGATCGGTGGGAAATCCAGCCCTTCGTAGAGACTGAGTATAAAGCGCAGCGTATTGATTCCGGAAAGCCCCTCGATATCATACTTGTGTCCTTTGATATATACCGCGTTCATGATACGGCAGGAATCTTTATCGGTGATATAAAAGATATGCTTTTTCTTGCAGTCTGCGTGATAGCGTATACCATGGTCAGACATAATGATGATGATGCTGTCCGGGTCATTCTCTATGATCGCAGAGAGACTCACCATCAAATGCTTGTTGATGAATTTGTATTGATTCAAATATATATCTGTATTTTCCCAGTTTCGGCATTCACCGTATGGGATGATGCCGCCGTATTCATTGAAGACAAAGGGGACATGAGTGGCCAGCATATAGGCATAGATCACACGGGGCGCAGTATGAATGTAACTATCCGGGTCTTCAAAGAATTCGAATTTGGAAAGCAGGGCATCTGCATAATCGCTGAGTTTGTGCCTCTTGTACTCTCTGGACTCGCGAATGTAGTCAGAGGGATAAAATCCCCATTGATTGAGCGCCTTTGTGTCCACGGCCGTGCCGGAACTGACGGCCTGGCTTCCTAACAGATCAGAAAGCGCCCCTGATATAGAATTGTCAGAAACGATCTCATCAGCTTCGTCATCGCCGAACATATTGACCACTTTCTCGTAAGCCGAGCCCCCTCTGCCGGAGCTTAGGCTCTCGATGCCTTCAAAGTACTTGCTGTCCGCGATCTGGAACTGTGCATAGCCGAGCTCAGAAAAAATTGAAAACAGCGGTGCTTCTGATATGGCCTCCATGCATTTGGTTTTGGATAGCTTCCTAGAAATATAATCTAAGTTCAGTAAGTCGGCAAAGGCATGCGCCGTCTGGTTGTCGGTGGAATAACTCTCCCTTGAGACATTGAAACCTGCTATATCGAGAAAATCATAGAACACTTCGTTATCGTAGCCGTAGTATTTGGACATGATGTCGAAAGTGCCGTACTCATCCAGAATAAAAAAGTAGACGTTGGGCAGTCCAAAAGACGCGGGTTCAGTGGCGATGCCGTCCTTTGCAACGCTTGCTTCATTGACAGGCACCGGAATGGTTTGTGACGAGAAAGCCACAGCTGCGGCAGGGACAGCGGCATCCGCTGCATCATCTAAGGATGCGGTTTTGCCTGAAGCGATAAAAGCTAAAACAGCGTTGAACAGAACAAGGCCTGTAAAGGTCAATGATAAAATCTTGGTCACGATATGCAGGGGAAACTTCTTTTTATAAAGCAGCCGAAGCAGAAAAAAAACGCCTGTCACGAGAACAACATATAAGATCAAGGCGCCGATAAGGGCGGGGTTGAGCGTTTGAACGAATAATCGCAGGAAATCCACCAGCCAGGTAAAGTTGACAGCCAGAAAGGCCGCCACCGCAACGAAAGCGCCCGCATAATACGGTTTTCGTACAAAAACCCGCAAAACCGCGAAAACAGCAACGCTGGCCCCCATATAGATCCACATGGATGTCCCGAGATCAGAAAAAGCCACCAATCCAACGTTGCTGGCAAAGATCTGGACCGTGCGGAGTGCGCATATCGCCGCTATCAGAAACACGGAAAAAATCATCTCTGCGACAAAAGAGCCCACAGCGCGTTTTGCTTCAGGCTCTGCCGGCAAAGGAGTGTCATTCAATGCATTCATGCGGACATTTCGTGCTTTTTCTGCCTTCTTTTCCATTGGTAGTGTTCCCCCGATGATTAAAAAAATTATATATTGTTCCACATTTGTTGTCAAGATTGGGGGCAAAGAGCAGGCCTGTTCTGATTAAATAATCCTAGACGTTAAAAACCCGCCATTGACACACCGTAAGTGAAAGTATATAATGCTCTTAACCGCTGGGGGTGCCGGTTTCGGCTGAGATGCGTTTTTAAGCGCAAAACCCTTTGAACCTGTTGGGTCATTCCAACGTAGGGAAGCAAAAGACTTCTTGGAACCTGTGCGGTGTCACGGGTTTTTGCTTTTTAAGGGGATATACTGCGGTATATCCTTTTTTATCAGCAAAAATGTCTTTTCTCCAAAGCCTCAGGCGGAAAAAAAAAGAGGTGTATTTTATGGAGAACAATTTAGAACAATTCAGTTTGAGCTTTGGCGCATTTCTTGATGCCAACCGCACATTGATACTCATTGCGGCTGGCCTGATGCTTGTGCTTGGCGCCGTGTTTTTACTCAAGCGCAAAGGCGCCGCTAAAAGTTCATGGACGATCCGCGAGCTGTCCGCGGCGGCGATGTGCCTCGCGCTGGCGTTCCTGCTTTCATATCTGCGGCTCTGGAGAATGCCGCAGGGCGGCTCGATCACACCGGCGAGCATGCTGCCTATCATGCTGTTCGCGTATGTCTTTGGTACGCCCAAAGGGCTGATCGTCGGCCTGGCGTACGGTTTCCTGCAATGCCTGCAGGATTTCTGGATCGTGCATTGGGCACAGTTCCTGCTTGACTACATTCTCGGATTCATGGTGCTTGGCTTGGCGGGTGTGTTCCGCAAAAATATCATTGCGGGCATGGCGATCGCGGGCCTGCTGCGTTTTGGGATGCATGTTGTATCGGGCGTGGTCTTCTTTGCCGAATACGCCGGAGATCAGCCTGTACTTTGGTATTCCCTAAGCTACAATTTATTTGCTTTGATAGACCTAGCCATCTGCATCGTGATCACAGCGATACCGCCGGTTTACAACATGGTCAAATCGCTTAAAAGCCGGCTTGGCAAGCCCACCCCTGCTTCAGCGAACACATCGGAGGCGTAACTTGCTTCTTGATAAAGATGAAAGAACCCGGGGCTTTTCCCCGGGTTCGTTTTATTCGATGATCAATCTTTCATCCTTTTTTGGGCGCGCGTCAAGCTCTTTCTTTTTCTTCTCATAACCCGCCTTGCCCATCAGCGCGAATGTGGCCAGTTTGCCTTCCTCAACACCCGGCTGGTCAAAGGTATTGATACGGAGCATCTCGCCCGTATATGCCGTTGCCATTTCAAAGAAGTGCAGCAAAGCGCCTACGGTATACGCGTTCACTGTTGGCAGCGTGATGGTGATGTTTGGCCTCTGCGCCTTGCAGAGCGCGTATTCGGTCGCCCTGCGTTCGGCTTTGAGCAGCTGCCCGAATGTTTTTCCAGCAAGGAATGCTAAATCTTCGATATACTCAAACGCGGACGGAATATCAAGGTCGTTCCGAAACGCTTCCACTTCGAGGAACGTGACGATCTTGTCAAACGGGCCTTCAGTGTAAAGCTGAATCTGCGAATGCTGGTCCGTCACGCCAAGCGCCTTGACGGGCGTCTGCCCCGCGAACACCTCGTTGCCTTCAAGATCGTATCTTTTGCCTAAAGATTCAGCCCAAAGCTGCGCATACCAGTCGGACATGAATTTTAAACTGTCCGCATAAGGCAGCATCACGCTGATGTTGTATCCTTTTCTTACGCCAAGCACATGCAGCAGCGCATAAAGCAGCGCCGGATTATCGGCTTCGCGCGCACACAGCGTATCCATGTATGCCGCGCCTTTGAGCATCGCACGGATATCATGGCCGCACACCGCCGCTGGCAACAGCCCGACGGGGGTCAGTTCGGAAAAACGGCCGCCTACGCCTGCTGGTATCACAAAAGACTGCAAACCCTCTTTTTGGACGATGCGCACGAGATCCCCGTTTTTTTCGTCTGTTGTCGCTATGATATGGCGGGCAAACGGCAACCCCGCCTTTTCAAGAGCATTTGCAGCAAACATCAGCTGTGCCATCGTTTCAGACGTCTTCCCCGATTTGGTGATGACATTGAAAACGGTTCTTTTAAGATTAAGCCCGCCGAAAACGCGAGTTAAGCGCTCGGGATCCACGTTGTCTTCTACGAAGAGGTGCATTTTGTCCGCGCCTGTGCCAAGCGCCTGCTCCACAGCGATAGGCCCAAGCGCCGATCCGCCGATGCCAAGTACGACAAAATTTTCGAATTCTTCCCTTATCCTTTCAGCGGCTGCGCTGATATCTTCTATAACGGCCGCCTGTCCGAACGGCAGCTGCCGGAAACCCGGTGCCTTTTGCATCAGCGCGCTGTGGGCATCCTCGGCCATATTCTGGGCGAAAAGAAGATCAGCGGCAGAAAACCCGCGCTCACCCACTTGTTTTGCCATCATGTTATTGAAATCAAACCGTATGTTCTCCATACTGACTCCTAAATTTGTTACTTATCATTCAATTATAGTCAAACGTTGTTCATTATTTGCATGCTGCTGCCATAAAGGCGCTCATCTGCCGCATATATATGCTTTGAGGTGAATCAAATGAATAAATTCAAAGACAAACGCTCGCTGGTTGCCGCTGCATGTGTCAGCGCAGCCTTGCTCGTCAGCGCCGTCCTGCTGGCAGTCAACTTATCCCCTTCTGTTAATGCCGTTTTTTCATCCGGCAGTGCTGACCTTGCACGGCTCACAGTCAACGTGGTGGAAGGCTACTCAGAAGCGCCGATCGCCGGTGCTAAAGTCGTCATTGTTGAAACGGGCAAAGCCTATGAAACAAACGAAAACGGAATGACTGGCATCATAGAAGTACCCTTTGTGCGCGATACGCGTTACGACCGCATCTTGCAAAAGCCCTGGGGTGAAGTCTCTCTGATCATATACAAAGATGGGTTTGTGCCCTATGCGCTTTTTTACCTTCAGCTGCTCAAAGGCCAGACACGCGAAGGTGTCAAAATACTGCTTTTCGAGCACGATGAAGGGGAAATCAACGCACCCTTTTCCATCATTGAAGGCCCAAGCAGAGTTTGGGTCAACAAACTGGTCGAAATGTATCAGCCAAAAATACCCTAATATTTGTTCCTTCCGAGATTCTTGATGCTCCGGATCGGGATGTTCGCGGTCAGTTTAGTGGCTGTGCTGCCGCTTTTCGTTTCGGAAAAATTCTTGATCTCCACATCAAATGCGCTCTCATCCACAACAAAATACTTGGATATGACACCAATGATATCTTTGCGAAGCATCTCCATGATATTGCTGGAGGGAGATGTGCCTGCCCGATCATGTATCAGCACAAGTTTCAAACGTTCTTTCGCGACGCTGCTGGAACCTCTTTTTCTGCCAAACATCATATACCCCCTCTATCTCACGCCAAAAAGCTTTTTAAATACAGATGCCAGACCACCGTCTTCTTCAATTTCCAAGAGCGGCACGTTCTCTCCCATGATCCTTCTGGCAATGTTTTGGTATGCCCTGCCCGCATGCGCTTTGTTGTTTGAGACGATGGGTTCTCCCATGTTGCTTGAACGGATGATGCTTTCATCCTCAGGCACCACGCCGATCAGTTCAATACCGAGGATGTCCAGCGTGTCATCGAGCGCCAGCATATCGCCCTTCCTGACCATATCGGCGCGCATGCGGTTGACAAGCAGATGGCAGTCATCAATCTCCGCCGCCGATAAGAGCCCTATGATCCTGTCCGCGTCACGGACGGAGGAAACCTCGGGCACAGTGATCACGATCGCCGACTTCGCGCCCGCAATGGCATTTTTAAAGCCTTGTTCAATCCCCGCAGGACAATCGATTAGAATATAATCATATTCTTTTTCGAGCTCTGCGATGAGCTTTTTCATTTGATCAGGGTTGACAGACATTTTGTCACGTGTCTGCGCCGCCGGTATAAGAAAAAGGCCGTCATACCGCTTGTCTTTGATTAGCGCCTGCTTTAAGCGGCATGTGCCCTCCACGACGTCGACAAGATCATACACGATCCTGTTTTCAAGGCCAAGCACCACATCAAGGTTCCTAAGACCAATATCTGTATCTATCATCACAACGCTTTTGCCCGCCTGGGCAATCCCCACGCCCAGATTCGCGACGGTTGTTGTTTTGCCTACACCGCCTTTTCCCGATGTCACCACGATGACGTTCTGCATACCTTTGCCCTCCAAATAATCTTCTGTTTGCCGCAGTCTTTATACTAAGCGCCCAAGAGGCTTTAGCGGCCTTATCACAATGCTGCCGTTTTTGTATTCGGCGATCTGCGGCTCTCTGCTTTGCTGACCGGCAGGGAACGCAGCGATCTTGCCGCTGATCCTAAGCTGCTTGGGCATCAGGCAGTTTGCAGCCACCACGACATCGCTGCGGCCTGCAGCGCCTGCGTGAGCAAGCCCGCGCAGCGTGCCCATCACAGCGATGCTTCCCCCGGCGATCACTTCGGCGCCGTCATTGACATCGCCGAGCACAGTCACATCGCCCGCGCACTCCACACGCTGACCGCTGCGCAGCGTATGTGATATAAAAATGCTGTTGGCATCAAAAAACAGATTGGATATCAGTTTGACCCGCTTACCGCTTGCTCCTCGGGGCAGCTCTGCCGGCCTGACTGCGGTTTCCACTATTTTTGGCAGGGCTTCGTCACCGAACGATACATTGCTGATATCGTAATCCATCTCAAATATTTTCTTGATCTCCTGCTTTTGCGCATGCTGAAGCTTGCGGCCGCTGATCACCACTTTGGTATCGCAGCCAGCGAAAAAGCCTTTGTGGCGTGATAGTTTGTCCCAAAGCGCGCTCTTTATCTCATTATAAGAGGCGGACGGCTGCATCATGATCTCCAGCACACCGCCCGACTTTCCTTTTATCGTTACCGACATTGTTGTCCTCGCAAAGCTTTATAGCAATCACAGTTCTACAAATATTATGGTTTTTCCTGCATAAACGACTTTTTTAACCATCTTTCTTTAAATATCAGCGAACAAGCGAACCCACCTCAGGGATGGTCTGCTCAGCGACCACCTTTTTTCTGTCCATATAATAGTCAACGATATCCTTTGTCACGGCGATCGACATGCCGCCTGAATGGCCGTGAGGTATAAAAACGACAACGGCGATCTCCGGCTCATCATACGGCGCAAAGCATACAAACCAGCTGTTGTTTTCCAGGTCGATATCCGAGACCTGCGCCGTGCCTGTTTTCCCGCCGATATCATCCCTGTATTTAAAATCTCTAAAAAATTTCTCCGCCGTGCCGTCCTGGTCGGTAACCACTTTCTGCATCCCGAGCTTGACCGCATCAAAGTAGGCTTTGGGCGCGTCGATCGTATTGAATACCTCTGGCTTCTTATCAAAGACCACCGTGCCGTCCTGGGCCACGACTTTATCTACCAGTTGTGTTTCATAGACCGTCCCGCCGTTTACAAGAGCAGCCACATACCGCGCAACTGCAATAGGCGTCACTTGGATATAGCCCTGCCCCATCCCGGAAACCACCGTCATAAAAGGCGTCCAGCGCAGCTCGGCAATATGCGTCGCGATCTGGGTATCCCAGCCGTTTGCGCGTGAGATCTTTTCGGATACACGCATATTGTCGGCCAGTATACTGCGCACATGGTCTCCCATCGAAAGGCCGTTTTTGTCCTTGAGGATATTGTTATCATCCCTATCCGCCGTCCATGAAATACCTGCAAGATACACAAGCTGCTCGGCAGTTGCGTCCAGCAGCTGCTCGTCATACTCCACATCGCGGGATTCCTCAATATTGTTGAGCACTCTGCGGATAGCGTTTTTCACAAGCTGGGGCATAGATGTGTCCTGCCTGTTGATCGGCTTTTCAGGATCAAAGAGTATCTGCTGGTTGCCTATCTGTCCGATGGCCTCTCCCGGCAGCTCAATGCCTGTAGAAGAAGCCAGCCCAAACTCTCTCCCCCATTTTCCGAGCAGGTTCATGCCCAAACCGTCAGCGACGGTGAAGAAAAAATAGTTGCAGCTGTTTTGCAGCCCCTCCACAATAGTCTGATTGCTGTGCCTCGCTGGATTCTTGACCCAGCACCTCGGCGCCTGGCCGTAACGCACGTCTTTTGTCCAGGGGCTTTCATCATCAATCCGCGTGTTGAGCGTGATCACATTTTCCATCAGCCCCGCGATGCCCGTTGTCATCTTGAAGATAGAGCCCGGCGTCGCGCGACTCGACACAGCCTTGTTGTAAAGCGGCGCTGTGATCTTCGCGTCGCCCTCAGTCAAAGCCTTGTAATCTTCCACCGGAATACCGCCGACAAACAGGTTAAGGTCAAAGCTCGGATAACTGCCCATTGCAAGCACTTCGCCCGTGTGCACGTCCAGCACGACCGCCGCACCCGATTCTGCCAGCCTCACTTTGCTGATATCCTCAATTTTTTCTTTATAATCCTTAGAGTCCTTGTTTTTTTCATAGATCGCGAGCTGTTCTTTCTTGACTTCGGGTATATTCTTCGCCAGCGATTCCTCAAGCGCGAGCTGCAGCGGAATATCGATCGTGAGCATCACATTGAACCCCTGCATGGGTTCAGAGGATGAAAGCACATTCTGAACAACAGCCATATTGTCAATCTCAACTTCCTGTCTGCCCTGGCGTTCCGCGCTGTTGCCTGTCAAATAGGCCTCCATGGAGGCCTCTATGCCTTCTACGCCCACAAGGTCGTCCACATTATACCCAAGCGTTCTGTACTTGCCCGGATTATCAGGCGTGCCCCATCCATCTTCCGTGATGCGCCCCATATAGCCGATGACGTGTGCCGCCACGGCGCTGCGCGGATAAATGCGTACCGTGCTGTCTTCGATGGTCATCCCCTCGAGCTCCAATCCCCGTGTGCTGATCTCCGCCACTGCCTGGATGCTCACATCGTAAGCCACATCAACGGGTTTGTAGGCGACCCATGAGGCAAGCTGAACGTCCTGCCAGACTGAAAGCACTTTCCGCGCATCCTCGTAGCACATTTCGGCCGGTATCTGGTACTTGTTCCTCAAAAACAGATAGATCTCCTCAGGCGTGCGGTTTAAGCCCACATACATGTTGGAACGCCAGTTTTTTTCGCGCTCTGCAACAAAAGCCTCGTTGGTGATGCCCCACTCAAAGCCGTATTCGTCAGTTTCTTCATCGTGATAAATGGCGAAAGTGTCTACAGTCTTGCCGCCGTTGCGCTCGATGATATCGATAGTTTCGATGATAATGGCTGTATAGAATGCCCGATCCGTATCTTTATTCCGCATCGGGTCACGGTAAAACTGAACATTGAAAGCTTTTTGGTCGTACGCCAGCGGAAGCCCGTTACGGTCGAGGATACTGCCGCGCGCGCCGGAAATTGCGATCTCACGCGTCTTGGGTGCAGCAGCCTCTGCAGCATATTCGGCCCCCTTGACAAGCATGAGCTGAATAAGCTGAACGACGAGTACAATAAAAAACAGCAATGCCACACCGCCGAACACTATGAATCTGTTTTTGACATTGTAGTTCATTGTTCTCTCCCGGAACGAAGATTCACCGCCACCTGAGCAATTATATCATATCAGCCCGGCTGCCGCACAGACAATTCACGTATTGTTTATAACTTTTGAGAAAGCTGCGCTTATTGCTTGCAAAAAAAATGGTTGTATACTATCATTGATATCAATCAGCATGAAGCTGGTGAGCTTCCCCCGCAAAGGGATCTATGCCAAGAAGGCTGCTCATAATACTATGAGGGTGCCTTTGCGGCATTCTTTTATTGAGGAGGCTCACTTTAATGAGTAAAATCAAAAAACTTATCCTGACAGGGCTCTGCGTTGCCATCGGCGTCGTGCTCCCGGTCGCGCTCCACTCTGTTCCTAACGGCGGCAGTATTTTCCTGCCCATGCACATCCCTGTTATTTTATGCGGCCTTATTTGCGGACCGCTCTTTGGCCTTGCCTGCGGCATATTAACGCCATTGCTCTCCAGCCTTTTGACAGGCATGCCCCCGATGGCCTTTGTGCCAAGCATGCTGTGCGAGCTTGCTGTCTATGGCCTGGTTGCAGGTTTGTTGATCAGAGCAGTCAAAACAAAAAGCAGCATCGCGAACATCTATATTTCGCTGATCACCGCCATGATTTGCGGTCGTATCGTCTTCGGTGTTTTAAACGCTCTTATTTTCAGGGCCGGCGAATACTCCATGCAGATCTGGCTTACAAGTGTGTTCGTCACATCCATTCCTGGCATTATTGTACAGCTGGTACTTATCCCGCTGCTTGTTTTTGCGTTGGAAAAAACCATGCTGGTTGAAAGGCAGAATAGAATTTCTTCCTGATTTGCCTATAGTTTTACGCAGCCACAGGCACATGCAGGAAGCGTGTGTTTTTTTTGTTTTCTTAATAATCTTAGGGTTTATTGGATTGCTCTTTTACTTTTTGGCATACCATATCGACAGCACGCGCTATGTATTCGGATACGCTCATGTCCGGTATCCCCGCGATATGCACGTTGCATTTGCCCATCGGTATCAGCACCTTTGCCGCCTTGCTCCGCGAAACAGCAAGGGCGATTTTCGGCGTGATCTCACCATGCAGAGCATCGGCAGCCATGATCCCGATCGGGCCGACGATGATCTGAGCGTCTGCAGCGTTGACAACAACGGGGTTTTCGCCCGTTGCGCCTTGCGATGCACCTGCCTTGATCATTGCGGAAGTGGCGGCAGTGTTTGTGCCAACGGCAGTTATATCAACACCGGGGGCTTTTTCCAGCAGTTTTTCAACGATCGCTTTGCCCATTTTTCCGCCCTGGCCGTCTATCACAAGTACTTTCATTAGGTCTCTCCTGAAAATATACGTTCGTTGATTGTATCATAAACGAATCAGTCCTCTATATCAATCTCTTTGTTATTGTCACGAATACGGATTTAATAAAAGCCCTGTATAAAAAACAACGCACAATAGGCCCTGAAGTCAAAATGCAATTTCAAAAATTAAATATTTCAAAAACTATTGCATTCTTTTTTTTCTTGTGTTATTGTACCTGTGTAAAACCAATCAAGAAGACGATGATGTCAACGGGGCATTTTATGCTTTGGTTGGCATTTTTTATTTTAAATTTTTTATCGGAGGAAAGGAAAATGGCAGAACTGACAACACAGGCAGCCCTCAATAACGTCTGGATCCTGCTTTGCGCAGCACTCGTGTTTATCATGCACGACGGGTTCGCCTGTGTGGAAGCAGGCATGACGCAGTCAAAAAACACAGTCAATATCATTATGAAGAATTTTATGACGATCGCCATCGGCGCGCTCTCTTACTACGTGATCGGTTACTCACTGATGTACGGGGCGGACACGGCCGGTATCGTCGGTGTGCCGTTTATCGGCATAGTGGGCGATCCGTATATTTCGGATGCCCAGGGCGCCCAGATGCTGAGTTTGAATGTTTTCTGGTTTTTCCAGGCCGTATTTGCCGCCACATGTGCTACAATTGTCTCAGGAGCCATTGCAGAGCGCATGAAGTTCGGCGTATACTTAGGCTTCTGCCTCGTGATGTGCACGGTGATCTATCCCGTGACGGGACACTGGATATGGGGCGGCGGATGGCTGGGCGAGCTTGGTTTTACCGATTTTGCAGGCTCCATGGCTGTTCACGGAGTGGGCGGTTTTTCTGCTGTGATCGGTACAAAACTTGTTGGTGCGCGTGCCGGCAAATATCCGCACAGGAAAGCTGTACGCACCATACCCGGGCACAGTGTTCCGCTTGGGGCGCTCGGCGTCCTGCTGCTTTGGTTCGGTTGGTTTGGTTTTAACTGCGGCAGCGGCCTTGCAGCTACCGCCGATATCGGCCTTATTGCCGCCAATACTGTGCTTGCCGGTGCCGCGGGCGCCGTATCTGCCATGTATTTAAGCTTCATACGCGGCTATCACCGCACCGATGTGGGGATGACCTTGAACGGATGCCTTGCAGGCCTTGTGGGCATCACGGCTGGTTGTGCGTTCGTCGAACCCTGGGCAGCGATCGTCATTGGCATTCTTTCCGGCGTGGTCATGAGTTTTTCAGTGAGGCTGCTCGATAATAAGCTTAGAATAGACGATCCCGTCGGCGCCGTTTCTTTTCACGGGATAACCGGTGCGTTCGGTACGCTCTGTGTTGGGCTCTTCGCCACTGGAAGCGGCGTGCTATATGGCATGGCGGCGGCATCTCACCGCTGCTCGTACAGCTTCTCGGCGTTGCCGCATGCGGCGCTTACGCCATGCTATTGAGTTTCTTATATTTTTCAGTCGTTAAGAAGGTAATCGGTCTGCGCGTGAAGAATGAAGATGAGATAAAAGGTCTTGATACTGCAGAACACGGCTGCACCGCATACAACGCGACCGGGATACTTGATATATAAAAATAAAAAAAATGTCATATAAAAAGGAGTGTTTAAAAATGTCAAAGAGGTACACGAACAAAGATATCTTAAGGCTTGTTGAGGAAAACGATGTCAAGTTCATCCGGCTTCAGTTTACTGATGTTTTCGGCATCTTAAAAAACGTGGCCATCACGTCAGGGCAACTCGAACGGGTGCTTGAAGAGGGCTGTATGTTCGACGGTTCTTCCATTGACGGCTTCGTCCGCATCGAAGAGTCGGATATGCTGTTAAAGCCCGACACCGATTCCTTCTCGATCTTTCCATGGCGGCCGCAACCGGGGAAGGTGGCAAGGCTGATCTGTGATGTTTATACTACAAACGGCCATCCCTATGAGGGCTGCCCCAGAAACGTTTTGAAAAAAGTGCTCGCGCAAGCAGCTGATATGGGGTACACCATGAACGTCGGCCCGGAGTGCGAGTTCTTCCTTTTCCACACAGACACTGACGGCAACCCGACCACCATCACGCAGGACGAGGGAGGCTACTTTGACCTTGCCCCCATCGACAAAGGAGAAGACGCGCGCCGCGATATCTGTCTCGCGCTTGAGGAAATGGGCTTTGAGATTGAAGCCTCGCACCACGAGGTCGCACAGGGCCAGCACGAGATAGATTTTAAATACGGCGACGCGCTCGCAACGGCAGACAACATCATGACGTTCAAGATCGTGGTCAAGAGCATCGCGTCAAGGCACGGCTTGTATGCCACATTTATGCCCAAACCTATTTTCGGTATCAGTGGCAGCGGCATGCACACCAATATGTCTTTGTGTACGAAAAACGGAAATGCTTTCTACGACAAAGACGGCGAACTACAGCTTTCTTCAGTGGCATACGGCTATATTGCGGGCATCATGGAACACATCAAATCGATCGTCGCCGTCACCAACCCGACGGTCAATTCCTATAAGCGTTTGGTTCCCGGATATGAAGCGCCCTGTTATGTCGCATGGTCCGGACAAAACAGAAGCCCTCTTATCCGAATCCCTGCTTCAAGAGGCGCAGGCACCAGAGTCGAAGTGCGCAGCCCCGACCCGTCATGCAATCCGTATTTGTCTATCGCGCTGCTGCTTGCGGCAGGTCTTGACGGCATCAAAAAGGGCATGACTCCGCCGCCTGCCGTCAACAAGAATATTTTCAGGATGACTGAATGTGAAATGGATGAGTGCGGCGTGTCCAGCCTGCCGGCAAATCTTTATGATGCATTGCAGCTTTTCAAGAGCAGCACACTTGTCAAAGAGACGTTGGGCGACCATATGTTCGATGTCTTCCAGATATTCAAGAACAAAGAATGGGATGCTTTCCGAACGGCCGTCCACCCGTGGGAGATCAAGCAGTATCTTACAAAATATTAGCAATTTGGAAAGTTTTTAAGGCTTTCCGGTACGCTTCTTTTTAGGCATTTTGTTTCGGAGCGCAGGCACTGCGCTCCGGAGCCAAAAGGCCTTTTTACTGTCCAATATAATTTTCCTCAAAAAAACTATAATTTTGTCACATTTCGCCGATCGTGTCCGAATTTTCGGACAATATATCTTGTAATATGAACATATATTCTGTTTTTGGGAGGGTGTTATGCTGGAAAGGATCGCCGCTTCGGGCATACTCGTTATCGGGGCTTTTGTTTTTTTTGTTTTGTTTGTGGCCCTGTTGTTTCTGATGGAAAGAAAACCGAAAAAGCCGACTGTACGGCTGCGCGTGATACGCTGCGGGAAAACCGACAGGGCGGCATAAAAAGGATAAAAGTGATCGCAGCTGAAATTTACCGTTTTTTTATGAACGCTTCCTCTTGTTTAAATGCCCAACGCATTGTGGTACAATGTTCCAAGCTGATGTGAGCCTTTTTTTATCGGCATTGACGGAAGATGAGTACCACAGGGCCACACGCCAACCGTTATAAAAAGGCAAGTCAATGCAAAGCGGTGAAATAAACGGAGAAAATGAGAAAGCGACGCTTGCGTGATATTGAACTCAAACCGGGCGAAAAAATCGAAGACTTGCAAAACGGGTATAGGGTGATTCAACATCCTGAGTTTTTTTCGTTTGGCACGGATGCGGTGCTGCTCGCGCATTTTGCGGCATCAGCAGCACGCGGGCATGTCGTAGACTTTGGCACAGGCTGTGGCATCATACCGCTGCTGCTCTGCGCGCGGTGCAAAGATATCCATGTCACAGGTATCGAAGTGCAGCATAAGCTTGCTGATATGGCGCGGCGCAGCGTTTGTGCCAACGAACTTGAATCACGCATACGCATCGTCTGCGCGGATTTGAAGGATGCACGTTTTTTGGAGCTTCAAGGCGTGGACATGGTGGTTTCCAATCCGCCATATGAAAAGGCGGGCGCAGGCAAGCAAAACGCAAGCGTTCAGCATAACATCGCCAAGCGCGAGGTTAAATGCACGCTTGATGACGTGCTTGACGCTGCCGCAAAGCTGCTGCGCACCGGCGGCCGGCTTTGCTTGATCTACCGCACAGAGCGGCTCGCAGAGCTGTTGGCAAAAATGCGCGCCATCGCCATCGAACCTAAGCGTATACAGCTGGTGGCGCCGTCACACGGCAAAGCGCCCAACTTCGCACTCGTTGAAGGCAGAAAAAATGCGCGCGAGGGACTTGTGTTTTTACCGACTCTTGAAATTTACGAAGCGGACGGCGGCTACACGGCACCCTTAAAAAAAATCTACGGCAGGGAGGGTTGAAAAGTGCTTTACATTGTAGCGACACCGATCGGCAATCTTGAGGATATCACGCTGCGCGCGCTGCGCGTTCTCAAAGAAGCGGATATCATCGCCGCGGAAGACACACGCCATACACGCAAGCTGCTCTCTTTTTATAGCATCAAAACACGGCTGATCAGCTTTCATGAGCACAGCCATAAAGAAAAACTTGATCAGATCATAGATATGCTCAAACAGGGGCAAAACGTGGCGCTCGTGTCTGACGCAGGCACACCGCTTATCTCTGACCCGGGCGCCGCTCTTGTCACCGAAGCGGCTGCGCTGGGCCTTCCTGTCACTGCGCTGCCCGGTGCATGCGCCGCGATTGCTGCTTTTTCGCTCTCCGGCCTTGGCAGCCCGTTTTGCTTTGTCGGGTTCTTCTCAAAAAAAACTTCAGAGCGGCGCAGGCAAATCAAAGCTGCGACGCAAAACCAGATGCCCAGCATCATCTACGAAAGCCCGCACGCGCTCAAAGAAACGCTTTTCGCGCTCAAAGAAACGGCAGGCCCCACAAGGAATGTCATCGTTGCCAAGGAGTTGACAAAGATCCATGAGTACGTGTTCCGGGGCAGCCTTGCGCAGGCATGTGATGCCTTCAGCGAAAATTTAAAAGGCGAGTATGTGCTGATCGTCAGCGGCTGTGAAAAAAAACCGGATGAAGTGACCGATGCGCAGATCCGCGAAGCTGTCAATGTCTACATCGCTGGCGGAATGACAAAAAAAGATGCCGCACGTGCGGCATCCGATAAACTTGGTGTCGGTAAGAACAGAGCTTACCGTCTTGTGTTGTGACTACTTCACATCAAGTTTTCCAAGACATGCAGAACAAACTTTGGAGCCTTTATATTCTGTAACTCCCGAAACATTCTCACAGAAAATGCACGCCGGCTGATACTTGCCTAATACGATATGGCTCTCATCCACAAAGATCTCAATAGGATCCTTGATGTCGATCCCCATCACCCTGCGCAGCTCGATTGGCAGGACAATACGACCCAACGAGTCCACTTTTCTCACAATACCTGTTGATTTCATTCTTTCATCTCCCCTAATTAGCTTTTTATATATTACCACATATCAAAAATATAACAATTATAGTGCCATAATGTCAACCTTTTCTTGCATAAAATATTCTAACATTAATAAAAAGTTCATTTTTGCATACACATTATACTAAAAGACAGTTATATGTATGGGGTATTGAGCATGATCAACTATATTTGGGCCTTTTTGATCGTGGCGGGCACCGTTGTGGGTATTGCGACAGGAAATGTACAGGCAGTGGAAAATGCAGCGGTCGAAGGCGCGAAGGAAGCGGCGCTGCTTTGCTTAAGCCTTGCAGGCGCCTATGCTCTTTGGCTCGGTATCTTAAACGTGGCCAGTGATGCCGGGCTTGTTTCGATGCTTGCCCGCCGTATGCGCGGCGCCATCCGCGCTTTGTTCAAAGAAGTCCCTGAAAACAGCCCTGCCAGCGGCTATATCACGCTCAACATCGTCGCCAATATGCTCGGCATGGGCAATGCAGCGACGCCTTTTGGCCTCAAAGCGATGAGAGCGCTTTATGACCTCAGCACCGATAAAACAAACGCAAGCGACTCTATGTGCATGCTGCTGATCATCAACGCTTCATCCGTGCAGCTGCTTCCGCTCACCGTGATCGCGCTGCGCAGCGCCGCCGGCTCCGCCGCACCAGCTGAAATCGTAATCACATCGCTGCTTGCCACAACAGTCACCACGATAGTGGGTATCACTGCGGGCAAACTGCTGCAGAGGAGAAAAAAATGCACATCTTCTCGCTGATCTCATCCCTGTTCGTGCCGCTGCTGATTGCGGCAGTCGTTGTGTTCGGGCTGGCCAGAAAAGTGCCCGTCTACGAATCGTTCACCAAGGGCGCGAGGCAGGGGTTTTCCACAGTTGTGCGCATACTGCCTTTTGTCGTTGGCTTTGTGTTCGCCATCCGCATATTCACCGCCTCGGGCTGCTTTGACTATATCTTTGCAGCGCTCTCCCCTGTGCTTTCTCCCATTGGCATACCGCCGGAGATACTGCCGCTGGCGCTTATGCGCCCTTTCTCGGGCAGTGCATCCATCGGCGCACTCACAACGATCTTTGCGCGCTACGGCCCCGACAGCTTTATTGGCCGAAGCGCAAGCACGCTGATGGGCTCGTCAGAAACGCTTTTTTATACCACGTCTCTTTATTTTGGCAGCGTGGGCATAAAAAAAACGCGGTACACCATACCGGCCGCGCTGATTTCCGAAATATCGGGGCTTATCGCCAGCGTGACGCTGTGCAGGCTGCTGTTTTAAAACGCCTCGTGCGCGCGCTCCCACGCCTGCATCATATGCTCGATCTGTGCCTGCGTGTTTTCATAGTCCTGCGAAAGGGCGGTCAGCTCCGCCGCATCAAGCCCCGCGGGCTGTGCAAGCCGTTCCCCGATGTCAGCCAGTTTGCGCTCCGCCGCCGTGATATCAGTTTCCAGCTGCTGTGCCTGCCTCCTTTTATCCCTTAACAGCTGCTCAGCCTGTTTGTCTGCTCTTTTTTGTTTGACAGCGGCCGTTTTCGTGATGCTGCTGTCCTCTTGCTGCGGCTGCCGCGCCTGCTCTTGTGCCTGCGCATAGTCGCTCCAGTTACCTTCGAACGCGGTCAGACTGCCGTCTTTAAGTTCGAGCACCCGTGTGGAGACCTTGTTAATAAAATAGCGGTCATGGCTGATGAGCAGCGCCGAGCCGTCATAAGCGCAAAGCGCGTCTTCGAGCATCTCACGGCTGTCCATATCAAGATGGTTGGTCGGCTCATCAAGCAGCAGGAGATTGTGGCCGCCCAGCATGAGTTTGAGCAGCGAAAGCCGCCCCTTCTCTCCGCCGGAAAGCGCAGAGACGGGTTTGAACACATCGTCTCCGAAAAACAGAAAGGCCGCCAGCGCATTGCGCAGCCCGCCGTCGTCAAGTGTGGGAAAGCTGTTGCGCAGTTCTTCAAGCACGGTGCTCTCTTGGCAAAGGCTTTGCTGGTGCTGGTCATAGTATCCCGGCTTGACGCCTGCGCCATAGCCTATATTGCCGGCCAAAGGCTCTAAGCTGCCTGCGGCGATACGTAGCAGCGTGGTTTTGCCGATGCCGTTCGGGCCGACCAGCGCGGCGCGGTCTCCGTGGCGTATCTGCAGGCTTAAATCCTCAAACAGCGGGGCTGCGCCAGGGAAAGCCATGGCCACTTTATCCATGATAAGCACATCTTTTCCGCTGCGGACTTTGGCACACAGCCGCAGCGACATACTGCGCGCCGTATCCGGCCTTTCCACACGTTCTATTTTATTCAGCATCGTTTCACGCGCTTGCGCTTTGATGAAATTCTTGCCGCCTCCTGCGCGTCCCCATGCGCGGTACTGCGCGATCACTTTTTTATGGCGGTCGATCGTAATCCTGTTTTGTTCGTATGCCTTTTGCGCCAACACGCGGTTCTCCCGACGCTGCGCAGCATATGCGCTGTAGTTGCCCGGATAAAGCTTAAGTTTGCCGCCATGAAGCTCGGCAATATGCGTGCAGATCTGATCCAAAAACCAGCGGTCGTGCGAGACGATGACAACAGCGCCCTGCCATGCTTTTAAGTAACTCTCGAGCCAGCAGATGGCTTCTGTGTCAAGATGGTTGGTCGGCTCATCAAGCAGCAAAAGCTCTGGCTTTTCCAGCAGCAGCTTTGCGAGCGCAAGCCGTGCGCGCTGGCCGCCAGAGAGCGTGCCGACTGGACGCCCGTGCACATCTTCCCCCAGCGAAAGCCCGTGCAACACTCCGCTGATGGCACTTTTATAGCCGTAGCCGCCTGCTTCCTCAAAGGCCTTCGTCACGCTGTCATATTCGCGCGAAACCCGCTTCCAGGCTGCCTCGCTGACTGCCGCAGCCTCCATGTCGCACTCCAGCGCACGCAGTTTTTGTTCAAGCGCAAACACATGTTCAAAAACACCGAGCATCTCGTCCCAGACCGTGTGTTTAGATCCGGCAGGTATCTCCTGCTTTAAATAACCAGCCTTAACAGGCACCGAAACACCGCCTGCATCTGCCGCGGCCTCGCCGCTGATGATGCGCAGCAGCGTTGTTTTGCCTGCACCGTTGCGCCCTGTAAGCCCAAGCCGCATATCATCCGTCAGGTGGAGCGTGACGCCTTTGAGTACCTCGTCCGCCCCGAAGCTTTTGCGTATGTCTTTTAATGAAAGGGCAATCAACTCCGGCCTCCCCGAAAAACTTTCAGCGCCTATTATATACGAAAAACAGGGTAAAATAAAGCCGTATAAGCAGACAGTATCCGTTTAAAAATTATAAAACCATATATTTTATGACTAGCACATCAAATATCAAACAGCGCAAATGGGTGAAAAACAGGCTGTGCGCAAAAACACAGCCGCTGTTTGGTGACAGGATGGTCAAAGCTTATCTGTTGCGCGAAAAGCGCAAGCTGTGCTTTTATCGAGCGCGGACCGTATTTCTGATCTCCGTAGACGGGCGCGCCGACCGCCGCGAACTGGGCGCGTATCTGGTGAAAACGCCCTGTGAGCAGCTCAATGCGCACAAGATACAGCCCGCCGCTGTTACCGAGCGTTTCGTATATAAGCCCGGCTTTTTTCGCGCCCGGCGTATGCGCATCCGCAATGTGCGACGTGCGCGCTGCGCTGTCTTTGCACATGTGGTGCCAGAGCTCGCCGCGCTGCTTAGGAGGCGCCGCGGTCAGTACTGCCAGATAGGTTTTTTCGAATGTGCCCGCGCGTATCTGCGCTGAGATCCGCGACGCTGCCTTTGATGTGCGCGCAAACACCATCACGCCGCTTGTGGGGCGGTCAAGCCGGTGCAAAAGCCCGATATAAACCTTTCCCGGCTTTGCGTGTTTTTCGCCGATATACGCCTTGCAAAGGCTCAGCATATCCGTATCGCCGCTTGCGTCGGCCTGGGAAGGCACGCCGTACGGCTTTTCCACAACAAGCAGGTGGTTATCTTCATATATGACGTTCACGGCTGCCACCTTGCCGTCGTGCCGCACGGCAGCAGCACAGGAGAGTTTTTCTGCCGCAGTACGAGCGTTCCGGACTCGGTCTGCCCTTTGCCGCCAAGGCATAGCGCCAGCATGTTGCGCGTCACAACGTCCGAAAGCCCGGTCGTGTATGAATTGACGATGAAAAAAAGCGGATCGCCGGAAAGCAGACGCGTGCAGTCCCTGATCAGCGCAAACAGATCGTCTTCAATTTTCCATACACTGTTGCCGCTCCGCCCGTATGAGGGCGGGTCCATCACGATGGCATCATACACATTGCCGCGCCGCTGCTCACGCTGCACAAATTTTCGGCAGTCATCCGCGATAAACCGCACAGGCGCATCCGCCAGCCCCGAAAGCTGCGCGTTCTCGCGCGCCCAGTCGTTGATGCTTTTGGCCGCATCCACATGCACCACAGACGCGCCTGCGCCAAGCGCTGCAAGCGTCGCACCGCCCGTATACGCAAAAAGATTGAGCAGGCTCACCGGACGCGCTGCGCTGCTCACCTGCCTGTGTATAAAATCCCAGTTGGCCGACTGCTCCGGAAACACGCCGATATGCTTGAAGCCTGTGGGGCGCACGATAAACTTTAGCCGCCCGAACGATAATACCCAGCTTTCGGGTACTTCTTTTATAAACCGCCAGTTTCCGCCGCCCGATGCGCTCCTCTCATAAACGGCGTGCGGATGCCACATCTGCGGAGAGGTCCTCTCCCATATGGCCTGCGGATCGGGGCGCTGCAGTATGATGCCGCCGACATTTTCAAGCTTCTCGCCGCCGCCCGTATCGAGCACGGTATAATCCCCAAATTGGTTTGCTATATACATATGATGCCTCCGCTTTTCATCTTACCACCTTGAGTTTGATTTTTAAAGCATCGAAAAACGGATGGGTTTGTCTAAGCAAGCATACACCTTTACTATTTACGCCGTTTGCGTTATAATAGCAAAAGGAATAAAAAAGGAACGTGTTATGAGAAAATTTTTACTGGTGCTGCTCATTGTGCTCTTTGCCATCGGCATACTCGCCGCGTGTGCGCCGGTACAGCAGGAAACTGTAGAAGAATATATCGGCACGCTGCCCGGCTGGGTGATCATCGTCGGCGCACTCGTGTTGTTTTTGATCGGCTTCGGGCTTATCTGGAAGCTGATCCCCGGATTTATCAAAGTCATCGCCATTGTGGCGCTGGCCGTGATCCTTGCCGGTGCGGCTTACGGGCTTTGGGAGAGCCCCCTTGCCGAAAAGCTCAACAAAGGTGCGGAAGAGCTGCGCGACGGGATACTCAACCATGACAGCGACATCACGCAAACGCTGGCCGAGGAAGAGTAATTATATCCCCCTGACCTGCACATTTTCTACGTATTCACAGGCGGCTTCAGCCGCTTTTTTGATGGTTTCACGCATATGCGGTTCCGGCTGTATCGCGATGGTTTCAGGCCTGCGGTACTGCTGGAGCACGTATTTTTTTGCGCCTTTGACCCGCTGCGCGATGGCCGCGATGTCCTCAACGCCCAGCAGCGGCATGAAAGTGGTACGGAACTCGTAATCAACCCCGCCCTGCATCAGCAGCTCAGCCGTCTGCCAGACAGGCTTATCATCCAAATCAAAAGACACCACGCGGGAAATCTCTCCCGGTGGTGCCTTCAAATCCAGCGCGATGTAATCGACTTTTTTGATCAGCTTTTCTATAACTTCTGGCAGAAGTCCGTTGGTGTCAAGCTTGACATGCAAACCCAAAGCGCGCATGCGCTCAATAAACTGTTCAAGGCCGCTTTGCAGCGTGGGTTCGCCTCCCGAGATGACCACTCCCGAGAGAAAGCCGCGGCGTTTTTCTATAAAGGCCTCAGCTTCGCTCGGATCGATCAGTTTTGCCGCGTTCCAGAGCGGGCGGTTGTGGCAGTACCAGCAGTCCATATTACATCCGGGCACAAACACGACGGCCGCAATGTGCCCCGGATAATCCACAAACGAATTTTTTACAAAACCCGCGATCTGCATTGGCTTAAATCGCCTGATGGACGACGAACTTGACCCTTTCTTTGTATTCTTCCTTTTTGCCTTCGTTGTAGTTCTGCACCGGCCGCAGATAACCGACAACGCGGCTCCACACTTCGGTCTTGGCGCCGCAATGCGGGCACACAAACTGCTCTCCCACAAGATAGCCGTGTTCGTCACAGACGCTAAAAGTGGGCGTCAAAGAGATGTAGGGCATCTTATAGCGCGCAAACACCTTTTGTATGATCTGCTTGGCCGTGCTTAAATCCTCAATGCGCTCACCTAAGTAGAGGTGCTGCACCGTGCCGCCCGTATACAGCGATTGGAGTTCGTCCTGCAACTCGATCATTTCTATGATGTCGTCCGTGAACCCGACGGGAAGCTGCGAGGAGTTGGTGTAATAAGACACCTCGTGGCCGGACGTGATGATGTCAAGATAGCGTTCTTTATCCAGCTTGGCAAGCCGGTAGCTCGTGCCCTCGGCCGGCGTGGCTTCAAGATTATACGCATGCCCCGTTTCCTTCTGGAACTCCTGGCAAAGAGCACGCAGATAGTTCATCACACGCACAGCAAACGCGTTGCCTTCTTCGGTCTCCACGCCCTTGCCCAAAAAGTTGAGCAGCGCCTCATGCATACCGATGATGCCGATGGTGTTGAAATGATTGTACCAGTATTGCCCAAAGCGCTGCTTGACATCTTTAAGATACACAGCCGAATACGGATACAGCCCATTATCAGTCTGCTGCTCGATGATCTTGCGCTTGATCTCAAGCGAGGTTTTGCCAACTTCCGCGACCGTCTTTAACCGCGTGAAAAACTCATCCTCTGTGTGCGAGAGATAGCCGATGCGCGGCAGATTGATGGTGAAAACGCCTATCGAGCCTGTTAAGGGGTTCGAGCCAAAGAGGCCGCCGCCGCGTTTTCTAAGTTCGGTTACATCAAGCCTTAGGCGGCAGCACATCGATACCGCATCCTCGGGAGAGAGATCGGAATTCACGTAGTTCGCAAAATAAGGTATGCCGTATTTACATGTGATTTCCATGAACCTGTCAACCACTGGGCTGTCCCATTCAAAATCCTTTGTGATGTTGATGGTCGGGATGGGGAAAGTGAACACGCGGCCTTTCGCATCCCCCTCGAGCATTACCTCGCAGAAAGCCATATTGAACATATCCATTTCAGCCTGGTATTCACCGTAGGTCGTATCCAGATGTTCGCCGCCGATGATGACGGGATGGTCGCGCAGCGTTGACGGCACTTTGATGTCGAACGTTAAATTGGAAAAGGGGCATTGGAACCCCACGCGGGTAGGCACGTTGATATTGAAGATGAACTCCTGCAGGCATTGTTTGATCTGGTCAAAGCTCATGTTGTCGCGGCGTATGAACGGTGCGCAGTATGTATCAAAGCTTGACCATGCCTGTGCCCCTGCTGTTTCGCCCTGCGTTGTGAAAGTGGAGTTGACGATCTGCCCCAAAAATGAACGCATATGTTTTGCCGGCTTGCTCTCCACCTTGCCGGGTATGCCCCCAAAACCCTGCATCAAAAGCTGCCGTAGATCCCAGCCTGCACAGTACGGCCCGAAAAAGCCAAGGTCATGGATATGGCAGTCTCCCGACATGTGCGCTTCACGTACTTCTACAGGATAGATCTCATGCAGCCAGTATTTTTTGGTGAACGCTTCACGTATGTAATTATTGAGCCCGTTGACACTTTTCTGCGTATTGGCGTTTTCTTTGATGCTCCAGTCTTTTTCGGACAGGTAACTTGAAAACATATCGATGGTCGCACCGATGAGCGCATTGGCTTCTCTCGCACCTTTGCGCTTTTCACGGTATAGTATGTATGCTTTGGCTGTTTTGGCGTGGCCGTTCTTGATGAGCACGCGCTCGACGATATCCTGAATGGCTTCAACATCCGGGCAACGTTCCCCGTAAGTCAAGCGCGCGATGTCGACAACCTGGTCGGTCAGAAGCTGTGCGGTCTGATAATCGTCTCCGCCGACGGCTCGTGCAGCTTTGAAAATGGCATCCGCGATTTTCCTTGGCTGAAACGCTTCCTTTTGGCCGCTTCTCTTTAAAATAACAGTAAACATAAGTGCCCCCCCGTCAACCCTTTTCAAATAAATAATCTAAAATTGGTTTTTTTTATTTGCTTTATAAAAACTGCTTTCCTGCCAAGGAAAAACTTGAAAATTCAAAATCGAAGGGCTTTTGCGCCGCATCCCTTAATATAGTACGTACTGATTATAGATCATACAAGATATAGTGTCAATAGCGACAGATGACAAACTTGTGAAAATTCAAGTATATTATGGTATGTAATGCCGAACGCGCAGGCGCGCGCCCGTTTGTTCCGCGATCCTGCGGCATTTTTCAACTTCTTCCTCGCCGATGATATCGACAACAGACATCACAGTATCAATGCCGTGGCTCAAGCAGCTCTTTGCGAAAGAGAGCATATGCGCATAGGCCTCCTTGCCGAATTCACTCCGGCACAGGCGCTGGTATTCTTTTGCTGACGATGCGTTGAGGCTGATGGAAACCACATCGATAAGGCCTGCAAGCCCGGGGACGATATCATGGCCTGCGCAGGCGCTGCCCTGGCCGTTGGTATTGAGCCGAATGTGCACGCCGCGGCTTTTTAAGTATTTGGCGACCTTGATCATCACTTTGTACCGCATCGTCGGCTCACCGAAGCCGCAGAAAACCGCCTTTTCCACATGATCGATCTGCTCGAACTCTTTGATGATATCTTCCGCTTCAGGCTCTTTTTCGAGTACAAGGTGATAACCGCCCACACCGTCCTTAGAATTTCTCACGCAAAACACACAGTCGTTTGTGCATTGGTTGGTCAGGTTGATGTAAAACGCTTCCCCGATTTTGTAGATGTAAGTATCGCTCATGGTGTTTTAAAAAGTCCTTTTGCGTTATTTTCGTTGATCTCACACATCTGCTCAAACGAGATGCCTTTGATTTCAGCCAGCCTCTGCAGCACATGGCGCACGCCTGAAGGGTCGTTGCGGCGGCCGCGCACCGGCTCCGGCGAAAGGTACGGGCAGTCCGTCTCGGCCATCAGGCGATCGAGCGGCACGATTTTTGCAGCTTCCACCGTCTTTTTGGCGTTTTTAAAAGTGACCGCACCCGTGAAAGATATCAGCATACCCAACTGCAAAAGCAGCTCGGCCGTCTCCGCGCTGCCCGAGTAACAATGCATCACGCCGCTTATGCCTTTGTATTCGCGCAGTATGGACAGCGTGTCCTGCGTGGCCTGCCGCATATGCACGACAACAGGCAGCCCGAGGCGTTTTGCCAGACAGAGCTGCTGAGCAAACACTTTTTGCTGCACATCACGCGGAGAAAAGTCGTAATGGTAGTCAAGGCCGATCTCGCCTAAGGCGACGACCGTATCATTCTTCGCAAGCGCTTCTAACCTTTCAATATAATCTGCGCCTGCGTTTTTGGCTTCGTGCGGGTGCACGCCCACAGCCGCGAAGATATACGGTACACGCTGCGCAAGTGCCGCTGCGGCTGCGCTATCGTCTGCCGTGGTGCCTATCTCGATCAGCCCCGTGATGCCTTTGGACGGCAGCTCCTGTATCAGTGTCTCTCGGTCAGCGTCAAAGCGCTTATCGAGCAAATGTGCGTGTGTGTCAAAAAGGCGCATCACGATACTGTTGCACCGGCGGGCAGCGCGCCGTCTATGGTCACAAGCTTTAATTCACCGCCGGATTCGGCGGCAAGCAGCATGCCGCGTGATTCCACGCCGAACAGCTTTGCGGGTTTGAGATTGGTGACGACGACGACCGATTTTCCGATCATCTGCTCCGCGCTGTACCATTTGCGGATGCCCGAAACGATCTGGCGCAGTTCGCCGCCCGTATCTACCATAAGCTTTAAAAGCTTGTCGCTGCCTTCTATGGTTTCCGCCTGTTTGACGATGCCGACTCTAAGCTCGACTTTTTTGAAATCGTCATATGTGACCACGCCTTCGGGCTTGTCTTTTTCTTCTTTTGTTTCCTGCGGTTTTCCGGCGATGGATTCAAGCGCATCGAGCTCTTTTTTCACATCGAGCCTCGGGAACAGCGGCGGCATCTGTTTAACTGTGAGCCCGCATACTTTGCTGCTGAATTCCATAACGCTCTCCCACGATATAACATCTGCATCTTTCGCGCCGAGTATATCCTGTATGCGCGCGGCTGTATCGGGCAGAAACGCTGTCAGCATCACCGAGATGATGCGCAGCCCTTCTGCAAGGTGTACCATCACGCTTGCAAGCTTTTCTGTGTCCGCTTTATCCCTTGCGAGCACCCATGGCTCCGTCTGGTCGATATATTTATTGAGCGCGCCGACGTATGCCCAGATTTCGCCCAAGGCATCGGGCAGCCGCAGCGCGTCCATATGCTGCTCCACTTTTTTGTACAGCGCGCCGCCCTGCTTTTTTATTTCCTCATCGAACGCGGTCGGCTGCGTATCGCAGGGCACTGTGCCGCCGCAGTATTTGATGATCATCGCGGCGGTGCGTGAAACGAGGTTGCCAAGATCGTTCGCAAGGTCGCTGTTGGTGCGCGTCAACAGCGCTTCGCTTGTATAAACGCCGTCGGTGCCGAACGGCACTTCGCGCAGCAGGAAGTAACGCAGAGCGTCCACGCCGTAGCGCTCGGCGAGTTTGACGGGATCCACCACGTTGCCTTTGGATTTGCTCATCTTGCCGCCTTCGAGCAGCAGCCAGCCGTGCCCGAACACGCGCTCCGGCAGCTCGACCCCAAGCGCCATAAGCATGATGGGCCATATAATCGTATGGAAACGCACGATCTCTTTGGCCATCAGGTGCACGTTGGCAGGCCAGTATTTTTTGAATTTGCTGTCGTCTTCAGACAAATAACCCAGAGCGGTGATATAGTTCGAGAGCGCGTCGATCCAGACATACACGACGTGGCCTGCGTCAAAGTCTACCGGCACGCCCCATTTAAAAGAGGTGCGCGAGACGCAAAGGTCTTCAAGCCCCGGCAGTAAAAAGTTATTGAGCATCTCATTCTTGCGGCTTTCGGGCTGTATGAACCCGGGGTGCTCCTCAATATATTTGATCAGCCTGTCAGCGTATTTGCTTTGTTTGAAGAAGTACGCTTCCTCCTTCGCGAGCTCGACGGGACGGCCGCAGTCGGGGCATTTGCCGTCTTTGAGCTGCCGCTCAAGCCAGTACGCTTCGCACGGCGTGCAGTACCAGCCTTCGTAGTGGCCTTTGTAGATATCGCCCTGCTCATAGAGCTTTTTAAATATCTTCTGAACGGCTTTGACATGCCGATCGTCCGTCGTGCGGATAAAATCGTCGTGCGATATGTTCATGAGCTGCCAGAGTTTTTTGATGCCGTCAACAATGCCGTCCACATATTCTTTGGGCTTCATACCTGCCGCCTGCGCGACACGTTCTATCTTCTGGCCGTGCTCGTCCGTGCCCGTCAAGAACATGACATCAAAGCCTGTCTGGCGTTTGAATCTTGCAAGCGCGTCCGCCGCGACGGTGGTGTATGTGTGCCCGATGTGCAGTTTGTCGCTCGGGTAGTAGATCGGCGTCGTGATGTAGTACTTTTTCATGGGTATCTCCTGCTTATCTTTCGGCACGCGCAATAATCTTAGTGCATTTTGTCCTGACTACTAGGATAGTTTTCCGCCTGCGTTTTGTCAAGGGGAGCGCTTCGGCCTTGCTTTGTGAGGGTTGCGTGGTTTTTTGCGATACGATGTTTATCTGAGGGCTCTGCCCTCAGACTCCCGCCAAAGGGGCGCGCCCCTTTGGGATCCCGTCGTTTCGCCCTGCCGCTATGCGGGGGGGGATTTGAATTGGGAAGTATTGAGCGAAAATATAGAGTGTGGTATTATGAAAAATGAATAGTATGGTTTCTTTGCCCTCGCGTTCATTATTACAGTAATAGTTACCCTATTAATAGGAGATAAAGTGAACACAAATATAGTTTTTTTTGGTGTTAATCACTGGGATCCTTTAGGTCGTGAAAAGATAGTTTTTTTATTAAATAATCTTAAAAAAAATGGTTTTATTCCCGATTGTATCGCAACAGAATGGGATAAAAACACTGCCAAAAAAATAATAGAAAAAAGAAAATGGTTTATTTCATATGCCAAAAAGAAAGCCCCCTATTTAAACGACAAAACATTAGAAACTCTATCTAATACGTTAGCATATGAAGCAGATAGCCACATTTGTTTGTATCCAGACTTACCGATAATTTGGCTTGATGAAGGCAAAAAATATCAAGGCAACTACGCTGCGTATAGATTAAATATAACATATATACCATATATAGATAAGTTGCGATATAATGACAAAAACAATCTTCAAAAATTATCAAAAATAATTTGGAAAGAAGGTTTTAAAGGACAACCTGATGAAAGGGATATGACATTCTATAAAAAAATTCTTAATGCAATCAACGATAGCTATAAGAATATATTAGTTATTGTTAGAGCGCGTCATGCTAATATCGGTATTGATGGCTCATGTATTGATCTATTAATCAAAAAAGCATTCAGAGTGCAAAAATATATATTAAAATTCCGTTTATCCGTATAGTCCCCTCCCACGCAAATTCCGCAGGAATTTGCCAGTGGGTTTCCAAAGGGCAATGCCTTTTGGCGGGTGTGTGAGGGCAGAGCCCTCACATCCCATGCGGATTCTCTTAAAAATCATCGTCAAACTGCAAGAATTTATAAGCCGGTATTTCCAGCAACTCTGCAATATCAAACAGCAAATCAAGCGAAACTGCCCGCTGAACGTTCACAGCCTCGACAGCACCGATATACCCGGCGCTCTTGCCTAATTTTTCCGCAAGCTGTTCCTGAGTCAAGCCTTTCAGCTTTCTGTAATAGGCGATTTTCAGGCCCAGTTTCATATATTTGCCGCTGTGTTCAGCTTTCAATACATCACCCCGTTTCATATATAATTTTATCAATGAGAATTGACAGTTTGTATTATTCTTTATATAATATTTATTATGTATTGGATAATGTTTTTATCTGATTCATAATTTAATATGCGTAAAACATAAAGGTTAATGGATATGTCGATTTCTAAATTCAGAAGAGCACTCATGTTTGAGCAGCAAAAGTTAACAATCTCGTTGACGAGGCGCTGGAGAACGGCACGCCCCTGTGCGAGACTGTTAAAATCATGACGCAGTGTCAAAAGATCCATGATTTGATGCATGAAATGGAGTCAAACGAAAATCAAAAAGCAATAATGGGAAGTAAAGGTTCCGACATTTAATTTGTGAACAAATCTGCGATCGACACTTCGAGGGCTTTTGCCAAGCCAAAAAGTTCAATATCCGTGACCGTTCTTGATTTGTCTTCGATCCTTGATATGGAGCCTCTGCAAACATAAACAGCCATTGTTTCAAGCTTGTTTGAAAGCTCCTGCTGGCTCATTTTCCTGGCCCTGCGATACTTTTTTACATTGCTCCCGATCATATTCATCTCATGGCCGTCAATGATTCTTGCCATCATAACCTCCGTTTGTCTTGACATAGGACAACATTTATTGTAATGTCAATTTCTACAGATTATATCCTGTCTTAGGACATATTAAAAATAATATTCCAGACATGGAGGCCATATGGACAAAGCAAGGCGCAAGCTCATTTGTGAGCAAAATAAGCTAGACGCACTGATTGACGAGGCGCTGGAGAACGGCACGCCCCTGTGCGAGACCGTTAAAATCATGACGCAGTGTCAAAAGATCCATGATTTGATGCTTGAAATGGAAGAAATGCAAAAAGAAAAGGCGTAAAGCCTTTTCGCGGGTTTCCAAAGGGCAATGCCCTTTGGCGGGAGCGCGGAGGGCAGAGCCCTCGTATCCCTTACAGCCTTAAGCCTTCCGGCACAGGGCCTTATAACACAGGCCTAATAGGCCGTCTTCTCAGCGATGTATGCGCCCACCGCGCCGATGTCGACACGGATCTGCTGCATGGTGTCGCGGTCGCGGATGGTGACCCTGCCGTCTTCCAGTGTGTCAAAATCTATGGTCACGCAAAACGGTGTGCCGATCTCGTCCTGTCTGCGGTAACGCTTTCCGATGCTGCCCGTCACATCAAAATCTACCATGTGGTCTTTCAAAAGCATATCGTAGATTTCCTGCGCTTTGTCGTTCAGCTGCTTCTGCATGGGCAGCACTGCCGCTTTGTAAGGCGCAAGCACCGGCGATAAACGCAGCACGACCCGCGTCTCGCCACCTTCAAGCTTTTCCTCGTCATACGCATCGCAAAGCAGCGCAAGCGCCACGCGGTCAGCGCCCAATGAAGGCTCGATGCAGTACGGGAGATATTTTTCATTGGTCACAGGGTCGGTATACTCCATATTGACGCCCGAATGCGCCATATGCTGCTTAAGGTCATAATCGGTGCGGTCCGCAATGCCCCAAAGCTCGCCCCATCCGAACGGAAACAAAAACTCGATATCTGTTGTGGCATTTGAATAATGCGACAGCTCTTCCTTGTCATGATCTCTTAAGCGTATGCTCTCTTTTTTCATGCCCAGAGAAAGCAGCCAGTTGTAACAAAAATCCTTCCAGTAGTTGAACCATTGCATTTCTTCTTCAGGCGCGCAGAAAAACTCAAGCTCCATCTGCTCAAATTCACGCGTGCGGAAAGTAAAATTGCCGGGCGTGATCTCATTGCGGAATGATTTGCCGATCTGTCCGATACCGAACGGCACACGCTTTCGGGTGGTGCGCTGGACATTTTTAAAATTCACAAATATCCCCTGCGCTGTCTCCGGCCGCAAATAGATCTCATTGGCTGAATCTTCTGTCACGCCCTGATGCGTCTTGAACATCAGGTTGAACTTGCGGATCCCGGTGAAATCGTGCTTCCCGCATACCGGGCAGTTGATCTGCTTCTCGGCGATAAAAGCCTCCATATCCTCCGGCTGCATCGCCGCGACCAGGATCTCTGTTTTCTTCTTTGCCGCATAATCCTCTATCATCTGGTCGGCACGGAAACGTGTTTTGCATGATTTGCAGTCCATCAGCGGATCGGAAAAACCGCCCACATGCCCCGATGCCACCCAGACCTGCGGGTTCATCAGTATCGCGGAATCAAGCCCCACGTTGTACGGGCATTCTTTGATGAACTTTTTCCACCACGCCTGCTTGACGTTGTTTTTAAACTCGACGCCGAGCGGGCCGTAATCCCATGTGTTGGCAAGCCCGCCGTAAATCTCTGAGCCGGAAAAGACATAGCCTCTGTTTTTACAGAATGCCACGATGCGCTCCATTGTCTTTTTGTTCATGTTATGCCTCCGATAAAAAAATAAAGCCATTTTGTCCTTATGCTGGGACGAAAATGACATCTTTCCGCGGTTCCACCCGTCTTGGCGCACAGCGCCCTCTTTTTGGGGTTTCGATCATAGGGAGCCGTCAAGACTGACGGTTCCAAAGAAGCGCCCACACGCTTTGCACAGCAGCGGGCTTTCACCGTCCCCGCTTCGCTTAAGCTGCGCCATAAAAAGCACATGTTCTTCATCGAAACAGTATTTAGTTTTTTATAATATACCAAAGCAAAGACCCAAGTGCAAGCGTTTTGATCATCGGCAGCGGTTTAGAAGGCTCTTTGGGCGCTTGACTTCCTTCAAAGACTGATATACTATCTTTTTTGACACATAAAACGGCAAGGAGATGTCTCATGGTATTGTTATCAGTTCCAAAAAAGCAAGACGGCCGGGAGCTTTTTGATGTGCTGATAGACATATATGCCGACTTTCCGCTAAAAGCGATAAAGCATTGTTTCAAGCGCCTTCTCATCACACTTAACGGCGAAGACTCTTATGGCGATGACATCGTGCATGAAGGTGATGAAGTCAGGATATTTGCTCCTCCTGATGTGGTGGGGATTGACCTTGAGCCAAAGATCGTATACCAGGATGAAAACATCATTATTGCGGACAAACCGGCGGGTTTGCCGTCTGCTTCACAAAAAGATGAGCCCAGTGTGATACAATTCATAGAAAAGCATATGAAAAAACGCGGGGAATACCACATCGAGGCGCTGATGCTGCCTTATCTTGTCTATTCTCTTGACGATTATGTCAGCGGCCTGTTGCTGATTGCCAAGCATGAGGAAGCCTACCTTTTTTTCATTGAGGCCTTGGCGCAGCGGCGCATATCCCGCTATTACATCTGCCCGGTAAAAGGACAGGCCAAAGAACAAGATGAGCTTCTCGGATATCATTTGCGTGACAAAGCCGGCAAACGTGTTATGATCTCAGACGGATTTAAGAAGGGCTACAAGCCTATTGTCACAAGATACAAAAAACTTGCCCAAAGCGATGAGGTGTCGCTGCTTTGTGTACGGCCGGTCACAGGCATGCTGCATCAGGTGCGTGCGCATTTGAGCTTTTGCGGGCTGCCCGTATTGGGCGACAGCGTTTACGGCAACAAGCGGTTCAACGCACGCTGCGGCGCAGAGTACATCTGCCTTTGGCTCGAAACCATGACCTTTGAAGTGGGAACCGGACACGGTTATGATTATATAAACGGAAAGCGTTTTGACTCAAATACCCAGAGTTTTCCGAAAATCGTCTATGATCAGGCTTTGATGGATATCTTCGATTGACCCTGCGGCACCAAGCGCTGATACATCTTCCCGATTCATGTCAAATCTTACTTAATCCTTATATATTTCTATATTAATAGAAAAACCCGAATTATTTTTAAAAATTTGCATATTTTGAACACTTTTTTTGTCGAAACACTATACAATTTTTATCATCTATGTGATATTATTAATAAAATAATATAAAGTAATGATATTTTTGCTCTCTGTCGATTCCTGTACAGCTTTTTGTATAATTGTACTCAAAAATGATAAAGCGTGATCAATAGAGAGCTATGGATAAAGCGGCATCAATCAATACGGATTCAAGTCAAGCCTAAAGAGCCAGCGTTTCCTAAAAGTTTGGAATTCCAGCGGCCTTAAAAAAAGGTGATTCCGTCTTGTAGCAGCATATCTTTTTGTATCGGGGGTAATCAATTGAACCAGTCAAAAAAGCATGGCCATGCAAATGTTTTTCGCTGCGAAAGGCATGATTCCCGGAAAAACGAGCTTCAATCCAAGTTTAGAAAAGAAAAGAAAAAACTTGAGGATCTGGTCGCAGCGCATTTTGCGAGCGGCACCCCTAATCTTGGCTCTGATGTGAACATTCTTAATCAGAGCGTGGTTATTGACAGGCTCATCGTGGATAAAATGAAACTCGAAGAGCTCTGTGCAAGATATAAAGCACGTTAAGCCATCAGGATGTCACTGGAGTGAATGAAGGTGATGCTGGCTGGGTTTCGTGCAGATTTATTTTATTTATAATCAGGGGTAATTGATATGTTGGACGTATTGGAGTTTTGTTCAAGTACTTTTTCGTTGGCTGTGCTTGATGAGCTGCCGGATATGGTACGCGTTATCGATGAAAGCGGCCGTATCCTTTATGCCAACGCAGCTTTAAGAGAAAGGTTCAATGAAACTACAGGCATAAAGTGTGATAAGATGCCCGGTGCGACCATGGCTTGCGAAAATTGCATCGCACAAAGATGTATAAGGAACGGGCGCAGGTACAACACCATCTCAGAGGTGCGCGGACGGATATACTCAGTGAGTGCCGGGCCTGTGGAATTTGAAAACAACCTTTATGCGCTCGAGATATATACAGACATCACAAAAGAACAAAGATTAAAAGAAAAACTGATAGCCAACAATTCGCGCATGATGAAGGATCTGGAAATCGCGCGAAGCCTTCAGCTTTCAATTTTACGCCACACACTTCCCGACATCAAGGGATACCGGTTTGCTGCCGAGTTTCTGCCTTGCGAGGCGCTCGGTGGCGATATGTATGATTGTTTCCTCGCGCGCGACGGGCGTATCATCATGTACATAGCAGATGTGTCCGGTCATGGCGTGATGCCCGCGATGCTTACAGTGTACCTGCGTCAGGAGATGTTTGCGCAGTGCAAGACGCCTCATGTGTCAGCCAGTCAGGTATTGAGCAACATACAGTCTTCTTTTGAGGAGCTCAACACCGAAGAAAGCATCTATATCACCATATTCCTTGCGGCTCTCGACCCGCAGACAGGCACGTTTACATGTGCCAACGCGGGACACAGCGTTCCGCCTCTGATTGCGGGCAACGGCCAAGTCCGTGAGATCATGCTTCCGGGCACACCGATCTGCCGTTGGGCTGAAAACGCTCGAAGAGATGAATATAAGGCCAGCTTGAAAAAAGGAGACAGGCTGTTTTTATACACCGACGGACTTGACGGCATTCACACACAAGCCCCGAGCGACGATCTGAACCTGATACTTAAAAACGAGGCGCTTAACGGCAAAACCCTTTTGGCGGAGATCAAAAAGAAGTTCACGCAGCTGCGTGCCGATGATGTCACCATGCTGCTTTGCGAACGCGACCGCGATTAATAAGCGCTATTCATAACGCAGCGCGTCAATAGGCCTTAATTTCGCGGCCTTGGCAGCCGGATATATGCCGAAGACGATACCCACGAACACAGAAAATCCCAGCGCCAGCACCACAGTGCCAGCCGACATAGGCATGCCTATTTCCATGGCTGTGCTTATGACATTCAATCCAATGTAGCTGAGCCCGATCCCGATAAGCCCTCCCGCAAGCGAAAGCACAACAGCCTCGATCAGAAACTGCAAGAGTATGTCGGTTTTCTGCGCCCCGATGGCTTTGCGTATACCGATTTCACGGGTGCGTTCCGTCACGGATACAAGCATGATGTTCATGATGCCTATTCCGCCCACCAACAGCGATATAGCGGCAATGCCTGAAAGCAGTATCGTCATCACGCTCATCACCTCGTTCATCACGCTGATGATCACACGCTGGTTAATGATCGAATAGCCCGAATCTTCTCCCGTTTCGCGTATCAGAAAGTTTTCCGTTGCGGTTTGCGCAGCATCCACATCATCGGGCGTCAAAGCAGATACGAAAAGCGTATCAAATTCTTTTTCAGCAAATAGCCGCTGTGCAATTGTGAGCGGGATCAACACGGTGTTGTCTTTGTTTGCGAGCATGGTGGCCGATTCCTCAAGAAGCCCGACCACTGTAAATCTATAGCCGTTTATCTCGAATGTGTTGCCGATGCAGTTTTCAGTACCAAACAGATCTTTGGCTGCGTCGATCCCCACTACAGCATTGTATGTACGCGCCTGCACATCCATATCACCGATAAAGCGCCCCTCTTTGATGACCTGGCCTGTTATATACTGATAGCTGCGCGTCACACCCTCAACCCTGTATGTGTCGCTTTCAACACCTGCAGAGATATTGGCGTTTCTCGAAATGATACCGGCAACACCGTAAATCGACGCATCCTGCTCTAAACGGCCAAGATCATCAAGTGTCAAGTATGAAGCGCGCGCCGGCATCTGCACCTGAAGCAGATTGGAACCCAAGCTTTCGATCTGTCCGGTGATCTCGCCCGTGGCGCCCTGCACGACGGAAATAAGCAGCGTGACAGCGACCACGCCGATGATGATGCCAAGCATCGTCAAAAACGAACGCGCTTTGTTTCCGCGCAGCGCCATAAACGCCATTTTCACAGCCTGTGAGAACTTCATGCGTTAGCCACCTCCTGCACGGTGTCGCGTTCTATCCTGCCGTCTCGCATATGCAGGCGGCGCCCGGCCATATCTGCGATGCCCTGGTCATGTGTGATCACCATGATACCTCTGCCTTCTTTGTGCAGGCTTAACAGCAGATTCATGATTTCACGGCCCGAGCGCGAGTCAAGGTTGCCTGTGGGTTCATCGGCAAGTATCAGCGTGGGCTGTGTGGACAGTGCGCGCGCTATCGCCACGCGCTGCTGCTGGCCGCCTGACAGTTCAGAAGGGCGGTGAGACATCCTGTCTGAAAGCCCCACCTTGACAAGCGCGTCTTTTGTGCGCATCTTGCGTTCTGTATACGAAAGCCCTTGGTAGATCAGAGGCAGTTCAACATTTTGATACGCTGTCAATTTGCTTAAAAGATTAAACTGCTGAAATATAAAACCTATTTCCCTGTTTCGTATCTCCCCCAGCTGGCGCTGCGTGTAATCACCTATCAGCCGTCCGTTGAGATAGTATTCGCCCTCATCGGCAAGATCAAGGCAGCCGATAATATTCATAAGCGTGGATTTGCCGCTTCCCGACGGCCCTATCACCGCGACGAATTCTCCTTCTGCGACGCTCAATGTCACATTGTCGATCGCATCCACCTTGGCAGCGCCCATTTGATACGTTTTTCTTATGTTGATAAGCTCTATCATTGGCGTATTCCCTGCCGACTGCTTTCGGGGCGGAAATTCCACATTTGCTGCATATTGCTGATCCTGACCTGCGGCACAGCCACACGGTCTCCTTCTTCGAGCCCTTCAACGATCTCGATAAGGACACCGTCGGTAATACCTGTTTCCACCTTGTGCGTAGCCGGCGTGGCATCAAGCGTCTCGTCGATATCACCTTCAAGAACGACGAATCTCTCGCCTCCGACGATCTGTATCGCTTCGATGGGAATTAAAAGCGCGTTTTCGGCACGCCGGGAAACGATCTGCACGTCAGCACTCATGCCGAGCATCACTTCAGGCACATCGTCGAGCACAAGCGTGACGGTATAACTCGTCACATTGTTCTGTGAAACGCCGATCGGGTTGATTTTAACGATTTGCGCGCCGTAGTCCTTTCCGGGGAGCGCGTCAAAGCTCACAGATGCAAGCCCGTCAGCTTCGATGTGGGCAATGTCAAGCTCATCGATGTCGACATCGATCTTGACCTTTTCCTTGCTTTGAAGGGTAAAAAGCGCGCTTCCTTCTTGAACTGTTTGATTTTTTGTCAGATTTAGCCCTGATATTACGCCGTCCGTTCCGGCACGGACATTGAGCGCTTCCATATCTTCGAGGACAGCATCTAGATCGGCCTTGATGCTTTGACGCTGGTCGATATGCGTGTAAAGTGCTGGCGAGAGAATTTCACCCTTTAAACTGAAAATCCGGCTCCCGCGCGAGACGCTGCTGCCCTCTTGCCTGTGAATCCTGTCGATCGTACCGCCGCGCGCCGTCACCATCACCGGGTTTGCCAATTCCGCGCTGCCGCTCCCATACACAGCGCCTTGCTCATCTGAAACCACAGCCTCGCCGCCCAGTACAAATCCGTTGTCAGCGAAACGCAAAACCGCCTTGCCTTGCGCAGTGCTTATCACTGTTGCGCTCGCGCTTTTGTTGTCCACGGTCACCGTGGCTTTGTCTCCGGGCTTTAAGGTGCGCGTATTTTCTATGGAGACCTCCATCAAGCCGTCCGGGCTGATCACAGCCAACGCGCCATAGCGTTCCATCACTGCATCAACACTGTCTCCCGCTTTACCGAACACGGCTTTTACAGTCCCTTTTATCGGAGAATAGACTGTTTTACTGCCCTGTGTGCTGCGCATCATCGCTATCGCGGCATCGGCTTCGTCTAGCTGTGTCTGCAAAGCATCCCGCTGACTTGCCAGCGTGCTGCTTTCAAAGACAGCGATGATATCATCTGCCCGAACAGTATCACCGTCTTCAGCGAACGTCTCTCGTACTGTACCTGCAAAACCGGCATACACAGTGTTATCGTTCATGGGCTGTACTGTCCCGACACCTTTAACCTTGACTTCTATGCTGCCGCGTTGCACTTCTGTGATGGCATATGTGGTTTTGCCCACTTGTTCAAGCTGCGCACGCATTTGGAAATAACCCACAATACCAAGTGCCACAATAACAGCGACGATGCTTAAAATAATGATCTTTTTCTTCTTGTTTTTCATGGGCCCTCCCGAAAATGTTCAGCAATGCAACAACGCGCATTTTTCATATAGGCTATTCTACCAATTTCTAAAGCAAACAAACAATTTTTATTATAAGGCTTTACAAAATATTCACATCGGTGCAAGCGAAGGCGCGCATCACTTACCTTAATGTATGCGATGCAAAGACTTAAATCAGTATCTCAAGCGCTTCAAAAACATGGCGTACGCCAAAAACTTCGATACCTTTTAGTGCTTTCATGCCGCTCAGGTTTGATTTTGGCACCACAGCCTTTTTAAAGCCCATTTTGACACATTCATGAAGCCTCTTTTCCACTTGTCCGACGGCGCGCACTTCGCCGGTCAGCCCTACTTCGCCCATAGCCACCGCATCGCTGACCGCGGCATCCCGAAAACTCGAAACGATGCTCACAGCCATAGCGAGATCCGCTGCCGGCTGAAAAACCTTTATCCCTCCGGCTACATTGAGAAAAACATCCTGCGTACCAAGCTTTAGGCCCATGCGCTTTTCGAGTACGGCCACCATAAGCGCCATGCGGTTATAGTCAAGCCCGGTGGCCATGCGCCGCGGCATTTGAAAAGACGTCGGGCTTACAAGCGCCTGTATCTCGAGGAGCACCGGCCTTGTTCCCTCTATCGCAGGATAGACGCAGGAGCCCGGGGCATCGCCTGAGCGTTCTCCGAGCAGCAGCCCCGAAGGGTTTTCCACTTCGTGCATGCCATTTTCGCTCATATCAAAAACGCCTATCTCATTTGTTGACCCGAATCGGTTTTTCACCGCACGCAGTATCCGAAAAGTGCCCTGTCTCTCTCCCTCAAAATACAGCACAGTGTCCACCATATGTTCCACGGCGCGCGGCCCAGCGATCGCGCCTTCTTTCGTCACATGCCCGATGATGAAGACCGCCGCTCCGCTCGTTTTCGCTTCACGCGTCAACATCGCCGCACACTCTTTGATCTGGCTCAAACTGCCTGCCGCTGTCCCAAGCCTTGCTGAATACAGCGTTTGTATGGAATCCACGACCACAAAATCCGGCGAGAACCGCTGCATGCATAAAATGCAGTTGGCTGCTTCAGTCTCCGGCAGCAGCAGTATATTGCCTCCGCTTCCAAGCCTTTGTGCGCGCAGCCTTATCTGCCGCAGTGACTCTTCCCCCGATATGTAAAGCACGCGCTTGCCTTTCTGCGCCATAGCATCGGCCACCTGCAAAAACAACGTGGATTTGCCGATACCGGGCTCCCCACCCGCGAGCACCACCGAGCCTTCCACCACGCCGCCGCCTAAAACCCTGTCAAGCTCGCTGAATCCGGTTGAGCATCTGGCCGCTTGTGTCATCGATACGTCTTTTAAATAGACGGGCTCCGCCGTGCCAATAGTTTCATGCGCTTTATTGGCAGGAGCTGTTATCAGCTCTTCCTCCAGTGCGTTCCACGCTTTGCAAGCTGGGCACTGCCCGAGCCACTTGCCGCATTGATAGCCGCACTCCATGCAGACAAACACGGTTTTTTGCTTCGCCACCTGCCGCCTCCTTTTATTTTGTCATTTCCATTATATCTTTTTGCCTATGATTAGCAATGAAAAAAGCCCTGCAAATGAGGGCTTTTTATAAGTCTTATTATCTAAACCGATAAGTCGATATGGTGGATGGTGCCGACCGTGCCGTTTTCGCGCAAGAAGATTGAACTGCTTTTCATTTCAGCGTATTGCCCGTCCGTATCTTTGATTTCGAACTGCGTGGAAATATCGTTCAGATAGATGGCGCCGATACCCACATCACCCAGCTTGAATAACGTCTTCTCACCGTCCTGCGTGAGAGTCAGCAGCATAAGCTGCCCGAACACCTCATCCGCCTCGTCGATCCAGCCGTTTTTGTCCGTATCGTATTTCGCTAGATCAAGAAAACCGTTGCCGCTTTCCGGCCCGAACAATTCTGAACCGTCGTTTATCATGCCGTCTGCGTTTTTATCAAACGCGAGAAAACCGCTGTTGCCCGTCGCAAACGCGATATTGTTCATAATTCCGTCGGCGTTGAGGTCAAACGCGTAGCGCGCCTGGCTCAGCGTCGGCGTGCCATTGCCGAACACAACGACAAGCGGATCGACTGTTTTTGCGGCATCGCCCATGCGCACGCTCAGATTTGTCTGCTGGTAAAACGCACGCGTCATCTCAAACTCAAGGTTGAACGATATCGTTCGCCCGTCAGCGGTCGTCACATAGCCGCCCGAGTTGAACTTGACGCTCTCCTGCTCAGAAACGATCTCCTGATACTCATAAACCAAGCCCCAGCCACTACCCTGATCCGCACCGGCCGGTTTTACAGCCAATGTGAAAGAGGACGCATCGCTGGCGTTGATCTTGGGCATCTTGACCTGAAACTTGATGCGTTTTCCTGTCAGCTGGTAGACGAAAGCTTCTAAAAGCTTGATCCGGGTATCCGTCACGTGCTCTTCATGGTTTTTTGCATCGGCAGTCAGGCAGGCTTTTTGCGCTGCAAGTGAAAAATGATCGCTGTTGATGTCAACGACATATGAGGTTTCGTGTTCTGCCTCTTGAGGCCATCCTGTCCACACTTCGAGGTTTTCAGTTTCGCTGCGTGTTTTTTTTATATTGTGAGAACTGCTTTGCTGAATGTTGTAAGCGTCAATCTTCATTTTTTCGGCCTCCTTGCCAAAGAAACTGTAGACTCCTTCACATTGTTTATATCGGTATGAAAGCCTTATGGCTTTAGCAAAACTTTTTCTTATATCATGTGTCCAGGCATAAAAAAAGAGCTGTATTAAAGATACAGCTCAAAAATCAATGATTACTCTATGGATATCTGCCTTTCCTCAGATGCTTTTTTGGGAAGCGTCACAGTCAGTATGCCGTTTTCATATTGCGCCGTTATGTTCTCTTCTTTGATGTCCTTGAGGAGAAAGCGTCTTCTTATGTCACCTTCAAATCTTTCCCGCTTCAAGATCCGCACGCCCTCATTGTTGTCATCTTGTACTTTCGCACCTATGGTCAGCATTCCGTTTTCGCAGACAAGCTCAATATCTTCTTTTTTAACACCCGGCATCTCTGCTTCAACAAAAAAGGCATCTGTTGACTCTTTGACATTTGCTCTTGGCAGCTGAACCGAAATGCCGCTGTCAAAAATGCTTATCCATCTGCCGGCAGCAAGGCCGTTTTTTGGGGGTATCGTCATTCTTGCGCCCTCCTTTTTGGTTTAGTCATTAATTTATTATACTCTATTGGTCAACGTTAGTCAAAGTCAAATACAGTAAATATTCAGTCCTTATTTGCGAGGAGAGGCCTGCTGTCATAGCTGGTCCTAATATAAGCACAAATTTCATTTGTTTTTCGTCAGTATTCTCTTGTTACTGTGCTTAGAAAAAAACACAGGCTTTTGCTGGTTTTGGCGCTGCCTGTGTTTTTTTGATCGTTGTTTATTAAAGATTTTCGATAAAGCTTTTTATCCTGGACACAGCTTCCTTTAAATTCTCCAGCGACGATGCGTATGAGCAGCGTATAAAACTGTCCATGTTGTCTCCGAACGCCGTCCCCGGCACACACGCCACCTTCTTTTCATACAGCAGCCTTGTGCAGAATTCATCCGCGGTCAGCCCCGTTGAGCCAATATTGGGGAAGATATAAAAAGCACCGAGAGGTTCAAAACAGGACAGCCCTATTTCATTGAAAGATTTGTACATCAGCCGGCGGCGGCGGTTGTACTCTGATACCATGGCTTTCACCTGCACAAAATGATGGCTGCATTCATAGCGCAGCGCTTCAATACCGGCATCCTGGCTGATGGAAGGGGCACAGAGCATGGAGTACTGGTGTATCTTGACCATCGCATCGATCAAAGGTTTTGGGCCGGCCGCATACCCAAGCCGGAATCCAGTCATTGCAAAAGCTTTGGAAAAGCCGTTGATGACGATCGTACGTTCCTGCATGCCCGGCAAAGAAGCAATAGACACATGAGGTTTGTCGTAGGAGAGTTCAGCATAAATCTCATCCGCAATCACCAAAAGGTCGTGTTCTATGATGATGGGCAGTATGTTTTCAAGATCCTCTTTGGCCATGATAGCGCCCGTGGGGTTATTGGGAAAAGCGATGATGACTGCTTTTGATTTTGATGTGATCGCTTTCTTAAGGCTCTCGGGCGTGATGCGGAAATCATCATCCTCGCGCAGCACCATGGGCACCGGCGTACCGCCCGCAAAACTGACACCAGGCATATAAGCCACATATGAAGGTGCAGGTACGATCACCTCATCACAGGGGTTGATCACGGCACGGAACGCAAGGTCAAGCGCTTCGCTTGCGCCGACAGTCACAACCAGCTGGGGCAGATCATATTTAAGCCCGAAACGCATGTCCAGGTATTCCAGTATCGCATGCCTTAATTCAGTGCTGCCATGGTTGGAAGAATAATGCGTGCGCCCGGATTCAAGGGCATAAATAGCGCTTTCTCGAATATTCCAGGGGGTATCAAAATCAGGCTCTCCGACGCCGAGTGAGATGCAGTCTTTCATCTCGCTCGCTATATCAAAGAATTTGCGTATACCGGAGGGCGGGACATCTTTCACGTGCAAAGCCACAAATTTTTCTGTATTCAAGGTGAGATCACCAGCCTCTCCTCCTGCTCACGCGCTGTCAGGATAACGCCGTGTTCCTTATATTTGCGCATGATAAAATGCGTCACCGTGCTCGTCACGCCTTCCAGCACCGCGAGCTTTTCGAAGACAAACTGTGATATCTGCTTCATGCTGCCTGCCCTTACGATGACGGCGAGGTCATATGTCCCTGACATCAAATAAACGGATTTAACTTCTGAAAAGCGGTAAATTCGCTCCGCAAGATCATCGTAACCAAGGCCTCTTATCGGCACGACCTTGACTTCGATAAGCGCCTCTGCATCATCTGCCGTTACCTTTTCTCTATTGACAATCGCCGCATACTTGACGATGATTTTCTGCTTTTCCATGTCCTCAATGGCTTCTTTGACTTGGGCCTGGGATGCACCGACCATCAGTGCGATATCCTCAATGGCCGTGTTGGCGTCATTCTCAAGCAGGTCTAAGATTTGTGCGTACAATCCGTTTCTCATGGTTTTCCTCCGCTCCAAAATAGTGCTTTGCAGTATTTTACCACCAGTACCGGCAGCGCGTCAAATGTATTGCTGATCGGCCGGGGGCTGTTTTTGCCAATCAGTACCACCGGCTTAGCCGGTGGTATGCTCTAGCCCTATAAGGGCATGTTACCGGCTTGCGCTTGCAAGCGCATTGAATCGTTTGCCAACCGCATAATATTCTCTGGCCGACCCTAAAGGGTCTTGTTACTTGCCTTTGTTCGTCGGCTTACCCGTAAACGGGTCAATGTACTCCTTCATGCTTATCTGATCTGCGGTGGCGTCTTCCTGTAGCTGCCTTCGGATATATTCCTGCATCCTTTTCGCATTTTTCCCAACCGTATCTACGTAGTATCCTCTACACCAAAAATGCCTGCTTCCGTATTTGTATTTCAGATTCGCATGCCTATCAAATATTATTAGTGAGCTTTTTCCTTTCAGATACCCCATTACCTGAGATACGCTCAATTTCGGCGGTATTCTCACTAGCATATGTACATGATCTGGGCATAGCTCTGCTTCGATTATTTCTATCCCCTTTCTGTCACACAGCTCCCGCAAGATTTTCCCTATGTCTTTCTTCAGCTTCCCATAGATGACTTGTCTTCTGTATTTCGGCGCAAACACAATGTGATACTTACATTCCCACATAGTATGTGCTAGACTATTCTTGTCCATTGGACTGCCTCCTTTGTTTTTGATGCGGTCGGCAAACCTCATCATTTTAACATAGGAGGTATTTGCTTGAAGCTAAAGCTCGCTGTCTTCCCCCGGCATAGCCGGGGGTTTATTTGATTTTGACCGCTTTGCGCTCAAAATCACACTAAAGTGTACAAACAAAAAGCGCCATATTTTAGAAAAATACGGCGCTTATTTGCATATCTGCCTTTAATAGCGGTCTTTTTTCGCCCTAAAACAGTCGCTGCAATATACAGGCCGCTCACCGGTCGGCTGGAACGGCACCTTTGTATCAGCACCACACTCTGCGCAAACGGCATCGAACATCGGGCGGTCGGTCATCCTCTTTTGCTGTTTTCTTTGCTGGCGGCAAGATCCGCACCGCTTCGGGTCATTATCATAACCCTTTCCACGGTAGAATTCCTGCTCGGATGCAGAGAAAACAAACTCTTCTCCGCAGTCAGCGCACGTCAGTGTCCTGTCTTCAAACATTTCTACTCCTTTTTTTGTTACCCATGGCTCTTAAAGACGATATGTCATTTCTTAATCCGGAAAATGTGCTTGTTCAACACCACCACGGTCAGAAACTCTCTCATCGGCTTTGCATCGACCATTGTATTTATACGCACCATACGGTACATATTTAGCTCATCATACCAAAAAAAAATATCCGCGTCAACACTATGCAGATACCAAAAAAGCCCCGGGCTGTGTTGTTCTTAAGCCTTACGGGGCTTGTCTGCCTGGCTGCTTGCAGGCTGCAGCATTCCTTGCTTATTGGCTAACTAGGCATCATCGGGATGCCGGTATGTCACGCCGCGAAAAGACCTGTACTCGGCTTTATAGTGCAATTCAGAAGCAAGCTCATTACCCGTTAAGTCAAGATAGTGGATGAACACGTCCGCGAATGTCCCGCCGCGCGCCTTCACCCAGCTGACAGACTGCCCGGGCTGAAGCTTCGTACCGTCCGGAAGCGTTGTCGCGATCTTAACGGTCGTGCCCGGCCTCCCGGTGCCGCCTGTCCGCTTGGATGAAAAATTCAGTATCACGTCACCGTAAGTCTCATGCACAATAGGCTGCCCGTAAACCTCAAAAGTGACGGTCTTTTGCTTATAATCCATGTAGGCCACAATAAAATACGGTGTTTCTTTGCTGTTTTTTATTTTCAGGTCTGGAATAGGAAAGCTGATCGTGGCATCAAGCCCGAGCGGCATATAAGCAGAAATGATCGTATGGCGACTGTGGTCGGGGATATCGATGCCCGCGCGGAGCACGGCATTGAAAAACGTACTCGACACCTGACAGGATCCGCCGCCGACGTCACTCGTCGAGCGCCCGTCAAGAAGAACGCCCGCGCTTCTAAAGCCGCTTTCCCTTGTCCGCGCGCCGACATCTTTGTTGATCGACCATTCCATGCCCGGTTCAAGAATCAAGCCGTTTATTTTGCTTGACATCAACCCGACATTAAATGTCCTGTTGCCGGAGCCGCTGTGCCCGTACCAGGACGTCCAAGACGCGATCAGCTGCGTCTGCGCCTTGACCTGTTCCAGCGTTATCTTCGGCTCAGTGACCTCTGTAGGTGCCACGATCGTCGAGCCGTCACCGCTCTGCACAGCCTCAAGTATCAGCTCTGCCAGCGCGTCTGTGTCAGCTTTCAGGCCACTTTTTTCTTCAAAATATACAAAACGCGATATGTTGGCATGCGCCGGTATATGTTCTTTGATGTATTTAGTTTTTTTCCAGTACTGGTACCGCAAAGGATTGGGTGTTTCACTTTGAGGTATGCGCACCAGTCCGGAGAAATCCTTTTGTTTCCCGTCATATTTGCCCGGGTCAAAAGGCGTACCGTCTTCATAATGCCCGTTGGGTGTGAAAATGTACGAAGCATCCTGTGCCGCAATGCTTAAGTTGCTTTCTATCTGCGTTAAAGCTTCTGCGATTTCGGCCTTCTGCCCTGTGATGCGGAGCTCAAAAGCCGCGCCGCCGGTCTTGATGGCCATCTGATCGTCTGCGCGCTGGGCAAAGCTGCCCCTGCGCCCAAAAAAGACCGCGTTGTTAAGAACATCTTCGTAGTCGGTTTGCAGTCCGGCAGTCTTTGCATCAAGCGTTTTTATATCTCCGGCCACATCAACTGAGAACTTGGTTGCGGTCAATAGGGTTTCTTGCTGTCCGCCCGTTGCCTGACGCGCCTGCTCTGCATTCATTCCGCCCAGCTGGATACCGTCAAGCGAAACGCCGTTCGCTACCGTGCCGAACTCAAGGATGCGCTCGATGCGGCCTTCATGCACATCAGCAGCCCCGAATATCAAGAGTGCTGAAGCAGCCAAGGCCAAAAGAAGCAGACATGATGCCGCTATGAGAAAAACCCTGCGTTTTCTGGCCGGGCTTGAACCTTTTTGATCGGGGGCTGCAAGGCCTTCTGTTTCCGCTGCCTCTAAGCCTTTATCATCAGCAATTTCATTTATTGTTTCGGACATCAGTTCATTCCCTCCAAAGCGCATTATGACCCATAACGTTTTACAGTATCATACAATATACGGTTGGCTTTGTAAACCAATCACTTGCATATTTCCCGCTTAAGCCGCCAAACACTTTTAAAAAAGCCCCGCTGCTGACCGCAACACGGGGCCTGTGTCTTAAAAGGTTATCCATCGATTCCGTTTGCTGCGATTTCACTGCCATTGCCGCCTGCGCCCTCTTCACCGCCGACGATTGCGGGGTTGTAGTAGGTAGTTCCTCTGAAGGAACGGTAAGCTGCCTTATAAAACAAGCTGGATGATAGTTCTTGGCCGCCAAGGTCAAGATAATGGATGAACACATCCGCATAGGTTGCCCCGCGCGAAGGCGTCCAGACTGCTGACTGACCTGGAGCCACGACAGTGCCGTCCGGCATCACGCTTCCCTCTATCACTGCCGGTTCAGGCGCTCCGGTACGGCCAGTCCTCTTTCCGGAAAAGTGCAGAATGACGTCACCGTACTGTTCGTACACAACTGTCGGGCCGTATACTTCAAAAGTGACGGCTTTTTCCGCGTAATCGATATAGGCTACGATAAAGATGGGCACACCTTTGTTGTTTTCGAGCTTCAGATCGAGTGACGGGTAATTGAGCGCCGCATCCACGCCGATCTCCATATAGGAAGACGGTATGGAATGCCGGCCGTGATCAAGCAGTTTCACATCCGAGCGCAGCAATGCGTTGAACAGCGTGCTCGATACCTGACAGACCCCGCCGCCGATCTCATCATCCTCCATGCGTCCCGCAACGATCGCCCCTGCGCGCCGAAAACCGCCGGACGTCGTTCTCGGGCCTATGTCTCTGTTGATGGACCAGACTTGTTCCGGCTCGATCACAGTGCCGTTGATCATGCTCGAGAGCAGCCCCACATTGAAAGCTCTGTTGGAAGAGCTGCTGTGGCCGTACCATGTCGTCCATGAGGATATCAGCTGCGTCTGCGCCTTGACCTGTTCAAGCGTGACTGTGGGCTCCGTGACCACCGTGGGCACAATGATCGTTGAGAAATCGGCGTTGTCCGCTGCCTCAAGAATCATGTCCGTCAGCGCGTCCATATCCGTCGCAAGCCCTCTTTGTTCTTTGGTATATTTAAACCGTGATATCTCGGCATGCGGCGGAATATGGTCTTTGACATATTTGGTTTTTTTCCAGTACTGGTAGCGCAGCGGGTTTGGTTTCTCGTCCTCGGGTATGCGTACCAGGCCAGAAAAATCCTTCTGTGTGCCGTCGTATTTGCCGGGATCGAACGGCGTTCCGTCTTCGTAGTAACCGTTGGGCATAAACTCATACGAAGCGTTGTGCACATCGCTGTTGAAAATGTCCGTCAATTCTGAAAGCGCGGCTCTCACATCGGCCTGCACACCCGTAACGCGGATCTCAAAAGCGGCGCCGTCGCTCTTTGCCGTCTTGATCTCGGCAACCCTATCGTCAAAGCCGCCCCTGCGCCCGAACGAAACCGCGTTAAGCAGCACATCTTCATAATCGGATTTGAGGCCGACTGTCTTTGCGTCCAGCATGGTGGCCGCGCCGCCCACTTCATAAGAGATCTTCGTCTCACTGACAAGCATATCTTCCTGGCCGTCGGTTGCAGCCCGTGCCTGCTCTGCAGTCATGCCTCCGAGGTCAACGTCTCCAACGGAAATCCCTTGCGTCAGCGTGCCGAATTCGAGTATACGCTCGATACGGTCTTCGTCAACAGCCGGGCTTCCAAAAACGAGCACGGCAGAAACAGCAAGTGCCGCTATGAGCACTGCTGTAGACAAAATCAAAAACACTCTGCGTTTTTTTGCGCTTTTACCGGCGCCTTTTGCGTCAGACTCTTCCAAAACAATAAAGGCCATCAAATATCCTCCAGAACGAAAACAACCTGATCTGTACAGCTTTCCCTATCATACAATACAGCTTCATCTTTGTAAACTGATCCTGCGCTTGTTCCCTGCCGTCTTATATTATCAACTTCCGGATGCACAAGGCAGGCTGCGCCGCATCTTTATTCTGTATCTCCGCCACTTTCATCAGGTATGACCACGACCGTGGCGGGATCCGGCCCGTTGACATAGTAAACGCCCTGAAACGCCCTGTACGTATCCTGAGAAAAACGCTCGCTCTGCTTCACCGTGTTTCCATTATTGTCTTTATAGTGCTTATACACGCGCCAGGTGCTTCCGTCGCGCGGCGAGATCCATGTTTCGGTCTTGCCTTCTGCGATCGGCGTACCGTCCGGCAAGGCAACCGCGCTATAATGATAGACCGGCGGCGAAGGTTTTGTGGTGCCTACGCGTTCAGTGGTAAATTCAATGATATACTCCAGCGGAGGCCCGTAAAACTCAACGGTTAGTGTAAAAGCTTCTTCATCAAGATACGCCACCATATATACAGGATGCGCATACGGATTGGCAATGACAAGATCCGGCCCACCTGTGCTGATCGTGGCATCCATGCCCTCCGGCACATAGGATGACGGCCAGCTGTGCGCCTTTCTTTGCACGATTTCCATCTCTGATCTTATTGCCGCATTGTAAATCGTGCTTGACACCTGACACACACCGCCGCCGAGCATATCTTCATACCGTCCGCTGCTGATACCCGGCGCCTCAAGCCAGCCCACAGTTTTTGCGGTCTGCGAGTTTCTCGGGCCTGCTGCCTCGTTGAGCGACCACGGAACGCCCGTCTTTAATATCGTGCCGTTGATGATATTTGCAAAGATCCTGATGTTGTTGACCCGGTTCGGATGCCCCAGCGTTCTTCCCTTAAACTCTGTCGTAAACTCGCTGATCTTCTGCGTCGTGCTCATCAGCGTTTGGGCGTCAAGCTCGGGATACGAGAGCAAAACCGGCGCGTCTATCACGCTGTAGTCGCCTTTGCTGATGTTTTCGTAGATCATCCTTGCCAGCTCGTCAGCCCGCACATCGGCGCCGACGACATCTTCGATTAGCGTGACGCCCTCAAGGTCCGCGAGATATACCGCATTCGGATCGCCCTTTAAGTCGTCTATGATATCAAATGTGGCATCGGCTGCAAGCGAATCTATCAGGGGTTTTAAAGAAATCAAGCTGGCTTTTATATCCTGCTCCTCGCCGTAAACGCCCAGCTCAAAATTAACGCCTTGTGTTTGGGCCTGCTCTCTTTGCTGATTGATCACTTCTTTGTCTTCACCGACTTGTCCGAAAAACATGGCTTTTTGAAGCACTTGTTCCAGGTTGCCTTTTAGGCCAAGCTCATGGGCGGCAAAGGTATACTCTGTTTCGGCAACAGTCAATGTATATGTAAAATCATCTGCAAAATCTTTTGACAACTTATTAAGCTCTTGACTGGCCAGCGCTTCGGAATAAAGCAGCCCTGAAATATCCACGCCGCCGACTGAGACGCCATCCAAAAAACGGCCGGTCTCCAAAAGGTTTATCTCACGTTCTTCTTCAGTCATCGCGCCGCCGCTGAGCATCAGTATAAGCACCACGATCAGTGCGACAATCAGCACGCCGAGCGCCAGCAGCAACAGCTTGACAGTCGGGTTTTGTCTGGCTATGTTCTGCATTGCTTTTCTCCTTCCATACCCATAAGGCTAAGATACAACATTTTAAAGGCCTTTGTAAACAACCGCATCTTTTCTGCTCTGCGTATTTACAAAAAGGCCATATTTTTTTGACATATTGTCTATAATACCTTGATATATACGCGTCTTTGCCGCGGCCCGTCAAATTCGCAAAAATAGATGCCCTGCCATGTCCCCAGCTGGAGCCGCCCGTTTTCCACAATCACCGTGAGCGAGAATCCCGTGATATGTGCCTTGGTATGGGCATCCGAGTTGCCTTCCATGTGTAAAAACCCGCTGCAGGGTACCATACGTTCAAGCGCGAACATGATATCCCGCGTGACATCAGGGTCGGCATTTTCGTTGATGGATATGCCCGCTGTTGTGTGCGGCACGAAAACACATACAAGGCCGCTTTTAACTGCGCTTTCCTTGACGTATTGCTCCACATGATTTGTGATATCCACCATCGCGCATCTTTTTTCAGTGCGCAGTTCAATCGTTTTCAATATTTTCCCTCATGTGATACGACAGTACATACAGGCTGTCGCTCAGGTGTACATTTTCGACACTGACGCCCTTGCGCACCTCAACATCAACAGGTGCAAAATTCCATATGCCCCGTACGCCAAGGCTGACAAGCTCATCCGCCAGTTTCTGCGCATGCTGCTTGGGCACTGCAATGATGCCGATGTCCACCTTGTTATTGGCCACAAAACCTTTGAGCTCACTCATAGGCCTGATGAAAAGGCCGCCGACATTCCGCGCCACAAGCTGATCGTTCGCATCAAACACCGCAGCAATATGATAGCCTTCATCAGAAAAGTGCTTGTATTTGAGCAGCGCCTGGCCGATGTTGCCCGCTCCGACGATCACCACTTTATATGACGTGCCGATGCCGAGTATTTTCATAATCTCCTGCTTTAGGCGGGAGACTTGGTAACCGTAACCCTGCTGGCCGAACCCCCCAAAGCAATTCAAATCACGTCTTATCTGGGAGGCATTGAGGCTCATCTCGTTGCTCATTCTGGATGAAGAGACCCTCTCGACACCGAGCGCTTCAAGCTCAGACAAATACCTGTAATACTTGGGCAGCCTGTGGATTACCGCCTCTGATATCCTGCTGTCCTGCATCAACATCCCTCCCTCATGGCATATATTTTTTCGTTTGTATTATAACATACATACGCAAGACGACACAAAGGATTTTGTCGCTGCCGCAAAATAAGTCATTATTATCCATGTTTTTTTGCAGCTGCAATTACCAAACTATAGGCCTTCATCTTCTTGAATTGACAATAAAACTGCGAATTTGTATACTGAATGTGAATCAAATACGCACAGCTGATATCTGCCATCGCGCTGGCGTTCAATCCCGGGCGGGGATCCTTGCATATTGTTCTCGGCAAATGTCCAAACTCATAGATTTAGGAGGCTAAATGTTATGAAAAGAGCCAAAACTTCCGGTTTTATTCTTTGCATTTTCGCAGGCTGTCTCAATCTGCTGATTGGTTTGGCAGCCATCGTCACTTCGTTTGCAGCGGCATCCGAAGTCAGCAGCTTTGTCCAAGGTCTTGAATTTATAGGCGACATCATTAATCTGCTGCTTATTGTCCTCATCGTTCTGTTTGTTGTCATTTTTATCAATTTTCTGGGCAGCATACTGTGCCGCAACCACCGCATCGGCGGGGGTATCATGGTTTTGCTCAGCGCCTTGATCCTTGGCGCCGCATCAGTCTTTGCGATCCTTGGCATCCGCGAAGTTGAGTCGCTCATCGGCCCCGGGATTTCCGTGTTTTTTATCTGTTTTTTGATCATTCAGGTTTTATCGCTGATCGGGGCGCTGATTTGCTTTGCCGGCCCGTCCAAAACCCGGAACTAAAATCCCTGGCACGATGAAAAGGGGCGCTATGCAAAACGCCCCTTCGATGCATTCATATAAATTTTTTATTCGTTTATGTCTAAATGAACAGGTTGGTGTCTGAGCTTTCGGCCGCGCCAAGATATGAGGCCACGCCTGCGAGCGTGATGCCGTCAATCAGCTCTTCCTGTTTTATGCCCATGACATCCATCGACATCGTGCAGGCCACAAGCACAACCCCGCTTTTTTTCGCCTGATCGATCAATTCGTCCAAAGATGCCACGTTCTTTTTCTTCATGATGCCCCGCATCATCACCGAACCCATGCCAAGCATATTCATCTTGGAAAGCTTAAGCTGCTGCGTGCCGCGCGGCATCATCGCGCCGAACATCCTTTCAATAAACGTCTTTTTTGTTTTGACCTTGTCCCGGCGGCGCAATATGTTCAGGCCCCAGAATGTGAAGAACATGGTCACCTTGCGCCCCATCGCGGCGGCGCCGTTCGCGATAATAAAACTCGCCATGGCTTTGTCAAGATCGCCGCTGAACACGATAATGGATTTGTCATTGCCCTCGGGCGACACACATTTGCCCGGTGAAAAGGCTTGGTCTGCCTGCCCCTTTTTGATCCACACGGAAAAGCCGTTTTGTGCCGTTTCTCCTTTCAGGTAGGTGTTTTTCGTACGCGCGCACCAGGCCGATGCGTCTGCGAAAAACCCGGGGTCTGTCGATATGATGTTGATGACATCGCCGTCCTGCGCATCCTTCATCGCTTCATAGAGTTTGATGACAGGGCCCGGGCATTGGAGCCCGCACGCGTTCACGGTAATGGTCTTCTCGTTTTGTGCTTTCATCGGAATGCTCTTTTCATTTTCCACGGGCTGCTCACCTCCATTGCCCATCGTATAATCCCTGCTCGCAACGCGGTAGGTCGAAAAACCGCCCGCAAGATTGCGCACAGCAAAACCATGCTGTTTCAAGATCCGCGCAGCCGCGTAGGAGCGTATGCCTACAGCGCAGAAAACAATGTATTGCTTTGTGCTGTCCAGCTCGCCAAGCCTTTCGCGCAGGCTGTCAACAGGTATATGCAAACTGCCGGGTACTGTGCCTAAGTCGTATTCTTCAGCCGTCCGAACGTCCAGAAAAACCGCATTCTCCGGCAACTCTGCCAGCTCGCCAAATGTGATGTTCTCAACCAGGCCGGTAAGCAGGTTGTCGGCCGTATAGCCTGCCATATTCACAGGATCTTTGGCGGACGCATACGGCGGCGCGTAACACAGCTCTAACTCCTCTAAGTCATAGACCGTCGCTCCAAAGCGTATGGCTGAAGCGATCACATCGATGCGTTTGTCAACGCCGTTGTACCCGACTGCCTGTGCGCCGAGTACGCGGCCATCATCTGCGGTAAATATGAGCTTGAGCGCCAGCGGCATGCCGCCCGGATAATATCCCGCATGGGAGAGCGGATGCAGCACGGTCACCTTGTAATCGGCACCAAGCCGCATGCCTGCGGACTTGAGCTGCCTTTCGCACAGCCCCGTTGCGGCCACTGTTATGTCAAACACCTTGGCGATGATCGAGCCCTGCGTGCCTTTGTAACTTCTGTTTAAGCCGCAGATGTTATCCGCAGCCATACGCCCCATCTTGTTCGCAGGTCCTGCCAGCGGTATCATCATACGCTGTCCGTTGATGTAGTGGGTGACTTCAACGGCATCGCCCACGGCATAAATGGCTTCGTCTTCAGTACGCAAGCTCTCGTCCACGGCGATCCCGCCGCTTTCGCCTATTTTAAGCCCGCAGCCAGAGGCAAGCTGCGTATTGGGGCGCACCCCGGCTGCGCAGATCACGAAGTCCGCATGAACCGTACGGCGATCCGTCGTCACGCTGACATCCTTGCCGGTCTCGTCGATACGTTCAACACATTCAGAGAGCGCCAGCTTGACGCCCTTCTCCGCCATATGGCTGTGCAGTATCTGAGCCATTTCATAATCGACCGCGGTCATGACCTGGTCGACCATCTCGATAAGCGTCACATCAAGCCCCGCATGCACCAGGTTTTCCGCCATTTCAAGTCCGATGAAACCGCCGCCCACCACCACGGCCGTCTTTGCGTTGCTTTGATTGATTTCCCGGATGATCGCGTCCATATCAGGAATATTCCAAAGCTGCATGACTTTGCTGCTCTCTATGCCCGGTATGGCAGGCATCAGCGGAGAAGAACCGGGGGAAAGCACGAGTTGATCATAGCTTTCCTGATACTCCCTGCCGTTGCTCAAAACAGTCACCGTCTTGTTTTTTCTGTCTATGGCCTTAACCTCGCTGTTTGTACGCACATCCACGTTAAAGCGCGCATGAAAAGATTCCGGCGTCTGAAGAAGCAGATTGTCACGCTGCTCAATGATACCGCCGATATGGTAAGGCAGCCCGCAGTTGGCGAACGATATGTATTCGCCCCGCTCAAACATCACGATCTGAGCCTTTTCATCAAGACGTCTTAAGCGCGCTGCACAGCTTGCTCCGCCGGCTACGCCGCCGACAATCACTGTTTTCATGATACACTCTCCTCTTCCAATATAAGCGCACCGCGCGGGCAAACGCGCACGCATTTGCCGCATAAGATGCATTTTTCTTCATCCACCGCCGGTGCTTCCACCGACTGCTGCGAAAGCGCTCCTGCCGGGCAAACGGGCACCGCCGGGCAGGAGTGATCCTGCGGACAGTTTTGAGTCACCACATGAAGCATCATCGTTATCACCTTCTATCATTGCCGAAATTTCGATCTTTTTTTCACAACTATCATATAACGGCAGCCGCCTGCTTTTCCGTGACAATATCACAGTATGCTAATAACCCAAAAAAAGAGGAGCCGCAAAGCCCCTCTTAAAAGTCATTTTTCTATTCCGCAAGTTTTAAGATCTGCATGATATCCTCGCTGTTAAGTTTAACGAAATTTCCCACCGTACCGTCGGAACGGCGTGTGTTTTTGGCTATTCTTTCATAATGCGCCGGGGTGATGCCGATCTCGCCAAGCGTTACCGGCAACCCAATGGACCGGAAAAACTCTTTTTGGCGTCGGATCCCCTCAAGCGCCGTTAACTCCAAATCGCCAAAGTCTGCCTCCACGTTCCATACCCGCACTGCATACTGCGCAAACAGAGCCGGATCCTGTTTGCAGACATAGTGCATCCACGCAGGCATAAGTATGGCCAGCCCTGCGCCGTGTGCCACGTCGTTGATACTGCTGAGTTCATGCTCGATCATATGCGACGCCCAGTCTCCGATACGGCCGGTGTTCAAAAGATTGTTGTGCGCGACCGTGCCTGCCCACATGATCTCTGCGCGTGCATCATAATCATTGGGATCCTGCAGCACTTTTTGCGTGTTCCGGATCACAGTTTTTAATGTGGCTTCGCAAAGCCTGTCTGTCAGCTCAACGTTTTTGACACGCGTAAAATACCTTTCGGCAATGTGCGCGATGATATCGGATGCACCGCACGCCGTCTGGTAAGGCGGCAGTGAAAATGTCAGCTCAGGGTTTAAAATCGCAAACTGCGGCTGCAGCATCTCATGGTTGAATGCCCTTTTGTTATTATTGTCAGAATCATCGCTGATCACGGAACCCACGCTTGCTTCACTGCCTGCAGCCGGTATGGTCAGCACCACACCGACGCCCAGTACCTCCGTCGGCTGCACCCCTCTCACATACATATCCCAGATGTCACCGTCATACGGCACGCCGGCCGCGATGGCTTTGGCTGAGTCGATCACGCTGCCGCCGCCCACTGCCAAAATAAAATCCACGCCGTTTTCCCTGCACAGAGCAATGCCCTCACGCACAAGAGACAAACGCGGATTTGGCATCACGCCGGGAAGCTCAATAAAAGCAACGTTTTCCTTCTTGAGAGAATTTGTCACCTGCTGGTACAGCCCGGACTTTTTTATATGGCCGCTGCCATAATGCAAAAGCACTTTTTTAGCATGTTTTTTTGTCAGTTCACCCACGTTATTTTGCGATTCTCTGCCGAATACGATCCTTGTCCTGTTATAAAATTCAAAATTTTGCATTTTTTCTCCCTCTTTTTCTTTTACTCTTGTTTTTAAGCACATTAGAGCATGTGATACTATCATACAAAAAATTAGCTGACTAAAGCAACATGTTTCCGCAAAAAATATCAATGCAGGCTCATAAAAAAAGATACGGAAAGGAGGCGTAAGGATTGGCATCCAAAAATCGAAAGTACGGCCCCGATCATCCGTGGACAAAATTCAAATTTGAATGCGCGGATGAACTTGGGCTGACGCAGTACTGCAAAGAGAATAATGATGAATATAAAGGCGATCTTCCAAGCCGCGTCAACGGACAGCAAGGCGGACCGATAGGCGGCGAAATGGTCAAGCGTATGATCGCGATGGCCAAACAACAAAAAGGGATCGTTTAAGCGCCGTCAATTGCACCCCTTGATGGGGTGTTTTTTTATGGGTTTTTTATTTGATCGCTTGAGGTGATCTCCGTAATGCGTACGCCGTAGTTATCGTCAATGACCACCACTTCGCCCCGTGCAAACAACTTCCCGTTAACAAGCACGTCAACCATTTCTCCTGCAAGACGGTCAAGGACGATGACTGAGCCCCGGCCAAACTCCAGAATATCTTTGATGCTTTTTTTTGTTTTTCCGAGTACGACTGTGACTTGCAAAGGCACATCAATGATAAGATCGATGTTGGACCTGCCAATCTGCGGGGACAATATTGAATAATCATCGCTTTTTTCATTAAAGGACTGAAATTTTACATCCTTTAACGCTACTTTTTCTTCATTGTTTTCATTCGACATAAACTGTACTTCCCTTTTTTGTTCAAGCTGCCGGGCAGCGCTCAATGGCTGGCTGGCCGGCTTGTTTCCAGGCGCAGCGCCGCCTTTATCCGGAAATGTCTTTTGTTCCATCTCTTTCTCAATAAGCGTTGCTGCCAGCTCTTTTCCAAAACCGCAGGTCATGATCTGAAGTAAATTGCTGCTCAGCAACCCTTCAATGTCCAGCTTGAAGCTTGTTTTTATCATCAACTCTGCGTTTTGGCTTTTTATTTCGCTTGTCGGTGTCAGTTCGCGGATCACCGGCGGAGCAATATTCACACCCACGTGTAAAATATCAGCAAGCGCGGTTGAAGAAGACCCTACCATTTGGTTCATGACTTCACTGATAGCGCTCAAATACAGTTCTTCCACACCTTCTGAACTGCCGATCAACACCTCTGTGATGGCCAGCGCGTCTTCCTTTTTGATAAGAAAAATGCTTTTGCCATCAAGCCCTTTTGTATAAGCAACTTCAGTAGCCACCACAGGACGCTCATATTCATTAAGATACTCTTCACCCTTTACAATGCTCACTCTCGGCGTAGTGATGGTGACGCGCCTGCAAAGCAGCTGGGAAAGCGTGGTCGCTGACGTTCCCATGCAAATATTCCCGATCTCGCCGATCGCATCTTTTTCATGTTCTGTGAGTATCTGTGTATCGTTTATTACGGCATTGGCCTGTTCCGCTGCTTCCCTGTTTTCAAACGTCTGGTTCATTTTGAGTATTCTCCTTCAGTATATCCGTCACTTTTATCGCGTAGTTTGAACCGTGCATACCGATAAAACCTTTGAATTTCGGCATATGTTCAATATTGACGGTGACAGGCGTATCAATAGTATGGTCAATCCTGATCACATCGCCGACCTGTGTACCCATAATCTCCTTGACCGTTGCATCCACATCATTAAAAACAGCCTTCAATGAAAGCGTCACAGCAGAGAGCCCCTGCTTTAACTCTTTCGTCAGCCCGCCTTTCTGGCTGAAACTGTGTTCCGCATACCATGTCTTCATGACCAGTTTCTTTGCTATGGGCTGCACAGCCACATTGGGTATACAGATATTGATAATATCCGAAACATTGCCTATTTTCACATTCATCGTGATAATCGCAATGGGTTCGTTGGCAGATACGATCTGTACATATTGCGAACTGGTCTCGATTCTGTCCAGCTGGACGCTGATTTTGTTGATGCGGTCCCATGCCTCGCTCATCAGCGACAGCACTTTTCTTATCACGCGCTCTATGATAGACAGTTCTATCTCGGTAAATGTTTTATCGAGCGCCGAAACTTCGCCTGTTCCACCTAAAAGCCGGCTTATGATCTCGTATGCGATAGCCGATGAGATCACAAACAGCGAAGACCCCTGAAGCGGCGGCATATTGATGATCGATACAACCACGGGCGAAGGCATGGAGTTGCTCAGCTCTGAAAACGTCTGCTCTTCGATCGACAACACCTCAACTTCGCACAGCGTACGCAGCGTACCGGAAAAGTAGGTGGACAACCTACTGGCGTAGTTGTCATATATGAAATGCAGCGTTCTTATCTGTTCCTTTGAAAACTTGTTGGCGGTGCGAAAATCGTATGGTTTAGCTGCCGACGGATCCTCGACCATAAGATCCTCAAGCTGCGTATCTTTCCCTGAAGTCAGTACGCTCAAGAGTTCATCAATTTCATTTTGAGATAAAATGTTTGCCAATTTTTATCACTCCGGGTGTGAATTTACTGTATGACATAGTCATTAAAATAGATCGTTTCTATATAGTCAAGCCCCATCCTGCTGCTTATAATTTCAACGATTTCGGCACGCAGCTGCTCGTCTATTCCTTCACTTCGCAGATCCTCCTCTGTCCGGCTGCGCAGCGTAAATACGATGTTGTCCCTCAAGATGTGGTTATGTTCAGTCAGGTATTCCTTCGCGCCTGACGGATCGGTCGTTCTTATCTCCATCACGATGGTGGTTTTTAGAAGACGGGCGCTGTCCTTGATGTTTGTGACAAAATAGTCGCCGGGCACATAAAAGATCGTTTCGGCCTCAGGCGGCGGCGCAAGAAACATCAAATAAACGGCACCTCCCGCAACAACCAATGCCACTATGATGATAATGATGATCTTTTTCATAGCTGATACCTCTACTCTATGAGTATGCTTTCCAGCACAAAGTCTACCCGTCGGTTTTTTGCCCTGCCTGCCGCTGTCTTGTTTGTGTCCACCGGCTGGTATTCACCGTAACCGACGGACATCATCTTTGCCGGCTCAATATTCATGATATTCAGTATATACCTAACCACCACGAGCGCCCTCGAAGCGGAGAGCTCCCAGTTATCAGGAAACTTTGCCGTGCGGATGGGCCTGTCGTCCGTGTGCCCTTCAACGCGGATTTTGCGTATGAGTTCCGTGTACTCTTCAATGATACTGCATATCTCGCGCAGTATCATCTTGGCATCGCTCTTGAGAATATCCTTACCCGAATCAAAAAGAGCCGAATCAGACATGCGAATCAGTATCGCATCTTCCTCTTTTTCCACGTTGAGCAAAAACTCTAACTTATTCTCTTTGATATGCTCCTTGATCCTTGCATATAGTTCGTCGAACTTTTCCTTGAGCTCATCCACATTGAGAATCTGTTCCTCTGCCGGCGCCGGCGTCGGCATAGGCGTCGGCTGGGGTATCTGTGAGAGCTCATCCTTAAGGATATCGCCGCGTGTATCGCCTGGATCAATGGCTTTGATGGCCACAAACGGCGTGCCTGAAAGCGAGCTGACGATCTCTTCCCATTTTTGCGCATCGATCGTCGAGAAAGAGAACAGCAGCACGAAAAAAGTCAGCAGCAGTGTGACCATGTCGCCGTAAGTATTCATCCACGCCGGAGCCCCTTCTTCCTGCGGTGGTTCCGGTTTTTTTCGGAATCTCACGATAATGCTCCTTATTCAACGATCTCGCTGACTTCTTTTTTCGCCTCATCATTGTTTCTGACCTCACGGCGTGCGATGAATGAAGTCAGTTTATCTTTAATGATGCGCGGGTTCTCGCCGTCCTGTATAGACAAAAGGCCTTCCATGTACAGTTCTTTCTGAAGGTTTTCACTTTCGCTTTGGGCTTTTAATTTCTTTGCGATCGGCGTGAAAACAAGATTGGCAAGGACGATGCCGTAGAACGTGGTGATAAGGGCTGTCGCCATGCCCGGGCCAAGCGCGTCCACATTGCTTAAATCCTTGAGCATGTTGATCAATCCGATCAGCGTTCCGATCATGCCAAACGCCGGCGAATAGCTCGCCATGCTCTGTACGATGGACTGCCCCTGCGCATGCCGCTCCTGTATGAACGATATTTCCGTCTGGAGTATGCTTTTGACAAGCTCTGTATCCGCCCCGTCCACGATAAGCATGATGCCCTTCTTTAAAAAAGGGCTGTCGATCTCCTCCATAGCATCTTCTAGTGCCAGCAGGCCTTCGCGCCGCGCGATGTTGGCGATCTGTATCACAAGTTCGATATCCACGTTGAGATCCACAGGCTTTTTCTTAAAAGCATTTATGTATACGGTTTTCAGCGATTTGAGCATTTTACCCGGATACGATACGATGGTGGACGCAATCGTGCCGCCGATAACGATAAAAGCGGACGGCAGATGCGCAAACGACAAGACATTGCCGTCAATCGAAATGGCAATGGCTATACACGCAAATCCAAGAACGATGCCCAATAGCGTTGTCTTTTCCACACAGATACTCCTTTAGTCCTGCTTTTTCTCCATGCTCGTGCCCAAAATCTTGCGCTTATAGCCTATGATCAGCTTTTGGAGATCAGCTGTCGTCTCCGAGACGACAAGTTTTCTGCCCGACACCATAGAGATCACCGTGTTGGGCGTTTCTTCTGCAAACTCAATGAGTTCACAATTGATCAAAAACTCCTGGTTGTTCAAACGATGTACACGGATCATGCCCATCTTCCCTCCTGCGGTTATACGGCATGGGCGCAGCGCAATCGCTGCGCCCATGCCGACTTTTCATAGCCTTTATCTGACCATGTTCACCAGCTCTTCAAGCATTTGGTCCGTCGTGGTGATGATCCTTGAATTGGCCTGAAAGCCCCTCTGCGTCACGATCATATCCGCAAATTCGCTTGTCAGGTCCACATTTGCCATTTCCAGTGTGCCCGGGTTGAGCAAGCCTCCGCCGCCCACTCTGGGTACACTGAATACCGCGGCGCCCGAGTTGACCGTCACTCTGTAAGTGTTTTCACCCACTTTTTCCAGCCCGTTCGGGTTTGCAAAAGTGGCCAGTGCGATCTGTCCGATAACACGGCTCTCATTTGTCAGCTGGTCGATCCCTACCACCTGGCCGCCGCTGTTGATGGAAATATCATAGAATGCCGGGTTGAAGTAGATATTGGTCATGATGGGGTCTCCGTTCCCGTCAAGCACAAGGTCTCCGTTGACATCCACCTCAAAGCCCTGCACGTACGAACCGCTTGCATCGACGAGGAAGCTGTTGACATCTTGATAGAGATTCCCGGCGCGTGTATACGTAAGCTGTCCTGAGTTCGACATAATAAAATATCCGTCGCCCTCGATCGAGAGGTCAAGCGCATTGCCCGTGTATTGAGGCGTCGATTTGGTGTGCATCACGTCGATCGTGGAGATCTGCACGCCGAGACCGATCTGCTGCGGGTTTGTACCGCCCGCGCCGATGCTCGTCGTCGAAGCGGGCTTTATCGTCTGGCTGTATATGTCCTTAAAGATCACACGGCTCGATTTAAAACCGATCGTGTTGACGTTTGCGATATTGTTGCCTATCACATCCATTTTTGTCTGATGGTTTCTCAGTCCGGTCACGCCGGAGTACAATGAACGCATCATGGTTGGTCATCCTCCTGTTTATGCTATTTCGGTTATGTCCGATATGGAAATGTTCTGTCCGTCGACCACTGCGTAAAGGCTGTTGGCCTGTATGATGAGCTTGCTGACCGTCCCTGTCACAGTGATATTGTTTTGGTTCTCGTCTTTGATCGTTGCCGTGACCGTCTTGCCGATCAGATTTGCACCCTGCAGTATCTTATCGTCAAGGTTTGCCTCCACGGCACCGGCATCCATCACACCGGCAACCAGCGCAGCGTTATACGTCTCTCCGCCGATCATGACATAGTTGATACCTTTTTCATTGACAATACCGTCCACTTTGCCGAAAACCATTCCTGCCGAATCCTGCACATAGACATATTTGCCTATCATGCTGTAGGCCTGGTTTGCAGAAAAGTTGGCGCTTAAAGACTGAAAACTCTCCAGCAGTGCGAATTGCGCCATTTGCGCGAGGAATTCCGTGTTGCTCGTGGGCTCCATGGGGTTCTGATTGGTCATCTGCGCCACGAGTATCTTCAGGAAATCCTGCTGGGTCAGGCTGCTGCTGCTGCCTGTCTGTCTTGTATTGTTGATCGTCCCAAAGGACGCCGCTGATGTGGCATTCACTGACATTGTTTTTAACTCCTTCTTTACGCCAGATACTCGACGGAGCTTCCCCCGATATACTGGACTGTCTCTGCCGCGCGTGCTCCGTAGAGGCCGATGGCAGCAAGCTCATCCGCATCGAAGCGGCTGCTATTGTGTTTTCTGCTGTGCTGCGCGCCGCTGTGGCTGCTGTTTTGCCTGTACGCTTCATAGCCGCCCGACATCCCGCTCTGGTACTCAATGTCGATGTTTGTGACTGCGATGCCTTTGTCTTTAAGCAGGCTCTTAAGCCCTGACAACTGATCTGTAAACAGCCCCTTGACGCTAAGATCGTGTGTCCTGATCTGCATGCGTATACTGCCGTTTTCCATCATCAGCCTGATGCTCACTTTTCCAAGAAACTCCGGCTTGAGTGTGACGTCGAACTCATACTTGCCGTCCGCCGCCTGTGTGGCGACCTTATCTACGATCCGGATCACATTGTCCTTGACAAAATCCGTGCCGGCCGGCTTTTCGGTTTGTATGGGATCGCCCACCGCCATAGGCCGTGCCGGGCCTTGCGTGCCGGTCACCATGCTAAATTCAGCTGGCTGAAGATCCGGCAAGTCCTTTGCCTCTTTAGGCAAAGGCTCGGATGGCAGCGTTTGATGAACATCTTCCTTTGGCATCTGCAACATTTGCATTGCGTGTTCATCTCCGCCCGCCAGCCAGGCAACCGCAGCCGGCTCCGGCGGCGCTTGTGGCTTTAAGCCTCCCTGCCGCACCTCTTTGAGGCTGAGCAGCAGCGCAGACAGTTTCTCGGGTGTCACCGTGTCTTTGTCGGGCGGTATAAAATCCGCCTTCTGATGATTGTTGGTACTCTCGAGGGAGCCCTGATACTCTTGCACCGCGCTTCTTATCTGCTGCTGCACCTCTGGCGGCAGCATATCGCGCGGGTTGTCTGACAGCATCCTTGCAAATTGCTCAGCCACGCCTTTATGCATTGGCTCTGATACGGAACCTGCCTGGTTCTGCGGCAGGGCGCGGACCGCAGCCGGCAAATCCGGCTGAGCCTTCGCGTTTTCCGCCAAAACCGGCGGCGTGTCTGCTTGATAATCCAGCAATCCGAATCCTTCGAGAATGCCAGCAATTCCGGGCAAAACTGCCGCAGAACCATTGGCCATGCTGTGATCGTCTGTGTTGCTGCTGACTGGCATCGCCTGTATAATCATTTCCGTTTCTTCATCACAGCATTTGAGCTGTTTTCTAAAATCCGCAGTTATTGGCTTGCACGTTTTTGAGTTTGCGCCCGTCAAAGGCGTATCCGCAGCAGCAACCTTGGGTGTTTCCAAAAACACCTGTGTTGCATTCAATTATTCATTCCTCCTTCCCTGTTGATAAATCCTTCCCTACAGAGTCACCTCCTTTACTTCATCATTTCTGTCAAAACTTTTGATGCGAGCGCAGGTTCCATATTGGCGAGTATGGCGGCAGCTTTGTCCTTGCCCATGGTTTTTAACAAAGCCACAATGCTTGGCAGCGATTTGAGCTTGCCTATCACATCGGCCGCTTTCTGCGCGTCCATTTCTTCAAAAATCTGAGCGGTGGATTTGAGCTCTTTTTGCGCGGCCGCAAGCGCGTAGACATCGGCGGATTCAGCCTCAAAAGCCTCCATTTTTTCACCCAGCGCCGCCTCACGCCCAGCGATATCTTTTTCCAGCACGGAAAGCTCATTATCTTTCTTATCGAGCTTTTGTTTCGTTTTCTCAAGTGTTTCCTGTAATTTTATAAGCTCGGCCTGCTGCTGCTCTAGTTCTTTCGGTGTGGCAAAAGCATCTGCGTTTTCTGCTTCAGGCAAGTTTTGCGCAAGGATGGCAGTAACCGCTTCACCCATACCGCCTACATTGAAAAAAGCAAGGGCGACGGCGGCCAATATCAAGATAACCAAAAAAACACACATAGCCGCAGCGCCAGAAGTCTTTTTGCCTGCAGCCTTTTTCTGCACAGCTTTTGGCAATGCTGTTTTGGGCTGTTTGGGCGGCAATGTCTGTTTTTGTGTTTTGGGTTTCTTTGTTTTTACTTTTTCTTCCTGATTTCTGATTTCTTCCTGCATAAGCCTTCCTATGAAACGGTAACTTTGTATGATACCATGCTGTCAATAAATCTTCCGTGCTCTTTCTTGACATCATCTAGATATGCCTTATACTGCTTTTCGCGCAGCCTGTCGAGCAGCTTTAATTCCCTGCGCACCTTGACCAGTTTTATAAGCTCCATTTCTTTTTCTTTTTCGAGTTTTTCTATCTGTGCCTGCAGAGCAGCCATCTGGCTTTTTGAATCCTCAAAAAAACGGCCGTAGTCATCCGCACGGAAAACCAGCAGGCCCTTTGGCAATGTGCCGCAATACTCATCCTTTGCCTTGTCAAAATCCTGCATGAGTGCTTGCATATTCTGTTTAAGCTCCTGTATATGCTTTTCAGTCACGGCAAGCTGGTGTTTATGCTGTTTTTCCATGCCGCACTGCATGTCATACCATTGTTGTAATGAGAATACGAATTGTTTCATTGTTTCTCCTGTTTGTCGTAAATATTTGATACGAGCTCCATCGTCTCTTCAAATGCAAAACGTTCAGAAACCTGCTGCACAAGCAGGTCGTTGATGGCATCTATCTGTTCGATGGCTTCGTCTATCTTTGCGTTGGAGCCGGTCTTGTACGCACCAATGGATATCAGATCCTGTGCATCCCTGTATGTCGCGAGCAAAGATTTGATGTAAGCCGCGCTTTCAAGATCATCTTCATCCATCACGTCGGGCATCAGGCGGCTGACGCTTTGCAGAACATCTATCGCGGGGTAATGGTTGTTATTGGCCATCTTCCTTGATAACACGATATGCCCGTCAAGTATACCGCGCACCGTATCGGATATGGGTTCGTCAAGATCGTCTCCTTCAACAAGCACGGTATAAAGCCCTGTGATGGATCCGCGGCTGCACATGCCTGCACGCTCTAGAAGCTTGGGCATGATGGCATACACGGACGGCGTAAACCCCCTTGACACAGGAGGCTCGCCGATTGCCATCCCGATCTCTCTTTGTGCCATCGCAAAACGCGTCAGAGAGTCCATCATCAGCATCACATGCATGCCCTGATCGCGGAAATATTCGGCCATCGCCGTTCCCACCATTGCGGATTTAAGGCGCACGAGCGCCGGTTGGTCCGACGTCGCCACGATCAGCACTGAGCGTTTGAGCCCCTGCTCCTGCAAATCCTTTTCCAGAAAATCCTTGACCTCACGGCCTCTTTCACCGATCAACACGATCACGTTGATGTCAGCCGACGTGTTACGCGCGATCATGCCAAGCAGCGTGCTTTTTCCGACACCGCTTCCGGCAAAGATGCCTATCCTCTGTCCTTTGCCGAGCGTCAGCATAGAATCAATCGCCTTTATACCCAGCGGCAGTTTTTCGGTGATGCGGTTTCTTTCCATCGGATTTGGCGGCGGGCTGCTGATCGGATAATAGCTTTCCGCTCTGAGCGGCCCGCGGCCGTCCATCGGATTGCCGAGCCCGTCGAGCACGCGCCCGCAGAATTCTCTGCCTACCGGAACGCGAAGCGCTTTGTTGTCGCAGACCACATAACTGTTTGGCCCCACGCCCGACATCTCTCCGAATGGCATCAGCAGAACTTTTTTTTCTTTGAATCCGACAACCTCCGCACGGGTATACTGCTGATTGCTGTCGGTGTAAATCCGGCACATATCGCCAAGCTTTGCGGTAAACCCTGCCGCCTCAACGGTCAAGCCGTAAACCTGGCAGACTTTGCCGCCGTATTCAAACAAATCTCTGCCTTCAAGCGCATTTTTATAAATCTGTGTCTTTCTAAACATATCAGCCCGCCTGTTCAAGATGCTGGCGAATTTTTTGAAGCTGCGTCTCCACACTTGCATCGACGCGCTGATCATCAGATTCAACCACGCATGCACCGGAGGGCAGTTTGTGATCCACAGCGACTTCATAAGTGCCGCATCCTGCTTCTGCACGCAGCCAATCAGGGCTTTCCTTGAAAAAACGTTCATATTCGTCGCGGCCGACTATGAGTGTGAAGTTGTCTGCAATTTTCAGGCTGTCCACGGCTTTTTTCACAAGCTCTTTATAAACTGTATCGTCATTTTGCATCTGGATGCTTATGATTTTTTCTGCCATATCCAAAGAGAGCTCTAAAAGATGGTTCTCCAGCGCGTCAAAAAGGCTTTGCCTGTACGACTTAAGCTTTTCAAGAGCGCCGGCTGCCTGCTTATTGTGCATGTCCATCTGCGCCTCATATTTCTTTGCCGCTTCCGCGAGGCCTTCGCCAAAGCCCGCCTGCCTCGCCTCTTCCCTTATCTTGACAGTCTGAGCGCAGGCATCATCGATGATCTGCTGTGCTTTTTCGTTGGCCTTGCCCATATATTCTTTAGCCTGCTCAATCATTTCGGGCGGTAATGCTTCTTCGTCATCGGGCAGCATGACTTGCCGGTGCGGCACCTTGTTCCTCACCGTCTCCTTGTGGGTGATGACAATGCAGTCTTTGTTCCTATTCATTTTATCAACAAGCGTTTTATCGATTTTATACAATGAGCTCATCCCCCGAATTGCGCGATATGATGATTTCTCCTGCGTCGTCAAGCTGTCTGATCACGTTCACGATTTTCTGCTGTGCTTCTTCGACATCGCGCACGCGCACAGGCCCCATATACTCAATGTCTTCCTGTATCATCTCTTGCAGACGCTTGGAAATGTTATCAAATATAACTTTTGTCACTTCGCTTGTAGCACCCTTCAATGCCACAGCAAGATCGCGGTTGTCGATCTCTTTGAGCACGCGCTGGATGGCCTGGTTGCCAAGCTTGACGATATCCTCAAAGATGAACATGCGTTTTCTGATCTCCTCGACGAGTTCTGCATCTGTTTCCTCAAGCGCTTCAAGTAAATGGCGCTCTGTTCCCCTGTCCACGCTGTTAAGGATGTTCACAAGGCTGTCAATGCCGCCCGTCATCGTCTGGTCTGCAAAACTTAAGGTGGAAAGCTTTTTCTCCAGCACACGTTCCGTCTCTTTGATATACTCAGGCGAGGTGATGCCCATATTGGCGATGCGCGCAATCACGCTTGTCTGTTTTTCAAGCGGCAGCGCGGAAAGTATCTGTGCAGAATGTCTGGGGTCAACATATGAGAGAATAAGCGCGATGGTCTGCGGGTGTTCGTTTTGGATGAAGTTTAAAACCTGGGTGCTGTCCGCTTTCCTTATAAAATCAAACGGCTTGACGCGTAATGAAGACGAGAGCTTCCCGATCAGGTCATTGGTGCGCTCTTCCCCGAAGGCGTTGTTGAGTATTTCCCTTGCTAAATCGATACCGCCTTCCGAGATGTATTTTTTCGCAATGCACATCTGCATAAATTCATCAATGACTGATTCTTTAAGTTCGGGCTCCACACGCCGCATGCTCGTGATGCTAAGGGTCAGCTGTTCTACCTCTTCCTCAGTTAAATATTTGAAGACTTTGGCGGCTTTTTCTTTGCCCATTGTGATCATAAGTACGGCCGCTTTTTCTTTTGTCGTGAGTTTTTCTCTTGTTATACTCATAAATACCGCCTCTTAATCTTCATTCAGCCAGTTGCGCAAAAGGTTGGCCACCGATTCAGGGTTATGGCTGATATAGTCCTCGAGTATAAGCAGTTTGTTATCAGCTTGCTCGAGATCCTCAAGCCTTATCTCATCGTATGCATGCCTTTGCTCCACTTCCATGTTTTCTTCAGCCAATTCATCGCCTACGATGTATTCAAAGCCACCGTCAGCCGTCATCGCATAAGCGCTCTTTTTGAACATACGGATGATGGCAAACAAGAATATCAGCACAATAAGCGAAGCAGCCGCAATAATCACAAGCCGCAGCGTTTCCGAGCCTTGGATATTTGTCATGATTTCCTGCTGCATAAGCATAGCTTGCGTGAACTCCTGTGATTCTTGCACCGGAACAAAAGGAAGCATCGCCACTGTGATGCGCTGCTGGTCAACGCCGATTGCCGTCGCGATCAGAGAAACAACGTCTTGCGAATAATCTTCCGCTTCCTCGCTGTTGATGATGACTGAAACAGACAGCTCCTCGATCTGTCCTTTTGCCTGCTCTATCTGCGTCTTGGTTTCGTTGATCTCATAATTGGCTTCGCGGGATATGTTGTAGTAAAGTGCGCTGCTGTCTTCATCTAGCGCGGCTAAGTATTGCGAGGCACTGACGTTGGCATCGATACCTGCCACGCCGCCTTCCGATCCGCTTGATATGGCTTCGATAAGCTCTTTCATACTGACAGCCAAGCCTTCTGTTCCGTTGGCTGGCGGTGCAAATTCTACCGATTCAATCACCCGTGTATCGAAATTGAGCTTGACGTTGATTTCAGCCAGCACATTGTTCTCACCGAAAACAGGCGTTAACAGATTGATCACCTGATTTTGCAGGCGCTGCTGTACGCTGGCCTGCAGCCCAAGCTGTGTATCCAGGCTTTCTGTTTCGTTGTTCCCGCTTGTACTGTATAGGTTCATCTTCGTATCTATGATGCGCACATCTTCAAGTTTGAGCCCCGAGACACTGTTCGCGACGAGTTCGGCGATGGCTTTGACCTCGTCTGAAGACAATTTTCCGCCGCCGGCAAGCTCAAGCAGCACCGAGGCGGTGGCCGCCTGCTCTTTATTGGAAAACACATAGGAACTCTCTTCACCAAGGTCGATGTTGACAACAGCGTTCTCGACTTTGCTCATTCTCGATATCGTTTTGCGCAGGTTGTCCTGAAGCTGAAATTGATAATACTTTTGCTTTTCCATCTCAGTCACACCCAGCCCGGATGCATTCTGGAAGATTTCGTAGGAAAGCCCGCTGCCCGGATAACCCTGCGCAGCCAGCTGCATACGCACGCCGTCAGCGATGGTTTCCTCGACCAATATGGTGTCCGCGCCCTGCGCTTGGGCATCCACGCCCATATCTGTAAGCAGGCCCATGACCTCGCCTGCTTCAGCGGCACTGAGCCCTCTGTACAAGACAGTATAGTTCTTCTGATTGAGAACGACTGATACAATGACGAGAATGATGATGATGAGTGCGGTCAGTACGAAAAGCCTTATTTTCTGTGCTTTGCCCATTTTTTTAAAGGCGTCAAATATTTTTGCCGGTATCTTAGTCAACATATTTGCCATACTTTGTTCCAATGCTTATATAAATATTTGATGGTTTGCATTATTAATAAACTCTATTTCTATTATTAATCAATAAATATTTAATTTTTCTTATTATTATATAAAAAAACTTAATTCCTTTATAAATCCTCTATTGGTTTATATTTGTTTTTCAATATTTTGTTAAAGTTGATCAAAAAACAGCCGATAATAATAACATAATAATAACATGTGGAGCAAAAAGCCGCTGACCAAGGCGCCGATCCGGTTCTTTTGTTCCCCAAAAAGCATGGATGCTAAAAAAAATTTCACGGAGGAAAATTAAAAATGCGTATCAACAACAACATTATGGCGATGAACACACATCGTCAGTACGCTGTGAACAACAGCAACGTGGCAAAATCAACAGAAAAGCTCTCTTCGGGCTTTCGCATCAACCGTGCAGGCGATGACGCCGCCGGCCTTGCGATCTCCGAGAAGATGCGCGCACAGATCCGCGGCCTGCAGATGGCCTCAAAAAACAGCGAAGATGCGATCTCTCTCGTGCAGACCGCTGAAGGCGCTTTGACAGAAACGCACGCGATACTACAGCGTATGCGCGAACTGTCCGTACAATCTGCTTCCGACACAAATGATGACGGTGTTGACCGTGCCGCTCTGCACGCAGAGTTCGCACAGCTCAAGTCGGAGATCGACGACATCGCCAACAAAACCACATTCAACGGCAAGGAACTGCTCAAAGGCACGTTCGGTGCAACCACCTCCGTTGATGCTGCTTCGGATATTGCGGTGGGGCTGCTCGGTGTCAGTGCCATCACTTTTGAAGGCTTCAGCGAAGGCGCTGCTCAGGAAATCACATTTACTGCCGACGGCGCAACATATGAAGCAGTATTTGACGGTGTGACTTTGACAGGTATCGCCAATACTGACGGCGCAAAAACATTAAGCCTTGACTTTGGCGAAGGCCGCAAAGTTACCATCGAGCTTGTCGCATCGCATGCCACAGATGATCTTAATGGCCTTGTTCTGCAGTTCAGCGTCAGTGCAGGAACCAGTTCAATCCAGACTGGTGCCAATGAAGACGACAAGCTCAGTATCTCGATTTCAGACATGCGTTCTGCTGCGCTCGGCCTTTCGTCAAGCGTGATCAGTTCTCAGACCGATGCAGAAACAGCGATCACAACAGTCAATTCAGCCATCAACACTGTTTCTACCCAACGGGCCAACCTGGGTGCTTTGCAGAACAGGCTTGAGCACAAGATCAATAACCTTGATACATCTGCCGAGAACCTGCAGGCAGCAGAAAGCCGTATCAGAGACCTCGATATGGCAAAAGAAATGACGACCTTCACACAGAACAGCATACTGGTGCAGGCCGCGACAGCGATGTTGGCTCAGGCCAATGCCGCGCCGCAAAATGTGCTCTCACTGCTCGGGTAAACTTAAGCCCACTCTAAGAGTATTGACTCTTTGTCTCAAAAAGCTGCCTTCCCTTTAAGGGCCGGCAGCTTTTTGCTGCTTTTTTTTTGCTCAAAGATGCTGCGCCTTTAAAGCAATAAAGAATCCCATGCAAACGTGCTGTCAACCATAAGGCGCAGTGACATAACGAGAGGATGTGGCATCAAACCTCCTGCTTGAGCCTCTTTCCAAACATAAGATAAGGCCCTCATGCAGACTGTGCATGAGAGCCTTACCGCCTTTTTTTGAGCCTCTATGGGTTAAACGAAACAGCCGGCGTATTCGCCGCTGCACGGTTTAGATCCACAGTTTGTTCGAGCAGTTCCTTACGGAATATACGCATTTCCTTCGGAGCCTGAATACCGATGCGCACCCTATCACCGTCAATAGAAAGCACTTCAATCACGATATCCCGGTCAAGGGTGATCCCTTCACCCGTTTTCCTGGACAGCACCAGCATCCTGCTCTCCTCCTTTGCAAAGGCTCTTCATAATCGCCTCATAAACCGGCCAACGGACTGAAAGTGTTTTTGCATCGATGATGATCTGCTTGCCAAGGCCGCGCACCGCGTTGATGATGATGGGCGCAGCAAGATTCACAGTCATGTCCTCAATCTTCTCCGGGATCACCAAAACGTTCATCACCAAAAGGTCGTTCTGGCTTTCCACACAAAGCTCTTCCAGCTCGTTTTCCCTGATATCGATATAGTAATCTTCCAAGATTTCAAATGACAAGATCACCGGCAGCGCGATATATTTGTTTTCCGTCGATTGCAGCCAGTATACCGGCTTTGTTTGCGGCACTTCAAGTATGATAAAATGGTGAAGCTCCTCAAATCCCGGCAAACCCTGCGGAAAATTGATGAGCTTTGAGTCCTTTGTATCGAAAGAACCGAAACGGTCTGTTTCGATGAGCATAAAAAGCCCTCCTTCTTATGGCCTTGCTAATTCAAAAAATTTACCAGAGACGGCTGAATGATTTGGGCGCCGATTTGCAGCGACGCCGTATAAACGGCCTCAGCCATCTTGTAGTTCATGGTGACCTGCGCAAGATCAATATCCTCGATCTTCGACTGAAGCGCCGTATACATAAGAATATTTGTCTCAAACCTGTTCTGTATCAGCTCAAGCCGGCTGACGCGCCCGCCGATACTCGCAGCCACGGACAGCGTATTTGTTTGGCAGTTTTGCAGTTTTGTGATAAAAGCGCTGACCTCATGCGCCGGGGCATCTGCCATCAGCGCATCGTATAAGCCGTTCAGCACCGAATAAACATTGTTTCCACCCATGCCAAAAAGCTGCGTACCGGTCGTGGAAATGGACATACTTGCATCAAATCCGATTTCATACTCTATCGCTGCCTGGTCCTCGGCAATCAGTGCAGCGTCTTGAGCATCTGTTAAGTCAAGCCCGTTGTAGAGGATCCCGCCCGTACCATCCGCTAAAAACGGCGTTGAATTGACATTGTGCCCGCCGAAAATATATTTGTCGCCCGATTTCGTATTGCCGATAGAAATCATATGGTCGCGGAGCTGGCCGATAAACTGTGCTGTGGCCTCCTTGTCTTCCGCCGACATGGTATCGCTCGCCATATTCACTGTTTTTTCGTACGCCGCCTTGATCATCTCATTAAGTTCAAGGACGGAAGATTCCGTCTGCTCCAGCCATGTCAGCGCCTTTTCGACATTCTTTTTATACTGATCGCTCTTGTAAAGCTTGACGCGCGTCTGCATACCCGAAATCACACCGATGGGATCATCCGAGGGTTTGGTGATACGCTTGCCAGCGGCCAGCTGTTTTTGCAGCCTGCTTAACCCCGACAAGTTATTATTTAAGTTTTTTAAATAGCTGCCCAGCATCATGCCCGTTGTCACACGCATCTTTGTTCCTCCTCTATCTGCCTACTATGCCCGTCCTGCTGATCAGCACATCGATCGCCTCATCAAGCGCGGTCAAAACCCGCGACGCAGCCGCATAGGCATGCTGGAACGTCATCATCTGCACCATTTCCTCATCAAGCGAAACGCCTGATATCGACTGCCGCCTGTCTTCGAGATTTTCAGCTAGGACGCCTTGGCTGTATGCCCTTTTTTCTGACATCGCGCTTTCAATCGCGATCTCGACCACCGTGCTTTTCAAAAAGTTTTCAAAATTTCCCACAACGGGAACATTCATAGCTATGGTCAGCCGCATCATCGCAAGCGCATTTTCATTATTTCCTTCATGTGTATTGGGCGCGCTAAAGTCAATAGGCACACTTGAAGCTGCGATGTTGTTGACGTTGGCAAGTATTTGCGCCGAAAGCGCAAGTGTTCCCGCGGTGATGTCCCCATAGCCGCCCGCGGGCACATCAAAGAAGTTGATGCCCGTCTGCGAAACCTGCGAGCCGTAAGGCCGCGTATATCCAGCGCTGTGTACATTGTTGAATGCTTCTGCAATGCCTTGTGCCAACGTGTTAAGGCTTGTCAGAATGTACGGTATACCCATGCTGTCCGGCGCATTGCCGTCGCGCAGCACCTGAATAGCCTTTAACTTTCCGTTGCTGTAAGAAAACGGCGTCGCCGTACCTGCATAATAAATCTCGTAAAAACCTGCCGTTCCGGAAACCTCACCGGTCAGCACAGGCTGTGTTTCCAGCAGCGTCGGCGTCGTATGATTGACAAGCACAGCACCGTCACAGCTGACGACAAGATAACCTTGAGAATTCACTTCGTATGTGATATTGATAAGCCCGGAAAGTTTATCAAGCAGCACATTGCGAACATCGCGAAGGTCGTTTGCCTGCTGGCCTGAGAGCTCATAGGCAAAAATCTGCTGGTTATACCCGGCGATATTTGTCAATAAGTCATTGATCTCGCTGACAGCCGCTTTCATGGATTCATTGTATGTGCTTTGCAGATCCGTCAGGCTGGTGTAATAGTGCCCGAATGACTCTGTCATCTTCAGTGCGTTCTGCTGCACATTGGTACGGATCTCAGCATTGACAGGATCAACAGAAAGTTCACTCAGGCTTTTAAAAAAATCCGCCATGGCTGCCGAAATACTTGCATCCGAGAGCTCATTGAGAATCGTTTCCACATACCCAAGTTCCTCCGCGCGCGTACCCCAGTACCCAAGCGCGCTGTTTTCCTTCCGGATCTGCCTGTCGATAAAATCGCTGCGGATCTGGTCTACCAGTCTTACCTCAACACCGCCGCCGATGCTTGCTTTATTGAGCATCGCAATATGTGCCGCTTTGCCGCTCGGCTCGATAGACGCCTGAACGAGGCGCTGGCGCGTATAGCCTTTGGTATTGGCATTGGCGATATTATGTCCCGTGAGGCTGATGGCGCGCTGATTCACAGAAAGCGCCGTTTTTGCGATCTCCAGCCCGTAAAATAAACTTGACATTGTTTTGTTCCTTCAGACAGTTTGATTCAGCAGCAAATGGCTGCCTTCGTGCCTGTCATTCACCGTGCCGGTTTGCGAATACGTACCCAAAGTCAAATTGATCTGTCCCCTCAGAAGATTCACACAAAAATCCGAATATGCCAAGTGCGTATCGATGAGCCCTTTGTTGACAAGATTAAGGTTCGAGAGCTCAAAGAGCACACGCGCGAGTTCTTCTCTTAAGCAGATAAACACGTCTTGCCTTTCATCCCGCAGCACTTCAATGATATGCTCCATGCGCAGCGTTTCTTCCGGCATGTGACACAATGCCGCAATCTGGCCCATATGACCTTCCCGCCGGGTCTCAAGCTCCTTGATCTTTTCGATACTTGCCCATTCTTTTATCACGATGCGGTCAAGCCCTGCCAGATCATTCTTTATCAATACTTGTTTTTTTTCTTTGGCAAGCGCAAAAATCTGCTTGTATTCTTTTATCTCCTGCTCCAAGATCGTTTGAAGAGCCGTGATCAGCCTGTCCATAAGAGAGCCCCCCTTCAAGGTTCATCAAATACCCAGAATCTTTTCTGCCACCTTGCTCCCGGGTACATGGTATGTGTTGTTTTTGATCTGCTCCGCCACCTCGTTGATACGCGCGATTTTTTCCTGGCTTTGCGTATCCATGGTTTTTAGCGCCTCCTTGAGCGCCGATGAAAACAATTTTGCCCCTTCCGTTAAAACAGTTCTGTCAGTGCCTGGCGCAGCAACAGCTTCGGTTTTGACCGTACGTACATGTACATACTGATTGAACAGTTCTTTTGGGGGAATCGAATTGATTCTCACATTAAATCACCTCATAAAAATATATAAACTTTATCTGTCATAGTAATCAACATGCATTTTCCCCAAACCTTTTCGCTCTTTCACCTTTTTCGCAGAGGGGGGGACATAAGCGCTTTTAAGCTCATGTTCGAGTCTTCTGCTGCATGCAGCGCAAAGACGTCCCGTCGATATGGATCGGCCGCACTGTTCGCATAACAGCAAACCGTTATTCTCGTCTATGGTCAGGCGGCCTTCTTTGAGAAAATCGAGTATCACTTTTTCAGGAACGCCTGTTTTCTGAGATATCTCAACCACATTTGCCGCAGGGTTTTCGTATAAATAGTTTTTTATTTTTTCAAAGGCTGCTTCTGTCTCTTCCAGGCATTCCGTACAAAATACTGAATGGGCTGATTGGAACAGTTTGCGGCACTGCCTGCATTGCCTGACCTGTGAATCCATGATGAACGCCCCCCAGTGCTAAACGCGCAGGTTGTTTGCAGAGTTTGCCATCTGATCCCAAAGGCTCACGGCTCTCCCTGCTAGAGAAAAAGCACGCTGTGCACGGATCAGCTGTGTCAACTCCACCGCAAGATCCACATTTGAATTTTCCAGAGCACCCTGTATGACGCTTGCCTGCGATGCTGCGGGTTCGCCCGATACTTCTGTTTCAATATAGCATCCTTGTCCCTGTGCCGACAAGCCGGCTTTGTTAGCAAAATCCACAATACGCAGCGCAGCTATCGTTTCCCCGCCCAATGTCATGACACCTTGCGTACTAAAAGAAATCTCTGATGCATGATGAGGCAGACCAATGCGGTTGCCCTGCGTATCAAGCACATAGCAGCCCTGTGCCGTCACGAGATAATTGCCGTCCGCTTCGCTGGAAACGTCAAAATTCCCGCTGCGTGTGTACATCATCGTTCCCGTGCTGTCCAATACTGTGAAAAAACCGTCTCCGTCAAGATACAAATCAAGCGGATTTCCCGTATTGACTGGCGTTCCTCCTGAAAAATTGCGCGTTGTCGCGGAGATAAGCACCCCGGTCCCCTGTTTGAGATTTTCCGTGCTTGTGACGTTTGCCGGGTTGATCATCTGAGTATACAGCGCATCTTTAAAATCCACGCGCTGGCTTTTAAAACCTGCGGTGTTCACATTCGCTATGTTATTGGCTATTGTGTCGACGCGCTGCTGCTGCATTTTGAGGCCCAGCCCGGCCGCATACAATATCTGCATGTCATATCCTTCCCACTTCGTTCACCGTTTTGCTCAATGACTCGTCTATCATTTTAAGAATACGCTGATTAAGCTCAAAATGCCTGCCGTATTCAACCAGGCTCACGATCTCATCCGCCATATTGACGTTTGAATTTTCCAGATACCCCTGGCGGGCCTTGACTTCCGTCGCTTCGCTTGCGGCCTGTGTGGCAGCGTACATATTGTCTCCCGTCTTGCGCAATGTGGAAAGATCGTCAAACGTGACAATCTTAAGCCTGCTCGCGCTTACGCCGTCGATCGTGACATTGCCCTGTATATCAATTGTAAACGCACCGTCTCCGACATAAATGCTCCCGTTTACGCCGGAAACAAAATGCCCGTCGGCCGTTGTCAGGTAACCTCCGCGTGCCACTGAAAAGCTGCCGTCGCGCGTATATCTTGCGCCCTGCGGTGTATCTATCACAAAAAAGCCCTCCCCTTCGAGCGCCACATCGGTCATGCGTGAGGTTTCCTCAAGCCCTCCCTGCGAAAACACGGTCACGACCTGGTCTGCATGGATGCCCGTATTTTGATGCCCTATCGGATGCGCCCTTTTGGGTTTTGACGACTTCGTGCTCTGTATCAGCAAATCCTGAAAACAGCGCGATACAACTGTATCTTTTTTGTATCCGGCGGTGTCGATATTGGTCATGTTGTTCGTCAGGACACCCATTTTTTCGCGCTGCGCCAGCATACCGCTGCTGGCAATGTAAAAGCTTCTGAGCATGGAATCACCTCATATTGTTTATCGGTATAACCTGTCTTACACTTTAGGCTTTTGTCCGGCCGGCAAAGGCTTAATAGCAAATCCTTGTTCAATACGTTTTTATTAGGTTCATCGCGAGCGTGACCTCTCTCACCGATATGCCAAGATGCTGCGCGATTTCACTGCTGCAATAGCCATGTTTTGACAGCTCCATCACCTTTTCGCTTACTTTCGTAGGCACTGCGTCATCGTCCCGTTTCTCAACGATATGCAGATACGGCACAGGTGCCTTTTTTTCTTCAAGAGCGGTGGCGCTTTCTTCCGCTTCGCGTAAGTCTTGTAAATGCGCCGAAGCCTTGTAAGCGGCGTGGACCGCCGTGCTTGCACGCGAAATGGCCTGCGGTGTTGGCGCGGGCGCCATTTGGGTTTCAATCGCTCCGGGGTCGTTTTTCTGCTGATTCTTGCCAACCGTGCAGGCAACCTGTTCAATCATGGTTGCGATCTTTGCTTTGCTGCATTCCGTATCTGCACGCGCCTCTTCAACATATTCCTCAAAACCCGCAAGCAGGTCTTCAATGTTCTGGTACAGATGAAAAAGCTTTTGTTCTTTTTCATAGCTACTCTTCTCGCCCTCTTTATGTTTTTTCCCCTGTTTATGCGAGAACATTCTGCACGCAAACCAAAGGACTGCGCAAACAAGGATAAACACATAGGCGGCAAAAGCATAATACGTGATGTCCATGATGTGACCTCTTCTTTAAATGATTATTTATCTTGCAGCGGCAGCTTCATAAAGACCTGCAAACTGCAGTTTGTTACGCATTTTTAAGACCGCTTTTGAATGTATCTGCGAAACACGCGATTCAGACACGCCGATGACTGATGCGATCTCTTTGAGTGTCATTTCCTCATAGTAATAAAGCGTGATCACCAGTTTTTCCTTCTCGGGAAGATTGTCGATCAAATCGCCAAGCACCCTCACCATCTCCCGGCTCTCCACTTCTTCCTCAAGTGAGGCGTTCTGGCTGCTCAGACCCTGCTCCCAAACGGCATCGTTTTGCACCAATTCTTCAAAGTGGATAATGTTGAACATCTGGGATTTGCCAAGCGTATTGAGCAGCTCCTCTTCATCCATACCAAGGTAGTCTGCCACTTCTTTATCGGACGGCGGGCGGTACAGCTTGTTTTCCAAGTCGTAATACGCGTTGCTGATGGCTTTGATCTTTCGCCGCAGGCTTGAAGGCGCCCAGTCCTGTTTGCGGATATTGTCGATGATTTCGCCTCTGATGCGCATGGCGGCATAGTATTCAAACTTGACATCGCGTTTTGTATCAAATTTCTCGATCGCATCCATCAGCCCGAGAATACCGCAGCTTAGCATATCATCAAAATTGCTGTATGCTTTATAAGTCGGCATCAGCCGCAGCACTATGTTTTTGACCTGAGGAAGATAGTGCAGCACAAGTGCGTTTTTGTGTTCAAGGGACCTGTCAACAGAATAGGCCGCCCAAATTTTTGATACATCTTGACTAGTATTCATGACATCACTTCCCCAGCACTCTTTTCTTTCGGGCGATAATTTGCTGCCGCAAGATAAAACGCCCAAGATACGCTCTGTCTTGTTCTGTAGCATTGACAAAGATCAGCCCTAATTTATGTGGCTCCGTTTTAATGACCGGCTTTTCGCAGCGCTGTACCTGCGTTTCAAAAACCCTGTGATCGTGATCCGGCATTTTCAGATCTGCGAACACAAGCGTACCGGGTTCAAAGCAATCAAAACAGGTGACCAGCATACCGTGTTCGGATATGTCCGCCGTTTTGGCTTTATGCTTTTTTGGGTTTTCAGCCTTATCGTCCGCACACCAAAGGATCACTTTCAAAACGATGCGCAGGCGGTAGCTTTTGCGTCTTTGTGATTTTTCGACCTCAGTCAATGCTTCAAGCATACACAGCCTTAAGTTGTCCTTCACAAACCGTTTGCAAACCTTGGCGATAAACTCGAACACGCCGGAGGGCCGGTAGAACCTTAATCTGAGGATGTCGCCTTGGGCAAGAGATTCCAGACTGCCTCGGACCGCAGGGGCAAATACGGTAAACCTGTTGCTGCCGTTCAGATCCTGCAGCTTCGTTTTTATATATTCGCCGTTGATATTCAATTCCATGATCTCGCCGATTTTGACGATTTCATCAGGCCACATATTTTATACCTCTGCGAAATCATTCCTTGCCGTCAGTCTGTCAAGAAACACAGCAAGGCCAAGTTTTCTTCGTTCAGGCTGCGGCACGTTTAAAAATTTCTGCACAAGAGCGCTGATGTGCGCCGACGCGGTACACCTTGGATGTCCGATAAGAATCGGCACCTGTCTTTTCACTGCATGCTGCATGCCCGCATCGCGCGCGACAGCACCTAGCTTGCGAATTTTTATGTGCGTATTCTTTTCTACCATCCTCACCAGACCGTCCATGACCGACTCAGCCTCACGCATATCATCCGCCTTGTTGAGCACGAGGCTCACACTGGGGTTGCCGCCCCGTTCATGAACCATTTTCAATAACGCATACGCATCCACAACCGCTGTCGGCTCAGGCGTCGTCACGAGTATGGTTTCGTGGCTTGCGTTGATAAGGCGCAGCATGTTTTCCGAAAAGCCGGCACCAGTATCAAAGATAATGGTATCGCAGGTGTTTTCAAGTTCGAGCAAGCTGCCCACCATCTGCATCAGTTGATGGCCGTCCATTTGTGTGAGTTCATAAACACCTGAACCGCCTGCAATAAACTGAACGCCTTCAAGCCCCGTTTCGATGATATCTCGGATCTGCCTGCGGCACGCGATCACATCAGTAAGATCATACTTTGTGCGTACGCCGAGCATCACATCAATATTGGAAAAGCCAAAATCAGTGTCGATAATAAGCGCACTGTGCCCGCGGCGGTTGAGCGCAATCGCAAGATTGAGCGCTATGCTGGATTTCCCGACCCCGCCCTTGCCGCTTGTGACTGTGACAATGCGGGCCTTATTGTTTTTGATAAGCATCTGCCTGCGCAGCGATTCAGCCTGGTCTGTCATAATACGCCCTCGCTTCTTCCGATGATGTTTTCTGCGAGCTTTTCGGTATCCGCCTGACTGATATCATCCGGCACATTCTGGCCCATGGTGATGTACGACAGCGGCTTTTTCGCATAATCCGCAATATTAAGGATATTGCCCCAGGCGCCCACCTCATCAAGTTTTGTGATGATCAGCTTGTAATCCGGAACAAAAGTATAATTGCGTACGATCTCTTTGCAGACCCTGCTTCCTGTGGCGACACTGATCACAAGATACACTTCGTCTACATGGGCAGCTGAGATATACTCTTCAAGCTCTTTTCTATAAGCCGCATCTGCCGGGCTTTTTCCTGCAGTGTCGATAAGTATCACATCCCTGTCGGCCAGTGCCTCCACGGCGATTTTAAGCTCTTTGGCGTTGTATGCCGTCTTCAGTGGAATATCCATGATGTCAGAGTAGATACGCATATGCTCCATGGCGCCGACACGGTAAGTGTCCATGTTGATCAGCCCCACGCGCAGATCCTGATCGATCGCAAGCCTTCCGGCGAGCTTGACAAGCGTTGTCGTTTTACCCGCGCCCGTCGGCCCCGCGAAAAGCAGCACCGTCTGCTCGAATCGTTTGACCTTTATCGGCACGGATTCGCCGAGCCTGTCCATCACGATCTGCTGCGCCACTGCATCAAGATCGATATCCTTTTTGCTGTGCACGCCATGTGCAAGCGCTGAAAGCTCATGCGCAAGTTCCTCGCATACATCGCGTTCCACAAGCGCATTGTATATTTCGAGTGTGTCCGGCGGAAGCCCCAGCGCGTTTTCACGGCTGCTCATACGCATCCGGCTTGAAATATCGCTCACTATGCTTTTGAGAGATTCGATTTGCGCCGTGAGCGGGCCTAGGCGCGCATCCAGGCCGTCAGTGACGGCAGCCTCGGGTGCAGGTTTTTTTTCAGTTGGAGCCTGCCCAGGCGGCGAAGTGCTCACCTGTCTTTTCGGCTCGTAGGCGGCCACCACCTCAACCCCTTTTTTCAGAAAACGTTTCAGCCCTTTTCCGCGCACAGGCTTGCTGTCCAGTATGACTGCATCGGGGCCGAATTCCTTGCGAATTTTTTTAATCGCGTCCTGCATATCTGCGGCAACGAATCTTTTTACAAACACCTACAAATTCACCGTCCAGTCCGAATAAATTTCAACGTTTGGTTCCAGCTCACTGTATGAAAGCACAACAAGCTCGGGATAAACCTGTGCGGATAAGTTTTTGATGTGCTTTCTTATCTGAGGCGACGTGATGACCATCGGCGCGACGCCAAGGCTCAAGAAATGATCCACCGCTTTTTTGAGCCCTGAAAGTATCTGCTGGATCTGCGAAGGCTCCAGCGTCAGCGCCGCCCCTTTGTCCGTTTGCCTGATGCTGCCGGAAACCGCTTTTTCCACATCTGGATTGAGTGTGATCACGCGCGCCTTCCCGTCCGGAATAAAACTCTTGGTGATCGCGCGCTTTAGTTTCTGGCGCACATATTCGGTCAGCAATTCAGTATCACGCGTTAAGTTGCCGTGGTCTCCGAGTATCTCGAGGATAGAACCGATATCTCTTATCGAGACATTTTCTTTGAGCAGGTTTGCCAACACCTTTTGCACATCGCCGATCGAGAACATCTTGGGCACGACCTCTTCGACAAGCGCAGGCTGCTGGTTTCTTAAGTTGTCGATAATCGTCTGCACCTGCTGGCGTCCGAGAAGCTCATCTGCGTGGCGTTTGATGACTTCCATCAAGTGTGTTGAGATAACAGAAGGCACATCGATCGTGGTATATCCCTTGAGTTCAGCTTTCTCACGGTCTTCTTCGGCGATCCAGAGCGCAGGCAGCCCGAAGGTAGGCTCTACCGTCTCAATACCGTCGACAGGCTCATCCACTTCCTCGGGCTTTAAGGCCAGATACCGCCCGAGCATCACCTCGCCGCGCGCCACGTCGAGCCCGCGGATCTTGATCACATATTCTCTGGTGCCAAGCTGTATGTTGTCCCGCAGGCGCACGATGGGTACGATGATGCCAAGATCAAGCGCACACTGCCGGCGTATCATCACCACGCGGTCAAGGAGGTCTCCTCCCTGCGAAGCATCCACCAGCGATATCAGCCCGTAGCCGAACTCCATCTCGATAAGATCCACATGCAGCAGCGATGTGACGCTCTCGGGCTTGCGTTTTTCCGCCGCGCTGATTTCTGCTTCGCTGCGCTGCACAGCATCCTGCGCCTTTTGTGTGCGCTTTTTGCGGTAATAGCCGATCAATGGCAGTGCAGCCGCGAGGATAAGCATCGGCAGCATGGGCAGCCCCGGTATGAAGCTGATAAGCGCAAGCATGCCGCCGAGGATATAGAAGACAAAAGGCTGGCTGAACAGCTGTTTGGAAAGATCCTGCCCAAAGCTTTTTTTGGTGGCCGATCTCGTCACGATGATGCCCGTCGCGGTGGATACCAGCAGCGCAGGGATCTGGCTGCAAAGGCCGTCACCCACTGTTGCCAGCGTATATACCTCCACCACCTGATCAAATCCCATAGCAGCTGCGCCCGTGACACCGATGATAATGCCGCCCACAATGTTGATGATGGTGATGATGATACCCACAATGGCATCGCCCTTGACGAACTTTGACGCGCCGTCCATCGCGCCATAAAAATCCGCCTCGCGCTCGATGTTCTGCCTGCGTTCGCGCGCCTGATCCTCGTTGATAAGCCCTGAGCTCAAATCCGCGTCTATGGCCATCTGCTTGCCGGGCATGGCATCAAGGGTGAACCTTGCAGAAACCTCCGCAACACGTTCTGCGCCCTTGGTGATGACGACAAACTGTACCACCACGATGATCAGGAAGATAACAAAACCGACAACAAGATTGCTGCCCACCACAAAACTGCCGAAAGCATGGATGACCGCACCTGCGTTTCCGCTGTTGCCGAGTATCAGGCGCGTGGAGGAAATATTAAGCGCCAGCCTGAAAAGCGTCACGATAAGCAACATTGTCGGATACGTCGAGAAATCGAGCGTCGTTTTGGTATAAAGCGTGATTAGCAGTATCATCAGGGACATCGTAATATTGGCGATGAGGAAAAAGTCCATCAATCCCGGCGACAGCGGGATAATGATGAGCAGTATGATCGCCAGTATCAGCACAGCCACAAGTATGTCCGTGAATTTCACGCGTATCCTCCTTATCTTAGCCCCTTTATTCTTTCAAGAACCCGGTCAGCGGTTTTGGTTCTTCATGCGGTATACATAGGCGAGCACTTCAGCCACCGCTTTGAACATCTCTTCAGGCACCTGTGCACCCACTTCGCAAAAGAAGTACAGAGACTGGGCCAGCGCCTTGTTTTCCACGATCTCAACTGAATGTTTCTTGGCTTCCTCTTTGATCTTCTGCGCCAGGTGGTCCATCCCTTTGGCGATCACCACCGGCGCAGGGTTTTTCGCTTCCTTGTATTCAAGCGCCACAGCATAATGCGTCGGGTTGGTGATGACCACATCCGCATCTTTCACCGTCTGCACCATACGCATGCGGCTTAACTGCCGCTGTTTTTGAGCGATCTTGCCTTTGATCAGCGGGTTGCCCTCAGTCAGTTTATACTCATCCTTGACCTCCTGCTTGGTCATCATCAGATCTTTATTGTGCTTCCATCGCTGGTAGATGTAGTCAAAAGGCGCGAATATTGCGAGAGCGACAGCCAGCTTGAACGCCACTGTTATCAGCGATCCGGTAAAAGCTGCTGTTGCCGTCTCTATGTTTTCGGGCATCAGCATCGCAAACCCGTTGATATGATGCTCGTATTCGCCATACGCCACCACAGCAAGTATCGTGATCTTGATGATGGCTTTTAAAAGGTCAAGCAGCGTCCTTTTGGACAAGATGCGCTTGAACCCCGCGATGATGCTGATACGCTCAAACTTTGGCGCCAGCGCCTTGGTGGAGAATAAAAACCCCACTTGTACCACGTTGAACACCAACCCTCCGACCAGCGCCGCGAGCAGCAGCGGCAGCATGATCTGCACAAACATCGTGACCGCGTCTCTCGCAAGGCCCATCGTTGCAGCTATGGTCAGTACCTCTGGAGGCCGCACGGTGAAAAAGTAACTCAGTAGCTTTTTGATCCCGTCGACCATGCCCGCGCCGAAAATGGCCAGCACACCGAACATCAGCATCAAAGACAGTGCTGTGATCACCTCGATGCTTTTGAATACCTGCCCCTTTTCTCTGGCTTCGCGCCGTTTTCGCGGTGTGGCTTTTTCGGTTTTTTCGCCTGTCTGCTGCTGCGGGCTCATGCCGCAAGACCCGCGATCATCTTATCTATCGAAACGAACATCCGCTCGAAAATCACATCCGTAAAATGCACAAACACAGGCAAGATAAGCAAAAGCATCAAAAACCCGATCGCGATTTTCAGCGGTATCCCGACAACGAACACATTCATCTGCGGAATAGCCCGCACCACAAACCCCATGGCGACTTCTCCAAGCAATCCGGAGGCGATCAGCGGCATCGCGACATTGACCACCAGCAAAAAAGCCAGTACGAACACCTCAAGCGCCACGAGCCCTATAGCCGGATTCAGCACCACATGGCCCGGCGGGATATGCGAGAACGTGGCGGTGATGATATGCACGAGCCGCAAATGACCGTTGACGCCAAAGAATGCGATCAGCAGCACAACGTTCAAAAGGTTTCCCGTCACCGGCACGCTGATGTTGCTTTGTACGTCGAACACATTCACCATGCCGAAGCCCATCTGCATATCCATGATCTGCCCTGCTGTCTGCACGACCGAGAAAAACAATGTCGACACGAACCCAAGTGCCAACCCGAACAACAGCTCTTTGACACACAGCAGTATGAATTCGAGAGCGCTGCCGTAGCTGGCTCCTGCCGGCGCTGCGGCGAAAACGATGTATGTGACCAGCAGGCAGAATCCTATCTTTAAAAGGCTGGGCAGGTTTTTTCTACCGAATATGGGCGAGCCGATAAGCAGGCCGCTGATTCGCAGAAACATCAGTATGAAACCGTCAAGATTGGCATATATGCTGCCCAGTATCTGTTCCATCTTCCCTCATCTTAGCATCGTCTCCGCATACCCGAACATGCGGCCTGCAAAGTCCGTCAGGTTCGTGAGCATCATTCCTCCGAATATCAGCAGGACGATCAGTATGGCTACGATTTTTGGCACAAACGCAAGCGTTTGCTCATTGATCTGTGTCGTGGCCTGGAATATGGAAACGACTACGCCGACCACCATCGCCACGATCAATATGGGCGCAGCGACCGTGATGATCGTTGTGATGCCGTCCTGCAGCACGGTTAAGACTTTCGCCTGATCCAAGTTTTTACCCCCCTTAAAGTGCTCGTTAAAACTGAAGCCTTTGCGGTTTAGCCGCTACCCAAAGCTGTTGATCAATGTCTTGACCGTCAGCGTCCATCCGTCCACTAGCACAAATAAAAGCACTTTGAAAGGCAGCGAAATCACGATCGGCGGCAGCATCATCATGCCCATAGACATCAGTGCGCTGGCCACGATCATATCGAGTACGATGAACGGTATATAGAGTAAAAAGCCTATCTGAAACCCACGCTTGATCTCGCTTGTGATAAAAGCGGGAATCAGCGCCGTATTGGACACCTCGGCGGGCTCCTGCACATTTTTATCGGCGGACGATATGGACACAAAATAATCAAGGTCGCTTTTGTATGTCTGTCGGAACATAAATTCCCTCACAGGTTCCATCGCGCGTTCCAGGGCCTCATCCGTCTCTATCTGCTCAGCTACATACGGCTGGTAAGCGTTCACATTGACATCGTCTATGACGGGCGACATTACGAAAAATGTCAGAAACAGCGCCAACCCGATGAGCACCTGATTGGGCGGCATCTGCTGCAGGCCAAGACCGTTGCGTATCAGCGATAACACGATGATGATGCGCGGGAAACAGGTCAGCATGATCAGTATCGAAGGCAGCACCGACAACACAGTCAGCAGCAAAAGTATGTCTATGGTCTGCGTCCTGTCACCTACAAGCCCGCCAAGCATGCTGTTTTCTGAAGACGTATCGGTAAGCGCCGAGCATCCTGTCATCAGTATCACGACCAGCAAGCATGCCGTCGCCGCCAACGCGACCTTTATTCTTAAGCTGCGCCGCTGCCTTTTGTATGAGCGCGGCAATTTTTGTTTCAGCATCTGCCCGTTCATCTGCCCTCCTCGCGTTTTCCAGGCATGGCAGCCCTTCGCTTTTCGATGGCGCGGCTGATCTTGTTGACATAATCGTCATCTACAACGCCGGGTTTTTCAGGGTCGCTTTGCTGGGCATCTTGCGCCTGCTTTGCATTCTCGCGTGCTTTTTTAAAATATTCGGGCGCGTTCTTTGCCTGCGATAAAAAAGCAGAAAATTTTTCAAAAACAGTTTTGTTTTGCGAATCGGCTTTTTCCTCCGCCAAACTCTTTATTTCTTCAGAATTGATTTCACCGAGCGAAGATATGGCTTGGTTTGTGACGCCAATAAAAAAGCATCTGTCGCCTACTTTTGTAAGCAACAATGCTTTGTCTTTTGCTATCCCTACCCGGTCGATCACATGGATGTGTTTGCTTTTTGATACTTGCCTCAATTTTCCGGATAAGAATTTTGTCGTGTAATAAGCCCCGACCAACACAACAACCAAAACAAACACAATAAAAAATGTAGACCCTATATCGTTCATTGAATACCCCTCTTCGTCTACACTTTATATACCCACGATAATTGGTATGAAACACCATTTATTATTATTTATTGTATTACTGGCCGTTTATTGTTATATCTGATTGTTTATTGTATTTTCTGGTCGTTTATTGATATTTCTGATTGTTTATTGTATTTTTTGCTTAAACCTGCATGCGCATCACTTCGTTATACGCTTCAAGCACTTTGTTTCTGATCTGGATCGCAAGGCTTAACGCAAGTTCCGCGCGCTGCGCTTCGATCACCGGCGTGTGCAGATCGTCCGATTCGCCCGTGAGCAGCGCCGCATTTTGCTGCTGCGCCGTGGCTTCCGTTTCGCGCGCATTGCCTATGGCCTGCGAAAGTATATCGGTAAAGTTTTCATCACTGCCCGCAAAGGCCGTTTTTGTATTCCCCATATTTGAGATGATTTGGCTTACAGGATTTATTTGCATAATGTCTTCCTCCTCATACTGTGCTGCCGCATCAGCGGCCAAGCTCCAGCGCCTTTATCGCCATCGCTTTTGTCGCATTGAGCATCGTGACATTGGCTTCGTATGAACGCGTCGCCGACATCATGTCGATGATCTCTTCCACCTCATTCACATTGGGCATGGCCACATAACCCAGCGCGTCGGCATCCGGATGGTTTGGGTCGTATTTGTATTCAAAATCGGAAGCATCTTCCACGATCCCGGAAACATAAACGCCGCCGCCCGTAGCCTGACGCAATAACGAGGCGAACGCCGCAGACCGCTCACTCATCACAGCAACGCGCCTTCTGTACGGCCCGCCGCCCGCAGTACGTGTGGTCGTCGCGTTTGCAATGTTCTGGCTGACCACATCCATGCGCATCCGCTGCGCCGTCAGTGCCGATGCGCTGATATCCATAGAAGACAAAAAACCCACTCTGCTCAGCCTCCTTCTTTGATAACCATGCTGAGCTTGCGCAGCTCGCTCGAAAGCTGTTGCACAAGCGCATTATAGTAAATCGTGTTCTTTGCAAGCTCTGCATTCTCAAAGTCTATGTTTACATTGTTGCCGTCTGAGCGAAAGACTGTACCGGTGTCACGCTGTACGATGGCACTCAGACCCTGTCCGGAAAAATCAACGTGCTTGCTCCTCGTTTTTCTGGCCTTTAATTCACCCTGTTTAAGCGCATTCTTGAAAACCGACTCAAACGATACCGATGAAGATTTGAACCCCGGCGTATCCACATTGGCAATATTGTTGGCGATCACTTTGTTTTTGAGCCATGACGCATCTAAACCTTTTTGCAGCACACTGGCATTGTCAAACATATTGTCAAACAACCAAAGCGCCCCCTTTGCCCGCATATTGCCCGTAGTATTTAAGCACCCTGTTTATATATTTTTGCATACGCCCCGTGAGCTTCTCGTACTGCTCCGCATCATTGGGATTCTTTATACCAAGGTTGGAAACCTTCCGCGGGCCCGAGTTGTAAGCAGCGAGTGCAAGCCGAATGTCTCCGAAGCGGTCAAGCTGCTTCTTCAGATAGGTTGCACCGCCCATCACGTTCTGATAAGCGTCAAATGAGTCGGACACCCCGAGCGATCTTGCGGTCCCCGGCATCAGCTGCATCAGCCCCTGGGCACCGCAGCGCGATACTGCCTTCACACGAAAAGATGATTCGGTCATGATCACCGCACGGATCAGCGCGGGTTCTAAGCCCGTGGCCCTTGCCGCACGCTCAACGGCCGCGTCGATGTCACTGCCCGAAGCCGTTGACCCTCCCGTGTATCCCGAAAACTGATCAGCGCCATAAACGTCTGTCTGCGCTTTGGCTGTCAAAGCCGTGTCAGAGAGCTCTATGCGCATTTCGACTGCCTTTAATATATCGGAAAAAGCGCTAAGCGCCCCGCCGCACTTGGCGGCTCTGCTTTCCAGAACGCCTGCAAATTGTCCAAGTTTTGAAGCATAAATGTTTTCTACTGTTCTCATATAATCCATCTATCGGTTGGCACTGCTCCCGGCTTTAATTTTTTTTGTTCAACGCCGGATGCTTTCATGCCATTTGTAGATCTGGAGTGCTATAGCATCGATCGGCAGCTGCCGCTCTACCGCGCCGATAGTGTGCGCAACAGCCGGCATGCCATAGACCACAGACGTTTTTTGATCCTGCCCAATGGTTGCCGCGCCGGTTTTTCTCATGGCCAACAACCCCTTTGCGCCATCGCTTCCCATTCCTGTCAAAATAATACCCAGCGTATTGATACCCCTTATATTGGAAATTGAATCAAATAAATGATCTACTGACGGACAATGCCCGCTTACCTTTTCACCCGCTTTGCATTCAACTTTGAGCACTCCGGCGCGCTTTACAACCGACATCTGTATGCCGCCTGGAGCCAGCAGCACCATACCCGGGCTGATGATATCGAGGTTTTTTGCTTCCCGCACTTCCATCCTGCAGATATTGTTGAGACGCTCTGCATACAGCCGTGTAAAAACAGGCGGCATGTGCTGTACGATCACGATCCCCGGCATATCGTCGCTGAGCGATTTCAAAATACTCAAGGTGGCTTCGATCCCGCCTGTCGATGCGCCGATGGCGATAAGGCTGTCACTGCCTGCCTGTGCTTCTGGTTGACATGATGGATTGTTTTCTTTCCTGTGTTTTTGCTTCCCGACTTTGGCTATAGACGCGATTTTTATTTTCACGCCCATTTCCGAGACAAACTGCTGCTTGTCGCGTTCGGTTTTCAATTCCGGTTTGCTGATAAAATCCACCGCGCCAGCATCCAAGGCATCAAAAACGCTGCTGCTCACATCGCTGATCACCACGACGGGCAGCGGATATTCCGGCAGCAGTTGTTTAAGAAAATCGATGCCGCCCACGCCCGGCATATTGATGTCAAGCGTCATCACATCCGGCGCTAACTCGATCACTTTTTCGCGTGCTTCATACGAATCTTTGGCTTTGCCCACCACTTCGATCCCGGGGTCCTTCGATAAGGCAGATGCAATATACTCTCTGATAAACAACGAGTCATCTACAATCAAAACGCGGACTGCTCTGGCCTGCATAATTGTCACTCTCCTTTTCTGTATACAGACGGCATGATGCTCTTGAAACGTATTTTTGATTTATCCAGCGTTTCGGACTGTCCGACAAAAAGGTAACCGCCGTTTGCGGTAGCCTCATAGAACTTTTCAACAAGTTTCTTTTTTGTCTGACTGTCAAAATAGATCATCACGTTACGGCAAAAAATAACGTGAAACTTTTTTTTGAAAGGAAAAACCTCTTCAAGCAGATTGAACTGGCGAAATATCACCTCTTTTCTTATTTCCTTTTTTATTTCACACATGCCGTCATGATGTCTGTCAATGTAACGCGACATCCAGGCTGCCGGCATATTATTCAAGCACTCCGTGTCGTAACACCCTTTCCTCGCGGAATCCAGCGCTTTTAATGATATGTCGGTGGCCAGTATCTTAGTGTCCCATTCTTGTTTTTTGTCTCCAAAGTGATCCGCGTTGAGCATAGCCAGCGTATAAGGCTCCTGCCCGGTCGAACAACCAGCGCTCCATAGCCGCAAGTCACGGTCAGTTGCTGTTTTTTCAAGTTCAGGAAGTATACGGACTTTGAAACACTCAAAATGTTCCCATTCCCTCATGAAATAAGAATAGTTCGTTGTCAGGCGGTTGATGATATCGTTGATCTCTTTGCCGGTTTTGTCGCTCATCACGTGCTGCAAAAAGCTCTCATAATCATAAAAACCCTTTGCGGTCAAATGGCCGTTGAGCCTGCTTTCAATCAGCGTCCTTTTTTTTATCAGATTGATGCCATAATGTTTTCGCAGGTAACCCACTAACCATTCGAACTCTTTATCCCTAATTAAAATCATCCTGCACCCGTTGAATACTTGAAGTATTTTCTTGATATATAAAGCAAAAAAATTATCATGCCCTTATGTCGATCAATGATTCTAAAAAACGGTTAGTCCGATTGGCTGATATCCTGCTTAGCCTCACTGTCGAGCAGCTTCCCGCAATCAATGAGCAGCTTGACATCCTTTCCTGCTTTGCCGATACCGCTGATGTATTTGTTGCGGACGCCCGCCTTATGCTTCGGCGGCGGCGCAATATGCTCATCCTCTATGGTCAGCACTTCAGCGACTCTGTCCACGATTAGCCCGACAACCAGCTGCTGCGTATTAATGATGATCGTACAGGTGCGGTCATCATAGTCGGCCTGGGGCTTGTTGAATTTTAGCCTCATGTCAATAACCGGTATGATCCTGCCGCGCAAATTGATGATGCCTTTAATATAATCTGCCACTTCGGGAATCTTTGTGATATGTTGCACGCCGATAATCTCTGTTACGTATTTGATCTCAATGCCGTAAACCTCTTCTTCAAGAAAGAAAGTCAAATATCTTCCGTGCTGTGTATCCTCTTGCCCTTCTAACAGCTGACCATCAGTGTTCATAATGCCCCTCCTCAAATATACTTTACATAAAAAGGTCAACCAGCAGACCGCGGATATCGTCCACCAGCTGCAATAGCTTGATGTTGTCACTTTGCTCTGAAAGTATTTGCGCGGCAAGTTGCTCCAGTTTCTGGTTAACGCTTCGCACCACCAAAACAACCTTGTGCCGGCCTTTTGCATCAAACATTCGCGATTTAATACATGCAAACGCATTTGATGCGGTTTCTCCGAGCAGCTCGCCAATAAGCTGCCTGTATTCGGAAAGCACGCTTAAGTCCGCCTTTTCTTTGAGCCGCTCGCCTTGTTTGTAGATCCTCTCCTGCAGATCGTTGATATAATGCTGATAATGGGTTTCGCTCAACTTTGTCATCTGCCGGGAAAAGGCCATGCCACCTTCAGGCGCTGTCTGTTTCCCGACAACCGCATGCCATTCGTGCACTTCCGGTACAGAGTGCTTCATCGCAATTTTCATCTCCGGCCACCCCTTTGGGGATCAGGATTATTTCTTTGCGTCCACATAAAACGCATCATCGCTTTTGCCAGATTTGGCATAGTTGCCGATCCCTTTTTTGCCTTCGTTTAAGCTCTTAATCTGCTGTTTGTACAGGTTTATTTTTTTTTCTGCCAAATCCGCGTTCATTGCATCAAGCTTCATGATGGCACGTATGAGATCTTGAGTCTGACTGAAAAGGGCGTCTGTCTCTTCGTCTCTGCGGCTCTTTTGCTTACGCTCTTTCTTGGCCAGCTCGTCAATTTTGGCAATGATCACTTCACGGCTTTTTAAGCCTTGCGCGAACTCTTCGATGCGGTCGGCTTCGAGCAACCGCGAAAACTGCTGCGTAAGACTGAGCATCTTTTCGAGCCATTCTTTTTTCAAAAGCAGCAGCGCCTTTTGATCCTGCGTATCCATTACGACTCACTTTCAGTGAACTGATAGGCTCCGCTTCTGTTTTGCGCCTGTACCTTTACCCACGTACCGCGCAAATTATTCAACATGCCGATGATCGGTTCTATGCCCTGCGCATCCTTGCTGATATTGATCTTTATTATATGATTGTGAATAAAATCGTACAGCGAGAAAAGCTCGGCCGCTATGCTGTATTGAAAATCCAATCCATTGATCAGCTCAACAATGATGTCCTGCGCTTTTTGCAGCTGCGTATTCGCATCCTCATGATCCTTCTTTTCAATGGCGATGCGGGCAAGCTTTAAGCGCTTTATACACCCGCTGTAAAGCATGATGATCAGCTCTATAGGGGTAGCCATCATCACGTCATGTTTTTTGTACTGCTGATATGAACTTGCCATTGCGTTCATTTTTTATGCGCTCCTTTTTAACTTCAATATGTTATTTGTTGTTGCTCCAAGATGTTGTCAGAGCTGAAAGCCAGCTTGACTGGCTGTTGAGCACAGACAGCGCCTTTTCCATCGCGGTGAAGCGTTTCCACAAAGCCGACTCCTTCGCCGTCATACGCGTCATAAGGTCGTCCGTCCGTTTTTTAGAATCGGATATCTGCTTATCAAGGCTTAACAGAGTGTGGCTCGTCGCACTTTGCGTATAGCTGAGCAGCGCATTTGAAATGCGCACAACCAATCCCGAACCGGCATAAAGCTCAGAGGAATCGCCCGAAGAAGTTGTTTTAACAAACAGGCTTTTGACCGCTTCGGGGTTGTCCTCGAGCGCACTGCGCAGTTTTTGTTTATCTACGATGATTTTGCCCTTGTCAAGAAAGGCTCCCGTTGTCAGGCCGATATCCGATGCTGAAAGCCCAATGCCCTCAACAGCCTCAATAAAGGCGTTCCTCGCAGTACTGAGCAGTCCGGAAATATTTGCGTCTCCGCGCAGCAAGCCGCTTTTGGCATAATCTTCCCAGAGTTTAATCTCCGCCTCGCTCATCTGTGCCTTTTGTGCACCCGTCAGCGGAGGATACGTGCGGTATGCCTTCTGGTCTATCATGCCCTGCAATTTGCCGATCAACGTATTGTACGCATCGATAAAGGCCGCGATCTTGTCGACCGTTGCATCAAGATTCTGATCGACGGTAAAAGTGATGGCCGTATCGGATGTCGTTTTGAGCGCATATGTGATGCCGTCAATGGTGAAAGAGTTCGATGGTCTTGTCACCTCAATGCCTTCGATCATCAGTACCACATCCTGCCCGGTGACCGTGCCTTCGGCTATACCAAACGCGCTGTTTGCAGACGCAAAAGCATTGCCCTTTGAATTCACGATATCCACCGTGCTTGTGCTGCCGGTGTTTTTGGCCGTAACGGCAAAGCCTTTTGTCAGGCTGCTGTATGTCATCCGTACGCCTGCATCCGATGCATTCACAGCGTTTAAAAGATCACCGAGTGTGGCCTTTTCGTCAAACGTGAACACGATACCGTTGATGGAGAATGATATTTCGCCTTCGTCAAACTCAAAAGCGTTCTGTACCTCAAGCGCGCTTAGCTTTGTGTCATAGCTCAGCACCGCGCCTGTAAAGGCACCCATGCTCTTGATATTGGCTGCCGCCGCAAGTTGTGAAATGCTGCCGATCGTCAAGGCGCCCGCACTTGCTTGGGAACCTGCGCTGACAGTAACCGCGTTTGTCGGCGTGAGCATCGTGACGGCAAACGTATTGTAGGCCGCCGCTGAGAGCATGTTGCCAGACGCGCTCAGCACGCTTAAGTTGCTTTCCCGAAATGCCCTTATAAGCGCATTGACCTCACGCAGCGCATCGGCCTTCCATTCCAGCTTTGTTGTGGACTGATTTTGCTTGTCCACTCTGGCCTGATTCAGCTGGAGCATACTGTCGATGATCAAGTCGGTATCAAGCCCCGAGGATACACCCGAGAGCCTGACCATGGTGTTGTTAAGAGAATTGATCGCCATTTTGCAAACCTCCTGTTCACATTCCTGTTCGGGCTGTTCCTTCAGCCCTTTTTATGCATGGGCAAAATACTTGACTCTGCCAAGGCTTGATTTGCTGTAGATCGACGTGATCGCCCTGTAGCTCGTCAGGTTGCGCCCCGCCTGTGCGATCGTCACGCCGCGTTTGGGGTCATAAACACCGTCCTTTGACGGACAGACCATCTGCACATGACCGCTCATTCCGGTTCTTTTAAGAGAAGCAACGACGGGCTTGCCCTGGTTGGCAAGCATCTGCGCCTGCTCAGCACTCACCTCGTGCCACCCGTACCGTGCGCCGTGCTGATGCAGCCAATTGTACATGCGGTTTGCCGACATATACATGGCACCTTTCACATCGGGATATGTCATCGGCGCACCCGTTTTAGGGTCATAATAATACGGTATCTGAGCGCCCATCGCGCTCGTGACATCCCAGACAAAAATGTTGCAGTACGTATCGCCCGTTCCCTTTTTGTTGACGGCATAACGCCGGCTTGTCTCCACTGAGAACTGCGCGATCACGTTGGTATAACGCTGCGCCGATCTGTTGTGCATGTGGCTGGAGATGGCGGGCGTGACGGGGCGTGAAGGCCTGTCAGGGATAACGAGCTCTTCGAGCGAATATGTCTCATCGCCGGAGGGGCCTGTCATGGTATACCGGGCTGCGGACATGGCATTACCAAGGCCAGTTGGCACCATGCCCGTTTTGCCACCCAGGAGGGACAGCAGCATAAGCGTGGACATATCGGAGCCTGCCGTATCGATCAATGCGCTTCCCGTTTGCGCATTGGTCATAAAGCCCTGCATATTGCAGCCTGCAAGCTGCTTCAAAAGCATGTCTGCGAAAATACTCTTGGCCTGACTGCCGTTTTCAGCGTTTTTGCGGCTGACTATATTCAGCACTGCGGTCTGCACCGCATACGACCCTTCTACCGACATTTATGATACCTTTCCTGTTTTTAATTCTGGCTGCTCATGCTTTGATACCAATGCTACATCCCAAACCGCGAACCGTATTTTGCATCCATGTGGCTGATGAACACGAGTATCTCTGCCACCACTTGATAGAGCTCTTCGGGAATCTCGTCGCCCACACTGAGCTGCTGCAGCACACCCGAGAGCTTTTTGTCCTGCACTATTTCCACACCGGCCTGCTCCGCGGCTTCCACCATGCGGTCTGCCAAATGGCCTTTGCCGATTGCCACCACATACGGCGCTCTTTCTGATGAAGTATCATATTTAAGGGCAGCTGCTTCGCGGCGCTTTTGCTCTTCTTTTTTTGTCATATCCTTATATCCACGTTTCCGGCACCGCCGTCTGCGTATGCGGTCAGTTTCTCTTCCGCGCCCAAAAGCGTTGTCCGTGCGGCGAGTTTTACAATGCTCAGATTGATCTGGCTGTAACCTAAGTCTGCTGCCGTTTCTTTGAACTGCTGAACATCGTTTGAGATCTCACCCGACAACCGCATATCTTCAAGATGGAGCTTTATGTTGAGGCTTTTGCCGCTTGCTTTTAGAAGCGTTTCCACACGCCCCATATGCTCTGTATCAAGGCCGAGCAGAATCACCGTATCCTGGCCGTCCTGCGAAGCTTTTTTATTCCTGTAGCGGTATACATACAGTTCGGCGGTTGCTGCCCTGTTGCCGTGAAGCAACAGCGGAATGTGGAAGCATTCAAACCGTTTGACCTGTGCCAACAAAGAAATTTGTTTCTCTGCGGACTCAAGCTTTTGCACAGCAATATCCTTATTCTTTGTATCGTTACGCTCCAGCAAAAGCTTTAGTTCTTTCAGCTCTTCAGGCATGGCTTTCATTGCTTTTCTGATGCGCAAAGCAAGGGCTTCCCTGTCGGCGAGCCTGATAAACAGCGGGGCTGCCTTTTGCAAAAATAACTCTTTAATTCCTTGCGGGACAGCACCTTTAACCAATCCGTTTTTGGGTCTGTCCAGATCCATCCTGTCCCGGGCCTTTCCATCATATGTGTTCTGTATTGCTGTTTTTGCATCCGTGGTTTTGGCGCTGCCGGCCTTTTGCGTGTCGGTTGCTGTCAGCTTATCTGCGGGAATATCCGGTTTTGGCGCCTCTATACTGCCGCTTGGCCGCGCTGCCTGCGGCGCATTTTGTACGGCGCTGCTTATCGGGTGAGCTGCATCAGCAGCCGCGGCAGCCGTCTGTATGTTTGGCGCTGCCGTGCTTTGCACCGCTTCTTTGATCTCTGCGGCAGTGTCGGCCAAGCTCGATGCAGCCGATGTTTTTTCTGCCTGTATGGAAGGCGCCGCTTCAGGCTGGCCTGCCGGCGCTGACGTTTGTGTCTTTTCCTGCGTTGGCGGCTGCATCGCCATACCGGAGCTGTTTGTGTCCGCCGTTTGCACCGTTGCGCTGATTAAAGACATTGCTTCGGCCATCAGTTTACCTATCGGCTCTGCGCCTTTTGCCAGCTGGTGCATCGTCTCTATGTTGCCATGTGCAGGGATGCCGTGCCGTGCAAGAAACAGCGCAGATTTTGGTTCTGCGCCCGGATTCATCTTTAGCATCGAGAGCGTATCCCACAGCGTCTGCGCAGCGGCAGTTGTGCTGCTGCCCTGTGTGTTTTCCATCGTATCATTATTGACAGGGCCGCGTGAGATGTCGATAATGCGCAGCACATATCGCCCGCCGTCAGCCTCATCCACCACCGTTTCGACAAAATCTCCCACCGCCACGCCGATACTGCCAAGAAGCCGGGCTGTCAGCGCGGCACCTCCCTGGCTTTTTAAGGCGGCCGCATCTTCCATCACAGCCGTCACTTGCGCGATAAGTACGTCGCCCTGCGCAAGCGCTTTTTCATACGATCTTTCATGTATATTTTTTGTTGTGCTGATCTGCTCAATTCTCATTATTTTCTGCTTTTTCCATATTTAATGTTTAGCCGTATTCTTTTCGGTTTATTTGATTGATGGCAAAAGTTTACGCTTTCAGTTAATTTATCGGATTTATAAAAAATTTGAACAGTTTTTGTTTAAAGTAACGATATATGATAATGGGCAGGCTTGCTGCTGGATACAAAAGAGACGGAGACATACATGTTTGATCTTGAAGGGTTGCCAAACAACCAGCTTGATTTTTTAAGAGAACTTGAAAACATAGGCGCCGGACATGCTGCCTCGGCGCTTTCCTCAATGCTCGGAGACGAGGTGCATTTGTGTGTGCCGCGGGCGCAGTTTTGCGCATACGCAAACATCTGCGATTTGCTAAACGGTCCTGAGAGCATTGTGGCAGGCCTTTTGGTGGGTATATCTGAAGATATAAACGGCTACATTCTCCTCGTGATGAGCAAGCCTGATGCTTATGCGCTGACACAGATGCTGACCGGAGAAACGCCGTCGGAAGAAAACGACAGCATTGCGGATTTGAGTGAAATGCAAATCTCCGCTCTTAAGGAAATTTCGAATATTCTGGTCGGTTCTTATCTTTCAGCCATTGCATCGCTGACAGGTTTTACCGTCAACGCTTCTGTTCCCGAGTTGGTTATTGATATGGCAGGCGCCGTCATGAATCTTCTTGTATCGGCTTACGGAAATTACGGAGACGGGGTGCTGTTTATGGAAACCGAATTTGCAACCGCTCAGCAAAGCATTTTTGGCCGGTTCTTTTTGATTCCGGATGTGGATTCTTACAACCGTCTGATGGCGCAGATGGGGCTTTTATGAAACCATACGCGGTACAGACACAGAAAAAAATACACGAAGCAAAACGGTTTGTGATCGGCATGGCGGAGCAGCAGATCGCACAGGCCCCTGACACACTGGTCACACTTGGCCTCGGATCATGTATCGGACTCGTCCTTTACGACTCTGCGGTCAAGATCGCCGGCATGGTGCATATCATGCTGCCGTGCGCATCCGCTGATACGGCATTGACAAATCGCTTTAAATTTGCGGATACCGCAATAGCCGAAATGATCCGGATGCTGACGGCACAAGGCGCATTGCGGCATAGGCTGAAAGCCAAAATGGCCGGCGGCGCGCATATGTTTTCAATTGCCAGCACAATGAACATCTTAAATGTCGGGCAGCGCAATATCGCCATGTGCAGGCAAATATTGAGCCAGAACAACATTTCTGTTTTGGGCGAAGATACAGGCGGCAGCTGCGGCCGTTCGATAGAGTTTTGCTGTGAGAGCAGCACTTTGTCTGTACGGACCGTCGCGCCGCGTTCCATGCGTATCATATAATGCCGCGCTGTCGGCAGTTAAGTATTATTTTTGCTTATGTAGGAGGCAACTTAAAATGAAAAAGGTTCTGATAGTAGATGACGCTGCGTTTATGCGGATTTCGATCAAAAACATGCTTGTGAAGAATGGATTTGATGTGATCGGCGAAGCAGAAAACGGCAAGGTAGCCATTCAGAAGTTTCAGGATCTGAATCCGGATGTCATTACCATGGACATCACGATGCCTGAAATGGACGGCCTGGCCAGCCTAAAAAAGATATTATCTATTGACGCAGACGCAAATGTCATCATGATTTCCGCGATGGGACAGGAAAGCATGGTCAGAGAAGCTGTTCTGGCGGGCGCCAAAGGGTTTATCGTAAAGCCTTTCAAAGAGGATGTCATTGTTTCAGCGTTTAACAACCTGCCATAATATTGATACCCAGAGCGTTGAATGAAAGAAGGAAGCAAAATGCCATCAAACGATTCATTATTCGATGTTTATCTGTATGAAAATGGACAGCTTCTTGATAATCTTGAAGCACTGCTATTATCCTGCGAAAAAAACGGCACATTCTGCGAAGACAGCATCGCAGATATTTTCAGGATCCTCCATACAATAAAGGGCTCCTCTGCGATGATGAGTTTTGACAATATCACCGGCCTCTCACATGCGCTTGAAGACCTGTTCGGGTATCTGCGAGAACACAGCGTGCGCAAGGTTGACCACCGCAAAATCAGCGATTTTGTATTTGCGTCGCTTGACGCCATCAAAGCTGAGTTCGGCAAACTGCAAAACGGCTGCGCGGCTGACGGGGATTTTGCAAAACTCACCGGAAAAATAAAAGCTTTTTTCAAAGTGCTCGTAGAAAGAAAAGAAGAGGCGATCGCCGAAGAGACCGCTGCACAGGCTTTTATTTGTGATCTGAAAGAGGCGGACGAAGCACAAAACTGCTACAAAGCACACATATTTTTTGAAAATGAATGCCAAATGGAAAATATACGTGCGCTTGGCATCATAAAATCTATCGAGAAACATTGCTCTAGGATCACCACAGGGCCAAAAGATCTTCTCAATGATAAAAGCTGCGAACACATCGTAGAAAAAGGTTTCGTGATCTACATGATGTCCGACGAAACTGCGGATATGCTTATCAGCAAAATACGCGAAGCTTTTTTTATTCGCAGTCTGGAATTTGAGCAGATCAGCGAAGCACAAGCAAAAAGCGATATTTTTGCACAAGAATCAAAGCAGGTAAACCGTGAAGAAAGCAACAATGCTGTGGCTTCAATAAACCTAAAACAAAACTACATGAGCGTCAACCTTGGCAAGCTTGACCATTTAATGGATATCGTGGGAGAGCTTGTGATCACCGAATCCACCGTTACGAAAAATCCCGAGGTGGTAAAACTCAATATTCAGAATTTTGAAAAAGCCACGCGCCAGCTGCGCAAACTGACGAGCGAGTTACAGGATGTCGTCATGTCCATCCGCATGGTTCCCGTTTCAGCAACTTTCCACAAGATGGAGCGCATTGTGCGCGATATGTCAAACAAAGAGAACAAAAAAGTCAAGCTGGTGATTATAGGCGAGAACACCGAGCTTGATAAAAACATGGTTGACAGTTTGAGCGATCCTTTGATGCACATCGTGCGAAACGCCATGGATCACGGTATAGAAAGCTGTGATCAGCGCACACAGGCTGGCAAAGACCCTGTGGGACAGATCACGCTGGAGGCCTATAATGCAGGCAGCGATGTGATCATCAATATTACCGATGACGGCCGCGGCCTTGACAGAAGCGCCCTTATCAAGACAGGCATCAGCAAAGGGCTGATCAAAAAGGATTCCTCGGAGGTCTCAGACAAGGAGGCTTATTCGCTGATCTTTGCGGCCGGTTTTTCCACCAAGGATACCGTCACCGAGTATTCAGGCCGCGGCGTGGGTATGGACGTGGCAAAAAAGAACATCGAAAAATTAGGAGGCTATCTGAGCGTCGACAGCACATTTGGGCAAGGCACGGCCGTGCATATCCGCATACCGCTCACGCTTGCCATCATCAACGGTATGCAGGTTTCTGTCGGCCCCCGCATGTTCATTCTCCCACTGCTCTCCATAAAAGAAACGTTCAAACCAAACAAGCGCGATATCGCAGCCGATCCGGACGGCAATGAAATGATCTGTATGCGCGGCAGCTGCTATCCCATTATCCGGCTTCATAAGATTTTCGGCCTTAAAACAGATGTGACAGATTTTGAGGACGGCATCATGCTGCTGCTGGAAACGCAGACGCGCACTTACTGCCTTTTTGTGGACAGGCTGGTCGATGAACAGCAAACGGTCGTCAAGCCATTGCCTGTTTATATTTCAAATGTTTTGGGTGCAAACAAGAGCATCGGAGGCTGCACAATACTTGGAGACGGGAGTGTCAGCCTGATACTTGATATCAACGGGCTGATTACCTAAAGAGAATGAGATACGTACCTGTAAAACATCTGCATCGCGGTCATGAGCTGGCTTCCGATCTTGTCATTTCAAGAAACAGGGTGCTGCTGAGAAAAGGCAGTATCTTAACTGATACGCTGATCAAAAAGATCACGGCGCTGGGTTATCAGGGCCTCTATATCCATGATGACTTATCAAAAGGACTGCAAGTCAACGAAGTGATCAGCAGTGAGTTGAAATTGACAATGAGGAATGAGCTTGAATCTTTTCTTAACAATACGAGTTTTAACAGGCCGAATACTCTCAAAGCACAAATGAAAAGAATAGACAAGCTGCTTACCTACACGATCGATGAGATCCTGCAAAGCAGCAAAGTCATGGTCAACATCATCGACCTGCGCACCTATGACGATTACACTTACAGCCATAGCCTCAATGTGGCGCTGCTTTCTGTGATCGTCGGCATCTCTATGGGTATGGGGAGGCCGCAGCTCCACCAACTCGCGACAGGGGCATTGCTGCATGACACCGGTAAAATGTTCATTGACAAGACTATCCTCAACAAGCCCGCACGACTCACACCCGAAGAGTTTGAAGAGATCAAAACACACAGCGAACGCGGTTATCATTACTTAAATGACAACCTTGAGATTGCAGATGATTCAAAACTCATGGCACTTCAGCACCATGAACAGTACGGCGGCAAAGGTTATCCGCAGGGCCTCTCTCATAAAGATATCCATCTGTTCAGCCGTATCGTAGGCGTTGTGGACGTGTTTGACGCACTGACTGCGGACAGGCCTTACCGGAAAGCCATGCTGCCTTCGGATGCACTTGAATACATCTTGGGGGGCTATGACACGATGTTTGACCCCGACGTTGTCAGCGCGCTTGTAAGGAAAGTTGCTCCGTACCCTGTGGGTACATGCGTGCGGCTAAGCACAGATGATGTCGGCATCGTCGTCCAAAATCACGAACACGCAAGCCTTCGCCCTGTCATCAAGCTGATCGTGGACAATAAACCCGTTGAAACTTATATTGATCTCGCGAATGACCGCTGCGCACTCAACATCACAATTAAAGAGGTCGTCAACTACTGAGCACTCGCAGGAAAACCTCAAACTGCCTTAAAGTAGCCTTGCTAAAAAGCCTTAACGCTTCTGGCAGGTTATTTAAATTTTACCGCCGTGCCGTATGCCGTTACTTCGGCTGCTCCCTGCATCACTGAGCTCGATGTAAACCGCACACCGATGACCGCGTCGGCACCCAGTCTTGTTGCCTGTTCCGCCATACGCTGCATGGCGATTTCACGTGATTCCTCGAGCATCTGCGTATAGCCTTTTAGTTCGCCGCCCACAAATGTCTTTAAACCGGCCATGATATCTTTTCCGGCATGCTTGCTTTGGATCATCGAACCCCTGACCAGCCCAAGCGGTTCAAACGGTTTTCCGGCATTTTCTATTGTCATGATGATCATGTTATAAACCCCCTTCATTTTCTTATCAGCCAATTATATCATAGCGGCATCTGATAGCAAAAGCTTTTTGGCCACGGCCTATTTAAGCAAAACAGCGCTGCCGGCAGACAGGAAATACACATATGCAGCCGCGACGGGTTTGCGCGTGATGCGCGCCAGTGCTTGTGCATAGAGCGTCAGCTGTACAGCGTATTTGTTTGCTGCCAGGGGAGCTTCTGCTTTGGATACAGCATCCGTCTTGTAGTCAACGACCACCCATTTGCCGTTTTCCTGAAAGCAAAGGTCTATCACGCCCTGAATGATCACCGGTTCGTCAGAATCAGCGCTTATTTTGCATTCGCGGGCTTTCATCTGAAGGCAGAACGGCTGTTCAAGCAAACACACCTCGGCCTGCCGCGCGCGCGCCGCAAGCCCGCCCTGCAAGAAACCGCAGATAGCGGCGGCATCCACATGCGTCTGGCTCCCCTCCGCAATGACCCCGCGCTGCTCAAGCTCACCCACCAGGCTTCTCACCTGCTCTTGTGTTTTCTTTTCAAGGCCGATATGCTTAAGAACCGTATGCGTCAATGTACCGCGCTGGGCCGGCGTTATATCATCAGCTTGTGCGGGCACAAAAACCGGACGGAAAAGCGGCTTTTCTGACATGCGTTTAAGCGCCGATACGCTTAGCTTTGAAGGTACACCGATATCCTGCGCATATTTATAATCCTCAAATATATCAGCGGGCTTCGCACTCTTTGCCAGATTAAAGAACACTTCCAGACGTTGTGACTTATCAGGCACCATCTGTTCGGCGATTTCGGGTTGCGCGATCCGCACGTAGTCTTCAAGCGTCTTTCCCTGCCCGCGGCACATCATATTCACCGCAGGCATCAATAAATCAAAATGCGTCACGGCGCTGTGCTGCCAGCCTTTGGGCTTTGTTTCGCACCACTTTTCTTTTAACTCTACGCCTGCACCCAGCAGGACAAGCTGTTCTATCGCACGCGTCATACCCACATATAATAGCCGCACTGTCTCGCTGATTTTCTCGCGTTTCAAGCTGCGCGCTACCGCAAGCTTGTGCAGCGTGGGGGACTTAATATGTGTTGATTCGTCCAGCACATCGAGCGCAAGCCCAAGGCTGCGCCCCACAAGCACAGAACCCGAAACATCCCGCTGGTCAATTTTTTTATGCATCCCGGCCAGTATCACAGCGCGAAACTCAAGCCCTTTTGATTTATGTATCGTTGTCAGGTAGACGCCGCCCGCGTCCTTGGGGTTTTGCTGTGTTTCCCTGCCGGTCGTGAGCCTTTCCGCTATATCATGCACTTCAGCCATCCCTGCGGGCTTTTGGGCTGAAACAGCATTGATAAACGCGCTGATGGCTGCATCACAGGCCGCAGCGCCCGGCGAGGTCAAAGCGTATGCGCGCAAATTCACCTCCTGCCTTAGCTTATGCAAGAAATCCGGCACACGCATACACCCGGAAAGGCGCGCGTATCGCGCGATCTGAGAAAAAAACCCTTTGACTTTTTCGCCAAGCGGAGAATCATCTGTAAAAGTTTCCGCCGCGCAGAAAAAACTCTTATCATCGCCAGACTGATGCGCAAGCCTGATTTTCGCAAAATCACATTCGTTAAAACCAAAATGCGGATAACGCATCACGCTGAGCAACGCGACATCATCACGGATGCCGCCAATAAGAAGCAGCAGATTTTTAAAGACAGTGAGTTCACTAAAATCCGCCTCCGCAGCCCCAAAGCCATTGACCGCGGGTATGCCCGCACGCACCAGTGCCGCCGCTATCTGCCGGCCGGAGTTGCGCATCTCAGGCCGCAGTACCGCGATTTCGCTGTAAGCAATCCCCTTGGCAGCAAGCCTTTTGATCTGTTCGGCGATTTCCGCCGCCTCAGCCGCGATTGTTTGCTCCTCCTCGCGCCCCGCAAGCACGATCTGCACGCATCCGCAGCCCCCGGCGCCTGCCTCAAGCATCTGTCCGCCCGTGTAGTCAACGCCGCCCGTGTCTGCGCTCATCATGTGGCGCATCACACCGTTGATAAAATCGACCACGGCCGGTGCTGAACGGTAATTGACGTTCATCTCTATCAGCCCGCCGCCCTGCATCTGACGGCAGCGGCGCATCAGCAGATCGGGATTGGATTCACGAAAAGTATAAATGCACTGTTTGACATCGCCGACCAGAAAATCATTGCCGCCGCGCTGCAGGCTTAAGATGATGGCATGCTGTGCTTCATTGATATCCTGGTATTCATCGACGAAGACATGCGCATAGCGCGCCCTGTATTTTGCCGCAACTTCTTCGTTGCTCAGCGCTTTTATAGCAAAATGCATGGTGTCGTCATGGTCAAGCAGGTTTTTTGCCCTCTTGAGCTTTGCATAAAGCGCCATGAACGCCTGCGTTAAATCAATGAAAAAGCGCCCGTCCGCCGCTGTTGCCGCAAGCTCGCCAAGAACTTTGGCCGCAAAATCAGCCTGATAGGCGGCAAGCCCTTCCATTTTTTTATTGGCGCTGTTTGAATACCTGCTGCTGATTATATTGATGTTGCCGGCACCCGGCTCAAAGATCTGTGCAGCAGTTGGCAAAAGCGCGCTTTCAATGCTGATATTCTCCGCCTGCCGCATGAAGGCCGCGCTGTCGTCTTCGCTCTTTTTTGCTTCGGCATCAAAACCGCTCTGGAGCCAGAGCGCGGTCCGCGCCTCAAGATCGGGCAGGGCATCACATGCCGCATCGTGCACCATGCTGGCATACTCGCCAAAGAGTTCATCCGTAAAACCGCCGCCGTCAAAATGCGCGCGTGCCGATTCAAGCCAGCCAGAAGGATCTTTGAGGCTGATGGCACGGGTATATATATCAAGAATGATCCTTTTGATGTTGTCCATGTTGCCGCGTGGCGCGAATTTTTGGGCAAACTGCAGCATCCATTCATCCTTTGCCGCTTTTTCCAAAACCTGTTCAAGCGCAGCCTGCTTCAACCGGCTTGTCTGCACCTCGTCGGCAATGCCAAAAGCGGGCGATGTGCCGGCATGTTCAAAGCTGTCTCGGATCAGTCGGCCGCAAAAGGCATGCAGCGTGGAAATATCCGCGACCGCGCATTTTTCCGCCTGTGCGGCCAGCCTTAAAGAGCCGCTGCTTGCCTCCTGCAGCCTGTTGTATATGCGTTCACGCATTTCGCTTGCAGCCAGGTTGGTAAACGTGACGATGAGCATGTTTTGAATGTCCTCGCCTTGTTCGATCAGATTTAATACGCGTTCCGCCAAAACGCTTGTTTTACCGCTGCCAGCCGCTGCGGACACCACGATGCTTTGGCCGCGTGCGTCTATGGCAGCCTGCTGATGTATGTTCCATGCCCTTTTCTCCATCATGCACCCTCCCTTCTAAGCTGCGCTTTGTCAAAACGCTCAGGTACGCGGTATGCATTGCCTTCGTATTCGGTATTGATCTGACAGATGCCTGCATAATCACACATTTTGCACGCCTCACTGCCTGCAGGGTTGATGTCCGTGACGCCGCTGTAGATCTGCACCGCTGCCGAAGCGATCATCCTTTGCGCTGTGCACAGCAAAGCGTCAAGCTCGTTTGCTGTAAAAAACCTGGCTGCACCGCGTCCGTGCAGCTCGCCCGATTTTTTCAAAGACTGGTCTATCGCTGAGAAGCTTCCGCCCTCCTGCACGCTGCTGAAAGCACAAAGCACCTTTGTGTCTGCAAGGGAAAGGCCGTTCATGCGCCCTTCTCTTTGCGCTTTCACCGCGCTGTCGTGGAATTTTTCACCGATACGCATGTAATAGCCGCCCGCCGGTAAAAGCCCTTGCTGGGCGGGCAACCGGCGCGCCGCATCAATATAGACCGGCAACTGAAGCGCTGTGCCGGCTGCGAAAGCGTCCGGGTCAAACCTGGCTGCAGAGGATTTGTAATCCACCACCCGAAAATAACCGCCTGCCGTATCGATACGGTCGATCTTACCGGTTATCACGGTGCTGCATCCTTGCGCATCAACGACATATTCAAACGCGACTTCGCTTGCATGCAAGGAGGCCTCGCTGCCCAGAAAATGAACGCGTATTCGATGTGCCGTATCTGCAAGCTCGCGCACAAGCTGCTTGTGTATCAGCGCAAACCGCTCGTCTGTAAGCAGTTTGCCGTCGTCGTGCTGCTGTGCGGCTAAATGCGCCGCTGCCTGCATCCTGCATTGGGTCTGCTCTGCGGAGAGTTCTTTTAAATCCTTCTTCTCTGTGATGAGTGATTGGGTGAATATGTCAAGCGCAAGATGAAGATATGTGCCGATGTCCAAACGGTCGTATTCGTAATCACGCAAAACCTGCGCTTTGATCCCATAATCAATAAAATGCTTAAAAGGGCATCTGTAGAAATTTTCTATGCGCGTTGGGCTGCAGCGCATGAAGCCGCAGAGCCTTCTTGCTGTGTCTTCGGGCAGCGTCAAAGCGGCATTGGTGCGCAGCAATATGGCGCGCGTTTGCTTCCTCCATTGCGGATCGGCAAGAAAATGCGCACAGATCCCGGCCAGGTCTGCATCAGCTTCTTTCCCGCGCAGCACCTGTGCAAGCTCGCCGAGCACATCCTCAAAAAGCCCCGTTGCCGCAGCAGCGGGCACCTTTGTTTTTTTGATCAGCGGAAAAAGACGCTGTATTCTGTCTGCCACCACCGAAGGCTGCCCAGTCTGCGCATTGTAACTTATATAAAGCCTCTCTTTAGGTTGTGTCAGTGCCGTATACACCTTCATCTTTTCTTCCGCCAAGTCATAGCCGCCAAGATCAAGCCCGAGGCCGCGCAAGGCATCCTGCTCCGCCGCCGAGAGTATGCCGGTACCGCTGTCGCGCGCGGGCCACACGCCGTCGTGTACGCCAATAGCAAAAAGGATGTCGATGTCCGGCAAACGCCCGACTGATATGTCAAAAATCCTCACCTCATCTGCCGCCGGCGGAATCAGTGCGATTTTTGTCGCTTCAAAGCCCGCCTTTATCAGGCTGCATAGCAGTTTGGCAGACAGCTGCCTCCCCTTCCCGATACGCTGTGCAGCCGACAGCACCTCAAGGCTTTTTTCATAGACCTGCGCAAAATAGGCACATTCGCTTTGTACATCCTCGGTGACAAGGACATCGCAGAGCGATTGTATTTTTTCACGCACCCCGCAGTCGGCCAGAAACTGCCGTACTGCATCAGTCTGCGCCCCGGCAGATGACAGCAGCAGGCCGCTTTCCAGCGCTAAAAGCGGCTGCATGACCTGCCTGCGCAGCGCCTCCGCCTGCGTTGCGGCGGCGCCCCGTCTGAACTCCCCAAAAAAGTGCCAGCCTTTATAGCCATACTGCCGGGCGTAGTTTTTCAGCAAACTGCGTTCGGTTACGTCGAGGGGCGCATATTCACTGAACACATAGCCCTCTGCCGCGGCAGTTTCTCCCGTTGCCGCGCAAAGCGCACTGTACAAGAACACGAAAAAAGCGTTCTCGGACAATGCGCGCCGTTCATCGATAAAACACGGTATGCCAAAGCTTGAGAAAACGGATTTGATAATGGGCAGATAGGTTTCAAGCCCGCCGGCCGCAACAGCAATATCACGGAACCTCTTGCCGCCGCGCACATGATGGCGAATACATGAAGCCAAAGCTTGGATCTCCTGCTCCGGGCTTTCTGCTTCAAAGATCTTAAGGCTGTCCGTTTCGTCTGTATACGGTGAATATGGATAGCAAAACAGGTTTTTTTCGAGAAAGGCGAGCGCCTCACTAGTATGCCTTTTTGCCATTTCCGTATGTTCTGTGATCTGCACCTCAATGCCGCGTGCCTTCGCTGCACTCATAAGTCTCTCCATATCGCGCTTTTCAGAGGTAAAAAGCGCAGCGTCTGAGCCGCTTCCTTCTGTGCGGAATACCGCGAGCGTATTTTTTGTCTGCGCCATCACCTCGGCAAGCATGGATGTGACTGATGGTACATAGCTGTCAGCGCCGTCTATGAACACATGCGCACCGCGCAGAAAAGACGCACCCGCAGCGCGAGAGGCAGCCGCTGCATACATATCCGCCATATCAAGGCGGCTGCCGCAGATCTCCATATACTTTTGATAGATGTCCGCGGTCTGTAGCAGCTTGCTGATAAGCCCTTTATCCGTCATGCTGCGTGCCGCGCCGCGCAGGCTTTCTGGCGTCTGCCCATGGCTTTTCAGCTGCGTAAAAAGCGCGCCCAGGCTGTTTTCAAAATCCGGCAGATGGCCTGTTCCGCAAAAAGGCGCATCATAAGCCTGCAGAGCAAGACGGCAGGCCATTGTCTTTTCAGCGCCGGTCATGAAAGGCACACTCCCGGTTTCTTCGAGGATCTTGTATGCAAGCCGCTGTATGCTCAAAACCTCCAGCCCGAGTATGCCCTCAACGCCGCACGCGTGCATGATGCGTTTTTCCGTCTCAAAAGTGAGCTGCCCGGGTACGATGACGATGATTTTTTCAAGCGGGTTTGTGACAAGCTCTGATATCAGCCGCATCAGGAAACGGCTTTTTCCGCTTCCGGCACGTCCTGTTATAATTCTCAAGCTCAAATTTCTCACCTCTTTTATGCTAAGCATACCATTGGTTAAGTCCCAAAAAACGGACATACTGATACCAAAAAAGCCGCTGTCAAGCGGCTCTTGTTTCAAGATTTGGTTATCCTCTAACCAGATAGTTAAGAAGGAGGTTCAAATCTTCAGGCTCGGAAACGAGCAGTTCGAGTTCTTCAATCTTGGCATCCGAAAACATCTGCGTCAGCATGATGTATTGGCAAAGCGTAGACTTTAAGTTGAGCCTGTCGCCCTCTGATGTCACCAGCTCGATCTTGCCTTTGGTATGCTGGAGCATTTCAAAGAACTTCTGGGGTTCGGTGATGTTTTTAATTTTCATAACTTACCTCCTTATTTAGTTATTAGGTACAAATATATGCCACCAATAACAATATAGCACACCGTATTTAGCTCGTCAACAAGAGCCCTCTGCCATTACAAAGAATTTATTATGCGTTTCCAAGCCGGTTTATTCCACATTGATGCCGAGCAAAGCCGCTGCGCGCTTGTTCTTTGCAGAGAGCGCCTTAGGCAGAGGCGCACATTCTTTTTTGTTTTGTTTATTTATATAGGCCAGCAGCACATGCGTGAATCCCGAAGCAAGGTTGTGTCTGTCTTTTGCTGCCGTCTGCAAAACCTCGGCTGCTTTTTCATGCGACTGCGGCGTATCCGCAAGCAGCAGGGCAACGGCGCGCGTATTGGCGATATGGCCTTGCTTTGCACGGGACAGCACTGCCTGTGCTTTGTCGCAGCGCCCCGTATGCAAATGCGTCCAGGCAAGCTTTTCGCTGATATGCCATGTGCTTCTGCGGTTTTCTACGCTCTGCGCATCTGTTTTTGCCGCGGCATCAAGATAATATACGGCCTTGCCTGCGTGTGTCTTGAGCTCATCATGTTTGCCTTCAACCTTGGCCGCAAACGCAAGCGCGCTGTGCACACACCCAAGACGGTAAAGCTTTTCCACCGGGGATCGTGTCCATTCTTTTTGCAGTCCGCAAAGGCTTTTAGGATCAAGCTCTTCAAGCGCCATTTTTGTCTCTGCGCCGAAACATTTTTCAAGGTGCTCGCGCGCGCTTTTAAGATCAAGCTGCGCGATGGCCGCAATATGTTTGGGTGGATTTTTACCCGCGATCAGGCTCAGATAATACTCGTGTATCGGAAGGTAAGCATCCTCAAGATAATACCCCCCAAGAACGAAAAGCGCCTTGGCGTATTCGCGGCGGTTGCGGCTGCACTCCTCTTCGTCTTCAAGCGCCTCATAGAGCACAACAGCTCTCGCTAAATGTTCCTCGCCCACTTCCCTGATCTCACGCAGCAGTTCGGCTTCGCGTGAACCAAACGCACGTTTGCCAAATAAAAGATAAGGTGCCTGCTTTTCAATGATCAGCTTCCCTTTTCGGTAATGGTTGCGGATGCTCTCTGGAAAAATATCTAGCGCGCGGGAGAGCCACTCATGTGCTTTGTCTATCTGCTGGGCTATATCCTGATCTCTGCGTTCGCCGGGGCGCATCAATTCATGCACATTGGAATAATAGCGGTATGCAAGCGCAGTGGCACACCGCGCATTATCCGGCTCAAGCGCCGCACCGCGCTGCAGAAAAGCCGAGCAGTAACTGCGGAAACGCCGCGCCTCCTCCAGCCTTTTTTTCTCGGCCGCGCCCACTTTGAGCGTCACCGCGAGCTTACTGCATGCAAGCCCAAGTTTATAGAGCAGTTCCGCGCTGTCCCAAACAGCTGCGTTGCTGCGCACCGACTTGAGCGGCGCAAACAGCATGCACACGCCCTTATAATCCCCTGCATTTATGAGTTCTTCGGCCTGCTGCCCAAGCTTGGCACGGCAACTCATCATCTCGAATTGCGCCCGCTCAAAAAAGTAAAGCAGCGGCGCATGCCCGTTGCTGTCAAGTTGGTTGTGAAAGCGTGCAGCGCGGTATACCTCACCGCCCACATCGCCGCTTTTGATTTCAAGTGTTTTTGCTTTGCCAAAATGCAGCACAGCTTGCGTGTCTTTGACGGCTATTTCCTTGAGTGCGATCGCGACAGCCGGTTTGTCGGCGCCTTCGCGCCCCGCATGATAAACCACCGCACCTTGAACCGTCCGCAGCCTTCGCTGCCAGTCCGGAAAAACAGCAGAAACAGCCAAAAGCGCCTTTTCGCCATATCTGCAGCTTTGCGCCGGTTCGCCAAAAATAGCTATAAGCGCCAGCATAATGCGCACCTCATTTTTCTATCACGTTTATATTTTACCATTTTATTGTCTGTTTTTCAACCTATTTTTTGTCATTATAGGCCATAATGCAACAAATTATTGCTTGCTTTTTCTTTGTAATATTGGAACGGGTGTTATATAATCTTACCAGAAAACCGCGAGGAGACCCTTTATGAAATACTCGGTCGTGATCCCTGTCTACAACGAGCAGGAGGTTTTGCCTTTATCATACGATCGGCTCAAAAAAGTCATGGATAGTTTGGGCGATTATGAACTGATATTCATCGATGACGGCTCACGAGACAATTCCTTAAATTTGCTGCGTGCGCTGGCCGAAAAGGACAATAACGTCCGGGTAATCAGCTTTTCGCGAAATTTCGGGCATCAGGAGGCCGTATCTGCGGGCATGTCTGCATCAAGCGGCAGCGCTGTCATCATCATAGACTGCGATCTGCAGGATCCTCCCGAATTGATCCCGCAAATGATCGAAAAGTGGCAGGCCGGCGCGGACATCGTTTACGGACGCCGTTTGAAGCGCAAAGGCGAAACTGTTTTTAAAAAATCGTCTGCCCGTGTTTACTACAAGATGCTCAATGTTCTTGGCGGCCAGTACATCCCCGCCAACACGGGCGATTTTCGGCTGATCGACCGCAAGGTATGCGATGCGCTCAAGCTTATGCCGGAGCGCAACCGCTTTCTCCGCGGCATGGCTGCTTGGGCCGGTTTTCACGCGGAGCCTCTCGATTTTATCAGGGATGAGCGCGCAGCGGGCCAAACCAAGTATTCCGCACGGAAAATGCTCAAGCTCGCAGGCAACGGCATCACTGCGTTTTCCAACAAGCCTCTCCGTATGCCTCTTTTGATCGGCATGATTCTCGGCTTTCTTTCGTTGACATATCTTGTGCTTGGTATCGTTTTTGTATTTGTCCGCAACTGGCCGGTCACACATGTATTGTTTGCTGCCGTATTCTTGCTGCTTGCGGCGCTTTTCATCATTCTTGGCATTATCGGCCTTTACCTGGGAAGAATATATGACGAGGCCAAAGCGCGGCCTTTATATATTATCAAAGAAAAAATAAATATTGACACGGAGGAACCATGATAGACCAGCGGCTGAAAAAATTGTGCCGCACGCTTGTCACATATTCCATGAACGTACAGAAGGGCGAGCGTGTGCTTATAGAAAACTTTGACTGCCCGGAACAGCTTTCCGAGCAGCTCATCAAAGAAGTGTATGCGGCAGGCGGCGTGCCCTTCTGCACCATGCACAGCGCGCGTGTACAACGCGCCCTGCTGATGAATGCCACACGGCAGCAGATCGAAGACCTAACGCGCTACGACGCGGCAATGATGCAGGAGATGCAGGCGTATGTGGCCTTCCGAGGAGGTTTCAACACTTCTGAAATGTCGGATATCAGCGATGAAAACCTCTTCTTGTACCGCTCTATCTATTCAAAACGCGTACACCATGAGCTTCGCGTACAAAAAACGAAGTGGGTGGTGCTGCGTTATCCCAGTGGTTCAATGGCCCAGCTTGCGGGCAAAAGCACAGAGCAATTTGAAGACTTTTATTTCGATGTCTGCAATCTTGATTACTCGAAAATGGACAAAGCCATGGACACGCTCAAACAGCGCCTCCAAAACACAGACCAGGTGCGCATCTTAAGCCCGGGCACAGATATCACTTTTTCTGTCAAAGGCATCCCTTCAAAGAAATGTTCCGGCCATATGAACATACCCGACGGCGAGATCTACACAGCTCCGTTGCGGGACAGCGCTAACGGACGGATCACATACAACGCGCCTTCTTTTTCTCAGGGCTTCAAGTTTGAAAACGTGAGCCTTTTGTTCGAAAACGGCAGGATCGTTGAAGCCACGGCCAATAATACAGAGCGGCTCAACAAGATACTCGATACGGACGAAGGTGCACGATATCTCGGCGAATTCGCTTTCGGCGTCAATCCGTACATCAAAGACCCCATGTGCGACACTTTGTTTGATGAGAAAATCAGCGGCTCGATACACTTGACGCCCGGCTCGTGCTATGAGGATGCATACAACGGCAACGAGAGCGCAGTCCACTGGGATCTTGTGCTGATTCAACGTCCCGAATATGGCGGCGGCGAGATCTGGTTTGACGGCCAGCTGGTCCGCAAGGACGGCCGGTTTTTGGGTGATCTCGGTATCTTGAACGAAGAAAATCTGGCCTGATCACTCCGAAGGCATTGTTCTTCGGAGTGCAGTTTTCCCGCATTCAAGTTTTTTTATTTGCACCATTCTTCCGTCTGCATCCCCATCGATGTTCTCTCGGGGCGATGTGATTTTACACCACTCATATTTGTATGCGCTTTTTATTCAACCCTTTCACTTGTTTTCACAGCAGCGATATACACTTTTGCCTTCCGTCCTTTTTGTCACGTCCGGATATTTCGTACAGAGGATCAACTGCTCCATGTTCGCTTCTTAACTTTTCTCCCGCATAACACAAGACAGCCCCGCCGTTCGTTGCCAGATCTACAGCCCTTCCCTGCCTGCGCACCGCTTGGAGACGCTCCGCATAGATTATACGGGGCGGCCTGCAATACCTGCCAAGTGAAGGGAGTACGTATCAATGGAAAACAGAACAACCGTGCTTGATGGCTTCGCGTTTGAGCTGACGGGTTTTTTCAGTACAGACGGAGTCACCACGTTGACCATCAGTGTATCAGGAAACGGACAAGGCTCATCAGATCTGAAAGGATGGATATGCGAAATCTGTCCCGCAGATTCTCAAGAGTTTGCAGATATAAACATACTCTCGTGCGAAAAAAAGCGGCGTTCTGGCACCTTAGCACCTGCCATTGCGCAAAAAACATCTTTTGAGCTGACCGGCGATATCGGCATCGACGGTGTGGTCATCACCGACTGGATCGGCCGCTATGAAGACGACCCTTCAGTGGAATACCGCCTCGTATTAGATGCCGAGCTTTGCCCTTCGCCTTTCAGGGTCGGGATCATGCAGGGTGAAACAGTGTGCATTTCTAAAGATGCTTTATGCGCAGGCACAAAGCACGACAACAGGGTCTGGGCTCTACCCAAAGAAAAAAGCTTTTGCCTCTTTATGATCGTACCGGAAGGGTATAAACCCGACAATGCAAAAACAGCAGCTGTTTCGGTCTCAAAGAGCCTTTTACATATTTTTTTTGAAGATGATGAAGATGAAACGGGCAAGGCGGTACGTGCTAAAATATGCGGCTGCGTGCGTATCGTAGCTTCAATACCGCTCAAAAGCCGGGAAGCCTGCGGCGGTGAAGTTTTTGCAGCCGCGTGTGACTGCTTTGAACTGTGCGAAACGATAGGCTATACCGATTCCGGCGAAAGCTTTGACATGCATGAGATAAATGTATGTCCAGTCGAAACAAGCTGTGATCTGACGCTGCTGAACGCGCATTACGGAAAAGCGGTATACCGTCTTGACGGCAAATATGCGTTAAGCTGCAAAGGCATGCCTGCTGCGTTCAAAACATATTAGTCAAGCACGATAGCAGCGATAAACTTCAGCGGCTCTTCTTTTTCATTGGCAATGGCATGGGAATGCCCGCTCGGGCAGACATTGCAGTCTCCGGCTCTCAGCGTTTTGTTGACGCCGTTGTCATTGAGCATGCCTTCCCCCTCAAGAATATAAAAGATTTCCGTCTCATTTTCATGGATATGGCTGCCGATGCTGCAGCCTTTTTGAAGGGTCACTACGGAAAAAAGACGCGCTTTGGCCGGAAGATCATCCGCAGAAACGATACTAAGGAGGCCGACGGTGCCTTCGCCGCCGCGCATCCGCTCCCTTTGTTCAGATTTCATATCTTCAATTTTGATAACCATGTCTGATTCCTCCGTTTATCTTTCAACGCGTATGGTGCTGGCTACGCTCAGCACTTCAGGCAGATAGCTGGTATCTTCAATCGCGCGTTTGACCGAGATCTCCTTGGCCTTGTGTGTGACAAAAATCAGCGGCACGCTGTCGCTGCTCACTCCCTGCTGCCTCACTGACGCGATGCTCACGCCGTATTTACCGAACACGCTCGCAATCTTGGCAAGCACGCCCGGCCTGTCAAGCACGATGATGCGGATAAAAAACTCGCACTCCCAGTTGTTTTCAAATGACAGTTCATCCGAGACGTTATCTTCATTGTAGAACGTCGTGTAGTGATGTTTCTCTCTGCCGGCCGCATACACCACATCCGAAACCACAGCGCTCGCCGTGGGCATATCGCCCGCGCCGCGCCCGTAGAGCATGATGTCGCCGACGATGTTGCCGCGCAGGAATATGGCGTTGAACGCGCCCCGGACAGCGGCAAGAGGATGTGTCTTGGGTATCATGGTAGGGTGTACGCGCACTTCAATGGTTTTATCTTTCTTTTTGCCTATGGCAAGCAATTTGACAGTCAGTCCCAGTTCGTTACCGTAAGCAATATCCTCCTGCGTGATGCCCGTGATGCCCTCGCAGTAGATGTATTCTACGGGCACGCGTGCATGAAACGCCATCGAAGAGAGGATAGAGAGTTTGTACATGGCATCCAAACCCTCCACATCGTTCTTAGGATTGGCCTCCGCCATGCCAAGCTGCTGCGCTTCAGCAAGAACCTTCTCAAAGCTTGCTTTGTCTTCATCCATTTTTGTAAGTATGTAATTCGTCGTGCCGTTGATGATGCCCATCACCGAAGTCACTTCGTTTGCCTGAAGGCTGTCCCAGATGGTGCGCAGTATGGGAATGCCGCCGCCGACACTTGCCTCAAAATAAAGCCCTACGCCGCTGTTTTTTGCGGCGGCGTTAAGCTCCGGCCAATGCCGCGCTATAAGCTCTTTATTGGCGGTGACGACCGTTTTGCCAGCGCCAAGCGCAGCAAGCACAAACTCCCTGGCAGGATTTATGCCCCCGATGAGTTCGACCACGATATCGATACTCTCATCGGCAATGATATCTTTGTGATAATCCTTTGCTTTCTGCCAGTCGGGTATTTTCAGCGCATAATCAAGCGCAAGCACTTTTTTTATTGTCAGCGAAATGCCTTCTTTGTGCTCGATATAGCTTTTTTGCATCTCGACCGTTTTATAGACGCCCGAGCCGACCGTGCCTAGCCCTATAAGCGCCATACCCACTTGTTTCATCTGTCTTCCCTTTCAATCCTCATCGTTCTGACGTTCTTTTTATACAACAAGTTAAGCCCAATGAGCGTCAACAGTCCGTTCAGCTCATCGATCTGGCTCGATTCCTGCGCGATAAGCCTGGAAAGCCCGCCCGTTGCGATCACTTTAGGGCTGCCGCCCATTTCTTTCTTTATGCGTTCCAGAATATAATCCACCTGGCCAACATAGCCGTATATGATGCCTGCCTGCATCCCAAGGACGGTGTTTTTGGCGATCACACAATCCGGCTTTACAAGCTCGACACGCGGCAGTTTGGCCGCACCTTCAGCCAGCGCATCGGCGGCGATTTTGAGCCCCGGGCAGATCGCTCCGCCCAGGAAATCGCCGTTTTTTGAAACTGCGCCGAACGTCGTCGCTGTCCCGAAGTCGACCACGATGCACGGCCCTCCGTAAAGCGTATAGGCTGCGACCGCGCCGACAATCCTGTCTGCGCCGAGTTCGCGCGGGTTGTCATAAAGAATATTGATGCCTGTTTTCATACCTGGCCCCACGATCATGGCCTGCCTGTCAAAATAGACCGCACACATATGCTGGAGCGTATAATTGATAGACGGTATAACTGATGAGATGATGATACCGCGTACGTCCGCGGGTTCAACCCCTGCATGTTCGAAAAAAGACACGATGCGGATGCCGTATTCGTCTGAAGTCAGCTCCGTGCTCGTCGCCATGCGCCACGAGTTTTTGAGTTTATCGCCTTTAAAAAGGCCGCATTTTATGTGGCTGTTGCCCACATCAAGTACAAAAATCATTCATCTCTCCGTTTATTTTTTTGATAATTCACAGCGCCCTTAAAAAACCCTGTATCTACGCCAGTCTGCGTTCATTAACTTTGGCAAGAGGGACGATTACGGCACCGGCCACAACAATAGCGATAATTATCTCTATTATTGCATTAAGTCCGCCCCAAGCAACCAGAAACGCAGTATAGTGACCGCCCACCACTTCATGGGCATGAAACGCGAAGTAAATTCCTGAAAGTACCAACAGCGAGTGAATAAAAGTACCCGCTCCCGCCGCAATCGATGCCGAAAGCACTTTGCCTGTCCGCTTCCTTAGCTTTTCAAACAGCCATGCCGCAATTATGGGAAAAACAAAACGCGGCACCACGCTAATCAACAGGCTCCATACATTTCCATTCGGCGCAAACGGGCTAAAAGCAAATGCTACAAGCGGGTTGGGCGGCATAAATGTCCAAACTAAAAGTGAGCTTATGCCCATTACCGCACCGATAAACGCGCCAGTATTTTTACCCAAGGTGAGCGCAGCAACCAGTGCGGGAATATGCGCAAGCGTTGCGACAATACCCGGGCTGATCGGCAGCGATCCAAGCACCGTGAAACAGAAAAGCAGTTCTATCGCCGTAAACAACGACAACTGCACCCAAAAAAGTGTTTTCTTCTTGTTCATTTTTCCCTCCGTTCAGGTTCCGCTTTGCGGATACCCTACATTGATAATTTTGGCTTTTCTTTTTGCTGTGTGGTGCGCGCATGGCTGCACCCGCAGTCGAAAAACCATCGATGTATTATATCAACTCATGTCTTGTCGCGCAACACCTTGGTTCTGCGCTGTATTTGTCGTATCTCGTTTATCTTTTTCTCATAGCCTTCGTGAGAAGGGATATAGTATACTCTGTCCGCAAGGTTGTCGGGCAGATACTGCTGGGGAATATAGTGCCGCTCGAAATCATGCGGGTATTGATAGCCTTTGCCGCTGCCGAGCTCTTTGGCGCCGTGGTAGCTCGTATCGCGCAGATGCTGCGGCACGGGCAGCTGGTAGGCATGTTCAGCGTCTGAAAAAGCCGCATCCACCGCCATGACGACCGCGTTCGATTTTGGGGATTCGCAGATGAAAATGATCGCCTGCGCGATGGAAAGCCGCGCTTCGGGCATCCCTACAAATTCGAGCGCCTGTGCTGCCGCCGCCGCCTGAGTCATCGCGGAAGGGTTAGCAAGCCCCACATCCTCGCTGGCATGAGCCAGTATGCGCCGCACAATCACCCGCGGATCAACACCCGCATAGATAAGCCGCGCGAACCAGAAAAGCGCTGCATCGGCATCGCTGCCGCGCAGGGATTTGCAGAATGCGCTGAGCATGTTGTAGTATTCCTCGTCGTCGCAGCGCAGCGCACGCCTCTGTATCGACTCTTCCGCCGTGGCAAGGTCTATTGTGATCCTTCCTTGTTTATCAGGCACCGTCGTCAGGACACCAAGTTCTAAGGCATTGAGCGCGGCGCGCGCATCTCCGTTCGCCACGTTTGCAATGTGTTCAAGCGCATCATCATGGATCTGTACATTCAGGTCTCCAAGGCCGCGCTCGCTGTCTTTAAGTGCTGCTCTTATGATTTGCGCCACGTCTTCCTTCGAAAGCGCAAAAAACTGAAACAGCCTGCAGCGGCTGACGATGGCGCTCGTCATGCTGACCATGGGGTTTTCGGTTGTAGAGCCGATAAAACGGATGGTTCCCTTTTCGATCGCCGGAAGTATGCTGTCCGACTGTGTCTTTGACCACCTGTGGCACTCATCGAGCAGCAGATAGGTCGGCTGGTTGTGCATCTGAAGCCGTTGCTGCGCTTTGTCTATGAGCACGCGTACATCCTTCACGCCGCTTGTGACCGCGTTGAGCTTTTCAAAAGCCGCGCCTGTGGAATTTGCGATGACATAGGCAAGCGTGGTTTTTCCGGAGCCCGGCGGCCCGAAGAAAATCGAGCTTGTCAGGCTGTCGGTCTCTATGGCGCGCCGCAGCAGCTTTCCCTTGCCCGCAATATGCTGTTGCCCGAAAAACTCGTCAATGGTGCGCGGGCGCATCCTGTCGGCAAGAGGAGCGGATTTTTTAGCAATGTTTTCAAAAAGGCTCATGGCGTCTCCCCAAACTAAACCCGGTTCATCTGCTTTCATCATAGCACGATTTACAGTATGTGCAAAGCTGCAAATACCTATACACACTCGCATCTCTATGGTACAATCGTCAGTAATATCACAATCAAGATGCAAAGAGGTATGACGCAATGAAGCAAGATGCAAAACCCATTTTTGTATTCCCGCCGATCATGATGCTCGCACTGTATCTGACTGTGCTTGGGTATATGATACCCTCAATACGTGAAACATTTTCGCTTTCCCTAGCGCAGGCCGGCCTTTTTTCGACTGTACAGTCAATTGGGGCTGTGGTCTCTCTGATACTGTGTTTTTGCGTATTCTCGGCTCTGAATAAAACACGCGTCATGGGGCTTGGCATATTGTTTCTCGGGATCTCCATCCTGCTGTTTGGAGTAAACACCTTTGTTTTAGTACTGTATGCGCTTTTTTTCTTCATAGGCGTTTTCTCCACGACCGTTGATACGCTCGCGAATGCCATTATTGCGGACTTAGCGCCCAAAACAAAAAGTTTTCATATCGGGCTTCTGCATGCACTATGGGCGGCCACCGGTGTCACAGGCCCTTTCTTTGCGATGCTGCTCGGCAGTACATATACGCCCGTGTTTATAGGACTTGGCATACTGACAATCCTGGTTTCCATTCTGTTTATGGCCGGCCTGAGAAATGAAGCCAGGGCGCCTTTTATTCAGAATATGCAAAATATGGGCGCATTTAAAAAACTGCTGGCCGCATTTAAAACCAAAGGCATGCCTTTATTCGTCATCACAAAATTTTTCAGTTCGTTTGCCCAAATGAGCTTTATATTCTTTCTTTCAAGTTTCGCCTCCGCGATCAGAGGCCAGGCCTTCGACGGCGCCCTGGTATTAAGCGGGCTTTTTATCGGGAACGTCATCGGCAGGGTCTGTTACGCAAAATTTTTCTCAAAATTGGCTGCCAGCCGTATCATGCCACCGTTCAATGCGCTTTCGGTTGCCGCCTTGGTTGCCCTGTTGTTTAGCGGCGATGTCACGCTTGCCTGTATATTGGCCGTCATCGGCGGTTTTGGCTTTGCAGCTAACTTTCCGCTGCTTGTTGTTGAAGCCTGCAGCCTTATGCCTAAGGACACTTCAGCAGCCGCTTCGCTTGTCTTTTTTGGATCTGTTGCCGCGAGTTTTGCTGCTCCGCCCATTGTCGGTGCCATCGGCGACGCAGCCGGGCTTGGCACCGCACTTCTGGTGAGCGCCGCCATGCTGATACCCGTTGTCATCGTTTCTGCGATGCTGAGCAAGAGTTCTGTAGCCGCAGATGCCCGTTGCAATGAATAAGGTATGCCATGCCTTTATCTTTGGCTGCAGGGCTGTCAAAAAAAGCAATAGCGCTGACTTTATTGACACTCAGCATAGACACATGGCATAATCATTCTTGTCCGTCAAATAACAGAGCAGGAATATCCGCATCATGAAAAGCAACAAGACTCACAACAACAGGATGGTGCCTGTTATTGCAGGTATCGCAATACAGCTTTGCTTGGGCACAGCATACATCTGGGGCGTTTTTCAGCCTGAGGTCGTTAATATACTTTCGTGGACACATCAGGAGGCCGCGCTCACTTTTTCCCTGCTGCTTGGCGTATTGACTTTCGGCAGCATGGTCGGCGGCGCGATACAGGACAAATTAAGCCCCGTCCTGTGCTGATCATCGGCGGCGTGATACTTGCTCTCGGGTTTTTCTTCGCAGGTTTCGCGACACCGGAAACAGCTTGGCTGCTGTGGCTTACTTACGGCGTGGCAGGCGGCTTTGGCATGGGGATGACTTATACCACGACCATTGCGGTCTGTCAAAAATGGTTCCCCGACAAACGCGGCCTTATCACCGGTGTCATCGTCTCGGCACTCGGGTTCGGCGGGCTTGTTTTCACGCCTGTGGCCTCTGCGCTAATCAATGAGGTCGGCGTTTTGGAGACCTTCAAGTGGCTCGCGCTCATATTCCTTTGTGTCACGGTGGTCTGCGGGCTTATTATCAAAAACCCCCCCAAAAACCATGCACCCAAAGGCTGGACACCTCCCGAAAAGAAAGATGTCGTCAACATGCCGCCTTCAGCGTTGCTTAAAACTCCGCAGTATTATATCATCACGTTTGCCATCATGCTGTCTTGCGGGGCGGGCCTTATGGTGATTCCCTTTGCGAAGGTGCTCGGCATGGACGGCGGTCTTACGGAAATCGCTGCAACGGCCGGCGTCATGGTGATATCCGGTTTCAACTCATTCGGGCGGCTTTTCTGGGGCGGCATATCAGACAGGCTCGGACGTAAAAAGACGCTGCTTATATTGCTGCTTGTTGCTGCTGTTTCTATTCCGTTCGCTGCGATCGCACAGAGCTATCTTATTCTCGTGCTCATTGCCATCGTCGGTTTCTCCTATGGCGGTTTCCTCGGCGTGTTCCCGGCGCTGACTGCAGATTATTTCGGTTTGAAATCTATGGGCGTAAATTATGGCATGGTGCTTATAGGCTTTGGGATCGGTGCTGTCGGCGCATCTTACGTTGCGGGTTATTTCAAAGACCTTTCCGGCGGCTTTTTCATTCCGTTCCTTGTGGCAGCAGGCGCTGCTGTTCTCGGCGCCGTGCTTATCGCTCTGTTGAAACCGCCCAGAAAAAAGCAAGGCATATAAACCATGTCACACAACAATACATGTTTCTTAACATGTGTATAAAAGAATGCGAAATAACTTGAAATACGCAGAAAAAAGAATGTATAAACATATAACATGCGAATTTTGCTGTATTTGAAAGATAAGCGTCAATTGCCAAAGTTGAAATATACGCGTCAATGAGCTAAAGTATAAATACGCTCCAGGGAATACCAAAGCGAGTACTTAGGACTTAAGACGGATGATCGCCGCACATCGTGCGGAAAGCAAGTGTGACGTGGTGCACATAGGCTAAGCCGAAGCGAAAGCCGAAGCAAAAGCTGATGCGCAGCACAGTGCATCAGAAGATTGGGCAAGAGTTTTAAAGAGAAGTTGGAAGTTGAAGCAAACGCAAAAGTGATGTCGGAGGCGAAGGCCGAAGCATAAACGGATGCCAAGCGGATACCACGACAGATCGCAAAGTTCAAAGTTCAGTTGGATGATCAATCATTTGCACAAAGGATCGACGCAGAGTTATAAGTAGTTGTCAAGGGTTCGCTGGAGCTTTCTTTTTAAAAATATTCCGGGGTATTGGCGGATATAAAAAAGCCGGCGTCGCGAAAGCGATGCCGGCTTTTTAAAACCTTCAGCCGGCAACCGGCTCCGCGTAATAAGGTTGTTCCACATAACGCCTTGTATATAAGGTGCCCTCAATATTTAAATAGTTTCCATCAAGATAAAAGTTGCAGACGAAGTTCTCCCCGTCAAAATTCTTTGTCAATGTTCCGCTGCGACTTGCAGGGTCAAAAGAAAATGTATTGCTTATCTGCAGACCATAAGTGTCCATATAGTATGTACCATCTTCATAGAAATAAATCGTACCCGCTTGAGCAGCATTGTCAAACCACGCACCGAAAACGTGTATCACCTCTTCCACATAGTTGCGCGTGTACATGATGTCTTCTCCGACATAAAGCGCAGACCCGTCGTATGTAAAAGTGACATCCGCCTCATAGCCAAAGTTGACAGTTATTTCTCCGAGTGCTTGAGCCGGATTGTAGGTATAGCGCCCGTAATACGTTTCGCCGTTCTCATACCACTCCACGCCGCCATCATCATAGAGTGTGATTGTCCCGTATTTCCCGGTGGCTTCATACCATGTGCCCGTCGGGTTCTCTGGCGCTGTCTGCTGAGGGATATAATCGCGCATATATGTGTATTCCTCTATTTGCAGCAGGCCGCCGCTCACCGTAAACGGCGTGGTTTCCCCCTCAACTGTGACGGCGCCTGTACCGCTTGCTGCATCAAAAGTGTATGTCCCAAAATAGATCTGTCCCATCATTTCTACCTGCAGTGTGCCGTCCTCGCTGAACAAAATGGTGCCCAGTTCGCCTTGAGACTCATACCACATACCAAGAACAGGCGATTGTGTTTGAGCCAAAAATGCTTTGATATCAAGGCCTTTGTCTGCTTTTGTGTAAACACCGACATCTTTGACCTCTAATTGAGCGTGCGTTGCGCGGATCGTGTAGTCCTTGCTGTGCAGCGTTAATGTGCCTTCTCCTCTGATGATGTTGTATTCGAATCCGCCTTTGAAATCACCGGCATGTGAATAGACATAAACGCTGCCGTTTTCAAACTGAAGCACCTCGCCAAGCTCTTCGCTGGCCCAGTTGCCTTCCAGCGCCTTGAGCACATATTTTTCTATGCTCTCTTTTTCTTCCAGCTTTATAAAACTGATCGTTTCTCCTTCATCCCCAAGCAATAGCCTGCCTGAATCGGTCTTGAACAGATAACTTTTCGTATCCAGGGTCATTATTCCCTGGGACTTCAAATTCTCGTACTCATATGTCGCTTTTTCCAGTCCTTCAAGGCTGAATTTTTCGATCGAGTTGCCGCTGCCAATTGACAGCACCCAGCCGCGCTCTGCATTATACCATTCGCCCTGCGGCGGGCCCAGTACGAAGAAATAGACCGCTGCTGCTGCCGCTGCAAGCAATACCAAAATGCCCAATATCAATCCGATGATCAGCCCCGTCTTGCTTTTTGGCTTTTGATAAGGCTGCAAAGGCATTTGCTGGGGCGGGTACGGCGCAGGCTGATGGGGTGGCGCCGGTTGATATGGCGGCGGCACAGCCTGCGGAGGCGGCAATGGTGCTTCAGGAGCATCAGGCACAGCATTTTCCGCCTCTAAATGCGCACCGCAGCTTCGGCAGAATTTGGAATCCGCTGCGTTCTGAAAACCGCATTTTTTACAATTCATGTTCTCATCTCCTTGATATTTATGATCAACGGCGGTTAAAATATCTTTGATTTATTCTATCATATGCCCGCAAATAATGATATGCGCCGTCTGTCAATATTTCCGATATTTTGTCGTATTTTTCATTGGTTCTACGGTGAATTGTTGCCGCTCTGTGTCGGAATTGTATCTTCCCTGTTTACATGAAGCGATTCAAGCTCAAGCAAGACGTCTTTAAGGCCGGTACCGCCGCGGTAAGCGCTGCGTGACGCTGTTTTGTGAACAACGCGGTGACACGGTATCAGTATCGGCAGCGGCGTACGCTTCAATGCCGTTCCTGCGGCGCGCATGGCAAGCGGATAGCCTGCCGCTAGAGCCACGTCCGCGTAAGCAGCCGTACGCCCGTAAGGTATGCGCAGCGTCGCGCGGTAGACATCCTGCATGAACGGTGTGCCGCTGATTCTAAGCGGTAAATCAAAGCTTTTTCGTTTGCCTGCAAAGTATTGCGCCATTTGCTCAGCAAAGGGCAGCGTATCATCAAATGTATTATATGCTGCGCTCAGGTCTTCGTCAGGGAATAATACCCGTACAATGAAGCCTTCCTGATAGACCGCCGTGAATATACCGGCCGGCGTATCGGCACGGCAGGCTACTGTTCCGGAATCGGGCCTTGCTGTATGCCGCGCGTAGAACACCTTTCTGTTTGGTTTCATTGATGTGCCTCCTATTGGCTAATAAAATACTGATTTGCCAAGGGGCCGGAGTGAAAAGATGGTCTTGCTTTCTGCCGGCAAAGAAGGAATATCAGATTTATCAGTGTTATGCTAGTATGTTATCATGTCATTGCATAAGGCGGCAACCCGAAAAAATGTATAAATAATTCCGCGGCTGATAAAACTTTTGATACTGCGGACCGGGTATATAGTGTAGATGGTGATCATCTAAGGCAGCCTTAAAAAAGTCGATCGATGAAAAGGACAGATAAAAAACGTGGATGAGCTTCTCATAAAAAGATATCAAAATGGGGATCACGCGGCATTCAAGCAGCTGTATGAACTTAACGCAGCAGGCGCGCTTCGTCTGGCACGCGTCATCACGCGTGAGGACGGCCTCGCAGCCGATGCAGTTCAGGAGGCGTTTTTACGGGCTTTCATCTACCGGCACAAGCTCAGGCAAGGCGCACGATTTGACCTGTGGTTTTACAGGATCGTGGTCAACGAAAGCCGCAGGATAATAGGCAAAAACAAACTGCATGTTTTAAGCGAAATTCCCCATGATGCTGCATCGGCAGAAGACAGCTATGCGTTTTTACAGTATGAGGCGCTGTATGCATCTCTCGAGCAGCTGCCGGAGATCTTGCGCACGGCTTTAGGCCTAAAATACATACACGGCTTTAGCGAGGCAGAAATCGCCAATGTGCTTGGAATCAATAAAAATACTGTCAAGTCGCGGTTGTTCCAGGCACGCAGGAAGCTCAAAACAATGATCCAGGGAAACGAGGGATTGATCCATGAACAGGTTTGATGACGATTTAATGGCGGCAATCAAAGCCGGAACACAAAAAGCCGCCGAGAAGAAAAACGACATATGGAACAACATTGAAAAACAACTCAAGGAGGGCAACATGAGCAGAAAAAAAAGCCACGCAGGAAAAATTATCGCGGCCGTTATTGCAGCCGGTCTGGTGATCACAGGATTTACGCCTTTAGGGCAGGCCGCTATAAACAGCATCGCACAACTTTTTGAGCCGCAAAGGGCCATTGATGTGGTCATAGAAGGCGATACCGAGCAAACAGACCAGCAGCTGCATGTGGGCACTGCGGAGCCGGATATGCAGGATGACGGCGTGACCTATGTGCTGTATGTGGATGAAGAGCGCTACGAATTTGTCTCTTCCGAAACCGGCGACAGGATCGTGCCCAAAGGCTATCCTTCCGACCTGCCGGAAGTGTATATGCAGATCGTGCAGGATACAAAGCTGACGCCACAGGACGCTGCGGCAAAGATCAAGGCCGAGCTTGGCACAAGCTATATCGAGGTGCGCGATATCGAGCAAATCACCGCTCCCATTGACGCGCTTCGCCTGGTTGCCATAAACGGCTACGAATGGAATGACGATATAGTGGTTTGTTACTTCATCGATAATTCGCAAGGCGGCACCTTCATCATCACGGCCAAATATTTCGTGGAAGCCGAAGAAGGCCACGGTGCGCGGTTTGAGCAAATGCTCGCCGATTTTGAGATCGTCTCTGTCAAGCAGGCACAATAGCCAAAAATTTTATGATAAGCCACAGGGCCCAGCGCGCTGTGGCTTTTTTTATGCAATTTCCGGCCACAGGTTATAGCAGAGTGTTATGCTGACACAGCGCATGCCGATGTGCTATACTGTTCGCATGAAAAAATGGCTGATACTTCTGATCGTTCTGATACTTGCTGCGGTGCCGGCTGCCTGGTTTTTTCCTGCGCTGCAAAGCTATGCCGTGATGGGCGTTTATTCTGCTGTGCAAGCAGGCGAAAGCGTCATGCAGAAAAATGGTTTTTCCATCAAAATGGATCCGGCACAAGGCTGGTATCCTTTTGTGCTCATATACAATGCCGACGGGTTTTCCAGCTGGTCGGGCATTGAAGCGGACATGTCCATACTCTACGGTTTCGGCGCCTTTGACGCCGCCGCGCGCACATCGTCGCTGTATGACGAAAACAGCCCTTTTTACTCTGCGTTTTTCGGCGCCTATGCCGTGCAAAAGGGCAGCGGCGCGTTTGGTTTTTACGGTGTCGGTTCTTTGAATATGGATGAAGTGACAGCCGCTGTCGATTACGATTACACCCAGCTCGTGATGCGCAATTTCGGCTGCGAGAACCCTGTCTTTTCATTGGATGAGTATACCGTCCGGCAGGGGATAAGCTATGCGGGAAGTGACGGCTGGACACGCATCGACGCGCTGATGCGCCTCAATGGCGTTGCACACAATTTTAATGAACACAGAACGGCGTATCTGCAGTACGGCCGTCCGACACGTCCCTTACAAGAAGATTTTGCCGTTATCGATATGGCCGGGCGGGTGTATGCCAAATACTTTGAGGCATTCGATTGTACCGTGATGCTGTATGTAATGGCACCAGACGCGCAAATGGTTGATATGTGCGACAGGCACATTCTTTCAAACGCTGTGATCGCAGGCTTTTAGCAGAACTTATTGACTCCGGTTCAAGAAAAAAGGCTGCTCTCACAGCAGCCTTTTTCACACAGATACGCATTGACTTTACTTCACATCAAAAACTCCGAACGCCACGCCCTGTGCATCTTCTGCACTGAATGACTTGACGACACGGTAAGTAGCCGGCTGAAGTTCACCATAGAAGCTGTATAAAGACACCGTCTCTTCTCCTGTGCCGTTTGGCTCGAGTATATAAAGGATCATGATAAAAGCCATCTCCTCCTGCGGGGGGTATTTATACCATACGCCGTTTACTTCCTTCTCAAGCTCATACGGCGCCCCATACGAATATTCTTTGCCCGACAGGTTTCGTATTGTCAGTGAGACCGATTCGGCTTTTGTCCCCACCGTACCCTCTGCAACAGTCACAGAGATATCCGAAAGCTCCTCCGCAGCGCTGTAAGGCGATCTTTCAAGATCGGCCTGCTGCGCAGACTGCGACACACCGCATGCTGTCAACATAAGAAGCAGCGCCGCAAAAAGCAATACCACAGTTTTTTTCATAAGTGTTAAAAACCTCCTTTACCCTTTATGACGCACAGCGCCGTTGAGTTGTTCCCTTATCAGTTTGTGTGAAAATATGGTTTTTTAACCGTTTGTCTCTGTATCCTTAAAAAAAGACGCCTCATGCTCAAGGCCAATAAAATCAATCCTTATGCAGGATCGCTCTTAATGGCGCTGCGTCTGCGCCTGTGATATTAAGAAACATAGCCGTCATTCGGTAAAGACCGGGACGCACTGCATGCAGATACAGGCCTTCAATGATGGGTATGCCTGCCCCTAGCAGTATGCGATGCGCCTCAAAGCCCGGCCCGCAATCTATTGACATGCAGTCGATGCCAAGCGCCCTGATGCGCATATCCGCAAGATACCGTGCAGCCGATGCCTCCAAGCTGACATGTCTGTTATCATGCTGCGCATCGCACATATTTGCGCTTTGCTGCGTTTTTAACAGCACGATATCTCCGGCCTTTATGCCTACGCCTGTTAAGTTTTTTCGCTCTATACCATCGTTGTGCAAAAATTCTGCCACACGCGCGCGGCCGCAGAAATAATCAGCCGGGTATTCATCTGCTTTTTTTCCGTCCGCGATCATATGGTATGGCGCATCAAAATGCGTACCGGTATGCGTGCCAAAACACAAACGCATCAAATTGGCATCGTCACCGTCTTCAAGACACATCAGCAGCTCAGCCATAAAGGGCGGATCACCGGGATAATGAGCCATCCCGTTTTTGAGAGGCATCGTTATATCTATGAAGCTCATTTTATTGTGCATTGGCCGGAAGAGGACGCAGCAGGCTGTTGAGGATGGCGTCCGCAATAGGCTCGGTGACCGCGTATGAATCGTCGTAATCCTTATATTTGGCATAATACGTTGCCATATCCGCATCCGTGACCAGCGTTTTGACTGTAAAACGGTATGTCTGCCCGGGCGTGATCAGCGCGCGCCCTTTTGCCATTTCCACAGCGATCTCAAAGGCGAGCGCGGCTCCGCCGGTCGGTGAGGGCTGTGCGCACACAACGAATTCGCCGGGCTGCGCAGCAAAAAGCACAGGTGCCGGCGTAGGTTCTCCTGCTGCCGCTTTGGGCGTGACATCGATACCGCCATTTTTGAGCAAATACCATTTTTTGATGAACCCCACGGTCAGGTCTGCGCACATCACCTTGGGAAGTTTTCGCGCTTCAATAAAGGCATCGAGGACAGCTTCGGCCATGCCTTCTTCGGCGATAACACCGTCGATCGCCGTTTCCGCAGCCAGTTTATTCGCAACCGCGTCTTTGGCCGTTTTGGTGTTAAGGCCGGCAAAAACGGTTTCCATGGCAGCCAGCTGCGTGGCAGGTAAAAGCGCCCTATCAAGAGCACTCAGGCGCGCTGCACTTCTTTGATTGTCTGCGCTGTCAAATATCTTCATGACATTGCCTGCGCTTAATTTCTGTGTCATAAACTGGCCGTATACACTGCCCCAGGAATCCTGATCGGGCACAACATTGATCGCGTAGCCCCTGTCGACAGGCGCATCATAAGCCACCACAGGAATGCCTTCTTTTTCTGCCATCACTGTCACCATCTCAAAGCTTTCCCTGTCCATGAACGCAGCAATGATGACATCGACCTCTTTGTTGATAAGGCTTCTTATATCCTGAAGCTGCTGGTTGGGCTTTCCGTATGCGTTATAATAAAAAACATCATAAATCTCTTTTTGCTGTTTTGCTGCACTCCAAACCTCTTCTAAGCGGTTGATGACAGTTTCATCTTCGCCGGGTTTTAAGCTGCCGACGGTCACACCAATCCGGATGCCTTCTTGAGCTAAAAGCTGCTGTTCCCTTTCTTCATCAGTCAGGAGTTCGCCGAAATCGATATCAAAATCACCGCTGGCGTAAGGGTCATCACTTTCGCTGAGTTCGCCTGGCGGCAGCTCATCGGGCTCCGCGGCGGCGACCGTCTCTGTGGGCGGTGCAGAAGTCACGGTATTTGTGCCTCCCAAAAAAAGCACAAGGCACAGCACGGCAACAACAATTACAATGCCGCCGATGGCAAGAATTTTGATATTGCGCCGCATAAAGCCCACGAGCCCGCCATAACGCCTGCTTCTGCCAAGTCCCGCGCTTTTTCTGCGTGTTCTGGAAGCCCCGGTACGGCTTGCGCCCGGGCTTTCCGAAAGCCGGACGGAACGGTAACCTGGCGATGAAATAGCCGTTTTTCGTTTTCTTTTTTTAGAGTTTATAAGTTTCCCCATTATGCACCTCGTGGTCCTAAGTCAGCGCGCAGCCAACTTTCTGCTGTTGCGCCGGATGTTGGCGTGTGTTATTCCCAATTCTTTAAGAGCGCTTCGATCTCCTGCTGCATCCTTTTTGCCTGAGCCGCTCCCGCGCCCTCAACCTTGAGCCTGAGCCGTGCAAACAGCTCCTGCAGCTTGTCCGCTTTATATGGCGGCTCTTCCGGCATAACCAGGGATACCGCAGCGAAGTCCTCCGTATCCACGCTGTCGTACAATACCGGCACAGATGCATTGTATCCGCGGCTTGAAAGATCTTTAGCAAATGCGGCGGATACGCTTTCTTCTCCGTGCATCACATAAACCTTTTCGACGGTTTTTGGAAAATGGCTGATCCATTCAAGCAGCCCTGCTTTGTCCGCATGACCAGAAAAACCATCAATGCGCTCAATGGCTGCTTTGATCTGGATCTCTTCACCGAATATCTTCACGGACTCTCTTCCGTCAAGTATCCCGCGCCCGAGCGTCCCGACGGCTTGATAGCCCACAAACAGCACCGTGGAATCGCTGCGCCAAAGATTGTGCTTTAAGTGGTGTTTGATGCGCCCTGCCTCGCACATGCCGCTTGAAGATATGATGATTTTCTGTCTTTCGTCAAAATTGATCTCCTTGGATTCGTCCACCGTCTGCGCGACATTGAGCGTACTGAATGAAAAGAACCTCACGCCGTTTGATATGTGCGCCAGGGCTTCTTCATCGTACTCATGGCTGCTTTCCTCAAAGATCTCCGTGGCCGCGATGCCGAGCGGGCTGTCAATGTAGACCGGCACCTTTTCGAGGCCGGGTACGCTTTTTTCTTCCAGCAGCACGCTGATGGTGTACAAAACTTCCTGCGTGCGCCCTACCGCGAATGACGGGATCACGATATTGCCGCCGCGCGCCAGCGCCTGTTTGAGCGTGTCCCGCAGCTGCTCTTTCACGTCCCTAGTCTCTGCGTGCAGCCTGTCGCCGTAGGTGCTCTCAATAAACACGATATCGGCCTTTGTCAAATATATCGGATCTTTGATGATGGGTTTATCCTTCTGCCCGATATCGCCGGAAAATACCAGCGTTTTGCGCGTATTCTTTTCAGTTATAGTCAGTTCTATCGATGCAGAGCCCAGCAAATGCCCTGCATCCACAAACCGCACATCTATACCGTCAAACGCAGTTTTTATTTTATCATAACTGACCGGTTTTAAATATTTCACAGCGCGGCGTGCATCCTCTACGGTGTAGATCGGCTCTATCTCAGCCCGGCCTGCCCGGCGGCGCTTTCTGTTCTGCCACTCAACTTCCATCTCCTGGATGTACCCCGCGTCAGGAAACATGATGGAGCAAAGGCGCGCCGTTGCGCCTGTGCAGAATATCGGCCCTTCAAAACCCTTTTTGACGAGCAAAGGCAGCATTCCCGAATGGTCGATGTGCGCATGTGTCAAAAACACCGCGTCTATCTCGCGCGCATCAAAAACAAAGCCATCCTTGACGGGCGCTGTCTGTTCGTCTCTGCCCTGACGCATGCCGCAGTCGACGAGGATCTTCCTGCCCTGCGTTTCTAACATTGTGCACGAGCCGGTCACATTGCCTGCGGCACCCAAAAAAGTAATCAACATATGCCCCCTCCTTAATATAATTGTAACAAATTCAAGCGCAAACAAAAGCGCTTTCCAAAGCTTTTTTATTCATGACACCTTGCACATTTTGATATTATACAATATTGGTCATCAGATTTCCAGCAGTCCAGAAGCTGCTCAGCGCCGGTTAAAAGAACAATCAGCGCTTTTTTCGTCCGTGTTTTGCTCTTATAAGCGTCTTTTGGCAGCGTTCTGCCACACAAAGCAGCAGATTGATAAACTCTTCGGTGTATGCGATCACATCGATATCGCACGCATATCTGACAGCTTTACAAGACGCTTCTGCAGCGCGACGCCTGCGCTGCTTTTTTATTTCCTGCATGCTCAACTCTTGGGCCTGCTTTTTCACGACCGCCATGCGCCTCTCAAACAGCGCGATCATTTTTGCGTCCAGCGCATCGAGCCTTTGCTGTGCATCCATACCTGCCTCCATGATGGTTTTATTGCCGTTAGTGTGCGCTTCGGCAGGCAAAAGAATGATTCTTGTATACACAAAAGCCGCTCCTGTTTATGAGCGGCCAAAAGTTGTTTATTATTCCGGCACGACATAAAGCGTGATGGTGCTGCCCATCACTGCCATGGTGTCCTTCGTCAGCGACTGCGAAACCACCTTGCCCTCATTGGCGGCGTCATAGGGCGCGTCTGCAAAAACAATGTACAGCTTGTCAAAATGCGCCTGAGCCTGCGCTTTCGTCATGCCGGTAAAATCCGGCACAGCGGCCGTCTGCGTGGGCGTGAATTTCAGCGTGATGGTGGTGCCCTGGGTCACCTCGGCGCCGATCCCAAGGCTTTGTTCCCAAATGACGCCGGGTTTGACGTCTGCGCTGTCTGCCTGAACAAAAATGGGGATCAACCCGATTTCCTCACAGATGGCAATGGCTCTCTCTCTTATTAAGGCCGTATCGTAATGACCGAATCTGCCCGAAATAAAATCCGGCACATAGGTCACCTTTCCGAGCGAAACCGTGATCGTGATGGTGGTTTTGATGCCGTAGGAAGCGTTCTTCTTATCCTGATGGATGATGGTTCCTTTGGCTGCGCTGCTGTTGGTTTCCTTCGCGTTGATGGTAATGCTTGCGCCCTGGCCATTGAGCGAAAGCGCCCATGCTTCGATGGCGTCACGCGTCTGCCCTTCAAAGCTCGATATCACGATCTTGTTGCCCAGCGAATAGCAAAGCTCAAGAAAATCACCGGCCTCATACTGCGTGCCCGCCGGGATGCTCTGTGAAATGAAACGGCCTGCTGAAGAACCCGAATAACGCTCCGTGACGGTCACGGGGATGCCGAGCGATGACGCAACACCCAAAGCCTTTTCTCTGGAATAGCCTGAAAAATCCGGGATGGTGATCATGGCACCTTTGGAGATCACAAGGATGATCTCGGTGCCTTTGCTTACCTTTTCCTCTGCTTTTACGCTCTGCGAGATCAGCGTCCCCGCAGGCACATATTCGTCAAACTCCTCCCGCACGGTCAGGATGATGCCGTTTTCGGCAGCGAATGCAAAGCTCTCAGCCAGTGTTTTTGTTTTGAAATCGGGCACCGTGATGGTCGCTGCTTCGCTCTCAGGCCCTTTGGACACAATGACATAGATCGTCGTGTCACGGCGCACTGTGCTGTCTTGTGCTGCATCCATGATCTGATAGTCTATCACCTGGCCGGATGGCACGGTATCGCTGAACTCCGCAGTGATGCGCACTCTGGTCATCAGGTTTGCGTTTGCCCACTCTTCAACTTCCTGCGCCGTCATCGACAAAAGATCCGGCAGCGTGATGGCGACGGAAAGATCCGGCCCCAATGACACTGTCACGCGCACATACTCGCCCTTTTTTACCAGTGTCCCCTCTTCTTTGTCCTGTGCTATGATCTTTTCTGCTTCGTATTCATCGCTGTACGCGGTGTCCGTCTGGAGCAGCACATCATTTGCCCGCACCCAAAGCTGCACTTCCGAGAGCGGACGGCCGACAAAATCTGGCAGCGCAACGCCGCCTCCTCCAAGCAGCACGATGAGCAGTACGGCGAGCCCGACGACGAGAACGCCGCCGGCAGCAAAAATGACCACCCGTTTGGTGTTGCTCCCGCCGCCTGTTTCCGGCCTGTTTGCCTGGCGCTGAGGTTTTTTAAAACCGCCTTGCTCTTCGTACTTATACGTTTTTGGCGTATCTTGCGGCGGCGGTGTATCACCGCTGCCGTAGTTTGCAAGAAAGCTGTTGTTATCGCTCATTTTCATTCCTCATCCGTAAACTTAATCTAGTTCGTGATATCCTGCTTTTTAAACACCCATGCGGATATAAAAGTGAACGCAGCCGAAAGTACGCAGAACAACGGAAGTCCAAAGCCAAGATTAATTGGCATGCCGCTGCTGATGAGCTGCTGTGTACCGGAATTCGCAAGAAAGAAGTCCGACAGGTGCACATACGGCACCGGCGTCCATGCCAGCCAGAAAAACTGCGATATTCTCTCGGTGGTATCCTGCGGCCAGTAATCTACAGGCATCGGCATATAGCCTCCGGTCCGGCTGGCAAGCACGGCCATCACAATTACACAGGCGACAAAGAGGATGGCCGGCACGGATATGGACACTGCCATGTTCTTGGCCACGGTCGAAAGCATAAACGCTGCGCAGTACGCAAAAATGACCGGCACCGCACAGGCGAGCATCTTGGGCAGATAATAGGCAAAGAAACCTGTCTGCCCCGATACGGAATAATTCGGAAAAGCATAATCCGTAAATCCAAAGCATATGCCGTTCATTAAAAGATTAAGCAGTATGCCTGCAAAATACAGCCCGAGGCAGACAGCAAGCCCCGCTGCAAATTTGGACATCAAAATCTTGGTGCGCGTACGCGGCCGGATGACCAGCAGCCGTATAGTCCCGAGCTGAAATTCGCTTGCCATCATCCATCCGCCGATGACGATGCCCAACAACCCAACAATGGTACCAAAAAGCAGGAATCCGAGCGTCTGGCTGCGGGCGCCTTCCGGCGCGTATTTCATATCAGGCTTTTCGGTCTCTATAGAATTGCGCGCTACAAGCAGCATGTTCTGATAGAAATCTATCTGCTCGTCGATCTTTGCTTTGTAAGCCGAATAGGTGCGGTACTGCATCACGAGCCCCTGATCTTTGTAAAACTCCTCCTCAGAGACCGGCTTTGTATACGTGAGGCTGCCTTGCGCATTTTCCATATCGTAGATGGCCTGATCCTGCCAGGATCCGCTTCCGGGAATGATGTTTTTTTCAAGACGGTACTCAAGTATCGGTATCGCATTGCCGGTTATGTACTCGATCTGGGTTTTTAAGTTCTTGATCTCCAAGTCGGCATTGTCAAGCTGCTTTTGGATAAAATCTATTTTCCTTAATTGCTCGTTGATCTGGTTGCTGTACTCATCCCTTTTTGGTATGGCATCAAGCGCCGCCGCAGCCTCGTTCTTCTGTCTTTGCAGATCCTCTATGGCGACCCACTTAAGATCGATCAAAGACTCATAATTGGCAATGTTTTCTTTTTCCTGTGCAATGCGAAAATCTATGAACTTTTTAAAATCGTTGCTCTCGACGACATCATAGAGCTGCTCCAGTTTTGTTTCCGCTGCATCTATGGCCGCCAGCCTTTGGACCGCCGTGATGTTAACATATTTACTGTCAAAAGTTAAGGGGTCGTAACCATACCGATAATTCAAGGCCTCTTTGAGCGCCTCGATATCCCTGTACTGGGCTTGCTCAAGGATAAATTTTTCAACCATCGCATTGCTGCCAAGCCAGCCGAGCTGTGAACGGTAATCCTCATAGCTTTTCACATATTGGGCAAACCGCAAATAATATTTTTGTTCTGCCTGCATCATATCGCGCAGAATCATGGCCGTTTGTTCATGATTGTATTCCATCATATCAACATTCTGCATTTCATCGTTAAGGCTGTAAAGCTGCCAGTAAAAAGGGTTTTCCGGGTCGATCGTCACACCGTCCACCGTGATCGGCTCCTGACCGTAATAATAATCTTCAGAAACCATCTTGGAGCGGATACCGTACATACCGATCATATCGTTAGAAGGAGCAGCTCCAAGTGCCCTTAAGACCGGCCAAGCGATACTGAACAACAACGCCAGCAAGACGAGAATAAGCAGAAATTTTGACGTCATTATATTTTTGGTCTCTGTTTTCACCTGCTTTAAAAATTTCATCAGCGTATCCTCACTTTGCTATCTGATCTGAGACTTTGTGCCGGTCGTCATCGAAATAAAATCCTGCTCAAGCGTTCTTTGCGTCTGGTTGACGGCAAAAATATCAATGCCCATGTCTACGACAGCACGAACAAGGCCTGGGATCTCACTGCGTTTCATGACCACGGTCACGCCGCCGTTGCGCTGCTCGCAGTTGGTGTCAAGTTTTTTAAAGTACTCAAGGACCCTGCCGTTATCGCTTGTGACAAAACTGTAGCTAAATATCTCCTCGTTTTCGGATACTTTGACCTGCTCTATGGTCTTCTCGCCGATGACAATGCCGTTATCTATGATATAGATACGGTCGCACATCAGCTCCATTTCCGAGAGCAGATGGCTTGAGATAAACACGCCTACACCTGCATTTCGGGCGAGGTATTTTAAAAGATCGCGCAATTCCTTGATGCCGATGGGGTCAAGCCCGTTAGTCGGTTCGTCAAGAACAAGCAGTTTTGGCATATGCAGCAAGGCCTGCGCGATGCCGATACGCTGACGCATACCGAGAGAATACGTTTTCACTTTATCTTTCGCGCGTGCGGACATTTTGACAAGCTCTATCACCTCATCGATGTTTCTTGTTTTGTCACCGTCGTACATCGATGCGTAATACTCAAGATTCTGCCTGCCTGTCATCCTCTTATACAGATCCGGGTTTTCGACGATGCCGCCTACATGCTGCATGGCATTCTCAAAGTCTTTTTCCACATCGTGCCCAAGAATGCTGATCTTTCCGCTTGTGATGGTAAACAGCCCCATGACGGTTTTGATGGTTGTGGTTTTCCCCGCACCGTTCGGGCCTAAAAATCCGACGATCTCTCCCGAATCGACTGTGAGCGAAACATTATCGAGAATCTTTCGTTTCTTCATCACCTTTGTGAGGCCCTCGATTTTTAACAGTTCCACGTAAGCTCCCTTTCCCGCTTATCAGTGCGTATGTATTCCTTTTTGTAGACGCATAGGATCAGCTCTTTGTTCCTGCGCTCTAAAAAATTTTATCACAGAAATTATGAAATATATAGAGGGCATGTAAAAAATAACTCCAGTAAAGAGCACGCGCCATATAGCTTTGCCGCTTATAAAGCAGATCGCTACTTCTGTCAGGATATTTATATCTTTGCGCTTATACAGATTACTCACACTTTTTTGTTCTTCCTGCAAGGTTGCCGAAAACTTTGATCTGCTCCGGCAAAAAAAATATAATGTTAAATATTAATTCTTTAATATCTTTAAACGATATAATATGTGTATGACAATATTTTTTTTTTCATGGATTTGCTGAAGATGTTTCATATTCATCTGATTTGGTATGCACCATAATAACAGCAAAACCATTGTTCACCAAAAAAAGGCAAGGAGTCAGTCAATGGACAAAAACACCATGCTAAACGCGTTGAAAATAGTTCTCCCCATGGTCAAAGACCTGGTGCAGGAGGAGGTCTTCATTTCCATATTGGACCGCGAACAATACCTGCATGTTTTCCCCGATGAAAGAGTTCCTTTAAAGGTCTATGTTGGAGGCCAAGTTAATCCGGATGATCCCGCAATTACTGCGATGGACACCAAGAGCATCAAGCTTGGATTTTGTCCAAAAGAGTGGTACGGCTTTTTGATCAAGGCCATCTGCTATCCGTTGATCGATGATAACGGCGAGGCCTATGCGGCAATTGGCGTCGGTAAGAGCATGGAAAAGCAGGACACGGTTTATCAATCGACCGAACAGATTTTTAACGCGCTGCGGCAGTCGAATTCAGGAATAGAAGATATCGCCCATGGTTCCATGAAATTGGTTGAGACGATAAATAAGGTTGTCGACATCACAAATGATACGGATGAAAAAATACGCGCGACGAATGAAATCCTCTCCACGATTCAAAGCATATCCCTGCAATCCAATCTTTTGGCATTGAATGCGACAGTTGAAGCAGCCAGGGCAGGAGATGCAGGCCGTGGCTTCAGTGTGGTGGCTTTGGAAATGAAAAAACTGGCTCAGTTAACAGGCGATTTGGCAGAAAATGTTTCGCAAACGCTGTTAAAGATCAAACACTCCACTGAATTGATCCAAAAAGAGGTCAATAACACTGCTGAGATTGCAGAATCGCAAGCGGCTGCAACCGAGGAAATAACGGTTACCATTGATGAGATCAAAACAGCTTCCTCAAAATTAACCGACATCGCCAAGATCATTTAAAGGGATACGATTTCTGGATGAGACAGTATGTGAACAGGGGCTCAAGGTTGAAGCGCTGATTGCGCAGCAATAAAACTGTTCAGATGATAGTGTACCCATTTGCCATAAATAATGCCGCGTCAGCGGCGTTTTTATACGCGAATTGCAAAGGGATCCTTTGGCGGGGTGGGGAGCGGCGCGTCTTCAGGCCGGGCTAAAAATACCTCGCGGCCACAGCAGCGGTTCTTTCGGACTTGCGGCAGCGCCGCTCGTCTGTCATAATTGTACACAAACAGCAAAGGAGCAATCTCGGTGAAAGATATTCTGCTCACAGGCGGAGCCGGAGGTCTCGGCACAGCCGTTTGCATGTATTTTGCGCAGCGCGGCTGCCGCGTGTTCTGCTGCGATATAACAAGTCCGCAACATGTGCATGAACATGTCGTGCCGTTTAACATGGATGTGCGCTGCGCACAGAGCATACAGCGCGTATGTGATGAGATAACCGCTGTTTCGGGCGGGCTTGACGCCGTGATCCATATGGCAGGCGTCTACATGATGGATTCTTTCGCGGAGATCAGCGAGGAACGGCTTGCCGCAATGCTTGACATCAACCTTTTGGGCGTGTACCGCGTCAACAAGGTATTCCTGCCGTTGCTGCGTAAAGGCAGTGGCCGCATTATCATCATCACCAGCGAACTTGACGGCCAAAAACCGCTGCCGTTCAGTGGCATCTATGCGCTTTCAAAAACAGCGCTCGGGTGCTATGCGGATGCGCTGCGGCTCGAGCTGCAGCTGCTCGGCGTAACCGTCACCACGGTGCGCCCGGGCGCGTTTCAAACGCAGCTGCTTGGTACCTCGATGCAGGAAATGGAGCGCATGTGTGCGCACACAAGGCTGTACAAAACAAGCGCGGACAAACTCCGCGCCGTGATGCAGCGCCGCATGAAGGCTTCGCGGCCTCCGGCTGAACTCGCAAAGCTGCTGTACCATATCGCCACCGCACGCCACCCAAGACCTGTCTATACCATCAATGCAAGCTTTGGACTCCGGCTCTACAGTCTGCTGCCGCGCCGTGTGCAGGCTTTTTTGATACGGCGGCTGCTCGGATGAAAACTGTTCTGTCAAAGCATATTTTTGCGCAGTCTTTCCCAGTCCGCTTGATTAAACCCAACGAGCACCCTATCGCCCGTCACCATGATCGGGCGCTTTAAAAGCATGCCGTCCGAAGCGAGCAGCGCATACTGTTCATCCTCGCTCATATCAGCCAGCTTGTCTGCCAGCCCCAAAGCACGGTACTGTATGCCGCTCGTGTTGAAAAAGCGGCGCAGCGGAAGCCCGCTTTTCGCGTGCCAGCTGCGCAGCTCATGTTCTGCCGGGTTCTCTTTTTTGATGTCGCGGAATTGATAGCCTATCCCCGCACCATCGAGCCATTGCTGCGCACGGCGGCACGTTGTGCAGCGGGGGTAACACACAAACAGATTTTTCATCATATTCACTCCTTTATTGCTGGAATAACATGATCGCAAAAATAAAACAGCAGAAACCTCTGCTCCCGCCATACTATGTTACTGGACGTCCGCGTCGTAATCGACGCCGAAGTCCGCGCGCAGTTTATCAAGCATTTGTGCAATTTTGAGCGTTTCGTCAAGCGGCATTTCCGGCGCTTCTTTGAGACCCTGCAAAAAACAGCGCTGGACGGCCTCTGCTTCGTACTGGAAGCCCCAGGTTGGAAACGGTTCTTCAAAAACCTCCTGCTCTTCGCCGTCGACCAGAAGCGCAGCGCGGCTTGGATGCCACCAGTCTCCCTCCCCGATGATCACACTGCCTTTTGAGCCGCTGACGACGGCTCTGTTGTCAAGCGCTAGCGCGATCGCGCTCGAAAGCACCGCGAGGGCTCCGTCTTCATACGCGAGCGTAAAAGAGTTGCACATATCTATGCCGTTTTCCACGCGCGCGAAGGCTGACGATTTATTCGGGGCGGCGCCAAACACAGCAAACGCCAGTGCGAGCGGATAAATGCCCACATCGAGCAGCGCACCGCCGGCCATAGAGCGGTTGTACCGCCACGCGTTTTTCTCCTCGCGGTCATAACCGAAAGAGGCATGCAGCATTTTCGGCGTACCGATGCGCCCCTGTTTTATCCATTCAAGAGATTTCTTTATGGCAGGAAAAAAACGCGTCCACATGCCTTCCATGAAAAAAACATTTTTCTCTCTTGCTTTTCTGATCATCGCCTCAGCTTCATATGCATTGACGGCAAGCGGTTTTTCACACACCACCGCACGGCCCGCACCTAAAAACATCAGCACATCACGCATATGCATCGTGTGCGGCGTGGCTACATAGACGATATCGATGCTGTTATCTAAGGCCATTTCCTCATAGCTGACAAAGCTTTTCTCAAAGCCGTATTGCGCCGCAAACGCCTTTGCTTTTTCAAGGCTGCGAGAGGCCACTGCCGCCGGCTGCGCCCCTTTGACATGCATAAGCCCTTCGGCAAAGCGGTGGGCGATCTTTCCCGCACCGGCAATGCCCCATCTTGTTTTTTCCATAATACCTCCCTTATCAGCCGTGTAACGTCGGCCTTTGTCTGTTTGTTTTTGCCACTGATACCTGTATATCCAGCGCGGACAGCACTGCAAGCTGATCAGCCGCAATACCGTCGTCGGTCATGAGCATGTCTGTTTCCGAAAGGTCGGCAAAGCGGCAAAAGCTCTGTTTAAATAGTTTCGAAGAATCCGCCAGTACGATACAGCGGTCGGCCGCCGCGATGATCCGTCTTTTCAAGCCTGCATCCGCCATGCTGACAGTATAGAGCCCGCCGTCGCGCCCGACGGCGTTCACGCCTACAAAAGCAAGATCGAAGCGAAAGCGCTCGAGCATATCTTCTGCGGCAGGCCCGCGGCATGACAGTCCGCTTTTTTTAAGCTCACCGCCGATCAATATCACCGTCACGAATTGCCTCTCTATGAGTTCTCTTGCGATAGAAACGGAATGTGTGAGCGCACCGATATGCTGCGAGGCAGGCACACAGTTTGCAAGCATCAGCACTGTTTCATCTGCGTCAAAATACACCGTCGTGCCGTCACGGATGCATGATAGTGCTTTTTTTGCAACTGCATATTTGCCGTCGTTGCCGGCCAATATGGTGTTTTCGGTTTCCCGATCCGGCCGAATATCGTTGGCAGGCAGGCTGCCGGGCAGCGCGCCGCCGCGGATGCGTACTGCGCAGCCTCTTGCGCAGAGGCTCTCAAGGTCGCGCCGTATGGTCATTTCTGCAACGCCGAAGCTGCGGCTTAAGCCGCTGACCGTGACTTCGCCATCACGGTGCAAAAGCTCAAGGATCTGCATCTGGCGCTTTTGTTTGAGCATCCCCTCTGCCCCTTTCTGCAGCCTGCTTATTGATTGTATCCCTTAATGGTTTTATTATACTATATATTGTAGTAAGTGCAAGGCATTATAGCAGCTCCGACTCAAGATCACAGCCTGCGCCGTGCGCTTTTCTGGAGGCTTGGCTATTATTGATACTTCATTGCGACATCTTTAATTGGAGGGGCAGTGATACTTCATACGAACAAAACACTCTTTACTGCAGAAAAGCCCCTGCGGGGCATGCCCTGCAGGGGCTTTTCTATCACTCACCTAGTATTTTCCGAAATCGTCATCGCTGAGCACGACGGGTTGATCACTGTTCTTAACAGACGGTGATGCGCCGTTTGCTGCACGTATAGACTGTGTTTCGTCCGGCGCAGACGTGTCAGTTGGAGGCTTAGAAGCGTCAACCCCGGCTGAATCCTCCTGCCTGAACTTGAACCTGCCGACCATTGCTTTAAGATGCTCTGCCTGTGCTGCAAGCTCTTGCGAAGATGCTGCAGCTTCCTGTGCTGTGGCTGAGCTGTTCTGTACGACCGTTGCAAGTTGCTCGATGCCTTTATCGACCTGCGCGATACCTGTGGCCTGTTCGCTGGATGCCTCAGCGATCTCGCTCGAAAGCGTCACTGTTTTCTGTATCCCTTCCACGATGCTGTTCAGAGCGGCAGCAGTTTCGTCTGCGATCTTGGTACCGGCGGCTGTTTTGCCGATCGAGCCTTCGATGAGCTCTGCCGTTTCATGCGCTGCCTTCGCGCTCCTCGCCGCAAGGTTGCGCACCTCCTCGGCAACGACGGCAAAGCCCTTGCCGTGAACGCCTGCGCGCGCAGCTTCGACGGCAGCGTTCAAGGCAAGAATATTGGTCTGAAATGCGATATCATCGATGACCTTGATGATCTTTGAGATGCTTGAGGACGACGCATTGATCTCTTCCATGGCATTTTGCAGCAGCTTCATTTTCTCATTACCGCTTGCCGCGTCATCCATAGCTGCCAAAGACAGCGAGCTCGATTCATTGACGCTTTTGGCATTGTTTTTGGTTTTTTCAGCGATTTCAGATATGGATGCGGTGAGCTGTTCTATCGCGCTGGCCTGCTCGGCCGCTCCCTGAGAAATCACCTGGCTGCCGCCTGAAAGCTGCGCGGCACCGAGCGCGACTTCCTCTGCGGCCATATTGATATCTTTGAGCACCCCATTGAAGGCATCGATGCTTTTATTGATGGATTGTTTGAGTGCCGAGAAATCACCTTTAAAATCAGCTTCAATGCTGACGGTAAGCACACCTTTCGCCACATCGCCCAAGACCTGCGTAATCTCGCTGATATAGCCCTTGAGCGCTTCGATGGTGCTGTTGAGCGTATTTTTTATGATGGCGAAGTCGCCTGCAAAATCACCCTCTACACTGGCATTAAGATTGCCCGCAGAGAAAGCTTCAAGTACAGCGGATGATTCGTTGATCGGCGCGATCATCGCATCGAGCGTGGTGTTGATGCCTTCCACGATTTTACGATAAGCGCCCTGATGCTTTTGTGCATCCGCGCGGACAGAAAGCCGGCCTTCTGTTGCTGCATCGATGAGCATGTTTGTATCATCGGTGAGCGCTTGCAAAGATTTAAGTATGGTTCTGACGGCTTCCCGCATCTGACCGATCTCATCCTTCTGGGTCGTGCCGGTGATCTCAAAATCTGTATCTCCGGCGGCAAGCTGCTTGATTCTGCCGGTCAATCGCTTGACAGGCTTGCTTATGCCCCGAGACATCAGCACCCCGATGAGGACCGCGAGCAGCAGCAATACTCCTGTGGAAATCAATGTGATAGACATGACCTCTTTTGCTGTTCTCTCGTTCATACTGTTGATAGTGGAGGCATTGATTGTGATCAAAAAAGTCAGTTCCTTCAAGGTGGTATCCATTTGTGTCTCAAGGGTTCTATAATCTCCATACACTGTCAGCTCTTTGGCCAGCTCCTGTATGTTTCCCGATTTTGCTTTTTCTAAAAGCCTGTCAAGAAGTTCTGAATAGCTTGCCAGTGCTGTTTTGAACCTGTCTAACCGGTCTTTATGCTCGCTTGACATCAAAGCTTCAACCATGGCCATATTTGAGTCCATCTGTCTTCTGCTGGTCTCGATTTTTGAATAGTAGGCAGCGGTGATGACGCTGTCGGGATCAAGCACCAACTGGCGAACCTGGTTGCATACCTCCTGAAAGCTCTTTTGAGCATCAGCGGCATTTCTTAACGGCAGCAGTATGTTGGAGTACATTTCGCTGGAAGCTGTACTGACCTGCTGTAAGCTCAGCGCTGCATAGGCCCCCATTCCGGTGCTGAGCAGAGCAATGATCAAAAACGCTGCAAGCAGTTTTGGCGCGATTTTTATATTCCCTAAGAAACGCGCTCTTTTTTTGCGGATGCGTTTTCGTTTTTTTGGCTGTTGTACATTTTCCGCTGTTTTCCTTTGGAAAAGATTCTTGAAGAACCCTCGTCTTATTTTCATAATTAGCCCTCGCCTTATTTTTATATAGTATTAATCATGCTTTCAGACATACACATATTGTCTTTCGTTCATTTCAGCAATCAACTTTAGTGAATTGGATAAAAATTAAATCATGAAAATAAAAACGGGGAAAATAAACTAAAAAAAAGAATCAGACTTTCTTTTACAGTGCAGATACCGGCGGAATGCGTTCTGGCTCGGATGGATCTTAAAAGGCGATGACAAAGCGCAGCTCGCGGTGATATAATCAAGACGATATTATGAAATTGGGCATTGACAGGAGGCGCGATGGATACCAAACATAAATCGATCGCAGTGATCGGCGCAGGCGCGATCGGCGGCATCACAGCGGCGTATTTGAGCCGCGCAGGCTATGACATAGAGCTGGTATGCAAGCACGAAAGTAAGGCTGCGCAGATAAACAGCGAAGGGCTTCTTATCACAGGCATACGCGGTGAGCATCGCGTCAGGATAAAAGCTGTTGCAAAAATTGAGCAGCTTTCGGGTAAGAAGGATATCGTTCTTCTTGTGACCAAGGCGTATGATATGCCGGATGCCGCACATCGGGTGCTTGCGTATCTTAGAGAGAACAGCACCGTGGTTTCCATGCAGAACGGCATCTGCGTGGACGCTCTGGCAGCGATCGTTGGGGCAAAACGCACCGTGGGCTGTGTGGTGGGCTGGGGCTCGACCATGCTGCCAAACGGCACGCTCCGCATGACCTCGGAGGGCGAGTTCGTCATCGGCGGTTTTTTGCCGGACAGCGATGTATCGGACGTTAAAGCCGTCCTTGACCAAGTGATGCTCACACGTATATCGGACAATATCGTGGCTGAGCTTTTTTCCAAGATGATCGTCAATTCTTGCATCACGTCGCTCGGCGTTCTGAGCGGATTGTCCCTCGGGCAGATACTCAAGAAAAAAAGAGCGCGGGACATTTTCATTTCCATCATACGCGAGGCTGTGGCTGTGGCTGATGCGATGGGTCTTGTCATCAAGCCTTACGGCGGCAGGCTGGATTATTATGCGCTCATAAAAGGCAGCAGTGCACTTGATGGCTTCAAGCGGCACCTGATGATACGCATTATCGGCTTTAAGTACAGGCGTTTAAAATCCTCAAGCCTTCAGGCGCTTGAACGCGGTAAGCCGACCGAAGTCGATTATTTTAACGGCTACATCGCGTACAAAGGCACGGTGCTCGGTATTGGAACGCCCGTCAATGCGCGCATCGTGCAGATGATCAAGGAAATAGAGAGCAGCCAGCGCGCCATAGACCCGCACAATTTCGAGGATGCGGGACTGCGGGCACAAAACGCATGAGGCGCATCATTCTTACACATATCAAAAAATACCCGTTGATGCAGATCTGCGACGCGGTCAAGCTCATATACCAGAGCGTGCTCGGCGGCGGGCACATGGTCACCGATAAGAAAAACAGCTTATTGCGGATGGAAGAAGAATGCCGCGGGCTCTCTGCTTTTGATGGACAGCCGTTTGAGGCTATCGGCGGAGGGCTTAGCCGCCTGCATTTGGGCGCGCTTCGCAGGTCGGGAATCTCACTGGAAACTGCCAATAATATGTTTGCGGCAACGGCGAATTCAGTGAATGGTACGGCGATGCAGTTAGAAAAAAAGCTTAAGATGCTGTTTGATTTGTGCGAAGATGGCACTCTGCCGTTCGGTACGGAAAAGATGCAGGCGTTTCTGCGCCTATACCGGAGCCAGGGATATCCGCCTGTTTCGCACAGCAGCGAATACAAAGCCGCTTATGCCCCCGCCTACCGCGTGGTACATGAAGCGTACGGGCATTATGCGGATGTGTTCTCGCGCATCGACGCGCTGCAAAGCAGGCAGGCTCATACAACGGTTGCCATTGACGGCAGCAGCGGAGCGGGCAAGACCGCGCTTGCAGCTTTGATCGCAAAGACGTATGACTGCAGCGTGTTCCATATGGACGACTTTTTTCTGCCGCAACAGCGCAAAACGAAGCAGCGGCTCCAAGAGCCGGGCGGCAATGTGGATTATGAACGGTTTGAGCACGAAGTGGCAGCAGGGTTCAAAAGCGGCGCGGCTTTTGCATTCCGCCGTTTTGACTGTGCGGCTCAAGAATTCAGCGCACCTATCACAGCAAATCCCAAACCGCTCAGTATCATCGAGGGCGTTTACAGCCTGCATCCTGCGCTGGATATAAAGTATGACCTAAAAATTTTTTTGAAAACCGACGGCGCTCAGCAGCTTGCGCGCATCAAAAAACGCAGCGGTGCAGTGATGCTGGAGCGTTTCGTCAGCGAATGGATACCGCTTGAAAACCGCTATTTTGAAGCGTTTGGGATCGAGAAGGAATGCGATCTTATGTATAAGACGCTTGATCTTGAGCGATCGTGAGCGGCGGTTTGCCGCACAATGGCCATAACGAGAGTAAAGGGTGCATAAGTACGCTCTTTTTTGTTTGAAAGAACTGGCCATAGATTATTGTGTTTTGTTCTTTTTTTACAAAGGGAGCGGAGCCCCCGCCAAAGACTTGAGCGCAGCAGCGCTCTTTTTTTACAGGAGGTTTGAATGCTGGCAGGAATATTGATCGGCGCGACGGCGGCGCTTGCGGTGGCGGTGCTGTGTGTACTGTGCTATACACAGGGCAGAAAACACGCCGAAAAAAGGACAGATCACAGCGCGGCGGCGGGAGAGGAGCAGAATGCGCTCATGAAAAAATACGAAGCGATCATGGGTTACGACCCTTACGGTGAAGGCGTATGAGCGTCACACAAGCCTGGCAGGAATACGAACAGGGCGTGGATTACAAAACGCGCATCGGGCTTTACCGCACCGTAGACTTAAATGAGCGTTTCTACGCGGGCGACCAGTGGGCGGGCATACCGCACGAAGGGCTGCCGACACCGGTCGTCAACTTCATACGCTACGCCTCAGCCTGGAAGATCGCAGCGGTGACGGACAGAAGGCTGTGCCTTAAGTTTTTGGCCGAGGGCGCGAGCGACGGTGACGATATTGGCATCTATGCACGGCAGATCTCAGCGTACTGCGACACGCTCTGGGAACGGCTCAAGATGGATTATCTGACCAAGGAAGGCTTAAAGCAGGCTGCCATTACGGGCGACTATGTGCAGTATTTTTACTGGGACACGGCGCTCGATACCGGGCAGGCGCTGACGGGTGACATCGCGACGCAGCTTATCGACAACGTGTGTTACTACCCCGGCAATCCGAGCAGCCCGGATGTGCAGACGCAGCCGTCTATCATCATCGCGTTCCGCGAACTGCTCTCAAAGGTACGCGAGGAAGCAAAAGCCAACGGCTGTGAGAATACGGATGAAATCACGGCGGACGAGGACAACACCTACACGGCGGGCGATAATGGCAAGGTGGAGCTTGAGGGCACCGGCAAATGCAACGTGCTTTTGAAGATGTACAAAAAGGACGGACGCGTGTGGTGCGAAAAATGCGTAAAAAACGCGGTGGTACAGCCGCCCAAGGATACGCGCCTTAAACGCTACCCGGTGGCGCTGATGAATTGGGACACGCGCAAGAACGCATGCCACGGCGTCGCGGAAGTCACGGGGCTGATTCCCAACCAGGTCTTCGTGAACAAGATACTCGCGCTCTCCCAGCTAAACCAGATGCAGCTCAGTTTCCCAAAGGTGGTGTACGACCGCACGCGCATACGCGAATGGAGCAATAAGGTGGCGGGCGCGATTGCCGTTAATGGCGACATCGGCGGCGCGGCGCAGTACCTCTCACCGCCCGGCGCGGCGCACGACGCATGGCAGGGGCTGCATGCCACACTCGAAACCACGATGCGCATGATGGGCGCGAACGATGTGACGCTGGGCAACCTCAAGAATCCGGATAACACGTCCGCTTTTATCGCGACACGCGACGCGGCGCTAGTGCCGCTACAGTCCCAGCAGGAACGGTTTTATGCTTTTGTCGAGGACATCGGGCTGATCTGGCTGGATTTTATCAGGCAATACTACCGCGCAGGCCGCATGATACCCATAGAGCAGGACGGGCAGCGCTTGTATGTGCCGCTGCCTGAGAGTGTGCTTGACAACTACACCATGCGGCTCAAGGTGGATGTCGGGCCGTCCTCGATGTGGAGCGAAGTGCAGGTGATCAAAACGCTGGATAACCTTCTCTCCGCCGGGCAGATCTCGCTGCGACAATATCTTGAGCGCATGCCTGACGGGCATATCCCGATGAAGGAAGAACTGCTCAGCGAAATGCGGCAAGCGGAAATCATGATACAGGCTGCGCAGCCAAATGCCGGCTCCGGACTGTTGTCCCCGCCTGACCGGACAGCTTGTGAATCAGAGGCGCTCATAAAGGAAGCGTCGGCGCTTGATCATGCGCAGAAAAAACAAACACAAAAGTCAGGCGGCAAAAGGCATGGGCGCATATGATATAGTGTAGCCGTTGCCTTTACCTATCAAAAAAGGAGGTGGGGGTCTACGGAAAATAATAGCTGGACAGAAGAATTAAAGGCGGCCTTCGGGCGTCTTGGCGTCAAGGCGGACAACGACTGCTGCCTGCTTATAGGGCGCGCATTAGAGGATAAAACGGCACGGCATAACGGGCGTATCGAAAAGCTCGAAGAACGCATGAATGCGGCGCACGTGGCTCTTGCTGAAACAGACGGGCGCATAGACAACATGAAAACCGGCATGAGGGGAGAATTCAAGCTCGTGCATGAAATGCTTGGCCGTATGGGAGAGAAGATAGAGCGTATAGAAGCCAATACGTCAAAGGCACAAAACGCAAAAAGGGCATGGCGCATCGCACTTGTCGCGGCGCTGCCGGGCGCCGTCTCCGCCGCCATCATGCTGGCAAACATGTTCTCGGGCGGCTGAAAAACAAATCTTAGCATTGAGGGGGGTTGCTTTGCAGCCCTCTTTGTATATTGCATGAACCTAAAGAACCTTAATATAAAGATGCTTTTTGTTTTTGTGGATCAATAAACACAGGAGGAATCAAAAATGCTTGATACGGCCCAAACAGAGGCCCAGGAGACGGCAAACCAGCCGTATATGCAAGACAACGCGGCGCAAACCGAAAAGGACGCACAACCCGAGGCGTTTTTGACGGTGCGCTACAACAAGGAAGAACTGCCGCTGACCCGTGAGGCGGCGGCTCAATTCGCCCAGAAGGGGCTCAATTACGACAAGATCAGCGGGCGGCTATCTGAAACGGCGCAGAAGCTTGAAGCATACGAAGATCTGGGTGAACTGGCCCGGGAGCTTGCTGTGCAGAGCGGCTCGGATGAAAAAGAGGCGCTTGCAGCATTGAAGCAGCGTATCGGAGATGAGCGGGACAAACAGGCGGCGGTCAACGCGCAGCTTGATGCGTTTGTGGTTCAATACCCCGGTGTCGACCCGCTTTTGCTGCCCGAAACGGTGCTAGACGCATGGAAAAGCGGCGTGCCTCTCATTCAGGCTTACGCTTCGCATGCTATAGCGGCGGAAAAAAACGCACAGGCGCGGCAAACCAACGCGCAAAACACGTCGGCAAGCATGGGCAGTGCACGCGGCACAGACGCGGCTACGCCAAGACCGCTGTCCGAAGAAACCATAAGGCAGATGACGCCATCCGAACTTGAAAAAAACCACAGCCGCATCTGGGCATACCTCACGGGACAAAAAGATTAGAAGGGAGCAGATATATTGGCATACGAAAGTTTTAGGCCGGAAGTGCTGGCCAAAGAGCTGATGACGGACCGGGGCAGAGACTGCGTGTTTAAAAACCTGTGCTACAAAGGCCCCGTTATCGGCGAGATCACCAAGAAGGGCGACGTATTGCGGATAGCAGGCGTGGGGCGCCCGACGGTGCGCGATTACACGCCGGGCGAGGACATCGAGCTTGAGCAGAAGCAAAGCTATAACCAGGACCTTTACATCACGCAGGCCAAGTATGTGAATGTGGAGGTCGACAGGGTGGACAAGGCGCAGGCACAGGGCGAGGTGTTCGGCGTTGAGGTGCGCGAAGCCAAAAAGGCGCTGGCGCAGACGCTGGATGAGTATCTTGCGGGCTTCCAAACGCAGGCGGGCAGCGTCATCGAAAACGCAAACTGTACGTCGGGCTCAGTGCTCTCGACACTGGCCGAGGCAGAGCAGGCGTTGCAGGAGGCGGACGTGCCTTTCGAGGAGGAACGGTTCCTCGTGATTTCTCCAGCCATATACACAAAGCTCGTGCTGGGCAAGATCGTGTTTCAGCAGGCGAACGCCGAGGTTTTCGGCAAGGGCTTTAAGGGCAGTTATTTGAACTTTGGCGTGTACGTCTCGAATTCCATCAAAAAGACGGACGACGTGCACCACTGCATGGCATTCACGCGGCAGGCCATCGCGCTCGCGGAGCAGATACCTGCAAGCATGATCGAGCGCTATAAGCCCGAAAAGACATTCGCGGACGCGTTCAAAGTGCTGCATCTGTACGGCGGTACGGTGATACGCCCTGCGGAGCTGATACGCGTTGATCTGACCACAGCCGACGAGACGGAAATATAAGGAGGGGGCAACATGGCGAATGTGAGCGTATTTGATATCGGGGGCGGCAAGGCATTTGTTGCCGCAACGGACGGCATCGCTGCGGCTGCGGTGGAGCAGGCTGTTCCGTGCAGGAAGGATGCGCGGCTTTGTCTGCGCGTCTGCAACGCCAACGCGTCTGCGGCTGCGGTGGTGCGCATCAAGGCCGGAGATGGCCCGCGCGCGGTTCTCGGCAACAGGGAAGTGACGGTGAGCGCGGGGCAGACGGCGTATATCCCGCTTTTTGATACCGCACGGTTCAAGAAGATGGACACAGGCACGGTGGCGGTACGTTTGGTGGATGAGGACGGCGATGCGCTGGACGCGCAGGCACTTTTGGGTATCGCGATCGAAGCGGTGCAGATGTAAGTTCAAGCGGGGGCGGGCAGGAGAGTCCCGCCCTCAGAGTGAAAATGCCAATCAGGAGGTATAAGAGATGACGGCACAGGAGGTATATGAGCTTGCGCTCGCGCTCATCGACCAGGCAGAAGGCGCTGATACGGCGGATTATGCAGCGCGCGCGCCCGCTGTGATCGACGTGCTGCAAAAAGAGCTTGCGTTTTACGAAAATATCCGCATCACGCGCGGCATTAAAAAGCTTGAGGATGCGCTCGAGTTAAGCGAAGACACGGCGGAGCGCATACTGCCGTACGGCCTCGCGGCGAGTTTTGCGCTGGCAGACAAGAACGGTGACATGTACGCCGATTATTCAGCGATGTACCGTGCGCTGATACGCACCGTACGCGGCGGCGAAGCGGATGTCAGCGACGAATACGGCGCACTGGAGAGCATGCGATGAAGGCGCCTAAGGGACGGGGAGGCACACAGTGGGCAGTGTAAGAGAGATCATGCTGCCGGATCTAAACGGTGGCCTCAATGTCAACGACCCTGTATACGGCATAAACGACAACCAGAGCCCTGATATGCTCAACATGTGGTTCCGCGGCAAGGCATTATCCAAGCGCGACGGGCAGGTGCTTGCCGTATCCGGGCTTGACGGCGAGGTACATCAGATATCGCCGTTATTTTGCGGCTTTTTCGCCGTGCACGCGGGCGGCTGCCTCTACAAATGGCGCGGAGACCATGCGCAGATGATCAAAAGCGGCATCTCGCAGACAGCTGGCGCGTTTTGCGCTTTCGGGGACAGCCTTTACTACCTTGACGGCGAGCAGATTTGGCAGATCTTTGACGATTACACCGTGGCTGCCATTGAGGCCTATGTGCCCGTTGTCAAGTATAATGCTCTTCCCGACCTCTCTGGCGGTGAGGACGGAGAAGCCTACAACCTGATCGGCGCAGGTTTTACCGTCAAATACAACGGAAGCGGCACAGCATCGCTCTACAGCCTGCCGCAGACGGCGCTTGACGCCACGACGTTAATGGTGAGCGCGGATGCGCAGAGCCTGACGGAAGGCGTGCATTTTTCCGTCAACAGGGCGGCGGGAACGGTGAATTTTTCGGGCGGGAGCCAGCCCCACGGCGCACCGGCCAACGGCACCAATAACGTCTGGATTACGGCTTATAAAACGATTGAAGGCAGCAGGCATAAAATTGCCGGGTGCCGCGTGGCTGTACCTTTCGGCGGCGAAGCGGCGGGCGTGCACGGCGGCACGCGCGTGTTCGTGATGCGCAACGCGGCGTATCCGCTCTCCTACTGGCGCAGCGATTTAGGGCAGGGCGTGGGCGGCGGCATGCGCTATTTTCCCGATACGTCCGAAGAGCATCTTGACCAGAACAGCCAGCCCATCACGGCGGCTGCCAAAATGGGCGGCGAGCTTGTGATATTCAAGGAGCGTTCCATTTTTTCGGTGGGGTACACGTTTGACGGTGCGGATGTTTTCTATCCCGTCAAAGAGTGCCATTCCGCCATGGGCTGCGACATGCCGGGCAGTGTGCAGCTTGTTGACAATCGGCTCGTGTTTGGTCATTCCAAAAGCGGCGTGCACATGCTCAATGCCACCAGCAACGAGATCGAAAATGCGGTCAAGCCGCTCTCGGCCAATATCGGGCGGCTGCTGCTGCGCGAAAAAGGGCTTGAGCAGGCGTGCTCGGCAGATTTCGGGCGTTATTACTGGCTGTGCGCGGGCGGATGCGCGTACCTTTGGGACTATGAACAGACGCCGTATTACAACTACGCGGACTACGAGAAGGCGCAGCGTCGGCTCGCGTGGTACCGCTTCAGCAACATTTCCGCCAACGTGCTGTGCATTGACGGCGAGACGCTTTACCACGGGTGCGAGGCGGGCATCGTGCGGTTTTCCAAAAACAAAAACGATTTTTCGCAGCCGTATACCGCCTACTTCACGAGCAAGGCGTTTGATCTGAAAACACCCGATACATTAAAGACATTTCTGCGCGTGTACCCAAGCTTTGCCTCTGAGGGCAACATCAAGGCGGATGTCTTCATAGGCAGCGACAGGTATGATGTTTTTTTGTCGCGCCATTTTGATATCAAGTCGTTCTCATGGCAGGATCTGAACTGGGGCGCGTTCACGTTTGATGTCATCAAGTTTGCGCGCACGTTTGCCATAAGGCTTGGGCTGCGCCGTGCGGCATATTTGCAGATCAGGGTGTCCGGCAGAGAGAAAGACCGCGACGTGGGCATATCGGGGCTCAGGATCGAATATTTTTTGGGCAGCAAAATAAGGAGGTAACGCATGGCTTTTTCCAAAATGGCCTTTGATCCATCGGACGGGCTTAAAGATACCAATCACTATCCCACAACGCCCGAAAGCGAGGCACAGGCGCGCGCACAGGTGCAAAGCGTATCCGACCAGCTGCGCGATTACTTAAATAACACGCTGACCGCGCAACTTGAAAACGCGGAAACGGGCCAAAGCGGCGCGGAGAGCATCGGCAGCGCGGCCATCGAAAATGTGTCGGGCCAAACAGTGCGCGCTCAGATCACCGACATAAAGGCACAGATAGATGCCGTTGTGGCCGGTTCTGTCACCGATGGTTCAATCACAGAGGCCAAGCTGGCATCGGACGCGGTAACGCAGCCAAAGATAGCCGCCGGGGCGGTTTCTGAAGAAAAGCTGGCGGTCAGCGCTGTATCGGCACAAAAACTGGCTGACGGGGCGGTAACGCAGCCAAAGCTGGCAGCCGGCGCGGTGTCTGAAGAAAAACTGGCCGACGGTGCCGTATCTGCGGCGAAAATGGCCGCAGGCGCGGTGACGGAGACGCGGCTTTCCTCAGGCGCTGTCACTGCCACCAAGATCGCCGCGGGCGCAGTCACAAAGCCAAAGCTTTCAGCGGACGCGCTGGCATGGACGCTCGTTCTCGACAGCGGCGTGCTTAGTACCAGCGGAAGCATTTCCATGGCTTCCCAGGCGGGCAAAACCGAAATGATGATACAGTTTCGCGATGCGGACGGCCTTGTCGTTTACGCATCCATTGTCGCACCGCTCAACGCTCAGGGCGTGACGATCCCAAACTGGCATGCCGCCACGTCGTATGACCCTTATGATTACAAATGCGATTCACGTTCCGTGGTGGTTGGCACATCATCCATAAGCTATACCATTTCACGCGCAGAGTCGCTCAACGGCGAGACGCGTCTTAAAAGGATCTTAATATTTACGCGTTGAGGTTTTATTGTGAGGAACTGTGGTGAAGGCCGCGGGGACGCTGTCCCCGCACGCTGTCAAAGAGACGAGCCCATTTTGAAACCCTCGCGAAAATGCTGCGCTTTTTCGGCACGCTTCTATTATTTACTTTCTTTGTTTTGACGCTCTAAAATCAGCCGGTTGACTTTTTTGCATTGTTTCATGATCGTCTGCGTCAATCGATGGGCGTTCCGTCGGCAAGAGCCTGATCGATGAGGCTGTCAAGCTTCTCCCGTTCTTTATTAAGCATTTGCTGATAAGCAGCAGCCATCTTCTTTTCCTCCGAAGAATGATTTTTGGCATTCGTGCGTCAAATTTGCGTCATAATATTCATAGATTATAATATGACGTTATCATGGTGTCAATATTATGTTAGGGAGGCGTCATTATGGGGAAGCAGTTGCCGCGTTACACGCTGCGCATCAGCGCGGTATTGCTCGAAAAGCTGGGATACATCGCCGAGTTCGAGGGGCGCACAAAAAACAGGGAGATCGAACAGCTCATCAAGAAGCGCGTCGCCGCATTTGAGGCTGAGCACGGCGTGATAGCAGTAAAAACGAAGGAATGAGGGCTTTGTAGCATAGGTGTTTTTTACGAGGGCTCTGCCCTCGCGCTCCCGCCAAAGGGCACGGCTTTTTTATGGAGGCTCCGCCTCCAAACCTCCGCCAAAGGGCATTGCCCTTTGGCAACCCACGCGAAAATGCTGCGCATTTTCGAGGAAGGGGGGTATAATAATAGATACTTATAAGAAGTAGAGTTTACTAAAAACAACATTTAGTAAAGCTTCTACCAAACTCGGTTAATTCGATTCTATATTTTCTTATCTTGATAGAGCTTGAAGCTTCTATGCTTTTTTTACTTATTCTATATAACCAGTTCTTTTCAAATTCTTTTAAATAATCATAGTCTTTTTGAAGAACTTTGTTGTTTTTTAATACTAAGCCCAATCTTATTAAATTATCAAGCGATGAAGTCAGACGAATAATCTCTGTATTATCAAAAGAGATACCACAATCTAAAAAATCAAATAAACATTGATTATAAGGCGTTATTATACCATCTGCATGTTGTTCATAAATATCTGCAACTGGATATGTTGCATGTTTAAAAGTACTCAAAAGTTTTGCATCCAAAGGGGATAATTGTTTAATAATTTCAACAAATGCAGGGTGGATAATATTTGAAAAACTAACGTTGCATGATGCAGCAATCAGATTTGAAAACATATTTTTATAATAATCCTCTTCAAGGTAAAACTTACTTGCTTCAACGGCAGGCCCAACAATATTTGTTTGAGGTTCACATAGTTTTTCATGAGGGATACTGAGAATTTTTGAAGCTATCATTTCTTTATATGTCTGTATATTGGCCGCCTGCTTAATCTTTTGTTTTTGCCCCCAACATCCGAGCCAGCCCATTACACCATCAACCAAAAGTCCTATGTTTTTTCCAATACTGTGAGAAGTTGGTCGAACTATGTCTTGGGCAACATTTTTTATTACTTCAGATGCTGCTTTACTAATTTCTTTTTCAAAATAGTTCATACTCTTGTGTCCTTTTTCTTATTATTAGAATCAAACGTTTATTCATTTCAAGTTAACTTTAGATTATTCACTCAGAAAAAGTAGATTAATGTTTTCATAATTAATGTATCACCAATATACTTATACCATATTCCCCATTCCTGCACAATTCTTCCTGTTACTGCAAATTCCTCCCCGCCAAAACCGCAGGTTTTGGCGAAAACGCGGGGATTCTCAAGGGGCGCTCCCCTTGAGCGGAGGCATTAAGGCAGCGCCTCCAGAAAGAACACCCCAGAACCTCTAAACGAAAAGCTCCAAAGCCCTCCAAATTAAAAGCTCCAAAGCCCTCCAAACAAAGAAAGCCCCAGAACCTCTAAACAAAAAGCCCCGGAGCCTCCGGATAGATGTCCTCTGCGCGCTCCCCCTTCGGTCAGCCTTGGCCTGCCGCGCTTTTTCTGCCGTATCTTATACCGCGGTAAAGCGTCGTGCCTGTGTCTGCCGCGAGGCCGATGCCGGAAAGAACGACGATCAGCGTGGGGACAAATGCCCATATTGCCTTTGCGAGATCACTGCCAAACCACTCCGCGCCGGTCGCCGCCTGCAGGTCGGCAAGAAAACTGGCATTCCACACAGCCGCGTTCCCAAAAACCAGTACCACGAGCACAAAAGAAATGATATTGAGCGCAGCCACGAAGGCCGCAAGCTTTATGGTGTAGCGCCCGATAATCAGGCGCAGCGCATCTTTGGCAACGCCCGCCGCGATAAGCAGCACAAACAGCCAGATAACGCCCGCCAGCGCATTTAAGTTAAACACGGGTATCCACGGCGCGGGCAGTCCGATCCCCACACCGAACAGCCACGGCATCGTCAAAAAGATGACGAGAAACACAGCCGAAAACACGAGCGATACGATAGGGTCGCCCTTCTTTATGACGGCGCTACGAAGCGGGACTTCGGGCAGATCACGCGGATGCCAGTCGTTCTCTTTTTTCCATGCCTCGCCCTTGCCGGTACGCTCGACTATTGCGAAAATCAGCGTGATGATGCCAAACGCCAGGAACAGCGCCATCACCGTCATACCCAAAGCCTGTGCGACAGCCAGCAGCACGCTCTCAGGCGGTGCCGTGATATTCATGATCACATTGGCTGCCAGCATGCCGAACGCCACTGCCGCAAGCACGATCTTGAGCAGCATCTCGTAGGTGCCGAAAAGCTGCGGGCTTATCAGATAACGCAGGCTTCCGCGGTATTTCGCAGCCAGTTCGGCAGGCCGTCCAAGCTCTATAAGCACGAGCGTCACATCTTTGACATCCTCTTTGCCCGCCAGCATATCATCGATCAGCGTCCGAAGCTCTTTTTCGATATCCGTGCGCTGTGCCTGCGGCAGCCGCCGCGTAACATCATACACATAACGGTCTATCAGTTCATTTGATTTACTCATTATTCTGTTCCTCCGCGTTTATCAGTTTGTCGATACACTGCGTCATCGCATCCCACTCTTTGCACAGCAGGCCGTAAACTATCTCTCCTTGAGCGCTCCTTGAATAATACTTTCGCGGCTTTGCCCCTGAGGTTTCCCATTCACTCGTCAATAGCCCCTGTGCCTCCAGCCGCCGGAGCAGCGGGTACAATGTGCCCGGTTCTATCAAGAGCCCTGCAGCCGCCATCTCCTCCACCAGCGCATAACCGTACTTTGGCAAACCAAGCCGGCTTAGCACACACAGCGTCATCGTCCCGCGCCGAAGCTCCTGCTCCATGCCCGTCACAATGTTTTTCACATTTTCCATATCTATCACCTCGCCGCTATTATACTGTATGTCATACACTATTGTCAATTCCATTTTATTTATTTTTTAATTTTATTGTAATTTTATTTTTAATGTTGCGCCTTTTGCGATGTCTTCATAAACAGCCGTTCATACGGCTGCAGCCTCGCTTCATTTTAAAAATAGAAATTTTTGTGTTTCTGTCTATACTTTTTGTGTGATATATGTTATAAGTATATTTGCAGATATGTTACATTTCTGTTACTGTCGATTTCCTTTTCTTGGAGGGCATGTTGCGAAAAAGAGCCGTTTGCCTCATCTTATGTATAGCCGTCGTTTTCACCTTGTTTGGCGGGCTGCAGCCAGTCTTCGCACTGCCTGATTATTCTGTGATACGCGTTTTGCTTTCCATCCCCAGCACCACATCGCACAACCTGGACATCGACGGCAACTACAGCCTCAACGGCACGGCGCTTTCGCGCACTGTGCATACGGCGAAGATCGAAAGCGGCAACCTGCGGCTTTACCAGGGCAGCACGCTGCTTGCTTCGGTTTCAACCTCATCGAGCATATGGCTTATGCAGCATGCGCCCACACCCGATACGAACAACCATGTCGGTATCTATAATTCGAGATACGAGACGACGCTAAATTACCTTGGAAATATCGAGATCCGCGCAAGCGGCGGCAATATACAGATCATCAACCACGTCTATCTTGAGGAATACCTCTGCGGCGTCGTGCCACACGAGATGAGCAACTCATGGCCTCTTGAGGCGCTCAAATCACAGGCCGTCACCGCGCGCACCTATGCTGTCAATAAGATAGCCAATGCACAATCTTCAATATACGACATTATCGACACTTCTGCGGAACAGGTCTACAAGGGCTTCAACGCGGCAAACGACAGAGCCATCGCGGCTGTCAACGCCACAGCAGGCCAGGTGCTCAAAAGCGGCAGCGAGTATGTGCAGTGCTATTACGCCGCTTCCAACGGCGGCTGGACGGATATCCCCCAGCATGTCTGGTCGGCTTCCAATCCCTTAAAGCCCTACCACATCATACAGCAGGACACGTTTGATACTGCAAACAGCTACAGCATACAGGAGCTTGTCGTTTTCCCAAAAATCATCACACAGAACGACGTTATTCAGTACTGGGATTACAGCAGCGGTTCCATGATCAAAGGCCCGGCCGAAAAGAACGCGGCCGTCGAGCAGTACATCAAGATCTCTGCGATGGATGCCGTGCGTGCACAAGGCTATATCGCAGGCGTGACCAGCGATCTTGAGATCGTCGGCTTTGGCGGCTTTCGGACGCACACCCACCGCGGAAACCACGGCGGGACAGGCAGTTACAACGGCAACGATTTCACCGGCAACAATCCCTGCCCCGTTTTTGATTTTGCAGACGTCACCATGACGGTCAACGCTTGGCGTTACGCCACGCCTGTGGATTCGGACGGTGTCGCGCTTGGCGATGTCAACGGGGACGGCGTCATCTCCATCACGGATTACACACTGGTGCGCCTGCACATCCTCGGTTTAAGACCCATACCCGATCATATGTTGGCTGCCGCGGATGTCAACCGCGACGGTGTTATCTCCATCACCGACTATACGCTGATCCGCCTGCATATCCTCGGTTTAAGAGCGATTTCCGGCACAACGGCAGACGGCCTGGTGCGGGAGCCCGTGACCGTCAGTTTCACCATAGACATGCGCCCACTCGAAACGTCCGGCAGTCTTTACCAGGTTTTCTACCGCAGCCTGCGCATGCTGACCGTTGAGGAAACAGACACGGCATTCACACTCCAACGCCGCCGCTACGGCCACGGCATCGGCATGAGCCAGCGCGGCGCACAGTCACGCGCGAATGCAGGCCACACATACGATCAGATCCTCGCGTTCTACTACCCGAATACGCAGCTTATCACCGAGACTGTCAATGCACCCGTGCTCACGCCTTTGGGCGAACCGCTGCCCGCGCCCGAACCCACGCCCGATACCACCAATGCCACGGTGACTGTATCGACCACTCTTTATGTGCGCAGCGGGCCGGATACAAGCTATAGCTCGATCGGAACCCTGTACAACGGCGACCGCGTGGAAGTCACGGCAGAGCATGACACAAGCGGCGTGCTTTGGTATGAGATCGTCTTTGGCAGCGGCACAGGTTTCGTCCACAGCGGTTATGTGGCGCGCGATCCTTAAGCGTTTTTTCGCCTAAAATAATTTTGGGGGTTCGTCAATGAAAAACAACAAAACCATCCGTATTGCGGTTTCGCTAGTACTGGCAGCGGTTTTTTGTTTTGCTGTTGTGACAGCCTTCGCAGCCGCCGAAGATACTGTCGATATTCCTGATGCGGCTTTGCGGCAGGCGCTGCTTGATGCCGCAGATGCCAATTCTGACGGCAGCCTTAATGAAGGCGAGCTCGGTGCGCTCACAGGCGCTCTTGATCTTTCCGGCCGCAGCATCAGCGATCTGACAGGCTCAGAATACTTAACCGGTGTTTTATCGCTGGATATCTCGGACAACACCGTGCGCAGCATCGCGCCGCTGACCGGCCTTGCGCTTAACACACTGGATGTATCGCTCAACTATCTTGATATCACTGAGGGCAGCGATGACATGGCGGATATCGCGCTGTTGCAGGGCGCAGGCTGCTCCGTCACTTACTCTCCCCAGAAAGACATCCCCGTCAGCGGCATATCGCTGGCTGAAGATCTTGCGATGTGCCCGGGCGATGCGTTTACGCTCACTGCCACGGTTTCTCCGGATGATGCGGCCGATAAGACCGTCCTGTGGTCTTCTTCCACACCGGCTGTCGCCGCGGTGGAGGCAGGCACGGTCACGGCACATTCTGTCGGCACCGCCATCATCACCGCCATAACGCAAGACGGCGGCTATCAGGCTTCGTGTGTGGTCACCGTCAAGCCGGACAAACTCTCCTCCGCCATTTATGATATCAACGGCGGATTGCTGAGCGGCGTGATGAAGATCACGCTCAGGACCAACTTTTTAGATCTGATAGAAAACGACAACGCCGACCTGCTCATGCTGACCGCAGACGGCCAGCCCTATACGGGCGCTGTCGTGGGAACAGGCATGCAGGTACAGCTCGTGATCGGCGGACAGGTGCGCGACACGCTCACGGTCATCGTTGAAGGCGATACCAACGGCGACGGAGCCATATCCATCACCGACTACACGCAGATAAGGCTCGATATACTCGGGCTCTCAAGGCTCAGCGGCGCTTTCCGCGAAGCGGCGGATGTCAACCGCGACGGCGTCGTTTCCATCACCGATTATACGCTGGTTCGGCTCGATATCCTTGCCATCAAACCCATCGGCGGCGCAATGCCCCATCTGCCCGGCAGCGGCAACGCGCGTATAGAGAGATTCATAGAAATCGCGCTCGCCCAGCAGGGCAAACCGTATGTCTGGGGCGCACGCGGGCCGGATGCGTTCGACTGCTCCGGTTTTGTGTACTACTGCCTCACGCAGGAAGGCTACAGCACCGGCCGCTCGACCGCCGATACATACAGCAAGAGGACGGACTGGCTGCTTGTCGGCAAAGAAGAGCTTAAGCGCGGTGACCTGATGTTCTACTGGTCGCAGGATACGCCGGGGCGTATCGGCCATGTGGGCATCTATCTTGGCAACGGGTACCACATTCACGCCACCTCGGCTGGCGGCTGCGTGCTTATCGGCACGTTTACCGGCTACTACGATCAGCAGTTCAGCCATGGCAGGCGTATGTACCAATAAGTTAAAAAAATCTAATAACAGGGGTTATCCACATGAAAAGGTTCTTAAGTTTTCTGCTGGTTATGATGCTGGCAGTGCCGTTCTTCTTGATATCAAGCACCTTTGCTTCTGCAAATGTTAAGATATCTGGACCAAGCGAAGTGCAGAAGGGTAGATCGTATAGTTATGACGTAACGGTTTCTGCAAATGCTTCCTCCTTTATAACAATGGTTTCTTGTGGAGGTGTTTTTAGTGGGAGCAGAGTTGAGTGTAGCAGAGATTCCAGTTCAGGTTTAAACAGCAGTATTTCTCGAAAAGTGACGATTAAAGTGACTGTTGCCTCGGATGCCAAGCCAGGGGATAAAGGTACTATCTCAGTATCTGGACAAGGCTCAACAGCAAAACTAGATGCAGAAACTGGGGATTATATAGTCGGAGAGTTTAATATAAGCAGCTCAAAAACTGTTACTGTGGTTGATAAACCGACCTCCACGCCCAGGCCGGCATCCACCTCCAAGCCGACCGAAGAGCCCGAACCCACCCCGACACCCGAGCCGACACCGACACCGCCCCCCACCGAATGGGAGCTGTTAAGCAGCACCCTTAGCACGCTTGAACAGGGCGGAAAAACATCTGTCACCGTCACACAAAGCACACAGATCCCCGTCAGCATACTAAAGATGCTCAAAGAAAAGCAGGGCGTCCTTGAGCTTGATATGGGCACATACTTTTGCACCATCAACGGCGCAAATCTGGGCGATCTGCCCGAAGATATGGAAGCCATCGATCTTTCTGTATCCATGGTGAAAGATTTCTCGCTTTCCACCGAAGCGGATATGCAGGATGTCTATCAGCTTCACTTCGCACACAGCGGCGTGCTCCCCGGCTGTTTCTCCTACCGCTTCCTCGCCACTGAGCATACGCCCGGCCAAACGCTGTATCTGTATTATTATTACCCGGATTCAGATGTCATAGAGGGCAAGCAGGAAGCGCTGGTGGATGCGGATGGCTATGTCACCTTTGATATCTACCACTGTTCCAGTTATTTTGTCACTGCGGCTGTGGTCAGCGGCGCGTCAGGAATTCTTTCCGCACCGCAGGATCCTGCTGACATCGATGCGCAGATCGCGGCTGCCGTAGAGGCTGCGCTGCTTGAATCCAAAGCGGCAGCAGAGCCTTCAGTGGGATTGCCTGCGTTGATCGCCGCGCTTGCGGGCGCGCTGCTCCTCGGCGTTTTTGTAACCCTGCTGTCCACACGCACAGGCCCTTTCAAAAAGAAAGAGGACAAGACCGCGCAAGTCATCTAGATGAATACTTTAACTGTCAAAGCCCCTGCATCCGCGGGGGCTTTTTGCTGTCACTTCTTAAATGCACATTATCATCAGCGCCATACCAAAAACCCCGGCGTATTTCCGGGGCCCTGGCTGTGTGTTATGTATGCCGCAATTTGGTTTGCAGCAATCTTATAAGCAATGTGATGTTGTGCTATTGCGGCTGTTCAGGCGGCTCCGGTGATTTTTCTTTGACCAGCGCAAAGATCCCGCCCAGCAAAAACAGTATCATGAGGAAAAAGCCGAAACCGGCAATCAGCGAAAGCCCCGCAGCCACCAGCATCAGCACGCCGGCAGTTACGTTGTTCTTCTCTACCTTGCGTGCGCCCACAAGCCCGAGGATGCCGGCCACCGCACAGAGCACACCTAAAACCACGATCAAAACGCCGCCCATTCCGATCACAAAAGTATTGATCCAGTTTGTCGAGCCGCCCGGAAGATTGACAAAGTTATTGATGATGGCCATGATCTCATCAAAAAACAGCGTGCCGGTAAACACGATAAAAAGACCGCCGACGATATATAAAACCGCGCCCACCAGCGCAAGGCAGCCTCCAACCATACCAAGTACGTAACTTGCTTTTCTCATCACAAATCCTCCTTGTATGTATTTTATTCTTTTATTGTAATGCACATTGTCTTTATTTTCAAGCTAAAGGTGTTTTTTGAAACCTGCTGCTTGACTTATCATTCAGCATATACTATAATCATAGTCTATATACTCTATGTATATAGTTATTTAGAACCTAAGGAGGCGCCATGCACGCAATCACTCCCTGCGGCCACCACATGCGGCGTTTTATGGAAATCTGTCTGCTGGAGTTGCTCCAAAACGGGGCTGCGCACGGTTATGCGCTTGCAGAGCAGCTGTCCGGTTTCGGCTTTAAGTCCGATGAACTCAAGCTCAGCACGCTTTACCGCACATTGCGCGGTATGGAACAGGCCGGCTGGGTGCAATCGCGCTGGGAAAGCGGCGGCCATGGCCCGAAAAAGCGCGTGTACAGCATCACGCCAAAAGGGTCTGAGGCTCTTGATAAGTGGATCGAAGTGTTAAAGCTGCGCCAAGCGCGCATTTCAAAATTACTGTCCGTACATGCGGCGTCGGCCAAGAAGGGCGGGGGCCTATCATGAATATCGATACCATTATTTTTTACGCGGCAGCCGGTATCCTGACGGTCATTTCTCTGATAAAAAGCCGGCAGAAAACCAAAATGGCGTTCAAAAAAGCGTGGCGTGCGTTTGAAAACATTCTGCCCCAGTTTATCAGCATCATGATCATCGTCGGCGTGGTATTGGCGCTGCTCAATCCCGCTGCCATCAGCCGCATCATCGGCGCACAGTCGGGGTGGCTCGGCGTTTTGCTGGCTTCGGTGGTGGGTGCGGTCACGCTGATCCCGGGCTTTGTGGCGTTCCCGACGGCGGCGCTTTTGCTTAACGGCGGCGCGGGGTATATGCAGATCGGCGCGTTTGTGTCTTCGTTGATGATGGTTGGTACCGTCACGCTGCCCGTCGAGTTTAAATACTTCGGAGTCAAAGCATCTTTGCTGCGCAACGCGCTTGCCTTTGCGTTTGCGTTTGTCGCGGCGTTCGTTCTGGGTGCAGTCATGGGGGAAATATGGTAAAAAAACTCTTAAAAAGGTATGCGGCTGCGCTTGCCGCCGTGCTCGGGCTGGCGGCCCTGCTCATCTTCGTGCCCGACATAGGCGCAAAAGCACTGGGCACAACGCTTTTCAGCTTTAAGGAAATGCTGCTTGTGCTGCCGCCCGTATTTGTCATGCTCGGCCTGCTCGACGTCTGGATCCCGCGCGAAACCATGGTGCGCTTTTTGGGCGCAGGTTCGGGGCTGCGCGGCGGCGCGCTCGCGGTACTTTTGGGGTCTGCGGCAGCCGGGCCTCTTTATGCCGCTTTCCCGATGGCAGCGGTCTTCATGAAAAAAGGAGCCAGTTTTTTCAACGTGCTGCTTTTCCTCGGTGCATGGTCAACGACAAAAATCCCCATGGTCCTTTTTGAACTTGCGTCCATGGGGCCGGTGTTTACGTTTACGCGGCTTGGTTTAAGCCTTGCCGGCATCACGCTGATCGCGCTGCTGGTCAGCCGCATTTCGGGCAAGAACGAGATCACACGCATTTATGAAAACGCCAAAGCCCTGTAACAGCTTTTTCGGGCCATGCCGTCACGGTATGGCCTTTTTTTGTTCTCTTTATAAGAGGGCTATTGGCCGGTCATCTGCGCAAACTTTTTCTGGCTTTCGGTCACGCGTTTTTCCTTAAACGGAAATGTCTTGTCAAACTCGATCAGTTCATTTGGGTCAACGCTATACGCTTCACCCTCCAAAAAGCGGCCGGAAACATAGTCAAGCGCGCCCGGTACAATCTCCAGAGCCATCAGCGGATCAATGAATTTTCCCTCCGATGTGCTGATGCCAAAGGCTTGTGCGCTTTGAAAGCCAAAACGCCGGTAATACGCAGGATCCCCGTAGATCAGCACAGCTTGATGGCCAAGCCCGGCAGCAGCTTTGAGTGAATGCCGGATCAGCATGCCGCCTATGCCCCGCTTTTGAAAGGCTGGCAAAACACTCAAAGGCCCGAAAGTGATCACATCAAAGATTTTTTGATCGTCATTCTTAACCGTTGAACGGCAGTACATAATGCTGCCGACGACCTGTCCGTCTTTTTCGGCTACAAAATCAAGCGCGGGTATAAAGGCCGCACAGCTCCGCAGTTTGTGCGCGAGCAAATGATCGTTACACCCCGGCACATGCAGGTTCCAGAATGCCTCGCGCGTTAATTCTTCAACGTCACGGTGGTCTCTCTTTTCTTCCCGTCTTATTGTGATGTTCATCAAATCCCCTTCATTCCTTGATATTCATGCACACACATTATAGCACCCATGCGTTTTTATGACACCTGTCTTCATACGCACAATCTTTAAGAATAAGCGTATCCTTTTGTGCGCAAAATAATTTGGCGCAGTAAAGATTATGCACCAGCTCAAAGGAGAAGCTAAAATGGCCGAACAGGCGGACAGACAAAAGGGCATCGCGCCCGCTATCGACAGCCTCGTGGCAAACGCTGCCGGTGCCTTAAAATCCTACATGAAGATGGATCAGCAGCAGGTGGATAAAATGGTGCATGCCATGACGCTTGCGGGGCTTGAGAACCATATGCAGCTTGCAAAGCTCGCCGTCGAAGAAACTGAGCGCGGCGTTTTTGAAGACAAGGTCATCAAAAATATATTCGCGACCGAGTATATCTGGCACAGCATCAAGGAACAAAAAACCGTGGGCATCATAGACGAAAGCGAGCTTGAAGGCTTTGTGGAGATCGCGGAGCCTGTAGGCATCATCGCGGGCGTCACCCCAGTGACCAATCCGACGTCCACAACGATGTTCAAAGCGTTGATCTGTGCCAAAACGCGCAACCCCATCATCTTCGCGTTCCATCCTTCCGCGCAGAAATGCTCCGTGGAGTCGGCGCGCGTGCTGCGCGATGCCGCGGTCCGCGCAGGCGGCCCCCGTTACTGTGTCCAATGGGTGGAAACGCCGTCCGTCGAAGCGACGCACGTATTGATGAACCATCCGCACGTCTCGCTGATACTTGCGACCGGCGGCGCAGGCATGGTGCGCAGCGCATACAGCTCGGGCAAGCCGGCGCTGGGCGTAGGGCCCGGCAACGTGCCGTGTTATATCCACAAAGATGCCTCTATGGAGCGTACCTGTACCGACCTTATCATCTCCAAAACATTCGACAACGGCATGATCTGCGCGTCCGAGCAGGCCGCCATCGTTCACAAAAGCGCCGCGAAGGCGTTTGAAGACATCATGAAAGCCAACGGCTGCGCCTTTCTTTCCGATGAGGACATCAAAAAACTCACCGAGTATGTGATCAACACCAATAAAATGACGGTAAATCCGGATGTCGTCGGCAAAACGGCAAGCACGATAGCCGCTCATGCAGGCATCAAGGTGCCCGAGGAGACCAAAATACTCATTGCCAGGCTGCCAAAGCCCGACCTCGCGTATCCGCTTTCCCTTGAAAAACTCTCGCCAGTGCTTGCCTATTTCGTTGCAAAGGACGAAAAGCAGGGCTTTGACTATGCCTCAAAGATGCTTGAGCTCGGCGGCCTTGGGCACTCTGCCGTGATCCATTCGGCAGACGGTGCTTTGTGCCGCGATTTTGGTTATGCCATGAAAGTCGGGCGCGTGATCGTCAATTCACCGTCTTCGCAAGGCGCCATCGGCGATATGTACAACACCAACACTCCGTCTCTCACTTTGGGCTGCGGCTCGTTCGGCAGAAACTCGACGACCGCCAATATTTCTTCGGTCAATCTGCTCAACAAGAAGCGCGTTGCCGAAAGGAGAGTGAATATGCAATGGTTCAAGGTCCCCCCTAAAATCTATTTTGAAGAAGGTTCGGTGCAATACCTTGAAGCCATGCCGGGCATCAGCCGCGCCTTTATCGTGACCGACCCGGTGATGATGAAACTCGGGTATTTAGACAAGGTGATGCATTATCTTTGCAAGCGTGAAAAGTACTGCCGCAACGAAATTTTCTTTGATGTCGAGCCGGATCCTTCAACAGAAACTATCATGCGCGGCGTTGAACAGATGAACCGCTTTGAACCGGATGTCATCGTCGCGCTCGGCGGCGGCAGCGCCATCGATGCGGCCAAGGGCATGTGGCTGTTTTATGAGCACCCCGAAACCTCTTTCGACGGGCTGCGCCTCAAATTTCTCGATATCCGCAAACGCGCGTTCCATTTCCCCAATCTCGGCAAACGCGCTCAGTTCGTGGCTGTCCCCACAACGTCCGGCACCGGCAGCGAAGTCACCTCGTTTTCGGTCATCACCGATAAGAAAAACGGCAACACCAAATACCCGCTGGCCGATTATGAACTCACGCCCGATGTCGCGATCATCGATCCGCAGTTTGTGGGCACGATGCCAAAATCCATCACTGCCGATACCGGCATGGATGTGCTGACGCATGCCATTGAAGCGTACGTCTCTATACTTGCGTCCGATTATACCAACGGGCTGGCCATCAAAGCCATTGAACTCGTTTTCAAATATCTGCGCCGTTCATACAATGATGCGGGCGATAAACTGGCGCGCGAAAAAATGCACAATGCGTCGTGTATCGCGGGTATGGCTTTTACCAACTCATTTTTAGGGATCAACCATTCGCTCGCCCACAAACTGGGGGGCGAATTCCATATCCCCCACGGCCGCGCCAACGCCATATTGCTGCCGCATGTGATCGCGTACAATGCGCAAAAACCCACGAAGTTCGCCATCTTTCCCAAGTACGAAACATATATTGCAGACAAACGGTATGCGCAAATTTCCCGCTATCTTGATCTTGGCGGCGCAGATACCAAGGAGCAGATCACAAGGCTTATAGACGCGGTGCAAAGGCTAAAAAAAGACTTGTCTTTGCCCGCGAGCATAGCGCAGTGCGGAATACCTGAATCAGACTTTCTCTCAAAGATCGATATCCTCTCAGAGCGCGCATTTGAAGACCAGTGCACAACGGCCAACCCGCGTTACCCGCTAATCCGCGAACTCAAGGAGATCTACAAAAAAGCCTATTATGGAGAATGATGCAAGCATTCTGCTCTCGCCGTCTTTACTGAAAAAAAACTACCAAAATGGAGGCCACTACGATGAAAAAGAAGAAACAGCGCAGACCCGTGCCGGGGAAAAACGAAAAACACGATAACTTCGGATTGCCGGAAAACATACGTGTGGTGCACAGCGGCGAACCCAATCCGCACGACGGCTGAAGGGCGTTTTGCAGTTGCGCTCCGCAATGAGCAGGGCGCGGCATTTGCGCTTTTAGTATCTAAAACAGGGGGTGAAGAAAGCTATGGGCACATGTATGGCTCGCCTTTTGGCGAGCCTTCCAGCAAAAAACCGGCTTACCAGCAGCGCCAGCCACGGCTGCAGCCCCAACGCTGGCAGCCCCAGCCTCTTCCCCAGCCACCGCAAGGGAAGCAGCCTCTGCCTCTTCCCCAGCCGCCATATCCACAACACATAAGTTTCACCCCCCTATCACATACATATGCGCCTGTGTCCTGTTTTGTTTAATCATTTACACCAGCGATGAAAAGAACTGCAGCCGGAATATTTTTCACCGCTTATTAGGATAATAAAATAAAGGCAAAAGCATCGAAAGGGGCCAAACTGTGTTCCGCTTTTTACGCAAAAACAAGCAAAAAAAAATTGATGAACCGGTTGACGATATCAATCAGCAGCTTGATAGCATCCGCCTGACCCGTTCTGCCGGCAAGAATACCGCAGCCATCAAAGAACTGTTCAAGGATGTAGACGTGTTTCGCACAAGAGAAGTGCGCAACATGCATGACGAAAGCATACGGTACTGGGTTTTATTCAATGATGGCGTTGTAAGCAGCATGATGATCAATGAAAATATTTTGAAGCCTCTTATGCTTTCAACTGCCGCCACGCCCTGCACACTCGAATCAGTCATTGAACAGATCGTGCAGATCGGCGAATCAGAAAAAACAGACAGCATAAAGAAAATCGTGGATGCATTAAGCTACGGCGATACTGTGCTTTTTACTGACGGCATTGCAGAAGCTGCGATATTCAACACCAAGGGGTTCACGCTCCGCGCCATACAGGAACCTGACAATGAAAAAACATTAAGCGGCCCGCGCGAAGGGTTTACAGAGGCTCTCATCCCAAACCTCTCCCTGATCCGCCGCAAGGTACGCACCCATGCCCTGAAAATGAAGTTTATAAGCTTGGGCAGGCGCACGCTCACGCAGGTATGCGTGTGCTACATCGATGGTATCGTCAATAAAAATATTGTTGATGAACTTTTCAGGCGGCTTCAAACCATTGATATCGATGCTGTGCTTGATTCGCATTACGTTGCCGAGTTGATACGCGACGCACGGTACTCACCGTTCCGTGCGATGTATTATTCGGAGCGTCCGGACATCGTCATCGGCAAGCTGCTCGAGGGGCGTGTGGCGCTGTTTGTGGACGGATCGCCGGTCGTTATTACCATGCCGCATCTGTTTATCGAAAACTTCCAAAGCACCGAAGATTACTACTTAAGCTTCTGGTATACGTCTTTTTCGAGAGGGCTGCGTATGCTTGCCTTTATTCTGACGGTGACCGTACCCGCGTTTTATATAGCCATCGTCGCGTTCCATCCTGAGATGCTTCCCACACAGCTGCTCATCAGCATCGCGAACGAACGCGCAAACGTACCGCTGCCCGCCGCACTCGAAGCCTTTGTGATGCTGATCGTTTTCGATCTGCTACGCGAAACCGGCATACGTATGCCCACCGGTTTCGGGCAGGCGCTCAGCATCGTCGGAGCGCTCGTTATCGGCCAGGCCGCAGTCGAAGCCAAACTCGTCGCGGCACCGATGATCATCGTGGTGGCCATCGCGGGCATCACCACGCTCATCGTACCCAAATTGACGCCCGCGGTCATTCCGATGCGCTTTTTCCTGCTGATACTCGCGTCCATGTTCGGGCTGTACGGCCTGATGCTCGGTGTCAGCGTCATCATCATCCATATTCTCAATCTGCACTCTTTCGGAGTGCCGCAAATCATGCTGAGCGGACGGCTCAAATACCAGGACTTGAAAGACACGTTCTTTCGGGCGCCGTGGTGGACGATGCGGCAGCGCCCCAAAATGCTCTCTGATGACAGAATACGCATGAAACCGGGGGGCGGCAATGGTTAAGCGGATTATACCTTTATCTCTTGCTTTGCTGGCCGCAGTTCTCCTCACTGGCTGCTGGGATTACCGCGGCCTTGATAGCATGGCCATCGTAATCGGCATGTCTATAGACAAAAATCCGGAAAATGATAACTACATGCTCGGGTTCGAAGTGATCGACTTGACGGAAAATGTCAAAGAGCAGGGCGTTAGTTCCTTTCTTCTTGAATCGGAGGGCAAGACTCTTTTCGAGGCGACCAGAAATGTCAAAAGAAAGATAGCGCAAAAGCTTTATTTCGGGCATATGCAAACGCTCGTTTTAAGCGAAGATCTGGTTAAAAACGAAGATATCGGCGGCATCATCGACTGGTTTTTACGCAGCTCAGAATTCCGTGAAACGCTGACTCTCGTCATTTCGCAGCAAAAAACGGCGCAGGAAATACTGCGTGCCAAGGGCCTTGGCAGCAAGATCAATGCGCTCGAGATACAAAAAAGCGCGCAGGAAGACGCAGAGCACACATCATCGGCCGTTTACGCAGAGCTCTACGATATCTACAATACACTTGAGTCCGGAGGGCATGAATTGGCCATGCCCGCTGTGCACAACATAAAAAATGACGAAGATGAAGTGACGGAATTAAACGGTACTGCCGTCTTTAAACAGCAGCGGCTCATTGGCTATCTATCGTCCGCAGAATCAATGTCTTTGCTTTTTGTTCTCGGCGATCTGCGGGGCGGTATCCTGACGTTTTCCTCACGCGACGGCGAGGCAGACAACGTGTCTCTCGAAATCTCAAAGAACACAACAAATACTTCTTTTTCGTACAACGAGGGGGTCTTGGCGGTGGAGATCAAGACAGACACAACCGCGTTTCTTTATGAGATCGACGAGCCTTTCGACGCGCTCGATCAACCGCGGGTCTTTGCCCTTGAAACGCAGGCGCAGGATACAATTGAGCAAAATATAAGTGCGCTCATCAAAAAGGTGCAAAAGGACTTCGGCGCAGATATCTTCGGTTTTGGCAAGATGATCAGCCAGGCAGACCCCGCGCTGTGGAAGACGCTCAGTAAAGATTGGGACGAACTTTTTGCAGGGCTTGATGTCAAAGTCATCCCGAAAGTGCACATCGCCAACTCTGCATCTGTCAAAAGGTCATAAATAAACGCTGATGAGGATGGGAAGATCATACTATGCTTACGTTGATCGTGCTGCTTTTGTATACAGGCGCTGTTGTCTTTGATTTGCTTCCTTTAAAAAAAAGGCCTAAAAAACAAAACATCCTTTACTGTGTGCTGTTGTCCGTCAGCTTTGGTGTGCTGTTTGTGTTCAGTCTGGGAACGGAAATGCCTTCTGCGTCCGAGCCCATCCGTTCGTTCGTTCAGATGCTCTTCAATATTGAGTAAAGGGGGCCGTATGCAAAAGGAATTTATTTCTTCACGTCAGGTTATCAGCATACTCATCATGTTCCTGTTTGGCAGCAGCGTTGTCATGGGTGTGAGTACTGAGGCCGGGCAGGATGGCTGGTTTTCTCTGCTTCTTGCAGTCGCCTTTTTTATCCCTGTTGCGCTTGTTTATGCGCGCATCATGCGGCTGTACCCAAAGAAAGATATTTTCGAGATCATGGAAACGGCTCTTGGGAAGCCCGCAGGCAAGATCTTGACTGTGCTGCTAAGCTTATATGCCGTCCATTTGTCGGCACTGGTGCTGCGCAACTTTTCTGAGTTTATACAGGTTATCGCGCTGCCCAAGACGCCCCAGCTCACCATGATGATCGGCATGCTGCTCGTTACCGTTTATCTTGCGAGAAGCGGTGCTAAGGCTTTGGGCCGTTGGTCTTTGGTCGCGATAGTCCTCGTATTGGCTGTCGTGGTTTTTACGGTCGTGTTTTCTATTGACAAAATGAGGTTTGAACATATACAGCCTGTATTGGTGCATGATCTGCCAAAAATCGCTTCAGGTGCTTTTGGCATCTTTTCTTTTCCCTTTGCGGAAAGCGTGCTGCTGCTGGGCATAGCCAGCGCGATCAAAAAAAATGACAGCCCCTACAAGCTCTACATTTTCGGTACGTTGCTTGGTGCAGCCGTGCTGCTTGTGGTCATCCTGCGTAATCTTTTTGTGTTGGGGCCGGCGATGCTGCAGGCTGATTATTTTCCTTCATATACCGCTGCACGCATCGTCCGTGTCGCAGATTTTCTTTCACGCATTGAAGGATCAATATCCATGAACTTTATACTCGCAGGCATCGTCAAGATTACGCTCTGCCTGCTGGCTGCCTCAAAGGGAACCGCACGCCTGATCGGCCTTGAGGACTACCGGCAGATCGTGCTGCCCGTCGGATTGATCGTTCTCGCGCTCTGTACCGTACTGTACAAAAACATCATGGAGATGTTTGATTTTGTGCGTTTTTATCCCTATTACGCGCTCCCGTTTCAAGCCATCCTGCCAATTCTTGTTTGGATTGCCGCAGAAATCAGAACGCGCAAACAAAAAAATGTTTCAGGCAGAAAAATCCGAAAAGCGCGCACGGCATAATCCTTTCCCTATGCCATTGCCAAAAAACACGGGGCGACTCTTATAAAGACAAAAAGAAAAAGGAGGGGGCACGGCATCATGCTAGCTGTTCCATGTACGGCCTGCCGCAACGGCAGGCCTAAAAGGGCTATTGCCGATTTATACCCAGCAACAGCGGCAGCAGCAGCAGCAAAAACAGCAGCAGCATTGCCCGTCAAATCCGCCGCCAAACCCCCCTTGGAAAGGACCAGCCCACATGATCTCACCGCCTTATAGTATAAAATATGCAGGTCAGCATCACCATGCCTTCATATAAAGGCTAAAAAAGCTTGCAGCCGATTGCCGCAAGCCTTCTTAAGGGGATCTTTTCTTACTCTGCTCTGTCCGCTTTGCGCGCGATCCACGCCCGCGCCTCGTTTTCGCTTAAAAGCTCGCAGTCGACCATATGTTCGCCGTCCTGCTCGTCAAACTTGCCTTTAAGGATTTGGTTCTTGTCGCGCACCCATTCGTTGGCCTTGCAGTCAAATATAAACGCCATATCGCCGTCTTTTTTGATCAGTGTGTCCATGTCCTTAAGCTTAAAGTATTCACTCATGCCGCGCCTCCTTTTTAGAACTGATTAAGCGTTTTGTTAAGCTTATTGTGCCCTTTGCACCTGCCTCTCATGCATTGCCGCTTCAGCCCGCAGGCTATGCCTTGCCCTTTCTATCTTGCCCAGCGCCGATACGCGCAGCCGCCCGCAAGTGGCGAGAGAACAATAAAGCCGCTGGGCTGAGGCCTCCACGCTGCGCCCCTCGAAATAGCGCAGCCGCACGTATCCGGCTTCGGGGGCAATCAGCCCCGCCCTGTATACAGCTGTCTCAATCTGCTCCATCGTGCGGCGCTCTTCCTCAAGCCGCCGCTCAATGCTTTCCACCTCAGCGCGAAAATGATCGACCGCAATGAGCACCGCCCTCTCCACCGGGCTCTGTGCGTTGCCCCGCCTTTTTCCCGCCTCCGAAAATCCGTTAGATACGGGAATGCTCTCATAGCTCTGCTCATAAGCATGCCGCGCTGCTGCAAGGTCAAGCATCAGCCTTCCGATGCTGCGTTTGGCATACCAGTATTCTTTTAAAAAAAGCTCCACTTCTCTCATCAGAGCGCTCCTTATAACCAGTTTTTCGGCATGGCGATGTCTCGCTTTGCCTCTTCCATAAATGGCTCCCAAGCATATCTTTTCGTGCATGTCTCACAGATCACAAGCGTGTCAATTGTATAACAGATACAGCCATGTCGGATCCCGCCTGCGCAGTATCCGCAACGCTGCACCTAAGGCGGCTCCGCTGCTTCGCCCTCAAGCCTCGCGTCATCCACAGCTTTTCACTCCCGCCAGCGTATCCAGTGCTGCCTCAAGCACATCTATCTGCTGCACAACCATTTTCGAGAGCGCCATGGCGGCTATGGCCGTTTCTTTGTCACGCGTTTTTGCAGCAAGTGCCGCAGTGCTGTACAGCGCCGTTGCCAGCGCATCCAGTTTGCGGCTTTCGCGTACATACTCATCCTGCATGTTTATTCCTCCTTCCGTATTTTTGGCTTGTTTGCTAAAAATTCGTAATTTCTCTTGATCAAGGATATCCGGAATGCCCCCCTTATTCGCCGCCGCTTCCAGAAAACGGGCTGCGATATCTAACTTCGGTATATAAAAAACGGCAAGGACTTAATCCTTGTTATATCGGCGATGCATCACACAGCAGATGCTCAATAAGACTCAGCGCGGCCTGACAGGCAAACAGCCGCGCCTCACCGTCAATCTTTCAAAAGCCATGCAGGATAGCCAGCAAACCAACCATTTAAGGAAATTCTTCTTTGAAGTTTATTCTTATTTTGATACTACGCTGGCCTGATTTTTGTCTGTCTATATTGAATCTACAAAAAATGTGTTCCAAAAATTCTTGTTGTATGTAAGCTTCATTGCTACAATCTGTGTATAATCATTTAAAGGAGATATTGCCATGTTTGACCGTGCCGCCATTAAGAACCATGCCAAAGCGAATTTTCAGTCTCAGTACGGCGTTTCGCTTGGCGCCTATGTGCTTTTCGTGCTCATTTCTTTCGCTGCCGCAGGCGCTTCAGCCGGTATCGTGGCCCTGTTTGTCGTTCCGCCTATGCTTGTCGGGTATGCGTCATTCTGCCTGCGCGTCTACAAAGGCAGTCAAGGCAATATCAGCGATATATTTACAACCGGCTTCTCCGACTACGGCCGGAATCTCGGCGGCATACTGTGGATGTACCTTTTCACTATGCTGTGGACGCTGCTCTTTATCATCCCTGGCATCATTAAAGCGATCGCCTACTCAATGACTCCGTATATCCTTGCCGATTGCCTGCGCGTACGTGCAACAGACGCTCTTAAGCTTTCGATGCGGATGACGCAGGGGCACAAAGGCGGTATCTTCGTCATGCTTTTGAGCTTTATCGGCTGGTGGATACTCTCCGCCCTCACTTTCGGTATCCTCGGGCTTCTTTTCGTCGGGCCTTACTTTGCAACCAGCTTTGCCGGCGTATATGCCGACTTGAAACAAAAAGCGACACAGAGCGGTGTGATCGCCGCTGAAGAGCTAGCCTGACAGCCTGCTATCCCCGGGCGGCCTTGGCCGCCCTTTTTGCTGCCTGCCTACCTTTTTTTCAGGGAGATCCCCGTCATGGCTGTAAACTGCGCCGCGGTGATCAGCCGCTTTCTGAACAGTTTGTAAGCCTGGTTGAACACACTGTTAGTCTGCGCCTGCGCCTGCTGTGCCTCCCATCTTTCCTGTTCGAGCAGCGCGGCGATTCTCTGCGCTTGATTTTTAGCTGTAACGCCCGCGACATCCGCGCAGTGCTGTGCACCAAGGCCTGCCAGCGCAGTGTTTATGTTGTCTGAAAAATCCTGCTGCTGGCGAGAAACATCTCCGAGCGTGCCAAGAAGGCTTCCTGTGTTGCGCTGCGCGATCGTTTGTGATGTTCCTCCTGAGCCGCTCAATCCCATGTTGGCCATGCTTTCTTGGCGGGCGCGTTCTGCCAGTGCGTGATTGACATAAGCCTCGTTTCTGAGTGACTGGTACTGTGCGGGCGCGCTGTCAAGCTGCCTTTGGTATTCGGCTTCGCTCTGCGCATAGGCGGCTTTCAATTGCGCGATCTGGGCATTTGTCAGGTTTTCATATCTTTCGTCTATAGCGTTCGCAGCCCCCACTTTTAGTCCACCCCTTTCAGGCGCAGCAGCCGCGCTTCAAGCAGCCGTCCGGCATAGGCAGCCAGATCGTCTGCGCAGTCATCAAGAAAAGCAAGCGACCGCGCAGACATGTCAGCAAGGAACATTTTTACCGCGCTTTGCGCCACTTCTTTCGCCTGCTCCGTTGTCAATTTGCCGTTTGCGTTTTTCGCTTTGATCATGTCTACGAGTGTCGCCTGAAGGCTTGCCACAACGTTGTCAGCCACTGTCTGCGCCTCGCCCAGCACCGTGATCATCGCTTCGTTTCGCGTTTTGCTTTTCAGCCAGCCAAACGCAGCGTGGAGCATCGGTATCAGCACGCCAGTAAACACGATCCCAAGCAGGCCAATCAAAATCTGTGTCCAATCCATTCGTCTGTCTCCTTTCCAAAAGAAGCATAAGCTTCTCTCATTCCAAGGCTACACCACAGAACCTCTCAAAACCGCTCAAGATCGCGCAGGCCGCAGACGGTTAGCCGTTTTTTTTAAACAACAACTGAGCCTTGGCTGCCGTTTTTTAAAGTTGCTCTTCATATGCCTACCTGTTTTTTTTGATCTGCCGCGCGCAATATGAAGCTGCTTATTGATTTGTTATACGGCAATACGCTCTAAAAGCCTTCTCTTTTTTCCTGCATTGCCAAAAATATATTTATTTCGATAAAATATCTTATAAATAAATGTTCATATCGAATAGTTAAACGCTGTCGTCTATGTTTTGTGTTGACACAAGGATTGGCGCTGTCGTATACTGTATCAAAGCTCTAAAAGAATTGCATTTTTTCTAAGCGGGCAAAGCCCAAGACGAGATGAGATGAGACAAGATGTGATTTTTGTTGGCGCAAAAAACAAGAATAGAGGAGAAGAGAATCATGAGTAAAAAAATACCCTTTAAAACTTATTTGACTGAGGATGAGCTGCCCAAGCAGTATTACAACATCGCCGCGGATATGCCCAATAAGCCGCTGCCTTATTTGCATCCCATGACGCAAAAACCGGCAGCACCTGCGGATCTGGAACCGCTTTTTGCAAAGGCGCTCATCGAACAGGAAGTGTCAAGCGAGCGCTATATCGACATCCCCAAAGAGGTCAGGGAAGTCTACGCTTCATTCCGTCCGTCGCCGCTTGTGCGCGCTTACAGGCTGGAGAAGGCGCTTGATACACCTGCGAAAATCTACTATAAATACGAAGGCAACAACCCCTCGGGCAGCCACAAACTAAACAGCGCCGTGCCTCAGGCCTTCTATAACAAGATCGAAGGCATCAAGAGGCTGTCCACGGAAACGGGCGCAGGCCAGTGGGGCAGCGCGCTTTCCATAGCAAGCCAGCTTTTCGGGCTTGAATGCACCGTCTATATGGTGCGCGTGTCTTACGACCAGAAACCATACAGAAAGACGCTGATGCAGACTTACGGCGCCAACGTTATTGCAAGCCCTTCCATGGAAACAAACGCAGGCCGCGCGATACTCGCCAAAGATCCAGCCTCTCTCGGAAGCCTTGGTATCGCGATATCCGAGGCCGTTGAAGATGCCGCTATGCGCGAAGATACGCATTATACTCTCGGCAGCGTGTTGAATCATGTGATCCTCCACCAGACGATTATCGGGCTTGAAGCCAAGAAGCAGTTTGAGAAGATAGACGAATATCCGGATATGATTATCGGCTGCAACGGCGGCGGATCAAATTTCTCAGGCTGTGCGTTCCCGTTTTTGCATGATAACTTAAAGAAAGGCAATAAAACACAATTTGTTGCGGTCGAACCTTCGGCATGCCCGAAGCTGACCAAAGGCAAGTTTGCTTATGACTACGGCGATACCGCCAAGATGGCGCCCATCGCCAAGATGTACACGCTGGGGCACGATTTTATCCCGGCAGGCATCCATGCCGGCGGGCTGCGTTACCACGGCGATTCCGGGCTCTTGTCACAACTGTATCATGACGGTTTTGTCGGAGCGGCGGCCGTCAACCAGACGGATGTATTCAAAGCTGCTGTGCTTTTTGCACGCAGCGAGATTATACTGCCGGCGCCTGAATCTGCGCATGCCATTGCTTATGTGGTGGAAAAAGCGCTTGAGTGCAAACAGAACGGCGAAGCCAAGACTATTTTCTTCAACCTTTCGGGGCACGGCGATTTCGATCTTGCCGCCTATGAGGAATACCTTGCCGGAAACATCAAGGATGCCGAATACACAGAAGAGATGCTGAGGCAAGGCCTTTCCACGATACCGGAAATAGCATAAGAGCAACAAAAAAAGCGGCTGCATTGCGGCCGCTTTTTTGCATCTGACAGTTTTCGATTCTATATACATAACAACGATAAAATGCGCCTATCTCAAACGGGATGGATAAGGATACTCTCGGATGCCATATCAACGTCTTCAAGCATCAGCAGCGCTTTGTAGTTATCGATAAGCTTTTTCTCTGGCGAGCGCGTCACTATCGCCGCGCCAACACCCACAACGGTGACCGCAAACTCTTTCATCATCTCGCAAAGCGCATGCATGGTCCCGCCTCCGGCAATAAAATCATCGATCAGCAGCGCTTTTTGGCCGGCATTGACAGCGCGCTTTGAAAGCGACATCGTCATCATCCTACGTGAAGAACCCGCGAGGTAATTGATGGTCACGACCGAGCCTTCAGCGATCTTCAAATCACGGCGTGCGACGATCAGCGGTTTTCCGAGAGCGCGGGCCACCAGCAACGCAAGCCCTACGCCTCTTGTTTCCATGGTAATCACAAAATCAGGATTGGTGCGCACAAACATCCCGGCGAGGATATCGGACATCGGGCCTAAATATTTGGGATTCGAGAGCACATCCACCATATAAATATAGCCGCCAGGAAGAATACGCGAAGGCTCGCTGAGCAATGCGGACAGTTCATAAAGCATGGCCGTTTTTTGTTCGGGCGCCATGAACGGCACAAACCGCACACCGCCGCCTGCTCCAAGCGCGACTTCGATTTCTCCCTGCCCATAGCTTTTCAGCATGTTCTTCAGCATAGAAATATCTTCGCTCATTGTCGATTTAGCGACACCAAACATCTCGCAGAAAACCTTGAGCGAAAACGTATGCCCCGGCTCTTTAAGCAGCATGGCAGTGACGACGGCCAGCCGCGTTTTCCTGTCTGCCTTTTTCATAACCGTACTCCTCAAAATGAATCTTGATATCATTATAGTGCTATTTTGCTTTTTTTTAAATAGCTGCGTATAAGTTTCATGCCAAATTTTAAATGGGGCCAAAAAAAACCGGATCAATGATAAAATGCTTCACAAAAAGTTTAGAAGAATAGAATATGCCATTTTGATGTATATTGTGTTATACTTTATGCGCAGACATAAGATATACGAGGGGGGGAATAAGCATGGGCTTGTTCGAAACCATCAACATCGTTTCGGTTGTTTTGTTCTTCGCGGGCATGGTTCTTCTCATGATTGAATTGTTCATACCCGGTTTCGGCATATTCGGCGGGCTCGGGCTTGTTGCTTTGGTTCTTTGTATCGTGTTTCAGGCGCAAAGCGTGCTTGAAGCGTTGGTTTTGGTTCTCATCATCGGCGGGCTCGTCGTGTTGCTTGCGCTGCTCGCAGCCCGAAGTTTCAAGCGCGGCTGGCTTTACCGCTCTTCCATCGTGCTCAAAGACACAGCGCAAAGAGAGCAAGGCTATGTCGCCAATCAGGATCTTTCACGTTTTACGGGACAGACGGGAGTCAGCCTCACGCCTCTTCGCCCAGCCGGCACGGCAGTTTTCGGCAGAGAAAAAGCAGATGTCATAACAGACGGCGAGTATATCCCGAGCGGCGCGCGTGTTGAAGTGGTGCGCGTGGTCGGATCCCGCATTTTTGTCAAACAAACGGAGGGGCCGTCTTGAAATACTGCCCCGTGTGCAAAACTGATTATTCTGACAAGGCAGAGTTCTGCAAAAAATGCGAAGCCTTGCTTCTTGCCAAAACAGCAGAAAAAGAGCCCGCCAAGACAGACTTTAAGCGGCTTTTCAGGCTTTGTCTCTACACTGGCGCTTTCATCGTTTTTATCATGCTGCTCTATTATTTGATCGTGCTGATTATAAAATAATTTTGATTTGGTACACAAATACTATTAATAAAGGAGTTGAACGATTATGTGGGATATATGGGTCATCATCGCGGTCATCGCCGCAGGCTTTATCTTTCTCGTCTTGTTCTTTAGCTTTGTGCCCGTTCGTCTGTGGATAGCTGCAAGGGCAGCAGGCGTCAAGCTGGGGATCTTTTCGCTGGTGGGCATGCGCCTGCGGAAAATTCCGCCGGCCAACATTGCTAACCCTTTGATCAAAGCGGTCAAGGCCGGGATCACCGTGACGACCGATATGCTTGAACAGCATTATCTCGCGGGCGGAAACGTAGACAGGGTCGTGGATGCGCTTATCGCGGCGCAAAAGGCCGATATCCCGCTCGATTTCAAGCGCGCCACCGCCATTGACCTAGCAGGGCGCGATGTGCTGACCGCTGTGAAAATGAGCGTCAACCCGAAAGTGATCGAGACGCCCGTTGTAGCGGCCATCGCAAAAGACGGCATTGAGCTGAAAGCCAAAGCGCGCGTCACTGTGCGTGCCAATATCGACAGGCTCGTCGGCGGTGCAGGAGAAGAAACGGTCATCGCGCGCGTGGGCGAAGGCATTGTCACCACCGTGGGTTCGGCACTCACACATAAGCAGGTTCTCGAAAACCCGGATCTGATCTCCAAGACCGTGCTTTCCAAAGGCCTCGACGCAGGCACGGCTTTTGAGATCCTCTCCATTGACATCGCAGACGTCGACGTCGGGCGCAACATCGGCGCACAGCTGCAGATAGACCAGGCTCAGGCCGATAAGAAGATTGCACAGGCCAAAGCGGAAGAACGCCGTGCCATGGCTGTCGCCAGAGAGCAGGAGATGCAGGCATCCGTTCAGGAGATGCGCGCCAAGGTCGTGGAAGCCGAAGCGGAAATCCCGCGCGCCATGGCGCAGGCTTTCAAAGAAGGTAATCTTGGCATCATGGATTACTACAAAATGAAAAACGTGATGGCAGATACAAGCATGCGTGATGCGATATCAGGCGCAGCCAAACCAAAGGTTGATACCGATACGCAGGATTAGGCGGACACTATGGAAATTATTCTGTTTGCCATTGTCGGCATCATCGTTGCCGTGATTTCTGCGGCAACAAAAAAGAAACCGAAAAAACAGGACGGCGAACAGCAGGCCGAGCAGCCTGTGCGCCCGCATATCAGCGATATTCAGCGCGCGCTCATGTTTATTGATGAGTTTGACAAAGGTGTCCCCTCTGCGCCTTCGCAGCAAACACAAGAACCTCAGCCGGCACAAGGCGCCTCATCCTGGGCCCGCAGCCCGCGCGTGGAAGAAATGACGTCTATGGAAGGCCAATCAACATGGAACGGCGTGCAGCACCGTGAACCGCCGGTTCGAAAAAGGCCTGCTGCCGCAAAACCCGTCGGCGCTGTGCTGGGCAAGTACGCAGGCGTTCAGCTTGACCGTATGGATGATGCTGAGCAGGATGACAAAAAAATCGGACTCGTTCATCTTGGCGCAGCTCAAAAAGGCTCACTGGAACTGGGGTTCAGTAAAAATGAGCTTGTCCGCGCCATCGTTTATTCCGAGATACTCTCAAAAAAGTTCTGACTTTTCTCAAAGCCTTCTGCTCTGGCAGAAGGCTTTTTTCATTATAGCGAGAAAATGCATGTGTTCAATCAGGCTTAACGCAATTTAAAAATATGTTTTGTCTTGAATGTATGTATTTGGTATAATAGTTTGCATCATTGTTGTGCGTAATGTGACGGCTTTTTGGAGGATACGATGAAAAGAACTTCTTTGCTTGCATTGTTGATGGCTTTGGTATTTGTACTGACAGGCTGCAGCATGATTTTTGGCTGGATGCAGCAAGCATTTGAACAGGATACAGCCACCCTGCCCACACTTCCGCCCAAAAACAGTTCCTTGATACCGCTCGAAGTGCTTACCGGGTTTGTTGAATATACGACACCACAGCTTTCGCCCGACGGAACCCTGATACTGTACAGACATATGAACGACTACCGGGACGATATCATCGTTGAAGACTGGCGCACAGGCACGCAGACGTTTATCAGCTGGCCGGAAGAAGCAGGCGGCATACCGCGCTTTAGCTTTGCGCCGGACGGCCGTACCATTCTGTTTTTTGTGGACGTCATGGGCGATGAAAATTTCGGGCTTTATACGTCCGACCTCATTTCCGGAGAAACAAAAACGCTGCTGCCCGGCGGAGAGAACAACTGCTATTATGTCTCCTTCGTGCCGGAAAATGACGATGAGATCTATATCGCGCTTTTAAACCGCGTCACATCAGCTTATGATCTGTATATCCTCAATTATAAAACAGGCCAAAAGCAGCTTGTTCTTAAAAACCCGGGTGATATACGGCGTTTTATCATTGATCAAAGCGGCAGGCTGCGTCTTATCACACGCACAGATGAGCACGCAGGCAGCCATGTCTGGCATACCAGCGGCACGCCTTCCGTGCTTTTTGACGAAAAAGAATGGACAAAAATTCTCTCATGGGACTATGAAGATGCGGACACGAGCGGTGTTCTGAGCATCATGCAGGACGATACGCGTGTGTTGTTCATTGATTCGCAGCACACCAACACCACCACTCTGTGCACATTCAACATCGAAACGGGACAAACAGAAACGATATTCAATGATCCGGACTATGATCTGCGCGGTTCCTGGACTGATCTTGAGCTTGATGCCGTCACGGCCGTATCCACAGAGGGTGCTTATATTGAGTGGCATGTGCTGGGTGAGAGCTTTGAAGACGATTACCAAGCGCTCAGCAATGTCGGCGGCGTATTCGATATTGTAGACTCGAGCTTAGACGATACCTATTGGATCGTCTCGTATCATTCGGATGTAGCCGAAACGGATTACTATATCTATGACATGGACGCAAAAAAGGCCTCTTTCCTTTTCAATGCCCGCCCGCAGCTTTTAGACTATGATTTTGCGCCTATGGAGCCTTTTTCTTACAGGGCTTCCGACGGGCTTCTCATTGAAGGCTATGTTACGTTCCCCAAAGGATCGGGCAACAAGAATCTGCCCACTGTGGTGCTCGTGCATGGCGGCCCCTGGGCCAGAGACAGCTGGGGCTTCAACTTTGAGACACAGCTGCTTGCCAACCGGGGATACGCTGTGCTGCAGGTCAATTTCCGCGGTTCCACAGGCTTCGGCAAAGATTTTATACGCGCAGGCGATCTGGAATGGGGCGGTAAAATGCACCAGGACATTCTTGACGCTGTGGATCATGCCGTCAGCAAGGGCTGGACAGACCCTGAACGCGTGGGTGTGTACGGCGCCTCCTACGGCGGGTACGAGGCACTGGTCTGCGCCGCGTTTTCTTCCGATGTTTTTGCATGTGCGGTAGACGCTTTTGGGCCGTCAAGCCTGATCACGTTCTTGGAAACGCTGCCTGCGCAGTGGTCAACTGAACGTCAGAGCCTTTTGCGGGCCATAGGCGATCCCGATACGGATGAAGCTTTTATGAAATCGCGCTCGCCGCTGTACCACGCAGATCAGATAAATATCCCGCTGCTGATCGCGCAGGGAGGCAACGATGTGAGAGTCGTGCAGCGCGAATCCGACCAGATGGTGGAAGCGCTCAGAAAAGCAGGCGTGCCCGTTGTCTATCTTTTGTTTCCGGACAGCGGCCACGGGCTCAACTCCTACCAGGACATGCACAGGTTTTATTCAGCCTTGGAGAAGTTTTTTGCCAAACACCTTTTAGAATAAGTACCTTTTAAAGAGTCATTGCATTACGGAGTTATATACGTGTGTTACCGCACATTGGTCACAAACAGATCAATGCCCGCATCAGCCACAATTTAATAGGTGTCCGTATGCACCATATGCTTATGGAAATTTTTATGCGGCTGGATCGTTTTGTCCGGATAGCCTATTGAAAGAACGGAAAACGGCATGATGTGCGAAGGTATACCGAAAAGGGTGCGTACTTTGTCCATCTCCTTCTCTTTCGGGTAAAGCCCCAAGTAAACGCCGCCGAGCCCCTGAACCTGTGCAGCCAGCAATATGCACATTGAGCTGCATGCGCAGTCCTGTATAAAAAACTCAGCTGTGCTTGCGCGGTAGCCGTTGGCATTGGCCATCACGATCATACACAGAGGCGCTTTTTTCAGCATGCTCCACTGCGGAATGATCTGGGAAAGAGCGGCCAGCTTTACAGCGTCTCTGACCACGAGAAATTCCCACGGCTGCGAGTTCATCGCAGACGGGGCGTACATGCCCGCTTTGAGCAGGTTGCCGATCACGTCTTCGGGCACCGGCGCATCCTTATAAACACGGTAACTGCGCCTTTCAAGAATGGCTTTGAGTCCTTCCATGATCATTTCTCCTTAAACTGTTTATCAAATGTCCAGGCCGCATCATGCGGGGGATCTTTTTTCAGATAAATACTGCGCATCACAAATTCGATGAGCCTTCTTGGCGCTAATTTTGCGGCCATATAAAACAATTTGTACAGCAGGCCGACCGACAGTTTCACCGGCAGGTTTTTCATCTTCGCAGCTTTAAGAACCAGCGTTGCACACCGTTCCGGCCCTTCTGAAACCAGCTCTGAACGTATCATCTCATAAAGCGCACGCTCGAAAGGCTGCCTGTAACGTGTCTGAGCGGTCTTTTGCGTAAAACGGCGCTTTTGCGTAAATCCGGTGCGCGTATCGCCCGGCTCTATCACACAGGCGCGGATACCAAACGGCCTTACCTCCAGCCTCAGCGTGGCGGTGAGCATCAGCAGCGCCGCCTTGGCAGAGCTGTACATGGCCTGAAAAGGTATCGGGAAACTTGACGCCATAGAGCCGATGTTGATCACTGTACCGCCGCCTGCTTCCCGCATCAGCGGCAGGACATGATGCAGCACAGACACAACACCGAAAAAACAAACATCGAACTGGGCGCGTGCCTCGGCGGCCGTCGTTTCCTCGATGGCGCCCGCGATACCGCTGCCCGCCGCATTGACCAACACATCAATGCGTGCGTGGCGCTCAGCGATATATTCAACCGCTGCTGCAACGGATTCTTCATTCTCGACCGTCATGGGAAGCATTGTATATGTTGCGTCTCGCTCCCCGGCTGTTTCGTAAGCTGCGTGCCGGGATGTGCCGTAAACAATATAGCCGTCTTTGGCCATGGCAGCCGCAACAGCCTGGCCGATACCAGAGCTTGCGCCTGTCACAAGAGCCACTTTTCTTTTTTTCTTCATAGCACCATTCTATAAAACCTTTTTGTTTTATTCAAGGTCAGCTGTGCAAAACTTGCAGGTTTTACACGCGTTTTTCTACGCTCATCCGTGCTTTTTCTCCGTTGATGTCCCACTCTTTTTCATAACCGCGCAGCGTATCAGAAATCTCATCCGCCAGCACCTCCTGTTTGATTTCATCAGCGTTGCGCTTGAGCACGCCGTCAAGCTGCACGCTGCCCGTGACAGCCAGCCTGATATGATCCATCACTTCAAAACCGGCTTCTTTGCGCATCGTCTGTATTTTAGAGATCATTTCGCGCACGAAGCCTTCTTCGATTAGCTCTGGGGAGAGCACCGTGTCAAGGATCACACTTAAGCTTCCTTCGGATTCTGCCACAAAACCCTGTTTTTGCACAGGTTCGATGAGCATGTCTTCTGCAGTCAGTTCAATCTGCTGCCCGCTTGTTTCAAAGACATAACTGCCCCCGTCCTGCACAGCCGCGACGACTGCGCTGCCGTCCGCTTCGGCAAGGTGGTCGCGTATGGTGCCAAGTAGCGCCCCGTAACGCGGCCCAAGGGTCTTGAGCTGCGGTTTGATGCTGTATGAGATAAACGAAGACAGATCCGCGCCCAGCGATACCTTTTTGACATTGAGCTCTCCGGCGATGAGCTCAATAAACATATCGTCCAAAGACTCAAGGCCCGCGACATACATATTTGCGATTGGCTGGCGGTTTTTTATCGCAGCCGCATTGCGTGCACTGCGCCCCAACACCACGATGCGCAGCACTGCACCCATACCCTGCTCAAGCTCTCTGTCTATCAGCGCCGCATTGGCAGCAGGATATTCGCAGAGGTGCACGCTTTCGGGTGCGTGTTTATCTGCGCTGCGCACGATATTCTGATACATGGCCTCGGTCATAAACGGTATAAACGGCGCCGCAAGCCGGCACAGCGTTTCTAGTACCGTGTATAGCGTGCCGAACGCGTCCGCTTTGTCCTGCTCCATGCCGGAGGCCCAGAAACGGCTGCGGCAGCGGCGTACATACCAGTTTGAGAGTTCGTCGACGAATCTGTCAAGCTCACGCGCGGGCTCTGTAAGGTGGTAGCTGTCAAGGTGTTTTCTCACGGTCTTTATCAATGTGTGCAGGCGCGAAAGTATCCACCTGTCCATCACGTTATCAAGGCTGATATCATGTTCTTTGGGGTTAAAATCGTCGATGTCGGCATAAAGCACATAAAACGCGTATGTGTTCCAAAGCGTGCCCATAAACTTACGCTGCGCTTCCGAAACGGCATCCTGAGAAAACCGGCTTGGAAGCCAAGGCATACTGCCCACGTAAAAATACCAGCGCACCGCGTCAGCCCCCTGCTTTTCGAGCACCGTCCATGGGTCGACCACGTTGCCCTTGTGTTTGCTCATCTTCTGGCCGTCCTTGTCCTGCACATGCCCCAAAACGATGCAGTTGTCAAACGGATTGCGGCCGAAAACAAGCGTACCGATGGCTAGCAGCGTATAAAACCATCCGCGCGTCTGGTCAACGGCTTCGCTGATAAAATCTGCCGGGAAACGGCGTTCGAATTCTTCTTTGTTTTCAAAAGGATAGTGCCACTGCGCGAATGGCATCGCGCCGGAATCGTACCAGCAGTCGATCACCTCAGGCACGCGCTTCATCGCAGCCCCGCATCGTTCGCATTTTATCGTGATAACATCGATAAACGGCTTATGCAGCTCGATATCTTCCGGTACGTTATGCCCCTTATGCTTGAGCTCTTCTATCGAGCCGATCACGGTATGGTGGCCGCAGCGGCACTCCCAGACGGGAAGCGGCGTGCCCCAGTAGCGTTCGCGGGAAAGCCCCCAATCGATCACGTTCTCCAGAAAATTGCCCATACGGCCTTCCCTGATGTTGTCTGGCAGCCAGCCGACCGCGCGGTTGTTTTTGATAAGCAGTTCCTTGAGCGCTGTTATTTTGATAAACCATGTGCTGCGCGCATAATAGAGCAGCGTCGTATCACAGCGCCAGCAGAAAGGATAACTGTGCAGATAATCCCTTTTTGATAACAGCAGGCCGCGTGCATCAAGATCCTGCGTGATCTTTGGATCGGCGTCCTTGACGAAAACGCCGTCCCAGGGTGTGTTTGGCTTGAACCGCCCCTGCTCGTTGACCATCTGCACAAACGGCAGATCATATCTGCGCCCGACATGCGCATCGTCTTCACCGAAAGCAGGCGCGATGTGTACAATGCCTGACCCGTCGGACAGCGTCACAAAATCACTCACCGTGACATAAAAGGCCTTTTTGTCGGTCTCGCCAAAATCAAAAAGCGGCTCGTACTCCCTGTGTTCAAGATCCCTGCCCGCAAATCTTTCTACTGTCCGCGCGCCTTCACCGAGCACTGCTTCCACCAGCGCGGCCGCAAGAATCAGCTTTTGCCCCTGATACTCCACCTTGACATACATCTCATCCGGGTTTACACACAGCGCGACGTTGGATGGCAGCGTCCAGGGCGTCGTCGTCCATGCCAGAAAATAAGTGTCTGCTTCATCCCTGGCCTTGAACTTGACAAAGATCGATTCTTCCTCGACATCTTTATAGCCCTGTGCCACCTCGTGGGAGGAAAGCGCGGTGCCGCAGCGCGGACAGTAAGGCACCACCTTGTGCCCCTTGTATAAAAGCCCCTTGTCGGCGATCTGCTTGATAGACCACCACACCGACTCGATATAATCATTGTCATAGGTGATATAAGGGTGTTCCATATCCACCCAAAAACCGACACGTTCAGACATCTTTTCCCAGTCGGCCTTGTATTTCCATACGCTTTTTTTGCATTCTGCGATAAAAGGTTCCACACCGTACTGCTCTATCTGCTGCTTGCCGTCAAGGCCTAAAAGTTTTTCGACCTCAAGCTCAACGGGCAGCCCGTGTGTGTCCCAGCCCGCCTTGCGCAGCACATCATAGCCCTGCATCGTCTTGTATCGCGGGATCAGGTCCTTGATGCACCTTGTTAGTATATGCCCGATATGGGGCTTGCCGTTGGCTGTGGGCGGCCCGTCATAGAACGTGTACGGCGGCTTTCCGCTGCTTTTCTCCACGGTTTTCTTAAAAATCTGATTGTCCTTCCAGAACTTTAAGACTTCAATCTCCCTGTCCTTGAAATTCAGTGTTTTGTCGACCTGTCTGTACAACATGCCTCTCTCCTCGCACTTTTTCTTTTCTAATAAAAAAACGCCCTGCCCATGGGGCAAAAGACGCGTGTCCTTCACGGTACCACCCAATTTGATGCCAACCATGCGGCACCATCTCTGATCAGCGCTTTAACGGACGCCTCCGTTTCTGCTTAAAGGCCGCTTTGCCGCTCGGCAGAAAAGCATAGCAGGTGATGACATAGCCGCATATTTGACGGGGCTTTCACCCTCTCCCCGCTCGCTTTGACAACCTCTTGCAGCCGCCGTGTCCCGCATCATCGCTTTCTTGTTTTATGATTTCTTATTATAATTGGACGCAATGCGTTTGTAAAGGGCTTTGAGCCGCTAACAATGATGCGCAGGCAGCAAGATAGCTTCAATGTGTCATTAATGCTTTTCATATGCTTTGCTTGATGCTATAATATGATGATTTAATTTTGGCAAGAGGAGAGCTGCAGTGTATAGAATACTCAAAAAAAGGACGTTGAGCGAACAGGTCAAGCTCATGGTCATCGAAGCGCCGCTCATCGCAAAAAAAGCGCGCCCGGGTCAGTTCATCATACTGCGCGCAAATGAGCAGGGTGAGCGCATCCCCTTGACCATCGCGGATTACGATGCGCAGGCGGGAACGGTCACCATCATTTTTCAGGAAGTCGGCAAAACGACTATCCAGCTGGGCAAGCTTGAAGAGGGTGAGAGCCTTGTCGATTTTGTCGGTCCGCTCGGAAAACCTTCCCACTTTGAAGAAAGTGTGAAAAAGGCGGCCGTCATCGGCGGAGGGCTCGGAACAGCCATCGCGTACCCGCAGGCCAAATACCTGCATGCGCTGGGCATAGAGGTCACAAGTATTATCGGCTTTCGTACCAAGGATCTGATCATACTTGAAGACGAGGTCGGCGCCGTGTCCGACAAGCTTCTCGTGATGACGGATGACGGCAGCAACGGAAACAAAGGCTTTGTCACGGATGCGCTAAAATCACAAATTGAGGCTGGCGAGCAATTCGACCTTGTGGTCGCCATCGGCCCACTCATCATGATGAAATTCGTATCCAAGCTCACCAAAGAGTATGGCATCAAAACTATCGTGAGCATGAACCCGATCATGATCGACGGCACGGGCATGTGCGGCGGATGCCGCGTCACCGTGGGCGGCAAAACGCTGTTTGCCTGCGTGGACGGGCCGGATTTTGACGGCCACGAAGTGGATTATGACGAAGCCATGCGCCGTCAGAACATGTACAAAAAGCAGGAGGAATCTTCATGCAACCTGTTTAAGGGGGTAGACAACTGATGAAACGCAACATGGAACCTACTAAAACAGCCATGCCTGAACAGGATGCAAAAAAACGCGCGCAGAATTTTTCAGAAGTGGCGCTCGGCTACACAGAGCAGATGGCCATGAGTGAGGCGCAGCGCTGCCTGCAGTGCAAAAACAAGCCCTGCGTAGCCGGCTGCCCGGTCTATGTACAGATCCCGGAGTTTATCGGGCTTATCGCCGAAGGCAAGCACATGGAAGCCTACGACAAGATCAGAGAAACCAACAATCTTCCTGCAATATGCGGCCGCGTCTGCCCGCAGGAGGGGCAATGCGAAAAGCTATGCGTGCGCGGCATCAAAAACGAACCGGTGGCTATCGGCCGGCTTGAGCGCTTCTGTGCGGATTACGCCATAGAGCACGGCGCGGCACCGACAGTCTGCGCGCTGCCTACGGGCAAAAAGGCGGCGGTTATCGGCTCGGGGCCTGCGGGCCTGACATGCGCGGCAGACCTTACCATGCTGGGCGTGGAAGTGACGATCTTCGAGGCGTTCCATACTTCCGGCGGCGTACTCGTTTACGGCATACCCGAGTTTCGTCTTCCCAAAGCGCTCGTTCAGAAAGAGATCGACGCCATGATGTGCATGGGCGTGAAAATCGAAACAAACATGGTCATGGGAAGGGTTCTGACCATAGACGATTTAAAACAGATGGGTTTTGGCGCCATCTTTATCGGCACCGGCGCCGGGCTCCCGAGTTTCATGAACCTGCCGGGTGAAAATTTAAACGGCGTGTATTCTGCCAACGAGTTTTTAACGCGCATCAACCTGATGAAGGGCTACAAATTCCCCGAATATGACACGCCCGTCGTACGGCATAAAAAAGTGGCGGTCATCGGCGGCGGCAACGTAGCCATGGACGCAGCCAGGTGTGCAAAACGTCTCGGCGCGGAGGAAGTCTATATCGTCTACCGCCGCAGCGAGGCCGAGATGCCCGCGCGCGCAGAAGAAGTTGAGCATGCCAAAGAAGAGGGCATTATCTTTCACCTGCTCGTCAATCCGACGCAGATACTCGGCACGGACGACGGCTATGTGCGCGGCATGACACTGCAGAAAATGGAGCTTGGCGAGCCGGACAGCTCGGGACGCCGCCGGCCTGTACCCATCAAAGGCTCGGAATACGATATTGATCTTGATGCGGTCGTCGTTGCCATCGGGCAGAGCCCGAATCCGCTGATGCGCGAAGCTACGCCGGGGCTCAAGACACACAGCTGGGGCGGCATCATCATCAACGAAGAGACCGGCGAGACCTCCATCGAAGGCGTCTATGCGGGCGGCGATGCGGTCTCAGGCGCGGCCACCGTCATCCTCGCGATGGGCGCGGGCAAGATCGCCGCAAAATCCATGTATGACTACCTTATGAAAAAGTAAGTTTTATCAAAGCCGGCGAAAAACGCCGGCTTTTTTTGTCTTAGCCGCTCAATGAACATGGGACAAAGGACTGCCGCCAGCAGATCGTTATCCGCTCCAGCGCAGTTTGCCTATGACCCATGCACTAAGCTCGCTCAGCGACGGATGGATCACCATGGATCGAAATATCGGCCAATAAGTGCCCGATTCCGGACACATTTTTCTGATGCTTTCAAATTTGGAACTGTATGTGTCTTCCTTTGCATGCTGCTCAATTTTCCTTATATCACACTTTTGGCGTGCATTCATCAGATAAACAAACGGCTGAAGCAGCACAGCCGCATTATGCCCCACGATATGCGCACCGATGATCTTTGCCTCTTCATCAACGATCAGCTTGAAAAAACCGTTGTCTTGGTCCTGATCAGAATATCCCATGGCGATACCGCCCGCGATCTTAGAATAATGGTTTGTGCCGACCATGATGCGCCGTCCGCTGCGCAGCGCTTCCTGTTCTGTCATACCGGCATGCGCCACCTGCGGCCAGGTGTATATCGCCCAGGGCACATGTGAATAATCCACGGCCCTTTGATCCCCTTCATCAAACAGGTTGTTGACAAGCACTTCGGCTTCAAAGTTGGCTTTGTGCCTGAACAGGTATTTGCCGTTGATATCGCCCAAAGCCCAAACGTTTTCGTGCGATGTTTTTAGATACTGATCCGTGATGATCCAGCCTCTCTGATCCGTTTGTATGCCAGCGCTGTCTATTTTGAGGCTGTCACTGTTGGGCTCTCTGCCGGCACATACAAAGATTTCCTCTGCCTCGATTTTATAACGGCCGCCTTTGTCAGTGTCTTCGAAGGTTGCGCTTTTTCTCCTTCCGGCTTTTCGCGCCTTAATCATCTTTGCATTTGTCAGCACCCTGATGCCATTGTTCTTGAAATGGTTCATAATAAACGCACTGATTTCTTCTTCCTCTGCCGCAAGCAGCCGGCTGCCCAGTTCAGCAATGGTCACCTTTGTTCCGAGCGCCGAAAAGATATGCGCAAACTCCGCACCGATAGCCCCGCCGCCGATGATCAACAGGCTTTTCCATGGCTTTTTGGGGAATTTTTCACCGAAAAAAGATTCTGATGTGACAAAACCCGTGTCATTAAGGCCTTCAATCGAAGGAATGAAAGACCGCGCGCCAGCTGCGATGATGATTTTATCACCCGTAAATTCATCAGAATAACTGCCGTCATTGTACCGGACGCGCAGTGTCTTCTGTCCTGCAAACTCTGCCTGCCCGTTATAGACATCCAGTCCGTCAATGCTTTTCAAGCTGTTTTCTATTTGTGTGCTTTGGCCGATCTCCTGCCACATCCTTTGCGCGATTCGCGCCCAGCTGACTTTTGCCGGTTTGTATTCGAGGCCGATCTTTTTTGCGCGCGCGGCCTCGCGTATCACATCCGCCGGATACACAAGCATTTTTGAGGGAATGCAGCCTCTGGTCAAGCATGTTCCCCCAAACTTTGATTGTTCGATAAGCGCACATGTCAAATTTCTTCTGACCGCTGCCTCCACCAATGTCAGCCCGACGCCGGCACCGATCACGACCATATCATATTTTTTCATTTTTGTTCCTCCCTGCAGCCGTCCTTTTATGCCATGATGCCAAAGTCCTTATCGCTTAGAATGAAAAGTACAGCGCATCCAGCAAATATGTTTCGCCGTATTTAACAGCCAGGCGGAAAAGCCATTTTTTGACGCTGCCTATAGGGATCGTGCCTCTCTGATAGTTATCGATCAGGCCGTAAAAAACCGCCTTTTCGTTGGCCGTGGCCGCCTTTTTAAAATAGCCCCACACATGCTGCGCTGCGTTGAGTGCATCTCCTTGCTTGAGCGGCTTTGAAAGCGCAGTCTCTATATGCGTATAAAATGGCACGGCTGGATACGCATTTTTGTCTTTGAGCAATGCGCGTATCTTAAGGTATTCCGCCTGCGATCTCTCAAGTACGGCGTATTTATACCTGCGCCATTCGGCCTCAAGCGTATTCATTGTTTTTCCGCCAGCTGTGCAGTTGATGCACTTGATCGCTGAAAGGTTTTTGTCTTTGACCTCCAGCATGATATCGACATCCTTTGTCTCAACGCTCTTGTAAAAATCCATAAAAGGCGCGATGCTTATGGTAAATGAATGGGCGCCCGGCTGCTTTGATTGGTCCTGCTGCGAATAATGGATCTTCTGGCATCCGTCTTTTGGTTCCCAGGTCTCTTTGCAGCATGTGATCCAGTGTTCATGGTGTTTCCGGAGGCCGCAGGGGTTGGCCGCATTGTGCAGATGGTCGTATACGACCGGCAGGCCAAGCGCATGCCCCATTTCAAGCACATCCTCAATATGAAACACGCGGTCATCATTCTCAAGCACGAGCCTTTGCATCACAGAAGCGTCAAGGTATGAGCAGTGTGCCAAAAACCGCGCTTTCGAGGTCTTTTTGTCGCCATAGCCGCCCCCGAGATGCAGCACGATTTTATGCTGCGGAGAAAGCCCCATGCTGTCGAGCACAAGCGCATGGTAATGCAGGTCGTCGACCGCATTTTGCACCACATCGGGTTTAGGAGAATTCAGCACCGTATACTGCCCCGGATGCATGGACACGCGCATCCCTGCATTTATGATTTTCTGGCCGATCGCTTCAAGACGGGCACAAAAAACCTGCTGCCAGGAAAGCGTATTCACCGAACTGGAACCAAACGGGATCAGATCCGAGCTGATCCTGAAAAGCGATATGCCGCTTATGATATTGTAGCCGATCAGATTATCGAGCGATTCCAGATTGTGCGCGATCAGATGCGAAAGCTTTTCCATGCTCGCATTCTTCTTCATGCAGCTTTTCATGTCTGTATGCGGTACCCCGACCGCCAGGCAGGCATAGCCTATACGCAAAAGCCCCTCCCGATATTCCAAGGTTTATTTTTAAGATCAGCAGCTTTTTCCAAAATTATGAAGATGGTGTTTTTGTCTTTTTGCTTCAAGACGGTATTGTATATATCTTGATCATTATATCTTACTCTGGCTGTTCCTGCAATCATAGCGGTTCAAAATGGCCACGGAGCAGCGGCGGCAAAGGCTGTTTTATTGACTTTTTTGATGGTCTATTATATTGTATCTTTAAACCCGGCCTTTGTTCTTTGACAGAGGCGCGCTCTTCTATGGGATGCGCTTTTTCGGGGAAAAATCAATCTCCCAATTTCAATCTAAGTGCGTCTTTGCCAAATAAAAAGCTGACTGCCGCTCCAGCACTTATATAAATAATGTTTGATCCCGCTGCCATGCTTTAAGGAGGCTTTAAATGAAAAACCATATCCGCACAATAAAAAGGATCGTTTGGGGCAGACGCACGGTCGACGGCGCCGGCGTCAGTCTGGTGCGCGTTTTTGCGCGGGATGACACCGCGGATTTTGACCCTTTCCTTATGCTTGATGCTTTTGACTCAGAGGATCCAAACGACTATATCAAAGGCTTCCCGTGGCACCCCCACCGGGGCATAGAGACAATCACCTATCTGATACACGGCAATGTAGAGCACGGAGACAGCCTTGGCAACAAAGGCGCGATACTTGACGGAGAATGCCAGTGGATGACAGCCGGGAGCGGCATCGTGCATCAGGAAATGCCGCAGCCTGCGCCCCGCCTTCTGGGTACACAAATCTGGCTGAACATGCCCGCGAAGCACAAAATGGCAACGCCTAAGTACAATGATATTACCATGGAAAACGTTCCTGTTGTCGAAGAATCAGGCGCCGTCATACGACTTATCGCCGGAACATACCAAGGAACTCAGGGCGCATTTTCGGGCGATTATGTCCATATCCTGTACATGGATATTACACTTGCACCAAACGCCGCGTGGTCTTTGCCCACTGATGCGGATCACAATCTTTTTGTTTATATCGTGTCCGGAGAGGGGCGTTTTGGCTCCCCTGATGCAGATACGGTTTCTAGCAAAAATGCTGTACTGTTTGAAAAAGGCGATGAATTCAAGCTTTTTGGCGGTGATGATGGGATCCGTCTGCTGCTTCTGGAAGGCAAGCCTTTGCACGAGCCTGTGGCGTGGGGCGGCCCTATCGTCATGAACACGAAAGAAGAGCTCGACCTCGCATTCCGCGAACTTAAGGAAAACACGTTCATCAAGCATAGCGCAGAGTATTAATCCGGCTGTCACTGCGGGTTAGTTTGTGGTTGCTTATAACCTGGCGCCTGCATGTATAACCTGCATGTATATATTAATATTGTGACGTCAAACACACCAAAGCACCCCATAAAAAATAAAATGGAAACAGAGGTGCTTTTATGCGGGATTCTTTTAACGGAAAGAACATGGCTTTACTGATGCCTTTGTTCGCAATAGTCACATCAAACTCGATCAACGACCCAGGCAAAGCATCGGTTGTGGGAAGCTGGTTTTCTGTTTTGGGCGATACGTTGTCGGCCATTGCCGACACAGATTCGCTGATCCAGCAAAGGGAAGAGAAGAAAAAGAAAATACAAGAGGAAATCGAATCTCTGCAAAAGAAGCTGGCGGCGCTTGACAGATAATACTTGGGTATGCCAGCGGTGAAAAAAACACCCGCGAATACTTGAATATATTGCATCAATGAGCGTTACAGCCCAAAAACGCCGAAAAGCACCACACCCACGATTCCCGCGAAAAGTATCACAAGTATCGGTGAACGTTTGAACCGTATCACGGCCACGCCCGCAAGCACCGCAATGGCTGCCGAGAAGTAATCCGCGCTTTCAAAAAGTGTACCCGGTTCAAGCGCCGCGATTGTCTGCACGCCGAAAAATGACGGCACGGCCATGATCACGGCGGCGGCGGCGATCAGCCCAGTGACCGCGGGGCGCAGCCCCCACATGGCGCGCCGCACGATGGTGTTGTCCTCAAAATGACAGAAGCAGCGTGCGAGCAGTGTAGTCATAAGCAAAGAAGGCAAAACAACAGCCAGCGTTGCCGCCACGCCGCCAGGCACCCCCAGCGTCTTCACACCGGCAAATGTGGCCGCATTGATGGCAAAAGGGCCGGGCGTCATCTCAGAAACGGCGATGATATCGGCCACTTCCATAGGCGTCAGCAGCCCTGCCGCCACCAGCTCGCTGTTGATCAGAGGCACCATCGCATAGCCGCCGCCTATGGTGAACAATCCGATTTTAAAGAATATCCATGCAAGGAGCAGCCAGCCGTTCATGTTTTTGTCTCCTGTTTTTTGATGCGCAGCATGCCCGCTGTGATGCCGAATACGATGGCGCCAAGTATGATATATATGCTGTTGACGGAAAGCAGCGACAGCAAAAACGCCGCGGCAAACGCAGCAAGCGCAATAACATCTTTGTAAAACGGTTTTATGAATGAAACGAAAGCCGAGACAAGCAGAGCGACCACGGCCGCGCGTATGCCGCGCAGTGCGCCCGCCACATAGGGATTATCGCGCACAGCCTCATAAAGAAAAGTCAGCATTGTGAGCAAAACGAGTGAAGGCAGTATGATGCCTGCCACGGCGGCAAGCACGCCGGGCAGTTTTTTGAGTTTAAATCCGATCAATATGCCGCAGTTGATCGCAATGGCACCGGGCACCGACAATGACAGCGCGACCATATTCGCCATTTCCTCGCTGTCGATCCAGCCGCGCTTGCGCACAAATTCCGCCTCGAAAAGCGGCACCATCGCATATCCGCCGCCAAAGGTCAAAGCGCCGAGCTTGAGCATCGCTAAAAATATCTGAAGCAGGATTCTTTTTTCAGGCTTCTTGGCCCTGTTTTCTGGTATGATTGAGCAGTCCTCCGTCTTTGAGTATGCTGCGCAGACGCTCTGAGACCTCCAGCCGCACTGCGAACGAAAACCCCTTTGTTTTGTTTTCCACAGTAAACGGAACTGCACCGTCGATCTTTTGCGGCGCTGATGCGATCACCAGCGTATCGTCAGCGCTGATTTTCTCGTAATCACCCTCATCTGCAAACACAAGGGGCAGAATCCCAGAATTAATAAGGTTAGCCATATGGATGCGCGCGAATGATTTCGCGATCACGCCGCGAACGCCAAGGTATAACGGCACAAGTGCCGCGTGTTCGCGCGAAGAGCCCTGGCCGTAGTTGTGGCCCGCGATGAGAAAGCCGCCGTTTTTCTTCTTGGCTCTGGCAGGGAATGCTTCATCCACCGGCGAAAGGCAATAGTCAGCAAGATACGGTATATTTGAGCGGTGGGGCAGCAGCTTCGCACCGGAGGGCATGATATGGTCGGTCGTGATGTTGTCCTCCATCTTGAGCAGAACATCGCCGGAAACGGTATCTTCAACCGGCTTGCCGAGAGGGAAAGGCTTGATGTTGGGGCCGCGCACCACCTGCGTTTCCCCTTTATCGTCCGGCGGCGCTATCAGGTTGTCATTGATCAGAAAGACTTCCGGCATGCTGATGTCAAGCGCATCTGCTTTAAGCCCCATATCACGCGGATCCGTCAGCACGCCCTGCAAAGCCGTTGCCGCCGCAGTCTCGGGGCTCACAAGGTAAACGCCCGCGCTGTATGTTCCTGAACGTCCGTAAAAGTTGCGGTTGAACGTACGCACAGACACGGCATCCGTGCGCGGCGCCTGCCCCATGCCGATGCACGGCCCGCATGCGCATTCAAGTATGCGCGCACCCGCCGCGATCATAGCTGCGAGCGCCCCGTTTTGCGCAAGCATGGTCATGACTTGCTTGGAGCCGGGGGAAACCGTCAGGCTGATATTGTCGGCAATGCTTTTTCCCTGAAGGATCGCCGCAACGCGCATAAGGTCAAGGTACGATGCATTGGTGCAGCTGCCGATACACACCTGGTCAACGCTGATCGGGCCGATCTCGCGTATGGTTTTGACATTGTCGGGGCTGTGCGGCATGGCCGCCATAGGCTCAAGCGCGCCAAGATCGATCGTGATCACATCTTCATAGACGGCATCTTCATCCGCGCTGAGCGCTGTATAGTCTGCCTCGCGGCCCTGTGCGGCAAGAAAAGTGCGCGTGACTTCATCGCTCGGAAACAAAGACGTCGTCGCCCCCAGTTCCGCACCCATATTGGTGATGGTCGCGCGCTCAGGCACCGAAAGTGCAGCCACGCCTTCGCCGAAATATTCGATGATGCGTCCCACGCCGCCTTTGACGCCAAGCCGGCGCAGCACTTCCAAGATCACATCTTTGGCGGAAACGCCGAAGGAGAGCTTTCCCAAAAACTCCACGCCGAAAATCTTCGGCATAGGCAGATAGTACGCGCCGCCGGCTATCGCCACTGCGACGTCAAGCCCGCCCGCGCCGATGGCGATCATGCCGATGCCGCCGCCTGTGGGCGTATGGCTGTCGGAGCCGAGAAGCGTCGCGCCCGGCACACCGAAACGTTCCAGATTGACCTGGTGGCAAATGCCGTTGCCGGGGCGGCTTAAGTATATGCCGTGCTTTTTGGCCACTGTTTCAATGAATTTATGATCATCCGCATTCTCAAAGCCGGATTGCAGCGTATTATGATCGATATAGGCCACGGATTTTTTTGTTTTGACACGCGGCGTGCCCATCGCTTCGAACTGCAGGTATGCCATCGTACCCGTGGAATCCTGCGTCAGCGTGTAATCAATCTTGATCGATATTTCTTCTCCGGCCTTTAAATCGCCGGATACCAGATGTTTTTTTATTATTTTTTCCGCCAGTGTTTTGCCCACAAGAAGCCCCTCCCAGTGTCAGATGATTTCGTTTCATTCTAACTGCTGGCATAAAAAAAATCAACTTATGCGCATAATTTGCCCGCTGCGCTTTTTAAGCTGATTTGTTTATTATGAAGTATTATAGCTACTGTGCCATCTGTCTTCCGAGAAATCCTGCCGCCGCTTCCGCCGCTTTTTGCTCCGCTTCTCCTATCGTGCCGCCGCGTACAACGATGGCTATCGCACCGATGGGCTGGCCGTCCATCGTGATGGGCGCGATCACCTGCGCCGTGGTCAGCGCCTGGTTTTCGCCGCTCACCAAAGGTATGAAGCTTTCTGCATCAGTGTTTTTTTGGGTTTTGCGCGTGTTCATGGCATCCTCAAGCGCACCGCTCACAGGACGTTCAGCATAATCGCGTTTGCTCTCGCCGCTTGCCGCGAGGATAGTATCTCTGTCGCAGACGATGACCGTATGCCCAAAAGTCTGCACGAGGGATTCGGCAAAATCATGGGCAAAAGCCGCAAGCTCCCCGATGGGCGAATATTTTCTTAAAATAATGCCGCCTTCCCTGTCTGTGTATATCTCGAGCGGGTCGCCCTCGCGGATACGCAAGGTACGCCGAATTTCCTTAGGGATCACGATCCTGCCAAGTTCATCGATGCGCCTGACAATACCTGTTGCCTTCATAAGCCGTCCTCCTCAAACAGTTCATTGGTTTTATGGTTATTGTTTGTAAGAACGGTTAAATTATGCGGAGCAGAGCCAAAATGCCGTGACGGTAAAAAGCGGTTCTCTTATTTTTTTTCTCGCTTGAAGCACATAAACCAGTCAAGACAGTATTGGTCGTCGTTTTTTGTTTCCATCCTCTCTTTGGCTGTGCCGCATGAGCCGGCCGTAGGAATGATCACATCTTCGCCCGGTCTCCAGTCAGCGGGCGTGGCGACTTTGTCTTTGTCCGCTTTTTGCAGTGCGAGAATGATCCTTTTGATTTCGTCAAAGTTTCTGCCCATCGAAAGCGGGTAATACAGTATGGTGCGGATCTTGCCTTCGGGATCGATGACAAACACTGCCCTGACCGCCTGCGTGTTGGACTGCCCCGGCTGGATCATGCCGTACTTCTTGGCGACATCCATTCTGATGTCTTCGATAAGCGGGAACTTAACCTCTACATTCTTCATGCCTTTCCATTCAAGCTCCTGAATCTTTCTCAGCCACGCGATATGCGCATAAAGCGAATCTACGGACAGCCCGACAAGTTCGGTGTTCAGCGCCTTGAATTCGTCCGCCATCGTTGCAAAGGTCATAAATTCAGTTGTGCATACGGGCGTAAAATCTGCGGGATGAGAGAAAAGTATGACCCATTTTCCCGCAAAGTCTTCAGGGAAATTGATCTCCCCTTGAGTCGTCACCGCTTTGAATGACGGTGCCGGTTCACCAATCAGAGGCATCTTTTGATAACTTGATTCTTCCATTTTTTTCTCCTTTCAAAATTTCAATGCGTTGGCTTAATCATAACGGTTATTGTTATCTGCGTCGGTAACAAAGTCACATCGAAAGGAAAATCATAAACTTAGTTTTCATCGCCCCCTTTATCCGTATTGCTTGCGCCGTCTTTTTCCGAGCCTGCATCAAGACGTTTTTTATATCTGTCAGCGGCAAATGAAAGCAAGAGCGAGATAACAAGTATGCCGATAGCCACAAATAGCAGCGGCCGGTTGTTGTCAATGGGGCACACGCCGGGGGGAAGGCTTAAGTTTGTGCTGATAATAAGATAGAGCCCAAGCGCTCCGATTGCAGCGCCGACGCCAAAAAGTATGTTTGAGATGATTTTCAATAGCTTGTACTTATCATTGTAACCATTTACTTAAGAGTTTTTATGTCATTATCATAGCGCAAAAAGAGATTTAAAGCAAATCACCCTGTCAGTTCAAAAAGGCGATCTCATAATTTAAATACAAAACGATCGCTGTCCATAAAAGATACGGAATCAGCAGATAGGCCGCTGTTTTATTCATGCTGTAAACAGATAAAAACAATATCAGGGCGGTGATGATCGTTGTCAGAAGCACAAACACGGCAGCTGCCGCTTTTTCCTGCTGAAAAAAACAATATGTCCACAGCGCATTCAAAACAAAGACGGCAGCATATAAAAAATGTGCCTTTTTTGGCTTTTGGCAGGCCAAGTTAGCCAGCGCAAGCGATGCGGCAAAAAGCGCATACAGCAGCGCCCAGACGATAGAGAACACGATGGACGGCGGCTGAAACTCGGGCTTTTGCAGCGCCTGGTACCACGCGGTACCCGTATCCACAAAAGCGGCTGCTAGCGCCAGCGCAGCGGCAGACACAAACACAGCATACGCGATACGTCTTATTTTTTCTTCGATCCGCATAAAGGCCTCCCCCGCAACAGTATATTCATATCAGAAACAGGGTATGAGGAGATCCTAAGATGCGCAAAGCATTATGGTTGCTGTTATCGGCTGCAGTGCTGCTTGCCGGTTGTGCCAGAGAAACCTTTGAGCCATGCGTCACAGTCACTGAGCAGACACTCATCTGCGGCAGCGATACGCTCGTGGAAGATATCCGCATGCCGGTATTATCAGGATTTGAGGACAAAAGCTTTGAAGCTTCTCTCAATGCGCGCATACACGCGATCATCAAAGCTGCGCGGCAGGACGCGCGTATTCAGGCGCAGATCGTACAGCAGTGGGTGGAGTATGTGTGTGTGCTGACTGTGGACTATGATGTCAAACAAAACTGCGGCCTTTTCTCGATGCGTTTGACGTGCGATCTTGAAAACGGCGGCACAGGTTTCCCGCAGACCGTATATTTCAACGCAGATATGCAAAAAAACGCGCTGCTCACGCTGGATGACCTTTTTGTATCAGAAGCATACCGCGAAGCTCTCACCACGCATATTACAGAATCGATCCGCGGTGACGAACGTTTTTCCCCGGAAGACTTTTTGGGCATAGATGAAAAAACTGCGTTTTATACCGAGGAAGGGCGGCTCTATATCGCGTTTGCCAAATACGAGATCGCTTCGGGCATGACAGGAGAGCCGGTGTTTGAGATGCCTGTAAAGCTGATCAGGGAACATGTAAAACCGGAGTATAAAAAATACCTTGGACTTTAGGCTAAAGCGTTTTCTAAAAGCATGGTTTATGGGAACCCAAAGCTTTTTCGGCACTTAAAAAGCTTCCGCAATAAAACGGAAGCTCAGTGGGTTTTGTCTTTATTGCTTCGCCAACGCGCTTATGATGCTTTCGCCGAGTTTTTGCGCTTCTGCTGTTTCCTTCTCGTCGGGACGCAGCTTCGCGCTGCATGTGCCGATCAGATCGCAGCCCAGCGTGCGCAGGCGCTCGCTCAAAAATTTGATGGATTCGCCGCTCCAGCCGAATGAACCGAAAACTGCCGCGGGTTTGCCCTTGACAGTCAGCGCGCAGACCGATGTGAGCACGTCCCAAACAGGCTTTAAGGCGTCCCTGTTGAGCGTGGGAGAGCCGATGGCAAACGCGTCTGCCTTGTGGATCCGCTCGGCACAGGCTGCGGCGTCAGCGGTCGAGACATCTTCAATCTGCACATCATAGCCGCCGTTTTGCACCGTTTGCGCGATGGCTTCTGCGAGCATGCGCGTATAGCCGTAGCATGACACATAGCCGACATACACCTTTTTTGGATCGTTGACTTGGAGCACATCAAGCGCCCATTTTTCATATCTGTCCACAGCATCCCAAGGCGCGGCGCGCAGCACCGGCCCGTGAGAGGGGCAAATCACGTCAAGATGAAGGCCGCGCACCTTCTTAACGGCATCAAGTACATAGGTCTTAAAAGGCCCCATGATGACGTCAAAATAATACTTCTGCGATGCCTCCATTTCGTTTGTAAGCGGTGTCAGGTCATCAAACACATTTTCTGCGGAAAAGTGGAAACCAAAGACATCGCCGGAAAGCAGCACAGCATCTTCCGTGATATATGTAAAAATAGAGTCCGGCCAGTGCAGAAACGGCGCGGAAATAAACCGCAGCGTTTTGCCTCCAAGGGCGATAGTATCGCCGTCTTCGGCAATCTTGCACTCAAAATTTTTGTTGAGTATGCTGCGCAAAAAAATGCTTGCTGGCTTTGAACATACGACCACAGCGTTCGGTGCCATCTCCAGCAGCCTGTTAAGGCCGCCCGAATGGTCGGGTTCAGTATGGTTGCAGATGATATAGTCAATACTGGCCGGATCGCACACACCGGCTATTTTTTCAATTTGTTCATCCGCAAATCCGTCTTTGACCGCATCCACGACCGCCGTCTTCTTCGTGCCCTTGATAAGATAACTGTTATAAGATGTGCCCCATTCCGTCCGCATGATGACATCAAAAACACGCAGGTTCGGATTTTGCACGCCCACCCAGTAAACGCCGCTGACAATCTCTATTGGAAGCATTTTATCTCCTGCTCTCTAAAGAGGTTCAAACATATCCTTGGATGCGCCGCACAAAGGGCAGACCCAATCATCGGGGATGTCTTTGAACGCCGTGCCGGGGGCCACGCCGTTGTCCGGATCACCTTCCACAGGATCATATACATATCCGCAAACCGTACATTCGTATTGTTTCATATGCTTTGCTCCTTTGAGTATATTCTTTATTTGTTTTGAAAATAAGCGTTCAAATTCCCGACCAGCTCATCCACATCAAAGCCGTGCACAGCAGCAGCCTGTTCTAAGCTCTCGCCGGAGGATGCAGGGCATCCGACGCAGTGCATGCCTGCCTCCATCAGCACCTTGGCGCAGCCGGGATCCAGCGTCAAGACCTGCGCAATAGTCATATCCTTTGTGATCGTTGTCATTCCAATACCTCTCTTTTATCGTTTTTATGTCGTTCTTATAATTTTATTGCCGCACTTTGAGCACTTGATTGACACCTTGCCCTTGCCTCGCGGCACCCGCAGTTTAAGGCTGCAGCTTGGGCATTTGAATATCTTGTAGAACTTTCTCTGCTGCCCTTTTGCTTTATTCATATAATACCACGATTTTGTTTTATTAACCACACCCATAAACGCATGATTTTCTTTCTGCCTCTGGGCAATATTACGTGAAAACATACGAAAGACCGCCACTGCGAAGATCGCAAGCGAAAAGGCAAACATATACTGCCAGGGTATAAAGTTAAAGATCAAAGATACGATAATGAGTGCAAACGAAAGCTGATCAGGCCCGTTACGCCCGATGAACATCCTGCGAAACAAAAAGATCCACCGCCTTTGGCAAAGTCTTATGCACCGTATGTAACGATCAGCTCCGGCCTTCTGACTTGCTTGTAATATGTAATAAATTCTTTCACATTGCCGATATCTTCAGGAAGCATGATGCCGCTTTTGCCGATATCCTCTTCCATATGGACATCGCCGCCCGCTATGATCATCACGTCGTGCTTAAAAGCAAACTCCATGGCTAACCGGTTCCTGCTCAAATGCCTTGGCTGCGCATTGACGATCTCAATACCGTCAAACAGCGAAGGATCTTCCGGCGAAAGGCCGTAGCGGTATGGATGCGCCTGAAACACAAGATAATCATTTTGATGCATCAGCCTGTATATATCAGCCATCTGCAGATTGTAAAATGGTCCCGCATCATACAAAAACTTTTCGTCGGGGCCGTAGATGAGAAATTCATACGGCGAATCCTTTGGCTGCAATTCGAGGCCGAGGAAGACTTTGAGCCCATACATCTTCGCACGCAGCGCTGCGGCGCGGAAACCTTTGAGCCATCGGTCTGTTTTTGCTTTCCAGCTAAGATTTTTCATGCCCGGTTTTTCAAAAAAACGTGCATTAAAATGATCCGTGACGAACGTTCCTGCATAACCCGCGCGGCTGATGCCGTCAACGATCTGCCGCGCTGTGAGCACGCCGCACCGGCTTGTCTCTGCCGTATGGCAATGTGTTTCGAATTGTTTATGTCTCATGTATTTTCCTCGGATAATATCATACTAAAAAGATGCGTCTAAAATATAAACAGCGCATCGTTTTAACACAAAGTTTACAATAAGAATCCGGATTTATCACGCGTCGGCCACAGTTTGTTGAGAAGTTGTCTTTAAGCAGCTCCGCCCGCAAACTGGCTTTGGTAAAGGTCGGCATAAAAACCACCCAAATCCATCAGCTGCAGATGCGTACCCTGCTCCACAATGCTGCCTTCATTCATCACAAGTATGCCCGACGCGCCGCGTATCGTGGAAAGCCGGTGTGCGATCACAAAGCTTGTGCGGTCTTTCATCAAGGCGACCATCGCATTTTGGATATATGTTTCTGTGCGCGTGTCCACACTGCTTGTTGCCTCATCAAGTATCAGTATCGGCGGATCGGCCAGCAGGGCGCGCGCAATGGTAATAAGCTGCTTTTGGCCCGAAGATATATTCGAAGCGTCTTCATCGAGTACCGTATCGTAGCCGTTTGGGAGTGTCCGTATAAAATGGTCGGCATGCGCCATTTTGGCCGCCTCAACGATCTGCTGCTGCGTCGCGTCCGCTCTGCCGTATGCGATATTCTCGCGCACGGTACCGCCGAAAAGCCAGGTGTCCTGCAGCACCATGCCGAACTGGCTCCGCAGCGATTCTCTCTTCACAGCGGCCGTATTCACGCCGTCTATCCTGATGATGCCGCTGTCCGGCTCATAAAAACGCATCAGCAGGTTGACCAGCGTCGTTTTTCCGGCTCCCGTCGGCCCCACAATTGCGATCACCTCACCCGGCCTCACCCGCAGGTTTAAATCGCGGATAACGGTTTTGTCCGGATCGTATCCGAAAGTCACGCCGGCAAATTCCACTTCGCCCCGCGCCTTTTCAAGCACCGTACCTGTCGCATCAGATATTATCTCCTTTTCGTCAAGCACCTCAAACACACGCTCGGCAGCTGCAACGGTTGATTGCAGCACGCCTGCGATCTGCGCCGCCTGGGTGATGGGCTGCGTGAAACGGCGTGAATATTGGAAAAAAGCCTGCACATCCCCGACACTGATATGGCCGTTTATCACCATGACGCCGCCTATCGCGCACACAAACACATAGGACACATTGCTTAGAAAACGCATGAGCGGCATAATAAGGCCGGAAATAAACTGCGCTTTCCAGCCCACACTGAAAAGCTTATGATTGATCTTTTCAAATGCTGAGATGCTTTCTTTCTCTTTTCCAAAAGCCTTGACTACGGTATGCGCGCCGTACATCTCTTCCACATGGCCGCTTAAATGCCCAAGCTGCTCCTGCTGGCCTTTGAAATATTTCTGCGAACGTTTCACAATAATACGCGTGAGTATAAAACTGAGTGGCAATATCAAAAGGCACACAAGCGTGATCACCCAGGATATGGTGAACATCATCACGGTGATGCCGATGATCATCGTGACAGCGGTGATCGCTTCGCTGAGCCCCTGCTGAAGCGTGACCGACACTGTATCGATATCATTGGTCACGCGTGAGAGTATCTCACCATGCGTTTTTCCGTCAAAAAACTTAAGCGGCAGCTTCGCCAGCTTTTGTATAACCTCCTGCCGCATATCGAAAACAATAGACTGAGACGTTTTGACCAGTACGAATTGCATCACGAAGCCGATGATACCACTCAGCAGATAAAGCGCGGCCACCGTCAGTATGATGGCTCCGATTTTATCAAAGTCGATCGAACGCGTTTGCGCCTCTTCCATCCTTTCGGCAGCGGCCTTGAGTTCTTCTGCCTTTTGTTCATCTGCACCAGCAAGTGCAACGGCGAGCGCTTTTGAGGCATCGATCTCTGCGTCTTCAAGCTGCAGCGCGGTATCAGCAGGAAGCAGGGCTTTAAAGCTTGCCGCCGCCTCGATCCTGACTGAAACCGGCATAAAAAGCTCCGTCGTCGCCTCACCGAGAATCTTCGGCCCGAATATCGAGAACACAGTGCTGCCCATTGCGAGTATGACGACGCACACAAGTGCGGTCTTGCGCCGGCCAAGATAGCGCAACAACCGTTTTAAACTGTTGCGGAAGTCCCTGGCCTTTTGCAATGGTGCCATGCCTCCCGGGCCTTGAGACATGGGCCCCGGGCCTTTGGGCATTTTAGGGCCTCTTCGCATTTGACTCATGCCAGTTCCTCCGCAGGCAATTGAGAGGCCACGATCTCGTAATACGTATCGCAGCCATCAAGCAGCTCTGCATGCGTGCCCTGCCCGGCAATGCGCCCGTCATCCAGTACGATGATCTTGTCTGCATTCATAACCGTGCTTATACGCTGCGCGACGATCAATACCGCAGCCTCCTTGGTCTTTTCGGCCAGCGCCTGCCGCAGCCTTAAATCGGTTTTATAGTCCAATGCAGAAAAGCTGTCATCGAATATGTAGATTTCCGGATGGCGCACCAAAGCACGTGCGATCGAAAGGCGCTGTTTCTGGCCTCCCGAAAAATTGCTGCCGTCCTGTGACACATTTGTCAATAGCCCGCCCTCAAGAGCCGTCACGAAGCCGCTTGCCTGCGCGGTATGAAGCGCATCCATGAGCGCCGGGTCGCCGGCAGAAGGATCCCCGTACCGCAGGTTGTCCGCCACCGTACCGCTCACCAGGCTTGCCCTTTGCGGCACATAACCGATTTTCAAACGCAGCGCATCCTGCGGATAGTCACGCACATCAACGCCGTCCACCAGGACCGCGCCTTCGCTCACATCAAAAAAACGCGGGATCAGCTTGACCAATGTGGATTTCCCGCTGCCTGTGCTCCCGATAACCGCGGTGACCTCTCCGGGCACCGCCTCAAAGCTAATGTTTGAAAGCACAGGCGCCTTAGCATTTTGGTAGGTAAACCCCACATTGCGGAATTCCACATGGCCGCGCAAAACCGTTTTCGGCGGTACGTCCGTCCTGTCAATGACCGCAGGCTCAGTGTCCAAAACTTCGTTGATGCGCTCCGCGGAAGCAAACGCCCGGGGCAGCATCACAAACATCATCGTTGCCATGATCACCGCGAACATGATCTGCATGACATACTGCTGGAATGCGATCAGATCGCCCAACTGCATTTGCCCAAGCTCTACATATAGGCCGCCAAACCAGATCACTGCGACTGTCGAAAGGTTGAGCGCAAGCAGTATCGCAGGCATCAGCGCACCTATCCAGCGGTATGCGGTCACCGACGTATCGGTCAAGTCCCTATTTGCAGTCTCAAACCTTTTTTGCTCATATTCCGTTTTGTTGAACGCACGGATCACACGTATCCCCGTCAAATTCTCACGCATGACGCGGCTGACCCTGTCTATCTTTTTTTGCAGCGATTTGAAAAGCGGCATCACCTTAACGGCGGCAATCAGCACGAGCGCCGATATCAACCCCACGCTGACGCCAATCAGCCAGGAGAGCCCTGCGCCTGTCTGAACAGCCATCAAAATGCCTCCGATGCACATGACCGGCGCAGACAGCAGCATGGCCATGGCCATCACGAGCGCGTTTTGTATCTGCGTCACGTCATTCGTTGTCCGCGTGATCAGCGAGGCGGTGCCCGTTTTTTCGAACTCTGCAAGCGAATACGACTGCACCTTTTCAAATATGTCCCGCCGCAGATCACGTGCAAAACCAGTCGCAGATTTAGCCGCGAACAGCCGGGCTGCCACTGTGCAGATGCCCACGACAAGCGAAAATCCGAGCATCACCAACCCCGTCTCCACAATAAAAGAGATGTTTTGGCCTGCTATACCCTTGTCCACGATGCCGGACATCAAATGAGGCAGATAAAGCTGGCTTAAAGACTGCAGAGCAGTCAACACGACAACGATCATAACCTGCCATTTATAAGGCTTAATGTAGCGCATCAATCTCATCATGCGCTTTCTCCCTTTAACAGCGTGCAGGTCACTTTGTGAAGCATCCATGAAAAATAATCCTCGTCAGGCGACTCACCGTTAAAAACGATTCGCGTCAGATAGCCCATGATATTGGTGACAAAAAATTCGAGTGCCATTTGCGGCTCGGCATCAAGCCTTCCCGCGTCATGCATCGCCGAGAAATACGCCAAAAGCATTTCTTTGGCTTTGTGCTCCTTGCTGCGCATCGCCATCTCAGGCTCCGAGCGGCGGATTTTATCGCGCATCACGATGCGCAGCAGCGGTGCGTTGTTTAAAAAAGTCTCCTTGATGTCGTATGCGATGCGGGCCAAGTCTTCTTTCAGGTCATACTTGACTTCTTCTTTGAGATAATGCTCGATATGGTAAGGATGCATGCAGCCGTGAACCGTTTCCTCAAAAAGAGCTCGTTTGGTCTCAAAATGGCGAAACAACGTGACTTCGCTTAAGCCCGCAAGCGCCGCGATCTGTTTCGTGGTGGCGGCGGCAAAACCTTTCTCCTCAAAGAGTTTGCGTGCCGCGGCGATGATCCTCCCGCGCGTTTCTTTCATGGCTTGATCCGCTCCTTTGTATGTAAGTGCTTACTTTCATCTTTGCAAGCATACATCGCTGTTTTTGTCTTGTCAATAATTCCTGCTTGAATATTTACACATCGTTTATACTTTGACGCCTTGCCCGCGCCCCCGAAGGTTGCGCCGTTTGCACAGCCGGATTATAATATTAAAAATGAGAAAAACAATTATGGCCGCCTGTGTATGCGTTTTGCTTCTGTTTGGCGCATGTGCACCTGCGGAAATCAAAAACGAAAGCTTTGCGCTGGACACCATTTGTTTTCAGCAGGTCCGGGGCGGCAATGCAAGCGCAGCGGCGAAGGAAGTCAGCGTCATGCTTGAGCGCATCACACAAGAATACTCCATGTATACCGGCACACAGCTTAAAGCCATCAACGATTCCGCGCCCGGCACAGCTGCAGTAAGCGCCGAGGCCTCTGCGCTGATCCGGCAGGCGCTTGATACCGCAGCGGAAACCGGCGGAAGCTTTGATCCCACCATCGGCGCAGTCAGCATACTTTGGGATATGTCAGGCAGCCGCATCCCTTCGGATGAAGACATACAAGCCGCGCTGCCCCTGGTTGATTATCAGCTTGTTGTCGCTGACGGGAACACTGTTATGCTGCCAAAGCCAGGCATGCGTATTGACTTAGGAGGCATTGCCAAAGGATACGCGGCGGATCTGGCGGTCAAAATATATGAGAAGCACGGTGTTGAGGGCGCGCTGCTCAACCTAGGGGGCAATATCTATGCTTTCGGCGCACGCAAAGACGGACAAAGCTGGCGTATCGGCCTTAGGGACCCTCTTGGCGGCGCCGGTGAATACGCTGCAGTCGTAGAAGCAAAGGACATTTCCGTCGTCACATCGGGCAGCTATGAGCGTTTCTTCGAATACGGCGGCAAGGTTTATCACCACCTGTTTGACCCGCGCACAGGCTATCCCGCGCAAAGCGGCCTGCTGGCCGTGACGGTCATCTGCAAAAGCAGCATGCGTGCGGATGCGCTCTCCACAGCGTTTTTCGTGATGGGGCTTGAAAAAGGCCTGGCATGCGCACAAAAAATGCCGGATGTGGAGGCAGTGTTTTTTGCCGGCACGGAGCTCTATGTGACTCAAGGCCTCAAAGAAAGTATTGTGATCGCAAATGAAGCATATACTCTCAAGAGCTGACGCTTTTTTATTCGCGCTCATCGTGGCCATTGCTGTCGCGGGCATCGTGCTGATGTCCGACGGCCACACTGCACAAACGGCGCAAATACGCAAAGACGGCCAGATCGTGCGGCAGATAGACTTGAACACCGGCCAGTCCTTTTGGGTGGAGACTGTGCGTTTCGAGGTGAAAGACGGCGCAGTGCGGTTTGCGCAGTCAGACTGTCCGGGACAGGAATGCGTGCACGTAGGCTGGATGAAACGGCCGGGCAGCAGCATGGCCTGCCTTCCGAATCGGATATCCTTAACCGTCTTAGGGCAAAGCGAGGTGGATGCCGTTGCAGAATAGCGCAAAACGCGCGGCGCTTTTCGGTGCGCTGTTGGCTCTATCCGTGGCGCTTTCGGTGGCTGAAAGCATGCTCGGCGCACTGCTGCCGCTGCCTGTGCCGGGCGTCAAGCTCGGACTTGCCAACATCGTATCGATGTTTCTGCTCTCGTATTTCCCTGTGCGCGCGGCGCTTGCAGTGGGCATACTGCGCGCGCTGATCTCTTCTTTCTTTGTGGGCGGCATCGGGATGTTCGCATATTCGGCGCCGGGCGTGATTTTGAGCATACTGGCTATGTACGGCGCTATGCGCGGTATCAAAGCGCTTTCTCTGACCGGCATATCGATGATCGGCGCTTGTGTGCACAATCTGGCGCAGGTATCCGTGGCTGTGTTGATCACTGCGGAAACCGGCCTGTTCTACTATGCGTTCGTGCTGATGATCGTGGGTGCCGTATCGGGCACGCTCACGGGTGCGGTGGCGCGCCTTACGTTGCCGCGCGCAGCCGTTGTTTTGAATCTGGCACAAAAGCAATTTTCGGAGGTGCAGAATGTTTGATCTTTCCTATATGTTTTTTGACTGGACGATGCTGCTGATCATTCCCGGGATCATCGTAGCCATGTGGGCACAGTCCAAAGTCAACCGCGCTTACAGGACATATTCCAAGATGGGCGTTTCCAGCGGAATTTCCGGCCGGGAGACTGCTGCGCGCATTCTCTTTGCCAACGGCTTAGCAAATGTGCAGATACAGCCGGCTCAGGGCGTGCTGTCGGACAACTACAACCCGCGCAAAAAAACAGTCAACTTGTCACAGGGCAATTACGGCGGCAGTTCCATCGCTGCGGTCGCCATTGCCGCCCATGAGTCCGGCCATGCACTGCAGCACGGCACAGGCTATTTTCCGCTGCGTATCCGCAGCCTTCTTGCCCCGGTTGTCAGTGTCGCATCGGCGCTTCTCTGGCCGATATTGATCATCGGCATATTGATGCAGTTTGCCGGCACCTTCACGCTGGCCGTTTACATCTTCCTCGGCATTTTTGTTTTCCAGCTTGTGACTCTCCCGGTGGAGTTCAACGCATCCCGCAGAGCGCTGGCTGCGATCGATGCACAGCAGATCCTCACTGATGAGGAACGCTACGGCGCAAAAAAAATGCTCAACGCCGCAGCTCTCACCTATGTGGCGGCCACGCTTGTCGCGCTTTTGAACGTGATGCGCTTTATGCTGCTCTCACGGCGCAAATAATAGCGGCTTTTCCCTCCATGCTATGGGTGTAAGCCATATGTTTTAGATCAGGTTTTTGTAATTTTTTAAGGAGGTTCATGATGAACAAATCGGATAAGCTTTCCATCGATACCATCCGGATACTCGCGGCGGAAGCGGTGCAAAAAGCAAAAAGCGGACACCCCGGGCTCCCTTTAGGGGCTGCGCCGATGGCATATACGCTATGGTCGCGCCATCTTAAGCACAATCCCAAAAACCCCGGATGGCCGGACAGGGACAGATTTGTCTTGTCCGCCGGGCATGGTTCCATGCTGCTCTATGCCATGCTCCATATTTTCGGCTATGATGTGGGCATGGATGAGATTATCAACTTCCGTCAGTATGGTTCCAAGACGGCCGGGCATCCCGAACACGGTCATCTTCCCGGCATCGAGACCACCACCGGCCCTTTGGGCCAGGGCGTTGCCAATGCCGTGGGCATGGCCATGGCGGAAGCGCACCTTGCCGCCGTTTTCAACAAGGATGATTACAATATCGTCGACCACTATACCTATGCGCTCGCGGGCGACGGCTGTATGATGGAAGGCGTGGCGTCCGAAGCGTGTTCTCTTGCGGGCACATTGAAGCTTTCAAAGCTCATTCTTTTATACGACAGAAACAAGATCACCATAGAAGGCGAAACCGATTTTGCCTTTGATGAAGATGTGGCCAAACGCTTTGAGGCATACGGCTGGCAGGTTCTTGTTGTCGAAAACGGCAATGAAGACTTGCAAAGCATTTCTGATGCCATACTGGCTGCAAAAGCAGACACGACAAAACCTTCCATCATCATCGTCAACACGGCCATTGGGTACGGCTGCCCGCCCGTCCAGGGATGTGCGTCCTGCCACGGTGCGCCGCTGGGTGAAGAAAACGTGGATATATTAAAACAAACGCTCGGCTGGCCCTATCCTGACAAGAGTTTTTATATACCCGATGATGTCCGCTCCAACGCCGCTGCGCGCCAGAAAGGCTATGATGCCGCAGAAGCAAAATGGCAGGCGCTTTTTGACGCTTACTGCAAAGCATACCCCAATATGGCTGCGCTGTGGAGCAGATACCATTCTCCGGTCGGTGCAGATGTACTGGAAGACAAAACGCTTTTTGAATTTGATAAACCGCTTGCCACACGCCAGGCCTCAGGCATCACGCTCAACCGGCTTGCTGAAAAGCTGCCGGGGCTGTTTGGCGGCAGCGCCGACCTTGCGCCTTCGAACAATTCTGTGCTCAAGTCAAAGCCCTATTTCGCGCCTGACTGCCGCAGCGGGCAAAACATACATTTTGGCGTGCGCGAGTTTGCGATGGCTGCTATAGCCAACGGCCTCGCACTGCACGGCGGGCTTCTGCCGTATGTGGCCACGTTTTTTGTGTTCACCGATTATTTAAAGAATGCCGTGCGTATGTCCGCGCTGATGGGGCTGCCGGTGATCTACATCATGACGCATGACAGCATCGGTGTGGGTGAAGACGGCCCGACGCACCAGCCTGTCGAACAGCTCGCCTGCATGCGCGCCACACCCAATCTTTATATGTGGCGCCCGGCCGATTCCAAGGAGACGGCCGCGGCATATATTCATGCGCTCAAGGCCAAAGGCCCATCCGTGCTCGCCCTCTCCCGCCAGACGCTGCCGCTTTTCGACGAAACAGGCCCTGCCGCTTTGAAGGGCGGCTATGTGTTGAAAGATTTCGGCAATGATCCGTCAGTGTTGCTTTTGGGGACTGGCAGCGAGGTCGCGCTGTGCATGGAAGCTGCGCAGCAACTCTCTGAACAGGGCATCGCTGCACGCGTCGTCTCCATGCCGTGTATGGAAGTGTTTGAACAGCAAAGCGAAGAGTACAAACAAAGCGTTCTGCCGGATGCCATGGATAATCGCGTCATCGTGGAAGCCGGCGCATCTTTCGGATGGCACAAATACGCAGGCGCAAAAGGCGCCATCATCGCGCTTGACCGCTTCGGCGCTTCAGGCCCCGCGCCCAGGCTTTTTGAGGCCTTCGGCTTCACTGCGCAAAACGTGGCGCAAAAGGCGGCTGAGCTGCTTTCGAGATAGACTATGTTTTTTAGCATGTCAAAAAGGCTGCCTTTAGTAAGGCGGCTTTTTTGCACTGGGCTAGTCACAAAAAGCCGTTTCCAAAGCAAAAATCCGTACTGCTTCAGCACCTTTTATGACGCCGGATATATTTAAAAAATCATATTGGCATTAATAAATACTTATGGTATAATCACATACTGTCGGCGGCAAAGTGCCGCTGCGAAATGCCAATGTAGCTCAGCCGGCAGAGCGGCTCATTCGTAATGAGCAGGTCAGCGGTTCGATCCCGCTCATTGGCTCCATTTTTCGGGGTGTAGCGCAGTTTGGTAGCGCGTTTGGTTCGGGACTAAAAGGTCGCAGGTTCAAATCCTGTCACCCCGACCACGTCGCAATGGATTACGCTTCGTTCGCTTATCGGACGGAGCGTTTCTCATTTCCGTCCGATAAGCTCACTTGCTTTGTCATTGCTCCTTTTCCCCGTAAAGCTGCGCTTTGCGGGGGCCCCATTGTTAAACAACGGCTAAACATATATCGATTTTCTTTGCCGTGCACTCAAGTAGCAATATGATACCCTTGGCACACGCAATTGCGATACTCTGCAATGTGGCAACTACTCTGCCTGAATCATCTATTCAAGGGCAAAAAACGTTTACACAGTTTAAAGTGGTTTTTTGGCAGGTTTATTGTTATTATTTGTCGAACTGATTAAAAACTACAAAGCTTTCAAAGAATCTTATAATAATGCCGATTAATGTTGTTAACTTGAAAGAACGGAGAGATCATTGAAGAAAAAATATCCTCAATTAAAAAAATATATAATAAATTTCTCATTGGGTTTGATGATAGGAGTTGTTTCAGCTGTATTATTTTCTGTATTTTCAAATAGCTATAATTCACATCAGCAGCATATTGAAAAGAGAAACTTAATTACTACATTAGCAATTGGAATTAATAGAGAATACATAGAAGAATCTATTGGGAAACCATACATAAAATGCGACAATTCACAAACTGGTTTTACTGATTATATTTATAAAATTGACGGTGCCTTACTAAGAATAATATATTATAAAGACATTACAAAAGCGATTTTTCTGACAATTGCCGATTCTGCATATATAGGAAAATATGATAATGATGAAATGACGTTTCTTTACAAAAATGAGAGTTTAGGCACATTTGCTTTTAATGATATTAGAGAATATGAAAACGAAGGGAATTACGCGCAGTATACAAATGGGGCAGGCTTATCGTTCTATCTTGAACCATACTGGACACGGCCAACGGGAAGATATCACTATTATATATTGGCGATTTTTCCATATGGAATCTTTATTCCACCTGATAGCATTGACAATTCGAAAGTTGATGCATCTCATTACAGTATAGAGTTTGAATATATGGGGAATTTTTATCCAAACACTTATGGTATAGTTGATATGGAATATTTAATTGATGTATCATCAATGGTGACTGATACGTATGCTTTTGATTATCTGACAATGAGAACCTTTGATGATGCAATGGATATCTATTCCCTATTTAAGGCAATTGATAATATCGATATTGATAACATTCCAGATTCAAATTGGTTTAGAGATGAGCTAATAAAGCATAAAGGATATTACAAATGACTTTTTAACTCTCTACATTGAGCTTGGAATTTATTAATTATTCTTTAACTATGTTTGCAATCCATACAAAAAAAGAGGAAAAATACCTGGTTGCATTTCAAGTTAATGTGCTTCTTATGCATTGATATTTTTCGTTCTTTTTGACCAGATTAGCGCTAACCACATGCCGTCTCTCCTCAACACGCCGTTTAACCGTGTTTTTCCCGCTTAATCTTTGGCTTTGTGCATATAACGCCATTTTATTTCAAAAAAACAGGAAAATACGGCCGTGAGTATTTGACTTTTTGGCATGGTATAATATAATAACCAAATACATGACGCGAACAAATCGCTTTGGGAGGATGCATCAGCGCAATGAAGATCATCATTGTCGGAGACGGGAAGGTCGGCTTTACCCTTTCTGAACATCTGTCACGCGAAGGCCATGATATCACCATTATCGACAGCAGGGATGATGTTCTTCAAAAAACCATTGAATCGCTCGATGTCATCACCATACGGGGCAACGGGGCAAGCATCAAGGTGCTCAATAAAGCGCAGGCAAAGAATGCAGACCTTTTGATAGCCGCAACGTCGTCTGATGAAGTCAACATGATATGCTGCCTGATGGGGAAGAAAATCGGCGTCAAAAAAACGATCGCGAGGATCAGAAACCCAGAGTACAGCGAACAGCTTGCGCTGATGAAAGATGAAATGGCGCTGAGCATGATCGTCAACCCCGAGCTTGCCACGGCCATGGACATCTCTCACCTTATCAGCTTTCCCTCAGCGATCAATATCGGTATTTTTGCCGACGACCGGGTCTACCTCATTGAATTCAAGGTGGATGATTACAGCCCGATTGCCGGCATGTCAATTTCCGCCATACAGGAAAAATACAAATCAGATATTTTGATTTGTGCCGTATACAGGGAGGCGCAGATCTACATCCCTAATGGCGATTTTGTCATCAAAGAAGGCGATCACATACATGTCGCAGGCGACTATGAAAGCATAGGCGCATACCTTAAAGCCTTGGGGCACCATGAAAAAAAAGCCAAATTAGTCATCATAGTGGGCGGCGGGTTGATCACCTATTATCTGAGCAATATCCTCACAGATTACGGCATCGAAGTCAAGATCATCGAAAAGAACAAAAGCAAGTGCGAAGATCTTTGCGAGTATACCTCTCAGGCTTTGATCATATATGGTGACGGCACGGAAAAGCAGCTTTTAGATGCCGAGGGTATCAGCAATGCCGACGCGTTTGTGGCTCTGACGGATATCGATGAGGAAAACCTCATCATGTCGATGTATGCCGCATACAAACACGTGCCCAAGGTGATCACCAAGATCAACAGGCTTGAGTATACTGACGTTATAAGAAAAGCCGGCATAGACCGTGTGATCAGCCCGAAATACATCGCGGCCAATCACATCGTCAGGTATGTCAGGGGCATGCAGAACACAAAAGGCAGCCAAATCAAAACGCTTTACCGCATCATGGGCAAGTCTGCCGAAGTGGTCGAATTCGAGGCCACTGCGTCCACAGAATACCTGGGCGTTCCGCTCATGCAAATGCAGCTGAAAAAGAACATACTGATCACAACGATCGTCCGAAAAGACAGCGTCATTATTCCTAAAGGAAAAGATTACTTTCTTGAAGGCGATACCGTGATCGTTGTGACCACCATGAAACAGCTTGAAGACTTAAACGAAATTTTTGCAAAATAAAGGACACTTTATATGAATTTCGGCATGATCAAAAATATATGCGGACAAGTCATCAGATTCGAGGCTGTTTTCATGGCTGTTTCACTGATTATTTCGATCATTTACAAAGAATACAGCTCAACGATCGTTTTTAGCGGCATCATATTGGTGATGCTGGCTTTGAGTTTTGTTTTGACTTTCAAAAAAACCGAAAGAACATCTTTTTATGCAAAAGAAGGCGTTGTGACCGTTTCTATGTCCTGGGTCATCATTTCTTTCTTCGGTGCGCTGCCATTTTTTATTAGCGGCAGTATCCCCTCTTTCATCGACAGTATATTTGAATCTGTGTCCGGTTTCACCACAACGGGCGCAAGCATCTTTTCTAATATTGAGACTTTAGACAAAAGCATGCTGTTTTGGCGCAGCTTCACACATTGGATTGGCGGCATGGGCGTTTTGATGTTTGTGATGGCCATCCTGCCCATGTCAGGCGCCGACCCGCTGCATCTTATGAGAGCCGAAAGCCCAGGGCCGACGACAGAAAAACTTGTGCCCAAAGCACGGCATACAGCTAAAATACTCTATAAGATTTACATCGGGATTTCGCTGCTGGAAATCATCTTTTTGCTTTTCGGCGGAATGCCGCTTTTTGACAGCGTCGTCCATACCTTCGGGACAGCCGGAACCGGTGGTTTTTCCATCAAGAATGCATCTATCGGCGCATACAACAGCGTCTACATCGAAGCTGTCATCACTGTATTCATGATACTGTTCGGGATCAACTTCAGCGCTTTTTTCCTCCTTCTCTCCAAAAAGTTCAAAAGCTTTTTCGCGCATGAAGAGCTGCGCATCTATGTGTGCATTTTGATTGTTTCAATGGCCGCTATCGCGCTCAATACTCTAGGTTCCGTCTATCAGAATATCGGAGAGAGTTTTCGTTATTCGTCTTTTCAGGTCGCGTCTATGATGACGACCACGGGCTACGCCACCGCGGATTTTGACCAATGGCCGACTTTCAGTAAGTTCATACTGCTTTTCCTGATGTTTACCGGCGCATGCGCAGGCTCAACCGGCGGAGGTATCAAAGTATCGCGTTTTATCATCATGTTCAAAACTTTAAAACGCGAAGCCTTCAAAATTCTTCATCCTCAGGCTGTGCAGCTTATCAAGCTTGACAAAATTCCGGTTCAGGAAAATGTGATCGGCGGAACAGGGATCTTTATGGTGGTGTTTTTCGGAATTACGGCTTTTTCCATCGCGCTGATATCTTTAAACGGTTTTGATATGAAAACCTCAGCCACTGCTGTTATCGCATGCATCAATAATATCGGCCCCGGTCTGGGCGTTGTTTCAGCTGTGGGCAATTATGAAACATTTTCGCCTTTCAGTAAAATTGTGTTGATGCTCAATATGCTGATAGGCCGACTTGAAATCTACCCCGTGCTTTTACTGCTGTCTCCCGCTGTCTGGCGCAAAAAAAGGATTTGATGCATGCAAATTTTTATGCCCCTCCGTTGCCGGTGCTTGCGTCTTTTATTTATTTGTCAAGAAGGTGCGTAAAACCAAACATCAGCGCATCGGGCACTGTGCGCTGGCCGGTCAGGGAACCGCTGTAGCGGCTGATATTTTTACCCATGAAAGACATGGTCGCCGACGCCCCGCCGTCAAGATTATAGGCCGTCTGGCAGCCGTACTGTTCCATAAGCTCTGCAAGCTCAGGGAACGTCATGCCGACGCTGTAGCCGCTTTGTCTGCCGTCCACAACGACAAGAAGAAAATGATAAGGCGCGATCATGCCGACTGCCGTGCGTGGCTTGCGCGATGACAACCGAAGCTTTGAAAGGCCGGGCTTAATCTCGCCGTCATAGATCAGCGTCGGGCCGAAGGAAAATGTGTTGCGCACACCGTCTTCGAGCAACTGCTCATAAGTGGTTTCATTTGGTTCAAAGACACGCATGGTGCCGTCAGGGTAAAACGCGAGCGTGTCGGCCTCCTGTTTATTCACATACAATGTGCCGTCACGCATGATGATGCCCTTTTTGTCGCCCTTCACACTATCAAGATAATCGCCGTTCACCGCAACAACAGCCTGGTTATTGGCGGCGATTTTATATAAAGGAACATGATTTCTGCCTGGCTTTGCAGGATTGGAAAAGCCGGCCCGCTCCATCTCTCCTTGCTTCAAACGGATCTCCGCAGCAAAATAAGTGACGGGGCGCTTGTTTTTTGTTACGGTGTTGCGGTTGATTTCCACAAAAAGCACAGGGGAACGATACAGCCAATAGCCGTTTTCTTCATCCTGTATAACCTCTTCTTGTTCCGAAAAATAAGGGTCGGGCGTCGGCTCGGGCGTCGGCTCGGGCGTCGGTTCGGGCGTTGGGTCGGGCGTCGGCTCGGGCGTCGGCTCGGGCGTTGGCTGCGCGTAAACGGTTGGCTCGGGCGTCGGAGCAGCCTCAAAATAATCTGCTTTCGATGTGCAGCCTGAAATCAAAATCAGCGATCCCAATATAAAAAGCAATGTTCTTCCAAGCCGCATACAATAACCTCCGCGCATGACTCTGGCTGTAATTTTTCAACACAATATAACACAAGAATACGTTTGTCAACACCAAGTTGTGTCCTGTTGTTGTCGCTTTATGCTTGTTCGTACTTTGGCACTTAAGTCTCATGTTTTTAAGCAACTGCTGCGCAGGTTTTAGCAAGATGCGCTCTTATCTGCACACAGTTCTTTGGACACATAAGCACCAGTCTTGAAAGGCGGCTCATAGACGCCGCTGCGAGAACATCACGGAAGGATGGTGACCGGAGTTCCCTCCTTGCACGCAGCCCATAGAATGTCCATCGCCTCATCGTCCAAAGCCACGCACCCGAGAGTCCAGTCGCTGTGGGCGCCGTGGCCGTGTATCATGATCTCGCCGCCAAGCGGAGTGCTCCATGAAGGCCGCTGCATGGCGTCTATGGCCTTTGCGATCTTGTCGTATGTCCTTTGATCGATGCGTCCGTCTTCAAGCGCGGCTTTGGCGTCATTTTTATTCGGATATGACAAACCCAAAGACAGATAATACCTGCTGTTCTTGTTGCGCATGCATACGTAGTAGTCTCCCTCCGGCGTACGTCCGTCGCCCTCGATCTGCTTATGTCCTTCCGGAGAAAACCCGAGACCGACGGGGAATACAGCGACAAGCGCGTCGCCGTCCCAGAGCTCGAGCACGCGTTGCTCTTTTTTAACCACAATGGCTGGATCCATCAGCGCACGGGGTTTGGGCAGCTTGGTTGTCAGCGGCGTAACGCTGAGCAAATCGCTGCTTATATAACCTTCGATTTCGTCATATCTCACCTTTGTCCACTCTCCCCGGCTTTCAAGTTTTTCAAGTTTTAGCCCAAAAGGCAGTCTGCACAATACGCCCGCATCCTCATCTGCCTGCGTGCGGATAATCACATTCTCTGCGTTGACATAACAAAAATCAAAAAGCGGCGCCTTAGTGTCTTTCGCAACCTGCTGCGGCATGTCCGGTACGCTTGCGGCCGGTGGGCTCATTGGATACGCCGGGCTTTGCGCAGGCATCTGGGCGGTACAGCCCGCTAGCACAAAGACAAGCAAAAAAGCCATGGTCTTATTGATGTTCATAGGATATCCCCTGTGTGTTTAACAAAGCATGATAAGTATTCTATCACAGGGTCAAAAAAGAACCAAGGCAGCAAGCAGGGCTTTGACGATGACAGTGTGCGAAAAATTTACGTCCACACTTGTTATCTTGTATGAAGGTAATCCTTGAGCACTTCAATATCCTGTGCGTAGACGGCTTCCAGCGCTCTGTTGTAAATCACGCTGGCGGGATGATACAGCGGAAAAAGCGTGAACGCGTGCGCTCCTGCAGTGGCCAACTCCGGTCTCGCATGGCATGCGCCGATCACGGCCTGCTTGCCCAGCAGGCATTTGAGCGGCACATTTCCGAGCGTCACCACAATACGCGGCTTAATCACCTCTATTTCACGCTCAAGGAAAGGCAGCATGGCTGACACTTCGTCTCGCGCCGGCGGACGGTTGGACAGCGTTCCTTTCCTGCTTATCCTGTAAGGCCGGAATTTTATAACGTTGGTGATATAAATATCGCTGCGCCGCAAATCAAGCGCTTCAAGGAAGGCACTAAGATTCTTGCCAGCGCGCCCCACAAAAGGGCGCAACAGCTTTGTTTCTTCGGCGCCGGGGGCTTCGCCTATCAGCATCAAGCTGGCATCGCATGGCCCCTCGCCGAAAACCATATCCGCCTCCGATTTGCCAAACGCTTTTGCCGCTGCGAGCGTTTGTGCATAAACGCGCTTAAGGTTGGCTGCTGTGTTTGCCGTATACAAGCTCATATCTCTCCTTTATCGCCAGCAGATCTTTGTATGCATCTTTTTTCAAATGTTCATTGCGCAGCAGGGCGGCAGGGTGGTAAGTCGGCATAATGGAAAAGCCTTTGACTTCATGCCAAACGCCGCGGTCGTACATGATCTTGACATCCTTTCCAAGAATATATTCTGAAGAAACACGCCCGAGGCATACGATGATACGCGGCTTGATGATCTTGACCTGGCCGCGCAAGAAGCCGATACACGCCTTCGCTTCTTCTGGCAGCGGGTCACGGTTGCCCGGAGGCCTGCATTTGATCACATTGGCTATATAGACATCATTGCGCGTGAACCCTATGCTTAAGATCATCTTGTCAAGCAGCTGCCCTGCACGCCCGACAAAAGGACGCCCCAGCGCGTCCTCATCACGCCCGGGCCCTTCGCCGACAAACATCACGCCGGCAGTCATGCTACCTTCGCCAAAAACGGTATGCGTGCGCGTCTGCCAGAGAGGGCAGTTTTGGCAGCTTTCAACATCATTTTTCAGCTTCAATAAACTTGTATGCATAGATTGATTATACCTCAGCCGGATGCGTGCCTCAAGCCCGGCGGTTATTGTTCTTTTACTCAGAAACATCAGGTTTTCGGGCATGGTTCTTATCGACGCAGCCAATTATTTCACAAATTCTTATCATATAGCAGTTCATTTTTTACGCATAATCGTTTATAATGATGAAAAAGTGATATGATGAATATGTACTTTCTTTGATTCTTGATTCCTATGCGAAGGGTGCTTTTAGAGATTTGGAACAGATAGTCACTGCCATATTAAACAGCATACCCGATTTTATGTGGACGGACTTTATTGACATCCTGCTTTTGGCGATCATTATTTATTGGCTGCTGAAGCTGACTTCCAAGACGCGCGCCATGCAGGTCTTAAAAGGCCTCGGCATCATTTTGCTCGTGGCTTGGGTCACGGATTTTCTCGGATTTGTGGGAACGACCTGGCTGCTGAATTATGTACTGACCGCCGGTGCTCTCGTGATCGTGATCCTGTTCCAACCCGAACTGCGGCGGGCCTTAGCGCGGCTCGGGCGCGGGCGGATCGAGCTTATCGGCACACAGGCCGGCAACGCACAGGAAAATGTAGAAAACATATTAAAAGCCATCCTCAATCTATCGAAAAAACGTGTCGGCGCACTGATCGTTTTTGAGCGCACAACGGGGCTAAAAGACGTGATCGAAAGCGGCACACGCATCGGCGCCATAATATCCGCAGAGCTCATTGAAAATTTGTTTTATACCAATTCACCGCTGCATGACGGCGCACTGATCATACGTGACGACATCATTGAAGCCGCGGGCTGTTTTCTGCCCTTGAGCGACAATAAACAAATCGGCCAGGATCTTGGCACGCGCCACCGTGCTGCGCTCGGTGTTTCCGAAGTCTCCGACAGCATCACGCTTGTGATTTCTGAAGAAACAGGCGTGATTTCCGTCGCGCAGGACGGCAAACTTATCCGCTATCTTGATTCCAAGGCCATCAAAGACCTGCTTGAGGATCTTTACATGATCAAGCAAACAGCCAAGCACAAAGGCCTTCGCATCAAACGGAAAGGACGTGGCGATTCGTGAAAAAGGCGCTGTTATATATCTGGGATCTGCTGCGCGGCCATCTTCTTCTCAAAATCATGGCATTACTGTTTGCCGTCATTCTCTGGAGCTATGTGGTGGCTGAAGTCAATCCTGAGCGCGAGCGGCGTGTCAATGATATCACTGTGCGATATGAAAACATGGGCGACTTAAAGGCCAAAGGGCTTGATCTTTCCGCAAGCCTTTCCGAGATCCTTGACAGCGTCGATATCCGGCTTGAAGTTAAGCAGAGCGAGCTCAAATACATAAATGATGAAACTGTCCGCGCCTATGCGGATCTTTCCACGATAAACAGCACGGGTTATTTTACTCTGAGAGTAAGAGCAGAAACCAGCTACGGCAAAGTGCTTGAGGTCATTCCCTCTACAATGCAGCTTTATGTGGATGATTCTGTGAACCATCCTTTGCCAGTCAACGTTGAAGTGTCCGGCAGCGTCCCTTCCGGCTACTACGCAGATGAACCCGTGATCACCCCCAGCGTCATCACCATCTCCGGCGCACGCGTCGATGTAGAGAAAGCGGCCAGTGCTGTGTGCTATCTTGATTTGTCCGGCCTAACGGAAGGGTATAAAAAAAGCATTGAGGTCATGCTGCTTGATAGCGACGGCAATCCGCTTGAAAAGGCGCTATTTTCCGAGTCTTTCCCGTCTGTAATCGTGCAGCTTGATATCCTGCGCAGAAAAACTGTCCCTATCGATGTGGGCGGTTCTATCTTCGGGCAAGAAGATATTGCACCCGGTTTTGAAATCATTGATATCACCAGCACGCCAGACCTGATCGACATCGCGGGCGATCCTTCAGTGCTTGCCGGCATCTCTTCGATCAATCTTGTTCCCTACAATGTCAGCGGCGCTAACACCAGTGTGGCTGTGCTTCTTGATTACCAGCTGCCGGAAGGCGTCAGGGTGATCACGCCCGAGAAGGCGCAGGTTTTCATCAATATACGCGAGATCATGAACACGCTGGAGTTCGAACGTGTCGAGCTGACTGCCAAAAATGTTCCCGGCAGCTTAAACGTACGCCTTGATACGCGTTTTGTCGATGTGACGGTGCTTGCCGGCATCTCGCGCCTGACCGAACTCAGCCGCGATGACATCGTCCCGTTTGTGGACCTTGAGGGCTTGGGCGCAGGCCAGCATACGCTTGATGTTCAGTTCCGGCTGCCGCCTGGCTTCACAGCAGAGAATTTTTCGCCCAGCGTGCGCACGGTCACTGTCACGCTTTACTGACAAAACGCGGGTTGACTTAAAGGTGTTCAGCAGATCACATAGATTATGCGTTTTTTGAGTCAAACAGTCAAAATCTTCGGTCGATGTGCAAAATCAGGGGCACATCGCAGTCCTATAGAATGCGCGATGCGGCAGGTATAGAATCCGGCCGGATACACGGCATATCAATCCGGGCTTTCCCCAAAACCGGGGTATGATAATGATGCTGGACGGGCGGTTTTTCCGCCCTCTTTTTGCAAAGGAGGATTTTATGTCCATCATCGTAAACGGCATCAGCGTTCGTCTTGACAGTGATGACGACGTGATCAAGCATGCTGCGGCAGCAAAACTTGGGATCAAAGCGCAGCAGATCAAGAGGCTTCGCGTCAAGCGGCAGTCCATTGATGCGAGAAGAGAAAATATCCGGCTTGTGATGACAGCGCTTGTCGATCTTTTTGATGTGCCCAAACAACAAGCGCTTGAGATTGATTTTGGAAAGGCGCAGGAATACTGCGAGCCTCCAATACGCTACGGCAGCATGGCCTTAAGCCGCCCTGTCGTCATCGGCACAGGCCCGTGCGGGCTTTTCGCGGCTTTAACGCTGGCAAAGCACGGTTACAGACCGCTGGTGCTTGATCGCGGTAAAAACATGTCAGATCGTGAAGCTGATGTTGAGCACCTAATGCGCACAGGCATACCGGACAGCGAGAGCAACGTCTGTTTCGGCGCAGGCGGCGCAGGCGCTTTTTCGGACGGTAAACTTACCTCCCGGATTAAAGACCCGCGTGCCGAGCATGTGCTGCAAATACTCGCGGACTTCGGCGCACCCGAGCAGATACTGCGTATCGCCCATCCGCACACCGGCACAGAGTACATACGCAAGGCTGTGCGCGCCATATTGGCGCATATTGAATTGCTCGGCGGCGAAATATTGTTTTCTTCCCGTTTTTGCGGTATATTGGCTGACAGGCAGGCGCTGTGCGGCATAGAATATATGAGAAACGGCACGGTGCACATTGTGGAAACGCGCGCTGCTCTTCTTTGTATCGGGCACAGCGCGCGGGATACGTATAAAATGCTCTTGGAAGCTGGTATCGCGATGGAGCCAAAGCCGTTTGCTGTCGGCCTGCGCATCGAGCACCTGCGCGCATATATCGACAAGACGCAGTACGGCGCGGCCTATGGACACCCTATGCTTGGGGCGGCGGAATACCGGCTCACCGCAAAACACGGCGGGCGCAGCGTATATACGTTCTGCATGTGTCCGGGCGGTGTGGTGATCAACAGTTCCACACAGCCGGAAGGCATCGCAGTCAACGGGATGAGCTATTATGCGCGGGACGGCGAGAACTCAAACAGCGCGGTGGTCGTCAGCGTTGCTCCGTCGGATTTTCCTAAAGGCGCGCTTGGAGGCATGGCTTTCGCGCAACAGATCGAACGCGCGGCATTTGCACTTTGCGGGAAGTCAGGCATCCCTGTTCAGACGGTCGGCGGTTTTACCGGCGGCTCCGGGCGGTTTGGTTCAGTCAGCCCGAGTATCCGTCCGCATCCGGCGGCTGCCGATCTTAACCGTTGTCTGCCCCCGTTCATAGCCGATGCTATAAAAGGCGGCCTTGCAGCGTTCGGCCAAAAACTCAAAGGGTTTGACAACGCAGACGCAATGCTCACAGGCGTGGAAACGCGAACGTCTTCGCCGGTGCGCATCCGGCGGCGGGAAGACTTTCAGGCGGAAAACCTTAGCGGCCTTTATCCTGCGGGCGAAGGCGCAGGCTATGCGGGCGGGATCGTCTCCGCAGCAACAGACGGCATCAAATGCGCCGAAGCGCTCATGCACAGATTCGCGCAGCCGAGCTAAGCACAAGGGAGGACAGATGAAAAGGATTACAGTCTATTTCGGCAATTACGGCAGCGGCAAAACCGAATTGTCCATCAACACCGCGCTGGCGCTTTCGCGCACCCACAGCGATGTCACGCTCGTTGATCTGGATATCGTCAATCCGTATTTCCGCTCCTCTGAACACCGCGCTCTTCTTGAGCACAGCGGCGTACGTGTTATCGCGCCCGTCTTTGCCAATACCGCGGTGGATGTGCCCGCGCTGCCGCCTGATATGTCTTCTGCTTTTTCAAGCGGCCATGCTGTTTTTGACTGCGGAGGCGACCCTGTCGGCGCTTCGGCACTTGGCAGCTTAAAACCTCAGTTTGATACGTCACGTTCAGATACACAGGTTTTATTCGTGCTCAACACATGCCGCCCGTATCAGGACAGCAAAGATGCGATCATGCAAAGCATCACGCGCATACAGCAAAGCGCGCGGCTCAAAACCGACGGTTTTGTGCTCAACACCAATCTTGGCGTACAGACAACAGGCCGGGAACTGTCACAGAGTTATCACCTGGCGCGCAGCCTTTCTTCCGCTACAGGCATCCCCATTTGCTTTGTGAGCGGTACAAAAGAAGCGCTTCATGTTTTTTCGAAGTATTGCCCAGAATGCGATGAAAAGCGCATAGAGATCACGCCTTATACCCGCCCTGAGTGGCTTTAATAAACTTGAAAGAGAGAGACTCCATGCGCATTTATTCCAGCATACTAGACACGATCGGCAACACACCGCTGGTGCGGATAAACCGGCTTTGCGGTCAAAAAGGCGTGGAAATCTACGCCAAGAATGAGGGCACCAACCCGACGGGCAGTATCAAAGACCGTATCGCTTTAAAAATGGTCGAACAGGCCGAATCGGAAGGAACGCTGCGAAAGGGCAAAACGATCATCGAACCCACATCGGGCAATACAGGTATTGCGCTTGCCATGATCGGGGCTGTAAAGGGCTATGATGTACAGATCGTGATGAGCAGCGCAGTCTCGGTGGAGCGCCAGAAAATGATCGCAGCGTTCGGCGCAAAAGTCATTCTCACATCAGCGGAGGAAGGCACCGACGGCGCCATACGCAGAGCGCGCGAACTCGTTGCAAATGATCCCGATGCATATTTTATGCCCGACCAGTTTACCAACCGCTACAACAAGCTGGCACATTATTCGACCACAGCCGAAGAAATGATCCGCGACACGGACGGGCGCATCACACATTTTGTATCCGCGCTGGGCACCTCAGGCACACTCATGGGCACCGCAAAGCGGCTCAAGGAGCTGAGCCCCTCGATATGCATCGTTGAAGCCCAGCCCGTTCGCGGCCATTATATACAGGGGCTAAAAAATATGACCGAAGCCATCGTGCCGGAAATCTATGACCCCTCAAGGATCGATATCTCCATCATGATAGACTCAGAAGAGGCTTTTGCTATGTCCCGTCGCGTTGTGCGCGAAGAAGGCATTTTCTGCGGCATGTCCTCCGGCGCTGCGATGCTCGCGGCGCTGCGCGTGGCTGATCAGATAGAAAGAGGCGTGATCGTCTGCATTTTCCCCGACAGGGGCGAGAAATACTTGAGCACGGCGTTGTTTTGACCGCCAAGGCTGCGCGGATAAAGGACAGTATGCCTTTTTTTGATTTTTGCCTATTGTGCTGTTACCATCTTTAAAATCAAGAAAGAGGTTTCATCATTGGGCTGCGGGTTATCAATAAAATAAGCAGACGCGCAGTAGACCATGTGAATTCAGGAGGTAGTGATGAAATCGTATCAGAAAATCAAAGCTTCAAAGCCCTACACCAATGAATAACTGTTTGATCTGATCAAAGACAAGCCTTTCTTAGCGGGCATCCCTGAACTCAGCGGAAAAGGCCTACTCCAAATCATCAATTTCCACGCTATTGGACGGCATCAAGTGCAGCAAAAAAAAAGATAATGATCATGGCAGGCGAAGACAGGTCTCAGTTTGCCGAAAATCTGGGAATGAACATAGCGACAAGAGGCATGTCGGATTTTGCCGATACTTTAAGCGGTGACAGGAAGCAAGTGATTAATCAGGTAGGCATCACTGCCAGTGAGCTGGCTGCCATGGTTCTGTAGCTTCTTGAGCTGGAAAGCCTACTCCTCGCCCCAGCGGTATTTTCTGTTTTGACGCAGTTTATCGGTTTGGCAGCAAAGGCAGAGGCCGTTGTGGCAGCATACCGTGCCGCCGCAGCCGCTGCACATCCATTTTTCTTTTTCTATCTCAAGGAAGTTGCCGATACCGTGTTTGTTTATGTAGGTTAAATTCTCTATCATGCTCAGATGGTATTTTGTGCGGTAGCGCTTATCAAGCGCTTTTAAGCGTTTGCAGGGAAAATCCGTACATTCAAAACAAAACCGCACAAGCCCATTGCCTAGCTTTTCGCACTTGTCTGCCATGTGCAGGCAATTTTTGCCGCGGGGAAGACAGCCTTCGCAATAGGTTCGCCGCAAGCCCTGTTTATGAAGATCATGTTTTTTCGCAAGATATGCGATGCAGACGCTGCAGTTCATCCCGCAGGGCGCGATCAGCTCTTTTTCCATTCTTTTTGACTGCCTTAATTATTCCTGTATTGTGAATAGCGTTTTTGATGCTATCAGTGTAATACAAAGAAGCAGTATTTTCAATCAGCTTCTTTCTGAAACTGGATTCGATAGCGGTTTATCTGTGGAATTCTGAGGACATTCATACAATAGCCGCCCCAAAAAAGGGCGGCTATTGTATGTGGTGGAGATAGCTGGATTCGAACCAGCGACCTCTCGCATGTGAAGCGAGCGCTCTAACCGGCTGAGCCATACCTCCGTGATGGTTCGTGCATTTGCTATTATAATACATCACTGCGTGTTATTCAACCTTAATTTTGGCGCAAAACTTTATCACCATTTTTTCGTACTGCCTATACTTTTGCATTGCATGTTTTGTCGATTCATGCTACATTATCGGCAGTAAATTTTATTTTGGAGCGTCAAAATGTCAACGGATAAAAAAGAAACCATGCTTGCCAACCCCGCGCCTTTAGGCCTTTTGGGATTCGGCATGACCACCATGCTGCTGAATCTGCATAACGCGGACATCATCGCTTTATCAGGGGTCATTCTCGCGATGGGGCTTTGCCTTGGCGGCACTGCCCAAATATTTGCCGGCATCATGGAATTCAGAAACAAAAATACATTTGGTGCAACCGCTTTCACGGCATACGGCTTTTTCTGGTGGTCGTTGGTGCTGATATGGACCAACCCGTTTGAAGGCATCGTCGCTACGGACGCGACCAGCATAGGCTACTATCTTCTTCTATGGGGCGTGTTCACGGCCTTTATGTTCATCGGTACGCTCAAGCACAACCATGCGACACAATTTGTTTTTTTAACTCTGACTTTATTGTTTATTCTGCTGGCCATCGGCGATTTCACAGGAAATACTGATGTTAAACATGTGGCCGGATGGATAGGGATAATCTGCGGAGCTTCTGCCATCTACAACAGTATGGCACAGATCATCAACAACGAATTTGGCAAGAGGATCATGCCGCTTTAATCAGTGTCTATCGCCGGGCGCTTTGTATGAAAGCCCCGGCTTTTTTATTTTACCATTCTTAACTCTTTTCTAAGGACGGCTTATCAACAGTTGTATCCTCGGCTAAGAGCCCTTATCACGCTTATTCTCAACTTTACAAAGATTTGATGTTTTCCGTATATGTTTCGAACATTGTTTATGTAAGCTTATGGCATCAATTTTTAAAATATTTAAGGAGCGATTAAAAGAATGAAAAAAACAGCGGTTATGATTTTAGCAATACTCATGGCAGCCATTTCTCTGGCAGGCTGCGGCGGCACACCTCAGGCAGAACCTGCGGCCACGCAACCTGCAGCTCAGCAGCAGACGCAAGAACTGGACTCTTCACCTGTGTCTGAAGAACCGACAATTCCCGACGCGCCTATCACGGTCGTTTCCCGTGAGGAAGGCAGCGGTACACGCGGCGCTTTCATCAAGAACGGCAGCTACAAAGTGGTGCGCCCGTTCAACATCGCAGTCAAAGACGGTGTCAGCGAAGCGGCACAGGCTTTTATCGACTTTATCATGAGCGCGGAAGGCCAGGCGGTCGTTGAGGACAACAAGTATATATCCGCGGAAACGGGCGCGCCTTTTGCAGGCAGCACTGTAAAAGGTAAGGTGGTCGTGTCCGGCTCGACCTCAGTCGCGCCGCTTATGGAGAAGCTGTCCGAAGCTTATCAGGCCATCAACCCCAACGCTGAAATCGAAGTCCATCATCTTGGGTCCACAGCGGGCATGACCAATACGATCGAAGGCGTTTGCGACATCGGCATGGCATCGCGCGAGCTCAAAGACAGCGAAAAAGAAGCGGGTTTGAAGCCCGTCTTGATTGCTCTTGACGGCATCGCTGTGATTGTTCACAAAACCAACGGCATCAAAAACTTAACGATGGATCAGGTCCGGGCCATATATATGGGCGAATTAACCCATTGGAGCGAAACGAAATAATGCCAAAACAACGTTTGAATCATTTTCCTCCATATAGGGCGGAAGGGCCGGTTTTGGAGTGCCCCCAATCCTTGTACCAGTTTCAAAGTTTAAGAATCGATGATAAACTAACAAAAAGGAGCTGGAGAGAATGGGAAAAAGAAATTACACGACTGAACAGATCATTGTGAAACTGCAAGAAATCGAAGTGCTGTGCGGACAAAGGCCAAACCATCGCCGAGGCAGTACGACAGTCCGAAATCACAGAGCAAACATATTATCGATGGAGAAAGACATACGGTGGTATGAATACCGCGGACGCAAAAGCGATTAAAGTAACTTGAGAAAGAGAACGCGAGGCTGAAAAAACTGGTGGCAGATTTAAGCCTTGATAATGCGATCTTGAAGGATGTCAACTCAAAAAACTTCTAAGCCCGATTAAGCGCAAGGCAGCCGTTGATTATGTTATTGAAGAACATTCAGTCACAGAAAGGCGGGCTTGTCGGGTTTTAAGTATTCATCGAACTGCCTATCGCTATGAGCCTGTAAAGCGTCCGGATGAAGATGAAATTAGAGCTCAGATTATTTTTATGGCCTGTAACTTTGGGCGCGTAGGATATCGCATGGTAACGGATATGTTGCGCAACAACAGCGAACCCATTAATCATAAGAGGGTGGAGCGTATTTGGCGAGAAGAAGGCCTTCAGTTACCAAAAAAACAGAGCAAAAAGCGCCGTTTATGGTTGAATGACGGCAGCTGTGTGGGGTTAAGGCCGGAGCATAAAAATCATGTCTGGAGTTACGATTTTATTGAGGACAAAACCTTTAACGGAAAGAAACTACGGTTCTTGAATATTATTGATGAGTATACTAAGGAGTGTCTGGCGTCGATTCCCAGGCGCAGTTGGAGAAACACCGATGTCATAGAGGTGCTATCAGGATTAATGGTGACAAGAGGGTGTCCTGAGTATCTGCGCAGCGGTAACGGCAGCGAGTTTACTGCAAAGAAGCTTCGAAAATGGCTTTCAAATGTTGGTGTTATTACAGCATATATAGAACCGGGGAGCCCTTGGGAAAACGGCTACTGCGAAAGTTTTAATGCAAGGATGAGAGACGAATTTCTTAACGGAGAACTATTCGGAAATCTGTATGAAGCGCAGGTTTTGACAAGACGCTGGGCGGAATATTACAGTACGATTAGACCACATAGCAGTCTGGGCGGCAGACCGCCTGCGCCACAAGTGGTGATCCTTACTGCTTGAGTTAGCTTAAGCCTTTACAATGCTTAATTTGAACATGCAGAAGCAAAAAGGATGAGCTTCCTAGAATCAAGAGTGTTTGTGTGCGAAAATGAAAGCCGCAAGAGAAACGAATTTAAGAAATTATATTAAGAAAATTAATTTTATGAAAGCATGGTAATAAATTAAATAATACTGTATAATTCGATTATGTTTGCTAAATTACTTGTGAATCGAACTACGCTTGACGATGAATTTTTGTAGACGTGAATATAAGTTATGTAAATATTGACATGCATTGAGCTTTTTCTCGCTTGCACATAAGTCAAACATTAAAATATGACATTATTATAGGAGGGTCAACCTCCTGATAACAAGGAGGGTACAAAAGATTGAAACAAACAGATAGTGATTCGTCATAAGTGTAGAAGGAATAAAGCCACTGGTAAAAGAAGCTTAATAGCATAATATAGGAGTACGTCAATTCTACATCAGATGGGGAAAACGATTTTGAGTGCCATATTCGGCCTCGCCCTAAAAACACGAGGGTAACAGCAGTGACTGACCGCCCGCACAAAAACGAGTAGCGTCTTTACAAAGATAAATTTACAGGCGCTGTGTTCCACTTGTTTGTCCTTCAAAAAGCGATTGGCACATTTGATTCGGTCAGTAAGAAACGCTGGGCCCACTCACCTCCACGTCTCTGTAGTTTGCCGATATCCTCGCTTACATAGTACAACAAAACTTCGTGCGAAGGGACTTACGGTTTCATCCCGTTGTGTGCCTTTCGCAGAAAGGAATGGTCATAAACATGGAACTGGGATCATACAATCCTTACAAAACAGCTCAGACACAATTTGACAATGTGGCGGATCATATCAATCTGGATCAGGCCACGCGCGAATTACTTCGCCAACCAATCAGAGAATTCCATTTTACGATTCCTGTCAAAATGGATGATGGAACAACAAAGGTGTTTAACGCGTACCGGGTTCAACATAACGATGCAAGGGGCCCTGCGAAAGGCGGGATTCGATTTCATCCTCAGGAAACAGTCGATACGATCCGCGCTTTGTCAATGTGGATGACATGGAAATGCGCGGTTGTGGATATACCCTTAGGCGGCGGCAAAGGCGGCGTTATCTGCGATACGCATAATCTTTCATTATGCGAGCAGGAAAGGTTGTGCCGCGGCTATATCCGACAAATGGCAAAAAACTTAGGGCCTTTTGTCGATGTTCCCGCGCCTGACGTGATGACCAACGGGCAGCATATGCTGTGGATGATGGACGAATACGAGGCCATCGTCGGCGGCCGCTATCCGGGCATGATTACCGGCAAACCTGTTTGTATGGGCGGCTCTCTCGGAAGAACCGAGGCAACTGGTTACGGGGTTGTCTACACCCTTGCCGAAGCACTTAAAGAATTGAAAATCGATATAGCATCCACAACCGCAAGCCTTCAAGGGTTTGGTAACGTTGCCGAATACGCGGCAAAGCTTTACACAGAGCTTGGCGGCAGAATTGTGGCAATATCCAGTTGGGACAATCATGATAAAAAGGCCTATGTGTTCAGAAAGCTCGACGGGCTTGATATTGAACAAATGGTCGGCATAAAGGATTCTTTCGGAACAATCGATAAACAAAAAGCTATTGCGCTTGGATGTGAGGTTTTAGATGGCGATACATGGATTGCGCAGGATGTCGATATACTTTTGCCCTGTGCGCTTGAAAACCAGATTACGCCCCAGACGTTATCAAAGATAAGTGATCGGGTTAAGGTGATCTGCGAAGGCGCTAACGGCCCTACAATCCCAGCCGGCGATAAGGTGATACAAGAAAAAAACATCTATCTGGTTCCTGATTTTCTTTGCAACGCAGGCGGTGTAACCTGCAGCTATTTCGAGCAGGTTCAATGCAATATGAATTATTTCTGGTCGAAAGAAGAGGTTCTCGAGAAGCTCAAGTATAAAATGACCTACGCTTTTCACGCTGTGCATAATCTTTCGAAGCAAAAATCTATTTATACGCGCGACGCGGCGTATGTCATCGCCATTAACCGTGTTGCAGAAGCCGTTAAGATTCGCGGATGGGTGTAAGGGTCTTTTAGTCTATATAAAACGGTGGTAAAACCACTTTGAACCAATATCAGAATTAAAGGGGTTGTTCTTAACAACAGCCCCTTTATACAAACCCAACAAGACTTAATTTTTGTACTACGTGTCTTTGCAGGAGGTAATGATAATGGATCGGTATAAAAATGTGACGTTGGATGTTCTGGTAGAGCGCGCAAAAGAGTTGGATTGCCTCTATTTGATCGACGAAGCCTTGGCCATGATTCCTTATCCAAACGTGCTGCAAAAGATCACCGAGATCGCCCCGGTCGGCTTTAGATATTTAAATGCGTGTGTTGTCACCATTGGACTTGACGGTTGCCTTTATACCTCAAAACCCGTTGTTGAAAACGCAGATGAGCTCAAAGTCCCTGTTATCGTAAATGGAGAAGAACGCGGTTATATCAAGGCGGCTTACCCAAAAAACACCTTCCCAAAAGACGATACAGTTTTTTTGGAACAGGAATCAAAACTGATCCGCTCAATTTCAACCAGGATCTCCGAGACGATATACAAGAAAACAATTCAAGAATCTCACGAATATAAAAGCAGATGGAAAACGATTATTGAGCTTCTTCAAAAAACAGATAATGAAACGCTTCTATATGTCTGCGAAAGAATGCTTGTTATGCTGTCCAACACTAATCCCAAACTTTTATCAGATGTTTACCGAGAAATGGGCTGGGATGCTCATGTTTATCAGGGAGAAGTCAATTCTCCGCTGGAAATGCTTCCGGATATAAACATAGCCCGCTTAAGCGACGTTTTGTTTGAGTCTGCGGCGGTCAGCCTAAAAGACGAGCAAATCTATCATAATATCAGTTTATGGATTTATCAAGGTAAAACATACGAAATCGCAAAAATCGTCAACAAAAAGGATTCAGACATCAGGAGCATCATCCAGGCATTAAAAAAATACATAAAAGCTGTCAAGGCCAACGAGGGCGCAAATAAGTCCACAAACAGGTGGCTGACAGTTGAGCTGATACGCAAGTTCTTAACTGAAAATCCCAAATTGATTTCCAATGCGCAAAAACATGTTACCATCGATGCTTTTTGCAGCCTTTTAGAGTCTTTTATCGTATCTCCAAGATGTACCGGCAAGATCGGCGGAAAGGGCACTGGACTTTTTGTTGCGCATCAAATCATCAAATCGCAGATAGAACAAACCCCTGCTCTTGCAGATGTTAAAATACCAAGAACATGGTACATTTCTTCGGAAGAACATTATAATCTGGTTGATTACAACGGTCTTGATGAACTGCATGAGCACAAGTACAAAGATATTATAGAGATTCGCGCAACATATCCAAGAATTGTGCAGATGTTTAAAAACTTAAGATTCTCATCTTATATGAATGACGCTCTTAGTGAAATTCTTGATGTGTGTACGGACAGGCCCCTTATCGTCAGGTCTTCGAGCCTGCTTGAAGACCAGGTCGGCACCGCTTTTTCCGGCAAGTATAAGAGCCTTTTTATTCCCAATACCGGAACAAAGGCTGAGCGCCTCGCGCAGTTATCCCAGGGGATTCTTGAAGTTTATGCGTCAGTATACAATCCCGATTCCATACAATACAGAAAAAAACGGGGATTGCTGGATTGCTGTGAACAAATGGGCATTTTAATTCAAGAGGTTGTCGGACAAAGAGTCGGCCCGTATTATTTTCCGTTGTATGCCGGAATTGCCTTTAGTCAAAACGAATTGCGCTGGTCTCCGCGCATCCGTCGTCAAGACGGTTTGCTGCGTATGGTTATGGGTATGGGAACGCGCGCGGTTGACCGTGTCGGCGATGATTTTCCTATTCTGATATCTCCCGGACAACCCAATCTGCGTGTCAACCAATCTCTATCCGAGCTGAAAAAATATTCGCCTCGTATGATCGATGTTATCGATATGGAGAAAAAGCAGTTTGTAACGCTGCCGATATCACAGCTGATAAAAGAGTGTGGCAACGAAATAAACTGTATTGATCATATTGCCTCGGTATTAAAGCACGACTTTTTATCATCGGCCAATCGTTTCACGTCCAACTTTTCAGAAGACGAATTTGTTGTTACTTTCGATGGCCTTATAAAGAATACCCCTATGATAGACAACATAAAATCAATTCTTTCTGTGCTTGAAAAAAACCTCGGCTACTCGGTCGATATAGAGTTTGCCAGCGACGGCGAAGATTTCTATCTGCTTCAATGCCGCCCTCAAAGCAAAAACCGGGACAACGCGCCCGTTGCTATCCCTTCAAATATTTCTCGTCAACACACCATTTTTACGGCCAATAAGTACGTTTCGAACGGAAAGGTCACCGGAATAAAAACAGTCGTTTTTGTAGACCCCATAGGATATTCAAAGATTGAAAAATACGAGGATTTTATCCGCGTCCGCGACGCGATCAGTGAAATAAACCGTATATTGCCACGCCGAAGTTTTATTCTGATGGGACCTGGACGCTGGGGCAGCCGCGGCGATATTAAGCTTGGTGTGCCGGTGGCTTATTCGGATATAAATAATACCGCAATGCTGATTGAGATCGCATTGAAAGAATCAAAATTCCAGCCCGAGCTCTCTTTCGGCACGCACTTTTTTCAAGACCTTGTAGAGGAAAATATTAAATATCTGCCTTTATACCCTGAAGACAGTGAAACCATATACAAAAAATCGTTTTTTTCTGGTTCTAAAAATGCGCTCGCGGACATCGTCCCTGCATATGCCGACCTCAGCCATGTTATTAAACTGATACAGGTTGAGGATTCGTACATTGGTAAAAAACTTTTTGTTTTGATGAACGCTGATTTGGAAAAAGCAATCGCGTTTTTGGGGCACCCATCGGATTATTCTCTTGAGACTGATCAAACATATGAAATGGATTTTGAAACAGGCAATGAGAAAGGCGACGGATGGCGCTGGCGCCATTACATGGCGGAAAGAATAGCGGAACAAATGGATTTTTCAGCGTTTGCAGTAAAAGGCGTCTATCTTTTTGGCAGCACAAATAACTGTACAGCAAGATTTAACAGCGATATCGATTTGTTGATTCACTTTTTCGGTACCAAGAAACAAAAGACAGAACTTAATACCTGGCTCAGCGGCTGGAGTATTGCTCTTTCAGAAATTAATTTTTTAAAAACCGGATACAAGACAGACGGGATTTTAGATATCCATTATGTAACCGATCAGGATATTCTGAATAAAACATCTTTTGCAATTAAGATAAACTCTGTCTATAATCCAGCATATCCCCTACGGGTTGAAAATGGCAAGTAAGAAATAAAAAACCCAGGCTCTGTGAATTATTTTCTGTAAAAGCGCTTCTGTGACGATAGCAAATAGTGTTTCCGGAGCCAGAGGCACCGGAGCCGTCACCGCCGTTAGGCGGCTTGGCCTTGACTCGGCTCAAGAGCAAATGCTATGCTGCTCTTGCCGCCGAAGAAACCAAAGTCTCTGTTTCCATCACCGTCGGCTGATTTGAAAATAGCATTTAAGATGAGCCGTGTCAAGGCTGGCGGGGTTATTTAGCTCAGTCTACCGGGATACATGATGTCCATTTCACAGTGGACAGGCCCCCAGTTTCTAAGAGTGCCAGTCCACTTTTTGGTTAACTCGAATGTGGCCAGATACAGTGCTTTGAGCAACGAGTTGCTACTCGGGAATACGCTCCTCTGGCGGTTCAGACGCCTGTAGCCGCTGTTTAAGCTCTCGATGGCGTTAGTGGTGTAGATAACCTTGCGTACCTGCGCGGAGAACTTAAACATAGGACTGATGACGTCCCAGTTGTCAGCCCAGCGCTTCATGGCGTTTGGATATTTCTTCTCCCATTTTCCCGTCACAGCCAACATTTGTGCGTTCCCCTGCTGTTCGTTGGGCGAATGGTAAATAGTCTTTAAATCGGTGGCAAACTCCTTCTTATCCTTGTCGGCCACATATTTGAGCGTATTGCGCACCACGTGCACGATGCAACGCTGGTATTCTGTTTGCGGATATGCGGCTTCAATCGCCTCTTTGATTCCAGATAAACCATCGGCACAAAGCACAAAAATGTCAGCTACACCGCGGTTTTTAAGCTCATTGAGCACAGAAAGCCAATACTTGCTGCTTTCGTTTTCACCGATAGAAATTGTCAAAACTTCTTTGTGACCTTCTTCGCTGATGCCGAGTATCACATATGCGGCCTGCTTTTTGATGACACCATTATCCCGCACATTGAACACAATAGCGTCGATAAACATAATGGGGTAGACAGCGCTCAATGACCGTTTCTGCCATGCTTCAATTTCAGGCATCAACTTATTGGTGATGCTTGTGACAAGACCTTCGCTGACCTCAAAACCGTAAATTTCTTCAATCTGGTCGGATATCTGTCGTGTGCTCATACCCCTTGCGTACATGCTGATGATTTTGCCTTCAATGGCTGAGATATCGCGGCTGTACTTGGGCACGAGTTTTGGGTCAAAGTCGCTGTTCCTGTCCTGCGGAACCTGAATTGGCACAGCTCCGTAGTTGCTCTTAAGCGTCTTTGGCTTATACCCGTTGCGAGAATCCGTATAATCCGGGTCTTGGTGCTTTGACTGCTCCATTTGTGTTTCAAGCTCGCTCTCGAGCATGTTTTGAATAGTGCCTCCCAGTAAATCGCGCAACGCCGTCTCGATATCCTGCGCTGACTGTATGTCGTATTCCTCCAGAAGCTGCGCAATGATGTTCCGTTTTCCTTCGCTCATGCTTAGTTTTCTTGGTCTACCCATATCAAATAGCCTCCTGTGTTTATTCTATCACAGAAGGCTATTTACAGAAAATTTTGAACAGGCTCGCTGGCGATGCGAAAAGCATCAAATATCGCAAGTCTTTGATTGATACTTTCGTTCGCGGAATTTATCTGCGAGAGGATAAAATGACTATCCTGTACAACGTACAAGATAGTCAATCTACTTTGCCGTTAGGCGATTTGTGTTCGCCTAATACTACTATGGTGGAGCATAGCGGGATCGAACCGCTGACCTCTGCATTGCGAACGCAGCGCTCTACCAGCTGAGCCAATGCCCCATGAAAACGTGTTATTATGCCACAAAGAACAAAAATTAATATATACGATGCATCGTATTTTGTCAATCCGGAATATGTCTTTACACTGCACGTTAATATCGGTTCGTCTCCATACACCACTTGAGGGCCTGCATATACATTGTCATAAATTCTTCACGCTTTATGTCATGGCCCAAAAGAAAGGATTCAAGCCCGCGCCAATTTTTCTTTTCAAAATCTATGATCGCATCAAGCCAGTTCTTAAGCTCGTTGTCCTGCCCAAGCAAAGCGTCTTTGACCTTCTTTGAAATCGGCAGCCTGTCCATAATCGTTCCGATATCTTCTCCAAGCAATACGTCAATGGATGAAAAGATTCCTGTAATGAACAAGTCTGATTTTTGTTCGGCTCTTTGTGTCCTGTCGCAAAGCAACGCGAGCAGTTTGCCCCGTATCAAAGACGTTTTGACAAGCTCAGCATTCTTTGCGTTCGCGATTCCTCTTATCAGCATAAGGTGGCTCCATCGTATCAGCTTTTGCGTCCCGATATGAACCAGCGCCTGGCGGATTGATGTGATCACATACCTTGTGCCATAGAATGCAGAATTGGCCAAGCGAAGCAGTTTGTATGACATCTCCACGTCGCTTTCAAACAATTCTTCGATATATCGATAATCCGGTTCGGGTTTGTAAAGCTCATTGACCGCCAGTACAAGTATGTTTGAAAGTGAACCGATCGTCTGCGCGTTGGTCATCACAGGCTCACTGAAAAAGCAGCCCTGAAAAAGATGATAGCCCATACTCACGGCGTTTTGAAAATCCTTTGGGCATTCAAGATTCTCCGCAACCAGCATCACCTTTTGGCGGCAGTTTTTTATCAGCTGTTTTTGCTGTCTTATAGTATCGCGTGAATAAACAACCTTGATCATATCTGCGCAGGGTACAAAAGAGGCTTGGGTATTTAAGCCCCAAGCAGTGGCTGAAACGCTGGATGGATAGACGCTGGAAACAAACTGCTTAACAAATTGTCCGAAAAAGTGTTGACTTCACAAGATTTAATTAAAAGCGTATTTATATATTTGTATAAAATTTGTATTACACATATGGAGCTAACCATATACGTAGAAAAAAAGGAATGACAAGATAAGGAAGCAAAACTAACAGTATTTAATTTACTAATATTTTTATATGAAAACATACTCTACAATAGAATTATTAATGAACTTATGATAGATGTGAAAATGCTTAAAAATCAGAAAACTGCTAATATCATATAATCAGCCAATCAAATAAGCCAGCTTAATAACAAAAAAGTTCAGGCTTATGATTTTTTTTTGAGAAAGTTATTAGTAAACGAAGATTAAATGTTGCAGATTAAGAAATACGATAACGATATTCAAATATTTATGAATCATACTGAAGGCTCAAATTTCTATAGATGAATTGCCGCTAATTTTAGAAACTCTAATAAAAAATAAAAGTGTGCAAAGGCTCAAAATATGAGCCGCCGCACTTGCCTTTTAATCGAATAGAGAAGATTTAACTTAAATTAATTTTGCGTAAGATAAGAACAAATAGACTATTGTTGCAATCATATATATTGCTAATGTAGTTTTTACTCCGAAGGTGGATTTTTTATCATTATCTTCATGTTGATAAGGTATGAACAATAAGCCAAAAAATAAATCGGTGGAAATTTCTTTTTTCTTAAACTTACAAATATATATTGAAATAATTGTTTTAATCCATACAAATAATTGTGCAAGCCAAAGGAAACAACCTATCATAACAAGTATTTTTATCATATTTATTAACTCCCATGTTTTATTTATCTACTGTTCTTAGATATATACAGTGACCTACCCCCAGTAATGCTACAGAGTTGAAAGTGAATTTTTGCAGCAATGATATTCTATTGGCAGTTTGGCTACCGGCGCCGGTGGCCGGTAACCCAATGAGCTGTGAGGTCTGACTGTATTGTATTCACGCCTCCATTGCTCTAACAGTATTCTTGCTTCGAATATCGTATCAAATATTTCACCGCTTAGCAATTCGTACCCTCGCTACGCTGGGGCAGACCCTCTCTCATTTTACCGTTGAACGACTCTATATATCCGTTCTCCCAGGGACTGCCAGGTTCAATATATTTAGTTTTGACTTCCAATCGCTGAAGCCATTCTCTAAGCTTTTTAGCAGTAAACTCGCTGCCATTATCAGATCGTATATACTCCGGAAGACCTCTTGAACAGAAAGCCTCAGCTAATTGTTCCTGCACTTCTGCCCATTTTATATGCCTTGCAGCATATGTACATATGCATTCTCTCGTATACTCGTCGATTATATTTAATATTTTATATGCCTTGCTGTCTGAAGTCTTGTCAAAAACCAGATCGTGGCTCCAGACATGGTTCCTATACTCAGGCCTTAGACTTAAACAGGAGCCGTCATTAAGCCAAAGTCTACTGCGCTTTTTCTGCTTCTGTGGCACTTTTAACCCTTGTTCACGCCATATTCGCTCAACTCGCTTATGATTTACATGGAATCCTTCTGCCTGGAGTAATGCTGTGACTCTCATATAGCCATAGCGCCCGTATTTACATGCCAACTCGATTATTCTTGACGTTAGTATATCTTCGTCAGGCAGCCGCTTGATTTTATACCGTTGTGTACTTCTGTATTGCCCTATAGCCCTGCAAGCTCTTGCCTCCTGAACATACAGTTTATCCTGTACGCATATAATAGCTGCCCTGCGTTTGGCAGGGCTTAAAAGTTTCCCCGTGATACTTCCTTCAAAATTGCATTGTCCAGCGATAGCTCCGCGACCAGCTTCTTTAACCGCAAGTTCTCTTTTTCGATATCTTTCATGCGTTTAGCCTGGTCAGTACGCATACCGCCGTATTCCTTGCGCCAGCGATAATACGTCTGTTCGCTCACACCGATGCTTCTGATCGCTTCAGCCGCTGAAATACCCTGGCTGGTCTTTACTTCTACTTCTCATAATTTGCTTATGATTTGTTAAGCTGTATAATCCCTTTTCGCCATTCTTCGTCACCTCGTCTTTTATTATATCAGCTGTTAATCACCACTTCCAATTTGTAAAATTCTGTGGGGTAACGCCAATTTAACCAGCTGACATCGATACATAAGAACGGGCAGGCGCAAACCACATACGAGTATGACCTGCGCGGCAACCAGACGAAAGAGACAACAAAGCAGTTTGAAATTACCATAGGGGAGGAGTCTACAACCTATTTTAAGACAACAGAATACGGATACAACCTGCGCAACCAGATGACAAATGCCGAAATCAAAACGCCTGTGGCCGACACGTATACCTATGTAGTCACAGATGAGATATCGGCAGCGGCCAATGTCTACAACGCGCAGGGGCAGCGTGTGCAGAAGGCCGAGGACGGCAGGATCATGAAGTATTTCTATAGCAACGGCGCGCAGTTCTACACTGTGGACGGCAACGGCACGCTCAACACCGAGAACATCCTTGACCTCTCCGGGCAGATTATCGCATCGATGCGGTTTGAGGACATGGCCCCCTCCTAACATAGGTGATAGAAATAACTAAAAACGTGAACAATCAGTACCACCGGCTTAGCCGGTGGTATGCTCTAGCCCTATAAGGGCATGTTACCGGCTTGCGCTTGCAAGCGCATTGAATCGTTTGCCAACCGCATAATATTCTCTGGCCGACCCTAAAGGGTCTTGTTACTTGCCTTTGTTCGTCGGCTTACCCGTAAACGGGTCAATGTACTCCTTCATGCTTATCTGATCTGCGGTGGCGTCTTCCTGTAGCTGCCTTCGGATATATTCCTGCATCCTTTTCGCATTTTTCCCAACCGTATCTACGTAGTATCCTCTACACCAAAAATGCCTGCTTCCGTATTTGTATTTCAGATTCGCATGCCTATCAAATATTATTAGTGAGCTTTTTCCTTTCAGATACCCCATTACCTGAGATACGCTCAATTTCGGCGGTATTCTCACTAGCATATGTACATGATCTGGGCATAGCTCTGCTTCGATTATTTCTATCCCCTTTCTGTCACACAGCTCCCGCAAGATTTTCCCTATGTCTTTCTTCAGCTTCCCATAGATGACTTGTCTTCTGTATTTCGGCGCAAACACAATGTGATACTTACATTCCCACATAGTATGTGCTAGACTATTCTTGTCCATTGGACTGCCTCCTTTGTTTTTGATGCGGTCGGCAAACCTCATCATTTTAACATAGGAGGTATTTGCTTGAAGCTAAAGCTCGCTGTCTTCCCCCGGCATAGCCGGGGGTTTATTTGATTTTGACCGCTTTGCGCTCAAAATCACACTAAAGTGTACAAACAAAAAAGCCCTTTAACTAGGGCTTTTCGAGCCATCAGAGTTGGAGCCGCTAATCGGATTTGAACCGATGACCCCTTCCTTACCATACAGTATGTCATCGCCCGAAAGCCATTATTTATCGGCCTTCTGAGGCTTGTGTTATGTGAGTACCCCCATTTGTACCCCCAATTAATTAAACAATATATGGAACATGAAGAAGAAAATACATGGTTAATTTGCATCTTTAACATTTAAACAATTGCTTTCAATAAATAATAATCACTTTGCTATGAGAATACCTCTGTCGCCTATTGTGCGTGGTTCTCACAGGTTTTTAAACTAGAAGTGGTAAAAATATACTATTCTTTATATTCTTTTAGCGTTATTGTCAACGCCGGGTAGAATTTGGCCCCAAACGCCGGAATAAAAAACCCCGGTTTCCAGCACCGATTAACGCCGATTCTTACTAGGCGAGCAACTTTGCCGGAGGCACAGTATGAACTCCCATTTTATCCCTATCCTGAGCCTTTAGGATTTGCTACGGATGATGAAAACGTGAGCATGGTGCAAAAACCCTTATGAAATCTATGAGAGCAGTGCATCGGAATCCACGAATTCGGCCCCGCTGGCATAACCAAAACGCGTAAGCAAATCTTCAACAACGAGTGCTTTTTTTTCTTCGCCTTTGATGTCTAGTATGATCTTTCCCTCATACATCATGATCAAGCGGTTTCCATAGTGTATGGCGTCGCGCATGTTGTGTGTCACCATCAATGTCGTCAATTTGTATTCTCTTACGATATGGTCACTCATTTCCAGCACCCTTTGGGCGGTTTTCGGGTCCAGCGCCGCCGTATGTTCATCAAGAAGCAAAAGTTTTGGCCTTTTGAGCGTAGCCATCAAAAGCGTGAGCGCCTGCCGCTGTCCGCCCGAAAGCAACCCAACCTTGGTACTCAAGCGGTTTTCCAGACCAAGTTCAAGCGTCTTAAGCAATTCTCTGTATTTTTCACGCTCTTTGTTGCTGATCCCCCATTTTAATCCGCGGCGCTGCCCGCGGCGCAAAGCCAGCGCAAGGTTCTCTTCTATTCCCATATTGGAGGCTGTTCCTAGCATCGGGTCCTGAAATACCCGCCCCAGAAAAGCAGCACGTTTTGGTTCGCTATACTTTGTGACGTCTGTACCGTCTATGATAACAGCACCTTCTTCAACAGGGTAAACGCCGGCGATGCAGTTGAGCAGTGTCGACTTACCTGAACCGTTACCCCCTATCAGCGTCACAAAATCTCCCGGCATGAGAGAGAGGCTTAAGTTTTTTATTGCAGTATTTTCGTTGACTGTTCCCGGATTAAACACTTTAGTTATTTTTTTTACGCTGAGCATTCGAGCCCCCCCTCGCCACTGATGCTTTTATTGGAACAAGGTATGATTTAAAGACCGGCAATGACAGTGCAATTGCCACTGTGATTGCTGTAAAAAGCTTTAAGTCGTTGGGCGACATACCGAACTGCAGCACAAGCGCAATGATGATACGATATGTGATGGCGCCCAGTGCCAGTCCGATCAACCTGCTGAAAAAGTTTTTCTTTCCAAACAGCACTTCGCCTATGATAACGGACGCAAGGCCAATAACTATTGAGCCAATGCCCATCTGGATATCCGCAAAGCTTTGGCTTTGTGCAATTAAAGCACCGCTCACCGCCACCAACCCATTGCTTATTATCAAACCTATGATTATCGTGGTATTGGTATTAATCCCCTGCGCTCTGACCATTTGGGGATTGTTGCCCGTAGCGCGTATGGCACAGCCTATTTCAGTTCCGAAAAACCAGTACAGTAAACAAATGAACCCACCAACGATAATAAATCCCAGTATCATGGCGGCAATCTGTCGGTTTAGTCCAAAATTCTCTATGACTGTATAGACGGTGTTCACGCGCAATAAAGGAATATTGGACTTCCCCATTATCCTAAGGTTTACCGAGTATAGAGCTATCATTGTCAGAATACCCGACAAAAGTGCGGGTATTTTAAGTTTTGTATGAAGAAGTGCCGTAATCAGACCTGCTGCCATACCTCCAAGCAAGGCGAGAAGGACTGATATATAGGGGTTGATGCCGTTTGATATGCAGACTGCGGTAATAGAGCCGCCTGTGGTTATGCTGCCTTCAACAGTCAAATCCGCGATATTAAGAACGCGATAAGTGATGTAAACGCCTATTGTCATAACGGCCCAAAGTAAGCCGAGAGAGACCGCCCCTGTCAAAATGCCAAGCATAATTCTTACCAACCCGTTTTTTGTTAAGGGCAGGGGCGCTTACTTTGCCTCCTGCCCTATTAATTATTTATTCATCGCCATCAACAACATATGGCTGCATATCTGTAGGTATTGTCAAGCCGATTTCCTGTGCCACAGTTCCGTTTATGACATAGTCAAATTTCGTGACCGATTCAATAGGCATCGCAGCGGTTTTTACCTCACCCTTTATGACACGTACAGCCATTTGCCCTGTCAAATACCCAAGGTCGTAATAATTTATGCCCAGTGTAGCCAGGCCGCCGCCAATAACCATGTTCTCTTCGCCGCAAATTACAGGGGTCTTGGACGTTACTGTTATGTCATGTATCAGCGGCATTGACGAGGCCATAATGTTATCAGTGGGCAAATAAATGGCATCGCATTTTCCAACTATCGTTTGCGTAGCCTGCTGCACATCATTTGAACTGGTCACCGTGACTTCGATATATGCAAGCCCGAGCGCTTCGGCAGCGTCTCTTGCCATTGCTGTCTGGGTTACGGAATTGATTTCGCTTGAATTATACATAACACCGATCGTTTTTGCATCGGGCACGAGTTTTACAAGCAGTTCGATCTGTGCTTCTACCGGATTCATGTCCGTTGTGCCACTGACGTTTCCGCCGGGCGCTTCATTGGAGGCCACAAGTTCGGCAGCTACGTAGTCAGTGATAGCCGTTCCAAGAATCGGGATCTCCGTTGTTTTTCCTGCAATAGCCTGTGCAGAAGGCGTTGCTATTGCCAGCACAAGGTCTACATTATTGCTGACGAAACGATCACTGATCGTGGACAGGTTGTTTGTATCGCCCTGTGCATTCTGTATGTCGAGCGTGATATTCTTACCGTCCTCATATCCGGCTTCTTTGAGTGCGTCTATAAAACCGTCGCGCGAAGCATCAAGAGCAGGGTGTTCCACGATCTGTATAATACCGATTGAGATCGTGTCGGTTTTCTGGCAGCCTATAAAACTTGTCAATATAAACATTATAGCCAGTAAAAGCACAAAAATCAGAGTTTTTTTCATTTTCAATCATCTCCTTTGATTTTCAGTATAATTAATAATAATGCTTCAAAGAATCATATACTGTTTTGGGAAAAATGCGTTTGGGCAGTGTATAGCAGAGTGATAAAATAAAAAAAATATATTAAAATTAAGTTCCAAAGAGCTTTCTACCATACAACCATCCTTACATATATGATGATAGCATAGTAAGCTGTGCTTTTGCAAGTACAATTGCGTACGGATTTGTGCAGTATATTCCAATATTCATATCAAGCTCTTCCTTGTGCTTTAAAATATACATAAAACGAGATAAGTCATTATTCTGAATACGGTTAAGAGCGGCGGTACCGTCAATAGTTTTTCGCACATTTATTTCTCACCTGGCCAGCGGGAGCTACCCGGCAAAGAGCTCAGCGTTTTTTTCGTGTTGATTCAAGTGTTTCATGCACATATAACGCCTTTCACCCCAGACAGAACCTTCAACATAGCGTAATCGAGCACAGACCAGCATCAAGGCGGAATTGCCATCCGGAAAAGTACCTACAACCCGAGTCCGTCTCCTGATCTCCCGGTTGAGTCGCTCAATCACATTGTTACTGCGTATTTTCAGCCAGTGTTCCCGAGGAAAATGCATATATGTAAGCGTTTCAGCTATACCCTTTCCGATCTTAGCAGCAGCCTCGGTCACGTATAATGTAGTTCGCAAAAGTTAATAAAGGAAAGACCATCGGAGTCTCCGAAAAGATAAGTGAATCAACTCATCTCAATAAGGAGTGAAAACCGATGGTCTATGAAAATAATACCCCAACAATTGAACAATTGCTACTGTCATTTATAGCAGAGCAAGACCCACTGCAGTCATTGCTAAAATGGCTGTGTGGCCAGCTCATGGAAGCTGAGCTGAAATCAAAGATCAAAGCAGATAAATCAGAACGGACAGATGATCGAGAAGGATACCGATCCGGATATCGAGTCAGACGCTTCGATACGCGAATGGGCACTATGTATCTCTTAGTGCCAAAGCTTCGGAAAGGTGGGTATATTCCGTTCTTTGTGTCAGAGAAATCAAGGTCAGAAGCAGCACTCATGAACGTGATTCAAGAAGCCTACATCAACGGTGTATCGACTAGGAAAATCAGAAGGTTAGCGCATAGCTTGGGTATTGAATCCATATCTCGCGGACAGTTGTCAAGCATCACCAGAGAACTAAACGAGCAGGTACAAGAGTTCCGAAATCGGCGGCTTGAAAAGACGTATCCAGTACTATGGGTGGATGCCTTGTATGAAAAAATTCGGTATGACAACCGAGTGATCAATATGGCCGTCGAGGTTGTCATCGGTATCGATATCGAAGGGAAACGCGACATACTGGCGATAGAGCCGATGCAAGAGGAATCAGAAGCCACCTACAAGAGCCTGTTTGACAGCCTGAAAGCCAGAGGGCTGGAAGAGGTATGGCTGGTTGTATCAGACGCCCATAAAGGCTTGACGAAGGCGATTCGTGAATCGTTTGTCGGATGCGCATGGCAACGGTGCAAGGTGCACTTTATGCGAAATATCTTGGCTCGCATCCCCAGCAAAGATAAAGCCACTTTTGCATCAAGACTCAAGCAAATATGGCTGCAGCCGGATATTGATACTGCCAAAGTGTATGCCGACAGCTTGATGGCCGAGTACGAAAACCGATATCCCGAGGCCATACGAAGCTTAGAGGAAGGCCTTGAGGATTCGCTTCAATTCTATTCCTTCCAACGCATTGACGGCAGAAAGATTTTTTCTACGAATATGCTGGAAAGACTGAATCGGGAGATTCGAAGACGAACCAACGTTGTAGGCGTATTCCCAAACATGGACTCTTACATCCGCTTAGTGACAAGCCACCTGATTGAATACAGCGAGGACTGGTCTGCGGGCAATGCTTATATCAACCCAGAGAAGATTGCGCTTATCCAGGAAGAACGAGAGATAGCCGCTTAATCATTTGCAGCTGTCCGCCAGCCTTGACAGGGCGTTATTCAAATGCCCGTTAAAGAAGCCAGCCGACGGCGATGGAAACTGAAAGCATTCCCCATATCCGTCAGCTAGGAAGCATAGCATTTGAATTTGCGCCCGGTCAAGGCCAAGCCGCCTACGGCGGTGACGGCTCCGGTGCCTCTGGCTCCGGAAACATGACGATATCTATCGGAGAACTGATGGAATTTGCGAACTTATCTTGACACTAGCGAAATTGGCTTTTTGTTGAATCAGCAAACATAACATTAAATTTATTTGCACTATTTTTAAATTTGTAATGGCCATAACTATTTTTAACATCTATGTCTGAAATTTCGTTTTTAATATCTTGATAATTTTCTTCTTCATCAAGATAATGAATATTCTCTGTATAACCCACCCACTAATATAAGCCATTATCTAATTCATATACTTTTGCCTTTTCCTCTCTTAGTTCAACGACTTCTCTAACTCTCTTTACATCATTTACTTCTATTAAATTAGAATCATTTAAAGTAGTAATATCTACATCATAAAGTGCCATCCATTGTCAACACAACTTTTTGCAGATGCTAAGTTATGTCCTTTCTCCGGCATCGCCGGTATTGTTTCTTGAGGTCTGAGGCACATACCCTTTGCCGAAGGGCATCCTTGAGGCGGAAGACCGCGCGTGATACACTTGGGCGGCGAGGACTGCGGCAGGGGTGGATTGTTTCCGTCGGTCCTCGGCAGCTTGCCCCCTCACGCGCGGGCGAACGGGTCAAGGACGAAGGACTCATGCCACCCACGCTTCATGCTTTTTGTATCGTGACGACGGGGGCAATCCCTCTGCCGATGTATGTCGTCTTAAGTTATTGTAATGTGGCATATACGCCTTAAGCATCTGCCTTAACTCGCGCGGCGACGCGTATTCGTTGATGCACACCCGGTCGTACTTGAGTGTGCGGAAGAACCGTTCTGTCCGGGCATTATCCAGACACTGCCCCTTGCCGTCCATGGAAATACGGACACCGGATTCCTCCAGCAGAGCAATATAATCCGGATTTGTGAAATGACCACCTTGATCGCTGTTGATGATCTCTGGTCGGCATCTGGCCGCGCTCGCTGCATACAGGTGAGCACAAAGCCCTTGTCCAGCGTTGAAGACAGTTCCCAACAACGATATACCTGCTGAACCAGTCGATGATTACAAACAGATACACAAAGCTGCGTCCTATCGGAATATAGGTGATATCCACGCCCCAAACCTGATCAGGACGCACTATTTCCATGTTCCGCAGCAGATATGGCCTCACATACTGCGCATGATACATCTTGGACAAACTGGGCTTTGGATAGATCGCATAGATGCCCATCAGGCGCATCAGGCGCCGCACCCTTTTGCGATTGACCACCATCCCGTAAGCGTTCCGAAGATAAGAGGTGATCGTCCGGTATCCCCATGTTGGTTCGTCCGTATGGATGCGGTCAATCTTATGCATCATCAATTGATCTGTTACACTTTGGGCGGAAAGCTCCCTCCAATACTGAAGGGGAGATTTCCTGCCCAAAACCAGTAGTGGAAAGTTGTTATCCCATCTCAGATACCGCTGCAATTGCTCGTTGGCATTTTTGACCGAATAGAACGTTCTATTCGGATAAAACCTCTCGTCGTCCATGCGGTGCACTCGCTCTACCTTGCCGTTGTGTCGCGGCGTTGCAGGGCGTATCCGCTTATGAACAATATTTTCCTTTTGCAGATATTGTTCGAACGCTGATATACTGCCTAAACTCAATGGCGCATTTGTGAACTCTGATCCGTTATCCGTTTGAACACACTGGATTTCAAACGGGAATACTCTTTCTCACATAATGCAGAAACTTCACAGAGTTCCATTTGCTGTGTTCTTCAAAAATGACTCTGCATCGCAATCGTGTCGCTTCATCAACCGCCGTATACTGATATAGCTTTGGCATTCCCTTCCATATCCAGCGACAAGTTCGCTGCGTCTGGTTGTTGGGGTTTCATATTCCTGCCGAACAGTTGATGTGTGCATTTCTATGCAAAAAAAACAACAAATCCGAATCCATTGCCAACTAATTTGGGGTTCGGATTTGCTTGATTTGGCGGAGAGAGAAGCCCCCTAACTCCAGCACTTAAAACTGAACAGGTGCGAAAAGTAGTTTAGCCTAATAAGCCCAACGTTTTTATTATTACTTGTAATACACCCTATTCATTTAATGTTTGTGACATATATTATTATTAATGGAATCAAAATCAAACTGGCCTCTTGAACCCCATGCAAGACACCGTATCAAAAAGGTCAAGTGACCATAGGAGAATTGTCCGTGTTCATGCGGGTTCTGGGGCTGGGGATTATTCCCAATTAGGCAAATTGGAGTTTTGGTTGCCATTTGCATGCCAAATTTATTTTAGTGATTATTTCCCCCCTTAAACCAAGAGCCGTTTCAATCATAGCTATAAAGCCTTCTACTGGAACATAATTTTGTGTGGAATTGCCTGAGCCCAATGCTAATGATCCTCCAAGTGCAAAATTTTTTATACCATTCTGGCGCTTCTCGCTGCACTTATTATTCCATAAATCAAAACTTTTTGCCTTGTCTGCTGGGCTATCGTGTTATTCAGGGCCACTATTAATTCAAATCTTTTCCACCTTATTTACTAAGAAACTATATCAGTAATACCTATTATTATAACTTCTTCACAAAAAGAACTCTATCAAATTGTCGTTTCGCATGTAATAATGACCTTTCGTCTATAACTTTTTCAGCGCTTTGTCCGCAATATCTTCGGGCTTCAACCCAGCCTGATCAATCTGGAAATCATAGCACCCGACCTTTCTAAAGCGATCGGGGATTCCGCATAAAACCTGTTTGGGCGCATTTTCGAACTGAGTCTTGTACTCAGCAATCGCGCTACCCAAACCACCTATGACAGTATGCTCTTCCACGCTTACAATCAATTTATTGCTTTCAAACACGTCATCAAGCATTTGTTTGTCAATTGGCTTTACCGTATGCATATCGATGACCCGGGTCGATATGCCGTTGGTTTCAAGTATATTCGCTGCTTCAATCGCCGCCCCAAGCATCGAACCTGTCGAAATGATAGCTACCGTTTTGCCAGGCTTATATTCAATCGCTTTGCCGATTTCATAATTGAAATCTTCCGGATAAAGCAGGGCGAAGCCGGGAGCGCCCGTCAAACGGATGTATACCGGGCCTTTATGATTCGCAGATGCAAAGAGCGCTTTGTAGATTTGATGCGCATCACAAGGAGAAATCACAGTAAAATTCGGGATCGACCGCGCAATCGCGATATCGTCAATCGCAAAATGTGTGTTGCCAAGCGAGCCAAAGCGCATACCCGCCTCAATTCCAACGACTTTTGCGTTTAAGTTCATGTATCCAAGCCCCATACGCATCTGCTCCGCACAGCGCATCGGTGCAAAAGCCGCTGCCGTAATTGCGAACGGAACAAGCCCCTCCACCGCAAGACCCGTGGTGAAACCGATCATATTTTGTTCTGCGATACCGACATTAAAAAGGCGATCTGGATACGCCTTTTCAAAGCTAACCATTCTCGCTGTATTTGTGATGTCTGCCAACACGGCGAAAACATTTTCGTTCTCCTCACCAAGGAATACCATCGACTCTCCTAAAGCGCTGCGATGGCCAAGCTTTGACCATTCCTGTAATATATCTAAAGAAAGCTTATCCATCGTCATTCTCCCCTCTTCGCAGCTTCAAGATCTGCGACTGCCTGATTATACTCTTCTTCGGTAATCGGCGAAGCATGCCATTTCAAAATGCGTTCCATAAAAGAGACGCCTTTGCCTTTAATTGTGTCGACCACGATCAGTTGTGGTTTGCCGTTTTTCCTCTCCTTTACGGTATTAAAAATATTGATAATCCGAGCAATGTTGTGGCCTTCATCGAGCATTGTCACGTCCCACCCGTACGCGCTCCAAATCGCAGGTATGTCAATATTCATTACCTCTTTTGTGGTTCCGGAAAGCTGAAAACCGTTTCTGTCGATGATCGCAATTAAATTATCCAGCTGATATTTCACCGCCGCGATTGCAGCTTCATATACCACGCCCTCATTGCATTCACCGTCACCAACGACGCAGAAAACGTTGTGTCCTTCTCCCTTAATCTTGGCAGCTTTAGCCATTCCGGATGCAATCGAAAACCCGTTGCCGAGGCTTCCGGAAGATATTTCAATACCGTACTGGACATTACGGCTTGGATGTCCACAAAGGATACTATTGTTGCCTTTAAACGTAGTTATTAAGTCCTTCGAGATATATCCCGATTCGATCAACGCAGCGTAGTATGAAAGGCATGCATGACCTTTGCTCATTACAAAACGGTCTCTCTCTTTCATCTCAGGATTTTTAGGGTCATGATTCATTACCCTAAAATACAGCGCCGCTAGGATATCCACACAACCAAGCGCAGGACCGAAATGTGCACCCTGTTCACCTGCGTAATGCCCCATTTCTATACAGTCACGGCGCATCTTATCAGAAATAACCTCAATTTCTTTTACACTTTTCATTAAACTCATATTCCTCCAATCAAATACTCGTTATCAATTCTCTAGCTTGTAAAGATGTCCGCTGTACAAACCATTCGGTATCGTTTTTACTTCATACTTAGCTGCATCAATGAGTTTTTTCACATCGACACCCGTCACATAGCCCATCTCATCCAGCATAAACGCTAGATCTTCGGTTGCGAGATTGCCTGATGCACCAGGCACAAACGGGCATCCGCCTAGTCCGCCCAGAGAGGTCTGAACGACCGACACACCGCTCTCAATCGCCGCCAATGTGTTAACCATCCCCATGTTTCTTGTGTCATGTATGTGCACAATCAAGCTTAATTCGGGATATGCGTCCTGAACGGTGGCAATGGTCTTTCGAACCTGTGCGGGGTTCGCAACTCCAGTTGTATCGCATAGGTTGATGGATTTAATCCCACAGTCAACATAGTCTTTTAGAAAAGAGACGACTTCGTCCTTATCCTTTTTACCCTCGAAAGGACACCCAAATGTGGTCGCCAGATCCAGACAAATATTAAAATCCGGGTATTCGTCAACAATTCTTTTTAGCTCCGCAAAAGACTCTATATGCGAACGCCGAATATTGACCTGATTATGGCTCTCACTCAGCGACACAACATAAGATATGTTTCGAATACCGCTTTCCCACGCGCTTTGTGCGCCGCGCAGGTTGGGGACAAGCGCGGATAGCATCACATCCCGGTATTTACTGATACAAGCCTTTGCTACGATATCCGCGTCTTTCATCTGCGAAATCGCTTTCGGGCTAACAAACGATGTAATTTGCATTCTTTTAACACCCGCATCGACGATTCTGTCAATGATCTCTAGCTTTTTTTCCGCCTCAATGTAATCGCATAAGTTTTGAAAACCATCGCGCGGGCCCACTTCATATATCTGAATTTTCTTCATACAAAACTCCCCCGTCTTGGCATAAGTTATCGCATCGACCCTGTTTCTTTGAGCCGCCGATACCATGCAAACGCGTCTTCCGGTATCTGCGGATGATGGCCTGGATATTTTCTTTTAGCTTTTTCAAGATACGCTAGCAATTCGTCGCGATACTCGGATGCCGCACAGCTTTGAATAATTCCGTTCGCTCTTTCCGTATCATCCAAACCGCGCAGGTCACACACGCCGTTTTCGGTGATGACCACATCGATGTCGTGCTCGCTGATATCCTGATGGGAGACCATGGGTACAATATTGGATATCGCACCTTTTTTGCTGATAGAGGGAATTATCATAACGGATAGCCCTGCATTTTGCGCAAAGTTCGCACTGCCACCTATTCCATTCACAACCCTTGTACCACCAATATGGCTTGTATTCACGTTGCCATAGATGTCCATCTCGATTGCCGTGTTTAGCGCAAGTACACCGAGTCTTCCAATGATTTCAGCGTTGTTCATTAAATCTCCATTTCGAAGGATAAGCTTATTCTCGATTTCCGGCATGTTAATAATCTCCTCAACTCTTTTACTCATCTTCAATCCGCCTGTTATAATCACTGACGCTTTACCGGAAGCTAAAAGTTCCATCACCGGCTGTGCCACGCCGCCGCAGAAGAACTTAAGATCATGAAAACCCGACTTGCTGAACGCATCCGCTATGGCATCCGCAATATTACCAAACCCCATTTGAATTGGCGGAAGCGACCCGCCTTCTTTGATTCGGTACTCCACCATCAGAAAATCAAACAGATTCTGCGCGATCATGATTAACTGCTGCGTGCTCTGAATCGCCGGAACTTCTTCGCATTCTGATATGTCTGTTTTGACGATATATAAGATCTTACCAGCATCAACAGGAATAAATGAACCACCGATTCGTTGTTGCAACCTCGTAATTGGGATAGGCTGGCCTTCTTGAAAAGTATAGATATCATGTAAATCCTTAAGCTTTTTCGGCTGTGCCGAATTGATTTCAACGATAAGACTATCAGCCGCTTCGATTAGGAGGTGTGTAAAACCGGAAGATGATGTCGGAACAAGCCCGCTCTCTGTAATCGCGAGAACTTCAATCACCGCAACATCAATTTTACCCAGACGGCCGCTCTTGATCAGGCGCGGCATTTTGCTCATCTGTTGTTCAATATACTTAACTTTGCCTTTGTTCACTTGCGACGCAAGATTGCTGTGCGCAATCATCGGCGTTCTCGACGAGATGAAATTGATTTCACTAAGTATTTCATCGAGCCACGGCACATTTGCGCTTGTAATTAAATTTATCGAAAGCTTTTCCCTGTTTCTACTCCTTTCAACAAGTTCATGCACGATCGCTTTTGGATATCCCGCCATCGCATACCCGCTCATAGCCAGCGTCATACCGTCTCTAATATGATCGGCAGCATACTTCGCGGATACAATCCGTTTTCCTAGATTCGTTTTTTCGATTTCATTATTCATTTTTTTGTTTCCTCACCGACTATGCATTTCCCTCACCTATCTTGGAGTAAAGCCCGCAAACATTTCTTCGTCCGTCGGCTTGAAACTCGAGATCTCTCTGATAACCCAAGTGTTATTCATATAGTGCTTAAGCACGATATTTTCCGAAGCAATGTTTCCTCCCCAAGTACCGCATCCTAGCGAACTTGTTGCTGGCATACCACAAACCCAACTTCCTGAATTAGTGGTCGAAAGTGGCTGGTTCACGACCACACGAGAGGTGTATGTTCTTAGCGATAGCTTTTTGACGCTTTCTTTATCATTCGTAAATATGCCACACGAATGTCCCGCACCGGAATAAGCGTGGTTTTCGTTGGTTATTCGTATAGCATCGTCAATTCCTTTACTCTTGTAAACCGATATTACCAAACACATTTTTTCACCCGCAAACGGAGTTTTGCTTCCTGTTATATCTTCTTCTACCATTATAATGCTAGTATTGTCCGGCACTTTGATGCCCGCAATTTTCGCAATATTGCTTACCGGAGATGCAACAATATTGCGGTTGAGTACATGGTCTCCTGGCCAGTTTGGCCAAATTGCTTTTTGAATCTTTTGCTTTTCATCATTGGCGGCGAGATAAGCACCAACGCTTTTCAGTTCCGTAATCATATCACCATACACTGCTTCATCGATAACGAGCGCGTTGTCGCATGAACAGCCTGCCGCTAAATCGAAAGTTTTACTAATCTTTATCTTTGCCGCTGCTTCTGCGAGATCAGCGGTTTTGTCTATAATAACTGACGAGTTGCCAGCACCAACTCCATAAGCCGGCGTGCCTGAGCTGTAAGCCGCCTTGACCATATCTGCTCCACCAGTCGCGATTACCAGATCACACTGAGTCATCAATTCATTGGTTTTAGCAACAGATGGGTCTTTAATACAGAGGAACAAGTCTTCCGGTGCGTCGTATCGTCTCATAATATCTTTAAGAATGCCTACGATCTTTAGTGTCGTCAGTTTTCCTCTGGGATGAGGTGAAAAGATAATCGCGTCTCTGGCTTTCGCCACGTTGATCGCCTGCACAATCGGATGCATCTCCGCTTGTGTACTTGGCACAAGCGAACCAATCACGCCAACAGGTTTAGCTATTCTGACCAGCCCCCGTTCTTTGATATCTTCAACAATGCCGACTGTCTTTTGATTTTTTACATCATAATATACGCCACGGCATTTTTCTTCAATTTTTGCGATTTTCGAAGAAACATCACCAAGCTTGCACTCGTCATATGAAAACTGCGCAATCTGTTTGACAAGCTTAGAATTGCTTACGAACTCCCAAGCAATTGCGCCAGCAAGCACATCGACTTTTTCCTGCGAAAAACCCTCGGCGATTTTCTGCGCTTTTTTTGCTCTGCTTATCAGACAGGTAATATATTCTCGTTCCAAAATATTCTTATCTTCCATAAAAAAACCCCTCTCTATTATTTGTACGTATGCCTTGATATTCTAATGTTAATAAATATATTCGTAAATATAGCCATTCTTATTGTGTGCAACTTCCAGAAAATCCGCTCTACTGTCGTCGTGCTCACCAGCTACGATGATTAAAATCTGTAAAATCCCGTAGCTTCACCGTATCAACCAATCATCAAATAAAGTATCAACCATATAGAATTATATACTCCATACGGTACTTTACGGCTGCTTTGCCGTCACATAAGAAAAACTTTTTATATCTATTTCTTGTGCAGTTTGCCAATTCATTTGCTTTTTACACTTCCAGAACAAAGATATCAGAAGTCTATGCCTGCTATTATTTTTTGACATTTTATATTTCAATCATCTCAGGATCCTTATTCTTTTCTCGTACGTGCGTTCTGCTCCAAAAAGCTTTAGAGTTAAAAAGGGCCCCTTTCTTCTATAATAATCAAATTGTTTTATTTTTTTCGGGCCAAATTAATGCGCGCTCTTCTTCAACCCACAAATGTTCTTTCACATAAGTCGGTTTTAGATATGGATTACCATCTAAGTGCCGAATTACCCAGAGAAAATACATTGCATACCCAGGTGCTGCTACTTGTGGGTGCTCAATATTTGGGTAGATTTTAATCGTATCATTATTTTCAACTAATACACCTTCATTTCCAAGCTTAACCAAACCAAAACCTTGGTCCTTATCGAATTTATAGAAGTATATCTCTGGCTGCTCGTGATAGTGTGACGGAAAACCGGCCCACTTTCCCGGATAATGAATATCTTCGCCAATCATTAAATTGGATTTTTTCGTTATTGAAAAGTCCAGTACTGTCTTAACGATTCTGGTTCCTGCTTCATTCATCCGGCCTTTACCACGTGTTTCAACCTTGCACTGATCGTATATTTCAGGTTTGAACTTCTTGTCGTTGCTCGTTCTTATTATCGCGATTTCCGAATCATCTGCATTGCCAACTACTCTTACCTCAACTTCGCTTGGCACACTCAAAATAATGGGATCATCATCAAAAACGGATTTTCTTTCGATTACTTTTTTCTCTCCGTTCCAGGCTAACTCCACTTTTCCGTAAAGCAAGAGATACGCCTTCTCCTTTTTGGAATGGTCCACAAAAGACATTTTTTTTGTAAGCTTCAGAATAACAAAATCCATCATGATATCGGCATCTTTGCCGCTCATTTCTATTATTGAATTGTGCCCAGGTTGAAAGCCTCCAATGTTTTTTATCTTCATATTCCTTATTCCTTTAATCATTCAAAGAGTATTTATATCCCGAGGTTCGCTCTGATATATTCTCTGGCTTTGAGCGCATATTCGAACGCATTTGCTTTCTCTGGGTCTTGCTCTGCTTCAACCACGATCCAGCCTTCGTAATTACTTTTTTCGATTATGTCAAAAACCTGCTTGAAGTCGAAGTCGCCATCTCCCGGAACAGTAAACACGCCGCTATAGACTGCATCGAGAAAGGAGAGATTATTAGCCTTCACCTTTTCGTATATGTTCATACGGATATCCTTCAGGTGGATATGCGCAGTTCTATCAATGTATTTTTCGAGAACATTTGAAGCGGCTTCAAAGTTGCCCTGAGAGAACGTGAAATGACCAGTGTCAAATACGAGATATACGTTATTGTTTGCCATTTCCATCAACCGATCAATTTCTTCTGGAGTTTCAATTTCCGTACCCATATGATGGTGTATCCCAAACTTCATGCCTTTTTCTTCAGCCAAATCCCCCATTTTGTTAAAGACAGAAATTACTTTATCCCACTCTTCATCGGTCCAAATAGGCTTACCTCCAAATATCGGTACTTCTCTTTTGCCTTGAACACTTCGGCTCTGTTCGCTGCAACCAATGACACGCGCACCAACTGCGTAGATAAAGTCACGATGTTTAATGAATGCGTCGATCGCCGCGTTTTTACCATTTTTAATGATAAACGCGGAAAACCAGGCATTGCATATTACAAGTTTTCTAAGGTCAAGATGTTTTTTGAGCACCTTCACATCTTTGGGATACTTGGTTCCAATTTCACAGCCAGCATAGTCTGCAAGTGCGATTTCGCTAATGCATTGTTCGAAAGAATTTTCTTTCCCAAGTTCCGGTAAATCATCATTTGTCCAAGCGATTGGTGCTGCACCAAGTTTAACTTTACTTTTGTCCATTTTATCTCCTTTTTAGTCTATATAGATAATATCATTTATATATCAAATATCACTGCAAGCGAAGTTAAGTTCGATCAATAAACCCTTGCTGTTGAAAGATCCTGTTTGTGCTTTTCAGCAATTTTCAATATGTTTTCATCTTCAGCTTCCTCTAAGGTGCATGCGTTCCAGAAAGCTTCATAACCATGTGTCATTGTTTTTGGAAGGACTTTGATATCAAGAAGCGTTGATGTTTTCTGTCTTTTTGCGTCTTCAAGGGCTAGTTTCAGCTCTTCGGGCGTTCTGATGCTATAGGTTTTACATCCGTATCCTTCACCGATCTTTGCAAAATCAATCTGCATTATTGCGCCGTCATGGATAATCTTGCTTGAGCCTCTCAGTCTCATCTGCGTTCCTATTGTACCAATACCCTTTTCGTGCTGCAAGTTGTTGATACATCCAAACTGTGCATTGTCAAATAGTATCAAATTGATCTTCTTGTTTTCCTGTATTGCAGTTGCAAGCTCAGAATGCAGCATCTGGAAAGAGCCGTCGCCGAGCATCACAAAGACCTCTTTGTCTGGTCTTGCGATTTTTACACCGAGACCAGCCGCAATTTCATATCCCATGCAGGAGTAACCATATTCCATATGGAAGGAATCTTGTTCATGGCTGATCCATAGGCGCTGCAAGTCTGAGGGCAGGCTTCCTGCAGCTCCGACCACAATACTATCACCTTTGCAAAACTCATTGACGATACCGATTACACCGGTTTGAGTAAGCTTTGTCTTCAAAGATTTCGAATACTCAGCCAGTTCCTGCTTTGTAATTGAATCCACCTCCGGCTCAAAATTGTCACCATCATACTGTAATTCGTACAGCCTCTTCAGCTCTGTTTCCCATTCTTTTTTTGCACTTTCAATTTCAGTTGTGTATTCGCTCCTGTAATCATTCAGCGCAGCGCTAATCATATCTAGACCAACTTTTGCGTCACAAGTGACCGGAAGTGCATCCAGTTTCGGAGAATCAAATTCAGCAATATTAATGTTGATCACATCCGTATTAGCGAACAACCATTTAGAGGCTGTAGTGAAGTCCGTATATCTTGTTCCAACACCAATGATTAGATCGGCTCTTCTCGCAATGCGATTCGCAGATAAACATCCGGTTGTTCCGATACCGCCAAGGTTCAGCGGATGCTTAGATACGATAGCTGATTTTCCCGCTTGCGTTTCGGCGAAAGGTATATTATGTTTTTCGCAAAATGCTTTGAGTGAAAGATGTGCTTCTGAGTATTTCACACCACCGCCGCATATAATAAGTGGTCTTTTACTCTTTTTGATCATCGCAGCTGACATTTCAACTTTATTCTGAGTAGGAGGAGTACGGTCGATTATATGGACACGTTTTTTTAGAAAAGATATGGGAAAATCATAAGCTTCGCCTTGAACATCCTGCGGAAGACAGATCGTAACCGCTCCAGCAAGTGAAGGATTTGTCAGTGAATTCATTGCGTTCAGCATCGCGCTCATTAGCTGTTCAGGCCGTTGAACTCTGTCCCAATATTTTGATATAGGTATAAAAGCATCGTTCGTTGTGATAGCTTGGCTGTGATATTGTTCAATCTGCTGCAAAACCGGATCCGGCTGCCTTGAAGCGAAAGTGTCGCTTGGCAAGAAAAGTACTGGTATTCTATTCGCAGTTGCTGTCGCGGCGGCTGTAACCATATTTGCGGCGCCGGGACCGACGGAAGAAGTAACAGCACAAATTTGTTTTCGGTTCATTTGCTTTGCATATCCAATCGCAATATGACCAATACCCTGTTCATTTCTGCCTTGATATAATGTTAAATCACCCGGGGTTTGCTTAATTGCCTGACCCAAACCAATCACATTTCCATGTCCAAAAACTGATAGTACACCATGTACAAACTTCGTTTCTTTTCCATCAAATTCAAGATACTGATTGTCTAAAAAACGAAAAAGCGCTTGACCGGTGGTAAGTCGTATTTTTTCCATGTAATTCCTCCTTACGGCATCAATATTGTCTTTAGCTCTCATTTAAATTGATTATGAATTTATCGTTTGTACAGGTAGAGGGCGCAGTACCATTCCTTTAAGCTAGGCTTTCACAGAAAGAATTACGTCTCTGCTTTACGGGTAGATACGAATGATCTGGATGGCAGGTACCGTCATCTGTACCATGCTCAAAAAGTATAACCCTACAACCCTGATCTCTACAGGAAGGAGGGATGCCCTTCCAGCTAACCACACTCTCGATCCTTAAAAGCAGGCTATTGCTGCCGTAAAACGAATCGGGTATATTGTCTCAACCAAGACGGTGTGTCACCTGATCCTTTGTGCCATATTCTTTTTTCAATGTTCCTCTTTGCGGTTTATTTTATGTACGCTTATGTTGTGTTATCGGATTTTTGTTTCAAACTTCTTCTCCATTTCTAAACTGCAGTTTCGTTTGATCGCATTCTCCTATGAAGCAGAACACTCAAAGGCAACACCAACAAAAGCGGTATCACCAATAACAGCAGTGCAAAACTATAACCAAAAATATCGCTCAGGCTTCCCACAATTGGGCAGAATACAAAAATCGCTGTATAGTATCCCAAAGCCACTAGCCCAGAAGCTGTCGCCGTATTTTTATCCGCGATTTTACATGAAGCTCCAAATATCGCAGGAAAATTCACACCGCACGCAACAGCCGTAATCCCTATCAATATGATCTTTATTATCACATCCTGTACCAGCATCGCCGCTGTCCAGAGCCCGGCACCAGCTGTGTTCATTATTGCCAGTACTTTACCTTGGGAAAAACGATCGGCTACCGTTGAGTAGAGCAAGCGTGAAACGATCATTCCAAGAAACAAAGATGACAGCGCCCATGCTCCTTCAACGGGTCTCCCGTTAATCAAGGAGACAGCGCCGGAAACATTGTATATAGTACACATCTGCCATATTGATGTAAGAACCATAAGCAGATATATTTGCTTCATGCCCGGTTTACGCAGTACTTTTAGCACTTCACGATACCTGTGCCGTATATTCAGCCTATCTGTTATCAAAGGCATGCGAATCTCTTCATAAAAAACGGAAAAAGTAAAAGCGCAGCATATCAGAATAGCGCCCCCGATAATCAACAGCGTCTGCCCTAGCCCTATAGATTCATACAGGCTCTGTGCAATAAATGGCATAACAAACGCCCACAAGCTAAATACCATATGCAGAATCGTTAAAAAGCGCTGCTTATTAGTCGTTGCTATATTTACAAGTACAGAGTTTGATAATATGTTAATCAACCCTGTCGACAGCCCGATCGAAATAAATATGAGCCAAAAAACCATGAAAAGCGGCAGAACAGACATACTTATCAAAGCAACCGCTAGCATAATTCCCGCCAATGCAATGATTTTTCTTTGGTTCAGCGAATCAATATATAATATACTGATGACTGCTATAAAAACTCCACCAACGCTTTGTGCTGACAATAAAGTATTCGCCTGCTCAATGGTGATATCATAATAGCTTCGAATAGGATCCAACAGTTGCCCGAAAAGCGAGATGGTGGTTGCGAAACAAGCCATAAGAACGTAAATAGCTAACAATTTCATCGCCATTCCAGCTGAATTTTTCATGTTAATCCTTTAAATACGTATTATAGCCGATCAAAACCGAATCACAAGGCAGCCGGTCAATTTATCTGCATCATATTCAGCCAGTGCAGTATGGCAGTCACCCTGTTCCTTTATTTATGCACGCACAGCCCTTCCGTGTCATGCGCGGCTTCCATGATCATCTCGGACACCGTGGGATGCGCGTGCACTGTATCTATGAGCTCGTCTATCGTGCCCTCCGCGCGCATGGCTGCGCACACTTCACCGATCATGTCGGTGGCCCGCGGCGCCATGATATGGCACCCGAGTATCTCTCCGGTTCGCGCCTCCGTGACCAGCTTGACCAGCCCGTGCGCTGCGCCCATGATCATCGAACGCCCGTTGCCCGCAGCATCGAACCGGCCTATGCGTATGTCGAGCCCCTTGTCTTTGGCCTGTTTTTCGCTCAGCCCCACGCACGCGATCTCGGGTTCGCAGTACACGCAGGATGGTATGATATCTCCTCGATAGGTTTTCTTTTCTCCCGCGATGTTGTGCGCCGCCACCAGCCCCTGTGCCGACGCCGCGTGCGCAAGCTGCATGCCGCCCGTTACGTCGCCTATGGCCCAGATGCCCGGTATGTTTGTGCGCATGCGCTCATCCACCGTGACAAAGCCTTTGTTTTGATTTATGCCGAGCGCCTCTATGCCAAGCCCGTCCTTCACCGGCTTCCTTCCGACCGCAACGATGCACATCTCGCAAGTCACGCTCTTTTTGCCGTTCTGGTCGAAATGTACACTCACGCCGTCTTCTATTCTTTCGACCTTCGCGCCCGTATATATGCCCACCCCTTTTTTCTCAAGCGTTTTTCTCAACATGCCTGCGATCTCAGTGTCCACTGTGGGCAGTATCTGCGGCATCATCTCGACAACGGCCACCTTTATTCCGAACGCCGCGTACAGCGTCGCGAACTCGATACCAATCACACCGCCGCCGATGATCACAACGCTTTGTGGCAGCTTTGTCAAAGCAAGCGCCCCGTCCGAATTGATGACCCCGTCAACACTGTCTATCCCAGGTATGGGCACACTTGCGGGCATAGAGCCTGTCGCGATGATGATATTGTCTGCCTTCAGTTCCCTGCCGCCCGCGAGGATGGTGTTTTTGTCTTTGAACGCGGCTTGCGCGCTTATGACCTCCACGCCCGCTTTCTTTTCAAGGTGCGCGATACCCTGCCGCAGCTTTTTCACCACGGCGTCCTTTTTCTGAGCTACTTTTGCGTAGTCATAGGAAACGTTCTCAGCTGTGATGCCATACTCTTTGGCTTTCCGCACGGTCTCGTACACTTCCGCGCTGTGCAGCAGCGATTTTGTGGGGATGCAGCCGCGGTTCAGGCATGTGCCGCCGAGCTTGTCTTTTTCTATCAGCGCCACCTTTTTGCCAAGCTGCGCGAGGCGTATCGCGGCAACATATCCGCCCGGTCCGCCGCCTATGACAGCCGCATCAAATTTTTCAATCATTTTGTCACCTTCAAAGAAGCAGGAACGGCTGCTCAAGATATTGCTTGACTCTCATCAAAAACTGCGCCGCGGGCGCGCCGTCCACCACGCGGTGGTCATACGTTAATGTCAGCTCCATGATTGGCCTTATTGCAATCTCGCCGCTGTCCGTCACGACAGGCGTTTTCGCGATCTTGCCGACAGCGAGTATGCCGCTCTCCGGCGGATTGAGCACTGCCACGAAAGAATCCAGCCCGAACATGCCAAGATTCGATATGGTGAAGCTGCCGCCTTGATACTCATCGGGTTTGAGCTCTCCTATTCTGGCCTTGTCCGCGAGCTGACGCGTGGCTTCCCCGATTTGCTCGAGCCCCATCAAATGCGCGTTCTTGATCACCGGCACGATCAATCCATTGTCGAGTGCCACGGCGATGCCGAGGTTGACATAGTGTTTCATCACGATGCCCTCGTCCGTTAGTTCGGAATTCATCATGGGATATTCCAGCAAGGCGCGGCAGGCCGCGAAGGAGATGATGTCGTTGTACGATACTTTTTTGCCCGCCGACTTGAACGCTTCCCTTAAGCGCACAGTTTCGCTTAAGTCCGCTTTGACGCGGTGCGTGGCCTGGGCTGCGGTATGCAAACTCTGTGTCATACGCTCTGCAATCACTTTGCGCATCCCGGTGAACGCAACGCGCGTTTCTGATGTCTCCACAGGTCTGCTTAACGCTGTGGCGCCAAGTATATCTGCCTTTGTGATCTTGCCTCTGGCGCCCGTGCCTTCGATATCATTGATATTGGCCTGGCTGAGTTCGCCAACCTTTCTTGCAAGCGGTGTTGCTTGCACGCCCGTCTCGGCGTCAGTCAGTATGTCTTTTTCTATGATGAGCCCCTCAGGGCCGCTGCCCGTCATGCTAAGATAATCGATACCTTTCGTTTCGGCCAGCGATTTGGCACGCGGCGTGATGAACACACGCTCGCCCTGTTTCGCTTGTTTCGGTTCCATCTGTGCGGCTTCTGCCTGCGCGGTTGCCTCTTGCTGTTTCTGCTCAGAGGAAGCAGGTTCGTTTTCCAGAAGAGCGGAGTAGTCCTCTCCCGGTTCGCCGATGATGGCGATGACCTCTGTGATGGGTACCGTCTCGCCCACGCCGCGCACGATCTTCAAAAGTGTTCCCGAATCGGGTGCGTCTATGGTAATGGTCAGCTTGTCCGTTTCCATCTCGAACAGCGGTTCATCTTTTCTTGCTTCTTCCCCTTCCTTCACAAGCCAGGAGGTGATGGTGCCTTCCGTCATTTGCAGCCCCTGTTTGGGCATGATCACTTTTTTGGCCATGCTATGACTCCTTACCTGTAAAGCGTTTTTCGTACTGCCGCCTTGATCTGCTCTTTTTGCGGCACGACCGCGTTCTCAAGCCCAAGGTTAAACGGCAGCGTGCACATCTTTGCGCCAACCCGCTCAGGCGGCGCGTCTAAGTATTTGAACGCCTGCGCCGTGGCCTGCGCCGCGATCTCAGCGCCAAACCCCATGACTTCGTGCGCTTCATGTACGATCACCAGTCTGCCCGTTTTTTTGACAGACTTAACGATGGTCTCCATATCAAGTGGCACAAGCGTGCGCGGGTCTATGACTTCGCACGAGATGCCTTCGGCTTCAAGCTCGCTGACCGCCTCCATCGTTCTTGGCACATACAGCAGGCTGCATACGATCGTGACATCCTGTCCCTGCTGCACGGTATTGGCTTTGCCGAACGGGATCGCGAATTCCGGATCGTCCGGTACCTCGCCTTTGGTGGCGTAAAGCGCTTTGTGCTCAAAAAACATGACAGGGTTGTCGTCGCGTATCGCCGTGCGCAGCAGACCTGCCGCATCGGCAGGCGTTGAGGGGCACGCCACCTTCATGCCGGGTACATGCATGAACAGCGACTCGACCGACTGGGAATGCTGGCCCGCGTTGCCACGCCCGACACCCTGCTGGCCGCGTACCACGAGAGGCACTTTGGCTTTGCCGCCGAACATGTAACGTATCTTGGCTGCCTGATTCAAGAGCTGGTCCATCGCCACATATACAAAATCCATATACATGAGTTCGACAACAGGCCGCAAACCCGCAGTCGCAGCACCAACACCCGCGCCAACAATGGCGCTCTCGCTAATGGGCGTGTTGCGCACGCGTTTTTCACCGAACTGGTCAAGCAGACCTCTTGTGCACCCGAATATGCCGCCCTGTTCGGCCACGTCCTCCCCCATCACAAACACGGTCTCGTCACGTTCCATTTCCTGTGCCAATACATCTTTGATCGCCTGTGCGTATGTTTTGATTGCCATATCTATGCCTCCGCCCCGGAAACGCAGTACACGTTGTCCATCACTGTTGCCGGATCCGGTTCCGGGCTTTCAAGCGCAAAGGTGGCCGCGTCTTCAACGTCTGCCATCGCCTTCTTCTCTATCGCATCAAGTTCAGCAGCACCTGCAATGCCGTCCTCTATCATTTTTTTGCTCATCCGTTTTATGGGGCATTTTTCTATCCACGCCCTGACTTCATCCTTTGTGCGGTACACCTCCGGGTCGCCCGTCCAGTGGCCGCGCCAGCGGTAGGTTTTGGCTTCTATCAGCGTCGGGCCTTTGCCCGCCCGCGCGCGCTTGATTGCCGCCTGTACCGCTTCGTACATGGCGTACACATCGTTGCCGTCCACCGTTACGCCGGGCATGTCATATCCTTTGCCGCGCACGCCGACGTCTTTGACCGATGTGCTTTGTCTGACGGGAACCGAGATGGCGAACTGGTTATTCTCACAGATGAATATCACCGGCAGTTTCCAGACCGAGGCGAGGTTGAGGCTTTCGTGGAATGTGCCCTGGTTAGCGGCTCCGTCTCCGAAAAACGAGACGGTCACCCTGTCCGTGCCAAGATAGCTCTGCGCAAGCGCGCCGCCCACGGCGATGGGTATGCCGCCACCCACGATGGCATTGGCTCCAAGGTTGCCTTTTTTTAAGTCCGCAATATGCATCGAGCCGCCGCGGCCTTTGCAAAAACCCGTTTCCTTTCCCATGAGTTCGGCCATTGCGGCTTTCAGATCGCCGCTTTTGGCAATGCCGTGGCCATGGCCTCTGTGCGTGCTCGTGATATAATCCTCATCCGAGAGCTGCGCGCACGCGGTTGCCGCCACCGCTTCTTCGCCGGTATATAGATGCACCGAGCCCCTCAGTTTGTTCTCACTGAAAAACTCGTATGCTTTTTCCTCAAAATACCGTATTTCATTCATCACGCGGTATATCCAAAGCTGCGTCTGTTTGTCCATCTTTGGCATTTATAATTCTCCTTTTTTCAAGGCCTCTCATTTGATCCGCAACGGCTCTCTTCCGTTTTTTGTCTTTTTATATCATTTTTTATTTTTAACTGTCTGATTACCCATGAAGCCTTAAATTCTATAAGCCTGCCCAGTTTCAAAACTGTTTCACTTAGTAATGCGTGCTTCTTAATAATCTTTTTATGGCATTCAGTGTGTGCCGTACAAACCTATCTTTTTAGGTCATTCCTAAACCCCTTTGTCGTAAACCTTGCGATACCGTAACATCAAATAAACGGCACTCATATATTACCGTACTTCTTTCTTATCAGTTGAAATATTGTCCTCGCAGTTACTCTTCAAATACTGCAAATCGTTTTGTAAAGTTAAATGAAAATTGAGACCCTATAAGCCTTTCTGATACAATGTTTCTGTGAAAAACTATAACTCTCGAAAGGATAAAGAATCTCAATGCAGAAATTGTACCAATTTGATTGCCAAAAGTGCAACAATTCTCATAACTTTTATCGTTTTTCGGTAAAGATAATCTTTTTTTAAAAAGTACCTTTGCCGTAATTGCTCTCATCAGTTCGCGCATAAACGGCCCAGTATTAGACCGATACGCAGCTATCCAAAATGTCCTGCTTGTGACAAGGCCTATTTCCTTCATCACGATTACGAGCACTACTCAAACTATCGCTGCGGTGATAAAAAATGTTGCCACTCGTTCTTTGCTGCTAAGCCTACCGCCTCAGCGGAAAGACGGACTTTAAACGAATGCGTTACTCTGTTTTTCTCATCATGACTGCCCTGACCATGTTTTACATCGACAATAGCTCGTTTAGAAAGATTGCCCTGAACCTTCGTCTGTTGCATAACATCAAGATTTCACATACCACTATTTTCAACTGGTGCATACGCTTCGCGCCTTTGTTTAATAATGATCGCACTTGAGCTAACGCCTGCTCTCGACTTCAATTCCGATGAATGGCCTGCCGATGAAACTGTTGTTAAAATCTGTGGCGACAAGCATTATATTTGGTTTATTGTCGATTCAGAGACCCGTTTTGTCCTTGGTTTTCACTTGTCATCTTGGCGAAATTCTATTCAAGCTTTCTCGTTACTTAACTCAGTCAAACATCTTGGCAAACCTGATTCCATCGTCTTTGATCGTTACTTTGCCTATAAACAACCTGATAAAGCAGTTTTCAATACCGCTCATATCTGCGTCCAGTCTTTCAAAGACGATATATCCAACAACCTTATCAAGACGTTTCGCAAACAGTTCAAAGCCTGCTACAAGACCAAGAGCGTTTTACTCTTTTAAGTCTGCCAATAACCTTCCAAACCGAAATACCTTTTGTTCCCCTTCTTTGTTTGCTTCATTTCAGAATCCTTGAAAGCTTTTTCAAAAAGCAAGGTCGCACTTCTAACATTTTTAGAAATCGCTGATTAGCTGTACGGTTCCAGTTCTATATGCCTTTGTCATTGCATATGCAATTCTTGTGCATTCTACCCCGTCCTTTACCCCAACGCCAGGCTGATTTCCTTTTTGAATACAGTCAATAAATTCCTGCATTTCATTTAAATATGCTTCTGCAAATCTTTCCGGGAAATAGGAAACGCATTCTTGAACAGCACCTTGCTCATTAAAGACCATTGCAAGGTTCTTTTGCGGAACCGCTCCGATTCTGATAGTGCCTTTTGGGCCGATTATTTCTGTCTCTATGTGGTAACCATGAAGTGCATCACGACCGCTATAAAATGTTGCAATCCCACCATTGATAAACTTCATGATCGCAAATGCGTTATCAGCATCTCTCATTTTCTCAAACTCTTTGTGCATATACGCACCGCCTACAGTATAAACGCTTTGAGGCTCGTCCTCCAAAAACCATCTTGCAAGGTCAATGTCATGTGTTGTCATATCAAGAAAAAGCCCTCCACTCGTCATACCGTATACGATAGCCCCCTCCACAGTTGATTCAGGGTCTATACTTGTACACCTAACCGCAAATGGTTTTCCAATATCTCCGTTCATAATCTTTTGTTTAGCATAAGCATATGATGGATCATATCTTCTCATAAAACCTATCATGAAAACCTGATCTTTATGCTTATTCACTGCTTCTTGCGACTTTATACATTCTTCCATAGTTAAGCCTAGCGGCTTATCTGTAAAAACATGCTTGTTCGCATCGAGAGCGATTTGAATATGTTCGTTATGAAAATTAGACGAAGAGACAATCGCCACCGCTTCAATATCGGCATTTCTTACCATTTTTTCAAAATCATCATAGCAGTCATTCAGTTTCAACTCGCTTTTAGCAAATTCGAGCTCATTTTCACGTACACTGCAAGCTGCAATCAACTCAGCGTTGGAAATTTTATAAGCAATGTTTTTTGCATGACAACTTCCCAACCGTCCTAAACCGACTATTCCTACCTTAACTTTATTCATGTTATCCTCCCCTTTGTATTTTATATGAATGAACCTGGCACAATAAATTATAGGAAACACTGAAAATTTTTTTTTACCATGTCGTCTTAAATCTGTTTCCTTTAATATTTCAAGACTCTTAATTAGCGTTTGCGATTTTTAGGCTTTCGTGGCATGCAATACACAAACCATTCCTTCAATCCGGTATTCCTTGATATTTATTTTATTAAAATTAACCACATTTCCTATTTTACACTTTTAGGTTAAATACACAGCTCTTGAGCAAATTTTACAATATTGCTGCTATCCATTTCATACTTTTTCAACAAATCCTTGTATGGACCTGACTCAGCAAACTTATCCTGCAAACCAACTTTTCTTACTATCCCTTTTCCTTCTCTTGCAACGATATCTGATACTGCACTGCCCAAACCATTAAGCCAGTTGTGATCTTCAACAGTAATGATCTTCCCGATGTTTTCTATAATATCTATGACACAGGATTCATCGAGCGGTTTGAGCGTAAACATATCTATAACCTTTGCAGATATACCTTTTAACTCAAGTTCTTTTGCAGCATTGAGAGCCTGAACCAGCATATCTCCTATTGCGATTATCGCGATATCATTTCCCTCTTTACAAACTTTTGCTTTGCCAATAGTGAAAACTTCTTTTTCACTGTATATACACGGCACTGGATCCCGCGTAAATCGCAGATACATCGGTCCCACGTATTCGGCTGCAGCTTTGACAATAGCTTTTGCGGCAAAATAATCTGCCGGCATAACCACAGTCATATTGGGAATTGTTCTGTAAATTCCCATGTCCTCGATCGCCTGATGCGTCACACCGTCGCTGCCTGGAGTCACACCACCGTGGCTACATGCGATTTTTACGTTCAAATTAGGGTAACAGATGGATGTTCTGACCTGCTCACACATACGCATGCTTCCAAATACTGCATAGGTGCTTACAAATGGAATTTTCCCCATCGTGGCCATACCCGCAGCAAATCCGGCTGCGTTTTGCTCCGCAACCCCTACGTTTATATGTCTATTTGGATATACGCTGCAAAACATATCAGTTCTTGTCGATTTGGCAATATCACATTCAACGACAAAAATATTTTCATTTTCGCTGCCTAGTTCTACCAATGCTTCACCGAATCCGAATCTTGTTGGTATTTCCTTCATGATTAGTGGCTCCTCTTTGATTTGCATATATCACTGATTGCAATGTCAAATTCTTCATCATTCGGCGCTTTTCCGTGCCATCCAAGTTGGTTCTCCATATAGCATACGCCCTTGCCTTTTATCGTTTTTGCAATAATACACGTTGGACGATCTTTTTCCTGTCTCGCTTCTTCAAAAGCTTTTAGTATTTCTTCAAAGTCATGTCCGTCTATTCTTATTACATACCATCCGAAAGACTCAAATTTTTTATCAATTGGTTCAATCGGCATTATTTGATCACATGTGCCATCCAATTGAAGATTATTATAATCTATTACAGCTACGAGGTTTGAAAGCTTATATTTATTGGAAATCATGACAGCTTCCCAGACTTGGCCCTCATTCAATTCACCATCACCGAGAATGGCATAAGTGCGTGCGCTGTATCCGCAATATTTTTGAGTAAATGCTATCCCTGCTGCAACAGAGAGGCCTTGACCCAAAGAACCTGTGGTCATATCGACGCCGGGAACTTTTTTCATATCCGGATGCCCTTGAAGAATCGATCCAAGCTCTCGCAGTGAATAAATAACATTGTAATCAAAATATCCTTTTATTGCCAAAATGCTGTAGAGCACTGGACAAGCATGCCCTTTTGAAAGTATCAATCTGTCCCGATCTATTTTTTCAGGGTCTTTTGGATCAATATTCATTTCTCCATTATATAAAACCGTAAAAATATCAGCCAAAGACAAAGACCCTCCTGGGTGTCCCGACTTTGCTTTGTGGATCATTCTAATGATCGTTTCGCGCAAATAAGCTGCTTTTTCGTTTAATTCTTTTATTCTGTTCATTAATAAACCAACCTCGTTTTTTTATTTGCCAAGCTTATCTAGAAAATATTGCTTTACACTTGACATATGCCCCTTTAAGAGTTTTTTTGCCTCCTCAATATCTTTTTTCTTATATGCTTCATAAATGGCTTTATGCTGCTCTTTTGATAGTTCAGCCCGCTCAGGATCGTCTTGCATATACGCAAATCGCTTAACGTGTTCTAGCATAGAAAGCATAAAATTCTGTAATCTCTTATATGAACAGTAATTAATGTATACATTATGAAACTCTAAGTCAGACCAAACATATTCTCTCGTATCTTTTTTATTTATTGATTCTATTTGCAGGGTCAATGTCTTTTCCAACTTAGTTAAAACAATATCATAATTGTGTATATAGCTCCCTTCCAGCATTAATGGATCCAACGCTTCACGGATTGCATAAATCTCCAAGGCGTCCAATACATTAAATCCGGTGACAAACATGCCTTTGTTTGCCACATACTCAACAAAACCTTCATTCACTAACTGCTGTAACACCTGTCTGATTGGTGTTCTGCTTATATTCAGAGCTTCGCTGAGCCTTCTTTCCACTAACATCATATTTGGCTTAAAGGTATGGTCAATAATGTTTTGTTTTATAATCTTATAGGCCTGTTCGTATTTATTATCTTGGCCATTTACTAAAAGTAAGTCGATTTTCATGAGCTTTCCCCCACCCTTCAGCCATTCTGACTTCAGATTGATTTAAATCGTGCCATTGTCACAGTCGCCATCAGGGCTGCATTAAAGTATTCTTGAAACTCTTTCTAAGCTTTTGATCTGACCGTTTATTCATGAATTGCTATTTATCAAATCGTTACTAGTATTTTCCCGCCTGTTGCCCTCATAGTGTCTTCAATAGCTTCAACTGCGTTATCCAAACTATACCGGCCTGTAATCATATTTCTATAATCAATTCTACCTGATGCAAGAACATTGATCGCATTTCTAAATATCGAGTCCCCTGCATGACCATTAGAACCATATAGACTTCCTGCCTTCCACATATGTTCTGCCATATTAACGGGTATATTTGCATTGCCTGGGCTGTGCGCAATATTGATAATCCTTCCGCCCACTGCAATAGATTTATCCATAATCGGATAAAGCAAATGCGGTTTCCCGGCGCATTCAATCTGCATATCAACACCCCAGCCGTTTGTATGCTCCATGATTACGTCTCTAGTCGTTAATCCCTGCTCGGAAAGCTCTAATGGATTAAACACATAGTCTGCTCCAAATTTCTTTGCCAGTTCGGCTCTTTCTTTACTGACTTCAAACGCAAAGATCTTGGAGCACCCGCCTATTCGCATTAGGGCTAAACAGCCAAGGCCGATTGGGCCTGTGCCATACACTGCACCGAACTGACCCGGCTTTACACCATTCGGCCGAACAATTGTGCCGTTGTAGCTGATTCCGGTCGGTTCGACCAAAGCTCCCACTTCACAACCATCTTTTACGCCGTACCTGTCAATAATATCGTTAATTTTCCACGCGTATCTGGATTCTATCTTGATATATTCGGCAATCGCTCCTGGCTCCGTATAACCTGGCTCACGTAAGAACTGGCATTGATTAAAATGGTACGTCCTGCAGGCATCGCATTCGCCGCAGTATTGCATCTCTTCGCCGGTTACGTAATCTCCGACTTTGAAGTTGCGGACTTCACTACCTACCTCTACAATTTGCCCGCTGTATTCATGTCCAGGCACGTTAGGGAACATTGTATTCCATGCAAATCCAATGTATCCTTCCTCGTCGTGCTGATAAACATGCACATCTGAACCGCATATACCGCACGCATGCACCTTGATCAGCACATCTTTTGGACCGACTTTGGGCACATCTATCTCTTTGACTTCGTATTTGGCGTCTTTCCAGACTTTGCTGCCGTCTCTTGCCCAACCAGTACGTTTTTCAAAATCATTAAACACATAATCTGGCTTCGGTGCTTTTGTGGCATCTATGACAAGTGCTTTCATCTTCATAAAAATATCTCCTTTCTATATTTCCCCATCCATTAGAATTGCCACTTTAATTCCTTCGCCGGAATTGCAGACATCAATGCCTTTTTGCAGATCTTTTAATTCAAACATATGTGTCAAAAGAGTCTCGAGCTTTATAACTCCGGTTGTTAACATATTAATTGCTATCGGGAATGAGTTGTGTGTGGCATAACTTGCAACAATTGTAAGCTCTTTTCGAGTAATGTCATACTGCATTAGCTCGTTTTTATATTGATCGTTGATCCCGAAAAGAAGGATTTGTCCTTCGTTTGCGGCAATTTCTATCGTATCCTTGAAAAGTGTCCCGACGGTATCAATGACAATATCAACACCGGCCGGCAAAACCTCATTGATTTTTTCTTTTAAGTTCTCTTTTTTGACGTCTACAACCAGATCTGCTGCCGCATTCTTCCTTGCAAAATCTATTCTGCTGCCCAGTGCATCTGAAATGATCACCTTTCCTGCGCCAAAAGCTCTCATCACACTGGCAAAAACAAGGCCTATAGGACCTGCGCCCAGCACTGCCACTGACTTGCCTGGCAGCATATTCAGCCTCTTAACTCCGTTCATCACACAAGAGAGCATCTCTATAAAGACAGCTTCTTTTACTGGCAGCTTTTCTGATACGCGATGAAGCTTGTCAGCCGTTGTCAAACAATACGGGGCAAATACACCATCCACTTGTACACCCAGTGCCGTTAGGCTCTCACACATGTTATAGGATCCGTCTTTGCAGCTTTTACATGCACCACAAGGTATGATCGGATCAACCGCAACCCGATCCCCTGGTTTGTATTCAGTGACTTCCGGGCCCACTTCAAACACTTCTGCAATACACTCATGGCCTATTGTCGTCCCTACGTCACATGGATGGCTCTGAGGAATTGCCAATATGTGCAAATCTGTTCCACATATCGCTGCCGCAATAACCTTAACCACAACTTGATTGCCTTTTTCCGCTTTCGGGATGTCTACTTCTCTAAAGTTTAAAGTACCTTCGCCATCAAATTTTGCAGCTTTCATTTTCGCCATAAGATCTTCTCCTTAAAATTCCCAAATATCCATGTTTGATTAATCATTGTCTAACCTATACCCAGCTGTTTTTAGAGTTGTTGTGCAATAGTCCGAACGCCGACATCAATCACTGTCAAAACAGGCTTATTAATAATCTTTTCAATATTTGGCGCGATCCTCGCCATCGACCCCTGAGCCATCACAATCACTTCTTTGTTCTTTGATAATTCTATTGTGGCCTCAGTCAATAACTTATCATGAAAATCTCTGTTGCCAGCGAGCAGTTCGGTAAACGCCTGATCGCATACCATCTGTTCAATTACAACATCACGGCCTGCTTCTTTTGCTTTTCTCTCGATCAAACGCAACGCTGGGCCTGCAACAGACTTAAGTGTACCGATAAGGCCGATATTCGAATAATTCTGCACCGCACACGTTGCCATTGGCTCGTCTATCCTAAATGCCGGGATGTTGAGCAGCGGTCTGCATGTCTCTATTGTTTCTCCCAGTGACGAGCATGTCATTACGACTGCGTCTGCACCAAGATCCTGCGCGCTCAGAGCGTATCTCATTATGCGTCTCGCCATCTCCGGAATGACCTTCCCGTATTTGATGATGTCTTTTACAAGACTTTCATCGATAATGTTTATTAATTCAACATCCGGCATCTCACGTTTACATGCTTCATTTACCGCATCCACGATCGTCATGCCGTTATGTATCATTACAATCTTTTTTTTCATTGTTATTTCCTTTCATAAAACTAATGACATTAGATACGTTACTTTCGTTATCGGGAAGCAGGATTCTCCACTGCTCCCCTCGATACATGTAAAGAAGATATGTATTAATGTTTAGCTTACCAATCCCAAGAAGTCAGGAGTGTATCCATAGGAAATCTCGTAAGTGTCCTCACACCGTCCTTTGTGATAACTGCCTCTTCCTCAATGCGTGCAGCATCGCCGTCCCTATGATAGTAATTTTCATAAGCAATAACCATATTTTCCTCAAGCGGTATTGGATTTTTCTCAGAATAGCCCGGTAAAATCGCTGGTTTTGCCCAATGAGTGATGCCTATGCCATGGCAAAGCTGAAGCAAAAAGCCTTCTTCATCATTGTCATAACCAACGTCCTTAGCTGAAGGCCAAAGCTTGACAAGCTCGCTGGTCATCACGCCCGCCTTGGAAACATCCATCGTATCTTTCACAATCTTATAAGCTATGTTGTATACATCTTTTTGGTTTTGAGTCGGCTTACCGCACATGAAAGTCCTATAATAGCATGTCTTGTAACCCATATAGTCGCAAACGACGTCCATGAATATCATATCACCAGGACGTAAAAAGCGGTCACTGACATCGTGTGGATGAGGGAAAGTCCTGTTGCCGGATGTGACTTGCGCGTTATGTACACATTCCGCTCCTAATTTGAGACAGGTATCGCGCATTAACGATGAAAGTTCAATCTCTCTTACGCCAGGTTTCGCTGCCTGCAGAACATTATAGAAGCCAGCATCCACCATTGCCGCAGACATTTCGATCAGATATATCTCCTCGGGTGTCTTGATCATTTGCGCATTCAGCATGCACTGCTGCCCATCGACGACCTTGATTCCTGCTTTCTGAAGCGCGTCGACCCAAGAGAAAAACGGGTCGTCAACGCCAAGCGGTGCGTTCTGAAGATTATGCTCCTTCAGAATAGAGACGATCTCGTCGACACCACGTTGGACACCACCTGCATCAGGAGGCAATACGCCCTTCATATCACTGCTGTTCGGGCGGATATCTTTAATAAAGGGAGACAACAAGCGTTTTGCTGGGATCGCACTGCCGTTTTCAAAAAGTATCGGTTCCTGTCCCTCACAAAGAAGAACGTATCTATTTCGAATCGTGTGATTCCATTCGCCAATTTTAGTGCCAGTAATATAACGTATATGGTCCTGCTCAAAAACAAGTATCGCGCCAAGACCTTCTTTTTTCATCTGCGCGCGTGTCTTTGATAGACGATCTCTTCTCAGTTTTTCATAATCGCAGCGTACCTCATGATCGCCACCCATTACTCCGTAAGTACCCATTATATTTCCTCCGTTTAGTATTAGTTAAATAATGTATTGCAAGAAGTTTCTCAAAGTTGTCGCAAGCGTCAATGGATCCATTTCGTGGTGGCGTCTGCTGAAGAATTCAAAAGCAAACCAACCATTGAAACCAGTCGCTCTGATGACATCTGTCCATTCTGCCCTTTGTATCGATCATATGGCTAATCATCTGATGATGCATCGTAATATAGACCATATTAGAAAAAGAGTTATAAATAAACGACTTTATTCTCCAAATATGACATTTTTGCTGCATAAGCCGCTCTGGTAGCTTCAGTACCGTCATAAACTGTAATTTCTGGCTGTCTATTCTCGCATATGCAATTAATAAACTCTTGTAATTCTGCAATATAAGCACTTCTAAAACGTTCCTGAAATGTCTCTTCCCCTTCAACTATTTTCCCCCCATCCTTATACAAGCTTACATAGTTTTTTGCAGCCTTATCATCAATTGTGATAATTCCATCAGTGCCTACAATTTCGAGCCCAACTTGGTAATAAGGCGCAAGCCTGCTATTATATATGACACCAATTGAGCCGTTTTTAAATCTCATAAATGTGCAAGCATTATCTACATCATTAAACTCAGAGAATTCTTTATACTTATAAGCTCCACCTGTCCCATAAATGCTTATAATATCAGACCCCAAATACCATCTCGCAAGATCAATATCATGCACGGCATAATCAATAAACATTCCACCACCAGTCGGTGCAAACTTCAATGCATTTTCAATCACGCTGACCGAGTCTGAACATACCCCCTTATAAACAATCGGTTTTCCGATCTCTCCTCTTTCTATTTTCTCCTTTACTGCTTGATATGAAACATCATATCTCCTCATAAAACCTATCATAAATACTTTATCACTATTCGCCTCAACAACTTTTTCAACTGCATGACAGTCCTCAACTGTTATTCCAAGTGGCTTCTCAGTAAATACATGAAGACCTTTTTTAATTGCACTAACAATATGATCCTTGTGTTTGTCAGATGAAGAAGCCACAACGATAGCTTCCAACCTTTCATTCTCAAGCATTTGAGAATAATCTGTATATGTATGAATAGCTCCTAGATTATCCTTTGCGTATTCAAGCTCATCTTTAACAATACTACATACTGCTATAAGGTCGGCATTTGGAATAGTATATGCTAAACTGTATGCATGATGACGCCCAAGCCTACCAACACCGACAATCCCTACTTTTACTCTTTTCATTTTTTCCCTTCCATAATATTAAAGATTTACTTTGTTTGTTTATTCTTGTATGCGTCAGCCATTACAGCACCAATTAAAATGATGCCTTTTATTATCTGCTGTAAATATGGTGAAACGTTTAGAAGCGTTAGTCCATTATTTAGAACTCCTATTATGAGAGCCCCAATGACCGTTCCGAAGATGGATCCGATACCACCTGATAGGCTTGCACCTCCAATAACAGCAGCTGCAATTGCATCAAGTTCATACCCTTCGCCTGCTGTGGGGTTACCTGAACTAACTCTTGCTGTTAGAATAATAGCTGAAAAACCTGCCATCATGCCCGCAAAGGAATAAATAAAGATCTTCACGCGCGCAATATTAATACCACACACTTTGGCGGCTTGCTCACTGCCGCCTATTGCATAGATATATTTTCCTATTCTCATTTTTTTTAGAATTATAGCTGCAATAATACCTAATAATAAATATATCACTACTGGAATTGGTATACCAAATATTGAACCAGTTCCAATGTATAAATAACCATCAAGCAGCTTATCTATGGGCCTTCCCGAACTGAATACAAGTGTAGCGCCCCTCGCTATCTGCATCATCCCTAGTGTTGCAATAAAAGGCGGTATCTTCGTCAGCGCAATTATGGTGCCATTTATAGCACCTGCAAGTATTCCTGCAATAAGCCCACCGGCTAATCCAAGAATTAAATTTCCGCTTGCTAAACCCGTCCAAATATTTGGCTCTAATTGGACTAAGCTTGCAGTTATAACACCTGAAAATGCAACGATCGAGCCACTAGAAAGATCAATTCCTCCTGAAATAATTACTAGTGTCACACCAAAAGCAACTATCCCAATAGTTGATACTTGTCTCAAAATGTTTATTAGATTCTGTGGTCTAATAAAATTCTCATTTAGTAGAGTAATAATTACGCACAGAAATATCAAAGCAACAAGCATTCCATATTTTGTCATAATGTTTTTTGCTCTGTTTTTTACCATAATATTCTGGTTTTTTTTCATTTAATTATCCTCCTAATACAAATAATTTTTATCTATGCTCATATTTTTCTAATTTCTCAAAATAGATAAATTTAATAATCGCTCTTGTGTTGCCTCTTCTCTTGATAACTCACCAGATAATTCGCCTTCCCTAATAACTATAATTCTGTCACTCATACCAAGGATTTCTGGCATTTCAGATGAAATCATAATAATTGATTTTCCCTCTTTTGCAAGTTCATTGATTATTTTATGTATTTCCGCTTTAGCTCCGACATCTATACCTCTGGTTGGCTCATCTATTATAAATATGTTAGGTTGCATTAGCAACAATCTTGCTAAACATACTTTTTGCTGATTCCCACCACTTAAACTGTTAACGATTTGCTGTATATTTAAAACTTTAATACTAAGTGCTTCAACTAACTTCTTACAGTCATTTTTTATTCTTTTTTCATTTATTATTTTTAACCTTATATATCTATTTATGCAAGACATTATAATATTTTCAGCCACATTCATTGACAAAAACAACCCTTTGAATTTCCTATCCTCAGTCAATAGCCCAAAACCAGCTTTTATAGCGTCTCTTGGAGAATTTATAACCACTTTCTCACCGTTAATAAAAATTTCACCAGAATCATTTTTCGTTAGACCATACATACTTTCTATCATTTCTGTTCTTCCAGAACCCATTAAACCCGAAATACCTAATATTTCTCCAGCTTTAACATCAAAACTAATATCTTTAAAAACACCTTTTTTTGATAAGCCTCGCACAGATAAAAATGTTTTACTTGGCTTATAATCTTTTTTTGGATACATCTGATTAAGTTCTCTACCAACCATATATGATACGAGAGCATCCTTGTTTAGGGAATCAACCGACGTTGTAATAATATGTTCGCCATCTCTTAAAACAGTTACCTCGTCGGCAACCTTAAATATTTCATCAATTTTATGTGAAATGTATATTATCGTCACACCTCTCCTCTTAAGACTATTTATAATTGTAAATAGGTGGTCCACCTCTGTTTCAGATATAGCCGAGGTTGGTTCATCCATAATAATTAATTGTGAATCATATGAAATCGCCTTCGCTATTTCAACCAGCTGGGTATATGCAGTACTTAATTCCCGCATCAAAGTATTTGGGTTTAGATTAATGTTTAATTCCTTAAGTAAACTATTAGTTCTAATTGTCATTGCTTTTTCATCGACAAAAGCAAACTTCATTGGTTCCCTTCCAAGAAATATGTTTTCACTTACTTTCATATTTGATATTGAAGATAATTCCTGGTGAATCATCGAAATGCCACTTTTTAATACATCGTGTATCGTATTATTCCGAAGCTTCTTTTCTCTAAATACTATATCTCCCTCAAAATCCTGATAAAAACCAAGCAGAGTCTTCATTAACGTCGACTTGCCAGCACCATTTTCTCCCATGAGGGCATGGACAGTGTTTTTTTTAACTTTGATGGAAACATCACTTAAAGCCGTGAGGCCGGGAAACCTTTTTGTAATATTCCGCATTTCTAATATGTATTCACTCATAATTAACCCCTTTTTTATGTGGGGAATACCGCTCGCATTCCCCACATAACTACTTAACTTATTTGTATTGTTATAGATAATCCTTGTAGTTTTCAATTGTCACGAGTTCATACGGAATAGTTATTACCGCATCTACTTTTTTACCATTTAGCAAGTCTACTACAGCTTGAACGGCTCCTGCCGCTTCACCTTTGGCATTTAGCAGAGCAGTACATGCCAGCTGACCTGTTTCAAAATATGCAAGAGCATCAGGTGTTGCATCGACTCCTGCCACCAATTTATCAGTAATTCCAGAGCCTTCAAGCGCGCGAATTGCACCTATGGCCATCTCATCGTTACTGCAAATAATTGCATCAAATTCTATTCCCGACTGTATCCAGTTCTCAGTAATAGTTAATGCTTTTTCTCTAACCCACTCAGCGGATTGTATCGAAACAATCTCCAGATCGGGGTATTTATCAATCACACTTTCAACACCTTCTGATCTTTCTGTTTCAACAGCCATCCCTATAACGCCCCTCAAAGATAAGATCTTTCCTTTGTATTCAAGTTGACGTGCGATTTCCTCAGCAATTATTTGTCCGCAGTAAACTCCATCAGAGCCCACAAAGCAATCAGCGCCTTCCATTAGTCTATTAACTGCTACCAAAGGCACTTGAGCTTCCTTACATATCTGCACAAATGAAGGTGCCGTTGTTGCGTCAATTATCACAAGAATAATCGCATCTGCACCTTGCTGTATCATGTTTTCAACATTTGCCAGTTGTATGCCTGGATCCAGCTTTCCATCTGTCAGTATGTAGTCTAAGCCATTTTTCTCACAATTTTCTATCAGCGCATCGGTTAGGTAGCTTTGCCATTTGTCTGAAAAATCACATTGCGCTATTCCAACAGTAAATTTTTCTTTCGGTTCTTCTGGTTTAGAGTCCTCTGCTGCTTGGACAGCAGGTTCAGCAGGTTTAGTAGTTTCAGTAGTTTCTTGGACTTGTTGCTGACAAGCAGCAACACTTAAGATTAATGCTAGGGTTAATACAACGATCAGAATCTTTTTCATTTTCTTCCTCCATTTTTTATTTAACGTTTGAATATGTGCCGCAGATTAAACTTCACCTCCTTACACTTATTATTAAATGAACACATCATAACCCTTATCAAGGTTTTTAATTCTGTCTACCAAATGTTTTTTAAACCATAATCTTTATATTTTTCATATATTTCATTCATATTTACTATTCTGCCTTCTAATAATGATTTATAAGCTGCTTCAACAATTAAAAGTGTAACAAGTCCATCCCATCCATTAACGGGAGGAAGGTTTCTGTTGTTATTAAGAGCATCGATGAATATAACAACTTCTTTTACAAAGGCATCTGCATATCGCTCCATAAACCACCACTTTGGTTTGTCTAATATTACACCGTCTTCAGTAAAAATCATCGCTGTATTATTTGTATCATTTTCAACTCTCACACAGCCTTTAGAACAGTGAACCTCTGTTCTTTGATCATGACCATAAACAGCACGTCTTGATAAATCTATAACCCCAAGCGCACCGTTTTTAAATCTAAGCGTAATAATTACGGTGTCAATATCTCCAGCTCGACCAATTTCCTCGTTAACAAGTACGGCACCTATTGCTGACACTTCTATAACTTCGCTCCCTGAGAGATAACGCGCCATATCAAAGTCATGGATACTACAGTCAGTAATCAGTCCTCCAGATGATTTAATATAATCAATAGTCGGTGGGACTGGATCCCTAGAACAAATCTTAATAATTTCTGCTTTACCAATCTTTCCATCACGAACAACTTCCATAACCTTTGTATGGTTATGGTCAAACCTTCTAACAAATCCTATCTGAAGAATCACTTTCGATTCCTCAACAGACTTCAATGCATCAATAATGCCTGTTACTTCTAATCCTATTGGTTTCTCACAAAAGATATGCTTTCGATGATTTGCTGCCTCCTTAATATAATTGCAGTGTGTATCTGTCGATGAGCAAATAAATACAGCCGAAATTTCCTCATCCTCAAAAATATCTCGTGCTTCCTTTGATATTTTTTTAATACCCATGCTCTCTATCCACTCCATTGTTTCATTAGAATAGTAAATATCAGATATAGCTTTTATTTCTATATTTGGACAATGGGTCATAATGTTTTGGGCATGTACTTTAGCTATTCTACCAGCACCAATAAAGCCTAATTTAATCTTCATATTTTTTTCTGGCTCCTGTTTTTTAATCTTTGATTCTGACTTGAATCTTGAGCTCTTTGCCTTCTTTGTCAAATGCAAGAACCTCAAAACCCTCTCCAATGATCTCATCAAGTTCAATCTTGCGTGTTACTATCTTTTCTACAGGTATGGTGCCATTTGAAATCATCTTTATAACTTGATCAAAGCTGTTTGTATCCCACGCCCAGATACCGCACATATTAAGATCCTTTAAAGCCCACTCCCACGGTTCGACTTCGATCTTGCCAACAACGAGGCTGCTTTGTACATACATGCCGCGCTTTCTCAGCAGACGGAAACAATCATTTACGCCGCCCTGAGCCCCTGAACATTCAATCGCAAGATCCACACCGACATCATCAGTGAGTTCCATGATTCTTTTATCCATTGCTTCTCTGTCGCGCGGGTCAAAAACTTCATCTGCACCCAATTCTTTGAGTCTTGCAAGTCTGCCCGGTTGTACTTCAGACATATAAACCGCGCCCGCACCAAACGCTTTTGCACAAAGGAGTGTTATGGTTGCCGTCGGGCCCCCGCCTGAAATAAAAATGCTCTGGCCGGCTTTAAACTGACCGCGTTCCAGCGCATATACAGCCAAAGCAGTCGGTTCGACAAGAGCTCCTTGTTCATAGGACATGTTTGGAGCAAGCTTACGGATCATATAATCCTTTACCAATACTTTGTCAGCAAAACCGCCCCACTTCCATTGCAATCCTGTACCTGCTTGATACTTGCATAGGTGGAATAATCCTCTTTTGCAGTGATAACATTTAAAGCAACTGAGGACAGGCATAATTGTAACTTTTTCGCCTACTTCTATACCGGTAACTGCTTCACCCACTTCGCAAACATCGCCAGACAGTTCATGTCCCATGATGACCGGTGCTTTATGTCCTGTCAAAGGATCCGGCGTTTCCATCGGAACGCTCTTAACCGGTCCGATATAATCATGCAAATCAGTTCCGCAAATACCACATCTTTTTACAGAGATAACAACTTCGCCAGGGCCGGCTTTTGGCTCTTCAACCTCTTCAACTCGAATATCCTTTGGACCATAAAATCTTGCTGCTTTCATTGTGAAAATCCTCTCTTTTATTTTATCACTAAGCTGCTTTTCTTCTTTAATTTGCGTTCCATCTAATCTTAATGGATTTATTATAGGTTTGTATATCCGTAGTGTCCATTTGGTTTGCATTTGGTTTGCCATTGGCTTACCTTTGGTATACCATTAATATATTAAATCATTTTCTCTTTGTCAAGCCTTTTTTTAATTAATGATATAATATAATATGGCTATTAGGTTAAGTCAGCAAACCGTAATGGAGCCGACTGTGTCACCGCGAAAAGCAATCTGTAGAATATCATGCTGCCATACCTTTGAGGTTGAACCGATAATGGTTAATCATAATTGTAACTGGTAGATATTTCTTTAAGTGATTTATATATAACCCGTGGACTGAAATCTGGTTTATATCTTATTTGCACTTGTTTTAGCTTAAATCTTATTAGTGTTGTCTATTATTGCATGTTGCGGGGCTTTAATTCATCATAATGTAAACACTTGTGTCGCAAAGTGGTCACAATAATCAATCACCTCATCCCCCGCATCGCCTCATCAGCCCCCTCTGCCGCCTGTTTCATGACATCGCTCGTCACGCCCGTGTATATGCCGAGCGTGGTCGATATGTCCTTGTGTCCAAGGAACTCCTGCACGACCCTTGGGTTGACGCCGCGCTCCAGCATCATCGTCGCGAACGTGTGCCGGAACTGATGGAATGTGACCTTGTCCAATCCCTTCTCATCAAGATACCTCCGAAACTGGTTGCTGAATCCAGAGTAACTCCTAAGCTGCCCATCCTTATTCGGAAAGACAAGATTCGCGACATCAGCCGCTTTGAACCTCTGGATATACACCTTCTTCCACTCCTTGAGCGCATCCTTGACCATCTTCGGCATCGGCAGAGTCCTGACCGAGCACGCCGTCTTGGTGCCGCTGATCTGCATACTCCGCCCCAGCACCTCGCCCTTATCGCTTATCTCCGGCGTCGATTTCGCCGCTTTGCTGATATGCATGGTATCACCATGAAAATCAATGTCGTCCCATTTGAGCGCCAGCACCTCGCCGATCCGAAGTCCCATACCCATCATGGTGTAGATGATCGGTTTGTACGTTGTGCTGCGCTCAATGGCGCGTATAACCTTTTTCCTGTCCTCTGCTGACAAAGCCTTTTTCTTCTTGTTGGTCTCCTTCCGCGTTATCTTGACCTTATCCATCGGGTTCTCCCCTATCATCTCAAACTCAATGGCGGCCTTGAATACTTGGTTCAAAAGGTCATACGCCGCCTTAACGCTGCGCACGGACAGGCCTTCGTTTTTGAGTGTGCTGAGCATATTCTGGATCTGATACGCGTTGGCCTTATGAATATACATCTCCTTTACTTCATCCGTTATGCACTTGGAAATATTCAGATACCATTCATAGGTCCGTGGCGATACAGCCGGGCGTTTGAAATCTGTCAGCCATTTGTGTATAAACTGCCCGAGCTGTATGTTCTTGTTTGGCTTTAACTTCTTGGCGCTCATTTTCCCGTGCAGTATTTTGAGCTTCTCAATGACTTCCGCGCGCGTATCGCCGAATATGGTCTTGCGAATACGCCTGCCGTTCTCGTCGATGCCAAGATTAAGCTGCCCGCACCATTTTCCATTCAAGTGTTTGAACACGCTGCCTTCGCCGTTGCTGCGGCGGTATTTCTTTCTGTCTGGCATATCGCTACACTCTCCTTCTGTTTTTTGTTAGTACACATTAACGCTCTGATGCGGCTGTTAGTCAAGTTATCGTTTGCCAGATGACAAAAGATAATATGGACACGACTTTTCTGTTGCCGACTGTGGTCGTCGGGAAATGTTCGCTTCTGAGCAGCGCCCTTGCGTTATCGCGACCTATGCCCATGATGACCATAAGGTCTTTACAGTCAAGATATTCTTTACCGTATTTAGCTGTCAGGCGCGCGATCTCGGATTGTATGAGCTGTGTTTTGTCATATTCCATAATGATACCTCAGGAAAAAGGGCCTGCTGATGCAAGCCCCGTTTCTAAAACTCGTCCTTCTTCTCAGGATTGTTGAATATCCCGAGTGCGATTCCGGCCGCTATGACGAGCGCTATAAACTCATCCCAGCCAGGAATCTCAAGCCCGAACCATGTTTTGGCCACAAAAAAAAGAAGCGCCGCGACTGCGCTCCATGCCACCGGACTCCGCCATCTTGATTGTGTCATCTATTTTTCCTCCTTAATCTTGAGCGTCCTCCCCGCTATGATCAGCGACGGATTCTTAATGTTGTTCAGCTTCGCCAGCGCTGCCACGCTTGTCTTGTGCCTTTTGGCTATGCGCCACAGCGTGTCGCCCCTCTTTATGGTGTACACAAAATACGTCTCGGGTTTGACTTCCTTTTTGTACACCACATACGCATCGTCGTATTCCACATCCCTGAGCTTGCCGTAATGCGTCCATGTGTTTGATTTGAGTTCGGATATCACGACGCCGTGTGATACGCCCTTGCTCTCACACACCTTGCCGTCGCCAAGGTAGATGCCGATATGGCCCTGTTTCCAGACCGCGATACCAGCCGTCTCGGGAATGCCGGCTATCGCGCCTGTCACTGTGAACTGCCTCTTGAACGTGCTGGAGCTTCGGTCCGCGTACTTGGGCTGATACGCGCGGAACGCTTCGACGATGAGCCCTGAGCAATCGACGATACGCCGTGGCGGCGTGTACCATTTCTTCGCACTGCTCAGAAAGTACGACAGCGTTTTGCCCGAGCGTTTCTGCTCACCCCATCTTCTGGCGAGCGCTTCGGTGTAGAGCTCCCCCTGGCCGCCGAGCACATATCCCCATCTGTCCCTGTGATACGTGATCGTCATCGTTTTTTTCTCCACCGGGCTGTCTGTCCCCGCCATCCGGAGCACTTCTTTTACGAGCTGTTTATTCGTCATGTGTTCTCTCCTTTCAGTATCGTTGGTAAGTCGTTGAGTTCAGCCACGATATGGTCTATGGCGCCGTTGCCGCCGAGTGCCTTGTACGCGCTATACATGTCTTCCATGCTCTCGCGCACAGCCAGCGGGCAGCAGCGTTGACGCATATACTTTTCGTGATTGTGAATCATGCGGTCCCGCAGCATGCAGGTGATACCCGTCTGGACAGCCGTTGTGACGGCTCGTGCCGTTTTGGCATGGGTAAACAAACGCTTCACCAAAAACGAAAGCCCTGTCAGGATCACTCCGAACAGGGCTTCGAGCCAGTATTTTGTTATGAATGAAAGCAAATATCATCCCCCCCCCTTAATTCGTTAAGTTCCTAAGCTGCCCGTCTACCAATATCTTGATGTCGCTGACCTGTTTGAGCACACCGTTCACCAACACCTGCTGCTCGGCCACGGTTTTCAGCGCGCCTGATATATTGACCTTCAGCGGCGTCCCTATCATCACAGGCTCTGTCGGCGCTGACCAATCGCTCCGAATGCCATATGAGTCATATGCGCGTATGAGGAAGCGCCACTGCAGGCCGGGCGTAAAGCCTGTGGTTGGTACGTTGACGGCTGTGGCCGATGGCGACGCGTTGGTGCCGACGATCTGCCCGTCATTGTAATCATTACCGTCTATATCCTGCATCTTGGCTTCATATCCGGAGATGTCGCCGCTCAAACCTGAATCAGGGTCTCTTGGACTTGGCGGCGTGAACGCTATGGATATTGTCTCGCCGGGCGCATACACGCTCTTGTTCGTCGTCGGCGTCCCTGTGGGCGCATGCGGCGCTCTGTTCTTGCGCACAGATGATGAATATCCTGAGTACACCGGCGCTGTGTACTGCGATATGGAGCCGACCCGGAAGCGTACAAACTTACCGCGGCTCCAGCCTTGCACCGTGGCTCCCGGGATATCGTAGAACGTAGCGCTTGCCGTGACATTGACGGAGACTTCGGCGCTCCAATTGACACCGTCATCAGAAGTCTGATAGCGCACATCCTGACTTGTGATCGGGTTGTTTGTGCCATTGCTGCCTCTTGTCCATGACAGCCGCAGCGCACCCTCAAACGCGTTCGGGCTTGCAGACAGACCCGTCGGTGCTGTGGGCTCCGTGTACGGTGTATAGGTGACGACGATATACGGGCTTTGCGAATAGCCTTTGCTGGCGCTGTTTGCATTGGACGACTGGCCACGCAAATCCACGACAAACGCCTGCGTGTTGCTCCATCCACCCCAAAGCACCACGGTGGCTGTGCCCGACGAGCCGCTGATGGGATATGAATACACATAGCCATTCACGGTGGCCTGGTGCGTGGTACTCGCCTGAAACCCTTCGTTTGCAGAACTGTTATTCCACGGCATGTTGAGCCGCACTTCATCGATGATCGCGCTGTATATATCAAGGGGCGGGAACGTGACCTGCGCGTTTTGGTTGGTGCCGCTTGAGTTCTTGCCTATCGTCATATAACCGGTCTTGGGTATGCGGCTGCAGACGATGGCTGTTTTCTGTATCGTTTTTGTTGCCATATGTTATTCCTCTTTAATAGATTTCTTTTACTGTTCCAGCAGTGTTTCTCGATATGTTAATGGTCTGTATAAAATATGTGTGTTATAATTGAGTAGATAACACACAAGTGAATACATTCGATTCCTTGAAGGAGGAATTATCAATGAAAATAGCATTAATTCTGATGTTATGCATGACCATATTCCTCTTCACTGCCTGTTCAGAAAATACAACAGAGACACCGGTATCGTCAAAAACGGAAACCTCAACAGCTACCGCGACTTTACAGCCAGTTATACCCCCGCCCTCTCCCACACCAGATCTTACAGTTATACCTACGCCTTTTGCCACGCCTGAGCCGACGCTTATGCCGACGCCTTCTCCCACGCCTAAGCCGACGGCGACGCCGAAGCCACATCCAAAACCAGACTTAAGCGCAATCAAAGGAACGTGGTTCTGCACCAGCGACTCACACCTGTCCATAGTATTCTATACCAACGGAACGGCGGACTTTCACGGGTCACCGGCGGATTGCACCGGCTACGAATTCGACGCGGGCACCATGACTGGCACGATATATCTGGACGACGGCGGAGGCCCTTTCCCTTACGCCATCTCTATTGTAGGCGGCAAACTTAATCTGTTAGGGGATATCTATACACGCTCATAGTCTTTTCTGCGGTATTCTTCGTCAGTTGACGATTATGAGCAAGGCACAACCCCAGAAATGCTACAAAGTAAAAGACATGTAGTATAAATTAAAAATATCTTTTTCTACTAATGCAATACCCGTATCGCCCTGTGAACGTCACCTGCGCGTGCTGGTTGGTACCGCTTGAGTTCTTGCCTATCGTCATATAACCGCTTTTGGGTACGCGGCTGCAGACGATCGATGTTTTCTGTATTGTTTTTGTTGCCATGACTCATTCCTCTACGGTACGTATTTGATAAACAACGTGCCGTTTGGTTTGCCAGTCGTTGACGGCGTGGTGCCTGAATAAATATGCACATTGACTACCTGCAGCACATCCGGCGCCACATCCCCTGATATCTGAAGCGCGGCGAGTGCTGTGTGCGTGTGCCCGGCAGCCGCTTTCCCTTCGACATCCTGCTTTAAGCTCGCGACCGAATAGTACAGCGTGCGTTCATCGGCAAAGCTGCCCGCTATGATACCAACAGAATCGGCACGCAATTTGATGAACGCCATCTGGTGCAGCGTGCCACCCGCGTTAATATCATCCTGCGTGAGTGCCGGGTAGGCAGACGCCTCAGTGAGTACCTTAAAGCTGCCCTGCATGAAATCAATCTCTGTATTGGACTGATTGAGGTTGACTTCAAACACCACGCGCATGAACTGCGTCTGGCCCGCGGGTACGGACGGGATACCGATGCTCTCGGGCGACGTGATGTGGACCAGCCTGCCGCATACGAAGAACACGCCAGTTGATATGGTGACCGCCGACGCACCGTCCTGTGAGACTTCGCAGCCTGAGATGACACACGATTTGTTCACCAGTGCCAGCGAATGTGATATGCCGTCATCCTGTGATCTGACCTTTTGCTTATCAAACGTGACTGCACGTATAGACACTATCCATCGCCTCCCTTCAGCTTGTCTGTCAATGTCAGTTTTGCGTCGCCGAATTTAAAAAGCACCGTGGATGCGGTGCCCTTTTGGTATCGGGCGCTTATGTATGTGTCATAGATCCCTGTTTTTGTCTTGACCTTTGCTTTGTCGTACAGCCGCATGGTTTTGACGTCATACAGCTTTGACGCGGATATGATTTCCGTTTCTATAGAGTGACTGTATTTGTTCTTGGCGAAGATGTCACCGGCGCTCTTTTGTATATCATCATCGAACTCGCAGTACACAGTCTCTGCGCGGCCTGGCACACGCACCCCAGCGTCTGGATCAGTACCATAGCTTCCGTCCTCGAACATGTAGTATGTCTCGAGTAAATGTGGAGTTTTGACGGTCACCTTTGATACGCTTTCGGACACCACCGTTTCATTAAGGCTGATCACATCCGCCACGGTGGCGTCGATGATATGCACAGGCGGCGTGCGCTGCTCGATAATGACATTGAGGCTGTCAGCCGCAAGCTCAAAATCCGTGTAGATGCCGTGCCTTTTGGCCACATACCGCAGGAACGTATCGAGGTTATATATCCCGTATTCATTGTGCGGTATGATGCCGAGCGGCGTTTGGGTTTTGACGATTATATTGATATACGGAATATCGAGCAGGCTATCGCCTGATGATACAAAGTTGTTCAAGATTGTATTGTGTATATAATCCTCTGTGACCGTCTCTACATCCCCGAGCAGTATTTTCCTTGAAAATATGCTGCTTATGGGGAGCGCACGTAATGTCACCACGCTGGTGCTTTTATCGGCTTCAATCCCTGCAACGATGCCAAGGTATTTATCTTTGAGAAAAACATAATCTCCGGCTCCGGCATTGACAGCGGATACAAACCTGAACGCACTCAAAACCGGCCCGGCTGTATCCTCATTGAGCTCATATGAGATAACCTTAGAGACATCCTTTATCTGCAAATTTATCTTTGATACAATATATGCGTTCATATATTCCCTTCATTGCACATCGTACTTTGTACATCGTAAATTGGATTAAACCGCCTTGTATGCCGTAAATACCGTGATGACCGACTTTGATGCAATCTCGTTATCGGCGCTCAGGCTCAGTGTGGAAAGACCGCGCGGCAGTTTGAAGAAGTTCTCATTCTCCACAGTGATGCAGCCAATGAGGCTCTCTTCGGTGCCGCTGGCTGTGCGTTTGACAAGCTTAAGATCATCGTCCTTGGTGCAGAACACGAGCGTCTCATTGCCCTCGATGACCGCGGTAACCACAAGCTCCGCACGCAGCTGTCCCTTTATATACAAAGCCAGCCTGGGGTTCACGAGTTCACCTTCGGCTTCAAGCAAAATGGGCGCGTCAAAATGCCCGTCGTTGACAATCTGTATATCGTCGGTGGACACGTCGCTGTAGGTATATTCATACACCCGCTCATACCGCAGTTCTTCCCCGGCTTTCTGTGCGACGATTCGCAGGCTCTCTCTTTTGTACCATGCGCTTTTCAGCGTGATCAGCAGATCGCATTCCATCCGGCCGCCCATGATGTCGCCTTTGGACAGGCTTTCAACTTCCACGTCGGCAAGATATTCTTTGTTTGATGTTTCGTACCTCGGCGCATATATGAGCTTTATGGTGCCTTGGGCGATAAAGTCAACGAGCGCGCGATATCCGTCATATGCTTTGGCACCATTAAACACGACAATACCGGTGAATGAGCGCGCGGGGAATTTTTCATCCACGCACCTTGCGGCGTCACCGGCGAGCTCATAGCTGCGTGTCATGGCAAGCCCAAGCCCGGCCGGGGATATGAGCAGAGCCCCGGTCTTTATGTCCTGCAGGCTGTACCGCTGCTTTTGTGTGTTTTCTAAGAAAAACTTTCTATGCATGCTCGCCTTCTTTCAAAATAAAAGAAGAGGGCCTTGTTTCCCTCTTCTTTTACATCTCCCTATATTTATGTAAGGGCTTCCCCTTTTTTAAGTGCTACTCTTGTAATGCCAGATGGTTTTGTATGGGTGTTCCGGTTCGCCTTTTTCTTATTAATTTGCCCTTGTATTCAAGCTGACGACAGACTATGGCGACCATTTGCGCAGAAAGCTGTATCTTTTCTGAAATCTGCTGATCTGTCAGCCCGCCTTGTGCGGTGAGCAACTCAACTACCTGGGTTTCCCAGTTTTTTTCTCTGTTAAAAAGCATACGCGCACTCCCCATTATCTTGTCATATTATGCTACCACATATAGTGTCAGTATGCAAAGCCAAGTTTACGGTTGATGACCCCCACCAGCATGTTGATCTGGCCTTCATCGAGCGTGTTGGTATGAATGTTGAGCGTTATGTTGTGCCCTGCTGGCGCCGCTGTGCCCGCGTGGTGCGCGCTGAAAACCATGTCCGCCTGCACGTTGCCGACCGCGGCGTTGAGCCTGTCCATCGCCCTGTCCACAAGTGAGACGCTGCCGGTAATCCCCTCAGCGAGCCCCTCTCCCATGTTTTTACCGATGCCTGCGAATATGGTTGATGGAGAGCGTATACCAAGCAGATTCTTGACGCCATCCACGATGCCCGTGAAGAATCCGGAGACCTTTTTCCAGAGCCAGTCCGCTGCCGACTTGATGCCTTCCCATATGCCCTTGATGAAATCCCACGCGAGATTGCCTGCTGCCTTGATGAGCTCCCATGCCGCTTCCCCGAGCCCCTTGATCAGCGCCCAGACGATCTCAATACCTGCCTGTATAATGAGAGGCAGATTGTCAATGATGGCCTGCACGATCTCGGGTATCATATCGATGATACCTTTAATCAGTTGTGGTATCGCCTCTACGATTCCTTTGATGACCGCAAGTATTATTCTTATTCCCGCCTCTATAATCTTGGGAAGGTTGTCCACTATGGCCTTCACGATTTTGGGAATCATCTCGATGATGCAGGTGATGAGCTTCGGCAGCGCATCAATGATGCCAAGCACGAGTGCGAGCAGTATTTCAATCCCGGCCTCTATGATTTTGGGAAGATTCTCTGTGACGGCGGATATAATGAGCGGTATCATATCAATCACCGCCTGTATCAGTACCGGCAGTGACTCTATGATACCATTCACGATAGCGAGCAGTATCTGCATACCCGCTTCAAGTATCAGCGGCAGACTTTCGAGTATCGCCGTCACGATCATGGGTATCATGCCAATGATTGCTGATATGAGCATGGGCAGGTTATCAACAATGCCGCGTATCAGCGCAACCAGCAATTTCAACCACGCCTGTATAATGAGCGGCAGGTTCTGGACCATAGTCTGTATGATCTGGTTTGTCACCGCGACAATAGCCGGTATCAGCTTCGGGATACTCTCTGATATACCCTGAATCAAACCGACGATGATCTGTATCCCGGCTTCAACGATCTGCGGCAGCAGCTTTATCAGCCCTTCAGCGAGTGTGGAAATGACCACGACGGCTGTTTTGGCCACCGACTGTGAATTGGCAATAATCCCATCCATGAGCGCAGACAGTATCTCCACGGCCGCTTTTGCAATATCGGGCAGTGTCTTCTCTATCATCATAATCAGCGCGGATATGATCTGCACAGCCGCTTCGCTGATCTGGCCCATATTGGCTGTCAGACCCTGAATGAGCGATGTGAGAATATTCGCGCCCACAGTCACGACCTTTGGAATGGCAGCGACGAGCTCATTCAGAATTCTTACCACTATGCCGCCTGCCGTGGCTGCGAACTTGTCCATGTCGCCGCCGGCCTGCGAGAACGCTGTGGTCAGTTCCGTGATATACCCTGCGGCTTTCTCAACAGCCGGGGCAAGCGTGCCGCCTATCTGTATGCCGACGTTCTTGACGCTGTTGAGCGCGCGGCTTAGTTTCTCTCCTGTGGTATTGGCCATTGTCGAGAAAGCGCTGTCCACGGCGTCTGTGTTTGTTGCCATCTCCTGCAGCGTTTCGTTAAACAGCGCCATGCCGCCATCTGACGTCAAAGTCAGCACAGCGTTTAGGCCTTCGACGCTGCCGAACAGCTTACCCATGGCTTCCACGTCGCCGTTTGTCTTTTCCTTGATCTCATCAAGAAACTGGCCCCAGCCCACTGCATTGAGGTGCACGACGTTAAAGCTTAAGCCTAAGGACCTCGCCATATCAGACGCCTGCTTTGACGGTTTGATGACATTCGAGAGCGCTGCCTTCATGCCCGTGACAGCCGATGACGTATTGATGCCGTTGGCTGTGAGCGCCGCAAGTGACGCCATGAGTTCATTGGATGCGACACCGGCCGCTTTGGCTGTGGGCGCCACGTTGCCTATGGAAGATGCGAGCTCACCAAACGTCGTTTTGCCCTTGTTCTGTGTCACAAGGAACTGGTTGGCGATCCTGTCTGCTTCGCGTGTTTCAAGGTTGTAGGCGTTGAGCACGGTTGTGAGTCCGTCTATGGCTGTCGTGCCGTCTGTAAACCCGCCTTTGGCGCCCTTGAGTGCTGTTTCGACAAGCCCAATGGCCTCAGCGGTATTGGCGCCTGCAGAGATGGCCTGATACATCGCTTCATTGATTTCTGTGGCGGCAAACCCTGTTTTTGTGGACACATCCAGCACCGCTTTGCTCAACTCCGATAACGGTACAGCGACGGTATCCGCAATGGTTGACACTTTGGCAAGGCTGTTTTCATATTCTATGGCTGCATCGACAGCTTTTTTGCCCATGGCGACGGCAAGGCCTGACACGGCCGCCACAGCAACGGCTGCTGCTTTGGCGACCTGCAGTCCTGCCTTAGCGACGCCCACGCCCGCCTTAGCCACGGCGCTTCCAAAAGAGCCCCATTTGCCGCCGGACTTATCCACCTTATCGCCGCTGTCCGCTGCGGCGGTCCCGGTCTCTTTGAGCTGGCCTTCGAGCATCTGCAGCTCACCTTCGGCTTTGGCCACCTCGCGCGTGAACGCCCGGTACTGCTCCTCGGAGATCTGGCCGTTGGCGAACTGCTGGTCGACCTGTGCCTGTGCGGCACGCAGCGTATCGAGCTTTTCTTTGGCGTTCGCGACCGCTTTGGCGAGCAGATCTTTCTTCTGTGCGATGAGATCTGCATTGCCGGGGTTCATTTTGAGGAGGGATGCGACCTGCCTAAGCTCACTCTGCAGGCTGCGGGATTTCTTGTTGACGTCTTCGAGCGCTTTTCCAAGACCCGTGGTATTGGCGCCGATCTCAACCGTTATGCCTTTGATGCTGCCTGCCAAATGAATCCCTCCTTTCCAAACAAAAAAGGCCCCTTTATACAGGAACCTTTCAGCGACTTAGTTTCTTATTCTTTAATCTCCTGTGTCATACTTTCTGCGAATGCCACTGGCGTCATGATCTTTGGGCTCTGTATTCCAGCTAAAAGAAAATCCTTGTCCCCGGTGACCAACACATCAATGCCAGCGCTTATGGCGGCCCTTAAGATTGGCCTGTCTGCCGCATCACGCACTTTGGCTTCTTCAGACGATGCGCTTTGCGGCATTGGGATCACCTCGAACTGAGCGGTTTCCAAAAAACGCTCAAGCGCGTCAATGCACTTTGGAAATTTTCTTTGAAACACTGTGTGCATTTCATCCACAATCTGTTGACACAAGACGATGCGGCATGGTGCTTGCGCCGCCAATACAAATGCCTTATACGGTACACCGTTGGGATTCTGTATTGCCGAAATAAGCACATTGGTATCAAGCATCACCTTCATGACTTATCGTTTTCCTTTCGGAGAGCCGATATCAGATCATTGACGTCATCCTCTGTGCGCAGCCCGGCCGTTTCAAACTGCCCTTTCATTTCACTCTGCAGCATTTTCATTGCGTAGATAGCCGAGTTCATTACGATTGCGTAATCACCCTGGCACACAAAGGTCAGCCTGTCTCCTTCATTGACGTGCAATTTCTCACGCACATCCTTGGGGATGGTGACCTGGCCCTTGGCCATCACCTTGGCGTTATCGACAACAGACGGTCTTATTGCCATACTGTTTACCTCCATACTCAAATTCGGAATATTCCTACATTCCCTACTCATAGTATACCCAAGTATGTATAAGGTTGCAACAGTTTTTTACTTTGCCAGCGCATCAATATCAGACTGCGCGGCTTCCCGGGCGCTGCTTTTGGTTTCCGTCAAAAATCCGACATATGAGAGCAGCTCGGCAAAGGTTAAATCATCGAGTTCATGAAATGAGAGCCCTGCTGATTTGCCTATGTAGAGGGCGTCGCGCCAGTCTATGGGCTTTGTTCTGTCGCCGGAGCTCTGACCCCCAGCATGAGAAAAAAATTGTCGTTGATGAGCTCCATAACAATCCTTGACGCTTCAACGGCATCGTAATCTTCGAGCGCATCACACCATTCCTCAAACGGCAAGATGGTTTTGTTAGCGGTGTACGCAAAAGTCCAGAGCATGCGCCGGATGATGGCGCTGAACGCAAAGATGTTGGTGCTCTGCAGCACATCAAGCGCGTTTTCGTTGGTTACATTTTCTAATTCCGTTTGTTTCTTTTCCATCTCCGCGAGGGCCTTGAGGTCGTTTTGAAAATCCGGCGCATCCTCGCCTTTGAGCCGTGCATGACGGTAATAGAACATATAGTTGGCAGAAGGCTTTAATATCAGGTCCTGTCCGTTCACCTTGATGACTCTTTGCATAATATGACTCCTTACTCAGCCGGCGCGGCAAACTCGTACACCGATGTGTAAAAGCCGTTGTATGCTGTTTCATTGTCCAGAGATTTCACCAGCACGGCTTTGACCATGCCGTCTACTTGCCTAGGCGTGGCCAAAAACGAGAGCGTATCGGTGGACGGCTCTATCGCACCTTTGATCGTATTCGCATCGACGTTGGGCCGTGCGGCCAGACATTCATAGAACACAAACCGTCTTGGCTGCAAATCGCCCTGCACTTCAAACATGAGCGCAAAGGGTTTTTGGATGGCGTCCATGTGCTCAAACAGAGCGCCGTTATCGTCCTGCGTGAAACCAAGGCAGTCCTTTAAGAACGACACCGGGATGTCCGCTATGGTCATCTCACCTTCGTAGCCCTGATTGGCGTCTTTGGTGAAGTACGCAACATCGTCGGCATAGAACTCACCACGGTCGCCTTTTGGTTTGAGTGTCAGCGACACTTGCCCGAGAAACGCCACCGGTGCCGCGTAGCCGCTGTCTGTCATTTTTGCATAATGGGCATTCCGTAGCCCAAACTTGACTTTGTTATCCGGCATTTATCTTACCCTCCTAACATCTGAATGTCGTAGATCACCTCAATCAGCTTTTCGCTTTCGAGGTAGGTTTCTGTTTTCTCATACACAAGCCCGTGGTCATCAAAAATGCCCTCGAGTGTCTCCTCAAGGGCTATGTCTTTTTCTTCCGTATACAGCTCGACCTGATAGCTGCCGCGTTTGAGGTACACCATTGAATCTGCAGAGAAGTTGTTTGAATGCGAGAATAGATAGACGATATACGGCGGCTCCTGCGGTTGCTTGAAGCTGCCTCTTGCAACGGGGATACCAACCTTATCTAATATGCCTGCCAGATACGCGCTCATATACTTCACCTTCCAAATTGCATAAAAAAAAGCGCCAGTTCAGCGCTTTTTCCGTTATGCTTTTCAATCAATGTTAACCATCTTGGCACTGACGCTTTCCATATTATTGAGTGCCTCTTCCAGCTTGTTTATTTCTTCCTTATCACCACTTAGCTGTAATATCAGCACGCCTTCTTCAGAGCAGACATTCTCTGTTTCGTGTAGCCCCAGCCTAACTTTTATTGAGCAGCCAAACTTTGAAAGCGTTTCTAGAACAGCAGGTGATTGATCCCGGCGTTTACCAATCTTGACAATCATGATATTGCATTCCATCCCACAACATCTCCTTTTTAAAAGATAATATCATAATCACCAAATAACTGCTTATCTTTTTACAATACTCCTTAGTTTATTCTCAAATCCCGGCACCACCCTGTCATGGGCCGGGCGGATATGCGGTTTGCCGGAGACTCTGCCGCCGCCGCGTTTGGCATGACCGTACTCGAGCAGATGGGCAAGGTAATACCGTTTTGGGTTGCACACCAGTTTCGCGTAGCCTTCCCTTGAGCGCACGCGTTCGCCAAGCTTTCTTGCTGTCCAGCCTTTGGCATATTTGCCGCTGCGTTTGGGCGCTGAGCTTCGTATCTCCTGCACCAGTTCTGCAGCGGAATCATCAACGATACCGGGAATCGCGGTTTCAACCTCAGCGGTGTATTGCTGCACAGCAGACACGATTGCGCCTGCAAGTTCGTTTACGTTTGTCATTTCAAGACCTCCCTGCACATAAGCACGAGGATGCGGCATCTTTCATGATGATTGATGACAGAGATGATTTCAAACACTCTGTCGTTGAAAATGATGCGCATGTCAGTTGACACGCCCGGTCTATACCGCATGATAACTTTGACAGTCACATCCGTATTCGTTTGGCGCGCTGCGAAGTATTCTCTGCCCGACAGCGGCTCAACGCTTGCCCAGACTGTTGCGATGTCGGCCCATGTTTCTTTCTGCTGTTTGAGCACATCCGTTGTTATGTGTTTTTTCTGTATGGTCACTCTGTGCCGGAGATGTCCGATTTTCATCACCATGCATCCCTTCTGTAAGCGAACAATATGCCGCGGAGCGTTCTCATGAGCGTGACGATATCAAGGCTTTCTCTCTGCTCGTACATCTGAGCGACGGCAAAGCAGATCGCCTGTTTGACCGTTTCGGGCACATCGTCTTCTAAAGGATATCGGAGGATACCACACACGATATCCTCCGCTGCCGCTATCAGGCTCTCCAGCAGGGCATCTTCATCACCCGACTCGACGCGTATCCATTGTTTTGTTTTTTCAAGTGTGACAACCAATGCCCGTGCCCTCCTTATTCAGCTGCCATCAGGCCGGCCGTCTTGAGCTTTAAAAGCAGTGCGTTGAAATCAGCAACCAGGCCTGCGACCTCCGAAGCTGTGCTGTCTGCCTGAAACACTGCCGGTGTAAAAGCCTCCGGCAGTCCTGTCACCTGCCCGCCCTCTGTAATCTCGAGGGTGCCGCCGATGACCGTTTTCTCTCCGCCTTGCTCCGTATAGTTTTTCACATTGCTCATCTTACACCTACGCTTTCATTTGCAGGACCTTAATGGCTTCTGGTAATGTGAGCTTACCATCCACGCGCTGTGTGGCACGGAAACCCACCTGGCCCGTTGCAGCGAAGAGCTCGTTTAATCTCTGGAAGCTTCTGCCCTGCCGATCCGCGATCCAGTAATACTTGAAGTCGCCGAACGCAATGACCTTTGCAGACGGCTCTATCGTCGGCACAAACCCTGACGTACGAACCGGCCTGTTGAGTATGGTGTCGGGCTGTCCGGCCTGCACGGACGGCTGCCAGAGGTATTGCCCGGAACCGTCCTTGAGCTTGCGTATCGCTTTGATGGTCGTATCGTTGGTGATGAAGATGGCGTTCCTGCGGTACGGCTCCCTTAAGGAATGGTACAGGTCGATGAGCTCGTCCATGACAATAGCTGTACCCGCTGTGGTGACGCCGACCTCAGCGCTGCCGAATGAGCCTGTGGGTTTGCCCGTGCCGTTGCCCACCACAAACGCTTCCTCCTCGGCACGGCCGATTCTGCGCGCGAACTCTTTGGCAATGTAGCTTTCCAGATTGAACACAGAGTCGTTGAGCAGCTCTTCGCTGACCTTGATCATCGTGGTGAGCTTGTGCGCGCCCAGCGTGACCATGTCAAACACATCGTCGCTCTCGTGCATGGCCCCCTGCTCGTCCGTCCAGTCGGCTGTGCCTTTTGATGCCACGACGGGTATCTTTTTGTCACCGAACGATGTGGTGATGACGTTACAGACCTGCCGCATGAGGTTCTCTTCCTCAAGGCTTTCAATCAGCGTACGTTCGAACTCATCAGGCACAAGGTGGCCGCCTTCAGCGTCTTCGCCGATACGCAGCGCGTTCTGGACATCGAAGCTGTATTTGTTGCGCAGCGCTTTCCAGAAAGCCTTCTTGTACTCCGCGGAGGCACGGCCGGACTTCTCTTCTTCTGGTTTCGCAGGAGCGTTTTTAATCGGCATGCTGACCGGCTTTGACATCTCAAGGTCCAGCGCAGCCTGGCGCTCAAGCCGCTCGATCTCTTTGCCGAGGCTGATGACGTCGGCTTCCATCTTCTCATACGCGGCGTTGTCCTCTGCGGATATGAGCCCCTTTTCATCTCTTTTGGCATCTAAAAAAGCCTTGGTGTCTTCCCAAAGCTTGGCGCGTTTCTCACGCAGTTCTAATATGGCTGACATTGTATAAACCCCTTCCTTTTAATTAAAAAAACCGCGTATTGCGGTTCAGTGTTTTTGGTTTGTTATTTGAGTTGCGCTAACCTGTCGAGCAGCTGGTCTGCCGGTATACCATCCGGCTTGGATGGATAGGCGCTTTTGAGCTTATTGACCACGCTCAGCACCAACGCTCTGCTGTCAAACGCATAGTCCGTTTTTGTTTCCTTCTCCTCCTTATACAGCAAACCGTCGCAGAAGCCCCACGATATGGCTTTCTTTGCGCTCAGCCATGTTTCGTTGGTCATGAACTGTGCGAGCTTGGCGCGCTGCGCACCGGTCTTGAGCTCATATGCATTGAGAATGGCTTCTTTGACTTCCTTGAGCATATCGATGCAGGCGGCAAGGTCGGCTTCGTTGCCAAAAACAAGACTCATGGGATCGTGCAGCATGAGCATCCCCGCCGGGCTGATGAGCACGTCATCACCGCCCATGGCGACAACAGACGCGGCGCTGGCGGCAAGGCTGTCAATCTTGACCGTGACCTTGCCTTTATGCTCTTTGAGCATGTTGTAGATCTGCACAGCTGCGAACACATCGCCGCCTGGCGAATTCAGCCACACTGTGATGTCACCGGTATGCATCTGCAATTCCTGTTTAAACTGTTTGGGCGTGATCTCATCGCCGAACCACGAGTATTCCGCGATGACGCCATCGATGCGCAGCGTGTTATCATCTGCCGTGTCCCACACCCAGAATTTTTTGTTCATGCGTTGTTTCCTCCTTCCTTTGTTTTTACATACGCACCTATGTCTTTGAGTTTGAGCATATTACCATTGACCATGTAGATATCACCGCCTTCTGCTGATGGAATCGCGTTCAGATTTTCAAGTGCTCTGACATCGTTGGGTGACAAAAAGCCATTTTGAATACCTACGGCATACCCATTCATCCGACTCTGGTAGTCGCCTCTGAGCAACCCTTCAACCACAAAGCTGGCAAAATATTCTTTCTTCTCTTTTCCTGAAAACATTGCCTTGGTTAACGCCTGTTCCCATCGCACCAGCCATGGGCGTATTGTATGAACCACAAAACTGATGCTCTGCGATTCAATATTGCTAAAGGTGGCTCTGTCGAGGCTTGCTACCAAATGCGGGGGTACCCGGAATATGCGGCATATCTCCTCTGTCTGAAATTTGCGTGTCTCCAAAAACTGGGCCTGCTCGGGCGGTATGCCGATGCTTTTGAACGACATGCCCTCTTCTAAAACTGCAATGCGGTGGGCATTTCCGCTGCCCTGATACACCGCGTTCCAGCTGTCACGCACCCTTGCCGGATCTTTGACAACGCCCGGATGTTCAAGCACGCCGCCGGGGTTGGCGCCGTTGGCGAAAAACTTGGCACCATATTCTTCAGTCGCGATGGCCATACCGATGGCGTTCTTGGCCATGGCTATTGGAGAGTAGCCAATAAGGCCGTCGAACCCCAGGCCCGGTATATGGAGCACCTCATCGCCGCGCAGCGGGTATTGCTCACCGTCTTTGTTGTAGAGGTAGAATATCTCGCCTTTTTCTGTCCGGCTGACCGTCATCTTGTCCGGGAGCAGCGGGTACAGCGCCAGCACTTTGCCTCTGCCGTCCCTGATGATCTGCGCGTACGCGTTGCCCCACAAAAGAAGATGCCCCATCAGTGTTTCCCTGAACACAAATGAGGTCATCTCCGGATTGGGCTCGCTATGCAGAAGGTAGTACAGCGGATGGTCGGTGGCTTTTTCTTTGCCGTTGTCTGTATACCGGTATGTATGCAGCGGCAATGACGCGATGGTTTCAGCCAGTATTCTCACGCAGGCGTACACGGCTGTGGTCTGCATCGCTGTGCGCTCATTGACCACCTTGCCGCTCGGTGTGCTCCCAAAGAAGAAGTTTGCGACGCTGCTCCACCAGTTCTTTGGCCCGGCACGGGATTTGAGCCAGCTTATGATTCTGTTTGCCATTAACGTCCTCCTGAAAAAGGGTAGAAAAAAGCACCGCGGTGGCGATGCTTGGTTTTTCAATAAAAGCGTAGAATTTCTATTTCATTACTCGCTCGAACAGTTCTCTAAGACTTTGTTTTACAATATCCCATTGTAGGTCACCCACATACGGGTTCTTGATTTTGTATCGTTCCCATAGCCTTTTTAAGGAATCTGAGCGTTCGATACTATTCAAATAGTCTTGTCCCGATTCAAAAACACGCGCATGTGAGCCCCGATGTTGTGCAGTTTTCTTAAATGCAGATGGTAGGTATTTCCATCTAATATCGTTTCGGCGCAAAGTGGTGATGATATAAATATCATAAAAATCACGCATCCTTGTGTTTGCTGTGCCTCTTATAAGTATCGTCTCGAGTTTTTCAGCAAGAACCGATTCTAAATTATAGGCCAGTATGCTAATATGTCTATCCTCAAACATCAACTGAAAGCTGTAATCTATTTCTTTCGGGGTGATAATGTCTCCTGTAGTAATATCAATTCTTATTGTTTGTCTTGTCTTTTCAAGCATGGCACTCGTTTATACAAATGTCCACTTGCAAGGGAGCTCGCGCTCCCTTGGACCCTCTGCACTGGCGGCTGTGCCGCTAAAATAAGAAAAAGAAGGATGGTATATGAGGACAAGAAAACACGCCTGCCTTTTCTACATGAATGATAATGAGAACAGGCATTTTGAAAAGCAATTGGCCGTGACCGGCCTGAAAAAATCGGCGCTGCTTCGCTGGCTTGTTATGGGCATTGACGTTCAGCCTAAGCCATCCGAGGAGGTAATCCAGATATACCGCTTGGTAGCCACCATCGCCAATAACGTCAACCAGATAGCGAAGATCGCCAATGCCACGGGATATGTGGATCCCAAAAAGATAGATGGGCTGCTCATTATGGTGGACAAATGCTGGCAGATGATTAAGAAAATTTGCTGATGGGGAGGTTGGCTATGAGCGATAAAAAGTTAACAGTGCAGGAGGAACGCCGCTTTGTTCTGGGAGACCGTCTAATGGCGTCGGAGTTGAAGCTTGGCCGGACGGTGTTTGATGTAACCAGCAAGATGTCCAACGAGGCCAACAGCTTCAAAGATATAGTGCAAAAGGTCACGGAGCGGGAAATCCATAAGGCTGATAAAAACGCCGGATAAGCCTGTACAGGGCGCGGATTATGGGGTATGATTTTTACAGGCTAAACTACTTCATAATCTGTGCCTGTTCCGAATCTGAAAGGAGCAAGTCAATGGATTATAAAGCAGCATTGTATTTGAGGCTGTCGCGGGACGACAAGAACTCCGACAGCGAAAGCATGAGCATATCTAACCAGAGAAACATGCTCATGGAATTCACAGAAGAAAGAGGGTGGCATGTCGAGGATATCTATATTGACGACGGCATATCCGGCACAACGTTTGAGCGCCCGAGCTTTATGCGTATGGTGTTGGACATAGAGAAGAAGCGTATCAACATGGTTGTCGTCAAAGACCTATCACGGCTGGGCAGAAACTACGTCAAGGTGGGCGAATACACGGATTTCTTCTTTCCCAAGCATCATGTGCGGTTTATCGCTGTAACCGAGAATATCGATTCTGAAAAGGATAACGACATTGCCGGTTTTCTCAACGTGGTGCACGAGCATTACGCGAAGGATGTATCCCGGAAGATACGGGCAGCCCAAAAGTCGCTGATGAAAAAAGGTTTCTTTCTGGGAAGCCAGCCGCCTCTGGGATATGTGAAATCACCGGAGGACAAGCACAAGCTGATCGTTGATGAAGACGGTGCGGCCATTGTCAGAAGATTGTTTCATATGTATGCCATCGGGCACACAGCAAGGCATATTGCGGATACGTTCAATCAGGAAGGTCTGCTGTCACCCAGAGAATATTACTTCAAACTCATCGGCCAACCCAATCCTTACACAAATGAAACCGTGCTATGGGGCAGTTCGACAGTGATGCGAATACTGCGTAATCAAGTGTACATTGGACACATGTGCAGCGGCAAACGCCGAAATCGATCGTTCAAGCTCAAACAGCGTGATGTCGTACCCGAGAACGAATGGATCGTGGTGGAGAACACGCACGAGCCGATTATCGACGAGGTGACTTGGGCGCGGGTACAGGAGCTGCTGTTGCAGAACAAGAGCAACAGCAAAGCCAAGACGATCAAGAGCGAGGACAAGAAGCTTCCCGCTCTTTTCGCCGGAAAGCTTAGGTGCGCCGATTGCAAGGCGGTGATGCACTATACGTCGTCCCGGAGCGGCAAGTACAAGACGTATTACAAGTACCGCTGCAGCACGTACACAAATCAGGGTAAAACGGCGTGTAGCTTTCACTCCATCCGCGAAGACGAGCTCACTGAAATTGTGCTTAATGACATTCGCCGCTTATCCGAACTCATACGCATCAACAGCGACGAGATGCTTCAGGTGCTTCTGGAGTCGAACAGCCGGACAAAGCAAAACGGTCATGCCAAATTGGATAAGGATATTCGGAGCGTTCAGGCCAATATGAAGGATGTATCCAACCGGATTGACCTGCTGATGGACGAGCGCATGAGCGGCAATGTGTCAGATGCGATGTTCAAGCATCTGATGGCCAAGTACGAGGCGCAGCAAAATCAGCTTATGTCCAGCCTGTCGGAATTGAAAACGGAGCAGTCTGTCGTCAAAGATGATACCGAAAACATCAGGCACCTGATGGAACGCTTTGAAAAGAGCGCATACATTGAGGTGCTGGACAGGGATACCGTGTGCGAGCTGATAGACTTCATATGGATATTCAAAAAGGAGAAGGCCGGGAAAGGCTACAGGCAGAAGATAGGCATCCACTACAATTTTGTTGGAGAATTGAACGGATGCGATATCCTTGAATATTTCGACCATATCACCAAACACCAGAATGCAAAAGACCAGACTGCGGTATAGTCTGGTCTAACAACACCTTTAAGTGCTGAGATCATATGGCGGAGAGAGAAACCGTACAAACAAGGTACAAAAACAGAAAAAGCGCTCTTAAAGTAGCTTAGCTATTTGGACTTGTCAAGAAAAGTGCAGTTGCAAACATTCAAATGAATTTTCTGCAACCGGCGCATAGCGTAGCAAACAGAGGTTCTGGTAAATTTCGTCCTGTTGATAGGGATATGCCGCTTTCCGCTTTCTTCTCTCGCGATGTACCATCGGGCCATCCACCCGCATTCGTCAGAATGCTCGATATACAGAAAATACTGTGAGTCAAGAAAAAGAATAATCGCGCTAAAAAGCGTTTCTTTCTGCTACGCGTTCGACTGAGCGCGCAGTACTCGTTACTAAAAGCTATAAAAATGAGAATAGATCGGAACCAATGAAACGCGCGCTTGCATTGCGACATATCATGGACAAAGGTAATTTGGATCGTCGAAATGTTGTCTACGTTCAAATAAACAAACAGTTTTACATAATATATTATTGACATTAAAAAATGCTAATGATAAGCTAAATTTGATAAAATTTAATAATTCTATTTTAAGAAAAGAGCAAACCTGTTGAAAGACAGGGACGCAAAGCGAGAAGTCTAAGACGTTTCATATCGCGTCATGATAGTTCAGCTGCCTTGAATATTTTTGGGGCAGTTTTTTATTTTCTATCTTATTATTATAAAGGAGGAATGAAATGATTAAGAAGTACAAGTTGGTTTTCTTGGCGGTAGCGGCTTTAGTACTAGTCATGGCGTTGGGAGTGGGGGTAGGCTTAGCATCGGGCAGCACTACCATTAACATCGAAGTTAAAAACAGCACTGGAGACCCAGTGCAGGGCGCCAAGGTATACCTCGGTGTAGGTGGTTGGCCATACATAGGGGAAACTGGTGCTGATGGAAAGCTTGAGTACACTCACAATAGTTCCCTCGGCAATATGAGGGTGCAGGTCACCGCACCTAACAACGGAGGGACTGAGACCACCGCCTATCAGGATACGTCTGTGAACCCGACATTTCAACTCCAAACCCACCAAGCGGTGATCCAACTCATCGACCACAATGGTGACCCGCTGAGCGGTGGCAAGGTCGAAATTGGGCACGGCGGTTGGCCGGTGATTGGGACAACGAACGCAGACGGCAAGGTGTACCACGAGTACTTTGCGGGTACGCAAAACTTCCGCATGAGCTATAACTATGGTACCGAGACAAAAAGCCATACTCACACCGCGGGTGGATCGACATTGGTCTTCCAGACCGGCCTGGTGGATCTGCAGTTCAGCGGGACTGTTGCACACGGTGTTAGCGGCTGGCCTCTCTATGCTGGTCCGACTGAGATGCTACCTGTGGAGCACAGGTTTGGTTTCTCTGGTTCTGGATACACGAGGAAGGAAATTCACTTAACCCCGATAGTGGGCGGTGTGCTTGAGAAAAGCATCTTCTATGTGCGTTTGCGCAACAGCAGCGGTGCTGGAATAGAAGGCGGCTCTGCGCAGCTTGGTGTGGGCGGATGGCCCTCAATGGGGACGACGGGCAGCGATGGTATTCTGCTCTATGCGCGTGATGGCAAGGTCGGAAATATGCGAGTGCAGATGACGGCACCTTTGGGCGGCACGCAGACCAGCCCGATGCAAAACCATGTGGCAAACTCTTTCTATAACTTTCAGACGGCCCAACTGATTGTTCAGCTCATCGACCACAACGGCAGCCCGCTGAGTGGCGGCGAAGTCAGGATTGGCGACGGCGGTTGGCCGGTGATCGGGACAACGGATGCAGATGGTAAGGTCTACCACGAGCACTTTGCTGCTACAAAGGAATTCCGCATGAGCTACAACTATGGGACCGAGACAAAGAGCCACACTCACACCGAGGGCGGATCGACGTTGGTCTTTCAGACCGGCCTGGTGGATTTGCAGTTCAGCGGAACTGTTAAACACGGAGTTGGCGGCTGGCCTCTCTATACGGGTCCGACCGAGATGCTGCCTGTGGAGCACAGGTTTGCTTTTTCTGGTACAGGATACTCAAGCAAGGAACTTCGCTTAACCCCGACAGCGGGCGGTTTGCTTGAGAAAAGCATCTTCTATGTGCGTTTGCGCAACAGCAGCGGCGCTGGAATTGAAGGCGGTTCCGCACAGCTTGGTGTGGGCGGATGGCCCTCAATGGGGACTACGGGTAGCGATGGTATTCTACTCTATGCGCGAGACGGCAAGGTTGGAAACATACAAGTGCGGATGACGGCACCTTTGGGCGGCACGCAGACAAGCTCATCGCAAAACCATGCCAAAAATTCTTTCTATGACTTCCAGACAGCGCGGGTCGTGATTCAACTTAAAGACTCCGAGGGTGTCCTTCTTAACGGTGGCATCGTGCGTGCCGGTTTTGGCGGATGGCCGGTAATTGGTACTACCGGCGACAATGGACAGGGGACGTTATATCACGAAATGCTTCCTGGACAGTACAATTTCCGCACGACATTTAACGACACGACTGCGACAAAGAATCAGAATATTGCCACTCCAGTTGTTTTCCAGACAGTGCAGGCAGAGATTCAGCTCATCGATAGCGAAGGGAACCTGCTCGACGGTGGAGTGGTACGCTTTGGCACGAGTGGGTGGCCAGTTATTGGTACAACAGGAGATGCAGGAGCAGGTACGGTTACTCGTGAGATGTTCGAAGGTAGCTACAATTTCCGCATGACGTACAACGGCACGACCGTGACTATGAATCAAGACATAGCCACTCCAGTTGTTTTCTAAACTTAATTGCAGTTTGTGTGTAATCCAATATACCGTTGTTTTTTATAGAACAACGGTATATTTGTATGCGGCCAGCACCTACCGAAACCCACAAGCTTAGTTTATGCAGCCCATTGCATGTAATAGTTTCTACAGTACATGTTATGCTTTCGTTGGATAGGTAATAGACCAGGTTGGATCAAGATTTTGATGATAACAGAGAAGCGAAATCAACCTTGTGGGCCAAAATGGGCGAGTTAACAATATGCATAATGCGTACTGATCCTTAATGCGAACCAAGATTTGATAAATTACCTTTATTGTATCAAGTTATGTTGACATATGGAAAAGTCGAATGTTATAATATCATCATAATTGAATACTGAAATTTATTATATCATTCAAAGCATTTTTTCAAAGCAACGGCAAACCCCGCTGAGAAGTAGGGACGCGATTTATCAAGCGATGTTTTCGGTTGGGGCCGCCTTATTAGATATGGGCAGGCCTTTTTGAATGGGTGCTTATGATTTTGAAAAAGGCAAACCCGACTGAAAAGCGGGGGCGCAAAGCCAGGAGTCTAAATCCCATGCGGATATGATCGTTCGGCTGCCAAAGATGTTTTTCTTTGCAGCCGATTTTTTATTTCAGTGACCCCGTTATATGCGGGTACATTACTGAAATAAAACAAAACCGAATAATCAAATGAAAAGGCAAACCCGTGCGAAAGCCAGGGACGCAAAGCTTTGAAGTCTTACTCTCCGCAGGAGAAGTGATCGTTCGGCTGCCACAGATTATTCTTTACGCAATCTGATTTGTAGGGAATCAACATACATTCGACGGAGGGTAGAAAAATGAGAACAAGAATCATGTCATTGATAATGGCGGCGCTTCTGATACTTGCCCTGATTCCTTCAACAGCGTTTGCTGAAGAGACAGGGACGGGCGATATCGGAACGCCTGCGCCGACGGAAACACCCGCGCCGACGGAAACACCCGCGCCGACGGAAACGCCCGCGCCGACGGAAACGTCCGCGCCGACGGAAACGCCTGCGCCGACGGAAACGCCCGCGCCGGCGGAAACGCCCGCGCCGACGGAAACGCCCGCGCCGACGGAAACGCCCGCGCCGACGGAAGCACCGCCGATAGACCTGTCCGCGCTTCCAATGGGGATGGCTTTGCTGGCATCTGAAAGCACAACCATCAACATCGAAGTTAAAAACAGCACTGGAGACCCAGTGCAGGGCGCCAAGGTATACCTCGGTGTAGGTGGTTGGCCATACATAGGGGAAACTGGTGCTGATGGAAAGCTTGAGTACACTCACAATAGTTCCCTCGGCAATATGAGGGTGCAGGTCACCGCACCTAACAACGGAGGGACTGAGACCACCGCCTATCAGGATACGTCTGTGAACCCGACATTTCAACTCCAAACCCACCAAGCGGTGATCCAACTCATCGACCACAATGGTGACCCGCTGAGCGGTGGCAAGGTCGAAATTGGGCACGGCGGTTGGCCGGTGATTGGGACAACGAACGCAGACGGCAAGGTGTACCACGAGTACTTTGCGGGTACGCAAAACTTCCGCATGAGCTATAACTATGGTACCGAGACAAAAAGCCATACTCACACCGCGGGTGGATCGACATTGGTCTTCCAGACCGGCCTGGTGGATCTGCAGTTCAGCGGGACTGTTGCACACGGTGTTAGCGGCTGGCCTCTCTATGCTGGTCCGACTGAGATGCTACCTGTGGAGCACAGGTTTGGTTTCTCTGGTTCTGGATACACGAGGAAGGAAATTCACTTAACCCCGATAGTGGGCGGTGTGCTTGAGAAAAGCATCTTCTATGTGCGTTTGCGCAACAGCAGCGGTGCTGGAATAGAAGGCGGCTCTGCGCAGCTTGGTGTGGGCGGATGGCCCTCAATGGGGACGACGGGCAGCGATGGTATTCTGCTCTATGCGCGTGATGGCAAGGTCGGAAATATGCGAGTGCAGATGACGGCACCTTTGGGCGGCACGCAGACCAGCCCGATGCAAAACCATGTGGCAAACTCTTTCTATAACTTTCAGACGGCCCAACTGATTGTTCAGCTCATCGACCACAACGGCAGCCCGCTGAGTGGCGGCGAAGTCAGGATTGGCGACGGCGGTTGGCCGGTGATCGGGACAACGGATGCAGATGGTAAGGTCTACCACGAGCACTTTGCTGCTACAAAGGAATTCCGCATGAGCTACAACTATGGGACCGAGACAAAGAGCCACACTCACACTGAGGGCGGGTCGACTCTGGTTTTCCAAACGCATCAAGCGGTGATCCAGCTCATCAACCACAACGGCAGCCCGCTGAGCGGGGGCAAGGTCAGCATCGGATACAGCGGCTGGCCGGAGATTGGGACAACGGACGCAGATGGCAAAGTTTATCACGAGTCTTTTGCGGGTGCGCAGAGTTTCCGCATGAGCTATAACTATGGCACCGAGACAAAAAGCCACACTCACACCGCAGGCGGATCGACGTTGGTCTTTCAGACCGGCCTGGTGGATTTGCAGTTCAGCGGAACTGTTAAACACGGAGTTGGCGGCTGGCCTCTCTATACGGGTCCGACCGAGATGCTGCCTGTGGAGCACAGGTTTGCTTTTTCTGGCTCCGGATATCCCAGTAAGGAACTCCGGTTCATTCCAGTAGCGGGTGATGTGCTTGAGAAAAGCATCTTCTATGTGCGTTTGCGCAACAGCAGCGGCGCTGGAATTGAAGGCGGTTCTGCACAGCTTGGTGTGGGCGGATGGCCCTCAATGGGGACGACGGGCAGCGATGGTATTCTGCTCTACGCACGCGACGGCAAGGTCGGCAACATGCAGGTGCGGATGACGGCGCCTTTAGGCGGCACGCAGACCAGTTCATCGCAAAACCATGCAGCAAACTCGTTCTATGATTTCCAGACAGATCAACTCGTTATTCAGCTCATCGACCACAACGGCAACCCGCTGAGCGGGGGCAAGGTAAGTATCGGCCACGGTGGCTGGCCAGAGATCGGGACTACGGACGCAGACGGCAAGGTCTATCACGAGGACTTTGCGGGAACACAGAACTTCCGCATGAGCTACAACTATGGCACCGAGACAAAGAGCCACACTCACACTGAGGGCGGGTCGACTCTGGTTTTCCAAACGCATCAAGCGGTGATCCAGCTCATCGACCACAACGGCAGCCCGCTGAGCGGGGGCAAGGTCAGCATCGGATACAGCGGCTGGCCGGAGATTGGGACAACGGACGCAGATGGCAAAGTTTATCACGAGTCTTTTGCGGGTGCGCAGAGTTTCCGCATGAGCTATAACTATGGCACCGAGACAAAAAGCCACACTCACACCGCAGGCGGGTCGACATTGGTCTTCCAGACCGGCCTGGTGGATTTGCAGTTCAGCGGGACTATCCAACACGGGGTTGGCGGCTGGCCCCTCTATGCTGGTCCGACTGAGATGCTGCCTGTGGAGCACAGGTTTGCTTTTTCTGGCTCCGGATATCCCAGTAAGGAACTCCGGTTCATTCCAGTAGCGGGTGATGTGCTTGAGAAAAGCATCTTCTATGTGCGTTTGCGCAACAGCAGCGGTGCTGGAATAGAAGGCGGCTCTGCGCAGCTTGGTGTGGGCGGATGGCCCTCGATGGGGACGACGGGCAGCGATGGCATTCTACTCTACGCACGCGACGGCAAGGTTGGCAACATGCAGGTGCGGATGACGGCGCCTTTAGGCGGCACGCAAACCAGCCCTATCCAAAACCATGCCACAAACTCTTTCTATGACTTCCAGACCTCGCGTGTCGTGGTCCAGCTTAAAGACTCCGAGGGTGTCCTTCTTAATGGCGGCATTGTGCGTGCCGGTTTTAGCGGATGGCCGGTAATTGGTACGACCGGCGACAATGGACAGGGGACGTTATATTACGAAATGTTTTCTGGGCAGTACAGTTTCCGCATGACGTACAACGACACGACAGCGACCAAGAACCAAGATGCCTCAACATCGGTTGTTTTTCAGACTGTTAAGGCAGAGATACAGCTTATTGATTACGAGGGGAACTTTATCAACGGCGGAGTGGTGCGCTTTGGCACAAGCGGTTGGCCAGTTATTGGTACGACGGGAGATGCCGGAATTGGCAAGGTTACACGAGAGATGTTCGAAGGCAGCTACAATTTCCGCATGACAAACAACGGAATTACGGAGACCAAGAATCAAAGCATTGCAACCCCCGTTATCTTTCATACCGGCAGTACTGTGAGCAACATCACGGTGGACGATTATATTGAGGACTACGACGGCGGTGCCCACGGCGTGGGGGTTTCGGGCCAGCAAACCGGCGACACAGTGAGCTACAGCCTTGACCAGAATGGTCCCTTTAGACCCGATCCGTACGAGTATACGAATGCGGATGAGACACCCGGGGTCGGAGTCACGGTATATGTGAAAGTGGAAAGAGTGGGGGCGATACCGTTCCTCGGATCGGGCGTTGTCAAGATAAACCCGGTTTCGCTGACGGTGACGGCGGACGACAAGGCGACCACGTACGGCGCGGCGGCTCCGGCTTTCAGCGTGACATACAACGGCTTTGTGCTGAATGAGGACTTTTCAGCGCTGACAGGAACGCTGGACTATGATTGCAGCTATACGGCAGGCAGCGCGGCGGGCGATTATGACATCATGCCCAAGGGCTTAAGCTCCGGCAATTACAACGTCTCATTTGTTAAAGGCACACTAACGGTGGACAAGGTTTCGCTGATGGTGACGGCGGACAACAAGACGACGACCTACGGTGCGGCGGCACCTGCATTCAGCGCGGCATACAACGGCTTTGTGCTGGACGAAGACGCTTCGGCGCTGACAGGAACGCTGGACTATGACTGCAGCTATACGGCAGGCAGCGCGGCGGGCGATTATGACATCATGCCCAAGGGCTTAAGCTCAGGCAATTACAACGTCTCATTTGTTAAAGGCACGCTAACGGTGGACAAGGTTTCGCTGATGGTGACGGCGGACAACAAGACGACGACCTACGGTGCGGCGGCACCTGCATTCAGCGCGGCATACAACGGCTTTGTGCTGGACGAAGACGCTTCGGCGCTGACAGGAACGCTGGACTATGACTGCAGCTATACGGCAGGCAGCGCGGCGGGCGATTATGACATCATGCCCAAGGGCTTAAGCTCAGGCAATTACAACGTCTCATTTGTTAAAGGCACGCTAACGGTGGACAAGGTTTCGCTGATGGTGACGGCGGACAACAAGACGACGACCTACGGTGCGGCGGCACCTGCATTCAGCGCGGCATACAACGGCTTTGTGCTGGACGAAGACGCTTCGGCGCTGACAGGAACGCTGGACTATGACTGCAGCTATACGGCAGGCAGCCCGGCGGGCGATTATGACATCATGCCCAAGGGCTTAAGCTCAGGCAATTACAACGTCTCATTTGTTATAGGCACGCTAACCGTGGACAAGGTTTCGCTGACGGTGTCGGCGGACAACAAGGTCACGACATACGGCGCGGCAGCTCCGGCTTTCAGTACGTCATACAACGGTTTTTTGCTGGGTGAGAACGCTTCGGCACTGACAGGCACACTGGACTATGAATGCAGCTACGCGGCGGGCAGCGACGCGGGCGATTATGACATAGTGCCCAAGGGCTTCAGCTCGGACAACTACGACATTACGTTTGTTGAAGGCACGTTGACGGCGAATCCGGCGGCGCTGACTGTGACAGCGGATGACCTGACGGTGACGTATCTTGACGATGCGCCACTCTACACGGCGGCATACGGTGGTTTTGTGGCAGGCGATGATGTGAACGATCTGAGCGGCACGCTGGTGTTTGACTGTGATTACGTGCGGGGCAGTGCGGTCGGCGGTTACACGATCACGCCGAACGGACTGACGTCGGGCAACTACACAATATCGTTTGTTCCCGGCACGCTGACGGTAGGCCAACTGGTACTTACCGTTCGTTTTGTGGATTACGACGGCACGCTGATTGCCACAGACAGAGTGGTTTATGACGGGTCAGCTGAAGCACCGGACGATCCGGTGCGCGGCGGCTATAATTTCACCGGCTGGGATCGTGACTTTGATGCAGTGAGGACTAGCATCACAGTGACGGCGACGTATGCGATTCAGACCTTCACGGTAACGTTTGAGGACTTTGACGGCGCTGTGTTGGCCACAGATACGGTGGACTGGAACACAGCGGCTACGGCCCCTGCCGACCCCGAGCGCGACGGCTATACATTCACCGGCTGGGATTCCGACTTCTCCGCAGTGACGGCAAATATGACGGTGACGGCGCAGTACACACAGAATGCGATTATTGAAAACGAAGCGATTCCGCAAACGGGTGAAGACGGCGACGGAGATACTGCGGTGTTGCAGGACGAGGGTGTACCGCTGCAGGGTGCCGGAACATTCCCGTGGTGGTGGATCGTGATCGGCGTTGGTGCTGCAGGCTTGCTGTTCTTACTGATACTCTTCCTGGTGAAGAGAAGGAAAGAGGGGCAAGAGAACGCATAAAAAAGATAGGAATAAATAGAGTCGTTAAAAGACTGGAGTGACCCCACAAGTTAGATAAATATTCATTCAAGCAATCGAAAGGCTTGTCATCTGTTAAGAGTTTGGCAAGCCTTTAGCTTTACCTTGTGTAGCAGTTTTTGTTGTAGAGGTGCAGGGAGCATGTTAGAATTTTAGACAATCTGCTAAGATGGAAAGAGCGAAAGAACGCTCAGAAATCGGAGGCGGAGAAATGGGAGAATACAGGAAGAAATACGATGAGGACTTCAAGAAAAATGCGGTCAAGTTATCGTATGCAAGCCCAAAATCGGTAAAGGAGATAGCAGAGGATCTGGGTATTCATGAGAATCTGCTATACAACTGGCGGCGGAAATATACCGCTGATGGTGACAAGACGAAATTCGCCACGCTTGAAGAAGAAAACAGGGATTTGCGAAGGCAGCTTGCCGAGGCTAGAATGGAGCGTGACATGTTAAAAAAAGCAGCGGCCTACTTCGCGAGTCACCAAAAGTAAGATATCGATTTATACGGGGTAACCCCGAGTACCCTGTGGCGAAGTGGGCCGAAATTCTGAAAATTGAGCGAACAGGATATTATGCCTGGCTCAAGAATCGCGAAGCACTTGAGGATCGGACAGCGTATCTGAAAAAACGAATCAAAGAAGAGTTCGACGAAAGCCGCGGTACGTATGGACCGGATAGGATCACCGCAGAGCTGCGCAAAAAAGGTGAACATATCGGCCGCAAGAAGTGCTCCGAATACATGGCTGAAATGAACTTGGATTCCTGCCACAACAGACATAGAGCCAAGAGCCTGACGAACAGCAAGAAAGCCAGAGGTGATGGGTATCCGAATATTCTTAGAGATCAAGAGTTCCCGATCGTGCCGAGAATGGGGCTTACAAGCGATATCACATACTTGAGAACTGGTGAAGGATTCATGTATCACTGTATAATCAGGGATGTCGTGACAGGCGAAGTGCTTGGAGACCATATGGCGGACAGGATGACGAAAGAACTTGTGATCAACGCGATACTGGCGATGCTTGCGAGGCACGAGTTGGCTGACGGATGCATCTTCCACAGCGACAGAGGCAGTCAGTATACTTCAAAAGCGGTGATGGGGTTATTGCAGCAGTACGGGCTGCGTCAGAGCTTCTCGCGTGTTGGGATGCCGGGTGACAATGCATGGTCGGAAAGCTTCATTGCGACTATGAAAAAAGAGCTGATACACTGGACACACTACGAGACAAAAGAGGCTGTGCGTGCGGCAGTGTTTGAGTATATATATTGCTTCTACAATGTGAAGAGAATCCAGAAAAGACTCGGCTATATGTCCCCGAGAGAATATCTCAGATCATTGAGAAAAGCGAGACTGGCGAAGGTAGCTTAGCATATTGTCTACAAAATAGTTGACGTCCCATATGATTGCGATACAGTTGGTGAATTTGATTCGTATATAAGAGGTGAAATAGTTAATGGGAGACCTGTACATATTAGCTTGCAAGATGATGATTATTATGGTGATCATTCTGTTGTCGGTTTTGGTTATAATAGATATAAATACGGCAGTTCGTGGTCCAGTCATTATATAATGATAGCTGATGGATGGCATGATCAGGCAGATGAGCGTTGGATACACTATCAAACAGGAAGGGATCATATGAATGTAAATAGGATCAATCCCTATTAAGAATCTAAACAGGATAGCATTCTAATATACTAATTAATGATTTTCCTCTTGTTTGTTTTCAAATAAGAGGAAAATCAAAATTTATGTTTAATATAAATAAGCATGGAGTTTATATTAAAAGTGGATCAGGAGGAAAAGATATGAAAATAGTTTTAACAGCTTTACTGGGCGTTTTTCTATCGTTTGGGCTGTACGCTTGTACCGGTAGGATTGAAGATAACGCATCGTTCAACAACATTCAAAGTGTGTATGATGAGTTTTCATTGGATCGTATTTCAGAAATTAAAGTCACAAATGGTAACAACGGTAATAGAATGAATGTTACCGATACGGAGCAAATCGAAAATATATTTGATGCGTTCAGCAAATTGTCAATAAAAGATACCGAGCAGCCAAAAGAAGATTCGAGCGGTTACAGCTATGGTATTGGTTTTTACAACGATGATAAGAAAGTTTTGTCAGTTGTATACGGCAGTGTTACCGATACGTTACTGATTAATAGACATTTGTATATCGTTGAAGATAAAAGCGTTATTCAAAGTGCGATCGATTACTTTGATGAAAACACAGGATAACAAAAAATAATATAAAACAGACGTAAAAGTGATATAGAGGAATTTTACAATAAAAAGAAACGTATGATGGTGTCATAGGAAGTAATTATAAACAAAAACAAATTTCAGGAAAAAGGTTTGTATATTATAAATCTTCCATGTAATTTAGTTTGAAACTTGGTTGCTTGAAAAATATGCATTATGCATTTTTCTTATACGAGAAAACGAAAAACACCAAAAATCTTTGCGTCAAGGAACATATCAGCCTATTAATGACGTAAAAAATTAGATATGATATAATTTCCATATCAAGAGGCTTGTGTATGGGAATGAGAATCATTCAAAACGCAAATACGGGTGAAAAATACGAAGTAAAAAACCTCGATTTTTTGCCCTTTTTTTATTTAATCCCATATGAAATGATACATGTAAAATCAAATTTGATTGGCATCCCGAGAAATCCAAAGCTGGCGGTCATGGTTGAGCATTGGAGAAACGTCATCAGCAGCGATGAATTCCTCTCCGTCCTGTTGGATTGCGTGTCCTTTTATGTATGGAGCGCCTTTGACATCAACCCGTATATCCATTGCTTTTCCGGGTATGACCCGCTGTTCCTACTGGCTAACGATTTGAACATGTGGATAGACGCATATAATGACCTGTATTTTTCCATTGACGACATGCTTAAAAATATGCCCATTACAGAGCTTATACCCTTTCCGACAGAAGATCAGGCGAATGATGTTTTCAACAGAATCGGCACGTGCGGCATTATCAAAAACAACCTCCAGCCGGTTATCGACTGCGTGAAGCAACACAGGTGCCATGAGGATTACGACAAACGTATGAGCAACCCCAAGAAAGATTTCTACCGCAAGTGGAATCACAGCAGGGCCATGACCAAAGTGGTTTCTATTGAGGAGCTGATGAAGAAAGCCGGACTGAAATCCAGCAGCGATGAGGAATATTATAGCCTCATTGATCAGGTCGTTGAATATAACAATCTAAACTCTGAACATGCAACCGTATATAAGATGGATTTGGAGCGATATCTGACCAGACTGGATGAGAAGGATACTGATATACTTGCCTTAAAGTATTGCGGGTATACACAAAATGAGATAGCGGAAAAATTAGGATACCGGACGCATAGCGCAGTAGGGAAACGCATTAGCGGCTATATAAGGCGGGAATATCTTGACTACTTTGCATGGGAGCCTGGCTTGAAATAATGACGATACCGGAAATGTGGGGTTACCACCATAATAAACCATTTTTATACAGCCAATGTGTACAGCGAGCCGTACATATTGGCAATACAGAACGGCGTGCCGGAAAATGCCAAAATCTTTTGCCGCTGGTCATAGTATACTAACAAAACGAAGACTAGGAGAATCCGCATGACGATATATTTATTATTAATATTACCGTCACTATTTGGACTGTAAAACGGATTGAAACGAATTCCGCTATTCACAAGACAGGAGGCCTCGCCCGTGAATCACAAAGAGACGCAACGGTTTATTGTATTTCAAATACTCGGTAAGGATATGAAGCTGGTCGATAGTCACCCTGTATCTGGCAGCAGCAGCCTGACGCTCGCATTCTGCAAGGAAACAAACACATGGAAATTGGCAGATGAGACGGACAGTCCGTTGAATAGGTTGTTCAGCGTAGTTAAGCGGTTATTACAAGCTGAAAAAAGATTCGAAGGGGCGGCAGGTACGCTGGCGCAAAAGCTCAGGGTATTAGATGATTCTCTTGATTATGCGCCAAACGCATTAGCACGGATATTCAACCGCCACAGTATATCCATGGAATATGAATACGGGATACGCTATCAGCAGAAAAAGAGAAAATCCGGCGCACGGGAATTCATGTTGTCCCTGCAAAAATAGTCTTTTTTCAGCCTGTGTAATGACAGTTATGACAGCTATGACTGTTATTTTAGGAGAGCGGCAAAGCTGGTCGCGCTGTCATAGAGCGAACGCAAGTGAGCGATAAGAGGGCGTTCGGCTGCTATATTGCGGGAAAGTATATTCGCGATACGACAGCCGGTGGCCCGAAAAGCCTCGCAGAGCACACTGACTTTGCTCGCAAAGTCTAGTGTGTTACACCGCTATGCTGCGCCACAATTGGGGTGCATTTCTGACGCGCTCAGCTTTCTATTTGCCGTGAAAATGCTCTGGGCTGCGCGGTGATCTTCGCGCAAGATAGAGCATTTCTCATTGAGCCATAGCGGTGTACCCAAAAGACAGTCTATACTTTTTTCTAAAATACAGGAACATTCTGTTATATTAATGACGTATTAAATTAGATAGCCTCAATTAGCGCCCTTTCAGGGCGTTTTTTTGATGCATCTAATATTTCAACACAGGAGAAAACCAATGAAACCTAACGACAAAAAAACTACACTACAAACGGTCGATGCGGAGATGCTGCTGGCAACGCCGCTCAAACCCATCAGATGGATTGTGGAAGACATCATCCCGCAAGGACTTCATATCCTTGCCGGAAGTCCGAAGATCGGCAAAAGCTGGCTCATGCTCTATTTATGCCTGCAGGCCGCCAAAGGCGAACCGCTTTGGGAGTACGAGACCCACCAGTGCGACGTGCTGTACCTGTGCCTTGAAGATACCTTCAACCGGATTCAAAAGCGGATGTTTGAACTTGCGGATTCCGCGCCCGGCAACCTGCATTTCTGTGTAGCGGCTGAAGCTTTGGACAGCGGTTTGAAGGAACAGATCGAAGGGTTTATCAATGCGTATCCGAATACTGGGCTGATTGTCATCGACACGTTCCAGAAAATACGGGGTGTGCCGACCAATCCTAACGCCTACGCTAATGATTACTCGGACGTATCCATTCTCAAAGCGATAGCGGACAAATACCGTATCGCCATAATCATCGTCCATCATTTGCGGAAAGACCCGTCGAGCGATCCGGTTATGATGGTGTCCGGCAGTACCGGAATTACGGGCAGCGTCGACTGCAACTATGTTTTGGTCAGAAACAAACGGGAGCTTGATACTGCAAAGCTGATTGTATCCGGCAGAGACACGGAATACAGGGAAATTGCTTTGAGGTTTGAGGATTGCCGGTGGCACTTTATGGGATGCGATAAAGCGGAGGATGTACGCAAGCGGGAAACGCCGGATATTCTGTTGCGCATTGCCGGGTTTATGTCGGACATTGATAAATGGGAAGGCAGCGCAACAGAGCTGCTGAACGCATTGCAGGATAACAAAACCCCATCGAACACAGTAACCAAGATACTGAATCAACATCACGACACGTTTCTACTTGAAAACCGAATCCTCTACCAGTATAGCCGTATACCCGGTAAGAGGCTGATCACTTTGACCAAAGTGCCGGAGGACAGCGGCGTCACGGTGTCCGATAAACCGTCACAGCTGTCATAGCTGTCATTGCTGAAGATGGAAGGGAGGGTTTTTATATGCATGTCATCATGAGGTTTGCCAAGCGCAAGGGCGGTCAGATATCGTCCATGGAAGCACATAACGAGCGGAAGAAGGAAAAGTACGCGAGCAACCCGGATATTGATTTGAGCAGAATTAAAGACAACTATCACATTGTTCAGCCGGAAGAAACATACCGCAGGGAGATCAACAGCCGTATCAAAAAAGCAGGATGCAGAACCCGCAAAGACAGCGTGAAGATGGTGGAGGTCTTATTTACCGCTTCGCCTGAATTCTTCTCTGTCACAGGCGCTCAGGAACACAGGGAGTATTTTGAAAGGGCGGTTCGGTTTATACAGGATGAAGTCGGGAAAGACAATGTGTTTGCAGCAACCGTGCATATGGATGAAGCGACACCGCATATGCACATCTGTTTTACGCCGATCACGGCAGACGGGAGACTATCCGCAAAAGAGATCATTGGCAACCAGAAAAGCCTGTCCGTCTGGCAGGACAAAGTCCACGAGCATTTTGTGGCGCGCTGGGACTTTTTTGAGCGGGGTACATCGGCGATGATTACCAAACGGAAGCATATCCAGCCGTGGCTGTTTAAGCTGGCCCAGCGGCTGGACAGACAGCAGGAAGAGGTGATGACCGCTATCAGCAACATCAACAATTTCAACGCGCCGAAGAAACGGGCGGAAGCCATTCGGATTTTAAAGAAATGGTTTCCGCAGGCGCAGAAGTTTACAGCGGATCTCAGCCGCAGCAAGAAAACCATGGACAGTCTGAAAAAAGAAGTCGGGGAAATGGAAGTGGTACTCGACAGGCAGAGCAAGAAGATCATGGAACTGCATGCACAAAACGAGTTTACGCTGCAAACCGCAGAGCATCAAAAGAAGCTGCTGGAGGCCATTCCCAAAGAGGAATTGGAACTGAGGGAAAACGATATCAGGGACATTATCAAGGGAATCAACGAGAGATAAGAGGAGGATTGACATGGATAAGAAAAATGAAATGAAGATTGAACAGCTTAACACATACGGGATTGGATATAACTGTCTGATATCCGCCGTCAAGGTCGGGAAAACAACGTTCATTGTTTCCAGTTACTTTGAAAAAAACAGGCCGTTTACCGATACGATGGATAAAGTGATCGAGAAGCGAATAAAGACGTCTTAAGGTTGTGCTATTTGATATGGCGTGAAAGCAGCATTCGGGGTATAATTAGTTTAAGCTAAGCTACTTTGGATGCTGCTTTCATATTGAAAGGAGAAATATGAAGCAATACAAAGTAGGAATTTATTTACGGTTGTCACGCGATGATGGAACGGACGCCGAGAGCATGAGCATATCTCATCAGCGGGCTATGCTCAAGGACTATGTAAACGAAAGGGGTTGGGAGATAGAAGATACCTATATCGACGACGGCATCAGCGGCACGACGTTTGACAGGCCGGGTTTTCAGCGTTTGATTGAGGATATCGAAAAGAAGCGCGTCAACATGGTGATCGTCAAGGACCTGTCCCGGCTGGGCAGGAACTATTCGCAGGTGGGACATTACACGGATTACTTCTTCCCGAAACACAATGTCCGGTTTATCGCTATCGGCGATAACGTGGACAGCGAAAAGGACAACGACTTTGCCGGGTTTCTGAATGTGATTCATGAACATTACGCCAAGGACACATCGCGGAAGATCAAGACCACCAAGAAAACACAGATGAAGAAGGGCGAGTTTATCGGCAGCCAACCGGCGATGGGATACAGGCGTGATCCGGACGATAAGCACAAGCTCATCATTGAGGAAGACGGCGCGGAGATTGTCCGCAGGATATTTCATCTGTATGCGATGGGCGAGAGCGCACGGCATATTGCGGAAGTTTTCAACAAAGAAGGTATACCCACTCCGCGCGTTCATTTCTTCAAACGGATTGGAAAACCGAATCCGTATACTCAGGACGCTGAAACCTGGGGCAGTGCAACGATATTGAGGATGCTCAAGAATCAGGTGTATATCGGCCACATGGCACAGGGAAAACGGCAGAAGAAGAGTTTTAAGATGAAGCGTCGCGATGTTGTGCCCAAAGAGAACTGGGTCGTTATCAAGAACACGCATGAACCGCTGATTGATGAGGTCACATGGAACAGGGTACAGGCCATCATGAACCAGAACAAGAGAAAGACGAAGCCGAGGCTTAAAAAAGACGGTACGGTATCGTTGTTCAGTGGCAAGGTGTTCTGTGCGGACTGCGGAGCGAAGATGACGTTTCAGCGGATCAGGAACGGCAGTCAGCAGGCGTACTCAAGGTATCGGTGCAGTACATACAGCAATCAGGGCAAAACCGCTTGCAGCTTCCATGCGATCGGCGAGGATGAACTTGAAGCCATTGTGTTGAACGAGATCAGGAAGTTTTCGAGCATTGCAGCCCAGTATGCCGATTCGCTTATGAGCAAACTGCTTGAGATCAACGACAGGATGAAGTCCAGAAGCGGCCTGTTGGTCGAAAAGCAGTTGCAAAAAATGGAACGTGAAATGCAGGGTATAGCGCCGAAGATTGATGTTTTGCTTGAGCAGATGGTGAACGGCAATGTCTCTGAGGTGATGTTCAAAAAGCTGATGAGCGGCTATGAAGGTAAACAGGAAGAGCTTGCCGGTCAACGTATTGCGCTGAAGGCCGAACTGAATGAAATCAGGGACGACACCAGATACATCAAGGATATGGTTGATAAGTTCAAGGCCAGAAATTATATTGAAACCCTCGACAGGGAAACGGTTGTTGAACTAATTGACCACATCGAGGTGTTTAAAAAGGAAAAGGCGGCTGAGAGCGGCTATGTCCAGAGAGTCGATATATATTTCAACTTTATCGGCAAAATCAATTATTTGGACTTCGATAATTTAAAAGGTTATCTGAAAGACAAGATATCCAAAGACCGGGCAATAAGCCAACAAGCCGGATAATCTCACGAAAAAGAAAAATCACAAGGCACAGTGTACCTTGTGAAAGTGGCGGAGAGGGTGGGATTCGAACCCACGTGCCGGTTCCCCGGCAAACGCATTTCGAGTGCGCCCCGTTATGACCACTTCGATACCTCTCCACGGTTATTCTTTTCTGACGCTCCAAAAGAGTGAACCAACAGCGTTACGAGTGTCAATTATAAAGCATTTGTGCAACGAATTCAAGTGTCAAAACTGCGCTTCATTCTGTGTTATATCCATGCATATATCCGGTTTCATAGGCTAAAACTAAACACAAAAAAGGAGTATTTCAATGGAAAGATACAGGCGAAAGCTTACTGGACGGTACCGTCAGATCAAGGATGAATATCCGCTCATCAGATCCATGCGCATAAAGCAGGCATCAAACATCAGTGCTCCGGGCGCGGATGATATCTTAAGCGATACAGATCGGGCGGGTGACCCCCAGAAATAATACAGCGCAAGCGCAAAAATGCGCGCATTCTGCCGCTGATGCGTGCCCAAACCCGCCGCTTTCTTCTGTTCCGCATCGTCATCTATATTTCTTCTCCAAAACGTATGCCGCAGAGCTTCTCGCTCAGCTCAAATAAACGTTTCGCGTCCTGCACGTTGTCAGCGTGGGGGCTATACGCCTTGACGCTGCTGTTGTAGAAGTAAAGGCCTTCGGGCGCAGGCTCAGTGCTGCTAAGCCACGCATATGTTTGTGCTGCCACTTCGGGTGCTGTGCCATACCTTTTGCGAACATTCCAAAAAGCAGTGACGACACCTTGCGTCTGCTTGTTTCCGATATCAGTATTTACAAGACCAGGGTCAACAACATACGCACGAACTCCGCTGCCCGCAAATCGCCGCCCGATCTCTCTGGCGAACAGAAGGTTGCATAGTTTAGACTGTTTATAAGCCCAAAGGCAGTTGTAACGTTTTTTATACATCACGTCGCGCCAGTGCATCCGGGTATGTTTATGAGAATTGCTGCCGGTGATGATCACGCGCCCTCCGGCTTTTTGGAGCGCCCTCCACAGGCGGTGCGTCAGCAGAAAACCGGCAAGATGATTGAGCGCAAACTGCAGCTCATACCCGTCGGGCGTTTCCGTATAGCCGTTGCGCACACCGCCCGCATTGTTGATCAGCACATCCAGTACACCGCCGCTTTCCTCAAGATGCGCAAGTATGCCATCCGCCAAAGTGTTGACATCGTTCTGCACAGAAAGGTCAGCACAAAACCATTCCGCGTTGGCTTTCGGGTACACCGACAGCAGCGCGGCTTTTGCTTTTTCGCAGTTCTCCGGTATCCGCCCCACGCCGATCACGCGCATGTTCTCTGCCGCGAGTGCTTTTAACACAGCAAATCCAATGCCTGATGATGCGCCGGTGACTACAGCCGTTTTCATAATACTTTCTGTTTGCAATTCTGCGATATGATTGTCCTCTCTGCCGCGAAAACCATGTGCCGCAGCTTGTGCTGTGCCGACTATACCACACACTGGCTTTGCTTTTCAATGTGTTTTCTGCAACACACTTTATATATTTTTGAATAGTTTAAATTAAGCTTCATATGAAGAGGGGAATGTACGATGTATTTGAATAATAACTGTCTTGCGCTTGCGCTGCTTGCTTGCTGCTGCGGTTCAAACAGCTGCGGCCCTGACCTTTTGCATAGCTGGAATCAATGGTGCGGCTGTCATCATGGCTGTCCGCACGGCTTCAATGATTTTTGCTTTGATTACTGCTGCAGGCACTTACCCGGTTTCCCGGGCGGGCCGGGCTGCGGCAAGGGTCATCCGCCGCATGATAGGGGGTTTCCAGGCAGGCATGGCTCCAAAGGCGATTTCGGTGCTTTTCGCCACCCGGGTGGTTTCAGTGATTTTGGTCCAGACAAAGAATCAAAGAGCGCTTGCTGCTGTAAATGCTGCGGATGCGGTATTCCCGGGGGCAGCGGCTTCAAAGGATTCGGCGGCATTTTCTGTTGAACAAGACCTTGCGTGTCTTGAAAAAATAGATTAGTAAAAAGGGGCGAAAGCCCCTTTTTACTGCTATTTTTGATTCTTGATACGCACGTACTTATGTACATTATTAGGGCTGCTTGTCCGCCGCGACTGTATCTCAAATTGCTTGAAAGAAGACACGAACGGCGTGAGCTTGGAAAAACCGTAGTTGCGGGTATCAAAATCAGGATAGCGTTTGTTTAACAGCTTGCCAACCTGCCCAAGATACGCCCAGCCGTCTTCATCTGAGCTCTCCGTGATGATGACTTTTAAAGCCTCGAAGATCTCCTCCTTGCTCGCCATCCCGTTCTTTGTCTGTGTTTTTGGCTGCGCGCCGTTTTGTTGCGCCTCTTTTGCCTGAGCCGGTGGCGTAAGCACCTCTAAGTATTTGAAGATCTCACAAGCTGAAATAAAAGGCGGCGGCGTTTTTTTCTCACCCATGCCGATCACGTACATGCCCGATTCCCGCAGGCGCGCGGCAAGCCGCGTAAAATCGCTGTCACTCGATACGATGCAAAAACCCTCGACGCTGCCGGAGTAAAGTATATCCATGGCATCAATAATCAATGCGGCATCTGTTGCGTTTTTTCCTGTTGTGTAGCTGTATTGCTGTATCGGCGTGATGGAATATGTGAGCAGCACGCTTTTCCATGCCGCGAGCTGTGGTTTTGTCCAGTCGCCGTATATGCGCTTGTACGTCGGCGTTCCGTGGTTTGATATTTCGTCCATGACGGCCTTAACGTATTTGTCCGACACATTGTCTGCGTCAATAAGTACAGCAATTCGTTTGTCGTTTTCCATAAAAACCTCTGTCTTTATATGATACTATGATTATACCCTTTTACAGCGTGTTTAAGCAAGCACAGCGCAAAAAGGCGTGATATCGTTTAGCGGCGCTTAGTTCTTGGTGGGTTCATTCGTTATGGCATACACAGCTAAATGTTCTTCGGTTCATGAGCAAATTCGGTCATGAACCGCCAGTACCGCTTTGGCATGTGCCCCATACGGCAGCGCGGGTTATGCCGCTCTTTGATCTCTACCGTGTCGTAAAACAGACGCCACAGTTCACGGAATGCTATTTCCTTTTCGTCAGGACGGGGAAGCTCAAAGTTCTCAACCGATGTGATCGTCCAATCTGAGTTTTGGTAGAGCAGCGCCATCCCGTGCGTTTTATCATGTATCAAAAACCGCTCCTGCGCATATCTTTCGCAGAAATGGCGTGCGATCAGCGGCAGCACGATGTTTTTTGGCTCAATCTGCGCCGTCAGCGCGCCGTTTGTCTCCGAAAAACGCACAAAGCCTTTGTAGTGATGGGCTTCTCTTTCCAAATGGCGCACGGCAACGGTCAGCGTATGCACAGTCTCGTCTGTAAGACGGTTTAAGATATCCCGGCCATAGCGGTACCCCAGGCGCAGGAATCTGAGTATCAACAGATCTTTTTGCGGGTGGCAGGTCAGAAACGCGCAGCGTACAAAATAAAGCGCATCCCTGCCCATCTTTTTGGGTATGGACGCCTGTACGCGCCGCGCTTTGTCTTTTTGTGTCGGTATGTTTTTTACAAAAAGCAAAAGCGGCAGCGGCGATGATTCGGGCAGCACCTCCGCAGGCATCTCATTTTTTTCAAAGCATTCGAACACGCAGCAGAGCAGGCCGTCAAAACTGCCGTCATAACAGTAAACGAGGCCCGGGTTCAAAGCTGTCCCGTCAGGCTTTTGCATAGTTCCTCCTTTTGGAGTACAGGATGCTCAAACAGCGATAATTGGCGCGGTGCGCAATGCAGTGCCTGCTCCAGTCTGCCACGTGCCTGAAGGGACAGCATAGCAGACAGCATGGCGTCCTGCGTGGTATCAAGGCCGTCCGGGCTTTTTCCGCTGCAGGTTACAAAATACTGCGCACGTTTAAGTACCACGCCGATTTTTTTTAGCCCGGCAAAATCTAAATGGCCTGTGCGCCGCACGTTTACGATACGCCTTGCGCTCAAAACACCGATGCCCGGTACGCGCAGCAGCCTCTCATAAGGCGCACTGTTGATGTCCACAGGGAAGATCTCCGGATGCAGCAGCGCCCAGTTGCATTTAGGGTCAAGCAAAGGGTTGAAGTTGGGCTGTGCTTCATCGAGCAGTTCCGCGGCGGAAAAACCGTAAAACCGCAGCAGCCAATCCGCCTGATAGAGCCTATGCTCACGCAGCAGCGGCGGTTTTGTGCCCGCAGAGGGCAGCAGTGCGCTGCTCATAATGGGCATATAGGCCGAAAAAAACACGCGCCTGAGCTTATAGTTTTTGTAAAGCGCTTCAGTCAGGCTGAGTATCTTCAAATCGCTCTCGCCGGAAGCACCGATGATCATCTGGGTGCTCTGCCCGGCAGGCGCAAAGCGCGGCGCGCTCTTATAGCGTACTATCTCGTTCCTGCCTTGTTCGATGCGGCTGCGCATAAATCCCATGGGCGCCAGTATCGCCTGTTTTGTTTTCTCCGGCGCAAGCTTTCTCAAACTCTGCTGCGAAGGCAGTTCGATGTTGACACTCACGCGGTCTGCCAAAAAACCGAGCTGGTCAATCAGCGCGTTGTCCGCGCCGGGTATGGCTTTGGCATGTATATAGCCGCAGAAGCGGTATTCGCCGCGCAGTATACGCAGCACCTCGATCATGCGCTCGACCGTATGGTCGGGGTTTTTAAGCACACCGGAGCTTAAAAAAAGGCCTTCGATATAGTTGCGCCGGTAGAAAGCAATGGTCAAGTCGGCTAGCTCGCGCGGGGCGAACGTCGCGCGGGGCCTGTCATGAGAGCGGCGGTTGACGCAGTAGGCACAATCATAGACGCATACGTTGGTCATCAGCACTTTCAGCAGAGAAATGCACCGCCCATCCCCCGAAAAGCTGTGGCAGATGCCCATCGCCGCAGTATTGCCTATGCCGCCAAACGCGGCTTTTCTGTCTGTCCCGCTCGATGTACACGCTACGTCGTACTTTGCCGCATCCGTAAGGATTGCGAGTTTTTCGAACAGATCCATGCCAAATCTCCTTATGGCTATTCTACTATAGAACATATGTTCTGTAAAGAGAAAAGGCTGCCCTGTTTCATTTGCCAAAAAAGGCCCGCGCGCATTATAATATTATCAGGTTTCATTTTCTTCTTGACGGCTAACTATTTTTTTGGGAGGTTTCTTATGGCTTATAGTCAAGTCGCGAACACCGCAGATATACCGCCAGGCAGCAAGCTCAAAGTCACACTCCGCGGTCTCACAATACTGATCGTCAATCACGACGGCAGTTATTACGCAGCCGACAACAAGTGTCCTCACATGGGCGGCTCTCTTTATGACGGCAAGCTTGACGGCACTGTTGTCACTTGCCCGAGACACGGCTCTGTTTTTGACCTGGCGACAGGCGAGGTCATGCAACCCGGAAAACTGATGTTTGTCAATGTGAAAGTGTCTGATTTAAAGCGGTATGCCGTCAAGGTTGAAGGCAGCGATATCCTCGTTGAGGTTGAATAAGCTGCGGTTAAATTAAAGCGTATCCATACCGTTTTCGCGCCGCCTCCATGGTTTTTCCGCCACTGGCGGCAGCATGCTCGTGCTCACGATCTGTTTAGATACAAAGCTTGCAGCATGGCAGACGAAATAACAATGCGTGATTTGAAAAAATGATCTTTTTTTGCAGAGTCCGAAGGGCTGTTGGATTCTGCAATCATATGTGGACAGTTTTGGGGAAGACAAAAATCCGGATATTTTTGTTTTGCTATTTGCATATTCCCACGATTACTATATATTTAGTATCATACTCTATTATCAAGAATGTCGCTTAAGCCAGCTTGCAAAAATATGATCTGCCACGGGGGAATAATGATTAAGGTCAAAAATTATTTCATAAAACAGAAGATGATGACACGCGTCCTAAAAAGCCTGCTGCCCGTTCTTCTTGCATCTGTTTACTTCTTTGGTTTACGTACGCTTGTACTTCTGTCCGTAGTCACCATCACGGGTGTGTTATGTGAATACGGCATCATGCGATTGATCGACGGTGACAAGGCCAAGGTTTCCGAGGCGCTCTTTGTGACCTGCCTTTTGTTTACCCTCACGCTGCCGCCATCCGTACCGTTCTGGATCGCAGCTGTCGGCATAGCTTTTGGCGTCGTCTTCGGGAAATGTGTTTTTGGCGGCTTCGGCAGAAACGTTTTCAACCCAGCCTTGGTTGGCAGATGTCTGATTTATGTTTCGTTCCCGGCATATATGACAGTCGCCTGGGCAGAGCCCTATAGCGGTTTTCCAGGAGGTTTGATAAGTTGGAGCAGCGGAATTGATGCGATGACATCCGCTACACCGATGATTTTGATAAACAGAGAAGGAATCATGACCGATTATCTGCGCCTGTTCCTTGGAAATATTTCAGGGTCGCTTGGCGAAACAAGCGCGCTTCTCATTTTAGCGGCTGCTGTTTATCTGATTGTGACTAAAACAGCTTCCTTAAAAATAATCGTGTCATGCCTGGCTTCATTTGCCGTATTGAACTCCATACTCTACTTCGCGGGAGTCATCGAAGCAAATCCTCTGTTTTCAATCCTGTCCGGCGGTTTCCTCTTCGCAGCGGTCTTCATGGCGACCGATCCAGTCTCAGCGCCGAAACTAGAAGCCTCAAAATATATTTATGGCGCACTGATAGGCGTGATTGCGATAATAATCAGAGCCTTTTCCAACTTCACGGAGGGTGTTATGTTCGCGATTCTGATTGTCAATGCATTTGTACCCCTGATAGATCGAAATATCAAGATACTCAATGATAGGAGAAAAACCGGGAGGAAGGTGACAGCATGAAGAAAGGACGCATCTATACTGTTGTATTCATGCTGATCGTCAGTGCGTTTTTCACATTACTGCTGGCTGGGGCGAATGCTCTCTATCGGCCAAAAATTCAAGAGAATGAGCTGCTGGCAGAGAGAATAGCGATTCTTTATGTTTTTGATATCGATCAGAGTGGCAGTGCTGAAGAGATACTTATGCGATTCGAACAAAATGTCAAACGAGCGACGATTTCCGGCGTTGAACTGTATGCATACACATCCACAGAAGGAGAACCGGCAGCCTATGCCGTTCCTTTTACCGGGCCCGGGTTATGGGGCAGTATTTCCGGCTATTTGGGTGTTTCGAGCGAACTTGAGCATATCACCGGCCTGGTTTTCACCAATCAAAGTGAAACGCCGGGGCTTGGCGGGCGCATTGATGAATTAACTTACCGGGAGCAATTCCGAGGCCTTAGGATTACTGACGGAACAACACTGGTCTACGATGGAGAACAGGGAGGCGGTCAGATCGACGCCATTACCGGGGCGACTTCAACATCCAATTCGGTTCTGCGCATTTTGAACCAACTGCTTTTTGATACCGTCAGCAAACTGGAGGCTGCAGACAATGGCTGAAAACATGAAAGATGTTATTTCAAGAAATGTCTGGAAGGACAATCAAGTGTTACGTCAGATTTTGGGTATCTGCTCGAGTCTCGCAGTTACCAACCTCATGACAAATTCACTGGTTATGGGGCTTGGGCTGATGTTTGTCACAGCTTTTTCCAGTTTGACGATTTCGTTGCTGCGCAATGTGATCCCGCATAAAGTAAGAATGATCGTGCAGACATTGATCATTGCGTCTTATGTTATTCTGGTCGATATTTTTCTCAAAGCCAATCTGCCTGATATCAGCAAGGCTCTCGGTCCATACGTGGGTCTAATCATCACAAACTGCATTATCATGGGGCGAGCCGAGGCCTATGCTCAGAAAAATCCTCCGCTTCTTTCTATGCTGGACGGTTTCTTCGCTGGTGTCGGCTATACTATCGTGCTCTTGATCATAGCGCTGTTTCGAGAATTGCTTGGCTTTGGTACCATCTTTGGCTTCGACGTAAATTTCATTGGGTTTGAGGCCTGGACTATTATGGTCATGCCGCCAGCAGCGTTCTTCCTGATAGGTATTTTGATCTGGGTCACATCGAACATCTTCGCCCCGGGCAGGGCAAAAAAATCTTAAATAGACTGGAAAGGAGCTGGCACGCCTATGACAATCGGCATCAACCCATTGGTAATATTTTTTGCATCAATACTGACAAGCAATATGATTCTGTCGAATTTTCTCGGCATGTGTTCATATATCTCCATATCGGGGGAGTACAAGACGGCTTCAAGTCTTGGCAAATCAGTGACTTTGGTTATGGTTTTCACAACTTTGCTCAATTACTGGGTTTATCAGCTGATAATCGTACCGCTGCATCTTGAATATCTTCAGTATGTTCTTTTTATCATGATAATCGCAGCTTCCGTACAGATCATTGAAATGGCTATGGACAGGCTGCTGCCGGATCTGCATGTCAAGCTCGGTATCTTCCTGCCGCTGATCACAGTTAACTGTGCGATTCTTGGCACTACGTTGTTCATGGTCATTAGAGATTACAACTTCGTCCAGTCTTTGCTGTTCGGTTTAGGCAGCGGGCTTGGCTGGTGGCTGGCGATCAGTGCGCTGGCTGCTATCCGTGAGAAAATGGAGAAGACGAAAGTGCCTCGGGGTCTTGAAGGCCCGGGTATAGCGTTTATCATCACAGGCATTATGGCGCTGGCGTTTATCGGTTTTTCTGGTATCTTTTCGATAAACTGAGCATAAGGGAGCAGCCTCTATGGAAATACTGACAACGGTATTGAGCGTAACTGCGATATCAGTCACGTTGGCACTTATTATAATTGTGGCCGAGTACTTCTTTAACAATTATGGTGAATGCGAGATTGATATAAATAACGGCGATAAAGTACTCAAGGTTGAAGGCGGATCTTCGCTGCTGACAACGCTCTCAGGGCAGAAAATATTTATTCCATCCGCCTGTGGCGGCAAAGCAACTTGCGGGCTGTGTAAGGTGCAGATTCTTGAAGGGGCGGGCCCTCTGCTGCCAACTGAAGAACCGTATCTTGATGCGGATGAACGCAGAGATAATTATCGGTTATCCTGTCAGGTCAAGGTCAAAAATAATATCCGCATTCTGATACCGGAAGAGCTCTTCAATATCAAGGAATATATCACAACCATAGAATCAATTGAGCCATTGACACATGATACAAAAAGTTTCCGACTCAAGCTGCCTGCGGGAGAAAAAGTGCTTTTTAAGGCCGGACAGTACATGCAGTTATATACCAAGCCTTATGCCAAAATCAGAGAGAGCGTCAACCGCGCATATTCCATTGCCAGCGCCCCGTCAGAAAATAAAATGATTGAGTTGATCATACGATTGGTGCCGGATGGAATCTGCACAACCTATACGCATACACAGTTGTCTAAGGGTGATCAGGTCAATATCAGCGGGCCCTACGGTGACTTCTATTTGCGGGGTGAGAGCAGTGAAATCATCATGATAGCAGGCGGCTCCGGTATGGCACCTATCAAATCAATGATCCTCGATGTGTTCGACAAAGGAATTGATATAAAAATGAATTTCTTCTTCGGTGCCGTCGCCAAGAGAGATCTGTATTATCTGGATTTTTTTCAAGATCTGGCTGCGCAGCATGAAAATTTCCGATTCATACCCGCGTTATCCAAGCCTGCTCCTGATGAGAGCTGGGACGGCGAGGTTGGCCTGATTACTGAGGTTGTCGACCGTTATATTGATGACGGTTCAGATATGGAATGTTATCTTTGCGGCAGCCCCGGAATGATAGATGCCTGCATCAGTGTGTTAATGACGAAAGGCATACCGCAGGAAAAAGTATTTTACGACAAATTCTAAGCAGGAGGCCTACGCATGAAACAGAGTCCAAAGCTCATGCTTATTCAGGCTAATATGTTGCCCGGATCGTTGTCGGCACACGGCTTTATTGGCGATGACAGCCGCACCCTGACGGATATTCTCCGCGCTGATGCCAAATCACTTAAACTCACAGGAATCACACAGGAAGCGCTGGCTGATAAGATGCAGGAGCTGACTGATTTTGGGATGCGGGGCCTGGGCCGGCCAATGCCTATGGATGGCTTTTTCGAGATTGAGGTCGAAGAATATATGGGCAAACTTCCCTGCCCCTTTAAGGACAACGCCAAGGTGAACAAGCGCCAGACTCGAGTCAGGCGGCTTGATACCGGTGTCGTTATGCGCTGGACAGATCTCAACATTCACATGATCCGAGAACACGGCTTCTTTGAAGGCCAAGGAAGCCACTACCATCTCGATCCTGTTGAACTGGTCAGATTTCTCGGAATGATCTAGAGGCTTAAGAAGCGCAGCTTCGTGGGGAAGAGGAGGAACAAGGGAGCGCGCATAAGTTTTCGTGAAACGAAAACGGAGCAAAGCGTACTTTGCTCCGACGTGGTGCGAGGAAGGGGACTTGAACCCCTACGGTAAATACCACACGCCCCTCAAACGTGCGCGTCTGCCGGTTCCGCCACCCTCGCATAGGCCTTTTTAGTCGGCAAATATGATTTTAACCATGCACACCAAAAAAGTCAACACTTATATACAAATTGGCACTGCAATCGCGGTTTACACACCTGCAGCTATCCGTTATAATCATAAAGGATAAAACTTCAAGGAAGAAATCATGATGAGAATCATCAAGAGCGAAACTGTCACCCAAGCGGTACGACGCCTTTTTCTTTCGGCATGCCGCATGCCGGGTTGTGATGTGTTGCGTGCCATAGAAGATGCCCATGCCTCCGAAACATGCACACCGGCCAAAGAAGCGCTGCGACAGCTTGTCGAAAATGCCCGCATCGCGCGCGAAACCGGCATGCCTTACTGCCAGGATACCGGCATGGCTGTGGTATTCGTCGACATAGGCCAGGAAGTGCATATCGACGGCGCGCTTGAAAACGCTATCAACGCAGGCGTGCGTCAGGCCTATGCAGAAGGCTACTTTCGCATGTCGGTGAAAGACCCTTTAGGCGGCAAAAATACGGGCGACAACACGCCCTCCGTGATCCATTATGACATCGTACCGGGGTATCAATTGTGCATCACCGTCGCGCCAAAAGGCTTCGGCAGCGAAAACCAGAGCCGTATCGCGATGCTCAAGCCCTCTGATGGGCTTGCGGGCATACGGCATTTTATTCTTGATTGCGTCATGAAGGCCGGGGGCAGCCCCTGTCCGCCCGTAGTGCTTGGCATCGGTATCGGCGGCACGTTTGAAAAATGCGCACTTCTTGCCAAGAAACAGTTGCTTAGGGAGATCGGCAGCATCAACCCTGACCCGCAGCTGGCTGGCCTTGAATTGAGTCTCAAAGACGAGATCAATGCACTCGGCATCGGCGCGATGGGTTTTGGAGGCACGAACTACTGCTTCGCTGTACATATCGCGACGTATCCGACACACATTGCCGGGCTGCCCGTTGCGGTCAACTTCCAGTGCCACGCGTCGCGCCACGCGCAAGAGATACTATAAGGAGGCAAGCGGATGCAGCTTACGACACCATTAAGAAAAGAAGACGTCGCGCAGCTTCAAGCGGGCATGAACGTGAATCTTTCCGGAGAAGTGTACACCGCCCGTGACGCTGCACATGCGCGGCTTTGTACCCTGATACAAAAGGGCGAACCGCTGCCGTTTCTGCTTGAAGGCAGCGGCATCTATTATGCCGGCCCATGCCCGGATATGCCCGGCCGTGTCATCAATTCGTGCGGCCCCACCACTTCATCCCGCATGAATGCTTATGCACCGCTTCTCTACGACCTCGGTGTAAAATTCGTAGTCGGCAAAGGCCCTGTATCGCAGGAAGTGCGCGAAGCCATCGTGCGCAACGGCGCAGTCTATTTCGCTGCTGTGGGCGGTGCCGGCGCGCTGATCGCTTCGCATATCACGGCTGTTCGCGACATCGCGTTTCTAGACCTTGGCCCCGAGGCAGTGCGTTTGCTCACCTTTGGCCATATGCCGCTTATCATCGCCATCGACAGCCGAGGCTGCTGCATTTATGACCGATAGCTACGTAAGAACGATACAGCTGTTTCTTTGCACACAAAACACTTGAAATGCCAGTGCGCATGCATTATAATAGCACTCGCAGCATTTGCCGCTATAGCTCAGCAGGTAGAGCACTTCCATGGTAAGGAAGGGGTCATCGGTTCAAATCCGATTAGCGGCTCCAGCTCTGATGGCTCGAAAAGCCCTAGTTAAAGGGCTTTTTTCTTTATTTTCTTTGACACTCGTCATAAGCTTTTTTTCATCGGAATACTTCATCAACGGAATACTTTACCGATAATAAAGCGATACATCACGATTTATCACTTATACAGAGGTTTTTCCAAATTATTCAATTGACTTTCTCTTTGCCGCAGAGCAATAATCCTTAAATATTTATCGTTCTCTTTTATAATTCTTAGCGATAATGTGTTTTTCAAATTGGCTCAATGAATATTCTTCAATCAAAAACATGATAAATGATAGCAGCTCAATGTTTAAACATTTGTATACCTCTTCTTTTTTTTTCTTGGTTCCGATGATGATATTACTCTCTCCGTTTGCAGGTTTTTCATTTTTGATTCTGCATCTGTATAACAGCATCACAAAATATTCAAAACCATCAACTATGTTTCCAATATGTTTCGTTCCAGGATATATAAGGCCGTACTTCTCTATTAAACTGTATGTTGAATATCTTTTATCATCCATAGCACTTTCAAGCATAAACTTTTTAATGATGCTTTGTCCGGAAATTAAAGCTAAAATCTCATTTGCATAAATTTCAAGACCGATTTTTTTTTCGTCTCTTGTTAGACGCAATGGCGTAGAGAATAAATCGTTGAGCAAAATAGCTTTGATGATTGCAGCGCTTATTTTATGCCTGTCAATGCGATCAGTTTCAAGAAAGTTCTCAATCATATACGCTCTGATATCTTTGTATTCATCAAAAACAGAAACCATTCTTTCATCATTAAGTTGCTTAGAATGGTTTATTTTATGCGCAATATCATCGTATGTTTTTTTAATGATCGGTTCCCAAATCAAGGATCTAAACTTATCTAAATTAATTTCACCGTTCTGATGCATGCTAAGAAAGTTCCTCTACCCCAATAGAACCTTTATGCAGCAATTCAACAAAAGAATAATCACTATTAGAAACAACCAGCTTGTCTTTCATCTCATGTGCAGTGTATTCTTTAAGATAGAAATCCATATTTTTGTTTATTGACAATGAGTCATTATAAATTTGGTTCAATTCTTCATTTACTTTTCGTACCAAATCATCTTTATGGTTATCATGTATACTTTTCTTAATATTATTTTTGGTTCTATAGATTGTAAATATCAAAGCGCCTATAGAAATCATGGCCGTCGCCAACAATAATATCATCTCGTATTCCATTTTTTACCTCCTCATATTATAACCCTTGTTAATTGTTATTGGGCCTGAATATTTTTTTCGATTGCTTGCTTGCTGATACTCGCTCCTTCTAAAATGCCATCATCTATATTGCTGATCTTTTCAATTTTATCATAGCTGATCCATCTTATACAAACAATCAGAGTAAGCACGACGACTATTAACAGCGCCATTAAGTAATATACCCACTCATTCCATAGTATTCCGTTTACAAAGAAAATACCATAGGTAATAGTAAATAATATGGGTGCAAGATGAATGTATATTTTTAAGATATGTGTCCTGAAATTTTCTGGTTTTACTCTTTGGTAAGCATACCCGGCGTTAATACACATCAGCGCCAACATGATGCTGAAATCCTGAATGATTTGACCCACACTCACCGAAACTTTTAATAAAAAGTATTTAAATACAAGAAGTATAACAATGAAAACGACCTGAACTATTTGAGCTGAAATAAATCTTAAAACATCTAAATCACGAAATATCTCGGCTGATTTTTGTTTATTATTCTTCAATAGCATATTTCCAGAATTTTTTAAATTATAATATCATCTTATGTTATTATTGTCAATATTTTGTTTTCCTCCCAAAGACACCATCAATCGCCAATGGCTTTTCTGACAAAACAACAATAAAATAGAACAATAAAACATATCAGCAGGCTGGCTAAAAATCATGCAAACCATTTATCTTGTCAAATAGAAATAATAAGGCCTCTTCAGCTTCTTTACTCGCCCTTTTCCGCAATATAACAGAGCAGATCATCTCTTGTGATGATCCCTTTGAGTTTCCCTTCATCATCAACAACTGGAATCCGGTTGATCCCGCTCTCCTTCATCAGGTTTGCGGCTTGATGCCATGAATCGTTTTCCCTCGCAGAAATTACTTCTTCAGACATCACATCGGTCACCTTTGTCTTTAAAAATGCTTCACTGCTCCGTTTGTATGAATCCGTTTCCAGCGGGCTGGCATAAGGGGATACCCAGGCAGAAAAATCAAGCAGAGGAATAAAATCAAGCTTCTGCGAATACTGCAGTAAATCTCTGTCCGATACAATTCCGACGACCTTGTTTTCATTGTCTACTACCGGCAGGCCGCTGATTCTGTGCTCTTTAAATATTTTGACAACATCTTCGACTGTGTCTTCCCAGTGGACACTAAAAACCTGTTTGTTCATAATCTCAAAAGCACGCGCCATGATTTTTGCCTCCTTTATCTTTTTGTTATAATGATTATATCATATTTCTGATGTTTGAATAACCCAAATAAACATTTTATATATGTACGCTTTTATTTTTCAAAAAATGTATAAAAAGGGTGCGCTTTATAAAGCATCCCGTGATAATACTGCCGTCGAGAAACAGCCCAGGCACACTATTGGCTAATCTTCTTTATTACCGCTGCGGTTGCAAGGCGGATCGCTTTTTGGGATCAATGCTCTTGGCCGCGCACCAAAACGATAGCACTTGTTTAACAGTTCTTTGACTTCGGGGAACTTTGCACGGCTGTCACGCAATGAATATATCCCTTTATGCGCAACAGAACCTGCCACCAGCGATGCGATAACAAGCCCTAGCGCCAACCCTGCCCAAAGGCCGGCAATATAAGGGGCAAGCCAATTGAACAATGCAACAATGACCCCAGCCAGCAGAGCGACAGCAAAAACAGTACCCATAAATTGTGCGGACTTTGCCAAACGGTGACGGCTGTGGCAATCGGCGCAGCGCGGTATCTCAATATGCCGCACACTGTAGGCCACCTTCGTCTGCGACTGCGTGTTTTGAGCATCAACTTCCCCATGCATATCCATTCCAACTCTGTGCTGGGCCTCAGCCTCGCGAACAGAACAAAACCAGCAATTCATCTTGACCCTCCCCATAGTCCTTATTTTGTTAAGTCAACACACATCTGTGTATCCATATGTTATTTAGATTTTTCTCTCTTGTCAATGCATTTCCCTTTACTTGCTGCTCAGCACAAATACGCATATATGACTGCATTCGGCTGAAATATTATGTTGTTGCCTTCTATTCCACATTTTCCTCCCAATACCTTACTTGTTATCAAAATCTGACAGCTCGCTGCGGTTGAAATAAATGAATTTTAAAAGTATCATTGATAATATCTTCTTGGTTTGTCCAAAGATCTGATCATGTACCAAGGATACCGGCCGGCAACCTTTGTTGAAAACGCGGAAAGGGAATTGATCATGAAAAAACCCATTATTATGATTCTTCTGCTTGTTTTTTATGTTTTTCTTGCAGGATGCACCAGCAAGCAGCCCTCCGATCAGGATTCACAGGATGTTTTGGATGCAGAGCCGTTGCCTGCAGATTGGCTGGCATATCCGGAATCAGAAACTTTGTATCATATGCCGCATGCATATGAAATGGATTATCAAAACTTAAAAATCGAGTCCGAGAGCTGGACGCTTTTGGCTCCCGAAGATGTAGAGCCCGGCTATGAGGGCTGGATCAAGATCACCAAATACTATGATGATCTTGCGCTTAAGCGCGATGATTTTGGCAAAGACAAATTTGCCGAAGGTTTCTACAAGTGGGAAGAATGTCTTGTTCAGATAGATGGTTATACCAGTTCTGAAGATGAAACCAGATTTGAAATCTGGCTGAGGATCGAACATGTTGACACCTTAGAGCCCTCATAAATGAAAAATAATAGCGCGATTCAAAGGCTGGTTTTTTTGGAACCTATAATACTCTGAAATGACATCAGCCCGTTTTAATATCTGGATTAGGGGCAGGCCAATAAAGCCGAATGCCCCGAAATCCCCACACGGGGAGTGCGAAGCAGCATCCATTAGAACATTTTCCGGGAATAAACTGATACACACATCAAGCACTAAGAATACTCATGCGCCGCAGCCAAAGCGGCGCATTTTTATGTAACCTCAGCCGCCGGGGCAGAATTTTATCGCTTGGATCTCGCTTAAGCGGCAGATGACAATACAGCCGCACCTGTCCACGAGTTTTACGATGTCATCACACACAGCGGTCAGCAGCCCGGTAAAACATGCACATGTCGTGGCGACGGTCACGCAACAGTTTAAGTTGCAGATAAGTTCCCGTGCGATACTGTCGTTTGGGCAGTTCGGAAATGACATAGCTTTTGCTCCTTTGGGATTGTATTTCTGATATCATTCTATGCGTTTGCACGCTGTTGGTGCCTTTGGGGCAAAAAATGCACCGCTGGTTCACAAGTTTGTGTGATCATTGGTTGTTTGATATGCTTTGAGTAAATATTCTTGGGCGGTGGCACAAATGAAAATTATCAAGGTGCGGACAAAAAAGCATATGAAGGCGTTCTTGCGCTTGCCTCAGAAACTTTTTGGAGACAACCCGTGCTATGTTCCGCCGCTTTGGGCTGACGAGAAGTATGCCTATACTGCAAAAAACAATCCCATTCTGAAAAACTCAAGTTTTGATTTGTTCCTGCTGTTAGATAACAATGGCCAGTCTGCAGGCCGCATCATTGCATACATTGACAATACGTTCAACCGCCATTGCAATGCAAAAACAGGCTTTTTTGGCTCATTTGAATGCATAGATGACTGCGAGGCAGCTGCGCTGCTTCTGTCAACGGCAGAGAGCTGGCTTAGCGCTCGCGGCATGGACAAAGTGCGCGGCCCCATTAATCCGGTTGCTGAGAATTGGGGTTTTCTGCTAAAAGGTTATGGCCAGCCTCCCGTTTATTTGGCGCCGTGGAACCCCGAATATTACCATGTTTTTTTAATGGCTATAATAAAGCAAAAGACCTTCTCGCGTACGAAGCCGATATCAATGGCGGATATGATCTTCCGCCGCGTTTCAAAGGATTCGAGGAGCGTTTTTATAAGCGCTATCCAAACATATTCTTAAGGCGTCTTGATTTGCACCGCATCCATGATGATGCGCGCGCCATTCTGGAAATATCCAACGCGGCCCTTGCCCAAAACTATGGTTATGTGCCTCTTGAGCTGCCCGTCATGGAGGATATGCTCAAAAAACTTAAGCTGATTATAGACCCAGATGCTGTCTTTATAGTGGAGGCAAACGGCAGGCCTGTGGGTTATTGTCTTGGTTTTCCGGATTTAAGCGTCATTTTGAAACAGACAGGAGGCCGGCTGTTACCTTTTGGGTGGCTTAAACTGCTGCGCGGCGTCAAAAAGCTGCGCGATTACCGGCTGTTTGGCCTTGCTGTCCACCCCCACTGGCATGGCAAAGCCCTTGACGCTCTTATGTATATCCATCTATATAAAAACCTTGCCGGTAAGAAAGTGCGGCTGGAGGCCAATTACATTCTCGAAGACAATCTCCAAATAAAAAATGCGCTGGAAAGGCTTGGCCTTGTACATAGCAAGGCTTACCGTATTTATGAAAAAGCCTTGGATCAACGCTAAAGAACAGCCGCCTAAAGCAAGAGCCGTCTGCCTTAAAAGTCTACAAGCCCATACTGTTTGAGCCTTTTATCAAGTGCACGCCTGTTGGGATAATGGCGCTCGAGCGTGCTGTAGAATTTCCTGCCATGGCGTGCATTCTGCAAATGGCAAAGCTCATGCACTATCACATAATCGATAAGCTCCATCTCACAACGCATAAGATGAAGCGTCAGGCTCATGCGGCGGCGGCGCGTGTTGATGCTGCCCCAGCGCGTCAGCATGCTGCGTACGCTAAGGCTTATGTCCTTCTCGCCAAAAAGCTGTGCAGCCTTGGCAATCCGTTCAGTAAAAACGCTTCTCGCCATACGCGCCATCCATTTAGAAAAGACCTGTTTTGCATCCATGTGCTCCGGTACACGCAGCACAAGCAGATTTTCGATGTTGACTGCCGATTGATTTTCCGCGCGCTCAACTTTTAGGCCGATCCTTCGGCCGAGAAATAAAAATGAATCGCCGTTTTCGTATGAAGCCGGATAGCTGCGCTGGCGCTGTGCCTCGATATGCTGCTGCTGCTGCACGATAAACGCGGCGTTTTGAAAAACAAAATCTTTGATGTGGTTTTCACTGACACAAAAAGGCGCGGACACCGCCACACAGCCGTCTCCCTTCACGCGGATACGCATGTTTTTCATCTTTTTACGGCTGACCGTATAATGCACATGGTTTTTTTCAGTCACGATCACATGATCCATTTGTTCATTATATTACACAAATCAGTACAGCGACAATGAAATATTTGGAGCTTTGTTTTTTCAGCGCAACGGACAAAATAATAACAGTAAAACTTTTAAGGTGGGCAATGGCAGAATATTTTAACGCAAACGGTAAAACCCTGCTGATCACAGGACGCAGCCAGCTTTGCGGCGTATGCACAGTCAGTTCATCAAAGAACGCTGTACTCCCCATACTGGCGGCCTCGCTTTTGACTGACGAGCCGGTCACACTCTGCAAAATTCCCGATATCAGCGATGTGCGCAATATGATCAGTTTGCTGAAAGTCTTTGGCGCAGAGGCTCAGTATCTGGGGGACAGCGTCACGGTAACTGCACGTACGATCAAAACAACGTCGCCCGGTGAGAACATGGCAGGCCGACTGCGTGCTTCTTTTCTTTTCATGGGGCCCCTTCTTGCAAGAGAAGGGAGTGTCACGATGCCGCTGCCAGGCGGCTGCCGTATAGGTAACCGCCCTATCGATCTTCACCTCAAAGGTTTTCGCGCGCTCGGCGCACGCTCTGTCACCACATCAGGCCATGTCCATGCCTGGGGGCGTCTTTCTGGCACGCATTTCAAACTTGATTATCCATCTGTCGGCGCCACCGAAAATATCATCATGGCTGCTTCTCTTGCACATGGAACAACGTTCATATCCGGCGCAGCGGTAGAGCCCGAGGTGCTTGATCTTGCCAACTTCTTAAACAAGATGGGCGCGCACATCACTGTGGAGCCCGGCTGCGTCACGATTAAAGGCGTGCGCAAACTCTCCGGCACGGTCTATACGCCTATCCCCGACCGCATAGAAGCCGGGACACTTATGCTCGCCGCTGCAGTATGCGGCGGCGATGTGCGTTTGCGCCATGTCAATTTAACGCATCTTAAACCCGTGAGCGATAAACTCTTGGAAGCAGGCGCAGAGGTGTTTCCCTATAACGATGAGCTGATTGTACGCGGGCGTCCGCTCCGCCCCATGCAGATCATTTCATCTCCGTTTCCCGGCTTCCCGACAGACATGCAGGCACCTTTTATGGCAGCTTGCTGCAGCGCAAGCGGCAGAAGCACGGTGAGTGAGACCGTTTTTGAAAACCGCTTTCTGCACGTTGAGCAGCTCAAAAAAATGGGTGCAAAAATCAGGGTTGCCGGCAATACTGCTATTGTTCTGGGCTCAGGCGGGCTGCACGGTGCAAAGGTTGAAGCCACAGACCTGCGCGCTGGGGCAGCGCTGTGCATTGCGGCGCTGCTCGCAGGGGGCGAAACGCTGATCAGCAATGTTTATCATCTTGAACGGGGTTACGAGCGTTTCGAAGAAAAACTGCGCAGTCTCGGCGCTTGCATCCAACGCATATAAAAATGCGCTCCTCTATGCGCTGTCATAACGACTTGCTTTTTGCCATACACTGCAGAAAGGAGGTACACTCATGAGAAGAAAACGACGCCTGACGCCCAAGGGCAGGCTTGCCTTGGGTGCTGTGATCCTTATTCTGCTGTGCATGCTGCTGTCTTTATTGTTTTCACCCGAAACGCAGCACAAGACAGCGCCGCCATCAAAGCCGTCTGAGATTGAGTTTATCATATCTGAACGCACACAAAGCGCTGATGATATTTCAGTATGGCTTGGCGGCGAGATCGTCTCCATGCCTCTGGAGGAATATCTTGTCGGCGTCGTGGCAGCAGAAATGCCTGCGGCCTTCCTGCCTGAAGCGCTCAAAGCCCAGGCCGTGGCAGCGCGTACATATACGATGTACAAGGCCTCTCACGGCGGCTGCTCCGCGCATGCGGGCGCAGATATCTGCACGGACAGCACCCATTGCCAGGCATACCTGGCGCCACAAGCCATGGCGAAACGCTGGGGAAGTGATGCGCAGTTGTATCTTGATAAAATCAATGATGCTGTTTATAAAACCAGCGGCGAGATGATCTATTATGAAGGCGAGCAGATACAGGTTTTCTACCACGCCTCATCCGGCGGCCGTACAGAGAACAGTGAGAATGTGTATTCCAATGCGCTGCCGTATCTTAAAAGCGTTGAGAGCGTGGGCGAAGAATCGTCGTCCAATTATTACGGCGATGCCACTTTTAGCTTAGATGAGTTCAAAAAACGCATGCGCGCGTTCTCAAAGAGCATTTGCTTTGAAAACACCCCTCTCATCGGTGATTTAAGACGTTTTGACAGCGGACGTGTGAGCAGTATACAGATAGGCAGCGAAACATTCACCGGGCGTGAAATCCGCGGTATTTTCGGCCTCAATTCAGCCAATTTTTCAGTTAAGGTTGGCCAGAACATCACGTTCTTAACTGTCGGCTTTGGGCATGGTGTGGGCTTAAGCCAGACGGGTGCCAACGCCATGGCTAAGAACGGCGCAGATTACAAAGAGATCCTCACGCATTACTTTTCCGGCGTTATTGTCCAATAACCTGCTGTTGCCCGGGTGCTTCCGGCTCATTTTTTGTCCGCTGGTATTTTTTTGTGCAAAAAAGGGAAAGATTGAAGCGTGGAGGTATGGATTTATGGATATAAAAAACTTGAATCATAAGGTCAAAGCAAAACTAAATAAGACAAATGTAAAAACTTTTTTTCGCAAACAGGGCATCTATGTGCTCATTTTTCTGTGCGTGGCTGCGGCAGGCGTCACAGCGCTGCTGACCTGGCCCAAAGAACCCGCTGCACCTGGTGACAACGGAGCAGGTGCTTCCGTCATTGACGCGCCCAGATTGAGCGATGAACTGGCTGCAAAAACATCACCGCAGCCAAGTCCGGTTCTCTCACCTGCCCCGCAAGTATCGCCGGAGCAAACCAAGGAACCTGCTGCCGGGACAAGTTCAGGCAGCGTCAAGCTTAAAAAACCGGCAGACGGGCAGATCATCAACCCTTTCTCAGGCAATGAGCTTGTTTTCTTCCCTTCGCTGAACATGTGGAAAACACACAATGGGATAGACATCAAAGCAGACAAGGATGCGCCGGTTAACGCTGCGCTGTCGGGTACAGTTTTTGAAGTTTATACCAATGAAGCGGACGGAGGTGTGGTTGTGATCTCTCATTCGGAAAAATCAAAAACGGTGTATGCCGGTCTTGGCGATATCCATGTAAAGGCAGGAGACAAGGTCAATGCCGGTAAGCAGATAGGCCTCATCGGTGAAATGCCAAAAGAACTCGATCTTTCATATCATCTGCATTTTGAATATATTGTTGACGGAGCCTACAAAGACCCGGTACGGTACTTTTAATGCCTGGGAGCCTTGATAACGGCTCCTTTTTTATTGCAGGTCAGGCAGTAAACCTTCCTTCGGCCTTTCAAAAACGATATCGAATTCGTCATCAGGTTCCAAAGCGGGCGTAGAAACCAGTGTCGGCTCCGGCGTGGGCTCCGGAGTCGGCTCAAGCGTTTCCTCGGCTATTGGCTCCGCATCGGCTGCGAAGCTTTCGACAGCCGGATTTGACACGAAAATGATGAGAAGCACGACGATGGTTGCGATGACCAGCACTCCCGCTGCCAGCAGAAACGCAAGCATAGCCTTTGGCATGCCTGCACGGCCTTCTTCATAGGGTGGGCTTTCATCGGCTTTAGGCAGATTGACCGTTATCCTCGAAACCGGTATCTTTGCCAGCCTCGCACCGCAGTGACGGCACTTGAGCGCACCATGGCTGTTGGGTGTTTTGCAGTTTGAGCAAACCATTTAGGACCTCCTGTACACAGTTCTCTTTACACAGCTAAATGCAAAGACCTTTGCTGCTAGCTGATCACATCAGTTTTCATGGCATCACGCAGAACCTTTGGCACATCCACGCCGCCGTCCTTGCGCTGGAAGTTTTCGAGTATCGCCGCGACCGTGCGCCCGACTGCTAAGCCGCTGCCATTGAGCGTATGCACGAATTCCGGCTTGGCGCCGGGTGCGCTGCGGTACTTGATGTTTGCACGCCGCGCCTGAAAATCCAAAAAGTTCGAACACGAAGATATTTCCACATAACGATTGTAGCTGGGCATCCACACTTCGATATCATAGGTTTTGGCAGACGCAAAACCAAGATCTCCCGTGCAAAGCTGCACCACGCGATAGGGCAGCTCCAGTTTCTGCAGCACCTTTTCTGCGTCCGCCACAAGTTTAGAAAGCTCATTGTCGGACTCTCCCGGCCGCACGAACTTGACAAGCTCGACCTTGTTGAACTGGTGCAGCCTTATCAGCCCGCGCGTATCGCGGCCGGCACTTCCGGCCTCTGCACGAAAGCAGGCGCTGTATGCGGCATGGTATACAGGCAGCTTCTCCAAGATGCTCTCGCGGTACATATTCGTCACGGGCACTTCGGCGGTGGGTATCAAATAGTATTCTGTATCGGCGACGCGGAACGCATCTTCCTCAAACTTTGGCAACTGGCCTGTACCCATCATCGAAGCGCGGCTCGCCATAAAGGGCGGAAAGACTTCGGTATATGGCCCTTCGAGCGTGTGCGTGTCTAACATAAATCCGATAAGCGCACGCTCAAGCCGGCTTCCCAGCCCCTTGCTGAAAGCAAAGCGTGCACCTGTGACTTTTGCAGCAGTTTCAAAATCGAGGATATCAAGTGCCGTGCCGATATCCCAGTGCGGCAGCGGTTCAAAGTCAAAGCTGCGCGGCGCGCCCCATTTTTTGACTTCCATGTTATCATTTTCGCTTGTGCCGCAAGGGACATCCTCACAAGGTTCATTGGGGGTGGAAAGAAGAAGCATCGCGATCTGCGCATCGATCTCGCTGAGCGCCAGATCTATGGCCTTTATATCATCAGCCGCCTTCTTTAACTGCTCAAACAAAGCCTCGACATCTTCGCCGGCCTTCTTTTTTGCAGGCACCTGCTTTGAAGCTTCGTTGCGCTGTGCTTTGAGTGCTTCTGTTTTGACAATCAGCGTTCTGCGCTGACTATCAAGAGCAGCAATTTTTTCAACGACGCCTTTTACGCCGCGTTTTTCAAGGTTTACTTTGACTTGGTCGGGCACATGACGGATCCTTTTGATATCAAGCATAAAAACCTCTTTGTGCATGAAGAAAGGCTGGCACTTGATTCTGGCCTTCCTCATTAAAAATCCAGTTTGTATTATCGCACAGATTTCCTTTATAAGCAACAAACTTCAATATTATTCTATTCCTCCGCTTTGGTTTAAGAAAAAATGTCTTACAGCGTCAGTTTGCGTGTGTGTCACATACGTTCAGGCGCAGACACGCCGATCAGCCACAGCCCTGTTTTGATCGTTTGCTTGACACATGCGGCAAGCTCAAGCCGCGCCGCCGTCTTTGCTTTGTCTTCATCAATGATGCGGTGTTCATAATAAAAGCGGTTCATCGCTTTGGCGAGCTCAATGATGTGCCGCGTGATCAGATAAGGTTCGTTCTTTTCGCATGCCCTGCGCACAGCTTCGGGAAAGCCAAACAGCAATTTCGCTGCAGCAAAAGCCTCTGTATTATCAAGAGCGCTGTAATCCTTGTCTTCAGCAGCAAAGTTAAGCTCCGCCCGCCGGAGCAGGCTTGCGCAGCGCGCATGCGTATACTGCACATACGGGCCTGTTTCGCCATCAAAATTGAGCACACGGTCAAACGAGAACGTGATGTCCTTGATGCGCGCAGAGCAAAGCGTATCGAACACCACCGCTCCCACGCCCACTTCTTTGGCCACAGTATCCTTGTCTTCAAGCCCGGGTGATTTTTCTTCAATGATTGCACGCGTCTTTTCTATGGCTTTTTCAAGCACATCCTGCAAAAAGACAACTTTACCGCGACGCGTCGAGAGCGTTCCGTCTTCGAGAGACACCATGCCGAACGCGACATGCTCAAGATCTTTCGCCCAGTCATAACCCATCAGCTCAACGATCTTGAACCACTGCCGAAAATGCAGATTCTGCTGATACGCCACAACATACAGGCATTTGTAAAAACCATACGTCTTTTTCCGGTAAAACGCCGCCGCGAGATCACGCGTGGAGTACAGCGTGGCACCGTCTGATTTTAACACGATACACGGCGGCAGCTCATCCCCGAGCCGCACAATGTAAGCCCCGTCTGAAAACTCCAGCAGGTTTTTCTCATTCAGCTCATCTATGATGGGCTGCATTTTATCATTGTAAAAACTTTCGCCCGCATAGCTGTCGAAACGGACGCCGAGCATATCATATATCACGCTGACTTCTTTTAACGTCAGTTCCTTGAACCAGTTGAAAATCTCAAGCGCTTCTGCATCGCCGTCCTCAATTTTTTTAAACCATGCGCGCCCTTCCTCATTGAGGCTCTCATTGATTTTTGCTTCGTCATGGAAACGTACATAAAGTTCCAGCATCGCTGATATGGCATTTTTTTCGATATTCTCACGGCTGCCCCACTTTTTATACGCCGTGATCAGTTTTCCAAATTGTGTGCCCCAGTCTCCAAGGTGATTGATCCCAACGGGGACATAGCCCAAAAAGCCATAGATCCGGTACAGCGCACTGCCGATAACAGTCGTGGAGAGATGTCCGATATGGAACGGTTTTGCGATGTTGATAGACGAATAATCGATGCAGACCACGCGTCCCGCACCGATTTCACTGCCGCCGTATTTTTCACCTTGCACGCCGATATCTCTGAGCACGTCTTCGGCAAACTGCTTTTTATCAAGATAAAAATTGATATAGGCACCCACAGTTTTGACCATTGCCGCAAACGGGGGCGTTTCTATCTGTGCCGCAAGCTCCTGCGCGATGGCATGCGGCGCTTTGTGCAGTGTTTTGGCTAGGCGAAAACAAGGGAATGCATAATCTCCCATCGAGGCATCTGCAGGTATCTCAACCAGCTGCACCGCCTCTTGTGCATCTATACCGGCGGCCTGCGCCACCGCTTTGGCTATCGCGCTTTTGTAATCCATATTATTTGCCCTTTGATATTCGAATTCACGGTTAAAAGGATAACACATGCCCATGCGTTGTGCAATGCGTAAACGCAAAACGAAAAGCCGCTCAAGTCTAGCAAGCGGCTTAATAACCGTTATGTTTGCTACCGTTCTTCGCGGAAATAAGCCTTTCCAAGGCTGCCGGGCGGCGGGTTTTTGCTTGACCTGCGAACAGACACGAACACAAGCACAGCTATCGTCACGGCATACGGCAGCATATCGACAAACTGCGTCGGCACGCTGATCCCAAGTGACTGGAACTGAAACCCGATGATACGCAGGGCCCCGAACAGGTAAGCCCCGATAATGGCGCGCATCGGATTCCACATGGAGAAGATAACGAGCGCGACGGCTATCCAGCCCATGCCCGCCGTAATGCCGGGCTGCCATGTCGGGCTGTAATAAAGCGACAGATATGCCCCTGCCATGCCGGCTAAGATCCCGCCGATACTGATGTGTAAGTATTTTTGCGCGTTGACCCTTATGCCCGCTGCGTCAGCCGCACCCGGGTTTTCGCCCACGGCGCGTGCACGCAGCCCCATCGACGTCCTGCCAAGGTATATCCACATCAGCACCGCGGCCGCATACCCGAAATAAACAAGCACGCTCTGATTGAAAAGCGCCTGGCCAATCACGGGAATGTTGCTGAGAAGCGGTATGTTTACACGCTGAAAGAAAGAAGTCACATTTGTGGAAAGCGTCTGTCCGGTCACCGTCATGCCGATAAAATTGGCAAGCCCCGTTCCGAAAATGGTCAGCGAAAGGCCGGAAACCACTTGATTTGCACGCAGCGACACGGTCAAAAAGGCATAGATCAGCGCGCCGGCGCCGCCAGCCGCCATACCGGCAAGCAGCGCCAGTACAGGGCTGCCGGATGCCATGCCGGCCACAAACGAAAATGATGCACCGAGCAGCATCATGCCTTCTACGCCAAGATTTAAGTTCCCCACCTTTTCTGTCAATATCTCACCGAGCGTAGCCAGAAGCAGAGGCGTGCCTGATGCTATCGTAGCGATCAGAAAAGAAGTTAATATATCCATGGCTATTTTCCTCCTTTTGCCGCAGTGCGCACCAGCCTGTACCGAAGGAAGAACTCGCTTCCCAGCACGAACAGCAGAATGAGCCCCTGAAACACCTGGGCCGCTGCGCTCGGAATATTATAAGCCGTTTGTATGAAATTGCCGCCCTGTATCAAGCCTGCAAAAAGTATGCACACGATGCCTATGCCAATGGGATGAAGGCGCGCCAGCCATGCCGTGATGATCGCTGTATAGCCGTAGCCTGCGGACAGGTTGACATTGAGCGTGCGCTCGACCCCTGTGGCCTGTATCATACCGGTAAGCCCTGCGAGCGCGCCGCCGATGCAGACTGTCAACACCATCGTTCGCGGCACATTGATGCCCGCGTAGCGTGCAGTATCCACCGACTCGCCGATGACCTGGATACGGTATCCGCCCTTGCTTCTGGTGGTGAACACATACATCACCGCGATCAGGACAACGGCGATAATCCAGCCGATGTGCAGCCCGAATACACGCGGAAGCAGCACGCGCTGGTCAAACATCGCGATTTTGGCAAACCCGTATCCATCAGGGTCTTTCCAGGCGTTGTACTGCAAGAATTCTATGAACTTAAGCGCCACATAATTGAGCATCAATGTCACGAGCGTCTCATTGGTACCCCATTTGACTTTGAAAAGCGCAGGGATGCCTGCCCATACGGCACCTGCGGCAAAGGCACTTAAAAACATGGCCGGAAACAGCAGCCAGGGCGGCCAGTGCGCACAAAACAGCGCAAAGTATGATGCGGCGAATGCGCCCATGCAGATCTGCCCCTCCGCACCGATGTTCCAGAATTTCATACGGAAGGCAATCGAAATGCCAAGCGATGTGATCACAAGAGGGATTGCAAACTCAAGCGTTTTGATGATCCGCCGTTCCGTGCCAAATGCGCCGTCAAAAACCGAAGCGATGGCAGTAAACGGGTCATAGCCCGCAATGGCGAGGAACCCCATACCCACCGCAAGCGCGCCGACGACCCCTGCGAGCCTGATCAAAAACGCTCTTCTTGCACTTATGCTGTCGCGCGCAATGATCCTCATTGTAAATTCTCCATATTCTGCCCCACCATCATAAACCCCAGCGCCGTCTTGGTGATCTGCCGCGCATCGACGATACCGGTCACGCTGCCGTGGCACAGTACGAGTATGCGGTCGCAAAGCTGCATGAGCACATCAAGATCTTCCCCGACGTAAATGATGCCCGTTCCTGCCGCTTTACGCTCTCCTATCAGCGCGTAGATCTGCATCGAAGCACCGATGTCGAGCCCTCGCACAGGATATGCCATGATCAGAAGCTTCGGGTCTGATTTGAGCTCGCGGCCTACAAGCACCTTTTGAATATTGCCGCCTGAAAGCCGGCTCACCTGAAAGCCGATGCCCGGCGTATCAATAGCAAGCTGTTTGACAACGTCGCGCGCGGTTTTCGCAAATGGCCTGCGGTCGATAAAAAGGCCTTTTTGATTGTTATGGCTTTTGAGCATCATGTTTTCAGTAATACTCATGCCTGCCACCAGCCCCATGCCAAGGCGGTCTTCCGGCACAAAACTCATCGATACGCCGCGCCGGATGATATCTATAGGGCGCATGGCCAAAAGGTTTTCACCCTCAAAATCCACGCTGCCTGCCGTCACAGGATGCAGCCCTGCCAGTGTCTCGCAAAGCTGCTTTTGGCCGCTTCCAGCCACACCCGCAATGCCAAGTACTTCACCCGCGGACACATCAAACGATATGCCGCGCAGCACAGGCGCACCATCTGCATCACAGGCGCTTATGTCTTTGACACTCAGCATTTTTTTACCGCGCCTCAGCTTCTGCCGGTGTATGGAAAGATCCACCTCTTTGCCGACAATGTTATACACGAGCTCGCTCTCACTCACATCGGCTGTGTTGAACGTTGCCACCGCCGCACCCTTGCGGAGTACGGTCACACGGTCTGTGACGGCCATGATCTCCCCGAGTTTGTGCGTAATGAAAATGATGGATTTGCCCGCGTCTCGCATGTTGCGCATGATGTCAAAAAGTTTTTCTGTTTCCTGCGGCGTCAACACCGCGGTGGGCTCGTCAAGAATAAGTATATCTGCACCCTTATAAAGAACTTTGATGATCTCCACAGCTTGTTTCTGGCCGATAGGCATGTCCTTGACGTATTGGCGCAAATCGATATCAAAGCCATAGCTTTTGGCCAACTCAGTGATTTCCGTTAATTTTTTTGCACTGTTTTTAAAGAAACGCTGCGAATGCATAAGCATCACGTTTTCAAGGCCGGTAAAAGCTTCTGCCAGTTTGAAGTGCTGGTGTATCATACCGATGCCGTGCGCAATGGCCACGCCCGGCGAGGTGATGCTGGTAAATTCTCCGTGCACATATACCTCTCCCGCATCCGGCCTGTAAAGCCCGGAGAGTATATTCATGAGCGTGGATTTCCCGGAGCCGTTTTCGCCTAAAACAGCGTGGATTTCCCCCTTCTTCAGAGAGAAATCCACGCAATCGTTGGCTTTGACGGATCCGAATGTTTTTGTAATGCCTTTTAGGCAAACAATGGTATCCCTATCCATTCTTGTCCTTTTTCTATCAGCTTGCCGAACCTATGACATTGGCGTTGAGCCACATCATCGACAGCATCTGCTCGTCGGTCAATGCGCCTCCATCAAGAACCACGTTACCTTCGTTGTCGGTCAGCGTGCCGGTGAACACGTCCCACTCGCCGCTGATGATCTTTGCTCTGTACTCGTCGACCAGCGCCTGTGCGCCGCTGGGAGCATTGGCCGTCAGCACCACATCGATCAGGCCTTCGTCCATACCGCCCCAGTAGTTTTCAGCTTTGAATGTACCGGCCATCATCGCAGTAATCACGCTCTTGTAATACGGTGTCCAGTTCCATACTGCGGAGCCGATGTTGGCATTGGGCGCAGAACCGATCATATCCATATGGTAGCCCACCGCATACACACCGGCTTCTTCAGCCGCCTGCTGCGGGCTCGTGGCATCCTGATGCTGCGCGATCACATCGCAGCCTTTGTCGATCAGCGTATTTGCCGCTTCTTTGGCTTTTGTGGCATCCACCCAGTCAGTCGTCCAGATCACTTCCACAGTGGCATCAGAATTGGCTGTCTGAACGCCCAGTGAGAAAGCGTTGAGCCCGCGAATAACTTCGGGGATCGGGAACGCCGCAACATAACCAATCTGGTTAGACTGCGTAGCAAGCCCTGCCGTAAGCCCCGACAAGAAACGCGCCTGGTATATGCGGCCAAAATAGTTTGCAAAATTGGTATCGTTCGACTTATAGCCGCTGCAGTGCAGGAAGATGACATCCGGGTATTCCTGTGCTTTGGCTTCCATGTAGTCCATATAACCAAACGAGCAGCCGAAGATGACGTTGCAGCCTTCGTCTACCATGTCGTCGATGACGTTCTCGACTTCCGCGCCCTCAGGAACGAGTTCTCTGAACACTGTCTCGATGCCGAGGTCAGCCGCCAGTGCCTTGCGCGCCACATCATGCGAGGTCGAAAACCCGCCGTCGTCTGCAGGCCCGATGTAGATAAAGCCCGCTTTGATCGCAACCGCAGGTTCAGCCTCGGTGCCTTCGTCTGCTGCAGCCGGCGTCTGTGCCGCCGGGGTCTGTGCCGCCGGGGTCTGCTCAGGCGGCGGCGGCGGTGCGCAGCCCACAGCCAAAGCCATGATAAAAATCAGTACCAATACCAGTGCAATGCTCTTTTTCATTTGTGCCTCCTTAAATTTGAATATTGGAAATGATAACTCTCACAATTGTATAAGACATTTTACTATGAAATTCGACGTGCGCGCAAGCATTTTTGGCGAGTGGCGCGGACGGGCTTTTTAAATGTTCGGCTTTTACCCTGCCCTTTATGTGTTCTGGAAAAGGGCCTCTTTGATGATGCCGACATACTCCCGTATCCTTACTGCAAGCCATATGCGCCAGTTGGTTTTTGCGCCGATCCCGAAAGCTTCTATACCGTAGCGCTCCGCCGTGACAAGCGCACGGTAGACATGGTAATCGCTCGTCACCACCGCAGCGGTATTCGCGCCGCGCTGCGCCATTATAACAGCAGAATTGCGCATGTTCTCGGCTGTGTTGCGCGAGTCGGGTTCCATGACGATGCGCGCAGGGTTCACACCGCGCGAAATAAGATAATCGCGCATGGCCTGCGCCTCAGCCACGGGCTCGTTAGCGCCCTGTCCGCCCGACACGATGCAAAGCGCCTCTTCGTATTTTTCCAGCGCATCATACGCCGCGTCAAGCCTGCTTTGCAGCGAATAGGTCAGCTGTCCGTCTGGGAAGATACCGCAGCCCAGCACGAGCACGGCGTCAGGCTGCTCATCCGGCAAAGGCCGCATAAGCGCGGACAGCATCAGTGCTTCAAAAAAAGCGGTTGCCGCGAAAACTGCGCATACACATACGATGACAATTCCGCGCAGCGTCCTGTTTTTAATCGCTGGCTCCGGACGGGCAAGCCGCACCCACCCCCAGGCTATGAGCGCAAGCCCGAAAACTGTGGGCAGCACCATGCCGATCGTGATCACCGTTGAGCTTAAAGCGGCAAGGAGGCTCAAGGCGATACCCGCTGCGCCAAGCAGCACCGCGCATACGAAAATGAGCTTTTTTATGTTATCTTTCATTATACCCTCGTTTGCGTAAGATTAGGCGTATAATACACAGCCATGAGCGTGAGTCCTTGTGCAGGCGCCGTTGCACCGGCTTTGTTTCTGTCACGCCCGTCAATTATTTCCCGCATATCTTTGGGCGAGAGCTTACCATGCCCTGTGTCTATCAGCGTGCCCGCAATGATACGCGCCATATGATAAAGAAAGCCCGATCCCGTGATGTCCATGTGAATGAGCGGGAACTGTTCAGTGATACCGAGGCTATGCACCGTACGCACTGTGCTTTTGACCTCGCTGCCGCTGGCGCAAAAACATGCAAAATCATGTGTGCCGATAACATAGCGTGCTGCCTTGCGCATGGCGGCCACATCAAGACGCCCCCGCACATGGGCAGCCGTATGTCGCTGCAGCGCCGGCGCGTGGATACCGTTGTGGATGGTGTACCTGTATGTTTTCCCCTTCGCGTCAAACCGCGCGTGAAAACCTTCGGCCGCTTCCTCTGAGCGCCGGGCGCGGATATCCTCTGGCAGGTGCATATTCATGGCAAAGCTTATTTTCTCAGCCGGGATAGTGCTGTTTGTATCAAAGTGCGCCACTTGGGCCAGTGCGTGTACGCCCGCGTCAGTGCGCCCTGCGCCTGTGATGGATACGGTTTCACCGCAGGCAGAATAATAGCTGCGTTCGAGCATCTCCTGCACAGATACAGCATTTTTCTGGCGCTGCCAGCCCGCGTAGTTTGTACCGTCGTATTCGACCGTCAGCCTGATGCGCATTGAACCCTGCCTCCGTCTAATAACCGAGTGCCGCAAAGACGATAAGAGCGGCCACCGCCGCCAAAGCGGCAAAGTCCCGGTAATGCATGTGCATCACCTTTAAGCGCGTGCGCCCTTTGCCTCCGTTATAGCAACGTGATTCCATGGCGAATGCAAGCTCGTCAGCGCGCCTGAATGCACTCACGAACAGAGGCACCAACAGCGGCACCATGCCCCGTGCACGTTTGAGCACATTGCCGGAATCAAACTCTGCGCCCCTTGCTGTCTGCGCCTTCATGATCTTGTCGGTTTCTTCGATCAAAGTCGGTATGAAGCGCATGGCTATCGTCATCATCATGGCAAGCTCATGCACAGGGAAGCGCACCGCCTTAAGCGGCTTAAGCAGGCTTTCAAGCGCATCCGTGAGCGCGATGGGCGAAGTGGTCAGCGTCAGCAGCGTTGTGGCTGTGATCAGGTATATGAGGCGCACAGCCAGCCTTAAGGCATTGAAAAGCCCTTCCTCGCTGATGCGGATGACCCACCACGAGAATAACTGCGTTCCGCCTGTATAAAAAAACGTGTTAAGTACAAAAGTAAAAATGAGAATAAACCAAAGCGGCTTTAAACCGCGCAGTACGTATTTGACGCTGATGCGCGAAAGAATCATCGTGATCACGAAAAAACCAAGCACGACCGCATAACCGATCAGTGTCTTCACCAGAAATATCAGCACGATCACTGCCACCGCAAGCACAAGCTTGATGCGCGCGTCCAGCCGGTGGACAATGGAATTGCCCGGGAAGAACTGCCCGAGCGTGATGTTTTTGATCATCTTTTTTCCTCCAGCATGCGCTTAACGCAGTCCTTGAGTGCGCCAAAACGTATCACGCCTTCCGGTACTGTCTTTCCGCATGCCCGAAGCTGCAGCGCTATGCGCGCCACATGAGGGATGTCAAGCCCGATCTGTAAAAGCGCCTGCTGATTCATAAATACTTTCTCGGGTTTATCGTCCATGATCAGCCTCGCGCCGTTGAGCACCACAACCCTGCTTGCATTTTCAGCGAGGTCGTCCATCGAATGTGTGATCATGATGATCGTGACTCCTTCGCTGTTAAGATGCGTAATCAGCTTCATCAGATGCGCACGCCCTTTGGGGTCAAGCCCCGCCACAGGTTCGTCGAGTATCAACACACGCGGCTTGATTGCCAAAACACCTGCAATGGCAACCCTGCGTTTCTGTCCGCCCGAAAGCTCAAACGGCGAAAGCTCTTTGATTGCATCATAATCTAGCTCCATCAAGGCCATGGCTTGCCTGACGCGCATCTCTATTTGCATTTCGCTGATGCCCGTTTTGCGCGGGCCAAAAGCAATGTCCTTAAAAACCGTTTCTTCAAAAAGCTGATGCTCAGGGTACTGAAACACCACACCGACATGGCGGCGCAGCGCCTTCCTGTCATATCCTTTGGCGGCGATATCCATCCCGCCAACCAGCACGCGGCCTTTCGTGGGCTTTAGCAGCCCGGCCATCAGCCCGATCAGCGTCGTTTTGCCTGATCCTGTGTGCCCGATGATGCCCAGGAACTCGCCGTCGTCGATCTTAAGGCTGATACCATCCACTGCGGTGGCCTCAAACGGCGTACCCGGCATATATGTGTAAGTTAAGTTATCTAGCTCAATCGGCATATTTTCTCCACCAGTTCATCGGTTGTCAGCGGGCAATCCCCGAGGTCATACCCCTCTGCTGTAAGGCTGTGGTAAAGCGCGATATGCGGCGGTGCATCAAGCCCTGCCTGCCTAAGCGCATCTTCATCTGCAAACACCTCACGCGGCGTCCCCTGTGCGGTGATGCGCCCTTGAGTCATGACGACGACCCTGTCGGCAAAAAGCGCCTCTTCCATGTAGTGCGTAATAAGGATAATTGTTTTTCCGCTTTTATGGAGCTGTGCAATAGTATCCAGCACCTCAGCGCGCCCCTCGGGGTCCAGCATCGCCGTGGGCTCGTCAAACACGATGATCTCCGGATGCATCGCCAGCACACCTGCGATCGCCACGCGCTGTTTCTGGCCGCCGGAAAGCATATGCGGTGCACGGTCTGCAAAGGCACTCATCCCCACCTGTTCAAGCGCAGCATCCACACGCTGCCGTATCTCGGCCGCAGGCACGCCTAAATTTTCGGGGCCGAAAGCCACGTCCTCCTCCACGATGGTCGCCACAAGCTGGTTATCCGGGTTCTGAAAAACCATGCCCGCGCATTTGCGGATCTCCCAGACTTTTGACTCATCTTTTGTGTCCATGCCCGCAACTTCAACGCTGCCCAACGCTGGCACAAAAAGCGCGTTTATGTGCTTAGCCAATGTCGATTTGCCTGAACCGTTGTGCCCTATGATCGCAACAAGCTCTCCTCTTTTTACCGCAAGCGACACGCCGCAAAGCGCCGGGCTTATATTGTTTTCGCCCGTGTATGTGTATGAGACATCTATTGCATTGATAATAGCCATGCTGTTCCTCTTTGTCTTGATAGCTCAATTATACACCAAAAGGCTCTGAACTGTTTATTTCAAAGCCTTTTTGCTGATTCTGCATTCACTTGTCACAACACCAAAGCTCAGACAAGCTCTAGAATCACCATTTCGGATGCGTCGCCGCGGCGAGGCCCCTTTTTGATGATGCGTGTGTAACCGCCGCCGGTGCCCATTTCTTTGGCGCGCTCAAAATATTTCGGGCCGTATTCGCGGAACATTTTTTCCACAAGCGGATTGGTGACCTCGGCAGAGCGTTTTTTATAATCGTACTTGCTCTCGCCGTCTTTACGCGGCTCAGGCACGTTGTACAAAAACTGCATCAGGCGCCGTCTGGCCGCAAGCTTTGAAGGCGCATCGTTGATTACTTCACGCTTTATCTTTTCACCGTCTACAGTGACTGTTTTTTTGACTTTAACGGTGTTCGCATGCTCTTTTACCGCTATTGTGATGAGCTTTTCTGCAATGCGCCTTGTTTCCTTGGCGCGCGCAAGCGTCGTCTCAATACGGCCGTGCCACAGAAGACCCGTGACAAGGTTCCTCAGCGTCGCCTGTCTCTGATCCTGCTGTTGGTTTAGATTTCTGTATCCAGCCATGTTGGTTTGCCTCCTTATCGCCGCATGCATAAAGACCCATAGCACCCGTCATACGGCGTAAACGTAAAAATGTAAATATATCAGTCGTCAAGTCTTAAGGAAAGCCCCAAAGCGGCAAGTTTCTGCTCAACCTCTTCGAGAGACTTGCGTCCCAAGTTCCTGACTTTCATCATCTCTTCTTCATTGCGCTTGATAAGCTCTTCCACCGTGTTGATCCCTGCACGTTTTAAGCAGTTGTATGAACGTACGGATAGGTCAAGCTCCTCAATGGTGATCTCCAGAACCTTTTCTTTTTTGTCTTCCTCCGGCTCGACCATGATCTCGACATCGCGCACGTGTTCCGTCAAGGCAACGAATTGCGCCAGATGCTCGTTCAGTATCTTGGCCGCCAGCGACACCGCCTCATCGGGTGCGATAGTACCGTTTGTCCATAGCTCGAGAGAAAGCTTGTCATAGTCTGTGATCTGCCCGACACGCGTGTTTTCGACCGTGAAGTTGACTTTGCGCACAGGTGTGAAAAGCGAATCAACGGGGATCACGCCGATGGGCATATCTGTTTCTTTGTTCTTGTCTGCCAGCACATAGCCGCGGCCTCTTTCTACCGTGATCTCCATGTAGAGGCTGCCGTCCTTGTCAAGCGTCGCGATATGCATATCGGGATTGAGGATCTCAACGTCGGCATCCATTATGATGTCGGCAGCCGTCACCTCTTTTGGGCCCGTCACATCAAGCAGTATCGTCTTTGGTTCATCCACATACATCTTGACCGACAGCCCTTTTAAATTCAGCACAAGGTTGACCACATCTTCGCTGACGCCTTTTATCGTTGAAAACTCATGCAGCACGCCGTCAAAGCGCACGCGCGTCACTGCCGCGCCCGGAAGACACGAGAGCAGCACCCGGCGCAACGAGTTGCCGAGCGTCGAGCCAAAGCCGCGCTCGAGTGGTTCCATGACATACTTGGCGTACGAATTGTCGCCTGCCTTTTCTATGCATTGTATGTTTGGCTTTTCAATTTCTAACATTTATAACCCTCCCGTAATTTGGCGATTTTTTCCGAGGGCAACCGCTTTAGACTCCACTATTTGGAGTAGTACTCAACAATCAAATGCTCTTCCACGGTCAGATCCATATCTTCTCTTTCCGGCTCAGATACTATTTTTCCGGTCAGACTTGCATTGTCCATAGAAAGCCAGGCCGGCATCGGCCGCGCTTCGCTTTCGCGCAATTCCTTGAACCGGTCGGTATCGGCAGATTTCTTTTTGACAGAAATCTCGTCTCCGACGCTTATCTTATAAGACGGAATGTCCACCTTTTTGCCGTTGACGAGTATATGTCCGTGCAAAACGGTCTGCCTTGCCTGCGGACGCGAATCCGCAAGGCCCAAGCGGTAAACCACATTGTCAAGCCGTGACTCAAGAAGCTTTAAGAGATTTTCGCCTGATTTGCCCTTCATGCGCTCCGCAATGCGGTAATATCTTTCAAACTGCGATTCGAGCATGCCGTATGCGCGTTTGACTTTTTGTTTCTCGCGCAGCTGCAGCCCGTATTCAGATACTTTTTTTCTGCTTCTTGTCTGTACGCCGGGCGCTGTCGGGCGCTTCACGTACGAGCATTTTCCCGAATAGCATCTGTCGCCTTTTAAGAACAGCTTGCACCCTTCCCTTCTGCAAAGGCGGCAAACTGAGCCTGTATATCTTGCCATGTCTTGTTTCCTCCTCTATACTCTGCGGCGTTTGGGCGGACGGCAGCCGTTGTGCGGGATCGGTGTCACGTCTTTGATGAGGCACACTTCAAGGCCTGCAGTCTGCAGTGCCCGTATCGCAGCTTCTCTGCCCGAGCCCGGGCCTTTCACGTACACGTCCACAAAGCGAAGGCCGTGCTCTTTAGCAGCGTTGGCAGCCTTCTCGGCCGCGATCTGCGCCGCAAAGGGCGTACTCTTCCTTGAACCTCTAAAGCCCATGCCGCCTGCGCTGGCCCACGAAAGCGTGTTGCCGCCAACGTCGGTCATCGTCACAAGCGTATTGTTAAACGAAGCGCGGATATGCGCCTGGCCGCGCTCTATATTCTTCTTTTCTCTGCGCTTTCTTGCAACTTTCTTTGGCTTAGCCATCAGCTATCCTCACTTTCTCTTGCCGCCCGCCGTCCTCTTAGGACCTTTGCGCGTGCGTGCGTTTTGCTTTGAACTTTGTCCTCTCACCGGCAAGCCTTTACGGTGGCGGATACCGCGGTAGCAGCCGATCTCCATCAGGCGTTTGATGCTCATCGTCACATCGCGCCGAAGATCGCCCTCCACTTTCAAATTCTTGTCGATATATTCTCTCAATTTGCTGACATCCGACTCTGTGAGATCTTTGATCCTTGTGTCGGGGTCAACGCCTGTCGATTCTAAGATTTCGCGGGACGTTTTAAGGCCAATGCCGTAAATATACGTCAGCCCTATTTCGGCCCTCTTTTCCCTTGGCAGGTCAACACCAGCTATACGTGCCACTTAAGATTACCTCCGATAATTGTTATATAGAAGCCATACGGATTGGGGTATATGCCCACAGCCGCATCCGTACAAACATTCATCCTTGCGTCTGTTTGTGCTTAGGGTTGATACAGATCACCATGACCTTGCCCTTGCGCTTGATCACTTTGCATTTTTCACAAATCGGTTTTACCGACGGTCTGACTTTCATTGTCTCTTCCTCCTTGTAGATGTTAGCTCTTGCCGCGCCACGTTATACGCCCGCGTTTTAAGTCATACGGGGATATCTCGACGGTGACCTTATCGCCCGGCAATATTCGGATATAATGCATCCTCAGCTTGCCTGAAATGTGTGCGAGGATCTTATGGCCGTTTTCCAGCTCCACCTCGAACACCGCGTTAGGGAAGGCTTCCGTCACCCTGCCTTCCATCTCTATGACGTCGCTTTTAGACAAATTGCATCCCCCTTCTTAAGAGTCGCTTTCGCTTTTGTACGCGCGCAACGCGCTGCGTATTTCGGCATCAAACACCTTTGTTCCGTCCTTGAGCTTTGCCGCGATCGTATCCAATACTTCCGGGCACAGCCGAAGGTGCCTAAGCTTTTTTTTCTTCGGACGGTCTTTCTTTCTTAAATCACCATCCGCTATATATACATATTGCGCATCAACGATGTCAATGATCACAAAATATCTTCGTTTGTCGCGTCCCGCTGTCGATACGGCAATCCTTCCAACCTCTACGGGATATTCAACCACTTTCCTGTTCCTCCTTTAAGCCTGCGTGAGGATCAAAGGCCCATTTTTGGTCAGCGCCACAGTATGCTCATAATGCGACGACAGGCTGCCGTCTTTGGTGCGCACCGTCCAGCCGTCCGGCATTGTCACTGTTTCCTTAAGCCCCTGATTGATCATGGGCTCTATGCAAAGCACCATGCCCGACCGAAGGCGCGGCCCCCGGCTCCCGTTCACGAAATTCGGCACGTTCGGCTCCTCATGCAGATCACGTCCGATACCGTGGCCAACAAGCTCACGCACCACAGAAAACCCTGCCGATTCGGCAGCCAGCTGCACCGCGGCGGATATGCTGCTGAGCCTGTGGCCTTCTACAAAGGCCTCCATCCCGTCAAAGAAGCACTGCTCCGTCACCTTAATCAGCATCTTTGCCTCTTCGCTGATCTGTCCGACTGCAAAGGTCCTCGCATTGTCTGCGTGATAGCCTTTGTACTTCACGCCAAGGTCAACGCTCACAATATCGCCGCTTTTGAGTACCCTGTTTCCGGGAATGCCGTGAACAATCTCGTCGTTGACCGATACACACACCGCGGCCGGGTAACCATGGTATCCGAGAAACGAGGGTTCTGCTCCGTTCCTTAGGATAAACTGTCTTGCCTCTGTATCAAGCTCGCCTGTTGTGATGCCTGCGCGCACCATGTTGCCCACAAGCTCAAGCGCCTGCGCGGCCATCTTGCCTGCATCGCGCATCAGCTCTATTTCCCGCTGCGACTTAAGCGTAATCATTCCATCTTTGAAAGCACATCCATGATCTCTTTGGTCGTGTCTTCTATGCTTTCTGAAACCACGTTATAGAGTATGCCGCGCTCGTCATAAAAATCGATCAGCGGCTTTGTCTTCTGCTTATAAACCTTTAAGCGCTGCCGCACGGTCTCCTCGTTATCATCCTCACGAATGCGCATCTGCCCGCCGCATTTGAGACAGCTCTGAGAACTATCTAGCTGTGCCGCCTGAAAGATCGCGCCGCACTCCTTGCACACGCGGCGGCCGCAGATGCGGCGCACAAGCGCCTCGTCATCGGCATCGATATTGAACACCTTGTCAAGCTTCACGATGCTCTCTAGCGCCTCGGCCTGAACGACCGTTCGCGGAAACCCGTCAAGGATGAACCCTTTTTGTGCATCCGGCCTGCTTATACGCTGCTGCACCATGCCGATGATCACATCGTCCGGCACTAGGTCTCCGGCGTCAATATATGACTTGGCTTTTGTACCAAGCTGCGTACCGTTCTTGATCTCTTCGCGCAGCATATCGCCGGTAGAAATATGCGGTATGCCATGCTTCTCAGAGACCACTGCAGCCTGCGTGCCCTTGCCAGCGCCCGGCGGCCCCACAAACATCAGTTTCATTTGCACTCCTTATTTTAAGAATCCTTTGTAATGACGCATCATCATATGGGATTCAAGCTGGCGTGTTGTTTCAAGCGATACACTCACCATGATCAGCAGGCTGGTTGCACCGAACGCAGACTGGAATCCGGCAACGGCGCTGATGCCCGTCGGTATGGTCGCCACAAGCGCAAGGAACAAAGCGCCAAACAAAGTGATACGCACAAGTATCTTGTGCAAGTAGTCAGACGTCGGTTTGCCTGCGCGGATACCCGGTATAAAACCACCGTTCTGCTGAAGGTTCTTCGATACATCCACAGGATTAAAAGTGGCCTGTGAATAGAAAAACGTGAAGAAGAAGATCAGCAGCGCGAACAGCACAAGGTAAAGCGGCTGTCCCGCTCCCATTACGGCAGAATAAGAAGCCTGCGCCTCTGCCGAAGTAAAGCTGAGTATAATAGCCGGAAACTGCAGCAAAGTCATCGCAAAGATCAGCGGCATCACGCCCGACTGGTTGATTTTCATCGGTATGTGCGTAGACTGGCCGCCGTACATCTTGCGCCCGATCACGCGCTTGGCATACTGCACAGGGATCCTGCGTTCGCCCAGATCGATAAACGTGATGCCCGTGATGATGGCAACCGCCGCGACCAGCACGATAATCAGCGTAAAGATAGGTGTAAACCCGTAAATGACGTTGGCCACATAGCTGTACCCCTCGATCGGCAGCCGCGAAATAATGTTGATGAAAATGACCAGCGATATTCCGTTGCCGACACCGTTTTCCGTGATATGCTCGCCGATCCACATGATGAGAGCCGTCCCAGCCGTCAGGCAAAGCACGATGGTGATCTGGCTTAAAATCATCGGTGTTCCGGTCTGAATGAGCGCGGCTTCGCCAAAAGTCAAAAGCAGCGCGATGGCCTGCACAAGCCCCAGCCCCACACCCGCGTAACGCGTGATGGAAGCTATTTTCTTGCGCCCTTCAGGCCCTTCCTTAGACAGCCTCTCAAGAGGCGGCAGCGCCATCGTCAAAAGGTTCATGATGATAGACGCCGTGATGTAAGGCATGATGCCCAAAGCAAAAAGCGAAAAGCTTGAGAGAGCACCGCCCGCAAACAGATCAATGAACCCGCCAAGCAGGTTTTCGCTTACCGCTCTTGAAACATATTCAAAGTTCACGCCCGGCACCGGAACATGCGCGCCGATCCTGTAGACAAGCAGCATCATCAGCGTGTAGATCATCTTTTTTCTGATGTCCGGCACCTTCCAGGCGTTTCGGAGCGTACTAAACATTATTCAATCACCTCTGCCGTTCCTCCGGCGGCCACAATCTTTTCCGCAGCCGTCTTGGTGAACTTAGCCGCCTTGACGGTAAGTTTTTTGGTTATCTCTCCGTTGCCAAGCACTTTTAAGCCGTCATTGATCTTCCTGATGATTCTCTGTTGTTTCAAAAACTCCGCCGTGATCTCCGTGCCGTCTTCAAAACGGTTGAGCTCACAGATATTTACGGTCGCATATTCTTTGGCGAATATGTTGGTAAAGCCTCTTTTTGGCAGCCGGCGCGCAAGCGGCATCTGACCGCCTTCAAAGCCGGGGCGAACGCCGCCGCCGCTTCTGCTCTTCTGGCCGTCCTGTCCGCGTCCGGCCGTTTTGCCAAGGCCAGAGCCGGTGCCCCTGCCCACGCGCTTCTTTGTTTTTTTAGAGCCCGGGGCTGGTTTTAATTCGCTTAGTTTCACAGCTTGCCCTCCTTATGCATCGAGCACCTTGACAAGGTGCGTCACTTTATTGATCATGCCGCGGATGCATGCGTTGTCGTCATGCTCGGCGATCGCATTCAGCCTGCGTAGCCCCAGAGCCTCAACAGTTGCCTTCTGGTCTTTGGCATAGCCTATCGGGCTTTTCACAAGCTGTACTTTTATTTTCGCTGTCTTCTTTGCCATGGCAAAAGCCCTCCTGCTTATTTGAGTTGTTCCACGCTCACACCGCGCAGTCTTGCGTACTGCTCGGCCGTCTTTAAGGATTTCAAACCCTCAATCGTGGCCTTGACGCAGTTGACCGGAGTGTTGGAACCCTGCGACTTAGTTTTGATATCTTTGACGCCCGCGAGTTCCAAAACCGCACGTGCCGGCCCGCCCGCGATCACGCCCGTACCTTCGGAAGCCGGAAGAAGCAGCACTCTGCCCCTGCCGAAAATGCCGATGGCTTCATGAGGAATGGTCGTACCCACGATCGGCACCTCTATCAGGCTGCGCTTTGCTTTTTGTACAGCCTTGGAAATGGCATCCGGTATCTCTGCCGCTTTCCCAAGGCCTGCGCCTACGCGGCCCTTCTCATCGCCCACAACAACAAGCGCTGTAAAACGGAAATTCCTGCCGCCTTTGACAACCTTCGCAACACGGTTGACATAGACGAGCTTTTCCTTGAACTCCTGTTCTTCTTCCTTCTTGAAGTTCTTACGGCCCCCGCGCGGAGCGCCTTTATCGTTTTTTCTGTCACCCTTTGGGAATGTATCGTTTCTCTGCACCAGACAAACCTCCTTTTAAAACTTCAGCCCGGCTTCTCTGGCGCCGTCAGCCAACTGCTCTACTCTGCCCATATAGATATAGCCGCCGCGGTCAAAGACCACCTGCTCTATACCGTTTGCCAAAGCCTTCTTGCCGATCGTCCTGCCGACAATTTTGGCAGCTTCCTGTTTGCTTTTGCCTTCCAGCTCTTTTTTGATATCCGCGCTGAGCGTCGAAGCGCTCACCAGCGTCACGCCGGCTGTATCGTCGACCAGCTGCGCATAGATGTGGCAGGAGCTCCGGAACACATTGAGCCTTGGCTTCGCTGCCGTACCGGATATTTTGTTGCGAACGCGCAAGTGGCGTCCTTTTCTCATTGCGTTTCTGTCTTCTTTGTTAATCAATTTAAGCCACCTCTTTTACATTCCGGTCTTGCCGACCTTGCGGAGCACCTTCTCGCCCTGGTAACGGATCCCCTTGCCTTTGTATGGCTCGGGCGGGCGTATGGCACGGATGTCTGCCGCAAACTGACCGACAATCTGTTTGGATATGCCGGTCACCTTGATGATATTGGTTCCCTCGATATCAAGCTTGATGTCTTTTGTTTCAGACACCTCAACAGGATGGGAATAGCCCACATTTAGCACGATTTTATTGCCGCTTTTTTGCACTCTGTATCCAACGCCGATGACCTCAAGCGTTTTCGTAAAACCGTCTGTGACGCCGGTAACCATATTGGCCAACAGCGCGCGCGAGAGGCCGTGCATGGCCCTTGCGGTTTTTTCATCAGACCTGCGCAGCACGTTGAGCACGCCGTCTTCAACACTGAGGCTGATCTCAGCAGGTATTTTTTCCACTAACTCGCCCTTTTTTCCCTTAATGCGCACAACGTTATCGGCTTCCGCCGCCACCGTGACGCCCGCCGGGATTGTTATGGGCATTTTACCGATTCTCGACATTTTCTATCTCCTCCGCAAAAGCGTAATTTTCATTCTCCGGCTGGCAGCGTTCCCGCTACCACACATAAGCAATGACTTCTCCGCCTGTGCCGCTTTCTCTGGCTTCACGATCCGTCATGATGCCCTTCGACGTAGATATAATGGCAACGCCAAGCCCTCCCAAAACTTTGGGAAGATCATCCTTGCCCGCATACACGCGGAGCCCGGGCTTGCTTATTTTCTTGAGCCCGTTGATGATGGATGCATCCTTCTCGCCGTATTTAAGCGTAATGCGGATAACGCCCTGCGGGCCTTCTTCTTTGTATTCGTATCCTTTGATAAAGCCTTCTTTGAGCAAAATGCCGGCAATGGCCTTCTTCGTCCTGGAAGCAGGCATGTCGATCACCTCGTGTTTGGCTCCAATCGCATTGCGGATGCGCGTGAGCATATCCGCCACAGGATCTGTTACAGGCATTAGTCTTACCTCCTTGTTTTATCGCACAAAAGCCTACCAGCTCGCTTTTCTCACCCCTGGAATCTCGCCCTTGTAGGCAAGTTCCCGAAAACAGATACGGCAAAGGCCGTATTTGCGCAGCACCGCATGCGGGCGTCCGCAGATGGTACACCGCGTATAGTTTCTTGTAGAAAATTTCGAGCCTCTCTGCTGTTTGTTAATCATCGACTTTTTCGCCACTAGATTGTCCTCCAGTCCACTCTGTAGTTAGCGTTTGAAAGGCATGCCGAGCAGCGTAAGCAACTCTCTGGCTTCCTCATCCGTCTTGGCCGTTGTCACCATCACAATATCCATACCGCGGATCTTGTCAACATTGTCATAGATGATCTCAGGAAAAACGAGCTGTTCCTTAAGACCGAGCGCAAAGTTGCCGCGCCCGTCGAACGATTTCTGGGAAATGCCCCGAAAGTCTCTCACCCTCGGCAGCGCGATGCTCATCAGCCTGTCGGCAAATTCGTACATGCGCTTGCCGCGCAGCGTCACCTTGGCGCCTATTTTCATACCTTCGCGCACCTTGAAGTTGGCCACGCTCTTTTTGGCCTTTGTCACAACAGGCCTTTGTCCCGCGATGATCGCAAGGTCAGCCACTGCCGAGTCAAGGCTTTTGGGGTTGTCTTTGGTATCGCCAAGCCCCATATTGATCACTATTTTTTCAAGTTTCGGTACCTGCATCACATTTTTATATCCGAACTTTTTCATCAAAGCAGGTACGGCTTCACTGATATATGTATCCTTTAACCTGGGCATCTTTGTTCTTCCTCCTTACTTGTCAAACGTCTCGCCGCATTTTTTACACACGCGCACCTTGTCTCCTTCTGAGAGGAGCTTATATGCGATACGTGTGGCTTTGCCGCATTTGCCGCAGACAAGCATGACCTTGCTCGCAGGAATGGGCGCTTCCTGATGCACGATGCCGCCCGGCTTGCCTTGGCCTTTGGGCTTCTCATGCTTGGTAACGATATTCACCTTTTCGACGACCAGGCGGCCGTTTTTGGGTTCGCAAACAAGTACTTTGCCTTTTTTGCCCTTATCCTTGCCGGATATCACGACAACCCTGTCTTCTTTTTTTATATGCATGTCTTTGTTCCTGCCTTCCTAAAGAACCTCGGGCGCAAGAGAGACGATCTTCATATATTCCTTCTCTCTCAGTTCCCGCGCAACCGGGCCGAAAATACGGGTACCCTTGGGTTGCTTTTGGTTGTCAATGATCACTGCCGCATTATCGTCAAACCGGATATACGAACCATCCTTGCGTTTGACACCGTATACGCTGCGCACGATGACGGCTCTGACAACATCCTTTTTTTTGACAACGCCGCCCGGGGTCGCCGTTTTGACCGATGCGACAATCACGTCGCCGATGTTGGCCGTTACTCTTTTTGAGCCGCCGAGAACCTTGATGCACTGTATCTCTTTGGCACCAGAATTGTCCGCCACTTTCAGGCGTGTCTGGGCTTGTATCATAGTGTTACGCCTCCCTTATGTCTCATGGCTACTTGGCGGCTTCAACAACCTGCACGAGTCTCCATCTCTTGTTTTTGCTGAGCGGGCGCGTCTCGGCGATCTCTACTTTATCGCCGATTTTCGCCGTGTTTTCTTCATCATGCGCTTTGTACTTCTTTGTGATCTTAACGGTTTTGCCGTAAAGCGGATGCTTGGCCTTGCGCACGATCTGCACCACGATCGTCTTATCCATTTTGTCGCTCACAACGATGCCGACTCTGGATTTACGTATTCCTCTATCAGACATATGCATCCTCCTTAGCTCTGCGCAGCGCTTTTGAGCTCGCGCTCCCGTAATATCGTCTTGACTCTGGCGATGTCCTTTTTGGTCTTTTGGATCCCCATGACGTTTCCAAGCTGGCCTGTGGCATTCTGGAAACGCAGGTTAAAAAGCTCCTGCTTCAAATCCTTAAGCTGGACCGAAAGTTCATCGTTCGTCATTTCATGCAGCTTGCTAGCTTTCATCCTGCTCACCACCTGTCTCTTCTTCGCCCTCTTGCGCAGCAGCTGGCTCAAATTCATCTATGGCCTGCTTTTTAAATGTCTGCTTCGCAAAGGCAGCGGCATCAAAATCTTCATTGACGGCGATCTTGCATTTGATGGGCAGCTTGTGTGCCGCAAGACGCAGCGCCTCGCGCGCGACCTCTTCGGACACACCCGCGATCTCAAACATCACACGCCCCGGCTTGACAACGGCAACCCAGTATTCGGGAGACCCTTTTCCGGATCCCATGCGCGTCTCCGCCGGTTTTTCCGTCACGGGTTTGTGCGGAAATATTTTTATCCAAACATGCCCGCCTCTTTTGATGTAACGGGTCATCGCAATACGCGCGGCTTCGATCTGATTGCTCGTGATCCAGGCCGGCTGCGCAGCCACAAGCCCGTACTGGCCGTAAGTGATGGTATTGCCCTTGGTGGCTTTGCCCTTCATCCGGCCGCGGTGTACTCTTCTTCTTTTAACCCTTTTTGGCATTAACATCTTTGCTGCCTCCTTCCGCCGTCTTAAACTTGTCCCTGAGCGGATTTCCGAGAATCTCTCCCTTGTATATCCAGACTTTGCAGCCTATTTTTCCGTAAGTCGTATTGGCTTCAGCAAAACCGTAATCGATATCGGCACGCAGCGTCTGAAGCGGTATAGATCCGTCGTGATACTTTTCGCTCCGTGCGATCTCCGCACCGCCGAGACGGCCTGAGCACATGGCCTTGATGCCGAGTGCGCCGCCCTTCATTGCCCTGCCTATGCACTGTTTCATCGCACGCCGGAAAGATATACGCCTTTCAAGCTGTGAAGCGATATTTTCGGCTACGAGCTGTGCCTCGATATCAGGACGCTTGATCTCGATGATGTTGAGCACCACTGATTTGCCTGTCTGACGGGCAAGCTGTGCCTTTAAAATTTCAACGCCCTGGCCGCCCTTGCCGATGACGATGCCCGGTTTGGCTGTATATATGTTCACGGTCAGCTTGTTGGCCGCTCTTTCCGTTTCGATCCTGGAGATGCCTGCTGCATAAAGCTGCTTTTTAAGCTGTTTTCTCAGTTCGTTGTCTTCTTTAATGTTCGCGGCAAAGTCACCCTTCTTCGCAAACCACCGTGCACTCCAGTCCTTAATGACGCCCACGCGCATACCGTGAGGATTGACTTTTTGACCCATAGCTTAAGATTCCTCCTTGACTGCACTGTCGAGAATGATGGTAATGTGGCTCGATCTTTTGCGTATCCGCATAGCGCGCCCTCTTGATACCGGACGGAACCGGCGGAGCGTGGGGCCCTGATCCACAAAAACCTCTGCGACGATTAAGTCATCCCGCAGCAGCCCCTTGTTGTTCTCCGCGTTCGCCACAGCGGAATTGAGAACCTTTTCGACAATGGGGCTGGCGGCCTGCGGTGTGTTTTTGAGTACCGCAACCGCATCCGCGACGCTTTTGCCGCGGATCAAATCTAACACAAGCCTGACCTTTGACGAGGATATGCGCACATACCTCGCTTTGGCCGTCGGCCTTTTGTCTTTCATCTCTGCTCTTTTTTCAGCCTTTTCTCTCTGACGCGTTGCCATTCGTATACTCCTCCCTCACCGGACTTATCTGGAGCCGGACTTTTTATCGCCCGCGTGGCCGCGGAACGTTCTTGTCGGCGCGAATTCACCCAGTTTATGCCCGACCATGTCCTCCGTCATATAGACGGGGACGAATTTTCTGCCGTCATGCACGGCCAGTGTATGTCCGACCATGTCAGGAAATATCGTAGACGCTCTCGACCAAGTCTTGAGCACCTTTTTTTCGTTCTTCTCGTTCATCTGCTGCACTTTTGCCAGTAGCCTGGGATTCACGAAAGGCCCTTTTTTAACCGATCTGCTCATATTCCACTACTCCTTTTCACTGTCCGCTACTTGTTCCTGCGCCGTACAATGTATTTGTCAGAAGCATTCTTCTTCTTTCTCGTCTTGTAGCCAAGTGCCGGTTTGCCCCACGGTGTGACCGGGCCGGGACGTCCGATAGGCGCTTTACCCTCGCCGCCGCCGTGCGGATGGTCAACCGGGTTCATGACCGAACCGCGGACCGTCGGACGAAAACCCATGTGGCGCTTTCTGCCCGCTTTGCCGATCTTGATGTTTTCCTGATCGATGTTACCGACCTGGCCTATCGTGGCCTTCGCGGATAACAGCACCATGCGCACTTCTCCTGAGGGCAGGCGCACCTGTGCGTATTTGCCTTCTTTGGCCATCAACTGCGCGGCATTGCCTGCGCTGCGCACAAGCTGGCCGCCCTTGCCGGGCTGCAGCTCGATATTGTGTATCATGGTTCCCAACGGGATGTCTTTGATACAAAGCGCATTGCCGGGCTTGATGTCCGCACCTTCTCCCGACATCACAGTGTCTCCAACACAGAGGCCGTGCGGCGCCAGTATATATCTCTTTTCACCGTCAACATAAAACAGAAGCGCGATGTTTGCCGTTCTGTTGGGATCATATTCAATGGTGGCAACCTTGGCGGGCACGCCGTCTTTGTTGCGTTTAAAGTCGATCACACGGTATTTTCTTTTCACGCCGCCGCCTCTGTGGCGCACGGTGATGCGGCCGTTGGCATTCCTGCCGGCCGTCTTCTTTATCGGTTCAAGAAGCGATTTTTCAGGGCTCGTGGATGTGATCTCCTCAAAAGTGGAGACCGTCATTCCGCGGCGCCCCGGTGAAGTCGGTTTGTGTTTCTTAATCGCCATACTGCTTCCTCCAATCCCTACTGCGCAAGCGAATCAAAGAACTCGATGCTCTTGGATCCTTTTGTCAATGTCACGAACGCCTTTTTTGTCTCAGGCCTTCTTCCGATGTTGCGGCCCTGTCTTTTTAATTTACCGATCTGGCGCAGCGTGTTGACACTTTGCACCTTCACACCGAAAATCTCTTCAACCGCTTTGCGTATCTGCATCTTGTTGGCTCTGACATCCACAAGAAACGTGTATTTCTTATTGCTTATGTCGTCATAGCTTTTCTCCGTCAATACGGGCTCGAGTATAATATCTCTTGCTTCCATTAGGCAAAAACCTCCTCAACCTTCTTGACAGCATCCTTCGTGATCAAAAGCTTGTCATAATTTAAAAGATCATACACGTTGACGCTTTCAGCCGGAAGGGTCTTGACGCCCGCAATGTTGCCGGACGCGCGCACAACGCTCTCGTCCTTAGCTGCTGTCACTATCAGCGCTTTGTTGATATCGAAAACGCCGAGCACTTGGGCCATCAGCCTTGTTTTGGGCTGATCGAGATTGAGTTCGTCAAGCACGACGATGTTTTTGTCCGCGACTTTTAAGGAAAGCGCGCTTTGGATGGCCAGCTTTCTGACTTTTTTATTGACCTTCTGGGTGTAATCACGCGGCTTCATGGCAAACGTGACACCGCCCTTAGTCCAGATGGGTGAGCGGGAAGTACCGGCTCTTGCTCTGCCCGTTCCCTTTTGACGCCAGGGCTTGATCCCGCCGCCTCTGACTTCGGAGCGCGAAAGCGTGCTTTGCGTCCCCTGCCGCTTGGCAGAAAGCTGGGCAACGACCACCTGATGCATCACTGCTTCATTGACTTTTACGCCGAAAACTTCATCTTTCAAATTTATCTTGCCGGCTTCGGTGCCGTCTGTTTTGTATACCGCTACTTTGGGCATTTGTTTCACTCCCTTTTCTATGCTCTGCCTTTGCTTCAAGCCTTTACGGCCTTCGATATAGAAAGCAGTCCGCCCCTTGCCCCCGGCACAGCGCCTTTGACAAGCAGCACATTTTTGTCGGCATCCACCTCGACGACCTCGATATTCTGGACCGTCACAGTTTTAGCACCGGTTTGTCCGGGCATTCTCTTGCCTTTGATGACACGCGAAGGGTCGGCACAGGCGCCTATGCTGCCAGGCTTGCGCTTGTTGCGCGAACCATGTGTCATAGGGCCTCTTGCGGCGTTGTGGCGCACGATCATTCCCTGAAAGCCCTTGCCCTTGCTTGTGCCCTGCACATCGACAACATCGCCTTTTTCAAAGACATCGACCTTGATTTCCTGGCCGAGCGTAAAATCGTCCGTGTTGTCCACATGGTATTCATGCAGTCTGCGTTTTAATGCCGTGCCTGCTTTTTTGAAATGTCCCTGCATCGGTTTTGTGACCAGTTTCTCGCGAATGTCGCCGAATGCTATCTGTATGGCATTGTATCCGTCCGTTTCCGCCGTCTTTTTCTGAGTGACGACACACGGGCCGGCTTCAAGAACCGTCACGGGTATGACTGTACCGTCCTCCATGAACAGCTGCGTCATGCCAATCTTTTTGCCTAATATTGCTTTCATCCGTCACACCCCCTAGAGCTTTATTTCTATGTCCACGCCGGAGGGCAGATCAAGCCGCATCAAAGCATCCGTCGTTTTGCCCGTTGCTTCGAGTATGTCGATCAGCCTCTTGTGGGTCTTGATTTCGAACTGTTCGCGCGAGTCCTTGTATTTGTGCGGCGCACGCAATATGGTCACGATCTCCTTCTGCGTGGGCAACGGTATGGGCCCCGAAACCTTGGCGCCCGTGCGCTTGGCTGTATCGACTATTTTGCTTGCTGACTGGTCAATCAGGTTGTAGTCGTAAGCCTTCAATTTGATTCTGATTTTCTGGCTTGGCATTGTATCTCCTCCTTAACGCTGCGCCCCGTATACACTTAGCCGTGTGTATCGTATACTGTTTTTGCGGCATTTTGCATTCTGCCGCCAATGTCCCGCAACGGGGCGTTGTCCGATGTTTCGGACCGGTCAGCGGAAATTTACCCGGAAACGGTTTTATCCGGCAACCTCCCGCTTCAAACCCGTCAAAAATTACGCAGCTATAAATGCGCAACGTGGGGATTATATAATAAACAAAGCACAATTGCAAGCGTTTTTTTACATCTTTTTTTCAGTGTGAACTTGACCGCCCGGCCAGCCTATGCGTGTTTTTTCCCCTGCTTGACCGTCAGCCGTTTTGCCCTTTATGTTATTCCGAAAAAACTTTTTTTAATGCCATCGGAGATGATGCTATCATAGATATCCTATATATATTTATATATAATATTATAATCAAAGGCCGTATGTATTATAATTATTTTTATCGATTATTACACTTGTTTTGGTGGTATCTCTATCTTGGTGATAAAAAACTGTTGGCCGGATTGTCAGAAATAAAGACCTGATAAGCTTTTAAAGTTGATCCTTCAAAGAGTGCACAGCCTTTTTGCGCCAGCGGCGTGAAATGGAGCCGTCAGAATGAAATGCATTCCAAGCAAAATCATTTTTTATACCCGTCTTGCTGCGTTTTGCGCTGCCAATCATACATTTGCTTTATATGTATTTAGAAGCATTTGTTTATGGCAAGCCGATCTGCTTTGCATGACCTTACAGACACGGGGGATCCAATGAACCAAAATTTATGGATGGTTTGGCGAATAATGCTTCAATGCTGCTGGCTTTGTTCATCGTTTATGAGCTGAGTTGCCTGATTTCACGCCGCCTGCGGCTTTTAAGGCAAATACTCAGCGGCCTCTTAATAAGCGGTATTTGCATTGCGATCATGGCTATGCCGTTTGAACTTTCTCCGGGTGTTGTTTTCGATACACGATCGATACTGATCAGCATAACCGGGCTGCTTTTCGGGGTGATCCCCACAGCGATTACGGCAATATTGGCGATTGTATTTCGGATATCGTTGGGCGGCGATGGCATGTTGATGGGCATAGCCGTGATCACAGTCAGCGCACTAATCGGCCTTGCGTGGCGCCGCTGGCTGTACCCCAAACAAAAAAAGTGGCGTTTTTTGAATTTTCTCCTCATGGGCATTTTTGTGCATGCCGCGATGCTTGCATGCGTCAACCTGATCCCTTATCCTCAGAACCTTCTGATCTGGCGGGAGATATCCCTGCCCGTCATGCTCATCTATCCGGTCACATCCGTTCTTTTGAGCATGCTTTTGCTGCACCAGCAGGAAAGGCGAACCTATCAGAAACAGCTGCAGCTGAGTGAAGAAAAATACCGGAGGATCGCAGAAAACTCTTCCGACATCATTTGGACCTCCGATGCAAACCTTCATACGACATACGTGAGCCCTTCAGTTGAAAAAATACTCGGCGAGTCCGCTGAAAGCCATATGCAGCGCACTCTGCAGGAAAAATTTCCGCCCCGCTCTTTGGACATCATCGGCGCGCTGCTCCCAGAAGAGCTTAAGCTGGAAGCCGACGCGCTCAGCACTAAAGACAGGACGCGCACTGTCGAGCTGGAACACTACAGAGCTGACGGAAGCCTGGTATGGCTGTCCATGAATATATCTATATTGAGAGACCAAGGCGGCAAGCTGACAGGCTTTCTTGGCATAAGCCGCGATATCACGGCGCAGAAGCTGGCGGAGATCTCACTTGAAAAAGAACGCGACCTGTCGCGCACATACCTTGATATCGTCCATGTCATGATCATCGCTTTGGACAAGGATGCCCATGTCACTCTGGTCAATAAAGAGGGCTGCAGCATACTTGGATGCAAGAAAGAAGATGTGATCGGCAAAGCATGGATCGATCATTTTGTTCCCGAAAGCTATCGTCCTGAATTAAAAAACATGTTTGGCCTAATTATCGCCGGCAATCTTACAGCACATGAAATCTATGAAAACACTGTGTTGACCTCAAGCGGGGAAGAACGGATTATCTCATGGAGAAACACACTGCTTTACGACGAAAACGATCAGGTCAGCGGCATCCTTTCGTCAGGCATCGACATCACTGAACAAAGGCAGGCGCTCAACAATCTTCGCGAAAGCGAGCGCATCAAACGGGTCTTGCTTTCGAATCTTGCCGGGATGGCTTATCGATGCAATTACGACCCCGACTGGACCATGCAGTTTGTCTCGGACGGCTGCTTCGCGCTGACGGGCTACCACCCCGAAAGCCTTCTTCACAATAAAGCTCTGTCCTTCAATAAGGTCATCGCGCAGGAATACAGGGAACGTCTCTGGAATGAATGGGCACTGGCGATTGCACAAAAACTGCCTTTCCGCAGCGAATACGAGATCATCACCGCCGATAACAATCGTAAATGGGTGCTTGAGCTCGGCCAGGGCATTTACACTAAAGACGGAGAGGTGGAAGCCCTCGAAGGGATCATCGTTGACATTACGGAGCAAAAACAAAGAGAAGCACAGATCCTCTATATGACCGACCATGATCTGCTGACCGGCCTTTTCAACCGCAAATATTACGAAGAAGCGAAAGCACGCCTTGATGAAGACGATCAGCTGCCGCTTTCTGTCATTATTGCAGATATCAACGGCCTGCGGATCATCAATGACGCTTTCGGATATGAGCAGGGGGACAGGATGGTCATAGAAACTGCAAAGCTCATTCAGGGTGTGTGCAGGGAAAGTGATGTGCCAGCAAGAACCGGCGGCGGTGAGTTTTCCCTGCTTCTTCCCAAAACGGACGCAAAGCAGGCTTTAATAATGATACAGGCGCTCAAATCCGCTTTCGAAAACAGCCGTACCCTTTTCGGAGGCAAACCAGGATTGCTGAACGTTTCACTGGGTTTTGGCACCAAAAACAACCCTGCCGAACCTATCAAAGCGGCAGAGCGTGAAGCCGAAGCGTATATGAACAAAAATAAGCTTTTAGAGCGCACCAGCCAGCAAAACAACATACTCTCATCGGTCATGGCGACAATGTACGCCAGAAGCCATGAAACAGAAGCACATGCCATGCGGCTTGCCGTGCTCTGCAGAAAGGTCGGCCAAAGGCTCGGGCTGCCGCAAAAGAGCCTTGATGATCTTGAGCTTTTATCCATGCTGCACGATATCGGAAAAGTCGGCATCGAAGACCGTATCCTCAATAAGAATGCCAGCCTCACATCTAATGAGTGGGCAGAGATGCGCAAACACCCCCAGATCGGCTACCGCATCACCAAAGCCACCACCGAGTTTGCCTCCGTATCCGAACATATCCTTTCTCATCATGAGCGCTGGGACGGCAAAGGATACCCTCAGGGCCTGAAGGGAACACAGATCCCTCTTTTATCACGCATCCTCGCAGTCGCAGATGCTTATGACGCGATGACGCAAAAACGTGTATACAAAAAAACCATCACAAAGGAGATGGCGATCGAGGAACTCAAACAAAACGCCGGTACGCAGTTTGACACTGATATCGTCAGCCTGTTTATTGATATCGTCACAAAGGAGCAAACGCAATGAAAAAACTGGCCGCCATCGCCTTAGCGCTTTTTTTGATCATTGCCGTGCCGCTCTCGGCAAACGCAGATTCTGACGGCTTTGGCTCTGGGCTGTCTTCTCTTTTTGATGCGCACGGGGCTGTCATGCTTTTGATTGACCCGCAAACCGGCGAGATCCTGTATGCGAATGAAGCGGCCGCAGGCTTTTATGGTTATTCAAAGCTCCAGCTGGAATCCATGGACATCTCGCAAATCAATACGCTCACGCCTGATGATACTGCTCTTGAAATGCAGGCCGCGCTTGAAGAAAACAGAAACTATTTTGTTTTCAAGCATAGGCTCGCAACCGGTGAACTCCGCACCGTTGAGGTCTAGTCTTATCCTGCAGAGTACGAAGGACGCCGGGTCTTGTTTTCTGTGATCCATGATGTGACACAACATACTATCCTTGAAGACAGAGAAAGCGCGGCCGCCGCAGTCGGCATCGTTTCGGGCAGCATGGTGATTTTCATTTTACTCGTGCTTATTGGCTTAATGCTCAAAAACAGCAAAGATCTGAAAACATCCAAGCTTGAGCAGCAAAACGCGAACCTGCAGAGAAAAACTTTTTTTGATGCCGACGAGAGCCTTATCTATCTGAAAGATGAAAATCTGCATTATATCTTCGTCAACAAGGCTTTTGAAAACTTCTTTCACTTGAAGGCAAAGCAGATTGTCGGGCTTGATGATTTTGCTCTGAGCGAAGATGCGTTTGCCAGTAAGCGCAAGCAGACGGATCTCGCCGTTCTGGAAAAAAAGAAAAGGATCGTTGACCATGTCGAGTGGAACGGCCGAGTCTACAGGACGACCAAATTCCCTGTTGGTTTGCTCAGCGGGACAACCGGCGTCGGCGCCTATATCAAAGATGTCACGGAAGAACGAAGCCAGGCAAAAAAGCTGGAACAAGTGCTTTTCCGTTATAAGATACTGACGGACGTTCTGACAAGCAACTTTAAAGATACGCAGCAGCAGCTTGACTATGTGCTGCATGAAGCGCTGAAATTGACCGAAAGTAAATACGGCTACATTTATCTTTATGATGAGCAAAAGCGCGAATTCACGCTGAACTCATGGACGCGCGGTGTCATGAACGACTGTGATGTCATTGAAAAGCAAACAAAATACCAACTTGACAAAACAGGTATTTGGGGAGAGGTCGTGCGTCAGCGCAAACCTTTGATCGTTAATGATTTTGAGGCTCCCCATCCTTTGAAAAAGGGATATCCCAAAGGCCATGTTGCGCTGAAAAACTTTATGTCAGTCCCTATCCTGATCGACGGCAAGATCGTGGCTGTTGTCGGGCTTGGCAATAAAGAAGGCGACTATACCAGCCATGATATCTATGAGACGACGATGCTTATGAGCGGAACCTGGAACGCAGCGGAGCGGAGAACCATCCAGGAAGAATTACAGTTTGAACGCAACAAATACCTGCAAACCCTCGTTTCCATCGGCGATGGCGTGATGGTCGTCGATAAACAGGGGCGTACGACCCGATTGAAGATGCCCTTGCTTTTGATGAAATCCAGGAGCTTGAGAACCATGCCGTTCTGACATCCAAAAGCGGCAAAAAGTATCATCTGGAAGACAGTGCCGCACCGATAAAGAATGATATGGGCGAAACCGTTGGCGTTGTGCTCGTTTTCCGCGACATTTCTGATAAAAAAGAACAACGAGAAAGAATAGAATACTTAAGCTACCATGATTCGCTTACAGGCCTTCGCAACAGGCGTTATTTTGAAGAGGAGCTTGCCCGGCTGGATTCACAGGTCAATCTTCCGCTTTCCATCATCATGGCAGATGTCAACGCCTTGAAGCTGACCAATGATATTTTCGGGCATGCTTCTGGCGATAAGCTTCAAAGACGCGGCATATCTGCATGACATAGGCAAAATCGTACTGGATCATCATATCCTGAATAATAACTACCGTTTAGACGATAAAGAGTTCAATAAAATGCAAAAACATGCCACAGCAGGATACCGAATACTCCATTCGTTTGACAAAACCATGGATATCGCAGAGATCGTCCTGTATCACCACGAAAGATGGGACGGTAAAGGTTACCCCAAAGGCATCAAAGGCGAAGAGATCCCAAGGCTTGCAAGGATGATCGCTTTGGCGGAAAGCTATGACAGGATGACGAACAGTTCGCAGAACACAAAAAAAATGACTGCCCGGCAAGCTTTGGATGAAATAAGGAAAAATGCAGGCACCCAGTTTGACCCTGAGATCGCGCAGATTTTTGCTCGCCTAATCGAAGAAAAACCCGACGGGAAACACCACGATGGCGGTTAGCGAAGTGTTGTTTTGGTATAAAAGCAGATTCTTCACAGACTCATAGGTAAAAAACATAGGCAAAAACAGCCGCCGACGCCGCGCCCGCTAAATTGAAAACAGCATCAAAGTTGGTGTCTTTTAAGCCTTTCTGCATCTTAAGGCCGTTTTTTCCCCTCTGATCAAGGATAAATTCAAGCATCTCCACAAAAACGCCGAGCGTGACGCCGAGTGAAAACACAAACACCGCCGCTATGATCTTTGGCTGCACGGCGCCGAAAACAGCAGCCAGCCCGAAAAAGAAGAGCAGTGCATAGGAAAACGCAGAAAAAGCATGGTGATAGCGGTCGAATGCTTTTGAGCTTTCATAAAACCGCAGGTAATAACCAATAAAGTTATGAGAAAGCTGCGCAATCATGGCAAATATCCAAACGAGGCCGGGAACAGGCAGCGCGAGTAAAGCGAAAACAACAAACAGCACCGCGAACGACACGAAAGCAAGCAGCACAGCTCTTAAGTGCGCAAACGCTTTGTTTCTTACAAGCGCGGATGCTGTAAAGGCATTCACGGCGACCAGCAGAGCAAAAAAGATCCAAACAAATGCGGACATCTGTCTTTTCCCCTTTTTGCTTTAGTATGTACGAAAAATACGGGAGTTAGAACGAAAAGTTCCCAAATAAAAATTAAGTTCAAGCTCTTAAGAGTGTTTTCCCCTATTTCTTAAGGCCTTTTTATACATAGGTCTTATCTGTGGTGATCTTATCCTTCCAGCTTCGCGATGCTCGTATCAAGCCGCCGCAGCGTTTCCTGCTTGCCAAGTAAGCACGCCGCCTCCACCGCACCGCCGGGGGTGACTTGCGTACCCGTGATGGCGATGCGCAGCGGCCAGAGCAGCTGCCCGTTATTAATGCCGAGCCGCTCGACCAGAGACGTCAGGTTTTCCTTGAGATTCTCAAGCGAATAATCGTCAATCGTACCAAGAAGCGTTCTGGCTTGCTTGAGCACGGGCAAGGCCGCCTGAGCGTCCGTCTTCATACGCGTGTGCGTGTACAGGTCTTTGCTGTAATCCGGCATGGCGATCAAAAAAGATAGCTTTTCCGTTATTTCAGTCAAACGCTCAAGCCGCGGCTGGATGATCAGTGCGATCAGTTCAAGATCAAAGCTTTCCACGCCTGCCTGTTTAAAATACGGCATGGCCTGTGCGATAAATTCATTCTGCGGCAGGGCGCGGATGTAGAGCGCGTTCATCCAGGTGAGTTTGTCCACATCGAAAACCGCCGATGATTTAGAGAGACCTTCCAGAGAAAACGCCTCTATAAGTTCAGGCAGAGAAAATATCTCACGGTCATCTCCGGGGCTCCATCCCAAAAGCGCGATGTAGTTCAAAAGCGCTTCTTTCAGGTAACCTTTTTTGATAAAATCATGAAAAGACGCGTCACCGTAACGCTTGGAGAGCTTACGCTGTTTGTCCTTCATCACCACAGGCAGGTGGATGTACGCCGGAATCTCCCATCCGAGCGCTCGGTAAAGATGGTTGTACTTGGGCGTGGACGATAAATATTCCACACCACGTATCACATGTGTGATGCCCATCAGGTGGTCGTCTATCACATTGGCAAGGTTATATGTGGGCATGCCGTCGGCTTTTAAGAGCACGTTGTCGTCAAGGTCGGCGTTGGGCACCGTGATATCACCGAACACCGCGTCTTTATATGTGGTCTCGCCCTCGCGCGGTATATTCTGACGGATGACGTACGGCTCACCGGCTTTGAGCCGCTTTTCGATTTCCGGCGCAGAGAGAGAAAGGCAGTGTTTGCCGTAGGTGTAATTTTGGCCGCTGTCTTTGGCCAAAGCACGTTGCTCTAAGAGCTGCTCTTTGGTGCAAAAGCAGCGGTACGCCGCGCCGCAGCCGATCAGCTTATGCGCATATTTTTTATATATGTCCATGCGTTCGCTCTGAATATAAGGACCGAAAGCGCCGCCCACATCAGGACCCTCGTCATAATAAAGCCCCGTCTGGCGCAGCGTATCGTAAATCACGTCCTTCGCGCCCGTAACTTCCCGTCCCAAATCGGTATCCTCGATGCGCAATATGAACACACCGCCGTGTTTGCGGGCAAAAAGCCAGGCGTAGAGCGCTGTGCGCAGGCCGCCGATATGCAGATAACCCGTCGGGCTCGGGGCAAAACGTGTGCGTACTTGTTTCATTGATCTTTATCCTTTGTAGCTGTCCTTCAAACCCACGATGAGGTTGAAAACTGGCCTTTGTTTTGTGCTGTCGCTGTCGGTACAAAAATAGCCCTGCCGCATAAACTGAAAGCGTTCGCCTGCCTCTGTGTCCGCGCCAGCCTGCTCTATCAGCGCACTGCTAATAATTTTGAGAGATTCTGGGTTGAGCCTGTCGGAGAAATCGCCCTCTCCTTCACAAAGCAGGTAATCATAAAGCCTCACTTCGCACGGCACAGCGGTGGCTGCGTCCACCCAGTGCAAAGTGCCCTTGACCTTGCGGCCTGCATTCACGCTGCCCGACTTTGAATCAGGGTCATAGCTGCATATGATCTGTGTGACATTACCGTTCTTGTCTTTGATGACGCGTTCGCATTTGATGATATACGCATCCTTGAGCCTCACTTCTCTGCCCGGCGCAAGCCGGAAAAACTTCGGAGGCGGCTCTTCCTCAAAATCGGTGCGTTCGATATATATTTCCCCGGAAAAAGCAACGGTGCGTTTGCCCGCCTGTTCATTTTTGGGCAGGTTTTCTGAGTAAAGGGTCTCGCCGCTGCCCGCGTAATTCTCGATCACGACTTTGAGAGGGTCCAGCACGGCCATCCGGCGCGGAGCGATCTGCCCCAAATGTTCGCGCACACAGTGCTCTAACAGCCCCGCGTCCACCTCGCTGTTGGATTTGGCAACACCGATGCGTTCGCAAAAGTCACGCAGCGCTTCGGGCGTATAGCCGCGGCGGCGCAAACCGGAAAGCGTCGGCATGCGCGGGTCATCCCAGCCCAAGACAACGCCTTCATCAACAAGCTTTTTAAGATACCTCTTGCTCATGATGGTACGCGTTAGGTTCAGCCGCGCAAATTCATACTGGCGCGGCGCAGGGTCGCACTCGCAATTCTGTATCACCCAGTCATAAAGCGGACGGTGGTCTTCGAATTCGAGCGTGCATATGCTGTGCGAGATGCCCTCGTAAGCGTCCTCAAGCGGATGCGCATAATCGTACATCGGGTAAATAAGCCAGTCATCGCCCGTGCGGTGATGCGTCGCGCGCAGTATGCGGTAAAGCACAGGGTCGCGCATATTCAGGTTAGGGCTTGCCATGTCAATTTTGGCACGCAGCACCTTCTCGCCGTCGGCGTATCTGCCTTCCCTCATCTCAAGAAAAAGGCGGCGGTTTTCGTCAATGCTGCGCTTGCGGTACGGGCTGTTTTTGCCGGGCTGCTTAAGAGTGCCGCGAAACTGCCGGATCTGCTCTGCAGAAAGATCGCACACGTACGCCAGCCCTTTATCGATAAGAAGCAGCGCGCATTTGAACATATATTCAAAATAGTCCGAAGCAAAAAGAACGGCAGCGGGCTCAAACCCAAGCCACTCGACATCGCGCCGTATACTTTGTATGTATTCGTCGTCCTCCTTGACTGGGTTGGTGTCATCGTAGCGCAGGTTGCACTTTCCGCCGTATTTTATGGCTGTGCCGAAATTGAGGCACACAGACTTTGCATGCCCGATATGCAGGTATCCGTTGGGTTCGGGCGGAAACCGTGTGATCACGTTTTTAACGCGGCCTGATTGTATATCGTCTTCAATGATCTCTTCTATGAAATTTCTGGCCCTTGGTTCCGTCAACTTTTTTTCCTCCATTTAAAAAACAGCCTGTTATTTATGGGCACGCCCTGCTTTGAATTTTTTTGCCGCTGCTACAAGCTCCTTAAACAGCGGATGCGAGCGTATGGGGCGCGATTTGAACTCCGGATGGAATTGAACGCCCACAAACCAGGGGTGCCCGGCAATTTCCACGATCTCCACCAGGCCGTAGTCCGGATTGACGCCCGCGACGCGCATACCGTTACTCGCCAGCTCTTCAATATAAATGTTGTTAAACTCATAGCGGTGGCGGTGGCGTTCATCAATTTCCTCTTCGCCGTATGCCGCATAGGCAAACGTGTTTTTATTGAGGCAGCATTTGTAACTGCCAAGCCGCATCGTGCCGCCCATATCAGTGATGTTCTTTTGTTCAGGCATCAGATCAATAAAAGGATACGGTGTGTCCGAACAGTGCTCAGTCGAATTGGCCTCGCGGTATCCAAGCACATTACGGGCAAACTCGATCACGGCAAGCTGCATGCCAAGGCAAATGCCAAAGAACGGCACTTTATTTTCCCTGCAGTATTGTATTGCCTTTATTTTTCCTTCTATACCCCGTTCTCCAAAACCGCCCGGCACGATCACCCCGTCGACTCCGCCGAGTATGGAAGCTGTATCACCGGTTTCCTCGAGCTCAACAGCGTTTACCCAAAGTATATCCACATCAAGCTTGTTTGCGATACCTGCGTGCGTGAGCGCTTCGGCAATGCTAAGGTAAGCATCGTGCAGCTCAATGTATTTTCCTACAATGGCTACGCACACTTTCTGCTTTTTTTGTTTTTGTATCTTGACGATATTTTCCCACTCGGGCATCAGCGCAGGCGTATCCGGAAGCCCGAGTCTTTTACAGACAAGTGTATCAAGCTTTTCATCGCGCAGTTGCATGGGTACTTCATAAAGTGTCTGTGCATCAAGGTTCTGCACAACACTGGCAGGGCTCACGTTGCAGAAAAGAGCGATCTTGCGTTTGGTATCATTACTGAGCTCAAGCTCGGTGCGGCAGACAATGATATCGGGCTCTATGCCTATGGTACGGAGTTCCTTGACACTGTGCTGTGTGGGCTTTGTCTTGAGCTCTCCCACCATTTTTAAATAGGGCATCAGCGTAACATGTAAATACATGCAGTTTTCTTCCCCGACCTCCCATTTGATCTGCCGGATGGTCTCAAGGAATGGCTGCGATTCTATGTCACCCACCGTACCGCCGATTTCTGTGATCACCACATCAGGTTTTTCTTTGCTTGCCACGCTGTAGATCCGCCGCTTGATCTCATCCGTAATATGCGGTATCACCTGGACCGTGCCGCCAAGATAATCTCCGCGGCGCTCTCTGGTGATCACCTGCCAATACACCTTGCCGGTGGTTACGTTGGAATCGGAAAACGAACGCTCATCGGTGAAGCGTTCGTAGTGGCCGATATCAAGATCCGTTTCCGCACCGTCATCTGTCACGAAGACCTCGCCATGCTGGAACGGGCTCATCGTTCCGGGATCGACATTAATATACGGATCGCATTTTTGCAGCGAAACCTTAAGGCCGCGGCTTTTTAGCAACAGCCCAAGTGAAGCGGCAGTAATGCCTTTGCCAAGTGAAGACACAACGCCGCCGGTAACGAATATAAATTTTGTGGCCATAACCCCTCCAAAAAGATAAAATGTGATTTAAAGGTACTCCATAACCATGATACGTGTACGCTTTTTCAGCGATGATTTATCGACTGTAAATGAACATTTACCAAGATGCGAAACATCATATTCGCTGCGGGCTGCTTCCAGAAAATCATACACAGGGGCAATATCGAGTACGCTTGCGGGCGTCTTGAAATGCATGGGTATAATGATGTTTGGCGAGATGGCCTCACAAACTTTCAGCGCATGTTCAGCATCTAAAGTATAATTGCCGCCTACGGGGATCATCAGTATCTCTGTTCCTTTGATGTTGTTGATCACATCGTCATCCGGCATACAGCCAATATCGCCCATGTGGCAAAGGCGCAGCCCTTTGCTGGTCACCAGAAACACCGTGTTCTCACCGCGCAGCGCACCTTTTTCACAATCATGAAAGGTTTTAAAACCCTCGATGGAAAAATCGTCAAAATTATACTTTCCGGGCTTGTTGACCAGCGTATATTCGCCGATGATATGTGCCAAATTGTTATGGTCATAATGCGCATGGCTGACAACAACGATATCTGCTTCCACCTCTGAAGGCTTATAGCCTATATTGTCATCATAGGGATCAAAAAGTATCTTCACACCATTTTTTAATGTGACTTTGAAACAGGAATGCCCCAGGCAATCAATCTTCATCTCATCTCCTCCGCTTTATTAACCTTTGGCTAACTTATGCAGTCATCCATATTTTTAAACGACAGATCCAGCTTATTGACGGTTGACATCTCTCCGATATTCAATTCATATTCAAGGCTTAAGCTGCCGTCCTGATCATTGATACTGCTTTCCACCCGCAATGCAAAAACATTAAGATGAAGCGTGCCGTACGGTGTCGTCAGATTGCTTTCAAAAACACTGCCCGGAGAAAATATCATATGGGTATCCATTGTGCCGCTTCTTTGCAGTGTGACGCTGCCGTCCTTTAATATAAGTTTGGTCGTACAGCCGTCTTTTCCGCTTATCTCACTTTCATCGTATTCAAGCATACAGCCTTCGGCATCTTTAAGCAAGCGCCCTTCAGTGATGAACTCGATAAGTTCGCTGCTGCTGCCGTCTATTTGTGTGCCTTTGATTGTGAGCAATATGCGCTGCATAAAGCCGCCCCCCATATAATTAAAATATTATATCACAAAAAAATCTTATGAAAAACATAAAAAAACTGTTATACTCTTAAAAACAAGATATTTCAGCAGATAATGACCGCTTTAAGAAAATGTTTTTGGCCTGCAGGCTGCAACTGACGGCTATTATTGCGGGGATTTATGTGCTGAGTGTATATTGCATCATGGAGGTCGCCGATGAGAAAAACCGTCTTTCTTTTTATACTGGCTTTAGCTTTCATCCCAGCTGTTTTTGGCTGCACTACCAAAGAAGCGGTGACTCCGCTGAGCCAAACCGTCTCGGCAGCAGAAAACAGCTTTACTTTCCTTGTTCCTGAAAACTGGCAGGCTAAAGAGGCTGAAGATTCTGACGGCCTGGTGCTGACGATGACTGATAATATCTCGGCCTACGCGCATGTGTATTACTATCGTTTCGATGAGGATTATGCAGAGCTTGATGATTTTCTTTCAGTATATCAAAACCGTTTCTTTGATGATATGATCGGCGAAGTAGAAACGATAGACATAAACGAAAAAAACGCCGTCAGGTTTGAATACCTTAATGATGACATCAACGAATATTTTGAAAGCGCCGGCTTTCGCGGTTACATCTATCTGATCGAAGCGCCGCTTGGCATCATATGTATCGACATTTACCACACCGCGGTCGACCCTTCAAAAGCTGACGAGGTTTCTACAGAGCAGCAGAGGCTTTTGCTTCAGGAAATAGCGCAAAGCATCATCATATCAGACGAGGAATAAACGGCTCTTCTCAAAAAGCCCTTTTCGGGCTTTTTTTATTCTCATAAATCAAGCTGCGGCAGATGTGTATAGATTTCCAGGCATGTGTCCATAATGGAAATCACAATATGTATCTATAATGTCGAAGGGCACAATGATGAGACGTGGAACAGTTAAGATTTCGGTTATCGCCATATTGACGGCACTTGTAATTCTGATGAGCGCATGCACACAGGCTCCGCTAAGGCTGCACATCATGGCCAATTCAAATAGCATGGCGGATCAGGATATCAAGCTGCGCGTACGTGACGCAGTTCTTGATCTGACAGGCGTAAAAATGTCTGCCTGCGAAAATTTGCCGCAGGCGCGGGTATATATCGAAAGCAACCTTGAGACAATAATGATGACGGCAAACAAAGTGCTTGGTCAGGGCGGTTTTACCTACAGCGCAAAGGCAAAGCTGGGCACCTTCCACTTTCCTGAAAAAAAGTATCAGGGAATAACCTACCCCGAAGGAGAATATGAAGCGCTGCGCATTACGCTCGGAAACGGCGAAGGTGATAACTGGTGGTGCGTCATGTTCCCGCCGCTGTGTCTTACCGAAACAGAGTTTCCGGTCGATGAAGAAACGAAGATCACTTCATTTTTCGCAGAGTTTATCCAAAGCCTTTTCGGGTAAGCCGTTAGAAACAGCTTTAAGGAGACACGCATATGGCACAGTTTAAAAAACCGCTTGCAATACTGCTTATGATATTGCTTGCGGCTTTTTTGTTCGGCTGCGATGCCGTTTCGGCGCAGTCATATAGGATGGGCGCAAGCGGCGACGGGGTGCGCGAGATACAGCGCCGGCTTTCCGACTGGGGCTATTACAAAGGAGCGGTGGACGGGCATTACGGAGTACTGACACAGGACGCGGTCATCGCCTTCCAGAGAAAACACGGCATCACTGTAGACGGCATCGTGGGTTCTCAGACGGCTGAAAAGCTGGGCGTGAGGACGCCTTCCGGCGGGCGCAGCGCAAGCAGCGGGGGCGGCAGCAATAACGACAAGGATGTTTACCAGCTCGCACAGCTCATACATAGCGAATCAAGGGGCGAGCCTTATGAAGGCAAGGTCGCCGTGGGCGCCGTGGTGTTGAACAGGATCAAAAGCTCAGAGTTTCCAAATACCATGGCCAAAGTGATTTATCAGCGCGGCGCCTTCTCGGTGGTGGACGACGGACAGATCAACCTCGCGCCAGATTCATCATCGCTCAAGGCAGCACGCGATGCCACAAACGGCTGGGACCCTTCGGGCGGCGCGCTTTTTTTCTACAATCCCGCCAAAACGCAAAACAGATGGATACGCTCACGGCCAGTCATACTGACAATCGGCGGCCACGTTTTCTGCAAATAGAAAGGGACGGACATGAAAAGGATTCATAAGCTGATCGCAATGATAGCCGCAGGGTTATTGTTTGTAGGTTTGACTATCTATACCATCGTGCTTGACAGCGAACGCGATGCGCTTAAAATACAACTTTCCGCGCAAAACGAACAAGCCTTTGAGGAGCTTTTATCGAATGTGGCGGAACTGGAAGCCAAGTTTTACAAGCTGGAAGCGGCAAACGAATTGAATCAGCGTTCCATATTGCTGATGGATGTCTGGCGGCAGGCGGGGGAGACCGAAAGCTCCATCGCAGCGCTTCCCGTGACATACGGGGGCACATGCAGGCTGACGCAGTTTGTCAACCGTGCGGGGGACTACTGCCGTATGCTGACGCACAAGCTGGCCAAGGGCGAAGACTTGAACGATGATGATTATGCGCAGATTCAAGTGCTTGCGGGCGCATGCAGAGACATCTATTCTTCGCTTGAAGCCACCTGGCAAAACGGCACTTATCCCGGTGATGCCGGTTTTGGTACAGGCATTTATATGCTCGCAGCGGGCGAAGGCTCGGCCAGCCTTGATTTCGCGGAGCAGGAGTTCCCGCGGCTTATGTACAACGGCCCTTTTTCAGAGGCCACCGAAAACAAAGCGCCCGAAGGGCTAGGCGGGACCAAGTTAACGGCACAGCAGGCCTTAAAGGCAGCGGCAGAATTTCTTGATATCGAAACGGCCGCGCTGGTTTTTGCGGGTGAATGCGCCGGCGACATCCCCAGTTACATTTTCAAAGGCGAAAAGCAAAACATCCCGTTTTCAATCCTGATCACAAAACAGGGCGGGCACGTGCTTTGGTATATGAGCAGCCACGACGGCGGCATATCAGCCATACCGACAGATGAAAAATACGAGCGGCTTTCAGGCACTGCACAGCGCTTCTTGAGGACGAAGGGCTATGGGGCAAGCGCGCCGAGCTACGCTCAGTTCTACAACGGCCTTGCGATCATCAACCTGATACCCCAAGAGCAGGGTATCGTCCTATACCCTGATATGATCAAGCTCTGGCTCGATATCCCGACGGGCAAAGTGGTCGGCTTTGATGCCAACAACTATCTGATGTCGCACAAAAAACGCAGCTTTGAACAGATTGCGCTTAACAAACAGCAGGCCGAGAAAAAGATAAACGGCGGTGTCGAAGTACAAAGCGCGCGGCTTGCGCTGATACCTTTGGAATCGGGCAAAGAACAGCTGTGCTGGGAATTCACCGGCACGATGAACGATCATGATTACCTCATTTATATCAACGTAAAAACAGGCATCGAGGAAGATATCATGATGATCCAGCACATCAATGACGGCACGCTGATCATGTAAGCCAGACGCAGCCAGAGCCCTGCCATGAAGGAGGGCTTCTTCGTTAAACAATGGCTCTTTTTTGACGCACAAAAAAAGAGAGCGTCTCCGCCCCCTTACTGCGCCTCTCTCTTGGCGATCATGTCTTTTGTTTTCATCAGCCGTATCAGGCTGCCACGTTCGTTTTCATCGAGCTTCATGCGGATATATTTGATGGTTTCCTCAAGCTGCGGGATCATCACGTATTCTAGCGCATTGACGCGCCGCCGCGTCTTTTCTATCTCGTCGGCCAGCATGTTGCAGGTTTTCTCAAGCTCTGCCAGCTCAACCATTTGCGGCAGCACACGCGCAAGCTCGGCCGTGGCATTGTCAAGCTCAGCTGATGTGAACGCAAGCCCGTACGGAAAAAAGCTGCGTTCGCGTTTCTTTTCCAAAAAGCTGATCCTCGGCACATTAACGCTCATGATGTTGGCGCGCGAAACAGAGAGCTCGACCTCGCGCACAGGGTAAAGAAGCGCTTCTTCCATCGCCTCTTTTGTCATTGCGATACGTGACAGCACAAAGCCGCGCAAAGCGATGCCCAGCGCCTTTTCCACCTCTGCCCGCAGCTCCTTGTTGCGCCGTATCAGCAGCATAAACTGGCGCACCATTTCGTCGCGCTTGTCCTTCAAAAGCTTGTGCCCCCGCGTTGCTGTTGCCAGCCTTTTCTTGAGCTTTGTCAGCTCCATGCGCGTGGGGTTGACTCTTATCAATGCCATTGCCTATTCCTCATCCGCAGGCAGGTATTTTTCGATATGCGCATCCTTGATGCGCTTGAGCTCCGCTTTAGGCAGAATTTTCAGCAGCTTCCAGCCGAGTTGAAGCGTTTCTTCGATCGGGCGGTTCTTCTCATAACCCTGGGAAACGTATTCGCGCTCGAATGCATCGGCAAACTTGGCATAAAGTTTGTCAACGTCCGACAAGGCCGCTTCGCCGAGAATGACCGACAGTTCCTTCGCGTCCTTGCCCCGCGCATAAGCAGCAAAAAGCTGGTTCATGGTATCCGCATGGTCTTCACGCGTTTTGCCCTCGCCGATGCCTTTGTCTTTTAGGCGCGAGAGCGACGGCAGCACGTCTATGGGCGGCGTTATGCCCTTGCGCAGCAGTTCGCGCGAAAGTATGATCTGCCCTTCTGTGATATAGCCTGTAAGGTCGGGTATCGGGTGTGTCTTGTCATCTTCAGGCATCGATAGTATGGGGATCTGCGTGACTGAGCCTGCGCGTCCCTTGATGCGCCCGGCGCGCTCATACATTGTCGCAAGGTCGGTGTACAGATACCCGGGATAACCGCGCCTGCCCGGCACTTCTTTTCTGGCGGCCGAGACCTCGCGCAGCGCTTCTGCATAATTGGTGATATCCGTGATGATGACAAGCACATGCAGGTCCTTTTCGTATGCAAGGTATTCAGCTGCCGTCAAAGCCATGCGCGGCGTGGAGATACGCTCTATCGCAGGGTCGTCCGCCAAATTGATGAACAACACGGTGCGGTCGATGGCTCCCGTCTTTTTAAAATCGCTGATAAAAAAGTCGGCTTCCTCAAACGTGATGCCCACCGCTGCGAACACCACGGCAAAACTCGTCTCGCTGCCAAGCACCTTGGCTTGCCGGGCGATCTGTGCTGCAAGGTTGGCATGCGGCAGACCTGATCCTGAAAATACAGGCAGCTTCTGCCCGCGCACGAGCGTGTTGAGCCCGTCGATCGCCGAGATGCCCGTCTGAATAAACTCCTCGGGATAGTCTCTCGCTGCCGGGTTGATAGGCGACCCGTTGATATCCATGCGTTTTTCGGGAATGATGGCAGGCCCGCCGTCCATGGGCGATCCCATCCCGTCAAAAACACGCCCGAGCATATCGTAAGACACGGAAAGCTCAATGCTGCGGCCCAAAAAACGCGCCTTTGATGTGGCGATCTTCAAACCCTGTGAACTTTCAAAAAGCTGCACCAGCGCCTTGTCGCCGTTGATCTCCAGCACTTTTCCGCGCCGTATATCACCGCTCTGCTGGACAATCTCGACAAGTTCATCATATTTTACGCCGCTGACCCCTTCAACAAGCATCAAAGGGCCGACGACCTCGGTGATCGTGCGGTATTCTTTAAGCAATCTCTATCCCACCTTCCTCATAAAGCGCCGACATCTGTGATTCGAGATGTTCGCGTATCACTGCGAAGTGCGCTGCCGCTTCATCTTCCGCCACATATTTGGCGCGCCCGATCTCCTCGCGTACCGGAAGATCGGAAATCCTGGAAAGCAGTGCACCCGCTTCGAGTGCGCGCTGGCCAAGTTCGCCCCATTTGATGATCAGTTCAAGTATCCCAAACTGTTTTTCCAGCGACGTGTAAGTGTCAATATCATGGAATGCGTTCTGGTGCAGGTAGTCTTCGCGTATCGATCGCGCCGTTTCCAGCTTTAACCGGTCTTTGAGAGAAAGCGCATCCACGCCGACAAGCCGTACGATCTCCTCAAGCTCGGCTTCGTCCTGCAATAGCTGCATCGTTTTGGTGCGCAGTTTGTCCCATTCGCTTGACACATTCTCGTCAAACCAGTCAGTTAAGCGGTCAACATAGAGCGAATAAGATAAAAGCCAGTCGATCGCCGGAAAATGGCGTTTATACGCAAGCTGTGCCGAAAGCCCCCAGAACACCTTGACGATCCGGAGCGTGGCCTGCGACACCGGTTCAGAAATATCACCGCCGGGCGGCGACACTGCGCCGATGGCCGTGATCGCGCCGATGCGTTTGTCGGTGCCGAGCGCCTTGACGATACCCGCACGTTCATAAAAATTCGCAAGCCGCGAAGAAAGATAGGCCGGATAACCTTCATCTCCCGGCATTTCTTCAAGCCGCCCTGACATTTCGCGCAGCGCTTCCGCCCAACGCGATGTGGAGTCGGCCATGACGGCCACCTTGTATCCCATGTCGCGGAAATATTCCGCGATCGTTATGCCTGTATAAATAGAAGCTTCGCGCGCCGCAACCGGCATGTCAGACGTATTGGCAATCAGCACCGTACGCTTCATCAGCGGTTCGCCGCTGCGCGGATCCTTAAGCTCTGGAAACTCCATCAGCACGTCGGTCATCTCATTGCCGCGTTCGCCGCAGCCCACATAAACAATGATGTCCGCATCCGCCCATTTGGCAAGCTGGTGCTGTACGACCGTTTTACCGCTTCCAAAAGGCCCGGGCACAGCCGCCACGCCGCCCTTTGCGACGGGGAACAGCGTATCTATCACGCGCTGGCCTGTGATCATGGGCTCACTCGGAGGCAGTTTTTCGTCAAACGGCCGTCCGCGGCGCACAGGCCATTTCTGAAGCATGGGTATCTCTGCTGAATTTCCGTCCGGTTTTTTGATCCTTGCGACAGTCTCTAAAACGGTGGCCTGGCCGTCAGCGAGCCATTCTACTTCCCCTTCCACACCGTGCGGCACCATGATAAAATGCTTGACTAGCGTGGTTTCCTGCACATAACCCAAAAAATCACCTGTTGTGACAAAAGCACCCGTTTTCGCCATAGGCGCAAACTGCCACTTTTTTTCGTGATCGAGCGCATTTATCTGGACGCCGCAGCTGATGCGGTCTCCTGCGACATCGCGTATCTTGTCAAGCGGCCGCTGGATACCGTCAAAAATGGATTCGATAAGCCCCGGCCCAAGCTCAACCGAAAGAGGGCTCCCCGTCGTATACACGGGTTCTCCCGGCCCAAGCCCGCTTGTTTCCTCATAGACCTGAACCCATGCCATATCACCCCGAAGCTCTATAACCTCACCGATCAGTTTCTCATCGCTCACCCTGACGACATCGTACATTTCACTGTCGCCGAGGCCTTCTGCCACGATGAGCGGACCGGAGACCTTGACTATTCTGCCTTCCATACACATATCCTTCCTGTCAATTCTTAATCCAAAAGTATATCCGCGCCGATAGCCTTTTCCACATTAGCACGGATGCCGCGCATCCCGAATCCGGTCGTTCCGCGGTTTCCGGGTATCGGTATGATCGCCGGAAACGGCGATGTTTTGTAGCGGTCAATGGTTTCGGCGGCAATCTGCGCCGCCTGCTCCGTCACAAAAATAATAGCATAACCGCCCGCCGCAAGCCGGTTTAATACGCGCGCGATGTCCTCGCCCTCAGCCGGATAAACATCGATGCCGAGTGTTTTAAAACCGATGATGCTGTCCGTATCTCCCACAACGCCTATCTTTTTCATACTCTTTTCCTTATATCAACAGCTCTTTGAGCCGCGCATCTACGTCGTCGGGCTCAATACCGCCCTGTTTGGCCGTCATCACCATACGTACCGCGGCCGCTTCACGTTGTTTGGCAATGTAATAACACATCAGCGGGCCGATGCCAAACATATCAAAACGGCTCTTTTGCAGTAATGCGCCAAGGTAGTCATCCCGCGCTTTTTCCATCATATACAGGCTGCCTGTCTTCTGGTAATCAGCAAATGCGCCGGCCAGTATATCCGCATACTTGCCCTTGGCGGCAGCAGCCAAAAAGCCGTCGTCGGCAATGTCATACGCCTCTATGAGCGTGCGTTTTGAGATCTTGCCGCCCCGAAGGCACGCGCGCTCAAAAGATTCTTTGTCCTCCGCATCCGCTGCACGCACACGCAGCAGCGCGATGATGTTCGTCATGTCAAAAAACGCTTCGAAATACGCGCTGACAACCGGGTCTCCCATCTTTACAGCGAGTGCATCTACTTCCTTGGCATAGGCGCGGTCGAGCGCCACGCCGATGATGGAAGCGTCCGTCAGAACCGCAAACTGCCTGTCGATATACTCAAGAGCTTCCTTTATGGTGTCGGGCAGCGAAAAGTAGTTGTTTTCATTGATCGCATACTTGAGTGCGTCTATGCTGATATTGCCCGGGTAAAGCTCTGCGCTTTCTGACTCCCCGTCACGCAGCATCAGCTTGATGATCACTTTCAAGTTATGATAATCACGCTCAGCACGCATGATGCGCGTGAATATATCGCTTGGCGACAAGGCTTCAAGCAGCTTATCTGTTTCGGACAGCTCTTTTTGGATCAACGGCTCAAAACTATCTTGCGAGACGCCGTGCCCATATCCATACTCAGCCAAAAGGCGCATAGCGGCGTCAAAATCCTTTGCCTCTATCAGCCTTGATAATTTTTCTTTTGTAATCAGCCTTTGCTCCATCGCCTTGACGCGCGCCGATGCGAAGGGAAAGCTGCTGTTGGTCTGCGACATGTTTTAACCTCTATGATTGTGTAAACAGCAATTGCGCGATATCCGTTTCAGACCTCTGCCAGGCTTCTTCCAGTAAGGCTTCCAAAGATATGTTTATTTCCAGCCCGCCGTTTGCATAAATGAAGCCGCCGCGCATCGCGCGCTTTTCGCCCAAAATCCTGATTTCGCCCGTTCCGTCCTTTTGTTTCAGCGCTTTGTTGACTTCATCTAAAAATGCATCGTCGATAAATTTCTCATTTTCAGAAAGGATAAGGCCTCCCTGTCCGTTCTCGGCGCAGTTTAGCAGCTCTTTTTTAAGCAAAGCCAGATAGGCCTCTTTTTCAATCAAGCCAAGTTTATCAAGCGCGCGCGCTTTGGCCTCTTCCATCACTTCCTGTTTGGCGGCAAGCAGCTGTTTTCTGTATTCTAAGTCATAGACAGCAGAAAGGCGTTTTTTATTCTCACGCATGGCATCCTTGGCCATACGCTTTATTTCCGCAGTGCGTTTTTCAATACCGCGCTGCATCTGCGCGCGCATTTCGCCTATTTTTTGCCCGGCATCCTGCCGATAGTTTTCTGCATCGCGCTGCGCATCGCTGATGATTTTTTCAATGAGCTTTTGTGCATCTGCCAAAATATCACGTCCTTTACGCTGCGAGTATCACAAGCATGGAAATAAGCAGCGCGAACACAGCATATGTTTCCACCATGATGGCCATAATGATCGCCTTGCCTTGTTCCTCTGGGCGCTTGCCAAGCAGCCCGATGCCCGCAACAGCCGTTTTGCCCTGCGCGATCGCCGAGAAAAGGCCGACCAGCGCCGTCGGCATTGCGGCAAAGAAATAGATCCAGCCCTGCGATTCCGATATCGGCACACCGCCGCCGCCGATGACACCGTTGTTGAGCAATATCAAAAATGCCACAAGCAGGCCGTAAATGCCCTGTGTGCCTGGCAGCAGCTGGAGCACAAGCGCCTGGCCGAACCTGTCGGGTGCTTCAGAAACAAGGCCCGCCGCGGCTTGCCCGGCGAGGCTGATGCCGATTGCCGATCCGATACCCGCAAGGCCGATAGCAAGCGCCGCCCCGAATGTCGATATGACCGTACCGAAATATTCTCCGAAAAATTCCATAAGTGCCTCCCAAAAATCGTTTCCGATTTGTTTGCGTTATTTTTTTCCGCTTTATGCGGTGTCAATCGCCGATCCTGTGATGGCGCGCATGCAGCCTAAGCGGCATAAAGCTGCGGCCTTCCCCTTCGTAGAACCTGTTGAAAAATTCAATATACTGCAAACGTGCGGTATGCACGAAAGAGCCTAAGGTGTTGATAGCCAGGTTGAACACATGTCCGACCGTCAAAACCACGATACCGAAAATGTAACCAATCACGCCGCCCATCAACATGCCTGCGATCGTATTGAACACCATCGCGATGACGGTGGTGGCAAGCCCCATGCCGAAGATACGGCTGTATGAAAGGATATCACTGACATAACCTGTGACGCCGTAAAGGCTTGACAAACCGCCTACTGCTTTTTTGAGTATGCCTTTTTTATGCCTTCCCTGCGTCAAGAGCAGCACCGCCGCACCAACAAGCGCAAGATACGTGCCGACCGTGCCAATACTGCCGCCGATTAATAGCATGACGCCGCCGCCTATCACCAGCACCCATGTAAAACGGTCGCAAAAAGCTGCAAAAACCTTGCCGCGTTTAATATCCATATACATACCGACAAAAAGGCCGGTAAAAATGTGCAGCACGCCTATTCCAAGGCAGAGCATCAGCGTCAGCATTGCACTTTGTGAGTCTGCCAACGGATTCAATACATACGGCACGCCCTCGATGCTGAAGACCGTTCCGTAGAACAATCCCCAGATCGCCGTGGATATCCCGCAGATAAGGATGACAGTCGTTATTTTTTTGAACATGCCCGTGGGCTTTTTAAGGCGCAGCATCAAGAAAGCGCCGACAGAAAGGATGATGCCGTAGGCAAAATCAGCCATCATCATACCGAAGATTATAAAATAGAATACGGCAACAAGTTTATTGGGGTCGATACCGCGCGAAGAAGGCACCGCGTACATATTGGTAACAGCTTCAAACGGCGAAACAGATCGAGGGTTTAAAAGCGCCGTGGGCGGTTTCTCTTCCTGTGAAGGATCGCTGAATGTGACATACGCTTCGGGCGCGGCAGACAGCACGGCATGCTCAACGCGCTGCTGCTCCTGCGCAATCACCCATCCTTCAAGCGCAAACACAGTTCCCGACTCTCCGAGCTTTTCGATGCAGCGCTCGCGGGCAATCTCTGTGAGCAGATAATCCTCCAAAATGAAAAGCAGCTCCTTGTGCTCTGCGTACCTTACGGCCGTTTCCTCATACTCGCGCGCTTCATGCTCCAGTGAATCATATTCGTTTTTACAGTCATAGACGATATCTGCAGCTGTGCCGACATTATCCTTAGCAGGTGCTTCGGCAAATCCGATAAACTTGAGTTCACCGGTCAACTGTTCCTGCACGGATTTATGCATGATCACATAAACGGTAAATGAATCTTTACCGCGGGAAGAGCGCTCGAAATAAGCCGTATCTGCATAATCAACAACAAGCTGTCTGTATTTTGGCGCATTTTCATCGGGAATGGAACCCATCAATGAGGTGGTGACTGTGCTTTCACCCAAAGTTTGGAGCGGTATGTCAAAATCAATAAAAGGCATTAGCTGATTGATTTTGTTTTTTAGCCGCTGGCGGCGCGTTTTGAGCGCTGAAATGCTGTCCGCGAGTTTTTTGATTTTGTCTATGATCTCATCCGCTTCTTCATTATGCAGCGATACATCCGCAAGATCGGAACGGGAGATCAGCGGTTTGGGTTCAAGAAAAGACGTTTTTTCGCTGTCATAAGTCCGTATGGTTTCGAGCGCAAAGCGCACATCCGCCAGTCTTGCTTCAAGACCGGCAAGACGCTGCGGCGCAGCCGCCGGGGCAAGCCCTTCAAGCCCCAAAGAAACCACTTCAACGGCTCCAATATCCTGCATGGCTTTGAGCAGCTTGTCCTTGCTGTCCCGATGCGCCAGCAGTACTATTTTTTTCATTTCCAGTATTGCCATGCTACTTAAGTAACCTTTTCAAACAGACCAAAGCCGCGTCATCAAGTCTCTTTCTTGCGTCGGTCTTGAGTTTTTCGCATGCGGCGAGCCGCTCTTCCTGCTGTGCTTCGAGTTCTTCACGCGCATCCTTTCGCGCCGCTTCAACAGCCTTGAGGCTTTCACGACGTGCCTGCGTAAGCGCATCATCTTCTGCCACCGCGTTTTCTTTCGCAGCCGTTTTGACCGCATCTTTTGCCGCAGCCAAAGCTGTGCGGCGTATTTCATCCGCTTTTTCCTCTGCGCCCTTTATTTGTGTCAATACATCCATCGCCATATTAATCTCCGTTATTTTGTTCCGAAAAGCCTGTCGCCTGCGTCTCCGAGGCCGGGGATGATATAGCCGTGTTCGTTGAGGCACTCATCCACGGAGGCCACAAAGATATCCACATCGCTGTGTGCCTCCTGTACGGCTTCTATGCCCTCAGGGGCCGCGATCAGGCAAACAAGCTTGATATTGACGACGCCGTGCTTTTTAAGATGCGCAATGGCACCGCAGGCGCTTCCGCCTGTCGCCAGCATCGGATCCAGCACTATGAAATCACGCCCGGCAACATCGGCAGGCAGTTTGCAGTAATAGTCGACGGGGCAGAGCGTATCCGGATCCCTGTACAGGCCGATATGCCCCACTTTGGCAGCCGGCACCAAAGACAGGATGCCGTTCACCATACCAAGGCCGGCGCGCAATATGGGCACGATACCTATGGTTTTTCCGGAAATTACCTTTGTTTTGGCCTTTGCCACGGGCGTTTCTATCTCGACCTCTTTCAAAGGCATGTCCCGCGTGACTTCATAAGCCATCAGCATCGCGATCTCTTCTACAAGCTCGCGGAAATCCTTTGTACCGGTCTTTTTGTCTCTTATCAGCGAAATCTTGTGCTGTATAAGCGGATGGTCAGTCACAACCAATTTGCCCATTTGCGCCTCCGTGTTCTTAAAAAATGATGCTGCCCTATTTGTCTTCCATGCCCATCACTTTAGAAATCCTTTTTCTGTGCCGTTCATCACCGGAAAAATCAGTACCTAAAAACGCATCGACGATTTCCAGCGCATGGCCTTGGCCGATGACGCGTTCTCCAAGAGCCATCACATTTGCGTCATTGTGCGCACGTGTGGCTTTAGCTGAAAAGACATCGCCCAACAGCGCGCAGCGTATGCCGCGCATCTTGTTGGCGGCTATAGACATGCCGATGCCTGTGCCGCAGACAAGTATGCCGTAATCGGCTTCTCCCGAAAGAACGGCTTTGCAGACCGCCTGCGCATAATCAGGATAATCGCAGGATACTTCGTCATATGTACCGGCATCGATGGTTTTTATTCCTTTTTTCTGCAGATGTTCTTCAACGGCTTTCTTAAGAGTTAACCCGCCGTGGTCGCTTCCAAGCGCAATGATCATTGAACTCGAACCCCTTTGTGAATGAAAATTTGTTTATTTTGCCTTTGGTTCTTCGAATAAGGATACCAAACATGGCTAAAAAAATCAACCCAAAGAATATCAAGTTTCGTTTCTATAAAATGTATCAAACTATGTATAAAAATCTCTTGACCTTGCACCAAGTGTAAGGTATACAATGCAGTTAGAAAAAGCAGGTGAAACTATGAAAATCCATGAGGTTGAAAAGATCGTCGGCATCACAAAAAGAAACATTCGCTTTTATGAAAAGCAAGGCTTGCTGCTGCCCGGCCGCGACAACTTAAACGGCTACAGGGAATACGGAGCTGATGATATAGCGGCGCTCAAATTCATTAAGCTTTTCCGCAAGCTTGCTGTGCCTATTGATGAGATCCTCAAGATGCAAAAGGGTGAGCTGACGGCAGAAGATGCCCTTCGAAGGCACCTTATAAAGCTGGAGCGCGAAAGCAAAAATCTTGAGCAGACAAAGCTGCTTTGTGCGCAGATGGCAAAAAATTGCACTCAAGCGCAAACTGTTGATCCAGATCATTATCTGGCGCAGATCACAGGCATGGAAAAGGAAGGAACACGTTTTCAAGATATCAAAAAGGACGAGAAGGCGAAAAGCACAGCCGCTGTCTCTGCCGCGCTTTGCATGATCGTTGTCATGAGCCTTGTTTTCGTGTGGCTGCTCGTTGCTGTGCTGACAGAGGCTGTTCCGGTTTTGCCCGCGGTGTTATTGCTGCTTTGTCCCGCAGCGGTCATTTTCGGCGTGTTCTTAGCATTAAGACAAAGAATAAAGGAAATAAAAGGAGGAGAAGAAAATGCTGCTGCTCAATATTGACCATATACCGGGCAAAGAAATTGAAGCGGTTGGGCTCGTCAAGGGGAGCGTTGTGCGCTCTAAACACTTTGGCAAGGACTTCATGGCCGGAATGAAAACACTTGTCGGCGGTGAGATCAAAAGCTACACTGAGATGCTCAATGAATCGCGCCAGATCGCGGTCAAACGCATGGTGGACGAAGCGCAGGAGCTGGGCGCTGATGCCGTCATCAACGTGCGTTATGCCACATCGTCCATGATGCAGAGCGCGGCCGAGGTCATCGCCTACGGCACTGCGGTCAAAATCAAGCCGTAAAACATCCTATGCATGGAGAAAAATTCTTGGGAGGGCATATGAAAAACACAACGTTGAAAAGGATATTCATTTTTTTGGGGCTGACATTTGCCTTAACGTATGCCTATGCATTTTTTGTGATCGGCAACCTTGTTTTTTTGCCAACGATGGCAGCCTTTTCGGTGCTGCTGGTCGGTTCTGTGATGCTGATCCCTGCCATTTGCGTCGTTTTAACGCGCATCATCACCAAAGAGGGTTTCCGCGACGCGTGGATACTGCCCAATTTCAAAGGGCATATCAGGTATTATTTTATCGCCTGGCTGGTGCCTGCCGGGCTGATTCTATTAGGCTCTCTGGCCAATTTTTTGGCCTTCCCGGACAGATTTGATCCGAACATGGGTTATCTCGCAGAAGTTTACACGGCGCAGGGGCTGGCCTTTGACCTTGATACGCAAAAGGCCATGATGGTGATCGGGCTCGTTCAGGCGGTGCTGCTCTCTCCGATACTCAATATCATCACCACCACCGGAGAGGAGTGGGGGTGGCGCGGTTACCTTGTCCCCAAACTTTGCGAAAAGCTCAAGATCCTGCCCACACTGCTGATAAGCGGCGTCATTTGGGGCCTTTGGCATGCGCCGTTAATCGCGATCGTCGGGCATAACTACGGATTTGGCTACGCGGGCTACCCTTTTACCGGGATTCTCGCGATGTGCCTTTTGAGCATCGCGCTGGGTACGCTTTTTTCGTATGTGTCCTTGAAGACGAGAAGCTGCCTGCCCGCATCGGTCGCGCATGGTACGCTCAACGGCCTCGCGGCATTCGGGCTTTATTTTCTGCCGTCTTCGGAAGCGGTGCAGCCGTTTTTAGGCCCTGCGCCCACTGGCATCATCGGCGGTGCTGGGTTCCTCATCATCATGGCCGTTTTGGCAGTGATGATGACCAGAGACCAGAAAAAAGGTACATTGATCGCGCCTCCAAAGGCGCCGAAAACCGCCCGCATAGAACAAAACGCCGTATATTGACAACACTGCGCCTAAGTCAGCCTTTGGCCTTTTGCTTTGTCGCGCTCTTTACTTTTCTGTATGGGGTGATTATACTATATACGACTATATAAGCCGCCGTCTTGGCTGCTTCTAGGAGAGATGGATTATTGGAAAGCGGTTACAGCATCGTTGTCAAAATAGGCTCCATGGCGCTCGTGCGCGATGACGGAGATATCGATTATAATATATTTTCACGGCTCGGCAGCGCGCTGCGCCCGGGCATGCTTCTTGTGAGCTCCGGCGCGACCGAGATCGGGCGTATTGACTACATCAAGCGTCACGGCGGCGAGCTTTGCGGCGATATGGAAGACATCAAAACCGACTATTCGGCGCAGGGCCAGGCGATACTCATGGCCAATTACCGAAAGTTCATCAGCTCGTGTTATTCGGTACGGCAGGTGCTCGTTGAGCACAGCCATTTCAATGATGCAGAAAAAAAAGAACATATTTATAAGCTGCTGATGCGCGCGCCGCAGCAGGGCGCGATACCCATCATCAACTATAACGATCCCGTCTCGAGCGAAGAAAACCGCAAGATGGAGCTTAGGAAAATAGGCAACGGCGGGCGCAAGGTGGTCGAGTGCGTGGACAACGATGAGACGGCAGCGGTCGTCGCCATGCTTGTGCGCGCCCAAACGCTTGTCATCCTCACCTCCGTGGACGGCATTTATGAAGACCCTGCCGACCCTTCAACGCTGATACGCAGGATCAGCGCCAAAACGCCGGCCGCACTCAAAGAAAAAGTACAGGAGGTCACGCTCTGTTGCAACGGTGCTTCACGCGCGGGGGCACAGGGCGCAGGCGCCAAGCTTTTGTATTCGCTCGGCCCGGCAATGGCCGGCACGCAAGTGTTCATAGCGCATGCGGGCAAACAAATTGACGATATCATCTCTGGCAAGGCACAAAGCACGCATATCTTTTTGAACCAGTGATTTTTTAGCAGCGTTTGCCGCTGTAGGTCCTTGGCAATGATATAAAAAAAGCCGCAAGGCTTTTTTTTTGTTTAACATTTGTAGGCTCCTAAAAAGTGATGGGCAGCGCCTCTGCAAACTGAGGCACTTAGCCTCTCAACGGACAACTCCCTTGTTTCTCCTTAAAGAAAGTATCTTACGCCGCTCTCGAATATCCGCTGGTCTTTTTCGCCCGGTATATTGCAAAGCGTGTTTTTGGTGAAGCGCTCGCTGTGCGCCATCTTTCCGAAAATCCGGCCGTCCGGCGATAAAAGACCCTCGACTGCGAAAAGCGAACCGTTTGGATTGCCTTGTCCCATCGTGGGTATGCCGTCCGCGTCCACATACTGCGTCGCGATCCTGCCTGTATCGAGCAGCGCCTGCGCCTCGTCAAGCGATGCGCAGAAACGCCCTTCGCCGTGCGATACCGCCACGGTATGAATATTGCCCACGCTGCACAGCGAGAGCCAGGGCGAAGCGTTGGAAGAAATACGGGTGCGCACTGTTCTTGAGACGTGGCGTCCGATGTGGTTGAACGTCAGCGTCGGGCTATCGTCACGCATGGCGCGGATCTGTCCGTACGGCACGAGCCCGAGTTTGATCAGCGCCTGAAAGCCGTTGCAGATGCCAAGGATCAGGCCGTCGCGGTCCAGCAGGTTCTGAACCGCTTCCGCCACGCGCGGCTCGCGCACCACCGCAGCGATAAATTTACCGGAGCCGTCCGGTTCGTCGCCGCCCGAAAAGCCGCCCGGAAAGAAGAGTATCTGGCTGTTTGCGATACGATTTGCAAGCATGTCCATGCTGTCTGCGATATCGGCGGCGCTCAAATTTCTGATCACGAATGTGTCTGCGATGCCGCCTGCGCGTTCTATGGCGTTTGCTGAATCGTATTCGCAGTTGGTGCCCGGGAAAACTGGGATAACCACGCGCGGCTGCGCTTTTACACCTGCATATATATGCACGGTTTTGGCGTAAAACGGCTTGTCGGGTGCGTCTTTTTCCGCAGTGCCCGCACTTATGGGATAAACACGGCTCAAGCTTTCTTCATAGACGCCGCGCAGCTTATCAAGTGAAACCGCTTCTGTCCCAAGTTTGATGGTATCGCCGCCTGTACGTCCGATGTATTCAAAATCCAGGCCGTCGCCCTCTAGGATGATATCTCCGTAAGCCTTGGATGTAAAATCATTCAAGCAGTGTGATTCAAGGACAGCGCCTATGCCGTTGCCAAGTGCCATTTTAGCGGCCGCCGCAAGAACACCTCCGCGTTCCACTGCGCATGCCGACAATACTTTGCCTTCCGAAATACCCGCAAGCACTCTGTAAAACACCTTTTTGATGCTCTCAAAACACGGCATGCCGTTTTCGGCACGGCTTATTTTTGCCCGGTAAATGCTGCTGCCCGCCTTTTTGAATTCGGGTGATATCACGGCATCCGCTTTCTGCGTGCACAAAGCGAAAGACACAAGCGTCGGCGGCACATGTAGGTCTTCAAACGTGCCCGACATCGAATCCTTGCCGCCTATGGCCGGCGTCCCTAAGTGTCGCTGCGCATGCCACGCGCCCAGCAGCGCCGCAAGCGGCTTGCCCCAGCTTTCTTTGCTGCCCATCCTCTCAAAATACTCTTGAAGCGTGAGCCATGCGCGGCGCGTATCGCCGCCAGCCGCTGCGAGCTTGGCGAGCGAAAGCACCACAGCATTGACAGCCCCGATAAATGGGTTTTTTTCTGAGAGATACGGGTCGAAGCCATAAGCAAACAGCGTAGCCGTATCGCACTGCCCGTCCGCCGCGATCTTGGCTGCCATCGCCTGCATGGGCGTCAGCTGGTTTGCTCCGCCCAGAGGCATCATCACGCTCGATGCGCCTATGGTGGAATCAAACATCTCGGTCAACCCCTTTTTGGAGCAGATGTTAAGGTCTCCGAGCATCGCATTCAGGCGGTCTTCAAGCCCGCCCGAGAACGGCTCATCCAGAAGGCCGCTTGTTTGAAGCCCCGATACATGTGCTTTTGCCGTGGCCGTCGCGCCGTTGGTATCAAGGAAAGCGCGCTTGAGGGAAACAACTGGGCTTCCGCGCCAGATAAGTTCCATCCTTCCCGCGTCGGTCACGTCCGCCACCTTCGCCGCATGCAGATTTTCCTGTGCCGCAAGAGAAAGCACGGCTTTAAGATCCGCAGGGTCGATAACGACAGCCATGCGCTCCTGGCTTTCGGATATGGCAAGCTCAACGCCCGAGAGGCCTTCGTACTTCTTGCGCACAAGGTCAAGGTTTACCCGCACGCCGTCCGCCAGCTCTCCTATCGCCACGCAAACGCCGCCAGCACCAAAATCGTTGCAGCGCTTGATGCGGCGCGAAAAATCAGAGTTGCGGAAAAGCCGCTGCAGCTTGCGCTCTGTCAGCGGATCACCTTTTTGCACCTCCGCACCGCAGGTATCGATAGACTGCATATCATGCGCCTTGGATGAGCCCGTGGCGCCGCCGCAGCCGTCTCGGCCGGTCGCGCCGCCCAGCAGCAATATGATGTCACCGGGTCTGGGCGTTTCGCGCACCACGTTTTCGGCGGGCGCTGCACCGATGACCGCGCCAATTTCCATGCGTTTGGCTTTGTAGCCCGGATGATAGATCTCATCCACAAGCCCCGTGGCAAGCCCAATCTGGTTGCCGTACGACGAATAGCCCGCCGCTGCGTCGCGGCAAATCTTGCGCTGCGGCAGCTTGCCGGGCATGGTGTCTGCAATGGATTCACGCGGGTCTGCGCTGCCCGTGACACGCATGGCGTGATACACGTAACTGCGCCCCGAGAGTGGGTCGCGTATGGCGCCGCCAAGGCATGTGGCCGCGCCGCCGAAAGGCTCGATTTCCGTCGGATGGTTGTGCGTTTCGTTCTTGAACATAATAAGGTAGTCGCGCTCACGCCCATCCACGATCACTTTCTGGCGTATCGAGCAGGCGTTGATCTCATCGGATTCATCAAAATCCGCCATCAGGCCCTTCTTTTTGGCTTCCCTCGCGTACAGCGTGGCGATATCCATGAGGCATATGTCCTTTTTAAGTCCGCCGTATACCGCTTTGCGCGCCTCAAGGTATTCAGCATACACGTTTTTCACATCCCCGGCTGTCATATCGAATGAAACGTCTTCCAGCCTGGTTAAAAACGTGGTGTGCCGGCAGTGGTCCGACCAGTAGGTGTCGATCACGCGGATCTCTGCGAGTGTCGGGTCACGACGTTCATCATCGCGAAAATAGGCCTGAACAAATTCTATATCCTCAATGCTCATCGCGAGGCCGTATTCGGCAAGAAAACCTCCAAGCCCGTCTTCGTCGAGACCACAAAAGCCGTCGAGCACAGGCACCGGCAGCGGTTCCGGCAGCTTTTCCGCCAGCGTTTGCGGAAGCTGTGCCGAAGCTTCGCGCGAATCCACAGGGTTGATCACATACTTTTTGATGTCCCGGGCATCTTCTTCACTTGCGCCGCTCAATACATACACATTGGCACATTTGACGGTCGGGCGCGCACACAGCACGGCCAGTTCGGTGCATTGCGCAGCGCTGTCGGCACGCTGGTCGTACTGGCCGGGCAAAAACTCGACAGCAAAAACGATATCGCCTTGCTGCGTTTCAAAGCTGCCGTGGCAGACGGTATCTGCCGCAGGCTCTGAAAACACTGTCCCTACAGCGGCATCAAAGCTTGCATCGTCCATCCCTTCAATATCATAGCGGATCAGCATCCGCACGTTTTTCAAGTGCTTTTTGCCAAGCGTCGAGCGAAAATCGGCCAGCGCCCTCTTGGCTGCAATATCAAAGCCGTCCTTTTTTTCTACGAAGACCCTTCGTACCCGTGCCATCTTTTTCTCCTTTTTGCATGCCGCCGGTTATTCAAAACAAGTATAGCCGTTTTTTTCCGCGCGTGCAATACAGCCAGCGCAGACATCTGTTCTTGCGGTTTTTAAGGCTGATCATGAAAGCATCCGGCTGATAAATTTTGCTTTTAAAATCGTTGGTTTTAGACTATAATATATATTATATTGAAGAATTAATATGTTTAAGCTTGCAGCGGGCAGCTTATAAAGACGGAGGGCAAAGAAAGTGCTTCATATCGGCAAAGACGCCATGGTGCCGCTCAAAGATGTCATTTTGATACTTGATTATAAAGAAGCAATGACAAACGATGACACCAACAAATTCTTAAAAAAGCTCGGCGACAGCGCTCACAGGATCTATCTCGAAAAGTACAATATCAAATCCGTGGTTGTTGCACAGTTTTTGAGCAAGTATTTTATTTACTATTCCCCTATTTCGCCCGCAACGCTCTATAAACGTTCACAAAAATAATTTAAATAAGCTTAGGAGAAAGCTATGCCAGACAACACAGCACAATGCTACGGCGCCTCGCAGATCCAGGTGCTCGAGGGCTTAGAGCCCGTGCGCAAAAGACCTGGAATGTACATCGGTTCGACCGATGAACGCGGGCTGCACCATCTTGTTTATGAGGTGGTGGATAACTCTGTCGATGAAGCCATGGCGGGCTTTTGCGACATCATCACCGTGACGCTCAAGCAAGACGGCAGCGTCTGCGTCAGCGACAACGGTCGCGGTATCCCTGTGGATATGCACCCAAAGGTCGGCAAATCCTCGCTTGAAGTCGCGCTGACCATGCTGCACGCAGGCGGCAAGTTCGGTGGAGAGGGTTACAAAGTATCGGGGGGGCTGCACGGTGTGGGCGTATCCGTCGTCAACGCGCTCTCCGAGAAACTCATCGCGCAAGTAAGGCGCGACGGCAAAATATATGAGATGATCTTTCTGCGCGGTGAACCGCAGTGCGAAATCTGCATCGTGGGTGAAACGTGCGAGACCGGCACCACCATACAATTCTGGCCGGATACGCAGATCTTTGAAACCGTGGTATTCGAGTTTGACACCTTGCGCGCACGCATGCGTGAGCTGGCGTTTTTAAACCGCGGCGTGCGTATTGTCATTGATGACGAGCGCACGGATAAGCATTATGATTACTGCTTTGAAGGCGGCATCATCGAATTCGTCAAATACTTAAGCAAAAATAAGACCACGCTGCACCCGGAACCCATCTATTTCTGTTCAGAAAAGGACGGCACATCAGTCGAGATCGCGATGCAGTACAATGAGTCTTACAACGAGAATCTTTTCACCTACGCCAACAACATCCCCACCCACGAAGGCGGCACACACTTAATGGGCTTCAAGTCGGGCTTGACGCGCGTGATCAACGATTATTCGCGGCGTTTTTCGCTGCTCAAGGATAAAGATGAGAACCTTTCAGGAGAAGACATCCGCGAGGGATTGACTGCCGTCGTCAGTGTGAAGATCGCCAACCCGCAGTTTGAAGGCCAGACTAAAACAAAACTTGGGAACTCTGAGGTGCGCCCGCTTGTGGACGGCGCTATCGGCCAGGAGTTAAAAGCGTTTTTGGAGGAAAACCCTGCCACGGCGCGCGAAGTCGTCAGCAAATGCCTTGTGGCGCGCAACGCCCGCGAAGCCGCGCGCAAAGCGCGCGAGCTCACCAGGCGTAAATCCGCGCTGGAGAGCGCAGCTCTGCCCGGCAAGCTTGCCGACTGCAGTGAGCGCGATGCCGAAAAATGCGAAATTTTCATCGTTGAGGGTGATAGTGCAGGCGGCAGTGCCAAACAGGGGCGGGACCGCCGCTTTCAGGCCATACTGCCGTTACGCGGGAAAATACTCAACGTGGAAAAAACACGGCAGGACAAGGCGCTGGCCAACAACGAGATCCGCACGATGGCCACGGCGTTTGGCGCCGGTATCGGCGAAGAGTTTGATGTCGCGCGGCTGCGTTACAACCGTATCATATGCATGACCGATGCGGACGTTGACGGCAGCCACATACGCATACTGCTCCTGACTTTCTTCTACCGCTACATGCGCGAACTGATAGAATCGGGACATGTGTATATCGCACAGCCGCCGCTCTACAAGGTCAGCAAGAACAAAACCGAAAAATACATATACAGTGACGATGCCCTTGAGAAACACCTTGAAGAGATAGGCCGCGACGGTGTTTCGATACAGCGTTACAAGGGGCTCGGTGAAATGAATCCTGAGCAGCTTTGGGAAACAACGATGGATCCCGAAAAACGCACGCTCTTAAAAGTATCGCTTGATAACGCCATAGAGGCCGAGGAGATCTTCACAATACTCATGGGCGATGCGGTCGAGCCGCGGCGTGAGTTTATCGAACAAAACGCAAAACTCGTCATGAATCTGGACGTTTAAGAGGTAACCAAATTGGACACAAACAGAAAAGCCATATTGCCGATCAACATAGAAAAAGAGATGAAGACTTCTTTCATCTCGTACGCCATGGCGGTGATCATCAACCGCGCGCTGCCCGACGTGCGTGACGGTTTGAAGCCTGTGCACCGCCGTATCCTTTATTCGATGAGTGAACTCTCATTATCGCCCGATAAGCCACACCGCAAATCTGCGCGCATTGTCGGCGATGTTTTGGGCAAATACCATCCGCACGGTGATTCCGCCGTCTACATGGCGATGGTGCGTATGGCACAGGATTTTTCGACGCGCCATCTTCTCGTGAGCGGCCACGGAAACTTCGGCAGCGTGGACGGTGATGCGCCGGCTGCCATGCGTTATACCGAAGCACGGCTGTCTCCCATTTCCATGGAGCTGCTGCGCGACATCGAAAAAGATACCGTTGATTTTGTCCCGAATTTCGACGAAACACTGATGCAGCCTGCCGTGCTTCCGGCGAAGTACCCCAACCTGCTCGTCAACGGCACGGGCGGCATCGCAGTGGGCATGGCCACCAACATCCCCCCCCACAATCTTGGCGAAGTCATAGACGCCGCCGTATGCCTGATCGATGATCCGGACGCCGGTGTCCATGAGCTTATGCAGCACATCAAGGGCCCGGATTTCCCCACAGGCGGCATCGCCATGGGCACGGCGGGCATCACGCAGGCTTACCACACCGGCCGCGGCAAGATCTGCGTGCGCGCCCGTGCAGAAATCGAAGAATTCAAGCTGGGGCGGCAGCGCATCATCGTGTCTGAGATCCCCTATCAGGTGAATAAAGCGGCGCTGATCACGCGCATTGCGGAGCTCGTTTCGGACAAACATCTTGAAGGCATCTCGGATATTCGAGACGAAAGCGATAAAAGCGGCATGCGTATCGTTATCGAGCTAAAAAAAGACGTCAATGCGAACGTGATCCTCAACCGCTTGTATAAGCATACGCAGATGCAAGATACATTCGGCGTGATTATGCTCGCGCTCGTCGACGGCGAGCCAAAGGTTTTGAGCCTCAAAGAGCTGCTGTTCCATTATCTTGAGCACCAAAAAGACGTTGTCCTGCGCCGCACACGTTTTGAGCTTGAACGCGCACAGGCACGCGCACACATCCTCGAAGGGCTCATCATTGCGCTCGACAACATCGATGAGATCGTCGAGCTTATCAAAAAATCGCCCGATGTGCCCACAGCGCGCGAATCGCTTATCAGCCGGTTCGCTTTAAGCGACAAACAGGCCCAGGCCATACTCGATATGCGCCTTCAGCGCCTCACTGGCCTTGAGCGCGACAAAATCCAGAGCGAATATGAAAAGCTGCTTGAGCGCATCGCCTATTTGCAGCAGGTTCTCGATACACCTCAGATGGTGCTCGACATCATCAAACAGGAGCTGCTCGAAATCAAAGAGCGTTTTGCGGATGAGCGGCGTACCGAGATCTCTTTTAGCGCGGATGACATCAATCTTGACGAGCTGATACAGGAAGAAGAGATGGTGGTGACGCTGACGCATTTTGGGTATATCAAGCGCATACGCTCCGATGCTTACCGCACACAGCGGCGCGGAGGCAAGGGCATCACAGGCTTGACCGCGCGTGAGGAAGACTTTGCCGAGCATGTCGTCATCACCTCTACCCACAGCCAGCTTTTGTTCTTTACCAACAAGGGCAGGGTTTACCGGCGCAAATGCTATGAGCTCCCTGAAACAGGGCGCACAGCAAAAGGCACGGCTATCGTCAACCTTCTGTCTCTTGATGCGGGCGAAAAGGTGTCCGCTGTGTTTCCGGTGACGGAGTTCAGCGACGACACCATGCTCGTGCTCGCGACAAAAAACGGCATCATCAAGAAAACTTCTGTTTCTGCTTTTAAAAATATACGCCAAAACGGACTGATCGCCATCGGCCTACGCGACGGTGACGAGCTGATCGGCGTGCTTGAAACGAGCGGCAGTGATGAGCTGATCCTCGGCACAGCCAAGGGCATGTCGGTGATGTTTGCCGAGGAAGATGTACGCGACATGGGGCGTACAGCCATGGGCGTCAAGGCCGTGACGCTGCGCGGGGGAGACAGTGTTGTGGGGGTCAGTGTAGTGCGGCCTGGCAGCGAAGTGCTTGTCATCACCGAAAACGGCTACGGCAAACGCACGCCTATATCCGAATACCGCATGCAAAAACGCGGCGGCATAGGCATAAAAACGCTCAATGTGACAGAAAAAACCGGCGACCTTTGCGCCATCGGCATCGTGGACGGCAGCGAAGATTTGATGCTCATCAGTGATGCAGGCATCATCATACGCACAAAGGTGTGCGAGATTTCTGTCTTTGGCCGCGACACACAGGGTGTGCGGCTGATGAATGTGGATGAGGAAACCCGTGTGGTTTCTGCTGCGCTGGTCATACCGGACGAGGATGAACCACAAAACGAAAAAGAATGACCATGCAAAGCCCTTTTGTAGGAATACCATATTTCTTGTATACTCTTGCATTTGGATACCATATGTTGTACAATACGGGTAAATAATAGTACAACAGCGGTATATACAAAAGAGCCGCAAAGTATATGCGTATTCCTTCAGGTATGGCATTAACGGTTTGCAGCGCGTAGAGGGGGGCTTAAATCACACAGGAAGGAATATGCCGGATGCGGGGAGGGTCTTCTCCCCGCATTTTAACCAGAGGGAACACTTTTGAAATATCGGAAAAAACGTTTTTTACTGCTGAAACAAAAACACATCAAGATCATCATCATCATCCTTTCCGCTCTCGCTTTGCTGTGGGCTCTCATCGCGATAGTCAGCGCGACAACGCGCGAGTCAAAAAAACAGCAGGCTGTACAGGCGGTCCTTTTAGAAGGTGCCATCCATATAGGCCTTCGGGGAGATCTTGGCGCGCTTTGCACTTACAACGAACAAGAAGGCCGGTTTGAAGGATTTGAAAAGGATTTGGCTGACCAAATCATCAGCCGCCTTTTTGAAGACGGTATCATTGTCAATTATGTGCTTGTGAATTCACGCACTAAAGACGCTATGCTGCGACACGGTGAAATCGATTTGGCGCTGGCCGCCTCCATCGAGAAAGAAATAAACGAAATCTGCTATACTTCTTCATATTATTCTGATCCGAGTGCTTTTCTCGTTGCGGAAGAACGTATCGCAAAGATACAGGAGCTTTCGGGCGGAACGGTGGCGATCGTACAAGGATCGCTGCAGGCGGATGCCAGCGAAACAGAAAAAGACGAAACCGTCATGGATGATTACCTTAAGATTCTGGACATTGATGCAGACATAAAGCTTTACGCATCGTATCCCGAAGCTGTGGCGGCGCTGCGGGAAGGTTTCGCGGATGCCGTATGCGCGAGCGAACTGATGCTTAAAATTTTCGGCACAAAGGGCATGGTGATACTGCCGGAGCGTTTCATGCCGAATGACTACCATGTCGGCGTGCGCGCATCACTGGGTGAATTCTGTGAGGCCGTGGATGATATCATTGTTGATATGCGGCGGGACGGATCGCTGGAGGCGCTTATCTCAAAATGGAATTTGACAAACTATGAACAGCTTGACGTATAATAAGACAAAAAGCCAGGAGGAAGAAAGATGAACAGCGGGCTTATTCGCGTGGCTGCTGCTGTGCCGTCTGTGGCTGTCGGCAATTTGAAAAAGAACAAAGACGGTATTGCGCAAATGCTGTGCAAAGCAGAAGAAAAAGGCGTTTCAATCGCTGTCTTCCCCGAGCTTTGCATCACGTCATACACGCTGGGAGACCTTTTTCGGCAGCGAAGCCTTCTTGATCAAAGCACCGCCGTGCTTGAAGAGCTGCTCAAAGAAACGATTCACAGCGACGTTTTTGCTGTGATCGGCATGCCGGTATACGCGGCAGACAAGCTTTATAACGCCGCACTCGCACTGCAGGGTGGAAAGATCCTTGGAGTCGTTCCCAAAGCGTTTATCCCAAATTATTCTGAATACTATGAACAGCGCTGGTTCGCTTCGGGTGTGGATATCACCGGTCAGCAAATAAGGCTTTGCGGCCAATCTGTTCCTTTTGGAACCGACATCCTTTTTGAGTGCCCTCAGATTCGCGGCCTTGTGGTGGGTATCGAGCTCTGTGAGGATCTTTGGGTGCCGTTTCCTCCACATGCGTACCAGGCTATGGCCGGGGCAACGGTTTTGGTCAACCTGTCTGCAAGCAATGAGCTTGCCGGCAAGAGCGAATACCGCGAAGAAATCATCAAACATCAGTCGGGCCGCTATATCGGCGGCTTTGTATATGTTTCTGCCGGCCCCGGTGAATCCACCACAGATACCGTTTTTGGCGGCCATGCTGTGCTGGCTGAGAACGGACATGTGCTGGAAAGCGCGCCGCGATTTGTGTTTGATGCGCATATGAGCATCACTGAGTTCGACCTGCACCGCCTCGCACATGACCGAATACTCAAAAACACCTTTGTGTCAATGAGTCCCGTAAAGCCTTTTAGAAAAGTTGCCTTCACAGCAAAAGAGACGGAGCCCAAATACAGAAAAATAGAGAAAATGCCGTTCGTGCCTTCGGATCCCACCCTAAGAGAAGCGCGCTGTCGGGAGGTTTTTGACATTCAGGTCACTGCACTGCAGCGCAGGATCATGCACATCAGCACCGATCATCTTGTGGTCGGCGTGTCCGGTGGGCTTGATTCTGCACTTGCGCTGATGGTGGCCTGTGAAGCTTCTGCTCGGACGGGATTAAAAAAGGATTCCGTCATCGGCGTCGTGATGCCGGGATTTGGCAGCACACAAGCCACACAGGAGCTTGCCAGGAAACTGGTGCATGCCTGCGGCGCGACGCTGCGCGAAATCAGCATCGTGGATGCCGCCAGTGCGCATCTTGACGACCTCGGACACGACGGGCAGCCGGACATCACCTATGAAAACGCGCAGGCGCGCGAACGCACGCAGGTGCTTATGGATCTTGCGAACCAATATGGCGGCATCGTAGTGGGTACAGGCGACTTATCTGAGCTTGCGCTTGGCTTTTGCACATACGCGGGAGACCAGATCTCCATGTACGGCGTCAACGCCGGCGTGGCAAAAACACTGATCAGGCAGATGGTGCTCTCCCTTTCGAAAGGCGATGCGGCGCTGCATGCCATCGCGAAGGAGATCGTGGCGATACCGCCGTCTCCCGAGTTAAAGCCGCTTGACAAGCAAGGCGCACGCCAGGACACACAGCAGCAGATCGGCCCCTTCGAACTCAATGACTTTTTTATGTATTATATGCTCAGGTTTCAGATGGCCCCGCGCAAGATTTTACTGCTCGCTTGCCACGCTTTTAAAGAGTACGGCAAGGATCAGATAAAAAACCAGCTTATCGATTTTTACAAGCGCTTTTTTGCATCCCAGTTCAAGCGCTCCTGCATGCCGGACGGCCCAAAAGTCGGCAGCGTGTCTTTATCGCCGCGCGGAGACTGGCGGATGCCCTCGGATGCTGAAGCGCAAATGTGGATCAATGAACTCACCGATGTTTAAAAACATCAGAATAGCCCGCATAAAGAGCTGCGGTGCGGTGCTGATTTTTGACTGGCAGTATAAAAAAGATGAAACTGTGTTCAATCCAATTGAGTATTGGCGTATAATTCTGTGATGAAGTTTTTTGATTTTAAAATAAGAAGAAAGATAAAAACAGGGATCGCCTTTGGTGGCGGAGGCACTCGCGGCATCGCGCACCTTGGCATCATCCGTGTGCTTCAGGAGAACGGCATCGCGTTTGATTATGTGGCCGGAAACTCAGCCGGTGCCATTGCAGGCGCGCTTTTCGCTGCGGACATACCCTGGCAGAAACTCTACGATTTTGTGTATACGCTCCGCGAAAACAACATTCTTCCCAAAAGGCCGCCGCTTCTTTCTTACCTAAGCCCGGATATCATTGAGCGTCTTGCAGACTGTTTTTTAAAGGATATGGATTTTAGCGACTTAAAACGTCCTTTTTGCGCCGTCGCTGTCGATTTGAAAGAGGGTACTTTAGAGACGCTTTGCAAGGGAAGTGTATCCAAAGCTCTGGCAGCCAGCTGCGCCGTACCGGGCATTTTTCATCCCGTTTGCATTGACGGTAAAACCTATATCGACGGCGGTACGCTGCGCAGCATACCCACACGCGAGGTGCGTGCGATGGGTGCGGAGGCAGTGATGGGCATCAATCTCAACGCAGACCGAAGCCGGGGCACCGAAAGCTCTAAGCGCATCGATGTGTTTTTGACAGCCTATAATCTGAGCATAAACGTCAACAGCCAGATATGCGAAAAAGAGGCGGATCTGATGCTGCGTCCGGCTCTTTGCGGCCATGCGCGCCACAGTATAAAAAATGCGGACGCTTTGCTCAAAATCGGCGAGCAAACGGCCAGAAACAGCTTGCATGAAATCAATGCCCTGATAAAAGGCTGAAGGTTTTTTGGCTTAAGTGTTTAAGCCTGGAGAGCAAAAACACACGCTTGCAAACAGTTTGTTAATATAGTAACATTAAAACCGCAGTATGGAAGTTAATTTGATCAATTTATTGTATTATGGGAGGAAGGCAGAAATGGAACCTTACATCATTCTCGGCATTTATATCATCTTAATGGTCATCATCGCAATCATCTCAAAAAACAAGACCAAAACAATGGACGACTTTATTCTTGGCGGCCGAAAAATCGGCGCCTGGATGACCGCATTTGCGTACGGCACAGCCTATTTCTCCGCCGTGATCTTTGTCGGGTACGCAGGCCGGTTCGGCTGGGGCATGGGTCTGAGCGTCACGTGGATAGGCATAGCCAACGCGCTGATCGGCACACTGCTTGCCTGGAAGCTGCTCGCAAAGCCCACGCGGCACATCACGCAGCGCCTTGACGCCGCAACGATGCCCGACTTTTTCTTAAAGCGCTATGATTCACAAAAATTAAAAATCGTATCAGCTGTCATCATTTTTGTGTTTTTGGTGCCGTACTGCGCAAGCGTCTATCAGGGAATCGGCTATTTTTCAACAGCCGTGCTCGGCATACCTTATCAGTACTGTATGGTCGGTATGGCTGTGCTCACGGCTGTGTATCTGCTTGTGGGCGGCTATATTGCGACAGCGCTCACAAACTTTGTACAGGGCCTTATCATGGTCGTTGGTGTTGTGCTGATGGTTCTGTTCGTTATTGGGAATCCGGCAGTAGGGGGCCTTTCGGAAGGCCTATCCAAAATCGCGGCATTGCCCGTTGAAGGCGCAGCGGATGGCCCGGCGCTGGCTTCGTTTTTCGGCTCGCCCGCCAATATTCTGCCGCTCGTCTCGCTTATTCTGCTGACCAGCCTTGGCACGTGGGGCTTGCCTCAGATGGTACATAAATTCTATGCCATCAGGGACAAACGCGCCATCACTCGCGGCACTATCATCTCCACACTCTTCGCGCTGCTTGTCGGCGGCGCAGCCTATTTTATCGGCGGTTTCGGGAGGCTGATCCTCAATAACGAAATGCCGGCAGGAGGCTCGGATACCATCATGCCTGAAGTGCTTGTGGCGGTGCTGCCGTCCGTGCTGTTGGGGCTGATACTCGTGCTGCTGCTTGCGGCTTCGATGTCAACACTCGCGTCTTTGGTGCTTGTCTCGTCATCGGCCATTTCTCTTGATCTTGTCAAAGGCGTCATGCGCCCCAAGATGAAGGATAAAGGGGTTGTGAGCTTAACACGCATATTCTGCGCGGTTTTTGTGATCGTTTCCGTTGTGATCGCGCTTTTGGAGCCTGCCGCTATCTTCACGCTCATGAGCTATTCATGGGGCGCGATATCGGGCTGCTTCTTGGCGCCGTTCCTGTTCGGTGTGCGTTGGAAGGGCATGACCAAAGCAGGTGCCTGGGCAGGCATCGTAACGGGTCTTATCGTCACGGTCACGCTGATGGTGCTCAACATTATCGGCGGCATATTGCCCCCGTGGGTCAGCCCGCCGTTCATCGGCTCTCTCGCCATGGTGCTCTCGCTCATTATCACGCCCATCGTAAGCGCACTTTCCAAGAAATTTGACGCCGCGCACATCGAGCGCGTGTTCGGCACGGACGAGCCTGCGCCTGCCGCAGCCGAAGAAACGGCCGCCGTATAACAAAGACAAAGCAAAGCGCCCTTCGGTAAAACGCGGGGGCGCTTTTTTGATGTCCGGCAATACGCTGTGGCCGCTGCTACTTCAGCTCAAAGTCCTTTTCTTCAAGGTTAGGGTATACATCCTTCAGCGACACATAATCGGTAGCCGGGTTGCCGGACAGCAGGACATGCGTCAGTTCTGAGAGCCCGGCCAGCGGCGAGAGATCTGTCACCAGATTATCCTGCATGTAGAGGTAGGTCAGGTTCTCCATGTTGGCGAGCGCGCTGATGTCGGTGATCTGGTTGTCTTTTATCCACAAGCTCTCTATTTGCGTCATGCCGGCGAGCGCGCTGATATCAGTGATATTCCGGTTGCCCCATATCCAAACATCCTTCAAGCCGGTCATGCCGGCAAGCGCGCTGATATCCGATATATTGGCGCAGCAGACATAGAGATATTCCATCTTGGTCAAACCCGCCAGCGGGCTCAGGTCAAAGTCCTCGTCACCGTCGCTATCAAAAAGCGCCCAGTTCAGGTTCAGGTGAATGAGGTTGGGGAACTGTTTGAGGTCGCTTAAGTCTCCGATTCGGGGCAAGGACCAGTCGTTGCCATCCATCTGCAAATCCAGCATCGTGACGCTTTCCGCCTCGGCGAGCGTGATATCGCCTTCAGGCTTGTTCATCTGCGCGCGAACCATCTCTTCGAGCACCTCATCGGTAAACACGACGATTTTTGGCTCATCGACGGGTTCTGGCTCAATGACCGGCTCATCAGCCTTTTTGGGTTCAGTTGTAGGTGCTTGAGCGGCAACGGGTGCGGACGAAGCCGAGGACTGCGCCGGCTCCGCGGCGGGCACGCCGCATGCTGTCAGGCTGATCACCAGTAATAGTGCCAGTAATGTGAATAGTGTCTTTTTCATCATAACACCCCTTCGTCTATTTGTGATTAATGATTATTTCATTTCAAAATCAGAAAATTCTAATGTCGGATAAATATCTTTGAGTGGGCTGTAATCACCAATCGGATTGTTGCTAAGTTTCAGTTCTTTCAGTTTCGTGAGATTGGCGAGAGCACTGATATCTGTAATCGCATTATTATCGAGATACAGGCTCCAAATTTTCGTCAAGCCGCCCAGTGCGGTGATATCCTTGATGCCACCGCCAATGGCGGAAAAAATCTCCAGATCCTTCATATCCGCCATGAAATCCAGGCTTACATTTCCGTCCCGCCACTGACTTTCATCACAAGTCCAGTCAAAAATCAGGCAGGTCATGTTGGTCAGATCCTTGAGCACAGACAGATCTTTGGGACGAACGCCGTTGAATCCTAAGAATGTGATTGATGTTAGTTCAGAAATCGGCGTGAAATCTCCGATATCGTTATAAGAGAGGTTCAATTCTTCCAGACCGGTAAAGTATTCTAAATCGCTGATGTCCCGGATACCCCCGTTCTGGCTATTCATGTCATCAAAGCTTTCGTTCGAAAGATCGAGCTTTGTCACGGCCTCAACCTCGGCAAGTGTAATGCCGCCCTCGTGCTTTCCCATTTCTTCGCGCACCTTGGCTTCCAGCGCGGCGTCGGTAAACACAATAATCTTTGGCTCATTGGCAGGTTCAGTTTCAGCGGCCTGTGCATCAACCGGTTTGGTTTGAGCTGCCGGTTCATCGGCAGGTTTATCAGCCTGTTTTGCAGCGGGAGCGCCGCACGCCACAGCTAAAAGAGCCAATAATAACACCATCATCAACCACAATACTTTTTTCATTATTTTACTCCTTTGTTTTTTTGAAACTTCTATTTCGTGCATAATCCTTCGCTTTGCGTTTTCCTGGGTATTATACAAAAAGACGACTGCTTTTTGGTATGCACGAAGCATACAAAATCACACCAAAAAATACTGACGCGCAGACGCATAGTCACTTTATCAGTGCGTCTATTTGGTTTATCAATCGTATTCGACGAGAAATCGGGTGCCGGAAAGCTGCTTTTCCGCCAGCGTGCGCATGTCTTCGCTCAGCTGCGCAGTGCCAAGATAAGGCAGGCGTAGCAAAGGCGTCAGATCCGAAACGGGATTGCCCTCAAGATTGATGAAGCTTAAATCAGCAAGCTTAGCAACGGGAGAGATGTCCCGCACACGGCATTTTTTTAGAACCAGTCTGTTTAAACGGGGAAATGCGGATACGATGCCGATGTCATCAAACTGCGTGCTTTCCACCCAGAATGATTCGAGCCTTACCATATTGGCACAGGCCAGCGCGTCTTTGTTGCTCAGCTGGCAGCCGACAAACATGATATCTTTCATATTTGTGAGCCCTGCAAGCGCGGAAAAGTCAACAATACCGCCGTTTCCGTTAAGCTGCAGCGTTTCAAGATGTTTAAGCCCCGCAAGCGCACCGATATCCGACACAGCGTTCCATGACAAATCCAGCGCACGCAGATTCACAAAATAGGCCAGCGCATTAATGTGCTTGATCTTCTGCTCCTCCGGCACTTCGGGGCCGCTGCTGCTCAGATCGATCCGTGTCACCTTTTTTGCCGCAGCCACCGTGATATCACCCACTAGCATTTCCATCGCCGTGCGCACGCGCTGCTCAAGCACCGGGTCGTCAAACACGATGGCAGTATTCTGCCCAAAAAGGCCGTCAAGCAGCGGAACGCTGGCATCCGTGTAGCGCCCCCCGGCAAACCCCGCCGCCAGCAGCAGCGCCGCGGCGCATAGCGAAATAGCCGCAGTAAGCCGCCTGCGCCCTGCCTTTCCGTCAAAATTTTTGAGATCCCGTTTGAGATAGCGCACGCTTTTATAGCGCTTTTCAGGGTCGAACGCAGTGCAGCGCATAACGATTTTGCGCAGGCTGGCAGAATGGATAGCGTTTGCCGCTGCCGAAACGTCCGCTTCGCCTGTCAAAAGCCAGCATAGTACCACGCCCAGCGCATAAATGTCCGCGCGGTTGTCCGTCTGCTTAAAGCCGTACTGCTCGGGCGGTGCAAAACGGTGTGTACCCATGTATTCGGTGTCGCCCGATGCGCCATGCAAATATCTTCGTGCAATCTCAAAATCGATCAGTGTGACCTTTCCCGTCTCCGGCCCGATAATGATGTTGGAGGGCTTTATGTCCCTGTGAATCACGGGAGGCGTCTGGCCATGCAGAAAGGCCAGTATATCGCACAGTATTTTAACGATTCTGACCGCCTCATCCTCGGATAAGCGTGTGCCTGCATATTGGTCGAGCGAAACGCCGTCAATGTATTCTCTTAGAATATAAGTTTGTTTATCCGTTTTTATCTTTTCGATGAACACAGGAAGCCCCTCATGCGAAAGATGCATTATGCCCTCTTCGATAGGGGCGCTTTGCGTTTCATACCTTTTAGCGACGATCAGCTTTTCGCTCTGCTTTTCTTGTAAGAGAAATGTCTGGCTGAGCGTGCTCTGCGTCAAAAGCTCCAAGGGGATATAACGTTCAAGAAGTGCATCGGGAAAATGTACGTCGGTAAACTGCGCGGAAAACGCCGTGGCGTGGGATTTACTCATAGCGCCCCTCCCTGCCGACAAGCGGCAGCGTAAGCTCTGCCAGCGTGGCCTGCGCATCAAAGAAGCTGATCTTGTTTTTCAGGCAGTACATGATGGCGGCATCTCTTTTTATCCTGGGGTACAGCAGGCTTTTTCCGGCAATCATTAAAAGCTCCTGCGTTTCCCCGATATCAAGCGAGAACCCGAACGCAAGTTGAATCACCTTATCCCTCGACGGCTGCCGTAAACCGCTGAAAAGCTGGTGCCCGTAAGTCCTGTCGATGCCGCAGTTTTTGATGACATGCTCACACACAAGCTCTCTTTCGCTTAATAGCTTTTGTATGGCTTCTTTAAAGGTGGTCTTTAAAAAAGCGCTGTCGTACGTTTCCATGAAAGCGTTGAGGCGTGCTGTCCTGAACAATTTTTTTAAAAGCGTGCTGGTGCTGATCTTTGGTTTGGCTTCACTTGGCCGCATAGCTGTTTTCCTTCTTTAATCAATTCGGTCATCAACCGCCGTTATCATCATCATCATCACCGCCGCCTTCGCCGGTAGGCAAAGGCGAAGGATCCGGCTTATAGGCCACAAGCTCGCTGTAAAGCGCATCGATCGCTTTTTTCTGTTGCTCCATACCTTTGAAATCTATCTTTTTGAACGATTTTGACCGCCCGGCGCTATCCAGCTTTTGCGCGAAATCATCCCGCATTATGATCCAGTCATTGATACCAGCCTCCGCCCTGTTGATAAGTTCCTCCGAAAGATCCGCCCTGCTGCTTATTAAGTAATTCTGCAGCCGGAGCAGCGATTCATCAAAGGCCATAGCTGCCATATCTGCCAGTGCATATTCTAAGCTGTAGCGCCAGTTGATATTGGGTTTAAACCCGAACAACTCTGTGATCAGCTCCCGCGTATAGGTGTGGTCGAGCACGTAATACATGGATCTGTATTGAAGGTATTTGCCTTTGAGCGCATAACGGCCCATTTTGTTTTCCATATCAAGGTCAAGCGCGAATAAAGAAAGCGCGGCGATCTGCTCAAAATTAAGATTGGTATAGACTTGCGATTTCATCGTATCGTATATTTGCGGTATTTTAGGAAGAAGGTTTGATTGCTTGGCCTGCTTGAACATTTCCAGCAACAGCCGCTGCTGACGGTCTATACGGTCAACATCGGTTCCCGATGTGATGCCCTTTCTCGCACGGCTGTAATCAAGAAAAGCCTGGCCGTCCAGCAGCTGGTAGCCTTTGCTGATTTGTCGCCCGCCCATTTTGATATCATAATCCACCTCATACCATACGCCGCCGATGATATCGACGATGTCCTTGACTGCGGGCATATCCACCGCAAAATAATACCCGATGGGAAGGCCGCCAAGTGCAGTGCTCACCGTCTCCATCATACACTCAAAACCGCGCCCCTCTGCGCCGCCGGCCGACATAAAAGCGCCGTTTATCTTCCAGTTGCGGTCGGTAAAAGCGATATCCGCATAGCTGTCGCGCGGTATTGAAATGATGTCAACGCGTTCCGTGCTAAAGTTTACGGAGAAAAGCATCAGGGTATCCGTGCGAAAATCATCACGCCCGGTGCGCTCCTGTGCATAATCGATACCAGCCAGAAGTATATTGACACGGTCTTTCATAAACTCAAGATCAGCCTGCAGAGCAAGCAGCTCTTCGGGAGAGAGCGTCACCGTCGGTTCGGGCGTGGCCGTCGCCGTATCTGCCGGGGCGGCAGTCGACACAGGTTTTGGCGTGGGTTCGGCAAATGCCGCGCGCTTGTCAAAAAGCATAATATACGTAAACCGCGCCGCAAAAGCAAGACCAGCGAGCAGCAGCGCAAGCATACAGTAAATAATGATTTTTGCCGGCGTGACAGGTTTATGGAACAGCCGCTTCTCGGGCGGTTTCCGTTTAGGCCTTTTTTGCTCTTGGCTGCCGGATCCATCGCCCTGCAAGTTTCCGTTGTGCATTGTCTCCTCTTTGTACAGGCTTAAAAAATTCGGTAGCCTGCCTGCCGGTATACATTATAGCACTTCATTGCGCTTTAAGTATACAAAGTATTACAAGAAATTACCTTCGCAGACATCCGCAGCGCAGACGGAAAGAAAAAGCAAGAAACATAGGCGTCTCTTGCTTTTATGGTGGTAAGCCCTGCTTTTTGAATGTGAATTCAGAGCACCCGGAAAGCCTTTTTATGTCAGGCAACGCGACGGGCAAACAGATAGTTGCGTGCCCAATATACGTTTTCAAGCGAACTTATCATCACCCGCCCCTGGCCAGACGAGGCGTGAATAAACTGCATATGGCCGGTATAGATGCCCATATGGCCGATGTGAGAAGACGTATCCGATCGGAAGAACAGCAAATCTCCCTTTTTCAAGCTGCCTGTGCCATTGAGCCTCTGCCAGGAAGACACGGCGCTGTATCCCGCGGACGAGAGACGTGAAACGCCAAAACCCGCCTGTGTCATCGCATAGTACGCAAGGCCGGAGCAGTCATACGACGACGGGCCGTTGCCGCCCCACGCGTAAGGCTTTCCGTTCTGAGACAGCGCGATATCAGCAATAGCTGCCGCAACAGGTGATGGTGCAGCCGGGGCGGACGGCGCAGGCACACTGCCTGAAAACGCCGCGATGCGTGTTAAAGGCCCCGCGATACCGTCAGCAGCAAGCCCGCTTACACGCTGGAAGCTTCTGACCGCTTCGAGCGTCAACGCGCCAAAATGCCCTGTACCTGAACCCGAGAAATAGCCGAGGCTCTTCAAACGCAGCTGGAGCGTCTGCACCGCTTCACCGCTATCACCGGCACGCAGCACAAGCCGAGCTGCTGACGCAGAATACAATCTTGAGAGCGTCTGCGGCCCGGCAATGCCGTCAACAGTCAGCCCGTTGTTCCTTTGGAAGCGCAAGACCGCATTGTGCGTCTGCGCACCGAAATTGCCAAACCCTTGCGCATAGTCGGCATAACCAAGCTCCAAAAGCCTGTCCTGCAAGGCCTTGACCTCGCTTCCCGTACTGCCAGGCCTTAATACAGAGCCTGATGCCTGTGCCTGTGGGATCATGATAACAAGCACTGTCATAACTAAGATTAAAGCAGTCGTTATTCTGAATATTCTTTTCTTCATGGCCGCTTTCTCCTTTCCCATGTCTTGTTTTTCATCCATGCCATTATAACCAAACACACGCAGCAGACACAATGCGCCTGTCCGTGTGCTGTCACAGCCTGTCTGTAAGCACGCATGTTTATTGCGTATATGTGACGTTATGATGACGATTTAAAGAAGAATGCGCGGTTTTGCCTGTGTTTTAAGCTCAATATATTGGGTACGTTGAGATAATCAAACAAAAAAAGAGGCCTTTGATTCGGCCTCCTTTGAAAAAAGTCCATCAATAATTCTGGCAGAAAAGTTCAAAGTGCGCTGTCGGATGCGCGCATACCGGGCATTTTTCCGGCGCTGCTGTGCCGATAAAGCGGTGCCCGCAATTGGCGCATTTCCACTCCACGGCAGCGTCGCGCTTAAAGACGATCCCGGCTTTGATGTTATCATGCAATTTTTTATAACGCTCTTCGTGCTTTTTTTCAACGCCGGCAACACCGTCAAAAAGTGCCGCGATCTCTTCAAAGCCTTCTTCTCTGGCTTCCTTCGCCATGCGCGGATACATGCTGGTCCACTCGTCGTTTTCGCCAGCCGCGGCCGTCACCAGATTCTCTATGGTTGTGCCGATGCCTGCATAAAGCTTAAACCACAGCTTTGCATGCTCCTTTTCGTTGTCTGCGGTTTCCGCAAAAAGGTTGGAGATCTGCACGTATCCGTCTTTCTTGGCCTGAGAGGCAAAATAGGTGTATTTATTGCGCGCCATCGATTCGCCCGCAAAAGCCTCCATCAGATTTTTTTCCGTCTTTGTTCCCTTTAATTCCTTCATCGTCATCCTCCCTTAAGTATTTAATTTAAATGTTTTATGATTTCCATAGCCCGTGCAGGTTGCAGTAAGCAAAAACCGTGTCAATATCTTCCGCCTTGATCTGAAAGCGCACCTCGGGCGCACCAGTCGGGTTAAGCCTTGCACGGCCTTGCTTCCCGTCTTTTTTAAGTATCTCCACAAAACAGAAATGATGCTCCTCCGTCATCGGATGCGGCACACTTCCAAGCTTTATGACGGTGTTTTCACCTTCGGCAACGATCACAGGCACATGCTTTTCTTTCCCCTGGTCAGTGGTTTTTGGCTCAAGACGCGACATCTCCTCTCCACAGCATACAAGCGGCGGATTTCCCGGTTCGAGTATGCAGACCACATGTCCGCAGATTTCACAGTGATAGTAATCTCCGTAATTTGTCATTTTGGCTCCTCCTTATTCCTTTTTAACTTAAGCATTGCATGCATGTACCCATAAAAGTGATTTGGCAGCTTTCAGGGCGGTGCCCGCCGCATTCAATATTGGATACAGCCATTTTTTCAAATGCAGAATCGACATCATACATTTTCCTGCATTCTTTGCAATAAAAATGTGAATGTACAGAAATGTCGGCATCATACCTGTCGAAAGAACCGCTGCATGACAAACGCTGAACAAGCCCCTGGCTTTCCAGTATACCCAAATTTCTGTACACCGTGCTGAGGCTCAAACGAGGAAACGCACCCAGCATATTCTCATACAACCAAAAGGCATTGGGATGCTGCTTTGTTGACTTTAGGAGTTCAAGCATATATTTTCTTTGTTTTGTGTTTCTCAAAGCTTTGCTTGTTTCGGCCATACAAGATCGCCCTCCAGCTTTCTTATTAATAACTATTAGCAATAATAACATAGTGCCCGTGTTGTTGTCAAGAATAAAATGACAGCCGAAAAGCAAGGTATTTACAATTTGTTCATAAGCATGTATTGTTATTGTCAAACAAATATGAAACAATGTTGGTTAATCAATCTGACTGGAGGAGACACAATTGAAGAAAAGATTTTTTGCTCTGATCTGCCTGCTGCTTGCCGGCGCCATGCTGCTTGGAGCTTGTGCGGGGCCGGGCTCCAAAGAGACCGCGACACCCGGAAGGGCTTCAGATATTGGCGATACTTTTGTCATTGCTACTGTAAACGGAGAAAATATCTACTATTCAGAGTTTTATAATAGATATTCAGCCACATGCAGCCAGGCCGGTATTGCAGAAGATGACCCTATGCATTCTGAAATGATAAAGAATTCCGTACTAGAGATGCTTGTTCAGGATGAGATCATGGCTCAAGCGCTTGCAGAAAAGGGCTACCTTGATCTGTCAGAAGAACAGCTTGCCAAAGCGCATGAAGATGCGCAGGCCGAGATCGATATGTCCGTTGATTATTACTACGGATCAACGATCGATGCCGAGCTCGGTACCGGCTACTCAGATGAGGAACGCGCCAAAGTGTATGCAAAATATGAAGAAATGGTGCTCGCTGATTATGGCATGACAAAAGATGATTTTTATGCATTTTACATTAAAATGGTAGCCGAAGAAGCAGCCAGAGAAGATCTCACCGGCAATATTGCACCCACCGATGCCGAGCTTAAAACCAAATTTGATGAAAACGTAGCCTCTGATAAAGAAGCCATGGACGAAGACGCTTCGGTCTATGAACAGGCGGTGATGTCCGGCAGAACGATCTACTACAGGCCGGAAGGTGTGCGCAACGTCCGCCAGATACTTATTATTCTTGATGACGAATCAAGAGATGCTGTCGGTCTGCTGAGAAGCTCAGGCTATGACACATCGGCAGATTTTTTACTGCAAAACGCACTGTCGCAGATCGAAAAAACGGCTCAGGAAGCTCTTAATAAACTTAAATCAGGCGCGCTGAGTTTTGAAGAAGCCATGCAGCAATATAATGATCCCGAAAAAGAGAAGGGAACTATCTACGCCGTTTCAGAAGGCAGCTCGAGTTATGTGGAATCTTTCACATCGGCATCGATGGGACTTGAAAACATCGGTGATTATACGCAGCTCGTTGCTTCGGATTATGGTTATCATATCATTGAATATGTGAGTGATGTTGAGGCGGGCGCTGTGGCCTTTGACTCCGTCAAGGACGATGTCCACGAAGCACTCATCACGACGCTCAAGGATCAAAAATGGCAGCAGATCGTTGATGAATGGACCGCAGCAGCCGTGGTTGTCTATACAGATACAGCTTATTAGAAAATGCGACCTTTTTTTAAGAGCTTTCCGGTGTGAAGGCTCTTTTTTTGCTTGCAGATCGTACGCCTGTCCTGGATGCAGCGTCATCGGCGTATCGTTTTGCTCCTTTTATTAAAAAGCTGCACAGGCTTTCATTCATAGTTTTTTAATTCACTTGACCTATGCGTATCTTAGCTTCATTTTGAGTATCCGCCGCGCTCATCTCAAGCCTTTTTCGGCTGATTTTGCCTTCGAGCACGGCATTACGCAGCGCTTCCATAACCTGCTCCTGCATATCGGCATCTTTGGCTATGATTACCATGTCCCCGCCCGCAAGTATGTGCCCAACTAGAAAAGCCATTGCCCAAAACACATATCTTCTCATTTTTCTCCTCTGCAGCTTTCTTTGGTTTCTGGAAAACTGGCTGCCAAAAATCCAAAGCTCAGCCATTAAAAAGAGAGTTCCGCGTTGTATTTGAATTTCATGCGCAGTATACGCCTCACGCTCTGCTCAAGGCGTTCACGGCTGATGATGTTTTCAGCCGCCGCCCGGCGGAGCGATTCAAGAACATCTTTCTGCATCTTTATGTGTTTTCCTATCAGAACAATATCGCCGCCCGCAAGTATATGTGCAACAGCCCCCTCGCCGGCGGAATATTTGCTGGTTATCCCTTTCATCCGCATATCGTCCGAAAACACAACGCCGTCAAACCCCATCTTTTCGCGCAGCACTTGGGTGATCCACAAAGACGACATAGAAGCGATCTGTCCGCTGTCTATTTCCGGATATGACAAATGCGCGATCAGCATGGCATCAATACTAGCCTTAACAGCTTCTTTAAAAGGTTTGAGCGCATACCCTTCAATATCCTCAAACGAAGCTTTTATCACGGGCAGTTTTTTGTGTGAATCATCGGGGGTCTCTCCATGCCCGGGGAAATGCTTGCCCATACTCGTGATACCTGCATCCTGCAGCCCTTTAATCGCTTCCCTGATCAGCATGGAGACCTCTTGCGGTTCGCTTCCGAACATACGGTCTCCAATAAATGTTTTCATGGGATCTTCTGCAATATCAAGCACAGGGGCCATATTAAGGGTGATTCCCATGTCTTTGAGTTTTTCACCGATGCTTCTGTACTGTTCATAAACCTGCTCAGGTTCGCGCTTCGCACCCAGCACGAATGCTGATTTTAATTGTTTTCTCCATTTTGAAAAGCGTATGACGCGTCCGCCTTCAATGTCTATCCCAATGATGAGCGGTATGCTGCTTTTATTGTACGCGTTTATTTTTTCCACCAGCGCGGATGTTTGGGAAAAAGTCTTTGTGTTCCATCCAAACAAAATCACGTTGCCGACATCATATTTTTGCATCAGCGCAATGCTTTGCTCGTCCATGTTTTTGGTGCCGGTAAAACCGATCATCACCATCTGGCCAATCAACTCTTCATCACTCATTTGCGCTATCAGCGCTTCTATAGGGTCAGGCTCTGACGTTGGTACTGGCGTTGGCTCCGGTGTTGGCTCCGGTGTTGGCTCCGGCGTTGGCTCCGGTGTTGATCCAGGCACAGTTTCAGAAGAGAGTGATTCAAGCGGTGCAATACCCGAAATCTCTTCGGGGACAATTGACGGCGCGCCGCATGCCGACATAAAAAAAACGATGAAAACCAAAATCAAAGCGATGCGTTTCATTTTGTTACCTTTGCGTCTGTTTATAAACATCATATGAGGGGAATCAAGCCCTGTCAAGATACCGAAGCGCACTTAAAAAAACAGCCTGCGAAACATTGCGCCGCAGGCTGCCGGCAAAAATTTCCTGCCTAGCTCATGATCAGTATTTTCTGGCCCTGCCCGGCAATGTCCCCGATGTCCGGGTTAAACGCCTTGACTGACTCGAGTGTAGTCGCAAATCGCTTGGCGATATCCCATGCTGTCTCGCCGCCATCTGCGAAATAGATCGTGATTCCCTGATGCACTGCAGCCGGTTCATCGGTTTCGTCAAGCCCTGACACCATTTGTATGCGGCTTTGTGCGAATGCCTGCACGTGTACATCCATCATATACTTGACGCTGATATCGCGCCCCGTGCCTTCAAACATGCAGTTTTCCACCTCAGCGCGTACTTCCACATCATGTTCCGGCGTGATTCCGTCCAGCAGCACTTCAGATTCAAAAGGGGTTTCTCCCGTATAGCTCCACATCCCTTCCGGCGAATAGTAGCACACCGTGTACATCATAAGCCCTTCTATGTAGACGCGGTCTACGCCCGGCAGCGCAGAAGCTATGGACGGCACACCCTTAAGGCAGATCACACGGGACACACTCGGCTGCGATGCAGGCACAGAAATGGTGCTGCGCGCAATGGTGCGGGCATTTCCGGAAAGCACGGGGTATCTGCACACCTGTTCCTGGTGATCAAGCGTGAGCCTATTGCTGAGCGAATACGCATCTTCTAAAAATTCCACTTCTTGTTCGCCGCGCACAGCGCACACGATAGTCATCCGCGCGGAAAGCCGCAGCACATCGCTGGCTTCGTCGGCCACGCTCACGTTCACTTCGGCAATGGCCGCTTCCGCTGTCACGGCATCTCCAGCAGATATAGCTTCAGACGCAATGATCTGCCCGAAAGGCACCGTTTCGCTAAGCTGCTGCAAAGGCGCGCTTTTATCGGCAGAAAGGTACAGCACAGTGAGCTTGATATTACCTTCCACGATGATCTTAAGATCCTCGTTGCGCACGCTGCTGACCACGGCATACGCATCTGCAAATAAAATTTTGTCCGCAGTCGGCATAGTCTGAGGCACGCGCAAGTCTTCGCGTATGTAAGCTGTTTCGCGCCGCTGCTCGCGCGTGGTCATAAAGCGCTGCTTTGCCATACGCGTCTGAAGCTCAGGCAATTCGACGCTTGCAGCTGCCTCACAGTTTTTTATGACGCTGCCTTTGATTTCTACACCCACGATGCCGCGTACATTCACAGCGCGCCCTTCTTCCACACTGTATGTGATCTCCCTGACGCTGCCGCGCGCTATGATGTACATGCCCGGCTCCGCTTCTTCCATATCCTGCGTGTGGCGAAAAGGCGAGCTTGCGTCGAACGCTTCAATACCGCCCTCTAAATCCAAATAGACCACGCTGAAAGAAACGTTGCCGTCCATAAAAACCTTACCTTCCGCCGGCTCTGCATTGACGTGAATACGCCCCTGTATAAACAAAACGCGCTCAATGTCAGGTCTGTCCGCCGGAAGGGACAGCCTTCCTTCCACAAGGCTTTCGCTCAAAACAGGCTGGCAGGCCGTTTCCATTTTGAATGACGTTTTTTTAACTTTCATAATTCCAACCCTCTCTTTTCTCGATCGCTCTCACTAATAAATATATAGTTAAACCTTTGAGAATATTCCCTTTGTATTTACTGACTTTTTTCGGGATTTAACATAATGTTCACAGCACCTTTGGTTGACTTGACAGATACGGTGTGATATCATACGTCGCATGCACACCGGTCTATTGCACCGGTAAAAAAGCTTCAAACATTTTTATATATGGGTGCGCAGCAAATGCGCCCTTTTTTTTGCAAAAAAAAAGGGCTTGCACAGCCCTATGATGACATATTTTCTTGCAGTGCTTTTTTGAGTTTAGCCATGCCTTCCCTTATCTGATCCAGCGAGGCCATCGAGAAATTCAGGCGCATGGTGTTTTTATGCCCGCCTTCTGGGTAAAAATGCGTGCCGGGCACAAAAGCCACACCCGCTTCGACGCACTTTTTGAATAGTATTTCCGCGTCCATATGCGCCGGAAGCCACGCCCAGATGAACAGCCCTCCGTCCGGCTGCGTATGCGTGATGCCTTTGGGGAAGGTTTCAAGCTCTTCCAGCATCGCGTCCCTCTTTTCGCTGTAAAGAGCGCGTATTTTCTCAATATGTGCCTGTATCTGCCCGGAGCGCATAAAGGCGTCGACGAGCTCCTGCGAAAGGTTGGCTGTGTGCAGGTCTTCTCCTTGTTTGGCGATATTGAATTTATTAATGATGCGGCTGTCCGCCGCTGCAGCGCCCACGCGCAGCCCTGGAGATATGATCTTTGAGAAGCTTAAAAGGTATATGACCGTTTCGTCTTCGTCCAGGCTTTTGATCGCGGGCTCAGCGATGCCAGAATACCTTAAATCGCAGTACGGGTCGTCCTCAAGTATCAGCACGCCATGCTTTTGGCACAACTCAAGCATACGCTTGCGCCGGTCTGCGCTCATGGTGCGGCCTGTGGGGTTTTGGAACGTCGGTATGGTGTAGACGAATTTTGGCCTCAGGCGCTTCATCTTCTGTTCAAGATCATCCATAAGCATGCCCTGTTCATCCATCTCCACGCCTTTGACATCCGCCTCATAGGCAAGAAAAGTCTGCAGCGCGCCAATGAATGTCGGAGATTCAGCGAGAATCACATCTCCCGGATTGCAGAGCGTTTTGGCCGTAAGCCCGATGCCCTGCGTTGAACCTGATGTGATAATGACGCGTTCAAAGTCCGTTTTGATACCTCTTTGCTTCATCATTTCGATGACCGTTTCTTTTAACGGCGTGATGCCGGGCGTGCCGCCGTACTGCAGTATGCGGCTCCCGTTCTCACGCAAAAGTTTCTCAGCGATCTGCGCGATCTGCTCTGAAGGAAAGCTGTCCGGCGAGGGGTTGCCCCCCGCGAACGAGATCATGCCCGGCTGTCCTAAAAGCGCGAATATAGCACGTATGGCACTGCCTGTCACTTTGTCGAACCGTTTTGCGAATTCCATGCTATTCAATCCTTTGCCTGTTTTGTTGATTATATACCGCACAGGGAGGGGGTTTCAATAGTTTCGCTGCCAAGAAAGGCTTTTTCCCGCCATCATCATATATTTTAATGCCTTAAATCTTCAGGCTGCACAAACACTTTGGTGTGGGCAAAACACGCCTCTGGTCAATTGTGGCGCTTAAGGCGCAAGCGCAAGATAAATGAACCGGCTTGCCAATAATCAATATATTTAATATAAACATTAATTATTTTAATATATATATTGACATTATTAATTTACTGTGATATTTTTTATTCATAAATTGAATCAAAGGATGGATCCAATGGCACACAAAGCACCCACACGCTGCCCTGTATGCGGCGGCGACTATGAGATCACAGCGCTCACATGCAAAAAATGCGAGAGCGCCCTTGGCGGCCATTTCTCCGGCTGTGATTTTTGCAGCCTTGGCAATGACGATGCCGCTTTCATACTGACATTTTTAAAATGCCGCGGCAGCATCAAAGATGTCGAAAAAGAACTCGGGATCTCGTATCCCACCGTCAGAAGCCGACTGGATGCCGTACTCAAGCGGCTCGGGCTCAAAAGCACCGCTTCCATGCTGGACATCAAGGAAGAGCGCCGCAATATCTTAGATCAGCTCGACGGCGGGGAGATCACCGCAGAGCAGGCCGCAGAACAATTGAAAAACTTATAATTTAAAGGAGTCCATAAATAATGAATGAAGAAATCTTAAAAGTGCTGGAAATGGTCAAAGAGGGCAAGATCACGCCCGAGCAGGGTGAAGCGTTGCTTTGCGCAATGAATGTCGGTTCGACGCCAAAGCCCCAGGAAAAAAAGAATTCCATGCTGCGTGTGCGCGTAGATGTGAAAGACCCCGACAAAAAAGAACAAGCCAAAGTCAATGTCAACGTTCCGCTCTCACTCGCAAAGAAAGCCATGGGGCTCGTCTCCCTGATGCCGAAAGATGTGAAAAAAGAGCTGAACGAAAGCGGTATTGATCTGGATGCTATCGACTTAAAAGAGCTGATAGAAATGTTTGAAAACGGCGAGATCACCGAGGAGCTTGTCAATGTGGATGCAGGCACCGAGGAGAAGGGCGCAACGGTGAAGGTTTATGTCGACTAAAAAGAACAGCCATGTCGTCGTGACGTTGCACATCGGCTGGTTTCCTTTCTTCATTGTTTTTCCCCTCCGTTGCTTTGCCGAGGTGGTCGAGGGTTATGCAGACATACTGTGCCTTTTTAGATGCGTGAGCAAGAAGATGTGGGCAGGCATCACTTATCTTGAAAACCTTGTCATCCTGATCCGCCATTACGGGCCCCTAGATCTTGCCAATATCGATGTGCGGTCTCCTGAAGGAAATGTCCGCATCCGCTTTTTATTGAGGTGATTGCTATGATACACTTTTTTCTGCGCTATATAGTCAAGGCGGTTTTATACTACGCGGTGCTTCTCGCAGCCGTGTCAATAAACCTTCTGCCCGGCACCGCCGCAACCATCATTCCTGCCGCACTGATACTCGCGGCGGTCAACACGCTGATCCGCCCGCTGCTCGTCACCATTGCTTTGCCGTTCAACTTTATAACTCTCGGCATCGCAAGTGTGTTTGCCAATCTGCTTTCGCTCGTCATCGCAAACGGCATCGCAGGCGGCAGCCTCACGGCCGGTTTCTGGGCCATGCTGCTCACAGCTTTCGTGATCATACTGATTGACGATGCCGTTCGGCTTGCACGCCAGGCGCTGCGGGCAAAACAGGCAGACATTTAAAAGGGTTTATTATGCAAAAAACGATCGCGATCTGCCCATCTAAATACGGCTCGACGCAAAAATATACCCGATGGCTCGCAGAGGCCCCCGGGCATTTTGTCGATTAGGCAAGGCAGGAAGCTGTGCGGGCAATTACAACCTTTCGCATTGTTCAATGGACACTTTATTCGATGGTGATAATCTCCTTATCCATTTTCAATACACCATGCCGCTCAAGCATTGCGCTCAGGCGCTCGAAATCCGCCACACCCAGCATCTCTGCCCGTGCATTTTCATCAATACGGGCAACTTCAAGCACGCTTTGAGCCGTTTGCATATCAAGCCCAAAGTTTTGGCGCAGATTGCTTTTTACCGTTTTGCGCCGCATGGCAAAAAGCGCTTTGACGGTTTTTAGATACGCGTCTGCGCCAGCGCCTGTTTGTTCTCTTTTTTTCATCTGCACCACGGCTGAGGCCACATCCGGGCGCGGATAAAAACACGAAGCAGATACGCGCATCAGCATCTTTGATTCCGCATAAAAGCCGGTTGCCGCGCTCAGCGCGCCGTATTGACGGCTGCCCGCAGGCGCGCAAAGACGCTCCGCCACTTCAAGCTGCACCATAACTGTCAACATCTTTATATTGAGCTTTGATGTCAGCAGTTTCAAGATGCATGGCGACGTGATGTAATACGGCAAATTGGCCGCAACATACAAAGGCCGGTCTCCCGTCAGGCTCTTTAAGTCCTGCTCAAGTTCTGCTTTTAAAAAATCCTTGTGGAAAAGATAAAAAAAAGGAGCATCCGCATAGATCTCGCGCAGCGCAGCAGCAAGCCCCGCGTCGATCTCGTAAGCCGCAAGCATGGAGGCGCGTTTTAGCAGCCTCCCTGTGAGCGCACCAAACCCCGGCCCGATCTCCAGCACGCAGGCATCCTTGGGCACAGCCGCGTTTGCGATATTGTCCGCAATATTGCCGTCTATCAGAAAGTTTTGACCGAACCGTTTTAATGGCGCGATACCGTAGCGGCTCATCAGCGCCTTGAGCACCTTTGGGGAAGTCACGTTCTCGTTCATTCCTTGATTATAGCACATCTTGCTGTTTCAGTAGTACTGAAAAGATCATAAGCTCATTTTCTGGTTTGCAGCAATCAAACATATGCGCCTATATCTTTACGTTTACTTCTTTTGTGTTTCATTTTTGTTACTTTTATTTGACATTCCTGATCTTGTGGTGTATAATACAGCCAAGGTCGTACCGTGGCCTTAAAAAAACACCACCACCAATAATATATCTTGTCAAAGAGCCCTTGCAGTTATGCGGGGCTTTTGGCTATTTAAAACAAAAAAGGCGATGCCCGAAAAAAGCCGCCCGAATGGCAAGTATCAGCCATCAATCACTGCATCTTTTCAAATCATAAAGGTTCGCCTGCGTGGCTCTTTTTTACTTTTTGCACGGAAGCTTCAACGGCACCTTTGCTCAGTGTCACGGAATACGCAGGATCCTCGGTCTTTGAAAAATCCAAAATCGGTACTGGCGGAATCTGCGCAGATGTTTTGACGGCCTTGTTCTTGATAGCCGCCGCTTCTTCATTGGCTTTGCCAACCTCGTACAATCTGTTCGTGATCGGCTGCGCTTTAACCAGATCCCATATGTTGTCCACTTTTTTCCTCCTTCCCAACCAAAACAGCCTTCACTTAAAAAAGCAAAGGCAGCGGTCATCTCTTTGCAGCCCGACCGCCTTGGCAATTAAGCTTTAGACTCGTGGCTTTGCGTCCCTGCCTTTCAGCAGGTTTGCCCATTTCTGATAGTATCGGCTTTTTAGCATAGAAGCTTTAATGTTTTTTAAATGGGTTAAGATAATAAAAGGCTCCGTTTCTTTCAAAACAAACAGAGCCCGCGTACGTTATTCTTTTTTACTTTGTTCTATTGATTCGTCATTGATCAGAACATCCGTATTGATGCCCTTATCCGTTTCGTCTGTTTCTTTTTTACCGTTCTGCTGCTTTTCTTCAACAGGGGGTTCCAGCGGCGGAAGCTCTTCTCCGTTCCAAAGCTTCTTAAATTCCTCGCCGTCAAGCCGTTCCCGCACGATCAGTACATCGGTGATTTTGTGCAGCTTATCCATATGCCCGGAAAGCAGTTTTTTTGCTTTTTCAAAGGCAGCATCCAATAGTTTTTTGACCTCGACATCCACTTTATACGCAAGCTCTTCCGAGTAGTTGCGTGTATGGCCGATTTCCTTGCCGATAAACAATTCATGTTCACTGCCCAAAAACAGCGGCCCTATCTCTTCGCTCATGCCGAATTTTACGACCATGTTGCGCGCGATCTCAGAAGAGCGCTGAAGATCACTGATGGCGCCTGTACTCACATCTTTGAGAACGAGTGCTTCTGCAGCGCGTCCGCCCAGCATCATGGTCAGTTCTGCGAGGAGCTTGCTTTTAAATACATGCTGTCTGTCCTCATCAGGCAGCGTCATCGTATAGCCGGCGGCCATGCCCCTGGGGATAATGGATACCTCATGGACCGGATCGCATTCGGGCTGCAGCTTGGCGCATATAGCGTGCCCGACTTCATGGTAGGCGGTACACCGCTTGTCTTTCTCAGTGATGATGCGCGACTTTTTCTGCGGCCCCGCAATGACCCTGGTGATGGCTTCCTCTATCTCAGGCATGCCGATACGCTGTTTTCTTGTTCTTGCCGTGAGTATGGCCGCTTCATTGAGAACGTTCTCAAGATCCGCGCCGATAAAGCCGGGGGTGCGTTTTGCAAGTACTTTTAAGTCCACGCTCTCATCAAGCGGCTTGCCCTTTGCATGCACACGCAGTATTTCCTCGCGCCCTTTGACATCCGGAAAGTTGACGACGATCTGCCTGTCAAACCGGCCAGGGCGCAGCAAAGCGGGATCAAGGATATCTTTACGGTTGGTGGCCGCAAGGATGATGATGCCTTCATTCGTCTGAAAACCGTCCATCTCCACGAGCAGCTGGTTGAGTGTTTGTTCACGTTCGTCATGGCCGCCGCCAAGGCCGCTGCCCCGCTGGCGCCCCACTGCATCGATCTCATCAATAAACAATATGCAGGGCGAGTTTTTCTTGGCGTTTTCAAACATGTCGCGCACGCGCGATGCACCCACGCCCACAAACATCTCCACAAAGTCCGAACCGCTGATAGAAAAGAACGGTACGCCGGCTTCTCCCGCCACCGCTTTTGCGAGCAGCGTTTTGCCGCCGCCCGGAGGCCCCACCAACAGTACGCCCTTTGGTATACGTGCGCCAAGGTCAATAAACCGTTTCGGATTTTTCAAAAAATCCACGATCTCGGCAAGTTCAGCCTTCTCCTCATCAGCACCCGCAACATCATCAAATGTTTTCTGCGCCTTGTCGCCCATCTGCATGCGCGCGCGCGATTTCCCGAAAGAAAGCGCTTTGTTGCCGCTGCCCTGCTGCTGGCGCATGATATAAATAAAAAGCAAGGCGATCAGCCCGACAGGAATCAAAAACGGCAGCAGCTGCGAAAGAAATGAGGGCGCGGGCTCCGGATCTGAATCCAGTTTAAAACCAAAATTCAAAGGATTGGCCTGGCCTGTTATTTCTGATACGTTCTGATAAAAGATTTCATTGCTCGGTATATGCGTATAATGGTCATAGGCATCAGGGAACTTTTCCCTGTTGGTCTCGCTGCCTTTTACCAATGCAAAAAGGTCATTTTCTCCTTTGATTAAAACCTGCTCAACCTGCTCCTGCTCAACAAGGACCAAAAAATCATAATAGGGGAGCTCGCGCTCATCCACCGCGCTTCCTGCATTCAGCCAGGTGATCAGCATGAACACCGCAGCAAATCCAAGTATGTAATATATCAGCGATCCGCGTGCTGATCTCTTCAAAATGCTGTCCTCCTCATTTTTCTGTATCGTGACATTTTATCACATCGCTCAAAGCATTTCAATCAAGCATGTATGAACGATATTTTAATAATAATCTGTGAACTTTTATTCGTACACGCTGCGTTTTAACTCACCGATATACTTAAGGTTCCGGTATTTTTCAGCGTAATCAAGGCCGTAACCCACGATAAAAACATCCGGCACCGTAAAGCCGACATAATCCGCATGATAGTCAACTTGTCTTCTCTCCGGTTTGTCGAAAAGGCAGCACGCTTTGATTTTTGCGGGGTTTCTTGATCTTAGCGTTTTGGTCAGATACTGCAGCGTCAGCCCCGAATCCACGATATCCTCCACGATCAGCACGTTCTTGCCTGCGATGTCTTCCTCGAGATCGTACTGTATACGCACGGCACCTGAAGAACGCGATGACGCGCCGTAACTTGACAGCGCCATAAAGTTCATATGCAACGGCATGTCGATTTCTCTGACAAGGTCGGCATAAAACATCACCGCACCGCGCAGTACGCCCACCGTGATCAGTTCGTCGCCTTTGTTCTCTTCCATGATCATGGCGGCAAGCTCTTTGACCCGGGCTTTGATCTGCGCCTCGGTGTACAAGACCCTTTCGATATCTTTACGCATGTGTATTCTCCCAAAATGTCATTTTGAACAAACCCTTATCTTTCGCTTTGCTTGTCTCTGAAACGCCCGTGCCCAAAACCCAAAAAACTTCATTGCCTTTGGCCAGCAGCCAAAGATCATCGCGCTCATGCAACGGCACCTTTCTGTCCGAAAGATAATCGCTTAAGCGCTTTGTGCCCCCAAACCCGAGCGGCTGTATCACATCGCCTTCCCGGCGGTGCCGAAAGCACGCACCGCCAAGCACCTTTGCGTCAAAATATTCAGCACCTGCGCCGAATTTTGGCCTGCCTTCGTACCTTTCGCAGCAGACCGTGATGCCGTCAAGCACATAGCTGCCCGCGCCCGTAAACGGCTGCACGCTTTCTTTTTGGCTCTTTTGGATATAAAAACGGAGTTTTCCGTAAACGGCGGACACGGCGATCCCTCCGGGCAGCTCAATGCGTTTGCCGCTTTGCGCCCTTCGTGCAAGCTCCAATACGGCATCCACATGGATCTGTTCGATATCTGCAAGCCCAAAATGCATTTCGATCGCCCTGCGCACCATGCGTTTTTGCACGGCAGGCATCTGCGCACACAGCGTATCTATATTGATCTCTGAAGCATCGCCCGCACTATCCATTCCCGCTTTTTCGGCCGCGAAGATGAGCGCTTGATCATCTTCAGCCGCGCGCTTTGCCGCCTGCGCGATATGAAGGACGGCCTGCGGGTTCACCTTGACAAAAAGCGGCATCAATTGATTGCGGATAAAGTTGCGCGTATAAGATGTATCATCATTCGTATCGTCATGAACATACGCCACTTCGTTGTCCCGCACATACTGTTCTATCTCGCTGCGCGAAATCCCGAGCATCGGGCGGATGTAACGCCCCCGCGCCTCCGGTATCCCGCCAAGCCCGCGAGACCCGCTGCCGCGCAGCAGGTTCATGATCACTGTCTCCGCATCGTCGTCCATATGGTGCGCTGTAGCGATATGTGCCGCATCCTGCGCGTCCAAAAACAAATACCGCGCCTGGCGCGCTGCCGTTTCCAGCGATATGCCCTGTTTTCTCGCGATGCCTGGCACATCTGCCCGCTCCGTGATACAAGAAACACCGTACTTTTCACACATGCGCTGCACAAACTGCATGTCCTGCACGGAACGCTGCCCCCTTATGCCGTGTTCCATGTGGTAAACCATGACTATTATGTTCAATTCATGGCGCAAATTGCACAGACAATGCAGCAGCGCCATGGAATCCGCGCCGCCGCTCACTGCCACACCGAGACGCTCTCCCCGCGTTATACCGAGCGATAAGAGTTTTTGCTTGATATGCGCTTCCATACGCTCCATTTTAACAATTTTGCTCCTCTGGCGCAATAGCCCTGCCTTTTTACATCAAGTTAAAAAACCGCCTGATTTGATTAACGCCCAGGCAGTTTTTTCTTTAGTAATAACAGGAGATCATCGATCACTTTTGATAGACAAATCAGCAGGAGAGCGCTTTTTCTTCTGCCATTTTGATGCTAAAACGCCTTTCAATATCCGCGATCCTGCTTTGTTCCTGAAAGCCGACCAGCGTACAGGCTTTTCCTGTATGGCCGGCGCGGCCGGTCCTGCCGATGCGGTGCACATAATATTCCATCTTATCAGGTATATCATAATTGATGACAAGATCAATGTTGCTGACATCGATACCGCGTGCAGCAACGTCGGTCGCCACCAGCACGGTATTTCTGCCGCTGCGAAACATGTCCATCGTTTTATCGCGCTGGCTCTGGCTCATGTCGCCATGCAGGCAGCAGACCGGCATGCCCTGTCCAAACAACAGTTTATGGAGGTTTTTCACCCGTCTTCTTGTGTTGCAAAACACGAGTGTAAGGCGCGGGCTTCCATGCCTGATAAGGCCTTTGACAGCGCCAGCCTTCTGCCGCTCTCCTGCGGTCAGGAACGAATGCTTTACGGTTTTGGCGGGCTCGTTGCGATGCCCGATCTCAATGCGCACAGGGTCATCCTGAAACTGTTTGACAACCTCCAGCACAGCCTTATTCATCGTCGCGGAAAACAGGAGCGTCTGATGTTTGCCTGTAACACTTTGCAGTATAGACTTGATGTCTGGCAGAAAGCCGAAATCGAGCATCTCATCTGCTTCATCAAGCACAACGGTGCGCACATTCTGCAGCTTCAATACATTTCTGCCGATCAGGTCTTTCACTCTTCCGGGCGTGCCCACAACGATCTGCGCCCCTGCACGAAGTGCACGGACCTGAACGGATGCCGGCTGCCCGCCGTATACGCTGACGACGCGGATTTTTTTTTGGACAGAAAGGCTGCGAAACACCTGTGTGATCTGCAGTGCCAGCTCACGCGTCGGGCAAAGCACAAGTGTCTGCACTTTCTTATTGTCCGGGAAGGTCTTTTCCAAGATGGGCACTGCAAATGCGGCTGTTTTGCCTGTGCCTGTCTGGGCGATGCCCAGAATATCCCACTTGTTAAAGATAAGCTCAAGCGTTTTTTGCTGAATGGGTGTCGGTGTTTCGTACCCTGCGTTTTTCAGCGAGGTTTGCATCTCCTTTGAGAGCAGTTCATAGTATTTCAAATTATCCCCTTTTCTTTTCCGGTGTTTACACATAAACAAAGACCCTGCCGACATAGCAAAGTCTTTCGATTTTGATATATTCCACAAGTTTTCGTATTTATACGCCGGAGCCGGAAAGCCCCGATACATCGCACGCACTTATCATTCACGTGCATTTTGCATTATAAATACGGCTTGTCAAGCGCTTGTCCTGTAAAGAGTTGCTTTGCGGCTCCCCGCAAACGGTTTTATAATACAACGCAGATTATACATGGCTTTTTACGATTTGTAAAGCCTTCGCGTTTGGCCGCTGGGCATCACCGCTGGTTCAGCCTCTTTTCACAGCTGTAAGGTAAACAGCCAGCACCGAAATGTCGGCGGGGGAAACGCCGGATATGCGCATGGCCTGCCCAAGCGTCGCAGGACGCACCGTCGCAAGCTTGTGCGCAGCCTCGAGCCGCAGCCCTTTTACCGTTTTGTAGTCGATAACTTCGGGAATGCTGCGTTTTTCGAGCGATAAGAACCTGTCAACCTGGCGCTGTTGTTTTTCGATATAACCCGCGTAGCGTATCTGTGTTTCTACGCATAGCGCTGCATCAGCTTCAAGCTCCGTGCCGCAGATATCGCCAATATCCGCATAGCGCACGCCCTGCCGCAGCAGCAGATCTGCCGCCTTGATGCCGGTTTTAAGCGGCGGCAGCCCCTTTAAGCCCAGCAGCGCATTTGCCTTTTCCATATCAGCATTCGTGCTTTTAAGACGCACTATCTCGCGTTCCACTGCCTCGCGCTTTTTCATATAGGCGTCGTAGCGCGCGTCCTCAACCAGCCCGATACGCCGCCCCTTTTCGGTGAGGCGCATGTCCGCGTTGTCCTGCCGCAGCAGCAGACGGTACTCCGCACGCGCGGTCATCATCCTGTACGGCTCGCTTGTGCCCTTGGTCACAAGGTCGTCTATCAGTACGCCCGCATAGCCTTCGCTGCGCAAGATCACCAGCGGCTCTTCCTGCTTGAGGTGCTGCACGGCGTTGATGCCGGCCACGATGCCCTGCGCCGCTGCTTCCTCATAACCCGAAGTGCCATTGATCTGTCCGGCGCAGAACAGCCCGTGCACGTTCTTTGTTTCAAGCGTGTTTTTGAGCTGCAACGGGTCGATACAATCATATTCTATGGCATAGGCCGTGCGCATGAACACTGCATTCTCAAGGCCCGGCACCGTGCGGTACATTTGTTTTTGTACATCCTCAGGCAATGAGCTGCTCATGCCCTGTATGTACATCTCATTGGTCTTAATGCCCTCGGGTTCAATGAAGATCTGGTGCCGGTCTTTATCCGGGAATTTTACGACCTTGTCCTCAATGGACGGGCAGTAGCGCGGCCCCATGCCTTCGATCACGCCGCTGTAAAGCGGGCTTCTGTGAATGTTTTTGCGTATGATATCGTGCGTTTTTTTATTTGTATACGTTAAATAGCATGGATACTGCTCGCGCGGCGCGCCCTGCGTCAGGAACGAAAAATACTGCGGCCGCTCATCCCCATGCTGCACCACCGTTTTGGAAAAATCGATACTGCGCGCGTCCACACGCGCTGGCGTGCCCGTCTTGAAGCGCTGCAAAGAAAGCCCGAGTTCCTTAAGATCAAGCGCATCTGCTGGCGCAAGCCCCGACGGGCCGGAAGACACTGTGTGTTCGCCGATAATCACACGCCCTTTTAAGTAGACGCCCGTGCAAAGAACCACCGCGCGCGCAGTGTAGACAGCACCTAGGTGCGTTTCCACACCGCTTACACGCCCGTTCATTGTATGGATACGCGTCACTTCCGCACTCGTCAGATGCAGATTGTCCGTGTTCTCAATCGTCCATTTCATCTCCATCTGGTAACGCTTTTTATCCTGCTGCGAGCGCAGCGACTGCACCGCTGCGCCTTTGCTCGTACCCAGCATCTTAAGCTGCATATACGCCGCGTCCGCGCACAGGCCGATCTGGCCCCCGAGCGCATCGACTTCACGCACAAGATGGCCTTTGCTCGAGCCGCCTATCGACGGGTTGCACGCCATCAGCGCAATGCCGTCAAGATTGATGGTCAGCAGCAGCGTTTTTTTGCCCAGCCGTGCACAGGCCAGCGCCGCCTCACAGCCCGCGTGCCCCGCGCCCACCACGACCACATCATATGTTCCCGCATCGTAAGCCATGTTTATTTCCCCAAACAAAACGTATCAAAAATGCTGTTGATGATCTCCTCGGTGGCCTTAAGTCCCGTGATCTCGCCAAGCCTGTCCCACGCTTCTTTGATGTCTATGGTCACGCAATCAAGATCAGCCGCATCAAAAGCCCCTGCTGCGGATTCAAGGCTCTGCGCAGCTGCACACAGGCAGTCTCTGTGACGTTCGCTCGTGACCGTTATATCATCATCATCACTTCGTACAGGCGGCCGGATCCGCGCAATCAAATCGTCCCGCCCTGACCCGCTCAGCGCACACACTTCAAACACATCACAGCCGAAGATTTTTCTTGCTTCCTGTGCCGTTGCCGCAGGCGCAAGGTCGATCTTATTGAGCACCACGATGATCTCGCCGTCAAGCGTCCCGAATATTCGCTTATCTTCTTTCGTGATTCCCTTCGAACGGTCAACGACCAGCAGCTTTAAATCCGCGCCCTTCGCGGCATCCTGTGCACGCTCGATGCCGATACGTTCCGCTTCATCGTGCGCTTCTCTCAGACCAGCCGTATCTATAAACCGAATGGACGCGCCGCTGTGCATATAAAAATCTTCCACTGCATCACGCGTGGTGCCAGGTGTTGCTGTCACGATGGCGCGGTCGTAGCCAAGTAGCATATTGAACAAAGATGATTTCCCGACATTCGGCCTGCCCACAATGGCCACGCCGCAGCCGTTTTTGAGCAGGCGCCCCTCTTCAAAAGTGGCTGCCAGCCGGCGCACCGCATCAAGCGCGTTTTGTACCAACGGCAGCGCGTCGCGCCGCACATCGGCTTCAAGGTCTTCCTCCGGATATTCTATGCCCGCTTCAATGATGACAAGCGCGTCAGTCAGCCATTTTTGTATCTGTGTGATCTTATCAAAAAGCCCTCCCGAAATCTGCCGCATGGCAGCATCCGCAGCGGCAGCCGAATTGGCGCCGATCAGCTCCATCACCGCGCCCGCCGCAGAAAGGTCCATCTTACCGGATTCAAATGCGCGCCGTGTGAATTCCCCGGGCTGTGCGAGCCTTGCGCCCTTATCTGAAAGCGCCGCCATCAAGCGCGCCATGCTCACGCGCCCGCCGTGGCAGAATATCTCAGCCATGTCCTCGCCTGTGAAGCTGCGCGGCGCGTTAAAACACACCGCCATCACTTCGTCGATTCGTTTGCCTTTATATTCTATCATTCCGTGGCGCATTCTCGCGTGTTCCGGTTCTCCCTTGCCGCGAAATACGGATTTTAAAATGGCATGTGCCCTTTGCCCCGATATGCGTATCACGGCGATCGCGCCGCCGCTTGGCGTTGCCGGTGCAAAGATGGTATCGTTCTCCATGGCCTTCTCCCCTTGTTTTCGCGCATTATCATACCACAGTTTTTATTTTTTGCACATACACGTAAAAAAGCAAGGAGATTTTCTGTCCCCTTGCTTTTCAATGAAAGGTTGTTCTTGGTAAAACTTTTGCTACATTTTAAGCACGAAGTCAGCGTAGCAGTCCGTGCCGTGCTCGCCCATATCCAGCCCGGCCACTTCTTCTTCGCGCGAGACCCAAAGGCCCGTTGCCGCTTTGATGAACTTGAAAAGCCCAAACGTTGTACCGAAAGTCCATGCCGCATACGCGAGGATGCCTGTGGACTGTATGGCGAGCTGGCCGATACCGCCACCGAAAAGAAGGCCGGTATCCGTTGCAAAAAACCCGACCATGAGCGTACCCAAAGCGCCGCAGAAACCGTGCACGGTCATGGCGCCCACAGGGTCGTCCACTTTGAGCTTCTTATCCACAAACTCCACGCCGAAGACCACCACAAAGCCAGCCAGCGCACCGATCACGATATTATGGCCGGGTATGGCGTTTGGTTTGCCGTCTTTTCTGTACTTCCCGATGCGCGGCCCGAGGATAGCCGCGCCCACAAGCGCGCTCCAGCCGCCGACAGAGTGGACAAGCGTTAAGCCCGCAAAATCGATCATACCTTCCGTTCCCGCGATAGAGAGCGTGGATAGCCAGCCGCCTCCCCAGAGCCAATGCACCGCAATGGGGTAGATGATCATGCTGATCACCGCGCTGTAGATGATGTAAGAAGAAAACTTCGTCCTTTCAGCCATGGCGCCGGAAACGATGGTGGCCGCCGTGGCACAGAACACCGTCTGAAACAAAATCGACACAGGCGCATCTATCGTCGTCGGGTCAAAAAAGCCGCTTCTCCTATCATGCCTGCAATGTCCTGTCCGTATATCAGCCCATAGCCGACCACCAAGAACAAAAGCGAGCCTATGGCAAAGTCCATTAAGTTTTTCATGATGATTTTGGCTGAGTTTTTGGCACGCGTAAAGCCCGACTCCACCATCGCAAAACCTGCCTGCATGAAGAATACGAGTATTGCGGCGATAAGCATCCACAAAGTATCGGCATTGGCAGACAGCGTATCCATTTGCTGCTGAACAATCAATAAGCCTTCCATTTTTCCTTTCCGCCTTTCCATAAAATTTAAAACTTTTTTGAATCAAAAAAACCGCGCTGAGAAAGCTCTTTTGCTTTCATTGCCGGTTTCTCGTCGAGCCGTTATTCCTTTTTTTGCAGGTAGCTTAGAGCGCTATGTCTCCACGTTCTCCCGTGCGCACCCTGACCGCATCGTCTATGGGAATGATGAATATCTTGCCGTCTCCAACTTCTCCCGTTTTGATGCCAGCGGTCACAGCCTCGACCAGCTTGTCGGCCATATCATCGGGCACGACCACTTCGACTTTGAGCTTGTGCAGCAGGTTGATCATCACACTTCTGTACCCCTGTACACTTCCTTCTTTCCTTTCTGCGCACCGCAGCCCAGCACGGATATCACCGTCATCCCGCCTGCGCCTGTGCTTTCAACGATTTCTTTGATCTTTTCCATCATCTCCGGACGGACGATCATTTCGATCTTCTTCATAGATATCACCCCTTATTATTTATGATGCGACAGCTCAATGATCTTCATCGCGATATCGCGCATCGCCACCCGCGAATCCATACTCATCTTCTGGATCCTTCTGTAAGCCTCATCCTCAGATATGCTTTTTCGCTTCATCAGTATGCCCTTGGCCCGCTCAATGGCTTTTCTCTCCTCAAGCCCCTGCTTTAAGTCCCCAAGCTCTTTGAGAAGCAGCTGCATACGCCGCCTGTTCTGCAGCACCGTTTCAATCATCGAAAGAAGCGCGATATGATTGACAGGTTTTTGAAATAGCGTGATGTCATAGTCCTGTACGGTGGACACGCAAAAGTCTTTCTGCGCACTCGTGATAAAAAGGATCACGCTGCAAAGGTTCTCATCCCCGATGATCTTGCCGACTTCAAGACCCGTCACATCCGGCAGATCAAAGTTGATCAGCAAGATATCAGGTGCGCTCAGACGCACTTTACGGAGCGCCTCGTTTCCGGAAGCACAAAGATCACCGACTGCATAACCGTTTCGCTGCAGCACATATTTGAGTTTTTCTGCCGCCGTCTCACTCGGAACGGCCACTGTGATTCTTGGCTTTTCCATTCATTTGCGCCGTCAATAAAAAGCTAAATGACGAAAGCGGCCCCTTTTTTTATTCTTTCATATAATATGAAAAGCGTTTATACGGATGGTTACCCAACCGAACAAACGCCATCGTTTCTTCCTGCCTTTGAGCCTATTATAACACACACAAAACGAATTGCAAGCGTTTTTTTGCAATTGTTCTCATTAGATGTTTCACTTTATTGCAGCTTCTGTGCTTCATTTTGGCTTTTTCTCCATGATATTGCACATTCTTGTTCCGCTTCTTGCAATATGTCCTAAATATCTTCGACAACCTTTTTCGGCACCTTTGAGAACAGCGGGCTGACAGATTCTTTTTCATGTATGCGCAGAACAGCTTCTGCAAAAAGCGGGGCCACCGAAACCGTTATGAATTTGCTGCCTTTCGCAATCCACGGGTTTTGCACACTGTCCGTACCTATAAGCATTTCTATCGGGCTGTCCTCGATCGCCTTCACGCCTTTTTCACGCAGAATCACATGAGAAAGGCAGGAGATGATACGCTGCGCCCCGTGTTTTTTGAGCGCATTCGCCATATCGACAAGCGTGCCGCCGGAAACAGAAAAATCATCCACGATCAGGCAGTTTTTCCCTTCCACCTCACCGATTACAGAAAGCACATGCGCCTGTTCGTCATGCCCGTAACGCGTTTTGTCCCCAATGGCCACTGGCACATGCAGGTAATCCGCATATTTGCGAGCCGTTTTTGCGTAACCGGCGTCCGGCGAAACAACAACGATGTTTTCCATCACATCAAGCCCTTTGACATACTCGCACATAATGGGCAGCGAAAGAAGATGGTCAACCGGACCTTTGAAAAACCCTTGTACCTGCGCACTGTGCAAATCCATGACGACCACTCTGTCGGCACCGGCCATCTCTATGGCATCCGCACACACACGCGCACGTATCGAAACGCGCGGCTCATCCTTCTTATCACCCTTGGCATAGCTGAAATACGGGATCAGCGCCGTCACGGAATTCGCGCTGGCTCTTTTTAGCGCATCCATCCAAAAAAGTATCTCCACAAACTCATTGTTGGGATTCATGCCAATGGGTTGAACGACGTATACGTCTTTATTTCTTACAGTTTCATTGATTCTGATAAAAATATTGCCGTCGGAAAAAGTGATAACTTCTGAGTCTCCCAAATCATTACCAAGGTATTTGCACATCTTCTTGGCAAACGGCATTCCGGAAGACCCTGCATATACCTTTATGTCACTGTCAAAGGAATTCAATTCTGTAACCCTGCCTTAATATGTTTTGATGATCATATAATCATTGTAGCACTTTAGCATATCACAATCAATATCTATCCCTCGCCAAAATAATCCCTGGACATAAGGCTGTCCGCCAGCAACGCAAGGCTTTGCTGCAGATAACGGCTTGTCCGCGTCTCTTCCCCGATCCCAACTTTTGTATAGCTGCCGTGATAATCGCTTCCGCTTGTGACAAACAACCCGTTTAGCCGCGCCCAGCTTTCATATTCCTTACACTGGCCGTTTGTGTGCGATGGATGATACGCCTCGATGCCCCAAAAACCAAGCGTTTTCAGATGCGGCTTTATTCCGCTCCACACGCTTTCATTTAGCAATCCGGGGTGCGCCAGCACGGCATGTCCGCCTGACTGCCGGATCAGTTCTGCCGCGCACGCCGCGCTGATGCGCTGCTGCTGCACATAGTAGGGCGATTTTACAGACAGGTATTTTTCAAAAGCTTCCTTGGCTGTGTTGACATAGCCCTTATCAACGAGCGCCGCCGCCAAGTGCGGCCGTCCTATCACGCTGCTCACGCACTGTGCTTCCACTTCTTCCATCCCGATCTTAACGCCCGCTTTTTTCAGCCTCTCAAGCATAGCGTATGCGCGAGTACGCCGCGCTTTTGCGGCCTTTTCCACATAGCCGAGCAACGCTTCATTTGCACAGTCGACACCCAGCCCCAAAATGTGTACTTCCCCGTCAAAATATGATGAAAACTCAATGCCCGGTATCACGATGATGCCGCATCCATCGCTGACCTTGGAAGACCCGCGGCACTCATCATGGTCTGTTAGTGCTACGGCATCCATCCCGGCCGAGCGCGCCGCATCGACAGCCTTCTGCGGGCTCAATTCACCGTCAGAAAATGTGGTATGTACATGCAGATCCATCCTCATTTGCGGTTTGCCCTTTTACTTATTCGCTTTGCTTATGTGCGCAGCCGCCGCACGCCGACGGATAAACGACATCGTCCTTTGAGACCGTCATGGCCATGTGTTTTATGCCTGCTTCCAGATATTCATTTCCGTATTCTTTAAATCCGAACTTGCGGTACAGCGGCATGATATATGTCTGTGCGCTGATCTTGATACGCTGCGCGCCTGAAGAAAACGCCTTATAAAGCAGCAGCCGCAAGGCAAGATCTCCGATCTTCTGGCCGCGGAAAGGTTTTAAGACAGCAAGCCTGCCGATACGAAAATCCTCTCCGTCATACCAGATGCGGCCTGTGGCAGCCGGCTTCTCGTCCGCATATACCATCAGATGCAGCGCCTGGGTGTCGAATGCGTCGTACTCCTCTTCCTGCGGACAGCCTTGTTCCTCAATAAAAACCGTGCGGCGTATCGCAAACGGCTCACTTATGTCTTCTGTTCCTGATATAAATACGCTTGTGATCATAAACTATTTCCCCCGTTTTTGAATTTGGATCTTTACGGAGAGAGCAGCGCTTTTGCAATATCAAACTTTACACCGCCCTCTTTTGTCGCCACATCCACCATCACCACCACAAGGCGGTCGTAATAGCCCTTTGTCCAGTAGCCTGCAAACCATGATATTTCGCGTGATTTATCATCGCCGATCTCAGCTGTACCGGTTTTTCCCGCGATGCCGACGCCTCTTATGCGCACGGGCTTGCCGGTGCCGTTCTGAACCACATCTTCAAGCATGGGCGCAAGTATGCGCAGGCTGCTTTTTTCCACGGCGCCGCTCACCCACTCGGCCGCCGCACGCTCGCTCAGCGTCTTGTAATCTTCTCCTTCTATGCGGCATATCTTTTGCACCAGCACCGGCTGCATCATGTCTCCCTTTCCGTTTGCAAAAGCCGAGTACATCGCCGTAAGCTGCAGCGGCGTGACCAGCAGTTCTCCCTGTCCGTATCCCATGTCTGCCAGCAGTTTGCGCGTGACCATCGACGTCGGGTTTACCAGATTGGCTTGTTTGAGAGGCAAATCAAAGGACGCAGCGCTTTTCATGCCAATACTTTCAAGATAGTCAAAGAACCTCTCCTGCCCCAGCTTTAGCGCTGCGAAAGCAAAATAGATGTTGTCCGAATTGACCATGGCGTTGTCCATCTTCAGCGGCGATCCCGAATCGTCAACGCGTGTGATAGGCGGATACTTCCAATCACTCTCATCAGGCGTCCATTTATTGTCGATGATCTCCCCTGTAAACTCCGTCTGCACAGAGAGCACGCCTGCCTGCAGCGCAGCAGCCGCCGTAAAAGGCTTAAGCACGCTGCCGGGCGGGTACAGCCCCTGTGTGGCCCGCGAGAACAGCGGCTGGTTGCTTTCCGCCGCCATCAGATAATCCCAGGTCTCCTTCGAAACCGGAAATGTGAACAGATTGTTGTCAAACGACGGGTAGGAGGCCATGGCTTCCACAAAGCCCGTGGAAGCATCCATCACAATAGCCGCGCCCGACTGCCCTTCGCCAAGCAGCGATACCAACAGATCGTAAGCGTCCCGCTGAAGCTGCGGCTTGATCGTAAGCCGAAGATCCTGCCCTTGTTCCATGGGCTGCTCATACAATGTGCGTATGTTTTTGCCCCATCTGTCCTCGATGCAAACGATTTTTCCGTCTTTACCCTTAAGCTGCGTCTCATAGGAGGCTTCAAGCCCCGAAAGCCCAAGCTTGTCCGATACGGTATAGCCTTCAGGAAGCGTTTTTTCATCACCATAACCCAAATACCCGATAATATGCGCGGCGCTTTCACCCAGCACGTAATCGCGTATCGGTGTGTACATCCTGTTGTCGATGCCAAGCCCGTCAATGGAAAGTATGCTTTGTTTTTGTTCCTCATCCAATGAATTTGGGGGGAAAGCGCCCAGTACAACGATCTGCGTTTCTTTTGCCAGCGCATTTTCATACTTTTTAATAACTTCGGCTGCATTAAGGGCGGTCAAAGGCTGCACCGCTTGTGCAACGTCCATAATATTTTCCACCCTGGCAACATCCATGTACAGCGTATCGGCATAAGTATTGGCTGCAAGCAAGCCGCCATCTGCGTCAAAGATTTCTCCGCGCGACGCCTGCAGCGTCCTTACACGCACGTTGCTGCCCTCTTCCATTTCAGGGAAAATGAGCGATTCGCTCCAATGCACACGACGCTCGATGCGCCCTGGTATGGTTTTCAATACAAAATCGTTGGAAAAACTGCCGTACTCTTTGGTGTGATATGTGGCCGTATAATAGAAAATGCCATCTTCATCTGGTTCAGTCAAGCCGCTGATATTAATATCAGTCACGCCGAGCCCGGAAAAAATGGCTTCGTATTTTTGAACAAACGCCTCCTTGCTGATGGCAGAGTCGGGCTGGCAATAATCCCACATGGCTTCATAGTCCATGGAGACAAACGCCTCAAGATAGGCCGGCACAGCAGCGACAGATGGCTCTCCGCCGCACGCCGCAAGCACAAAAACAAAGAATATGCATATCAGCATCTTGACGGCACGCATGGCTTTGGCCCCCTTCCACTACATGGCGCTATTATACCCAAGCCGCGCCATCGCCGCAAGCGAACGCGGAGCGGCGGATTCATCCTGCGTCATTCTTTATCCAGTACGCCATCGAATAAGGGAAGGCGTTTTGATGATGTGTTGGTGGCCTGCCTTAAAATAATTCTTTCCATTGTGATATATTTGGTGATGCTGCCCACCTTGAGACCCGTAAGATACATAATTTCATCCAAAGAATAGTTGCATCTGAATAGCTGTTCTATCAAGCCCCTTCGTACATAAGCAGGGGAGAAGAGTTCCCAGATATCATTTTTGTCATATTCATAAAGCCGGTCAAACACATCGTTGATGGTCGCTTCTGACACCGGTTTGTATTTCCCCTTGTGAAAAGCCGTAAACACATAGCCTGTTTCGGCCTGCTCTTTTGTTTGTTCAAGTTTGAGCTCATTTAAGTATTGCGACAGGGTTTTGTTAAGCTTTATTACCCGGCCACCTGTGGTCGCCGTATTTTTCTTAAGGTCGATGTCGCGCCATTTTAGCTCTTTAATGCCTTTTCTGTCTAATCCGAATGACACACAGAGCAAAAAGATCGTGGTGTTTCTTAAGGCATTGTCTCTGCTCTTATAAATATCTATGATTTTCAGTATATTTTCTGCATTGAGATGGCTAATATCCTCTTTCTTTTTTGGCGTAGAAACGACCAAAACTTCTTCATGCGGGTAACTAAAGCTCAAGTCCATCTTCTTTTTCTTTTTATAAGCGCTGAGCATCCCAAAAATATGTGAAAAATTGTTGTGAATAGATTCTTTGGACCTGATCGGCCTTAAGCTGCTTTTGGCGTCCTGCTTGTATGCGATAAATCTTGTAAAGTCATCACTGTTTATTTCCCCAAGGCCATTGTACTGTTTCGTGCTGTCAGCATAAAAATCAAAAAACTGATACAACGTGTTTTTGACAGCCGGCCAATTATCCTGTGAAGACTTCTCACCAAGCCATGCGCGATACTGCGCGATATCCCGGAAAAACTTGGTTTTTTGTGTGGCGAAAATGTTTTCTTTATCAAGGTATCTAAAATACTTCAAACTGTTTTTGCTCTTGTCTTTTGATTTGTATATGTCAAACCAAAAAACAACGCTTGGGCTTGGCGCATCATCGTCTTTGCTCTTTTGCGGCTCGATGCTGCTATTGAGCAGTATATAATCTCGTCCGTTGGTCAGCAGGCCCCACTCGGTACCAAAGCACTCAATGTCGTCAACAAGCGCATCGATATATGCACTTGTCAGCTTGGTGTATATGCTTTTTGTCTTGATCAGCAGCTTTTCTTCCGCACTGATCTTGACTGCCATATCATAGCGGTTTTCATCGGCCTTTCCGTCAAAATCAAAATCCATGGCATCGTATCCGAGCTCTTTGAGCAGCACATTGCAGACGATGGAATATTTGACATCATTCGCGGTGAGCCGCTGGTTGCCTGTCAGATGCTCATATGTCCGCCGCAGATTTTTGATCACTGTGTCCATGGCTTATCAACCCCGTTCCCTTTTGATAAACATGTTACTATGAGGTGAGCAAAAAGTAAATAAGAATCAGAATCGACATTGACGTTGATTTCAAAACCGTCAATGTTCATTTTGGATGGTTTTGTTGTTGCAAATTAGGCGGTATGGCCTGCTTGCTCTTTGCTTCCGCTCAAGCTTTTATAAATATCCGTGCGATGGCGTTTGCTATCTGATCCCGCGCCTTTCTGTATGCGTCAATGCCTCCGCCGTACGGATCCTCCACATCATAGCCCGGCTTGGAGGGAATGCCTTTTTCTCCCGCTGCATAACCTAAAAGCGTATGCATTTTGTGCGTCTGCCCGGGCGCTGCGGACTTCATGGCCACGATGTGCCCCGCTTCCATCGCTAAAATGATATCAGCCCATTTTGCAGCTCGCGCATCAAACCGCCGCGAACGGTGCGCGGAAAGATCGATGGCCGCTTCCTTGAGCGCGGCCACTGCGTTTTTCGAAGCAGGCATACCGTCATACGCAAAAGTGCCCGCAGACGCAAACACCATGCGGCCATCATCTGCCGCAGCAGCAGCGATTTTTTCTGCCATGGGGCTTCTGCATGTATTGCCGGTACACACAAACAAAATGTTCACAGCCTGCCTCCTTACACCTTGACGATATTGTATGACGCCGCTTTGTATACCCTGTTCATCACGGCGTAGCCTATGCCCTCCTTTGGAACCGCTTCAAAATAGATGCGCGAATACTGCTGCTCATCAGCGGCACGCAGCAGCGCATACAGTTTTTTTGCGGCCTCGCCCGGATCGCCGCTTGAGCCTGTGATCACAATATCCCTGCGTCCGTAATATCTCTTGTTTTCACGCAATGCCATGACAAGCGGCTTTTCGCCCTTCTTTAAATCCTTATCATAAAGGTATTTGATGGCCTCCGCGACCGATACTGCCTGGCCTTCCACAACGGTCACCATGGCCAAAGGCGCATAATGGCGGTATTTCATGCCGGGAGAAGCCGGCGCGGCATTTGACACAAATTCAGCGCTTGCGTTCTCAACACTGCCGATACACTCTTCGATCATTTGCTGCGTCACCACGCCCGGGCGCAGTATCACCGGCACATCTGCCGTCAGATCTATGACTGTGGATTCAAGCCCGACGCTGCATGCGCCGCCGTCGATTACAAACAGCGCATCGCCGAAATCCTTCGCCACATGCGCCGCGGTTGTGGGGCTCGGGCTGCCGGATTTGTTCGCGCTCGGTGCAGCGAGAGGCACGCCCGCCGCGGAAATAAGGCTCAGCGCTGTGTCGCAGTCAGGCATTCTGATACCCACCGTATCAAGTCCCGCGGTGACGATAAGCGGCAGGGTTCTCAGGCTTTTTACCACAAGCGTCAGTGGCCCCGGCCAAAACCTTTCAGCAAGCGCTTGAGCGCATTCATTCATCACGCCTGTCTGCCGCGCCATCATTAGCCCATCCACATGCACGATGAGCGGGTTGTCATCCGGCCGCCCTTTTACAGTAAAAATGCGCGAAACAGCCTCCGCGTCAAGCGCATTGGCCGCAAGGCCGTACACCGTTTCGGTCGGCATCGCCACAAGGCCGCCTTCTATTATGATGTGCGCCGCTTTTTCAATGATGTGCGCGTCCGTCATCTTCATAATCATTTGTTTATTCATTCTACAATGTGCTTATGCAAAAATCAATCGAGTGCCTCAAGCTGTATGCCGCCCGCCGCACCGCACATGCCTTGCGCCACAGCCACAGCGCCGACAACGCCGCCAATGCGCATGACCTTTTCAAGAGCACGGTCTATGTCCGCCGCCGATTTTATCTCGTTGCCCAGCCGTGTGGCACACGCGTCCGCAAGACACGCATCCTTCGAAACCACCACCGCAGCGTCCGCCTTGCCAAAGCTCAAAGAATGCCCGACCGTTCCTGCCGATGTGCACACAGCGAGCGGCGCTTCGCGCGTATCTGCCACTATGCCGACTTTTAAGCTCAAAGGGCTTTTGCCTGCATATACGGCAATTGTTTTCACCGACTCGGTTTTTAGAAATATGTCTCCGCCGTTTTCCACGATCACCTGTTGCGCATCTTTGAGCAAAACATGGCCGACATGCGCCGCAAACGCACCCGCAACGGCCGCCATAGGCCCCACGCCGGCTGCTTGTGCCGCAAAGCACATGCTTCGTACAACTTTTGGCGCTGCTTTTCCCGGCGCAACCGGCACAAAGCTTTCTGCAAACGCAGGATTCCCTGCAATGTACTTTTCCAGCTGCCCGTACAACTCTTTGACGGCTTCAAGCGCTTGTTTCTCCATCTTTTTTTCCGCGCATATGAAAAGCTCGGTCTGCTTGTACTGCGTTTGCCAGCAAGCAAGCTCCGAGGCAATCAAACGGCGGTATATGTTTCTGTCTGAAAAATCAAAGAAGGACTTCGTCAAAGCTTTTAATGGCCCGCGCCGGGCAGGCTTTCACACAATGTCCGCAGAGCAGGCATTTTTCCATATCGAATTCGAGCTCCCACGTTTGCCTGTTCATCACAAGCGCGCCCGAAGGGCAAACGGAAGTGCAGGCACCGCAATGCATGCACTTATCTTCGTAGCGTATCACACTGTCTTTGTATATCTTTATGTCGATGTCCTGCTGCTCCAAAAAATCAAGGCTTTTCTGTATGTCTGCTTCGCTGCCCGTAAGTTCAAGTATGATGTTGCCCGTTTTGCCGGGTGAGATCCTTGCTTTTAATATGTTCAAATCAACGCCGAACCGCACAAGCTTTGCGACGAAAGGTTTGTCAGTTTTTTCGGGCGGAAATTCAAGCCCTATTTTTATGCGTGTGGTATCCATCATTTCTCCTCTTTGGCGTTAAGTCCGTTGAATCTGTCCCTGAACGGCAGCGCTGCCACAGCCTGCGTCATCTCAAATGAACCGTCAAGCAATTTCCCGCGCAGTTCCCCGGCAATCAGCCGCGCCTTATAGAGGCTGGAAAGCGGAGCCGTCCGCACTTTTTTGCCGCCGATCTCCACTTCTCCGGAACGCAGCTGCGCGTATGAGACACGGCAAATCATCGGCCTTGACCGTGTGCTGGTGCCGTAGTCGTACACACAGGTATAAAGACGCTCATCAGGTACGGCGATATCCGCCATCATATCCTCATCTATCACAGGCAGCGGCACGCCGATACCGACATATAAAGACGGGCCGTAGCCGTCAAACGTGGCGGCTTTGATATACTCGCTCTTCATGCCTTTTAAATCGCCCATCACCGCAAGCGTATAACCGGCGTATTGCACATCGCCGTTTTCGAGCTGCTCAGCTTTGTTGACGGCCTGCGTGCCTTCAAAAACCACATAGCCTTCTCCGCCGCAGAGCAGTATGCGCGTGCCGATGCCGATGGTGCGCAGATGCGGGTCTTTAAGCAGCGGCGAAAGCGCGCCCGCCGTGGAGTAGGTGATGTTGCCTGTGTGGGGCAGCAGCGTTCCCATATATGTGCGTTTTGTTTTGCTTGTTGTATTGGTGGCCGCGGCATAGTTCTGGTATGCGTTGCGCGGATTAAAAAGATACGCCTGATTAAGCTCGCTAAGCGTTAACTTGGTATGTATGCTTTGGCGCGCATAGCAGTCCGTACCTGCCGAGTAGGCACACAGCTCAATTGGCTTGCCCGCGACAAGGTCTTCGATCACATGCGCACCGCCGTATTCTATGCCTGTTGTTTTGCCGGGCTGCGTCGCGCCGATATACGTATCCACAGCCGCAAGCCCGCCGTAAGCTTCCACGCCGTTCAAAGCTATCTCGCTCATGCGGATAGGCGGCTCCGAATGCCCGAAATTGAGCATCGCGCCCGAAGAGCACATAGCGCCGAACGTCGCAGCAGTCACCACATCGATTTTTTTAGCGCACGCGGCAACACCCTGCTCTTTCGCCATGGCCACGGCTTCCTCAGCCGTAAATACGACGGCTTTGCCTTTTTTGAGTTTTTCGTTGATTTCCGCTATCGTTTTTGCCACTTGCAGCCTCCGTGCGCATCATTTCCGCGGCAAATAACCGCGGATCACAGCCAAAATACTATTTATGTATTTTACTACTTTTCACAGCGCGGTACAACCGAAAAAAATTTGCCGGCTGCAATTCGAACTAGATTTGCTTTTATGCCTTCGCACAGCTATAATAGCTTGGATAATAAAAGAAGCGAGGCAATTATGAAGCTTGGCATCGTCGGCCTGCCCAATGTGGGCAAATCATCGCTGTTCAACGCATTGACGTGCGCGGGCGCAGCGAGTGAAAACTATCCTTTCTGCACCATTGAGCCCAATGTGGGCATCGTGTCCGTGCCAGATAAACGCATGGACTTTCTTAAAAAGCTTTACAACCCGGCAAAATACACGCCTGCCGTGATCGAATTCGTAGACATTGCTGGGCTGGTTAAGGGCGCAAGCCGCGGCGAAGGGCTGGGCAACCGCTTTCTCTCGCACATCCGCGAGGTGGACGCCGTTCTGCATGTGGTGCGCTGCTTTCAAAACGATGATGTGGCGCATGTGGACGGCAGCATCGGCAGCGCGCGCGATGCCGAGACCATCAATTTTGAGCTGATATTTGCCGACATCGAGACCGTTGAAAAGCGGCTGCTGCGCTCCGAGAAGATGATCAAGACAGGCGATAAAAAATATGTGTTTGAATGCGATACGCTTTTGAAAATAAAAAACGCGCTGGAGTCAGGCATTTTTGCCTCCGCCGTTGATTTGAACGATGCAGAGCAGGCGCTTTTAGGCGAACTTTTCTTGCTGACCGCCAAGCCGGTGCTCTATGCCGCAAATATTTCGGAAGAAGACGCCACATCTGCCGACTTATACGCGCTCCCGCAGGTGGCTGCGCTGTGCGGTTTGGCCCAAAAGCAGGGCGCCCAGGTTATGGCAGTATGCGCGCGGCTTGAAGAAGAGATTTCCGCACTGCCCGAGAGCGAACGCCAGGCGTTTCTTCGTGAACTGGGCGTCGCGCAGAGTGCGCTTTATTTGCTGGTAAAAAAAAGCTACAAGCTTTTGGGCCTCATCAGCTTTTTAACGGCGGGTGAAAAGGAGGTGCGCGCATGGACGATCACACAAGGTACAAAAGCGCCAAGAGCGGCAGGCAAGATCCACACCGATTTTGAACGCGGCTTCATACGCGCGGAGATCGTCGCTTTCGATGACCTGCAAGCCTGCGGCGATATGGCTGCGGCGCGTGCGCGCGGCCTGGTGCGCCAGGAGGGGAAGGACTATGTGATGCACGACGGTGACGTGACACTTTTTAAATTCAACGTATAATTCCAAATGAATGTTAAGATAAAAGAAAAAACCCCTTTGAACAATGTTCTAAACGGGGCTTTTTTAATTGGCTTTGTGCATTTTATTCTGAATCCTGCAAAACCTTGATGCTTTCTATCACCTGAGGCTCAAGCGGCCTGTCGGAAGCATCGGTTTGCTGCGCGGCGATCGCATCCACCACGTCCATGCCGTCTGTCACGTGCCCGAAAGCGGCATACTGCCCGTCAAGAAAGCATGCATCGGCATGCGTGATAAAAAACTGGGAACCCGCCGTGTCAAAACCGGACGAACGTGCCATAGAGATCACGCCTCTTTGATGGCTGATTGAGTTATCTACACCGTTGGCAGAAAATTCACCCTTGATGGAATATCCGGGCCCGCCCGTGCCGCTGCCTTTTGGGCATCCGCCCTGTATCATAAACCCGCTGATCACGCGGTGAAACAAAAGCCCGTCGTAAAAACCTTTATTAGCAAGCTTTTTAAAATTGGCGCATGTGATAGGCGCCTGTTTTTCATCCAGCGTCAGGCTGATGCTGCCGCCGCCGTTCATTGTGATTGTAACCATATTGCCTCCGTCGTCTACTCTTTAGAAAATGTGCGCGTCCTTATAGCGCCTTTGATGCGGCTTATTTGCGCAACCGTATCGGCAGAGACCGCATCGTCTATATTGATGACCGTATACGCGTAATCGCCTTTGGATTTGTTGACCATATCAGTGATGTTCGCGCCGGATTCTGCGAGCAAAGCCGTGATCTGCCCCACCATGCCCGAAATATTCTGGTGTATGACCGCTATGCGGAATTTCCCCGTGAACGGAAGCACTGCGTTGGGATAGTTGACCGAATTGACGATTATGCCCGTTTCCAGATAGTCCTTAAGCTGGCGGGCTGCCATACGTGCGCAGTTTTCCTCAGCCTCGGGCGTTGAAGCGCCAAGGTGCGGTATGCAGATGGTGTACTTGTTTCCAAGCAGCATATCATTAGGGAAGTCCGTGACATAGCGCGCGATTTTTCCGCTCTCGAACGCCGCAAAAAGCGCATCGTATTCAACAAGCTCGTTACGCGCAAAATTCAGCAGCACCAAACCGTCCTTCATTTTGGCGGTCTCAGCAGCGCCGATATAGCTTTTTGTGTTCTCAAGCAGCGGTATGTGCAGCGTCAAGTAGTCGGCATGCTTTAGTACTGCGTCTAAGTCGTGTGCACGCTCCACAGCATGATCAAGCCCCCATGCCGATTCAACAGAAATATAAGGGTCGTACCCGAACACATTCATGCCGAGCGCCCTTGCGGCATTGGCCACCATCACGCCGATCGCGCCAAGCCCGATAACGCCAAGCGTTTTTCCTTCGATCTCAGGGCCGACAAACTGCTGTTTGCCCTGCTCGACGAGCGGCAGCACATCCTCACCCTTGCCTTTGAGCGTCTGCACCCAGGTCGTGGCTTCTATGATGTTCCGGCTCGCAATCAGGATACCCGCAATGACAAGCTCCTTGACGCCGTTGGCATTCGCGCCGGGCGTATTGAAAACCACGATGCCTTTTTCCGCGCATTCGCTGCAGGGTATGTTATTGACGCCCGCCCCTGCCCGCGCTATCGCCAGCAAGGTTTCGGGGAACTCATCACAATAACACTTCGCACTGCGTACTAAAATTCCGTCATAATCGCCGGCTCCCTCGTCAACTTGATATTTGTCCGGTGTCAGATATTTATAGATGGCATCGGAAATGGCATTCATTTTTTTGATCTTATACATGCTGTCCTCCGTTAAGCTTTTTTCTCAAACTGCTTCATGACTTCTATAAGGGTATTGATACCTTCAATGGGCATGGCGTTGTAAATGCTTGCGCGCATGCCTCCGACGCTCCGGTGGCCTTTTATGTTGACGATGCCCTGTACCTTGGCCTCGGCCACAAATTTTTTGTCAAGCTCAGCGTCGCCCGTCACAAAAGTCACATTCATCAGCGATCTGTCCTTTTTTTCTGCCGTCGGCTTGAACAGCGCGGAGCTGTCAAGATAATCATAAAGCAGTGCCGCTTTCTTTTTATTGTAGGCCTCGATGGCCTCAATGCCGCCGTTTTTAATAAGATGCGCAAAAACGAGCCCCGCAATATAGATTGCATAGGTGGGCGGCGTGTTATACATTGAACCGTTTTCGGCCTGTACTTTGTAATCGAGCATCGCTGATGTGTTTTTCGGCGCTTTGCCCAATAGGTCATCGCGGATGATGACCACCGTCAGCCCGGCCGGGCCTATATTTTTCTGAGCTCCCGCATAAATCAGCCCGTAGTCACGCACGCTGATTTTCTCAGACAGTATGCTTGATGACATGTCCGACACGATCGGCAGTCCGTTCGTGTCCGGCAGCTTTGAATAACGCGTGCCGTATATGGTGTTGTTCTGCGTGATGTGCACATAATCCGCGGGTGCGCTGAACATATCTTTCGTCATGTTTGGTATATACGAGAACATCTTGTCTTCGGATGACGCCGGGATCAGGACTTCGCCGACTTTCTTGGCTTCCTCAATGGCTTTTTTCGCAAAGGCGCCCGTCTTGATGTAATACGCGCGGCCATGCGTTGTCATCAGGTTTAAGGGCACCATGGAAAACTGCAGTGAAGCGCCGCCCTGTAAAAACAGCACACGGTAATCATCCGGTATGGTTAAAAGCTGCCTTAAGTCCATTTCGGCCTTTTCAATGATGGCCTCGTAATCGGCAGAGCGGTGGCTCATCTCCATGACGGACATGCCGCTCTCGCCGTAAAAAACAAGCTCGTGCTGCGCCTGCTTCAATACAGCTTCGGGCAAACATGCCGGCCCTGCAGAAAAATTGAAAATTTTCATCCTTGCCTCCTGTCAATATATAAAGTCACAATGTTTGTTGCTTTGTTAATTTTATCACAAAGTTTTCTTGATCATTATATGCCCGCCCATGCCCAAATGCAAGCTTTTTTGCAAAGAACTTTTCCTGCGTCCGCCACAATTTAAGCCCTTTCCAATACAAAAAGAGTATAATACATCTGTCTTCGCTTGTATACTGCATTGTGTGATGGTTTTGGCTTGACAACGTTTTTGGCTTGCCATATAATCACCATATTATAAAAATAGGCGCTTTGAGCGTCTTGTTTGGCAAATTGGCTGGTATAATACCGTTTTAAAAGCACATATTATCTTAACGAACGATACTCTTTGGAGGATAACCATGACAAACGAGCAGGTCATACTCACGAAAGACGGTTTGCGGGAAAAGCAGGAAAAGCTTGATTATTTGAAAACCGTGCGTAGATCGGAGATTTCCGAGCAGATCAAGGAGGCACGGGCTTTCGGCGATCTTTCCGAAAATGCTGAATATGATGAAGCAAAAAACGAGCAGGCGCGTGTCGAAACCGAGATTGCGCGGCTCGAGAAACTACTTCGCAATGCCGTGGTCGTTGAAGAGACCGAAGTGGACACATCGGTTGTGGGTATCGGCACCTCAGTGCGCATACTCGATATGGAATACAACGAAGAAGAGGTTTATTCTATTGTCGGCTCAGTCGAAGCGGATGCAGATAAAAAGCGCATTTCCAACGAATCGCCCGTAGGCGCAGCGCTGATGGGCAAGAAGGTCGGCGAAACGGCTGAGGTCTCAACGCCGGCCGGCACGTTTTCACTCAAAGTCATAGATATATACAAGCTGGGACAGGCATGATGGATACGCCGACTGAAAACATCAGCGAAGTGATTCGCGTCAGGCGGGAAAAGCTTGACGAACTTCGTGCACAAAAGCAGGATCCTTTTTTGCTTTCTCGTTTTGATAAAACGCACAGCTCTAAAGACGTACTCTGTCATTTCGATGCGCTCGAAGGACAATCCGTGTGCCTCGCTGGGCGGCTGATGAGCAAGCGTGTGATGGGCAAAGCCAGCTTCTCACACATCCAGGATTTTGAAGGCCAGATACAGCTTTACGTGCGCCGCGATGTTCTGGGAGAAGAGGCTTACGCCGCATACAAAAAAACCGACATCGGCGATATCGTGGGCGTTAATGGCGAAGTTTTCAAAACCAACGCGGGCGAAATATCGATAAAGGCGCACAGTATCACACTGCTTGCCAAATCGCTGCTGCCGCTGCCCGAAAAGTTCCACGGCCTGCGCGATACCGATCTTAGATACCGCCAGCGCTATGTTGACCTGATTGTCAATCCCGAAGTTAAACAAACATTCTTGGCGCGCACCAAAATCATCAGGTACATACGCGAATATCTTGACAATCTTGGCTACATTGAAGTGGAGACCCCCATACTCATGGGCGAGGCGGGCGGCGCAGCTGCAAGGCCGTTTGAGACGCACCACAACACGCTCGATCTTGATATGTACCTGCGCATCGCGACAGAGCTGCACTTAAAGCGGCTGATCGTGGGCGGATTTGAAAAAGTATATGAGCTTGGGCGCGTGTTCCGCAACGAGGGCATGTCTGTCAAGCACAATCCAGAATTCACCACCATAGAGCTTTACCAGGCCTACGCCAACATGGAAGACATGATGACGCTATGCGAAAACCTTTTCTATTACTGCGCGGACAAGCTTTTAGGCACCGGCAAAGCCGTCTATCAGGGCACCGAAGTGGATCTTAAGCCGCCTTGGCGCAGGCTTTCGATGCTTGAAGCCGTCAAGCAGTACACCGGCGCAGATTTTTCAACATGCACCGATGCACAGGCGATGGAAATAGCCAAAACCCTCGGCATTGCACCCGAAAAACCGCAAACGCGCGGTGAGCTGCTTTATTCTGCTTTTGAAGCTTTCGTGGAGGACAAGCTTACTGAGCCCACGTTCATCACAGGTTATCCGGTGGAAGTTTCTCCGCTGGCCAAAAAGATGCCGGACGCACCGTGGCTCACCGAGCGTTTCGAGCTTTTCATCACAGCGCGCGAGCTGGCCAATGCATTCTCCGAACTCAACGACCCCGCCGACCAACGCGAACGCTTTTTAGAGCAGGCAAAGCAGCGGGCAGCGGGCGATGACGAAGCGCACGTGATGGATGAGGATTTCATCAATGCGCTCGAATACGGCATGCCGCCCACCGGCGGTATGGGCATAGGCATCGACCGCATGGTGATGCTTTTGACCGACAGCGCCTCCATCCGCGACGTCATACTGTTCCCGACGATGAAACCCAAAGAGTAAACGGGCCAAACCTTTGGCTCTTTATATATTTTTAAAGGCGCCCGGGCGACAAATATCGTCCGGGCGTTTTATCAATAATACCGATCTATGCGTATCATTTAGAATGCTTGTGTACACAGAAATGAACATCACAAGAGAACCGACCTTTAAGTAAGATGAGAAGCGTAAAATCTTCAAGAAAGCATAGTATTCACACGAATAATATTATATAATTCATGTGCATTTGCTGACTTTTTGTGAATCTGCGGTTAACGAAAAGTTTTAGCATATATTAGTTGGGTGTAATCTTTTACACCCCAAGGAGGACAATCAGTGAAAAAAACAATCTCCCTGCTGCTGGCTGCACTGCTGCTCGGCATGCTTTTCGCGGGATGCGGCATCCCCGGCGCTGTACCGTCATCAAATGACGATGTTGACTCCGGTGCTTTGCTGCCAACAGAAGACAAGACACCAGTTGATGAACAATCCAATGGATCTTTGGGCGATAATGCTTTAGGCACAGGCATCTCTGTAGCCGATTCTTACACCGCATACCTTGACGCCAAGAATGCGCTGGTTGGCAAATTGGCAGACGGTTTGTCTAATAACCCGGATACGGCATTCTCATCTCTGTCGTTGCTGGGTGTAACGATGGCGGATCTCGCTCTGATGCCGGTGAGCTTGTTTGGCCTTGGCCAGGTTTCTATGGAGGCCGGTCTTGGTTTCTTTGGCGCAACCGGTGTGAAGTATTCTGAGAGCGGCAATCGCTATACAGTTTCATATGCTGACAAAGACGGTATCCAATACGACTTTACCGGCACATACGATGCGGCTGCCGATGCCCTTAACTGTACCGCAAAAATGAACGGCGCGGAGAATATCTATTTCGAATATCGCAAAACATCGTTTGGCTATGTCGGGCAATATTACTTCATCAATGAAGACGGCACCACCAGCCTGTATCAGCTCGCTGTGAAAGGCGGGGACGGCACGCTTGGCTTATCCACTGTTTCCGGCCAGCCCACGCAGTTGAACGACGGCGAATCTGCCGATTTTCCGAAAGCCTGTCCCGAATGGTACAGCCTTGACGGCAATAGTATCACAGGCGTCACATCGGACGGCACACAGCTTAACTTTGCGTATACTCCTGCGGCGACAGAATAATTGCCCAAGTTAAGAAAGCCAGATCAACGGCATTTTTTTGCTGTCAATCAGAACAGAGGCAACGCCGCAGAGTTCCCCTTCTGTTCTTTTTTATCAGATCTGCTCAAACTATTTCCTTGACTCTGCCCACTTCACCGCCCTTGAGCATCACCTTGATGCCGTGCGGATGAGACGGCGAATTTGTCAGTATCTTTATGACGATGCCTTCCGTGAGCTGTCCGTTTCTTTGATGCTGTTTTTGCACGATACGCACAGCTGCGCCGATTTTAATGCCGCTTCTTTTTGTTCCGTCCATGTTCAACCCTTTCAAAGTGTTTGTACCCTATTTTAACACCATTTAAAGAATTCTGGTGATTGAAGCCCGATTAATTTGCACGTATAATGAAACTATAACATCTCTGGGAGGTAACTTATGTTCTGCGACCAGTGCGGCCAAAGGCTTGAACTGCAAAACAATTTCTGTTCCCGCTGCGGAAACAAAATAAAACCGGTTGACCCTTCGCCCTCCGTACCTGTACCAACACATCCGCAGCCTGCGCCCCCGCAGTCTCCGCAGCCTGCGCCGCAGCCATACGCGCCGCCTGTGCAGCCGCCGGTATATCAGCCGACGGACGATGAAACGGCTGTCTTTGTGCTGAGCGCCACGCGCAAACTGTCCGCACTCAAGGCTGTGGCCTGCAATGTGGTGTTTATGCGTGGCTGTGTGGTGCTGGCGCATCTTAAATCCGCGCTGCAAAAAGCGGAAAGCGCGCGCGTATCACAGGAAATCAAAGCATCAGGCAAAGGCTTTTTTAAGGGCAGCGCAGAAATGATGCGCTTCTGGGCGAACTATGCCCAACAATACTATACCATGCCCGTAAGCGCCATACTCGCACAGGATGCTTCGAATATGGCGCTGCCTTATGCGGCCATTGATGCGGTCTATTTCAAGGGCTATTCCGAAACGGTGGATTACAGCGACGCATCGGCTGGCAGCACGGTGCAGGGCAGGCTGCGCTTCTCGCTCACCGGCGGCGAAGTCATCAAGTTGACACACAACCAGCGGCACACCGGCGCTGTCAAACAAACGCTTTCGGAGCTGTTCGGGAGCAAGCTCAAATACAGAAAATAACAGGATCTTTCATCTTCTTATCTTTCAAACCCGAGATCCTTTTGAAAATGGTGGTAATCCTGACAGCTGCGCCACTGTCCGCCCCATGTCCAGCCGCGCTCGGTGAACAGTTTGTAGCAAAGGTCATTCTTGTCTATCCTGCCCGCAAAATCGCGCGATCGGTCGGCAAACGCCGCTGCGCTTTCGGGCGATACGCGGCCTTTTTCCACATAAGGATTGAAAAACGGGTTGATATCAATGGCCGCGCCGAAGCTGTGCAGCGAGAGCAGCTTTGAGCCCTCAACCTGCCGATAGTTGAAAGCAGATGTGTTGTTGGCTTCCATGGAAAGATCGTCATCCGCGTAAAAGTCATCTATCAGCCGCACGGAATAGAGCGGGTACTGCGCCTTGTACAATTCGCAGAAAATCTCAGTCACCTCGGCGGCGAGCAAAGCGTGGACGATCAGTTCGCCTTCATGTATGATGCCTTCGAAATCGTAGTGAAGCAGTTTGACACAGCGTAAATCATCGTAGCCGATTTTACAGTTTTTTTCATCGGCCGGATAGCTTTTGCCTGTGATGCGCGCCTTTAGCCCTTCGCTGAGCTCAAAGTAATAAAACCCTTCTGCCAAAACCACCTTGCCGGGCTCGTCGGGGGTTGGCGTTGGTTTTGGAGCGAGCGTGGGTGTCGGCCTTGGTGTAACAACAGGCGCAGCCACGGCTTCCTTCACTGTTTCGGGCGTGGGCTGCGGCGTGGGCTTGGCAGGCTGTGCGGTGCACGCAGTCACCATAAGCAGCAACGCCGCACACATCATCCATGCTTTTTTCATTATCGGCCTCCTTCGGGCTGTAAGCCATTCACCTCATCAGCGCGCCCTTTTCGCATTTATTGCCCCAGGCATCAATCATTTTGTCTTCGCGGTACACACAGATGATCTCGCATCGGTTGGCGCACTTCCCGCACTCTATGCCGCGTGTTAAAAATTCGATATCCGCGATGCCGAAACGAAAATCGACTTCAAAGCCCGTATTTGCGGCAAGTATGGCGGCACCAAGCGCACCCGTCAGATGGCCGTTCTCATCGACCTTCACAGGAAAACCGGTGGCATCCTCGAAAGCCTTCTTGACGCCGATGTTTTTGCTCACGCCGCCCTGAAAAACGATGGGCGGGCTGATCCTTTTGCCTTTGCCGACATTGTTTAGAAAATTTGACACCACGGCGCGGCAAAGCCCCGCGATGATATCTTCTTTTTTATGCCCCATCTGCGCTTTGTGCACCAGGTCGGACTCCGCGAATACGGTGCAGCGCGCGGCAATGGATGTGGGCTTCTTGGATGTGAGCGCAATGGTGCCGAAGTCTTCAACAGCCACACCGAGACGCTGCGCCTGGCTCGAGAGAAATGCGCCCGTACCGGCTGCGCACAGCGTATTCATCGCATAGTCCACCACAAAGCCGTTCTCGATCAGAATGATTTTGGAATCCTGCCCGCCGATCTCAAAGATCGTGCGCACATCCGGATACTGCGAAAGCGTTCCCACAGCGTGCGCTGTGATCTCATTCTTGACGACGGCTGCGTCGGTCATTGCACCGATGAGCCTGCGGGCGCTGCCCGTCGTTCCTACGGCAGCCACGCGGATCGTGCTCCCGCTCGTCTTATTTTGAAGCGCATGCAGCACTTGTTTCACAGCAGCAATGGGGTCTCCCTGCGTCCAAAGGTAGGCACTTGCAAGGATGCTTTTATCTTCCCGGATCAAAACGCCCTTGGTGGATATAGAGCCGATGTCCAGCCCCAGATATGTTTTCATGTTGCTTCCTTCCTCATGATGATCATGTCGTAGAATGCCTCAAGTCGCGTTTGTATGCCCGTTTCGCTGGTCTGCGAATCATAGCTTAAAAAAATGACAGGGATCTTGTAGTCCGCACTTATATTCTGTAATACCGGAATCACGTCCATCTCAGGCGTACAGCCGAATGATTTGACGTGAATGATCCCGTCGTAGCCTTTTTTAGCGAAATACAGCGCGCGGTCAATGGTCATAATGCCGGTGGCTCCCATGTCATATTTCGCATAACCGCGGATTTGTGCGTGTATTGACTCCTGATGATTATGAAGGATCGAGTTGGAAACGTTCATCCAGCGGTCCACCACGATACCCTTGCGCGCCAGCTCTTTTTCCACATAGTGGTTAGAGAAGGGTTCCATGATGGTGTAGTACTCACCGATGATGCCCACGCGAAGCGGGTGTTTTGGCCTGTCTGTGTCAATGTCTCTAAAACGTTTTTTAAACCGGGCTTCGACAGTGCGCAGATGCTTATCGTCCTGCACTTTACGCAGCTCATCAAGAAACTCTTTGTGTGCTTGCTGATATTCTCCGGGAACCTTTTCAAAGCCCACATTTTTGCGTATATGGTCTTCGGTCTCGTCAATCAGCTTAACCATCTTTAGAACCATGGGCAGCGTCAGGGCGATTTTTGCCAGCGACATCTTTGGGTTGATGGATTTAAGCTGCGCATAGAATGTCAGCGGTTTGGTAAATCTAGCTTTGGCCATATTGACAAAGCGCACTTGATACCCCAGATCACTGAGAATCTGCTCATGCAATTCTCCGTAATAGCCAAGACGGCACGCCCCGCCCACCTGAACAAGCGTATTCGCGCCCGCCTCAATGGATTCTATGAAGTTTCCAAGATTGTATTTGAACGGCGCACAGACAAAATCCGGGCTGTAGCGGCTGCCGATTTCAAGCGTATGCGCGGTGATAGGAGGCGGTACAATGTATTCTACATCAAGACCCTTCGTGAACAGCACTTCAAGAGGTACACAATAGCTTCCCAAATGAGGAAATGTCACTTTGATATTATCCAATGCTGCTGTACCTCTTAAAGTTTATGATATCAAGAAAGCTTTCCAGTCTTGTTTGAAGGCCGGCCGTGCCTTCCTGTCCGTCCAGTATCAGGTTCAAAATAGGCTTGTCCTTTATGCGGCGCGTGATGATTTCGTTGACCAAAGAGTCCGGCCCGCAGGGGAACGTGCTGATCAGTATGATGCCGTCCACGCGGGCCTTAATAAGATTGACCGCGCCGAGAAGCTCTCTTGAAAACAGCCAAGGCACCGTTTCACTGAGTGTGTATGACGCCATAACCGCCTGCCTGCTGTCTGTCTGACAGGCGAGAACAGGCTCAGCGCCCATTTCTTTCAGCGCTGAAACCACAGGCGTCCCAGTATATTGGTCTTGAATGTTATAAGGATGCGCGACCAGCAGTATTTTTGTACCGGAACCGGCTAAAACGCGCTCCTGCTCCTGCGCTGCTAAACTCTGCGCTGCGCGTTCAGCCTGCTTGGCCGACCAGTAGGCAAAAAGGCTTTGTGCCCGTTTTTTGCCAAGCAGTTTTCCCAGTTTTAAGAAAGCACCCAGCTCTTTCTCCTGTTTTTCAAGGTCGATGTTATAGTGCAGAAGCGCAAGAGCATCGCTTCGGAAAGTATTGGCACATACGTCGTAAATCGCGGCAAATTTTGTACAGACAGTTCCTGCTTTTCCGTAACTTGCAATGCGCGGCACAAAAACGGCATCGCAGCGGTTTTTCAGCCACGCGACATGCCCGAGGAATATTTTTGAGGAAAGGCACGATTCATCAACTGCATATCTTATGCCAAGTGCAAGGATATCCTTATTGGTATCGGGGCTAACCAAATAATCAATGCCCATCGCATCAAAAAAGCTTTCCCACAGATTCGCATATTTGAAATACAGCAGTGCTTTGGGAATCCCTATTTTCATAAATGTTTCTTCCAAAAAAATATGGGTTGCATTAGTTACAGTATATAATGATTTGACAATGCCGGCAACATGGAAACGCCTTAATCACTGTCTTTGGCTCAGTTATAAAAAGAAAAAAACACCGCACAGCGGCGGTGTCAATAAGGCTAATCTATACTTCTATTGCAGATTCTCCAACCCTTTGAGCGCATCTCCCATCTCTGAGAAGGCTTCGTCAAAAGCATCGTTGATGCTCTTTTGCTCAACCTTTGTTCTCGTATATGTGGCTTCCTCCATGACAATGTTGCCGTCAGTGAAAACAAAAGAACTTGTGGATTTTTCTCCCCATAACTCAACAGTGATTTCGCCCTCTCCTTTGGCCTCGTCAAACGTGTAGTTTCCGTCCATTTTAAACCCCATGGCATCCTGCGTGCACTTTCCGCCGCCCTTAAATTCCACAGTCCCGAAACCGTTTTGCTCATACCAGATACCGGAAATGCTTGATGAAGGCGCGCCGCAGCCAAATAAGAGCACAGCCATCATGCCAAACAATACAACAACTATTAATATTTTTTTCATTTTTTTGCTCCTAAATACTTGTTTTATATATACTATCACGTCAATGATGTTTATGCAATGGTGACAGTCCCAGTATTTAATAATATTTGTCATAATAACCCTTATATACTTTTTAAGCGGCTGGCTTGCCAAGCCGATAAAGGCTGCTACTTAAAATCTTGTGAACAAAACACAGTTATGGTATGATGGGTGCTGGAAAGGGAGGGGGTTTTTTGTCTCCGACGTACATGGTCGTGCTTCGTTTTCTGTGGTTCTTTTTTTCAAGGCTGTTGATTGCAGGCTGCATCTTGGCGCTTGTTTTGCTGTCTTTTAATGCGGCCATGGATTACATGAACGTACAGGTGCTCATCAAAGATGGGTTACAACTTCGCGCTGATGTTGTGATCAAGGGAGAAGACCCCACACCCATGGCCAAAGTGTTTTCAAAGAATTTTCTTGAGCAGGATACAATCCTTAATTCCACTGCTTACAGACCATACCGCGTTTTCAGTTATGATCATAAGGCTGATGTGGGCTTTATGCTCATCATGCCCTGGAATAATAGCGTGACGCTTGAGGTGACAGAAGAGGTCAAAAACATACGAGCTGAACTGTATGTAATGGCAGAAACCGAGACGCAGCTGCCCGAAACACCCCCCTACTGGGACAATGCTGTATATCAAATCACACTCATGCGCTTTGAGGACAACTGGCGCATCGTTTCCATGGAACTTACCCGGCTTTTACCCAAACCTTCACCAACGCCGTCACCAACGCCGTCACCAACTCCGTCGCCGTCGACTGCAGCAACACCTGCGGAGCCTGAAGAAATCATCGAAGACTGATGCGCGGTGTTTATCTTGCGCCGATGGCGGGCATCACTGATACGGCATTCAGGCATGTTTGCGTCGAACAAGGCGCCCAGTTCACATATACAGAAATGGTCAGCGCCAAAGGTCTTAAATATCATTCGGGCAAGACGGATGCGCTTGTATGTTTTGCGCAAAACGAAAAAAAAATCGGTGTGCAACTCTTCACGAACGACCCGCAGGCACTTAGAATCAGCATTGAAATCCTCACTGAAAAGTACAAAGAAAGCATTGCTCTTTTCGATATCAATATGGGCTGCCCCGCACCTAAAATCACGAATAACGGCGAAGGCTGCGCGCTGATGAAAAACCCTGCGTTGGCTGAGCTTCTGATAAAAACCGCTGTTACCGCTTCAACGGTTCCTGTGACCGTCAAATTCCGCAAAGGTTGGGATGATACCTGCATCAATGCCGTGGAATTTGCACGTATGGCGGAGCAAGCCGGTGCCAGCGCCCTCGCCATACACGGACGGACAAGGCAGCAATTTTACAGCGGCAACGCAGATATAAATATTATCGCCGCCGTCAAGCATGCCGTGAACATTCCCGTTATCGGCAACGGCGATGTGTTCTGCGCACGCGATGCTGCCTGCATGTTTGACCGTACAGGCTGCGATGCCGTCATGGTGGCTAGAGGTGCCCTGGGCAACCCGTTTGTTTTCAAAGAGATCCGCGTTTTTCTTGATACGGGAAAACTACTTCCGCCGCCGACAACGCAGGAAAAAGCACATATGCTGCTCCGGCAGGCGCAGCTTTGCTGTCAATACAAAGAGGAGCGCATCGCCATAAGACAGATGCGCAAGCATGCAGCATGGTATTTTAAGGGTATGCACGGTGCTGCAAAAATGCGCGAATCAGCGGTGCGCATATCCACATTTGACGAGCTCGTCTCGCTCATCAGGCCCCTTCTGCAAGATCCATAAAAATTTAGAAAGCAGCAGCTCTCCTCCATATTAATCGTGGTTGAAAAATGCTGCGGTTTGTATTATAGTATATGTTAGTCTGCACATTTATGCGGACACGGTGGTGAATAAACTTTTAAAGGGGCTTGTTAATAGATGGGGATGTTTGAATTCAATGATATCGGAATTGACCTTGGCACGGCCAGTGTGCTTGTCTATGTCAAAGGAAAAGGGATCGTATTGCGCGAACCCTCCGTCGTCGCCGTCAACAGAAACACAGGTGAGATCATTGCCATAGGCGAAGAAGCACGGGTGATGCTGGGCAGAACCCCCGGCAATATCGTTGCTGTGCGTCCGCTTCGCAACGGCGTTATCTCGAACTTTCATGATACCGAACGCATGCTGCGTTATTTTCTGCGCAAGGTCATCGGAAGGCGTTTGTTCTTCAAGCCGCGGGTCGTCGTATGTGTCCCTTCGGGTGTCACCGAAGTCGAACGCCGCTCTGTCATTGAAGCCACTGAAGAGGCCGGCGCGCGCCATACCGGCCTGATTGAAGAACCCATGGCAGCAGCCATCGGTGCAGGCATTGATACCGCAGCACCTTTCGGCAACATGGTGATTGATGTCGGCGGCGGAACTACAGACGTAGCCGTTATTTCACTGGGCGGTATTGTCATGAGCGATTCTGTCAAGATCGCGGGCGACAAATTTGATGAAGCCATTATCCGGTACATGAAAAAGAAACATAATATACTCATCGGGGAAAGGACTGCTGAAGAAATCAAAATTAATATCGGGTCGGCATTTCCGCGCAAAGAGCAGATTTACATGGAAGTCGCCGGGCGCAATCTTATTTCCGGATTGCCTAAACTCGTCACTGTCAGCTCCAATGAAACGATAGAAGCCTTTGAAGAGCCTCTTAACACCATGATGGAAACGCTGCACGGCGTGCTGGAACGCATTCCGCCGGAGCTTTCATCCGACATCGCTGAAAACGGCATTTGCATGACAGGAGGCGGTTCCCTGCTCTACGGCCTTGACAGGCTTTTGAGCGAAAAGACAGGTATCCCGTGTTATGTCGCAGAAGATGCCATTTCATGCGTGGCTATCGGAACGGGTCTGGCTCTTGATAATATGGAATACTATACCAACGGCACAGTATACGATTATCGCAAGGGAGATTATTATAACAATTATTAATCCGACATGCATGTTGCCGGTTATATTTAGGAGTTGAACGTGAAGGCCATGAACAAACAAGAGAACAGCAACAGCGCCGCCATCAAGGTGCTGCTAAGCGTGTTCGGGGTACTTGTGGTGGGCGCCATCGTTGTGGGTGTGCTGCTGGGGCTCGAGATCACGCGCAATCCAGAACACGATGACTATGCCGCTCTTCGCCAATCTGAGCCGCCGGCCCTTGTACAGTCCGATAGCGAAGACACACAAAACAACGACATGCCCGTCTCTGCCGCCAGTACTATTACATACAACGGAAAAACCTATCAGAAAAACGAAAACATTGTCAACCTGTTGTTCCTTGGGATCGATACTGATGAAGCAAGACGTGCACAAAACCTGGGTTATAGAAGCGATGTGGTGATGGTTTGTGCCATTGATACAATAAGCAAGTCAGCCACACTGATATCCATACCGCGCGATACCTACACCACGATGTACAAGATCGACGAGCATACAGGCAAAATCAATCAAACCGTGCAGGACAAGATCAACGCTGCCTATGCTTTCGGCGGCCGATCTTACCGTGCTGCCAATTCCATGGCTTGCGTCCAAATGTTTCTCCAACGAGAAAACCAGCTCATCGAACCACTCGGGTTTACACTGGATATCCCCGTTTACCTGTACGCCAGCATTGATATGGGCGGCATTCCCGCACTTGCAGATGCTGTCGGCGGTGTGGAAGTCACTCTTGATGTCACCATCCCGCGTTTAGATCACCTCCCGGCGGTCGGCAGAAAGGGCGAGACGGTCACACTTAAGGGCGATAAAGCGCATAATTACCTGCGCAACAGAAATGTTGCCAGCGGAGATTTTGGCAGGGCTGCGCGGCAGCAAACCTTCATGCTTGCATTGGCAAAAAAAATTAAGAGCATGGGTGCCGTTGACATTATTGTTTCGCTTTACACGGATCTGCAAAGATACGCAAAAACCAATCTTTCTACTGATCAAATGATCGTTTTTGCAAAACTATTAAAGCAGGTTGATATTGACAACATACAAAAACTAAGTGTAACTGGATCAACAAAAACAATGGGCGGCTCATCTGTGATCATGCACAATGAGCAAGAAACGCTAGAAATGCTGCTGGATGTTTACTATTCAGAAGTTTAACTGATTTTGATTGTTTGATATGAGAGAAAAAGCTGTGTGCCGGAGGCCTGCAGCTTTTTTAAAGCCTGTGCATGGCATCAAAGATCTCCTCGCGCATGATGCGTATGTCCATACTGATGCTTTTCCCGGTTTTTTCGAGTCTTTCGTTTAATTCCGAAAAGGTGACCGTACTGCCGGATAAATCAACAAGCATGATCATGGCAAAATAGTCCTGAAGCACAGTTTGGCTGATATCAAGAATGTTGACGCTGCAGGCGCTCAGCGTCGCCGACACACTTGCGATAATACCGGTTTTATCCTTACCTGTGACTGTGATGATCGCCTTCACGTTTTTTCACCTTCTTTCTTATTATATGCCTGTACGAATTGCGTTATTTCCTGATAAAACCGCCGCTGATCACGCGGATATCATTGACGGTGATCACCGCGTTGTTAAGCCTCTGTTTGACAAGAGAAATAGCCGCCGGAATACGCTTCCTTTTCATATGAAGCAAAAGCAATTCGCGCTTACCGGCCTTGCCCTCTCCCTCAACGATAGTGACCCCAAAACCGTTGTCACGCAGCTCTGCGACGAGTTTATCCGAACTCTCGTCTTTTGAGACGATGACCTGAATAGAACAAAGGCCAAAAGCAAGCTTTCCTTCTATCCACGAGCCTGCATAGTTGCCGATCGCAAAAGCCAGCGCAAACACGAGGCTGCGAAGAATATCTTCCTGAAAACCGACAAGCACAGTGCCCGTCACGATGATCCATAAAGACACTTCGAAAAATGCAATGATCGAAGCTTTGAGCCGCTCGCCGCGGTTTATCAGCACAAGGCGTACCGTCGCTACAGAAACTTCAATGAATTTGCCGAAGAATACAAACAGATATACCCAAACGCTCGGTTGTCTTAAAAAATCCATATCATACCCCTTTACCGGCTGACATTATACACCCGCCGCTGTGCGATTTCAAGCCCATTACAGTATAATCTGCGCCGTTTGATATTGTCCGGCATTTTGCACAATCCCTTTGTTATGTTGGCGCATGGCTGATGCCGGAGTCGTGCTGTGCTCATCAATCATGCTTTCTTCATTTTTGCCATCATTCACCTGATTCTCTTGACGATGAGGGTGCGCATTTGCTATACTGTCAATGCTTTTGCAAAAACATGGGCAGCAAGCTTTAAGGCAAATATGGAGAGATGTCTGAGTCTGGTTTAAAGTGCCGGTCTTGAAAACCGGTGTTGCGCAAGCAACCGTGGGTTCGAATCCCACTCTCTCCGCCAAAATCTACAATAGGACACAAAAAAACAAGTTCCTATTCAAAAGTTTAGCACATCCGGTTTTTGGATGTGCTATTACTATATCACCATAAAAATCGTATATCAATATTGCGTATATTTAATCATCAAGGACAGCGCAGTATTGCCTGATCTCATCCCTGAACTTGAAATTGACCGATATATTTTTATCGCCATCCACATAGATTTCTTCCACCAACTGAGATAACACACTCCGGTCAATGTCAGCAATATCACTGAATCTCATGTAATGCCGAACAGCCTCGCACGGCGCATCGCCTGTCGTTTCAAGCGAGCGTATCTGCTCCCGTATGCTGGCCTGTTGTGTTTCAATGCGGGCTTTGTCATCCGTGAACCGTGCCTTCATGTCCTTATATTCAGACAGGGAAATGATCTCATCCTTATAATCGCCATACAGTCCTGATATGCGCTCATTTAGCTTTTGTATGGACTGCGTATTCACATAAAGCTGGTTTTCCAATATGCCAATCTGTTTTTTCAGCTTGCCGCGCTCAGCTTTCGATATGGTTTCGGCCACATTCATCATGCTGCTCACCAATGTGTCAATCACATCAAGCAGAATTTCCTTCAAAACGTCTTCACGAATCAAATGCGTACCGCAAACCTTTTTACCATACTTCTTTGCAGTTGAACACACGTATCGGTTATAGGCAACCCGTTCTCTCAGCTCGTTGGTGTAATACGCCGTGTTCCTGACCATCTTTTCCCCACAATCCTTACAGATAAGAAACCCTGCAAAAACTGATGGCGGCGTTTTCTTTTCCGTTCTCTTAGGCTTGGATTTCCTCTCCAGCAGGCTCTGTACCTGCCGAAATGCAGCTTTCTCAATAATCGCCTCATGCGTATCCGGCGTAATATCCCACTTTTCTTGTGGCAATGGCTGGCGCTTGTTCACCTTGCAGTTATACGAATATGTCTTGCCTTGAACCATGTCGCCTGTATATATCGGCTGCGTCAATATACCCTTTATGCCCATGTGTGTCCAGCATGACGCTTTGAGCGGTCTCGCGCTTTTTATGCGCCTGTAGGCATTGGGTGAAAGGACGCCCATATTGTTCAGGCGAACCGCAATCTCGTTTAAGCTGGTATACTCCAAAAACCACTTGAATATATCCCGCACTACTGTGCAGGCTTCCTCATCAATCACAAGATGATGTTTGTCCTTCGGGTCACGTTTGTAACCATACGGAACAATGCTGCCAACGAATTTGCCTTCCTTGCGCTTAATCATCAAGCTCGCCTTTGTGGAGTTAGACACCTGCCGAAGATACTGTTCGTTGAAAATGTTGAGCATCGGCACTTCGATACTGTTCATCCTGTGCGGGTCAGCCACACTATCGAGTCCCTGTATCACCGATATGAACCTGACACCTTTTTGCGGAAAATACCGTTCCAAATAGTGATCTGCGTCAATATGTTCTCTGCCAAAACGGGATAAGTCCTTCACCAGCACACAGTTGATATATCCGGCCTCAATATCCCGAAGCATGTCGTTAAACGCCGGACGGTTAAAGCTGCCTCCGCGAACACCATCATCCTCATATACCTTATACACATTCAAACGGTGTACAGCGGCGTACGACTGTAGAATCTCCTTCTGGTTTTTGATACTGTCCGTGATCGTCTTCTTTTTTTCTTCTTCGGATATGCGCACATAAATGGCGGTATTCCAGTTCGCATTCTCAATGATGTCCGTGTTCATCACTGCGTTGGCGTTAAACATGTCCGGCCTCTATTCTCGCTGCATCCGGATACCCCATACCGGACATCACACGCATCAGCGTATCATATTCATTCCTGAATTTAAAATCAATGGTTAACTGCTTATCCTTATCTACATATATCGTGTTGATAAGCGACATCGCAATCTCACGAGTCAGTTCTTGTATCCTGCCGTACTGCACAATGCTGTTGAGCCAGTCCAGTTCGTTGTTCATGATCGTGCTTTGCAGCGCCATCTCGTCTTCCAGCGCGGATATCTCATCACTGAGCTTTTTTAAACCCAAATCATATTTATCCTTAAACATCAGGTAATCGCCCTTATCGATGACGCCATCTTTCCAGTCGTTATAGCTGTCAACCTTTTTATTGTTGATCCTCATGATCTGCCTTTTTTTATCGGTAATCAACTTCTCGAAATCGATCTCGGCTTTTTCATTCCGTCTCTCCGTGCTGATCTTTTCCAGCAAACGTTTGAGATCGACCAGCATGGCAATCTGCATGTTTAGCGCAGCCAGCGTCACTTCCATAATATCTTCCTCGCGCATGGAATGGCTGTATGCGCAAACAGTCACCCCGCACTGGTTATATGCCCTGCATTTGTAATAAACGTACCATTTGCCCTTGGCAAACTTCGGGTTCCGTATCATGGCATGGCCGCAATCCTTACATCGCAGCAGACCGGACAGCACGTAGAGTTTGTTTTCATTGGGCGAAGTTTTGGTACAGTATCTTTTCCGTTGTTCCTGTGCCATTTCGAATATCTCTTTTGATATGATAGGCTCATGCTGATCAAAAACGATGATCTGATCTTTCTCATCCAGATGGATGGCCTTCCTGTCCTTGTAATTGCGCGTCGTCTTTCTGTGCTGCACCACCGCGCCTATGTACAGCTTGCTGGTCAAAATTTGCGTAACCGCGCCCGCCTTCCATGAAGAACCTGTCTGTATCCCGCCATTGGTGTACAGACTTCCCGTTTCCCTGTAGGCTGAGCGTGACGCGATACCCAACTTATTGAGCTTTTTGGCGATACGGATATCGCCCATGCCCTGCAAATACCAGCGATAGATATTTTCAATAATCGGTCTTATCTGTTCATCCACAATCAATCTGTGGCCATGATTCGGGTCTTTCTGATACCCATACGGTGCAAGCGGCGCGATGTATTTACCCGCCTTTTGCTGCGCGTGTTTGGTGGCTCGGACATTAACAGAAATCCTCTGTGAATTGTATTCGTGCATCATGTTCTTGATCCAGACCATGATATCGTTGACGGATTCAGGATTTGAATATGTGTCAATGCCGTCGATCACGGATATAAACCGGCAGTTGTACTTCGGAAACACATTTTCAAGGTAGTTCCCAGCTTCCAGATACGATCTGCCAAAGCGAGACAAATCCTTCACGATGATGCAGTTGATTCGTCCCGCTTTGATTTCCTTAACCATTCTCTGAAAATCGGGGCGGTTGAAATTCGTCCCTGTGCAATTCTCATCCACAAATGTGGTGGCCGACAAAAACTCCTCGTGCTGCCCGATATAATAGTTTAGCAGCTTCTTCTGATTGATCACGCTGTCGCTCTCCCTTTTATCGCCGTCCTCACGCGACAGGCGAACATACAGCGCCACGTTCCAGCGGCTTTCAGAACATTCCTGCGCTTGGGTTTCTGGCTGAACATAAAATGGTTTTCTTGCCATGAGATGATCTCCTTCCTGTGTGATGTGGTCTGTATCCACCGTAGCACACAGGAATCAGTCCACAAAATTTGAGATTATGTGTTTTTGTACAGCTCAATGATCCGGTCTTCAAGGCTGTCCTGGCCGATATAATTGATGTGGACGGCCACGTCCTTGTGCCTGAAATGGTACGGGTCTTTTATCTGCCGCATCATGCTTTTCACCCTATCCCTGACAGGCAGATTGATGTCAACAATCACGTTGCGTATGTCAATTAACTCTGACGCTATCATTTTGTATCCTCCCAAAATATTCGTCCGACTTTTTCTCCCTGTAAAACCGCGCTACGTCCTCGATATCCGACGTATACCGGCATTCTGGCAACGCACTTTTTACAGGTGACATATAATGTGTGTTCACACGGCAATCAAGAATTGAGATCACCGCTGTGTCTGATTCTGTGCGTATCGCGCGCCCGTGCCCTTGCTTCAATTTCAGCAGCATCTGCGGTAGAAGTATTTGACGACGGTATTCGCCGTCGCTGCCCAGCTCCGCACGTTTATACTCGGTGATCGGGTCGGGGATGAGGAACGGCAGCTTGGTTATGATCAGGTGTGAGAGCCTGTCGCCCTCAAAGTTCATGCCTTCCCACAGAGGGCCGCAACCAAACAGTACGGCGTTGTCGCTTTTTTTGAAATCGATGATCGCCTGCCCGCCGCCTTTGTTTGTTTTGAAAAGCGGGAATGGGTAGTCAAGCCTGCGCAGCCGTTCATATACCGCTCTTAAAGCCGCGTATGAGGTGAACAGCACCAGCGCGTGGCCGTGGCTGGCACGTATCAGCCTGTCGATTTCGTTAGCAAGTGTTTTGATGTATAGCTCGTTTTCATAATCAGGGTACACGGTTCTGTTGGATGTATATATGAGCGAGTTTTCCATGTAATCAAAAGGGGATGTTTTCACAACATGTACCGTCTTATGTGTGCTCAATCCCAAAAGCCGTTTCACATACGCGAAATCGTTATTCACTGCCATGGTGCCGGAGGTCATGACCACACCCATGCCGCTGCTGAACAAATGCTCCTGTATCAGCGTATGAATGTCCGCCGGGATGCCCACCAACACACGATTTTTACCTACGCACTCTATGTACGTGATCTGTTTCGTTTTAAGAAAGCGTATGATATTCTTCGCCATACTGGATAGTTGGCGGGAGGTCATGCCAAATATTCGGCTGGCCTGTATGAGCTTTCCGCTAAGCTCCAGAAGCCGCTCCTTCGTTGGTCGTGTCATGCGAACCAGATATTTTGACGTATCTTCGCTGAATTCAATGGGTGCGCATATCGCCTTGTGGATAGAATCGGATAAGTCCTCAATATCCCTGCGCAGGCGAGAAATCTCTTTATTCGTTTTAGAACTGTTTTCTCGCGGCGTTCGGCTTTTCACCAGCGATATGATCTGCTCAAAATCAATCACCATTCCATACGTCTGCACCGCAGCCTGATCCAGCTTATGCGCCTCGTCGATGATGACTGCCTTAAACCTTGGCAGCAACGGCTTTCGGTTCTGCGCTTTCAGCTTGGCGTCCATCATGTAATAATTGTGGTTACAGACCTGAAATACATACGGGTCATTCATAGCCCTGCGCAGGAACGCACGATACGGGCAAATGGCGCGGCTGCACGTCCGGCAAACCTTCTCATTGACGCAAATGCGTCTGCGGTCGTACCGGCTGATTCCTGTCGCCTTGTCCAAATCAATCTCATGCGAGGTCTGGATGCATCGGAGCGCATCATATTGTTCGGGGAGCTTCTTTTCCTTTTTTAAGCGAGACAGGTAGGTGGTCAGCCGCTGGTCACAGACATAGTTTTCCTTGCCCTTGCGCAAAACAGCCTTGATCTCCCTGTCAATGAGGCCATGCTCCAGCAGCATCCTTGATATATCCGGCAGGTAGTCGTCCATGATCGCGCGTTGAAGTTCCTTACTGGAGGTGGACACGATCACGGGCATGTTGAGGCCAATGGGCGCTTCTATCTTGTATACGATACCGGCCACCAAATACGCGTGGGTTTTCCCAAAGCCCACGGCCACGTCCGACAGGAGTATGTCGTGCTGCCTCATAGCTCGAAGCATTCTTACCGAAAGATCGGTCTGTTCTTCCCGTACAACATATCCGTAGCGTGGAAAGACGCTTCCAAAGATGTAGCGAATCAAATCTTCGCCCTTGGGAATCGTCGTCCCGACAATCTCCTGTTTCAGCATTTTCGGGAGCAGTGATTCCAATATAAAGGGTGTAACCGGTGTCTTGCGGTGTCCTATATATTGCTTTTTGCCGCTGTTGTAGTTATACAGCGTGTATGAGAACGTCTTACCTGTATCGCTTTCCACCAGCACGCAGTCCTTTATGAGTACCACGCCTTTGGCGCTGTCGTCGATCAACCCTCTGGCTTTCAGCAAGTCCACCGCTTTACTTGTGTGTGTATTTGGCATTCGTTTGCTCCTTTATTCAGCGTTTGCATATCCCAGCCGCGACTACGATATGCAAAGGCTGAGACTGGATTTTTTGTCGCTTCCGAAGCGGCGCTGGTTGCGCGCCTCACAGATTTCCGTGCGGCTCTGTCATTCCAAGCCGCAGTGAAATCTCCCGCCGTCAAGCGGGGTGCCTTTTGGGCACGAGTATCGTTTAATTTCCCTTTGTGTATCTTCGCGAAATATCTTCTACCGTCGATATTTTTAAAGCCAGTTTTGACCGCTCATGCCTGTTACAGGCACGTCATGGCGAACCGCTTGCGTCGCTTTCCCATCCTGGGACACAAAGTAACGTACTCCGGATGCTGACTATTCAGTTGTCAAAGACCTCCCGTGGCGCGGAGATAAGCCCCGCGCCATTCGATGGCCGAAGCCCCGCCGAAACGGGGATGGATTTTTCTTCTGAAAAACCCCTTCACTTATAAGCAGCGGCAGAGTGCAAATCCGCACCCCCTAAAGCAATATTTTTTTACAAACGATCATTTTCTCTGCCTTTCCTACGGATTTCCGTACTGCGCTTTCATAACACGACTCCTGTCTTGCGATTTCCGCAAAGCTGAACCCAAGGTAGTAATGTTTGATAAATCTGCGCCGCTGAGTGTCGCTGCATAGGCTGAGCGCCTTCATTACCTGCTTACCACGCTCTCGCTGTAAAACGTGATCTTCCAGGCCGTAATGAATATCCCGGAGTATGGGCGAATCGGCATCCTGCGCATCCAAGGACGTGTTGTGGAGGTAGTAATTCCTGCTTGCGTTTATCATGTTGTTATCTTCGTTTTTCAGCATGTCGGAATAGGCGAACGGTATCGCATAACCTTCCTGCTCCCACGTTTTAAGCTGCTGAAATAGTTCCTCCGTGATCTTGACCTGTGTGCCGTCCGTTAAATAGGCTTTTCTGTAACTCTGTATCATTTGCTGTCTCCTTTCAGATTTGTGCACTGGTAGAAACGTTTGAGGACTTGGCCAATCTGAAAGAAGGGCGGTGATCTGCTATTGCATGGCATACTGGCTCCTTCGGAAAACAAAAAAAGCCATGCGTGACGCACAGCTTTTTAAGGGACAAAAATAGCCCCGTAATCAGAATTGACTACGAGGCTTGATTGCCATATTTCCTATTCATTTTTTTGCGTAGAGTTTGCCTACAATAGCATTATACGGGGGGTTGACATCTCATGTCAGTGTCAACTTTGTCTCAATTTTGTCTCAAAAAAGTCTCACCAATTGACTTTATTTCCCTCAATACATTGGGGAGCATATATCCCCACATTGAAACGCCAAACGTCGTGATTGCGTCTTTCCTTCGCCTGTAATAAGTGCTTCGGGATAAGTTCAGAGAATCAATTATTTCAGATTCGGTATAAGGGTATTTGACAAAGTAACTCTTATTCAGGATGTCATAATACAATTCACCGTGAAAAGGATATTCCCTGACATGCAGCATATTTCTTTCAACAATGTCGATGATGATCTTGTTTTGTGCCACACAACGCAGCTTGTTTTCGAGTTGTTTGACGCTGTTGCCGTCATACATGGTGACAAGACATTCAAGCGCTGCGATATCGCTGCTCTGATAAGTTTCGCTATACGAGCAAAGAAGCTCGTCCATGGCATCCCTTGTGTTCCACACGGCTGATGCATATATCCTGAGCAGCAGTTTTGCGTTATGATAAACCGCCTTATTTTTGCTGATGTCGAGTTGATGCAATATCCCGCTGCTTGGTTCCATTGTTCACCTCCGTTGCCTAAGTCGTATGGTTTGACTTTTTAACTGCCAAGTGATATATTTACTTGTGCATATTTAACCAAATAACATGCACCGTGCATGGTAAATTATATTATATGCACAGACGGGTTGTCAAGCAAAAATAGAACACTTGTTCTTATTAAAATAGATGGAGATGTATAGGGAGATGTACAATGAAATTCAGTGAGAAAGTAAAGGTTTTGCGTAAACGAAAAGGGTTATCGCAAGAAGCGCTCGGAGAGCATATAGGCGTTAAGGTACGCTCCGTTGCCTATTATGAAAGCGATGGACGCTATCCTGAAGATGAAGTGTTTGAAAGAATGGCTGAGTTATTTAATGTTACGGTTGATTTTCTTAAAGACGATACCCAGTCTGTAGACCATACAAAGGAAGAATGTTTTATCATGGAGGCCAAAAGCAAATATGGCTCTAAGGGAGCTGCCGAAGCGAAAAAGACTATTGAGAAGGTCAAGGGGCTTATGGCTGGCGGCGACTTGGATGATACCTCCAAGGATGCGTTCTTTGAAGTCATGCAGGAAATCTATTTTGATTCCAAGGATCGGGCAAAGAAATATGGCAAGAATGCCTAACCACGCTTTAAAAAATCAGACTCTGCCAATTCGGGGGTATGGACATCATACCCCCTTTTACTAATGCTATATGCCTTGAATCTGACAAGCGCCTCTGGCACATGTAGCATACGGGAGATCTGTTCAAATGTGTGAAGTTCCCATCTTGCCAAGAGGATGATATCCTCATCAGGTATCATCAGGTCTGCGGTAAACAGGTTGGCTTCTCGCTCGATTTTACCGTTTAAATTAAAAAGTCCGTGGTCACGGAGCGAATCGTACTGCGCAAAATGGCGATGCAGGCAATCGTGGCCTAGCTCGTGGCTGCAAACAAGGTGCTGAAAAAGATCGTCAAGCCGCTCATTAATCACGATGTATCTGGTTTTGTTCTCCACCGTATAGAAGCCTTTGAGCCTTGCCAAATCTCGCCGCATGACAACAATACCCATGGAGTCAGCTAACTCAAATGGGTTGCGCGTCTTAAACTTCTTCGTCAGTTTTTCCACTTCGCAATAAATTCTATCAACCACGGTAATATCCCTCATGATAGATTATACCATATGCCTGTCCGTTTTTTGGGACTGTAGTTTAGTTCCCGCTGCTCCGCGAAAACCAATATAGCAGAATAGACGACCTTGTTATTAAATCGTAAAAAAGCTATAGCGATTAGCCGAAGCCGATCGCTATTACAATCTCTTTCCTATTTTACATGCGGCCTGCCGCAGACCACGATGCTGCTTTTTCCAAACACAGGACGATAAACCACCATTCCACGTGTACTGGATGCGTCGATCACATAGCCGTCACCGGCATAGATACCGACATGAGAGATATTCATAAAGCGCCCGTTGGTTTTAAATGACCAAAATATCAAATCGCCGGGCTGCAAGTTTGAATATGATATGCACAAACCGTTGTTCACGCAGTATCTGGCCTGCTCCGCCGCTGTTGCCGCCGTAAAATGCGAAACGCCAGCTTGCCTGTAACACCATCTGGCAAAGTATGAACAGTCCACGTAATTGCCCTGTCCACGCTTTGCCTTTGAGTATGGATGTCCCAAACGCGAAATGGCGTATTGAACAATATCGCTACCCAATTCACCTTCGGGAAGGTTGCCTAGCAAGTTCCTGATCTGCCCTGGTGTGAGGCCGATGTATGAATCCATGTCGCATATTTCCATGAACATGGGCAGATAATCCGGTCTCATCAATTCCTCAAGCACTTCCATTTGCTCATTCGACAGGTTATAGACTTGCGCGCCTTGCTCATACGTTTTGCAATCGATGGATATGACCAGCTTTCTTATGATTCTCGGTGTCGGTTCAGGTGTTGGGCTGGCAGATGGCGCGCTCGGAGCTGGCGATGAACTTGGGGCCGGATCAGGCTCAACCGTTTCTTTGACGATCTTATGTGAAATGATATTCATGTTCCAAAAAACATCTTTTAAGACGCTGATCTGCCTGTCTTCCATGTATATCAGGGGAACAAAATCTTCATTGCTGGTTGTAACGGTTGACTTCACGCTGAAAACACCGATCACATCTATCCAGTTCCCAACATTGTAATCACTGCTGGCCGATTCACCCTCGACGATCACCTCGTCCACGTCACCGGCGTCCGAAATAATGCGAGTAATCTTGCTGGAATACTCGCCGTTAATCTGTTGAACAACTTCTGATATAGTCGGCGTTGTACCGTCCGTATCGTTTGAGAAGATAGCCAGCGGTGAGGATACGATTGCGGCAATGACGGCAATGATAATGATGATCACAACCACAATCCAGCCTCCTGCCGCAATAACAGCAATAAGCCCTTTTACAACAGCGATGGCCGCCTTAACTGCCATCATGATGGCTTTAACGGTAAGTTTCGCTGCCTTCGCCGCCGCTATAGCTACCTTCTTCGCAATGATAAGGGCTTTTTTCGCCGCTTGAGCCGTTCTTTTCACCGTCTTAGCAGCGGTTTTTACACCCTTGCGCGTTGCCTTCACCGCTCTTTTAGTATTTTTAACACTTCTCCGGGCGGTTCTTGCTGTGCGGTTCGCTTTTTTGCCAGTATGAATGGCCTTTTTCACCGTCTTTTTTTCGCTATGCGACTGCCTGATTTTCGATGAGCGAGAAGCGGTTTGTTTCGTCTTTTGTGCTGAATTTCCGGCTTCATGCTGCGCCTGTGATCTGTACTTCTGATTTTTTGCATCGTCTGTCTTGTCCCGTTGCCTGACTTGTTGATGCTCCCGTATTTTCTCATAGCCCTTCTTGGCAACTTTTTTAGCGGCGCTCGTTGTTTTACCACTAACCTGACGGGTAACGCGTCCACCCGTATCGGTGGCTTTTTCCGTGGCGTATTGTTCGGGGCTAGCATGTTGCTGTTTGTCCTCAGGTTGTTGCAGCATTTTTACTGCGCCGGTCGTTTTTCTGAAATTGTCCAAGGATTTATTGAGGCTAATATTGCCCTTCATGGTGCGAACGCTTCGTTGTAATACTTTGGGCAAAGGGGCTTCGGGTTTGGTTCTTGGTTCTTTCATATGCGGCTCCTTTCATATTTTTGCAATAATAAAAAACCGTTCATTGGATTCATTCATCAATCTCACGAACGGCTTAAATACAAATAAACAAGGTGATGGTGGCTATTCGGTTAGTGTACAGTTTTAACGGGCAAGAGCTGTGTTGCTACACACATTGTTCTATCAATTCGTGTGGCTCATAACTTTTCCATGATATTAAGAAGGCTCTGATAGCTGTCAACATCATGATAAACGACGTCTTCTGTGGACAATTCATTGAAAAGCCGCTTAGCACAGGCAATTTTGGCTTGCTCAATGGGACGAAGATTCAGACTTTCCATGGTGCCTTTGGTTTCTGCGATAAAGAATATATGTTTAACTTTTCCGGCATTGAAAGCTATCGCCCAGTCCGGAGAGTAGTTCCCAACCGGTGTTGGAATCGAGAACCCCTTTGGCAGTTTTGCATACACGCACACCTCGTCAGCTTTATCCATGTCCTCGGCAAACCTGCGCTCTACGCTCTTTTCAGCAGTTCCATCCGTGAGTACATAGTCTTGAATATGCTTCTTTGCCCTGAAGGCCTTTGCCAAATCACCTGTTTTCTCGGCTGTGAAAATCGCACTGTCATATACCTGCTGAGTACGATCATATGAAATGTGTTCAACAATCATTGTCGCCTTTTCTTCTTTGATCAATCTAATTGCCTTATTAATGAATTCTTCCGGGTTAGCCTGGAACATGGCAAAAACATGAGCATCTATACCTGCGAGAATAGCTGCCACAGTTCTTCTGGTAAGTGTTGTACCTTCCGCAATCTTGCCAATCAGGTCATATTTGATCTGGCTGACCTCGGCATGCTTTAAGATTTCAGTACGGGTCTTTTCACCTGAAAAGCTGTCACCACGGTCAATAGCATGTTCATCCATATCCTTGATCTGCTTACCGGTCGTGACCGTGTATTGCAGTCGGGTGACGAACATCTTATCGTTGATGTGCGCAATTGCTTTCCGAATCAACTCCTCGCTGTCAAATTCAACGGTATAGGCGTATTGATGGTTAATATATCCCCAAAGCGTCTGAAACTCTTTTTTATAGAAATTATCGTTAAGGGCGTTTTCCTGAATCTTTGTGCGATTCCCGTCAGTGACCATATCGGCAAGAACGCTCTCGTCAAACACACTCTGAATGAGCATGTGAATACCATCGGCCAGCGACGCAAGGCTCTCCGGTAACGGTGCAAGGCAATGGTTTTCTTTATCTGCTCGATAGGCGTCGCTTACATTGTCTTCATTATCAACATATTCGTTTTTCCACAAATACCGCTCGATATCCCTTGCATGCTTTATATCTAGTACAATCGGTTGCCCATCGACCATTATCGTTTTGCCAATAAAGTATTCCTGTGTGGCTTTGGACGGACGGTCGTACAAATCTTCTTTGATCTTCTTTTGTAAGTGGGTAACGAACTGACGATAACTTTCACTCGCGATTACTGTAAGCATATTGATATCATGTACGCGTTCGCCGCACGTCTGAAAGTCCATTCGGTCGCCGTGCTGATTAACAGCAAGACGAAGACCGCGCCCAACTTCTTGCCGCTTCTGTGTGGTACTGTCGCTATGCTTTAGGGTGCAAATCTGAAAAACATTCGGATTGTCCCACCCTTCACGCAGCGCAGAGTGAGAGAATATGAACCGCATGGGTTCCTCAAAACTCAGCAATCGCTCCTTGTCTTTCAAAATCAGGTCGTATGCAGAAATATCGTCGCTCATGTCACTGCCGCGCTTTGTTGCCGAATCTACTTTATGCCCCTTTTTATCAATGCTGAAATAGCCCGCATGAGTCTTCTTGACATCGATGCTTTTCAGATACTGTTCGTATGGTGTATTAAAAAGGGTCAAATAATCATTGAGCACGTAAACATACTCCTGCTCAAAGATATCGCCGTATTCGCTGTTGACCTCACTGCCCTCGTCATCGTATACACGGTATTTAGCGACCTCGTCAATGAAAAAGAGCGACAGCGTCTTTATGCCCAGCTCGAAGTTACGCTTTTCCTTCTCAAAATGCGATATAATGGTCTCCCTGATCTGTATGCGCCGCATATCCTTTTCGGACACATCACCCGCGATCTCGCCACGTGCAATTGTCTCACCATTGGTAAAAGTTACGATATCTCGAATGGGATCAATATCACTAATTCTGTACCCTTTGTATTGCTCCATATTGCCCGAAAGAGCGTATAAATCGTCATCGACGCCAAGTATGCGAGGTTCGCGATTAATAGACTTCTGATAGCTTATCTCAAACTCGATTTTTGCCATTGGAGGTTTTTTTGACGATACAATAATATTTTCAAGGAACAGATAGCTGTCAGTACCTCGAAAATTCTTTACTTCAAAACCCTTGACCTCGATTTTTTTGACCAGACGATTGTTATAGGCATCCAAGGCATCCAGCACATAGACGAGGTTATGGTGCTGAGCATGGGTAGCGGAGTAATTCAGACAGAATAGTGGATTAAAGTTTTTTAAACTTTCCTGCGTGGCCTCACCACCCATCTTCTGTGGCTCGTCCAAAATAATGATAGGACGATTGGCCTTGATAACATCAATAGGTTTGCGGCTTCCGAAATCATCTAATTCATCATAAATACGCCGGGCATCTGCACCACGGGCATTGAAGGCCTGTATGTTGATTATCATCACATTAATACCGGCGCTTGATGAGAAGTTATCAAGCTCGGTTAAGTTTTTACTGTTGTAAATAAAGAATCTTGCCTTTTTGCCGTAATGCTCCATGAAATGCTCTTGCGTCATCTCAAACGATTTTTTAACGCCTTCGCGGATCGCAATAGATGGCACGACCACGATATACTTGCTCCATCCATAGAGCTTGTTCATTTCAAAAATGGTTTTAATGTAGCAGTAAGTCTTGCCTGTTCCTGTTTCCATCTCGACGTCGAGACTGCAACGCCCTAAGTGCTTCACTAACGAATCTGATAACTTAATGTTGTTACGAGCCTGCATGTTGCGGACATTCAACAAAAGCTGCTCATCAGTCAGCACAACGCGGGCGTTTTCAAAACCAACGGCCACATCGTTATCAGCGGTTGAATCGAACAAAGTCGTCTGGACGGGCTTATGTGTAATGCCAAGGTCTCTTACATAACTCACCCGCTCAGCAAAGGGCTGTCCGGCAAATATGTTCACCACACTGTTCACGGCATCGGTTTGGTAGGGTTGTATTTTGAATTGAAATTTCATGCCGTTAACCACCTTTCGTGCGTATCCCATAGAAAGTTAACAAGGGTAATGCTGCTTCCAACGGCTAGCTTTGCATGCCGTTCTTCCAGACCTTTATAACTGGCACTCTTTCCGTGCCCGCTTCCATACGGATTACGGAGGGCAGCAAGATTGGTGGCTATGGCACGGAGGTTTCCCAATATTGCCTTCATTTCCGCTGCAGCAAGCGCTGTTTCTGGTATATCTTTAGGCATCAATTTCAAAAGTTTCAGGGTTTCGCCGGTAAGCTGGCCAACATCCCAATTCTTGTCATAGGCTACTTTATTATCTTCTAATATTGTTTTGCAGCAGCTTTCGATAAGTTCTTTGGCTTTGCCGATGGCTTCCGTAGGATTAGTTGTTTGAAGTGTAAGCATAAAATCAATTTGCGCAGAAATATATTCACTCGAGAACTTCTCCTTAAGTACGGCTGCCGCTGGAGCATGGGGAACGGTATTTAGCAAAACCCGGCTCATTATCTCTTTGCATTTCCTGTATACTTTCGAGTATTCATTATCATTTTCAATTTCATAATCGAAGTGTGACTCATAGTGATCGAGTAAGGCTTTAAAAAGCCTTATTGTTTCGCTTTCAGGAGCTTCTCCGATAAATGCCATTAAGGATTTTCCCTTGGATAATTGATACTTTTCACAAAGAGCAACGCCCACGCACTCCAGAGTGAAAACATCAAATTCGTTTGTTGAAAAGTTCAGGACGTACCCGCTTCTATTGAACAGCTTCATAAACGTGCCTTTTTCGACTTGCGTCAGTTTTGCCATCTCACAGCACCTTCCTAACCGTAGTTGGGCTATAGGTAGCGAATATCTGCTCGAAGTTGGTAGCAACACTGTCGTTAGCCATGCTGCTATCACGGAACACTGCATAATAAGGCTTGAGTTTTGCGATTTCTGTAACGGTTTCAGTGGTGACATTGCTGTCAAAACAGGCAATCAGATAATCGTCAGCGACGGAGAATACGTGCTTGCCGCCGATTTCTTTTTCTTCGATTTTTGAGGAAAGAAGAATGCCTAAATCCAGCATGACCTGGAACAGCAAATCCTCTCCGGAGCGATCGGGTTTGATATTATCGGCGAACATGCCAATCTGATCTTGCTTAATTTTAGAAGGGTTATAGTAAACATCCTGCATGTTTGTTGAATCTATTTTTAGAACACGGAAGCCAATATCAAGGTTTTGTGCTAAGAGCCCCGCTTCTTCCTTGATTTTACGTCCGGCACGACGGATACGTTCCTTTCCGATCTCGCATATGTTTTTGTACCCCGCCTTATACGCTTCAGACTTTTCATCGGTTTCCTCCGCCAACTGCACCATAATAAACTTGCGGTGCCCTCCATCCTCTGCGTTTAGCTGCATGACTGCATGAGCGGTGGTTGAGGAGCCGGAGAAAAAATCGAGGATTATTGCATTTGAATCGTTCATAAGATTCAACATTCTCTGTATAATTTGAATAGGTTTGGGATAATCAAAAACATCTTTTCCTAAAATAGAATCCACGAGTTTTGTCCCCTCATCCAGTGTTGCTGTGTCTTTATAATACCAAAGGTTAATAGGTACGACTCCGTCATCTAGTTCAGACAAAAACCTCTTTATTCTTGGGTATGTGTTTCCCCCTTCTTTTCCCCAATAAAGGCGTCCTTCGCTTTGGAGTCGCTCATATTGCTCCTTGCTATATTTCCATGCATTTGTTGGATGCTCAATTATTTCTCCTGTAATTGGATTCTTTATTGAATATGAAAGGTTTGGACGCTCTTCTTTTGTTCTCTGACTTGTGAACAAGACACTTGTCCAAACTCCTCTCGGGTCATTGTCTGGATTTGAATAAGTCGAGTTTTGTTTCTCTGAGCGCGGTTCCCGCAACTTTAACAATGCATCAGATTTTCGAAAGCAAAGAATATGATCAATTACCGTAGACATAAGCTTCGCATCGTTATTTCTGGTATATCTTTTTTCCCAGATAATATCAGTTATAAAGTTGCTGACACCAAACACTTCGCATCCAATCTTGGTTAAGTTTGCTGCCTCACAGTCATCGATACTAATAAATATTACTCCATCGTCTGCCATCAAATCCTTCGCTAGTTTCAACCTTGGATACATCATATTTAGCCAGTCGGTATGAAAACGCCCGTTGCTCTCCAGATTGGGGACTAGGCGGCCGCCATCATCATCATACTGCCCACTGCCCGCCATGTATTCCTCTGTGCTTTGTGCAAAATCATCATCGTACACAAAGTCGTTGCCTGTGTTATATGGCGGGTCGATATAGATCATCTTCACTTTGCCAAGATAGGTTTCCTGCAGCAATTTAAGCGCGTCTAGGTTATCTCCCTCGATATAGAGGTTCTCAGTGATATCAAAGTCCACACTCTCCTCACGGCAAGGGCGCATGGTTTTGGCAATGGGCTGATTGGCCAGCAGTATGGACTGGCGTTTATCCGGCCATGTAAACTGGTACCGTTCCTGCGAGCCTTCAACAACCACATGCGAAAGCTCCTGACGAAGCACGTCAAAATCTATCGCGCGTTCCACAATAGCCGAGCCGTCCTCACGATACCCCTTTATGACTTCCGTCACGACGTTGGGGAAAAGTGATGCAATCTTCTCAATGTTCTCATCTACCTTATCCGGCGTGTGCATTTTCAGCTTGTCCATTGGGTAAATCCTCCATCTCCGTGAATAAACTCTCAAAAGCAAAAAGCAAATTTCTCTTTGATAAATTATACTTTTTGCAATAACCATTTTCGCAATCTTTTAACCATTGATAATCTATCTCAGGTTCATCAGATTGGGGCCATTTGATATAGTGATTATATAAGTATATCTCATGTTTATCATGTATTACTAAAAAATAAATTTCCCCACCTTCACCGCAAAACGCCGTAACATTGAAAAATGGTGAATAACGTGAACCAATAACGTCCAATAATTCTGCTCCTTTGGAAATTTCGAAATAGAAATCATTATTCTCATAATCACAAGTGTTAAATGTGATTTCAGCGTTATTACGTGAAATCATCTCTTCAAATTTCCTGTCTTCAAATAACTCCTGAATCATTTTGGTAAACTCAAATATTCTACTGTTCGGCTCTGAAGCGCGAAGAGAGCAGATATAATCCCTGGATGTTTCCATCAACTCGTCAAGAAAATCCACAATATTATTGTATATAAAGTTTGCATCAAACAATATATTATTGCCGTGGATAGTTTGTACAATTAATTCATTACTTGTAAAATAATCTCCAATGCTATCCAGTTCAATAAGCTGAGGATACAAGTAATTATAAATTACATCAAATGCATTAATAAAGCAAATAATCAACTCGTCATGAGTCTGGGTCTGATCAATCCCAAAATGAGTAATAGCATTCCTTTTATCGCCAAGCGTTTTTAGTATATGATACACCTTATCTGAATTGTGATAGATAGAATTATATTTTTCTACTGCATCTGTATATCGAATTGTTTTGAAATTCCCCTCGGATATTAGTATATCTTCCAACTTTGTTGTTTCATTTGCTCGCGCGCGCGCATTCTGTATTACTCGGCTATCTGGTTCAAGATATATTGCCAGCTGATCTATATTAGCAATAATTACCTTAAGCATCAGTTCGATAGAATTTTCCAAAAATACTAGACTGATTTTAATAGCTTCGTCGATTTCACTTGTAGTGAATTTTTCTTCAAGATAATAGAATTTCTTAAAATGCTCTATAGCAATACTAAGTGAGCTTATTGCATTTTCACTTAAAGTGAATTTCACTACATATACTCCAATCTATGCTTTAACTCCTGCAACTGCTGATACAGCTCAAACCTCTTTTTCGGTTGTTTTTCACTACGAGCAAGTCGCTCCAGCTTATCAATCTCCTTTTGAAGTTTCAATACCATATCCTGCTTTTGAAGTTTAGCATCAATGTCGTCGGCAGGGCTGTGTGTCGAAATATCGTCCTGCAGAGCAATTTGCTCCAGAAAACCGTTCCATACGTCATCCAGCGTGAATCCCTTTGCCATAAGCTGCAAAGCGTCTAGCGGTGCCCACTCGGTTTTATAAAGCTTACTATAATAAACCGCAAGCTGAGCGCTGTCCTCATACCGAAGGATAAAAACAAGCTGGTGTTTGTTCTGCCGGGCTATATTTTCGAGTATGCGCTTATCGAATTCCTGCTTTTTTAATTCTATTGTAAGGATAATAACCTCGTTGATTTCCGCACTCGGTTCAAGGTTAAGCGTGGCCGCCGTCAAGGAATTGGATAATGTGATGCGCTTCACATCCGACACGAATTTATCTTTGAGCTCAGCGCTAAAAGTCAACCGCTTGTAGAAAGCTTCCTTTGGCATAATACGATTAACGACGGTAGCAGATGGAAACTGTATCATTCTGTCACCACCAAAAAGCATATTAATTCAAAGTCCTCCAGCCCGCGAACCTCACCCGACAGGAAGGTTGTTTGTCCGCCGCCAAAGAAGCTGTCGATATCGCTTTCCTGCTTCACATTGATGATAGACGAAACGGCTTGTTGCAGCAGTTCAGATATACGGCGCATATCTTTTCCGTCTTTGGTGTCTTCATTGAAGCCGCGGCACGCGTTCATATTGGGGGTACTTTTTTCGCGGCACATATGACGCATTCTATCGAGCGTTTCTTTTGGCTCCAGATGATTGCAGATCACCCCGCCATCGTATCCAATATATACCATATAAAACGGGTGCAGCCGGTTTTGGTTATTGATATTTACCCCGGAGTTTACGTTCTTTAAGACGAAGATCACTCCCGGCTTCTCGCCGCGAACTACAGCATGAATACCAAACGGTGTATGGTCAAGGCTGGGGTGATCCTTTATATAAGCAAGCAGATCCATGCGGAACTCGTTCAGCCCCAAGTCCATAATAGAAATGCCGTTGTCCATGTCCTCCAGATCGTCAACATTGCTTTGCAGCTTCTCAAGCTGTTGGCGGCGGTAGCGCAGGTCTCCATTCTCGTCTTGATTGATGTAGTCGTCGTCACCCGTGGAAGTCATCACAGAAATGCGCATACGGGCTTCAACGCGCTCTTTAAGATTGATGTATTCATCCAGTGATAAATCCGGCCAGAAGTTGACAAGTTGAATTACCTTGTTTTGGCTGCCGATACGATCGATACGTCCAAAACGCTGTATGATGCGCACCGGGTTCCAGTGTATATCATAATTAATTAGGTAATCGCAATCCTGCAGGTTCTGGCCTTCTGATATGCAGTCGGTGGCAATCAGAATATCTATTTCGTTATGATCATTAGGCATAAACGATGTTTTTTCTTTTGATTTAGGTGAAAAGCAAGACAAAATGCTGTTCATGTTGCACGGGAAGCGCGGAATCGTTGTCCTGCCGTCAATATCGCCGGTAATCAGCGCTGTGTTCAAGCCGTATTGCTTCTTGACATACGCACTCACATGCTCATACAAATATTCGGCTGTATCAGAAAATGCAGTGAAAATGAGCACCTTTTTGTTACCTTCATTGATTGGGTTCTCTATCTTTTCACTTACCACGCGAATGAGTTCATTTAGCTTATTATCATATTGTGGTGTTATATCTTCGATCATTGAAATCAACAATTCAAGCACTTCAAGGTCAGCTGATAATTCACGCTGCCATGATATGTAGTCCATATCACGCAGGTCGATTTTGAATTTCTTCCCTACAACAAACATATCGGTGTTTTGATCGTCCAAATCAAAGTCTTCGGTACCGGAAATGTCCTGTGCCCACACCGTTTCGCCCGGCTGAAAATTCGCAATTTTCTCAAGCGTGTCGTAATAAAAGTCATAAATACGTTTGACAGTCAGCTTAAAAGAGTGTACGGAGCTTTCCATTCGCTTAAGCAAATTGATATTCATTAACCTTTGAATGCCGCGTTCACGGCCGCTTTGGGATATCGTCTTTGCGTGTTTGGAGTCTGGGTCGATATATTTACCAACTTTGCTCGCGTGGATTTTTGCGGAAGGTGTATATATGGATAGGTTCAACTCCATTAACTGACTATATACTTCCTGATAGTTTATCGCATTTGGGTTATCTGTCAGCTTCGGGTGCTTCGTTATTGGCTTGTTCCGTGCTGGGAAGCTGCCTATTTCAGTTGTGTCATAATACCGCTTAATGTGTTTGCGGGACCGCGCGATTGTCACACTGTCGAGCACCTCAAAAAAGTCAAAGTCGAGCTGCTTTAAAAGACTGGCTGTTGTTCTCTCTTCCGGCTGTTGTTTTGACCAAGCGTTATAGACTTTCTGAGCCTGACGAAAAATCGAGTCAATATCCGTCTTGGTATTCAGCTTTTCGTTAATGATTGAGGCGTATCCTTCATATGCTAAGGCAAGTTGGTTACGCAGGTCGTAAAAGCGATTGTTAACCGGTGTGGCCGAAAGCATCAGTACCTTCGTCTGTACACCCGCACGGATAACGCGATTCATCAACCGCAAATAACGGTTTTCTTTTTCATTATCTTCTCCGGATGTCTGGCCGCCGTTACGGAAATTGTGGCTTTCATCAATTACTACAAGATCGTAGTTACCCCAGTTAATTCGTTCGATAGGCAGCCCAATCACAGTATCGCCACATTCTCGTGAAAGGTCTGTATGGTATAAAATATCATAACGCAGACGGTCTTTCTCTAGCGGGTTATTAATTACATTTCCGCGATAAGTCATCCAGTTGTCTTTGAGTTTTTTTGGACAAAGTACTAGCACTCTTTTGTTTCGGCACTCATAGTACTTAATCACAGCCAAGGCGGTGAAAGTCTTGCCAAGGCCAACACTATCAGCAAGAATGCAGCCATTGTATTGCTCCAGTTTATTGATAATGGCCTGTGCAGCGTCCTTTTGAAAATTATATAGCTTATCCCAAATCACACTTTGCTTATAACCTGTAGCTTCATTCGGAAGCACATCCTCAGAAATGTCTTCAAGGAACTCATTAAAGATGTTGTATAGCGACATGAAGTATATCAATTCAGGAGGGTTCTCTTGATATACTGCTGAGATGCTTTCGATAACGTCATTTGTTACATCCTGCAATTTTATCGAGTCGTTCCATACATTATTGAAAAGCTCAATGAACGCGATGCTCGCCGGGGCTTCGATCCGGCTAACCATATTGCTAATATTGTTACCACGCTCACACCCCAGATCAACAGTTGTAAAGCTGTTAACCGGCATATATGTATATTGTTCTGACGAAGTTTCCACGTTAATGAAATTATTCATTCCGTTCCGTGTGGTGTTAGACTTAAAATATGCTTTCTTTTGAATCCACTCTGCACACTCTTTGGCTATAGCCTTTTGCGTTAATTCATTGCGCAGCTTAACTTCAAACTCAGTACCATACAAGCTTTTTTCTCGGCGCAGTCGCGGAATATAAAATTCACGTTTTTCTTGGGCAGTTTTTTCTGCAATGAAAGTAGGAGACGTAAAAATGAAGCGGAGCGTATCAATATGCTTTAGTTGAGTTTGCAACTCCTGAAAAGCATAAATCGAAAAACAGGCAGCAGCAATTGATATACGGCTCCCCTTGGCAATCACTTTTTCAAGATCATCTTTGACGACCTTTGTTGTGTTGTTGAATATCTCCATTTATATTCTTCCATTCGTATATGCCGCAGCCTTTTCTCGAAATAAGGCTCACTTTTTGATCCATAGAGGCTGTCCATGAAATTAAATTAAGTATCTTCAACCTTTCAGTATAGTTAGGAATTCCCTTTCCTTTGATACAACTATAAAACCGAAAATAACATATATATACATCTTGCATTATATTCATTAGTGTCGAATATTTCAACCTTTTACCTAGAACCCTATATCAAAGCACGCTGACAGACAATAATGTACTGTCTAATATCATATTTACGTGTAATTAACGTTTTGAAATCCATTAAGTTGTTCCATTAAGTTGTGTATACTTCTGTTTACTAAACTGCTGAATTAGGATGGAAGATGAATCCATGCTAAAACAATCTTCCTTTCAATAAAAACGCTAAGCATTTTAGAAGGTACACCCATCTTCTTATGATTATAAAATAACACATGTACCAAAAAGGGGACAGCCTTTATTATATTAAAAAACAGCATTATTGTCAGAACATTTGTAAAATCGGATTGTAGTATGTCGGCGGCGCAGAGCCGCCGACATACCCCTTTTATTCGCCCAAAGTCGTCGTCATCAACTTATACAGCCTGGTATCATGCGGAAAATCGTCCTCGAAAGGCACGATACTCCCCGCATATTTGAGCAACCCGATACCCGCTTTTTCGTTATCCGTGATGTGCGATAGCTGCGCTTCCGAAATGTTAATCAGATTTGCAAGCTCAATCCGGTCAGTTGGAGCCTGATTCATCAGCACAAGAAATTCGGAGTTGGCCAGCATCGTCCTCGCGGTATGCGACACAAGCAGGTCGGATACGTTCTGTGTGACGCCCGTCGCACAAGCGCCGTATTTGCGGACACGCTTCCATAGCTCAAATAGGAAGTTTGAGGAATACTCGTTCTGAAACAATAAATAGATTTCGTCGATGTAGATGAACGTGTGCCGCCCCTTGGCCCGGTTTTCAGTGATGCGGTTGAATATGTTATCCAGCACAACCAGCATTCCAATCGTCCTAAGCTGCTTGCCCAAATCCTTTATGTCGTAGACAAGGTACTGGCTGTCAACGTTGACATTGGTCTGCTGAGCAAAGGTGTTAAGGCTCCCGTCTGTGAACAGCTCGATGGCGAGCGCCACTTCTCTGGCCTCCGGCTCGTCCTGCCGCAGTAGCTCCTGCCTGAAGTCTTTCAGTGTCGGCGGCGTTCCTTTGAAGCCATTAGCGATATAGCTGCGGTAAACATTGGCCGTGCAGCGGTCGATCAGCGACTTTTCCTTGGCGTTTAATTTACCTGTTCCGACAAGCTGTTCCACCAGCGAGAGTATAAACTCGGATTTAAGTATAATCGGGTTCTCATCTTCGCCATAGTGCTGACTCATCGCCATTGCATTGATATGGTTTTTGCTACCCGCAGAAATGTGGATGACTTCGCCGTTAATGGCACGGAATAAGTCGCCGTATTCGCGCTCGGGGTCTATGACAATGATATCCACGTCGCCGCGCAGTATAAGGGCCAATATTTCCTCTTTGACCTTGAACGATTTTCCACTGCCCGACACGCCCAATACAAAGCCGTTGGCGTTTAATAGTTTACGCCTGTCGGCGAGTATCAGGTTTTTGGATATTGCGTTGATGCCGTAATAGATGCCGTTTACATCTTGTATATCCATCGTGTTAAACGGCATAAGGACGGCGGTGCTTTCGGTCGTGAGGGTTCGCCAATTGAACGGCAGCTTATGCAGACCGAACGGCAGAACAGTATACAAGCCCTCCGTCTGTTGAAATGTCAGGGATGTGAACTGGCAAATATGCTTACGCGCAATGGACAATACGCTTTCCGTATCCTCATCCAGTTCCTTAAGGCTGTCCGCCATAACCACCAACGTCACCGTCGCAAACAGCATACGCTGATCCCGGCTCGTCAAATCGTCCATGAATTCCTTCAGTTCTTCCGCCCGCTGCTGTAAATCATACGGGATATCCGCCGTAAAGTTACCATTGCTGTTTTGCTTACGCGTGAATCGCGCCTTATCCGTTTCCGTGCCAAGAATCAGCTTATTAATAATCTTGACAGCTTCGTCGGTCGGGATTGGCAGCATATCGATGGACAACATCATGTTTTTGGGCAAGTCCATAAACTCGGTGATCATGCTGTCTTTTATGAAAGACGCATACTCTCGCATATAAAACACACGGCAGTATTTATCGCCGATTTTGATATAGTTCTTATCAAACTCCATGCTGTCCGGGCAGATATAATCCCTGAAATCATGCCCTTTTCGGATGGTTGCCTTTAAGTCAAAATTGTAATGCACTTCTTCGCCCAACCGGTAGAAGTCATGGAATATCCGCAGCCGTTCTGTCATATCAAGCTCCTGCGCCCGGCTCCCCAGCTTCGACAGGTGTGAGGATATGTCCGTGGTCAGCCGCGAGAACAGCGTCCGCGCCTCCAATATGTTTTTCTTGGGCGACGATACGGTAATGTATTTTTCCTGAACCATATTGTTGGCCGACTTCGTAGCTTTATCAAGAAGCATGTTGTTATATTCGTCGCGGTAGATATCAAGCCTGTCATCGCCGCTTTGCAGCAGTATTTTGTCTCTGAAATCCTTGCGATTGAGCCGCCTGTTGTTGATCGTGATTTTCGTAACCGCTTCGCTGTCAATCGAATTGATGAGATCGCAATACTTCATAAACATGGTCATCTGGTCGTCCTTAGACGCCACACGGTAATTGATATCCGTAAATCTCATGGTCTTTGAGAAATTGAGGCCCACACGAAAAACGCCATCCTCATACACCTTTGTGATGGGGATGGCTTGCTGGACGCTTTTGGGTATTCTCAGGTTTTCCCGTTCAGCCCGCTGAACTTTTCTGAATGTACTTAACATTATTTTTCACCTCTCTTGAGCATTATAGATTTTTCAAGCTTGTATTCCTGATAGGCCATGTACATATAATTGTCGCTGGCAAACCAAAGCCTTTTGGGCATCAGCAGCTCTGACTTTATCCATGCCCATACAAAATGCTCCAGCGTCATTTCATGGTATGTGACGAAGCCGATGAGCGCTACGGGCAGTGCCACCAAAATGCACACCCACGATACGCCTTCATTCCCCAAGTATTCTCTAAGCCCAAAGTATGCAAGAACAGCGATTCCAACCGCAACCGCTGAACAGAGAAACTGCCGCATGCTTAGTCCAAAAACGATGCTCTCTTGATATTTCCGTACCTCTCTCGGTATCTTTACTTCCATGCTAAATTCCTCCAATCAAAAAGGCACCCAATGCATGGATGCCGATAGTTTCTTTTCCTTTGATTTGTTATCGTTCCGGCTCTGTATATTTACCGCGTTCTTTCTGCTCTTGAGCTTCTTGTATCAGTTCGTTAACCTGCCTGCTCTGCTGCATGATCTCATGGGTTTCAGATAAAGGCGTTCCTTTTTCTAGTGCCTCATCAACAAGCTTGTCAAGCTTAGCTCGTTCAAGTTCAAGTTTTTTTTCGTAATCTCTGTTCGTGTTCATATAACCTCCTCATTCTGTGCGCAATAGTCGCTATGTATGTTGTAATATATTTTCTATGCACATGATTATATCGCTATATCTTTTCACTTTCAACTATTGCTGAATCTTTTCATATAAAATAATTTTGTCGCAAAAACTATTCACACAAATGCAAAAATATGAGAGGGCCTTTTTATGATTGGTGAACGTTTGTTGGATTTGAGAAAAGACAGGGGACTCACTCAAAAGCAAGTCGCTGAAAAGCTATCGGTAAGCAAGCATACAATCGCAAATTATGAAACTGAAAGAACCTCTCCGAATATTGAAATGTTAAGGGAGTTGAGCCTGTTTTATAACACATCGGCTGATTACTTGGTTGGCGTTACAGATGTTGAGCGTCCTGTGAAGGATGACAATACCGTTATGAGGCTGCCGTGTAAGTTGCCGGCCAAAGCCGTATCTGAAATTAAAGAATTTATACAGCTCATTATGATCAAATACCACGTCCGTTAAGCCAAACCGAGGATCTCTTTTGTGAGACGATCTGCCATCTTAACTGTGCCTACTAAAACAAGCAAATTGAAGATCAGTTCCCCAATATACGACCAAACGATCGTCGTTGCGCTTGCGCTTGCGTCAACTGTGGGTGGACTGGATGCAAATACGCTGAATATCACGCAGGCCAGCACGATGATTGCACCCTCCAAGCACACACCCGCATAGCTTTTCAAAAACGCTTTGCCTGTTGATGACAGACCTTCTCCCGCAAATGTAGAGAGCGGAATTGGCGCAATTGCAGCGTAGATATATAGTTTAAAAAATCTCCCGTAGACCGTCATGAGCATGATGAATGAAAGCACAATGATGAACAGCGAACCAATCAGGCTGACAGCCCAAACGGGTATGCTTTCAAAAAAACCTAAACTGTTCACGGCATCAATCATCTCCTGCGGAAGCGCCGTTTCCGTAACAGCTCCTGCACTGTTGGCGGCTGTGGTGATAATGCCCTGACATATGGAGAAAATGCTTGTGATCAGCGTCATGCCCCATGTCACGGCGGCCTTTGCCAACGCAAAACGGATAAATAGCCGTAGCGCAACTTCTGGTCTTTTGATTTCCTGTAGATTGACCGTTGATTTAACCATGCCTACCACAAAGAACAGCACCAGCAAAGCGTATCCAATGGCCTGCAGCGCGCCGTTGATATCCACCATGACGCTCCAAATGCTGCCGCCTCTGAAGCTCTCGGGGGAAGTGGTCAGCAGTGTCCAAATTTCTGCCAGTTTCTCATTCCATGTTCTCAAGGCATTACTCAGATTGTCCAGTATTCCCAAAAATATCACCTCACTAAAAATGCGAATCCCCTCGTCATAAAAGAGGCGAGGGGATTCATGTTAAATAATCAGCCTCCCGTGATAAGATTCAAAATCTCCTTGGCAAACATAATCACAACACCGCCAAAGAAGGTGAGGAAGCCGTTGCTGCGCTGCGACGGATCGTGCGATTTTAAGCTCATCCCTATCTGCACAATGCCGAAGCCCACCAGTATCACGCCTATGGCCCGAATCATGCCGAACACAAAATCGCTCAGATTATTGACAACCTGTAACGGATCGTCAGCGGCCAAAGCCGTGGTTGTGGTCATAAAAACAGCGGCCATGACAGCCGCTGCAAGTACAACCTTCTTTCCCAACACGCATATTCTTTTTTTCATTTTTAAACTCCTTCATTTTTTTTGTATTGATTAGAACAGCATCACTATTCTATGACTTCGTAATACCCGGCGTTTTCAAAATCAAAGTCCGTAAAAGGCATGGTCATCAGCTTGGCCTTAGTGTGAACATACGGTTCGCCCTGCCCATTCGCCGATAGCCCATTCTTCATATGACTTTCGAGCTTGAACTTTCTGTCCCATACAGGCTTTGCGCCTCGGATGAATAAAACGCCATAATCGTTGTCGATCTCCCTGACCTCGTTTGGCAATAACAGCTCGCGGCCAACAATCTGTTTGTTCGTCGAATAGTTTCCGTTCCTGCCCCGAGATAGTCCATAACTGCGCGTGTCGATTGTCGCCTTACCCAGCATCTTGGATATGACTTCGTGCGTGCTGGTTTCATTGCCGCCCAAATAAAGTAGGGTATCACAGTTTCCCATAACGGTTTCCCACATATCCCTGTCGCCTTTGAACATGCTCTTGAGCTGCGCAAGGTTTTGGATGATAATGCTGGCCGATATGCCACGCGAGCGCATGGTGGCAAGGCACTTATCAAATTCTTCGGGGATGGGGATGTTCGGGAATTCGTCCAGCATGAAATGAACGGGAACAGGCAATCGACCTTTATATCTGTTATCAGCTTCGTAGTAAAGCGTTTGAAATATCTGTGTGTAGCAAAGGCCGATCAGGAAGTTGAATGATGTGTCGTTATCCGGTACGATGGCGAACAGGGCGGTCTTTTTTTCTCCGATGCTGGCGATATCCAGTTCGTCCTCGTTTGTCATGTCCCGAATCTGTTCAAGGTTGAATGCCGCAAGCCGCACGGCCACGGACACAAGGATGCTTTTTGCCGTCTTTCCTGCTGCCTGTTTGAACACCTGATACTGCCGGAGCGCAATGGAATCCGGCTTTGTTTCCTCCAGCGCCATGAACAGCAAATCAAGCGGGCTTAAATATTGCTCATTCTGCTCACTCGCTCCGGCGTATTCGAGCATGGTCATGACCATGCCGAAATTTTGTTCCTCCCGCGGCGCTTCTGTGAGCAGATAGAACATAAGCGCTTGCAGCAGCGCCGTTTCGGATTTTTCCCAAAAGGGTTCGGACGATTGCGCTCCTTTGGGCGTGGTGTTTCGGATGAGGTTGTTAATCAGCTTGATCACATCCTTTTCATCCCTGATATACCGAAACGGGTTGTACCTGTCCGAGTTATGGAAGTTGATCAGGTCAAGGATTTTGATCTCATACCCTTCGCTGACAAGCAGATTGCCGACGCTACGGATGATCTCGCCCTTTGCGTCCGTGACAATAAATGAGCTGTTCGCCTGCATGATGTTTGGCAATGCGTATCCACGGGTTTTACCGGCACCGCTGCCACCGATAATCAGCGCGTTGAGGTTGCGCCGATGCTTATACTCGTCCAGCCCCATGCGTACATGCTGGGTCAATATCCTGTCGGTCTTTTTGTCCTGTGAAAACAACCTGTTGACCACTCTTGGGCTTGCCCAAGACGCGCTGCCATGTTCTTCACCGATTCTGCGTTTACCATATGAGGAGTAATAGGCGGCGATGCCAACCCCGTACAGCAGAGAAAACGCAGCCATAAACGGCAGGGTATGTTCATTAAAGGATATGGTGAACGGATCGGTCAAGGCCCGCGTCATCTTTGGAAATAGCGCCAGTACGGACATGCCGCTCTCATAGTTCATGGAGAGAAGCACGGCCAGCCAAATTACGGCCAGATACAAAAAAAGCCACGATACCGTGGAGAGCGTCGTATTCTTTGGTTTTTTCATCTGTCCAAGCCCTGCGCCTTTCCTTTGAATTGCCGCACAATGGCTGGTTCAAACTCCGATTTGTGATACCAGCGCCCATTAACCTTTATCTTTTGTTCCTCGATATCCTGTACCCTGAATCTGCCGTGCTCGCTCTCGAAAACACCGCCAACGGTTATTTCCGAGTTTCCATCACTGTTATATAGGCTCACCACCTTGTCTTCCATGCGATGCAAGGTGATTCTGCCCAGCGCCTTATCGATAAGGTTGTCAATAGGTCTTGTGTCCATATGGTTTTTTGATCGTTCTTTTCGCTCATCGTATAATATCTCTGTCAGCAGGTTTTTCTCACGAGGACTCAGGTTGATGCTATCGCTCATGATCTTGTCCTCCTATGGGCAATGGCAGCGACACATCGCTGGCAGCAGCTTTATCAACGGTATCCCTGTAGGCTTGATCTGCCATGAACATATCGTAGAATCCCTTTTCAGCCACAAAGGGTGGTATTTTATCGGGTTGAATCACGCCTAAGAAATCATCCCGACGCCAGTTGACCGTTGAAACTTCGCCATCATACAGGCACACGGCATATATCGCTTTGCCTCTGGCCTCCGGATGGCACCCAAACGTGTCCGAATACGGCAGCCATAGCTGATACTTTTTATCCTTATATTCCTCCTTCAACTTTTCAGGCTTCAGTACCAAGATGCGTTTATAATAGTTCTGCTTTGTACTGCCGTCGATGCAGTCGGACGCCGAAAAGAGTGACTCATCAATGGAATCGCTGGAGATCGTGCCAATCAAATCCCTGCCATCCTTAAGGACAATCCCTTCCCGATAGATGACGGCGGTGTTGGGAGGCAGACTATCGTCCACCTTCGGGCCGCTCATGGCTAGTGCCATTGTGATCTGAACGGTATCACTGACCTCCGTGCCAACCTTTTCGTAAATCAAATCCTGAGCGTTGCGGCTGAAATCAATATTGCGGCAATCGTAGCTTTGCACATCTTCGGGATTCACGCCTGCGGCCTGTGCTATCAGGTCGTACACATTGGATAACGCCTTCACGCCGTTTGGCAGCACATCAAAATCCACACTGACGGTTATTCTCTCTTTCATCATCGGTCACGCCCTTTCGGTTTTGTCGGCATCGGTATAGTCTCTTTCACCTTGTAGTTCCCGCTCTCAATGCCTTTCTTGTGTGCCTTGAGATCAGCCGTGACGGATGGGCGCTGTTTTTGCTTGAATGGTTCAAGGTTCTTTTCGGCCTTTTTGAGCTCATTCCGCGAGGTTAGCGCCACAGGGTCGATCAGCTCGGATACATCCTTGCCATCAAGCCCGTTGATGGCGTCTGGGATGCAATCAAACCGGAATTCCTGCGTATCAAGGCCATATTTCGCGGCCATCGAATAAGCCACGCTTTCGGCCATAAAACGGGAGTTGGCCCTGTCATACGTCTGTCCCTGTCGCAGGTGGGCATTGGCATACTGTGTTTCTTTGATAAGACCGATGTACCTTTCACTGTCCGTTATATCGCTGCGAAGATAAATCTTCTTGTCATCGGGGCTATAGAAGCTGTCCGTCGCGATATCATCCCTCACCTCCACGGGGACTGGTGCGGAGGCTCTGAGCCTGTCGATTTCAGATGCCATCGCCGTGCTTCCGTCGTGCAGCACGACGCCATGCTGTGGGATATCCTTGCCGTATGTCTCAGATATATCGTACACTTTCGCGTCGATGTAATTGCCAGTATGTTTTCCGTCGATCATTTCAGGCACAGTGACCTGTATGCCTTTTGCACCACGCTGGGGGTATCTGCCGAGTTCACGCCATTTTGTTTTGGAGAGTACAACAGAGGCGTTCGGAGCCTGCTCAAATATGCGATCCTGATTGTTTTGCGAATAGGCGTACATGGACGCGTTGACGCCTAAATACACCTTCCAGTTATCCGGTGTGATGGAGTCCTTGTTGCCGTTTTTTATATCGCTAACTATTTTTGGGGTATCCGCTGGATTTTTTCTTGTTGGCGATTTGGAATTTGGCATATCTGAGCCGCTCCGCTGTTGAGGCTCTTTTTTTAGCTGCGGTTCTCCGTTCTCGTCTATCACAGTTTCATATTCATTCTTCGGATTGTTGAATACCGATTCCCGCTCATGCGACAAACCGGTCAGCTCCATCTTTCCAACAACGTGCTCTACTTTTGCGTAATCCTTCTTTTTGAAAAACACATCGCACATGCCGTCCGTCGTGCGGGTATCCCTGACTGCCGAAAACAGCACACCGTATTTACGCGCCAAGGTTTTGAATTCGGGCAGCTCTTTTTGGTCGATTCGGACGATAGTGAGCTCATCGCCGCTTTTGAGCAGCTTATTGAGGTTGATGGCTCCTTTCAGCCGTTTGTCGCCCTGTGCGTATCGGTACAGCAGCGCCGCTAAGTTCTTTGCGCCCGATCCGGTTAGCTTAATCATGACTTCCGTACCTTGCAGCACCAGCCGAAACATGGTTTCGGCAGCGTCAGTTCCTGGGTTCATACTAGAGACCTCCTTTTTTGTAATTATTTTTTAAAGAGCAATACGAAGACTGCTCTATAGACAATTATGGCAGCTGTGCAGATTGTGGCGTGACAAAACTTCACTCTTCACTTATAATAATTTTGCGAAAGCTTAGCATTAGCAAAACATTATAATTAAATATAACTGAAGGGTAGTTTATGAGTATTTTCTCGGTGTTTTTACTTCTGGGCGGTCTGGGCATGTTCTTATACGGCATGAAGATAATGTCTGACGGTCTGGAAAAAACTGCGGGAGACCGCATGCGCCGCGTTCTTGAAGTACTGACTGGCAACCGCTTTGCGGCAGTAGGCGTGGGTGCTGGTGTCACAATGATAATACAAAGCTCTTCAGCAACGACTGTCATGGTCGTCGGTTTTGTGAATGCTGGCCTAATGACACTGCTGCAAGCCGCTGGTGTGATCATGGGCGCAAACATCGGCACCACCATCACGGCACAGCTCATCGCATTTAAGCTTTCGGATATCGCGCCGCTCATACTCTTTGCGGGAATGCTTTTAACCGTTTTTATACGAAAGCGCCTGTTTGCTCGTATAGGAGAAATCGTACTGGGCTTTGGCATACTGTTTTTGGGCTTGACGCTGATGTCTCAGGCGATGGAACCACTCAGAGAGGTTGAGGCGTTCCAGAATCTTCTCATCAGCTTTAAGAACCCAATTGTGGGTGTGCTGGTCGGCGCAGTCTTCACCGCTGTTATCCAAAGCTCGTCCGCATCCGTAGGCATACTGCAGGCACTGGCTATGCTGGGTCTTGTAGGGCTCGATTCGGCGGTTTATGTCGTTCTCGGCCAGAACATCGGGACATGCATCACTGCCATACTGGCAGCCATCGGTACCAGCGTCAATTCTCGCCGCACCGCTGGCATCCACTTGATATTCAATATACTGGGCACGCTGATCTATCTTGCCATCCTCGCCATATTCCCTTCCATCGTAGATTTTGTCGCATCCGTTTCACCGGACAACGTGTCCCGGCAGATCGCCAACTTCCATACCATATTTAACGTAACCGTCACCGTATTGCTTTTCCCGTTTTCAAGGCTAATAATACAGCTCATCATGCGTATTATTCCTGAAAAGCACGATCCACACCGTGTGGAAAAGAAGCTTGTGTATCTGGATGAACGCATCGTTCAGACCCCCTCTATCGCGCTAACGCAGACATTAAAAGAGCTATGTCGCATGGGCGATATGGCGGCAAGAAATATGAAACTGTCGTTAGATGCCTTTTTCAAACGCGATGAGCAAAAGGCATCGTACGTAATGGATATCGAAAAAACCGTGGACTATTTGAGCGATAACATTACGCAGTACATGATTGAGTTCCGTGGCTTGGACCTCTCCGATCACGATCTCAAGACTTTGGGTAGCCTATACCACGTGGTGATCGACATGGAACGCATTAGTGATCTGGCCGAGAATGTGGCCGAATTTTCGATGACACTTATGGAAAAGCGATCGAGACTGTCTCTCGAGGCTGAAACTCAGCTATTAGAAATGGCGGACAGAACCATGGAGATACTAAAAGTTAGCCTTGAGACCTTTGAAAAACGCGACAAAGTCAGTCTTAAGGTGGTTGACGCGCTGGAGTCAGAGGTCGACATGATGAAAAAAACGTTGCTTAATAACCATATTGACCGTCTGCAAGATAAAATCTGCGATCCGCAAACAGGCGTGATTTTCACCAACATGGTGGCAACGCTTGAGCGTGTTGCTGACCACGCCACTAACATCGCGTTTTCCATAATCAACGACTAGAAGAAAATTACATAGAGATAATGGGGAGAACACTAGGTACTGTACTCCCCTCCTTTAATTTTGGTAATAATATGCTTTCGTATTATATCAATCGGCACCACGGTAAAGGCAAGAAGAATCGCAATTATTAGTTCGCCGGGGGTTAAAGCGGAGGTTCGGAAAAGCCTACCGCCTACATAAATTAAAACGATTTGGATCCCAGCTATTAACACCATAATTTTTAAAAACATCTTGTTTCTTCTGATATTAGCAAACAAGTTGGGCAAATGTGTACGAGCATTAAAGCTGTTGAATATTCCAGCAAAAAGAAATAGCGTAAAGAAAGCAGTTAAGAAGTATTCATTGGAAGGAGAAGGCCTAAACATCTTCTGGAATACATGTAGCTTCAAAAACATAAGGCATAAAACGGAAGTATAGGCACCGGTGAACAATATCTGACTCCACATATATTTATTTATGATACGCTCGTCACGTCTTTTCGGGCGCTCTGTCATATAGTATTTTAAAGGAGGTTCTGCCCCATAAGCGAGGCCTGCAAGCGTATCCATTACAAGGTTGATCCATAACATCTGTAATACGGTTACTGGCATTTCAATGCCTATGAAAGGTCCTATTACGGATATACTGACGGCACACAAGTTCACGGTAAGCTGGAATATAATGAATTTGCGGATACTTTTAAATATAGTCCTCCCGTAAAGGATTGCTTTTGCGATGGATATCAGATTATTGTCCAGTATTACAATATCACCAGCCTCCTTTGCTATTTCCGTGCCGCTCCCCATTGCAAAACCTACATCCGCCTTTTTTAACGCAGGCGCATCATTGATTCCGTCTCCTGTCATTCCCACTACAAAACCTTTTTTTTGCGCAATATTGACCAAACGGGTCTTGTCGGCAGGCATTGCCCGCGCTACTACTCGAAGATGTGATAGAAACGTGCTTATGTCCCTATCAGAAAGATTACGGAGTTGATCTGATGTTAATGCTACGTGATGCGGACTTCTTAAAATGCCAACTTCTCTGGCAACCGCAGTTGCAGTTTCAATGCTATCCCCTGTAATCATAACGACCTGGACTCCCGCTGATTTGACTTGGGATACGCCCAAAGCGGCATTAACACGTATAGCGTCCTGTATACCTAAGATTCCGACAAGCCTTAGGTTTTTAAAATAGCTGTTTGTCGAAACGAGTGAATCAGATACCGCTACAGCCAACAGGCGGATTGAGTTTCGTGAGAGCATATTAATCTTTTTGATAAGCTCAGCTTTTTGATTAAAGTTTTGTATTTGAAGATTTTCATCGTAATAGGTAGAACAGAACGGGAGAATTTTTTCTGGAGCGCCTTTGATGAATGTTAAATTATATTTTCCTTTTACTTGTGCGCATGAAAACTTGTTTGCGCTGCTAAAAGGGATCTTTGATATAACATCAACATTATAAAAATTTGTTGGGTACTGTAATATATAAGACAGAAGCGCACGATCAGTTGCGTTTCCGCCAATAGATTCATTTTTCCCGTTTTTTTCTACAACCAAGGCTTCGTTATTGTAATATATCGAAGAAACGATAAAATCCCAAAGAGCATGGTTTTTATATAGTTTTTCAGCTGAATCATATTCTTTATTATTGCCGGTAATAAAGGTTTTTACTTTCAGCGTTCCTTGTGTAAGAGTACCCGTCTTATCCGTAAATAATATATTCAAACTGCCGGATGTTTCAATGCTAACGAGTTTGCGAACCAGAAGGTTGTCTTTTAACATCCGTTTCATGTTTGATGACAGTACAACGGTAATCATCATGGGGAGACCTTCGGGAACGGCTACGACAATGATAACAACAGCGAGTAGTATAGCTTGAAAGAGATCTGCTACCATTAAGTTGGTATGTGAAAAGTATGAAAAAAAGTTATCAAAAGTATAACCTCTTTTAAACAAAATGGCGTTAAACATATAGGCAACGGCTACAGCACCAGAACTTATATAAGCGAATGTGCTTATTGTTTTTGCTAGATGGGAAAGACGGAGTTTGAGTGGGCTTACCCTCGTTTCTTCTTGTACTTGGCTTGCTATGCTACCGTAAAATGTTTTATCTCCAACAGTTGTAACGATCATGATTCCTTGTCCGTTGCAGACGATGGAACCACGGAATAAATGCAGCGGATTGTTTATGTTCAATGCTAAATGATTACCCAGTTGAGCACCTGTTCCGTATTTATGAACCTCTGTAGATTCACCGTTAAGAGGTGATTGATCCACTTCCAATGATCCTTGCAACATATATCCGTCAGCAGGGACACGGTCTCCAGCTTGCAGCAACACATAATCGCCAACGACTATTTCATGGATGGGAAGTTCTACAAGACCGCCGTTGCGGTAAATCTTGCATCGCAGACGTTCAGCCTCCTCCTGAAGCTTTTTAAAAGTTTGCTCACTTCCATATTCTGAGATGGTGGAAACCAGAGTTGCAAGAAATATGGCGATCCCGATACCAACAGATTCAAACCAGCTTTCACCTTGTATGGTAAAAATGAGATTTATAAAAAATGCAGCCAAAAGGATTTTTATGATGGGGTCACCGAAATTGCCAAGAAACTTATTCAGGAATCCTTTTTTGTTTGTTTTGGTTATTTCGTTACAACCATTTCTACTCCTTGATTTATTCACTTCATGGTTATTTAATCCCTTAATTGTATTGATGTGTCTCTTTGCTAAGGTCTCTATAGGCATGCAAAGCATCCTCCTCAATTTATTAAACAATACAATAATAAATTGTTATGCCATGACCTAATATAAAATACTTTCCATGCTTTTGATCAGAACAATGTATAATCTGATAGTAAAATGACATCAGTAAAAACTCTATATGTTGTAAAGAACAAAATGGTGGTGCAGCATATGGTGTTGTTTAACTGCGCTTGTTTTATCTCTTTCTAATATTGAAGTGTTAAACATTAAATTATCCTACCCCCATGTCAACCATATAAGTATATAACCCGTAGCAACTGCTGCCAAAGTAAATGGTATACCTATTTTTAGAAATTGTGTTGTGCTGACTTCATATCCTTGTTTGCGTAATATGCCTATTCCAGCAATGTTCGCTGAAGCTCCTATCGGCGTCATGTTTCCTCCCAATGTTGCTCCGATAAGCAGTCCAAAATACAAAAGATACGGTTCTATGCTCAGAGTATTTGCTATCCCAGCTACAACGGGCAGCATTGTCGCAACATATGGGATATTATCTATAAAAGCCGAAAAAAGTACAGATGCAAAAACAACTAAAGTATATGTAACAAAGACATTGCCATTGCTAAGCACTACAAAGATCTGGCTGATATCTTTCATGATTCCCGTTTCCGATATTCCCCCTACGACTACAAAAAGCCCTGCGAGTAGGATTATGGTGGAATAATCAATTTCTTTTAAACTCTCAATTGCACCAGAGAGATTTTTGGCTTTAATCAGACTAACAGTAAGACCAATAAACAACAACCCCATACAAATGAGTCCGTTTGTTATAGGCGGTCTTTCAGAGAAAAAAGAAGCAAGAATAAGAAATACAATCATACTCGCCAAAAGGAATGTTGGAAAATAGTCAGTGACTACTGTTTTTTCTGCTAAATGTAAAGGTTCCTTTTCTCTTCTGAACAGAATCAATAAGATAGAAGTCGCAGCAATCGCTCCTAACTGCACAACCCAAAATAAGCTTGGTTTCCCTTGAAAGAAGAAAAAATCTAGAAAATCCATTTTGGCATGACCGCCCAAAAGAATGGATGTCGTATCACCAACCAGAGTTGCGGCACCCTGAAGATTTGATGAGACAGATATAGCGATTATAATCGGCACAGGAGAGATTTCTAGCTTCTTTGATATGGTTATTGCGACAGGAGCAATCATTAGTACTGTTGCGACATTGTCAACGAATGCAGAAATAATTCCTGCGAAAAGGGATAAAAAGATTATAGCCCATTTGACATTGCCAACCTTATCAATGATAAGATCGGCAAGCAGAGATGGCATTTTTGATTTAATGAATAATGTGACGATGCCCATTGTGCCTATGATCATCATCAAAACGTTCCAGTCTATAATAAAAAATATCTTTTCCAGAGGTACGATTCCAAGGATTATATACAATACAGCAGACCCAAGAGCAATGTAGGCCCTGATTTTAGGTAGGAGCAGAAGTAATGTATAGGTTGTTACAAATAAAACCAAAGTAACTGTCTTAACCATAATACTCTCCACGTTTGCATGATAATATCATACACAATATTCTTAAGAAAGCCTGTCTGAGTCGCTCCTTTATTTTTAAAACATGCGCTATGTTAAGTCAACACTTCTAAAGCCTTTTTCTAAAAAAGTTCGTTGGGAAAAGCATGGAACAAAACCTTTTAAAATGTGTTATAATTTCTTTATCCCGATAGTCGGATTCCGGTATTCTGTATTTTTGATGGCGATGTACAAAGCGCTGTGAGATATATCTGGATAAAATGTTTCGAATGGAGGACATTTTTTGACCGTACTTTTCAACAAATTCAAAGAAAATTTTTTTGCAGTCGGGCCGATCGTGCTGATTGTACTCATTTTGCATTTTACAATTTCGCCCATTTCAACGCCTCTACTGGTCAAATTTATTATTGGATCGGTATTCGTGGTTTTGGGATTGTCCATATTTTTAATGGGCATAGATATTGGCATCACGCCTTTAGGCCACCTGACCGGGCAAGCGCTGGCTAAATCCAATAAGCTGTTGCTGGTCATCGTTGCAGGACTTGTTCTCGGCTTTTTTGTGTCAATTGCAGAGCCCGGGCTGCTGGTGCTGGCAAATCAGGTAGATGAGGTCACATCCGGTACCATATCCAGCGTTGTGATTCTGGTGGTGGTATCCGTGGGGCTTGCGGTTATGGTGGCACTCGGGTTTATACGGATATTTTACAATGTTCCGTTGTACAAAATACTGTTCGTTCTCTATCTGTTGATTTTCGGGATGGCCATTTTTACATCCCCTGAGTTTTTGGCGGTTGCATTTGATGCGTCGGGAGCCACGACGGGTATCCTCGCCGTTCCGTTTATACTATCGCTTTCTGTAGGCATCTCGGCGTTGAAAAAGGACAGCAAGGCGTCAGAGAAGGATAGCTTCGGTCTGGTTGCCATTGCATCTACCGGCGCGATATTGTCAGTGATGCTGCTCAACATCATATCTAATACAACCGAATTCTCTGTCGGGCTTGGAAGTGCGAAATCTGAAGCCACGTCGGTGTTCGGTGCTTTTCTAGCCATAGCGCCCGGCACGTTGACAGAAGGCATTCTTGCGCTCTTACCACTCCTTGTTGCTTTTTTGGTGTTACAATTGCTATGGTTTAAGCTAGATAAGAAGGCTTCCAAGAAGATACTGAAAGGCTTCCTGTATGCTTTTTTAGGACTGATCCTATTCTTTCTGGGTGTGAATGCCGGCTTTATGGAGGTGGGCATCATACTCGGAAGCCAGCTGGCATCTATGGAGAGCAGTGTTTTTGTTATTGTCGTTGGGTTCGTTATAGGATTTGTCACCATCGCTGCAGAACCGGCCGTTTATGTTCTCACGTACCAGATTGAAGATGTGACGAGCAGATATGTGCGAAGAAAATCAGTGCTGATAGCGCTCACCATTGGCGTTGGGCTTGCTGTTGCTTTATCAGTCGTTCGGATTTTGGTTCCCGCAATACAGCTATGGCATTATCTGCTGCCGGGGTATATTATCGCCATCGCCTTGTCGTTTATTGTTCCCAAGCTGTTTGTGGGAATCGCTTTTGACGCCGGCGGAGTGGCTACCGGGCCCATGACCGCAACCTTTATTCTTGCTTATACACAGGGGGTTGCGGACACTTTTGAAGGGGCGAGTTTACTGGTGGATGGTTTCGGAATGATTTCCATGGTGGCACTGTTTCCGATCATAACCCTAGAAATCTTGGGACTACTTTATAAAGTGAAATCGAGAAAAAGCGAGGTAGATATAAAGTGTCAATGATTCCTGATATAAAAAGGTTCGAGCTCATATGCGTGATCGTCAACTATGGGCTGGGCAGCAAGGTTTTGAAAATTGCGAAGCAGGAAGGTATTTCAGGGGGGACGGTGCTGCTCGGAAAGGGCACTGTGAAAAACCGTCTTTTGGAAATACTCGAAATCAACGATATCAGAAAAGAAGTCGTTCTGCTGGTTACGGATTGCGCACTGGTGGATGCAGCGCTTAAAAGCCTGGATAGGGAGGTTCAATTTCGCAAGCCCTATCACGGCATTGCTTTTACCATTCCGGTGGGGGCGTTTTTGGGTACTGGCGATTATAATTATAAAAGTCATTTTATAGACGGAGGCAAAAAGGAGAATATGTATCAGTCACTGTTTATCATTGTAGACAAGGGAAAAGGCGAGGATGTCATGAGCGCCGCGACCAGCGCCGGTGCCAGAGGCGGCACGATCATCAACGCGAGAGGTTCGGGTATCCACGAAACAAGCAAGCTTTTCAATATGGAAATAGAGCCTGAGAAAGAGCTTGTTATGATACTCGCCGAAAAAGCGCTGATTGACAGCATAGTGAGCGAGGTCAGCACGGCAATGGAGATCGACAAACCGGGCAACGGTATTTTGTTTCTGCTGAATGTGAACAAAATTATGGGGTTAAGATAGAAAACCTGACAAATCTATCGCTACTTAATCGATTAGGGTTGATAAGTATAACAATTGGTACTCTTGTCTTCATGACTTTAGCAGCGCACAATCAAATGTGGCTCACAGCCACTTGCAAAGCCCTTGACTGTGAGATGATAAAGGCTAAAGCTTACTTAAGCTTATAACATCGGAAAGGCGCACCTAATTATATGGTGTGCCTCAGATGCTACATTGAAATTCGCCTCGTCAGCGCTGATGTTTATCCAGATTATTTGCTTCATACTGCTCCAGCTTATCTATAACTGCTCGTTTTTCCTTTACATGTTTGTTAAGCTGCAAAGCATGATCGCACATCTTTATCTCATGCCGGAAATGCCGGATGTCGCTTGTGAATTGCGCCAGCTTGGATTCAACCTCGCTCTGCCTGTCAATCAACGTTTGAATCTGAGCATCTGTTACATATCCCGCTTCTTTCAATATGCGAACCGCCGCCGAATATTTATCGTGTTCGGCCTTCATCGCAACAAAGCACTCGTCACGATATAAAGCATAAGCGTGGGCATATTTGTTACGGTCAACCACAGCGTCGAAAAGCAGCGAATCTTCTTCAGTATCTTTTTTCAACTGCGCCTGATCGCGCTTTATCAGTCCGATTGTTTCAAAGCATTTGTCCTTATATCGCTCTACGCTCTCAATAGTATCGAGGTTGCGCAGCTTCGTAAAATTAATCGTCTTAATCATGGCATCAAATCGTATTAAATCCTCCTTTACCATATTGCTCACACTGTCGGGTGCTTTGTTCTTTTTGACCTGCCCAAGTAGATACATGTAGTGCAGACACAAGGCTCGAAAGCTGCCCTTTCTGACCTTGGGGAAGGGTTTATAGTCGTTTTTACTATTCACATACGTCTGCATGTTCTTGAATTCAGTTGTGGACCTCAGCCCCGCAATCCGACGCTGTATGTTCTCAAGCGAATAGTTGTGGCCCAGCTTGTACCCGCGCGAATAACGGTCTTTTCCCATCGGAAGGAATGCAATGTGTTTCCCTTGTTTGATTTCATAGCCCTTGAGCCGCATGAGAACAAGAAAATTGCCAAAGTCATATGCCTGCTGGATGCAATCATCAATATCCATGCGGATAAGCGATTGCCATGAGGTGCGTTTTCCTTGTCGCGCCAGCCATTCTATGTACGACAGCGACTTTTTTTCTTCTTTGGGTACGACCACCGACAATCCGTGTTCACGGCATAGCTGGTCGGACGCTTCCCGTATACCATTAAACAGGTCTTTAGCGGTATCCCGATATTTTTTACCTGTGATGACCGATACCGAATTGACAACTATGTGGGAATGGATATGCTCTTTGTCGATATGCGTCCCAATAACCACCTCGTAATCGCCAAAGCTGCGCTGCGCAAGTTCAATGGCGATTTCGTGTGCTTCTTCGGCAGTCACTTCACCCGGCTTGAACGATTGGATGATATGATACCCCAGCCTGCCACCAGTAGCGTTTTTGCGTTTTTTTGTCGCCATCATGTCCTGATATGCCGTCTCCAGATTGCAGTTCAGCGCCGTTTTGTATTCCTTCATGAGAGTCACGGTCTTGTCATCATTGGTGGCGTATTCGAGCATATCGTCCAGCGATGTTTTTTCGTCGTTCAGGACATATCCCACCCTGTCATCCAGCCTTTGATGAATCACAAACTTTTTAGTGATCGCCATATCAGCAAATTCGTTTCATAAGTTGCCAGCATTTATCCACCATGATAAGAAGCCCGTCTATCTTTTTGGGATCGACATATCCGGTCGCGTTGGCGATCTTCGCCATCTGGTTGGTGTTATTGGCTATGGTGGATACAAGGCGGTATATCTGGATAACGTCCTCTGATGGCTTGGGCTGGATGTTGGTTTTCAATATGAGACTGCGCAGTAGTTCGGATTTTTTCAGGCCGGTCACGGCCAATTGCTTTTCAAAGTGCCTGTTCTCCTTTTCGTCCATATAGAAAAGACAGGCATATTTTCTTTTTCTCATATACCGTCCTTCTTTCAGTTTTCAGCGGCACGCCGCAAATTTAGAGGGTTCAAGGGAGCGCGAGCTCCCTTGCAAGAGAGCATTTGTATAAACAGATGCCATGCTTGCAACTGCTAAAAACGCAGTTTTTGCCCACTACCCACAACATGGTTGGGTTATGAACACACTGTATTGAAAGGGATGGCTACAGGCTGAAAAAACAAATCGAGCTGCCGCGCTGACCACTGCATATCTGTTCTGATGCTCCGTCAGCCCATAAAACCACCCTTAGAACCGGCTCAAGTTGCCGGAATCAAAAAACGCCGTACTTAACGTACAGCGAACTCCAAAAAGACCACCTTTTTGCCGATTTTCATGTGCGAACAACGTGTACAGAACTGATCAAAACGCTATACACAGGGTACAGCACTTATTACCTTGCCTGCGTCATGTCCTGCCGCTGCGCCTGATCGCGCTCAAATGGCTCGGATTTTTGCAGTGCGTTGTCAATTGCGTCGTGGCCGTCCTGCTGCTCGCGTCGCTTTGTCCTGTTGAGGAACACAACTTCCTGGGCGTTGATGTTGAGCTGCGCCCTTGGCTTATTGTCGTTATCCAAGTAGGCGCTGGCTCGAACCGTCCCTTCGACGCAGACCTGCGAACCCTTTTGCAGATAATCCCGACATGCTTCGGCCTGTTTGTCAAAAGCCGATACCCGCACAAATTCGGTATTGTCCTTGTTGAACGGATCATTGATGGCGATCTTGAAGTTGCAATACTTCACGTCACCCTTCTCGCCGTACACCGGATCAGCGGTCAAATTTCCAATTTCTTTGACTTTCATTTTGATTCCTCCTATAGTTTTAATATGATCAACAACACCGTCATTCATCTTTCCGGTATCGTTGAATCCGTACTGTTCGTTAAAGCTTCATTCCAATCTTTACTTCGCTCGGGCGGGGAAGAGGACACCGCGTAGCCCATACCCATCAGCTTGTTCATAATAAAGAAGCTCGCGCCTATGCCTACCGCGTCGTTATCCAGACACAATTCCACCTCGCGAATTTCAGGATTGTCTTTCAGGTATTGCTCCAGCGCCTTGGGCAAATTCGCCTCATCGGTATGCTTCTTAGGCGCATACGCGCCGCCGATGGACAGGTAATGCGCCCGCCCTATATCATCACGTAGCGTCGCCACGGACAGCACATCGATGGCGCTCTCCGACACGACGAGCTTTCTGCTTACAGTGTCCGGCTGGATTGAAAAACTATACCGTTTATCGCTGCCTTCCACTTCACCTTTGAACGGATTGCTCATATGCGGCCATGTGCCGCGCAGGGCAGCGTACTTGGGCGCATGACCATCGAAGCCCACAAACACCGCATTTCTGTACTCGGCGCTTTCATAGACCAGCCCTTTGCTTATACAATATTGGATGATATCATCGGCAATTCCACGGCGTCTCAGATACTCAATCACCATACGATTATTACTATTCGCTGCGGGCAGGACAAAGGGCTTTTTCTTTTTTGGTTCAATGCGCGTTTCTGTATTTTGGGCGGGCATACCATTGCATAGCTGCAAAACGGTAGTCACAAAGTCCATGTTTCTTACCTTGATCAGATACTGCAACGCCGTCTTGCCGCCGATATCCCTTGATTTCCAATGCCATAAGCCGTTCTCGGAGATGATCAAGCTGTCGTGTTCTTTCGTACAATAATCGTTGCCTTTCCGCACTAAGTTCTGCGGCTCATATAGCCGCATATACGACAGCAGGTCAAGAGCCTTGGCGTTCCTGACCTGCTCTTCCGTGACTCTCGGCATATCAGCGCTCCATATCCGCAATGGCTTCCTCCGGCGCATCGTCGCCGCCTATCTCCATTGCGACGTCCTTTGTATCCATCGCCAGCTCATGCGTGAGTTCATCCAATCTCGCGGTCTTTTGTTTCAGTTCAAACTCCTGTGCGAACGGTTTTTCCACCTCCTTTTTGGCGTTTTCAAGCTGAATCTTTGTGCTTTCAAGATCATGACGGAGGTTATCAAGAGTCACGCCAAATGCATTGATCGCGTTATCCAGCCTGGTCATGTTACCAAGCGCATCATCGCCCAAATACACCTGATGCGTAATTGCGCCGCGCAGCTCAATATACGGTTCTGTCCGAAGCAGGCTTTCCGTATTGATGGTCATGTCAAATCCTTTATATGTGCCGATCACCTGACCACCCAGCTGAAACGCCTGTTTGGCAAACGCCAGCAGCATTTCACCCGCGCTTTTCTTTTCATCATACAATGTGCCGTTAAGCGTCATTTCAAAGTCGCGGGTCTGATGAGGCATGGCTGTCTGTATGTCCGCTTCATACCCACTGATTCGCAGTTCAATCGCTCTTATTTTTTCAGGCAGCGTCGTGGATATCTGTTCTTGTAATCGGTATAAGCGGTTTTTATGTTCAGCCTTGAGTATGCGCAGCTTACCCACCTCAACATCCAGTTCCATGCGCTCCTTAATCAGTGGATTGCCCGTCGCCAGCGCCTTAACCTCGGCGTAAGAGAGCACCGCTTCGTCGATATCGTCCATGCTTCGGACGGGCGCTTTGCTCGTCATGATCTGCGATATGAACCGCTGTTTCTGTTCCAGAAGCTGCCACGAATAGCTGTCAAACGTGTTCTCCGTGATATACCTGTAGATCTCAACCTCCTCATATGTGTTGCCCTGACGGAGTATGCGCCCGTCACGTTGCGCCATGTCAGCGGGCTTCCAGCCAACGTCTGCGTGGTGAACGGCTTTGAGCCTGTCCTGAATGTTGACGCCGCTGCCCATCATATACGTCGAGCCTAAGATGATACGTATCTCGCCGCTTCTGACCTTGGCAAACAGCGCGGCCTTTTGCTTCTCGTTTTTTGCCTCATGGATGAACGCAATATGCTCAGCGGGAATGCCTTTATCCACCCATTTTTTCTTCAAATCCTCATATACATTGAATTCGCCGTTGAACTTGGGCGTGGACAAATCGCAAAAAACGATCTGTGCGCCCTTGTTTGCCGCTTCGCGCTCCCATATGTCGTAGACGTTGCGCATTAACGCGTTGACCTTGCTGTTCGGGTCATCCGGCAGACATGGGTTGGCAAGCCGTTGGTCAAGCGCTATTTTCCTGCCATCATTTGTTATGACCAACATATTATCTTGGGAGGCATCAACCTGGCCGTTGCGCACAGAGTCGGCTCGGTCACCCAGCTCCAAAATCATCTTGCGCTGAAAATCCGTAGGCTTGGTAATAATCGTCTGGGTTTTTTCGCCCTTGAGCTTTGGAATAGGGAGATCAAGCATGTCGCCAGTTTGAATATCCGCCGTTTCCTTGAACATCGATATTAGTTCCGGCAGATTGTAGAAACGGTTAAACCGCGTTTTTATACGAAAACGGTTGCCTTCCGGCGCAACTTCATAAGCGGCCTGCGCTTCGCCGAACACCGATGCCCAGTTGTCAAAATGGTAAAGATCACGATGTTCGAGCTCGTGCCTTTGCAGATACCGCTGCATGGTAAACATCTCAACCATGCTGTTACTGATGGGCGTTCCTGTCGCAAACGTAACGCCCTTGCCGCCGGTCAGCTCATCCAGATACCGGCACTTCATGTACATGTCCATTGCTTTTTGAGCCTGCGTCTGCTGAACACCAGCTACGTTCCGCATTTTCGTCACCACGAACAAATTTTTGTGCGAATGTGCCTCGTCAACAAACAGCCTGTCCACACCCAATTCCTCAAACGTCACTACATCATCTTTGCGCGATTGATCATTAAGCTGTTCCAGTTTCTTCTCAAGCGCTTTTTTCGTCCGTTCCATCTGCTTGACGTTGAACGATTGTGCGCTGTAACGCCTTTCATATGTGATAGCAGAAGTGATTTCATCGATTTCCCTCTCAAGGGTGCGAATCTGACGCTGTGCGGACAGTGGTATTTTCTCAAACTGCGAGTGCCCGATGATGACAATATCGTAATCGCCAGTGGCGATTTTGCTGCAAAAGCGCTTGCGGTTATGCTGCTGAAAGTCCTTTTTTGTGGTCACAAGCACCTTGGCCGCCGGGTACAGCCGCAGCGTTTCAGCGGCGATCTGTTCCGTCAAATGGTTGGGCACGGTAATCATGCTTTTGGCGGACAGTCCCAGCCGCTTACTCTCCATGGCTGCGGCAATCATGGTGAACGATTTGCCCGCACCGACACAATGTGCCAGCAGCGTATTGCCACCATAAAGCTGCCGTGCCACGGCGTTGCGCTGATGCGGCCGGAGCTCCAGTATCGGGTTCATACCCTCAAAGACCAAATGGTCGCCGTTGTACTCGCGGGGACGGATGTTGTTAAAATGCTCGTTGTAATAGCTGACTAAATACTTGCGTCGATCTTCGTCCCTGAATATCCAGTCTTTGAACGCGTCGCGGATGAGATTCTGCTTTTGCATCGCAAAGAATGTCTCTTTTGTATTGAGAACGTATTCTTCCTTGCCGTCCGGATGCACCACCTTGTCCGTGATACGCACGTTTTTCTGATTCAGCGTTTCCTCTATGATCTGGTAGGCGTTAATGCGCGATGTGCCGTATGCTTCACGGGCGGCGATACTGTCACCGTCCATGGACTTATTCGACACATGCCACGCGCCGGTGTACTTTGAGTAGGAAACGTTGATGCTGTGTTTCGCGTAATACGAGGTATCCAGCAACTCAAACATGAATTCCTCAATATACTTCGCGGGTATCCACACCGTCCCCAGCTTAACCTCGATATCCGCGGCCTCAAGGTCTTCGGGTTGCACGGCTTCCAGCGCCGGTACATGATGCGCGAATTCAGGATGCGTTTCCGCCATCAGCCTCCCGGTCTTGAGCTTTTCGCGCACGTTGCCGGACAGATACTCGTCCGCAGTCAAAAAGCTGTCATATGGATTGTTCAGATCACTAAGCGGGTCTTTGAAGATGACGTTTTTCAGTTCCTCAATGACTGTCTGTGGTTCCTTGCCCGTGAGCGCGCTCATGTAGCCGATATCCACCTTTGCTTTTTCGCCTATGCTCACCGCCAGCGCTTCAGCGGAAGTATCCACGTGGGTTATGGCCTTTCGCGGGCGTATCGTCTGTTTTGTGAATATATCCGCTTTACCCTTGAAATTCCCGTCCTCGTCGATGTCTTCCAACGACGAGAGTAGGTAATAGTCGCTGTCGTCGGAGAAAGCCAAACGATTCGCGCGGTCGTTGATCCGGCCATATTCTTTGACATATTCGTCATACTGGCTGTTCAAGCGGGACTGCGCTTTCCTGATCTCAAAATCCCCGTGTCCTTCAAGCTGAGTATCGATCAGGTTATGCAGCGTTTTGGATAGAGCGAGCATACCCCTGATTCTTTTTTCAGCCGTCTCATTGGTTTCAAATAAGACCATACGCGCGTTTTCGCGGTAATACAGCTTTTCGTCCACCACGGTGAACGAGTAGTTTTTCACATTGGGGTCTGCCGGGATGGACGTGTCGTAGTCATCGGGCTCGTCCATCATGTACCCGTCATCTATCTCGGCGTCGATATGGGATATGGCGTCGGTGAGCTGCTCGCCTAAATCGGCGTCCTCAAAGGGGATGCAGGCTGTTTCATTTTCGTTACCGTACATGCCTTTCCAGAACACCATCTTGCCCAAAACCATATGGGGGTTGTCGATGTAATACTGGTTGATAGGTACACCGTTCGCTGTTTGACCAATCTGAACCCACGCTGGCTCGATATCCTGCAAACTATCGCGTTTCTTAAGGAACAGTATGTCGCTCGTGACTTCGGTTCCGGCGTTGGCCTTGAACGCGTTATTGGGCAGACGGATTGCGCCGACAAGCTCCGCGTGCTGTGCCAGATACTTTCTGACGCTGCTGTTTTGCTTGTCAAGCGTCCCCTTTGAGGTGATCAGGGCGGCGATACCACCGGGGCGCACCTTATCAAGGCATTTCGCTATGAAATAATCGTGGATGTAGAAATTGTGTTTGGCGTACCGCTTGTCGATGACGCCATATGAACCAAACGGCACGTTGCCAACCGCCACGTCAAAAAAGTTGTCCTGAAACGCCGTATGCTCAAAGCCTGTGATCTGTATGTTCTCACGCTGGTAAAGCTGCTGCGCGATGCGCCCCGACACACTGTCAATCTCCACACCGTACAGATTGGATTCGCTGAGCGACGGCGGCAGCAGCCCCAAGAAGTTACCGATGCCGCAGACGGGTTCGAGAATATTGCCGCCCGAAAACCCCATGCTTTCAAGCGCTTTATATATGGCCTTAATCACCACGGGAGCGGTGTAATGGGCGTTCAGCGTAGAAGCACGGGCGGCCTTGTATTCCGTTTCATCCAGCAGAGACTTCAATTCGGCGTATTCATCGCTCCAAGCGCCATCCGTCTCATCGAAGGCTTTGGCAAGACCGCCCCATCCGACGTACTGCGACAAAACCTCTTGCTCGTCGGCGGTCGCCAGCCTGCTTTCGTTTTCAATCTGTTTAAGAAGTTTGATGGCGGCGATATTGCGATGGTACTTTTCCTTTGCGCCGCCAACACCCAAGTTATCGTCCGTGATGTGGTAATTGGTGCGCTCACCTTGCGTTTTCTCGGACTGAGGATATCTCTCCAGCAGGCGGGCAAAGCTCTCTTTGCTTTCGGCGCGCATAATAGGATATGTGAGCGACGGATCGCTCAGATGGATGTCGAACATGCCGATTTTCTCAATGATAAAGGGCTTGCCATCCTCCAGATAGACCGTATCGCCTTGCTTATAGGGCAGCGGTTTCGGTTTGGCAGCATCGTTTTTGCTGCGTTCCACATCAAGCCATTCAGCTGCTTCCTTGTCGGAAACGGCTTTCCTGACTTCATCCAGATAAGCATTGGCTTGCCATTCGCTGATGAAGCTCTCGGTAACGCCGTCATCATCAACATAGTAGTCATCGGTAATATCGTCCCAAATGGCATAGCCTTCTTCGGTTTCCACCACGGCGAACCGTTCATATGGTTCTACCGCGCTTTCTTGGGCTATTTTTTCGGCGGTCGCCAGCAGCCTGTCTGCTTCAGCCTGACCTTCTGGGCTATTCAGCCGTTCCCGAATGACGATGGGATCAACATCGTTCATACTGTCATCCGCAGAAAAAGCGGAGGGCTGTTCGCTCTCCGCTTGCGGGGTTGTTTCTTCTGGCCGTGCTGCCGGTGGCGATAGTCTTGTTGCACTGAACAAATCGTCGGGGATGTCGAAGCCGTATTCGCGCCCTTTATCGTCAAAAAGGATGGGCTGTGATTCTTTATAGGGGTCGTGGTAGCTGGCCCTGATCAGCACATGCCCCTGAAATTCAAGGTTGCGCAGCCATGTGTTCAGAAAAGAAGTGAGTTCCCGGCTAAGCTTAGGACTCCATTGATTGTTTTCAAGGTACACCTCCTGATACACGCCCAGATAGTCGTTTTGATATGTGGCGGGCAGGACTTCCTTCTTGTCAAAATCGACGATAAGCTCCATATCGGGGTCGGCCATGAGGTCGCCGTTCTGTTTGCCGTAATGCGCTATAGCCAAACGGTTGTCGCCGATCCATTCGATGCTCAAGTCCATGAAACTGTCGGCAGATAGTGTGGCATGGCGGTAGCGCTTGTCCATGATATGCGGCGCTATGGCTTCAAGCCGTGCAAAGTTCATCTGGCTTTGCGTCCGGCGCTTTTTCTCATCGGGCAAAGTCGTTTCTTTTGGAACGGCCTCTATAACAAAAGGAGCCTCGTCAGCTCCTATTGTTTCGGTATTTTCATCTATGGTGGGTTTAATCAGCGGTTTTTCATTGGGGTATCGCGGTTCGAAGTACCGTTCGCTATCGATAAGCTCTCCGGTGCGTTTTGCGACTACCGCCCATGTCAGCTTGATTGGCTCATCCACAAAACCCGATATCTTGATTCCTTTGCTGTCATAATCCTCATAACCGCTTTTGGTTTGAGTAAAATAGACCGCTCCACCGCCGATACCGTATTCTTTTTTGAGAAAATCGGCTCTATCTTTATTAGCCGGATTCGCAAAGAAGAAGTCAATGATACGCTGTTTGCCGCCTGCAAATCCGCTGCCCCTGAGCAATACGGTATCAATGGCGTCCTGCTCGGTTATCTCGTCAGTATCAGCTCCTGAATCAGATCGCTCTCGATCTCCATAATGCGCGTCTGCCAAAGGTTCTTCGGCGTCTGCTTTTTCATCTTCTCGACTTGGCTGTGCATCTGTAACTGCATCTGCTTCTCTAACTCCTTGCAATGGGGATACAGCGTCCCGCCCATGATCATCTGGTTGAAAAGTATCGGACAATTCTTCTCCAGATAATCTTTTCTCATCAGGCCATACTTCGTCAGCGGCTCGTCGATCTGCCCCCTGATCTGATGATCGGGATACAGCAGGCCGTCCGCTTCCCTGTAACTTAGTTCCATGTTGTTGATTGGCATGTCGGTTGCTCCTTTCTTCGCGCTCGATGGCTTTCACGGACAGTTCAATTTCTCTGAGTACCGTTTCAGAAATATCGCTGACCGCCGTACCTAAGAGTATCATAGCTGCGGCGGTATTGAAATTATAGAGGTGAGAAAATTGATCATGGTCTTTTTTTCCGGCGTCCTTGTGGCACCGAAACCGCACCGTTGCAAGAATGCTCTCACGCAGCGTATCGCGCAGCATGGCCGCGAGGTTCAAATCGTCCAAATCGGCTAAGAAGCTGTTTTCTTTGGCATATTTGAGTTCAGCCAGCAGCTCCGGCATGCTGTCTTCTATAAGACTGTCAATGACGGCATCGATGGTAGCGCCGAGATCAGCGGGGGAGATATCAAAGCTGTCGGCAAGCTCATTGCTGATCCTGTCCTGATACGCGTCGTTATACGCCCAGATATACGGCATTTTAGCACCGTTGGTGTCCGAAATATCGAACACATAATGGAGCCGCGGGCTGCTGCTTTTGCGGTCGATAAGGGCAATGCCTTTGGAGCCGCGGTTGATGTAGCGGTGCATCTTATTGTTCCATAGGTCAAAGCTTGCTACCGCCGTTGCGTCGGGGCGCTGGGCGAAGACGAGCAGGCTGTCCCTGAAGCTGTATTTATACAGGTGCGCTGCAGACTTAAGGTATTCAAGCCAGCAGTCACGCCCCGACAGTTCTTTGAGCGTTTTGCTGAGCAATTCTTCAATGTATCGCAATTTTTCTGCCATCAGTAGCCTCCCTTTTATCCCTTTTTTCTGTTTTGCGAAATAGCTCCGCCAAGGCGCTAACGTTCAAGAGAATCGTCTTGGGGTGGCGTCGGCTTGTATGCGAGGACAGCCTGATCAACGCTCTTTTGGAAGCTGTCCTTTTCCTTATCGCTGAACATCTGCGAATACCGATTTTTCTGTTCTTCGGTCAGCGACACGAAACAGCGACGGCCATTCATGCTGGCAATAACGATGGTGCCGTAATATGGCTTTCCGTCAATCGTTCTGTTGAATGGCAGCCCTGATTCACGGCCTTTCGCGTTCGCCACGACAACAGCTAAATCTTTGAACGGATACCACACCGCCGTGTTGCCGCCCACTTCCTCACAGATAGAGTACGGTTCGCAAAATATTCGCGATTCATATGGCGGTTTCTGCGGCTCGATGATCAGCACGCCTACCTTTGCGTATTTATCCACATCGGGGACAGCATTAAGCTTATCCTTGATACTTTCGATATGCTGGAGCAGTTTTTTGTCGTTATAGTCAATGGTATCGCTTCTGTCGTATTCCATAAGGGCCTTGTAGATAACGGCCATTTCATCGGGGCTAAAAAGCCGCGCTTCGTCCACCAACTCTGAACGCCGTGCGAAATCCTCTTTTGCAGCCTGTAGATTATTGGCGAAGTAATGCCCAAGGGCGACGCTGCCGTCATACTGTTTACGCCAAGTGATATACTCCGTGCGCTCACGCTCATTCACGTGAAATGTGCGTTCGGCCAGCACGTATTTATCGGTTTCTGCCAGCAACTTGCATCCTTTAGGCAGCGTGACGGGCGGCTGCTTTATATCGTTGTTTTTCATTATGGTATCTGCTTTCGTATCCATGATTCCGCTCCTTTTCTTATGAATTGATGCGTCAGTCCTCAACGGAAGGCCGACGCATCAATTGAGGGCATGATACCCTCAATCATCTGGGAACTGCCGTTTTCGCCGCATTTGCAGCAGATATGCATATACGCATGTCTTGCCGCTTCTCGTTGCAATGCGTTTACAGAACCGAGCGCTTGAAAAGCGCGTGGCGAACAGCCGGTTGCAGTAGGCGCAGCGCTTATACATAAGCTTATACAGGTAGATGTTGGTCAGCAGCAGGCATATGAGACGATGGATATCGTCAAAGAAATACACACTGCACAGCTTATTTTCGATGAAGACATTTTGGTATGCATACTTCTCAGCGAAGATGAACGCAAAATCCTTCTCGATGAGCGTGGTAATATCGGTATGCAGATAATCGTCGCATTGCTCAAGCAACGCTGTGACCTTATTTTTTAAACGCCCATCGATTGTGACCACGCTGCCACCATCCACGATGGCGTTTCCATACAGCAGGTCGATAAGGCAATTGCCAAAGCGATACGCCTTTTCCTTGATGGGCTTGCCGTCATCTGTTTTGATGGATAAAATCTCGATATGTCTGTCCGTGTAATAAGTGATCTTCATTAGTTTTCCTTTCTGTTAAATAGAAAAAGGGCGGCCAATCCGAAGATCAGCCGCCCGTCTCTATTCGCTTATTTTCTTCTCTTTCTGATGCGCAGAAACACAATCCCACCGCCGATAAATAGCAGCATGGCGATAGCCAAAAAAGACTTCAAATCCATCCGTTTTCCTCCTTCAAACATATTTATTTTTGCGAAATAGCTGTAACCAGCCGCTATCTCGCTTTCAAACAAGAGCATTCAGATAGCCCGCTATTGTTGCGACAATCGCACCAAATGCCAGAACCGGTGCGAAGGGTATTCTTTGTTTCAGCGATTTTTTCTGTACCCATGAACGGACAATAAGGGCAATCATGACCGGAACCATGAGCATAAAGGCGATTATTGTATTGAGCAATCCAAGATACAGGCTGATACCCATAAGGAGCTTCACATCGCCCGCACCCATGACGTTTTTGAGCCATGCGATAAAAAAGGGAATACACAGTGCCATTCCTGCCGGGTAGAGCCACCATGCGCTGCCGGATATGATCAGAAAAACTGTATGTGCCAGCCCCAGGCACAGCAGCAGGGTGACGGACACGTTTGAAACGGTACGCGTCCGGATGTCCGTGTATGCGCACCATACAAGAAGGGCAATAAAAAAAGCATCCATCAGGATGCGCAGAATGATATTCATATTCACCTCATTGACCCTTTTTTTAAGGGTAAGTCACATATGCTCAAAATGGGGTCAGTTGAGCAATTTCAGAAAACCATAGTTTAATATGGATAAGGGGTTAAAGCCTTTGCATAACAATTACATATTCTTCATTCATGGATGATACAGAACTATTCTTTACTGTTGAGACTCTTTTGGGAATACGCTTTGATACTATTTCTCGCTTGGCCATTTCTTTTTCTTTATATCCTTTATCCTTTAAAAACTGAATCGTTATTTTTGTAAGATTAATACACACACCATCTACCGTTCTATTTCCTAAAGTCATAACTATTTCTGAATTTGTTACTCTACTAATTTGGTCTAAGAATTCAAAATAACCAGAGAAAAAGCGAATAACTTTTCTATGCTTGTATTCTGATATATTGTTAATGAATGGTATTAACTCGATAAAATCCTTTTCTCTTTTATCCGTTTTCTGATATGGGCCTCCTAAACTTTTTGAATCAATTATACTGAAGCTATCTAATTCCCATCCTTCTAAATCTAAATCTTTAGAATCAATCCATAATAACGGTAATATTGAAAATTGTCCGTATGGAACTGTAGTTGCATTTTCGCCATAAGGCGGAGAAGTAATGCATATATCAAATTCGTTATCTTTGATATTTCTAAGATACTCTATGGCATCTCCTTTTACTAATGTAAATGAATTATAGTTATTTAGAAATAATTTATAACATTTTTCAATCGACGAAAAATAATCTGATATAAGATTGTTCTCAATCTTGGTTATATTATTTTCTTGCTTAGTGTGTAGCTTATATGTTGAGCTTCGAGTGTTACTATATTTTCTTATAATGTTAAGTAGCATATACCAAAAAAACATGCGATTAAACTTATCTTCAATCTTAAGTATTGCTGACCTAATTTTAGATAACTCAAATATAATATCATCTCTAAACCATTTGTGTATATTCGTAAAATCATGTAATTGCCCTTCATAATCCCTAAGACTATCTTTTAAAGATTCAATATCGTTTTCTATGTTTTTTGAAACCCCTTGTAGTTTTACCTTTGTAATAAGATTGGCTAGCGGATTAATATCACAGCCATATAGTTGAATATTATCTGAAAGTCTTGAGGCTTCATATAAGGCAGTCCCAGAACCGTGGAATGGGTCAATTATTTTTATTTTTTTATTACGATTGATTATTTCAGAAAGTAAGTCTTTTTGAACAGGTGCAATCATAACAGCAGGATATAAAGCAGTGCCATGGATATCATGACTATTTCTGTAATTTTTATATGCAATATCTCGCATTATGTACTCCAAACACTATATTATCGTAATTTGCCAAGGCTGTCCCAACGAAGACCAATTAATATTATGATTATTCAACAATTCATTTACAATAACTAAGAATAATCCTGCCGCATTCCCTATGCTTTTTATATCACTATCAAACAATGAACCCGTAGATCTATGTGCACCTAAATGGCATTTCTTAACTATAGTTTTAAAATCGATAGTCCTCAATTCATTGGTAAATTGCTGATAATCACCCGATCTTCCCAACCCAGCTAGAATACAGTTTATTAAACTAGCATCACCTAAAATAGATATAATTAGATTTGCAACTTTACCAGTAAGCTTGTCATCCCTATATCCAGGTGCTTTTATAAAATTAACTAGCCCAGCCATCTCTAATTCATATATTGATAGTTCAAAGAGAGCACGCAATGAACATGCGATTACTTCACTATAAGAAGTTTTGTATTTAGAATATAAACTTTCAATCTGAGGTAATAAATCTGTTATAGGATTATTTCTGAATGTAACACTATATGAATTAATCGCTTTATTTGGAATAAGTACACGTCTAGAATCCGATGCTTGTAAAGAATCATTTTCCATATTTAATCTCATACAAGAATCATGTCTTCCTGTTCGCGGGTCAATATATGTATACATAACAACCTTTTGGCATGCATCAATAATAGATGCCATTACTCCTTGTACTACATTGACCCCGTCAATTGTAATCTGTATATCTTCAAAAGTTATAGCGCGACCTAGACTGTCTACCGCACGTACAATATAGTTCTTAAGGTCTATTTGACCTGTAGGGGTTGTTAATGTTTCTTCTTCTACAACTTCTAATACTACTGGTCTTAGTCTTTCAGAAGTTGTTCCATTACACCCTTGATTGTTATTGGCATCAGAATTACTATCATTATCGTTTTTTGTAGAAGTATCTTGCGAATTATCTTTCTCACTTTCTGCAGAAGTCTCTTCTGAACTGTCATTCTCACTGTTTGACGATTTATCCTCATCATTAGCGCCCTCCGTTTGGGCTTCTTCATTGTTATTTCTATTTTTTAATTCATCTTTAATTTCCGAACAGCTTTTTTGAATTTGTTTGTTTAGATCTTCAAGAACTTTGCGTATTGATGCTGTTAATTCATTTTCCTGAAATTGTGTTCTATCGGAATTAAACTGGATATCCTTATCATCACTTATAATTTCTACATATCCAATCATTTGGGGTAATGAAATACCGCTTTGCGAATACCGCAGCAATTCGGGGTCAAACAGCGAAAAATTATTAAAAAGATTCTTATTTATAAATATCAAGGGCGTTATTTTTGTTTCATTTATTATGAATAATTTATCTGGATCATTTCTCCTTCTAGCACGATAAAAATCAAAAATCATAAGTTCTAAAGATAAAGTATATCGATTATTTAAACATGGATCAAAGGATATTGTTCTATCTGCTGTTGTCGACGAACCATATCTATAATGTTGTTTATAAATGATATTTATATTTTGTGAAATTGAAGAATATGTAACTTTAAAAAACTGATATTCTTGATAGTAGGGTTCTAAAGATAAATTTTCCTTTGTTTGGTATTTATCACCGTCAATTTCTAGTTTGATGATAAATTTACTATCAATAAAAGAGTTAAGAATTTTATCTCTATTCATTTGATTTAATAAGTATTCTTTAAGATAAATTGTATTATAATCGTTCCTGAGCTCAATTTCGATTTTTGTTCCTATATCCATATCAGTAGTATCTTCTTCAGATATAGAGACTATATATTCTGTTATATCCTCTAATTTTAAGACATCTTGATAATTAATACTAAAAGATCTCTTTTTATCTTTTGTAGTCGTCCATTTAACTACATCACCAAATTTGAATACTGATAGAAACCCTAGACCTTTTGAGCCTTGAATATATCTTCCTGTTTTGGGGTTTATCTGCCCATATTTTTTTGTACTTTTAGCTATTTGAAGAAGAACGTTAATATCGCCTTCATCCATTCCTTCTCCATTGTCAGAAATAATCAATTTTCTATTATTCGTATTCAATTCAACTGAGACCATTGGCGCGCCAGCATCGTAAGAATTCTTAATAAGTTCATTAAAAGCAATAATTGGTGAAGGTATTTTTTCTGAAAGCTCCTCTATTACTTTACCTGCTACCTTTAATTTTTTATCCATTATTGATACCTCACAATGATTATGATTGCTATTTAAAACTTACTGACTTCGCAAAATCCAACGGAATCATAAATATCATATTATAGACATTATATACCACTCCCAAGAGAATGAACAGATTAAATAATGTATTCATAATCAATAGTTCATGATTGTCACATTCCCATCACAATCAAATATGGGTTACAATATGTATATTATAACATGCCCTACAGCCCTGCACCATAGGGCATGTTGCTCGTCCGTCACCTCTTTATCGTCGTAATCTGGTCATACATATCGCCCTCAATCGTCAGCGCATCAGTTTTATGTTCATAGAGCTGGCCTACCGGTGACCAAGCGTAAAACGCCTGTGCCCACGCGACATACTCTCCGTCAGGATACCAAAGAGGTGTGTAGTGCAACCGGCTCCCTGTTACCGAATAAGGGTTGACAGCAAGCTGCCATGTGGCTGTTATGCCTCCCGCCGTACCTGTTTTTACTTGCAAATTATCACGCGCGTTTTGCCACGCTGATAGCTGGCCGTAAGCGCTCTCGGGATGTCGTACCCAAACCATTTGCGCGCCGACGAGCTTTTCAGGATGGTCATAGTTGGTCGTCAACGTGGTAGAGCATTGCACGGTGAATCCGAAACCCGATTCCAACTGTTTTGGCTTATCTACATAGGCGATGCGCTCATCAGGTAATATGGAAAACGCTGTCGTTAGCCGTGCATAGAAGCTCCTTGTGACATAGCTGCCGTTAATCAGCCGCACCTCCTGCCATGTATGGTAGGAGGATGAAGTGGCTGTCGGCAGGCTGGTCAGCCCATACGCCGTATACCGCTGCTCCATCGCCACATCGTCGGGATCAGCCACGATAGAGGCCGGTACATTCTGCACCTGAATGTTCTTTGTCAGCGTGTTATTGCTCTCATCCGTTTCATCCAGCACATTATCCGGGTCTGCGGTGAACTTGACGGTATAGCTTCCGGCTGGTGGTACGGTGATACGGAATACCGCGAGATTGCTCCCGTTTCCCGCGATGGGGATGCTCTCCATATAGGACGTGCCGCCAATAGTCAGTCGTATGTCCACGGACGGTACCGGCTGCGCCGTGTTGTTCCTTACAGTAGCCGATACCGTTACGTCCTTTCCTGCGTACCAATCTGTGATCGTTGAATCTATAATCTCCATGTCAGGCCGGAGTGCTTTGATGGATATCGTTGCCGTGCGGGTGTTGTTGTTCTCGTTTATCTCCGCAACGATGTTGTCGGGATCAACAAAAGCGGTAACGGTTATGTTCTGTGCGGAAAGCGCTGTTGGCGCTGTAAACGTGAACGTCACTGTCTGGGTTGCGCCTATGCTAAGCGCCGATACATTCTTTGAGAACGTCCCTATGTCCGGCACAGTGAGCCGAACCGTTGTGGCAGCCGATGCCTTTAGCCCGATGTTTTTCACCACCGCGGTTACCGTGACCGTTTCACCGGCTTCATAAACCGCCTTGTTACCAGTAAGTGACGTGACGGTCAGATCAGGCAGCGATGCGAGCACCTTGAATGAAGCCGACCGCGTGTTGTTGTTCTCATTGCTCTCCGCGACAGCGTTTGTCGAATCCGCCGTGGCTGTCACGGATATGGTTCTATCGGCGGTGTATTGAGCTGCTGTATAAGTAAAACTCACATTCGTGGTTCCGCCCGCTGCCAGCGATGACACGTACTTTGTCTGTGTGGCAAGATCGGGAGATGTTAGCGCGACATAAAAGCCGCCCGCTGATCTGAGCCCCTGATTCCGTATCGTTGCGGTAACGGTGATTGTCTCGCCTGCATCATAGACAGATGCGTTGGCGCTTAAAGCCGAAACGATAAGGTCGGCGTAAATCTGCGGTGTGTTGACGGAAACTGAAACGGTCTGCGCGTCATGGTACTCAGCGGCCTTTCCAACGATGACTCTTTGCAGACTGCTCGAATTGGGCGCGTAAGCGATCATGTTGGAGCGCGTCCTGTTGTCTTTGCCCGTTGCGGACAAGCTGAACGTTCGATTGGCGTTTGCCTCGCTGACCGGAATTCGTATCGTCAGTATATCGCCGGATTGCCCCGTGTAGCCGGTCACGCTTGTGCCTGCCGGAAAGCTGGATGTATTGAGCGTATACCCGCCGTTCATGTTGGTCAGCGATACGGTGGATGTGCCCACAAAGTAGCTGCCGCTTATCGACGTGGACGGCGTGGACAGGGTGATGCTGTGCGTCATAAGGGTTTGTGAACGCGCCTTTATAAGCAGCTCTATCGCAAATTGCAGCACATCTGTGTTTCCTGACTTAGCCCGGATTTTGCTGCCAATCGTTCCGCTGGCTGCGGCAGAACGCAACTGCGAGTCCGAATATGAGCCTAAATTCGTAAAATTGTATTGACCGGAATCGCCGTTTTCTGATAACCAAAAACGCACAGCATTTGCTGTTGCATATCGCGCTTTTGTCGCCGTCAAACCGCCCGTGGCATACGGATAGCCATTTTCCAAGATGATGCGCAAGCCCGTCTGTACACGAGCGGAGTATGAACCCAGAATGTCCGTTTCATTATACGACGCGTTGTGGGGGCTATCATTCCTGTGTTGAAGACAGTAGGCTATCTGTTCTGGTGATGTCCCCACAATGTAGTGTTCCGGCGTCTTAAGGTCATTCCAGCCGCTGCCGCCGTTGTATTGCAGGTAATGGGTGGTAGTGCGCGTTCCGACATTCACGGCGGCCATTGCTGATGACGCAAATAGGATCAACGTTGTCAGCACAACCAAGACTGCGGATATGATAATTGTAAGCTTCTTTTTCATAACCGAACTCCTTTCACTCAAGATATAAAACCGATGACAGCACTTTGATAGGAATTTGTATTTCATCTATGCCGTCAATCTGCCACGGCATGGGCATCGTAAATACCGCGTCAATCTGCATTGTTTTTTCTGCTACTGTCATTTGCATATCCTCAAGCGCGTATATCAGCTTGCCGCCGTCGCGTTTTACCCAGTATCCATCTTCCTTTGTCCAGCCCAACTCTATCAGGTTATCATCGAGCAATGAATGGGCCGAAACTGCCGGAATATCTAAGACTAGGTCACGCACATTGGCGTTGAGCAGCCCTGCATCCACCGTTACGGTAGCTGCCCGCTCCAACTCGGTTTCACAGGTCTGATACTTGGCGTAAATCATCACGCCCGTATACACCACGAAGGTCAAAGTGAAAAAAATCAGAATCAGGAACAGTGTCCAGATGACTGCGCTGCCGCGTATGTCTTTAATAAAACGTCTCATTTCTTTATATACACCTCCGAGATGCCGCGCGCGGATGCGGTGATTTGCACGTCTATTGTCAACGGTTCACCCAGCGCAGGGCGCAGGATAACGATAGATACCGTTTTTGTTACGGTGAGTGTAAAAGGCGTTTTGAGCTGAATGGTTTTCTCCGCTGTATCGTGCCACACGGTGTCGATCTCCACGCTGTCGGGAGCCAAGAAGTTCTCGTTTTCCATGACGGATTGCAGAGTCGCATCGTCCGCTTTGCCATACAGCTCCACGGTACGCGCCATATATTTTGCTGTTTGATTTAGGGATTGCTGAGCCGTGAATATGGGGAACAGTGCCATGAGTGAAGCCATAAGGGTGAACAGGATGAGTATGGTGATCGCCACGTCTATGTATCCTTCGCCTGTCTGGTCGCGTATAAATTTCCATTTCATATGTCTCCTTTCCAATGGGAAAGGGGTCGCCGTGCGGCAGCCCCTTCGCCATTTGTCCTTTGGTCGCTTACGGCAACACGTTTATGCCGGTCAGTTCGCCGCTGATCTTCTCGATCAGGCCGGAGAACAAACTAGGCACTGCGGCATTGAGAATGAGCAGCACCGCCGCGCCGATGACCACGACGATGAGGATTTTGAAGGCCAGATCAAGAAATCCGTCCCCGTTTTTTTCGGTAACGAAGCGACGAACAACGTTTTTAACTTTCAGCATAGTTTTTCTCCTTTAAAATTGATTTGATATGAATGGGGGCACCGTATATATAAAATCCGCTGTTCCGGCTGCATATAAAAAACAGCCCTCCCTTCAACTGCCGGAACAAACGGCCTATAAGCCTACAGCGGCTAAGTTGCCTATAATGAGCAATACAAGAGGAACCATGAACATGAGTATCATGAGTACGGTCAGAATGAGCGAAGCCGCCTTGATTCTGCCGGGGCGCTTCTCCATCAAACGCCGGAGCGTTTCCCGCTCCTTCGTGCGCATGTCCTGCTCCAGCACCAACAGGCTGGTGCGCTGATCCACGCCTTGATATACGCCGCACAGCACTGCGCATAGCGCGGAAAAGGACGGCAGATTAAGCCGCGCTTCCATCCGGCGCAGCGCCGCCTCCTGATTGCCGATTCGCATGTCGGCGATAAGCCGGTCAAGCTCGGTTCCCAGCGCTTTGCCAGCCACGCGGCGATACTTTTCAAAAAAGGCCAGCATATCGCGGTTATCCTGCAAGGTATAGTTCATGGTTTCAACCAATCGTGGCAGCTCCGCTTCTATCTCGCGGTTTTGCGCATCCACACGCTTGCGGATGGACTGCATGGCCTGAAAGTACGCGAGAAGCGCGGCCACGGCAGTCAGCAATGCCAACAAGGGAACGCCCATCGGAACGAACAATACGCCGATAAGCGCCAGCAGCAGTGACCGTGCCTTTACGCCCGAAACGAAGGCTTCCGGTTTTTGAGCCATATGAAGCCTCGCAAAGTCTGCTTCTAGCCGTTTTTGTCTGTACGCACTCATGGGAAAGAGCTTGGAGATCACCCGCATCAGCGGCAGAATTGCCGCCTGCAAGCGTTCGGTCATGCCGTGCCTGCCGTGAATATCCCGTATGGCATGGATGGACTTACCGGAAGGTAAGGCGAATACCGCCTGCGCGACGCGGTACAAACCAAAGGCCAGAAACAGGCAGGGAATTAAATAAAGTATCAAGGTCATTTCTTCTCACCACCTTCCACGGGGCGGTACAGCCGCGCTACCCATATGGCCGTCGCCAGCACAGCGGCCAGCACCACAGCCAGGGTTATCTTGCCCGCAGGCGTTGTCGTCAGCATGGTATACCAATCTGGCATCATCGCGCCCATAATCGGAACCGCGCCCAGCACCAGCATGACCGTGACAATATAGTCGCCTAGTTGTTTACGGATAGCAGTGTCCGCTTCCATCTGCGCCCGGCGCATCTCTCCAAGTCGGCTCACGATACCGGGCAGGGCGAAGCGCAACTGCCTGTCGCGCTGGCACTGTATCAGCACGTCGCACCAATCACGCCAATAGCGGTTGTCGATGCGTTCGCGCATCCGGAGCAACGCTTTCACGACATCCGCGTCGATCAATTGCGTCTCCGTATAAAATTGCCGGAACACGCCGTCCAGAGGAGAGGGGAGCAAATGCAGATTGCTTTCCACCGCACCAATCAGGTCGCCACCAGACACATAGCTGTTTGTAACGGTGCCCATCGCGCTCTCCAGCTTTTCATTCAGACTGCGTATATAATCGCCAGTACGAATGCGGATCACAATCAGCGGTGAGCAGCCAAGCCCTGCCGCCAATACCAATCCGGCAAGGACGTTATCCAGAGCCATGCCAATCAGAAAGCCTATGGCTGCCAGTACGACAGCCGCCCATTTATAAGCACCGATCTTCTCGTTCATGCCTGCCGCCGTGAGCATATCCTTCGCGTCGTCTATTGTTACAGCGAGTTTTCCCTTTGACTTTCCGGAGATGCGTCGAATACGCCTTTTTCTCTCTCGCTGGTGCTGGAATGGCTTTGCAAACGGATGTGTCATATCCGAAGGACGGATACCCAGTAACAAAAAAAGCCCCACAACGATCAGCAGGGCGCACAGAATCTGAATTGTCATAGCCGCACCACCTTGTAACCGGAAACAGTAGCCGGATCCGCGCCGTTCTCCAGCAGGGTATCAGCCAGACTTTCGGATATGCCGCCTGTCTGAACGAATTTGCCGCCCTCAAACCGGAACAGAGTCCGTGCCTGCACCATGCCGTCTTTGACGCCGGTGGCTTCAACGATCTCCATGATGCGGCGCGTCCCATCCAGCATCTGTTTCTTGAACACCATGATTGGAAACGCTTCTGCCACAAAGCCCATCAGGATATTCGTTGATATGTTGGTTCCCGACATCTGGCACATGGACAGGATACGGCCATATGCCTTTCTTGCGGAATTGGCGTGCAAGCTGGTCACGACGACGTGGCCGGTACGAGCAGCCTCCTGAGCGGTCATGGCCTCCGCACCACGCATTTCGGCCACCACGATGATATCCGGCGAGAAGCGCATTGCTTTTCTCAGCAGGTCGTTCATGTCCACATCCGCGTTCTCCATGTCCGACGGACGGATACAGGTGTGGATAACGCGATTCTGCGCGTTGCCCTGATCATCCACGTCGAACAAGTCCAGCTCGCGCGTTTCTTCAATGGTGTAGATTCTTTTAGCTTTATCCGCGGCACTTAGCATATAGGATATATCTGTGGTTTTGCCGCTGCCTGTCTTTCCGGCCAGCCCAACGGAAATACCATGATTTACACACAGCGAAAGGAAATCCAGCATCTCGAGTGACGCTGTTTGCCATTCCACAAGCTGCTGTTTCTGAACCTTTGCCATGCGTTGGCGGCGGATGGAGAACACCGCGCCGCTGCGCTTGTCGGTGACAGGCGGTATCATGGCCGATATACGGATACCCTGTGTGATGTAACTGTCCACGATGGGATTGGTGCCATCCAGCACCAGACCACCCAAGCGTACCATTTTGCGCAGGGTATCTTCAGCGTGCTGTGGCGAAAGAAAGTGTTCCGGTATCTTGCGCCAGCCGGAGCGCGTGACGATTTCAATATCCCGCCAGCTGTTACCGTTAATTTCTTCAACGTCAGGGTCAGCAATGTATTTATCCAAGAATCCGAAACCCGCCATGTCCCCGTACAGCCTGTCGATCAAGTCCTTAGTGGAGAGTCCGATGACACGGAGTTGATGAGAAGCAACATGTTCACCGATCAGCCTTTTGACAGCTTCCGCAGCAGATTTTTGGGTGATGCTTTGGGCGAGCGTTTCCGCGTGATCTTTTGATATGGCATCCCGTATTTTCTCCAGCACGGCCTCATATGGGCTTTTTTCCTGTATCTCCTGCTTTTCATAGGCCAGTTCGCGTAATGTCCGGCTCATGTTGCTACCTCCGTGAGTTTTCTGTATAGCTTCTGCACCTGCTTAAAATACCGGATAGCGGCAGGCGTACTGCTGCTGTCAGTGCTATTCTGCCGGAATTCACGTACATGCGGCAGCGCTTCTGCAAAGCGGATATCTGCTGCTTTTTCTACGGCATCCAATGCGGGATTCACCGTCATCGCTGAGACGGGCAGTACACGTCCTGCCGCGTTCATAGCTTCCAAAAATGGTTTGACGGCATTCATCCAGCACACACCCTGCACGTCCGGCGTGATTGGAACGACGATCTTATCCGCGCTGCATAACGCGGCGGGGATAAAGGGGTCTGTGCGCTGTCCAGAAATATCAAGTATGAGTGTATCCGTCAGCGCCGCGCAGCGTTCCACGAAATCCTTCGCCGCGTCGGTTGCTTCCAGTCCCAGCTCATATGACAGGTACTCGTCCATGTCCGTCAGCCCTGCGTAGAACAGCCGCTTGTTTTTGGGGTGCTGGTGCAGAAATTTGGCCGCATCATCCGTTCCGACGTCAAATATGGCCTTACCCAGCGAAGCATCTGCGCTAATTCTCTGGCCGTTCAATCGCATGGGAAGTGTGGGCTGCGTCAGGTCTGAGTTGATAATGGCCGTTACGCTCCGTTTTGCAAACAGCTGTGCCAGCGTGTCAGCCAGCGTACTCTTACCGGTTCCGTCTCGTCCCCAAATGGCAATAATCATGTTAGTCCACCTCCGTTCCTATAAGCACGCTGTTGGATATATACTGTGAGACGACCTCTCCGCGCGCGACGAAAGCGAGGTGCATGGTGCCCGTCTGCTCCAGCTCGGCCAACCTCAAAGCCTGTTCTCTAGTTGCGTAGAATGAAACGGTCACGGGTAGGGTGTTCTTTGTCTCTTTATCCGGTTGTGCCGTGACCCTGGCATCCGCGCCGTCGCCGGTCGTGACCATACACACCTCGATGTACTCAAGTACCGGATCGATGTGCGCGCCGGATACAGTTGTTTCGGTCGCATCACCTGGTTCCACGCCCAGCGTTTGATTGACGGTGCCTTTAGGAATGGCGATGACCGTCACAATATCACCGGGCAGAAGCCGTCCGGACACTCCGGAGGCAAGGGACGGCAAAGTGACCGATACAACCGTTTTACTCTTCGCTTCACCCGCTGAAAAAAGATTTTGTTCCGCCAGCGTGGCGGTGAGCTTTTCGGCGGTTAGAAAATCCCCAGCGTAAAGGGCTGTAGCCGCATACTGACCGATAGCTTTTGCGGATTCACTGATGCCGTTCTGCACAACGTTTTTCGGTACGCTGACTGATTCCACCATGTCGGCGGTAATCTGTGTCTCTGCTTTGATGGTCTGTTTCATGCGCAGAACGCTCACCGTTTCGCTTTCACTGCTGCCAATCAGCTTCGGCAGCGCTATGAAACTAAAAGCCAGCGCCAGCAGGATACACAAGGTTCCGATAACGAATTTGTTTTTCAGTAACTTCATTGTTTGGTTTTCCTCCTATTATTGAATTTCCTTATTTCAGCAGGTCGGTCACTTTCAAGACGCAGCCTTCAACCCTGCCAAACATGATCATGTCATTTTCCCCGATGTCGTTTTCGGGGATGTAGCCCGTATAGTGATGGTCGTTATCCACCACATAATGCAGTCCCTTAAGGTAAACGCCATCCGGCGTCAAGTGGATAATCGCCCATCCGTCACCCTCCAAATCATCAGGGTCAATCGCGGACAGGTCAATATCCATAATGCAATCATCTGTACTCATCATCTTCTTGTCTCCGTTTCTGTTATTGCGTGTTGAGGCGGCTGATAAAGCCCAGCATGTTCTTTGCGGCATCGGACATATCTTGCGAGTCATCCAATACCGCATTTGGCATCCCGCTATCATGAAAAGAGCTATTCCCCGCAAACATTTTCCTGATGCGCTTTGCCATCTCGTCCCTGTCGTGCATGAGTATCATGGCAAGTCGTATGTAGTCGCTGCGCTGGCTGGTTGGAATGGCTTGGTATATTTCGTAGGCGAGGCGATGGGAGTATTTGTCCATGTTGAGCCGAAACGTGATGCGTTTCTCGTTCATGAGGGTTCACCCGCGAAAAGCTTCGCCAACCGCTCATATGCAATGGCATTCGCTCTCACGTCCTTGACGAACACCATTCTGGCATAAAGGGAAGAATCGACGCTGCGTTCCACCAGCGCAGCGCCGCCACCCATGAAGATCGTGGGAACTGCCGTGATATCGAACCCGCTTTCAATGAGCGTTCGCATCAATCTGTCGATATACAATTTTCCCTGATGCTCTATGATTTCTTTGGCTTTCTCATCGATGGTGCAGGGAAGGGATTTCATAACCCGCTCAATCTGTGCCGCTGTGATGGATAGCCCTGTATGGCTGCGCACGTCTTCAAGAATCCTGTCCATCATGCGGATGATACCCATTTCAAGGCTGCGGCAGGTATCAGCGTTTGGCGTCCCGTTGTCCATTCGAAATGCATCCACTGTCCAGCTTCCAATATCGCAGACAATGACGGACGGTTCGTTTGAGAGATCGCCCATGTTCCCGATGACAGCGGCGCAGCCCTGCGGGAACACCACAACATCGTCGATAAACACTTTGAACGTCTCGTTTTCAAAATCAAATTTCACCGGCTGCATGATATGACGCTTGAGGTATTTGATGAAGCCGTCTTTATCCCTGCCATAGCTGGTGAGCGGCAGTCCCGCCGCAATGATAACGTTGGCCTTGTTTCCGGCGTTTCGGTATTTCAGTTCCTTTGCCAGTGCGCATAGGGTTAAGATATAGTAGTTGTCGCTTTGCGTTTTGTCTCGAATGAGTGCCTGTCGTCCGCTGCCGCACACATAATATTTGTCATCGTGTCGGATGACGTTCTCAGTTGTATATGGTTCTTTCTCGTATTCTGTTAAGCCTGTCGTGAACACACAGTTGGCCGTTTTCATACAGCCGTAGCCGTGGTCAATGCCTATAATCATATTCATTTCCTCCTGTGTTGTTTTTGGTTAGGGAATAACAATAAAAAGAGGCTATCCGCCTACGATCTTCACAAATCGTTTCTGGACAGCCTCCTTAAATGCGTTCGTATATTAATAGGTAATGTGAAGAGCCAGCAATAACACTTTCAATCGGATGTTGCGTCTCTTTTTAATACCAATTTCCTCGTTCTTTTTCTAAATCTTCATAGTAATCATCATAGAAGTGTTTGGTTCTAGGGGGATATTTAGCGTTAATATAATCTGAAAATTGTAGCAAAACAACGTCATCAAATTCATTGGCATGGTCGAAATTATATTTGCTCAAATAGTCTATCTTTTTCCTTGCTGCTTCGTCACTCAAACCAAAACATTCCATAAGGAAAGACACAGTAATTCTGTATCCTCTATTTGCAATAGTCTTGATAAGTATATTGGGAGCATTAGCTTGGGCTGCGAAAAAATGCGCTTCTATTTCTTCTTTTTCGCTGTGTAATTGATGATTGCATTTTATATGACCAACCTCGTGCCAAAGAGTATGTTTCATACGAGCACCGTATTTCTCTTTGTCATATAAAACTAATGTTAAGTCTGGGCGTAATCCTTTTAATAAGAATGCATCATCCAACTCATGCCCGAGCGTTATTTCTGCTATAGAACGCCCCGTTTTTTCAGCGTATTTTTGGTAACTAATAATTTTTACGCCTTTGCACTTAATTTTCTTTGCCGGTATTGGAAATTCGTGCAAGTCGAGCTCTAATAAGGTTAAATACGCCAATGAAGTAATTCCTGACCAATCGTGTTGCATTCGCTATTCCTCCTCATCATCATCTTCTTCAAGGAGAAATTTATCAATTGTTTCATTAAATATTTTGTATGCTTTTACTCTCTGTTCTTCAGTCAATTCACCAGTTTTACGAGCAATCAAAACAAATTCTTCAGGTATTTCACTGTAACCGCATTTTGTTAACAATAATGATTTTTCGACATCTAAAGCCGTTGCAAGCTTTTCTAGCGTTGCATGGTCTGGCTTAACAGAGCCTGCTTCAATGCGGCTTATAGTGGAGTTTGTCACTCCTGCTAACTCTGCTAATTTTCTTTGACTTATTGATTTTTCTTCACGCAGTTGGACAAGGTATTGCCCAAATAAGATGGCATCCATTCTAAACATCTCCCTTCATCGAAAAAATTATAACACGTGCGTTCCACAAATGCAACAAAAAGTGTTGCATCAAAGGAACGGACATGCTATAATAGTGTTGCATCAAAGGAACGATGCAGTAAAGCAAGCAGGAAAGAAAAAAACAGCGGCGTTGTGACTGGCACTCACAATCCACTGTCCCTTTTGTCTGCGGCACTTCATATCATTATGTAATGCCGAATCCCTACGGTGATATTAGCATTTTGATATGAAAAAAACAACCCACTATATTTTGTGGGTTGAAGTGTCAACAAACACAATTCGGGCTTCTCCTGTATGCAAAATAATAATACGAGGAGGTACATTATCATGATGTACGCAAAGAAAATCAAAATGCAGGCGGGGTGTAATAACTCCAACAACACACAGGAAATTGCAGAAATCTATCTTGAGGGCTGCAATAACCCGGGGTTCTTTCCTAAAGCAACCCTTCACGACTACTTAAAAACAAATCCGAACAGCATCAAGGTATATATTTCACCGTATCCTTATGTTGTTCCAGCAACAAGTTCCAGAGGTGAGAAGTACGTTCGATCTGAACCGAATGATACTCCATACGACAATCTGCTTAAATTGCCAAGAGTGTAAGGGGGTACCATTATGACTGTTCATCACGGCGGAAAAGTGGGTGCTGCTGGCAAAACGCTGGCTTCAAAATCTTCTGGAAAAGGGGCAAAGAGCAAAGCAGCAAAGACTCTGAACAATCACAAAAATACGAAACACTAATAAGAAGCGGCTCGAAACTAAGGGAGGTTTGAGCCGCTTCGTATTATTCACTAAAATGTGATTCTGGTAACGTATATTTTCTTTTAGCTTTCCTGTGCCTCTCGTGTCAGCACGATGGGCTGTCCAAATCGCTCATATGCCCAATCGAGCACCAAATCCTTATTGTGCTTTCTGGCCTTGATGTACCGCACCAGCGTCACAATCCAGCTTACCGCCACGAGAGCGATCAGCGCGATGCCGATGCCATTGGCTAGCTGGGTATTGGCCTCATACCAGTCCTTGAAGAAAATGAGGACAGCGGCGATGGGGAAAGCAGCGATGATAAGCCGTGTTTTGAACAGCATCCATTTAACTATTTTGACCGCCCCTATAATTATGAAAGCAATGAGATGTGCCATTACAGATTCCTCCCAATTCATGTGTTTTCATACTCATTGTAAAACGTCAAGTATTCGAATACAAAAATGAGCCTGTTTTTCTGATAAAAATCAAGGCTCATTTCTTACAGATTATTTCGAAGATTATCTGGCAGCACTGATGTCCTGATTGAGCGGCACAACGTTTGACTTTTCAGGATGCCTCTTGAACCATTCTTCCAGCGCCCGGTCGATCACGCTGTCTCGCTCATGCGGCGTCACTTCTTCGGCGAAGTATTTGCTGATAATCTTATGCGATATCTTGACTTGCTTAGGCGGGGTTTGCACTTTAGATACGATAAGCTCGTCAATCTTTTTTTCAGTCAGTAGCCCATTCTGGCTGATACCTTTGAGCTTTCTCGCCAGCGCGAGTGGGATGCCGAAATATTCTTCTCGCTCAAGGTTACTATACAACCATTTTTGCTCATGTTCCTTGAGATATGATAGCTCGACAGCCGGAATGAACGCCAACTTCTTTTCATCTACCTTATCCAATAGCTGCGAAATGAGGTGAGTAAGGCGAATGTATCTCGAAATTTGTTTATAGTTTTCTCCTGATTCCTCCGCAACTCTTTCTCTTGCTTCCATTAACTTCGGGACAAGTTGTCCTGAAGTTAAATCATTCCGTTTCCCTTGTGATTTTATAGCCTCCAGCTTATACCGATATGCCCACGCCTTTTCGGAGGGTAATACCGTTTCCCTTTGCAGGTTAGAATCCACCATTATTATGGTCGCGGTATCGTCGTCCATTTCACGGATATCACAGGGAATCACATCCATGCCCGCAAGCGTGGATGCTTCAACTCTGTTATGACCGGCCACGATCTCATACATGCCGTTTCCCAAAGGTCGGACAAGAATCGGAACGATCACGCCGCGCTCTTTGATGCTGTCAGCCAGCTCCTGCATCTTCTCAGCGTTATGCCGCTTAAACGGGTGTTTGCTGAATGGTTGTAGCATGGATATCGGCAACGATGTAATGCTATTGTTGACTGAATCATTGTGCTGTTCGCCTGCTTTGAAAAGGTCGTCGAAGCCTTTCAGATTCGCCTTAGCCATTCGCCAGCACCTCCTGCGCAAACGCCTCATATGCGAGGGAGACTTTGCACTTGTTATCGTAGACAAACAGGCTTTTGCCTTCGGCGGTGTTCTCAACGGCCTTGACCGATTGCGGTATCATGGTTTCGTATATCCGAATATGCTGCCCGTATGCTTCCCGTAATTCGCTCAAGATGCTTTTACTGAACCGCAATCTGCCATCGTACATCGTGATGAGGATGCCGTTGAAATCAATGTCTGGATTGATGTTACGTTTCACTTTGGCAATCGTTCCGATAAGCAGTTCTAGGCCCTTTGCGGAAAGATAGTGCGCCTGCACGGGGACAAGAACGCTCGTGGCAGCGGCGAGTGCGTTAATCGTCAGCAGACCAATCGATGGTGCACAATCGACGAGAATGTATTCATATTCGTCATTGAATATAGCCAGCAACCTTTTCAACAGCGTTTCACGGGACATGGCGTTTGCCAGCGATGGTTCGATTCCGGACAGTTGAATGGATGATGGAATAAGATCACACCCTTCGGCTTGGAGGATGTAGTCCTCTTTCTGAAATGTAAAAGTGTCGTCAATCAAGCCTTTGAAGATATGCGCCATGGTGCAGGGTAATTCATCTGGTCGATCGTATCCCATACACATGGTAAGATTGGCCTGTGAATCGAGATCGACAACCATGACTTTTTTGCCTTGTCTTGCGAGATTGGTTCCCAGATTGTGAGTCGTGGTTGATTTTCCAGTTCCGCCTTTTTGATTTGCAACAGCTATGATGTGTGTCTTTTTCATGAGGTAGCTCCTTCCAAAACGATATTTCTCTTGAAAGGAAGCTATTCTTCTGTGTTTGAGGCTTTATTATAGGGTTTTTAGCGTTCGGGCATTAACATGTCCTGACCGCCATATGATCTCAGCACTTAAATGTGTATCGAGACCAGACTTAACGGCGGTCTGGTCTTTTGCTTTCTGGTCTTTCGTGATATGGTCGCAATACTCAAGGATATCGCATCCGCTGAGCTCACCGAAAAATTACATTGCATGCTCATCTTGCCCAAGACCTCTTTACAGTATTAAAGCGAGCTGTGTTAACCCAGAATCAGTACCACCGGCTTAGCCGGTGGTATGCTCTAGCCCTATAAGGGCATGTTACCGGCTTGCGCTTGCAAGCGCATTGAATCGTTTGCCAACCGCATAATATTCTCTGGCCGACCCTAAAGGGTCTTGTTACTTGCCTTTGTTCGTCGGCTTACCCGTAAACGGGTCAATGTACTCCTTCATGCTTATCTGATCTGCGGTGGCGTCTTCCTGTAGCTGCCTTCGGATATATTCCTGCATCCTTTTCGCATTTTTCCCAACCGTATCTACGTAGTATCCTCTACACCAAAAATGCCTGCTTCCGTATTTGTATTTCAGATTCGCATGCCTATCAAATATTATTAGTGAGCTTTTTCCTTTCAGATACCCCATTACCTGAGATACGCTCAATTTCGGCGGTATTCTCACTAGCATATGTACATGATCTGGGCATAGCTCTGCTTCGATTATTTCTATCCCCTTTCTGTCACACAGCTCCCGCAAGATTTTCCCTATGTCTTTCTTCAGCTTCCCATAGATGACTTGTCTTCTGTATTTCGGCGCAAACACAATGTGATACTTACATTCCCACATAGTATGTGCTAGACTATTCTTGTCCATTGGACTGCCTCCTTTGTTTTTGATGCGGTCGGCAAACCTCATCATTTTAACATAGGAGGTATTTGCTTGAAGCTAAAGCTCGCTGTCTTCCCCCGGCATAGCCGGGGGTTTATTTGATTTTGACCGCTTTGCGCTCAAAATCACACTAAAGTGTACAATCACACTAAAGTGTACAAAAAAAGCCCGTCGTCAATAACGACGGGCTTATGCTTTATCTATTATCCGAGCGCAACAGGCAAGTCATTGATTGTTTTCGGGTTCTTAAGATTATCATTGTTTTTCGTAAGTTCAAAATCAAAATTGCCGTTAACCAAGACATCGCTGCCGCCATCATATTGTGCCCATAACTGGCCTTTGGCTTCATAACTAATAACAGTATTGTCATTAGTATTCAATATGGCACTGCCCTTCGTCCAATTCCTTATTTCATATCCGATCATTTCAGGGTCGTTTTCAGGCGCTGCCGTCACTTGAACAGTTTTGCACTCTGAAGCATTCCAGCCGGTTGCATGATGCCAAATCATGAAACACATTTGGTATGTGCCTTCTTCCACGCCTATGAAAGTAAAAGTACTTGATCCGGCCTGCCTTTGAGCGCCTTCAGTTATTATTCCGCTGTACTGTTCGATGCCATCGACTGTCCATTTTAAGCGTGTAACATCCCTGTTTGTCGTCCAGCTTGCTGTGAGGATTGTTGATTCTCCGACCACAATTTCAGTATCACCGCTGATGGAAATGTCTGCCGCTACAGCAGGCGGGCCTCCTTTTCCATTGCTTGAGCTGACGCCCGGAATACCCATAGGAGGCGCTGCAAAAGCCACCATAGAAACCCCGAAGACCAACAGAAACACGATGCCCAACATGACAATCCTTTCATAATCACACCTTCCTTTTTCCATGAATTATTTGTTCAATCAAAGAGCTGATAATAAAAAACCGACCCAAAACATTGGCCGGTTACGCTACTTGTTCCCCTGAAAAAACATTGTTACAGAGGTTTCTTCTTGCAGACTCATCTACAGAAAGAAAATCTCCTGAAAATTGAGTGCGCTTAAATGAGGCACCGAAAGGACTGCGCGTGCTGGTATTTGCGTCAAAAAAATGATGGCGCCGCCAATCGCTCCGCCTATGATAACAAGCAAAAGCAGAAGAATAAAAAAATTCTTTTTGGTCATATGATAGCTCCTTACATATAAATAACGATTATGATGCCAACAAAATTATATCACAACTGCATAGTAATTCAAAACCGACGAATGTAATGTTCACAATAATGACACATTTTCTAAAAAATGATCAAAACAGCCCGTCGATACGCCCTTCATCGTCGATGGTTATCTGCTCGGCCGCCGGGCTGACGGGCAGGCCTGGCATTGTGGTGATATCTCCGGCCAACACAACGATAAAGCCCGCTCCCGCAGAAAGCTTGATATTGCGCACGGTAAATATAAATCCGCTCGGTCGGCCGATCAGCTTGGGGTCATGTGAAAGAGAATACTGCGTTTTTGCAATGCAGACAGGCAAACCGCCGTAGCCGTTTCTGGTCAGCGCGTCTATCGTTTTGAAAACACCTGTTGAGTAGTGCACCTCGCTTGCCCCGTATATGGTTTTTGCCAGTTTTTCTATTTTTACGGGTATGCTGTCCTCAAGCGCATAAGGATAACGCGGCTGCGTCTGCCCGGCGATGCGGATCACTTCTTTTGCAAGGGTTTCTCCGCCAGCGCCGCCTTTTTCCCAAACGTCAACGGTCAAAGCTTTCACATCCCTTGCGCTGCAGAGGCTTTTTACAAGCGAGATTTCTTCATCGGTGTCCGATGAAAAACGATTAATTGCCACCGCTACTGGCAGCCCGTAAAAATCTTTCATGTTGTCAAGATGCTTTTCTAAGTTGTTCATACCGCGTATCAAGGCTGCTTCATCCGGCTCTGAGAGGTTTTGCCTCGGTTTGCCGCCATGGCTTTTCAAAGCGCGTACCGTGACAACGATAACCACCGCATGCGGCCAAAGCCCTGTTTGCCGGCATTTGATATCAAGGAACTTCTCAGCACCGAGGTCTGCGCCAAAACCCGCTTCGGTGACAACATAGTCGGCAAGATGAAGTGCCATATTGGTGGCGATATAGCTGTTGCAGCCGTGCGCGATATTGGCAAACGGCCCGCCATGCATCAGACACGGCGTGTTCTCAAGCGTCTGTACAAGGTTCGGCTGTATAGCATCTTTGAGAAGCGCGGCCATAGCGCCTGCCGCTTTGATTTGTTTTGCCGTGACCGGCCGTTCATCAAAAGTATAGGCCACTTTTATGCGTGCAAGCCTCTTTTTCAGATCATGGAGATCACGCGCGAGACACATCACAGCCATCACCTCAGAAGCAGCAGTGATGTCAAAGCTGTCCTCACGCGGCATGCCGTTGGTGCGTCCGCCAAGCCCGCACGTGATAAACCGCAGTTGACGGTCATTCATATCTATGCATCTTTTTACTGTGATCCTGCGCGGATCAATGCCAAGCGCATTGCCATGCTGAATATGGTTGTCAACCAGCGCACAAAGCAGGTTGTTGGCAGCTGTTATGGCGTGCATATCTCCCGTGAAATGCAGATTAATGTCTTCCATCGGCACCACCTGCGCATATCCGCCGCCTGCCGCACCGCCTTTTATGCCAAAAACAGGCCCAAGAGAAGGTTCCCGCAGCGTCAGGCACACTTTCTGGCCGCAGCGGGAAAGCGCATCCGCAAGCCCGATGGATACCGTCGTTTTGCCTTCGCCGGCGGGCGTCGGATTGATCGAGGAAACAAGGATCAATTTGCCGTTTCCCTCACCCTTCATGCGTTCAAGTATAGAAAGTGAGATCTTGGCTTTATTGCGGCCGAAAGGAATGATCTCGTTCTCAAGGATGCCAATACTTTGTGCTGTCTTAAGTATGGGATCGGATTTGGCTTCACGTGCGATTTGTAAGTCTGTTTTCATGTCTATTTCTCTTTCTGCTCAAATTACAGGGCTAAGCTGTCGTTGCTGTCTGTTTTGCTGTGTTTGTTTTGGTACATCAATTCATCGATCTGTGCAAAAATATCTTTTGCTTTGAGGCCGCGGGCTGCTGAAAAAATCTTATAGCCGATCGAAAACTCGATCCTGTACGGCGCTTGTTTTTCTTTATTATAATGGGCCATATTTTCACGCAGCCTTCTGATAACGCGTGCAGGCGTATGCGTTCCGCATTCCTCTATGATAATCAAAAACTCATCGCCGCCGTAACGGGCGATAAAATCACCCTTCCTGACACTTTTTTTGAGCAGCTCTGCAGCGGTTTTGAGTGCACCGTCTCCTTCCAAATGCCCATATTTATCATTGATTTTTTTAAAACCGTCAATATCGAGCATAAGCGCAGCAAACCGTGCATTGTGCGGACGGCCGGTCTGTAACAGGTCATCCACATAATCATCCAGGTATTTGCGGTTATACAATCCTGTCAAGTGATCGAGGCTGATTTTCTCGCCGAGCGCATAAAGCTGTATGATCAAAAGCCCAACAGCGCAAAGAGCCCAAACACTCAGCAGTTCGTTCTGAAGGATATAATTCAACATACCGACACCCATCGGCAGCAGCGGCAGCAAAAGGTGTGAAAAAAATTCGCTCTGCTCAAAGTTTTTTCTGCTGCGCCAGACGACAAAAATGGCATAAAGGCCGTAAAGATAAGTACAGATACCGACCATAAAATAATACGGACCGGCAAAATAGATATTGTCTTCTGAAAAACCGAAAACAGATGCGTTGAACGCATTCAGTACAAGAAATACGATCAGCGCAGCAATCGGCAGGCTCAAAATCGCATATCCGTGCATCTTTAGCCTTCGCCCCTGACGCAGCGTACAAAACAGTGTCCACAACAGGCAAAACAGCGCGCTTAAGATAAAGAAGACGGTCATAAGAGCATAAAGTGCCGTATGTTTAACCGCTCCCACCTGTCCGGAAAAAGCCAAAACCGCTGAATCAAAAACCAAAAGCAGCATATTGCAGAGAATAAGCGCACGAATCAGTACCACCGGCTTAGCCGGTGGTATGCTCTAGCCCTATAAGGGCATGTTACCGGCTTGCGCTTGCAAGCGCATTGAATCGTTTGCCAACCGCATAATATTCTCTGGCCGACCCTAAAGGGTCTTGTTACTTGCCTTTGTTCGTCGGCTTACCCGTAAACGGGTCAATGTACTCCTTCATGCTTATCTGATCTGCGGTGGCGTCTTCCTGTAGCTGCCTTCGGATATATTCCTGCATCCTTTTCGCATTTTTCCCAACCGTATCTACGTAGTATCCTCTACACCAAAAATGCCTGCTTCCGTATTTGTATTTCAGATTCGCATGCCTATCAAATATTATTAGTGAGCTTTTTCCTTTCAGATACCCCATTACCTGAGATACGCTCAATTTCGGCGGTATTCTCACTAGCATATGTACATGATCTGGGCATAGCTCTGCTTCGATTATTTCTATCCCCTTTCTGTCACACAGCTCCCGCAAGATTTTCCCTATGTCTTTCTTCAGCTTCCCATAGATGACTTGTCTTCTGTATTTCGGCGCAAACACAATGTGATACTTACATTCCCACATAGTATGTGCTAGACTATTCTTGTCCATTGGACTGCCTCCTTTGTTTTTGATGCGGTCGGCAAACCTCATCATTTTAACATAGGAGGTATTTGCTTGAAGCTAAAGCTCGCTGTCTTCCCCCGGCATAGCCGGGGGTTTATTTGATTTTGACCGCTTTGCGCTCAAAATCACACTAAAGTGTACAAAAATCTGCTGGCGGAACTTGCTGCCGCCACCATTTTTAACGTTGCTGTGCAGTACGATCGCCAGGATCAGCAGAGCTATGATATTGACATTCAGTTCAACAGACATTCAAAGCTGTCTCCGGATCTCATTACATTTTTATGCAGTCCTATTATATATGCCATATAGAGAGAACACAACCAATCAGTCCTTTTTTAGTACTGATTACATTTTTCTTTTGAGAATGAAATGACCATAGGCAACTTCATACATGTCTGATATAATGATACAGGCAGCCAAATCTTCATAATGATGTCTGACAGGAGTGACTTTTTTTGAGCAGAATACCTTTGAATTTACCCAATGCTTTGACACTGTTCCGTTTTGCGCTGGTACCCCTCCTGACAATACTTATCTACTTTGACGAGATAATATTTGCACTTGCTGTCTATGCCGTTGCCTGCGCCACAGATTTGCTGGACGGTTTTATCGCACGAAAGCGCAATATGATCACAGAAGAAGGCATGCTGCTTGATCCTCTTGCCGACAAGCTGATGGCCGTTTTTGCTGTTGTTGCATTTACGGTGATTGGTGTGCTGCCCTGGTATGTGCTTGCGGTTCTGATGCTCAAAGAACTGCTGATGGTGGGAGGCGGCATCTTCTTATACTTCAAAAATATCGTTGCTCCGGCAAATACATTCGGCAAGATCGCAGCTTTCATTTTAAACACGTCGATTGCATTTACTTTTCTTCATTGGTATGTCGCGCCCTGGCATATCTTTTTTATCAGCTTCGCGCTGCTGTTTATGCTTGTATCGCTCGGCCAATATGCTTATTACAATATGTACAAAAAACTCAAACCAAGCAAAGAAGCAGGTCCGCAAAACAACACGAATGCCGATGAGGCATAATGTACAACTAACTGGAGTTTTTTTTACGGAACCTGTGCATGATATACGACGTTTGCTATGCCAAGCTCAGTGGTATCATACCAAACGATGCTTTTACCGTTTGCGCTTGAAAGCAGCGCGCGCGACGTTTCGGGTGAAATCCGGCCTGTTGATCCGTCTTTAAAGTAATAGATATACACCGCTTCATCCTTTGTGTAAGTTACAAAACCATCTCCTAAATAATAGTTGAGCACACCGTCTGCAATAACGGTCGGCACGGAAAAACCCTCGCCTTCGCGTGTGCTCAGCATCAAGCTGCTGTTATGATCTCTGTTGCTGTTAAGAAAAACAATGTTGCTTCCTTCTATCATTGGATCGTAGACATAGGTGCCCGGTCTGAACAATATTCTCTGCGCGTCTCCGCCTTCGCGCAGCGGGATCACGCAAATCTCCGCCACATCGGTATCTCTTGATCCGTCAAGCAGTGCACTTTCGCCTTCCGGCTGTACATAGATAATGGCTGTTTCTGACATATAGGGCGCGCTTACCGCAAACTTTGTATTGACAAAGACCTCTATTTCCACGGATTCTCGCGTGGAAAGCTGGTAAAGATACAGCCTGTCGGTGCCTCTGCCCGTCTGCTGCAGCCAAAGCGCATAATCACCAGAAAGCGATACTTTTGGTTTGCCGAAAAGGTATTCGCGCATCACAAATTTTTCACCTGTATTGCGGTCGTAAGCGCAGACCGCGCCGCCGTATTCTTCTTTGCAGTCAAGATAAATAATATAATCATCATTGTGCTTTGGCTCAAACAAAAACGCATAGTTTTTGGTGATCCCCTCAATGATCGTTGTTTGCTCCGTGTTGAGGTCATAAACAGCAACAGATTCGATCACGGGAGATGATTGAAGCTGGTTGCCGGTCGTGAAACTGATCTCGCTGCCGAAAACATACGGATCGTTGATCGATTTATGGACGATAGCTGAGAGCTCTTTTCCGAGTTCCGTCATATCCGGCTGTGCGATCGGTGTGGCCGTTGGTTCGGGCGTTGCTTCAACCAGCGTTTCATCCGTGTCTGCGCTTCCGCCGAACAAAGGTACAATCACGAAGATCACAACAAGCACGATACCGATCCCGAGTACGGCAAGACCGCCAATTTTAAAAAACGGCATTAGCGTTGATGCGCGCATGCGCGATGCCCTGCGTATGCCCGGCCTGCGTCGGCGCATAGATCTTCGTCTGCGAAATTTTCTTATCTTTTCACCCAGTGTGCCAAACATTGCATTCCTCCAAGCTGGTCATAACCTTTGTCTATTATAACAAAATCATCGCAATAATCAACTGCAGGGCCACAGGCTGGAATCAACCTTATCAGCTTTCCTTATGAAGAAAAGCCAAAGTTTCCGCATTGAATCTTTCCGCCTTCTCCTCATGCACGTTCTGTGCGCAGTTGCGGATCTGTATGTGCCGTGCGTTCCTGATCGTGTTGGGATATACACGCATGTCTTCTTTTTGATGAAGACGGTCTTCCGTTCCGGTAAAGATCAGTACGTGTTTTTGCATTGTCTTTAAAGCCGCGCGCGCTACTTCGGCATCAAAATGCATGACCGTCCTGATCAGTGTTTCCCTGACCTCTTTGTTTTTGTAAGGCTCATAATACTGCGCCGCAACATCACCGCTCAGTAATGTAGCGTCAAAGTAAAATCTTCTGAGCACATTGATTAAGGTGGCTTCGCGCAAAAACGTATGCATCATAAATTCGCCCATGCGCGTTGTCAAAAAGCGCAGTAAAAACGGATAGTTCTCATTGGGCCCGCCGGGCGTCACAAGCACCAGCTTGTCCGTGCGTTTAGGATAGGCGCCCGCAAAACAAAGCGCGCAGATCGCGCCGGTGGAAACGCCGGCAATATGCGTCTTTTTGATACGAAGCGCGTCCAGAAAGGCACGAACAGCAAGAGCATTTTCTTCAACGGTGTAGAATATATTCACATGGCCGCTGTAACCAAAGCCGGGCATATCCGGCGCGATCACGCGGAATCCGTTTTCAGCAAAAAAATCTATATTGTGCCGCCAAGTATAAAGCGATTGGCCAAGCCCGTGCAAAAGCAGCAGCGGTTCTCCTTCGCCTTTCTCGTAATAATGGATGCGCGTATCAAAATGCATGCTTTCTTTTCCATACTCTGTGTCACTGGTGATATCAAAAGAAATATCCGCGTAAGCACCTATGTATGCATTATTTTCAAAAACCGTCTTGTTTCTGCGGCGATATCTTTTCATAAACTGCCCCCAATACAAACGGACAATATTATTGATAAAAACAATATACTACGCCTTGGTGTACAAAACAAGCTGTCTGTTATTATTTCTTAAAACATTTGTCATATTACGGTAATGATTTTTTACCGGAAATTTTTTGTGCATAGACTGCTGCCAGGCGTCTGAGCGCGGCATTGTTGTTGCTGCCCGGGCTTGCCACACATTCCTTATGCAGTAAGTCAAGAACGCGTCCCACCTCTTTTGACGGGCCGGTGCCAAGGATGTCCGCGACCTCGTGGCCGGTGATCTTAAGGCTGCCGATGTGCCACGGCACACCCTCTTTATCCATACGTTCAAGTTCGGCCTGCCAGTTATCGGCCGATCTGTCGGTCTGATCATCCAAGCCAGAGCCTTTGATATCTGCGCGGCGAAGCGCGATAAGCATGGAAAAAGCTTCTCTCCCCAGCATAATTGCACGACGCCTGATGGTTTTGGGCTTGGCTTTGCCTTCAAGATCAAACATATGCATACGTATCAGAGGCAGCACAGCACCAATTGTTTTGTTGTCAAAACGCAGCTCGTAAAGCTCATCCCGCGCAAGTGTTTCACCGCGCTTTTCATGGTCATGCATCTTTCCTGTTTTTTTCAGCATATCCGGTTTGCCGATATCATGGAGCAAAGCGGCTAGACGCAGCGCCAATACAGGTGGGGCAGCGGCACAGCTTCTAAGGCCGTGTTCCAAAACATCATATTTGTGATATTTTTCGGCCTGTACAACACCGCGTCCGGCCGAGAGCCGCGGCAGCACAAAATACAGGCTGCCCGTTTTTAAAAGCAGTTCAAGGCCAATAAGCGGGCTGCCTGTGCGCGGATATTTTTTATCAGACAGCAATATTTTGATCAGTTCGTCGCGTTTGCGTTCAGCGGAGATATCAGAAAGGAGCTCTGCATGACGCTGCGCGCTCTGAAAAAGATCCCGTGCAACGGAGAACTTAAGTTCAGCGGCAAACCGCGCCATACGCATGATGCGTAAACCGTCATCTCTTATCGTTATATCAGGATCATCATCAGCAGCGCGCAGCACACCCTTGTTGATGTCATCGAACGCTCTTTTCGTCGGATCCGTGATCATTCCGGTCCTGATATTTAAGTATAGCGCACCAGCAGTAAAATCGCGCCGTCGGGCGTCTTCTTCAATGTTTTGTGTGAATCTGACACGGTAAGGGCGGTGGGCGCCGCCGGGAGGATAGTAATCGCGCCTGAATGTGGTATGCTCAAAAACATGACGGAAGGTTCCGGAGGCGATGTGGATCTCTATGGTGCCAAGTTCGGCTGCCTTTTTAACGACATAAAACCCGGCATCCTGCGCGATTTTTGCAGCATCATCGGGCATGGCGGCTGAACACACGTCAAAATCTCCTCCAGGCAATCGAAGGACGATGTTGCGCACATAACCGCCTACAAGAAAAAGCGAAAAACCATGCGCTGCAAATTTATCAGACAGCAAAACGAGACTATCCGGCAGCTGCGTATTCATTCCAGCAGTACCGCCGTGTACACTTCTTGCGCAGGGCCTGTCATGAACACGCGTCCATCATCCAAATATTCTATTATGAGCCGGCCTGCCGCAAGATGAGCAGTGGCTTTTTTGCTGATCAAACCTTTTTTGTTCATAGCAACAACACTTGCGCATGCGCCCGTTCCGCAGGCGAGCGTCAGCCCCGCTCCGCGCTCCCACGTGCGTACACGTATATTCGCGCTGTCTATGATCTGTACAAAATTGACATTGGTCCTGCGCGGAAAAATGGCATGATGCTCAATAGCCGGCCCGAGTAATTCTGCCTCGACTGCATCAACATCTTCAGTGAGCACCACCGTATGCGGCACACCCATAAGCAACGCGCTTACGGTCACTTTGCGGCCGGCCGCTTCGATATCCACATCAAAAGGGCGCCCTTCGCCCGTCATGGGAATATCGGCGCGGTCAAAAGAAGGCTGCCCCATATCCACGCTGACTTCTGTGACTTTGCCTTTTTTGATCTCAAGCCCGGGACGCATGATGCCTGCCAGTGTTTCCACCGTCATTTCAAGTTTGTTGACAATCCCGCGCTCGTAGACATATTTGGCAAAACAGCGGATGCCGTTGCCGCACATTTCCGCTTCGCTTCCGTCCGCGTTGAAGATACGCATTTTTATATCAGCAGCAGACGACGGCAACACGACCATCAGACCGTCAGCACCAACGCTCAGCCGCCTTTCGCACAGTTTTGCCGCAAGCGCATTCCACTCTGTTCGTCTTCCGTTGTCCTCAACTATTATAAAATCATTCCCGAGTCCGTGCATCTTGGTAAATTCCATGTGCGCTCCTTTCATACCGTGGTAACCGTATTATACTGCCCGTGGGCAGCAACCGCAACCAGTATCAGGCTTTGATGCTTTTCTGCTGGCGAGAAATATGATATGATATGGGCATTATTTTAAGTCATGCGTGTCTTTATTTTACATATGTTCAAAAGGACGGGCTTTATATGAGAATGTACGATATTATCTCCCATAAAAGAGACGGCGGCAAGCTGACAGCAGCCCAGATCGAATGTTTTATCGAAGGTTATGTCTCAGGACGTATCCCGGATTACCAGGCTTCTGCTCTGCTCATGGCTATGTACATCCGCGGGCTTGACAACGAAGAAACAGCCTTTCTGACACGCGCGATGGCCGAATCAGGGGAAACGGCCAACCTTGATGCGCTCGGCACCGTGGCCGACAAACATTCTACAGGCGGCGTCGCCGATACAACCACTTTGATCGCCATTCCTCTTGCCTGTGCGTGCGGCCTCAAGGTGGCTAAAATGTCCGGCCGCGGGCTGGGGCATACCGGCGGTACGGTAGATAAGCTCGAAGCCATACCCGGTATGAAAACCGCTCTTGATATGGATGAATTCTTTGCGCAGATAGAGCGAATCGGCGTGGCTGTGATGGCGCAGACGCTGCACCTTTGTCCCGCTGACAGGCTGCTGTATTCTTTGCGTGATGTCACGGCCACTGTGGACAGCATTCCTTTGATTGCAAGCAGCATCATGAGCAAAAAGCTCGCCTCAGGAGCTCACATCATCGTTCTTGATGTCAAAACCGGAAACGGCGCTTTCATGACACAGCAAGACGAAGCTTATAAACTTGCTCAGGCCATGGTTGAGACCGGCCGCAGCGCTGGGCGCAAAACTGCTGCTATCATCAGCGACATGAGCCAGCCGCTCGGCCTTTCGGTAGGCAATGCACTAGAAGTCGGCGAGGCGATCGATGTTTTGAGCGGGCGTGTCAAAGGCGATCTTTTGACCGTATCGCTTGCGCTGGCATCTCAGATGCTGATACTGGCTGAGATTGCAAAGGATGAAGAGCACGCACAGCAGATGCTTTTATTCGCCATAGAAAGCGGACAGGCACTGGCCAAACTTGCCGCACTGATCGATGCACAGGGCGGCGACAGCCTCGTCACAAAAGACACCTCTTTGCTTCCAAAAGCACGTATCTTCGAAAGGGTCAAAGCACAAAAGGATGGGTATTTAAGCGCCGTCAATTGCCGCGGCCTTGGCGAAGCTGCAGGGCTTTTGGGTGCTGGGCGTATCAGAAAAGATGATATTGTCGATCCGGCTGTTGGTTTTATCGTCAAAAAACGCATCGGAGACCCTGTAATGACCGGAGAAACATTGATCGAACTACATGCAAACGATGAGCTGCGCTTAAAGAAGGCCTTTCATCACATAGAAAAATGCCTGACGATAGAGCAAAATGCAGAAAAGCCAACCCTCATTTACAATACAGTGTGTTGATAATGTGTATAGACGGTGGATAGTGTGGACAACTATGCGCAAAACATGTCGAATTCTCGCATAATTCTCGTGTAAATCCTGTGAAAAAATCAAAAAACAACAAAAAATTAAAAGCTTTTAATATAAATGTAACAAATTATTAATATATCGCTGTAACTCCTGTTTTTTAGCGTCATTCGAACGCATATGTAAATTGCGTCTTGCTCTGGCCTTTCATTATTATATCTGTATGATGCATTAAGTCCACGCAAAACCGGCATGTTATCTGATCTTTATAGCACTGGCAGCAGTATTATTGTTTGTGTTTTTTCCTGTAACGGCCTTCGCTGCACAGCGCAGCGAGATCCTTATGATCGGAGATCAGGATGATTATGTGGAAGCACTTCAGCGCAGGCTCAAAGAGCTTGGGTTTTTTGATACAGCGCCAACCGGCTATTTTGGCGCCAAAACCCAGCAAGCTGTGGCGGACTATCAATCATCGGCAGGCCTACAAGCAGAGGGCAAGACAGGGCTTTGACATGGCGCGCCGTTATGGGCGATGATTTTATTCTTCCCGGTAGCAGAAATTCCTTTGGCAAAGATAGATCTGTCACGCTTTTTCCAGAATATAAGGGCAGCAGCGTCGCCCATCTACAGCTTAATCTCTGCAAACTTGAGTTCTATAGCCACGATTCTGCCACCGGTTATTACGGGCCGGTAACAAAACAGGCCGTCAAGCGTTTTCAGCGCACAAACAACCTCTCTGTGGACGGAATAGCAGGCCCAAGAACCCTTGATATGCTCGCCTCCCGCGACGCCAAGTCCTTTTGTATTTTTCCCGGAGACCGCAGCAGCGATGTAACCTTTATGCAAAAGAGGCTCGCACAGCTTGGCTTCCTAAGAGCAACTCCTTCAGGTTTTTTCTGCGCTGTCACACAGTAGGCTCTGATGGAATTTCAGGCACCTTGCGGTTTAAAAAGCGAACGGAAGCAGGCATGGATACACGTACACGCCTTTATGCAGACGATGCGCCTCAATGGGACGGCGTAAAAAGAACCGCATCGGCAACTCAATGCAGCAGCTCAAAGGTTTCTGCAGACAAAATGCTAGAGTTTGCGCAGTCCTAAGTCGGCAAACCTTATGCTTACGGGGCTTGCGGTCCTTTAAGTTTTGATGCATCAGGCTTTGTCTGTCATGTGCTAAAATTTACAGGCATAACGGCACACGGCCAGGGTGCCGCCGGTTTTTCCCGAATAATAAGCTGGACAAAAAAATAGATTCTCTGGAAACTCTTATGCCCGGTGACCTGATTTTTTTTATGAATGACGATCAACGCATAAGCCATACGGGTATTTACATTGGCCTTAACCGTATGATCCATGCTGTTTTCAATCAAGGCGTTACTGTTATGCCTATAGATAAGCATTACGATGACCGTTCCGCATTTGCACGCCGGATTTTTTAGTCTTTTTTACGAATGATCCTTGGTATTTTCATGCCAATTATTTTTTTAACAGAAAGTACTTTTCACGCTCATTGCTTATTGAGCGCGTATTAAGAATGTGATAGAATAAATCAAGTGTTTGATCAAAAAACGATTTGTCCACAATTGTGGACAAATCTGTGGATGAACCGAACGTATTTGCGCCTTTTGTTGGTTCCGTTTGCAAGCACATTCAAAATTTAGGGTTTATTGAGGAATTATACAGTGGACACTTTTTTACTTTTGTGGGAAAAGGCGTTGGAAATGCTCAAGCATGAACTTGCAAGCGTGCGTTATGATACATGGATCAAGACACTCTCACCGGTCAAGCGGGTAAACAGCTCTTTTTATTTTCAAACACTCAATCCGATACACAAAGAACTCGTGGAGAAAAGTTACAAAAACCTTATTGTCAGCGCGCTGTGTGATTCCGCAGATACTTATGATGACACACAAAACATCGAAGTCTGCTTTTTAGATGCTGAAGAAGCTGCACGGATCAAGCAGCCTGTTCAACCTTTGCCGGAAAGCCATACAGGGCGCATGATGTTTAATCCCATGTTTACTTTTGACAGTTTTGTTGTGGGCAGCTCCAATGAATTTGCACATGCAGCCGCACGGGCTGTGGCAGACAACCCCGGTTATACCTATAATCCTTTGTTTATTTACGGCAAAACAGGCCTTGGCAAAACACACCTGATGCAGGCGATCGCCAACCACATCACTGAACGTGATGCCAGCGCAAGCGTTATGTTTGTCAAGAGCGAACCGTTTTTGAACGATCTTATCAATGCCATCCGAACCTCAAAAACAGAAGAATTCCGCAAACGGTACCGTAAGGCGGATGTTTTGCTTATTGACGACATCCAGTTCATTGCCGGAAAAGAAAGCACGCAGGAAGAATTTTTTCACACTTTTAATGATCTTCATGAAAACAACAAGCAGATCATTTTGACTTCAGACAAGCCGCCAAAAGAAATATCCAAATTGGAAGAGCGGCTGCAGTCGCGGTTTGAAGGCGGCTTGATCGCTGATATCCAACCCCCGAATTACGAAACCAAACTCGCGATCCTGATGAAAAAAACAAAAGATATCACGTCAAAGGGATCGCTCAAGTGCGAAGTCAGTACTGAGATCCTTGATCTTATCGCGACAAAAGTATCTTCCAATATACGTTCTCTTGAAGGCGCTCTTAAGAAAATCATTGCCTATTCCGTGCTTAACGGGCGAACGCCCAATATCGTGGAAGCTGAAATTGCCATACGCGATTTTTTAACAACGACCAATACGAAAAGAATTACTGCCAATCATATACTTCAGGCCGTTTGTGAATACTTTGATATCTCTGAAGAAGAGATCGTCAGCAATAAAAAAAATCAAAGTGTGGCGTATCCGCGACAGATGGCCATGTATCTGACGCGAAAACTCATAGATATTTCTTATAAAAATATTGCAGAAGTGTACGGCAAAAGCGATCATACGACAGTGAAACATGCTTTTGAAAAAATCGAGAGAGAAACACAGACAAACATTGAAACAAAAACGCTTGTGGATGATTTTATTGCAAAGCTGAAAGAATAGTGGATACCGTGTTGAAAACTTTGCAAGTGTTATTAGCATAATAAAAAATCTGCCCACACCTGACCAACCAAGCTTGCACCATCTTTACCGGTTTGCGCGGCTGGCTGCCAACATTAAAAAGACGATCAGTGTAAGCAAAAAAACGCTTTTCCACATTGTCAACATATACTACTGATACTACTACTGTTTAACAATAAAGTGTCACCGCTTTATTGAAGAGGAGATCACTATGAGGATTGTTTGTGAAAAAAACGAACTGCAGAAAAATGCAAATACAACAGCTAAAGCCGTTGCACTCAAATCGCCTGTCTATCTTTTGGAAGGTATAAGAATCAAGGCTGAAAATGATGAAATCACGCTTTTCGGCAGCGACGGAACCTTATCAATAAAATCTACGTTACAAGCGAATGTGCTCGAAGACGGGGACCTTGTGCTGCCGGCGAAATTATTTTGCGAGCTTCTTTCAAAATTTGAAGATTGTGAACTGGTAGTATATACAGAGGGTACAAATGTTGTGATGGAATGCGGCCATTCACGCACAACGCTTTGCTATATGCAAGCCGATCAATACCCGAAGTTTCCCGAGTTTGATATGCAGGGCGGCGTTGCAGTTTTTTCAAAGCAGCTCGTTTCCATGATCGATCAAACTGTTTTTTCCACATCAGAAAGTGAAGAGAAGCCTATTCTTACAGGAATTCTCATGGAACTTAGCTCTGAAAAATTAAGTATGGTGGCTTTGGATGGTTACAGGCTTGCAATCAGGGAAGAAGCCATACAGTCCCCCTTAAAGGTTGAAGTTGTTCTTCCGTCAAAATCTATGCGCGAATTGGCGCGTATCATCCCGGAAGATGAAACGACTGTCAGAATATATTCGCAAGATAACCTTGCTGGATTTGTATGTCAGAATGTACAAATTGCAACGCGGATATTACAGGGCGATTATGTGAAATATAAAAGCATATTGCCGAAAGAATATATGTCCCGTGTGATTGTAAAAAGACATAGTCTGCTGGCCAGCCTCGAACGCGCAAGCATCATGGCACGGCAATCCAGAACAAACCTTGTCAACCTTTTGATAGATACAGATATGATGACTATTACCTCAGACTCTGAAGTCGGCAAGGCGAGAGAGGAAGTTGATATCGCATTGACAGGAAAAACGCTGCAAATCGCATTTAATGCACGTTATCTTTTGGATATGCTCAAAGTCATCCATGATGATGAGATCGTGATGGATTTTAATACCAATATCAGCCCCTGTGTGATCCATCCGGTGTCGGGGGAAAGCTTTTTGTATCTTGTCCTTCCGGTCAAGACAAACAATGTCAGCTAGTTTTATTGAATTTTTTCTCCATCCAAATCCGTACACGCTCCTCAATGTGGGGCGTGTATTTTATGGTGAGAACAATAATTATAAAAGTAAAGGATGCCACAACAATCCATATCCACGAAGGCAGTGAAATAGCATTTGAACCTAGAAAAGAAGACACAACAAGCCCCCACGGACGCGTCAGCAGTACAATGAGCGCAAAAGAGGAAAGCCTCATAGAGGTCAGACCGGCTACCATGCAGATAAGATCATCCGGAAAAAACGGAAAAAGAAACATCAGGATCAGCATGACCCTTTGCCGAAGAGAAACAGTATTGAAATATTTTTCAATAGTCTTTTTACTTGCGATACGCTCAACCAACGGCCTGCCAAAAAGTTTACCTAAAAGAAAAGCGCATATGGAACCTAAAAAGACGGCTGCAAACGTCAGCAGAAAACCGTAGAAGAACCCAAACACCATACCGCTTACGAAAGACGTGACATTGCTTGGTATCGGCGATATGATCACAGCAAAAAACTGCAAAACAAAAAATGCGAGCGGTGCCCACACGCCAAAAGATGCAACATATTCTTTAAGGCTCTCTTCTGACTCCAAGATGGCGAACCAGCCCTGTTGCCTGCCGATAAGAAAAACAGCCGTGATCGCGGCGATGATGAGCAGCAAAACACCAATCCATACTTTTTGCTTTTTCGAGAGCTTGATACCCTTGATGTTTTTTATATTATCCAGCAGTTTCATGCAATCAGTATAGCATAAATGCGCGTATCATTATCATAAAAATTTGTGAGTATCAACAATATATACCGCTTGTTCTGCTGCCTCTCTGCCGAGATTTATTATCCAAACTGAACGCTTAGGTGAGAAGGTAGAAGGTATGAGGCCTGTTCTTTAATAAACGAAAGAACAGTTTCGAATATCAGCTTGTGGCCTTCTTTGTTGGGATGAATGCCGTCAGGGCAGAGATACTGACAAAACTCACGGCCCTTTAAGAAGGCATGCCGCACATCGATGCAAAGCACGTCGCGTTTTTTAGCTATATTCGCAATACAGTTGGAATAGCGCTCCTGCCACCAATAGATACGCCAAACTTCCTTTAGCCATTTTAAAATGCTTTGGCCTTTTTCCCTGTCACAACCGGTAAACCACTTAAAATAACTGTCAGCATACAAAGGCGGCAGCGTTGTCAGCACCGCTTTTTTGCCGTTTTTTTCTGTGTAATCGATCATGGCACAAATATTGTATTCAAACACATCCAGGGGCGTTTTAGGTATATGGTCATAACCGGGATCTTTGGCAACGCTCTCCCAGTCAAAATCGCAATCGTTACCTCCAAATTCTATCACAACGATGTCCGGATCGTGTTTTTCCATTTTTGTTATTAGCTGCCTTCTGCCTTCTTTCACTGTAGCACCGAAATGTGACGCATTGAACATCTTTGCTTTGAGCGTATCAGCAAGCAGGTTAAAAAAGCATTCATGAAGAAGCGTATATTTCTTTTTCTGCGTATCGAGCACAACGCCTTTTGAAATAGAGTCACCGACAACAAGTATCGTCTTAGCCATCTGTCTTCCTTTCTTCTATTCTTCCCAGATAAAATTCAAACATGTACGCATACTTTCTTCCACAGCTTTTTAGCAGGCCTTTAATCGTCTTATGTTTTTTCCATACTATCACAGAGAAAGATCTTCCACAACGGATAAACTGTAAACAAAATGTAAGAAGAAGATTTGAATCAAAGGTTTGTATAAACTCTTAAAGGCACTCTTTCAAACGGCGCTTTTTTGTTTTATAATAAAAGAACAAGAATTGCAGGGGGATAAGTGCAAATGTCCAAAACAATCGCCATAGCCAATCAGAAGGGCGGCGTCGGCAAAACGACAACAGCTGTTAATTTAAGTGCATGTCTTGCAGAGAAAGGCCAAAAGGTTCTGTTGATCGATGTGGATCCGCAGGGAAATTCCACAAGCGGTTTTGGAATAGAAAAAAGCGAACTTGAGCACTCTGCTTATGACGTACTGATTAACGGCCTTGATGCACGCAAAGCAATCGTAAAAACCATGATCGACACTCTTGACATGATACCTGCAAACATTGATCTCGTGGGTGCTGAAGTTGAGCTTGTTTCGCGCATGGCGCGCGAGCAGATACTCAAGCAGGCGCTTAAAAGCCTGCGTGATGACTATGATTTTATTTTTATGGATTGTCCGCCTTCGCTTGGACTGATCACCGTCAATGCTCTTACAGCGGCCGACAAAATTCTCGTGCCAATTCAGTGTGAATACTATGCATTGGAAGGGCTTTCACAGCTGATCAATACCATAAAACTGGTCAAAGCCAATCTGAACGCCGAGCTTGAGGTCGAAGGCGTTGTCTTAACGATGTTTGACGGGCGCACCAATTTGTCTATTCAGGTTGTGGATGAAGTCAAAAAATACTTCAAGAACAAAGTTTACAAGACCATCATTCCGCGCAATGTGCGGCTCGGAGAAGCCCCAAGCTTTGGATTACCGGTGATCCGTTATGACGCCACATGCCTGGGGTCACAATGTTATAATGATCTGGCATGCGAAATTATTGAAAACAAAGGTGATGCATCATGAAACAAAAACGGCTTGGCAAAGGGCTTGGCGCACTGATCGGCGACGGTCTTGCGACGGGTGAAGCAAGCGGCCTTAAGGTCGTGGACGTCAATGATATTGACCCTAATGAGATACAGCCAAGAAAGAATTTTGATGCAGAAAAGCTTTCCGAACTTGCACAGTCAATAAGGACTTACGGAATCGTGCAGCCCATCATCGTGCAGAAAAAAGGAATGCGCTATGCAATCGTCGCTGGAGAGAGGCGGTATCGAGCTGCGCGGCTTGCAGGACTAAAAGAGGTGCCTGTCGTAGTCAAAGAATACTCGTTGGCTGAATTGATGGAGGTTTCACTCGTTGAAAACTTACAGCGGGAAGATTTGAACCCGATTGAGGAAGCACAGGCCATGCGCATGTTAATGGATGAACACCGTCTGACGCAGGATGAGCTTTCTAACCGTATCGGAAAATCACGAAGCGCAGTGGCCAATACGCTGCGCCTGCTTACTCTGCCGGAGGGTGTTCGTGCTTTTGTGATTTCGGGTGCGCTTTCAGAAGGGCATGCGCGGTGCCTGGTTGTCCTTGAAAATGACGGCGACAAACAAAAGCTTGCAGAAAGAATCATCGCACAAGGATTGTCTGTCCGCGCAACCGAGAGCTTAGTGAGCGCTCGGGATAACCAGCCTCGCTGCATAGAAAAAGCAGCGAAAACAGATCCTGAGCTTTCTGCCGCCGAAAAGACACTGACGGATGCGCTGGGCACGCGTGTACAGATTTCAGGCGATTCGAGACGCGGCAAGATAACGCTTTCCTACTACAACAGCGAACAGCTTCAAAGCCTTTATGATTTTTTAATGTCATGCAAATAATTGGTTTTAAAAAAGTTTCACGTGAAACACCGTGTTTGTGTTTCACGTGAAACTTTTAAAAGTTTTCTCTAAACTCTTTTAAACAATACCGAGGATCAAATGCAGAAAAATGTTGTTATTGATGAAAAACAAACCGATATCAGAGCTATGATAAAACTCGATGATTTTGTCTACAGGAAAAATGAGAAAAACGGCCGGTACGATGGTCGCAATGAGGAAACAAAACAACAACCCTCTTGCAAAACCGAAAAGCGCACCCATGGTACGGTTGTATTGCCGAAGCTCGGGAAATTGTATGGTATAGTCTACAGCGCCCAGCACAAACGCGAAGATCACGCGTGCTATCAGAAAAACGGCGAGAAAAGAGAATATATTAAGCACCGCTGAAACAAGAGTCATGTTGAAATACTCGCCCAATGTGGTGCTGCCTTCTGCAGCAAAGGCCTGCGTATGCACGTTTTGCCGCACGAGGGAGGTAAAAGGCTCAGGCATGTTTGACGCAAACAAAACCTCATCGAGTTTTGTCTTTGAAAGGCCGTCGACAAGCAGCCTTGTATCCTCAAAATGAGCAATTTTTTCGGCGCCTTCGGTATAGTAAAAAAGGTAATCAAACATTGAAGGGTTGTTTTTGACTGATGAGGACATGACGGGATAAAAAAGAAACGAAGTGATGACAGAAACAAAAAATGCGCCAAGATTCAAAGCAGAGCGCAAAAAGCCCCGGTGGACACCTTCAAGCACCAACACCAAGATCACTGCTATATAAGCGAGACTGACCAGATTCATAAAACGTCCTCCGCAAGCAGCTGCTTTTAAGGCAACGGAAGCAGGTAAGCTTTGTTTCCCTGCGTGACGAACACATGCTTTTCAATGGCGCGCTCAACGCTGCTGATTTCAAAAGGCAGCGTATACATCCGCAAATATTTGCCCTCAACAGTATATACGAAAATTTTATCGTTTGCAAAACAATAAATTTTATCGCTGGTGTGCACGATGTCAAAGACCCCTGGAGGAAGGTTGATGGTGAGCTCATTTCCGCTGCCGCGTATGATGCGCACGATGTTTATTTCTTTTTCGCTGTTTGCAGGTATAAAAACAAACCGCGGATCAGGCAGGCAGCAGATATCATTAAGCGCCCAGCCGTAGATCATAATGCTTGCGCTTTCGGCGCTTTGCGAAGCAAACATCGTCATTTGGTTGGTGCCGATGGCATACATCTGGTCTCCGCTGATATACAGACTGCTGACAATCTGGTTTTTTAATTCAATTCTTCCGGTCACTGATTGTGTTTCCGGGCGATATGTCAGTATGCGCGATATCGGCGTGCTGCCCGAAACATCGAGCTCCAGAACATAGAGCAAGCTGCTGTCTGCATCAAAACCATACCTGAGGACATAACGGTCAGTCACATCGATCTGGTAGAGGCTTTCTCCGTTAAGATCAAAGACCACGATGTATTGCTTTGTGGTTTCATCAACTGTTTGATAGACATAAACAGCCACTTTATCCTTGCCGATACGCGCCGAGGAGATCTCACCGTCAAGCTGCGTAGAAAAAAGGTGCTGCCCTTTTGTGTCGATAACCTGGATCACACCGTATCCTGTTGCCGCAATGATATCGTTATCGGAGGTATATTCGAGGCCTGCTGAAAATAAGCGCAGCTGCCAGACAGTATTTAATCTAGCATCAAGACAAGTCAAAAGATCACCTTGCGTATATACAATGTACGGGCCGGCTGCGAAATACGGGCGCGCTTGAGGTGTTGTTGCTGCTGCAGTATCCGAAGATGATGACAAAGAAACGGGAAGTTCAAGCATTGTATCAGAGAGTTCTCTGCCTCTTGTCAGCAGCATCACAAAGCCTGTGACAAGGACGATAACAACAACAGCAATAAAAGAAAAAAATAAGATCTTTTTTTTCGGCAGTTTTCTTTTCTTTTTGTTCTTGAGCAGATTCACTCAGCACCTCGATGCAGAAATATTATAGCCATTATAACACAAAACCCGATAAAAAAAAGTGAACGAAACATGTCCATCTCCATGTCCATCTCATTGATATGTTTTATAAGATACAAGAGAGAATTGCCACAGACAGCGCGACATAAAGGGCCTTATCTATTTCGGGCAGAAAACATTTAAAGCTGAAGGCTTGACGTAAAGGCGTTGCGGCGTCGTGCCGTATACCTCGCCGTCAAGATTAAAGCTTTTCGGCGAAGAAGAGTCAATGATGATCTCGCTGCAGGAAAACTGTTCTGAAACATCAATGCGCTCAAGCTGTCCTTTTTTTAGCTTTGGCAGCTCTAAAAGTATACGCCATTTTGGAAGGCTGTTGATTATCACAACGTTGAACATGCCGTCGCTGACACTGGCATCAGGAGCAACCCGAAGCCCGCCGCCATAACACTTCCCGTTGGCCACAGCAATAAGCAGCACTTTTCGTTTGAACGTCTGCCCGTTGGCAGTTATGTCTATATCTATGTTTTTATGTCCGAAAATGGACATAAAAATGCCGAGAAAATAAGCAAAGCCGCCGGTAAACAGCCTTCGGACTTTTTCTGTGTTGTAGATGACTTCAACATCAAAGCCTGTGCCGGCCACATTAAGAAAAGGCTGGTCTCCGAGAAAGCCTATATCCACGCGGCTGGTGTGACCGTTGATTATGATGTCAAGCGCCTCGCCGACATCCTTGGGCACACCGATTGCTTGTCGGAAATCATTGCCTGTGCCTGCGGGGATGATACCGAGCTTTTCAACTGTGCCCTCAAGCTGGCCTGCGATCTCGAGCAGCGTGCCGTCTCCACCTACGGAAATAATCCCGGTATAACCTTGCCCGACAGCGCCGCGCGCAAGCTCTACAGCGTGATGTTTGTATTCCGTTTCTGCTATCACAAAGTCGGCATTATTTTCTTTGAGACGCTGTGCAACGATCTGCATGGCCTTATGAGAGCGCCCCGCACCCGCAGTCGGGTTGAATATGATATAATACATGCGTATGCTCCCGGAAAGGATGTTGCTACCATTCTACTCGATACAAAAAACTTTGTACAGCTTTTGTGTTTTATAAGCAGGCAGCAGCCGGGCAGCTAAAGGCACGCAATGTTCTTATAACGGGCGCTTTGATACGGAGTGAGCCTATGAAAAAGAAACATCATACTGACAATGCAAACGATCAAGGAAAGCGGATGAGTTATTAACAGGTCTATGCCTCAAGACATTAATGATGAAACGGAGGAACATGATGAAGTTTTCTTTTCAGATATTTCTGTGTGCAGCTTGCCTGCTGTTCTGTGCATGCGCAGCACCTGTGCAGACACAAGAAGACTTGCATGCACCTCCCGAGGCCCAAAGCACACACAAGCATCCCGCCACACCGATTCCCGGGCCAAAGAAAACCACGCAGCCGGAAATACCAGATCACACAGAGGACTTAGCGCAAGAAGCAGTAGTTGTGCGCGAGGGCGATACGCTCGAGCTGCATATCATCCCGCAGCTTGTCGAGGCCTTTTCCATGACGGAATCAGAGATCAAAGAGGTGTTAGCAGCTGCGAAAAGCAAGCTGATCAGCAGCAAAACACAAGGGTTCAGCCGGATGGAAGGCATTCTTGTGCCGGGCAGCTATTATACGGAAGGTAAAACACTGAACGAAAATGTTGAACTTTGGATAACCCATGCTGAGGCGCGTTATGACGCGCTTGAAAGCAAAATCGCTAAGCAGAACAGACTTCTGGCTTCTGAGCGGCTTGTTCTTGCATCGATCATAGAATGGGAATGTATCGGTGCGCCTTTCGAAAAAGAAACTTCCGCTGTGCTTCAGAACAGGCTTGGGAAGAACGCAAGGCTGGGGTGCTGTTCAACGTTGGAATACGCTGCGGGCTATTCTCGTCCGTATATGACAACTGCGGATACGAGAATCTCAAGCACATATAACACATATAAAATCAGAGGTCTGCCTCCCGGGCCGATATGCGTCACGGGAACTGCTGCGCTTGAGGCGGCCATGTCAGAGACTTCCGACACTGATCTTTATTATTTCTTTTATGATTATGCGCGCGGCACTATGCAGTTTTTCAATGAATACAGGGACTTTAAAGAAGCCGCTAACGCATCGAAAGAGCTGTTTTTGAAAACCTTCCCTGATATTGGAAGACATGACAAGATAGATCGCCGGAGCGTGTTCGGGAATTATTGATATATCAATTTTTTTAGAGCCTTTGATCCGCCTGCAGTTGACTATGCGGCTGTTTTCTGGTACGATAGCCTAGGACTTGAGCGGGGGGACCCCGCTTTTATTATCTTGACCATCGGGAGTGAAGTAAAATGCCTGGTATATCTGTTTTTGGTGTACAATGGGGAGACGAAGGCAAGGGGCGGTTTGTTGACTATCTTGCGAACGACGCAGATGTTGTGGTGCGCTATCAAGGCGGAAACAACGCAGGCCACACGATCATTGTCAAGGATATCAAGTATACACTGCATCTGATCCCTGCCGGCGCGCTCTACGAAGGCAAAATTTGCGTGATCGGAAATGGTGTTGTTGTAGACCCGGGTGCGTTGATCGAGGAGATGGACATGCTTGAGCAAAAAGGTTTTCTGCTCAACAACCTTAAAATATCAGACCGGGCGCATATCGTGATGCCGTATCACAATGTTTTGGACGGGCTCAGCGAAGACGTGGCCGGAGATGCCTTGATAGGCACGACCAAGCGCGGCATCGGCCCTTGCTATACCGACAAAGCAGCGCGCAGCGGCCTTCGTATGTGTGATCTGCTAAGCGACGGTTTTGCGCAAAAGTTAAAAGACGTGCTTGGACATAAAAATGACATCATCACCAAAGTCTACGGCCAACAACCGCTTGAGTATGCACCTATGCTTGAGCTGCTTCTCTCATACAAAGAACGTTTGCGTCCGCATATCTGCGACACGGTAAGGCTTTGCCACGATTTTTATATGCAGGGCAAAAAAATGCTTTTTGAAGGCGCACAGGGCATGTTGCTGGATATCGATTTTGGGACATATCCCTATGTGACGTCATCGCACCCCATTTCTGGAGGTGTGAGCATAGGCACAGGGCTGCCGCCTGCTGCGCTGACCGAAGTTGTGGGTGTTGTGAAAGCTTACACCACGAGAGTGGGAAGCGGGCCTTTTGTGACAGAGCTCAATGATGAAACCGGAGAGCGCATACGCCAGAAAGGGCAGGAATTTGGCGCGACGACGGGGCGTCCGCGCCGCTGCGGCTGGCTGGATCTTGTGATCGTCGATTTTGCGGTGCGTATCAACGGCATCACATCTATCGCGCTTTCGCGGATGGATACCTTAGGCGGCTTTGATACCGTAAAGGTATGCACAGCCTATGATATACGGGGAAACAAGACGAAGGATTTTCCGGCCTCTCTTGATGACCTTGCAGCGGCAAAGCCGGTATACAAAGAGTTTGAAGGATGGAGCAGCGATATTTCGCATGTGCGAAAATTTGAAGAGCTGCCAAAAGCCGCACAGGAGTATGTCAGCTTTATCGAAAGTGAAACAGGTGTGCCCGCTGCAATGATCGGCGTGGGGCCTGAGCGCAACGAGTGTATACTGCGTCACACTTTCTACAAATAAGCTTTACACAAATTAAGTAAACAAGTTTACCGTGCCAGACGGGGAGCCAGCGGTGCCCTGAACCTGCAATCCGCTATAGCAGGGTTTGATTCCCGGCCCGAGGCGCGTTGTTGTAAGGTATGGAGACGGTAAGGGGCGTTGACGAGTGGGCCCCGTGCAATGGCCGCCCGTGAACCCTGTCAGGCCCTGACGGGAGCAGCAGTAAGCGGATACGGCCGTGTGCCTCGGATCAGTCTGCTCTGAGCAACCTGCCGCCGAACCTCTTGTAACAGCGTGTCGAAGGCCGGGTGCACGGTATTTGATGATATGAAAACTCAGCATAAAAAAACGCTGGGTTTTTTATTTGCTTCAAAAACACAATCGGTAAAAAGCAGCAGGAAAAAAACAATACACAAGCGAATACTATTGTTATAGAGTTTTTGTTTATCAAAGATGAAATGGAGGTACAATAAAGATAAGGAACAAAGCCTGGTTTTTGGGCTAAAAATAAAAGTCAGGGAGGGGTCAGAATATGCGCGTTATAATATCAGGAAAAGGCATGGAAGTATCGGATTACTTAAAAGATATGGTGACTAAAAAAGTTTCCAAACTACAAAGGTATTTCGATGAAAGTACCGAGGCGCAGATAACCATGTCAATACAAAAATCGCGCCACATCGTAGAGGTGACCATTCCGTTTGACGGTATCGTACTTCGCGGCGAAGAAGCCACGGGAGACATGTATGCATCAGTTGACGGTGTGCTCAAAAAGCTTGAGAAACAGATCCACAAACACCGCACTGCGCTCAAAAAACGCCTGCGTGACGGTGCTTTTACAAAAGAGGATTATGAATATCAGGCCAGCATGTCAAACGAGCGGGTTCCAGATATCGTCCGCACCAAGCGTTTCGTGGTCAAGCCGATGGACATCGAGGAGGCAAAAATGCAGATGGAGCTTTTAGGACATCAGTTTTTTGTCTTTCGGAACGCAAAAACTGGCGAAATCAATGTGCTTTACCAGCGGCATGACGGAGACCTTGGTCTTATAGAGCCGAACGGGGACTGAAAAAAGCTCAGAAGGCTTAACCAGCCATTCATTGATAAAACAAAAGCTCCGGCAGCCCTGTGCCGGGGCTTTTTTGTACGGGCTGAGACAAAATGTGCCACGATACACAAAGGGGCACCGTCATATAAAAAATGTAATAATATGTAATAATTGCGCTTCATCCTGCATAATCGGCTCAAATACGCGTATAGATGACGTATGGGCAAAGTACGGAGTTTTCGATGTATTTTATAAGCTTATGTCTTGGCACAGTCGTCGGTGCTGCAGGGACGGTCTTAGGGGGCGCAGCGGCCATGCTGATAGGAAAAAGGTCAGCGGAGCCGCGCGTGTTTCTTGCCTTTGCGGGCGGACTGATGGTTTCTGTGGTTGTTTTTGAGATGCTTATGGAAAGCTCGGTGCTCGGCGGTATTTTGACTATGTGCAGCGGTGCGGTTTCAGGCGCGGTTTTTTTTGCATTGCTCTCTCCGCTGGTCATACGCACAAAAAGCCCGACACTTTATTCGACGGGGCTGCTCGTGCTTGCAGGCATCGCGCTGCATAATCTGCCAGAAGGGATCGCCATTGGTTCTTCGCTCGTGCACAGTAAAGGTTTAGCAATCTCGCTGTCGCTGCTGATGCTGGCACATAATGTGCCTGAAGGGATTGCCGTTTGCCTGCCGCTTCGGCTTTCCGGGCTGCCGGCGGGACGCGTGCTTGGGCTTGCGTTTTTAACAGGGCTGCCCACAGCCGCAGGCGCGGTGATGGGTACGGCTGTCGGGCAGATTTCCGGGGAAATGATCGCTTTTTGTATTGCATTTGCCGGGGGCGCGATGCTTTTTATTTCTTTGAAAGAGCTGATACCGGCGGCAAACCACTGCGCAGACAGGAAACAAAACAAGACGCTGTGCGCCGCTATTGGCATATGCACGGGATTTTTGGTTACTTCATTTCTGTGACCGTCCCGCCCGCTACCGTGAAAAGATGCGCATCTTTGCACTCAAGCGGTACGGCGGTGGTCAAAAAACACTGTGCGCCGCGTATTCGCTTAAGCAGAGCGTTTTGACGCGGAATATCGAGTTCAGAAAACACATCGTCAAGCAGCAGGACGGGATCATCATAAAAATCCGTCCGTGCGATCTCAAAAGTGGCCAGCTTTAAAGAAAGCATCGCGGTGCGTATTTGCCCCTGTGACGAATATGCCTTGATCTCGTTTCCTCCCAGAGAGACCAAAATATCTTCCCTGTGGGGGCCGCAGAGGCTAAAGCCCTGTTCTATCTCGGAACCAAATGCTTTTTCCATTTTTTCAAACAGAGAGCTTGCCAGTTGCGCGCCGTCTGCGCTGCTTTTATAGCGCAGAGAGAGCCTTTCACCGCCGGAAAGCTCATTGTGGATCTGGCGGCTTATCTCATCCACACGCTGCAAAAACTCCTGCCGTGCTGTGATGATGCGCGCACCGTGGGATGAGAGCTGTTCGTTGTATATGCCGACAAGTTTTTTCAACTGGGACTCTGGCATACGTGATTTGAGCAGAGCATTTTTCTGCGCAAGTGCCTTGCCGTATTCCTGCAATTCGTAAAAATACGCGGGGCGCAGCTTGGATATTTCCATATCAATGAAACGCCGTCTTAAGGAAGGTGACTCTTTGAGTACTTTTAAGTCTTCAGGCGAGAAAACAACGGCAATGAAGTTGCCGAAAAGCGCCCCCATCTTGCGGACAGGCTGCCCGCTGACTTTAAGGCTCTTCTTATCGAGCGCACTGAGCTGCGCCTCAAGAGACAGCGTGCTTTCTGCGCGCTGAACCAGACCTTTTATATATGCTGTTTCGCAGCTTGTACGTATGCACTCGATGTCCTTCTGCGTGCGGAACGACTTGCCCATGCTCAGGAAACCCATGGCTTCAAGTATATTGGTCTTGCCCGCAGCATTTTTGCCCTGCAGTATATTGATGCCGTCATAAAAGCGCACATGGAGGCTTTCGTAGCTGCGGTAGTTTTTAAGCACAAGGCTTTTAAGATACATTTTGTTCTCCTAAAAAGATGTGTAGAACCATATGGCGCCCCAGATGTTCACAGCGATGCCAAGCGCCGCAAGCACTGCGGTAAACCGCGCAGACGCCCGGCTCATTGGTCCGTCTGCAAAAAGAACGGGCGCAAATGGCAGCATATCGACTAAGTACCGGCTGCCGAACTGCCATCCGCCCATCGTTTTGTGTGAGAGTATCAGTACAAAATGAAGGAGCAGGCTAAGCGTGTACAGCGCCTTTTTTTGGTCAAAACGTCCCTGCACAAGGCGGACGCCGATCAGCACATAGGCAGGATTGACCAGGAAGAAGAGCGTCCCGTTGAACTCAGGCCAGAAGCCTGCGGCATGTATGCCGGGCAGCTTTAAGATCTCAAGAAAATTTCCCGGGACATAACGCAGCGAAAACTGAGGCGCATGCGCAAACTCCGGAAGGTAGTGATGCCCGAATTCAAGGAGATTGTCAAACCGCGCATGATTGTACGCCGCTGTGGCTGCTAAGGCTGCAAAGAGCGGCAGCGTGTATTTGATGCAGCTCAGATAACCTTTGATATTGTGGTTGTCACCCAGATTTTTATGCAGCAGGTAGACAAGCAAAGGCGTATACACGATCTGAAAAGGACGGCAGGCGAAAGCGATACCCAGCGATAAAAACGAAAAGTACCACGCTGATCTGCTGCGGCTGGCAATAAGATATACTGCCAGAACTGAAAAGAAGAACGCTTGAGTCTGAGCAGAAAACCAGACCCAGCCTGTTACAGACAGATAAAACAGGTTTGAGCCAAGCGTCAGCAGCAGCGCAGTCAGCGCGCAGGACAGGCTGCTATGGCCGTTCCGTGCCATCACAAGGTAGACGAGAACGAAAGAACCGAAGCCAAAAAGCGTGTTTATGAGATTGTCCGGCATCTGCATGCCAAAAAGGGGGTAAAGCAGAAACTGGACAACACTCGGAAAAGGCGGAAAACTCACAAAAATACGGCCGTTATATTCAGCAAGCTCCAGCCACGGAATATTTTCGGAAAGGTCTGCCCTGCCCTGCCACCAAACCTGCGCCTGGCGCGTATATGAGTCATAAACGCTGTGTGAGAAAATACTCTGCTCTGTGAGGCTGTATAAAAGGATATACGAAAGAAGGATCAATGCTGCGGCAGCAAAAAAGTGATATGTAAAAGGCGCTTTTTTGGCATTCATGATGCAGTTATTTTATCATGGACGATGCTGCGTAACAATCACAGATTTGACTATGGGCCAGATGCTATCGCGTTCAGGAAAAGCAGTTACGCAAAACCGTTCCATCAAAATGTGCATCATTGATTTAAAAATGGAATATAAAGGAAGCCCCGCTTCAAATGCCAACGGGGCGCGCCATCAGATGACAGATCGGCAGATTTTTTTATCTGCAATTCTGATTGTTCTGTCTGTTGTTTTGGTTCTTCTGGTTCTGCCGGTTGTTTTGATTCTGCCGGTTGTTTTGGTTTCGCTTGTTTTCCTGGTTCTGGTTCTGTTTGTTATTTTGGTTGCAGTCGTTATTATTATTCTGACAATCCATGATACACTCCTTTGTTGTTTTTCGATGCGTTTATTGTCCGCAAATCAAGGGCAACCTATTCATAATAAATGCGCAGCAATGGCTTAAAGGAGGAGTCAATATCATCATCATAAACGCAAAGATCTTGACAATGGCCAAAAGAAATTTTGATAGAGGCTGCATTCTTATCAAAAATAAAAAGATACAAAGAGTTTTTGAGCAAATTGATGCGGACAAGAACACAGAGGGCATCGTGTTGGATGCAAAAAACAATTGGGTCATGCCCGGACTTATAGAAGCACACTGCCATATGGGCATATCAGAAGAGAAAACAGGTGATGCAGGCAATGACTGCAACGAAACATGCAAACCCATAACACCGCACCTTAAAGCTGTGGATGCCGTCAATCCGATGGATGCAGCTTTTCACAGTGCCATCAAAGCCGGGATCACATCTGCTATGATCGGACCGGGAAGTGCCAATGTCGTTGGCGGGCAGTTTGTTTTTATGAAGACAAAAGGCCGGAAAATTGATGATATGGTCGTACTTGAGCCTGCAGCCATGAAAGTGGCTTTCGGTGAAAACCCAAAAAACAACTATGGAAAAAACAATATGATGCCGTCAACCAGGATGACGATAGGGGCTATGCTGCGCGAAGAGCTTTGCGAAGCGAGTCAATATGCAATCAGAAAAAAAGAAGCCGAAAAAAACAACACAGACTTTGAATATGATCATAAAATGGAAAGCTGGCTGCCGGTATTAAACAAAAGAATACCTTTAAAAGCGCATGTCCACAGGGCGGATGACATCTTAACAGCAATACGCATTGCAAAATTGTTTGATCTTGACCTGACGCTTGACCACTGTACCGAAGGGCATCTGATATGCGAGGAGATAAAAGCATCAGGTTATCCGGCAATCGTTGGGCCGAACCTTGCATCAAGAAGCAAAATCGAAGTACAGTATATGGATTTTAAAACAGCCAGTCTTTTACATAAAGCCGGTATAGAAGTGGCCATCACCACAGATCACCCAGTATCGCTGATCCAGTATCTTCCTGTTTGTGCGGGGCTTGCGGCCAAAGAAGGGCTTGGTGTTGAAGAAGGCTTAAAAGCGATCACAATCAATGCAGCAAATATTTGCGGGGTGTCTTCGCGCGTGGGCAGTATTGAAACAGGCAAGGATGCGGATATCGCGGTGTTCGACGGCAACCCCATGAACACTTTTACCAACTGTTTGTGTACCATGATAGACGGCGAGATCGTTTACAAGGCAGATGGATTTTTCTGATAAGCAAGCCCATCAAAAAAGATTTTTGAGTTGCTCGATACTGTCGATCAGATAATCAGCACGCTCAAGTTCACACGCATAAGACGCGTATCCGTAACGCGCACCGACAGTCAGCATATTGTTTTGCCTGCCGGCCTCGATATCAAGCCCGCGGTCTCCGATCATTGCCTGATTTGAAGGAAACTTTTGCGCGATTTGTGCGAGTATGTCGGCTTTTCCGGCATATCCGAAGGTTTCAGAGCTGATCATCGCTTCAAAATACTGCCCGAGTGAAAACACCTGATCATGCAAACTTAAGTATTCTTGTGTGCAATGGCTGATGAGCACGAGCATATAGCCCCGGTTTTTGAGCGCCTGCAGTGTATCAGCAGCGCCGGGGTACAGGCGCGCGTTTGATTTGGCGGTGGCCGCCATATGTGCACTGATCACGTCGGAAGCGGCTTGCCTTACGTGTTTTGGCAGATCCGGCCGAAACTGTTGCCACATCGTTTTTGGATCAAGCCCGATCCATGGCCTTATTTCGCAGTCCGGCCAGTCACGCTTTTGAGCCAAGCCCTGCCGGCAAAGATAGTCCTGCGCCTTGCGAAAAGCGGGCGCATAAAGGATCAGGCTTTCGTGGATACAGCCGTCATAGTCTAAAAAAAGCGTTTGTATATTTTTCAGTTTCTGCACCAAAGCTTTATTTGAAAACGTCCGGCTTTATTATAGCTGGCAGAGCAGGTTGCACATTTCGATGGCGGTCAAAGCTGCGTCGAAGCCTTTGTTGCCCGCTTTGGTGCCCGCCCTCTCTATGGCCTGCTCAATATTGTCGGTCGTCAGCACACCGTAAACAACGGGAATGCCCGTTTGCAGCGAGACCAGCGCGATCCCCTTGCTCATCTCGCTTGCGACATAGTCAAAATGCGGCGTTGAGCCTCTGATCACGGCGCCTACGCATATCAGTGCATCGTACTTTCCGGATGTCGCCATTTTTTGTGCGGTGAGAGGTATTTCATAAGCGCCCGGAACCCACACGAGACTGATCTGCTGCGCATCCGCGCCGTGCCTTATAAGTCCGTCGATCGCGCCGCTCACAAGCTTACCGGAGATAAACTCATTAAAGCGGCCTGCGATGATCCCGATTTTTAAACCCTTGGAGACAAGATCCCCTTGTATTGTGTTGACCGTCATTTTATTATTCTCCTTTTTGGTTATTTTTTTGTTTGTCATCGGTTTTGGCGGAAAAAAGATGCCCCATTTTTTCTTTTTTTGTGCAGATGTAAAAGTCGTTTTCTTTGTTTGTTTCTATCTCGATGGGCACTCTTTCGACCACTTCGAGGCCATAGCTTCCAAGCCCGATGATCTTATGCGGATTGTTGGTCAGCAGACGCATCTTTTTGACACCCAAATCGCTTAAGATCTGCGCCCCTATGCCGTATTCTCTTAAATCCGGAGCAAAGCCCAAAAGTTCATTGGCTTCAACGGTGTCTTTGCCCTGGTCCTGCAGTTCATATGCCCTTATCTTATTGACCAGGCCGATCCCCCGGCCTTCCTGCCGCATGTACAATAAAATGCCTTTTCCTGTGCAGCCGATCTCGCGCATGGCCGCCGACAGCTGCTGGCCGCAGTCGCAGCGCAGCGAATGAAAAGCATCCCCCGTCAAACACTCGGAATGTACCCGCACAAGGACGGGTTCATCAGCATCGATTTTTCCCATCACAAGTGCCACATGGTGTTCGCCGGTGACGATATTCTCATAAGCGATAAGATCGAATTCCCCGAACTGCGTAGGCAGTTTTGCCCGTGCAGACGCTGTGATTAGCTTTTCATTTCTTCTTCTGTATTGTATCAGATCGGCAACGGTGACCATCTTGATACCATGTTCTTTACCGATCTTTGCAAGCTCGGGAACCCTTGCCATTGTGCCGTCGGCATTCATGATCTCGCAGATGACACCGGCCGGATACAGCCCCGCGAGCCGCGCCAGATCGACCGCCGCTTCGGTATGCCCAAGCCTTTGGAGCACACCGCCGTTTCTTGCGATCAGCGGAAAAATGTGACCAGGCCTTGAAAAATCTTCGCCGTGTGCGTTTGGATCGACAAGCGCGCGTATGGTTTTTGACCGCTCGAATGCAGAAATGCCCGTTTTTGTGCTTTTATGGTCGACCGTGACGGTGAACGCTGTGCACATACTTTCCGTATTGCGCTGCACCATCAGCTGCAAATTAAGTTCCTGCGCCCTGGTTTGCGTCAGCGGCACGCAGACCATGCCCTTTGCGTAGGTAGCCATGAAGTTGATGGCTTCGGGCGTTGCCTTTTCAGCGGCCATGACAAGGTCGCCCTCGTTTTCCCTGTCCTCGTCATCCACCACGATGACCATTTTTCCGTTCCTGATATCATGAATCGCTTCTTCGATCGTGTTGAACATAGGGGTCTCCTTTTTGCGCCTTTTATAGAAAGCCGTTTTCTTTGAGAAAGTCTTCCGTCACGCGGCTTTTGCTTGTTTGTTCACTGTGCTCAAAGGACATCAGCTTTTCGACGTATTTGCCGATCATGTCGGTTTCGATATTGACAAGGTCACCGGCCTTTCTGATGCCGAGCGTTGTGGTTTTTGCGGTGTGCGGGATCAGCGAGACTGCGAAAGACTGGCTGCTGGCCCGGGCAACCGTCAGGCTGACGCCGTCAAGCGTGACTGATCCTTTTTCGATGATGTATTTGAGTATGCTGCCGTCTGCCTGCAAAGTCAGCCAAATGGCGTTGCTTTCTTCAGTGCGCGCAGCAATCGTGCCGACACCGTCGATATGGCCGCTGACCAGATGTCCGCCGAGCCGGTCGCTCAAACGCAGAGCACGCTCCAAGTTGACCGGATCAGAGACGCGAAGCTGATGCAGCGCAGTGCGCCGCATGGTTTCAGGCATCACATCGGCAGAAAATCCGTCGCTAGTTTTTTCTGTCACGGTAAGGCAGATCCCGTTCACCGCGATGCTGTCGCCCGTATATGCATCTTCAAGGACGCGGCGGCAGCCGATCTTTAAACGAAAAAAAGCGGTGCCCCGTGTGACCTGCCTTATGATTCCCTTTTCTTCTGTGATTCCAGTAAACATAGGCCTCCTTTCAGATACGCCTCGATCAGAATATCCTCCCCCGATGCACAAAACTGCATACCGGAAACACTGATGGCATCCCGCATCAAGGCGATCCCTTCGCCTTCAACGGGTGTCGGCGCATCTTTGCCGCCGATGATCTTGGGCGCTATAAAAAGCATGATTTTATCAACGATGCCCGCCTCAAGCGCGGCTGCGCAAAGCCCTCCGCCCCCTTCAAGCAATACGCTGTCGATCTCTAATGTATGCAAGGCCTCCATGAGCGCACGCAGATCAACATGACCGTCAGGGGTTTGTGTTTTGATGATCTTAACCCCTTTTTTTAAGAAAGAGTCTTCCTTTTTCGGATCGATGCGCTCAGTCGTTGCCAATATTACTTTGGCACTTGAGCCGCCTGCGATCGCCCTGCAGCCGGCCGGCACGATGCCGCGGCTGTCTATGATGATGCGCACGGGATCTCTGCCTTGCCCCGAAGCGAGCCTTACGGTCAGCGCGGGGTCATCTGTGCATATCGTTTTGCTGCCCGCCATGATGGCAGCGGCGCGCTGGCGCAGCCAATGTACGCTTTGCCTTGAGGCTTCGCACGAGATCCACTTTGAGTCGCCGGAAAACGAAGCGATCTTGCCGTCAAGCGTCATCGCTGCTTTCATGATCACATACGGGGTGTTTTCCGTGATGTATTTGATGAAAATTTCATTGAGTTTTTTTGCCTGTGCTTCAAGCACGCCTGTGACAACGTTGATCCCTGCCTGCCGGAGCATCCTGATCCCGCGTCCGGCTACCTTTGGGTTTGGGTCGGCCATCGCGATGACGACCTCACGGATACCTTTTTTGATAATAGCCTCGGCGCAGGGCGGCGTCCGCCCGAAATGGGAACACGGTTCTAAATTGACATATAGCGTTGCGCCGTGCACGTCAAAGTTTGCCCTGCGAAGCGCGTCCGCCTCGGCGTGGTCGCCGCCGCATTGTTTATGAAAACCTTCGGCGATGATGATATTGTTTTTGACGATCACGGCTCCGACCAGAGGGTTGGGGTTGGTATAACCACAACCGCCTTCCGCCAGCTTGAGCGCCCGCCTCATATAAAATTCGTGATTCATTTGCCCGTTTCCCATTTCTTTTTGTTATGCCGCTGCATGGCACCTAAAACGCGGCAAACAAAAAACCCCTGAAACAACTGTGCTTCAGGGATAACATCTCGTATAAATATACAAGGCTGCTGTTCTTCTCTCATCCAGACTATACTGTCGGCTCCGGAATCTGACCGGATCTGCCATCAATGGCTCGCGGGCTATACCGCCGGTAAGGAATCTCACCTATCCCTGAAGAATAAATATTCAGTTTATACAATAAGCAAAGCGCTTTTGCCTGCTGGTAATATAACACGGCAGTTTTTCAATGTCAATGCTGAAGCCGGTTCTTCTATATCGAAAAGCGGCGCCCTTGGGAAAATCAACGCCCGAACAGCTGTTTTTTGTGTTTGTTCAATAGAAAAAACAACGGCATACCGAGCGCGTAGCACGCAAGAGCCTGTCCCGCGCCCACATACAGCATGGGCACCCAAAGCGGCATTTCGGTGAAATAGAAAAAGTGCAGCAGCGCGCCGATGGCTACCGCATTGACCAGCACCGAAGGCAAAGGCAAAAGCCACTTGTTTTTGATGAAATAGGTGATCGTTGCCGCGGCAAGCGTTGCGAGTGAGCCGAAAATAACATCGACCACACCGAGAAAACTAAAGATATTGGCAACAGCGCAGCCGATAAACAGGCCGGGGATCGCCGCCGGCGTGAAAAAAGGCAGCACACAGAGCGCTTCTGAAACGCGCAGCTGCAGCATGCCCAGCTGGCCAAAACTTAAGGGCTCGATGGCCATCGTGAGTACAAAATACAGCGCCGCTATGATGCCGGCCTCGGCCATGAACCGTATGGAAAAAGTCTTTGTGTTCATGAGTCAGCCCACCACGACGTTGGCGATGCGACCCGGCACGATGATCAGCTTGCGCACAGGTTTGCCTTCAAAGAAAGACTTAAGCTCAGCGCTTTCCATGATCTGCTTTTCGATATCTTCTTTGGTCGCGTCCGCGGCCACATGGAACCGAGCGCGTACTTTGCCGTTGACCTGCAAAGGCATTTCAATGGTGTCAAGAACAAGAGCGGTTTCGTCGCATTCGGGATACGGCGCATTAAAGACTGAATAGTCATGTCCAAGTGTTTCCCAAAGCTCTTCTGCGAAATGCGGGGCGAACGGGGCGATCAGCCGCAAAAGCACGGATGCGGCATCGGTGCAGATGTTTTTGTCGGGTGCGGCATCCAGGTATTTGATGAGCGCGTTGACAAACTCCATGAGCCGCGCGATCGCCGTGTTGAACGAAAACACCTCGATGTCGGCGCGCATATGCTGCACAGCGTAATTCTGCGCGTAAAGTATCTGTTTTCTGCCGTCATCACTTGAGGTTTCCACATCTTTGAGGCGCAGCACCGTGCGCTCGACGCGCTCTAAGAACTTATGTATCGAGCGGATGCCATCCTCGTTCCAGGGGCCGCCTTCTATATAGGAGAACCCGAAACCAAGGTACATGCGCAGCGCATCGCTGCCGTACTGTTTGATGTAGGCATCGGGAGAGATCACGTTGCCGCGGGATTTGCTCATGCGGGCGCCGTCCGGGCCTAAGATCACGCCCTGGTGCACCAGCGATGTGAAGGGCTCTTCGAAATCACAATAGCCCAAGTCATGCAGGGCCATTGTGAAAAAGCGTGCGTATAAAAGGTGCATGCACGCGTGTTCCGCGCCGCCCACGTATTTGTCGACAGGCAGCATTTTATTGATCCACGCGGTATCAAACGGGGCTTTATCATTGCGGTTGTCCGGATAGCGCAGGAAATACCACGACGAACACACGAACGTATCCATGGTGTCCGCATCGCGCCGCGCTGCTCCGCCGCACTTCGGGCACTTCGCGTGCATGAACGACTCGGATTTGAGCAGCGGAGATGTGCCGTCCGGCGTGAAATCCACATCGTAAGGCAGCGTCACCGGCAGATCGTCCTCGGGGACGGGCACTTCGCCGCATTTATCACAGTAAACGATGGGGATCGGCGTGCCCCAGTAACGCTGACGCGATATCAGCCAGTCCCTCAGCCTGTAATTGATCTTAAAATCAGCATTGCCCTGTTGTTTAAGCTTTTCGATCACAGCCTTTTTGCCTTCCTCAGCAGGTAGGCCAGAGAGATCTTCGCTGTTGACCATCACGCCGTAGCCGGTGTAGGGCAGTGTGTCGTCCTCACCCGCATGGCCTTTGATGACACGTTCGATGGGCAGGCCGTATTTTTGGGCGAACTCAAAATCGCGCTCGTCATGCCCGGGCACTGCCATGACTGCACCTGTGCCGTAGGTGGCGAGCACATAGTCAGCCGCAAAGACGGGTATGCGCCGGCCGTTGACAGGGTTTATGGCGTAAGCGCCGGTGAACACGCCTGTTTTTTCACGTGCTGCAGAAAGCCTGTCAATTTCGCTGACACGCGCGGCTTTGGCGATATAATCTTCAACGGTTTTTAAGTGTTCTTTTGTCGTGATTTTGAGCGTGAGCGGATGTTCGGGCGCAAAAACGGCATAGGTGCAGCCGTAAAGCGTATCGGCGCGCGTTGTGAAAACGCTGAATGTCTCCCCGGATTCGAGCGTAAACGTGATTTCGCCGCCCACGGATTTTCCTATCCAGTTGCGCTGCATCATCTTTGTTTTTTCGGGCCAGTCGAGCTTCTCTAAGTTTTGGAGCAGCCTTTCCGCGTAATCGGTGATTTTGAAAAACCACTGCGTTAAGTTTTTGCGTATGACCGGCGTGTGGCAACGCTCGCAGCCGCCGTCTGTGACCTGTTCGTTAGCCAGCACGGTGTTGCAGCAGTCGCACCAGTTGACGGGCGCTTCCTTGCGGTACGAAAGGCCGCTTTTGTAAAGCTGCAAAAAGCACCACTGCGTCCATCTGTAATAATCGGGCAAACATGTTTTGATCTCATAATCCCAGTCAAACATCGCACCCATCTCTTTTAATTGTTTTTCCATGGTGTCGATGTTGGTGAGCGTCGAATCCTCGGGATGGATGCCGGTTTTGATGGCGTAGTTTTCAGCGGGCAGCCCGAAGGCGTCAAATCCCATGGGCTGGAAAACTTCAAAGCCTCTCATACGCATGTAACGCGCATAGGTGTCAGAAAGGCCGTAATTGTACCAATGCCCGAGATGAAGCCGGGCGCCTGAAGGGTATGAAAACATCTCAAGAATGTATTTCTTTTTGTGGGCGCGGCTTTTATCGAATCGGTAAAGCCCCGACTCCTCCCATTTTTTCCGCCATTTTTTTTCCGCCTGAATCAAGTCCATCTGTTTACTCCCTGCTGTTGATGCGTCATCATTATGATATAGAAATACCAAAAAAGCAAGCGCGTTATCCCGATATCGTGGCTACAGCCATAGCGGACACGCCCTCATGGGCCCCTTCAAAACCCATGCCCTCGGTGGTTGTGGCTTTTACACTGATGGACTCTATGCTGATACCAAGCGCCGCTGCGATGTTGCTGCGCATTTGCTTGATATATGGAGAGAGTTTTGGCTGTTCCATCACCACGGTGGCGTCAATGTTGATGATGCCAAACCCTTTTTGAACGATGATATCCCGCGTACGCTCAAGCAGATACAGGCTGCTTGCGCCCAAAGTTTCGTCCGTGCAGGGAAAATGCCTGCCGATATCGCCGGCCGCTGCCGCGCCCAAAAGCGCATCCATGATTGCATGTACAAGCACATCAGCATCGCTGTGGCCGAAAAGCCCGTGTGTGTGCGGCACATGCACGCCGCCCAAAATAAGCGGCCTGCCTTCGCAAAGCCTGTGCGCATCATAGCCCTGTCCTGTGCGCAGCTTCTCGCCTGTTATCAAACGCCCGTACAAAACGTCCTCCTGTGTCGTGATCTTGATGTTGTGCTTGTCCGACTCGACAAAGCTTACAGGAATGTCAAGCCGCTCGACAAGGCTGCATTCATCCGTACCCAAAAAACCGTCCTTACGCGCCTGCTCATGTGCGCGCTTGAGCAGCATATAAGAAAACACTTGGGGAGTTTGTATATTGACGAGGTGCTCGCGGTCAACCGTCCCTGTGATGCAGCCGCCGCTAATGGTTTTAATGGTGTCTTGCGTGTGCATGCCCGCCGCTGCCGCGCCTGTTTCGATGGCCTTTTCCACGCACAGGCGGACGGTCTGCGGTGAAACAAAACAGCGCGCGCCGTCATGTACTGCGACGAGATCCGAGCCTTTTGCGGCCGTAAGCGCGTTTTCCACCGAATACTGGCGTTCGCTTCCGCCTTCTGCGAGCACGAACGGCACTTGCAGGACACGCTGCGCGATCATTTGAATTTCAGCCTGGTCTTTTTGCTGACAAACAATGACGATACGCGAAAAACAACCAGATTCCTCAAAGGCCTCAAGCGTGCGTTCCAGCACATATTTACCGCCGATGCGTAAGAACATCTTGTTCTCGCCAAGCCGCGTTGAAGCGCCCGCTGCCAAAACGATGCCGCAAACGTTAGGCACGGCTCTTTTCCTCCAAGACTTCGTACATGCTGCCAGCCTCCTCTTTGCGCACGGTTTCCGTGATCAAGAGAACTTTTATCTTAAGCGTATTGGTGCCAAAATGCACGTCTATTGTATCGCCCGGTTTTACGTCTTTGCCCGGTTTGGCGGGGTTGCCGTTGACAAAAACGCGCTGCCGCTCACATGCCTCGCCCGCTACGGTACGGCGCTTGATGATGCGTGATACCTTTAAAAACTTATCAAGTCTCATAACCGCTCCTTCGTGTTTTTTCCATTATATCAGAAAACAGCCAAGCAGCCTATAATGAAGGCTTAATGCGCCAGCTTTGCGCAGCTCTTCGTAAGGCCGGAAAATGACGGATGGTGGGTTTTGGCTATTGATGGCGTGCTTTAAAGTCGGCGTTAAAAAATCATAGGTTTCTGCTCATCACAAGCCTGTCCTCTCCAGGGCCGAATTCGTCCTGCACGGTGTCAACGACAGAAAAACCAAGCTGTTCCCGGTAAACAGAAAGCGCGTCGACATTTGCTGGATCCACCGAAATCCGAACGCGCAGTATACCCAGTTTTTTGATATGGGAAAGCGCGTATTCTAACAGCGCCGTACCCACGTTCTGGCCGCGGAAAGCAGGAAGAACAGCCACGCTTAGCAGATAGGCCGTGTCCGTATCGTCCATGCTGCGCATAAAATACGCGCAGGCCACAGCATATCCCTGATCATCCAGAGCGGCATATACCTTGCCATATCGCAGCATAGGCACCACCACATATTCATTCAGGGCGCCGTCGCCGAACGCCTGCTGTTCAATATCAAGGATGCTTGATATCACTGTGGCATCCGGCTGTTCAAGAACTTTGAAACTCAGTGTCATGGCTGACCTCCGTTTTTGTTGCGGGAGAAACTCTGATTCATACGGTATTAAGTTCTTTCAGCGTTAGTTTTGTCCCGCCGCGTCAGGCAAACGTGAAAATGCGCTGCTGCCGAGGCAGCTAAGATTCTTGTATGATGCAAAACCATCTTGCCAATCCGGCAATCTTTTATTGAAGCAGTGTTTCTCTAGTATGATCAATCTTATTGTTTTCTAACGTTAAGTTCTGACATAACCGAGGAAAACTGCCTTATGGACATGTATTCCGCTGCGTAAGCCTCGCTGCTGTGTGTTTGGCTGCTGCCCATCAATGAATCAGCCTGAAAGCTGAAAGCCTCGTTATCGCTGATGATGATGTGATCAACAAGATGGATACTGAGTGTGTTGAGCGTGTTCAATATTTCCTGCGTGGTGCGGATATCCGCTGCCGATGGCTGGACGCTGCCCCCGGGGTGGTTGTGCGCGATGATGCATTTGACGGCATGGTGACGCAGAGCTGCGGCTGCGATCCGGTTGATATAAACCGGGGATTCGCTGATGCTGCCTTCTGAGAGCTTCTCGCAATGGATCACGCGGTTTTGTGTATTGAGCCAAATCATATAAAACTGTTCATAGGGTTTGCCGAACAGCAACGTGCGCGCGAACGCACAGGCATCTTTTATCGCGCGGATTGCCGGCCTCTTTCCAAGACGGCTTCGCTCATAAGCGCGGTAAGCATAGGGCAGCATGGAGAGAAAAGAAGCGGCCTTTTTGCCGATGCCGCTTATCCTTGCCAAATCCTTGGTATCCGCCTCGAGCACGCCTGCAAGGCTGCCGAAAGTTTTTAACAGATCATGTGCAAGGGCGTTGGTGTCCACGCGCGGAAGAGCAAAAAACAAAAGGTATTCGAGAATCTCGTGTTCCGCGAAGCCCTCAAAACCTTCTCTCTCAAATCTGGCCATAAGCCTTTGTCTGTGGCCTTCGTGCATCGCTGCTCCTAAAAAAGTTTAGTGGCCGCAGCCTTTGCAGCTGCTGCAGCTGCCGCCGCTGCACCCGCCGCCGCCTTTGCTCCCGCCGAAATAGCATTTACCCTGATAGTGGCGTGCCGTATTCTGCGAAGCGCACTGAGGACACGGCGGTTTTTTTTCGGCCGACGTGAGTTCTTCAAATATGTGCCTGCAGTCTTCGCAGATGAATTTGAGTAACGGCATGTTTTTCTCCTTGCTTGCGCCGACATAAACCTTTACGTCATCGAATACAGAACAATTATAGCACGTGAGCCAAATAAAGCAATAACGCACATGATTGACAAGGTATCTTGGCCGGCCTTATAATCGGCAGTGAAGCGGCGAGTCTGTGGCTGAAAGTCGATGCCAGCCGCGGGCAAAACGACCCACGTAAGCCGGAGCATTTCCGGTGAGCATGGCGCGGTTTAGCAGTCAGTCCGGCCGGAGGGAAACCTTCGAGAGGCAGAGTCGTGGGGAGGCATGTGCCTTAAGAGCAAAATGCCCAGCCGGCGGATGTGGGGGAAAAGGCCAGGTCAGCCGCCGCTTCTTTCTTAAAAAATACACCCAAAACGCGAAAAATGCCGAAAATATAAATATTGTGCTGCTATTCTTTAAATTTTCCGGCTTTTTGGCTATTGTACGATTCTATGACGGCATTGTATCATAGACTAACTATCGACAACCGGAGTGAGAGTATGTACGAGGTTAAACTACTGAAAAAGAATAAAAAAAACCTTCGAAAATTCATTAATTTAGAGTTTAAACTCTATAAAGATGATAAAGACTGGGTCGCACCTTTGAAAAGCGATACAAAAAAAATGCTTTTTGGCAAAGGCAATCCGCTTTTTGAAAACGGTGAACAGGCTTTTTTCCTGGTATACAAAAAAAGAAAACCTGCTGGCCGTATACTTGTGGGAATCGATGAAAAATTGAATGAGGCGCGCGGATTTAAACAGGGTTTTTTCTCCATGTTTGAGTGCATTGACGACCCAAAGGCTTGCAGTGCGCTGCTGGATGCTTCATTAAACTGGATTTGGGAAAAAGGCATGGAACGCGTCATCGGGCCGATTTCGCCGTCTAACGGGGATGACCGCAAGGGGTTTTTAGTGATGGGCGAAGGATCTCCTGTTCTTCTCAATGCCTACACCAAAAAATACTATCCAAAGCTGGTGGAAAACTACGGGTTTGTCAAAAACGATGATCACTTTGCGTATCTTTTGCATCCAGAAAATTTTAATACAAAACGTCATGAAAGAGCTGTCGAATACGCGAAAAGAAAAGGCGGTTTCCGCGTTGATAAGCTCAACGTCAAAGACATCGTCGGCGAAGCCAAGGCCATCAAGAAAATACTTGACAACAGCGTACCGGATCATTGGGACTATCTGGCCGTGCCTTCGCTCAAAGCCGTGATAGACGAATTTAAAAGCCTTGTGCAGTTTTATGACGGACATTATTGTTATATCGTGCGCAAGGGGGATGAGCCCATTGGCTTTATGGTGGTCTTGCCGGATTTTAACCAAGTGCTCCGCCGCATGAAAGGTAAGATTCTTCCTTTCGGCTGGGCAAAATATCTTTATTTCAAGCGCAAAATCACAGGTGCGCGCGCGATCGTGCAGATGGTGGACAGGCGCTATCAAAACATGGGCGTCAATTATGCCATGTACATAGAAGCTTACAAGGACTGGACGAGAACCGACCATACCTTTATCGAAGCGTCATGCATAGACGAAGAAAACATACCGTCAAGACTGGGCGTAGAACGTATCGGCGGCAAGCATTACCGCACCTACCGCACCTACAGATATGAACTGAAACAGGAAAAAATCTAAAGCGGGTTGTTTTTGATTTTGGAGAACCTGCGCGGATAGTCTTTCGGCGTAGGTTTTTGCTTTTCTATCAGCAGCAGCGTGCCCCGGCCGATGGGATGGCTCGCGCTTATGGCGCAGCCGAGTTTCTCAAGCGCTCCGGCTGCCTCATCACACTCCTGCGCGTGTTGTTCTCCCTTCCATGAAGCGAGCATGCCGCCCGTTTTGAGCAGCGGTATGCAAAGCTCAAGAAGTATTCTGAGCGGCGAGACGGCTCGGGATACAGCAGCGTCATAGCTGCCGTGTATGTCGCGAAGTTCTTCGGCGCGTCCGCAGATAATCTCTGCGCCAAGCCCTAAAGCCTCGAGTGTGCGGCGGACAAAATCCGTCTTTTTGCCGGAAGCGTCGAGCAGTGTCATGCGGATATCGGGACGCAGTATCAGCAGCGGCACACCGGGAAAGCCTGCGCCTGTGCCAACGTCGATCATGCGGCATTGCTGCGGAATATCCCATACTGAGCAAATAAACATGGCGTCTGCGAAATGCTGCTGCGCGGCCTGTACCGGCTCTGTGATGCGTGTTAAGTTAAGATGTGCGTTGGCTTCTGTCACGCGGCGGAAGTACTCTTCGCACAAAGCCGTTTGCGCAGGCTGAAGTGTGAGATTCATTTGTGAAAGCCGCGCGACAAGAGTTTCCGTAAACAAGCTCATGAACTGCCTCCGTTTTCCACGATTTTTACCCCCTGCCCACACGGGCTTAAGGCCATGCATAATTCAAAGTTGCCTTTGACACGTTCTGCAGCAGACTGCGCCTCTTCCCACGTTGAAAAGGGTGCAAACATGCAGCTGCCCGACCCGCTCATCAATGCCCGCAGTGCGCCCGCCGCCAGCAGCGCATCGGCTGCGCGCAGGATTTCCGGGGAAACGGCCAAAGCCGGGATCCCGAGTGCATTTCCCGCAAAACGCAAGAACAAATCGACATCTCCCTTTAAAACGGCATATTCCACAGATCCCATGCGTAGCGGCACAGATTTTTTGTATCTGCGGTAAGCCTCACGGGTGGGAACACCTGCGTACGGCTTGACCACGGCATAGTGCATGAAAGCAGACGGAAAAAGAGGGCTGATATTTTCGCCGATGCCGCGCACGCGCGCTGTGCCGCCTGTAAGAGCGAAGGGCACATCCGCACCGATGCGTTTGCCGAGCGCGGCCAGCGTCTTCTTCGGAAGGTTTGTTTCATATAGGCTGTCAAGCCCAATGAGCACGGCGGCCGCATCTGCGCTCGCGCCGCCCAGGCCGGCCTGCATGGGTATACGTTTTTCGATGCTTATGTGAGCGCCGGCGATGCCCGTCTTTTCTATAAACGCCTGTGCTGCTGCAAGTGCGCTGTTGTTTTGAGTTTCAATGCCGCTTGCATCCATGGCAACACAAACGGTATCCGCTTTTCTGATGACCACCGTGTCATAGAGCGAGATGCTCTGCATGATAGAATCGAGCTCATGATAGCCGTCAGCCCTTTTCCCTTTGATATCAAGAGAGAGGTTGAGCTTGGCATAGGCATGAAGTTTAATCATGTTTGCGCTCCCTGCATGAGTTTTTGATAAGCCCAGAGTGCGTGTGTCCGCACGGGCTCATCTGCGTTCTGCGCACATCTTAAAATAAGGGGCGCAAAGCGCTGTTGTTTTGTGTTGGCGGCAAACAGCGCTGCCTGGGAGACGATGCGCCGTGGACGTGCCATAAGCGCGCCTGCGGCATTTTGAAGTGCGGCAGTATGCTGCCCCGCCAAAAGGCCGTCAACGGAAAAAGAGACCGGGCTGCCTTGTTGCTGCGGATTTATAGGGCAAGCAGCCTGGCAGAGTTCGCAGCCAAAAAGCTGGTAGATACCGATGCGCAGATCTTCCGGGATCAGTGCATCGCTATGCCGGCGTACACAGCGCTCAAGGCAGCCGACACCGCCAAAAGGGCATGCACGGCTGCACGCGCCGCAGTGCAGGCATAAGTTTGCGCTTTCTGAAGGCGGATCCGGCAAAAAACCTTCGATCAGTACTGTTTGGATAAAGACGAGTGAGCCAAGCGTCGGGTGGTAATAAAACCCATTATCGCCGAGCCAGCCGCCTGTGCGAAGAGCCGCCGCTTTGGCAGGCAGCCGGGATGTATGCAGCGCGCCAAAGCCAAGGCCGCAAAGATAAGCAGTAAAAGCTTTTGCTGCATGATACGCAAAATGTGAGGCAGCATAGTATGCCGAAAGAGCCATCAGGCCATCTGGAGCGGCTGCCGACGGGCGATAGGCCTTGAAAAGAACCGCGATGCAGGATGCGTTCTGCATAAGCATGTTCGGCATTAATGGCAAGGAATGCCAAACGGTATCTTTTGCGTGTGCGAACCGTATATCATCAAAGCCGAGCGTCTTTGCAGTGCGCATAGCCGCTTTTTTCGCTGTATCCATGAGCCGATTATGTCATAAACCAGGCAAAAGCACAATTCTTTTGCGTTTATGTTGTTGCATACACGGGTGGGGTTGATATATAATTATCGATGAAACGCTTAAAAGATCAAAACAAAATATTTGCAAATATATTAAAGGATATGTTCTGGTGATGAAAAGCAAAGCAATAATTAAAGCGATATTGATTGCGGCATGCGTATGTCTGCTTTTGGCTGCATGCAGCCCGGCCGATCCCATACAAACGCCCATAGGAAGTTTTGATTACTCTCAAAAGTTTGTGACTAGCCTTCAAAACAGAATAGATGATACGCAAGGCGAGGTTTACATGCCGCAGCAGGGGAAGATTTTTCTTGTGGTGTACATGATGCCGTCCGGCGGTTCTTCGGTTTCTTTGGATGATGCGCAAAGCTATTTCCAAAGAGGAACAAACGTGATCCTCGACGGGGAGACTTTTGGCCTGTACAGTCTTGCGTTTGAAAGGGTCGACGGCATTTCTGAGCGTATCGGCCTGGTGTTCGAGGTTGAGGACAAAGGTTATGCGGATACAACCGAGCAGCCGTTATTAAAGCTGGAGCTTCCGTCAACTCCATAAAGAATACTGTGATACGTTTTTGATTGCGCTCATCATTTTTTCCCTAGCATCAGGGCTGTTTTCGCAGATTTGCGCGAGCAGCCTTTTTGTATGCTCGCGTTTGCTTGATTGAACAGCGGGGCACGGGTTTTTGACGACAGGAATGGTATGCCTATTAACGGCGGCTGAAATCTCTTTTTCCGGCAGGCAGATAAAGGGGCGCACGAGCTTAACGCCCATTCGGTCAAGATATGTGACAGGACAAAACGTACGCATCCGACCCTCAAACAGCATGCTGAGCAGCAAAGACTCAAGGCAGTCCTCCCTGTGGTGGGCAAAAGCGCAGGTCGTTAAGCCTTGCCTTATGATTTGAGTGAAAAGGGTTCCTTTGCGCATTTTCGCACATAATGCGCATGGATTTTTTTCTTTTCTCTGATTGAACACGATGTCATAGATGTGGGTTTTTATCAGTGTGAACGGGATACCGAGGCTTTTGCAGTAATCAGATATTGTACCGCTGTCAAACCCTTCAAACCCAAGGTCTACCGTAAAGGCATGCAGTAAAAAACTTGATTTTGCAAAATTCTTATAGAGGTGAAGCGCATAAAGCAAAGCCATAGAATCCTTGCCGCCGGATACGCCGACGGCCAAGGTTTCGCCGTTCCTGATCATGCCGTGGTCTTCATCCGCGCGCCGGAGAAAACCAAGAACCTGTTTCATGCTGCCTGTTCCTTTCAAAAATAATAGCTATTATATCAGTAAAATTGTTGCAGATACAACCGATTCTGTTATAGAATAACTTAATACAATAACGAGGCGGTATATTTTTTTGCTGACAATTTGGGACTATTTTTTTGTTTTTGCGCTTTCTGCTTTGCCTGTTATTGAGTTGAAAGGGGCTATTCCTGTCGGGCTGGCCATGGGCATGGATGCTTGGGTCTGCTTTGTGATAGCGGTTTTCGGATCTATGATCATGTCACCGCTGATCATCGTGCTGACGCGGCGCGTGCTTGCCTGGTTTATGAAGAGCAGAATACGCATACTCAACCGTTTCGGGCACTGGCAGCACGATCGGCTGCTGCGAAAAGGCGGCAAGGTGGAAAAGTACCGCTCATGGATGCTGCTATTATTTGTAGCGATACCGCTGCCCACAACGGGCGTCTGGACGGGTTCCATGATCGCCGGATTTTTTGATATACGCATGCGCACCGCACTGCCGATCATTTTCGTTGGAAACTGTATTGCCGGATTGCTTGTATGGCTGATTTTCGGGTTTGCAACGGCGTAGGTTGCCGCGGGAAAATTAAAAAAGCTGTTTGCAAACAAACAGTGCGCGTGATATAATCATGCCGATAAAAGACCCTTATCAAGAGTGGTGGAGGGACGGGCCCTGTGAAACCCGGCAACCGGACATGATCGTCAAGGTGCCAATTCCCGACAGATGAGGTTTAAGAAGCATATATCTTGGCCTCGCAAGCGCGGGGTTTTTTATTAGTTTTTAAGGATACAAACAAGGAGAGCGAAAATGAGAAGACTTTTTACTTCAGAGTCAGTGACAGAGGGGCATCCAGACAAGATGTGCGATCAGATCAGCGACAGTGTGCTTGATGCCATATTGGCGCAGGACACAGCGGCGCGCGTGGCATGCGAGACGGCGGTTAACACAGGGTTGGTGCTCGTGATGGGCGAGATCACGACAAGCTGCTATGTGGACATCCCGCAGATCGTGCGTTCAACGGTGCGCGATATCGGTTTTACACGCGCCAAATTCGGCTTTGACGCGGACACATGCGGTGTGATCTCCTCTATCGGTGAACAATCAACGGATATTGCGATGGGTGTTAACAGGCCCGATCAGGGTGCGGGCGATCAGGGCATGATGTTCGGGTTTGCGTGCAGCGAGACGGAGGAGCTGATGCCTTTGCCCATCACGCTCTCGCACAGGCTGGCGCGGCAATTGGCGTCGGTGCGCAAGGACGGCACGCTGCCGTATCTTCGGCCGGACGGCAAAACGCAGGTGACAGTGGAGTACGAAGGCACGGTGCCTGTGCGCGTGGATGCCGTGGTGGTTTCAGCCCAGCACTCAGAGGATGTGACGCAAGAACAAATCAGGAAGGACATCATAGAATACGTCATCAAGGCCGTGATTCCTTCGGAGCTGCTCGACAGCGATACAAAATTTTATGTGAATCCCACCGGACGGTTCGTCATCGGCGGGCCTGCGGGTGATTCGGGGCTGACCGGGCGCAAGATCATCGTGGATACGTACGGCGGCTATGCGCGGCACGGCGGCGGCGCGTTCTCGGGCAAGGATCCAAGCAAGGTGGACAGGAGCGCGGCATATGCTGTGCGCCATATTGCCAAAAACGTTGTGGCGGCGGGGCTTGCGGAGCGCTGTGAGATCGAGGTGGCGTACGCCATCGGCATTGCGCAGCCCGTTTCTGTGTACGTAGACAGTTTGGGCACGGGCGTGACGGACGATGCCAAGCTTGCCAAACGTATACTTGAGGTGTGTGATCTTAGGCCCCGCGCGATCATCGAAGAACTCGGGCTGAGCGCGCCCATTTACCGTAAGGTGGCGGCTTACGGCCATTTCGGGCGTCCGGATCTTGACCTGCCGTGGGAGCGGCTTAATATCGCGGATAAGTTTTAAGGGTTGTTTTTTGCGAGGGCGCTGCCCTCGCGCACCCGCCAAAGGAACGCATCCCTTTGGAAACCCTTCGAAGGCCATATCGCGCAGCGATATGGCCGAATGATTTCTTTTAAATATCTTAATTATAAATCCCCGAATAGTTCAGGCAGCTTTATTCCGTAAATGCGGCACAGCTTAATAAGGCTGAGTATGCCAAAGTTCCTGCCGTTTTCGATATTTCTTATGGTTTTTTCGCTGGTGCCGGATATTTTTTGAAAGATGCTTAACCGACCAGCCTTTTTGCTCGCGCAGTGATTTTATATTTTCCCTCATGCGTACGATTTGATGTGTATTGATTTCGCCAATGTTCACTTTTAATCACCTCAACTGTTACTATGATGATTGTAATATATTTTTACACAAGCGTTGTTCCTAATAGCGAACAGTCAAAAATTATTTTCATACAGGGACAGACTGGAGCATAAATGCAGATTCTCGGATGTGAAATATCAAAGGAAACCTACACTAAAATTGAATCCGGTATCGCAAATGTCCGAGCTGGTGAATTGGTCGCGCTGGCTAAGATATAAAAACGGATAAAAACGCCTTTTTTGAGGGTATTGGGTGAGCGTACATATTTTCGCCCTCCACGCGACAAAGCTGGCTGTTCATGGTACAATAAGCCTTGAAAAAAACTATTCCCGAGGCATATATGACGAGTATCGAAGGCACGGTGCTGGAAATAAATTTTCGCAACGAGGAGAACGGCTGGACGGTGCTGGAGCTTGACTTTAATGGCGCGCTCACAACGGCGGTCGGCTGTTTGCCGCACATCCACGCGGGCGAATTCGTGCGCCTTTTCGGCGCATGGACGGAGCACCGGCTTTACGGCCGCCAGTTTTCGGTCAAATCCGTGGAAACGCGGCTGCCCAACACCGCCGAATCCATACGCATTTTTTTATCAAGCGGACTTATCAAAGGCGTGGGGGACGCGCTTGCGGGGCGTATTGTGGACGTATACGGCGAGAATACGTTTGAGGTCATCGAACACAGCCCGGAGCTGCTCGCCGAAGTGCGCGGCATCAGCAAAAAGCTTGCCGCTGCCATTGCGCAGAGCTTTGCGGAGCATGTGGGCGTCAAGCAGGTGGTGATAGACCTGCAAAACATCGGGCTTTCGGTACGCCAGGCGTTCCGCGCGCTTGATCGCTACGGCGCCGCCGCGCCCATGCTGATCAGCGAAAACCCGTACCGCATGATCGACGACATCGCAGGCATAGGCTTTGAACGCGCCGACAAGATAGCGGGCGCCATCGGCATCGAAAAAACATCGCAGTTCCGCCTCGATACGGGCATCAAGCATGAGCTGCTCTGCGCCATGAACGACGGGCACACCTGCTTGCCGCGCCAGGAGCTTCTGCGCCGCGCATCAAAGACGTTGGGCGTGGAGGAAGCGCTTATCGAATCGCGGCTTGCCGCGCTGACGCTCTCCGAGCAGACCGCGCAGAAATTCATCGCGGGTACGCCCGCCGTATTTCATATGGCGGCCTACATCACAGAAAGCGATGTGGCCACAAGGCTTTTTATGCTCTCAAAGTGCGCACCGCGTATAAACATCAAAGACGCCGCGCAGGCGTATGCGCGCTATCTAGGAGAGGCGCCGTTGTCAGAGGAGCAGGAACGTGCTGTGCTGATGGCGCTATCCGGACAGGTCACCGTGATCACGGGCGGGCCGGGCACAGGAAAGACGACCATCATCAAAGCGATATTGGGCATTTTCGAGCAAAGCGGAATCACGACGGTGCTTTGCGCGCCGACGGGGCGGGCGGCCAAACGCATCGAGCAGTCCACAGGGCGCGAGGCCAGAACCATCCACCGACTGCTCGAATACGGCTCAGGCATAGACGAGGAATTCGACAATGCGGCGCGTTTTATCCGCAATGAGGACAACCCGCTTGAGGCCGAGGCCGTCATCGTGGATGAGGCTTCGATGATAGACATTTTTTTGATGCGTGCGCTGCTGCGGGCACTTTCAAGCGGCACGCGGCTCGTGATCGTGGGCGATGCCGACCAGCTGCCCTCCGTCGGCCCCGGCAACGTGCTGCGCGATATCATTGCCAGCGAGGCTTTTCCTGTCTCGCATCTGACACGCTTTTACCGCCAGAAGGAAGGCGGCACCATCGTCGAGAACGCCCACCGCGTCAACAGGGGCGAACCGCCGGAATTCTACCTCACGGGAGATTTTCTGTTCATGCCTGAGGATCAGCCGGAACAGATCATAGAACGCGTCAAAAAACTGCTGACGCAGGGCGAGCTGCCCAAAAAATACGACATACTCGAACACACCCAGATACTCTGCCCGGTCAAAAAGGGCCTGCTCGGTGTGCACAACCTCAATATGGAGCTGCGCGAGCTGCTTAATCCGCGGCTTGCATCGCGCGCGGAAATACAGGCGCGCGATACACTGTTCCGCGAGGGCGACAAAGTGATGCAGATCAAGAACAACTATGAGCTCGAGTGGTTTTATACCGACGACGCACAGTTTAATCACAAAGGGGTCGGTGTGTTCAACGGTGACTTAGGGCGCATCATGCGCATCGACAATGACGCCAAAGAGGCCACGGTGCGTTTTGACAACAGGGATGCCATCTACACGTTCGGGGAACTCGAACAGCTTGAGCATGCCTATGCCGTCACGGTGCACAAATCGCAGGGCAGCGAATTCCCCGTGGTGATCATGCCGCTGATGGCGGGCGGCGGCCGTTTCTTAACGCGCAACCTTCTCTATACGGCTTTGACGCGTGCGATGGAGAAGGTGATTATCATCGGGCAGAAAACAACGGTGGAATACATGGTGAAAAACAACCGCATACGCGGGCGCTACACCACGCTTGACCACGAGATAGGTGACTTAAAAGCGGTGATGGAGGCGATGTGATGAACCGGCTGCTTGACGCGCTGTTTCCTTACATACCCTTTTGCGTGGTGTGCGGCGCGGAAAAGGGCGTTTTGGCTTATCTTTGCCCCGGCTGCCAGTATATCATGGAGCGGCTTTCGGCGGGCAGAGCGGATGCGCAGGGCTTTGACGCGTACGCGCCGTACCGCTACGAAAACGAAGCGGCGGCAATCGTGCAGCAATACAAATACGGGGGCAATCGCTGGCTTTCAAAGTTTATGGCAGAGATGATGATGCACAGCGTGTGCACGGCACATCTTTCTTTTGATTGCGTCTGCCATGTGCCGCTGCATAGCAAAAAGCGAAAAATGCGCGGCTTTGATCAGGCGGCGCTGCTCGCGCAAGGCATCGCGCAGCTGCTGCAAAAGCCGTATGTGAACGCGCTGCGCCGCGTGCGCAACACGCCCTCGCAGACCAGGCTTGACATCCGGCAGCGGCGGGAGAACATGGACGGTGCGTTTGAAACATGCACGCCGGTAAACGGGCGCATGCTGCTCGTGGACGACGTTTTGACCACGGGCGCGACAGCAGCCGAATGTGCGCGGGTGCTTCTTTTCGCGGGGGCGCAGAGCGTGGCGGTGGTCACATTCGCACAGGCGGGGATGGGGGAGGCGTGAGGGGATATGAGACTAAAGTTGCTATAGATTTATAATTTACTTATTTTATTTTGCTTGTACTCAAACAAGTATCAGTAATTTCGCAATCAATAAAGGATGCAACAAGACTTAACAAAGCGTCTTTTTGTTTAAAACCATCAATATTTATTATAAATGCGTTGAAATGTTGCTGCATCAATTCTTGATCACCAAGTTGGTCATATATTAGTCCCAATGCAAAATGCAATGATGCTTTGTGTGGCTCTATCTCCAAAATATGTTCTATAAAAGAGGAGAGAATTAATAAATTATATTGTATTTTAAATGCCTGTTTATATTTTCTATATGCTGTTAATAGCGATTGTTCTTCATATACTGTTAAAAAGGCATCGATATACCTCCATGTATTATTTTCAGAAATTTTCCTACAATTGTTTATGCATTCTCGCGCTTTTTTAATATCTCTATATTTAATAAAATGGAAAATTGACATGAGTAAAAAATAGCTATATGTGTCAGGTAAATAATTATTTGCTTTTTGAAGATATATAAGAAATGTTTCCAAATGCATCTCGTCAAACGCTATGTTATATTTATCGTAACTTTGTATTGCTAAAAACATGTTTATTTCATAACAACGATAAGGTAAATTATTTTTTAAGTAGTTTATTACAGGTTGATTAATTTTATTTCGAATTATTTCATTGTGTAACTCCTCACATATAATTGCTGCGTCGCTTAATTCCCCATTAAGAAAAAAGGTTACTCCCAGTAAGAATTTGCATATATAGGTTAATTGTTTAGAAGCCGTTTTGATCACTTTTATGATATCGTGTTTTTTGTAATTAATATTTCTAGCAGGTTGCGTTATATTAAGAAATTCTTGCTTGAACTTCTTTGCAATTTCTTCTCCATATGTCAGATGTAAAACACCATAATTAAATGACATTTCATAATAGTCGGGATTATCTATATCATTTGAAAATAGTTTTATTTGAATTAAAAATGTACAACCAGTATTAATTAATAATTGTTTTTGCTTATCTTCTGATAGAATATTTAGTTTTAGAACGCGATTTCGTGGTAGGTATAGTGTCTCAAAATCTTTTGTTGATTGTAATTTGATTAGTTCTTCAAATTCTTTGATTAGCTTTCTTTTTATATCTTCAAATTGCTTGTTGTTTTTCAGAATCAACTAAAAATAAAATAGCTAATGAGTCCTTTTTGGCCTTTGGTAATTTGTTTGCTTTAACAAGAAAGAAAGAAGTGATGATTATAATTAAAAAACAAACAGAAGCATAAACGATCAAAGGTGCTAAAGCATCCGTATTACTTCTTGGTATGAAGTTAATACCCACAACTGATGCTATTAATAATATTAAAATTATTGAAATTGGCTTGGGCCAAATCTTTTCGATTAAATAACGTATCAATGACTCCATTTTTTCATATCACCGTAAAAGATATTAAGCAATCATATATGCTAAAATAAATTATATATGGGCTAATACAGAAATACAATATAAGAGTAGCAAACATAACCAAAAAACACAACTAAAGCCACTACTTAAATTAAATTGAGAAACATAAATTAATAAACGAGATAAAATATTTTGTTTCTGTATTCGTTCTAAACAAAACGTTGTTCAATCAACTATTGAACTCCCCGCCCCCTTTTAGTATATAATCAACAAAACAAATAATGAAACGGTCATCGATAAGCGGCAAAGTGCAGAGAAAGACGTGGGCACAAGCAAGCCGGTCTCAAGCCAATTTATGGGAAATTGCTTATACGGTATGAATAAAAAGAGCAAAACAAGCTCTTTTGGTGTACAAAACAAAAAGTTTAGGAATGTTGAGAACAAAGCGTTGACAAGTGGAAATGTGTTTGATAATATACTTGAGCGCCCGTTTTTGGCGGAGCGCAAAAAGAACCTTGAAAATTCAATCAGCACTATATAAAGAAAAGCTAGAAGTTTGTGAAGAGGAGCCCGGGCAAACAGTAAGTTTGTTAATACATTGCGGTAAAACGCAGTGAAATAATTTAAACTAAGAGTTTGATCCTGGCTCAGGACGAACGCTGGCGGCGTGCTTAACACATGCAAGTTGAACGAGGCACACTTGGGTTTACTCAGGTGTGCTTAGTAGCGGACGGGTGAGTAACGCGTGAGCAACCAACCTTTGTGAGGGGGACAACAGCTGGAAACGGCTGCTAATACCGCATGAGACCACAGCTCTGAGTGGAGCAGGGGTCAAAGATTTATCGCACAAAGACGGGCTCGCGTCCCATTAGCTAGTTGGTGAGGTAACGGCTCACCAAGGCGACGATGGGTAGCCGACCTGAGAGGGTGATCGGCCACACTGGAACTGAGACACGGTCCAGACTCCTACGGGAGGCAGCAGTGGGGAATATTGGGCAATGGGCGCAAGCCTGACCCAGCAACGCCGCGTGAGGGAAGAAGGCCTTCGGGTTGTAAACCTCTGTCCTTGGGGACGAAAAAAATGACGGTACCCAAGGAGGAAGCCCCGGCTAACTACGTGCCAGCAGCCGCGGTAATACGTAGGGGGCGAGCGTTGTCCGGAATTACTGGGCGTAAAGGGTGCGTAGGCGGCATGGCAAGTCAGATGTGAAATCCCCGGGCTTAACTCGGGGGGTGCATTTGAAACTGCTGTGCTTGAGTGCAGGAGAGGAAAGCGGAATTCCTAGTGTAGCGGTGAAATGCGTAGATATTAGGAGGAACACCAGTGGCGAAGGCGGCTTTCTGGACTGTAACTGACGCTGAGGCACGAAAGCGTGGGGAGCAAACAGGATTAGATACCCTGGTAGTCCACGCTGTAAACGATGGATACTAGGTGTAGGGGGTATAGACTCCCCCTGTGCCGGAGCAAACGCAATAAGTATCCCGCCTGGGGAGTACGGCCGCAAGGCTGAAACTCAAAGGAATTGACGGGGGCCCGCACAAGCAGCGGAGCATGTGGTTTAATTCGAAGCAACGCGAAGAACCTTACCAAGGCTTGACATCCACTGAAATCCATAGAGATATGGATTCCCTTCGGGGCAGAGAGACAGGTGGTGCATGGTTGTCGTCAGCTCGTGTCGTGAGATGTTGGGTTAAGTCCCGCAACGAGCGCAACCCTTATCATTAGTTGCCAGCACGTAGAGGTGGGGACTCTAATGAGACTGCCGGGGACAACTCGGAGGAAGGTGGGGACGACGTCAAATCATCATGCCCCTTATGTCTTGGGCTACACACGTGCTACAATGGCCGGTACAAAGGGCAGCGAAGCCGCAAGGTGAAGCGAATCCCATAAAGCCGGTCCCAGTTCGGATCGTGGGCTGCAACCCGCCCACGTGAAGCCGGAGTTGCTAGTAATCGCGAATCAGCATGTCGCGGTGAATGCGTTCCCGGGCCTTGTACACACCGCCCGTCACACCATGGGAGTTGGGAGCGCCCGAAGCCAGTGAGCTAACCAACAATGGAGGCAGCTGTCGAAGGTGAGATCAATGACTGGGGTGAAGTCGTAACAAGGTAGCCGTATCGGAAGGTGCGGCTGGATCACCTCCTTTCTAAGGTGTAAGAAAAAGAATATCAAGGGCTTTTACACAAACAAGAGCCGATCGATATATAGTGCTGAGGATTTCAAGGGCTAAGCGTACATAGGTATGGGGGTGTAGCTCAGCTGGAACCGGAAGCGAGCGCCGCCAGTGGCGGATGAAGCGAGCCAAAGGTTCTGTGAGCAAAGGAGCATACCAGCAAAGGCATGCGACTATTGCGAACAGAGGCAAATTGCATCTTATGGTATGGGGGTGTAGCTCAGCTGGGAGAGCACCTGCCTTGCAAGCAGGGGGTCAGCGGTTCGAACCCGCTCATCTCCACCAGCAAGCTGGATTCATCCCGCGAAGCAAAAGCCAAAAGGGGCACGGCAGCGTGGCCGCGAGGCGAAGCAGAGCGGAAAGAGCAGCTGCTATAGGGTGAGCGCACCGAACGTATGGGCTCATAGCTCAGCCGGTTAGAGCGCACGCCTGATAAGCGTGAGGTCGGTGGTTCGAGTCCACTTGAGCCCACCAAGCCTGGCGGCGGGCACATCCCGCGAGAAGGCGAAAGCAAGCAAAAGCTGATATTCCGCGAGGCAAAGCGGATGAAGGCTTAGTAGCCATGCAGGCCATTATTTGTGCCTGAAAAGAACATTGAAAACTGCATAGAGAATTAAGAAGCAAAAGCTTTAAAGAAAAGGGTAAGATATGCACAAAAGAGTGTATCATACAATTTCAAGAAAGAAGCTTAGTCTTAGGAAAAGATAAAGATATCAAAGACAATCAAGCTAAAAAGAGCGTAAGGTGGATGCCTTGGCATCAGGAGCCGATGAAGGACGTGGTAAGCTGCGATAAGCCATGGGGAGCCGCAAGCAGGTTTCGAACCATGGATCTCCGAATGGGGCAACCCGGCCAGAGTCATGTCTGGTCACCCGTATGTGAATACATAGCATGCGGGAGGGAACCCGGTGAACTGAAACATCTAAGTAGCCGGAGGAAAAGAAAGAAACATCGATTCCCTGAGTAGCGGCGAGCGAAAGGGGAAGAGCCCAAACCGTAAACTTTCGGGTTTACGGGGTTGCGGGCCGGCATAACGCCATTCACGAAGGTTAGTCGAAGAGTACTGGAAAGTACAGCCAAAGAGGGTAAAAGCCCCGTAGACGAAAACTGGAGTGAGGCAGCCGGTACCAGAGTACCACGGGACACGAGAAATCTTGTGGGAAACCGGGGGGACCACCCCCCAAGGCTAAATACTACCTGATGACCGATAGCGAACAAGTACCGTGAGGGAAAGGTGAAAAGTACCCCGGGAGGGGAGTGAAAAAGAACCTGAAACCATACGCTTACAAGCAGAGGGAGCGGACCTAGCTTCCGTGACCTCGTACTTTTTGTATAACGGACCGGCGAGTTACTATGCGTAGCAAGGTTAAGGCATTAAGTGCCGCAGCCGCAGGGAAACCGAGTCTTAACAGGGCGAAATTTAGTTGCGCGGAGTAGACCCGAAACCAGGCGACCTATCCATGTGCAGGTTGAAGCGGTGGTAAAACACCGTGGAGGACCGAACCCACTAATGTTGAAAAATTAGGGGATGACGTGTGGATAGCGGAGAAATTCCAATCGAGCTTGGAGATAGCTGGTTCTCCTCGAAATAGCTTTAGGGCTAGCCTCGTTTTAAGACATATGGAGGTAGAGCACTGAATGGGCTAGGGGGCCTCAAAGCTTACCGAACCTTATCAAACTCCGAATGCCATATGTTGTTTGACGGGAGTCAGACTGTGAGAGATAAGTCCCATAGTCAAAAGGGAAAGAGCCCAGAACACCGTCTAAGGTCCCGAAGTCACAGTTAAGTGGAAAAGGATGTGTAACTGCACAAACAACCAGGATGTTGGCTTAGAAGCAGCCACTCATTCAAAGAGTGCGTAACAGCTCACTGGTCTAGTGGTTATGCGCCGAAAATGTCCGGGGCTAAAACTGTGCACCGAAGACGTGTCTACGCTGTGGTCTACTGACCATGCTTAAAACTGCGCAGCGGGGGATATTTCATCAGGCGAGCGAAGCGAGCCTGATCAAATACAACCAAAAAAGCTGTGCAGCGATGAGTATCGCCAGCAGACTACAGTGTGGGGTAGAGGAGCATCGCGCCCGAGGCTGAAGCCGAATCGTAAGAGACGGTGGACAAGGCGCGAGAGAGAATGCCGGTATGAGTAGCGAGAATAAAGTGAGAATCTTTATCGTCGAAAGCCTAAGGTTTCCTGGGGAAGGTTCGTCCGCCCAGGGTAAGTCGGGACCTAAGCCGAGGGCAAATGCCGTAGGCGATGGACAACTGGTTGAGATTCCAGTACCACTAAGAAAGCGTTTGACTGATGCAGTGACACAGAAGGATAGGCAAAGCGGGCCGATGGTAGAGCCCGTCCAAGCACTAAGGCAGGCGGCGTAGTGAAGTACGCGCTGTCAATGCTAAGGTGTGATGGGGACAGAAAATAAGTATGGAAGTTGCCGAATTCACGCTGGCGAGAAAAGCTGCTAAAGGAGTTTTATTAGTGCCCGTACCGCAAACCGACACAGGTAGGCGAGGTGAGAAACCTAAGACGAGCGGGATAACCCTTGTTAAGGAACTCGGCAAAATGACCCCGTAACTTCGGGAAAAGGGGAGCCTCCGTAAGGAGGCCGCAGTGAATAGGCTCAAGCGACTGTTTAGCAAAAACACAGGTCTGTGCGAACTCGAAAGAGGACGTATACGGGCTGACGCCTGCCCAGTGCCGGAAGGTTAAGGGGAAATGTTAGCGTAAGCGAAGCATGGAACTTAAGCCCCGGTGAACGGCGGCCGTAACTATAACGGTCCTAAGGTAGCGAAATTCCTTGTCAGGTAAGTTCTGACCCGCACGAATGGCGTAACGACTTGAGCGCTGTCTCAACAAGGGACCCGGCGAAATTGTAGTATGGGTGAAGATGCCCATTACCCGCGATAGGACGGGAAGACCCCGTAGAGCTTTACTGCAACTTGGCATTGGATCTTGGCAATAGATGTACAGGATAGGTGGGAGACTAAGAAGCAAGGACGTCAGTCTTTGTGGAGTCACCCTTGGGATACCACCCTTCTATTGCCGGGGTTCTAACGGCGTGCGGTTATCCCGGCGCTGGACATTGCCAGGTGGGCAGTTTGACTGGGGCGGTCGCCTCCCAAAGAGTAACGGAGGCGCCCAAAGGTTCCCTCAGAATGGTTGGAAATCATTCGGTAGAGTGCAAAGGCAGAAGGGAGCCTGACTGCGAGAGAGACATCTCGAGCAGGGACGAAAGTCGGGCTTAGTGATCCGGCGGTATGAGAGTGGAATTGCCGTCGCTCAACGGATAAAAGCTACCTCGGGGATAACAGGCTTATCTCCCCCAAGAGTCCACATCGACGGGGAGGTTTGGCACCTCGATGTCGGCTCGTCGCATCCTGGGGCTGAAGCAGGTCCCAAGGGTTTGGCTGTTCGCCAATTAAAGCGGCACGCGAGCTGGGTTCAGAACGTCGCGAGACAGTTCGGTCCCTATCCATCGTGGGCGTTGGAGATTTGAAGGGAGCTGTCCTTAGTACGAGAGGACCGGGATGGACAGACCTCTGGTGTACCAGTTGTCCTGCCAAGGGCATCGCTGGGTAGCCAAGTTTGGAAAGGATAAACGCTGAAAGCATCTAAGCGTGAAGCCCCCCCTAAGATAAGATCTCCTTATCAGACCCCTTGCAGACGACAAGGTTGATAGGCTGGAGGTGGAAGTGCAGCAATGCATGCAGCTGACCAGTACTAATCGGTCGAAAGCTTGATTTCATCAATGAATTGAATTTGGTGACTTTGGCTTAACTAAGACTTATGATCAGGCACGTGACCCAAAAGGTTTTAAGTGTACTGAGCTTCTTAAAGATCTGTGCGGTTTTCAATGCGCTTTTGGGCGCAGGGTAAAAAAGTTCATCAATTTCCGGTGGCGATAGCTAAGGGGATCCACCTGTTCTCATCCCGAACACAGAAGTTAAGCCCTTATACGCCGAGAGTACTTGGCCGGTCACGGCCCGGGAGGGTAGGTAGCTGCCGGATTCAATTTTCCAATATATTTATCGGGGAGCCCGTGCGCAATAAGCGTCGCGGGCTTCTTGATATTCTCTATTTACAAATTGAAGATTAGCAAATTTTAATGTATATTAACATTATGTATGTTACTGTAATTAATGATTCAGAGTTTGAAAAATGGAGAACTTTGCGCGAAACAAAGAGCTTTATTGATGAAGTCTTGAAAAGAATATGGGAAAATTCAAATTTTGAACTTAAAGCTTATACTTTATGCCAAGGAAACTATAAAAACTTTAAAGAAGAGTATATTCCAATGTATAACTATTTGGAAAATAAGTATGGTTTGGATAACGGTATACTATTTAGGCACGTTGGCGTTGGGAACCAACCATATGATGGTGAAGCAAAAGTCATAAATAATACTCAAAAAATAGAAATAAAGTATATCACAATGGGTAGAGAGGAGAAATATTTTCATAAAGAATGGCTTGGAGGAGAGGGTGCCTTTCGTTGCGGAGATATCGAAGGATTGCTTTTAAGTATAAAAGAATTAATAACGCAAATTGCACTAAAAAAGGCGGAGATAGTATATGGAGATACATTGCTTCTATTATACTTTGCTTCGTGTGATTATGTATGTCCAAGTAGTGTTGGCTTTTCTGTTGAAGATTTTGATATTATAGCAAATGATTTAAAAAAAATTTCTTATAAAGCGCAAAGAGTTGATTTTTTTATACCCGCCGAAAAGTATCAAAATTGTTTTTGGGAAAAAAATGACCCAGCTATGGTATACAGAATAAAGTAAATGTGGTAACAAATAATGGAAGTTCGCAATGAAGCATCGCGGGCATCTTGCTATGCTTGTATTTAATACTACCCCACTCAAAGCCTTTGTGATATGATGCAAATATAATAGCATCGCCCTTATTGACAAACACTAATTCTTAATAAATATCTAATCGGAATAGGGTGTTATGGATACAAAAAAAGAAGATATCACCGACTTTTTTAAAAGGCTTGACCGGTCATTCTTTATTGATAATGAATTTAAAGATTTGGTAGGCCTAAACAGGCCTTTGCCGATTGGTTTCGGCCAAACGATTTCTCAGCCCAGCCTGGTTTTAGAAATGACATTGGAGCTTGCGCTTGATAAAAACTGCAAGGTGCTTGAAATCGGCACAGGGTCGGGCTACCAGACCGCACTTCTCGCTGAATTTTCAAAGGCTGTATACACCGTTGAACGTATTCCGGAACTGTCGAAAAACGCAAAACATAAGCTTAATATGCTTGGCTACCGCAATATCTTTTACCGTATTGGCGACGGAAGCCAAGGGTGGGAGGAGCACGCGCCGTTCGACCGGATCATTATAACTGCGGCCGCGGGAAAAATGCCCGAAAAACTGATGGGCCAGTTAAAGCCCGAGGGTGTCGCCATCGCTCCGGTCGGGCCAAGAGGGTGTCAGGATCTGCTCAAGATCAGAAAGGACAATAACGGGGCTATAAAACCCGAGTCACTCGGCAAGGTTACCTTTGTTGAAATGAAAGGCGAATATGAATGGGGTCAGTAAATATTTGGGTTTTTCTGCCGCGCTGAATGCCTTAAGAGGGGCTGATACAAAAAATCAACCTATTGTTTTTAAGGCAGAGGGGAACAGCATCATCCCGCAAGATTCGGTATGTTGATAATCAAAGTCGCCAGATAGAAATAGATGATCAGCGAAAATGCGTCCACAATGGTCGTGATCAGCGGGCTCGCCATGATGGCAGGGTCGAGCTTGAGTTTCTTGGCGATGATGGGCAGCATGCCGCCCAGCAGCTTTGCCAGAATCACGGTCAGCATCAGCGTGATCGCCACCGTCAACGCCACATCGATACCTACTGAGTCAAAAATCAGTATGCGGAAGAAATTGAACAGCGCCAAAGCCGCGCCGACAAGTATGCTCACGCGCAGCTCTTTCCATATGACTTTAAAAGTGTCCTTGAACGTGACTTCACCAAGCACAAGGCTTCTGATGACAAGTGTTGAGGCCTGCGCGCCCGCATTTCCGCCGGTATCCATGAGCATAGGTATATATGCCGCTAAGATTACCATAGATTCGAGCGTGGCTGAAAAGCCGCGGATGATGTAACCCGTGAAAGTGGCGGAGATCATCAGAACCATGAGCCAGATGATCCTCTTGCGCGCGAGCTTGAACGTACCGGCTTGTATGTACTCTTCTTCAGTGGGGCGCACAGCGGCCATCATTAAGATATCTTCTGTGGCCTCTTCTTCAATAACGTCGATGATATCGTCGATGGTGATGATGCCGACAAGCCTTTGCTCATTATCCACAACAGGCAAGGCGAGCAGATCGTATTTCTTGAACAGGTTGGCCACATCTTCCTGGTCATCATGGGTATAGGCGAACAGCACATCTTTTTGCATGATGTCCGCAATTTTTTTGTCTTCACTGGCAAGCACAAGGTCTTTTAACGAGAGCGTACCCTCAAGGTGCCGCGCCTTGTCAATAACATAGCAGGTGTATATGGTTTCCTTGTCGGGCGCCGTTCTTCTCACATAATCCAAAGCATCCCTGACGAGCAGCTCTTTTTTTAAGTCCACATACTCAATGGTCATCAGGCTGCCCGCCGAGCTGTCCGGGTATTTTAAGAATTGGTTGATGAGTCTGCGCTCCATCTCATTGGTGTTTTTGAGAATCCTTTTGACAAGGTAAGCCGGCATTTCTTCAATAAAGTCTATCTTATCGTCAAAATACAAGTCGTGAAGGATGCGCGAAAGCTCTTCTTCGTTGACAAGGTTGATGATTTCCGTCTGCTTCTCCACGCTCAAATAGGCAAAAGCGTTCGCAGCAATCTCTTTGGGTAAAAGGCGAAACACATAAAGGGCTTGCTTTTCATCAAGCTTGTCAATAAAATCCGCGATATCCTGCACAGGGTACTTTTGTATTTCCTGACGGAGCACGGAGAATTTTTTGTTTTCCACGAGATCGTTGAGCTCTTCGAAATGGAGCTCCTCGAATCTTTTGTCGTCAGCCTGCATGTGTTTCTCCTGCAAAAGAGTCTTTGATTAGTATAAACAAAAAACGAGCCTGCGACAAGAAGAAACAGGTAAAAAAGAAGAAAAAACAAAAAAGCCGTCTAAAATAACCGACGGCATAAAACGATTATCTGTTTCTGCAGCACTGCTGCCAATTTAATGGAGGCACGGGTCAGTTTGTGAGCGCGACGATGCCGAGCTTGGTGGCCAGATCGCAGTCTAAGACATAGCAAGGGCCGCTGCCGTTTTGCCACGGGTCACTCAGGTAATCAAGCCACTCGTCCGAATCCATGTATCTGACGACATTTGCATAATCGTCATAGGCTGTAAAAGGAAGGACGGTTGTTTCCACAAGATAATATTCTCCGGAACCTTGCCATGTTTCTACTGCAACCTGGGCGTGGCCGGGCGGGAATATCAGCATCGCATGCATACCGGCGGACTGCAGTGCGCTTGCCATCACGAGTGAGGTTTCTATGCAGATGCCGCTTTTGCTTGACAGCACATCGTCAGGAAGCAGCACGCGCTGGTGTTGTCCTTCCGTCATCGAAAACGCACCCACATTATAGCGTACGCCCATATCGCTCATTGCGCCCTGCAGCCCAAGGATCTGGAACAGCACATTTTTATGATATTCATCAGGGCCGAACAGCGAGGAATACTGGTAACCCTGAAGCGTGTTGAATCTGCCGTCAGTCGCATTATCCAGCCAGTCGATGGCATTGCGCCGCAGCTCAAGTATGCCGTCAGATTCAGGTGTCAGCCAGGCCAGTGCATTGTCAAGGCTGTACTCGCCGAACTCATCTTCCCAGAGGATAAAATCATATTTGCTCATCAGCTTGATCGGCGCGCTTTCCTGAACATAGGGCTTGCCTGTATCCACATCGGTCACAGAAAAAATGATCTGTGCGTCCTTGCTTGAATCAAGATTCAGCTGTCCTGTCAGCACGGGCGGTTTGATAAAAAATTGGGTGATCTGTTCGGTGAGCGTTAGTTTTTGTTCATAAACCTGTGTAAACCCCGGGATCTCAGCCCTGATCAGCACTTGTGTATTTCCGCCCTCAGAAGTTGCATGGAAATTGACGACCGAGTCCATCGAGGGATACAAAGAAGGATACACCGTTTTGGCGTAATTAAAATCCACAACCACTTCTTTAGCGTCTGTCAGATAGCTGTAAGCGGTTTCCGGCAGCGCAGCAGCAGAAGTGCCGATGACGCCGGTAAAAAGCAAGATGAGCACCGCTGCTATAAGCACTGTGCCGAGCGAGGCTGTAAGCACGGCAGGCCAGATCTTGCGCGTTTTGTTTTTTGGCTGTATGGGCGGCATTGCGGGCGCAAAAGGCTGTATTTGCTGCGGCGGCACAGCTGCCGGCTGCGCAAAGGCAGAGGGCGCAACAGCTTCTTTTTCTGGTTTATGGAGCGGTGTCAGCGCTGCACCGCATTTGAGACAAAAGACCTCGTTTTCGCGCGTCTGCGCGCCGCATTTCTGGCAAAACATATCAGAGCCCTCCTTGTCCGGCATGCGCCAGGAGCTTGCCGATGTTGCGTTTTAATTCGCTGTGCAGGGAAGACAAGCTGGTTTCCAGGCGTTCAGATACTTTTCTGTACTGAAGATTGATATCTTCGGTCATCAGAATGATGTACTTTTTGTTTTGCAGCTCGAGCCTTGCAATAAGCGAATCAATAGAATAAAAACGCAGCACATCATAAACCTCATGGCTTTGTAGATAGTTGACGGTATAGAGCGATTCTATCGCGGTATTATAAGAGCCGAATTGTTTGATGAAGCGTGAAAAAGTGTGATGCATAAACGGCGGACATTCAATATTCTTAAGATTGGTGGTGGTTTGTTCGACGGCATTATACATATCTAAGATCATGGTTTCTGCGTTTTCATCAGAATAAAGCGACTCATCAAACTCTGTGACGGGCAAGAGCGCATCTTCAAGCTGGAAATACAGGTCGAATATGCTCATCAGATCTTTAAGGGCAACGGTGGTTTTTACAAAATAGTGCTGCGCCGCTGCCACCGTTTGATCCACTTGCGCGATGTCTGATTGCGCGATGCCATGCACATCTGCCGACATTTTTTCAAAATAAGTGATGTATTCTTTAAGTTCATCCGCTTTTTCGTAGACCTCTTCTGAATTGTCCTTGGCTTCCTGCTCTGTGTCAGGCCCGTTTTTCAAGGCTTCGATTTCTGCGTTTGATGTTTCTATCTGCCAGTCGATGATTGTTTTTACCTTTTTGAGTATCTTTTGCGCGTTATCAAGATTTTTATCGATAAGCTTAAGATCGCGCACAACAGAACCGGCCGAATGCCCAAATGCGCTGCAGCCAATAAACAAGAGCAAGATCAGCGAAAGCGTGACGAAGATAAAACGTTTCATAGGCGCACCTCAAAATTTATCTAAATAGGCCTTAATGACACCAAAAAAAAGAAAGCGTGTATACCCACAATGTATCATAAAAATTTTGATTTATCCATCCGTACATAAGGCCGCAGCAATAATTATTTTTCTTATTTGTATTATGAAAAACGGCAGCTCGATTTTGCGGCTGCCGTCAAACGGTGATGGTGCTTTTTCTAAATCTCAGTATCCAAACATCACAGATGCTTTTCTCATGTTTTCAATGATTTGTACAGAAAACGGACAGCGCTCTTCGCATTTTCCGCATGCAATACAGTCTCCCCCGTGCGCCTCAAGGGCTGCATATTTTTTGATGACATAATCTGGGATAATGTTTTCATTCAGCAGGGCCACATCAAGGCTTTGGTTAACGCCTGCGATACGAATGTTTACAGGGCAGGGTTCGCAGTGGTTACAGTAAACACAGCTTCCTTCAAAGCTTTCTTTCATTGTCGAAATGATGCTTGTAAAATCCTTATCTTTTTCAGAAGCGGCCAAATATTCGCAGCAGCCGATGACTTCTTGGGCGCTGGCACATCCGGCCAGCACATTGGCGACGCCAGCACGCGTCAGGCAGTAATGCAGGCATTGGCTGACAGACATGGACTTTGCAAACGGTGTAAAATCCTTTGAAAGCAGCTTGCCCGAAGCAAAGGGCTTAATGGCAGAAATGGCCACGTTTTTGCTCTCGCAGAGACGATACAGGTCAGCGCGTGCAGAATCCGCAATACTGACACCCTGATAAAAATCCTTGCTGACATCAACGCCGTCGCGGTCAGCATCCATGATATCGTGTGCCGGATTGACCGGGAACATCAGAAGGTCGATCAAGCCCGTATTGACCATTCTTGCTGCCGTCGCGGTATTATGAGAGCTTGCGCCCAAAGTGCGAAGGACCCCCTTGCTTTTTAAATCCAAAGCATATTCGAGTATGTCGGATTCAAAGACTTTTGCAAATTCTTCGTCATTGTCTATGAGAAACAGTATGCCGATATCGATATAATCGGTATTGAGAGCGTCAAGAAGGCCTTCAAAATATTTTTTGACAGTCGGTAAATGCCGGCTGACGTCAAACTGCTTTTTAAGGTCGGTTGATCCGATATGGCCGTGTATAATGAGCTTGTCCCTTTTGCCCTTGATGGCCCTGCCGACCTTTTCGCGCATAGAAGTGCTCGGTACAACCATATCGAGCACGTTGACACCGCGGTCAATAGCTGTATTGACGGTTTCGTCTATGGTTTTTTCAGAGGCATCATACAGGAACTCTGTGCCAAGGCCTATGACGCTCGCCTCTAAACCGCTGCTGCCTATCGTGTTATACTTCAACCTGATTCTCCTCCTGTGTCCACAAAATTTTTTTAATGCCATGCACCACAAAAACTTTTGTGCAAGGTTTACCTAATACATCTCACATTATACGTGAGCCGCATTATCAAAGCAACCAGAATAAAATACATGTTTGATACTGAAAGATAAAAATACATAAAATATTTGTTTATATTTAAGCTTCGTATTGCAGATTGAAATACCTTCTTTGAGGTGATAAGATGTAGCACAATGGATATGTTTTCGATCATGGAAAAGGTCGGTACGTTATTCGCGCTGATCATCATCGGCCTGGTTTTCGGAAAACTTGCACGCACGACAGAAAAGGACACGCAGCTGCTGGCAAAAGTCGTGCTGAATGTGGTCGTGCCGGCGAATATCATTGCCAGCGTCAGAATGGAGGATTTTGACTCCATAAAGCAAGACCTTTTAGCACTGGTCATTATTTCATGTTGTGTGCTGGCGGTCACGCTTGCCCTCGCTTTTTTGTTTACACGTTTGCTGAAGATGGAGGGCGCAACGGCTGCGGTATACCGCAGTGCAGTTTTTTTCAACAATTACGGATTCATGGGCTGGCCTGTCTGCTTTATTATTTTCGGCGCGCAGGGCCTTTTGTATGCTGTGCTCTATACCATCCCGATGAATGTGTTTTTATACACCTTCACGCCCATGATGCTTGCCGACAAAACAAAAAGGGCTTTTGACTTGAAGCTGTTGATCAATATGCCTCTTGTTTCAACAGTGATCGCTGTTTTACTGCTGGTATTCAGAGCAACCCCGCCTGATTTATTAGGGGATGTGTTTGAAATGGTGGGGGCGGTTCAAACGCCGCTTTCCATGATGATCGTCGGTATGGTGCTCGCTTCGGCAGACTTAAAAAAACTGATGAATGGCGCTGGCCCTTACCTGTACTCAGCGGTCAGGCTTGTCGTGATCCCGGCCGCTTTATTTTTGTTTTTGAAATGGGCTGGAGTCTTTGGGCTCGTACTGGGCATACCGGTCATCATCGCTGCAATGCCTGCGGCGACAATGGTGGTCGTATTGTCACAGAATTATGATTCGGATACTGTGCTTGCGTCCCGGCTTGTGATCATCAGTACACTGTTCTCCATTGTGACGATACCGTTGTTTGCCATGCTTGTGCTATAATACTGTCGGGAGGGAACTGCGATGTGGGTGGTTGTGACGGGCGCATCATCGGGCATCGGCCTTGAACTGGCGCGTGTTTTTGCAGAACATGGATGCCATCTCTTTCTTGTAGCAAGGAACATACAGCAGCTGCAAAAAGCCGCATCAGAGCTGAGAAAGACATACGGTACAGATGTGCGTGTACTGCAAAAGGATTTAACGGAACCAAACGCTGCTGATGAATTGTTTGCTCAGCTTAACAGTACGGGCATAGATATATTCGTCAATAACGCAGCAAGCGGAATTTGCGGTGCATTTGCTGATACCGACATACATAAACAGGTGGAAACGATTTGCCTCAACACAGAGGCGCTCACGCGTCTTACGAAATGTGCGATCGTTCATATGCAAAAACACGGCGGCGGAAAGATCCTCAATGTGGCGTCCACTGGAGCATACCAGCCGGGGCCGTATACAGCGGTGTATTATGCCACAAAGGCTTATGTGCTCTCTTTTACGCAGGCGCTGCGGCATGAGCTTAAGGGCAGCGGCATATGCATATCCGTATTGTGCCCGGGCGCAACGGTCACGGATTTTGCCCGGCGCGCGGGCAAGAGGCAGCTTAAGTGCGCAATGACGGCGCGCGCCGTGGCACAGATAGCATATAAAGGGCTTAATAGTAACAGGGGCGTGATTATCCCGGGCGTGTGGAACAAGATCGCCGTTATTGGCTCAAAGCTGCTGCCAGGACACGCAATGGCAGCTATCGTGGCGCGGATTCAAAAGCGCCTGATTGTATGATTATTTAGGGGGATAAGTATGCAGTATGTGATTTTTGATAAGAAAGACAAAGGCAGGCTTTTATCCAGATTTGGTCTGGGATGTATGCGTTTGCCGAAAACAAAGCGCAGCGACGGCACTGAGATTATCGACGAAAAAGAATCCATACGCATGATAAGGCATGCCATCGACAGCGGCGTCAATTATATTGATACCGCCTACATATATCCCGGCAGCGAGGAAGTGATCGGAAAGGCGCTTGCTGACGGATACCGGCAAAAAGTTTGGCTTGTGACAAAGACCCCGGTGTGTGAGGTCAAAAACAGCAGTGATTACGAAAAGTTTTTTATTGAGCAGCTTGAAAGACTAAAAACAGATTATATCGACATCTATCTGCTGCACTGCCTTGACGGCGCGAACTGGAAGCACGTTAAGGAAACTGGCGGTATGGCATTTATGGAAAGCTTAAAAAAGAAGGGGAAGATCGGCCGGATCGGTTTTTCATTTCATGCGGATCATGAGCTCTTCGTGGAGATCATAGACGCCTATGACTGGGATATGTGTATGATACAGCTCAACATTCTGGACGAAAATCATCAGGCGGGTATCAAGGGCTTAAGACACGCGGCGTCAAAAGGGATCCCTGTTGTGATCATGGAGCCGCTCAAGGGCGGGCTTTTGGGCGGCAACGTGCCGGAGGAGATCGCAATCCTGCTCAATGAATACGCTGAAAAAAGATCGTTGGCGGAGTGGGCTTTTCGGTGGCTGTACAATTTTAGCGAGGCAACCGTGATCATAAGCGGCGTCAGCACCATGACGCAGCTCGAGGACAACCTGCGTATATTTGCCGATGCAAAACCAAACTCCATGAGTGAGAAGGACATGGAGCTGGTGCTTAAGATAAAGCAAATTTATGATAACAAAGTCAAGATCGGCTGCAGCGGCTGCGGCTACTGTTTGCCTTGCCCTGCCGGCATCAACATACCGGAGGTGTTCAAGATATACAATGATGCTTATGTTTTTGAAGATCCAAATACGGGGCAAACCGTCTACTCTATGGTCATAGCCGACTCAGGCCATGATGCTTCCGGCTGCATCGCCTGCGGGCACTGCGAAAAGCATTGTCCGCAGGAGCTCCCAATCATAGAAACACTTAAAGAAGCGCACAGCGTATTAAAAGCGTAAACGTGCGATATGGATGCTGTTTTTTGTGACACGCAATTTTATCCTGAGGCTTTATGTTCAAAAGGAAAAACATAAGGCAGCTTCAGATTATTGCGGACTTCAATGAATTCTTTTTGTACGGCCTCTCCGACAGGCACGCCTTTGTCCTTGCGCTCAAGCCACGTGAAGTATTCTTTTTCGCCAGCGGTATAGATGCGCTGCTGACCCGGCGCTTTTCTTGACGCTCTCAAGCTGCGCAGAATGTCTCCGCATGTTCTTTTAAAGCTTTCGAGCCCTAAGAAGGCTTCGGGATCTATCACAAGGAAGAAATGGCCAAGATGGTACGGCATTTTTGAGCCATCCGTATCCACACCGTTTAAAGCCTTCAAAAAGCTGCCTGCCTGAAGCGCGGCGCATAAAACCTCGACCACCGTGGCGTATCCGTAGCCCTTATAGCCCGCAAGCTCTTCGCCGATACCGCCGAGCGGCGCAAGAGCGGCATCGCCGTTCGTAAGGTCAGTGAGTATCTGGCTGCTGTCTGTTTTGGCGGTGCCGTCCCGCCCAATCACCATGCCGGCAGGTGTTGGTTTTCCGTTGCGTGCAAAATATTCTATTTTACCGCGCTGGGTGATGGATGTAGCGCAGTCGATAGCAAACGGAAAGTCTTCATCAGTCGGGAATGCAACGGTCAGCGGATTGGTACCGAGCATGTTTTCCACACCGAACGTGGGCGCGATGGACGGGCGCGCATTGGTGCCCGTGATGCCGATCATCCCGGCTTTGGTGGCCATCGTGGCCCAGTAACCCGCGATGCCGTAGTGGGTCGAGTTGCGGACTGCCACCATCGACAGCCCATAGCTTTTTGCCTTGCCTATAGCCATGGTCATCGCCTTAAAGCTGGCCACCATGCCCATGCCGTCATGCGCATCAAGGACAGCCGTGGTCGGCGTTTCTTTTAACACCTCGATCTGAGTCACGGGGTTTTGTATGCCCGTTGCGATACGGTCAATATAAATGGGCTTAAAACGGTTGCAGCCGTGGCTTTCAATGCCGCGCCTGTCGCTTTCCATCAGCACATCGGCGCAGATCTTGGCATCGTCGTTTGGCACGCCGCAGCCAATAAAAGCGTCAACCAGAAAAGCGCCGATAAGCTCCCATGAAACATAGCAGGTTTTATTCATTGTGTTCTCCTTTGGTGAGTCAGTGAACTTCCCAGTCTAAGGAACGCGCAACGGCGCGCTGCCACTGTGCATAATAGGCATCGCGCATATGAGTATCCATATTGGGCACGAATATTTTATCACATTGTCTTAATTCCGCAAGTTCCTCCTTGCTTTTCCAGACACCTGCGGCAAGCCCCGCGAGAAACGCTGCGCCGAGCGCTGTGGTTTCCACATTGACTGGGCGATCCAGATCCGTGCGCAGCATATCCGCCTGAAATTGCATCAACACATCGCTCGCGCTGGCGCCTCCGTCGACGCGAAGCTTAAAAATTTGGCTGCCGCTGGCTTTCTGCATGGCTGTAAGCAGATCCGTCACCTGATAAGCGATGCTTTCCAGCACGGCCCTTGCGATGTGCGCCCGCTTTGTACCGCGCGTTAAACCAAGCATTGTGCCGCGAGCATACATATCCCAATATGGCGCACCCAGCCCGGTGAAAGCAGGGACAAAAAAGACGCCGCCGTTATCCGGGACTGATGCTGCGAGGATATCGATTTCGGGCGCGCTCCCAATAAGTCTAATATCATCCCTTAACCATTGTATAACGCTGCCTGCATTAAAAATACTGCCTTCAAGTGCATATTCCGCTTTACCCTTTTGCAGCCCACAGGCGATAGTTACAAGAAGCCGGTCTGCATTTTTTTTAGGCAGGGGGCCAGTGTTCATCACCGCGAAACAGCCCGTGCCGTATGTGCACTTTGCCATGCCGCTTTCAAAGCAGGCTTGGCCGAACAGGGCTGCCTGCTGATCACCCGCTGCGCCTGCGACAGGCACACCGGCAAGCGTGCGCAGCTCGGCACTGTCTGTGACAGCACCGAAAATACCGCTGCTTGGCATCACTTCGGGCAACATGTGCATGGGTATGTCCAAAGCATGGCAAAGATGTTCATCCCATTTGAGCGCGTAAATATCGAACAGCATCGTTCGCGCAGCGTTGGTATAATCCGTGGCATGCACTTTTCCGCCGGTCAGTTTCCAGATCAGCCATGAATCTACTGTACCGAAAAGAAGGTCTCCGTTTTTCGCGCGCTGCATGGCGTCCGGAATGTTGTCGAGTATCCATTTGAGTTTTGTGGCGGAAAAATAAGCATCGATGAGCAGCCCTGTTTTTTGTGTAACATAGTCAGACAGGCCGGCTGCGATCAGCTGCTCGCAGATATCGGCTGTCCTGCGGCACTGCCAGACGATGGCGTTAGATACCGGTGCGCCCGTTATTCTGTCCCAAACCACTGTCGTTTCGCGCTGATTGGCGATACCAATGGCACTGATGCGTTTGCCAGCAGCGTTTGCAGCGGCATTGGCTGTGGCAACAACGCTTTGCCATATTTCCATGGGATCATGCTCCACCCAGCCAGGCTGCGGATAGATCTGGCGGAACCCGCGCTGATCACTGCCTGCAATACGCCCCTTATCGTCAAAAACGATAGCGTGTGAACTGGTCGTCCCCTGATCAAGCGCCAATACCCAATCATCCATCGCGATTTCTCCTGCTTTACATAAAACCTCTTTGTGATAATATAACACATTTTCTGATGCAGTTGTTGCATTGAGCCTGATGGCCGTTGTAAAATGACCCATAAGCCAAAAAGGAGGAACACATGCGGTTTGAGGGCAAAACGTGCGTCGTTACAGGTGGCGCGAACGGTATAGGGAAGTGTATCGCTGAAGCCTTTTTGCGCGAAGGCGCGCGCGTCGCGGTGATCGATAAGGACGAGCCGGCGGGTAAAAAAATGGCGCAAACCCATAAGAAGCTGCTTTTTATGCATGGCGATGTTGCCGAAAAGGAAACACTTGAGGTGTTTGCACAGCAGGTGATGGATACATTTTGCAAGCTTGATTGCTTGGTCAATAATGCGTGTATCAACAATAAAGGCCTGCTCTCAGGCTGCTCGTATGAGGATTTTGACCATGCGCTGCGCGCAGGCGTGGCAGCTCCTTATTACCTTGCTTTGCTTTTTAAGGAAAGCTTTGCGCAGGGCGCTTCCATCGTAAATATTTCATCGACAAGGGCGGTGATGTCGCAGCCTGATACAGAGAGCTACACAGCGGCCAAAGGCGGTATCAGCGCATTGACGCACGCACTTTGCATGAGTTTTTCTGGCAGGGTGCGTGTCAACGCCATAAGCCCGGGATGGATAGACACGCGTGCGTATCAGCACAAAGAGAGCCATATGCCGCAGCACACAGAGGCGGATGTGCGCCAGCACCCTTGCGGCCGCATCGGCAGCCCCGAAGACATAGCGAATATGGTGTTGTACCTTTGCAGCACAGACGCAGGTTTTATCAACGGCGAAAACATCTCGATTGACGGCGGTATGACACGGCGCATGATCTATCACGGCGATGATGGCTGGAGTTATGACGGCTCATAAATATATCATGACGGCCATTTGATTTGGGTGTTGACAGCGCAGTTAAATCCCATTACAATTGTGAATGCAGTTTAAAAAGACCCACACGGGGGATTAGCTCAGTTGGCTAGAGCGCTTGACTGGCAGTCAAGAGGTCACGAGTTCGAGTCTCGTATTCTCCACCAAAGCAATCAAATCCGAACCCTCTCTTTATCGGAGAGACGTTCGGATTTGTCGTTTATTTTGGTAAAATGTACCCTAAAGAGATATTATAGATTTGAATAATTTTTAGATAGCTTAAGGTAGAAATAACGTTTATTTAACTAATATGCTATCTTTTTAAAGAGGCTCTAACAGATACCACAATAGCTGTTAGAGAAAAGATTATACAAGCTATGATAAAAATTGCATTATCAATAATTCCAAATTCGATAGCTATATCTAATCTGCCCACTATAGCAGCAATCCCCATAGATATAAAAACAATGATTATCGAGGTTTTTTGTGCTGCATTATAATTAAATCGAAAATACAAAAACATATAAATAGAATAATAAAACATTAGGAATGAAAAGGATAACAGTATTCCACCCAAGCTAAAAGTTAACCCCAATAACAAGGAACAAACAGAAATTATTAGCATAGCTAGTATTAAAATAAAAACAGCATTAATATACTTTGATAGCACTAAGGCAATTCGCTTTATTGGAAGAGATTTTAAAAACATCCTTGTAATAGGTGCATCATCAGTATAGCAAACTCTATTGATGTATATTACACATGCCATGAATGGGGCAAAGAAGTACATCCAATAAGCAAAATTACCGGCATCTTCAATATAAAAGCCTACTGGGATAATAATTGTTAGTGCTATCGCAATTATGAAATGAAAATAATTAAATGATAGATCTTTCTTTAATAATGTAAACATTATATACCTCCATTCAAATAAAATAAGATATCTTCTAAGTAGATCGGTTTACACAAGTCTTTTATTTTATCTTCAACATTTTCAGCCTTAACTATAACGTTATCATTATATATTTTCGCGTTTTTCATTAATGATTTTATTTTGTCAATCTTATCAATTGGAATCTTTATAAATTTTGTTTTTGCTTCATCTTTTTTGATGTCTAGAATTATTTTACCATTTACAATAAAGATGATCCGATCCGCAATTTTTTCAATATCTTGAGTTATGTGTGAAGAAAAGAAAGCCATCTTTCCACTTTTCTTAACAAAATCGTTTATAATGGTTAGTATTTCTTCTCTAATAATAGGATCTAAACCTGATGTCGGTTCATCGAGAATTAATACTTCTGGGTGGTGAGATAAAGCAATGGCTAAAGCAAGTTTTGTTTTCGTACCGTCAGATAATTCTTTAATTTTTTTGTTTAAATTAATTTTAAACATATCATTTATATAATAATCTGCAATTTGATTATCCCAATTTTTATATACTTTTGAAACGAAACGTATAATATGTTTTGCTTTTTGATTATAATAAAAGTCAGTATACTCTCCAACATATCCAATTTTCATCCTTAGATCATCAATGTTGTTATCTGTAATTAATGCATTTGAATAGAATATCTCACCTTTATCAAAATCAATTATTCGCATTATTGCGTTGATAGTAGTTGACTTGCCAGCTCCATTCGCACCAATAAAACCAATAACTTCTCCATTATGTAATTCAAGTGAAGGAATATTGAGTTCAAAATCATCGTAACTTACAGCTAGTTCTCTAATGGATAACACAGGCATTTTCATAATCAGTCCCCCCTTGTTCTTTGCATAAAGATCTCGCATATTCTAACTGCTCATCAACTCCACAAAATACGTCTAAGGCTTTAGGGACGTCAACTATTTTGTAGACAATTTGCTAAGCTACCCTCTTTGACTTCTCTGATCTTTCTGTTTTCAATGATTTGAGATATTCTTTCGGCGACATATAGCCAAGTCTTTTCTGAATTCTCTTCACATTGTAGAAGCAATATATATTCAAACACTGCCGCCCGAACCGACTCTTTCGTCTCATAGTGCGTCCAGTGTATCAGCTCTTTCTTCATAGTCGCAAAGAAGCTCTCCGACCATGCGTTGTCGCCCGGCATCCCCACTCGCGAGAAGCTCTGATGCAGCCCATATTGCTGCAGCATTCCCATTACTGCTTTTGATGTATACTGGCTGCCCCTGTCGCTATGGAAGATGCAGCCTTCAGCCAGTTTGTGCCTTGCTATCATCGCCAGTATCGCATTGATCACGAGTTCCTTTGTCATTCTGTCTGCCATATGATCTCCAAGTATCTCGCCAGTTACGATATCCCTAATCACACAGTGATACATGAACCCCTCGCCAGTTCGCAGGTATGTGATATCGCTCGTCAAGCCCGTTCTCGGTTTGATCGGAAACTCTTGATCCCTAAGGATATTTGGATATCCATCGCCTCTTGCTTTCTTGCTGTTCGTCAGGCTCTTGGCTCTATGACGATTATGGCATGAGTCCAAATGCATCTCAGCCATGTATTCAGCGCATTTCTTGCGGCCTATGCTTTCGCCTTTTTTCCGAAGTTCTGCGATAATCCTATCTGGCCCATACGTACCGCGACTCTCGTCAAACTCTTTTTTGATTCTTTCCTTTAAATGCGCTTCCCGTCTTTCAATGGCTACCCGATTCCTGAGCCAGGCATAGTATCCGGTTCGCTCTATTTTCAGAATTTCGGCCCACTTCGCCATAGGGTACTCGGGGTTACCCCGTATAAATTTATATCTTACTTTTGGTGACTCGCGAAGTAGGCCGCTGCTTTTTTTAGCAGGTAGTTCTCATATATGTGCCAAAGAATATGTCTATGTTCTTCCTTGGTGATGCTCATCATATAAAATAACAAGTAGCTTACAATACCCCTTTAATACATATAAGGGGATTATACCATATGCTGCATGATTATGAAGTTAAAACTCTTATTGTTAATATTTGAATCGCACAGGCTGGGAAATGCAACAGTAAAAAAAGGGCGGGTCATAAGCTGCATAAGCCTCGCTACAATAGGTTAGTAAGTTTTACAACCGGTGTTCGCTCAAAAAGGATCGGTCTCGGCATGCATGGAAAGCTCCGCAAACCTTGTTTGGTCTCCGCGCCACCCGACATTGATCTCGCCAGTAGGGCCGCTTCTTTGCTTGGAAACAATGATCTGAGACACGTTGTCAGCCTCTTTGTTGTAATAGCTCTCGCGGTGCAGGAACAAAACCACATCGGCATCCTGCTCGATGCTGCCCGACTCACGCAGATCAGAAAGCAGCGGGCGTTTGGAATCTCGCTTTTCACTTGCGCGTGAAAGCTGTGATAATAGCATCACAGGAAGCTCAAGTTCTTTGGCCATGATCTTGAGGCTGCGCGTCATGGCAGAAATCTCCTGCTGGCGGTTTTCGCGCCTGTCGTTGCCTGACATCAGCTGCAGGTAATCGATCACGACGAGCCCGAGCCCTTTGTCTTTTTTTAATCGCCGCGCCTTTGCCAGCATCTCCATCACCGTGATCGCTGGAGAATCATCGATATAGATGGGGGATTTGCCAAGTTCGGAGACAGCGGCGGCAAGCCGGTCAAAATCATCATAGGTCAAACCGCCGATGCGTGTCTTCTGGCTGTCAACATAAGCCTCGCTGCACATCATCCTCAGTGCCAGCTGGTCGCGGGACATTTCCAGGGAAAAGATAGCAACCGGGATGTTTTCCTTAACGGCAATGTGCTGTGCGATGTTTAATGCAAAGCTTGTTTTGCCCATGCCCGGCCGGCCAGCCACGACGATAAGCTGTGATTTCTGCAGGCCGGAGAGCATTTTGTCGAGCATCGTAAAGCCAGTGGGTATACCGAGAAAGCCACGCTCATTGTTCATAGCATCGCTTATGGCGGTATAACCCTCAAGCAAAGCCTTTTTGATGTGTTCAAGTGAATCCCGCCGTCTCTTGACGGCTATTTTATACAGCAGATCGCCGGCGCGGTTGACGATATCGGCGACCTCTTCGTCCGATGTGGTCGCGTCGCTGATGATGGTGTTTCCGGCGGCGATCAGCGCGCGCAGTACAGATTTTTGCTCGACAATATCGATGTAATGCGCAATGGCCTGCGCACTCGGAACGCTTGAGGAAAGCGAGGCGATGTAGACAGCGCCGTCGTCAGTGAGCTGATTCTTGCGCTGGAGCCGCTCAACGACCGTGACCGTATCCACAGGCTTGCCTGCCTCGCAAAGCTCACACATGGCCTCAAAGATCTGCTGGTGGCGCTGCGCATAAAAATCAGCGGGCGTTAAATGCTCAATGGCAATAAAAACAGCCCGCGGGTCTAAAAACATGCTGCCGAGCACGCTGCATTCCGCTTCATGGCTGTGGGGCGGTATGTATGCCGATGCAAGTGATTGTTCCAAAGCGCTATTCCTCCGCTTCAACGCTCACGATAATTTCTGCGGTGATGCCTGCATACACCTTCACGGATAGTTTGGTTTCGCCGAGTTCTTTGATGTGTTCATCCATCATGATGCGTTTTTTATCTATTTCAATGCCGTTCTGAGCAAGGATGGCATCGGAAATTTCTTTGGCGGTGACTGAGCCGAAAAGCCGTCCGTTTTCGCCGCATTTTTCCTTAACGACGACCGTAAGGCCGGATAAGTTTTTCGCTGCTTCTTCGGCGGAGAGCTTCTCGAGCATAAGCTTCTTTTCAATAGCCTGCTGCTGCTGCTTTGCAATATTTAAATTATGCGGCGTGGCTTCTTTAGCCAGGCCTTTGGGAAACAAAAAGTTTCGCGCATACCCGTCGTTTACCTTTACGATCTCTCCGGCCGAACCCTTGCCTTTGACGTCTGCAGTTAAAATGACTTTCATGGATCACTCAACCTTTCTTTACAAAATTATTGATAGCGGCCGTTAACTTCTTCTCGGCTTTTTGGATATCAGTATCTGTCAGCCGTGCCGCCGCAATGGTGGTGTGTCCGCCGCCGCCAAGGCTTTCCAGTATCAGCTGGACGTTGACATCTCCTAAAGAGCGCCCGCTGATCAGAACAGTATTATCCAGGCTGCTGACAACAAACGAAGCGGTCACGCCGCGTATTGTCAGCAGTGCGTCGGCTGACTGCGCTGCGATCAGAGATGCTTTTTCAAGCCCTTCCGGACAAAGGGCTACGGCAATGCCGTCTTGGCGTATTTTTGCGCCGCGCACGATTTCCGTCTTGGCCATATAGGTTTCCAGATCATCCTGCATGAGTTGGCGCGAAACAGTCGTTTCCGCCCCCCGTCTGCGCAAATACGAAGCGGCTTCGAAAGTACGCACGCCTGTATTGAACGAAAAACCTTTGGTATCAAGCGTGATGCCGCTTAAAAGCGCGTCCAAGTCAATGGGCAGCGGCTTTAAGTCGTCATCAAAGTACTGCATCACTTCTGCGATAAGCTCGCAGACCGATGAGGCATACGGATCGTGATAAAAAAGCGTGGCATGCTCTATGCCGGATGTGCCGCGGATATGATGGTCGATGACCACAATGGCTTCGGCCATTTCCAGAAGGCCCGGCGAAACGGTAAAAGCTGCGATCTGGGTATCTACGATAATAAGCAAACTTGAAGGCCCAATGCGCATGGCAGCTTCCTGGCCGCTGATCAGATTTTGCGCATAAGCGTCAGTGGCGCGCAGCTTTTCAATCAGCAAATCGATGGAAGGATTGGGGTTGTCCATCACGATATAGGTTTTTTTACCCACATGGCGCGCACACGCACATATTCCCAGTGCAGCACCCATACAGTCAAGATCCGGCACTTCGTGGCCCATCACAAACACATCGCTGCACTGTTCCATCAGGTTGCGCAGTGCATGGCTGATCATACGGGATTTGACTTTGCTGCGGCGTGAGCCTGCTTTGGTTGTGCCGCCGTAAAACATAAAGCGGTCTCCCTGCCGGACTACGGCCTGATCACCGCCACGGCCGAGGCAAAGCTCAAGCGCCTTGCCGGCAAACTCGCCGGACTGCTCAACACTCTCGCCCACACCGACTGCGATCGAAAGCGTCGGCGATAAGGCAGGAGATATCTGGCGCACATCTTCAAGGATGCCAAACTTGGATGTATGCAGCGAAGATAAGAATCTGCGTTCAAAAATGCAAAGATAACGTCCGCGGTCGGTACGCATAAAAAAGCCTGACAGCCCCTTTGCCATAGATGAAAGACGACGTTCGACAGCGGCCACGATCTCGGAAATTTCTGACTGTGCAAGCTGCGCCGCAAGTTCCTCGTAGTTGTCTATCTGCATATGGCAAACCACAGGCAAAAAGCTTTGGTAGAGCTTTTTGGCTTCCAAAGTGTTTTCTGAATCAAAGAGCCGGTAAAGAAGCAATTCGCGCCGTCCGAATCGCACGTGCTGCACTTCTTTCTTATATATCTTGCCGCCGATGCGGATTGCTTTATCTTTATCGGGGATATTAATGCCTTCGATCATGCTGCCGATATTGCGCAGCGCGCCAAAACCGGCAATGCTCCGGAAGGCAAGGTTGGCCCACTTGACGTTGCCCGAAACCGTCGTGAGCGCAGTGGGCAGCGCCATGGCGTTCAGCGTGGGTTCATCTTGCCGGGCCAGCAGCTTGACGACAAAACGCTGCCATTTTATGCGGCGAATCAGATACAAATAAAGGTACAGCAGTGCAAAAATCAAAGCCGCAGCCAAAACAGCCAGCCCAAGAAACAGGCTGTTGGAGAAAGCCAACACAGATGCGGCCGCAAGCGCTGCCAGCAGGCAGATATAATCAATGGAAAATATGCGCACCTTTGCTTTCACGATGCCGTACCGCCTTTTTCAACCAAGCGTTTTCTAAGCCCGAACAGGTTTTCTATCAGCCCGACGATCATCAGGAGAGACGCTGCGAGCAATCCGATCAGTATATGCAAGGTCACACGCGAACCTTTGCCCATGCTGCGCTTTTTATATAAAAAGTCAAGAAAGACCAGACCCTGAATGATAAAAACGAATGAATAGACACTGTGAATGGTCAGCAATACGTTGTCAAAGCCGGGTAATCCAAAATCCGCCCCGAAATAAGCCACCAGAACTGAAGCCATATACGCAAGCCAGAAGCGTTTCGGGAGGCTGAATTCACTGAAGGCAGGCACGCCAGACACCCTCAATCCGCGCTTTTTGGCAAATGCGCGTGCAATGACAACAAGGAGAAGGCCGATCGCAAGCGCATAGATGATAATATAACTGACGATCACCAGATTGATGATATCTTTGACCATAGCTTGCATGACGTTTAGGGCGTCGGCCGCAGAGGCTGCCTGCAAAGCGCTTTGCGTGACAGTGCCCGTCAATACGTCCGGATACCTGAAGATCTGGTAAAATGCTTTGACAGTCTCATCTCCGAGTGCGGAAAGAGAGCGGCCAAACGCTTCCGCCAGATATTCGGCTGGGCTTTGCTGTGTCACCAACCACAAGATGCCGATCAGCAAAGCTGCGCCGCAGAGCGCTGCAGTACTGGCAGCAATGACGCTGCTTTGAAAACGCAAGCGTGTGCGAACGGCATAACCTGCAGCAGCAGCAGGAGGTATAAAAGCAACTGCAAGAACCGCGCACGATACAGGATCGATCGCGTAGGCTGCAAGCAGACAAAAAACGATGCCAACGCTTCCCTTCAGATACCCGCCAAAAATGAACAGACAGGCAAACACGAAAGGAACAACGACCGCGAAAACGGGGTAAAACGGAAAAAGACCGCAAGCGGCAACCGCAAGCAATAGAGCCACGAGGAAGCTTTTATAATCTTCGTTTTTTGTCTTCTCCAAAACCCCTTATGATCCCGCTTTCAAAATGTTTCTTAAGCAAAGACAAATCCCCGAAAGAAGACTCGAGCCTGTGTCCTTCTTCAATGCCGGAACTTGCCTTTTGCGCGATATCTTCATCAAGTTCAGCAAATGTGATGCCGCATCTGCGCGCAAGCACATAAGCTAGAAAAACCGAACTGCCAAGAGCGTCGAGCAACTCTTCGCGCCCGGACGGAGACAGAGCAGCCCGCAGCACATCAGCGGATTCGCTGATGAACTCGGCCTTTAAGGCCTCGATCATTTTTGCGTTTGAGGCCACATTTACAGATTGCTGCATTTGCTTAACCATCCTTTAATAAAAGATATGGCCCCAAAACCCCATAGTATTTAAGTGCTTCTATTCTATCTGTTTCCAAAGGATTAGTCAATGCGCTGCATATACTCGGACATAAAGAAGCACTGCGGGAAAGCAGTGCTTCTTTAGCTTATATTGTATCAGACATAAACCCTGCAGATAAAAGCGATTATGCGCTTTTATCCATGATAAGCTTGTCCGCCATCAGCGCAATAAACTCACCGTTTGTCGGTTTGTCTTTGTTTGTGTATATATTATACCCTAAAAATGAATTGATGTTTTCAATTTTACCGCGCGACCATGCGACTTCAATGGCATGCCGTATGGCGCGTTCAACTTTGCTTGCGCTCGTCTCGAAAGGCTCTGCAATGCCCGGATACAGCTTTTTGGTGATCGAATTAATAAGATCAGGGCTTTTGACCACCATTTTTATGGCTTCGCGCAAAAAGTGATACCCTTTGATGTGCGCCGGTATGCCGATGGACAAAAAAACGGCTGTGATTTTTTCATCAAGCGTCCGTGATCTTACTGGCAATGGCGCACGCCGCGTGGCAACCACCCTGTTCCCGAACATATCCTGTATGCGCTTATAGAGGATATCTTTATTGAAGGGCTTGATCATGTAGTACCGTGCGCCCAGATCGCAGACCAGTTTGACCATTTTTTCGTTGCCGACAGCAGAAACCACTATGGTTGCCGGCATGGTCTCGAATTCGGACGTGTTGAGCCGTTCAAGCAGTGAGAGGCCGTCAGCTTCCGGCATGATCATGTCAACGATAAGGGCATCCGGCCTTACTTCTTTGATCAAGTCGGCAGCTTCTAAAGGGTTATTACAGGAACCTACCACCTCTATGTCGTTTTTTGTGCTGAAATATTTTGTCAGCATTTCGTTGAGTTGCACGTTGTCTTCAATGATGAGCAATTTGATTTTTTTGTCCATTGATGAGCTCCTTTCATAATGCATAATAAAATCCATGCCCGCAACCCCAAAAATAATGATAAAATATGTCGAACCGTGGAAGCAAAAGAAATTTATGTATTATAATATCATGCGTGAAAAAATTCTGCAATGGTGTTATTAAAATAATATTAATTTCTTAGGAAATTCTTTTTTTGTCTGTTCGGGATGATCGGACAAAAAGTGCCTTTTGAAGCAATGCGTCTGCGTTGCGCAGTGATACAAGCGGCGCAGACGCACATCCGGCTTTTTAAAGAGCATCTGCGCTTGTGCGCATGCCTTCTTTCAGCCACGCCTGAAGCGTCTTGACGCTTTCAAGGTCTCCTTTTTCCGGGACGGAGAGCTGGTCAAAAAGCGTTGCGGCATAAAGGCGTTTTTCCATTTCCTTTTTCAGGCGCGCATTGAGTGTGGCGTTTTCCTTTTTGATGTTTTCGTTTTGCAGCGCTGCCTTAAGCAGCTCCTCTTCGCTGCGGTTTTTTTGTATCGCCATGCCGGCTATTTTTGCGAGACCCTTGAAAAAGCTGCGCACATCGATATCGCAGGACATCAATGTTTTGACGACATTTTCCGGAATAAGGCGGCTTTCCTTGACTGTCTGCATGCCGGGCTTTTGCATATCGTAAGGGTTTATGTATTTTTCGTTTGTTTTGTCCATATCCCGCATCACCTTTTCGACAAGCGGCTGTCCGTTTTTTACTAGGCTTCTGTACTTGTTCTGATAGCGCAGCATCAACGTCTTGTCACCGTTGGCAAGCCTTAAGCTTGCGCCGCGTATCGACTCGCCAGTAGCCGCAGCACCCAGCAATGTGCGCAATAACGTGTAGATCTCCTCTTTTGTAAAAGGTATGAATGTGGACGGTTTCTGCTCGATTTCGCCCGTTTCCTTGACCTTCATATAATAGTAGTTTCTTACGCTGTTGGGTTTGCGGCCTGTTTTTTGTGCGACAGTTTCAAAAACGCGTTTAAGCGGAGCGCCTATTCTTTGTGCCCGCTTGACTTCATCCCAAAGCATCAGCTTCTCGTCGTCTTTCCAGCCTGTGCGGAGCGCGATTTCAAAGCTCCCAAGGCCGGCCTCGTTGTTCATATCCATGTTTCCTACCCCTTATCATAGATTTTGATGCATATTATTCTCTTATACCATCCGATTTATTCCGTATATTAACAAAAAATTTTAAAAAGCAAACGCGATGTTTGCTTTTGTACATTTTGCACGTTCCGTTTGGTATATAGATATGCAGAAAGCATACCTGTTAGAATTGTGTATCAGTGTCCGCAAAGCTGAATATATATGGTTTATAGGAGGCGTTATGGAAGACAAGGCCATTAAGCTGCTTTATATTAACTCAAGCCTGCATGCACTGATCTGCATCAATCAGGCGCCGGCAGGAGAGACGGGCGTTTACGCCGTCACACAGCCCATTGCGGCCAATGCGACTTTTTCTATCACCATGCTGCCGCTGGAAAACTGCAAGGGCTTTGTGTGCCTGCCGTATACTCGCCGGGTGTCCATCGCGTCAAAAGGGACAGTGTTTGACAATGACGGCCTAATCGAATTATGCATGTGGCCTGAAAACATCGTGGAACTGACACTTAAGCCACTAACCGTTTACAAAAATGACGACATGGAGCTGCGCCCTGCTGTGCTGGCGCCCTTTGAGTTTTATATCAGCGGGGAACGCCATACGGCATTTGTTTACAACGAAGCATCTTCCAGCTTTGTGGTGGAGCATGCAGCTTCAAACCGTCTTAAGTTTGTGGCGCCGCTTGGATTCGGAGTGAAAAACGTGCACATTGAGTTCTGCAATTTTGGAGAATTTCCGCTGTTGTGCGCCTCGGGAAAAACGTTTGAAGGAAAACCGTTTCTCTATACTGCACACCTGCTTCCTGAGATGGACACGGATATCTGTACTGAGTGCTGTGCGCACACTATCGAGAAGGACGGCATTTATATCATTGATGAAGGGTTGTTCTGGCAAAAAAAAACACGCTGGGAAAAACGCAACTACAGGCTCCAACCTGTCGGATGCGAGCTGGGCTGGTTCACGCACGCTGCTGTTGCGGCATCTGAACCTGCCAAGATATGCACGGCGCTGCTTGAAGCCATAGGAACCGGCGCGAAAAATGAAGCGATGAACTGTCTGACGCCATCGCTTGCTGAAGATTTGAGCTTTTCCGATCTAAAAGAGTTCTTCGGAGACTTTTGCGCCGTCGCGCAGATACTTTCACCCGCATGCGGGCAGGCCGGCATTGCGCTTAAGTATCCTGCTGGCAGGAATCTCTTTGCAGCGCGGGAATTTTGTGTGGAAACCAAACGCGCTGATGGCGTCCTGCTGATCGACAATATACGAGAACCGTAGCAAACATAATTAAATCAATTTTTGCTCTTCGCTTTTTTGCGTATCATTTTAGAATTCTTTCATAAGAAGGCGGCGGGCCCGTATTGACGGCCTTGTCTTCAATATACAATGCGTCGGATATGCCCCAGGCTAAAAAAACGTCCCTGTCCAATGTATGGATTTGTTGAAATATGGCTTTATCTCCAATCTCTGCGGTTGCCCTTTTTGCCCGTTCGGCCACCATATTCTGAGCGGGGCAAAATCCGTTGACAAAAGAAGTGACCGTGACCTTTCCGGGATGGGCACCGGCGGCAGGTTTTTTAACTTGCCTTATCCATTTTGGAGCAACCGCATCAGCGGAAAAAGGTTTCCAAACAAGCACCCTTGAGCCGTCCTGATCCGTTTTTACGTAGCCTTGTTTGAGAAACCAAGACGCTTTCATCCAGAACGGCGAAGAGAGACCCCAGGCAATCATGGCTTTTGCGCCTTTTGATTGGGCGTCCTGCTCTGCGGCTTTCAGCAAAGCTTTGCCCATGCCTTTTTTTTGAAAATTGCCTCTGCCTTTTTTGTGTCCGTGAACCCATATGCAATAGATAAAAAAGGAATCATTTCCTTTGGCCGGCGCGTACTCAACCGGCGCATACTGTATCATGCCTCCCACCTGCCCGTTTTCATCCACGGCAAGTTTCACCCGGAGCCCGCGTTTTTTCATTTGGGAATACCAGTCTTTTTTTAGAGCTTCCCCCTCTTTCACTTCGTCCGACCAGTCTTCAAGGCAAACACAAAAAAGGCTTTCGTGTTGGCGGTCAAGGTCGATCACCCTCATATCATGATACCTCCTGTGGTATTATGGCAGCGCTTTTTCAGTCGGCATGTCGTTTTTTACCCCATGATTATCATCACTCCAAACCAGCACAATAAAAAAGACCGAGCGCTAGGCCCGGCCTTTCGTTCTTATAATGTTTTGATCCAGCCGAACGTGTCCTCCTCACGGCCGTACTGGATGCCGGTGAGTTTTTCGTAAAGCTGCGCAGTGAGCTTACCCATTTTGCCGTCGCCCACAGTGATGCGCCTGCCCTCCCATTCCATGCCTCCGACAGGGCTGACAACGGCAGCCGTTCCTGTGCCGAACACCTCTTCTAGGCCGCCTGATGCGCTTTCCGCAAAAATATCTGCAATGGCTATGCGTTCTTCGCGCACACTGATACCGAACACTTCTCTGGCAAGGCGGATCACCGAGTCGCGCGTGATACCGGGGAGCACGCTGCCCGTCAGTGCTGCTGTATAGAGCTCGCCTCTTATTTTGAAGAAAATGTTCATGGAACCCACTTCTTCAACATACTTCTTTTCTTTGCCGTCAAGCCAGAGCACCTGAGAGAACCCCTTGTTGTGCGCGATTTGCCCTGCCACAAGGCTGGCGGCGTAATTGCCGCCCGTTTTGACAGCGCCTGTGCCGCCCACAACAGCGCGAACGTATTCGTCTTCCACATAGATATCGACAGGCTTTAAGCCTGAACTGTAATAAGCACCGACAGGGCTGAGGATGATAAAAAACAGGTATGTCTCGCCAGCCCTGACGCCAAGGAAAGGGTCTGTGGAGATGATGACCGGGCGGATATACAAAGATGTGCCTTCTGAGCGCGGTACCCAGTCCTGCTCCATGCTGATAAGCTCACACATCGCTTCCAGCGCAAAACCCTCATTAATTTCAGGAATACACATTCGGCGTGCGGATGCATTGAGGCGTGCAAAGTTATCCCACGGGCGGAAAAGGTTGATGCCGGTTGTGCCGCGGTAGGCTTTGAGCCCTTCAAATATTGTCTGGCTGTAGTGCAGCACCATACAAGCGGGCGATAGCGAGAAGTTTTCAAACGGGCGGATCTGTGCATCGTGCCACCCTTTGCCCGCGGTATACGGAATGGTGAGCATATAATCAGTAAAAATGTTGCCAAACCCGAGCTTTGATTCATCCTGCGGTTTTGGGTTTAGATTTTGTGCTCTGACAACTTCAAGTTTCATTAAAACAGTCACTCCTTAAAAAATCTCATTAAGTCATTTTATACTGCACACACAACCTTAGTCAACACAACTTTGGACGGATAGTGGCATATCCTATCTTTGCAAATCATAGCTTTACTGGTATAATAGCAGGCAACAAGAATGAAAGGCTTGATCAATGAGCATATTAGAAGCAGCAGTACTTGGTATTGTTCAGGGATTAACTGAATTTTTGCCTGTTTCGAGCAGTGGGCACCTGGTTCTTTTAAGCAATGTTTTTGGCATCTCATCGGAGCATCTCTTTTTTGAGGTCATGGTCCATGTGGGCACGCTCGTTGCAGTGTTTGCGGTGATGTGGAGGCAGATACTCTCGCTTTTCAAGCCTCCGTTTCGAAAAATGGGGTATCTTATCATAGCCACGTTACCTGCTGTTGCATACATATTGCTGTTTGCTGATTTCGCAAAAGACGCCTTTACGGGATATTTTCTGGGGTTTTCTTTTCTGATCACGGCGTTGCTGCTAACCGGGGCAGAGCTTATTTCAAAGCGTATGGAGAAACGCCGCGAATTAAAACTCGGCAGTGCAGCGGTGATGGGGCTTATGCAGGTTGTAGGTACGCTTCCGGGCGTATCTCGTTCCGGATCGACGATCGCAGGCGGCCTGCTTTGCGGCATTGACCGTAAAGAGGCGGCGCGCTTTTCTTTCTTGATGTCCGTGCCTGCCATTCTTGGCGCAGTGGTTTATGAAGGTTACAGCATGACGCAGGCTGCCCATATCCAGATAGACTGGATCCCGACCATCATCGGCACGGTTTGCGCGGCGGTTTCCGGATTTATTGCCATAAAGTTTATGCTTGCGCTGATCACCAGAAAAAAACTCTATGGTTTTGCTATTTATGTGGCAGTGCTCGGGATACTCGTGTTGCTCGACAGATATGTGTTTCATCTTATCGGCTGGGCTTAACGCACAGTAAGGAGGTTCGCATATGCTCAATTTCTCTTTTGAGCCGTACAGAGAAGAAATGATAGAAGTTTTAAAGAACTTCCTGAAAATTAAAAGCGTGAGAGATGATGGGCAGCTCAATATGCCCTACGGCAAGGGTATATTTGATGCCTTGATGTTCGTGCAAAGCACCGCGGAAAGAATGGATCTTGATTGCGTCAACCTTTATGGACACCTCGCCTACGTGGATTATGGTTTCGAAGGCGAGATGCTTGCCATATTGACACACATCGATGTTGTGCCTGAGGGCGAAGGCTGGACTGTGCCCGCGTTTGACGGCACGGTGAAGGACGAAAAAATATTCGGCCGCGGCGCTATTGACAACAAAGGGCCGGCCATTGCAGCGCTATACGCACTCAAAGCTTTGAGTGATAACTGTGTGTGCCTGAATAAAAAGGTGCGGCTCATATTTGGGGCTGATGAGGAATCCGGATGGGAAGACATGGATTTTTACAAGCGCCATGAACCGCTGCCGGATGTTGCTTTTTCTCCTGACGGGGAGTATCCGGTCATCAACGCGGAAAAAGGGCTTTTGCATATCGGGTTGTCTATAAAGGCTGAACCCCCTTACGGCATCGAAACCTTTGAAGCAGGTATGCGCGTGAACGTGGTGCCCAGTAAGGCTCAATGTACGGTGCGTGTGCCTTATGAATTGATAAAAAAGAGCCTGAGCAGTTATATATGCCCCATCGGTGCAAAACTTCAAGCTGCTGATCTGGGCGGCGGGTTGGTGCGTATATTGGCTGCCGGAAAAAGCGCACATGGATCGCGCCCGGAGACAGGGATCAACGCGGCGGCATCTTTGCTGCAGTACCTTTCAACGCTGGCGCTGCCCGCGGGCGGCATGACGCAGGCTGTTTATCAACTGGCACAAAAAATCGGTACATATTACAACGGAGAAGCGGTCGAGCTTGACCTTAAAGATGATCTCTCCGGAAAATTGACTCTTTGTTTAGGTACGCTCAGCATTAATGACGGTGTCCTTAAGGCCGGAATCGATATCCGTTATCCTGTTTCTTATACGCGCAGGCATATCGAGGAAAAAATAGAAAAACACTTTTCTGACTTTGATATTAGCTACAAACACGCGCTCGAACCGCATTTTGTACCCGAAGAGAGCCCCTTGATTGCGGCTTTGAAGCAAGCCTATACGGAAGTCACAGGGGAGAGCGCCTATTGCATCGCGGTGGGAGGAGCCACCTATGCACGTGCGTTTGAAAACGCTGTGACTTTCGGGCCGCTTTTCCCTGGAAAACCAAGCGTTGAGCACGGGCCCGACGAATACATTGAAATCGATACGCTGATGAAGAATGCACAGATCATTGCCAACGCGATCATAAAGATCTGCGGCCAATGAGGGTATGGGGAAAGAAAAAAACTGAAGATGCCATCATAGCTGATATCACATTTGATGCTGCGGATTTTTCGGCGGCGCTTGAGGCCGTCTGCATGCATTTTGACCTTTCGAAACCCATTGTGTGCACCAAGCATTTTGATGAGATAAAAACATTTTCGCGCACGGTTTTCTATCAGGATGATTTTGTGGAAAGCATTTCTTTTGAAACGCTCGAAATTGAAATAATTGGCGGCAGGAAAAAAGAACAGAATTAAATAACTCCTTTGTGTTTTGCGGATAATAAATCCGAAAGGAGTTGATTGGCTTGAATATCGTTGCAATGATATTGGTGATAATCGGCGCGATTAACTGGGGACTTATTGGATTCTTCCAGTTTGATCTCGTTGCTGCAATCTTTGGCGGACAGACTGCTGTTCTATCAAGAATCATTTATGCATTGGTTGGCCTTGCCGGACTCTGGTGTATCATGTTGGTGCCAAGGGTCAAACACAGAGAGAAATAAAACAGCTTTTAAAGAAGCGGCCTTCATAAGCCGCTTTTTTGGATTGCAAACAAAAAAGAGCCGCATGCTTGGCGCATCAAGGCTCTTGATGTATATCCTTTTATTGGGCAGCAATGATGAGCCTCTTTGCAAAACATGATATAATTGCGGTCATATTCCGGCACCAACGATAATGTAAAGGCCCATTACAAACAGTATGACTCCAACTGCAAACAGCTTTTTCATCGCATATTCCTTTCCTGTTGCTGCAGAGCAACAAATGCTTTATAGCTATATAATCGTACTAATTTTGGAAAAGTAAACACCAAAAAGGATGATTTAACAGCCTGTTAACCAAAAATTCTTATTGGTAATAATTATGCAACAATTAAAAAGGCCCGCCTCAAGATTGTTGGGATATTGGCATTTGCATTGCACTTAGGCTCTGGTTTATAATAGCGATAATAAATAAGATGCGTGAAAAAAAGGCTGGTTTTTGGCGGCTTTGCTGCATTTATCGGCAGCGCTTTTGATTCCGGAGGATAAAAAGTGATTTCTAAACATGAGGTGCTGGACACCATCAGAATGATCGAAACTGAAAACCTGGATGTCCGCACGATTACCTTGGGCATCAGTTTGCGGGACTGCATAAGTGCCGATGCACAGGTGTGCTGCAGCAACATCAAAAAGAAGATCTATGCGTATGCCAAAGACCTTGTGCGTGTGGGGGATGAAATCGCGCAGGAGTACGGTGTACCCGTTGTCAACAAGCGCATATCCGTCACGCCAATCGCAGAGATCGCTGCACCGTGCGGTTTGTCAGATTACACGGTTTTTGCCAAAGCGCTTGACGAAGCGGCTGCGGATACGGGCGTTAATTTTATTGGCGGATTTGGTGCGCTTGTACACAAGGGAGAAACTAAAAGCGATACGGTGCTTTTATCTTCGCTGCCGTCTGCTCTTTTTTCAACCAAACGTGTGTGCGCATTCGTCAATGTGGCAAGTACACGCACAGGCATCAATATGGACGCAGTTGCAAAGATGGGCAAAATAATCAAAGAAACGGCAGAGCTCACACGTGAGGACGGCGCAGTGGGATGCGCCAAGCTGGTCGTCTTTGCCAATGCCATTGAGGACAATCCCTTTATGGCGGGCGCGTTTTGCGGTGCAGGTGAGCCCGAATGTGCTGTCAATGTGGGGGTGAGCGGCCCGGGAGTCATAAAAGCCGCGCTGGAAAAGGTGCAGGGCAAAAGCTTCGATATCGTGGCTGACACCATTAAGAAGACTGCTTTCCGTGTGACGCGTGTAGGGCAGCTTGTGGCCAAAGAGGCTTCTGAGCGGCTGGGCGTGGGTTTTGGCATTGTTGATCTTTCGCTGGCGCCGACGCCCGCGGTCGGTGACAGTGTTGCGCGTATCCTTGAGGAAATCGGGGTGGACATTTGCGGCGTACACGGCACGACCGCTGCGCTTGCGATGCTCAATGATGCGGTGAAAAAAGGAGGGATGATGGCATCCTCGCATGTGGGCGGCCTTTCGGGGGCTTTTATTCCGGTGAGCGAAGATGAAGGGATGATGGAAGCAGTGGCAAAAGGTGCGCTTTCGCTCGACAAGCTTGAAGCGATGACGGCGGTATGTTCCGTCGGCCTTGACATGGTGGCTGTGCCTGGCGACACGCCGACGGCCGTTTTGTCTGCCATCATTGCCGATGAAGCATCCATCGGCGTCGTCAACAGCAAGACAACAGGCGTTCGCATCATCCCTGTGCCTGACGCAAAAGTCGGGCAGCGTGTCGAATACGGCGGACTCCTCGGCAGTGCCATTGTGATGGAAACGGGTACAGGAGGCTGCGAAAGGCTCATTGGGCGCGGCGGCCGTATACCCGCGCCTGTGGCGGGAGCCCGAAACTGATATTTGACTTTTATCATGTTTGTTTGTAGAATATCATAGCATGCCGGATGCTCAGGGAGCCAACAGCTCAGGCGAGAGCTGACGCTGCTTTTTTAAGCGTGATGGGTTTCGGCGCCTAGCATGCATAAAAATCCAATAAACTTTGCATAAGTTCCCGTAGCTCAGTAGGATAGAGCGTTCGCCTCCTAACCCGATGCGATTTGAGGCAAAAAGACACAACGAGCACCCGTAGCTCAGTAGGATAGAGCGCACGCCTCCTAAGCGTGAAGTCACCGGTTCGAATCCGTTCGGGTGCGCCAGAAAACCCCGATTTAAAGCCACTTCCGGGGTTTTTTTATGCCAAAAACACTCCGGATTTTTACTACACAAAAGTAAAAACAGCCTACCTTTCGAGGCTGATTTTTAGCGTATGCTGACGGGGAAAAAAACCACTGTCGGAACGCTTTATACTACATTTTACTACACTTTTTATATAACACCTAATCATTCTATAGACTTTATGGCACAAAATCGGATCAAACGCAGCTGTATTTGAGTGTTGAAATACATTTGTATTCATCAATTATACATCCAATAAATATGAAGAATTCTAGGAGGAATCGAATTCATGATACAAATGAATGGGAACGAATTACACCGTGTTTTGATTGAAAAGAATTTGATTGACGATGCCGGATCAGTCAACGCCTTTGCTGTTAATTGCATATCCGGTGCGCATACTTGGCCGCTCTTAAGCGAGGTATGGAATCTATATCAGAATGATGTAACGCAAATGGAAGAATTGCAGGACTTCTTAAATGCTGTTTATGAGCAGGGGCAATATGATGTTCTGATCGGCATTCTAGAAGTTCTGTATAGCTGTTGCGGACTGCTCATTCCTGAAGACTTACAGATGATCTTCGATTGCGAGGAGAAAGAACTGAAGGAAACTTTTCTGTATGAGTTTTTGGAGGACTTCCAGGATATTATGTATGATTTGCAGGTGGATGAAGACGAATGTTAAGCTACGCCTATCTATTGAGTATGGGTATTTAATTTTATTGGAAAAAACAAGGCTTTTTGATATACTTAGAATGGATTTAAACTATAACATTTGAATCTCAGATGAACATGAGGAGGATAGATTCATGAATGAAGAGAAGCTAAATCGCTTTATAGAATCATTTATCCAGAAACAATCAACCAATCCTGAGAAATATAAAAAAGACCGTGAAGAACGTCAGGGACGTATGATAGAGTATCAGGCATATACTCCAGACAAGATAAAAAGCATGAATGAAGAAGATTTCTATGAGTATTTAGGTAAACTCTGGTCAATGCTTATTTGGGGTAATAAAAAGTATATCGTAGATAAAGTCATTGCTGATAATGGCTTAGATAAGCTAAAAAAACAATTGATATCACTTCTTTTTAGTGACGAGAAAATTGAAAATAGGTGGGATACCTTTCTCAAATCTATAAAGGGATTGGGGCCAGCAACGATAAGCGAGCTATTAACATATATAAATCCAGAAGAATATGTAATCTTCAACAAAACTACCATCGCATGTTTTAAATATATAGATATTCCCAATATGCCAATATACAATTATCAATATACAGGCAAAAAATATGTTGAGGTCTGTAACTTAGCTAAGCAAATAGCAAAAGCAATGAATGAAAAAGGTATTGCAGACAATAATCTATTGGCTGTAGATTACTTTATGTGGGATGAAATATTACCAATAGCCGATAATGCAACTAATAAAGAAGCGGAAACAACTGCGCCAAACGAAATCCATGAAAGTGAAGCAGCTGCTTTTTTACATAACGAAATAAGAGATAAAATCGTTGAAATTGGACGTTTATTGGGGTTTGAAAGCAACTCAGAAATAAAAGTTTTTCCGGGTGCAAAAGTTGATGCTGTATGGGAAGCTCGTATTGGCAATATGGGTAAATCAATTTATGTTTTCGAGGTCCAGACAAAAGGTTCAATTGATAGTCTCATTTTAAATCTCATGAAGGCCAAGAATAATTCTGCCGTACAGGCAGTTGTAGCTGTTTCCGACAAAGCTCAGATAGAAAAAATCAATTTGGAAAGTACCGGAACCGTTTTAGAAAACTGTTTAAAAACATGGGATTATAAAGAAGTTCTAGAGGTCTATGATGCACTTACAAAAGCTCATGAATCAATTAATAAATTGGCTCTTGTCCCTGATAGTTTTGTCTAACCAGTAATATTGAAATCAGTACCACTGAAAAGCTGCTTGTCTTAAGCGGCTTTTTTATTACAAAGGAGGATCAGAATATGTCAAAAATCATCGCCCTCGCCAACCAAAAAGGCGGCGTGGGCAAAACAACCACCACCGTCAACCTCGGTATCGGATTGGCGCGACAAGGGAAAAAGGTGCTGCTGGTGGATGCCGACGCGCAGGGAAATCTCACCGACAGTCTCGGGTGGAACGAGCCGGACAAGCTATCGGTAACCATAGCTACCATCATGACAAAAATCATCATGGACGAACCTGTTGATCACTGCGAAGGCATTTTGCACCATCCTGAAGGTGTTGACCTCATGCCGGCCAACATCGAACTGTCTGCTATGGAGGTGTCGCTGGTGAACACCATGAGCCGCGAAATCGTGCTGCGAAACTATCTTTGCGAAACCAAAAAGGATTACGACTTCATTCTCATCGACTGCATGCCCTCACTCGGTATGATCACCGTCAATGCACTTGTTGCCGCCGATAGCGTAATCATTCCCGTCCAAGCCCATTATCTACCCGCCAAAGGCATGTCGCAGCTCTTGCAGACCATAGGCCGCGTTAAACGCAACATCAACCCTAATCTAAAAATTGAAGGCGCGCTGCTAACTATGGTGGATACACGCACCAACCTCGCGAAGGATATCTCTTTTGTACTACGGCGCGATTATGGGGAGAAACTGCGCGTGTTCAAGACGGAGATACCGCTTGCCATCAAAGCAGCCGAAACGAGTGCGGAAGGAAAAAGCATTTACGCATATGACCGGAACGGCAAGGCAGCTGCGGCATATGAAGCTCTGACGAAGGAGGTATTAAGCAGTGGCATGCAACGTGAGAAACATGAAGCTGACATCAGTCGATGATCTGTTCAGCAGCGAGGAAAGCCGAAAAGCGGAACAGCAGCAACAGGGTGAACAAGTCCTAAGCGTTCCTATTTCAGAGGTGCATGATTTCGCAAACAATCCATACCATGTTCGCAAAGATACGGAACTTATGGACATGGTGGAGAGTATCCAGAGGATCGGTGTCCATACACCCTGCCTCGCGCGGCCACGTGCTGAGGGTGGGTATGAACTTCTTTCAGGCCATCGGCGAAAGCTGGCAAGCACGCTGGCAGGTTGTGAAACCCTTCCCCTTATTGTCAGAGAGATAGACGATGACTCGGCGACCATATTGGTCGTAGACGGGAATATTCAACGCGAAACCATCTCATTTAGCGAAAAAGCAAAGGCATATAAGATGAAGTTGGAAGCACTAAATCGACAAGCAGGAAGACCATCAAAAAAAAATTATTGCCAAGTTGGCAATAATTACGAAGGCAAGACTTCAAATGAAATAATCGCTGAAACATCAGCAGACAGCAGCCGACAAATCGCACGCTATATTCGCCTCACTGAGCTTGCCGACCCCTTGCTTCATATGGTAGATGATAAAAAAATCGCCTTTAACCCAGCCGTGGAGCTTTCTTACCTGCCGAAAGAGTTGCAGACTGAATTGTTGGATGTTATAGAGCAAAATGAGTGCACGCCATCGCTGTCGCAGGCGCAGCGGCTTAAACAAGCGGCGCAGGAAGGCAGGCTAGACCGAAATGGTATTGAGTTGGTATTGAGCGAGGAGAAACCCCAGCAGAATAACTTGACGATTAAAGGAAATCGTATCGAAAAATACTTCCCAAAAGACTACACACCCAAGCAAAAGGAGGACATCATTATCAAAGCACTCGACCTGTACTACAAAAAGCTCGAACGAACGAAACAAGAAAAAGAATATGAACGTTAAGACGCCAAGCTCAAAAGCAAAGGCGTTTTTTCATGCCATTTTTCAGAAAGGAGGCCTAAGATGCTGTTTACAGAAGGCGAACTCAGTTCGTTTGAGCGCATGATGAAGGAGGTGCCGCGACCGCCTGGAGTACGAAGGACATTTGAGATTAATAGATTACGCGGTCCGACAATTCAAGACCGCATGTGTCCTGATTGCCTGTTTTATGACTCGAGGCATAAACAATGCAAGCAGGAAAAATGCGTCGTTTTTGAGGCCTAGCCGAAAAACTGGCCAGTCTACACCAAGGGCGTATTCTGGCTATTTCCGGGGTTATGGCCGGATTCGGTCTTCCCCCTCTCCTGCACCTCTCCCCCAAGTTACCAGCCCAAATACCAGCCGAGAAAAAGAAATTAAACACAAATATTGTGGAGGTAAAACCATATGAAATTATTCAAAAACCGATATATCATAGGGATACTCTGTATCATCGCAGCACTGACCATTGTCTTTTTCGCTATACCTACATTGCAAAACAGCAACCAAGGTGAAACTGTTACCGCAGTTCGTGTCAAACAGCCAATAGATGCGGGATCCTTGATCACCGCTGAAATGCTGGAGACAGTTTCAGTACCCGAAAAGCTCATAAGCGGTGGTATCAGTGACGTTGCATTGGCAGTTGGCAAATACGCGACAGCGGATCTGTACATAGGCGATTATATAACAGCGAAGAAGCTTTCAGGATCTATCGAAGTTCAGTCTTCTTTCCCGGCTGGTACAGCAAAAGACAAGACAGTGGTGTCAGTGACTTTGCCCACACTTGCCTCGGGCGTATCTGGCTATCTGCTGCCTGGAGATGTGGTTACAGTCATTGCGCTGCCCAAGGGTTCAGGCATGCAATCGCTGGGCGTTGAGCCCGAAACGAAAGAAAAGGACCTGTCTGGTGCGGTCATCTACTCTGAATTGCAATACATCGAGGTGTGCATGGTGACTGCCAGCGATGGGACAGCTGCCAGTGTTGATAAACATCCCGACAATGCTATAAAAAACAATCTGCCTGTGACCGTCTCTTTCTACGCTACACCAAAGCAAATGCTGTTGCTGGCTGAGCTGGAACACCAGAACATCATCCACTTAGCTTTTGTCGCGCGCGGTAATGATGTGACGCAGTACATACCTGACGCTGTACTCACGAAAACGGAGGTGAGCTGATATGGTTATAGCCGTTTGGGGACGAGACGGAATCGGCAAGAGCATGCTCTGCGATGCGTTGGGTAAACAGTTCGCCAATCAGGGCATCACAGCCATCATCAACACTGATCTGACACAGCCAACACTGCCTGCACGTTTGGATGGAAAGAAGCTCGAATCAGATACGTCGCTTGGCAAAGCAATTGGAATGGGCACTTTGGATGCAGCACTCTATTTGCATCAGCATCCGAAGCTCAAAACCCTGTTCTATGCCGGTCTCACCGGCCATGACGAATATTTGTCGTATGAGCTGGGGCTTGAAGCAGACAACGCCGCACAGGATTTTGTAGAGCAATGCGCCGGGCTGGCCGATACGGTCATACTCGATATGTCCGGGCAGCGTAACGACCCATTTTTGCCCGGTGCGCTCATCCACGCAGACAAAGTGATTACCCTCTTTACACCTGACGTGCGGGGTATCTGCTGGTTCAACAGCGTTAAGGCTCTTATCAGCACCATGAACGCGCAAGAACGCATATTGCCGGTCGCGGCGCTTGCGGGTAGAGAGCACGATATGTCAGCCGTAGAAAATGCGGTAGATACAAAACTTACCGCAGCGCTGCCGTATGTACGCGAATATCGGCAGAATGGTATAAGCGGTGGAACGACACCTGCTACTGCACGGTATCTCCGTGAAGTGAAAAAGCTATATAACTTGCTAAAGGGGGTTGAGGCTATATGAGTCGAACATTCAGAGATCTGGCCTACGAGCGCCAGCAAAGTGTGCCTCAGGTTAACGACGCGTATGAAACCTTGCTCGAACAAGTCCGTACGGTCATTTCCAAGGATCACGCAGAGACGCTTGCACACAGCATCACAGAAAAGGATGCTTCAGATACGGTAAAACGGCTGATCAGCGAGTATGTCGGCAGCCATCAGTATCATGTCAGCGGCTTATCCATGCAGCAGCTTTCAGAGAAACTGTATGGTGACATGGCAGGCTTTGGTTTCTTGGATAAATACATCACCGACCCGGATGTTGAAGAGATTAACGGCAATTCGTGGCGGGATATCGAGATTGTGACGCATTCCGGTTGGCGCAAGATACCGGAGCGTTTTTTGTCTCCCCAGCATGCCGCTGACACGCTGCGCAAAATGGTTCGTTTAGGTGGTTTGGTACTGGATGGTACGAACCCTATTGTGGACAGCTACATCACGGAGGGTATTCGCGTATCGGCCATTATTCCGCCTGTTGCCGACAGACGAAGCGGTGCGGTATTTTCTATTCGACGCCAGCGCTTGGCGAAGGTCTCAAAAGAGCAACTTGTCGACTGGCATACAGCGACGCCAGAGATGCTGGAGTTTTTGACGTTGTGCGTTAACCACGGTGTTTCGGTTGGTATTGCGGGTAAGACAGGCAGCGGTAAAACAACGGATATCGCGTATTTGCTGAACGAAGTTGATACCAGTAAACGCATTTACACCATCGAGGAGACGCGAGAGCTGGATTTGTTTTGCGAGGATGAGGACGGGAAAACGCAAAACCGTGTCATACATACTTGTACGCGTCCAAGCGATTTGCAAAGCGCCGACGTGGACATGAATGATCTACTGCGTAAATCGCTAAGATTTTCGCCGGATATCATCGCGGTGGCAGAGATGCGCGGCGCGGAGGCAATAGTCGCGCAGGAAGCCGCCCGTACAGGGCATGTCGTTGTAACGAGTCTGCACGCGAACTCCGCGCGCAAGGCCTATGGACGCATACTCTCCATGTGCCAGATGTCAGGTACCAACATATCGACACACATCCTTATGGGCTTTGTGGTTGAAGCATTCCCGATCATGGTTTTCAAAAAACAGATGCCGGACGGGACACGCCGTATCATTGAGATAGTCGAGGCGATAGGTGTGCAGAACGGGATGGTTCAGGCCAAGACACTATATCGATTTGAGCCTGATACAGGCGAGTATGTCCGTGAGCACGGCGTCTCGGACGAGTTGGCCGAGAGTTTGCGCGGAAACGGCGCTGAAAAGGCCGTCATTGATAGATTCAGGGAGGTGCAAGGATGACTATTCAAATTCTGTGCGCTCTTTTGATAACGGCAGGTTTGTTCTTGATATTCAAAATCCGTCCGTCGGATTTGATTGGCAGACTTCTAAGGCCGTTTGGGCGGCAACGCGAAAAGAGCAAGCGCATACGACGTATAACAGGCAAGTCAAAAGGTAAGCTGGAGGCGACGATGGACAGCGCCAAGGAAATGTTGTCGGCAGCAGGCATGAGCGAGCAGATTGCCTCGTACCAATGGACGGCTGTCATACTCGCAATACTCGGGATGTTGATTGGACTGGCGCTGGATAACGTCCTTGCGGGATTGGTGTTGGCCGCTGGCCTTGCTTGTGCGCCTTTGATTGTGATTCGCATCTGCACCGGCGATTATATACGGAGCCTCAATGAAAAGCTGGAAATCGCAATGGGCACAGTCACCAACAGCTATGTGGCATCTGGTGATCTGATCAGTGCTATACAAAACAGCTTGCATCTTCTACCCACTCCACTTGACGGTATGTTTCGCCAGTTCTATGCCGAAACCCAACTTGTTGATTCCGACATAGTAAAAGCGCTCTATCGTCTCCGCGAACGTATAGACAACCGGTACTGGCGCGACTGGTGCGACGTGCTGGTGCAGTGCCAGCGAGACAGGCAGCTGCGATACGCACTGTCCGGTATCGTAGGAAGGCTGGGCGAAATGCGGCGTGTGCAGATGGAAACCGACACAGTGATGCGTAAGCAGCTTGGTGATTACATGGTGACGGTCATGATCGTGCTTGGTGCCATTCCCCTGATGGGCGCGATGATGCCCGACTGGTACAGTATGCTGACAACTACATTGGCAGGCAAAATCACGTTGGCAGTGGTGCTGGCTGCTGTGCTTGCTACGGCGGTTTGGGTGGCGCAGCTGTACCGTCCTGCAGAAGGCGGTGAAAAGAGATGATGCTGATGTTGTATGCACTGTCTGTCATTTTGTTATCTGTTGGACTTTTTCGCATGGCTCAAGCAGCGGTTGCTTTCCCTTCCGGACAATCTATTCGTGCAATAAAGAACATTTACGGGAAACGTAGCCTGTCTCAGCGATTTCAGGATACCCTGCTGCCTTTGGCAAGGCTTCTCTCGAAGTTGTTGCCCATGAGTGAATACAGAAAAAAGCGAATGGAAGCGGATTTCGTGCGACTGCGCATCTCGCAGGAGCCCGAAGAATTCGTTTCACAGGCAAAGACACGGTCTTTATTGCTAGCACTGATAGGGGCGCTGTTCATCCCAATCGGTATTCCGTGGCTGGCGTTGCTAACCGCTGTCATATCGGTGCTGGCCTATTTTCAAGCAATGCAGTCTATTCGCAAAAGAGTGGACGCGCTAAGCCGCAAGATCGAAGAGGAACTGCCCCGTCTGACGGAAACGCTTATCTACTCGCTGCAGGACAGCCGTGACCTGATATCATTCTTTGAAAAGTATCGGAAGGTAACAGGCAAAGCGCTGGGTATGGAGCTTGACCGGCTGATCCTTGATATGAAAACGGGTAATCCTGAGGCTGCGCTACGCAGTATGGACGCACGGCTTGGCCTCCCTTCCTTCTCAGCGCTGTGTGCCGTGCTGTGCGGCGTCCATCAGGGTGTTGACCAGAAAACGAGCCTTCTTGTGCTGGAACAGGATATGCGCACAAAGGAGCGCGAGACGCTCAGGCGGCTGATGGAGAAGCGCCCCAGTCGCATCAAAGCGGCATCGTTCATCCTGACAATACTGCTCATACTTCTCTTTATGGTTCCCCTTGTGATTCTCATTATAAACAACCTGCAGACCGTGGGATTCTGACCCACTGATCCGCTTTTAATGGCAGCGATGAAAGGAGGGCTGCTTTTTGCTGTGCACGCAAAGCGGATTTCTTATAACTCCAACAAAACAAATAGAAAGGAACAATACTTAATGCTGAAAATCAAAAACACTGTCAAACGTTTTGTCTCTGAGAAGAAGGCGGAGGGCTTTCTGGATGTCGCCATGAAAATTTTGATCGTTGTGGTCATCGGCGCGGCTATTCTGCTCATCATGAACGCCGCCATGCCTGACCTGTTCCAGAACCTGATCAACAAAATCAGCGGAGAGCTGACCGGTATCAACGTGCTGCCATAGCTGTAAAAAACGAATGGCGAGGGCTGCCATTTGGCGGCCCTTTATTCATTGGAAAGGAACCAGTATGAAACGACAATTTATACGCGACCAAACCGCCGAAGGCTTTGTCGATGTAGCGATTACGCTTCTGATTATCTTCGTGCTCATGGCATCGCTCATGGCGCTATTTCCTATATTCACAGCGCAGCAATCCTTAAACCAGACAGCAAAGCACATAGCGCGCACCATAGAGCTTTATGGCAAAGCAGACGACGAGACGCTACAGTCAGTGATGGAGAAAGAGAGCTTTCTAGCCCCCGACAACGTGGAGGTCGATACAGAATGGCTCGATACACCCGCGAAGACCATACAGCTCAAAATGCCTTTTGCTGTGACCATAACCAAAACCGTGCCTATCGTTATCATGCGCCCCGCTTTGGGTGAGCCAGTGGTCATCAACGTGCAGATATCCGCCAGTGCACGTGGCATATCGGAGGTTTACCATAAATGAATCGGTTTATAAAGGAAACGCGCGGCAGTGCAGTCATTTGGACAGCATTTTTAATCCTTATTCTCTTTACACTGGCCTTCGTGGTGTATACAGGCGTGACTGTGTATGCCAAGTATCAAGCCTGTGAAAATGAGCTGCAAAGAGCGGCTACAGCAGCGGTTAACAAGAGTCTTGTCAATCCGAATGTAAGGGACTTGGAGCTTGATATACCGGACATACTGGATCAATCGCTGCTCGAAGAGAATCTAATCAATGCGGGTTGGTCGCAGGATGGCGGATGCTGGGTGAAACGTGACGGCAGCAAGTGGGTTTACAGTCTTGAGGCTATGCAGATAAAGGTGGAAGAAAAATCGATGCTTATCGACGCGACGTTTGTTATGCCGCTGCCTTGGGCAATCGGTAGTCAGATGGAGATAAAGATACCAATCACAGTACGTTCCAGCGTTCTATATCTTGGTTAGAATCGGCATGTTTGTCTACTGAAACTCAAAACGATATAGTTGAAATATATGATTTAAGGAGTGAAACCAACATGAAAAAACACCTAGCCATATTATTGATCTTAATCTGTGCGTTCCTGCTTTTCACAGGGAGCGCATTTGCCAAGTCGGCGCCCAACGCGATGAGCTTTTTTACAAATTCCAGTTACAACAAAACCTATATTGATGGCGACGGTATCGAACATACCATGACGGTCAAATGGGTAGGCGAAACGTGGAATAAAGTAGGCACTGTTATTTACAGCATCAATTATGAGGACGTTTATCAAATCGATGGAAATACGTATATCGATGTCAAGAGCACCACAAAGATTTATGAGAACGCGCGCCAATCCTATCCGGACAGCCCGGAACACAGCGTGTATCAAGTCAAATGGTATCCGGACGGAAGCCAGAAGGTCGTCAGCGATTACCGATCTGCAGAACCGGAGCCAACGCCCACATCCAAGCCAACTGAGAAGCCCGAGGCAACGCCATCCGCGACTCCGGCCCCAACGACGAAAACGACGCCATCATCAACACCAGCAGCCAAGGATCAGGCATCAACAAAGCCGAAAGAAAACGTGACACCAAAACCTATGCCCGAGCCTATTACGGCGAACAGCGAGATCGCTCCTAAGGACACCATACCGTCAGACGCAATACCTGCTATCTCCGAGATGCAGGAAACAATGACCAACGAGAACGTTGCCCCTGCGACTTCTGCGCCAGTACCGGAGGAAGAACCGGTGCTTTCTATACAAGCTGTAGACACTGCCAACTCAAAAAGGGTGTGGCCGGTGATTGTGCTTATCGTGATTGGCGCTGCTATACTGCTCGCACGTTATTTACAGCGCAAGCGGGGGAAGGAGACGAGAGATAATGAAAGTGATTAGGCGATGTTTTACTGTTCTGCTATGCTTGATGACAGTGTTTGGAGTTATATCTTTTTTCGTGACTCGTGCAGAAGCGGCTCCACTGCCGCAGACCAAAACGGTGAGCATCACCGTGAAGCAGAGCGGCGTTCATCCCGCAAGCGGTTTCCCAGCCATAACAAGCTACGACGATGGACAATACACAGGTACGCTTACCCGACAAAATAACACGTTAAGAAGCGTTGTCCGCTTTACACCCACCGTTAGCTTTACCTATCAGTCAGATATCAGATATCCAAACGATAAGCCCGCATCAGGGCAATTTTCTTTTCCGGCCACTTATGCGGCCAGCTACTATGATTCTGTATCGGGACAATCATTTCCGGCCACATTATCAAGATCCGGCTCTCCGTACTTTTCCGGATCCGTTGTGTCAACAACGCTTTACTGGACGCATTACGGATACGAGTACGATCCACTCAATCATACGAAGCTGGGTTATATGTCCAACAATTTAAGCACGTATTATAGCGGCCAATACCGCTTTTCCAATCCGCCAAGACAACCGGTTGATTATTACGGACCACCCGCAGAGGCGGGGTTGGGATGGGTGCAGTATAAAGCGCCAGAATGGGACGGAGCGCTGCAGGATGCCGAAAGGGAGCCGTGGCGCTCTATTTGCATGGCTTACTTCGGCAGAACAAGATTTCGAAGTGAAGCAGGTAATTTCAATCGCTACCGAAAACCGGTTCGTATCTTTTATAGGCGGACTGCCAATAGCCAATATATCTATCAGGATTACACGGGCATAGCCACTGTGACGGATACAGAGATCACCTATACAGGCGCCGTTTCTCTCAAAAATGTTTATCCAGATATTGAGGTGATCGATTCAACCATCACAAACTGGTACGCAGGAAAAGATGTGACCGTTTCTGCCACGGTGCGTAACCGGACAGCGCAGTCTGTGCCTTCTGTGGATATTCGGCTGATAATTGGGGGCGCGTCCTATACGGAGAGTATCCCTATCGCGGGAAACGGGAGCAATATCGCTGTGTTCCGTATCACCGTACCACCAGCTGGAAACTACACCGTTGAGATCACCGCAGACCCAGATAACAAGCTGAATGAAATAGATAAGAGCAACAACACGCTGACGAAAAGCATACAGGTTAAAGATGTTCCAGATTCCATCGTGGCAGACCCTGATGATACGGCGATGGAGCAGCGGTATAAGGCGTATGGATTAAGCATTCTATCAGTCCCCTCATCTTCTAACAACCATACATGGCAAGAGGTGCGATTGGAGAATGGCAGCTATGTGACAAAGAGCTTCTATACACAGCTGACAACAGCATTCACCATATTACCTGACGAGCGCATCGCTTATGCTGACAAGCCGCGTCAGATGGAGTCGGGCTTTGGATTTAACGTCCAATGCACGACGACCCTAACGACCAACTATGACTACCCCGAAAAGCTGGTTGGTACGCAGATGGTTTGGGTACGTTGTCCTGAATCGGCATATGGACAATTAAGCGCATGGCAGAACGTGCGGGACAGTCTTGAAGTCAAAACAGGTGAAGCTGGAGACATGGCGATTACATGGCAGCATGCAATCAATCCGTATTCAACCACAGGAAGCAGGTTGCACTATACGCCACTATGGTATCCTGATGGAAGTTATATCGCATGGTCGCAGGCCTTCTATGCATGGTCTCCTATCGGGCAGCTATATGAATACAAGACTGATGCGATGACCATTGAGGGTGACATGTATGATCGAATTACAACGATAAAGAGGTGATGAGTCATAGAACCGATTTATGGCGTCCTGATGGATGCTTTTTGTATTGTGCTGCTTGTGTGGTGCAGTTACACGGATATACGAAACCGCACTGTTTCCAATCTTGCAGTTGTTCTGATGTTGTGCCTCGGAATTGTACATACGGCATTCATTTTGCAGGTTGACGGAACATGGTGGACATATCCGACAGGGATGGTTTTCGCCATTCCTTTTTTTATTTCATGGTTGAGAGGTGGTATGGGTGCAGGTGACGTTAAGTTGGTTATAGTGATAACCCTCTATTTGGGGCTATTGAATGCGGTGATTGCTTTTGCACTCATGGTTCTCGCACTCGCCGTGCTAATGGCCCGATCATGGATAAAGGCTAGAACGTTAAAGCGCGCGATACCGCTCGCACCGGTACTAGCATTTGGCGCAATCAGCGCTGTAGCGCTCGGATACCTATTCGGCTTATTACAAGTATAAATGAGGAGGAAGCAAAATGAAGATTGTTATTACTGTGGTGCTTTGCCTGTTTATCGTGGGTACACTGGTTTACTTTCGGTTCAAAAAACGGAAAGCGAAATGAACCCAAAGAAGCAAAGGGGCGGTGCGTCCGTCCCTTTACTAGTAAGGAGGATTTTTAATGAACGACTTAACAAGATACAAGCTGTGCGCGGGGCTTGCTATTCCCCCTGCCGCAAAGCTCATATATTTCTATCTAATGGACAGATCGAATGGGCACAGCATCGCCATATCAGTGAAACAACTTGGAAAGAATATCGGCCTTTCACACTCGGCAACAAGAAAGAATCTTTATCGGTTAAAGCGTCTGGATATGCTGGATATAGCCCCTCGGTTTTCTGATGGTGGCGGCAGACTTTCAAATCGCTATAAGCTTAAGATGTAATTGACTGCGAGTGTAATAGGGTTAACGTCTCTGGCTCTGTTACACTTTATAATAAAGGTAATATGGATATACTTGTCGAATTAGAATATCGAAAGAACTTATAATTATTGCAATTAGGCGAAGCTCGATAAATCGGAATTTGCGGAGACGAATGACTATTTGAAAGGTCAACGACTTAATTCCGTTAATACCTTTCACGAAAAGGACTGGTTACAAAAATGGATCAAATCGATACTCAAATGACAGGCATCGACAAAACCAAGGGAATCAAGCAGAAAAAGAAAAAGAAGATGATGACAATACTCGGTATTATTTTAGCTGCTGTTATTGTTATTGCCGCCGTGCTGTTGTACATCTATTTATACAAGATTCCTTACGATGAGGCTGTTGTAAATTTTAACGCTGCCGTGGAAAAGTATAATAACGAAGTTGTAAATTTTGATGCTGCCGTAGAAAAGTATAATGTCGAAGTATCTGCACTTACAGAAAGAAACGAGGAACTGGACAATAATATATCTACATTAAACCAGGTAATTAACGCTGAAAACATTCCTGTTGACGAACTGTTGCTTTCTGAAGCGCAGTCCATTCTTACCGAAACGCGAAACTTCCCAAAAGATTCGGCACCTGCTTTACCTGATGTTTCAAAAAAGACAGAAGAGGTAACTGCAGCATCTTCTGATGTTTCAAAAAAGACAGAAGAAGTAATTGCAGCATCTTCTAAGGTTTCAATATTGACAGAAGAAGTTATTGTGGCATCTTCTGATGTTTCAATACTAACAGAAGAAGTGCGCGCCATGGGTGATTATAGTGACATACTTGCAAAGATTCAAGCTGCTGAATCTAAGTATCGTTCAATGATTGAGAACTTCAAAGGCGGAGAATCTGAGGTGATGTGGTTTGGAGTTGATAAGGAAAGTACAGTCTTACGCTTTGTGATAAAACTAAGCAATTCAAACGATCACATACTTAGAGGCGTGACAACTGAGTGGATTGCCTATGACATTGACGGCGCGGTTGTAGGTTCGTTCGATGGATCACAGCCTGACATCCCTGCTAACGGATATGTGTATTACGTAGGAGGAGCAGGTGGTGCGAACTTATCGGGAACACCTGCCCGTGTTGAGGTTGAGATTACAACTGAAGGTCTTTTAACAAACAGAGTATCTCCACAGATTACTGTAAGCAATGTTCAGGTGATAAACAATGGCTATGGTTGGTATTCCGTGTCGGCAGATTGCGTGACGGATTCTGACATTAAAACGGTAGACATGGACGGGCAATTTATTGTCAAAGATGCTGATGATCAAATAATCGATGCAGATTTTTGGAGTGCTGAAAACTTACCTGATACCCTTGGTGCAGGCGATAAATTTAAAGTATCGGTAGACTTTTTCGATTTGCCTGCTATTCCAGAGAGCGCAGAGGTCTATTTGTACTACAAATGGGAATAAGCTTATAGGATAAGAATATACATGCTAGAAAAAGAAGACTGGAGACTACAAGGGCAAGACTTCTTATTCGGCAAAACTCTCCATTTCTGAAAGTGGATAGCCCCATCTGTTGAGTGGGGCCATGACCACTGTGCTTTTTGTTGGGAGAAGTTTTCGAGGTTGTCGGGCACATTGCAGGAATAATATGCCATGGATGACAATTATCATTGGATTTGTCCTCGTTGTTATAATGGTTTCAAAGATATTTTTAAGTGGATTGTTTTTGATGAAACCAAATAGACCGGCAAATTCCCGTTTATCTAGCTTCGCAGTTTGTATATTATACGGAAGGTAGTTTCCAACGTAAAAATTCTCAATTATATAATGTTTAACTGATTTCTTGACGGCACTGGCCGTCTTTTTTATACCCATTTTTCAGAAAAGGAGCTTATTCATTTGGCAACAAAGCTGCAAAGAATATCCGAATTAATGGGCCAGACTGTAACTGGGATAACGGACAAACCTCGCGCATGGGCAGATTTCCTGACAACCGCATCACGTCTATATAAGTATCCATTCGATGAGCAAATCCTCATCTATGCACAGCGCCCAGATGCCACCGCCTGCGCTTCTATTGAGTTTTGGAACAAGCATATGCGGCGTTGGGTAAATCGAGGCGCCAAGGGAATTGCGCTTATTGACGACAGCTCTGCGAGGTTGACGCTCAGGCACGTCTTTGACGTGTCGGATACGCACAGTCTGGAGCGTACGCCCTTCCGCCTTTGGCAAATGAATAAATCGTATCAGGAGCAAGTAATTGAAGAGCTATCTCACCAATTCGGCGATGCGGATGAAACAACCACCGGTTTTCATAACCAGCTCAAAGACATTATCCGCAATGCTATCCAAGACAATATGGCAGATTACCTTACCTGGCTTTTAAACGTGCAAGAGGGCAGTTATCTGTCTGATTTGGAGGAAGTGAACACAGGTGTTGTATTCAGAGAAGCGCTGACCGACAGCGTATTCTACATGGTGTCCAGTCGATTAGGGCTGGAAGTAAAATTATTGCCTGACGACTTGTTCAAGGATATCTTCAACTTCAACACCTTTGAAACTGTCATGCAGCTTGGGGGCGCGGCCAGCGATATATCCGAAATGGTACTGCGTCAGATCGAGCGCACTGTCAAGGACATCGAGAGGCAGGAGCGCGACAGGCTTGCAAAGTCAGATTATCTAAACGACAATATAATCAGAGATGAAGAAAGGAGCGGTGAACATGGAGATCACATACACACAGCAGGGAGACTATCTGATACCCGACCTGACGCTGGGCGAACCGGAGACACGCACCCTCGGCAAATACGGAATGCTGAGAAAAGCGTTCCTCAAGAACCACAGGAAAGGGACATACGCGGGAATACTGTTGTCGGAGAAACTGGACAGCCACTTGGCGGAAATCGATCAGATGGCGCGAGAGCAGGTGAAAGCAGCCATGACACAGATGGCGCAGGCACAGGGCGTGACGGAAGCGCTGAAAGCCAACGACCCGATGAAATGGACGGGGCTGATGAACATGATCAAGCTCCAGGCGGAGGAAGTGGTGCTCCAGAACCTCATCTACAGCTAGCCCTATTCCCCACAACAGAAGAACAGATCGAAGCGATCGAGCAAGCAGAGGAAGAAAAAACCTCTGCTTTTTCTATATCCCAGGCTGAGATCGATGAGATGCTAACGCGCGGCAGTGGTGTTGAGGACGGTAAATACCGCATCTTTTTATATTTTCAGGAACCACGCACCCAGCAGGACAGAGCGGCGTTTCTCAGACACGAATACGGTATTGGCGGGCGCAGTCACGCGCTCAAAGACGCACATCACAGCTGGGAAAACCACGACGGCAAGGGCATTAAGCTTACCAAAGGCTCTCTTATGAGCCCCGACGCGGAAATTCTGCTGACGTGGAGCCGTGTGGCGAAACGCATTGGCGAGCTGATCGATGCAGACCGATACCTTTCGGATATGGAAAAAGCTCATCTGCCGGTCTATCAGGAGGAACAGCAAAACCGTGAAGCCCTGCGAGAAACCACCGAAATAATGACACATCCGCGTGATAATGCTCAATACCTTTATGCACTTGGCTATACCGTCCACATCAGTGCAAGCGAATACACGTTGCTGGGATACGACGATAACACCGTCACATTAAGCGATGAGAAATTCCCGCTACTGTCCAAAGAAATGCCCCGCGCGGAGTTTGATCGCCGTTTGCGTGAGAACCCGCTCAACGACAACCTTATTGTGAACGATGCTACATCCGAAGTTACACAGGCAGCAGAACTAGCCGGAGAAAAAGACGTTCCTGAAATCGGTACAGTGCTGACCATCGATGGACGACGCTTCGTGATTGACAGCGTGGATGTGAAATGGGATAAGGTAAGTCTACGAGACGTAACCTTTGCCGATGCAACGGGTTTCCCCATCTTTCGTTCCGAAAACATTGCTTTTGTGCAACATGTGCTTGAGCATCAAGAAACTACTCGAGACGAAGAACACGTAGGCATTGATGGTGAGACGGCGCAAACACACAAAGACCTTGTATCGAAGAATCCTATCCCCAAACTGGACTACCGCATCGCGGACGATGCCCTAGGCCACGGAGGAGCCAAAACCAAATACGGATATAATATTGCCGCCATCCGCACCTTGCAGTCCGTTGAAGCGGAAAACCGCATGGCCACCGCTGAAGAGCAGGAAGTCCTCTCGCGGTATGTGGGCTGGGGCGGTATCCCTCAGGCCTTTAACGCCGAGAATACATCGTGGGTAAATGAATATACCGAGTTAAAGCAGCTCCTGACAGAGGATGAATACAGTGCTGCACGAGAGTCCACGCTGAACGCGCACTACACGTCGCCCACAGTAATCAAAGCCATCTATCAGGCAATTGAAAACATGGGCTTTAAAACGGGCAATGTGTTAGAGCCTGCCTGTGGGATCGGCAACTTTTTCGGGCTTGTGCCAGAGTGCATGAAGGATAGCAAACTGTATGGCGTGGAACTGGACAGCATCACAGGGCGTATCGCCAAGCAGTTGTATCAGTCAGCAAGTATCGCCGTACAGGGATATGAGGAAATGAGCCTCCCGGATAGCTTTTTTGACCTCGCCATCGGTAACGTGCCGTTTGGCTCTTACGGTGTTGCTGACAAGCGGTACGATAAGAACAACTTCCTGATCCATGATTATTTCTTTGCCAAGACGCTGGATAAAGTCAGACCAGGCGGCATCATTGCCTTTATTACAAGCAAGGGAACGATGGACAAGCGCAACCCCGCCATACGCAAGTACATAGCGCAGCGCGCAGATCTGATTGGCGCGATACGGCTTCCTAACAACGCGTTTTCTGCAAACGCCGGTACGCAGGTCACATCGGATATCTTATTCCTGCAAAAGCGCGACCGCCCCGTGGAGACCGATCCGGATTGGGTGCACCTTTCCCAAACCGAAGACGGGATCACCGTCAATAGCTATTTTGCGGCGAACCCCGACATGGTGCTGGGGACAATGACGCTCGACGACATGATGTACGGCAATCAGAGTGAAACGGCCTGCGTACCGTTTGAAGGCGCTGATCTGGCTGACCAGCTGAGGATCGCCATTGAAAACATCCATGCGGAGCTGACCGATTATGAGCGGGATGAGTTGGAGGAAAACGAAACAGAGTCCATTCCTGCCGACCCGGATGTACGTAATTTCAGTTTTGCGCTGGTGGACGGGCAGGTCTATTACCGCGAAAACTCGCGCATGAACAAGATCGAGGTTTCCGTCACGGCAGCAAACCGGATACGGGGTATGATCGAGCTGCGCGACTGCACACGCCGACTTATTGAATACCAGCTGGAGGGTTACCCGGACGAAGCTATTCAGCGCGAGCAGCAGAACCTGAACATACTGTATGACCGCTTCACGGTGCAGTATGGCCTGATCAACAGCCGCGCCAACGACATGGCGTTTTCGGATGACAGCTCGTATTGCCTGCTTTGCTCGCTTGAGGTGATCGACGAGAACGGCGAACTAGAGCGCAAGGCAGACATGTTCACCAAGCGTACCATCAAGCCGCATACGGTTGTGACCTCGGTGGACACAGCCAGCGAAGCGCTTGCGGTATCACTCGCAGAAAAGGCTCGCGTTGATCTCCCGTATATGGCAAGCTTGACGGAGCTATCCGAGGAGCAGATTGAAGTAGAGCTTAAAGGCGTTATCTTTCGCGACTTTGGCAACGTAGAACCTGATAATGCACCACGCACCTTTTTTGAGGCTGAGCGTTTTCCGCTAGTCACGGCAGATGAATACCTGTCGGGTAATGTGCGCCAAAAACTGAAACAGGTGCGAGAGCTGGTGAAAATTCTGCCTGATGATCAGGCAGAAAAAATGCAGTCAAACGTTACAGCGCTGGAAGCCGTACAGCCACAAGACCTGACGGCGGGTGAAATAGATGTGCGACTGGGCGCGACATGGGTACCGCCAGAAGACATTCAACAGTTTGTGATTGAGTTTTTAAAACCAAGTTACTATGCCGAAAGTCGAATCAGAGTCCACTTTTCTCCCTATACCGCAGCATGGAACATTGAAGGGAAAAAGGCCGATTACGACGGTGTGCTGGCCAATGTGACCTACGGAACGGATCGTATCAATGCCTACCAAATCATTGAGCAGACACTCAACCTCAAGGATGTCAGAATATTCGATAAAAAGATAGACGCAGACGGAAAAGAGACGCGTGTTCTGAATCGAAAGGAAACCACGATTGCGCAGCAGAAACAGCAGCAGATTAAGGACGTATTTCGTGAATGGATATGGAAAGATCACGACCGGCGCAAGCGGCTTGTTCAGCTCTACAATGAGAAGTTCAACAGCATCCGGCCGCGCGAGTACGACGGAGGCCACCTTAAATTCTCAGGCATCAACCCGGAGATCACGCTGCGGCCGCACCAGGTCAATGCCATCGCGCACATCCTGTACGGCGGTAACACTTTGTTGGGGCATGTCGTCGGCGCAGGCAAGACGTTTGAAATGGTTGCCGCGGCAATGGAGAGCAAGCGCCTTGGGTTATGTAGCAAGAGTCTGTTCGTCGTACCGAATCATTTAACTGAACAATGGGCAGCTGAGTTTCTGCAGCTCTACCCCAGTGCCAACATTTTGGTTGCAACCAGAAAAGACTTTGAGAAACGCAACCGCAGGAAGTTCTGTGGCAGAATCGCGACCGGCGACCATGACGCGGTGATCATCGGCCACAGTCAGTTTGAGAAGATACCCATGTCCATAGAGCGACAGAAGGCCACGTTGCAGGAACAGCTCGACGAGATTGTTATGGGTATCGCAGACGCCAAATCCGCTAAAGCAGAGCGGTTTACGGTGAAACAGCTTGAGAAGACGAAGAAGGCGGTTAAACTCAAGCTGGATAAGCTTAACGATACCAGCCGAAAGGACGATGTGGTGACGTTTGAGGAGCTTGGCGTAGATCGTCTGTTTGTGGATGAAGCACATAGCTTTAAAAACTTGTTCCTCATCACGAAGATGCGTAATGTTGCCGGCCTCGCACAAACAGAAGCGCAAAAATCGTCCGACCTATTTATGAAGTGCCGGTATATGGACGAGTTGACAGGCGGGCGCGGCGTCGTGTTCGCGACGGGTACACCTATCAGCAACTCCATGACCGAGCTTTACACCATGCAGCGGTATTTGCAGTACGAGACACTACGAGGTCAGGGTTTGCAGCACTTTGATGCATGGGCATCGACGTTCGGCGAAACGGTAACAGCCATTGAGCTTGCACCCGAAGGTACGGGATACCGGGCAAAAACGCGGTTCGCTCGTTTCTACAACCTGCCCGAGCTGATTAGCATGTTCAAAATGGTCGCCGATATCCAGACCGCAGACATGCTGAATCTGCCCGTACCGGAAGCAGAGTATCATAACGTGGTGATTAAGCCGAGCGCGCATCAGAGAAACATGGTGGCAGAGCTGGCCGAACGCGCGGAAAAGGTACGTAACGGCATGGTGGACGCGACCGAGGATAATATGCTAAAAATTACGAACGACGGGCGTAAGCTGGCGCTGGATCAGCGCCTGATCAGCGATTTGTTACCTGATGATGAGGACGGCAAGGTCAGCGCCTGTGTGAACAACATCTACCGCCTGTGGGAACAGAACAGGGACAAGCGGCTGACACAGCTGGTATTCAGCGATCTTTCTACGCCGCACTACGACGGCAGTTTTAATGTGTACGACGATACCAAGCGTAAACTAATTGAAATGGGTGTACCGGAAGATGAGATTGCGTTTATCCACGATGCAAACACAGAGATACGAAAAAGCGAGCTATTTGCCAATGTACGTAAGGGTAATGTCCGTATCCTGCTGGGCTCCACCTTCAAAATGGGTGCGGGGACGAACGTGCAAAAACGGCTGGTGGCTGAGCATCACCTAGATGTGCCGTGGCGTCCTTCGGATATCGAACAGCGCGAAGGCAGGATCATACGGCAGGGCAACGATAACGAACAGGTGCATGTTTTCAGGTATGTCACTGAGAATACCTTTGATTCGTATATGTGGCAGACCATTGAGAACAAGCAGAAGTTTATCAGCCAGATCATGACCAGCAAGAGTCCTGTGCGTAGCTGCGAGGACATCGACGAAACGGCGCTCTCCTACGCTGAGGTTAAAGCATTGGCTACCGGGAATCCGTACATCAAGGAAAAGATGGATCTAGATATTCAGGTGGCACGGTTAAAGCTGCTGAAAGCGAGTCATTTAAGCCAGCGGTACGCGATGGAGGATAACCTGCACAAGTACTTTCCTTCCCAGATACGGCAGACAGAAGAGCGTATCCGCGGATATGAGCAGGACATCGCCCGATTAGATAAGTTTGCGCTGGAGGATGGTCAGAAGTTTTCGCCCATGACAATAGGTGGTATTCAGTATGACGAAAAAGAACTTGCTGGTAAGGCCTTGCTGGAAGCATGTAAAGCCAAGACCTTACCCGAACCTTCAACGATTGGCGCATATCGCGGATTCATACTTATTCTGTCTTTTGACACGTTTTCGAAAGCATTTCAGTTAACGCTGAAGAACACGCTCAGCCATTCGACCATCTTGGGCAGCGACGTGTATGGAAACATATCGAGGATAGACAATGCACTGTCCGGGATGTCGGAGAGAATGGAGCAATGTAAACGCAGCTTGGAAGATTTACAGCGACAAGTGGAGGAGGCAAGGTTGGAGGTCGATAAGCCGTTCGCGCAGGAACAGGAACTGACGGAAAAAGCCTCAAGATTGGCCGAGCTGGACGCATTGCTCAACATGGAAAAAGGAGGGCTGGAAGCGCTTGACGGCGAACCGGAACAGGAGGATGAACGGGAAATAGACTATATATCACGATAAGAGCATTGATTATAGCGATAAGGGCATCGGAACAATCCGGTGCTCTTTTCATACGAGGAGTTGATTATGGCAAAGAACACGAGACAGAGTTATGTCACCAGAGAACAGATTGAACAGGCAAAGCAAATGGATTTGCTTTCATATCTGCAAGCTTTTGAGCCGGATGAACTGGTGAGAATCAATTCGGACATTTACACCACTCGGACACACGACAGCCTAAAAATATCTAACGGCAAATGGTGCTGGTGGTCACAAGGTATCGGTGGCAGGAGTGCGCTGGATTATATCATCAAGGTGCGCGGTATAGAGTTTGTGGAGGCTGTTCGGTACATATGTGATTGCCTGCGCTTTGAGCAACCTCAAAAGAGTTATTCATCAAGGCCGCTGAAAAAATCGTCCTTTGTGCTGCCCAAGCAAGGCAAAAGTAATGACCAGGTGATCGACTATCTCATGCAGCGAGGCATCGGCATCGCACTGCTACGGTTCTGCATCAACACGGGCAGATTGTATGAGGATGAACAGCATAATTGCTGCTTTGTGGGCTTTGATCCCCAAGGTATTCCCCGTTATGCAATGCTCCGCAGCAGTAATACAGGCTCCACTTTTTTGCGAGAGGTGGAAGGGAGTGATAAGAGGTATTCCTTCTCACTGCCACCGCAGAAGCAATCCAACACCTTGTATTTATTTGAAAGCGCTATAGACTGCCTTTCATTAGTGGAATTGAAGTGCATGGAAAAAGGCGGATGGACGCCAGAAAACTATCTTTCCTTATCCGGCGTTTATCAGCCAAAGAAGAAACTATCCGAAACACCCTTGCCAATAGCGCTCATGCAGTTTTTACAAGATAATCCGCATATCAATTGTATTACCCTTTGCCTGGATAATGATGAGGCAGGTAGATTAGCGGCGCATACGATCTGTGCTTTGTTGCCAGAACGTTATAACACAAAGCTGCTATTGCCGGATAAGAGTAAGGACTACAATCATCAGCTTCAGATTAAAAAAGGGATATCGCCGAACATTCGTATGCGCGGCGAACCAGAAAGATAACAAAAGAAACAAGGAGGTTTTTATGAACGTATTAGTTGTTGAGCCCATGAAGAAACCATATATGAAGGACATAGACTCCGGCCTGCATTCGCTGCAAAAGGAGGTGGGCGGGTACATTGAGGCGATATATCCGTATGAAGATTTAGTGGGGCTGGTATGCAATGAAGAAGGAAAAATGGAAGGGCTACCGCTCAACCGCGCCATCTACAGCAAAAGCGGTGAGATGTTCGATATCATCGCCGGAACCTTCCTCATCGTGGGATTGAGTGAGGATAACTTCGCTGAACTGTCCGGTGAACTGGTTGAAAAATATGCAAAGCTCTTTGAATCCCCGGAAATGTTCTGCTCGATGAACGGTCGGATTGAGGTGAAGAAGATGGAAGTGCCAGCCACTGAGCCAATATCTGAGGAAGCCGAACAACAGGACTTGCCAAAGCCCACGGATAAACACACCATGATTAATCCCTCATCGCAGCGCCAATTTTCAATTTATCAGCTCAAACGCTCGGATGATCTGCACGGTATCCGGTTTGAGGCTTTTGATTATCTGATGAAAAACGGTATCAAATGCGATATCCGCAATTACGACCTGGTCTATTCTGGCCATATGCGGCCAAACGAAACGCTGGAGAGCTTGTTCTATAAGTTTAACATGGACCGTCCGGAAGATTTTAAAGGGCATTCATTATCAGTAAGCGATGTGATCGTTGTCAAAGAGCATGGAAAAAGCACTGCATTTTATGTGGACAGCTTCGGATTTAAGCAGTTGGATCGCTTTGAAAAAAGCCATACGAGGACGCTGGAGAGCCGCAATGCGCATGACTTTGAGAGATGAATTCTTTCCCGGCAGGTATAGGGGCAACGCCCTGCGTTGTCTTAGCAAGCACTGGATTTTGTCTCCCAAAATCCGCTTGTTAGGGGCTGATTGCCCCTAATACCCCTTCAATGTGCAACAGAGGTGATGAAATAGAATGCGAAAAAGAAATATTCGAGCACAGGTTTGGTTGAATGAAGCTGAAAGTCAACGAATGCATGACAACGCGAAGAAAACCGGATTGTCACAGGAAAACTATCTGCGTTCACTAATCAACGGGTATGCACCAAAAGAGCTGCCCCCTATTGATTTTTATAACATGATACGTGAGCTGCGCGCTATTGGCGGCAACATCAATCAGCTTGCGGCGAAGGCGAATACAACGGGATATGTGGATGAAGCGGGCTTTGGACACGAAGTAGCTCATTTGAGAAAAGCAATACTGGAAATTCAAAAGGCGGTAACCCTGCCGGAAAACACGTTTTAGCATAGCAGTAGCCAATTACACTGTAAAACCTCTTAACCCTAAAAACTGTACCAGATTATGTACAAGATATGTGGTAAAATATTATCATATAACCTAGTGCGAGGAGGCGTTTATACCAGTGCTATCTAAAAATGCTACCGCTTGGTCGATATTTCACCAAATCATTACCCGTAGCGACGAAAAACTGATAGCGCTTATGACATACCCCTGTAGCGAGCAATATACCTGTTTGACCGTTGCTCGGAGAATGCGGGAAGATTGTACCCGGTTATCTCCATCAATCTCAACGGAACGGGTATTATCGCGGGTGACGAGGTACTGCGATATCAGGAGCAAATGACAACGGCACAAGTACGCAAATTAGCCAACGATGCGGCACTGCAAGCTGAGCTTACGCTGAACCGCGAAGCACGTCCCTTTGCCGCAATGGATTTTTTGCTGGAGTTGCTTATAACAAATAAGGGCTTAAGTATTCGCAACGCATGGCATGACGGGGCTTATGGTTCCGGCCTCAGCGAAGCAGCGCGTACATTTTCGTACTATCCCATCGCCTCGGCCCAGAATTGGCAGAAACATATACCGTGGTGGATCATACTTTATGGTCATGCCCCAATTGCCGCATGTAATCTGGAGGCGAGTCAGTTGATCCTTGAAAACGGCGCACATCTTACCCTTGCCGCCGATAATGGTTCCGCACTGGAGGGCGTCAAGCGGGCAGCGCTCAAGCAAGAGCTTGGTGGTGTCATAGATGAAACCAGAGGGCTACTAACAGAAAACCCGGAATGGCAAGCGCGCTATATGGTTTACGCAGAAGATATCGAGGCGAACGAAAGCTATATTGAAAGTGTACGGGGTGGCTTCCGCGAATGGGCTCCGCTCATGTTGTATCTGAATGTGTCAAATGCCAAGAAAGCAAAACAGCATCTGGTATTCGAACTTCGATATCTTGGACAGACGGTGGCGCAGCTGCGCTATAAAACTGAACTACTGCTGGACACGACCAGATATGACGCACTGAATCAGCGGGACTTTGGCTGTACACTTAATGCTTACGGTGTGCCATGGGATAGTCCGTTAGCGGCGGCTTTTCGTTCATTTTTTAAAGAGCGGGTGGCAAAGCGTAATGGAGACGGAAAAAGCAATGAGGAACACAGGTTGGAGAGCCTGCTGCTCAGTGAATTCTCCAAGGTAAAAGAGAAAACGCTACCGTTTATACAGCCGGTCAGGGTAGCCAAGCTGCGTTTCCCCATGCCCACGCCGATAAGCGCCAGTCATCATGCGCAGGTGAAGTATTCCGGATCTCGAGGCGGTGGTATCGATCTTTTTGCCCGCATGGGCAAAGGCAAGGGGACTTCCCTCGTCATCATGGAACTCAAAGACGAAAATACTGCCAAGGAGCCGCCAAAGGACGCACTCAAACAGGCGATTGCTTATACCGTGTTTATTCGTGAACTCCTGCGCAGCGAGGCTGGCCCGGCCTGGTGGCGGCTTTTTGGTTTTGGCGGAAGCATTCCCGACAGGCTGAAACTGGTTGCCGCCTGCGTGATGCCCACGGGACAATATGACGACGAATCCTTTGCTGGCATGGAATTGGCTGCGGACGAGGACATCATCCAATTGCATTATATTTATTTCACCGAACACCAGAATGCCATCGCTGATATCCGAACTTCACTGGATTTGAAAAGACATTTTGGGGAAAGGGCTGACCAGTGAATATCACCGTTTATAGAGGAACTCACGAAATTGGGGGCACGCTCATTGAACTCAAAACGGCTTTTAGCCGTATATTGTTGGATGCCAGCTATCCGCTATTTTTACAGGGGAAACCCATCGACAACCATATTGCCTCCCTGCCCAGCGATCAACTCCTTTCGCTAGGTGTGTTGCCCGATATAAAAGGACTATACAAGTGGGATTCCCCGGCGTTTGATGCAGCCGTCATTTCGCATGCGCATATCGACCACTACGGGCTGCTGCCCTATATTCATGAAAACATCCCTGTGTTCATATCAGCTGGAACGAAAAAATTGATCGAGATTTCGCAACGGTTCAAAATATGCGATGCTTTTTCGTTAAATGCCCATATCTTTCAAATGTACCAGCCGTTCTCCGCTGGGGGTTTCCAGATAAAGCCCTACCTTATGGATCACTCCGCGTTTGACGCCGCGGCGTTTGAGATCAACGGCGAAGGGAAAACGGTGATCTACACCGGCGATTTCCGCGGACATGGACGCAAGGCGGTCTGCTTGGATCGTTTTATCACCCAAGTACCGCGCGGCGTGGATGCACTGCTCATTGAGGGTACAATGTTTGGTAGGCAGGACGAGCAGGTATTGACGGAAGAAGAATTGGAAAATGAGGCTGTCGATATGATGAGCCATTGTTCCGGGCCGGTGCTGTTTCAGTCGTCCAGCCAGAACATCGACCGTCTGGTTAGTTTCTTTCGTGCTTCCTTAAAAGCAAAGCGCCTGTTTGTTATCGACGTATATACCGCCAACGTGCTGTTTGAGCTGCGCCAGCTCGGAAACAACCTGCCCTATCCATCCGAGCAGTATTCAAATATCAAAGTATTCTATCCTTATTATCTTACGCAAAGGGTATTCAACGAGATAGGCGGAGAATATGCGAAACGCTTTTCAGCGTTCCATATGCCAAAAGACAAACTAAAAGAGGTTCAGAATCAGGCTGTTATGCTGGTGCGCCCGTCCATGATTAAAGACATCGAAAGATGCACGCTAGAAAATGGAACATTCTTGTATTCCATGTGGCAGGGTTACCGCAACAGCGAACCCCAGCTTAAATTAGAGCAAATGCTACAAAGCGCCGGTTTTTTAATAAAATCGCTGCATACAAGCGGCCATGCTTCGGTATCCGATATCAGGCGTGTTATGATAGAAGTCAATCCTAAAAAAATCGTGCCTATCCACACGATGACGCCAGATGCATTTGCGGACATTTCATTCAAGATCGAAACACAGACGGATGGTATTCCTTTCGAAATATAAATCTTCATTACAAATTAAATGGTTCATTAACTAAAATAAATCGTCTTCATCCGCGATTTTTTATTTCTCAAAAAGGAGTACATAGCTATGGCGACGACGGCGATCTGGAGTGTCAAGGGCAGGCTGGATAAGGTCGTCAACTACGCCAAGAATCCAGATAAGACCGATGCATCCTTATATTCTGAAAACGATCTGCAGGGACTTGGGGATGTGATGGATTATACGATGAAGGATCATAAGACTGAGAAAAAGCTGTTTGTCACCGGCCTGAACTGCGATCCTGAAACAGCCCGCGATCAAATGGTTATAACCAAGCGACGTTTTTGCAAAGAGGATGGCATTCTGGCCTTTCATGCGTATCAATCCTTCGCAAAGGGAGAAACGACGCCGAATACCGCGCATGAGATCGGCGTAAAGTTGGCACAGGAGCTTTGGGAAGAGCGGTTTGAAATCATCGTCGCAACTCATCTTGACAAAGGACATCTGCATAACCATTTCGTGATCAATTCGGTTTCGTTTTTGGATGGAAGGAAATATAACGACTGCAATGCATCATATCGGTTGCTTCGGCAGACATCCGACAGAATATGCAGAGCGTATGGACTTTCTATTGTGGAGAATCCTGAGCATGGCAGAGCCAAACACTACGCCGAATGGAAAGCTGAGAACGAAGGACAACGTACATGGCGCAGCGCTATCCGCGAGGATGTGAATCAGGCCATTATGGTATCCATGAGCTTTCAGGCGTTTATCCGCAGCATGAAAGAAAGGGGTTACGAGGTTGTTACAAGCGGCAAATACATGAAGGTGCGACCACAAGGCAAGGAACGGTTTGTGAGGCTTCGCTCGCTTGGTGACAGCTATACTGAAGAAGCCATTAAGCAGCGCATTCTCCGTCAGAGGATGCCGGAACGACCACCAAAGCCAGCGCCGCCCAGCGTTAAACGCGTGAAGGTGCGCGGAGACTTTAAGCTTTACCGCGTTACATGGAAGGGGCTTCGCGCACTATACTTCTACTATCTATACAAGCTCCGCAAGGCACAGAGCCAGCCGTCAGGTCAGGCGGCTTTTTTATTGCGCGAGGACTTGTGGTTGATGGACGCTATCGCGGAGCAGGCGAAGTTTCTGCATCGGTATGGGATTGATAATGATGAGCAGTTAGAGGCGTATAAGGCAGATGCGGAACAAAAGATCGAGCGACTGACGGATGAGCGACGGAAGCTGCAAAATGAGAAGCGCCGCGCGTCCGTTTCAGAGATGCGCATTGCGGAAATCGGTAAGCAGATTAATGAGGTATCCGTACAAATCAAATCTCTCGGGCGAGATTTGAAGTTGTGCGACGATATTCTGGAGCGTTCTGTGGTAATTGCGGAGAAACAAGAACAGCTGAAGCAACAGGAACAAGGCAATAAAGAACGAGGAACGATTATTAAAGCAAAACCCTACCGCTGATAATGTTTTATGCTGGATATAACTGTTTATTATTTAAATGGATTCAAGGAGTTTTGTAATTTCATGTAGAATTCTATATCGTGATACCTCGCACATATCTAGGGTTTGTGTGTTGTTTGGAAAAGGTGGTGGAAACGTGGCTCAAGAATCTGGAAAAGAAGCCAAAAAAGCCAAGGTCAATATTTCTCCTAAGGATCAGAGGAAACTACATACAAAGAGCGGCAATCGTTGCGCAAAATGTAAAACTGTCCTTGTTGAGCAGGGCAATCCTGATGCCGCATGTATTGGTGAAAATGCTCATATTTATGGAGAGAAGCCCGATGCAGCAAGATATGATGCGACCAAATCAGAAGGATATGTGAAAAGTGAGCAGAATTTAATTTTTTTATGTTGTAATTGTCACAAGATAATTGATACTGAAGTTGCAGCATATCCAGTTGATAAATTGTTTGACTTGAAATCAAAGCATGAGGCTTGGGTAGTTAAGTCTTTGGCCGAAAGTTCTGTTTATTATGCTGAATTGCAAGTTTTAACTTCTTATCTTGTTGAAGATAATGGATCTCATCAAATTCCCGATGACTACACTTTACTTAAGATTTCTGATAAAATTCAAAAGAACAGTCTTAGTGATGTTCAAAACTATATCAATATGGGCTTGTCTAACGTTGCAACTATTGAGGATTATCTTAATCGTCATCCTGATCCCCGATTTGCATTCAGGCTAACCGGTTCAATGGCTGAAAAATATAAAGGTTTAAAGGAGCAAAGATTAGATCCCGTTGATATTTTCTATACTCTTTGGGAGATTTCTTGCGGTGGAAACAATGACTTTAATTTTAAGGCAGCAGGATTAGGCATATTGGTTTACTTTTTTGAAAAGTGCGAGGTATTTGAGAAATGATTATGCCTAATAAAAATATTAGAATAGAGTATTCATTATTGAATTGCGGAGCTTTACTTCTTGAAGAACTACATAATAGAGACACAATATCATCTTTATGGGAAAAGTCCAGGACAAAAGAACCCTTGATCAACTACGAAAAGTTTATATTAACTTTGGATTATTTATTCACAATTAGCGCTATTCAAATGAAAAATGGTTTACTTGTGAGGTCTAAGAATGATTAGAGCAATCCGCAGCAATAATGTTAAATTTCACATCACGGCGCATATGTTCCGGCATACCTATGCCTCCATGCTCTATGAAGCAGGAGTTGACATAAAATCTGCACAACGCTTTTTAGGCCATGCTGATATTGAGATGACATTAGCGGTTTATACGCACCTGACAAAATTTAAAGAAGATGAAGCCATAAGCTCATTAAATGCACATTTAGATAAATTAGCATCCTTTGAGCCAACAAATACACAAGCAACGCCAAAGCAGAAAATAAAAAAGCGAGATGATCTTGAACGGTGAAAAGACCGAAAAATACTGCTTATTACATTGAACTTTACGGTTTCAGCAATGTTTTTGCTCTCCAATACTACATTTATACTACACTTTGAAATAAAAGCATGTATAAGTGGCAGCTTTTTTGATCATTTTGTCACAGTTGAAGCCGTAAATATCCCTTTAAACAGGCCTTTTCGACCTCCCCCACATATATTTGGACTATAGGCATGCCGCCTGGGGGTGATTCAAACAGCCTCAGAATTCGTTGCTTAACAGAAAATCTGCAACGTGCATCGTCTTGATTCCTTCATAATTTCCTGCGGCGAACTCGTCGGCACGAAGAACGTACTTTGGATAATTATCGCGGATACCAAGCAATCGATCATATTCACGTATATCCGTTGTCTGTTCATTTATTTCTTTTGTAACCTGTATATATAAGCGGTCGTTTTGTTTTTGTGCAACAAAATCTACTTCAGCATTGTTAAGCTTTCCAACATAGACTCCGTAGCCTCGCCGCAAAAGCTCTAAGTACACGAGATTTTCAAGCATTGCGGCAACCGATGTCGGCGAATAACCGAGAACGCTGTATTTGAAAGCAGGATCGGCTAAATAGAATTTTTCTTGGGTTTTCAATATCTCTTTTCCCTGAAGATCATACCGAGAGCAGCGATGCAAAATATACGCACTTTCAAGCTTAGAGAGATAGCTATAAACTGTCTCAATATCTACGGTTCTGTTTTGACCTTTTAAATAAGAAGAAATTGAGTTTGCGGAAAAGGTTCGGCCAACATTATCAAAAACAAATTTGACGATCCGTTCAAGCTGATCGATTTTCCTGATTTGATTGCGCTGTACGATATCTGTGAATATAGTGGAATTATATATATCTCGTACTATCGTATAAGCTTCGTTTTGCGTATAGGCGCGCAAATGAAGCGCGGGAAAGCCCCCTATCATCAAATAGTTAGCCAGTTCTGAATGGGGTGATTCCACGGCCGTATATGTTTTCTTGAAACTCAGGTATTCCGCAAAGGATAATGGAAATACCCGAAACGACACATACCGACCAGTAAGATATGTGGATATTTCGGAGGACATCATTCGCGAGTTGGAACCAGTCACATAAATGTCCACATCAAAGTCGTTTTTAAAGCTGTTTACAGCTTTCTCCCAGTTTTTGATTTCCTGGATTTCATCCAGAAAGAGATAGGTTTTCCCATTGGGATTCAACTTGCTTTGGACTTCCCTATACAGGCTTTTCGCGTCTTGGATATTATCATACTTCAAAGAGTCAAAATTATAGTGAAGAATATTTTGTTCCGAGATTCCGCGTGCTTTTAACTCATCCATGATCATTAGCAATATCGTGGACTTTCCGCATCTTCTGACACCGGTCAATATTTTAACCAGCGGAGCATCAATATATGGTGTTATTTGCTCTGTATACTTGGAACGTTTTATCATATCAATCACTCCACTACATCCTATTATACGCTGATAATATCGATTTATACCCAAATTGTCAAGAGTTTTTATGGTTATAACCATAAAAACTCTTGACACGTAGATAACTATTTTACCGTACGCAAATATATCATCATAATTATGTTTGTGATGTATCTCTGCAAGATTGACTAGCATACAACTTAGGAATGCCGCACTGGGGGACGATTGTTTTGTTACGGAACAGATAGATGGGATTATTTCATGGAGATTACACTATGTAATTGAGTATTCCAATGAATACACCACCCATGAAGCCAAAAGGCACCTTTATATTTGACAGATTGCACAGTTTAGGATATTATAAGATATTATTTATATTATCCTAATATGGAGGTGCGCTATGGAATATATCCGAAGAAGCCTGGAGAGGAAATTCATTCGGATGAGCTCCTTTTTCAAGGCAGTACTTGTCACAGGCGCAAGGCAGGTTGGCAAAACGACCATGCTCCGGCATCTGGCAGAAGGAGAAAACAGAACTTATGTTACGCTGGATAATCTGATGGCGAGAAACCTCGCGAAATCAGACCCTGTTCTGTTCTTTCAAACCTATAAGCCTCCGATTATCATTGACGAGGTGCAATACGCACCGGAGCTTTTCGGTCAGATAAAGATCATCTGCGATGAGAGCGAGGATACGGGCCTTTTCTGGTTGACCGGTTCCCAGCATTTCTCCATGATGAAAAACGTCCGTGAAACACTGGCAGGCAGGATCGGTATTCTGGAACTGTACAGCCTGTCTAAAAACGAAAAGGAAGGCATAGAATTTGAAAGCGATTTGGATTTCTCGCTTCCCTCTCTGCTTGAAAGACAGGCGAAAGCCGGGGAAAACAATGTGGTCAGCGTGTTTGAGCACATCTGGAGAGGCGGCATGCCGCAGGTTATAAGCGCCGATACGGAACAGCGGCAGGAATATTACAATGCATATATCGACACCTATCTGATGCGCGATGTCGCGGAGCTGGGCGGCATTACGGACTCCCTGCGTTTCAGAAGGTTTCTGACGGCCTGCGCCGCGCTCATTTCAGCGCAGCTGAATTACAAGACGCTTGCGGAGGCGGCGGAAATTTCACAGCCGACCGCCAAAGAGTGGATACGTCTGCTGGAAGGCTTAGGCGTCATATATCTCCTCCGACCATACGCGAACAACGAGCTGAAACGTCTGACCAAAACGCCGAAGCTGTATTTTTGCGACACCGGACTATGTGCGCAGCTTTCCATGTGGCCAACTCCCGAAACGCTGATGAACGGAGCGGCCAGTGGCCACTACTTTGAAAACTTCGTGATACTTGAGATGGTGAAAAGCTATGCGTATGCCAGAGAAAGGGCAAACATGAGCTATTTCAGAGACTCAAACGCGAAGGAAGTCGATGTCTTTGTGGAGGAGGGCGGACTTATTCATCCGCTCGAAATCAAAAAGTCTGCAAATCCCGACCAGAGAGAGGTCAAAAAGTTCAGCCTGCTGGATAAAACGACCATCAAACGGGGATGGGGCGGAATCATATGCATGTGCGAGGAAGTTATACCGATTGACTCACAGAATTGCTTTATTCCCTGCAATCTGTTATAAGTCATGTAAACAGCCTTTTTAATGAATTGAAGTCATAGGAAGGAGACGCGCGTGTTTTTCATAACAGGCGATACGCACGGCGATTTTTGTCATATTGAACGTTACTGCAGTTCTGATACATCTAAAAACGATGTGATGATTGTCCTGGGTGATGCCGGAATAAACTACTACAAAAATACCCGGGACAGTTCCCTCAAGCAGCGCCTTGAAAACCTGCCAATCACACTGTTTTGCCTGCATGGGAATCACGAGATCAGACCGCAGAATATCCCGGCATACCATGAGAAGATATGGAATGGAGGAAGGGTGCTGACAGAGGATGAGTATCCGAGCATCCTGTTTGCCATTGACGGTGAGATTTATGAATTTGGTGGCAGACAATGCATTGTAATCGGAGGTGCTTATAGCGTCGATAAGTTCTATCGCCTTGCAAAAGGCTGGGGCTGGTGGGAAGATGAGCAGCCATCGGAAGCGATAAGGCAATATGTTGAGAAGCAGCTTGCGGACAACGGAAACCGGGTTGATGTTGTGCTGTCGCATACCTGTCCGCTTAAATACGAACCAAAAGAGGTATTCCTGTCGTTCATCGATCAATCAAGCGTTGATAAAAGCACAGAAGCATGGCTGGATACCATTGAAGAGCGTATTTCCTATGACAAATGGTATTGCGGCCATTATCACACGCAAAAGATGGTAGATAAGGTGCAGTTCCTGTTCGGGAGCATCTTGAGATTTTGATAGGTAATGGCTTATACCCCTACCGCCGAAAAGATTGAAGGCCAAGTATAACCCGGCCAAACTAAATTTACATATTAGATTGGCCGATACCGGCGCAACTGAAGATTCGGGCTACGTCCTATGCAGACTATTTTTTTCGATATGGAGATAATATTCTATATGGAGATGGCAAAGGGCGGGGTGCCCGAGCCTGTTCAAAATTTTCTGTAAATAGCCTTCTGTGATAGAATAAACACAGGAGGCTATTTGATATGGGTAGACCAAGAAAACTAAGCATGAGTGAAGGAAAACGGAACATCATTACACAGCTTCTGGAGGAATACGACATCCAGTCAGCGCGGGACATCGAGACGGCGTTGCGCGATTTACTGGGAGGCACTATTCAAAACATGCTCGAGAGCGAGCTTGAAACACAAATGGAGCAGTCAAAGCACCAAGACCCGGATTATACGGATTCTCGCAACGGGTATAAGCCAAAGACGCTTAAGAGCAACTACGGAACTGTGCCAATTCAGGTTCCGCAGGACAGGAACAGCGATTTTGACCCAAAACTCGTGCCCAAGTACAGCCGCGATATCTCAGCCATTGAAGGCAAAATCATCAGCATGTACGCAAGGGGTATGAGCACACAACAGATATCCGACCAGATTGAAGAAATTTACGGTTTTGAGGTCAGCGAAGGTCTTGTCACAAGCATCACCAATAAGTTGATGCCTGAAATTGAAGCATGGCAGAAACGGTCATTGAGCGCTGTCTACCCCATTATGTTTATCGACGCTATTGTGTTCAATGTGCGGGATAATGGTGTCATCAAAAAGCAGGCCGCATATGTGATACTAGGCATCAGCGAAGAAGGTCACAAAGAAGTTTTGTCAATTTCTATCGGTGAAAACGAAAGCAGCAAGTATTGGCTTTCTGTGCTCAATGAGCTTAAAAACCGCGGTGTAGCTGACATTTTTGTGCTTTGTGCCGATGGTTTATCTGGAATCAAAGAGGCGATTGAAGCCGCATATCCGCAAACAGAATACCAGCGTTGCATCGTGCACGTGGTGCGCAATACGCTCAAATATGTGGCCGACAAGGACAAGAAGGAGTTTGCCACCGATTTAAAGACTATTTACCATTCGCCCAACGAACAGCAGGGGAACGCACAAATGTTGGCTGTGACGGGAAAATGGGAGAAGAAATATCCAAACGCCATGAAGCGCTGGGCTGACAACTGGGACGTCATCAGTCCTATGTTTAAGTTCTCCGCGCAGGTACGCAAGGTTATCTACACCACTAACGCCATCGAGAGCTTAAACAGCGGCTACAGGCGTCTGAACCGCCAGAGGAGCGTATTCCCGAGTAGCAACTCGTTGCTCAAAGCACTGTATCTGGCCACATTCGAGTTAACCAAAAAGTGGACTGGCACTCTTAGAAACTGGGGGCCTGTCCACTGTGAAATGGACATCATGTATCCCGGTAGACTGAGCTAAATAACCCCGTCAGCCTTGACACGGCTCATCTTAAATGCTATTTTCAAATCAGCCGACGGTGATGGAAACAGAGACTTTGGTTTCTTCGGCGGCAAGAGCAGCATAGCATTTGCTCTTGAGCCGAGTCAAGGCCAAGCCGCCTAACGGCGGTGACGGCTCCGGTGCCTCTGGCTCCGGAAACACTATTTGCTATCGTCACAGAAGCGCTTTTACAGAAAATAATTCACAGAGCCATCCCGAACTGTCTCGCTATCCCATTTACCATCTCCTGTGCCATTTGAATTGCTTCGCTCTGTATATCATCATATTGAGTTATGCTAGCATCGTATTGCCCTTGAAGTATTTGTATAGCTTCATTTTCCGTCATCTTTAAATGGTCGTAAAGCAAAGCCCTCCATGTATTGACTTTCCAATATGGGTTTATACCGCCGAGAAAAGCAGCGATGCTATCTGCATTAGCGTACCACTTCATTCTTTGTTGTGCTACAGACTGGGTATCACCCTCTTTGGCTGCATTCACAAGCTGTGAAGCTATAAGCAAATGCTCCCTCAAAAGCTCTTCAAATCTCTTTGCTATACTGTCTCCGTACAGTGGGCGTAGAACGTTCGCAAAATCTGTAGGGTTACGCAACAACCGATTTGTGGTGTAATTAAGGTCGGGAAGGCTGAAAGCAGTACTGATGATAAAGGCCCTTGTCCACAGCACATGTTCTATCCATAACCTCTGCAGGGTGCATTGCAGTTGGTGTTGCCCAGGATTATATTGTTGGGTATACATATACCATATCCTCCTTAATAATTAATATATGAAAATAGGAAGTGCCTGTGAAAAAAAGATAGAAGAAATGTCCATAGACGTTATTATTGAATATTCTATAGTCGTTTTGCAGAAAATAGATAGAAATATCGGAGCGTAAGACTATGAATAAACAAAGGTTATTTGATAAACAACCGGTTTCCTACTGGATAGCTTCTACATCTGAAACTGATTACCCAAAGCTCGATAAAGACTTGCATGTGGATGTTGCTGTCATTGGCGGTGGTATAGCGGGTATTACAACTGCTTATCTATTAACGCTGGAAGGCCTGCGTGTTGCAGTAATCGAAGCAGACCGAGTATTAAGGGCTACCACAGGCCATACAACCGCCAAACTAACGTCTCAGCATTCTTTAATCTATGACAAGCTCATTAATCAGTTCGGAAAGGATATTGCAAAACAATATGCAGATGCCAACGAATCTGCAATCCATTGGGTACAGAAAATTTCAAGAGAACAAAATATTGACTGTGATCTTTACGAACAGGACGCCTGCGTTTTTACACAAAAAGAGGAGAACCAAGCCAAGATTGAGAAGGAAATAGAGGCAGCTTTGGAACTTGGCATAAAGGCGGAGTTTGTCGATAATATACCCTTTAAAATACCCATTAAGGCGGCAGTCTGTTTTAAAAACCAAGCGCAGTTTCATCCATTGAAATTCCTATTACCATTAGCAAAAGAAATCGTAAAAAAAGGAAGTTATATTTTTGAAAACAGCAGAGTGGTAGAATTAAAGGAAGAAGAAAGACTTAGTATTATTGTACAGAATGGTAGCAAAGTATTTGCGGATAAGGTTGCAGTAACTTCGCATTATCCTTTTATTAATAAAGAAGGTTTTTATTTTGCAAGGCTCTATGTAAACAGATCGTACGTATTAGGAGTCAGGGCAAAGGAGAAGTATCCGGGCGGTATGTATATTAATGCGGAAAACCCATCACGGTCATTAAGGAGCCAACCGGTAAAAGAAGGCGAACTCATTTTGGTTATTGGAGAACAACACAAAACCGGTCAGGGAGAGGATACTGTTTTACATTATGAAAGATTAATGGATTTTACAGATAACTTATTTACAGTTGAGGATATACCTTATCGCTGGTCCACACAGGACTGTATGACTTTGGATGGTGTTCCTTATGTCGGGCATTATATTAAGAATACACCAAATATTTATGTTGCCACTGGTTACGGGAAATGGGGAATGAGCAATTCAATTGCTTCGGCACATTTAATAAGAGACCTAATCGTAAAAGGTGACAGCCCGTGGAAGGAAATTTACTCCCCGTCAAGAAAAACGACCGGAACCGCAATAGGTAATTTAGTAGTTCAAAATATAAATGTGGCAGGACAGCTTTTGGGCGGCAAACTGACGCCTTTGCCAGATGATATCGATTTAAAAACAGGGGAAGCGAAAGTAGTGAAAATCGATGGGTACAGGGCTGGCGTATATAAAGACGAAGCGGGAACAATCCATGTTGTTGATACGACCTGTACGCACTTAGGATGCGAATTGAATTGGAATTCTGCTGAAAAAACATGGGACTGTCCATGCCATGGATCACGTTTTACATACGAAGGAGAAGTTGTAGAGGGGCCGGCGAATAATCCGTTAAACTCTGTTAAAAATACAAATATTATCGAGCGAGTAACGACAGATAAGTTTTAAGATGATTTTTTGCTGTTTAACCATGAATAAAACGGAATACCCATATTCATATAGTAAAGTGTCGCTCGAAATTTTTTCTTAATTAATCAGGGAACAATTTCAAAAACAGAACCCTGATAAAAATCGGCTACTTTCATAGAGCCGTATACCCCCAAATATAACCTGGTTTGATCCATATTTGTTCCCAAACTAACGTAATAAGCGGATTTAGACCCAGAATTATAATTGAGCCAAAATCATTAAGATTATAGTCCGTTCTTGCTTTGGTATAAGCCAGCCCACCTCTGACCGGGGGAGGGGATCCTTCATCCCGAGCAAGGTCTGTAAACACAATGCTTCCTGTTAAATCGGGGATTCCGTTGCCCATATACGCCTGAACTCCTGTAAGTGCAGTTGCTCCAAACTTATCTGTCCGGAATTCTTTATGAAAATAGCTGATCAAAGGCTGTTGACGCAGCACTGAAGTTTTCACTGCTTCATCGTAATAAGCAATTGTTTCTACATCCATAGCCGGATTTGCCGAGCAACCTCTAATAATCGAAGTTGGAAAAGCGCCTTCCCACCCTCGCCAGCCAAAGTTAACGAATTCTTCCGGGTTGGGTTCTAAGTTCGCTAAAGAAGCTTGGATAAGCTGTGTCACCGGTATTGGTTTATACTGAACAAAAGAATAAATCGACTCTACCAGATCCTGACCGACGTTTCCAACGTATTTGATATACTGATTATAATACCTTTGAAATGTAATGCCAGGTATATTACGGACCCCCTTGGCAATAACAGTAAGCGTTTCCTGGATCGGTATCGGAAGCTCATTAAACCGTGTAATTACTGGCGGGTTATCGATAAATGTATTCTTTCTAATATCGATTTCAATGATTTTACCGGCGATTTCCATATCGTTCTGGCTTAAATTAAACGGATCATAGCCTGATCCACCATCTCCGGTCGTTAAAACAAGTTTTCCCGTTTCGGGTGAAAAGTTTAAGCTATTAACACCGTTATGATTCAAAAACGGTCTTCTTATATTAAGTAATGTTCTCTGTTTCTGAGACTGCCCGTCCTGTTGTATTATCCATTCTTTCACCGTGTCGATATGATCATATCGAACTTCCCGATTTGTCCACTTCAGGTTTAAGGTGTTAGGGTCGCATGGATCTGGCTTGAAAGTCCCAGAAAGAGCACCCGGACCTTGTGTTCCAGCAACTGAATAATGAAGGTAAAAAAGGCCGTTATAATAAAATTGGGGATGGAACGCCAGCCCCAGCAATCCACGTTCATCATATCCACCGGCAGATGTACCAAGGTTCAAGATCCGCGAACGAATATCTAAAAAAGTCCCGACACTATTGTTACCTATATAAAAGATTTCGCCAACCTGAGTTGAAATAAATAATCTTTCTATTGAGTCGCCCGGAAGTATCGCCGTTTTCAAAACAGTGGGCATATTTATATTACTGACGATTGGCTGCAAACCGATTTTAATTGTTTTCAACTTGCATCTTCCTTCTAATTTACTTCTATATAATAATATGAAATTGTACTGTTTTATTAGCACCGTATATACGGCATCTACCACAATATTGGTGTTGACTACATGCAATGTTGCGTTGAAAGAACATAATCCGATTTAAACTCATAAAATACATAAGCACAAAACATATGATAATCGATAAATTGAATAATAGAAAGGAGGCTTAAATATATGCCTGATGGCTTAGATACTACCGGTGGTTTGCAAATTGCACAGCGCGGCGGAGGACGCGGTATGCAGCGTGGCGGGCAGCGCGGATTTCCCCGCGGGCGTTTTCCAGGCGGTGGATTCCGGCGCTTTCCAAGGAGGTTCCCGATCCAGCGACGGTTCCCGATCTTCTTTCCGATTTTCTATGGATTCCCACTCGACAGGTGTTATTATATCGACCAGTACGGAAGGTGTTGCGACAGGTATGGCCGATGCTGCGACAGATATGGCCGATGCGTATACGTAGGCGGTTATGGTCCGTATGCTAGCGCCGGTTCCGCCGATAGTTGGTACGGCATGGAGGGAAGCTGGGATATGATGCCCGATATGGATGACATGGATGATATGGAAAGCATGACAGTCTATAACGATATGTCGGGTTACTACGATAACGAATAAAACTCCGTAGTAAAAGTGTGATGCATAGTATTGGTCTTGCGCTACTGGCCTGAGGTTTATATATCTCAGGTCAGTTAATATTGTTTAAATCAATACTGGTTTCCCACGTTCCCTGTATCAAGTAACATATTTAAGTAATTAATGTTCTCGGAGATCGTTCTCTGATAATTCTGCGTTGTTTTAATATATCTTCTTATGTCTTCATTCTCGAGGAATCTTTTATTATCGGTATACAACTTCTCAAGCTGGGCGGCCGTATCCTTTTCGGACAAATCGAGGTTGAGCAGCCTCCTGTGCTCCTTTTCGAAACTCTGCATCAGTCTATTTAGAGCCTGGTTGCTCATTATTTTCCTGCGCTGCCGCACCATTTCGGTATATTCTGGAGTCGCTTTTAACACATTGGCAAGCTCCTGTAACTGTTTTTTAGCTATCATATGGGGTATCTCCTTTCCGTGAATTACCTTGTTTATTATATTTAGGAACATGAATTATCGTGCTATAGTATGTTCCTTGAAAATGAACTCGGTGTCAATTAAGATAAGTCCGTGGTAAACAAAAAGGCTCCATGGGCAGGAACCTTTAATAGGGTAAGCTTTTTTAAACAGGGCGGGCATACGTATTCAGAACAAACAGATAATGATTAGCTTCGCGCAATACGTGGTCACCAAGCAGCGGGATGATAATGGACTGGATCTTGCATTCCAGTATCCCCTTTGTCCCTGCCGCTTTAAAATCACGCAATTTTATTGTTTCGTTAACGCTTTCGTTAGTTACCCTCGATATGTTCATTGCCTGTTTTGTTGCCGCCGTCGCTTCAGCCGTCAGCATATCGAATTCTTTTCCGAATGTTCTTGCAGTGTCAATCAGATCCTCCTCGGTGGGATCGAGAAGCCCGGCTATAAATTTGGAGTGCTCCGCCATTATACGGTTCCAAAAGACTTCCTGGTTGACGAGCTCTTCTGACCGCATGATGTTTTCTCCGCGTACGAGAGCAGCCAATAGTTGCATGAAAAGCTTCGCCTCACGAAGAATATGGTCGATAAGCAGCGGATAATTAAACGTAAAAAGCTTGCAGGCGCGAACATTCGCCAGCAGCTTTTCCTTAAACCGTACAAGCGCCCCCGTTAGTCTGTACGCGTCCCGATTAAGTCTCTCCACCTCATCCGAAAGCCCCGCAGGCATAACGCCTTCAAAAGGCGCTAGCATTGATTCCTCTCTGGTGATTGCGAAATCTATAGGCATGCCGGTATAGAAGCGCGTGAGGCGCTCCGCCTCCATGGTATACTGCGTCGTAATCTGCTGTGATTGAAGTGCCGCGCTGCTTACGGTGCCATTTGCCAGCTCCACGGCGTCTTCGAGCAGCTCTTCAAAGCCCATACGCAATGAAGCCGCTTCGGCTCCAAGGCCGCTGTCCCTAGGCGTAAACCCGAGCTCTAAAAAAAGCGAATGTTCTTTCATGATTCTCAGGAAGAACAAGTTTAAATCGATCGACATTGTAACGAATTCTCTATCAGTGAGCATAGCTTCACCTCCTTTTTATACATATTATGTTTTTATAGTATGTGTTGTTATCGAAATATGAGACGGATTACAGATTTCAGCTGTTAAAACGCAATAAAATTAAGATGTATAGAATTTGTTAATGTAACGTATATGCAACAACAAGCATAATATGTTTTGAGGTGACAAAAATGCAGAGAGTTCATACGCATAATTACAGAGGTGAAACAACCTTTAACGACGGGCATACGCATTATTATTATGGAATAACCAGCGCCAGCCCGGATATTCCCGGGCATACGCATAGAATTATCGGTCAGACCGGTATAACCGACCGCCATACGCACGAATATATGTTGACTTCCGGCCCCGAAATGAATGTGAATTACGGTCACAGCCATTATTACAGAGGCCCAACCAGTTATGTTGACGGCCATATTCATCATATGGAAGGACATACTTCAATCTTTCACGGGAACGCGTATTAGTATTCCGCGTATAACGCCAGATTGTTCGGTCAGCCGTCGATGTACCGGTCGAATTAATAACCGACCGGTATAAAACATAGCTTTGAACCTTTAACGAACCTTGTTTTCCTGAATATTCTTCGTCTATAATGGAATATAGTTTATTAGCAGGTGGTTTCTATGGCATTATGTATCGTTGAGTTAATAGAAGAATCAATAATACCGCTGAAAGGTTTTATTAGAAAGCGTGTCGCGAATGAAGAAGATGCGGAAGATATCTTGCAGGATGTCTTTATAAAGCTCTTAAGCAACATTGATAAATTGGCAGATAATCAGAAGATGAATGCTTGGATATACAAGATAACGCGAAATACCATAGTGGATTATTACAGAAGGAATCAGAAATCAATAGAATACAACATTCGACCTGAAGAATTGGCTGTCCCTATATATGATGATCTCTCTTCAAATCTTGAGATTGCGTCTTGCCTAAAAAACATGATAGATGAATTGCCAGAGAAATATAAACAAGCCATTATACTCACGGCTTTTGAAAACCACACTCTGAAAGAATATAGCGAAATTGTTGGGGTTTCGTTATCAGGAGCAAAGTCACGAGTGCAGCGTGCAAGAAAGCTTCTTAAAGAAATAGTATTTAAATGTTGCAGTCTGGAGTTTGACGGTCTGGGTAATATAATTAATTATAAAAAAAGAAGCTCAAATTGCCAATATTGTTGAGAATGTTTATGAAAAAAATGCATCCTTTTTCAACTAAGTACGTCTTTATAGATAGACGTATTTTTTTTTAAAGGAGGTAGCCTATGAAAAGGAATAGAGAAGATATACGAAACGCTATCCGAGAAAACTATACAGAAGTGGCTAAAAGTGGTTCGGCTGGTGGATGCTGTAGCGGAGGAAGCTGCTGCTGTACACCAGCAGACATAAGCGACTCATCAAAAAAGCTTGGATATACAGAAGCGGATCTTTTAAATATACCCAAAGACGCCAATATGGGGTTGGGATGTGGTAATCCTATTGCAATTGCTGAACTAAAAGAAGGAGAGACTGTACTTGACCTTGGATGCGGCGGTGGATTTGATTGTTTTCTTGCCAGTCGCCGGATTGGAGCAACAGGCTTTGTGATCGGTATTGATATGACACCAGATATGATTGCGCTTGCAAGAAAGAATGCCGAAGAAGGCGGATATACAAATGTGGATTTCAGGTTGGGTGAAATAGAACACTTACCGGTTGCAGACGAGTCGGTAGATGTCATTATTTCAAACTGCGTGATCAATTTATCTCTGGACAAAGAGCAGGTATTCAAAGAAACGCACAGGGTTCTAAAACCAGGCGGCAGATTGTCCATATCGGATGTTGTAGCTATAGAAAGAATACCAGAAGAAACCAGACGAGACTTGCAGCTTGTTGCATGTTGTATTGGCGGCGCTGAGCATGTTGACGACGTAAGAAAAATGCTGAAAAACGCGGGGTTTGATGACGTCCGCCTAACGCCAAAAGAAAACAGTAAAGAGATCATAAAGTCGTGGGGATTTGGCAACAACGTTGAGGATTATGTGGCATCCTATACGATTGAAGCATTTAAAGGTGACATTGAAAATCAAAATACAGGAGGAATAAACATGAAAACTTTGAAAATTGAATGGAGACATCTTGATGTGGAAGGCGAAACCTGTGATCGCTGTTATGATACCGGCGAGAACCTTGCCAATGAAGTAAAAAGGCTAAAAAGGGCATTGGAGCCTCAGGGTATAGCTATAGAGTTAATTGAAACAAAGCTCGATGATAGCCAGATTCCGCAATCGAATACCATACTTTTTAATGGGGCTCCCATTGAAGACATTTTGGATATTGAAATATCCGAAAACTATTGTGAGTCCTGTACAGCTTTACTGGGAAAAGAAACATATCGCCGAGCTGTCAAGTTTGAGGGCAATGAGTATGAAGACATCCCTGCTAAAGCAATTCGCCAGGCGGCATATAAATCATTGGGGATCGAAGAAGCTAAACAAGAATCGTCAAAGAATTCAGGCTGTTGCTGTGGCGGTAATAGTGGTTGCTGCTGTTAACTGATTTTAAAGATAAGTAGGCGGTATTAAACTGCCTGCTTTTTTATTGTACACTTTAGTGTGATTTTGAGCGCAAAGCGGTCAAAATCAAATAAACCCCCGGCTATGCCGGGGGAAGACAGCGAGCTTTAGCTTCAAGCAAATACCTCCTATGTTAAAATGATGAGGTTTGCCGACCGCATCAAAAACAAAGGAGGCAGTCCAATGGACAAGAATAGTCTAGCACATACTATGTGGGAATGTAAGTATCACATTGTGTTTGCGCCGAAATACAGAAGACAAGTCATCTATGGGAAGCTGAAGAAAGACATAGGGAAAATCTTGCGGGAGCTGTGTGACAGAAAGGGGATAGAAATAATCGAAGCAGAGCTATGCCCAGATCATGTACATATGCTAGTGAGAATACCGCCGAAATTGAGCGTATCTCAGGTAATGGGGTATCTGAAAGGAAAAAGCTCACTAATAATATTTGATAGGCATGCGAATCTGAAATACAAATACGGAAGCAGGCATTTTTGGTGTAGAGGATACTACGTAGATACGGTTGGGAAAAATGCGAAAAGGATGCAGGAATATATCCGAAGGCAGCTACAGGAAGACGCCACCGCAGATCAGATAAGCATGAAGGAGTACATTGACCCGTTTACGGGTAAGCCGACGAACAAAGGCAAGTAACAAGACCCTTTAGGGTCGGCCAGAGAATATTATGCGGTTGGCAAACGATTCAATGCGCTTGCAAGCGCAAGCCGGTAACATGCCCTTATAGGGCTAGAGCATACCACCGGCTAAGCCGGTGGTACTGATTGGGTTTCTATTACACCCGACGGTACACTGGTGTGGGACATATGAAGCAAATGACTAACCGCAAAGTCGTACATCGATTGTGTACAAAATACAGCAATTCAAAGTCAATGGCATTATGAATGTGCTAAAATATCCCGTGCATTTGCTTAAGCCCTTCTTCATGACACTACCGGTAAACAATACGGCCTTGAGAAAAAAAGAGGATCTCAAAAAATGAAAACCTTAGGAAAACGGAGCAATTGGGAGCAGCCAGGTTTTTTGTACCACATTTTTACCACATTTTTCGTAGTAAACCATGGATTTTAGGGTACTTCTTAGACCAAGTGGACACAGTGTAAACCCTCAGAAGCCCGATAAATAGGCACTTTCCCCAGTTTCATCGTCTGTGTTTCGAACTATAGGCCTATCGCCTCCTAAGCGAAAGGCCGCGCGTTCGAGCCGCGCCGGGAACGCCAAAAGCCGTAAACATAAGGGTTTTGCGGCTTTTTTTATTTCGCGCATCTCCTTGTCAGTTGCCACAAAGCGCATTATGGCTGTAAGCATATATATCACTTTCCTGCAACAGGATCCGTAACCGTTTGTGCGCTTATGCTTAAGAGTATGAGCAGTCTTGCTGATACAGTATTTCCGGTTTTGTTGGTCATTTGAGCGCTTGTGATAATACATTAACAAGCTTAGGTGATTGTCGGCGGAACAATCAGCATTTCTTGCCAAGCCTTAAAGGAAGAAAAATTGATTGACAGAGGAATAACCGGTGGTATAATAACATATAGATAAACGTCAATATGTTAGAGTTTGGTCTATACAGGCAGGAGGGGCCCACATGAATCATTATGCAGAGCAGGCAGCCATTTTCAAAGCGATTTCGGATGAAACAAGGCTGAAAATCATTGACATGCTTTCCTGCGGAGAGCTTTGCGCATGCAAGATTCTTTCTGATTTGGATATCACGCAGCCAACACTTTCTTACCATATGAAAATATTGACCGGCTGCGGCATAGTTAAAGCCAGCCGCAACGGCATATGGATGAACTATCATCTTGAAAAGAAGAAAGCAGATGCGCTGATTGCGTATTTAGAAGAGCTGACAAGACAAAAAGAAAATTGTATCTGCAAACCGGCAACAGCTTTTGAATAATAATCATTTAAAATATGAGGTGGAGCATGGAAAAGAAAAAAGCAAAGGGCATCGGTTTTTTTGAAAAATATCTGACCGTATGGGTCATGCTGTGTATGGCGGTCGGTATCGCTATCGGGCTATGGGCGCATTTTATTCCCGAATTTTTGGGCCAGTTTGAGTATTATAACGTGTCGATACCTGTGGCCATATTGATCTGGCTGATGATCTATCCTATGATGCTCAAAGTGGATTTTACCAGTATCAAAAACGTTGGCAAGAGCCCCAAAGGCCTGCTCGTGACTTGGGTGACCAATTGGCTGATCAAACCTTTTACCATGTTTGGCCTGGCGTATCTATTTTTTCTCGTCATCTATAAGGCTATAATCCCTGCCGATATCGCAAAGGACTATCTGGCGGGTGCCATACTTTTGGGCGCTGCGCCCTGTACGGCGATGGTATTTGTGTGGAGCCACCTGACCAAAGGGAATCCGGCGCATACGCTTGTGCAGGTGGCCACAAACGACTTGATCATCCTTGTGGTGTTTGCCCCTATCGTGGGATTGCTTTTCATGCTGGGCGGCATCAGCGTTGAAGGTGTGGGCGTGCCATGGGCGACGCTGTTTCTTTCCGTGGTTTTATTTGTGGTCATTCCGCTTACAGCCGGCTGGCTGACCCGCAGCATCATCACAAAAAGAAAAGGCTTGGAGTTTTTTGAGAAAAAGTTTATCCCTAAGTTCAACAACATTACGGTTATCGGCTTGCTATTAACGCTGATCATCATATTTTCCTTCCAGGGAAGAACAATCGTTGAGCAGCCGGTAAACATACTTTTGATCGCCGTGCCGCTTATCATACAGACTTTCCTCATATTTTTTATCGCGTACTTATGGTCAAAGAAATGGAGGCTTCCGCATAATATCGCTTCACCTGCAGGCATGATCGGAGCGAGCAATTTCTTTGAGCTTGCGGTGGCTGTGGCGATCTCGGTGTTTGGGCTCAAATCCCCCGCGGCGCTTGCCACGATTGTCGGCGTATTGGTAGAAGTGCCTGTGATGCTGGCTCTTGTCAGGATTGCCAACAGGACACGCCACTGGTTCCCCGAATCCAAAAAAGGAGCCATTGCAGACATGGCGAAAGCGGAAAGCAAAAGATGATCAGAAACAGCCCAAATGTATAATTTTACGATTAAGCAAAACGATCCGGACAGACAACCGAAAAAACGGAAAGGGGAAAAGCAGTGGCACCAGAAAAGAAAAGCACCGAAAAACGAAAAAGAGAAAAGCCGCGCAATTTGTCGGATATTCTGGCGGTCTCCAGAACACATATGGCGAATGAGCGCACGCTGCTGGCCTATCTTAATACATTTTTGGCTATGACCGCCACGGCGGTGGCTCTTATCAAGTTTACCAACGATATCACTTTTGTAAATATCGGTTTTGTTTTGTTGGGGTTTGCTGTGCTTGTGCCCGTTGTGGGGATATTTAGGTTTTTCCGTATAAAAAAGATGATCAATGACAATAAACCCGCCGCTAAGGAAATCGGCACAGATCCCGGCGACGACGATTAAAGGGGGATGGCTAGAAAGTGAGCAAGTCTAAGGTCGCTTTTATATGTGTTCATAATTCCTGCCGGTCGCAAATGGCTGAAGCGATTGCGAAACTGTACGCAGCGGATGTTTTTGATGCCTATTCCGCAGGTACGCACACAAAGGCACAGATCAACCCCGACGCGGTCGAAGTCACACAAAAGCTGCATGGCATAGATATGCGCGTTACGCAAAAGCCCAAGCTTTTAGACGATATACCGCCTGTCGATATTGTGGTCACGATGGGCTGCAATGTGAGCTGCCCGTTTTTGCCTGCCAAACACCGCGAGGATTGGGGGCTTGAAGACCCGACAGGAAAAGACGAGGAGTCGTTTACCAAAACGGCAAAAATCATAGAGCAAAAGGTTTTGGATCTGAAGGAAAGGATACCCGGTCTGCTGACAGACAAACGCGAATAAAAAGCTTAAGGGCAGATGCAAGAAAAAAGCGGGTAAAGTGATGATTTACATAGGACGCATAGTCTGCCATTAATTTTTTAACAAAGGCGAAAGCATGAATGACCTGATAGAAAAACTCTACATCGAGCCGACCTCGCATTGCAATTTGTCATGCCCGATGTGTTCGCGAAATCAGTGGATAGATGAGAAGATCGGGCATATGGACAGCGTGGTTTTTGAGAAGGTAATACGAGAAGCGGCTCAAATCGATAGCATTCATACCATATTTTTCGGCGGCATCGGAGAACCGCTCTCTCATCCGCAGATCATGGATATGATCAAGACTGCCAAGGCAACAGGGAAGAACACGGAGCTGATCACCAACGGAACGATGCTTGACGATGGGCTGATCGGCGAGATCATCGGCAGCGGGAATGACAGGATATGGATATCGGCGGACAGCGTTGATGACAGGCAATATGCAAGTATACGCAGCGGCGCGGATTTTCAGTCGTTAAACGACAATCTGTATCACTTAAAGATGCTTCGGAAAGAGAAAAAGAGCAAACTCAAAGTGGGCATCTCGTTTGTGCTGATGAAAAAAAATGTGGATAAATTGCCCGCGCTTCCGTCGTTTGCTGAAAAGTACGACATCAGCGACATAAAGGTGACCAATCTGATCCCGAATTCACCGGAAATGACCGGGCAGATCTTATACGAAAGATCTCTCTCTTTGCAGCTCGGGGAGCACGTTTACGATGTCAATATCGATGTGCCCATGTTTGACTTAAAGGAAGAGACGATACGGCCGTTTTATAAACTGTATCGCAGCTATGCGAACTTTTATTCAATGGGGCAAAGCACGGAAAGAAAAGCAGGCTATTGCAGGTTTGTGCATGAGGGCAATGTATTTATTCGCTGGGACGGGGAAGTCTGCCCGTGTATGGCGCTTTTGCATACAGCCAAAACGTATCTTTATGATTCTGAACGCACAGTCAAATGCGCATCTTTCGGCAATATGAAAAACGACAGCCTGATTGGCATCTGGCACAGCAAGGACTATTCTGCGTTTCGTGAGCGTGTCAGGAAGTTTGAGTTTTCGCCCTGCACCGTATGCGGAGGATGTGATTATCGGGACAGCAATGAGGAAGACTGTTTTGGAAATCCGTTTCCGGTTTGCGGCGCATGCCTTTGGGCGCAAGGTTTTGTGCAGTGCCCGTAAGAGAAAACGAGGTGCGTTGTTCATAAGCTAAAAAAAGTATTTAGATTTTAAGAAACGGTTTGACGGGAAAGGACGTTACTATTGAAAGAATTAAAAAAGTTAGCGCTTATCGTACTGGTTTTTTTGGCGGCGTATTTTATCCCGTTTTCTGATACGCGCGTGGGGGCGGCTATTCTGGAAGCTTTTCATATGCTGCAGGAATATGCGCAGGAACATGTGCTTTTCTGCCTGATCCCCGCTTTTTTCATTGCGGGCGCCATCTCAAACTTCATCACACAAGGCTCGGTCATCAAATACTTCGGGAGCGAGGCAAAAAAATGGGTCTCTTATGCGGTGGCCTCCGTGTCCGGCACCATACTGGCCGTTTGTTCCTGTACGGTGCTGCCGCTGTTTTCCGGCATATACAAAAGGGGTGCAGGCATAGGGCCGGCGATCGCCTTTCTCTATTCGGGGCCGGCCATCAATTTGCTTGCGATCATTCTGACCGCACGGATTCTGGGATGGGAGCTGGGATTAGCAAGAGCTGTTGGTGCCGTTCTGTTCGCTGTTGTCATCGGGGTCATCATGGCGGCATTATACAGAAAAGAAGACAAAGCGCGTGAAACACAGGCCATGCAATTGTTTGACGATGTCAAACAGGAGCGCAGCGGATGGCAGAATATCGTTTTCTTTGCATCGCTTGTTTTTATCCTGATATTTGCAGCCTGGGGCAAGCCGGCTGGTGATGTCGGCTTTTTTATGGCGGTGTACAATATGAAATGGTATTTAACAGGCTTTTTCTTGATAGTTTTGGCTTTCGCGCTCTTAAAATGGTTCAAAAAAGACGAGAGGATCTCGTGGGTCAGCTCTACATGGAGCTTTTCCAAGCAGATACTGCCGCTGCTTTTTGCGGGAGTGATGGTCGCAGGAGTATTGATGGGACGCCCCGGTACGGACAGCGGCCTGATCCCGTCCGAGACTGTGGCCGCTTTAGTCGGCGGCAACTCATTGCTGTCGAATCTGATCGCTTCTGTCGTCGGCGCGTTCATGTATTTTGCGACGCTGACGGAAGTCCCCATTATTCAGGGGCTTGTCGGGCTCGGGATGGGCAAGGGCCCGGCATTGGCGCTGCTGCTTGCCGGCCCGGCATTGAGTCTTCCGAGTATGCTGGTGATACGCAGTGTGCTCGGCACCAAAAAAACGCTGGTGTTCGTATCTTTAGTGATAGGCTTTGCGACCCTCACGGGTATGATATTTGGTATGATTGTTCAATAAGGAGGCTTAAAAATATGGAGATCAAGGTACTGGGCACAGGCTGCCCCAAGTGCAAGATGCTGGAGGAAAATGCAAGGGATGCTGTGGTTGAACTGGGCATAGAGGCTGCCATCGCCAAGGTTGCCGACATCAATGACATCATGGAATACAACGTGATGATGACGCCCGCTCTTGTGATTAACGGGAAGGTCAAAGCAGCAGGAAGACTGCCGAACATAAAAGAGATCAAGATGATGATTCAGGATGAGCAAACTTAAATAACTGTTTTGCAGCAATCAGGGTTTTATGCAGCTCGTGGTGAACGGCTTTTATCATACAAAAGCAGTTGTTGCTAAGGCGCGGCGATAAGAACGCAGGCCTGCACAGATTCTATCTCAAGGTCTTTGGCCAGCGCGATCAATTCATCATCATAACTTCCGGGCTGAAACCATGCGTATTTGATGCCAAGGCCTGCCGCCTGTTTTAGGATATCCATGCCGATCTTGGGGGCAACGACCATACTGATCACTTGCGGGGTTTCCGGCAATGAGGAGAGGCTTTCATAGCATTTGTCACCGTCGATAGCGTCATATGCCGGATTGACAGCATATACCCTGTAGCCTTTGTTTTTCAGATGTACATATAGCTTGTACCCGTATTTTTGTTTGTTTTGAGTTGCACCCACAACCGCCCACATATTTTTTTCGAGCATGACGTCTTCGAACATTTCTGCCTCCTTGTCAGTGTAGTATAATATATTTTTTATTGCTGAGGGATCGTGTATGCAGCAATCACCATTTTCTGCACCTCGCTGGTGCCTTCATAGATCTCGGTTATTTTGGCATCGCGCATCATGCGTTCAATCGGATGATCCTTGGTATACCCATATCCGCCGTGCATCTGCAAGCAGCAGGTCGTGACAGCCATCGCCGTTTCCGACGCGAAAAGCTTGGCCATCGCCGCTTCCTCGGAAAACCGATTTCTCGTGTCCTTGGCGGCAGCAGCGCGGTAAACAAGCAGCCTGGCGGCTTCAATCCTTGTTTTCATCGACGCGAGCTTGAATTGGGTGTTCTGAAACGCGGTGATAGGACGGCCGAATTGTATGCGTTTATTTGTGTATGCAACCGTCTGATCAAAGGCACCCTGCGCAATGCCCAGTGCCTGCGCGGCAATGCCGGTGCGTCCGCCGTCAAGCGTGTGCAAAGCGATTTTATAGCCCGCATTGAGTTCCCCTAATAAATTGGACTTCGGGACTACACAGTTGTCAAAAAATATCTCATGCTGCGAGGAACCGCGTATACCCATTTTACGGATCATCCGGCCTATACGCAACCCCGGAAAATCTTTCTCAACAATGAAAGCGGAAAGGCCTTTTGTGCCCAGGCCGGGGTCTGTCGCAGCAAAAACAATATACGTATCGGCATACCCGGCATTGGTGATAAATATCTTGCCGCCGCGAAGTATAAAATGGCCATCCGTAAACTCTGCTGTTGTTTTTAAGTGGGTTAAGTCTGTGCCCGAATCAGGTTCGGTCAAAGCAAATGCGCCGAGCGCTTTGCCCTGTGCGAGAGGTTTTAAGAATTGCGACTTCTGATTTTCTGATCCTTGGCTGTATATCGTATCAGCACAAAGGAAGGTATGCGTTGACACGATCACGCCGGTGCTTGCACACGCCTTGCTCAATTCTTCAATACAAAGGATGGTTGTCAAACTGTCTTTGTTCTGGCCGCCGTATTCACGCGAAAACGGCAAACCAAGCCAGCCGCGCTCTCCAAGCTCTTTGACTGTCTGGACCGGAAACTCCTCCCGCTCGTCGATACCCTGTGCGAGAGGTTTCACTTTTGATTCGGCAAAAAGCCTGAACTGCGCTCTTGCCTCCTGCTGTGCCGCATTTAATAAAAAATCCATAAAGCAAACCTCAATGTCTCAACTTACAAACCATTATAACAAATTATCCAATATGTTGTAGATAATTTTACTTTAAAATGTTTGCGGTGTGTTACGACCCAGCATAAAGGCCGATAAGACAACCCATATATATATCAAAAATCAAAGAAATACGTGTCAAAAAAAGTAGAGTATGACTAATAAATGAATGATGAGCCATGCCAAAACCACAATAAATATAAATAAATATAATAAAAAAGCCTATTATAATATAAAATAAATAAAAAATAATAAGAAATAAAAAGATATTAGTTGACATACGGTTATAGCTGACTTATACTTTACACGTAAAATGCTCAATTCAAAACACCGATTATGATGTCAATGTACATCAAACTGATATACCAAAAGAAATAAGAAACAGCGTGAAATGCAAGAAAGGATTGAGTTTTTTGGATAACATTCTTGAAATGCACGAGATATCAAAAAGTTTTTTTGGCGTCAAGGTGCTCAATAAAGTCAATTTTAATGTTCGCAAGAATGAGATACATGCCATTTGTGGTGAAAACGGAGCCGGAAAGTCCACGCTGATGAAGATATTGCTGGGTGTCTATACCAAGGATGACGGCGAGATCTATTTCAAGGGAAACAAGCTGCCGGCCATGTCTATTATCGGTGCTCGTGATTTGGGGATATCTATGATCTTTCAGGAGATCAATCTTGTGAACGACTTGTCTGTGGCTCAGAATATATTTCTTAACAGAGAACGTTCATCGCGTTTATGTACAATTAATGAAAAAGAGATGGTCCAGCTTTCAAAAGACATACTTCGAGATATCGAAGATATTGACCCGGCGCAGAAAGCTGGAAATCTGGGGATCGCACAAAAACAGATCATTGAGATTGTCAAGGCGATCTCGTTCAATTCCGAACTGATCATCATGGATGAACCAACGGCGGTGCTCACTCAAAATGAAGTAGAAATGCTTTTTGATTTGATGAGAAAGCTCAAGAATAATGGTGTGACCATCATTTATATATCTCATCGCTTAAGAGAGATCAAAGAGATCTGTGACAGGGTCACGGTGCTTAAAGACGGCGAGTATGTCTGTACCAAGGAGTGCGCCGATGTTTCCGAAAGAGACATCGCAAAACTGATGGTCGGGCGTGAGCTGCAGCATTGCCAGCCCGGCGTGCTTGATTATGATAAAGAAGAAGAAGTGTTGCGCGTTGAAAATGTTTCATACAAAAAATATGTGAAAAATATAAGCTTCTCAGTGTATAAGGGGGAAGTGCTGGGATTCTATGGTTTGGTGGGCGCAGGCAGGACGGAACTTGCGGAAATACTTTTTGGTATCAACCAGCCGGACAGCGGCCTTATTTATCTGCATGGCGAAGAGACCCGCATAACTTCGGCGATGGATGCCATCAAAAAGAAGTTTGCATTTGCTACAGAAGACAGAAAGAAAAACGGGCTTTTTTTAGGGCGGAACATACGAGAAAACACAATGGTCGTCAGGAACCTTGTGGACAAGGGAGCTCTTATAAGAAGACAATATGAGCACAAAAATACAGACGAGATGCGCCAAAAATTCAATATACGCTATGCGGCCCAGGAGATGGAAGTTAAGAATCTAAGCGGAGGCAACCAGCAGAAAATCGTTTTGAGTAAATGGATATTGTCTGATGCAGAAATCATTATCGCGGATGAGCCCACAAGAGGCGTTGATGTCGGGTCAAGAAAAGAGATCTATGAATTTATCCATTCTCTTTCAGCCCAGGGGAAAACGATCATCATCATTTCATCGGATATACCCGAATTATTGGAAACGTGTCACCGCATCATCATCATGCATCTTGGCGAAATCACAGGAGAATTAAAAGCAGATGAAGCATCTGAAGAAAGAATCATTATTTCCGCAACGGGAATCGAGAAAGGGGCAGCTGTTCAATGTTAAACAAAAACCTTTCAGCTATAGGGTTTGTGAAAAGGATGTGGAAAGAAGCCAGTTACATCATTGCTTTGATCGTCTTGATCATCTTTGCATCTATAGCCAGCAGTTCGTTCTTGCAGCTAACCAACGTCATGAATATCTTAAGGCAGGCTTCTATCGTCGGCATCATCTCGCTAGGGATGACTTTTGTGATCATCTCGGGCGGCATTGATTTGTCTGTCGGCTCAGTTCTTGCAGTCACCGGTGCCATATTGCTCTCCCTTCAGATATCGGGCATACCAACCTGGATATGCATAATCATCGCGTGCCTTGCAAGTGCATTTATCGGATTCATTAACGGCTTTGTGATATCAAAGGCAAGGCTCGCGCCATTTATTGTGACATTGGCGACCATGACGATTGCAAGATCGCTGGTCATCTTTATCACGGACGGCGCCAATATCATAGGCAATCTGGCGGATAAAGGGTTTGCGAATATCGGCGGGGGGAAGATATGGGTGATACCCGTGCCAGTGCTTATATTTGCAGTGCTGGTCATTATTATGGCCTTTATTCTAAATAAGACGAAATTCGGAAGATATGTGTATGCGGTAGGCGGCAACGAGGAAACGGCTTTGTATTCGGGCATTCGCGTTGACCGGATCAAGATCGCAACATATTCGCTGCTTGGTTTGATGGTCGGGATCGCCTCTACCATTGAAGCTTCACGGCTTGCCTCAGTGACATCAACTTCCTCAGGCCTTTATTATGAGATGGACAGTATCGCGGCTGTTATTATCGGTGGAACGCCGCTGTCAGGCGGAAGAGGTAAGATCTACGGCACGGTGGTTGGCGTCATCATCCTCGCGATCATTGGAAACATCATGAATCTTGTGAATGTTTCGCCGTATTTGACCGGGACAGTCAAAGGCATCATCATTATCGTTGCTGTCATGATCCAAAGAAGAGAAAAGGCATAAAAAAGTTATAATGCTTTAATAAAAAAGGAGGAAAATCAAATGCGTATCAAAAAAATGATCACCTTGTTGATTGCCGTTATGCTCATCGTAGCTATGGTTGGATGTGACCAACAGGCAACTGCAGGTGATACAGAACAAGCTGCAGATCAAGCGCCAACTGTTGTCGAAAAGGCCGTCGATGCAGCTTCGGATGAAGTGGCGACACAAACCACCGAAAGGGAACCCAAGAGGCAACCGAAAAACGGTGAAAAGTATGTCATCGGCGTATCGCTGCCGTCTCCGGACAATCAGTGGGTCGCGGGCGTTATCCAGAATGCCAAAACACAGGCGGAACTGGACAAGGACAAATTCGACATCACGATCACAACTGCGAACAACCCTTCAAAACAGGTGTCAGATGTTGAGGATCTTCTTGTGAAGAATCCTGATGCTATGGTCATCTTCCCGATCGAATCTGCACCGCTCACACCTATTGCAGAAAAAGTCTTTCAGGAAGGCATCCCTCTGGTGATCCTCACAAGAGGCATCGAAAGCAATTCCTATGACAGCTTCATCCGTGGCGACGATTATGCAGGCGGCATTAACGCTGCGCACTACATCGGCAAGAGGCTGAACGGACAAGGTAAAGTTGTCATCATGCGGTCATCACCTTCCGCAATCACCGACATGCGTGCCGCAGGCTTTGAAGAGACGCGCGCTAAATATTATCCCGGGCTAGAGATCATTGCAACGGGAGAAGGCCAGTTCGCAAGAGAACCTGCCATGAAAGCCATGGAGAATATACTGCAGGCAAACCCGAAAATTGATGCGGTCTATTCTATGGATGATGAGCAGTCCTTAGGATGTATTGCAGCAATCAAGGACGCAGGCCGTGAAGGCGAGATGTTCGTGACCGGTTTTGGCGGCAATAAAGCTGCGATCGAGATGCTGATGAGCAACGATCCGCTTTATGGCGCAACCTTTTTCTACACACCGCTTCAGGGCGGCAGTGCAGTCAAGCTCGCAGCACTGATGGCGATGGGGCTTGGAATGTCCGATCTGTGGGAACAGTCTGTGCCGCGTGAAATCATATTTTCTGCGGACACGATCACTTCAGAAAACGCTAAGGATTATTATAATCCGGATTCCCAGTATTGATTTAGATGCAAACAAAAGCCCTGAGCTACAAAACGCTGCTCGGGGCTTTTTCTCCTTAGATGAGAAGCGTTAAAATGATTGTAAGATGGCACAAATATATCTATAAAAACATGATAGTTTCGTTTATAATAAGAAATAAGCCTGATATAACGTGGAAGGAGTAAATACAAGCCATGTTCCAAGCGCAAAGAATAGAAACGCTCAAAAATATTTTGCTTGAGAAAAAATCTGTAGATGTTTCGACATTGACGTCCGCGCTGGATGTGAGCGATGTGACCGTCCGCAAATATCTTGATATCCTTGAGGCAGAAGGGTTTTTAAAGAAAATGCACGGCGGGGCTATTTTGGCAGAAGCATATGACGATCAGGACAACTTTGATGACGAAGAAACGATTTTAGAGTTTCAAGCCAAAGAGCAGATCGCAGAGCTGGCTATGACCTGTATCGAAGACGGTGACAGTATATTTCTCGGGCCGGGGACGACTTGTTACCTTTTGTCAAAAAAGCTTGGCTCCTTTAAGAATATTACGGTTGTGACGAATAACGTCAACGCACTTGAACATATTGCTCCGGTGGTCAGGACTTTGTATTTTATAGGCGGAGAAATCGTCTGCAGGGACGGCCTTATGTATTCATACGGACAAAAGGCTATCAATCAACTGGATGGGATATTTGTTCAGAAAGCATTTATCAGTGTAGCGGGCGTGGACCTATTTGCCGGGCTTACCATCAATGATATCAGACAGGTGGAAATCTTTCATAAAGTGGAGTCCATTTCTCGGCAGCAGATTGTCCTTGCCGACCATAACAAATTCAATAAAATCGGTTTGCACCATATCATGCCTATTGATAAGATCAAAATATATATTTCGAACGAAAAACTGGACAGTGAATACAAAAAGTATTTCTATGAAAATGACATCAAGATACTCACCTCGTATGACATATAAGGTGAATGCATGACCAGGGCTTTTATTGAAATGAAGAATATATGCAAGCAATTCAACGGGCAGCATGTATTAAAGAATGCTCATTTTTCGATACAGCGCGGCGAGGTGTGTTCCATACTGGGTGAAAACGGCGCAGGGAAGACCACGCTGATGAAAATTCTAGCGGGCGTGATTTCTCAAGATTCAGGGCAGATATTTTTTGACGGGGAAGAGATCCAGCCAGGTTCAATTGCTGCTTGCAGAAAGCACGGCATCTATATGATATTTCAGGAGCCTAAGCTTATCCGTTCTTTTTCGGTTGAAAAGAACTTATTTCTCGGTAATGAGATCCGAATTAAAAACACCCCCATCATTAACAAGAAACTGCATTATATGAAAGCGAAAGAACTGCTTGATTACCTGAAGGCCGATATAGATGTCAATGCGCCGATCGGCGAATTGTCGCATGCACAAAGGAAGATCGTCGAGATCGCAAAGGCATTGCTACTTGATGTACAGGTACTTATATTGGACGAAGTCACGGCCCCTTTTTCGGACACTGATTTAAAGAATTTCTTCACGGTCATTGAGACTCTGAAGAATGACGGCGTGGCCGTTGTGTTCATTTCGCATAATATCGAAGAAGTGATACAGAACTCCGATCGGATCATCATCCTTCGCGACGGCGAAACAATGGAGGAAAAGCCTCAAAACCTGAAGAAAGACGTCAATCTGCTGATCGAGAAAATGGCGGGAGAAGATTATGTGAACCGCTATCCAAAAACGCGTGCAAAAAAAGGAAAGAAAATACTGGAGCTGCAAAATGTCAGCAGCAAGAAACGCACTATACGAAACGCTGATTTATACCTGCGCACAGGAGAAATCGTCGGCTTTGCCGGTCTGCGGGGGGCAGGCAAAACGACGCTTGCAAAAATGATATCAGGTATTGAGCCGATTGCAGAAGGCCGGATGCTTTATAATAACCAGCCTGTTTCGTTTAAACTGCCCTATCACGCGATAAAAAAGGGTATTGCCTATTTCAGTGAATACAACGAACGCAACATCCATATGCTGATGGACGCGCCTGCAAATATAACCATTTCCAATTTGAACGGCGTGAAACGGCTCTTCTATGTGTACCGGAAGATGGTTATAGATGTGACGCATTATTTTCTCAAGCATCTTAATTTCCAAATACCGGATGAAAGGCTCGAAGCACAATTTTTGAGCCGCGGAACGCAGCAGAAGCTCGCGATTTCAAAATGGCTGTTTGCAAACGCAAATGTGCTGGTCATGGATGAGCCGTCCTTAAACCTTGATATCAAGTCAAAGGTCGAGTTATACAATATCATGAACAGATTGTCCCACAAAGGTAAAAGCATTATCATTGCTTCATCAGACCTGCGCGAGCTTTTGGGCATGTGTGGCAGAATCTATGTTTTCCGCGCAGGCAGAATTGTTGCAGAACTCAATTCAAAGGATGCCAATTCGGTGCAGTTGCTCAAATTTGCGCTTGGCAACATAGCTGCGCATTAACAATCAAAGTAAATATAAAAAATACAAATAAATAATAAAAAATTATAATATTTAGTGTTGACTTTTATTATAATAAATAATATAATTTATAATAAATAAGTATTATTGTGCTCAAAACAAAACAATAACGCTTAAGACAACGGGGTATTCTGGGCACAATCATAGCAAAAATAATAGACTGCGGAGGTTTAAATGGCGCACATCATTAGAAACGTTGCCGAAGTTGGATACAGGGTTTTAGGAAATCTGCATGGCGGCTGTGTACTGAATGTTTGCCCTTTGATGGGCAGCTATCCGGAAGTACCCGATCTTGCCGGCAATGCGGAAGAGCTTGGTTCGCCCACGCAGTTTATTCATTACCATAAAGTGCCGCCAAAAAGCGAAATCGCCAACCATAAACATGAAGATTCCGAAGAGTGGTACTTTTTTGTGAAAGGGACCGGCGTGATGTATCTGGATGGGGATGAGCATATTGTGAAACCGGGTGATCTGATTTTGACGCAAGCCAGTGGTGTGCACGGCTTTAAAAACACAAGTGATGATTTTACGGAATTTCTGGTCAGCGAGATATATTTGAACCCAGAGAGAAAAAAGAAACACAATCAAGAAGCAAAGTAAACAAGGCTGCAAAAAAATCCGTGTTATGAGGCGGCGGGGTTTTCCCATTTACAGGGAAGCTTATTTGTCATAGCTTTTGAAAGGATTGAAAAGATATGAGAGAGCACCGGGCATTGCTCGAACCAATTTCGGTTGGAAAAAGGGTTTTTAAAAACCGTATGGTCATGGCGCCTATGGAAACAAGAATGAATACACCATACGGCGATGTGACACAGCCAATGATCGATTATTATGCAGAGCGGGCCAAAGGCGGCGCGGCAGCAATAATTATTGAAAACAGCTATATTGACAATGAGGCGAGCCGTTCATCTTTGAGTTCTTCAGGGTTTTACAGCGACCATCTCATATCCGGAAAAAGCCTGCTCGCAGAGAGCATAAAGGAAAATGGCGCTCTGGCCATTATCCAACTCAGCCACGGCGGAAGGCAGGCCGGAGAAGCGGCGACTGGAAAACAGTGCGTCGCGCCAAGCCCTATTCCCTGCAAGGTGACGCAAAGGCTGCCAAAGGAATTAAGCATCAGGGAGATCCAAACCATAGAGGATGCATTCGCCGATGCTGCCAGGCGCGCACAAATGGCTGGTTTTGACGGTGTCGAGCTGCATGGCGCGCACGGCTATTTGATGGCGTCATTTATTTCGCCGTATTCGAATAAAAGAACCGATGAGTATGGCGGCAGCGCCGAAAACCGTGCCCGCATCGCAGCAAATGTGATCAAAAAGGTAAGGGAAAAAACAGGGCAGGATTTTATCGTCGGATTGCGTATCAGCGGTGAAGAATTTGTACCCGGAGGGTTTAACATCAAACAAGCCTGCGAATTTGTCATGATCATCGAAGACGGAATCGATTATATACATATTTCTGCGGGTAATTATGAAAATTCTTCGGAGTATATGATCATGCCTATGTACGAGGAGGCTGGCAAGCTGCTCTCGCTTTCTGAGGCCATGAAAAAGTGTGTGTCTATTCCGGTGATCGCTGTCGGCGCGCTGGATGCAGATCTTGCTGAGCAGGCAATTAAGAAAGGCCAGGCAGATATCGCCGCATTCGGCCGCGCTTTGATTGCCGATCCGATGCTTCCCAACAAAGTGGCAAGCGGCAAGCTTAAGGATATCCGCCCGTGCTGCCGCGGGAATGAGGGTTGCATATCTCGGTTCTTTCTTGCTGTCCCAATGCGCTGTGAAGTCAACCCGGCATGCGGCCGCGAGCGGGATTATCGGATCGTGAAGACAACGGAACCCAAAAGAATCCTCATTGCCGGCGGAGGGCCGGCCGGGCTTGAGACAGCGCGCCTCGCCAGCCTTATGGGGCATGATGTCACACTATATGAAAAAACAGATAAGCTTGGCGGCCATCTTGTGGAGGGGACTGTATCAAATTTCAAGAACAAGACGGCAACCCTGCTCGAGTGGCTCAAGACCCAAATCAAAAATAGCAACGTAAAAATATATCTGAACACGGCAGTCACGGCAGAGCTGATCAAGAAAGAGCAGCCCGATGTTCTGATTCTAGCCGTTGGCTCCACATATCAAAAACCGCCAATCTTAGGCTATGAAAAGGCCATTTTTCCAGACGATGCGCTGCTCTCGCCGCAGAACAAAGATAAAACCATCATTGTCATAGGCGGAGGGCTCATCGGTTCCGAGACTGCGCTGACGCTGGCTGAGACGGGGGCGCGAGTGACGATCGTCGAAATGCTCGGCGATATCGTGCCCGAACATGAACCGTTTTCTCAGGATTCCATAAAGCGGCGTTTGGCAAAAGCCAATGTCCAGATATTAACAGGGCATATGGTGAAAGAGATATTGGATGACGGCGTTGTCTGCAGAGACAGTGAGGGCAGGCAGAAACGGTTGGCCGCCCAAACGGTCATACTGGCCACGGGGCTTAAGCCTAATACGGAAGAAGCCGAAAAGCTCAAAGGGATAGTATCCGACACTTACGTTATCGGCGACTGCAAGGCAGCGCGAAAAATTTACAACAGCTTCCATGAGGCCTGGCATACTGCCATGAACCTATAGAGATGACAAATTCCCAAAACAGGTTGCCATATAAACCGCTGTGATCAGCACAGGTTAATAAGGCTCTTTCATCAAAGAAGGGGCCTTATTGATTATCTAAGACAATCAATAAGGCCTCATCGTGACTGAGCCATTAAGGCTGCTTCATCAGCTTGCAGATATTGTTGCTGAATGCGAGCGGATCCTCGATAGACAAACCTTCCATAAGAAGCGCCTGGTTGTAGAGCAGGTCTGTATACAGCAAAAACTTTTCATTATCGTGTTCAAAGGCATCTTTTAATGCCTTGAAAACAGCATGCTCGCCGTTGATCTCAAGAATCTTCTGTGCCGATATGCCCTGATTGTTGGGCATGTTTTTGAGGATCTTCTCCATCTCGATAGATACGCCGCCCTCGCTGATCAGGCAAACGGGGTGCGACTTGAGGCGTTTTGACAGCCTCACATCCTTCACCTTATCTCCCAGAGCTTCTTTCATCGATTCAAGCAGTTTTTTATCAGCATTGTCATCCTTTTCTGAATCCTTTTTGTCAGCATCCAAGTCAAGATCGCTGCCGGAGACAGATTTGAACTGCTTTTCATTGTACTTCATCAAAATCTGGATCACAAATTCATCTACATCTTCGGTAAAATACAATAATTCATAGCCTTTATCGAGAACCATTTCTGCCTGCGGCATTTTTTCAATGCGTTCAATGGACTCACCGGACGCATAGTATATGTATTCCTGGCCTTCCTTCATACGGGAAACGTACTCAGCAAGGCTCACCATTTTTCTTTCACTGGAAGAGTAGAACAGCAGCAGATCCTGAAGGTCTTCTTTCTCTGTGCCAAAGCTGCTGTACAGGCTGTACTTGATTTGCCTCCCAAAAGACTGGAAGAACTTTTCGTAGTTTTCTCTGTCGTTCTTCTGAAGGTTTTCGAGCTCCGATTTGATTTTATTCTTGATGTTCTTGGCGATCAGCTTAAGCTGGCGGTCGTGCTGCAGCATTTCTCTGGAAATATTGAGAGACAAGTCGTCAGACTCGACGATACCGCGCACAAACGCGAAGCTGTCCGGCAGAAGATCAGCGCATTTTTTCATGATCAGGACGCCGTTTGAATACAGTTCGAGGCCTTTTTCGTAGTCCTTCGTGTAGAAATCATAAGGCGGTTTTTCCGGGATGAACAAAATAGCATTGTACCGGACAACGCCCTCAGCCTTGATGTGCATATGCCGAACGGGCTTATCAAATCCAAAATGTTTTTCATTGTAAAACTGCTCATAATCCTCAGGCTTTAGTTCGTTTTTGTTTTTACGCCAAATGGGCGTCATGCTGTTGAGCACCTGCTCTTCCACAACGGTTTCGTATTCGTCTTTCCCTTCAACAGGCCTGCTTTCATGAACGTCCATTTTGATAGGATACCGAATAAAATCAGAATGCTTTTTAACAAGAGCACGCAAACGGTATTCATCTAAGAATTCATCGTATTGCTCGTCCTCGGTATTTTCTTTGATCTTAAGTATGATCTCAGTGCCGACACTATCCTTCTCGCACGGCGTGATCGTATAGCCTGAGGCGCCTTCTGATTCCCATTTGAACGCTTCTTGCTGTCCGAATGTCTTGCTGATGACCGTGACCTTAGACGCGACCATAAACGCGGAATAAAAGCCGACGCCGAACTGGCCGATGATATCGTACCCATCTTTGAGCTCATTCTGCTTTTTAAAATCAAGTGTGCCGCTTTTTGCGATGATTCCAAGATTCTCTTCCAGCTCTTCTTTGGACATGCCGATGCCGGTGTCTATGACCTTAAGGGTTCTGTTTTCCTTATCCGGTTTGATTTTAATATAATAATCGGCGCTGTTAAAGCTGATGGTATCATCGGACAATGCTTTGTAATAGATTTTGTCTATCGCATCGCTTGCATTGGAAATCAATTCTCTCAAGAATATCTCTTTGTGCGTGTATATAGAATTGATCATCAGGTTTAAAAGCTGCTTGGATTCTGTTTTAAACTGTTTTTTTGCCATAAAAAACGCCTCCCAAAAAGTGGAATTAGCACTCGTGCGCCAAGAGTGCTAAAAATTATTTTAGCACATATGCACCGAATGTCAATATGATATGAGTAATTTATCAGCAGTTTTCAGACAAATAAACAGAGCCGTGATAAAACAAGCGCCCGGGCTATTTGGTGAAAGCACAGACAAATCAATTGACTTTATCTTTGTTTAATCAATTGACGGATTATTGGGTTTTTGCTATAGTTAATATATTGATACGTTAAAAAACTTTGTATCAATTGATCGGCGCTTCTAACAACACGTTAGTATCAAAGCAAAAGCACAATGGCTTTTTTCAAGAAAAAGTGCAGGGAACAGCTTTTTGATGAAGGCAAACTTTGGCTCATGGCAATACTAAAAATATAAATAAATATGGAGGCGATTGGTATGAAAATCGGAATTGACAGTTACTGTTATCACAGATTGTTCGGAGAAGTCTATCCTTTTCAGGAGAAACCTGAGAAGTTGAAAACCGTTGACGATTTTTTGGATCTTGCAAAACGGCTTGACGTGGACGGTGTTTCTCTGGAGACGTGTTTTCTGCCCAGCTTGGACGATGCCTATTTGAAGGATCTCGGCGCAAAGATCATGGATTACGGCTTTGACTCAGTGTTTGCATGGGGGCATCCCAACGGTCTTGAAAGGGGCCTTAACCAAGAGGCCTTTGAAGAGATGAAAAGCCTAATCTACAAAACGAAATTTTTAGGAACGGATGTTATGCGCATCACGGGCTCAGCTTTTGACTGGCGGCATGAGAACCACAGAGAACAAATGGAACGCCTTATTCCCATGTACAAAGAGGCCGTTAAAATCGCTGAGGACAACGGCGTTAAACTGGCCACAGAGAACCATATCGACTACACTTCGGAAGAAATGCTCGAGATGATTGAGGCCGTTGGCTCGCCCAATTTCGGCATCAACTTTGATACCGGAAATTTCCTGCGCCTTCTGGATGACCCGATAGCCGGAATGGAAAAACTGGCGTCTTATGTGTTCTCAACACATATCAAAGACTTAAAAATGCACCCGACTGCGCGGCCGACCGACTGGTATTTCTTCTGCGGCGTTCCGGTCGGTTTTGGCCTGATAGACAATATGAAGATCGCCGAACTGCTGCACAAGGCTGGATACAAAGGATTCCTGGCCGTCGAGATCGATGCGCCTGCGCCTGAATGGCTCAACATGGAGGATGAAGCCATAGCTGTCAGTGTTCACAACTTAAAAAAGATCGGCGCAGCGTTCAAGTAACCATTTCACAGGAGGTTTGATGATGGCAAAAAAACAATTGAACATAGCCATGATCGGCGGCGGATTTATGGGCAAGGCGCACAGCAATGCTTGGCTCAAAGTCAATAAATTTTTCGATACCGATTATGATGTTTGCTTAAAGGTGATCGTTGGAAAAAAATCGCCATTGGAGGCGTTCGCCAAACGGTGGGGCTATGAAGAAGTCAGTTATGATTGGGAAGAAACGGTCAGCCGTGCGGATATAGATATTGTGGATATCGGCACACCCACTTTTGAGCATATGGAGATGGCGGTGGCTGCTGCCAAAGCCGGCAAACATATCGTATGCGAAAAACCCTGTGCGCTGACTTACGGGCAATGCCTAAAAATGGCTAAAGAGGCGAAAAAAGCGGGAGTGGTTACGTATCTTAACCACAATTACCGCAGAGTGCCGGCTGTCGCCTATGCCAAACAGTTGGTGGATGACGGCAGGCTCGGGACGATCTTTCACTGGCAGGGTGCGTATTTTCAGGATTGGATCATGGATCCTGATTTTCCGCTGACATGGCATTTGCAAAGCAAATATGCCGGCGGCGGGCCTCTTTTTGACCTTTCAAGCCATGCCTACGATCTTGCGAGGTTCATCATCGGCAATGCACAAGCGGTCACAGCAGTGAATAAAACATTCGTCAAAGAGCGTCCTTTGCCGGGTGCCGGCGCTGCGACCTTCTCAGCCGGAGCCAAAGATGAAAAGGCGCGCAAAGAGGCTGTTGACGTGGATGATGCTTCTTTCGCAGTCGTTGAATTTGAAAATGGCGCGCTGGGCAGCATCCAAACCACGCGCTTTGCGACAGGCAGAAAGAATCACAACGATTTTGAAATATACGGATCCAAAGGTGCTTTAAAATTCAACTTTGAAAGTATGAACGAGCTGTATTTCCTGGATGCGACGCAGCCGCAGGCAGAGCAGGGTTTCCGCCGGATTCTTTGCACAGAAGGCGTACACCCTTATGTTTCGGCGTGGTGGCCGGGCGGCCATATCATCGGTTATGAACATACATTTGTGAACGGGTTCTATGATTTTCTGCAGGCAATTGCCGGGAAAGGCCTGCCGCTCAAACCCGATTTCAATGACGGTGCGGATATCATCCGTTTTGCAGAGGCGGTTAAACTTTCAAGCGAAGCGCAACGGCGCGTATTGATTGAAGAAATTAAATAGCAGTCGAAACAAAAAAGAACCTCCGGAATCCCGGAGGTTCTTTTTATTAGGTTTTTTGCTTTTGGCTTATTGATAGGCCCAATCAACGAACTCGTCAACGTTATCTTTTGTGATAAGCGTCGAGGGTCTCACGTTGTCTTTGTCCACCTGGCCGCTCGCGAGGAATTCTCTGATGACCTCGACCGTGTGTGCGCCGATTCTCGGGAAGTAAGACGCTGTGGCCTTATGGATGGTGTTGTCAGCTTTGATATTTCTCATGGCTGTGACTGTGCCGCCCATACCCGTGATCAGCCTGATGTCTGTACGGCCCTGCTGCTCAATGGCAGTCAAAGCGCCCGTTGTGGCTTCATCGTCATGTGTGAAGACGCCGTCAATATGATCGTGCGCTGCAAGCAGATCGGACATCGCAGCAAAACCAGCCTGGCTGTTGAACTCGCCGTCGGCTTCACCGATGATCTCGATGTTGGGGTACTTGACGATGGTGTCCATAAAGCCAGTGTATCTGGCAATGTCGATCGGAATGCCTGTGTAGCTTCTTAAGTTCACAAGCTTGACGTTCTCTTCGCCGGCAAAGAATTCGCCGATGAAATCTGCAGCCATCTGGCCGCAGGAATAGTTGTCTTCAGCGACGAAAGATGTGTACTTGTCGGATTCAATGGCTCTGTCGATGATGAACGTCGGGATGCCGGCATCATAGATCTCTTCCATGATCGTCGTCATCAGAGTGCCGTCGCCGGGCAGGCAAGCGATCACGTCATAGCCGCCGCCTTTATACGTTGCCAGAATGTTATTCTGGTCCGCATTGTCCACAGCGTTGTTGACAGTCCACTCGATCTCGGTATCACCTGCAATGGCTTCCTGGACGGATGTCAACAGCGCTGCCTGCCATGCGTTGTCCGCCGGCGGCAGAGAGATAGCGACTCTGAAAGGGCCTGCCGGTGCCTCGGGGGCCTCAGGTGCCGGTGCCTCGGGGGCCTCAGGTGCCGGAGCTTCGGGAGCCTCGGGTGCCTCGGGTGCAGGTGCTGCGCAAGCGATCAAAGCCATGCACAGAAGAACTGCTAAAAGGCTAACTAATACTTTCTTCATTTTACTTCTTCCTCCTTGTTAGGTTTATGGATTACTCATAAACAATGTGTTTATGAAACTGTATTAATTTTTAGTGCGTGCCTGCAAGAGCACGGCGATCATGATAACAGCACCTTTGACCGCGCCGGTCAAATAGGTGGAGATATCAAGATTGATCATCATGTTGTTCACAAAGAATAGAATGATAGCCCCAACGATGGATCCGTATATCGTTCCACGTCCGCCCGCAAGTGAGGTGCCACCAACCAGTACAGCTGTAATGGCATCAAACTCATAGTTTGAGCCTGTTGTGGTCGAGGAAACTGCCACCATTCTCGATATTTCTATGACACCTGCAAAACCGACACAAATGCCTGCGATGATGTATGTCCAAATCCTGGTCCTGTCGACTTTGATACCGGAATATTTTGCCGCCATATCGTTACAGCCGATGGCAAAAACGAAGGTGCCGAATTTTGTTTTAACAAGTATGAACGTCATAATGACGGCAAGCACTATCAAAATGATAAACGGTGTCGGTATCGTGACAATAGAGCCGTTGCCGATCGACTTGAAAAAGGTATCCGTATTATCGCCCGTTATTGTCGCGCCCCTACCGATGTACATGGTCACGGAACGCGCGATAATGCCTATGGCAAGTGTGACGATGAACGGAGGTACTTTGACCTTGGTGATGATGATGCCGTTGATAAAACCAAACGCGGTGGCAACGGCAATACAGGCCAGCATGGCAAGGATCAATGGCGTGCCGCTTCCCTGCAGAAAAACCAAAACTGTACCGGCTGTTGCCATCACCGGGCCGCTTGACAGATCAATGCCCCCGGCGATAATGACAAAAGTCATCCCCAGTGCAATGACGCCAATGGTGGACGCGTTTCTTAAAATGGTTGTGATATTGTTCCATCTTGCGAACCTGCCGTCTGTCAGAAAAGTGATAATGACAAACAGAATAAGAAATACAAAGATGGTGCTGTACTTTGACCATAATCCCTTTAGAATTCCCAGAGCCTTGTTTTCGCCTTTTACCTTCTCCATAATCTTCCCTCCGAAGTTTTATGACGCATTCGTTGCGTAAGACATTATCGTTTCTTCTGTGCGGTCATCCTTAGTGAGTTCACCCTTGACGACGCCCACATGCATGACGATGACACGCTGGCAGATACTCAAGACTTCTGTCAAGTCCGAAGAGACAATAATGATGGTTTTGCCTGAATCTGAAAGTTCGCGGATGATGCTGTAGATCTCTTCGCGTGCGCCGACATCGATACCGCGTGTCGGTTCATCAAGTATCAGGATATCCGAATCCACAAGCAGCCATTTGGCAAGTACGATCTTCTGCTGGTTTCCGCCTGAGAGGTTGCTGACAAGCTGCGTTTGGCCTGAACATCTGATGTTGAGACGCTTTATCATCCTGTCTGTGTTATCTTTACGTTTTGCAGCGATGTTGATAAAGCCTTTGTTCTTGACCTGATCGATATGGTTGATGTTTTCACGAATATTTCGTCTGATGATGACACCCGTTTTCTGGCGGTCTTCCGTCACAAAGCCGATACCCTTTTTGATCGCTGAAGCCGGTATGCGGTTTTTGATGAGATTTCCGTTTAAATAAATTTCGCCTGTCTTTGTTTTGCGGATGCCAAAGATATACTCCATCAATTCAGATCTGCCGGAACCCACGAGGCCGGAAAACCCGAGAATCTCTCCGCGGTATACTTTAAAGCTCACGTTTTTGAGCAGATCATCGGAAACATTGCGCACTTCCAATGCAACATCGCTGGTGTCACCTGTAAAATCAGTGGCCTGCGAAACGCTGACTTCACGCCCGACCATATAATTGGCGATCTGCTGTTCGGTCACTTCAGACACGTTTTTGGTGATGATAAACGCGCCGTCTCGAAGAACTGTCACGCGGTCGCACACCTCTTTGATTTCTTTCAAACGGTGAGAAATGTAAATGATACCGATACCTTCTTTGGCCAGCTTGCGTATCAGATCAAACAGGATCTCCGTTTCGGTCAGGGTCAGCATGGCGGTCGGTTCGTCCATAATCAGCACTTTGACATTGAACGAGATGGCTTTAGCGATCTCGACCATTTGTTTTTGTGCTGTTTTGAGTGTGCTGAGTAAAGCTGTAGGCCGGATGCTGTGCTGCCCGAGCGAAACCAAAAGCTTTTCGGCTTCAGCATTCATCTTTTTGAAATCAATAAGGCCAAGTTTGTTGATCGGCTCACGGGTCAAGAAAATATTTTGTGCAACAGTCAAATGTTCCATCAGGTTTAATTCCTGGTGGATAAAAGAAACGCCTCTCTTTTGCATATCAAGCACTGATAAATTAGAAGCCAGGTGCTCGCCGTCCAGATAAATCTCGCCTTCTTCTTGCGTATAGTTGGCAGCCAGAATCTTCATCAGCGTTGATTTGCCGGCGCCGTTTTCACCGCACAGAGCCACAACTTCGCCGCGATCAACGTCGAAGTTCACGCTTTTAAGTACTTGGACGCCGTAAAAACTTTTTGAGATATTCTTCATCTCTACTAATTTTGACATTGCTTCTCTTTTTATTCCTCCCCTTTACAATTTTCAGTGACAGTTAAAGGTCTTCGCTTAATTCAATAACGACTCCGTTGGGGTCTTTGAACAGCAAAACTTTTTTGCCGAGGTGATCTAATGCGCACAGATCGAGGGTAAACACCACATCGTGTTTCTTCAAATGCGCATACCAATCCTCGATACCGGAGACGCTCAGCGCAATATGAGCCGTTCCTGATGCAGATGCAGGATGCTCAAAATAATCTATCTTTTTTTGATGGTCAAACAACTCGATTGCGCTGTTTTCATTTATTTTCATATAAACCAAAACATTGTCACCGTTAGGAATCCGATCGGCAACTTTGAGCCCAAGCACTTCGGAATAGAACTTTTCAGACTCCTTGATATCCACAACATTGATGGCAATATGATCAAACATTTTTATCTTCATAACCCTACCTGCTCAGTGCAATTTTATCGCCGGTATCTGCAAGCCATCCTGCTATATAACGGGACAGATTGTAATGAGAGCGATAAAGCCCTGTATTGTTTTTGTTAGGTTGCTCAACGCTTTGCAGTTTATGCGCTTTGTCAATAGGCGTATAGTCATCCCAGAGTTTAAGACCGTAAGCAGCAAGTGCCGCAGCGCCCAAAGAAGCCGCATTTTGGTCCACAACCGTTTTGATCATTTTCATATCAAAGATGTCTGCAAACATTTGTCTCCAGTAAGGGCTTTTTGCACCGCCGCCTACCATCAGCAATTCGGATATTGAAACACCGCAGCTTTGAAGAACGGTCATGGCATACCAAAGGTTGTAGGTGATGCCTTCAAGAGCGGCGCGGATCATATCGTTTCTTGTGTGGGAGAGCTGCAATCCAATAAATCCGCCGACGATATTCTTGCTCTGCTCGATCATAGCGCCGCCCGCCAAACTCGGATTGAACTGAAGCTGGTTAGCGCCGATGGGTGATTGGGCAGCCAGGTCATTCATCGCGACATAGGCATCGGCCAACTCACCGTTTTTTTCTTTCTCGACAAGATCAGGACACAGAACGTCGCGGATCCAGCGAAAACTTGAACCAGCAGCAAATATGCTGGTTGCGGATGCATACATCTTATCAATAACATGTGCGAATACAAACGGTTTTTTCTGGACATCGACCAACGGGGCATCGCTGACGACGGCGATCCAGGAAGACGATCCCAGCGAAATATAAGCGCGGCCGTTTTCTATGCCGCGGGCGCCAAGAGCCATGCAGGAATTATCCACGCCGCCCGACACAACCTTAACATCCGTTGTCAAACCCAGCATTTGGGCTGCTTCAGGTGTCAGATGGCCGATGACATCATGTGCATGCACCAACTCAGGCAGCAGATCGCGGCGTATACCGGAGGCGCTTATATAATCCTCGTCATAGCTGTTTTTAAGAAGATCGTACACACCGCTGCCGGATGCGTAAGAGTGGTCAGTCAGCATCTTGCCGGTGAGCCTATAATTACAGTAATCCTTCGAACCCAAGATCTTAAATGTTTTCGCGTAAAGCTCAGGTTCGTTATCGCGGTACCACATGATCTTGAAGACGGCATAGCATTCTGCCGGGAAACCGTTGCCGGTCTTGGTGTACCACTCGGAATAAGGTATCTTTTCGAAAAACGCTTTTGTCTGCTGTTTTGAACGTGTATCGCTCCATATAGGCGTCATGCTGCGCAGCAATTTTCCATCTTTGTCGACAGGGACAACACCCAATGAATGGCCGGAAATAGAAAGAGCCACGATATCAGAAGGCGAGATCCCGCTTTTTTCCAGTAAAAGCCGGGTTGTGCTGCAAATGCCTTCAAACCATACATCGGGAGACTGCTCGTGATGGTCGCTTCCGGTGTATACGACATCATATTGGCTGAATGTATCGCAATGAGACTGCCCAGACAAATCAAACAAAGAAGCTTTAATGCCGCCTGTACCCAGATCATAAGAAATAATCATATCTTTCTTAAGCATACGGTTCTCCTAGTTGAAGCTTTCTACGATCGTAAGCGCTGATACAGTGTTTATGCCAAACCGTTCAACACCAAGAGCCAAAAGTGCGTCAAATTCCGAACGTGTGCGGATGCCTCCCGCTGCCTTTATCTGAGTTTTTCCGTGTGTGAGCTCTTTTATTCTGGCTATTCGGGGAATATTTGCATCTCCGGGTATCCAGCCGGTTCCGGTCTTTAAGAAATCTGCCCCTGAATCGACAACAAGAGAGCACGCATCGTCGATCTCGCTGTCAGAAAGACAGTTCAGCTCAATAATAACCTTTATCAGCACGCTGCTCGGGGCAATATCAATGATTTGTTTTAATTCATCAGCGACATAACTGAACTCGCCGCTTTTGAACCGGCCGACATTCATGACGATATCCATTTCCTGAACGCCGTCATTGATGAGTTGTTCCGCTTCAAGCAGCTTCACTTTAACGGTATGCCCGCCTCCCGGAAAACCCACGGGCGCTCCAATACGAATGTCTGGATCGCCTTTGAGCATGTCGCTCACGGTTTTGGTCCAGCAGGGCAGGGTATGCACGTTCACAAAGCGGTATTGACGTGCAATGTCTACCATCTCTTTTATATCATTTAATGAATGATGGGTCCTCACGGCGCTGATATCGATCAACCTGGCCGCATCTTTTCCTGTCATATACATCCTCTGAAAAAATTATGATACGTTCCAATGCATATTGTATATGCTGTTTTGAACAATTGCAACATTTTTTTAATGCTTTTCATAAATAATTAATGAAATCCTACAGTATATAAATCAGAACAATGATTATACCGTATAAGGCTTTTTAAGACAAATACAAGAAAAAAAGCTGTTTGTCAGTGATGTAAAAACACAAGTGACACGTCGTTTTGAACGAAAAAGCACCTAATAAACATCCAGTAAATGCGGGTCTAAATCCTTTGATATCTAATGATAAACGGCATTACCTATAATTTGAACTTGCCAAAATGTACACACATGGTATATTTATAGTACTATATAATCAAAAATTAGTCAATATTTCATACCAACCGATTTCATGGGGTAAAAAAATGGCAACGATGAAAGACGTCGCCAGGCTGGCAGGTGTATCTCACGGCACAGTTTCAAATGTGTTGAACGGTTCAAAGTCAGTCAGCAGCGACAAGATCAAAAGAGTGGAGCAAGCTGTTGCTGAACTTGGCTACAAGCCCAATGTTCTTGCAAGAAATTTAAAGACATCCAGGACAGGGCGCATTGAGGTCGTGCTGCCTGATATCACCAATGTAGCATACGCCAAGATCTTTGAAGAGATAAACAGGCGTGCTGTGGAAAGGGGATATTCGGCATATCTGCGCATCTGCGCGGATGTTCCTGACCGGGAGATCAATATTCTTGAACGCGCGCTGATGATGGGTGCGGACGGGGTGATACTTTTAACCTGTCAGCCGGGCAATACGGACTTTTTCAACAGACTGATAGAAGGAGGCCTTCCCGTTGTCTTCATACACCATAAAGTCTCAGGATACCGAATGAACAATGTCTGCATGGACGCGCGGGCGACAGTGACGGCAAGCATAAAGGATCAGATCGATGCAGGCTTTCACAGGATTGCCATTGTTGCGGGGCCTCAGGAATATTCATTTGAAGTGGAATGCGTGGATGCCTACTTTAACGCCATGCAAAAAACAAAGAAGTATATTGATACAAGTTATGTGGAAACGGTCAACAGCAACAGAGAGAGCGCGATGCGGGCAGCCATTCGCCTGATGGAACTTGAGAATCCGCCCCAGATCATCTATACGACAGACAGGATACTGAGCGAAGGCGTGGCCTGCGCGCTTGCGATTGCCGCAAAACCCGGGTTGATCAAACCAAAAGTGATCACACTTGATGCCGAAGAGTGGACCAAAGCAAAAAGCGAAAAGGACAATGTCGTGCTGCTGCCGTATTCGCAAATGGCACGAACTGCTTTTGATATGCTTGAGGAAACCGTGCTTACGGATGATAAGCGCGGCGGGAGGAGCATATCGGTGCCGTGCATCAAAAGCATGGGACTTGCTGCAGCCCGGTGTCATGATATCGGCGTATTCCGAAAGATAAAGATCTTAACTCAGAATTCACCGGCCTGCCATACGATACACTCTCTTGCCGCCGATTTTAAACGCAGCACCGGTATTGACATTGAACTTTTGCAGGTTCCTTATAATTTGTTGCTCAAGGAAATATTAAAAGGCATACCGTCCGGTGAGTACGATGTATTCATCATGGACCTTCCGTGGATGAAAGAATTGATATTAGGCGGATATGTGCAGGATCTGACAGAGTTTTATCCTGACCATCATGCGCTTGCCCGCATGTTTTCCGAAGATGTTCTGCGCGAACACTGCTTTTTTGGTGACCGTTTATACGCATTGCCTTTCAGCCATACGGTTCAGCTGCTGTATTACCGTAAAGATCTGTTTGAGCAAATCAAAAACAAAAGACTGTTTTACGAGCGGTATAAAAAAGAACTTCGCGTGCCGTCAACCTGGGAGGAGTATAACCGGATCGCGAGGTTTTTCACCCGAAAGTATAACCCTGAATCGGAAACCAAATTCGGCACAACTTTGGGCGCAATGAATGCATCGGGCGCAGTGTGTGAATTCCTTCCCCGGTTATGGGCTGCGGGAGGCAGCGTTTTTGAAGGCGGTAAAGCCGTGATTGACAGTGAAAACGGCATTGCCGCGCTGACTCAATATATGGAAAGTTTTCAATACGCAGCGCCTGAATCGCCTGTGTTTTGGTGGGATGAGCAGGTGCAGGGCTTTGCGCGGGGCGAAGCGGCGATGATGACGATGTATTCGGATCATGCGACACCGCTTGAGGACAGAAACATATCTTGCATTGTCGGGAAAGTCGGCTTTACGCTCATGCCGGGCAAGGTCAGCGTTTTGGGAGGGTGGTCTGTTGCCGTCAACCCTTATTCCGACAAAAAGGACGATGCTTTTGAATTTGCCAAATGGACAGCTTCCGAGGCCCTGGCCATGCCCAATGCGATGCTCGGGCGGATCGTTCCGTACCGGTTTGTATTTGAAAGCAGCGAACTGCATAATTTGAATCCTTGGTACCGCATGATCCCAAGCGCGTTTGCCTCCACAAAGCGCCGCGCAATACCAAGGGACTCGAAAGGTGAGAGTGTGTCCGAGGCGTTGTTTGAGCAGATCATTGCCAATGCCGTGCATGCGGCTTTGAAGAAAAGGCTGACGCCAAAGGAAGCGTTAAAAGACGCTGCAAAAAAATTAAACGAAGCCATAAAATAAACGCATAAAAATATTGACACGTTCAAATAATTTTATTATGATACAGGCAAGAAGATGTTTGACCTTAAGTTTTGTTTTCGAGGTTGATAGGCTATAGACTTATAGACCTGTGTTATCAACGATTCAGATCATCATTTTTGAAAAAGGATCAAAAAAAGGCGAAGACGATAAAAAATGTATTTGAAAGAAGGATTGAATATGGAACGTTACAAAGATGTATTGCTCAACCCCATTTCTATTGGCCAAAGAGAATGCAAAAACAGATTTTTTATTCAGGCTATGGAATGTACGGATGCTGACAGCGACGGAAACCCTTCAAAACTGACTGTTGAGCGGTATTCCAATCTTTTTAAAGGCGAGGCAGGCTTGGTGACGCTTGAAGCCATTACCATAACAGATGAATGCAGGAGCAGACTGAATCAGCTTGCGATCATGCCTAAAAACTCAAAACCGCTTCAGAAATTTGTAGGAGAACTGAAAAAGATCAACCCCGATACGTTGTTTGTGTTCCAGCTTACGCATTCGGGTGAATTAAGCCACCCGGATTTTTCCAGGAGGGTCACGGTAAAACCGCTTCCCGGATTTGGCGGCGAGGTTTTGAGCGAAGAAGAAGTCGACAGGATTATGGATCAGTTCGTACTTGCGGCACGCATTGCTTATGATGCGGGCGCAGACGGCATTGATCTAAAACTGTGTCACGGTTACCTTGGGTCTCAAATCCTTCGTCCGTATAACGACCGAAAATGGAAATACGGCGGCGCGTGGGAAAACAGAAGGCGGTTTGCATTCGATCTGTACGAAAGGATCAACAAGGAGATCAATGACAAAAACTTTTTGATCGGCTCCAAAATATCTGCATGGGAAGGGTTCCCCGGCGGGTTTGGGACAGAGGGCCCTGAATCTCCTATTATTGATTTGACAGAGCCTTTAGATTTGATCCGCGGATTGGAAGAGCGCGGAGCCCAGTATTTTGTGCAATCCGGCGGCAGTCCTTCTATCACTGTCGCTGTCACGCAGGCGGACAAAAACGCCCCTTATTTTGCATTTCTGCATCCCACATGGGCCAAAGAGTTTAAAAAAGCGACAAAAAGCGCAGTGATCATCGGCTCAAACTATTCGGTATTCAGGAATGGTAAAAACGGCTGTCTCGCGACAGAGCCCGAAAAGAACTCTATGTTCTTCTATGGCTCTAAGTTTATCGAAGAAGGCAAAGTGGATATGATTGCGCTCGGACGCCAGTCGTTTGCTGATCCGCTGCTTCCTAAAAAGCTGCGTGAAGGCCGCGAGAGTGAGATCAAATGGTGCACGATCTGTGACAACTGTCTTGAGCTGCTGATCCGTCAGCGTGAGATCGGCTGCTGTACCTACAACAAATATTATACAGACGTATTGGTTAAAACAAGAAAAGAATTTGGTCCTCTTCGTAAAATGCACACATAGTTTTTACCTTACGAAGAGATCATAAAATTGATTATAATAAGGAGGAAGTACCAATGAAACTAGGTTTTTTTGCAGCCAACTATGCGCATCTCTCTTTGGAAGAAGTGGCGAAAATAATGGTACAGCACGGTTATGAGATGATGGAGATCCCTGCATACAGCGGCTGCGAGCAATTTGATTTTGATGAAATTCTAAAGCCGGGGCGCGCCGGTGAACTGAAAAAGATGCTGGGCAGTTATAGTATCGAGATTTCCGGCCTTTCAAATCATGCGGATTCCCTTTTGATCCTCGGTCCGCATACAGAAGATACAGATAAATTGTGTCCGGGGACGAAAGAACAAAAAGTCAAGTACGGTATTGATAATCTGTTGAAAACAGCGCAGGCCGCAAATGCGCTTGAGGTGCCGGTCGTCAATGGATTTACAGGCGTAACGAACTGGGGCCGCTATTTCCCGTTCCCGTGTGCAGACGGATGGGAAAAGATGGAGCGCGAGTTTGTCGAGGTGTTCACGCCCATTATGGATAAATTCAAAGAATATGGTGTGAAGTTTGCCGTTGAACCGCATCCTAACAATATGATCTACGATATCCATACAGCTAAACGGGCTGTTGAGCTTTTGGGAGGCCACCCTAGCTTTGGATATAACTTAGATCCTGCGAACATCATATACCTCGGCGTTAAAGTTGAGAACTTTATTGATGAGCTCGGCGATCGGATCTTCCACGTACATGCAAAAGACGGCGAGATCGTTGAACACAATCTGCAGCGCGGCGGCATTTTGATGCAGGGAGACTGGCAGAGGCTTGATCGTGCATTCCGTTTCCGCATCCCTGGCTGGGGCAGCGTTCCGTGGAAAAAAGTGATCACCGAATTGTCTATGATACAGTATGACTATGTGCTGAGCTACGAACACGAAGATGTCACAATGAGCGTTGGCGACGGGGTTGAGAAAGTGGCTGCTTACTTGAAGCCGCTGATCATCAAAGCTCCGTATGAAGGCCGTCGCGATAAGATCTTCAACAACCCAAGAGATTAAAAGAGGTGAAATTATGTCAAAAATGATGAAAGCCCAGATCGTAAAAGCTCCTTATCAGATGGAGTATACTGAAATCCCGGTGCCGCAGATCAATGATGATGAAGTGCTGATCAAAATCAAAGTTTGCGGGATATGCGGATCTGACTGGAGTATTTATACGGGCAAATATGCTGCGGATAAGCTGCCCATGATCACAGGACATGAGTTTTGGGGCGAAATCGCAGAGGTTGGCAAAAATGCGAAAGGGTTAAAAGTGGGAGACCGCGTGGCGACAGATATTTGCCTGACATGCGGGACATGCTATTTCTGCCGCAGAGGCGACGGCCTGCTTTGCCAAACGTTTACCCAGCTTGGCATCCATACACACGGCGGATTCGCCGAGTATGTGAAAGCGCCCTGGAAGAACTGTTATCAGATTCCCGATGAATTGGATGATTTTACAGCCGCCTTTATTGAGCCGCTGACCACGGTCATTCACGCTGCACAGCGCATGGACGCCGTGATAGGCGGATCTGTTGCGGTTATCGGATGCGGCCTTGGCATACTGCACGGCGCGATGGCTAAAGCAAGAGCATGTGCTCCCGTCATCGTGATCGGTGACCATAAAGCAAGGCTTGAGACCGCTAAAAAGATGGGTGCCGATATCACCATCAATGTGAATGAAGTTGACGATGTGGTTGCTGAAGTGAAAAAGATCACCGGCGGCATTGGCGTTGACTACGTACTCGAAGCAGTCGGCACCACCGGCACTTACGAGCAGGCGTTCAAGATGCTGCGCCGCGGCGGGAAGGTAGAGGCTTTTGGCATTGTGGCGCAAGGGCAGACAGCCGCGCTTGAACCGTATGAATTTGTGCTCGGTGAAAAGAAAGTCAGCGGTTCGTGCGCTGGCATTGGCAACAACTGGGGTGATGCGATCACACTGTTAAAATACGGTATCATTGACCCGCGGCCGATGTTTTCTATGGCGGTACCGCTTGCCGAACTGAAAACAGCCATGGAGGAAATCAGGGAAAAGGACAATCTCGTGAAAGTGTTTGTTTGCCCTGAGCTTACGGAACGAAAGTATTTCTGATTGAAAGGTAAAAGGGCTGCTCCTGATTGGAGCAGCCCTTCATTTTGTATGATTATTACTGTCACCTTAAATCCCGCCATGGACAGGCTATTGTTCGTAGACGGATTCAGATTTGATGTCGCAAACAGGATATACCGCAGAGAAAACTGTGTGGGAGGCAAAGGTACACACGTGTCTGCAAATCTTGTGTGTCTCGGCGAAAAAAGCATCGCGACAGGGATCGCCATGGGGGAAACCGGCTGTCAGATCATCGAAAGCTTAGAGGCGCTGGGCGTTACATGCGATTTTATTTATTCAACTGCCGGTGATTCGCGGACAAACTATATACTGCTGGACGGGAAATCAAGCACATTGATCTGTGAGAAAGGCCCGGACGTTCCCAATGATGTGCTGGACGCATTTGCAGGGCATTATGAGCAGCTTTGCAAAAAAGCAGCCTATGTCATCATATCCGGAGATGCCTCGAATTTTGCATACGGTGCGGGAGCCTCTCTGCAGGATAAGCTGCTTGAAACAGCGCAGTTAAAAAGCGCGCGGATCATTTTTGACAGCGCAGGCGCTTCGCTCAGATCGGCCTTGAAACACAGCCCGTATATCATCAAGCCCAATGCGGAAGAATTGGCTGAGCTGACAAATATGCCGGTGGCGACCGATCAGGATATTTTGTGTGCGATGAAGAGCCTTGCCCCATATGACATCCATATCATCGCGGTATCGATGGGCAGCCGCGGCAGCATCGTTAAGATCGGCGGCAGGGTTTTCCGTGCAGGTATTGCAAAAGTGGAGGCACAAAACACAGTGGGCTGCGGAGACGCTTATTTGAGCGGTCTGGTGTATGCCATAAAAAACACATACACTCCGCAGCGTGCGCTTGCGCTTGCAGCTGCCTGCGGCGGCGCGGCGGCGCTGAATCCGCTGTCCGTTGGATTTGATAAAGACAAAGCTTTTGCGCTTTGTGAAAATATAAGCATTGAAGAGATAGGAGAAGCAACATGAAATACTTAGAAGAGCGCAGGAAGCTCCTGCAGATGGCCACTGATCTTTGGGAGCGCAAACTGACAAACGCAGCAGGAGGGAATCTCGCCATGCGCGTCGATGATAACCGCATACTGCTTTCGCCGTCCATGATGAGCGAACTCAAGCATTGCCGTATCGACATAGAAGAGCCTTTGCTGATTGACTATGACTGCAACATCCTTGAGGGTACGGGCGCTCTTTCGCGTGAAGGAAAGATGCATGCGCTGATCTTGAAAAACATACCCGAAGTTGGCGGTGTGATCCATGCGCATCCATTTTATACAATGGTTTATGTGGCGGCAAGCAAACCGATTCCCCAGGTGACCGAAGCGACAATGAAAATGGGTGAAACGGGGCTTATCCATCAGGCTAAAGCCTACAGCATGGAGCTTGCGGAAAACGCCTATAAATACTTCCTGCCTAAGAGGGAACAGCTCAAAATAACAGGGCTTTGCGGCATCCTGCCTTATCATGGGACAGTGGCAGTCGGCAAACACATAGAGCAGGCATTTTCCGTTGTGGAACGCGTGGAAGCAGATGCCATATGCAATCTTTTAGGAAAGTTGATTTAGAGACATGCGCGCAAAAAACGTGATCGTCTGTGACATCGGGGCATCCAGCGCAAGAGTTTTTAATGCGGCGTATGACGGCAGCAAACTTTCGCTCGATACCATCCACAGATTTACGAATAAGCCTATATCCGTCGGACCAAGCCTTTACTGGGATATTTTTGCGCTCTATGAGGGCATCAAGAAGGGCATCGCTGCGGTTGGGAACCAAGCCGTATCCATCGGCATCGACGCGATGAGCAATGACTATCTACTCATTGACAAAACGGGCGCAATCACCGAGCCGCCGCACACATACAGGGATGCGCGTACTGTGGGCATGCTCGAGGAGATGGACAAACTCATCACAAAAGAAGATTTATATTACCGTACCGGCTTGCAGTTTAACCGCATGAATTCTCTTTATCAGTGGCTGTCTGTCGCCAAATCGCGGCCGCAAATACTGGAAGCTGCCGACAGCCTTCTGTTTTTACCGGATGCACTCGTGTATTTTCTGAGCGGCGAGAAGCATACGGAGTATACATTGGCCAGCGTTTCGCAGGCCTATTCACCGGCCAAAAACAGCTGGGATACCGGCCTTTTGGAAAAAATCAAATTTCCGGCTCGGCTTCTTAATAACATCATCCAGCCGGCAACAAAAGCCGGAAACCTTTCATTAAGTGTATGTGGCGAGCTCTCTGTGAAAACGCTGCCGGTGATTGCCGTTGGCGAACATGACACGGCATCTGCTGTTGCGGCTGTGCCCAGCCTTGCGCCGCGCTTTGCCTATATCAGCAGCGGCACGTGGTCGATCGTCGGCACAGAGACTAAGGCCCCTTTGATCAACGAAAGAAGCTGCCGACACGGGCTTGCCAATGAGGGCGGCGTGGGCGGACGTATCCGTCTTTTGAAAAACGTGATGGGGCTTTGGATACTGCAGGAGTGCCGACGTTACTGGCAGGAACGCGGAAAAGACTACAGTTTTGAAGATCTTGCCCGCATGGCTGAAAAATCAAAATGGAGCCAAGGGTTATTTGACCCCGACGATGAACTTTTCTATAAGCCCGGCCCGATGCCGGAGCTAATAAGCGCATATTTTGGGGCACACGGCGAGCCGGCGCCGCAACAAACCGGCGATATTGTCCGGTGCGTGCTGCTGAGCCTTGCGTGTAAATACAGATATGTACTCGAATGCTTGGAATTCGCCTGCGGCTATAAGCTGCCTGTCGTGCATATCGTCGGCGGCGGTTCAGCCAACGCGCCTCTTAACCAATTCACCGCCAATATCACGGGAAAGACAGTCTTCGCAGGGCCGTTGGAAGCGACGGCACTCGGCAACGCGATGGTCCAGCTTATCGCAATGGGGGATTTTGCGTCTCTGGGCGAAGCCCGAAACGCTGTGATCAAATCAGTGGATTTACAGGAATTTGCGCCTGATAATAAGCCTCAATGGCAGGAGTTGTACGAGAGGTTCAGGGCAAAGACTGATTTGCTGCCCGTCTGAATACAAGCAAAGGCTGGGCGTCTTAAAAAAGCGCCCTAACAGCTTCCAAGATCAGTTAATATATGTTTAATGCCTTTTCCCTGAAGGCCGTTTGTAAACGCTTCTTCCCATTTGTCCTTGGGCGCGATCAGCACATCCGTTCTGATCGCGCCCAAGGACAAAAGCGCCAAAGCTTTCTCCCACCACGCCCATTTTTGTGCGAACGAGCCGTGGATCGTGATTTCTTTGAGTATCACTGCATTGAGGTCAAAGCGGATATTGTTTTCTGTCAACCCGATCTGGACATGTGTACCGCCTTTTTTATAGACTGAAGACTCGGCAAAATCGGTGTCAAAAAATTCACTTTGGCGATCCGCTCAAGAAAAAGAGATCAGATAAAGACAGAACCGTTAAGCAGCAGCATAACAACAAAAGAGAGTTTCGGTATTTGTTGAAAGGCACCGCTTGTTGGTGTATACTTGGTAAATAAAAATGTCAGTTGAAGCTTGGATCATATAAACGGAGGAAGGCATGGCAAAAAGAATAGGAATACTCACCAGCGGAGGAGACTGCCCGGGCCTGAACGCTGCCATCAGAGGTGTTGCTAAAGCATCATACCATATGTTTGATGATGCGCAAATCATCGGGATCATGGACGGCTTCGGCGGGCTGATAGACGGGGACTTCCGTATCATGGAAAAGCATGAGTTCTCAGGAATACTGACTCTTGGCGGCACCATCTTAAGGACTTCCCGCGGTCACGGCCCGAACACAGGACAGAAGACGGGCAGGTTTCTTGATGTTTTCAAGACGATGTCCCGAAATTATGAAAAAATGGGGCTGGACTGCCTTGTGATGCTCGGCGGAGACGGGACGCATGCGATGGCGGGAGATCTGGCCAATTACGGGCTCAATACCGTCAGCCTTCCCAAAACGATAGACAATGATATATGGGGAACCGATGTCACCTTCGGGTTCCAAAGCGCCGTTGATATTGCCACCGATGTGATCGATAAGGTACACACGACAGCACACTCGCATTCCCGCGTGATGATCGTGGAACTGATGGGGAATACGTCCGGCTGGCTGACGCTCAGTGCCGGGATAGCGGGCGGAGCGGATGTGATACTGCTGCCCGAGATACCGTACTCCATTGCGGCTGTCGCTGATGTCATCAACGCGCGGTATGAGAACGGAAAACATTTTTCCATAATTGCGGTGGCAGAAGGCGCGCGCAGTGTGACAGATGAGCAGGATCAGGATCTGAAAGGCAAGCATTATTCTATCGGCTACAAACTGGCTGATGAACTCACGCAGGTGATCGATATAGACACCCGCGTTGTCGTACCCGGGCATTACCAGCGCGGCGGCGCGCCATGCCCTTACGATCGGGTTTTGGCGACGCAGATGGGTGTTTATGCGGCGCAGCTTATCGAGGAACGCAGGTTTGGCCAAACGGTGGCTGTCAAAGGCGGTGTGGTGACATCCAACGATGTCAATGACGTGGCTGGGAAAACCAAAACGATACCGCTCGATGCTGAATTGCTGTGTGTGGGGCGTAAAATCGGACTGAGCTACGGCGAGGCATAAAGACCTGGCTTAAATGATGGAGAAACGTGCATGAAAAACATAAAGACAATTTTACTTGCCGCGGGAAAAGGCACGCGGATGAAATCTGACATACCAAAAGTGCTGCATCAGGCCGCGGGAAAACCCCTGGGTGAATGGGTCGCTGAAGCCGCATTGCAGGCTGCCGGCGCAAGGCCGGTGCTTGTCGTCGGCGCGGGTGCAGACGCTGTGCGCAAACATTTTGGGGACAGCGTGGATTATGCCGTTCAGGACCCCCAATTGGGCTCAGGCCATGCAGTGATGGCTGCGCGCGAGTATCTGTGCGGCGATGGATACGCACTTATCGTGGCGGGGGACATGCCGCTGCTGCGCGCCCAGACGCTCAAAAGGCTGGTCAAGAAAGCGATGGACGAAAAGCTTGGTGCTTGTCTTTTATCGGCAACCGTGGACGATGCGTCCGGTTATGGGCGTATCATACGCAGCGGCGGGAATGTTGTGCGTATCGTCGAGCACCGTGATGCCACGGAGCAGCAGAAATCCATACGTGAGATCAATCTTTCGGTATATTGTTTTTCCATCCCTTTGCTTATGGAAGCTTTAAGCAGTTTGCAGCCTGCAAATGCGCAAGGCGAATATTATCTGACTGACTGCGTAGAATACCTTGCTTTAAAAGGCTATCGTGTTGAAACGATGAATTGTGACGACAGATCAGAAGGCCTTGGTGTCAACGATAAAGCGCAGCTTGCCGCCGCGGCAAAACTGTTAAGGCAGCGTATCAACACCGCGTTGATGGAAGGCGGTGTGACGATGGTCGATCCGGATAGCGTGTATATCGATGCATTGGTGACTATCGAGTCGGATGCTGTGGTGTACCCGGGCGTGACGCTGGAGGGCAGGACGCATATCGGAGCGCGAACGGTGCTTTACCCTGGAAGCCGCATCACGGACAGCAGGATCGGACAGGATTCGATCGTGCAGAACTCCGTGATCCTTGCATCAAGTGTCGGCAACAATTCCACCATAGGGCCCTATGCGTATTTAAGGCCGAACAGCATAATCGGCAACGGATGCCGTGTGGGCGATTTCGTGGAAGTCAAGAATGCGCATATCAAAGACGGCGCGAAGGTTTCGCATCTCTCATACATCGGTGACGGTGAAATAGGTGAGAAAGCGAACATCGGCTGCGGCGTTGTCTTTGTGAATTACGACGGGATCAGGAAGAATAAAACGGTCGTTGGCGACAACGCTTTTGTGGGCTGTAACGCCAATCTGATCGCGCCTGTCACCATCGGCGACGGGGCGTATATTGCGGCCGGAACGACTGTGACAAACAATGTTGAGCCTGAGAGCTTGTGCATAGGTCGCAGCCGCCAAAAGATCATCCCGGGATGGGCAAAAAGACGAAGAAAAGAGACAGACTAACCATTGATAGAGCACAATACAAAAAGACCGTCACTGATAACAGTCACGGTCTTATTTTTATTGCGTCTTATCGCTTTGTCAAAATATCTTCGATCTCCTTGATGTCTGCCCTGTTTTGTTCTGAAAGGCCCATAGCCTCTAATTCTTACCATTCGACCAAAGACCATGTATCACCGTAGAAGTAACTTGACATGCATAGATACAACTCCCAATCGTATCCGGCAATAAAGGCAATTCTTGAAAACTGATTGTATCTTGTGGCCGCGCCAGAGTACAGTTTAAAAGTGACTGTGCCTGTTTTGCCGGGCTTGATTTCCTGATATCCCTTCTTTCTCAAGCTGCTGCTTGAAAATTCAAGAAGCTTGTTGTATTCATCGCTCGTGTCATCGATCAATAATGCGTAATCGCAAACAAACAATGGCTGTGTCCCATTCTTCTTGTCTTGATATATTTCATTGCCAAGGAATTCAAAAGGCCCGAGGGGAGAAGATGAATAAAACACATCATAACCGGAAGCGCCTTTGGCCTTTTTCCATGTCAGTGTGACCGTATAAGGGTAGCTTATTGTTTTGGGTGTCACGGGCGTATTTGGCGGTGCCAAAGCAGCGGCTACAGCTGAATACAAACTCGGCTCTTTGGCGGTACCCACACGCGAAACCCTGACTTTGTAATAATAGCTCATTCCGGGTGTCAAGCCGGAACCAAAACGGCCTGTTCAGCTGCAGCCTCGGCTTCGATATCCAGATGAACAGCTTCGGTATAGAAAGCCCAGGTTTTCGGAGTATAATCGGGTTGGTTTAGCACATAGACGGTGCGCTCTCCATCACTGAACTCTGCATTGATGACGGCCGTCAAATCGCTGGGTTCTGCAGCCATTGCTGCAAATGAAAAAATGCTTAAAAATTGGCATGCAGCTATGCCTTTAAAAAGGATAGCGCGGCTTCTTGTTGATCACATACGTGCGGCTGGCAGGCAGATCAATAGGTTTTTATTTCAAGATAAGCATCCAGCACATGGGCGCTTGCAAATGCTTTCTGGATCATGCTTTGGTGAATGGGGCAGGGTTTTCTCTTTGAGTGTCCAAAGCTTTTATAAAAGTGTATGCAAAAATGGCCGTTCATGCCGTTTGTCTTTGTGTAGTTGGTGTCATGGGGCAAACAGTACATGGATGCGGCAAAATAGCGGTCGCCGATCTTGACCCATATCGCGCGTCTGTCGTGCGACCATGTGCCGCCGTTGATTTGCTTCATGGTGGCCGTGTCTTGCTTGGTCAACGGTTCGCAGTCGGCATGGTTTGTACCCATGAGCCGCCATATGTCAAACGAGAGGCCGGTATCCACATCTATGACAACGGCTTTTTGGCCTCGGGGAAAGATTTTGCTTCCGCCGGCAAACCAGTCGATCAGCTCGACCCTGCCGTTTACCGCGTTGCTGACGATCGGCCCGTCCGTGGTGCCGCAAAAAACGGGCGTATATTTGCCGTAAACACGTTCTTCGTTCCAGACAAAATAGGCCCTGATCCTATAGTAGTATGTTTTATTTTCTGCAAGCCCTGTGTGCAGATAGTTAAGACCGGCCGTATCGGCGATCACGCTGTAGCTGCCCAAGGGCGTGTTTGCGCTCTCTATCTCGTAACCGGCCGCGCCCTTAGCGGCTCTCCAGGAGAGCGTGAGCAGCGTACTGCCTTTAACAGCCTTGGGCTTTGCCGGTGCGGCTGGAGGCATCTTGGCGGTGACAGCATACGAAAAATCACCGGCATTTTTAGCTGATCCCATGCGCGATACCCTGACTTTATAGAAATACTGTGTACCGGCTTTAAGACCGGTGTTGGTAAATGAAAGCGTGCTCACTTCCCTGACTTTGCGGTATTTTCCGTTCGCGCTCGTCCCTCTGTATATCTCATAACGGGATGCGCCGGGCACGGCATCCCAGCTGATCATGATGCCGCCCGCGGGGGTTTGCGCAGTCACGTTGGCAGGCGTCGGCGGTTTTGGCCTTGCAGCTTTGACACCGCAGAAATGGCCGCTGACTTTCTCTTCGCCCTGGGTATAATAAGCTCTTATTTTGTAATAATAGATTTTTCCTGCGGACAGCCCGGTATGTACAAAAGCCGTGCTGCCGGTATCGGCGATCTGTGTATAAGCGCCTGCTTTTGTATCAGACACATACACCTCATAGCCGGACGCGCCCGGAGCCGGGGACCATGAAAGCGAGAGCTGCTCAGGCCAACGCCTGAAATTGAGTTTTTTGGGAGGAACCGGCGGCGTTTTTGCCGAGACGACAGCGGTATAATCACCCGATACCTTGACCGAACCCATGCGTGACACCCTGACTTTATAGAAATACTGTGTGCCGGCTTTAAGACCGGTGTTGGTAAATGAAAGCGTGCTCACTTCCCTGACTTTGCGGTATTTTCCGTTCGCGCTCGTCCCTCTGTATATCTCATAACGGGATGCGCCGGGCACGGCATCCCAGCTGATCATGATGCCGCCCGCGGGGGTTTGCGCAGTCACGTTGGCAGGCGTCGGCGGTTTTGGCCTTGCAGCTTTGACACCGCAGAAATGGCCGCTGACTTTCTCTTCGCCCTGGGTATAATAAGCTCTTATTTTGTAATAATAGATTTTTCCTGCGGACAGCCCGGTATGTACAAAAGCCGTGCTGCCGGTATCGGCGATCTGTGTATAAGCGCCTGCTTTTGTATCAGACACATACACCTCATAGCCGGACGCGCCCGGAGCCGGGGACCATGAAAGCGAGAGCTGCTCAGGCCAACGCCTGAAATTGAGTTTTTTGGGAGGAACCGGCGGCGTTTTTGCCGAGACGACAGCGGTATAATCACCCGATACCTTGACCGAACCCATGCGTGACACCCTGACTTTATAGAAATACTGTGTATTTGCTTTGAGGCGGCTCGCCGTATAGGAAAGGGAAGCCACTTCCCTTAATTTTTTGTATTTTCCGGCGGCGCTGGTCGATTGATATATTTGATAATGTGTCGCGCCGGGCGCCGCGTTCCAGAAAAGCCTCATGCCGCCGGGGACAGGCACAGACGACAGGCTCTGTTCGAAACTGTAGCTTTCCTGGGACATTGGCTTCATATCTGCCTGCCACTTGGCATACAAAACCATATCGCCCGTCACGGGAGAAGCATCAAAATCCCATAAAGCTGTGCAGGCCGGATCTGTGAACCATCCATAAAAGGTTTGCCCGTCTTTGACCGGCGTTTGCGGCACAGCAAGAAATTCGCCGTGCGCGACCAGGGCGCCTGCAAGCGTGCTGCCGCCCTGGCTGTCGAACGTGACCGAATGATGCATCACAACAAGAAGAGAGGCTGCGGCGTTTATGGCACTAGCTTTCGCGGAGACTTCGAGGTTTGAAGTTTGGGGCATGGCATAAGCTTGAGCCAAAGCAGACGAAAAAGCTGCCCAGCTTTGCGGCGTATAGAAACGTTCATCTTTTGCATCGGCATCGGCTATGGCGCTGTCCAAATCGGCCTGTGCGGCAAAAACAAGCGCTGATCTTGCGCTTTCGATGGCAGCGATGGCTTGTTGCTGCTGCTCTGCCGAGGCGTCTGGCATTTGTTCTGTATATATGGCCTGCGCAATGGCATCGGTATAGACCGCCCACGAATCTGCCGTGTGATCGGACGCACTTAAGACATACTCAGTGCGCAGCGAGTCTGAAAACTCGGCATCAATGGCATCGGCAAGACTTACGGACTCAGCATTGGACGAAGCTGCAAAACTTGTGAAAAGAAAACAGGCGCAAAGCAGCCATGTAAAAAATCTTGCGGAAACAGCCTTTTTGCTTCTTGTTCGTGTTGACATCCCGGTACCCCTTGAAAGATATCAAATATAACATTTTGCTGATTTGTGTTAATAATTGCGCAAACTTTACTTAAAATATAATACGATTAGATGGATATGTCCAGAAAAAAATGCATAATTATTGAACATATGATCATAAGCGCGACGTATAGATCAGATGAAGAAGGCGCCGGACTGATACAAAATTGACAGTGCATACAGCTTTAATTATAATAGAAACCATCATTGTCGGCGTTTTTCTGCCGGCGTTTCGCGATTTAAAAAAATGAAAAGGGGGATTTGGGCATGAATAAGCATGCAAGAAACATGATCCTGGTTGTGTTGATACTGGCGGCGGTGTTTGCGGTTACTGCATGCGGTGCGCCTGAGAGCGGCCCTGCAGCAGCGCCTGATGACGGCTCCGGCGCAACTGAGGATTTGCCCGGGATGACGCTTGAGGAACTGAGTGCTTTTAACGGCAAAGACGGGCAACCTGCTTATATCGCCGTTGACGGGATTGTATACGACGTTTCCGCAATACCCCAATGGAGAGACGGCGAACACAACGGCTTTTTCGCAGGGAATGACCTGACCGAAGAGATCAAGACCCGCTCTCCGCACGGCACTTCAAAGCTGACCGGGCTGCCCGTTGCCGGCAAGCTGGTTCCCTGAGAGGAGGAAAGCATGTACGCCATACTGGGATGGATATTGGTGGCTGCTGTGATCATCATGGCGGCGCCTTACTGGCTGCGCGTTCCGGCGCGGATTTTTGGCATCAAAGGCGTAGGCTATAAGCGGCTGATAAAGCTGCTGCGCGCCGTGCACAAACCGCTTGGCGCAGCGCTCGTTATGATCGTGGTCGTGCACGGGTTTTTGGCGTTAGGCGTTTGCCGGCTGCATACGGGCGTGATCGCGGGGGCGCTTTTGATCATCACGGCGGCTTTCGGCGGCGCGTTTTTCATATTCAAGAAAAAGCGGCTGTTTATGCTGCATAGGCTTTCTGCGCTGCTGCTTGGCATCTTCTTGCTGGTGCATTTGATATTCCCTTCCGCCGTATTTTATTTATTTGGCATTTAAACGGCGCGCCGATGGAGCGACAAAAACTAGCCCCGAGGCACAACGCTTCGGGGCTTTTGCCTACCATGAGAGCGCTTTTCATGTAAAGTCTGCTTTTACGGCAGGAAGAATATGGGGGATAATTGCAATATTTTGTAGGGAGTGGTATAGTGGGGGCGGGAATTGTGTCTTTGATTCGATATTGGTAAGCATTTAGATTACAAGTAATATGATATACGTTCGGATGACTTGTTTGATTATATTATTGATGTTAGATAATTATTGAAAAGAGATATATTATGGATAGTTTTTTTAGCGGATTAGGTACGGAAATCATAATATTAATTATTACCGTAATTATTGGAATATCAGGAGGCGGTATTATTGTATATAAGAAAGTAATAAAAAAGAATATTCGCCAAATTCAAAAAGCTGAAGGGGATGTTAAGCAGAATCAAAAATTAAGCCTGTTTATTAATGATGAAAAGCCTAAAAATTCCGAAGGTAAAATTATAAAGAATATTCTTTTTCAGAAACAAATAGCTAAGAATAATGCTAAACAGACTCAAATGGGAGAAATCCGCCATGAGTAAAAAACAGATTCAAAAGAGTGGAGACAGATCCCAACAAGTTCAAGTAACAATAGAAAATATCGGAATTGACGAAAAAAGGGTAAGAGAGATTTATTATGAACTGTATGAAATTGCCCGTAGAGACTTTACTAATGAAGCTTATGCTGTAGCAACGCAAAGAGTAACGGAATTCGAAAATGATCTGATTCCCAAAATACAAAAAATTGATGGAACTATGAATGTATTTGCTGACCCTGGTTTTCAATTTTTATTAACTGAGGCTCATAAAACAGCTGCGGCAACAGAACGTTCAGCAGATTATTCCCTTTTGTCAGAACTGCTAATACACAGAATTCAAAAAGGGGATAATAGAAAAATACGCGCAGGCATTAGCCGTGCAGTCAAAATTGTTGACGAGATATCTGATGAAGCATTGTTAGCCTTGACTGTAGCATCCGCTTTATCATATTACCCAAAGACAGGGAGTATTTGTGAAGGCCTTAATGTTCTTGATAATTTATATAGTAAATTATGCTATGATGTATTGCCATCTAATAATGAATGGCTTGAACATCTGGATATAATAGACGCAATACGTATTAATTCTTTTGGAAAACTAAAGAAGCTTGAGGCATACTATTATGATCATCTGAATGGTTATTGTTTAATCGGTATTAAACAAGACTCTGAGAACTATTTAAAAGCAATTGAAATGCTGAAACAATCCCTATTGCCCCAAACACTTCTTATTGAACATGAATTAAATGAAAAATATGTTAGGTTGCCTATTGCTCGTGAACAAGGCATTGATGACATAAGATTGATTCAAATGGTAAACACTAACGGTGTTAAAAAGCCTATTAAAAAAACTCTTACAGAAGATCAAAAAAGAGTGTTGCATAAGATTTATACAATGTATGATAATGACAAAAAATTGAAAGAAGAATTAAAAACGCGTTTCTGTGACGAATTAATTATGAGACCATATTTGAGCAAAGTAAGAGAATGGTGGAACAATATTACTTCGCCATTCAGACTAACTGCAGTTGGGAAGGCTCTAGCTTATGCAAATGCTAAGAGGTGTGATGAATCCATACCAGATCTAGACTAAACTTAAGCGCAATATAGTAATATGATCTTACTATATCCATATAATCTCTTCATCCCCTCTCATCCGGCCTGTAGTCAAACAAATCGCTTGGGCGGCATTCGAGGATCTCGCATAAAAGCGCAAGGTTTGTGTATTTGATCGATTTTGTTTGATTGTTCACCATTCTGCTGAAATTCTGATAGCTCATGTTCATCTGTTTATAAAGCCAGTATTTCGAACGGCCTTTTTGCGCAAGGATTTCAAGCACTCGTAACCGGATCGTAGCCACGCCTCCGATATCTCATGTTTTAATTAGATATTAAGGTATAACTCATCTTGAAAGATAGACTAATGCAATAGATAATTAAATAGTCTACTAAAACACAGTTAGAGCAGCCGCCAGTTTTGGAGGCAAATGGCGTCAGCCGTTTTTAGCGCCAAACTTTCTTTAATGGCATTGTCGGCTGTCAGCTGTCAATTGTCGTTTTATAGCTTATTTTATCTACATATGTTTTGCACTATACTATCAATGACTGACAGAATTGTAATGTGCGAGGTTATTCTATGGAAGTTTACAAGGAAATGTACTACACGCTGTTCAACTCGGCTTCAAGGGCCATCGAAGATCTGCAACAGGCGCAAAAGCAGACCGAAGCGCTTTTCTTAAGCGCCGGGCAGTCCCATCTCAAAGTGCTGGAAGACAAAACAAAAAAAGATGATCCGGAGAAAAAATAACAATACGCTACTCCGCCCGCCGCCCCGTGCAGCAGCCGCGTATGCCGTGCAGGAAGGCAAGCAGCGCGTCTATGGCGTTGTCCGGCGCACGGAAGCTGATATACGGCGGGTCGGCATTGCGGAGCCGGGCGTTCGGGTGCTTAACAAGCCGCTTCATCAGCGCTTTTGCGTTGATCTCGCTGTCCTCGCCGTACTTTAACGTGAACATGCGCCCTGTGCGCGTGACTGCGGACAGCCCCGCGCGCGCCGCGTAAGCCTTGATCAGCGCGATGAGAATCAGGTTTTCCACAGGCCGCGGCATTTTTCCGTAGCGGTCAGCGATCTCCGCTTTGAGTTCCTTCGCGCTGCGTGTGCCGCCAACAGCCGCGATACGCTTGTAGATCTCGATGCGCTGCATGTCATCACTGATGTAGGCAGGCGGAACATGCGCATTGAGCTTGATTTCGACGGACGTATCCGCAGGCCGCGCGAGCGGCTCTCCTTTGATCTCCGAAACGGCCTCACGCATCATGCGGCAGTACATATCGTAACCCACGGCGGCCATCTGTCCTGATTGTTCGGGCCCCAAAAGATTGCCCGCGCCCCTGATCTCAAGATCACGCATGGCGATCTTAAAGCCCGCCCCCAGCTCGGTGAATTCGGCGATGGTGGCAAGCCGCTTTTCAGCCTCGGGTGTTAAGTGCGCGCCCGGGAGATATGTTAAATAAGCGAAAGAACTCAGAGCGCCACGCCCCACGCGCCCTTTGATCTGGTAGAGCTGCGCGAGCCCGAATTTGTCCGCCTCATAGATGATGACGGTGTTCACGCTCGGGATGTCGATGCCGGACTCGATGATGGTGGTGCACAGCAGCACGTCGTATTTGCCCGACAAAAAATCCTCCATCACGTCTTCCATCTGCGTTTCGCCCATCCGGCCGTGCGCCACTGCCGCGCGCGCCTCGGGCACATGGCGCGCAAGCTCGCCTGCCAGCCTGTCCATCAGATTGATCTGCCGGCACACAAGATACGTCTGGCCGCCGCGTGCCATCTCGCGCAGTATGGCGTCGCGCAGCAGCTCCGGGCTGTATTCGAGCACATAGCTCTCGGGCGCTTTGCGTTCTTCCGGCGGCGTGTCGAGCATAGATAAGTCGCGTATGCCCGTCAGCGCCATCTGCAGCGTGCGCGGTATGGGCGTTGCCGAAAGCGTCAGAACATCGACGCTGCGCTTTAGGTCTTTGATGCGCTCTTTGTGCGACACGCCGAAACGCTGTTCCTCGTCTATGACGAGCAGCCCCAGATCCTTGAACTGCACATCGGGCGATAACAGCCGGTGCGTGCCGATGACGATATCCACCGTGCCGGCGGCAAGCCTGGTTAAAATGCGTTTTTGGTCGAGCGGCGGAACATAGCGCGAAACAGCCTCGATGGACACCGCAAATTCTGCGAAACGCTCGCGGAAGGTGTAAAAATGCTGGCGCGCCAGCAACGTGGTCGGCACGAGTACGGCGCACTGCCGCCCTTCCATCACGGCCTTGAAGCACGCGCGCATGGCCACTTCGGTTTTGCCGTAGCCCACATCTCCTAAAAGCAGCCGGTCCATCACTTTTTCGTGCTGCATGTCCTGCTTTATTTCCGTGATGCTTTTAAGCTGGCCTTCTGTTTCCTCATAAGGGAAAGCATCCTCAAACTGCTTTTGCCAAAGCGTATCGGGGCCGTAGCTGTGCCCCTTGCTGCTAAGCCGTTCGCTGTATATAGAAACGAGGTCTTCCGCGAGTTCTTTGACTGCCTTTTTGACGCGTGCTTTGGTCTGGCTCCATTCGCGCCCGCCGAGCTTGCTCAAACGCTCGCTGTCTCCGCCCATGTATTTTTGCACACGGTCTATCTGGTCGGTCGGTATGAACAGCTTGTCGCCGTCGCGGTATTCAAGCTCGAGGTAATCGCGCGATATGTTCTGCACCGAACGCGTCACCAGCCGGAGGAACCGCCCTTTGCCGTGCAGGTCGTGCACGATCATATCGCCGGGCTTTAAGTCAGTGAAGACATCGAACGGCTGCTTTATCGCGGCAGCTCTTTTTTTGCGCGCAAAGCCGTAGATTTCGCGTTCGCCGAGATAATAAACCTTCTGATCTGTCAGCTCAAAGCCGGAGAACAAAGGCGCAGCGAATGTACCCGCCTCGCCGGGCTCAAGCACGCGCCCCTTTTCCATGCACGCAACAAGCAGCGAAGTGTCTGAAAGTTCGGCAGAGAGCCTTTGCGCTCTTTGCAGGCTTCCGCAGCAAAGGTAGACGCGCCAGCCGGCATTGACCCGTCCCATTACATCTTCTTTCAATATTTCGAGTTTGCGGTTGTATGACAGAGCGGATTTCGCGTGAAACGTGACTTCGCTTTTGGGCTTTAAGTCCGCCGCTTTGCCGATCGTGCAGAGATCTATCGCGCCGAGAGTTGCTGCGCGCGTGCGCACCGTCTCAAAAGGATGGTACAGCGCATGCTGGCCCGGGTCAGCTTCGCCGGTTTCTATGAGCTTATCAAGCTGTTCGGCAAAATCCTCTGTGTGCCTCTCTGCAGCCTCTTTGATGTGCTTGTAATCATCAAATATGACAAGAGCATCCGGTATGTAATCAAAAAGGCTGTGGCCGCAGGCAACATGCGCGAAGCTCTCGAGGTCTTCAAAATAGCGCTGGCCCAAAAGCTGCTCCGCATAACGCTCATACCGCAAAGAGAGCAGGGCGGATTGCGGCTTTGCCGAAGAAAAGAATTGCGCGGCCTGCTGAGAGGTTTCGTTGCTGAGCGTGAGCTCCACGGCGGGCGGCAGAACGGCTTCATTGAACGCTTCACGCCCGCGCCGCTGCGTTGCCGGGTCGAAGGTGTGTATGGTTTCCACGATGTTATCAAAGAAATCGATGCGGTAGGGCGCAACATTGCCTGGGCAGAATACGTCGAGGATCTCGCCGCGGCGTGCCGCCTGGCCTGCGGTTTCCACGGCGGAAACGCGCTCGTATCCGCTGAGCACGAGGTTTTGCATGAGCAGCTCGGGATCATAGGCTGCATCCTTTTTGATATGCAGATGGGCGGCTTTAAAATCGTCCGACGAGGCAAGCCTTGCGCAAACTGCTTCTTCGCTTGTAAAAACCGTCTGTGCATTGCCAAAAGCAACGGCGGAAAGCGCTTTGATCCGCTTAAACATCACTTCGCGGCTGCGCGCCACGGATGAGCGCAGCTGCAGTGCGCGGCGTACAAGCAGTACAGAACCTTGCAGTGCATCGGCAAAGCCGCTTGCCGTTTCGTCGGAAGCGCAGATGACGATGACGCTTCGGCGCAGTTTTCTTGAAACAGCGGACGCAAGATGCGGTTTTAAGCTCTCGGGCACACCGAAAAGCGAACAGGGGACATGCCCTGCCCGCAAGGTTGAGACGAGCTTTGAAAATGCCTCTGAGGCAAAAAGGTGGTCGCTGATCCGCATCGTTTAATTGTACCGGCTTTGCGCTTCTGTTATACCGTATGCCAGCAGCGCTTCCACCGCGTCCGCCGCCTTTGAAAGGGTGTCGTAAGCGGCCTGTTTGTCGTCATATTCGCCAAGCACATGATCGACGATATCTCCGTCAGGCTTGCCGATACCCACGCGCACGCGTACAAATTCTTCTGTCTGAAGGTGGTATATGATGGATTTCATGCCGTTGTGAGAGCCCGCGCTGCCGCGTGCCTTGATGCGCACCGTGCCCTGAGGCAGGTCGGCATCGTCGTAAATCACGATGAGTTGTCCGGCACGTACGCCGAGCGCGCCCGCAAGCTCTTTGATGCTTTCGCCCGATCGGTTCATGTATGTCTGCGGCATGCAAAGAAGCACAGCTTTACCGTTTATATCTCCTTTTCCGAGCCTTGCGCTGTATTTATGGATGCGCACACCGATGCCGTGGCGCTGCGAAAGTATCGACACCACGTCAAAGCCCGCGTTGTGCCGCGTGTGTGCGTACTGCCCGCCCGGATTGCCAAGCCCGATGATATACCAGTCGGCGCTTAGATCTTTGGCAGGCTTTCTGCGAAGCCGAGAAGATCCGAATAATAACCTTTTGCGCATGAAGGCACCCTCCTTGCGTCCCCGATAAGGTGGTCGAGCACCAAAAAACCCTCAAAACCAAGTGAGAGGCAAGCCATATCATCGGCCACATCGTTGCCTACAAAGTAGCATTCGCGTGCGCTGAGCCCCGTTTTGTCAAGTATCTCTAAAAAGTACTCCGGATTCGGCTTGCAGTAACGCGAATTGTCAAAATAAGAAATGTACTCAAAGTCATTGATATCAAGCCCAGCCCACTTGATGCGCGCGTTGGTGGCCACCGGCGGAAAAAGCGGATTGGTCGCGAGTACGAGGCGGTAACCCTTTTGCCTGAGCAGAGAGACCGTCTTAATGGCATGGCGGTCTGTACGCGTGCAGGACTTGAGAGACAAAAAGCCATTTCTATAAAACGCATCGAAACGCTGTGAAACGGCATCGGGATCTGCTTTTGTTTCGGCATAAAGCGTATTTAAAAACACATCGCTGTTGAACGCGCGCCCGTCGTTTTGCAGCATGGCATGGATGGATTTTTTAAAAGCCGGTTTGGTATGCGTGCCTCCGAGAAACTCAAATAAACCGCTCTGATCGATAAGAGCATCATAGCCGTGCATAAACTTTTCCATATCAAGAGGCAAAAGCGTGCCGTCAAGATCAAAAAATACTGCTTTTTTCATGCTGCCGCTCCGGTCATCCGCGTACCGCCGATATGATGCGCGCTGCGGCTTCGTCTGCTTTTAGCTCTTGAGCCGCTTTTTTCTGGCGCTGCTTATATTCCACAATGCCGTCAGCCGCGCGCCGCCCGATATTGATGCGGTGCGGTATGCCGATGAGATCCGCGTCTTTGAACTTGACGCCTGCGCGCTCGTCGCGGTCGTCAAGCAGCGCATCTATGCCGGCATCTTTGAGCTCTTTGTAAATTTTTTCTGCAAGCGCCATCTGCGTTTCGTTGGCCGCGCTTACGGGCACCACGATGGCATTGTACGGTGCAACGCTGTCCGGCCAGATGATGCCGTCTTCATCGTGCGACTGCTCGATAATGGCCTGCATCGTGCGGTTTAATCCGATGCCGTAACTGCCCATGACGCAGGGTTTTTGTTTGGCCTCCTGATCAAGAAACAGGCATTCCATCGCTACGCTGTATTTGGTGCCGAGCTTGAAGATATGCCCGACCTCTATCGTTTTGTCAAGCTTTAAAGCCATGCCGCATTTGGGGCACGGGTCTCCCGTTTCGACCATACGGATATCGCAGACATCAGTCGTGACGAAATCGCGCTCATAGTTGACGCCGCTGTAATGGTAGTCCGTCTCATTTGCGCCGACGAGGAAATTGCGCATGCACGGCACCTCTTTATCCGCTATCAGCCTGTCCGCGTCAAGGCCAATCGGCCCCGCAAACCCGACCTGCGCACCCGTGGCGCGGCGCACTTCCGCCGGGCCTGCAAGCTCAAGATTGATGCAGCCAAGATAGTTTTTGAGCTTGGTTTCATTGATCTCGCGGTCTCCGCGCACCATGGCGGCAACCGTTTTGCCGTCGGCGATATAGAGCAGCGTTTTGACAAAGTTTTTAGGCGTCTTGCCGAAAAAGCTGACAAGCTCTTCTATCGTGCCTGCATTCGGCGTATGCACCTTCTCGACGGCGGCCATAGCTTCATCTTCAGGCTCTGCATCCGGGCAGGCCGCAAGCTCGGCATTGGCGGCATAGCCGCATGAAAGGCAGTAAGCGATGGTGTCGTCTCCGATATCGGATTTGATCATAAATTCCTGCGAGCCTGAGCCGCCCATCGCTCCGGTATCCGCATGCACGATGACATAATCAAGGCCGCAACGGTCGAAAACTTTGCAGTAAGCGTCGTACATCTTTTTGTATGAGATATCGAGCCCGGCTTCATCCACATCGAATGAATACGCGTCCTTCATCACGAATTCGCGGCAGCGTATCATTCCAAAGCGCGGACGGCGCTCGTCCCGGTATTTGTTTTGAATCTGATAGATGGTTTTCGGCATGGCTTTGTATGATTGCAGCTCGTGGCGCAGCACATGCGCGAATATCTCCTCGTGCGTGGGGCCGAGGCAAAAATCACGCCCGTTGCGGTCGTGGAACTTGATCATCTCGGTACCGAACACTTCCCACCGGCCGGACTGCTGGTAATAATCCGCGGGCAGCAGCGCCGACATGATAAGCTCCTGCGCGCCGGCTAAGTCCATCTCCTCGCGGATGATATTTTCAATTTTTTTAAACACGCGGAAACCAAGCGGCATCAGTGCGTAAACGCCGGTGGCCAGACGGCGTATCATGCCTGCTTTGAGCAGCAGCACATGGCTTTGCGCTTCGGCCTCCGCGGGCACCTCGCGCTGAGTGGAAAAAAGCATTTGCGACAATCTCATTGCCAAAAACTCCTTCATCGCTTATAAATACCCGCCAAGTATAACACAATTAAAAGAGGTGTTCAACAAAGACGGCGCGGCAAAACAGCCAGCCTTAACGCCAAACAAAACCCATGCAGGCTGCTTTGAAACAATATACGTGCATAGTTGACAAAAACAGACATTTTGCGCTGTTGTGCATGCAAATCACGCCAATTATAATTGGCTTAACATAAGTGCAAAGTGTTTTTATATCGGTGTTTGCCGATTTTGTATATGCCCGATAAAAAATGTGAGGTGTTTGGTTATGAAACAATGCATAGGATGCGGACAAACCGTAGATGATTCGTATGGATTTTGCAGCGCGTGCGGTGCACAGGCGGCAAATCTGGGTTCTGCAGAAGAACCAATCATGCGTGAAGGCAAAGCGCAGGGGGGGCGGGTGCAAGAGCAGGCGAAAGATGCAGAAAAGAGCTTTGTTGTGGAAAACGCTGTGACACCCGTAAAAGAGCGCAGTACTGACCTTTTGCCTGATGATGCACAAAGCGGCAGCATAAAAACCCCCACAAGCCCCTTTTCGTTTCAAAATACGGGCTTGGGCCTTGTTGTCGCAGCTTTGCTGCTGGCTGCGTCTGCTGCCGGTTTTTATTTCAGCGCCGGTTTTAATCTGCCGATCATGCATAAGGTTCTGGATGTGTTCGGTGTGTATGCCTTGGTGGCCTTTTCGGTGGTTCTGACTATGCGCGCAAAGGGACCGGATTTGTCAGCCGGCGCTGTTGTGAGCGCTTCGGCAGTCATTTGTGGCTTGCTGTTAAGCCGTTTTGGTTCAGTATTGTCTGCCGTTTTGCTGACGGTGTTGATATGTACTGTTTTCGGGCTGGTCAATGGCGCGCTTGCCTCTTTTCTGAAACTGCCTTCAGTTTTGCTGACATTTTTGACTGGTTTGACTGGCAGGGCCGTTATTTCGATGCTGACAGCAGGAGCACTTGCGCGCAAGCCTGCTCCGGTTGTCATTCTGCCTTACGGTACGCTCATTTTGATCGGCGCGGTTTTACTGCCCGCATTTCTGATCGTGCTGCTCTCGCCGCTGGGCATACCGCGCTATAAAAAAGAAACAAAAAGCGCACGCAGTATAGTGATGCTCGTGTACATGCTGAGTGCCCTTTTTGCGTCTCTTGCGGGCATATTATTGCTGATGTCAGAAAAAATGGGCGATGCAGGTTTAGCCGGCAGTTTAAACAGTGAATTCTTTATCGTCTTTGTTTTTGCCATGCTTGTGTCAAGCCGTGCGCTTGATAATAGGCTTGCGCCTGTACTGTTTGCATTGGTACCTGCGCTGATATGGACGTTGGGCAGTTTTGTGCTTGATCAGCTATGGATCGAAGCATATGTTCATCCCGTGATCTATGGCGGTTTTGCACTTGTTGTTTTTGTGATCGCCTATGCATGCCGTTATGAAAGACGGGGCAAAAACAAAATGATGCCTTGTCTTACGGTTTCGCGTTAGGCAAAAAAAGGGTTTGATAATCATTTTTCAGCCTTGATGTGTGCAGTACGCGCTCAAGACGTCGAGCAGCGCTTCCATCTGCGCATCCGTGCCAATGGTGATACGCAGGTAATCACTGATGCGCGGCGCATTGAAATGGCGTACATATATTTTGTTGTCTTCAAGGTGCGCTTTTATCGCCGGTGCACGCAAGCGCGGATGTGTGGCAAAAACAAAGTTGGCTTTTGACGGCAGCACTTTAAACCCAAGCCCTGATATACGCCGGGCGGTATTCTCGCGTGTGGCGATGATCTTCTGCGCCATTTGCGCAGAGTATGCCGTATCGCGCAGCGCGGCTGCGGCTGCGATCTGCGCCACGGTATCGAGAGGGTATGAGTTGAAGCTGTCTTTGATGCGCGTAAGGCCGCTGATCAGATGCGGCTGCCCCAGTGCATAGGCCACACGCAGCCCGGCCAGCCCATGCGATTTTGACAGCGTCGACACAACAAGAAGATTCGGGTATTTTTGGACAAGCGGCGCTGCGCTTTGCGCGCCGAACGCAGCGTATGCCTCATCAACGATCACCACACACCCGCTGTTTTGCTGCAATATACGTTCAATATCATGAAGAGAAAGCGCAATGCCTGTGGGCGCATTTGGGTTGGCCAGCACGATACCGCCGCAGCCGCAAAGTTTGTCGACAGGCACGGTAAAATCATCTTGGAGCGGTACTTGTTTATAGCTGATACCGAAAAGCGCCGCCCAGACGGGGTAAAAGCTGTAGGTCACGTCCGGAAAAACCACCTCATCAAAAAAAGCATAAAAAGCGAAACCTAAAACCTCATCCGAACCGTTGCCGCAAAACACATACGACTCTTCAAGGTTTGAAATTTCTGCGAGGGCTGCGCGCAAGATACCGCCGTCAGGCCGGGGGTAAAGCCTTAGCCGGGAGGCATCGAAATCACGCAGTGCTTCGAAGACTTTTTGCGATGGAGGATAAGCGTTTTCGTTGGTGTTGAGCTTGATGATGCCATCGCCTACGGGCTGTGCGCCAGCTGTATAAGGCGTGATCGCACAAGCGCGGCTGCTCAAATAATTTTGCACACACGACCTCCTGTTTTTTTTTATCTTATCACAAAATCGATGAATTATTAACACCTTTTTTGGCGGTTATGGTAGAATATGCGCATGAGATGCAGCTGGGTGCGCAGCGGTGATGCGCTGATGATTTCTTATCATGATCAGGAATACGGCAGGAAGAAGGCAAACGACACGGCGCTTTTCGAGAAGCTGTGCCTTGAGTGTTTTCAGGTAGGCCTTTCGTGGCGTACGGTGCTGCAAAAACGCGATGCTTTGCGTGAGGCGTTTTGTAATTTTGAGCCCTCCAAGGCAGCGCAGCTTGATGATGCCCATATGGAAGCGTTGATCAATGAACGCGCCATTATCCGCAATCGCCGCAAGATAGAAGCCGTCGTGCACAATGCGCGGCTGCACGTCGCGCAATTTTCAGCAGAAGGCAGCTTTAAAAATTATATATACGGTTTTACTGACGGCGCTGCGCTTTGCAGAGACTTGAAAATACGCGGCTACCGCTTCGTGGGAGAAACTGTGTGCACATCTTTTCTTATGAGCGTCGGCGCAATCGAAGGCCATGAGCCTGGATGCAGCTTGTTCAAGGGGAACTGAATTAAAAGATTCATATTGTTTTTTAGTTGCTGACAAAGCCAGAATAAAGGCAGGAAAGGCTCTGGCGCAGCGCGAATACTATTTATATGCTGCAGAAGAGGCAGAGAGCGCTTTTGCCGGCAGCGGAATGAACGGAGGTAGTCAATGGGCAGATACAAAAAGGTTTTTGGTATTGCGGGAATCACAGGGGCTGCGGTTTGTGCAGCGGCTTTGGCAGTGTCGGCTATTTTGCAGGGGTTTTCGCCGCTTCATAATTTTATTGCTCAGCTCGGCGCTTATCCGGGAAGAGCAATTGTGGCTTCTCCCGCGCTGTTGATGAATGCAGGCCTGATGCTATTTGGATTGACTTTCGGTGCTTATATGTTTTTCTGCGGATGGGATGAAGCCACGCCCGCGAGAATAGTGCTCGGTATTTTTGGAGTGCTTGCAGGCCTGCTGGCTGTCGCAACGGCAATGTATACGATGAACAATGCTGCTGTTCATTTTATTGCATCGGGGGCTTTTTATGCGGCGGTGTTTGTGCTGAGTGTGCTGTACATTGTTTTTGCGGTGTTAAGGTTTATCAAACTGCAGATGGCCACGCTCATTGTTGCTCTTTTGACGGGGTTGTCAAGCGCCGCTTTTGCCTTATTTGTGCTGACCGGCAACATGGCGCAGACGCTGGCTATGCAGTCTGTTGATGCGGCGCAAAGCGTTGAGCCTTTTGCGCTTGTGGGTCTTGGGGCGCTCGTATTGACGCTCGCGTTTGCCATCATGCTGGCAGCAGAAGTGCTGGGCGGTGAGAATACACCTGCTGCGGCCACAACACAAAAACGCAAAGTTCGGGAGATAGCGTTTTGATGCCGCTTGAAGACTGAGCGGCTGTAAGAGAGCGCAAGACCGTTTTTCTATGCCTGCCCCCTGCATGTTATGACCGGGAGGGCAGGCCTTTTCGTATCTGTATAATTTTCTTCGCGAACAATCATTACTTTCGGTGAGCATGAAATGCATTTTTCTGCAGCATTTCCGGCAGAATCTTTTGCTTTTGCGCTACATATATATATCTTGGATGAGGTGGCGTCTATGGAGAGCATAAAAAGGAAGGTTTTTCTATTGCGGCCTGAGCCGCCAAAGATGGGAAGGGCGACGCTTAAGCTGTCAGAACAAAACGGCGAAGTTGAAGTACATCTTGCGGTACAAGGTTTGTCCGAGAGCGGCTGTGCGCTGTATCTTTTTGAACAAAACGGCAAGCCGTATCGTGCAGGCGATATCGCAGAATCATATCTTGCGGTGTCGATGCGCTTTATAAAGCTTGAGGCTGTCGCTGGCGCTGCAGTGGTCTGTGAGCGCACCAATGCATTTTTGTTTAAATCAGCGGGAATAGACTGGCAGGATACCGCTGCGCGTTTTCGCATCGCGCGTAACGTGAGCCAGCCGCCGCAGACCACTGTGCAAGACGCCCCTTGGCCGCAGGCAAAGATCGATGGGCCGTGTGAAGAGACGGCAGCAGAAACGGATTCGGCCCGAAATGATGACGAACAGGCAGAACCGTCTTTAGAGTGCATGACGTGTCCCCATGTGATCCGCCAAGATAAAATCAACCCCTTCCCCTCTGTTTTTCCGCAAAGCGAATGGGTAAAAATATCCTATCCGGGCCCCACGGGATGGTGGCATTACATATCCGGAAAGATATTCAGCAACAATAAGCTTATTGCCAAAGTGCTTGGTGTGCCCGGTGAATACGGCCTGGCACCGCCCATATGGCTGGAGGGATTTGGTTCATATATGCGCTGCGCCTTGCCTGATGCCAGCGGTTACTGGCTTATGTTTCAGGATGCGCAGACAGGAGAGGTTCTGGACATGGATCTATCTCAACATGATGCGTGAGCACTTCGGCATATGAGAAACAGTAACGCCGTCTGTAGCCATGTTCCCTGACAAGCACGGTGAAAACTTCGGGGTACAGCCCGTCAAGAACGCCCCCCATTTCAGTGCCGCCGCGCCGGCCCAGCCGCATCCTTAAAGTGACTTGAGCGCCTTTATTTGCGCGCATCTGCATTTTGATCGTATCGAGGCTGTTGTTCATTTTGGCAAACCGCCTTTTATTATGATGGTTTATCTTTCCCAAAAACCAATATCTTAATCCTGATCAACATAAAACAGCCAAATAATAAAGAATATTTATACACAATATTGGATATACATGCAGCTAAAGCGGCCAGGCCAGCCTTGTTCAGATGTGGCATCCTTTGGGACGGAGTGAATAATTTGCAGACAGAATGTATAAGACTATCCCACTTATCCACAATGTTGTCCACAAAGCATGAAAAAAAGAGCATGAGTGCATAAAACAAAGATGATAAAATTCCTGCAAAAACAAAAAAATGAATATAAATATATGTGATAATTTTATTGCACTTCTTCGTAATCTATAATTATGCACGCCAAAAAAGCCGTTCAAAATCTCATGCCGCACAACAGCCAGGTTTTCACAACAGCATGTGTTTGTGGTATAATGTCAGCAGAAACAGAAAGGTCATGGGGATGAACATAAAAAGCAGGCTGGCGCGCACACTTGAGCGTATCCGCAACCCAAAGTACGACGATACAGAAAAAGCTTTTGTACAGCGTCTTAGGTTTATACGCCTGATGCTGCTGTTGCCGTTTTTGGCAGCTGCTGTTATTCTGATCCTGTTTGCGCTCGATTAGCGGGAGAACTCGTCCTTTCTCTTTTTTGCAGAATGTGTTATCATTTTGAATATCACTTTTTTAAGAGGTGAATGGTGGATTTCAGTGAGTCAAACGAGATGTATCTTGAAGCCATATTGGAGCTTGAAGCAAAAAACAGCGCGGTGCGCAGCGTGGACGTGGCGCGGTTTCTGGGTGTGACCAAACCGAGCGTCAACCGGGCTATGGCCAACCTTAAGAAGGATGGCTATATCCTTCAGGAACCGTACGGTGAGATAACATTTACGAAAAAGGGACGGAACAAAGCGCTAAAAATCCACGAATTTCATCATGTGATCACGGATTTTTTGGTCAATTCACTGGGTATTGATATCGATTTGGCGGAAGCTGATGCCTGCAGGATCGAGCATATTATATCGACTGAGACGTTAGCGGCGATGAAAGCCTATAATAACAATAAAAGGTGAACCGCCGACAGCCGCTACTCATACATGTCCATGCTTTGCTGGCATTCTTCGCAATAGCCGCTGCAAATATCATAACACGCATCGCACATATAAGCATTGCACACCTTGCAGTGCTGCATCGAACGCGACTCGAGGGGCTTGCTGCAGCAATGGCAGTTTGTCTTTGACATGAAAAAAGCCAGGCCTTTCTTTCGTTGATTGCAGATAGTATTGACAGATCATGCGGTTTTTATACCTTAAGCAAACTTAAACGCTCAAGCGAAAGTTCTTTGTTCATGAAACGTCGCTAAACGATAATAAGACAACAACACCGATAAAAACTGTTGGTTTACAAATAAAATAGCTTGTGTTATGATGTTTTCTGACTTTAACCGCTTACATGGTTTGGCGAGTATCCGACGCTTTACGCTGTTTGCGGGGCTAAAAACAGGAGGACAAAATGGATAAGGAAACAAAGGCGGGAATCATCGAGAAATTTGCCCTGAGTACGGCAGATACGGGTTCACCGGAAGTGCAGATCGCGCTTCTTACTGAGCGGATCAACCATCTGATAGAGCACCTCAAAGCGCATAAGAAAGACCATCATTCAAGAAGAGGGCTTTTAAAAATGGTTGGAAAAAGAAGAGGCCTGCTCAATTATCTTAAGAAAAAGGATATTGAACGCTACAGAGAAGTGCTCAAAGGATTAAACTTAAGAAAATAACAAACAATAGAGCGGGCGACCGCTCTATTATTTGTTGAAAAACATCATGCGCACCGCGCATGGGGGCATGTGTAAGGGTACAGATGCCAGGGAGTGAAGGAGAAGGAGAAGAATGGAACACAAAGTTTTTGAAATGGAATTGGCCGGCAGGAAACTGACGGTAGAGACAGGGAAATATGCCCAGCAGACAAACGGAACTTGTATGATAAGGTGCGGCGAAACGGCCGTACTCGTAACGGCTACAGCGTCAAAAACATTGCGCGAGGGTATAGACTTTTTCCCTCTGAACGTAGAATTTGAAGAAAAGATGTATTCTGTTGGTAAAATACCCGGAGGATTCATCAAGCGTGAGGGACGCCCCTCCGAGAAGGCCATACTCACATCCAGGCTGATAGACAGGCCGATAAGGCCGCTTTTTCCCAAGGGTTACCGCAATGATGTGCAAGTGATCTGTACGGTTTTGAGCGTGGAGCAGGATGTGCCGCCCGCAATACTTGGCATGATAGGTTCGTCGGTGGCTTTATCGATCTCTGATATTCCTTTCCTCGGACCAACGGGCTCGGTGATCGTCGGGTTTGTTGACGGTGAATACGTGATCAACCCTGACGTGGAGCAGCGCGAAAAAAGCCTGCTTGACCTGACCGTTTCGGGCACAAAAGATGCCGTGATGATGGTGGAAGCGGGAGCCGAGCAGATCAGCGAAAAGCAAATGCTTGACGCCATATTGCTGGCGCACCAAGAGATCAAGAAAGTCGTGGCGTTTATTGAAAGCATCGTTGCAGAGATCGGAAAAGAAAAGATCGTCCCGGAAATCAAGGAGACGGATGCAGTACTTGAAGAAAAAGTGCGCGAATACGCTTTTGAGAAGGTGGCTTACAGTATCGATACCAACGAAAGAAGCGTGCGCGAGCAGCGGACGGAAGAAGTCACTGCGGATGTCCTTGCCAATTTTGCAGAAGATTATCCTGATAGCGCTGCTGATATCGAAAGCATATTGTATGATTTAAGAAAAGAACTTGTGCGGGACCGCATCATCAACAAGGGTCTTCGGCCTGATGGACGTGCGCACGATGAGATCCGGCCCATATGGTGCGAGACGGGCATATTTGCGCGTACGCACGGAAGCGCAGTGTTTACACGAGGCGAAACGCAAGCAATGACATTGACAACGCTTGGGTCTGTCAGCGATGCGCAGCGTATCGACGGCTTGTCGGATCAGGACAACAAAAGGTATATGCATCATTACAATATGCCGCCCTATTCGACCGGAGAAGCGCGGATGCTGCGCGGCTCAAGCCGGCGCGAAATAGGCCACGGCGCGCTGGCGGAAAGGGCGCTGATGCCTGTTTTGCCGGATGAAATCGATTTTCCGTATGCCATACGCACGGTGTCCGAATGTATCAGCTCAAACGGCTCGACGTCTCAGGCGAGCATTTGCGCAAGCTCACTTTCGCTTATGGATGCAGGCGTTCCGTTAAAAGCAGCGGTAGCTGGCGTCGCGATGGGGCTGATAAAGGATGAAGATACAAGCAACATTGCCATACTTACCGATATTCAGGGCCTTGAAGATTTTCTTGGAGACATGGATTTCAAAGTTGCGGGTACGCGAAACGGCATTACAGCGATACAGATGGATATCAAGATAAAGGGCATTGATGAGCAAGTACTCACGCGCGCGCTGGAGCAGGCGCACGCGGGCCGCATGCACATACTTGACAAAATGGACGAAGTGCTTCCGGCTGCACGTGAAAACCTCTCCAAATACGCGCCGCGTATTTACCAGTTCACCATCGACCCGGAGAAAATACGCGAGGTCATTGGTTCAGGCGGCAAGGTCATCAATAAAATCATTGCCGACACGGGCGTCAAGATTGATCTTGAGGATGACGGGCGTGTGTTTATACTCTCCGCGGATGAGGATGCCGCAGACAAAGCGAGAGCAGCCATTGATGCTATCGTCAAAGATATCGAGGTCGGGAACGTGTATCTGGGCAAGGTGGTGCGCATCATGAACTTTGGCGCATTTGTCGAGCTTGCGCCCGGCAAGGACGGGCTTGTGCACATCTCCAAGCTCGCCAATGAACATGTCAAGCGTGTTGAGGATGTCGTCAATATCGGCGATGAGATCCTCGTTCGTGTTGCCGAGATCGACCGCCAAGGGCGTGTCAATTTGACGCGAAAAGGGCTGCTTCCGGGCGATAAAAAACCGGAGAGCACTACGGCCGAGGGCAAAAGACCAGAAAAAGAAGAGCTAAAAGAATAATAGTACCTGATCAAGGCTGTCGGTTCATAATCGGCAGCCTTGTTTTTTACGCCTGTTTTTAAGGGCTGAGCCTTCTTTTTGCACTTAAAATGTACATAATGCTGTTTGCAGATATATAAAAGGGGTATTAATGGTCTGAGAAGCAAATAATTTGCTTCATTAAAAACAGATGGATGGAAAGTGATAGCGTTTATCAGGTTCCAAGGAATGTGCATATGCAGGTTGTCGAGCATATATTCTTCCATACTTTTTCACTGATCATACTGTTTTTGGTATTTTTCAACTCAAAAAGGCCGCATGTGCGCGCTCTTCATCAGGACAAGATATTTACATATATTATAATATATTGCATAATTATCATAGGGTTTGACATGCTCAGTGTCTACGTCAACGGGCAACCCGGTGCTTTTTTTCGGGGGCTCAATTATTCGAGCGGCGTAATCACAAGGATCATCGATATTCTGCCGCCGATCCTCTGGCTTTTGTACGTCTGCTTTCAAATCTTTAAGGATGCGCGCATGCTGCGCAGCTTAAAGGCCCCGCTTTTTGCGGCTTTTATTCTCAATGCCGTTTTTGTATGCTCAAGCCTTGTAAACGGCTGGGTGTTTCATATTGATGACACGAATCAATTTGTCATAGGCCCTTATTCCTTTGCCCGGGTCATTTTTGTGATGTCGTTTTTCGCAATAGCCACAGTGCTTGCCGTTTTATACAGAAAACGGCTTGAAAAGGGCATATTCTTTGGCCTAATGTGTTTTGTTATCCCTGTTTCTTTAGGTGTTGCTGCGCAGATTTTTGTGGACACCACCGTTTTCGTAGGTATCGGCATGAGCATATCGGTGCTGACGGTTTTTTTCAATATACAGAACAAACACTTAACGACCGACTACCTGACAGGTATTTACAACCGGAGACAGCTTGATCATTATCTTGCACAGAAAATAAAACGCAGCGGCAAAAGGCCTTTTGGGGCTATCTTGATTGATCTTGACGGATTCAAGACCATCAATGACACTTATGGGCACCATGCAGGCGATATCGTCTTGCAGACGGCTGTTTCTCTCATCGGTGACTGCATACGCAAAGAGGGTTTTTTTGCGCGTTACGGGGGCGATGAGTTTTGCGTGGTGATGGATACAGCAGAAAGGGCATTTCTTGAGCATAAAGCAAGTTCAATACGGGATAGAATCAGAGAGCACAATCAAATGAGCGAAAAAAGTTTGCAATTAAAGCTGTCTATGGGATTCGATCTGTACAATGATCGTTTGGGTGCATACCCGCAAGATTTTCTGGTTCATATCGATAAACTCATGTACGAGAATAAAAAACAAGACTAGCTACTTTATGATGTATGGCTGACAAGAGACTTTTTTTGCCTGCTTTTTTTCTTCGCAAGCCTTGAAAAGTCATATTTTTTTGCACATCACAATACTATTTATTATATCGAACAGACACTAAAAGGCGGTGTTTTTATGCACATATTTGTCGTGAAGAAAGCCACCATCATACGTGCGGCCGTGTTTTTGCTGCTCGTCATCGGCGCCATTGTCTATGCACAGGCGGCCATTGGCGAAGCCGCGCCGGCGTCCGCTCAGGCTGAAGCTATGCCTGTCTGCAGGGTCCAAACAGATGAAATGATCGTGGCCATCACTTTTGATACTGTGTTTGGAGATGAAGATTATACCCGGCAGATCCTGGATGTTTTAAAAAGCGAGAGTGTGCGCGCCACATTTTTTGTGATGGGGCTTTGGGCCAACGAGAACAGTGCAGCACTGGATGCCATTCTTCGGGGCGGACACGAGATCGCGAGCCATTCGATGAACCATGAACGATATCCTGATATGACCCAAAGCGAGATCTTAAGCGATGCAAAAGCAGCGGCGGATGTAATATTCTCCAAAACAGGATATGATACGCGGCTTATCCGAATGCCCTATGGCGCATTTGATACGCCAAGCATACTGGCGCTGGAAAGCGAGGGATTTTTACCTGTAAAGTGGAGCGTTGATTCAAAAGACTGGAAAGGTTACAGCGCTGAACAAATTGCGGACAGCGTGATGGCAGAGGTGCAAAACGGAGATATCATCATGTTTCAGAACAACATGGCACAGACGCCTGCAGCACTTATCGAGATCATTCTAGCCCTGCGTGAAAGAGGCTATAAGATCGTCACAGTATCGGATCTTCTTCTTGATTCGGACTATATCATAGATGCTAAAGGTGTTCAAAGGCCGCTTTAAGGATTAACAAAAGAATGAGGGCACGGTATGCAGGATACGACAAACAGCGCGGGCATAGCGGGCAGGATTTGCCGTCTTGAGCTGTCACACAGGATATACGGGGAAGCTTTTTATACTTTTATGCTCGAATGTGCAAGGCTCAGTGAGAAGAAGGATGTCTTGCCTGTTACCGTCTCGGAGAGGCTTTTATCGCGGTATCCGCTTTGCGAGGGTGCAGCCGTTTTGGTTCAAGGACAGCTAAGGTCATACAATAAGCTGATAGATGGCAAGGTCAGGCTTTGCCTTACTGTTTTTGCGCGCGAGATCAGAGAGGCGCAGGGAAACGTCAACGAAATTTTGTTGCAAGGCTTTTTATGCAAGAAGCCAGTTTACCGAATCACTCCTTTCGGGCGTGAAATCACGGATATGCTTGTTGCAGTCAATCGTGCTTTCAATAAGTCGGATTACATTCCGTGTATCGTCTGGGGTGACAATGCACGTTTTGCCGAGGGCTTCGATGTGGGCGGCAAAGTCAAGCTTTGGGGGCGCATACAGTCGCGTGAATATGAAAAGGCAATGGAAAACGGAGAGAAATTAAAGAGAACGGCATACGAAGTGTCTGTGTCACGGTTGGAAAAAGAATGGCAGGGTAACGCATAAGGGTTTTTAAGGCACTGACGCCGGTTTCCCGTTAAGCATTCATTTAAAAGCATCAAAGAGTGCAGTTTAAAAAAGTGTTTTTAAAAAATTTTTGATCAGAACATGTTTTGTAAAAACGCTGCCTCAGATGCAAAAAAGGTGGTATAATAAGCCGTCTGGGCTTATTGTTGTTTGCGGAGGAATCATGAAAAGCAAAAGAAAACGCTATGACGTGGCCATCATCGGCGGCGGAATCAGCGGACTGATGGCGGCGCATCGGCTCTCACAAGCCAATCAGGCGCTTAAGATCATACTCATAGAAAAAGGGGCTCCGATCGAGGCGCGCTGCTGCCCCATGATCACACAAAAATCGGGCAGCTGCCGCATGTGCACACACTGCGCCGTCATGGAAGGCATGGCGGGCGCCGGTGCGTTCAGCGACGGCAAATACATCATATCAACAGAGTACGGCGGCTGGCTTACCGATTACTTGAGCCATGAGACGGTTATGGATTATATTGAACAGGCGGACAAGCTGCTTATGGGATACGGGGCCTCCGCGCAGCGGTACGAGCCTGACAATGAGCTAAAAAAGATCTGCATTCAGCATGATCTGCATATGCAGCAAGCAAGGCTCAAGCACCTTGGTACAGATGCCAACTTTGAGACCATGCGGCGGATGATAGCTGATTTGGTGCAGCGCGTGGAGATCCTTTCGCGCACTGAAGTTTTGGACGTTGAAAAAGACAAGCATATGCTGCGTACGCCGGACGGCGAGTTTACTGCGGATACCATCATTTTTGCGGTAGGCCGGGTGGGCAGCCGTGCTTTTGCGCATTGGTGCCGCAAAAACGGCATCGAGATGACCAATAATCAGGTGGATATCGGTGTGCGCGTCGAGCTTCCGGCCATCATATGGGAGCACTTTTCACGCAAGATATACGAACCCAAGATATGGTACAGAAGCAAACGTTATGGGGATGTGACGCGCATGTTCTGTTTTAACGAGTGCGGCAGTGTCGTGATGGAAAACACGGACGGCGTTTTGACTGTTAACGGCCATTCTTACAAGGGTGAAGATAAGAAAACAGCAAATTCGAATTTTGCGCTGCTCTCAACCATCAGATTTACACAGCCGTTTAAAGAGCCGATAGAATACGCGCGGTATGTGGCTTCGCTTGCCAACCTGATCAGCGGCGGCAGCGTACTCGTCCAGCGACTCGGAGATTTGGAGGCCGGGCGGCGCACCGACACTGGGAGACTTAAAAAGTCGACAACGATACCCACGCTGGATGTCGTTCCGGGAGATTTGAGCCTTTGCATGCCCAAAAGGCAGCTTGACAATATCACGGAGACGCTGCACGCGCTTGACCGTGTTGCGCCGGGAACGGCAAATCATGATACGCTGCTTTACGGCATTGAATGCAAATATTATTCTGCCCGGCCTGATTCGGACGGCTTTGCGCTCAGCGGCTGCAAAAGCATCTATGCAGTGGGCGACGGTGCGGGCTTTACACGCTCACTTTCTCATGCGGCGGCTCACGGGCTTTATGTGGCAGATGTGCTGAGCAAAAAAACAACTTGACGCTACAAAAAAACCAAAAGGGAACATTGAAAATTTATGGTGCAGAACAAAAACGGCATTGAGCATTTTACAGGGCTACATGAGCACAGGCTTGCGGTGTCTTTGCCTGTTCTTAAGATACTGGCAGTTATTGCCGGTTTGATCCACCTCTTTTTGATTATTCCCGACTTGATCAATCTAGGCAGTGCATCTGCCGGGCTGGTCATTGCTTTGCGCGCGGGTTATGCGCTGCTTGTTTTTTTAATACTGATTTTCATGAAGCACATCAAAAAATTCAGGATGATGGCTACAGTAGTTACTTTGATGGAGGTTTTGGTCGTCGCACAGTTTCTTTTTGTATTCACACTGTACCCAAATCCTGATTTTATGATTCAGCTTCTTGGCATGATGTTGCTTGCCGTGTTCGTGTTTCTTTTGCCGAATTATTGGGGGCTGATGATTGCTGTTGCGCTTTTAGGTGCCTTGGCGTTCTTTGTTATGGCCTATAACATTTATTCTCAGGATACGTCAGTGCGGCTGATCCCGGGCATGATTTATTTGGGGCTGGTGATTGTGGTCGGCGCATTTTTTGCGCGCTTTGCGCAGAGGGTACAGCAGCGTGAAATGGTAAGGGCTGATGCACTGAAACTTGTTGGCGAAACGGACCCTCTCACGCAATTAGGCAACCGAAACATGCTCAAACAAACAGGCCAGAACTGGTTTGAAAGCATTGTCTGCCAAAAGCGGAAGCTCTCGATCGTTCTCATGGATGTTGACAATTTAAAGATGATCAATGATCAATACGGGCACGCGGCCGGAGATTCGCTGCTTATCGAAATTGCGAAAATTACACGCAGCCATTTGCGCGAGGGTGACATGTGTGTGCGCTGGGGCGGTGACGAGTTTATATTGCTGTTACCGGACATCACGCTTGCTTCTGCACGAAAGGTTGCGGAGCGCATCAGTTTGGCGATCAAAGAGCATAAGATGGGAGAAGGCATTTTTGCTTCATGCAGCTTCGGCATAGCGGAGCTTAAGGACGGGCAGAACCTGGAGGCGCTGATCAAGGAGGCCGATGCGCATATGTACAAGGCCAAAAAGGGCGGCAAAAATGTGGTTATGCCCCATGGAACAGACGAAAGTCTTTAATGAATCTGCTGCCAAAAGGCTTGCATGAGAGCAGGACTTAAAAAACGAGAGAAAATGATGCGTATCAGCTGGTATAATAAGCCAAAAAGGAGAGGCAATGATGGAAGCAGTCACCTTAAGGCAGGCACGGCTGATAAAAGACATGCAGCAGCAGATCGCATCAATAAGATCGCAAATGGAGCCATTATCCCCAAAAGAGCACTTCAAACCGCTGGATGCTCACCCTGTAGGTACGGTATACATTTCGGTTTTGCAGACTTCCCCGCAAGAGCTTTTTGGCGGCACATGGGAAGTTTATGGGCAGGGAAGGGTTTTGGCGGGTAAAAAAGACGATGATCCGGACTTTAATACGTCGGGGCATACAGGCGGAGCCAAAAGTGCCGTGATGACGCTGGCGCAGCTTGTCGGGCACGAGCATCAGATAGAATGGTACCAGGGACAGTTGGTGTCGCTGTCCGGAAACGGGGAAGGAAGCACAGAAAGCGGGTATCGTACGGGTTATTCTTCGGGCACCGTGCGCAGCGTTTCGCTGAGAGCCAGAACAAACACGAGCATTCCGCCCGATCCGATACCGGTTTTGCCCCCGTTTGTTGTCGTCAACATTTGGAGGCGCACAGCTTAGCCCTTAAAAAAGAGGCGTCATACTTGACCGCGCGGCAAAAACAGCAGCTGTGCGGTTTTTTAGTATCGCTTTTCTTTACGGCGCATTATTGCAGTGGTATACTGGGAGGGTAATATTGACAACGGAGGTTTCATATGATTGAAATCAGCGGCGTATCAAAAACTTACGGCGGGAAAGTCAAAGCGCTTGACAACGTGACGCTCAATGTCGATGCGGGCTGTATCTATGGCTTCCTTGGGCCGAACGGCGCAGGCAAAACAACGATGATCAAGCTGATCGCGGGGATCCTCAATCCGGACAGCGGCACGATCTTTGTCAACGGCCGCGATGCAGTGAAGGATGCGCTGGCTTCAAAAATGAGTATCGGTTTTGTGCCGGATGACCCCAATATGTTTTTGCGGCTCAAAGGGATTGAATATCTTGCTTTTATGGCCGATATGTACGGCGTGCCGTCGGGTGAGCGCAGCGGAACCATCGAAAGGCTTGCCCGGCGCTTTGAAATGAGCAGTGCGCTTGCCGACAAGATCCACAGCTACTCGCACGGCATGCGCCAGAAGATCGTGATCATGGGGGCGCTGCTGCACCGTCCGCGGGTATGGATACTCGATGAGCCGATGACGGGGCTTGACCCAAAATCAGCTTTTGAACTCAAAACAATGATGCGTGAACAAGCTGACGCCGGCAATACGGTTTTCTTCTCCACGCATGTCCTTGAGGTCGCCGAAAAGGTGTGTGACAAAGTGGCGGTCATCAACGCAGGGCGCATTTTATACGCAGGCGGAATAAAGGATATGAAAAAGAGCAGCGATGTATCGCTCGAAAAGATGTTTTTGGAGATGACACAAAATGCTTAAGACCTTCATACTGGCCAAAACTCTGCTTAAAAGCGGCGGGCTGCTTTCTGGGGAGAAAGGCCGCCGCCGCTGGTGGATCGTTGTTTTGCTGATCGCGGCGTTTGCGGCATTCGGGTTTTCTGTCGGGATGATGGCGCTTGGCCTTTACGACGTATTCGATGCCGCTGGGGCTGCCGACGCGCTCTTAACGCTTACGCTTGGTGCCACATCGGCCGTGATTTTTATGTTCGGTGTGTTTTATGCCGTATCGGTGATGTATCACGCGGACGATGTGCCTTTGCTGATGGCGCTTCCGCTGCGGCCTTATCAGATACTTGGCGGCAAATTTTTAACGCTTATTGTGTATGAGTATATATTTGAGGCTTTTATACTCCTGCCCGTTCTTCTCGTGTATGGAATAAAAAGTGGCGGCGGCTTGCTTTATGCAGTGTATGCTGCGCTGGTCTTCCTCCTTCTGCCTGTTATAGCGCTGGTGATGGCGTGCGTGCTGGTGATGCTCGTGATGCGCTTTACGCGATTCGGGAAAAACAAGCAGCTTTTCAATTATATTGGCGGCATTATCGCCATGGCGCTTGCCGTGGGTTTTAATTTGGCGGTGCAGACGTCTATGCGCAGCATCGGCAGTGAGCAGATCACAGCATTTGTCTCCGGCGAAAAGTCTTTGAACGCGTTGCTGGGACATATTTTCCCCGGCATTGGCTTTGCTTCCGCCGCGCTGACGAAAAGCGCTGCGATAGCGGGCCTTTTTAATCTTGCGCTGTTTGTGCTTTGCATCATTGCAGCGCTGGCTGTATTTATGGGATTGGGGCAGTTGGTTTATTTCAAAGGGCTTAGCGGTGTCACCGAGGCGTCTGCCAAGCGCAGGCAGATTTCCCATGAAGAATTGGGCAGAAAGACCGCGCATACGCCTTTAGTCAGGGCCTGTCTGAAAAAAGAGCTGCTGATGCTTGTCCGCTCGCCGGTCGCCTTTCTAAACTGTGTGCTGATGAATTTCATATGGCCCGTGCTGCTTTTATTTATGGCCGTGGGCAGCGGAGAATCCTTGGATACCATCCGTGTGCTGCTTTCAAATTTGGATGAAAGCCTGATACTGGCTGTGTTTGTGGGCTTCTGCGCGTTTGTTTCATCGGCAAATGCCATCACGAGCACAGCGCTGTCCCGAGAAGGAAAAACGCTTTTTGTGATGAAATATATACCTGTGGCATTAAAAAAACAGGTAGACGCAAAAGCGCTTTCGGGGCTTTTGTTATCCGGAATATCGATAATGATGCTGACGATTGCCGGCTTTTTGCTCGGCATAAACATATGGGTACTGCTTGCGGCGCTTGTGATTGGCTTTATGGCTGCGGCTGCCAGCGCATATGCCGGGCTGCTGATCGACGCAGCAAACCCCAAGCTCAACTGGATGACCGAACAGCAAGCCATCAAGCAGAACCTCAACGTGGTGCTGCATATGCTTGCCGGCCTGCTTTTCGCGCTGCTGATCATTCTTCCCGTATTGCTCACAGGACTGGGGGCAGTCTTAACGGTCGTATATCTTGTGGCAGTTTCGGGCATTGCGGCGCTGGTTTTCAGTGTGTGCGGAGCCCGCAGCGTTGCAGCAAAGATAGAAAAAATGAACGTCTGAGCACTATAATATATTAAGGAGGGCATTTTTCTATGGTAGTCGTATATGTATTGGGCGGCTTGGCGCTGATTCTCATCATATGGGCGATTGCAGCCTACAACGGGTTTGTGAAACTGAGAAACAGTATCGAAGAGGCATTTTCCACGATGGACGTGTACCTCAAAAAGCGGTATGACCTGATCCCCAATCTTGTCGAAACGGTCAAGGGCTACGCGACGCACGAAAGGGAGACGCTTGACAAGGTAATCTCTGCGCGCAACATGGCGGCATCCGCGACCACGCTTGAAGGAAGGATCGAGGGCGAAAACGCGCTGGCGGGCACGCTTAAAAGCCTGTTTGCAGTGGCAGAGGCTTACCCTGATCTAAAGGCCAACACCAGTTTCCTCCAGCTGCAGGGGGAGCTTCGGCAGATCGAAGATGAAGTCGCAAATTCGAGAAAGTACTACAACGCAGTCGTCAAAACTTACAACACAAAGCGCGAGGTGTTCCCGAGTGCCATCATTGCCGGCATGTTCAAGTTCGAGAAGAAGCCGTTGTTCGAGGTTTCGGAGCAAGCCGAGAGGGAAGCCGTCAAAGTGCAGTTTTAGTGCGTCTATGCCGCATAGAAGAACTCAAATCATGCTGCTGATAACCTAAGGAGGGCTTCATGAAAAAGCTGGTGATGGCTGCGCTGGTCCTGGTGATGCTTTGCATTCCGGGCGCGGCTCTGGCCGATGAGTACTATGACATCATAAGCCATGATGTACATATCACAGTCGGCGAAAACAACGTGATCGATGTGGTCGAAACGCTGACGCTCGATTACAATCAACCCCGGCGCGGATTCTATTATGAACTACAGACAAGAGGCAATCTCCGCCGGGACATTGAACCAAGATGGTCAAAATACAACTACAGGGTTTTTGATTTTAAAGTGCATGGCCATGAATTCGAGCTCTCGCGCGAGGATGATTTTCTTGTTGCAAGAATAGGCAGCCCTGACAGTACGGTGATGGGAGAAACACAATACGTGATTTCTTACAAATGTGATATCGGCGCTGACCGAATTGATGCATTTGATGAATTCTACTGGAACCTTATATACTGCAACACATATAACACCATAGAGAGCGCGCGCTTCGTCATTGACATGCCCAAGGCTTTTGATACTGAGTTAACCGGAGTCGGCCTAGGCCGCTACGGAGAAGCGGACACATCGGCCGTTTACTGGGAAAAAGAAGGCAACACCATCAGCGGCCATGTTTTGCGGCCGATCGAGGGCGGAGAGTATTTGACAGCGCGCATACAGCTTCCGGAAAGCTATTTTGTCGGCGCGAGGGATCCTGTTGCAAACTGGACAATGGCCGTTTACATCGTCAGCGGTTTATGCGTGCTTCTTGCTTTTTTGCTCTGGGCTGCATTCGGGCGAGACGGGCGGCTGTTCCCCACCGTTGAATTCTATCCGCCGGAAGGCATGACGCCTGCCGAAACGGGTTATGTGATAGACGGCTGTGTGGATGACAAGGATGTGGTGTCGCTGATCCTTTACTGGGCAGATAAGGGCTATCTTGAGATTGTGGAAAAGGAAAAAGGCCAGTTTGAGCTTGTCAAACTCAAAGATCTGGAGGATGCAAAGAGCTTTGAAAAACCAATGTTCAGCAAGCTTTTCGCAAGCGGCGATGCGGTCGCGGTATCCAGCTTGAAATACACGTTCTACAGCACGATGGATACGACCAAGACAGCTGTGAAGAATTATTTTGAAGGTGCAAAGCAAAGGCAGTTGTTTACACCGCAATCAAAACGCGCACGGGTGGCTATGGGCATTATCACCATGATCCCTATCGCGCTCACGCTTTTTTGGGCGGTATTTACTGATACCAACGAGTGGCTCTTTGGCATTATTTTTGCCGTGATCGGCGCCGCCTTGATCAGCATGCCCGTATTCTTACTGGCGCGTGTGGCACAAAAATGGCGGTCAACCAAGAAAGGAAGCCGGATCGCACAGCTTATAGGCTCGGTCGTTGTGCTTGCGGCGGTGCTTGCCCTCTATATGGTCATCATGCCTGTGTTTAATGAAAACATCGGGTTTGCCGTGCTGCTCGTGACAGCGCTTTCTACGGTCGCGCTGCTGCTGCTGACCATCATTATGCACAAGCACACCAAACAGGGCAAAGAATGGCTCGCAAAGATCATCGGTTTCAAAGAGTTTATCGACAAGGCAGAGAAGGACAGGATCCTCGTGCTTGTTGAGCAAAACCCGTCCTATTTTTACAATGTGCTGCCGTACGCCTATGTGCTGGGCGTCACGGACAAGTGGGCGAAGAAATTTGAAGGCATTGGCGTTGCGCCGCCGACGTGGTACCATGGTTACTACGGCGTTTCTGCCTTCAGCACCATCATGTTTACGTCGTTGATCTCGCGCAGCATGACGAGCTTTCAGACGAATATGGTATCGCGGCCAAGCTCGAGCGGCGGCGGCGGAGGATTTAGCGGCGGCGGTTTCGGCGGAGGTGGTTTCTCCGGCGGCGGCGGAGGCGGCGGAGGCGCAGGCAGGAGCTGGTAGAAAATTTGCTCAAAGAGGGCTCACATGGGCCCTCTTTTTTGATAAAAAGACATATTGCCGACCCGTATAAATGAAAATTAAGCAAAATTTAAGTATAGCTGTTAAAGGTCACAGCCAAAACGACGATAGTTTTTTTATAAGGCTTTTTAAAACTCAGCATGAATTTTTGGAGGGAATGCGTTTTGGACATAAATCGGTATCAAACAATGCAAGAAAACAAGGATACACAATGCGGCAGATATTTGCTGTTTTCCATCGGCAACGAAGTTTACGGCATCGAAATACTTTTTGTCACTGAAATCCTCGGCACACAGGCTATAAAGCCGTTGCCTGATATGCCTGGTTATATGAAAGGCGTTATCGGTCTGCGCGGCAAGACCATACCGGTCATCGATATGCGCTTGCGGTTCACAAAGCAGGCTGAGAAGGACACGGAAAAAACATGCATTGTTGTGATCAATGCAAAAGCATATTGCGCAGGGCTGATCGTGGATGAGGTAAAAGAAGTGTTGGAAATCGAGGAGAAAGACATCTCAGCGCCTCCGATGTTAGAACCGGGGAAAAGCAGCCGGTATATCAGCGGCATCGGGAAGGTGGGCGATCAAGTCAAGCTGATCATCAACTGTGAAAGGCTGTTTACGGATAAAGAGGCAAAGCAAATCCAAGATATACAAGCGGAATGAGAACAAGATGATGATTGGAGGCCGTACACAACGATCAAAAATACAAGGCCGAAGGGAAGGCCGGGTATTGGAGACTGAAGCCTTCTACAAGAACAAAGGCAGAGTGAAAGAATGACTGATAAAGATAAGGGACAGGCTTATCCTGCCCCTTGGTAAGGGCGCGGATTTTAAAAAACTGCTACGTGCATAAGTAAATATTCCGGGAAAACTATCTTATTTTGGGCGGTATGTCAGGCAGTTGCATATAACCATATCGTGCGGGTCGTCAATTTTTACTGCATGAGCATGGCATCGGAACGATTGGTTATACGCGCATCCGGATACATTGCAGGTAATATTGGGAGGAGCGCTTAACTCCTCGCCGAACTCTGATTCCGTATCCAGATATGCCGCTGCGACAAAGCTGTTTTCATCTGTGTAGGTATCGCAAAACGTCTCATCGGCGCTTTTGCTGACCAAGATGGCTTTGGCGCTGCATTGCTGGTCATGATTGTGTACGCAGCTGACTGCGCTGCAGCTAAGAGATTTCATGTCTGTCAGGCCTTGCGCAAAAAGCTTTGGCACATGCTGTCTTCCGCGGATTCTGCGTTGCCGGAGAGCGGGCTGACATGAATGCTGGAAAGCTCGCAATGATCTTCCTGGCCATGGTATCTGCACGTATCGACCGTGCATATGATGGACTGTCTTTTGTTTTGGTGCATAGGTTTCCTCCTTGAAACTTTTCTATGGTTATTATGCCGCGCGTGATGAGAGACTATGTGCAGCAATATGGGTATCGGCTGTTTGTAAAATAGAATTTTTTAGGTATTATTGTCGCACATTTGCAGATGCTATTGACAATATATCAGAAAAGAGAATATAATTAACAGAGTCAAGTGGCTGGAACTTCTTGAAGTACGTTGAATCCCAATATTTATAATAAAATTGACGGGTATGCGTTTTTACTGTGTCTGGCATTCTTATTTTTCTATAATTAAAGGAGAACGATTTTGGATATCAGTTTGCTCAAAGAAAAGAGCCTGATGGATTTACGCGAGATCGCAAAAATGGCGGGTATCAAGTCTGTCACCAAATACCGTAAGGGTGAACTTCTCGACATGCTGTATGAGCTCGACAGGAAAGCGCGGGCTGAGCAGCTCGTGCAGGATTTACCCGAAGAAGATGATAACATCAATGAATACAGCGTGTATGAGGATATACGCAGCGATGCGCATGCCCATCCGTATCAGCATGAGGTGATCAGCGGCGATGAACAGCGCGAACAGACGCATCAGGAGTCTCTGCCTGGCGAGGAAAAGAAGATCATTGAGTATGTGATGGGCAACGATGCGGTCAATGAACTGCTTAACAAGGGTGATTGCGGTGATGCCCTCGGAATACTCGAAGTGCTGCCTGAAGGCTATGGTTTTCTTCGCAGCGAAAATTATCTGCCCGGCAACAAAGACGTTTATGTGTCCATGGCGCAGATCCGCAAATTCAATTTAAAGACCGGAGATAAAGTTAGAGGCAAAACGCGTCCCGCGAAAGATTCGGAAAAACTCAATGCTTTGCTATATATAGAACAGGTCAATGATGACACCGTTGATAAATGCCTGACACGCAGGCCTTTTGAGGAGCTTACGCCCATTCATCCTGATAAGCGGTTTACGCTGGAGCGCACAATCGCCTCGCGTGATCTTGCGATCAGGCTGATTGATCTTATATCGCCCATTGGCAAAGGCCAAAGAGGGCTTATCGTCTCGCCGCCCAAAGCAGGCAAGACCATTATGCTCAAAAAGATCGCCAACAGCATCACCGCCAATTATCCGGACGTCAATTTGATCGTGCTGCTCATCGACGAGCGGCCTGAGGAAGTGACCGATATGCAGCGCTCGACTAAGGCTGAAGTCGTTTACTCTACGTTCGACGAAAAGCCGGAAAACCATACGCGGGTGTCTGAGATGGTGATCGAGCGCGCCAAACGCCTTGTGGAGCAAGGCAAAGATGTTGTCGTCCTGCTGGACAGCATCACGCGCTTAGCGCGCGCCTACAACCTCATCATACCGCCGACCGGACGCACACTTTCAGGCGGCCTGGATCCCGGTTCGCTCTACAAACCAAAACGATTTTTCGGGGCGGCACGCAACATCGAGTTTGGCGGCAGCCTGACGATCATCGCGACGGCTCTGGTGGATACAGGTTCGCGCATGGATGAGATCATCTACGAAGAATTCAAGGGTACAGGCAATATGGAGATCCATCTTGACCGCCGTTTGTCAGAAAAACGTATTTTCCCGGCGATCGATCTGCAGAAATCCAGCACGCGCCGCGAAGAGCTGCTGCTTTCCAAAAGTGAGCTTGAAGGCATGTGGACGATTAGGAAGGTGATGTCGGGCGGCAATACTGCCGAGGTTGCCGAACAGCTTATCGGCATGCTTGCCAAAACACAGACCAACGAAGCGTTTTTGGAGAAGCTGAAAAGCTGGATGAGTGTCTGGGATAAGGAAGGCTATAACTTCACACCCAAAAGAGGGGGATACTAACCGAAAAGCAACATGACCCGCAAGGCTTGGCACATCGATAAGGGACGGCTCTACAGCAAGGTTGTCTACATCTATTTTTGTTTCTATGCGATGGCTGTCGCCGAACGTTTTTCTATTTCTGTGTTCTTTGGAGCGGCAGTCTTTATATCCGTTTCCGCACTGGCAAGAATGATCGGCTTTTTGGTCAAAACACGATACGATTCACGTCTTAAAAAGTTTATTGAATGGGCGTCGGTCGTATTTTTTATGCTTTCTGTGGTGTGCGTGCTTGCCGTTTATCCTTTTTTGTACTTGACAGCACAAGCTGCCATCGCCATTGTCATTATCACGCTGCCCTTGCTTGAGCATGGCGTGCAAAGCATGCTGTTGCGCAGAAAGCAAATCAAGGCTCCGCGTGCAGGCAGGGCAGCAGCTTTGCTGGGGCCTCAGGCGGCTCTTGTTGTTCTGACGGGCATACTCGTTTGGGTTTCCGGCCTGCAGGCATTTGAGTTTATTATTGCGGCGGCGCTTGGCATGGTGTTTTCTTTTATGCGCCAATGGATGTTTCATGATGAGGAAAGCGAAGACCAAAAGCAGAGGATACCGGATGGCGATGTGAGGCAAATCAGAAGCGCGCGGCTTTATGACGGCATGGCCATTTCATCCGGCGTAGCTTTGCACATATTCGCTTTCACATATGTGCTTTACATCCTTCTTTCAATAAGGCTTGTTTTTTTCCACAGTTTTTTTATCGTCTTTGCTGCTATAGCGATTGTATTCGGCGCGATGTCGCTTGCAACGCAGCAGTTTTTGCGCGCGTCGCTTTTTGCGCGTATTGGTAAAAATGCCGCTTTTGTGCTGGGTACAGCCATTGCTATATTCGCCGCATACATGCTGCGCGGAAACTGGTTCTTAGGCGGCATTGCAGTATCCGTGCAGGCCGTTCTTTTGCTTGTGGGCTTGACGCTGCAGATGACCGCTACGCTCGGTCTGCGCGAAGACATACTTCTTGTGATTAAACTGCACCGCAAGGATGTCAACGAAGCCGTTCTTCGCCAGAGGTCACAAAGGCTCGAGCACTGGACGGCGCTGATATCCGAGGCCATCATGCTTTGCGTGCTCATTTTATTGATTTTTGATCCGGCGGTATCAGGCGCATGGCTGGATGACAATATCACGTACGCATCGCAAATCAGCAGCAGCGTTGTGGCAGTTCCCACCGTCTTCTTGTTGATGGCGCTTGTTTATTCGGTCAAACAACCGCTCACGCAAAAATACACGCGCAGGCTCAAAGCATATGTACGCATCAAAGAGGCGGGAAAAGACAATCCAGAGATGGAGAACAGGCTAAGAAGCGTACTGATCAAAAGATACAAAAAGAGGATAGGCGTGCATATCATTCGCGCTTTTTTAAGGCCTGTCATGTATCATTCACTCACTGGAGAGCAAAATGTGCAGAAGCTGCCTGCAATATTCGTTTTCAACCACCGTGAGGTATACGGGCCTATTGCAGCTGTGGTCTTTTTGCCCTATGATTTGCGCCCCTGGGTTTTGAGCAAGATGCTTGACAAAAACCAGATCATCAAGCACATGTATGAAGGCACTTTTATCCGGATAAAATGGATGCCCGTGTTCATACGGAAGCTCGCAGCAGCCATAGCAAGCCCGATTGTGGCATGGGCTTTAAACTCGCTTGACCCCATACCAGTCTACCGGGGGACAGTCAGAAACGTCATCAAAACATTTGAACTCTCCATAGAATGCCTGCAGGCGGGAGACAGCATACTGCTTTTTCCCGAAAATCCGGAGGAGCGGTATACGCAGCATGATCAGGTGAGTGATTTTTACCGCGGATTTGCCAATTTGGGCAGGCTCTATTATAAAAGAACGCACGAATGCTTGACCTTCTATCCCGTGTTTGCCAGCCGTTTTGCGCGGGTGCTGCGCATTGGGGAAGGCGTTACGTATGACCCTTTGGGCGGGAGAAAAGAAGAGGGGCGCATCGTGGAGGTGCTTGAAGCGCGTATGCGCATGCTTTTTAAGCAGGATGAACAATAAACCTTCAAAGATCGACGGTGACGCGTTTGCTGGCCAGCGGCACGGGGACCGTTTTACCGAACGTTAAATTGGATATATGTGCCAGAAAAGCTTTTTCGTTCCCTGAAGCTACACCGAATTGAATGCGTACATCGCTGCCGTAATGGACCTCTTCCATCGTATAACCTGCACCGGTGAGCACAGATCGTATGCGGGAGAAGGTGGGGAAGTCAAACGTACAGGCAAACATACTGAGGGAACACAGCCGAACTTTTTTGGCCGTTTCGAGAGCCTGTACGGCGCACTGCGTGTAGGCGCGGCAAAGGCCGCCTGTGCCGAGCAGCGTACCGCCGAAATAGCGCGTCACGATCACAAGCACATTGGAGAGCCCGGTTTTTTTGATGGCTTCGAGTATCGGCAGGCCGGCTGTGCCCTGCGGTTCGCCGTCGTCGCTGCAGCGCATGGATTGATCCTCCAGCAGCCAGGCAAAACAATGATGGCGCGCGTCACGGTGTTGTTTGCGTCGTGCGTCGATAATCTGCTGCGCTTGTTCCGCGCTGTCGGCTCGGCAGGCAAGGCCCAGAAAACGCGATTTTTTGACGATGAGGCATATTTCGGATTGGTCTTTGATCGTTATCATAACACAGTGCAGCCCGGGGGCTTATGGAGCAAGCCTGATCTTATGGTAGACCTTTTTGCCTTTTTTGAGCATCATTTCACCGTTATCAAAAAGGTCAGCCGTGACTTTGAGAAACTCATCGGTGATCTTTACTCCGTTGATCGATAAACCGCCCTGCGCAATAAGCCGCCGGCCTTCGCCGCGCGAGGATGTCAGTGCGCATGATTGCAGCAGATCCAAAAGCAGGAGGCCGTCTGTATCCGTGACCACCGTTTCGGGTACCGAGCCGCCCTGCGCGCCGCCTTCGAACAGCGCTTCCGCGGCCTCTTTGGCATTGTTTGCTTCCTCCCGGCCGTGCACCTGCGCGGTGACTTCATAGGCGAGCGCCACTTTCGCGGCATTGATGCGTTCATCCGAATAGCTGCAAAGCTGCTTGATCTGTTCGACCGGCAGGAAAGTGAGCAGTGATAAGCATTTTTCCACATCGCTGTCCGCCACATTGCGCCAGTATTGATAGAAATCATAAGGGGAGGTTTTCTCAGGGTCGAGCCAAACTGCGCCTTTTTCGGTCTTGCCCATTTTGCGTCCGTCGCTTGTCAGCAGCAGCGTAAAAGTCATGCCGAAGGCTTCGCTGCGCTGTTTACGGCGTATCAGATCAGCGCCAGCAAGTATATTTGACCATTGATCGTCGCCGCCAAGCTGCAGTTTGCAGCCGTGCTTTTTGTGGAGTACGAGAAAGTCGTAAGCCTGCATGAGCATATAATTGAACTCTAAGAAGGTCAGCCCCTTTTCCATGCGGTTTTTATAACATTCAGCGGTCAGCATGCGGTTGACCGAAAAGTGCACGCCGATATCGCGCAGGAATTCAATATAGTTGAGGCCGAGCAGCCAGTCGGCGTTGTTGACCATCAGCGCCTTGTCTTCGCCAAAATCAAGAAAGCGGCCGATCTGTTTTTTAAAGGCTTCTGCATTGCGTGCGATATCATCCGCACTGAGCATTTTACGCAGGTCCGCCTTGCCGGAAGGGTCTCCGATCATGGTGGTTCCGCCGCCTATCAGCGCGACGGGACGGTGCCCTGCCCTCTGCATATGCGCCATCGCCATCAGCTGGACATAGTGCCCCACATGCAGGCTGTCTGCTGTGGGATCAAAGCCGATATAAAATGTAACGCTCTCTTTGCTAAGCAGATCCGCAAGCCCTTCATGCGTCACCTGTTTGACAAAACCTCTTTCGCTCAGCACCTCGAATACATTTTCCATAAACTCACCTCGCTGTATGCGTTTCTGTCATATTATAACGGCTGGCCCGTGCCGTTGCAAGCCTAGCGCCTTTTATCCGCAGAGATCGGCATAAAATGGAAATTCACTGCTGAATTTGCAAATTAGGCTACAAAAAGAAGGAAAAACATGTATCAATGACGAATTTTAAACTTGTACACTTTTCGCGCCGCGCCAAGGAGGTTGCTTTATGGATATCACCGACATTCGCATCAGGCGGATAGAGACCATGGGAAAGCTCAAAGCCGTGGTGTCTGTGACATTTGACGACATGTTTGCAGTTCACGACATGAAGATCATTGAAGGGCAAAACGGTTACTTTATAGCGATGCCTTCAAGAAGAACGCCCAACGGGGAATATAAAGACATCGCGCACCCCATCAACTCCGAAGCCAGGTTAATGCTGCAAAAAGCCATTCTTGAAAAATTCGAGAGCTTACCGGAAGACGAGGACTATGCATCTTTTCCAATGTAACGCAGAAAGCGCCTGCGTTTTGTTTTGCGTTCTGGGGCATACATAGCTGACACACATTAAATGAAGTATCACAGAATACCCGCATGAGTTAAACAGGGGGTATATTTTTAGTTATATTTTTTACTTAAGTTTTGTAAATATCATTCTTCCGGCGGCTGTCTGTATCACGCTTGTCACAATAACGTTGACAGGGTTGCCCAATTCTTTTTGGCCGCCTTCTACAACGATCATTGTGCCGTCATCAAGATAGGCAACGCCCTGGCCGGGTTCTTTGCCGTCTTTGACAACAGTCACATACATTTCTTCGCCAGGCAGCGCTACAGGCTTGATGGCGTTGGAGAGCTCATTGATGTTGAGAACGCGCACACCTTTGACTGCCGCGACCTTGTTCAGATTATAATCATTGGTGACGACGATACCGTCCATGTCTTTGGCAAGAAAAAGCAGCTTTGAATCGACCTCAGCGGTTTCTTCTATCTCTGCATGAACAATACGCACAGGAAGATCAAGCTCATTTTGTATACGCTTTAATACATCAAGCCCTCTGCGGCCACGGTTGCGTTTTAAATCATCCGAAGAGTCTGCGATATGGCGCAGCTCATCCAAAACAAATTCAGGGATAATCAGCGTACCCTCAATGATGCCCGTGTTGCAGATATCAAAGATGCGTCCGTCTATGATGACGCTGGTATCAAGAAGCTTCGGACGGGCCGGTACAGCGTTTTTTGATTTGGCATCCTCATCTTTATGGCGCTTAAAGATACCGGATTCGGAAAAGTCAGGTTTATAGCGCGTCAATATGGATATGCCAAGATAGACACAGACAATATATATAAGCACATTGATGATGCCTGCGATCCATGGCAAGGTAACGATACTTTTTATCAGCGAAGAAAGAAAGAACGCGACCACAAGGCCGAGTATAAGGCCGATGACCGCAGAAATGACCACGCTGGCAGGCAGCTTAGAGAGCTTTTTATCTGCATCACCTGCTGACTTGAATATAAATTCAACGATGGGCTTTGAAACAAACAAAAACACCAGTCCTGAAATGATGCCGGCGCTGATAAAAATAAGCAGACTGTAAATGTCGGGAAGCATACTGTAAGCATCGGTGTTATAGATCCGTCCGAGGAGCTCATAAACAAGTGCCGTTAACCCCGGCCCGACAAACAAACCCACCAATACAATAAAAAAACGTGCAATTTTTCTGCCCATTTTTACACCTCAATATCATTGTTGACTGCATTATATCATAACAATGGCCAGTCAAAGCGATAGTTGCCAAAAAACACAAATATTTAACAATTATGGCGTCTGAATGATCAGTTTTTTGATTTCTTCGTCATCTTTGTTACTGGCAAGCGCAATTTCCGAAACAAGGATCTGAAGGGAAGTGCCAAGCATTTTTTTCTCGCTGGAGGATAAGCTTTTCTGCATTTCGCGTTTAAGGAGACTTTTGATCACAGCGGCAATTTCGAAAACATCGCCGGATTTCATTTTTTCAAGATTTTCACGGTTGCGCCTGTTCCAGTTGGAGGATTCTTCGATGTCGTCAATCTTTTTAAATGAGGCAAGAACTCGTCTGCATTCGTCGGGCGAAATAACGCAGCGCAAGCCGGCTTTTTCGGCGCTTTCGACCGGGACATGGACCTTGATATCGCCGTCAGAAAATCTCAACACATAGTAACGTCTTTTTTTATCCAAAAAAAGACGATCTTCAACAGCATCTATGAACCCTGCACCGTGCATAGGATATGAAATTTTGTCTCCGGGCTTAAACATTTAACCGATACCTCATACAATTATGATATAGCAGAGGGGGGTCTTTGTCAAATAAGCACCGAAAAATGGATACGGCAGGCACAGTCACGTTTTCTTCTGCTGTGCATAGTGTTGTATTGCGGGTTTTATCCTGAATCTGATTTGAAAAGCGGGGAAGGACAATGAAAAAAATAAGGCGGCGTGCACGGGCATTGATCAAAGGCTATGCAGAGGCCGAGAAGCTTTACGGTACAGTTTTATTCACCGATAGACCAGCCGGGGTGCGCGTCGAGACAACGATCAAAGGGCTGCCTGAAAACAAGACCGGTTTTTATGGGTTTCACCTGCATGAGGGGCAAAGCTGCAAACCGCCGGATTTTCAAAGTGCGCAGGGACATTACGACCCGAAGGGTGTGCCCCACCCGATGCATTCGGGTGATTTTCCTTCACTGATCGCGACTGATTCAGGCGAGGCATGGCTTGCGTTTTTCACCACGCGCTTTACAGTCAGCGAAATTATCGGGAAAACAGTCGTTGTGCATATGGAGAGGGATGATTTTTCCTCGCAGCCTGCAGGAGATGCGGGCAAGCGCATAGGATGCGGTGTTTTAGAGCCGTTCTGATATCACACCCAAACAACTGTTACAATATCAACAGCGCTGCTGACGGTTTTGTTCCTTTGGTATGGCGCAAGGCCATCTTCTTAACCCGGCACACCCCGTTAAATAAGCGTTGCATTTGATGCCCCAAGGGCTGTTCACAATCCATTTACATCTTTCCGGGTTAACTTTGCGCAAAATATGATAAAATACATATATGCGAGGTGAAGTGCTTGGAAACCATATATGAAGCAGCATCGATCGCCATGCGTTACTGGTTTGTGGCTGCGGGTGTGATTGTGCTTATCGGTGTCATTATCATATCCTTGAGGGAGTACAGGGAAAAAAGCTATGTGCTGAGTCTTGCTAAAAGCAGTATCGGCTATTTATCCGTGATTTCCGGGCCGGCTGATGTGATGGGTGAGAACATACAGCTGATGCAAAAAAACGCGATCGGCCGTTCGCGCCGCTGTGACATAATGTTTGATGAACGCAGCCTGGATAAAACCCACGCAAGCATATACAGGGCGCTTTCCGGCGCTGTTTATCTGAGCCGCAGCGGCAAAGGAGAGGTCACGGTCAACGGGCGCGCTATCGAAAGCCGTGTGCGGCTGCACAGCAAAGACACCGTGTGCTTTGGCAATGTGGTGACAAAAGTGCATCTGAAAGAGGAAGGCTAAATGGTATTTGAAAGAAAGGGCGCGGGCGCGCTGCTTGCGTTGATCATTATGTTCACACTCTCCGCATGCGCGCTGCTTTCGTTTCGTGGGGGCAGTTTCGATATTGTGCCCGCATTGTACGGCCTGGGAGCCTCATTTTCCATGCTGCTGGCTTATAACCTTGCAGCGCTTGTTTTTCGCCATATCGACAGGATCACGCTCGTCATCTGTTTTTTTCTGGCTTCGATCGGCCTTGTCATGCTTGCAAGGCTCAACATGGAAACTGCGCTGCGCCAGCTATTGTGGTTATGCGCGGGCTCGGTTGTGCTTTTCATCGTTGTGATGGTCTTAAAAAGGGTACGTGACTTCGGGCTGCTTAACTATGTGATGATGGCAGCCGCGCTCGGCTTGATCGCGGTGGCTTATCTTTTCGCAGACACGATTGGCGGCGCGCGCAACTGGGTCACGATCGCAGGCGTCTCCTTTCAGCCAAGTGAGATATCAAAAGTATTTTTTATTATTGTTTCGGCTTACTTTTTTGCGGAGCGCCGCGCCGCAGCGGCCACCGTCGGCTATGCTGTGTTCTGCGCGCTTTGTATATTCATCCTTGTGCTGTCCAACGATCTAGGGGGCGCGCTGCTTTTTGCAGGCACTTTTCTGATCATGTTTTTCGCCGGAACGGGACGCACGCTGCTCACGTTTGCGGGGCTCGGCGTGGCATCGGTTGGCGCGGTGGCAAGCTATCATATATTTTCCCATGTGCGTGTGCGCGTCGAGATCTGGCAAAACCCATGGATATACCACCGCACTCAAGGCTACCAAATCGTCCAGGGCCTCATGGCCATCGCGGCGGGGGGCCTTTTTGGCTCAGGGCTTGGCCTTGGTTACCCAAGTTCCATACCGGTGAACACGAGCGACTTTATTTATGCGGTGATCTGTGAGGAATTCGGCCTTATATTCGGCATGGTGATCATACTTTCTTACCTTGTGTTCATCATACGCGGCATGATCATAGCTATGAACGCGGGTACACGGTTTGACGCATTGCTTGTATTTGGGGCGACCTGCATGCTTTCGCTGCAGTCGTTCATCATTATCGGCGGCGTGATAAAAATGATACCGCTTACCGGCATCACACTGCCGTTTATCAGCGCCGGCGGAACATCCATGATCTCAAGCCTCGCACTGGTGGGCATCATTGAGGGGGTTGCCGTTAAAAACGGCGAGCGTGACGAGAGGGAGATCAAAAGCGCGGGAGGCGAAGTCTTATGAAGAATGTGCTCAAACGCAACATACGCATTCTGCTGATCGTGTTTTGTGTGATGTTTACCGGGCTCACCGTTTACCTTGGATATATGGTGGGTGTGTACGGCGAACGCTGGTTCGTCACGCCTTACAATCCGCGCCTTAACAGGATGCAGGCAAATGTGCAGCCGGGGGATATCCTTGATCGCACAGGGAAGCCGCTTTATTATACATCAGGCGGCAAACGCACGTATATGAGCGGATCAAGGCAGCGCAGAGCTGCCGCACATATCCTCGGCGACAGTGACGGTATGACATACGGCGCACAGACGATGTTTGCCAAATACCTCTATGGCTATGATCAGGGTTCTGTCACGCGCATCGTGGATCTTGTGTCAGGGAATCCGCGCAAGGGCAGCGATGTGATGCTGACGATAGATGCCCGGCTTTGCGAAACGGCATACAAAGCGCTCGACGGAAACCGCGGCGCCGTCGTTGTCATGAACTACAAAACAGGGGAGCTTCTCGCAAGCACGTCGTCGCCTTCGTTCGATCCATCAAGGATGGAAGAGTTTTTGGAAGGCGGCGGGGAGAGCGAGCTGGTCAACCGCGCATTTTCGGGACTCTATCCGCCGGGCAGCACTTTTAAGATCGTTTCGGCTTCTGCGCTTATACACAACGGCATGGCAGATTATAAAGCCACATGCACCGGCAGCACGCAGATCGTGGGCAAGACCGTCACATGCACGGGCAAGCACGGCGATCTCGATCTTAAAGGCGCACTCGCCCAATCGTGCAACGTGTATTTTGCGCAGGCAGCCACAGAGCTTGGCATCGGTGCGATTGAACGCGAGGCCGCCAAATTCCTGTTTAATACCGAGCTGCTTTTTGACGATGTGATCATGGGGCAGAGCGTTTTTAATACCGCTTTGAATGATGCGGACAACGCATGGGCAGCTATCGGGCAGCATCAGGATCTTGTCACGCCGCTTCATGCGTGTATGATCGCGGCAAGCATAGCGAACAACGGCGTGATGATGGAACCCAAGCTGCTTTATTCCGTGAGCGGCAGGAACATGCTTGCGCCGCGCGCCGCGGCAGCTGTGGCGGCGGATACGCAGGCGTTGAAGGATATGATGATACAGGCCGTGAAAGACGGCACAGGTTCTGCAGCGGCCATAAAAGGTGTGACGGTGGGCGGCAAAACGGGTACAGCGGAAATCGAAGACAAAGACGGCCGCGCCGCGCACGCATGGTTTATCGGGTTTATTGACGATGATGAGCACCCGCTTGCCATCGCAGTGGTGATGGAAAGGGCGGGATCGGGCGGCAAGCACGCTGCCCCGGCAGCGCGTCGTGTGCTGCGCAAAGCCACTGAGCTTGGATACTGATATGGATATTCGTGAAAAACTTATGAGCCTTCCTAAAACACCCGGCGTTTATCTCATGAAGAACGCGGAGGGAAAGATCATCTATGTGGGCAAGGCGCTCGCGCTGAAAAACCGCGTCAGCAGTTATTTTGGGGGTACGCGCAAGGACGCAAAGACGGCTGCGCTTGTGGCGGAGACCGCGGACTTTGACTATATACTCACCGAGACCGAGATTGAGGCGCTGATCCTCGAATGCAACATGATCAAGCGCTACAGCCCGTATTACAACATCCTGCTGCGGGACGACAAGCATTATCCTTATATCCGCATAGATATGAACGAAAAATTTCCGCGCGTTTGCGTGACGCGGCGTATCGAGAACGACGGCGCGCGCTATTTCGGGCCGTATATCGCGGCACATATACTGCACGATATGCTCGAAACTGTCAACAAGGTTTTCCCGATACGACTTTGTAAAAAAGACATTGACGGGCGCAAACGATCGCGGCCTTGCCTTAACCACGAACTCGGACGCTGCCTCGCGCCGTGTGCGGGCACGGTCAGCGAATATGAGTACAAGCGAATGGTGTCCGAAGTGGAGGAATTTCTTTCCGGCAGGTACAAGGGCCTCAAAAAGCAGCTTGAAGAGGACATGGAAACTGCGTCGGAAAATCTGGAATACGAAAAAGCGGCGGCCGCAAGAGACCGCCTGCGGGCGCTTGAGAGACTGTTCGAAAAACAAAAAGCCGGGTTTCCCGATCTCAATGACAAGGATGTCTTTGCCGTTTATAAGAGAGGCGATGAGGCGGTGGTACAGGGGCTTTTCGTGCGCAGGGGCGAACTCAACCATACCGAACGCTTTTTTATCTCGTGCGCGGGCGAGACCGAAGGCAAGGTGCTCTCCCACATGCTCGGGCAGTATTATTCAAGCGTGAGCGGCGTGGCCAAACAGATCTGCGTCAATACAGAACCTTTTGAAAGGCCGCTGATCGAGCAGTGGCTGACTGAAAAGCGCGGCAGCAAGGTCGCGGTGCATGTGCCGCAAAAAGGGGCGAACAGGAAGCTTGTCGAAATGGCGCTAAGCAACGCCAAAGAAGCGCTTGACCGCCGCCTGCTGCGGCTGCAGCGCGAATATGATACCACAAAAGGCGCGCTCAAAGACCTTGCACAGATCCTAGGGCTGCAAAGCGGCATAGACCGTATGGAATGCTACGACGTATCCAATATGCAGGGCACGGATTCGGTGGCGTCTATGGCGGTTTTTCGCGGCGGCAGGCCTGAAAAGAAATCGTACCGCCGTTTCAAGATCAAGTCGGTGCAGGGCGCGGACGACTTTGCTTCGATGAACGAAGTCATCACGCGGCGTTTCAGGCGCGCTCTTAAGGGCGAACAGGGTTTCGATGAACTGCCCTCTCTTGTGATCGTTGACGGCGGCAAGGGCCAGCTGTCGGCAGCTTATGATGCACTTTCTTCGCTGGGGCTCGAAGACACCGTGCCTCTTTTAAGCCTTGCCAAAAGAGAGGAAGAGGTTTTCGTGACCGGGCGCAGCGAGCCGGTCGTTCTTGATAAAAGCAGCCACGCTCTGGGGCTGCTTACGCGTATCCGTGACGAGGCGCACCGCTTCGCCGTCACGTACCACCGCGGGTTGCGGCTCAAGAACGTGGAGGATTCCGTGTTGCTCAAAATACCCCACATAGGCGCCGTGCGCGCAAAGGCGCTGCTTTCCCACTTTGACACGATGGGAGATATTCGTGCTGCGCGTTTTGACGAGATCTTGCAGGTGCCGGGCATGGACGAACGTTCCGCACAGGCGGTCGTCGATTATTTCGAAGCGGATACAGACAATCAAGCCTAGCACTATTGTGAAATGCACGGTGTTGGTGTAATATTTTGAATAAGATGAACACAATGATTGATAAGGCGTACAGTATGCTGGCTTCACGCATCGCGGATGTGCGCCGCGACGAGCCCATGGCGGAGCACACCTCTTTCAAGGTGGGTGGCTGCGCCGACTTAATGGCACTGCCTGCTGCAGAAGATGAAATACGCCATGTCCTTATCACTGCGCGTGCGCTAGGCTGCCCGCTTTATGTGACAGGGCGCGGCACAAACCTGCTGGTGACGAGCAAGGGGCTGCGCGGTATCGTTTTAAAGCTTGCCGAAAACTTTTCCGGCATGACGTTTGAAGGCGCAGACCTGTATGCCAAAAGCGGAACGCCGCTGGCGGTTTTGGTACGCGAAGCCACCGCGCGCTGTTTGGGCGGCGCCGAATTTTTAGGCGGCATACCCGGCACTTTGGGCGGTGCGGTCAGCATGAACGCAGGCGCTTACGGCGGCGAGATAGGCGATTTTGTGCAGGAGGTTCATGCATGCTCCTGGGCGGGGGACCTGACGTTTTCCGGGCAGGAGATGGCATTTGGATACCGATGCAGCCTTTTGAGCAGCTATCCGCTTGTCGTCACAGGTGTGCGGCTGCGTTTTTTGCCGTGCAACGAAAAAGAGAGCAGGCAAAAACTCCTGGAGCTTAACGAAAAAAGGCGCGAGAAGCAGCCGCTTGAATACCCGAGTGCGGGCAGCACTTTCAAGCGGCCGGAAGGCGGATTTGCGGGCACGCTTATTGAGCAGGCCGGGCTAAAGGGAACACGTATCGGCGGCGCGGAGGTTTCTGAAAAGCATGCCGGCTTCGTCATTAACAAAGACGGCGCAACGCCCGAGGACATCATCGCACTCATAAAGCTCGTACAGGCGCGCGTGCATGAGGCTTTTGGCGTCGCACTTGAGCCCGAAGTCAAGATCATTGGTGAACCATGAAGCTGACAGCAGATTACCATACCCATACCGTTTACAGCCACGGCAGGGGCAGTGTGGAAGATAATATAGAAGCGGCGCTGGCACACGGGCTGGCCAAAGTCGGCATTGCGGACCATTCCGTGTCGCATTCTTTGTACGGCTTGAGGCGGCGGCATCTGGCATCTTATATTGCGCACATTGAGCAGGCAAAACGCGCGTATGAGGGGCGCATTGATGTCAAGGCGGGTATCGAACTGAACCTGACCGGGCTTGACGGCAGCACAGATATGCCGGATGGCCGTTTCGATTTTGTGATCATGGGTTTTCACAAAGCAGCCCTTCCGCGTGATTTGCATACAGCATGGGTGTTTTTGACGGCAGGGCAAAGGGCCGAGCAGATTACAGAGGCTTATATGCGCGCGATACAAAAATACCGTATCGATATCGTTGCACATCCGGGCTACGGCGTACCTGTCAACTATGCAAAACTCGCCCGGGCATGTGCGGATTACGGTGTTTGGTTTGAGATCAACAACAAACACGGGGAACTGGCTGAACAGAATCTGCGCGATGCGGCGCAGGCGGGCGTGGATTTCGTGGTATCGAGCGATGCGCATAGGCCGGAGCATGTCGGGCTGGCGCAAAACGCACTGGCGCTTGCGCAAAGCGCGGGGATCCCGGCTGACAAAATCGTCAATGTAACGGAGGAGTGATATGAAGCTTGTCATCGTCACGGGACTCTCGGGTGCGGGGAGGTCAACGGCGCTCAAAAGGCTTGAAGACTTAGGCTATTTTTGTGTGGACAACCTGCCGCCGAAGCTGATACCTGAATTTGCGCTGATCTGTCTTCAAAAAGACAGCATCAACAAAGCGGCGTGCGTGGTGGATATGCGCATGGGGGACATGTTTGACGATATATACCCGACGATTAACTGCCTGAAAGACATGGAGGGCATCGCGCTTTCGATACTTTACCTTGACGCATCCGACGAAATGCTGGTGCGGCGCTTCAAAGAAACGCGCCGCAAACACCCGCTGGCTCCCGATGGAAGCATCACGAGCGGAATATCAAAGGAACGCGATAAGATGCGGTACATCAAGGACATTGCGAACAATATCGTTGATACGACGACATACAACCTGAAAAAACTCGGAGACACGATAGACAGGCTGTTTTGCGAGGACGGAGAACAGGGCATCATGATCATGGTGACCACGTTCGGATACAAGCGCGGCATTCCCATTGACGCAGATATGGTTTTCGATATGCGGTTTTTGCCGAATCCGTTTTATGAGGAGAAGCTTCGCACACACACTGGCCGCGAGAAGGATGTCAAAGAATTTGTGCTTTCTTTCCCGCGTGCGAGGATCTTTCTTGAAAAGATCAATGAACTCGTGAATTACATTGCACCGTATTATCTGGAGCAGGACAAAAAACAGCTTGTGATCGCGATCGGCTGCACCGGCGGCGTACACCGCAGCGTGGTCATCGCGGAGGAGCTTCACCGAGCGCTCAAAGAGCAAGGGCACCGTGTGACGATAGAACACCGCGATATCGGGTTGGAACGCCGCTGACGGAGGATGCCATGTCGTTTTCTTCGACGGCCAAGGCCGAAATCTGCCGCACGCCTGCAGGCAGCGAATGCTGTGAGCTCTCAGAACTTGCAGCACTGATACACACAGCCGGCTCGATAAGCATATCAGGCGGTGTTTTTACTTTACGCATCGATACCGAAAACGCGGCTGTCGCGCGGCGTGCGTTCGGGCTCTTAAAAAATCTTTACGGCATACATGCAAAAACACAGATGCATACCAATCAGCTAAAGCGCAATCACATCTATTCGCTGACAGTTGAAAGCGCCGCTTCGCGCATGGTTGCTGTGGATACGCGCATCATCGGTGAAGAGGGGCTTGGCTTTGGGGCGGATACACCGCTCACAGGCAGGAGGTGCTGCCGCATCGCTTTTGTACGCGGCGCATTTTTAGGCGGCGGTTCGGTCACAAACCCGGAAAAACGCTATCATCTGGAAATTGTTTGCGGCCAAAAGGAATTTGCCGATGTGCTGTTGAATATAATAGTAGAACTTGGCGTCGCAGCCAAATCCATAGTGCGCGCGAAGAATCAGGTGGTTTACTTAAAAGAAGGGGACTCTATCGTGACGCTGCTGACGATGATGGGCGCGCATACGTCGGTGCTGAGTATTGAAAACATCCGTGTATTGAAAAGCATGCGCAACAGTGTCAACAGAAAGGTCAACTGCGAGACGGGCAATCTGTCCAAAACGGTCAATGCGTCTTTAAAGCAGCAGGAGAGTATCGCGTACATCAGCGCACACATGGGGCTTGATAAACTCAGCGCTGCGCTGTTAGAAGTGGCAGAGGCGAGGATCACACATCCTGACGCGACCCTTGAGGAACTGACGGTTTTACTGGGTGCCGTCTCCAAATCAGGCGTTAACCACAAGCTGCGAAAGCTTGTCAGCATGGCCGAACACTTAAAAATAACGAGGGGGGAATAAAATGCAGGCGAAGGAATTGACCATCATGAGCGCTGACGGCCTTAGGGCTTCGAAAGCGGCCATGTTCGTTCAGGTCGCCGGCGGATTTGCATCGCAGATCTTTGTGGAAAAAGGCAACAAAAAAATCAACGCCAAGAGTATCATGGGCGTGCTTTCGCTCGGTGTCAAGCAAGGCGAAAAGATTTATGTTTTTGCCAACGGCAAGGATGAAGAAGAGGCCATCGCGGCCATTGAAAAACTTATCGCCACTTTTTGAAAACAGATAGAAGCAGCCGCAGGGGGCAACCCTCTGCGGCTTTTTGAACGTCAGCAATATCAACAAAGAAAGCTCTTTATTTTTTCAAATTAAACCATGCGCCAAGGCCTGCGTATTGCGCCTGGTCACCCAAGGCCTCTTCGATACGCAGCAGTTGGTTGTATTTTGCGACGCGGTCGGTGCGGCTCGGCGCGCCTGTTTTGATCTGCCCCGCATTCACGGCCACTGCGATGTCCGCGATAGTCACGTCTTCGGTCTCACCGGAACGGTGCGAGATGACTGACGTATAACCTGCGCGCGCAGCCATCTGCATGGCATCAAGCGTTTCGGTCAGTGTGCCTATCTGATTGACCTTGATGAGGATGGAGTTGCAGACCCCAAGGCTGATGCCTTTTTGCAGGCGTTCGGTATTGGTTACGAAAAGGTCGTCACCGACGATCTGCAGCTTATTTCCAAGCGCATCGGTCAGCAGCTTCCAGGTTTCCCAGTCTTCTTCGGCAACGCCGTCTTCGAGAGAGATCACGGGATACTTGCTGCAGATGTTGACCCAGAAATCGACAAGCTCCTTGCCGGTCATCATGGCACCGCTTTTCCAGAAATAATATTTGCCCTCTTCGCCTTTCTTTTTGGCCTCTTCGTACATTTCCGTACAGGCGGGATCCATCGCGATCATAAAATCCTTGCCAGACTCATAGCCAGCTGCGCCGATGGCTTCTACGATCAGCTCAAGCGCCTCTTCGTCGGTTTTGAGGTTGGGCGCAAAACCGCCCTCATCACCCACTGCGGTGCTGTAGCCCTTGCCCTGCAGGACTTTCTTTAAGCTGTGAAAGACTTCCGCGCTCATCTGGAGGCAGTGTTTGAAGCTTTCTGCGCCCACGGGCATGATCATGAATTCCTGACAGTTGACGCTGTTGTCAGCATGCTTTCCGCCGTTTAAAATGTTCATCATGGGCACCGGCAGCGTTTTGGAATTGACGCCGCCGATATATTTATAAAGCGGCACATCCGAGAGCAAGGCAGCCGCTTTGGCGACGGCCAGAGAAACACCGAGAATGGCATTGGCACCGAGCTTGGCTTTGTTGGGCGTGCCGTCAAGAGCGAGCATCGCCTGATCGACGGAGACCTGATCGAGCGCCCACATGCCTGTGATTTCGTCAGCGATGATGGTTTCGACATTTTCAACAGCCTTGGAAACACCCTTGCCGAGGTATCGCTTTTTATCCCCGTCACGCAGCTCGACGGCTTCGAAGGCCCCTGTAGAGGCACCCGAAGGCACAGCCGCGCGTCCTACAGCGCCGCCCGCGAGCTCAACTTCCACCTCAACGGTCGGGTTGCCGCGCGAATCGAGAATCTCACGTGCGGATACATCTTCAATAGAATACATATGGAAAATCTCCTTTAGTTAAAATTTCACTGCCTATTATAATAAACCATTATGGGATTTTTAACAAGAAAATCAGCGGATACAGGTTCAAATAATCAACAAACGGTTGTATGACGAAATTTTTTTATACAACTTATAAGTATACGCAAAAAGGACAAAGAATAGTCACTTCAAGCTGTTATTTTTGCAGCACATCGGCAAATTATCCGGCGCAAGCCCGCGCGGAGCGACAAACTTTCCCGCATACAGTCAGTATAATGGGCATGACAAATCTGGCAGAGTGGAGTGAAAAAAGTTATGTCATCTGAGGCAATACCGGCAAAGGAGCACCCCTTCGCGCTTTTGCGAAGATTTCAGTTGTGCCATATGGATGTTTTTAGAAAAACCGCATACGTCCTTTTGTTCATGCTTGCGGGGTTTGCGCTTGCGCGTACGCAGCTTATTTTACAGATGTCGCCATTTGGGCCGGCATTTGTTGCGGCCTGTTTCTTTTCACGCCGTTCTGAATCACTGTTTGCGGCCGCCGCTGTGTGTATTGGCGCGCTTTTAGTGCCTCAGAATACGCTTTTTGTCGTGACAGTGACGCTTCTTTTGTGCGCCGCGCTGATTGCGGTCGGGCAGAACAGGCAAAAAAGATGGGTGGTGCTGATGTCCATGGCCTGCGCTTATATTGTCGGTGCAGCCGTATTTAAGACAGCAAGCCTTGCAACCTATTTACCTGCGCTTATAGAATGCCTCGTGTCAATGGTGATATTTTATGTTCTGAGCACATTGATCGACATAGGAGCACGCGGCTCAAGACGCAGCCTTTTTTCGGCCGAGGAGACAATCTGTCTGGCACTGGGCGCACTGGTGCTTGTTTGCATGCTGGGGCCGATCAATATCTGGGGCGTTTATATTGCGTATATCGCCGCGCAGCTGATGGTGCTCTTTGCGGCATATGCGGGCGGCACAGCGCTGGGCGCGGGCGTTGGGCTTGCGCTGGGGCTGGCGCTGTTTCTGAGCGTTTCGGCGGAGGCTGCCGCGATCGGCATGATTGGGCTTGCCGGCATGCTCGCCGGCACAATACGAAAACTCGGCAGGCTATGCAGCGCAGCCTGCTTTATTCTTGCCAATCTGCTGTTTATCGCGGCATTCTATACTGTGTCCGTATGGTATCTAGTACTGATTGAATCCGGAGCCGCCGCGCTGATTTTTGTTTTATTGCCCCGCCGAATTTTTTTGTTCGCCGGACGTTTTATAGATATAAAGACACGGCATGAATTTGAGTACAATCTGCACATACGGCGGCTCAAAGAGCTCACAGCGGGCCGGCTTGAGGAAGTCTCCAAGGTTTTTGTACAGACAGGCGATATGTTTGCGAGGCAGTCGTGCAGCAAAGTGCCGGGCAATGCCCATATCTATGGCGCGCTTTCAGCCATTGCAGAGACCACATGCAATAGCTGCGTGTTCAAAAAAAGCTGCTGGGACAGGGATTTTCTTGCCACATACAGTTTTTTCACTCAGCTTTTTGTGACTTTCGAAAGAGACGGGCGAATAGAGCTCTCTGAGGCTGCTCCGGCCTTTGCAAAAAAATGCTTTAACATCAAAGGCGTTTTAGCCACTGCACAAAGTGTCTTTGCTGCCAGCCTTTTAAACTCAAAATGGCAAAAAAAGATTGACGATATCTGTGCCATTACTGGGCAGCAGCTCAAAGGTGTGGCGCGCGTGGTCACAGACCTTGGTTGTGAGATAGACACAGGCATCAAATTTCTGCCCGCTGTTGAGGAACGGGTGGCCTGCGCGCTGGATGCCATGAATATGCACGTCAAAGAGGTTTGCGCTCAAACCATGGGAGGGGGTATGGTCATCGGCATCAAGATGCGCGGCAACGGTGTGCAGGGCATCAATCTCGAACGCGCTGTCAGCGGTGCCTGCGGCGTGACTATGAAGAAGATGGCTGAAGAAGAGGGGCATGCGCCTTACAAAGTGCTGAAGTTCGAGCAGGCATGTAAATTTTGTGTAGAAACAGGCGCAGCGTCTGCGGCCAAATCAGAGATTTCGGGTGACAGTTTTTTTTACAGCACGCTCAATTGCGGCCGCTATCTGGTGGTGCTTTGCGACGGTATGGGAAGCGGGGAAGCCGCGCGTCGGGAGAGCAGCACTGCTGTATCGCTGATAGAAAATTTTTTCCGTGCGGGGTTTGACGATAAGGTGGTTTTTGAGATCATCAACAAGATACTGATGCTGCGCGGAAATAGTGACGTTTTTTCCACGGTGGATCTTTGTGTTTTAGATTGCAAAACAGGAGAAGCCAGATTCACAAAAACAGGCGCAGAATGTGCGTATATCCTCAATGAGGAAGGCGTGGCGGCTGTCAGTTCGGGGGCGTTGCCGATAGGGATCGTGGAGGAAGTGATGCCAAGGAACACATCTATGACCTTGATGGAAAAAGACATGGTCGTGATGCTCAGCGACGGTGTGGCAGATGGCATTAGTGGAGACCCTGTTAAATGGTTCGCGGATATACCAAAAGATAATGCACAGCAGACTGCAGACGCCATTCTTGAAAAGGCACTTGCCGGGGGCGCGCCGCCTGATGACATGACGGTGCTGGTCAGTCTTGTGGCAAAGGCGTAACTGCATCAGCAGGGGTTCTTAAGTCAGGATCGCCGCCTCCGGTATGCACAGTAATCCTATGCGCCGAAATAAAAGCGGTCAGCGGTATCGTCATGACCATGCCGATGCTGCCGCATAGCGATTTTGCGACTTTTATCAGAATAAAGCCCTTGTTAAGCATGTCCGCATACGAGACACCGTACACCTGCCACGCGACCATCATCATGATGGTGCCGCCGGTATAAGCGAGGATCAGTGTGTTGGCCATTGTGCCGATGAGATCCCGCCCCACGCGCATGCCGGCGTGCAGCAGCTTGCTGCGGCTGATCTGCGGATCGATCGTATGCATTTCGTTGACGGCTGAAGATATGGACATCCCGACATCCATGACAGCTCCGATACAGCCGATGAGTATGCCTGCCGTGAGTATGCCCTGATAGTTGAAAACCACATCTGTTTCAATGATCATGAGCATCTCTACCGTCGGAGTATCGATGCCCGATATGCGCATAAGCGCACTGAATACAAGCGTGACCACTGTCGCGCAAAAAAGCCCGCCCGCTGTGCCGAGAATGGCAGAGAGCGATTTTTTGTTGAAACTGCCGACGCTTAAAAGCGTGAACACTGTGACGATGATGCAAACGAGCATAGCGGCGATGATCGGATTGTAGCCAAGCGCGAGCAGCGGCACAAGCACGAAAACAACCGCGCTAATGGTAAAGACCAGTGCGAGTATTGTTTTTATGCTTTTGCGCCCGCTGACCAACGCCAAAAGAACGACAAACAAGACGGCCAGTATCAACGCATACGGTGCGCGCACGAGCGTATGCACACTGACGTAATCCACATCGCCTGCCTCGGTGAAGACCACAAAAGCCTCAACCGTATCTCCGACGCGGTAAAGTGCGAGCTCCGGGTAGTTCATCGCGTCAATAAAGACTTCTGATTCAACGATATTTCCTTCAAGCGGGCCGTCAAGCATTTTAAGTGTCAGATGCTGCATACGGTAATACTTGCCTGCGGCCTCGTCATGATAAGATTCGTCGATGAGCGACTGTACGTGGGCTTTGTAGATCGGGTCATCGCTATGATGCGCTGCGCAGCCCAAAAAGCGTCAGCATCAAAAGGGCCATCACTGCGATCAACAGGAGTATTTTCATAAGCTGCCGTCTCCAAAATATTTGGCCATAACTATAACACGCAAGCGGGAAAAAGAAAACCGCAAATCGCGGATCAAATCATGCTAATTTATTGGTGGGCATGTTTTTTGCCATATGGGCATACGCTCATGCAGATACCGCAGACGGCACCGCGCCCGACCATGGCAAACTTCTCTTTCATATAATGCGAGCACAATGCCGCGTCAATAAGGCTTTCGCGGCTGCATCCGGCGACAAAACTGTGGCCCGTGATCGCGCCGCACGGACATGCATGCACGCAGGCTGTGCAGCTGCCGCATGTGCTCTTTTGTATCCGGCCGGTTGGCAGGGGCAGGTCTGTAAGCACAGTTGCCAAACGGACGCGCGGCCCGTATTGATGCGAAACAAACAGCGCGCTTTTGCCGATAAATCCAAGCCCTGCTAAGTTCGCCGCAGTTTTATGCGCAAAATCGCCCGCTATGGCCTGCTCGTTGGTCGTCTGGGACGCGGGGATCGCCAGCGCTCTTAATCCATAGCTCTGCAGTTTGGCCGCGCATGCAAAAGAGATCCGGTCAAGATAGGCATTCGCCGTGCGGTAGTGGTGAAAATACAGCTTCGTGGGGCCGTTTTCCACTTCGTCGAGCACAGAATCCGAGAGCCGAACGCCGATGGTCAGTGCATATGGAGTGCGTGAAAATCTTTCCGGCACATGGTCTTTGACATCAGATGTGCCGAAAATATCAGCGCCCATATCACGCGCAAGCTGCTCTATAGTTTTTATTTTCATAGCGCCCTCAACATATAGTAGTGTATTTTTTAAGAATACCATATTTGCTGTACTATCGCAAAAAATGTGGTATAATAATTAAAAGAAATCTTGCGATGGAGGCAACCATGCAGATCAAAGCGATTGCGCAAAATAAGCTGCTTATACTATATCTGCTCAAAACCATCGGCATGCAGCTTTCTGAGCTGCAGATTTTGCGTATCGTTTCAGAAAACGGCTGGCTCAATTATTTTGATTTGAAGGAATGCATGTTCGAACTGATCGAAAGCCGGTTGATCGAGCAGCGTGAAACGCCCGGCGGTGTGTTTTATGCGATCACCGAACAAGGCTGTTCAACGGTTTTTTATCTCGAAAAAGAGCTCCCTGCATCTGTACGCAAGGCCATCGATGAATACTGCGAAAAGAGCCGAGAAGAGCTGCGCCTTGAGACGGAGCTTGTGGCAGACTACATTAAAATTGACGAAGGCGAATACAAGGTCATGCTCAAAGTGCTGGAAAACCAGGTGCCGGTCTTTGAACTCAGCCTGATGACATACTCTCAAGCCTCCGCAGAATCGTTTATCAGCAAGTGGAAAACGACCGCGCCGAAAATATATAAAGTCACCTACGACAGCCTTTCAGATTAAAAAAGCTTGTCTTTTAACATGCATTGTGATATTATTCACTAAAGATGGATGCGAGAACGGTGTTCTTTTGTCCGTCCGGAAAAAAACTGTTCTGACGGTGCAGACTTAAAAGTGTCTTAACCGGAAGGTGTGTAGTCAAGCGTATCACGGCGTTCTTCTCCGTTGCTGTCGACCTGCCTTTCGGGCAGGTTTTTTGTTTTTTACCAAAGATATTTTTTGGCACCGATCTTTGACGGGAGGTTTTTATGAAACGCATTGCAGTGATCAGCGCGATACTCGAAAACCCGCAGCGCACACAGGAAAAGTTCAATACGCTTGTAGCGGGGTTCAAGGGGCTTATCAAAGGACGGATGGGGTTGCCGATGCCTGAACATGGCGCGACCGTTATCGTCATCATATTAGCGGGTGAGCCCGATGACATCAACAACCTCACGGGAAAGCTTGGACTGCTGCCGGATGTGCAGGTAAAAACATCGATATCCAGAAAAGCGTTATAAAAAGATACAATTTATAAATGGAGGAAGATGCAATGAAAAAAACAGTGATTATTGTACTGGCTGTACTGATGGTTGCGGCTTTGCTTGCGGCCTGCGGCAGCCCGGCAGCACAGCCTGGTGTGCCCGTCGCAGTGGCAACGCTGGCCGGCCCAACCGGAATGGGGATGGTAGCACTTTTTGACGATCCGACTTATGACATCAGCCTATTGACCACGCCCGATCAGATCAGCCCCAAAATCATCAACGGGGAATTGGATGTTGCTGCCGTGCCTTCCAATCTGGCGGCGGTGCTCTACAACAAGATGCAAGGAGGACTGCACATCGTTGCGGTCAATACGATGGGCGTGCTGTATATCGTTGAGAACGGCGACACCGTGAGCCGCATAGAGGATCTGGCGGGCAAAACGATTTATGCCACAGGCCAGGGTTCTACGCCGGAATATGCGCTTGAAAAAATACTAACAGAAAACGGCGTTGAAGGCGTGAGCGTCGAATATATGGGCGCACACGCCGATCTTGCCAATGCGGTCGCTTCCGGTGAAGTTGCGCTGGCGCTGCTGCCAGAACCTTTTGTCTCGACGGTACTCGCAAAGAACGCCGATGTGGCTGTGAAAATAGACATCAACGATGAATGGAAAAAAATATTCGGGCCGGAGGCAGGTATGCCTATGGGTGTCACCATCGTCAGTGAAAAGTTCGCGGCGGACAAAGCGGCCATGGACCGCCTGATTAAAGATTATGCTGCATCGGTGCAGTATGTTGCGGCTGACCCGGACAGCGCTTCCAAGGCCATTGCTGACAGACAAATCGTCGGTAGCCCGGCGATCGCCAAAGCCGCGATACCGCGCTGCGGCATTTCTTTCATCACCGGGGAGCAAAGCAAAGCCATTCTCAAGGATTATTTTGCGGTGATGAAAGAGAGCAATCCGGCATCTTTGGGCGGCGCGATACCTGATGATGCTATCTTTTATTTGCCGTAACGGAAATGCGGAAAATTATTGATGAGCCGGATGTCTTTTCCGGCTCTTTTATTTTTTTTATTTGGCTTTACAGATACGCACAGCCTTGTCTGAATTGACTTTTCAGTACTGTTGCTATAAAATATAGTGATTCAAAATTCAGGGACACTTGTGTTTTGCTTCAAAGGAGGAAAATGTTTTGAGGAAACATATTGCGATATTTTTAACAGCTGTTATGCTGCTTATGGTTTTTTTCAGTTTTGGCACCACCGCGCGCGCAGCCAATGTCACATTTAACATCACCCCGGAACCAAGCGAGATGGTCAGCGGTGGCAATGTCACGTTTGTTTTTAATGTCACCAGCGATACGGCTTACCCTGACTGCAAGATCTTTTACAACAATTCTCCGGTATCCGGCGGTTCGATCGGAAATCTGATCCCTGGCACGCCGGTCGAGAGCTCGTTTGTCATGAACGTCACTGACAGCATGCTCGGCAATGATCTCACATTCGAAGTAAGATCCGAAGACTCAGCTGTGATCGCTTCAGAAAAGGTAAAAGTCAACAAAAAGACGCTTTCGATCGTTCTTGGTGCGACAGTCACGCCCAGCCGTACGCTCGCAAGTGCGGGAGACACGGTACAGCTCAATGTGACGGTCCAGAACCAGGGCGAAACGACGCTCACAGATATCACAGTGAGGGCATCGGGCATCGCGAGCGATGCACTTGCAACGCCATTTCAGTTAAACCCGGGCCAAAGCAAAAGCTTTACCCATAACTATAGGATGGAATCGAGAGACATCTCGTTCACACCAACCATTGACTACAAGGCGAACGGCGCATCACAGCCAAGAAAGTCACTTGATCCTATCACCATCACATTGGAATCTCGTCAGGTATCGGCCGTCGCTGAAGTGGACAAGCCCAACCCGCTTTTCGGCGAAGAAGTGACACTGAAGCTCACACTGACAAACAGCGGAAACGTGTCTTATACCAATATCAACGTGATGATGAATGGCGAGGGCGTCAGCTTTCCTTCTCGGCTGAAGGCTGGAGATACAGCTTCGCAGGAATATAAACGCTCTTTCCAGATGACCACTGAGGTTGTGTTTACTGTCACACTCAGAGACCATACGGGCCAGGACAGATTTATTGATTCGAATAAGGTCACCATCCGGCTGCCTGTAGATCCGGATGACATCGAGCAGAATGTGCTTTTCAGCATGAGCGCAGACCGCACGGAATTAAGCTCGGCGGGTGTTGTCAATTTCAGCGGTTTTGTCAACAACAATTCTGAGTATACTTTATCAGCAATCCGTGTGGACGAGGCGGGCTTTGGAAACATTTTCAGCGCGAATGAGCTGGTGCCTGGGCAGAGGCTTAACATAGAATGGTCTCCCGACATCAATGAAACGACCACATATGATTTTGTGTTGACGCTGACGGATGCGGACGGAAACCCTTATACTTACAGAGCTGATCCCATTGCTGTCACAATATTGTCGGCTGAAGAAACGCCGGATTTTGATGAAGCTGCGGGGCTTGATCCCGATGATGCCCGCGACGGACTGGGCACAGCGGGCATACTTATGATCATAGCGGGGGTTTTGGTGCTGCTGATCATCGGCGTCGGCATCGTGTTGTTTACAATGTGGAAGAAGGGACAGGGGCCGAAGGGAAAAACGAGAAAGGCGCCGCCGGGCAGGAAACGGCCGCAGCCGCCGAAAGGCAGAAGCACGAATCCAAAAAGCTATCGAGACAGAAACAATTTTTAACCCGATATAAAACTGCGCCTCCCGGAAAGCCGGGGGGCGTTTTTAGATTATTGCGGCAGAAATAAGAATCATAAACCAGCGGACATCGTGTTTTTCGAAGCGGGTCCTACATATTTATAAATGCAATATTCATAGGTGTGTTCGGGAAGTTATCCACCAAAAGATGTGGATAAACCGCGTTTTTTGGTGGACAAGTATGAAAAAAACAAACGGACTGCCCATACCTTCCGTGGAAATCAAGAAAACAGGAAAACAAAAACGCGCGAAAACCATGTGGATAAAAGCTTGAAAAAAACCTTGGGAAACAAAAAAGAGTGCACATTCTGCACCCCGAATTGATCTGTACTACGAAAGCTTAATATACGATGCATAAACATACGCAGTCGACGATCTATACCTGATTTTATGCCATGTGCTGCCGGCCTGTGTGATCTCAACAGTCTCGTCTTTAACAAGCCGCCCAAGAACAGAGGCTGACGTAGAAGCGCTTGAACGCACATTGAGTACACTCGCGCTGACAGTGCCGTATAAGGTGGATGATGGCGTTATGTATTGCGCAAACATATAGCCTTCGATTCCGCCGTGTTTGACCTTGTGCCATGTTGTTCCGGATTCGAGTATCTGAACGACTTCGCCGCGCGATAGTGTCTTGAGTATCTTTGAGCCGGTGCTCGGGGACTGCCTGAAATTCACTGCGCTTGCATTGACTGCGGCATAGATCAATGGGGAACCTGTGCCCGGCGCCGATACGCTGCCGGTATTCACATAGTCTGCATGCACATATGCTGCGCTTCCGCCGAACACAATTTTGTGCCATTTTGGTGCAGCATTCAGGGTGATGATATCCACGCTGTCACCTTTTTTCAGGCTGCCGACGGCTAAAAAAGATGTACCCGCTCCGTTGCGTACGTTGAGCACAGAGGCAGTGATCACGCCCTTGGTTTCGGGTGCTAAGTCATCATTGAGTTTGATATAATCGGAGGACACAAAAGCCTCCTGGCTGCTGTGCCAGATTTTATGCCAGCCAGACACAGCGTTCGGCTGTACGATCTCGACCTGCGTATCTGCAAACACTCGGCCGATCACGGCATGCGAGGTGCCGGGGCCGCTGCGCACGTTGAGAGTGCCCACTGAAACCGTGCCTGACTGAACGATTGCGGGCTTTGAGGGCAAAGGTGCCGGGGTGGATGTGGGCGCAGATGTCTGCGTGGGTTCAGGAGCCTGTGTCGGCTCAGGAGCCTGTGTCGGTTCGGGAGCCTGTGTCGGTTCAGGCGTCTGCGTGGGTTCGGGAGCGTCGAGCTGTATATAATAAGCGAAAATATACGCATCTATGCCGCCGAAATCTATCTTATGCCACTCTTGAGTGGCATGGGGCTGCGTGACCGTGATGCGTGCGCCCGCAAAAGCTCTGCCGATAGCCGGATATGCCGTGCTCGGGGAACTGCGCACGTTGACATAATTCGTGCAGTTGACGATCGTCGCGTTGGATGTGCCCGTGTCCGATCCGGGAGGCTGCAATATGGGCGGTGAGATATTGAGTGTCTCAAAACCCGTGTTCGGATAATAAAAACACAAGATCTGCTGGTATGTACGGCCTTCTCTGGCCTGCGTCTGTGCGCCTCTCTGGCTCATGCCGACGCCGTGGCCGTAACGCCTGTTGTATATATGCCAACTGGTGGCTGTTTCTTCAACCACGACGGCACGCAGGCTGGAATTTTCAAACGCACGGTACAGCCCGCCTGATTCTTTGAGCTTGTCGAAGCTGATGGTAAAATCGACCGTAACCGGCTCTCGGATCAGCGCGCTGCCTGTCTCAAGCTCTTCCTGCGGGGTGGCGTATCGGTAAGCCAGCACCGTCATGGTCACATCGGCAAACCTGAAAAACAGCGAGCTGTTTGTGCCCGTATAATCGGGAATACCATGGTTGCCGGCATAGGTGTGGGCAACCATGCGGTTGACCCCCTGAATCTCAATGTCATCAGTGACAGCGGCGATATAACCCTTAGATGCTGCGGCAGGCAACGCCGAGATTTTAAAATACCGCTCAGCATTGCCGCTCAAAGTGCTTGAGCCAGCGACCATGCTGCCGCTGCTCATGTATTGGTAGGCAATACGGTTTGAAGAGGTGATCGCTTTGGGGAAGATCAGTACTTCCTGCATACTCCAGGTGTTGCGCGTGTCAAAAGGATCGAGCATCGTCACGTGGTAAGGCCTAATGGCCGCGCTTGCTGACCAGACATGATGCGGAATGCTGACAAAGCCGCCGTTGGAAGCGGCATAATAAGTCGGCACAAGCTTATTGCCGCACTTGAGCACTGTTTTCGCTGTTTCGTTCACGGCTCTGATGGCGTTGTCATGCGCCGGGTTGAAGCCCTTGTAGACCTGGTTGGAAGAAGTGTCATTAAGGTCAAAAGTGCCGCTGCCCATATAACGCACGGCGTATGTCCTAGCTGTTACGGCCTGTGCTTTGAGCGCTTCTATTGGCCATGAATTGCTCATTTCATGCGGCACAACGCCGTAAAGGTAGTATTCGAGATATATATGGTTGATAGCGGTTATGGCCCCGCTGCTGATGCGGAATTCGATATCGCCGCGGTAATTGTTTGTGCCGTAATGCGTTGTGCGGATCGACGCAAGGTTCATACCCCCGGCAGGCGGCATAAGTTCGGTGATTTTGATGGAGGAACCTGATGCGATCACGCTGCTCCCTGAATACAGCCTCAGTATGCCGCTTTCAAGCCTGACTGTATAAGAGCCTGAAGCAAGGCTGATGTCCGGATTGCCGTTGATGCTGTAGTTTCCGTTTAAGGAAAATGAAAAAGATGTTGTGGTATCAATGGAAAGCCTGATGCGGACAACAGACTTGTCCGAAGCTTCCGTATGCCCGAATTGCGCGGCAATGACGCCGAGCACCAACGCGGCAACAACAAGCAGGAACAATGTTCTTTTAAGTGCTTTTGATAAAGGCGTGTTCAAACTTACCCCCATGTTCAATATGTACACTTGTACATAAAAAAGAAACAAAAAAATATGTATTGCCTTATTACTTCTACAGACATTCGACAATTTCCTGCATAATCAACGTGACAATATATACAATAGAAACAGAAAAGTCATTGAATCGTAATGATTTCAGTACACAGACGTGTTTGAGCCGTGATATCGATGATCCATTTGCGTTTATAAAAACGTCTCAGCCCGAGCAGCGCTTTCACGGCATCGCCTGCAAGGAATGCGGCCATATACACGAAATAAACCGGCAGGGAAAGCGAAAGCCCAAGGAACCAGGCAAGCGGTACGGTGATGAGCCAGCTTGCAAAAAGGTCGATGTAGAGAGAAAAACGCGTATCGCCGCCGCTGCGCAGCACACCGCATATATTTGTATAGTTCAGAGAAAAAAGCCATGCAACACACAGCCAGGCGATGACAACCTGCCGCACAATGACAAGCGTTTGCCCTGAGATGTCATAAAGAGATAAGAACGGATCAAGGCCTGTGACGATGATCAACCCGACAAACAGGGAGGACAGCGCGGACATCCACAGAAAACGGCGCGCATAAGTATGCGCTTTTTCGATGTTGCCTTCTCCAAGCAGGTTGCCGAGCATCACACCGGCTGTGTTGCCTATGCCTGCGTACACCACAAACGCCATGCGTTCTATCGCACTGAAGACGGCCATGGCAGTTGCGACTTCAAGACCCATCTGGTTGTATAAAACCACCATGACCATAGCGAACAAAGCCCAGAGGCCTTCATTGAGGATGACAGGCAGCCCTACGCGCACAAACTGTTTGAGATAAGGGCTTAATTCGCGGAGCGGAGGAAAAAGATCCCGAAGAGAAGCATGGGCCTCGTTGCGTTTGATATATGAGATCAGGATGAGCAAAAAGGCATCAACCGCAGAACCTACCACTGTGCCGATGGCTGCGCCGGCAACGCCCATTGCCGGGAAGCCGAATTTGCCGAAAATCAGCACGTAATTGAGCCCCGCATTGATGCAGAGAGAGACAAAGGCAGTGAACATGGGGAGCCGTGTATTTTGACAGCCCCTCAAAACACTGGCATAAGATTGTGCTACCGCTGTGAATATGTAAGAAATTCCGACGATAGAGATATATTCGCCTCCGGTTTGCATCACGCTTTCGGATTGATTAAAAATACCGATGAGACCGCGCGGAACAGTGACAGACAATAAAAAAAACACCAGACCCACAAACAGCGTGCCGGCAAGGCAAAAACCAAGCGTACGTTTGATGCCGGCGCAGTCACCTTCGCCGTTGTGGCGTGCAGCGAAGATCCATGCAGCCGAGCAAATGCCAAACATCATGACAAAAATAAAAAAGGCGATCTGGTTGGCGTTGCCGACGCCTACGATAGTTGTTTCGCCAAGAGCGCCAATCATAATATTATCAATAAAATACATCAGCGCTTTAAGCAGATTTTGCACAGCAATAGGTGCGGCCAATATCAGGAATTTTTTATAGAAGGTCTTGCTTTCTGACACACGCAGCATGATCGCTTTCTTTCCTTGGGAAATATCATAGATTTGTATTATATCATCGCTTGCACTTAAGTCAACAACAAAAGGAGAAAAAGGAATGCAAGAAGAGATATCTCGTGTTGGCTCTATAAGATCTGATGAGGCTATTCCCAGAACGCTGATCATGAACGGTTCTGTAAACGATAAGAAAAATTCAAAGATTGATATATGTCACGGCAAAGGCAAGTATTTATTGCAGGTTTATGAAAAGGCGAAAAACTATTGATTTACTCGGGGGATTGTGTATAATATGTAATGCGGCTTCGGGGTTATAGCTCAGCCGGTTAGAGCGCTACGTTGACATCGTAGAGGTCGTTGGTTCGATCCCAATTAACCCCACCATATCCTGCGGTGAGCGATTGACGCCTCGTTTTAAACCTACAGTACTTGAACGGGAGCTCTTGTTCGCAAATGGATGCCGGGCCCGCTTGACGGGAGGGCAGAAGTTTAGACGGTGCACCCACCTGCCTTTTGGAGCAGGTGTTAAAACCTGGCGGACGCCACCATGGGATATTTATAAAGCGGAATTGTGTAACGGTAGCACCTACGACTCTGACTCGTATTGTCTAGGTTCGAATCCTAGTTCCGCTGCCACACAAAACCCCGAAACCTCGATGGTTACGGGGTT